>JAOSJM010000012.1 GCA_027494165.1 Acidimicrobiia bacterium | reverse complement strand
ACGGCAGCTCGCCGGGGGAGCATGAGCGCGGCGAGAGGGCATCGTCCACCACGCGAACGGTACCCCGGGGTATCCCTACCCACGACCCGTAAGCCCTCGTCGTCGATCGGGTGCCAGGGCTCGTAGGGCCCGTAGCGAGCCGTGATGATCTCGACGAGGGCGCCGGGGCCGGCCCGGCCGGCGAGCAGCTCCTCGACGAAGGCCTGCTCCTCGGCGTCGAGCGCCGGGAGGCCGGCGCACATGTCGCCCCGGGGTCGAGCCGCGCCGCTATCGACCGGCGGAAGTAGTGCTCGGCCACCAGCCCTCCACGGCCGGCGTCGCGGCGTCGGGGCCTCACCGGGCCATCCGAGCATCGGCGAGCGAGTAGACCCCGCGACCCTGACCCGACGCTGCCGTCGCCCTGGCGCTCCCTCTGGGAGCCGCAACGCGGCGACCAACCGGGCCTCGACGATGGCCAACTGCCGGGCCTCGACCGCCGCGGATGCACCCGGTCGAGCCCACCGGGACCGTCGACCATCAGCCCGTCACGGGCCACCAGAGCGTGCAGCTCGTCGAGCCGGTCGACCACCCGGACCAGCTCCCGGAGCAGCACCATCTCATGCTCGTCCAGCCCCAGCGGCCGAGGATCGAGCGCCACAGGCGCCGGCCGGCCGGCCCGGTCCCCTTCAGGGCATTCGGGACCGAATCAGGACTCATCGGACCTCCCAGGGGGCCATTCGTTTCAGCTCTCGGCGACAGGCAGGCGCTATGCCGACCGCACACGCCGCCGGGTCGGGGAGGGGTCATCCCCCACCCCTGGCCACCACCATGGCGTGTCGGTGGCGACCGGCGGTCTCGATCGGACCTCGGGTCGTCGCGAGTGGCAGGACAGCGAGCCGTCCGACCGCGGCGCGGATGACGGCCCGCTCGGCCCGGGTGAGATAGAGGCGTTGCGCGGCGTCGCGCCCGAACGACCGGGTGAAGGGACCCGCGGTCTCCTGGACGACGCCGGCGGGGTTGCGGGTCGCGCGTTCGACCATGGCGCAGACCACCCCGGGGATCTGTGCGGGGGGGTCCTCATCGAGCCAGGAGACACCCGCGTAGGCCCGGACGATCTCCGAGGCGTGCGCGAGGAGCGCGGTGGCGTGGGCGTCGTTGGGGACGCTCTCGCCGAGCCACGCTTCCAGGTCGACGAGGGTCGCGAGCGCGGGACGGGGCATCAGTCACCCCCGGGGGTGTGTGCTGCGCCCCGACCCCGAGGACGACGGGGGACCCGAGGGCCGGGGCAGCAGCGCCGGGCCGGTGTGCCATGACGAGGGGAGGAGGTCGTCACCCTCTCACCGGCCCGGGGACCATCAGCTCGACGCGTCCGGCATGGCGAGCTTCACCACGCGGGACAGCACGTTGCCGGGGGCGCCGTCCTCGTACACGACGCTCGCGCCGGCGAACGTGTCGATGGCGGACACGTCGGAGAGCACCCCCCACGTCGTAGGCGAAGACCTGGCGGAGCGCGATGCCGTCCTCGTTCATCGTCGCCGCGTTCGTCGACCCGCGGGGGATGGCCGGGGCCCGGCTCGCCCAGACGATGCCGCTCTCGTGGTAGGCGAGCGCCGTGCCGGGGTTGAGCGCCGCGCTCTCCACCACGATCAGCCCGTAGAGCCGGCCGAGCACCGCGTCGCGCAGCGCCGAAGGCGACCCCGACTGGTCCACCCGGGTGAACTTGTCGACCTTGAGGAGCAGCGTCGCGAACTCCGGCGAGACGGCGAGCCACCGACCCCCCGCGGGGCACTGCTCGGCGGTCAGGAACTCGCGGGCGGCGAGCACGGCGTCCGCCACGTCGCTCGACGACGTGACCTCGATGGTCGAGTCGAGGGCGTTCATCGCGGCGGCCAGCTCGGTCTCCGCGCCGAGCGCGACGGACGCGACCTGAGGAGCCGTGACCTGCCGGCCGAAGTCGGCGATGCCGAGCGACACGTCCGTGTCGCTCAGCCGGGTCGCGTCGTAGAGATGCCGGACGGTGACGGGGACGGAGACCTCGTTGATGGCGTCGTAGCTGATGGGCGCCCCGGGGGTCTCCTGCACGCGGGACTGGCGGGACTGGCGGACTCGGACGGTGATGGTCGCCCCGTTCGGCCCGCTGAACTCGCCACCGGGGACACGGGCGACGGTGCGGGGGAGGACGAGGCTCCGCCGGAGCAGCTCCAGCGCGAGGGACGAGATGGACTGAGCGGTGAGAACGGCCACGATGGGCTCCTAAGTCGACGTGAACGGGTACGGGTCATGCCCGTCGCGGGCGCCCGACCCGACCGTCGCGGCCGTGTCGTGCTCGTGGCCACCATCGCGGTGGCCGGGGTCGTGGGCTAGATGCCCCGCCCCATGATCCGGTCGGCCAGTCCGGAGACGTCCTCGGGCATGTCGCTCGGATCGGTGCCGCCCCGAAGCTCCGGACGGGGCTTCGCGCTCGGGGGAGCCTTGCTCGTCGAACCGAACGCGGCGAGCAAGTCGTCGGCGTCGGCCTCCAGCTCCTCGCGGGTCGAGCCGGTCAGGCGTCGAGCCTGCTCGGCCGTGAGGCCCTTCTCGGCCGCGACGTCGCGTCGCAGCTCTGCCGTCTCCAGCTCCTCGACCCGGGCCCGAAGCTCACGCTCCCGGCGCTCGGCGTCCCGGCGGGCCCGACGCTCGGCGTCGAGCGCACGCTTCCCGGCCTCGCCCAGATCGTCGGCCTCGGGGTCGGTCGTGGTGCTGGTGTCGTGCTCGGTGGCCATCGCGGCTACCTCCTGGTGTCAGTCTACCCCCGGGGAGTGACACCCCTGGGGGTACGGGGTACTACCCGTGGGGGTACCGGCTATCCGTCGTCGTCGGTGGGGAGCACGTCGAGCGACGCGGCGACGAGCGCGAGTCGGTCGAGCGACGCCGCGACGTCGAACGGCCGGCCGAGCGCAGCCGACGCCGAACGGACCAACTGCCCGGGCAGGCAGGCCAGCGCCCATACCGTCGCCTCGGGCGACACGGCCGCGGCGAGCACGGCCCCGAACGTGGGGCCGTCACCGGCCTCGGCCGCCCGTGCGAGCGCGACGGCGCAGCGGAACGCGTCGGCCTCGACCTCGGGTGGCCACGACGGCGTGTAGGGGTGGTCAGTCACGTGCTCCTCCTCATGGGGTCGATGATGAGATGCGCGGCCATCACCAAGCGCCAGCACCGCCGGCACACCGGCGTGTCACGGGCGACGGGCCACTCGGGCTCACCGGTAGGCCGGGTACCACAGCGCGTGCCTGCCGGGTGGTAGCCGTCCTCGGCGAGCCGGAGCCGGACGTAGTGGGTCCGGCCCGGGTAGTCGATCCAGGCCCACAGCTCGGCCGGGGGCTCATCGGTGGCCCTCCTTCCGTCGGCGGGCCTCGGCGGCTCGGGCTTCGGCGTGCGCGACGGTGCGCGCCCACGCCTCGGGGTCGTAGGCGTCGTCCTCGCCCTCTCCCCCCTGAGAAAGCGAAACATCGTCTACAGCCGAAACAGTGCTGGTAGGCGTGGCCTGCGGTGTTTCGCTCGCGACGCATGTTTCGGTCTTCTCGGGGGTGGGGAGATAGCGAGCCCACGCGTCGACGAAGTCGTCGACGAGATAGCCCTTGAGGGTCTTCTCCCCGAACCGGTGCTGGCGCGGCCGGGCGCCGAAGGGTCGGAGCTTCGCGGCGAGGCGTCGAGCGTCGAACCAGTCACCCCACGGTGACTCCTCGATCGCGTGGAGCCGCTCGACCAGATCGGCCGAGGAGAGCCGGTCCGTACCGGCGTCGGCGTAGATGGCGCGGATGTCGCCGAGGAGCCGGACGCCGAGGGACAGCTCATCATCCCCACCGGTCGAGAGGGCTCGGGCTGCGTGACGGGCACGCTCGGGCCAGTCACCCCCGGCCTCGTCCGCGATCGCCACGAGGGGCTCCCAGCAGTCCGCTGCTCGGTCCGACAGCTCGTCGGGCGTCGAGGGGTAGGCGTCGGCGAGGATGTCGAGCCGGTCGGCGACCCACCCGGCGATCCGGTCGCGGAGATCGGTCGCTTCGCCGAGCACGAGTCGGCGCCGCAGCTTGGCGATCGGCTCGCCCGGCGCCCGGCGCCGAAGCGTGATCACGATGCTCCGATCCTGGATCGTGTCCGGCAGGGTGCCGATGCCGGCGAGCGCGACCGGTGCGTAGACCGGGAACCGCCGGACCTCCATCTTCTTCCCCTCCCCGACGACGCGGGCGACGGTCGCTCCACGCCGGTAGCCGGCGTTGAGGAGGGCGCGCAGATCCTCGTAGTTGCCGTTGGCCTTCGGCCCGAAGATCGCGTCGACCTCATCCACCAGGAGGGTCACCGGGCCATCGGCGACGACCCGGAACATGGCGGCCGGGGAGATGTTCGCTACCGGCAGCGCCGCGGGGACGACCAGATCGAGGACCTCCAAGAGCCGGGTCTTCCCGGACTGCTTCTCCGCCGACTGGATCGCGAGTCGTGGGGTCGTCTCCGCGGCGTCGACCGCGTGCGCGTGCACGGTCCAGAGCGCCGTAGCGTCCCGCTGAGCGTCGCCGTCGAACGCGACGAACCGGGCGAGGAACGCGGCGACGTCATCGAGGAGCCCGGCGCCGTCCGTCTCCTCCGGCCCGTGCTCCGGCACGAGCGACAGCGGGCTCACGACGCCACCCCCACCAGCACGGCGTCTACCCGCTCCCCCGCGGCGAGACGCTCGTACGCGTCGGCGAGGGCGCTCATCGTCCGCCGGGCCTCGGCCAGCGCGGCGACCCTCTCCGCGGCCCGCGGGCCACCAGGCAGCGCCTCGGCCATGATGCGCGCCATCGTCCGGCAGTCGTCGGCGACCCGGGGCGACCCGGTAGCCATGAGCGCCTCTCGGAGCCCGGCCACTTCGAGCGCCACAACGGTCACGACGTCGTGGCCGAGCGCGCCGGCCAGCTCGACCCTCCGACCGGCGACCCGGACGACCGTCTCGCGTCGGGGGCCACGACCCTCGCGGGCCAGCCACCCGAGCGCCTCGGCGAGCCGAGAGTGCGCCGGGATGTAGTAGTCCTCCGGCGCCACGACGTCGACGGGCAGGCTCCCGGTGACGACGCCGGCGAGAACGT
>JAOSJM010000011.1 GCA_027494165.1 Acidimicrobiia bacterium | reverse complement strand
TGCTCACGTCCATGCTCGGCGTGCACACGAGCCCTGGGCGAACCCGTCCATCATCGGTCGAGCCTTGGCCGGGGAGGCCGCCGAGCACCGAGCCTTCGAAGGCCGGGCCGACGTCGGTGATCAGCTGGGCGCGGCCCGTCCCGGGGTCGGCTCCCCGAAGGTGTGGGAAGGCGTACTGGTAGACCAGCGAGTCGCCGGGCGCGAGCAGGTCATCGATGGCGACGAGGTCGATGCGGACCTAGTCGTCGTCGATGGGCGGCGTGTCGCCGGCCTCCGGCGTGGCGAGCACGACCACCGCCTCGGCGCCGCCGCGCCGTACCCGCCACCCATCACGTCGACGGCGTCGCGGGTTGCGCCGTCGCTGGTCCACCGGTCGAGTCTCGGGCTGCTCGACTCCGGGCGGCCGCCTCGCCTCGAGGGCAGAGAGCTTCGCGCCATGCGGGTCGGTTCCCCTGCCCCGCTGCTGTGGTCCTGGTGCAGTGGTCGATCGTCACCCCTGCTGTTCGAGACGTCGGGCGCTGGCGACCGCGGCCAGTTGGGCCCGGTTGGCCACACCGAGCTTGCGGAAGATGTGGGCGAGGTGCGTCTCGACGGTGCGTCGTGAGATGAACAGGCGGTCGCCGATCCTGGGGTTGCTCAGACCCTGCGCGATCAGATCGACGATCTCGAGCTCTCGGGGGCTGAGCGACGGCCAGCCCTGGCGTTCCGACGCGGGGGCGAGCGGCGCCGGCGCCTGCCGTGGGCTCGCAGGGTGGCGTCGATGCGCGCCAGGTAGGCCCGGGCACCGCAATCGGCGTAGACGGCGGCAGCCTCGTCGAGAGTCGTGACCGCTTCGTCGATCTGGCCCGCCGCCAGGAGGTACGTCGCGAGCTCCTCGCAGGTGGCGGCGAACTCGACCCGGCGCGGCGTGGACCGGTAGGCGGCGACCGCCTCGGCGAGCACCTCGACGTCGCTCTCCAGCAGGCCGCGACAGCGCCGGGCGGCGGCGGCGCCGCTCATCACCTGCCCCCGGTCGGCGAGGATCTCGACGTCGGCGACGACGGCGCGGGCCAGGGCTTCGTCCCCGTCGTCTCGGGCCAGACGGACCAGCGGAGGCGCGACGGCCTGGTACTGGAGGAGGCCCCGCAACGACGCGGTCACCCGCCACGCCTCGGTCAGGAGGTGGAGGGCCGCCCGCGCGTCACCCTCGAGCTCGAGCACGCTCGCCCAGGCCCAGGCGAGCAGATCGAGCCCGAAGGAATGGAGGCCCCGCGCCCGGTCGGCCGCCTCGAGCTGCCGGCGGGCCTCCTCGGGCTCGCCCCGCCCCAGGGCGACCCGGGCCGCGATCGCGTGGCTGAGGGCAAGATGCGCGTGGGCGCCGGTCTCGTGGGCCACGTCGAGGCCGGTCTCGATCTCCCGGCACGCGTCGGTCCAGCGTCCCGCGAGATAGTGGATCCCGGCCGAACCGGCGGCGGTCTGGACGAGGAAGGTCAGCTCCCCGCGCCGCTCGGCTTCCTTCGCCACGGTCTCGTAGACCGCGAGCGCGGCGTCGAAGTCATCGACCCAGAAGTGCGACGTCCCCACCCAGATGTCGGGCCAGAGGTCGGGACCCACGGTCACGGCCCGGGACGCGGCCCGCGAGCCGTTGTCCGCCGCCGCCCGGCGGGCGTGCTCCCGGGCCTCCTCGTAGTGGCCCTCGGCGGCGGCGAACAGGGCGCGGGTCTGGTAGGCGGTGCACCGGCCGTCGGCGTCGAGCCGGTCGATCGCAGCCTCGTCGTAGCCGCCGGCCGCGCCGACCGCGTCAGCCTCCGGCCCGTCGCCTTCGACGGTGGTCCCGGGCGTCCGGACCGGGTCGCCGGCCAGGAGGTGCTGGCCCGCCGCCTGCCAGCGCGTGGACTCGAGGTCGCTGCGGGGCACGCCCGGCACGGCCGCCGCCCGGTCGAGATGCTCGGCCGAGTTGCGCAGATCACCGGCCGCCGTCAGCATCCCCGAGAGGGCGCGAAGCAGCAGGAAGCGGGTCGGGTCGTCATCGACCTCTTCCAGCAGCCGATCGGCGAGCCGGCGCGCGTCGTCGAGCCGTCCGACGCGAGCCAGCGGGTCGAGCAGGGTGATCTCGGTCTCGACGCGCGACGCCCAGTCGGCGGGGGCGACCTCGAGCGCCCGCTCACCCAACGAGACGCTGGTCTGGGGATCGAGCCCGGTGATCTCGCTCGCCGCCCGGGCCAGCCAGTCGGCCGCTTCGGTGTCGCCCTTCCGGGCGCCGAGGGCGAAGTGGCGCGCCGCTTGGCGGGTCGGGGCCCCGGCGTGGGCGAGCGACCGGGCGGCGGCGGCGTGCAGATCGTGCCGGATCGCCGGCGCGATGTCCTCGTGGACGGCTTCCCGTAGCAGCTCGTGGCGGAACGCCAGGGTGATGCCGTCACCGGTCACGAACGCCGCGTCCACCGCCTCTCGCAACTGGGCGGCGACGTCCACGATGCTGCGCCCCGCGACCGTGGCCAGGTCCGCGAGGGTGAACTGGCTGCCGAGCAGGCTGGCGAGGCGGAGCAGTTCCATGCCGTCGGGTGACAGCATCGAGAGTCGCCGCAGGATGGTGTCCCGCAGGCTGGCGGGAAGCTCGTCGGCCGTGGCCTCCACCGTACCGCCGACCAACCGCAACGACCCGCTGTCCTCGAGCGCGTTGATCAGCTCCACGGCGAACAGGGGGTTGCCGGCCGTGGCCGACAAGCGCCGCGCCAGGTCCCGGCCGGGAGGTCCGCCGCAGCGCAGGCTGGCCAGGGCCATCAACGCGGAGTGGTCGAGCCCCTCGAGACGATGGATCGTCGAACCGCGCCGCTGGAGGCTGTCGAGCAGCGGGGCGAGAACGTCCGGCCGAGGCGAAGGCCGCATGGTGACCACGAGGGCTGCCGCGAGAGACGAGGTGCGCCGGCTGATCGCGTCGAGCCCCCGGAGACTCAGGTCGTCGCCCCAGTGCAGGTCTTCGACGGCCACGAGCATGGGAGTGGACGTCGCGGCCTCGGCGATGGCGTCCACCACCGAGTCGATCAGCCGGAACGGGGTCGTGTCGGCCTGATAGCCCGACGAGCCCGACTCGATACCCAGCGCCCGCCCCAACCCGAACAGCACGGTGCCGGGGCGGGTGCGTTCGAGCTCTTCGAACCCCGCGACCACGACCGTAACACCCCGAGCGCGGGCCCGCGCGCCGACGGCGTTGACGAGGTGGGTCTTGCCGATCCCGGCTTCGCCTTCGAGCACCAGAGCGCGTCCCGTTCCCTCGACGAGGTCGTCGATGACCCGGTCGATCTGCTCCAGCTCGGCCTCCCGGCCGAACACCGGCTGCGCTTCGGGCGCGAGATCCGATTCGACCGCGCTCCACAGCAGAAGCCGTTCCGAACGGCCGCGCAGGCGCTGCCGACGCTCGCTCACGAAACGCACACCGGTGACCGGGCCGGCGAGCTGGCGCACGACATCGGTCAACATCACCGCCCCGGGGGAGGTCCGCTCGCTCATCGCCTCGGCGACCGACGTCGCGGTCGGAGGCCGGTCGGTCTCCTCCTCGGTGCTGATGGCGACCCGGACGAAGGGTTCGGGCACGGAGAGGGAACGCTGCAGGGCGATGCCGAACGCCACCGCCCGGCGCGGCGAGACGAACTCCACGAGCCATCGACCCGGCTGGCGGATCCGCAGCACACCCCCCGTAATCGCCGGCCCGATGGCCGACCGCCTCGTCGGCCCGGGTGACGCTAGGGGATCGACGGTGTCGTCGACCGAGATCAACACCGCCGTCACGAGCGATGCCATGCCTCGCAGAGTACGGGCCGGCCACCGGCGCGGCCAGCGAGTCCCGAGAAATGCGTGACCTCACGGATGCCGCCGCACCAGACGATCCGTAGGTTCGGATACGTGAGCACCGCCCAGCAGGTCCTCGTCGCCTACGGCGTCCTGATCATCGGCTACGGGTTCATCCTGGGCATCCCGCTGGCTCGCGAACGGGCCGTCGCCGCGGAGGCGTCTGCGCATCTCGTGGGCCGACACGTCGCCTCGATCATGCAGGGCCCGGTCTGTCTGGGGTTGGCCTATGCGTTCGGGGTCACCGGCTTCGAGTCGGGCCTCGCCACCGCCGCCGCCGTCCTCGTGGTTGCCGGCGCGGCGGTGGAGACGGTCGGCGGGACGGTCAACTGGCTCACCCGCACCGGCGACCAGTTCGCCGAGAGGTCGCTCGGCTACCGGTTCAGCGCGGCCAGCGGCCCTGTGGCGGTCATCGGGATCGTCGTCGCCACTGCCGGCGTCCTCGTAGGGATGTAGCGCGCCCTGGCACCGACACGAAGGAGGACAGCGTCATGACCCACACGACGACCCACCGGCCTGCCGGGTCCGTGGCCGCCGCGAGGGAACGGGTCGCGACGGCCCGCCGGTTCGCGCGATGGCCGATCGTCCTGGTGGCGACGATCGCTCTGATAGCCGCCGGCTGCGGCGACGACGATGACAACGAGAGCCAGGACCACGACGCGGCCTGCGACGCGTGGAATCGTGCCGAGTGGGCGCTGGGCTTCGAAGAAGACGCCGAGACCGGCGTCGCCGCACTCGAGGACTTCGTCGCCTCCGCACCGGCCGACCTGGCCGAGGCCGTCGAGGAGCTCGTACCCATGTTCCGCGAGGACCTCGCCGCGGCCCTCGAGAGCGAAGAGCTGGCCGAAGCCGAGGTCGCCGTAGACGACTTCCTCCTCGAGAGCTGCGCCGACACCCGAGTGGATGTCGAAGCCGTCAACTTCGCGTTCAACGGGATCCCGGCGGAGATCGACGCGGGTCGGGTCGTGTTCAACCTCACCAACCGGACCCAGACCGCCGAGTTCCACGAGGCCTTCCTCCTTCGCCTCGACGACGGAGACGCCCATGACGTGCTGGCCGCAGCCCTCGACCCGGACGCGATCTCGGCCGAGAACACGATGGAGGCCCTCGGCGAGCTCACCATCGTCGAAGGCGGGCTCGGCTTCGTCGAACCGCCGGGCGGCGACGAGCAGGACGTGTTCAGCGCCGATCTCGAGCCGGGGAACTACCTGCTGGCCTGCCTGCTCCCGGTCGGCAGCGACGAGCTCATCGAGCCCTACTTCATGGGCGAGAGGATCGAAGGCGTCGAGCGTCACTTCGACGACGGGATGTTCGCCAGCTTCACCGTCAAGTGAGCCACCGGACCGACGACCACCTCGCCGCTACGTGCCGAGCAGCCTGCGTTGCAGCTTGGCGGCGAGCGAGCCGGTGACCCGCAGCGCCAACCTCGGGGAGATCCGATGGAGGAGCCACGGGAGCCGTTCCCGTGCGGGGACCACGACGATCGGCCGACCCTTCACGATCCCGCCCAGGGCGAGCTCGGCGAACCGGTCGACCGGGACCGGGGACCGGCCCAGGGCGGCGAGGTAGGACCGAGCCGTGACGGGCGGCGTGGGCCTCGCCGGCAGATCGGGTGGGGGAAGGCGGTCGAGGATCGGGGTCTCGACCGCGCCCGGGCAGACGACCGTGACCCGGACGCCGTGGAGCGCGGCTTCGGGCCGGAGCCCGAGCGAGAGCCCGACGACCGCGTGCTTGGTCGTGGCGTAGGGGACGACGAAGGGCGGGGCGAGGAGACCGGCACCCGAGGCGATGTTGACGATGTGGCCTCGACCGGCGGCGACCATGTGCGGATAGGCGGCCAGCACGCCGTTGACGACACCACCGAGGTTCACCTCGACGACCCGGTCCCAGTGCGGGCCCTGCAGCTCGTGCGTGGGACCACCCATCGAGATGCCGGCGCTGCTCACCAGGTAGTCGATCCTCCCGCGGGTGTCGACCAGGTCGGCGACCACACGCACGAACGCCTCGCGATCAGTCACGTCGAGCTCGCGTGCCGACACGTCGTGCCGCTCTGCGGCCAGCCGCCGGGCCGCGTCTCTCGCCGCATCCCCGTCGCGGTCGGCGAGCACGACACGGGCGCCGCGCGCGGCCATCGCCGCTCCGAGCGACCGCCCGATGCCCGAGGCACCGCCGGTCACCAACACGACGTTCCCCTCGAATCCCCGTACGGAGCGGTTGATGGTCGCCTCCACCCGTCGTTCCGCCGACCCGCCGGCCTGTCGACGGGGCGATTGTCAACGCCTTGCGGGCCAGGGTCAACACGAAGCCGCGGCGTCGGCCGTCACGTGACCCTGGTGCCCGGAACGGACGAGTTCCTCTCCCGCCGATCCGGACCGAGCCGTGGCCATGCGGACCGCTCTGTTGCGCTCTGCTCCCCGAGACCGCTCGAGAGGGCCGGCGCGACCGCGACGTCCGGCGGCTACCGTCGATGAGGAGCATGGGAGATCCGGATCGTCGAGTCGCCCTGTTTCGTGAGCTCGAGGCGCGGGTCCTGGGCCGATACCTGCCGGACGCGGTCGAACACGTGGTCCCGTGGGGCGACAGCTGGATCCGTGTCGTCGAGGTGGGCGAAGGGCCGCCCGTGGTGTTCCTCCACGGGATCACCGCGACGCTCGGCAACTTCGCGTCGCTGGCCTCGAACGTCTCGGCCCGGCATCGTTGCGTTCTCATGGACCTGCCGGGTCACGGCCTGTCGGGGCCGCTCACGCTCGGCGAAAGGGGTCCGAGGAACGTGCTGGTGGACGCGCTCACGACGCTGCTTCAGCACCGTCTGCCCGGCCGGGCGGTGACGCTCGTCGGCAACAGCCTCGGTGCGATGACGTCGTTCTACCTCGCGGCCGACCATCCCGATCGCGTGGCCGCGCTCGTCGTGCTGGGCGAGCCCGCGTACGCGTTCCCCGGGGCGCGCGCCAGGTTCCCGCTGGACCTGCTCGGCCGGCGGGTTCTGGGGCCAGGGACCCTGCGGCTTCCTCCGCCGCCGCTGGCCCTCTACGCCCGGGTGATGCGGCGAGGCATCGGTCGGGCGGCTCTCGACCGGATGGGCAGGGAAGTGCTCGACCTCAATCGCCGGGCCGTGTGGGTGGGCCGGCACGCCGGGTCGGTCGCCGCGCTCATGCGCGCGCTCATGGGCCGTCGGGGCTTCGCCGCCGAGGGCGTGGCGCTGCGCGACGAGGATCTCGATCGGATCGAGGTCCCGACCTGGTTCCTGTGGGGAGCCGACGACCCGTTCATGTCCCCCCACCGACGGAGCGCCGTGGGTGCAGCGCATCGCCGGCGCGACCATCGACGTCGTGCCGGGAGCCCATGTTCCCTGGTTCGACGCCCCCGACCTGTGCCGGGTACGGCTGCGGGAACTCCTCGAGCGCGCGTAGCCCCCGGCTCTCACCAGGCGGCTCGAGGACGGCCCGGTTCCACGCCGGCACCGCGGCACCTGATCCTCGGTCGTGAGGACCGCGGTCCGGGACCGTCGTCGAGCGCTC
>JAOSJM010000010.1 GCA_027494165.1 Acidimicrobiia bacterium | reverse complement strand
GGGGCGGGGAGACGGGGCTCGCCCGGAGCGTGCGGTCACGGCGCCAGGCTAGCCCCCGGGGTCCCGCCCCTGCCGGAGCCCGCGGGGCGGTCCGCTACGATCCCGGCGCGATGGGATCGGACCTGTCCCCGGTGGACGAGCTGGTCGAGCGGCTCGAGCGGAGGGTGGAGGAGCGCCGGGCGGCCGGTGACTACCCGGAGGGGCTCGAGGAGGAGCTCGACACCCAGTTCCGGCGGATCCTGGCCTTCCGTCACGAGCTCGACCTCCGGGTCGAGGAGCACCTGGCGGCCCTCGGGTCCCTCCCGCGGTTCGAGCGGTCCCGGATCTCGCTCGAGTCGGAAGGGGCCGTCGGGCGCCTCGTCCACCGCCTCGTCGCCCGGCTGACCGCCCGCCAGGTGCAGGGGGTCCTCGACCAGGCCCAGGACCACGCCGACGCGCTCGCCGAGGTCATCGGGGACCTCGTCGGGTCCTACGACGAGCTCCTGCGCTTCGTCGACGCCGAGCTGGCCGGCCGGTTCGCGAACGCGCTCGACGAGATCGCCGAGCAGCAGCGGTCGATCGCCTCGCTCCGGTCCGTCGTGGAGCGCCTCGAGGCCAGGATCGCCGAGCTCGAGGGGCCGGCGGCCGCCACGGCCGCGGAGCCCGGTTGACCCCGAGGACGATCCATCAGGTGGTCGCCGGGGCCGGGCCGGGCGATCCCGTGGTCGAGGCGGCGCAGGGGCTCCACCGGCACCTCCTGCAGCGCGGACCCGCCGTGCTGCACGCTCACGGGGGACGGGGGAGCCCGGCGGGGACGGGCGAGCCCCCGAACCCCTGGAGATCGGTCCCGACGACCTCGTCGCCGTGCACGCGGGGCTCGGTGAGCCGTCCGGGATCCCGACCGTCCCGGGCGTCCCGGCGTCCCGGACCGTCGTCGTGGTGCACGACGTGGGTGCGCCGGTGCCCGGCCCGCCCGGCGAGCTCATCCGCGGGTACCGGGCCGTGCTGGCGGGCTCGGCGACCGTGGACCTCCACCTCGCGGAGCTCGGCCTCCGCGGCGTCGAGCGCTTCGCGCCGGTGCTCGACCCGGTGCCGATCACGCACGTGGGGGCCGACGAGCCGACGGCACACCACCTCGCGGTGGCGGTCGAGGGGCCGCTGGTCCTGGCGTGCGGGTCGCTGGACCCGGCCGGGCGTCCCGAGCTCGTGGTCGAGGCCCACCACGTCCTGGTGACGTACTCGATGCCGTCGGTGAACCTGGTGCTCGTCGGTCCGGCACCCGACGCGGCCCACTCGGCGGCGCTCCGGCACCTCGTCCACCAGCTCGAGCTCCGGGGGTGCTGGCTCGCGGGGCCGGTCGGGCTCCCCGAGCTCGCGGCGTTCCTGGCGCGAGCCGACGCGGTCGTCAACGTCGCGCGGTGGTCGGCGCCGCTCCGCACGCCGCTCGATCCGCTGGTCGCCGGGGTTCCCGTCGTCACCCGGTCCGGGACGTCGCTCGCGGAGTCGTCGGGCGACGCGGCGGTGGTCCTTCCCGCCGACGCCGGTCCCCTCCTCG
Organism: Acidimicrobiia bacterium; assembly: GCA_027494165.1. Taxonomy (GTDB): domain Bacteria; phylum Actinomycetota; class Acidimicrobiia; order IMCC26256; family JAOSJM01; genus JAOSJM01. Next base: position 26,450 of record JAOSJM010000010.1, on the reverse strand, counting down.
TCGCCGAGGCGATGGACGCCGTCCTCACCGAGTCCGACCTGCGGCGCCGGCTGGTGGACGCCGGTCGTCGCCGGGTCGAGGCCACCGATCTCACGACGGCCCGCGAGCAGCTCGCGAGCCGCATCCTGGAGCTCTAGGTGCGGCTCCTCTTCGTGGTCCAGCGGTACGGCCACGAGGTCGCCGGCGGAGCCGAGCGCCACTGCCGGGAGTTCGCGACCCGCCTGGCCGAGCGCGGTCACGAGCCACTCGTCGCGACCACCTGCGCGGCCGGGTACCGCGACTGGGCCGACGAGTACCCGGCCGGGGAGAGCGTCGTGGACGGGGTGCCCGTCCTTCGCTTCCCGGTGGCCCGCCGCCGGGACGTCGAGCGCTTCGCGACGCTCGACGCGCGGGTCGTGGGCTCCGACCGGACCGTGCCTCGCCACCTGGAGCGGGCGTGGATGGAGGCTCAGGGTCCCCGCGTCCCCGAGCTCGTCGACTGGCTCCGGGATCGGGCCCGGGGCTTCGACGTGGTCGTCTTCTTCACGTACCTCTACTTCACGGCCTGGGCGGGACTCCGGGCGGTCGCCGGGGTGGTCCCGACGGTGCTGCATCCGACCGCCCACGACGAGGCACCCCTGCGGCTCTCCATCTTCGACACGCTGTTCCGCCTCCCGACGGCGCTGGCCCTGTCGACCCCCGAGGAGCAGGCCCTGGTGACGCGCCGCTTCGGTCCGCCCCGGCTCTCCTCGGTCGTGGGGGTGGGGGTCGAGGCACCCCGGGGAGGGGACGTGGCGGCCTTCCGGGAGCGGTTCGGGCTCGGTGACCGTCCGTACCTGCTCTTCGTGGGGCGGCTGGACCCCGGCAAGGGCACGGTCGAGCTGGTGGAGTTCTTCGAGGCCTACAAGCGGCGCCGCCCCGGACCCCTGGCCCTCGTGCTCCTCGGCGATCCGGTCGCGCCGGTGTCCCCCGGCCCGGACGTGGTGGTCACCGGCTTCGTCGACGAGGCCACGAAGGTGTCCGCGCTCGAGGGGTGCCTGGCCCTCGCCCAGCCGTCGTACTTCGAGAGCTTCTCGATGGTGCTCACCGAGGCCTGGGCCGCGTCGCGACCCGCGCTGGTCCAGGGCCGGTGCGAGGTGCTGGCGGGGCAGGCCCGCCGCAGCGGGGGCGCGATCCCGTACCGCGGGTACGCGCAGTTCGAGGCCGCGCTCGACGCCGTCACGGGGGATGCCGGGCTCGCCGACCGGCTCGGGGCGGCCGGGCGCCGCTACGTGGAGCGGGAGTACGCCTGGCCGGTCGTGCTCGACCGGTACGAGGAGTTGCTCGAGGCGGCCCGCACCGCAGGCGCGTAGCCCCGTCGCCGCGTTGGCGCGATCCACGCCCGTGGAGGTGTCCGGATCGCGCCGACGCGGCGGGAGGTTCGGGAGGGCCGCCGGTCGGAGGCGATGGCCTGGCCGAGCTAGCCGAGCTCGCCGAGACCGAGCCGCTCCGCCTCCAGGGCCTCGACGAGGATCTCGGGGCTCGGGACGGCCCCGGCCCGGAGGCGGGCCGCCAGCAGCACCGTCATCATCCCCACGGAGGCCAGGGAGCCGGCCAGGAACCCCATCTCCACCCGGAGGAAGAGGTCCGAGCCGAGGGCCGTGACGACGAGGAAGCCCACGATCCCCGCCAGCCAGGCGAGCACCGCCTGGGCGTGCCCGCCGAGGGCGATGAGCGCCTGGGCGATGGTGAGGGCGAGGATGAACGCGCCGCTCCCCGCGGCGAGGAGCGCCAGGTCCCGGTTCCCCAGGGTGAACTTGGACCCGAAGAGGAGCTCGCCGGCCCAGGGCCCGAGGGTGAGCCCGCCGAGCACACCGATCACGCCGATCCCCACCACGATGACGACCAGCTTGCGCAGGCCGGCCCGGAAGTCGTCGTAGCGGCCGGAGCCGGCCAGCCCCGCCAGCTTCGGGAGGAGGGCGGCCTGCACGGCCTGGAAGAGGAGGATGGGGATCCTGGCGATGAAGAGCCCCGCGATGAACCCGCCGAGCGCGTCGCGCTCGTCGGAGGTGGCGAGGACGCTGGCGCCGAGGAAGGCGGCGTAGCCGAGCGTCTGGGCGAACACGGACCCGGCCAGCAGGTAGCCCAGGGCGCTCGACAGCTCGGACCACGGCGCGTCGGGGCCGGGGGTGACGAGGCCGCGCTGGCGGAACATCGACACAGCGATGGCGGCGATGGGCGCTCCGGCCAGCACGAGGCCGTAGGGGCCCGGCGACGTCAGGCCCACCGCGAAGAGGACCGCGCAGGCGGCGAGCCGGATCACGCCCTCGGAGCCCAGCATCAGGCCGTAGGGCCCGAAGCGGCCGTTGCCCGAGAGGGTGCCGCGCGCCAGGTGCTCGCCGGAGTACGCCACGAGGGCGACGACGAAGCCGGCGAGGAGGAGGCCCTCGTGGTTGAACAGGTTGTCGACCAGCGCCTGTCCTCCCAGGAGCGCGGCGACGACGAGGGCCAGGGTGACGGCGCCACCCACGACGGCCGCCCGCTTCACGAGGGGCCCGCCGCCCAGACCCTGGGCCCGGCGGTGGGCCAGGGCCCGGCCCACCTCCTGCTCGAGGGGGAGGAAGAAGCCGGGGGCGGCCACGAAGACGATCACCCACAGCCCGTTGAGCGCGGCGTAGCTCTCCTTGCTGAGGGCCCGGAAGGCGAGGATCTGGAACCCGTAGGCGGTGAGCCCGGCGACGAGGAGCCCGGCGCCGACCGCGAACGTGCCCTCGGGGACGGGCCGGCGGGCGGCTTCGAGGAAGCGCTGGGCGCGTTGGCTCACTTCGGTGCGCTCGCGGTCGACGGGGACGGGCCTCTCAGGCTACTCCCGGCGCCCGAGGAGGCAGGTAACCCGCGCCCCGGGAGCATCGCAGGGACGATCACGGTGCCGTGCCCTGCGGGTCCGCGCCCTCGAGGGCGGTCTCGATGGCGGCCAGGAGCCGCGCCCCATGGACCCGCCAGTCGTAGCGGGACTCCGCGAGGTGCCGGGCCCGCCAGGCGAGGTTCGTGGCGAGGAGAGGGTCGTCGAACAGGCTGTGCATGGCTCGGGGCGTCTCGTCGAGCTCCGCGACGAGGAGGTGTCGACCGTGCTCGGCGTCGAGGCCCCGGACACCGACCGGGGTCGAGACGACGGGTACTCCGGCCGCGAAGTACTCCACCATCTTGAGGTTCGTGCCCGAGCCGCGGGTCATCGGGTTCAGGGCCACGTCGGCGGCCTCGAGCAGCGCCGCCTTCGTCTCGTCGGACACGACGCCGACGAGGGACACGTTCGGGGGGAGTCGCCGGCCGCCGTACTGGAGGCAGACGCTCCCGGCCAGGACGAAGCCGACCTCGGGGAGCTCGGCGGCGAGGTCGAAGAGGTGCTCGGCCGCGTCGAGGTTGGGCGGGTGCCAGCTGCCCAGGAAGAGGGCGAGGTGCTCGATCTCGACTGGGGCGTTCTCGAGCCGTGTGAAGCTCTCGCGCCATCGGCGGCTGGAGCCTGCCCTCCTCCGCCCCGGCGCGAAGCCAGTGGCCCCGGCATCGACGCCGTTCGGGATCTCGACGACGTCCTCGCGGCCGTACTCGGACCGGAGCAGGGACGCGTCCACCTCCGAGCACGCCGTGACGAGCCGGGCCTGGCGGACCGCGTCCCCTTCGAGCACCCGGACCAGCTGCCGCAGCTCCCGCCCGGGCCCCTCGTCGGGGAACACGGAGTCCTTGAGCACGAACTCGGCGTTGAACGCGTCGTAGACGAAGGGGAGGTCCGGGCGGGCCTCCCGGACGAGGGGGTGGAGGAAGGGGTGGGCCAGGAGGACGAGGTGGGCGTCGTCGAGCGCGCGCCGCAGGGTCTCGGTGTAGACCGGGGTGGAGCCCATCAGGGGCGCGGCGACGACGTCGGTGACGGGGGTGCCCACCCGGGACTCGATGGCCCACTCGCGCTGCTGGTGCTCCGGGGTCTTCGGGACGACCGTCTCGGTGAGCCCGGGCTCGATCACGGAGCGCGAGGGAGCGTGGTCCGAGGCTCCGAGGCTCACGATCTCCAGTTCGAACGCGTCCGTCAACGCCCGGTAGAGGTGGTGGCAGCGGAGCTGCCCGCCGTTCCGGGGAGGGTGCACCGGGAACGTCGACGTCACGACGAGCTTGCGCCGCCCCGGCCGATGCCGTGCCGGGCGGCGTGGGCTGTCCGGGAGGAGCTTGGTGACGAGGCGCTTCCACGTGACGCGCCCCGCGTGCTCGCGGCCGCGGGAGCCCAGCCGCTCGGCGAGGTCCCGGTAGCGGACCAGGCGTGAGAGCGCGTGGCCGATGGACCGGGCGTCGGGGCGGACGACGTAGCCGGTGAGCCCGTCGACCACGAGCTCGGTGGGGCCGCCGGCGTCGAAGGTGGTGACCACGGGCTTCCCCGAGGCCATGGCCTCGAGCGTCACGAGCCCGAGATCCTCGTCCAGGGGGACGAAGGGCACGGCGAGGGCCCCGGCGTACAGATCGACCAGCTCGCTGTCCCCCACGTCACCGAGCAGCTCGATGCGGTCGTCGCCGGAGGCGAGCTCTGCAGCCGGCGCTCCTCGGGTCCGGTGCCCGCGATCTTCAGGGTGACGTCGTCGGGGACGTGGCGCATCGCGTCGATGACGAGGTCGAGCCGCTTCGGGCCGTCGAGCCGGCTGGACGTGAAGAGATGGTGGCCGGGCCCGCAGCGCAGGCCCTGGAGGGAGGAGGGGCAGGCGACGGCCTCGGGGCGGACCCCGGCGGGAAGTACCCCGGGCGCCGGGCCACGGTCGCCGACAGGGCCAGGTAGCGGGCGATCGCGCCGCGAGCCAGGCCCACCCCGTCGAGGAAGTGGACGAGCTCCCGGGCCAGCGGCCCGGGCAGCGCGAAGGCGGGATCGTCACCCCGCCCGGCGAGGAGCTCGCGGGTGCGGGCGAACACCTGGTCGAGCGCCGACCGCTCCGGCGGGCGCCGGAGCAGGGACGTGAGGTCGCGCAGCGGGCGGTCGTCCGTCTCGATCCGCTCCGGGAACCCCGTCATCCAGTACGTGTCGTAGAGGCCCCGGAGGGGATGCAGCATGTACACGACGTGCCGGGGGTGGTCGACCATCCAGCCGGGGTACTTGGAGGAGATCACGAGGTCGAAGCGGCTGACGTCGAGCCGGCTGAAGCGCTCGTAGGAGTCGAGCACGTCGGCGAGGGTGCGCTCGGGCGACGGGACCACGACCAGCTCGGCGTCGTGCGTCGTGTGCTCTCCGATCCACGAGACGAGCCCCTGCCAGAGCCGCTGGGCCCCGCCGAAGGCCTCGGGGACAGGTCCGGGCGCGACGACGCCGACCTTCATCCCATGACCCGCTCGATCCCCGCGGCGACCCCGGCCATCGCGTGGTCCCAGGTGAGCTGGGACGCACGCTCACGCCCCTTGCGCCCCATCTCCCGGGCGAGGCCCGGATCCTCCACGAAGCGCTTCACCGCGGCGGCGATCGACGCCCCGTCGGGCTCGACGAGGAAGCCCGTGACCCCGTCGTCGACGAGCTCGGCCAGGCCCCCGCCGTCGGTGCAGGCCACGACCGGCTTGCCGAAGGCCATGGCCTCGACGGCGGTGAGGCCGTAGTCCTCCAGGTAGGCCGGGGCCACGACGCACAGGGCCGATCGGTAGAGGTCGGCCAGCTCGTCCTGACCGGTCCGCTCGGCGAAGTGGACGTTCGAGGACCGTTGCTGCCCGAACGGGACGGACAGGTCGCCCCGGTTGAGCCACAGACCGTGCTCACCGAGCGAGTCGAGCGGTGCCCCGGGGAGCGAGAGCCGGGCGTCGAGGTCGCGGACGAAGGCCAGCCTCCCCCGGCCCCCACGATGGTGGCCTCCACCGCCGGGAGGTGCTTCATGGCGACGACGAAAAGCTCGGTCCGCTTCGGGAACTCGTGGCGGCTGACGCAGAGCGGGCGGTCGAAGCGGTCGGGTGGCGGCTCGAGGAGGCCGATCTCGGCGACGTCGCTCGTCGCCTCGAACAGGCTGACGTTCTCGCGGTACCCGTGGAACCGTTCGAGCCGCCCCGCGACCTCGGCCGACCCGGCGAGGAAGTGCGCGACGCCGGGGAGGAAGTGGTCGTCGACCCGGTGCACCGCCTTCTCGGCGAGGTCGTGGAGCTCGGGGTCCGCGAAGCCCGCCGCGACGTATGGGCCGGAGAGGTCGTAGTAGATCCGGAGGTGGTGGTAGAAGAGCGCGAGGACGCGATCGTGGCGAACCGCGTACGACGGTGGCTGGGTGCTGATGACCAGGTCCGCTCCGGCGAGGTCGAGCGCCCGGAACCGTTCGAGCAGCCCGAGGAACCGGAAGGCCTCCCAGGCCCGCTCCCAGACGGCCTCGGGGATCTCGACCCCGAAGGGACTCCGGCCCACTTCACCGACCGGCACGAGCCGCCACTGCACGTCGTGCCCGGCCCGGGCCAGTCCCCGGCCCACCCGCTCCACGACCGCCTCGAAACCGCCCGCCACGCCGTAGTCGGGCTTGACGATCGCGACGCGCATCAGGTCGTCGGGGGCTTACGGGCGAGGACGGCGTAGTCCTGGGGGCCGAACAACGCCCAGACGGCGTGGAGGAGGACCGGCCGGACGCTCTCGGGCACGGCGTCGAGCAGCTCTGTGACGTCGGGCTGCTCGGGTGAGGGGTGCAGGAACCGGAGCTCCACGTCGGTGAACCCGCAGTGCTCGAGGAGGAACCGCAGGAACTCCGGGGTGGACGGGGCGGCGGTGGGTCGGGTCGAGGTAGAACGCGGCGGCTCCGACCCGGAGGTTCGAGGGGTTCGGGGTCTCCAGCACCAGGGCCCCGCCGGGGCGGAGGACGCGGTACGCCCCCTCCAGGAGGTCCAGCACCTGCTGGAGCTCGAGGTGCTCGACGAAGTGGAACGCGGTCGCGAGCCCGAACGACTCGTCGGGGAGCGAGCCGAGGTACTCGAACGCGTCCCCGGCGATGGCGTCGAGACCCCGCGCGGTGCAGGACTCGACGAAGTCGCCGTTGATGTCGACGCCCGTCGCCCGGATCCCCTCTTCGTCGAGGAGGCTGAGCCACTCGCCCCTCCCGCACGCGATGTCGAGAGCCGGCGTGCCCCGTTCCGGGAGCTCCCGGACGAAGTCGAGGTAGACGTCGAGGAACCGTCGGACGTCCTCCCACGACCCGCGAAAGCGCGCCTCGAAGGCCTCGTAGAGCGAGTCGAGTCGCTCGTCGGAGACCCCGATGGCCTGATGGGCGGCGTCGCTGCCACCGAGCACGGGTCGCAGGTGCCGGAGCGTCTCGTCGATCCGCTCGGTGGCGTCGGTGAGGTTCGCCATCGTCAGCTCGAGGCCGGCCAGGGTGGCGTGGGTACCGGCGAGTCGCTGGTCGAGCTCGCCCCTCAGCCGGCCGATCTCGTCGAGCGCCCGCTCCGCCCGCAGGCGGGTCTCGTGGTGGGCGTCGAGCAGCGCGTCGATCTCGGCGCGCGCTTCGAGGCCTGTCTCGGCCTGTCGTCCGCTCCTCGACGGTGCGAGGCGCCGGCGAAGGGAGCGAAGCCGGTCCCGGGCTGCCCGCAGTGGCTCCCGGGCGTGCGCCTCCCCGGTGTCCGGCGGCCCGGTCTCGGGCGGTGCGCCCCCCGTGGCGCGGGCGACTAGGGCGTCGAGATGGGTGGCGAGCTCGTCCCGATCGGTGGGGTCGTCTGGAGTCGACACGAAGCGAGGTTCCGGGCTTGAGGCACCCCCGGGCCCCGGGGGCGGATCGGCTGCACGCTAGCAGTCGCCGTCCCGCTCTCGGGACCTCCGGATCCCGGGCGATCGGCGTCACCCGGTGACCGGTTGCGTATGCTCCGCCGCCGTGGGCTCGGTGGTCGGCGCGGTGCTCGGAATGCTGGTGGTGGCGTTCGCTCCGGGCCTCCTCCTGCTCCGGGCCCTGCCGCTCCGGTTCTCCGCCGTCGACCGGCTCGCGCTGGCGCCGGCCTTGTCTGTCGGGCTCCTCTTCGTGGTGGCCGAGATCGGATCGGTCACCGGCATCCCGTTCGGCCCGGCGGCGTTCCTCGTCCTGGTCGCGCTGCTCGTGGTCGTGTGGATCGTCGCCTCCCGGCGTCGCGGTGGGCGGACGGACCACGCACCGGTTCCCCCGGTTCGGGGGCCCCTCGTCACCGGGCTCGTGCTCCTGGGCGTCGCGCTCGGCGTCCTCGTCTGGGCCCTGGGGATGCGGGGCGTGGCCGTCGTGCCACCGAACTACGACGCGGGCAACCACGGCTTCATGACGGCGCGTGTGTCCGAGACGGGCACCATCGCGCCGGACGAGGTGCTGCTGGCGGGGCCCGAGGGGACCGGACTCGTCGCCGACTACTACCCGCTCGGCCTCCACGCCTCGACTGCCGTCGCCTACCGCCTCTCGGGGGCGGAGGTCGCCGACGTCCTGAACGCGGCGACCGTGCTCTTCGCGGCGGTGGTCTTTCCCCTCGGGCTGTTCGCCCTGATGCGCCGCCTCGTGCCCGACGACCCTCTCGCCGGTGGCTTCGCGGTGTTCCTGGCGCCGCTCCTGGGCATGTTCCCGTACAAGCCCATCGGCTGGGGCGGGATCGCGCTCATCGCGGGGATGGCGCTCGTCCCCGTCACCGTCGCCCTGCTCCTCGACGTCGCGATGATGCCCTGGGCGAGAGCGCGGGCCGGCGTCGCCGCGCTCGTCACGTTCGCCGGCTTCATGGTCCACAACAGCCAGCTCCCGCTCGTCCTGGTCCTGGTGGGCCTGGTGCTCCTCGAGCGGGCCTGGCGCTCGCGGGACCCCTCGTCACTCCTCGTGGCCCTGCGCCACCTGGCCCTGGTCGGGGTCGGGGTGCTGGTGCTCGCGTCGCCGATCCTCCCCGACCTCCTGGGCGGGGCCTCGGAGCGGATCGACTACGACGACCGGGAACCCAAGTCGCTCGAGTTCTTCCTGGGTTCGATCGTGGGTCTGGGCGTGGCCGTCCCCTGGCGCCAGGGCGTCCTGTCCGCCCTGACCGTCGCGGGGGCCGGCGTCGCCCTGTGGCAGAGGAGGCTCTGGTCGTGGGCGTCGGCCCTGGTCCTCGTCGTCTGGATCGGTGGGCTGTCCCACAGCTCCGACGGCTGGCTGAGCCAGGTGCTCGGCTTCCCCTGGTACCGCCAGTCCGAGCGGGTGGCGTACAACGTGGCGCTCTTCGTCCCGGTCTTCGGCGGGATCGCGCTGTCCACGGGGTTCCGGTGGATCGCCGGGGTGAGGTCCGCGGCCTGGCGGACGCCGGCGTTCGTGGCCGCCGGCGTCGCCGTCGTCCTCGTCCTGGCGTGGCCGGCGGCGCGCCACAACCGCGAGCTGGTGGAGATCCACTACGAGGCCTACGGGCCCCTCCGCGACGCCGATCTGGCCGCGTTCGAGTACCTGGCCGGCCGGGTGGGGCCCGGGGACACGGTGCTCAACGACGGGAACGTCGACGGATCGCTGTGGATGTACGCCTTCGAGGGCGTCGTCCCCATGTACGGCCTGGGGGCCACCTCCGACGTGTCCTTCGCCGCCGACCGGTCGTACCTGCGCGAGCACGTCACCGAGGTGGGCTCGGACCCGCGAGTGGCCGAGCTGGTCGAGGGGTACGGCGTGCGGTACGTCTACTTCGGCGAGCGGACCTACCCGGGAAGCGACCACGTGATGGACCTCGGGGCACTCGAGCGGGCCCCGGGCCTGCGGCCGGTCTTCGAGGAGGACGGGGTCCACGTCTTCGAGGTGGAGCCGGGCCACGCCGTCGAGTGAGTGGTCCTGCACCGGTCGGGGGACCCGTGGACGGGCCTGGGGCGCTCCTATACTCCGCGTTCCGCCCGACCGATCCCAGGAGCCGGCGACGCCCATGACCGAGACCGTCCCGCTCGGCCAGCCGACCTTCGGCGAGGAGGAGGTCGACGCCGTCCGTCAGGCGCTGGCGTCCGGCTGGGTGGCGGGTCAGGGACCCCGGGGCCGGGAGCTCGAGGAGGGGTTCGCCGAGCTGTGCGGGGTCGCGCACGCGGTCGCCGTGAGCAACTGCACGGCGGCGCTCCACCTCGCCCTCCTCGCGATCGGGGTCGGGCCCGGCGACGAGGTCCTCGTGGCCGACTACACGTACCCGGCCACCGGCCACGCGGTGCTCTACACCGGTGCGAAGCCGGTCTTCGTGGACGTCCGGCCCGACCTCTGGACGATGGATCCCGCCGCAGCCGCCGCGGCCGTGACCCCCCGGACGAGGGGGATCATCGCCGTGGACGCCTTCGGGCAGTGCGCCGACTTCGATCCCATCCGCGAGGTCGCGGAACGCCACGGTCTCTTCGTGGTCGAGGACGCCGCGGCAGGCGCCGGCGCGACCTACCGCGGCCGGCCGTCGGGCTCCCTCGCCGACGTCGGCTGCTTCTCGCTCCACGCCCGCAAGGGGATCACGTCGGGGGAGGGGGTGTCCTGGTCACCCGCGACGAGCGGCTGGCCGAGACGGCCCGGAAGCTGTCCTGCTTCGGGGTGGAGAGCGCCTTCTTTCGCCAGCAGGCCGACGAGCTCCCCGTCCCGGTCTTCGACATGCTGGGGTACAACTACAAGCTCAGCGACATCCAGGCGGCGGTCGCGCTCGTCCAGCTCGGCCGGCTCCCCGCCCTCCTCGAGGCGCGACGGCGCGTGGCCCGGCGATACGGTGAGCTCCTCTCGAGCCTGGAGGGGGTTGGCCTCCCCGTGGAGCTCGGGGACCGCGAGCACACGTGGCAGTCCTTCGTGCTCACGCTCGACCCCGAGCTCTCACGAGGTCGTGTCGCCCGGCGGCTCCGGGAAGCGGGGATCCAGGCCAACATCGGGACCTTCGCGTCGCACCTCCAGCCGGTGTACGAGGACCCGGCCGTGTGCCCGATCTCCGCGGGACTGTTCGACCGCCACCTGGCCATCCCCATGCACGCCAACCTCACCGAGTCCCAGGTCGATCGCGTGGCCGCCGCCGTGATCAGAGCCGTGCAAGGGGAGCGCGAGTAGCCTCGGTCGACGTCACCGGACCCGTGACGCTCGGGGTCAGGAGCAGTACGAATGCACACGGACGCGACCGTCCTCGTGACCGGCGGCGCCGGCTTCATCGGCGGGCACCTGATGCGGGCCCTCACGGCTCAGGGGGTACGCGGTGAGGGTCTTCGACAACCTCTACCGGGCCGACCCCGCCGTGGTCGACGAGATCGACCGCACTTCCGGTGCGGAGCTCGTCGAGGGCGACGTGCGCTACCGGGCGTCCGTCCAGCGGGCGCTGGCCGGGGTCGACCTGGTCGTGCACCTGGCCTCCATCGCCATCAACAAGAGCGTCGTCGACCCCGAGGAGAGCGTCGAGGTCAACGTCGTCGGATCCGAGAACCTCTTCGCGGCGGCCGCGGAAGCCGGGGTGCGGAGGCTGGTGTTCGCCTCGACGGCGTCGGTCTACGGCGAGCCCGACGAGCTCCCGATGTCCGAGGACTCCCCGCTCAAGCCTCAGACCCCCTACTGCATCTCCAAGCTCGCCAGCGAGCACCTGCTGCAGTTCTACGGCCGGACCAAGGACCTCGACTGGAACATCCTCCGCTTCTTCAACGTCTACGGCCCCGGCCAGCGGACCGACGCCTACTACACCACGGTGGTCCTCACCTTCGTCGAGCGCCTGCTGCGCGGCGAGCCACCGATGATCGACGGGGCGGGTGAGCAGTCGATGGACTTCGTCCACGTCCGCGACGTGGCCCGGGCCATCGTCCTCGCCCTGGAGAGCGAGCAGAGCCGGACGATCGTCAACGTCGGGACCGGGACCCAGACCACCGTCGCCGACCTCGCCCGCATCCTGGTGAAGATCGTCGGGGCGGACGTCGAGCCGCAGTTCCGGCCGCGCGACGTGCTCGTGAGCCGCCGGGCCGCCGACATCCGCCGGGCCGCCGACGTCCTGGGCTGGAAGCCGGAGATCGGGGTCGAGGAGGGCCTGGCCGAGGTCGTGACCGCCACCCTGGCGGAGAGGTCGTCGCCCTCTTGACCGGGACGATCCCCCCGAACCCCTTCCACGACCACGCGCTGATCGTGGGTGAGCCGGAGATCGGGGACGGCACCTGGATCGGGGCGTTCACCGTGATCGACGGCTCCGGGGATTGCGGATCGGGGCCGGGTGCGACATCAGCTGCGGGGCGCAGATCTACACCCACTCCACGGTTCGGCGGTGCGTGAGCGGGCGATCCCACGACCACGTCGACCGGGAGCCCACGACGATCGGCGACCGGGTCTTCGTGGGCGCGAACGCCGTGATCATGATGGGCGTCACGGTGGGGGACGGTGCCGTGATCGGTGCCGGGGCCGTCGTCACCAAGGACGTGCCGGCAGCGACCGTCGTGGTCGGTGTGCCGGCCCGCCCCGTCGCCCGGGTCGTCGTCGAGGGCGCCGACGCGCGACTGGAGCCGCTCGACTCAGCCGGTTGACCGGTCCGCGGCGAGCCGTTCGTACAGCTCCGCGTGGAGATCGGTGACGACGTCGAGGGTGAAGTGGCGCTCGATGAGGCGTTGCTGGCCCGCGCCGATCCGGGCCGCGAGCGCCCGGTCGTCGAGCAGCCGCACGAACGCCTCCGCGAGCGCCCGGGGGTCGTCCGGCGGGACGATCACCAGGTTCTCCCAGGAGCGGAGCTCGACCCCCGGGAAGTTCGCGGGGTCCACGACCGAGACGACGGGCACGCCTGCCGCCATGACCTCGAGGCTGGCCGTCCCCAAGCCGTACCCCTGGAGGTCGTGGGCCTCCACATCGGCGGCCGCGAGGTACTCGGGGACCTCGTCCTTGGGAATCCCGCCGGTCAGCACGAGCCGGTCGGCCACGCCCAGCTCCTCGGCCCGGCGCCGGAACCGGTCGTCGTAGACCGTCCCGACCACGACGACGGCGACGTCGGGCCGCTTCTCGACGAGGTGCGGGAGGGACTCGACGAGGGCCAGGCGGTCACGGACCGGGATCACGTGGCCCAGGGAGAGCAGGATCGGGCGCTCGCCGAGGCCGAGGCGCTCGCGGACGGCGTGGCCGTCGGCCTCGGCGAAGCGGGTGGGTTCCACGCCGACGGGGATCGGGACCAGCCGCTCCTCGGTGATCGCGTACCGCCGGCGGATGTAGTCGTGCATGGGTCGGTCCATCACCACGACGTGGGGGCGGGACAGCGCGACGAACGCCCGCACCAGGGTCACGTCGCCGAGCCAGAGGAGGACGCCGAAGGGGCGGGTCGGGTGCTCCAGACGGGTGTGGACCGACAGGACGGTCGGGATCCTCCGGCGTCGCGCGTACCACGAGCTCATGAAGGTCAGGTCGAAGAACTGCCCGTGCTGGTGGATGACGTCCGGAGCGAACTCGTCGAGGAGCCGGAAGAGGCGCCGCAGGTTCCGGGGCGACGCCGTGAGCGAGACGTCGAAGTTGAACGCCAGCTTCGTGCGGGGGATGGTCCGGCTCGGCAGGCGGACCACCCGGTAGCCGTCGCGCTCTTCCTCGGCGGGGGCGTCGCCGAACGCCGCGGTGACGACGAGCACCTCGGTCCCCCGAGCGGCGAGGCGAGAGGCCAGCTCCTCGGTCAGATGGGCGCTGCCGCTCGCGCGCGGGGGGAAGAAGTTGTTGACGAGCGCGACTCGCATCAGGGCACCGGACCCGCGGCCGGGCGAACCCGTCGTCGCTCGGCCGGAGGTCGTGACGGGAGCGGGGCCACGTCTACGCGTCGTGCCGTCGCTCCGACCACTCCGGGCTCCCCGAGGACAGCCGGATGGCCTCCGTCACGACGAAGTGCGGTCCGACCAGGGTGTCGAGCTCCTCCCGGAAGTCCGCTTCGTCCCGCGCGACGGCGACGAACCGGTCGAGCTGGGTGGCCAGCGGCTCGCGAGCCGGCTGGATGGTCGGGATGTCGATGATCGTCTGCTGCCGGTACCCGGGGCCGCTGTCGTCGAGGGCGGCGTTCCCCACGTGCCGGTACACGGTCAGGTCGTTGCGCAGCAGATCGATCTCGACGAGCCGCTCGAGCTCGGCGACGACGAGGTTTCGCACCTTCCGCTGCGACACGCGGCTCGCGGAGAGGGAGGCGAGGAGACCGGAGCGGAACTCCAGCATCACCTCGGCGACGTCCTCGGCTCCGAGCTCGGACTTCGGGTGGCAGTAGGCGAAGTGCGCCTTGATCTCGCTGGGATCCTGCCCGGCCATGCGAAGGGTCAGATCCACGTCGTGGATCAGGAGGTCGTGGGCCACGCCCGTCACGATCCTCGGGGCGTAGGGGGAGTGGCGCACGCTCGTGACGTGCACCGGTTCCTCGATGATCTCCATGGCGGTCATGACCGCCGGGTTGTAGCGCTCGAGGAGCCCGCACATCAGCGGTACCCCGTGACGGCGCGCGGCCTCGACGAGGCGGGTCGTCTCCGCCAGGTCCTCGGAGAGCGGCTTCTCCACCAGGAGGGGCTTCCCGGCCTCGATCACCCGGAGCCCCCACTCGACGTGGGTGTGGGTCGGCGTGGCGACGATCACGGCGTCGAAGGGATCGAGGGTGTCGACCTCGGGCCGCCATCGTGTCCGGTACCGCTCGGCGAGGAGCTCGCCCGACTCGACGTGGGGATCGACGATGCAGGCGAGGTCCGCGTCCTGCGACTGGGTGACGACCCGGGCGTGGAGCGAACCCATCGCCCCGGCGCCCACGAGGGCGATCTGGAGTCGGGCGTGGCTCGGGCTCATGATCCGTCTTCCGGCTCGGTGCGGGGCCGGGTCCTCTCGGGGACCGGCGTGCCTCGACCGCCCCTCGGTGGGCTCGCCGTCGCACGCATCGCGGAGGTCTCCGGCGCCGGGCACGATCGCGGAGCATAGCCCCGACGGACCGCCGGGCCTCAGACCCGGCCCCATGCCGGAGTCCCGGTCACGGAGCGAGATGACGGCGGACGGCGTCGACGACGCGGGACACGTCGGCCGGCTCCAGCCAGGGATGGACGGGGAGGGAGAGCACCTCCCGGGCGGCCCGCTCGGCCTCGGGGACCGGTTCGACCCTCACGTCCGGACGGTCGCGGTAGCACGGGTAGTCGAACACCACCCGGGGGTAGTAGACGCCGGTGGCGATCCCCTCCTCGAGGAGAGCGGCGGCGAGACGGTCGCGATCGAGCCGGGCCTCGCCGGTGACCCGGACCGTGTACTGGTGATGGACGTGGCCACGCCCGGGCACGACGCTCGGCGTGACGAGGCCCGGGATGCCTTCCAGGCCCTCGGACAGCGCAGCCGCGTTCGCCCGGCGTGCGTCGTTGCGCTCGGCGAGCCTCTCGAGCTGCGGGATGGCGAGCGCGGCCTGCAGGTCGGTGAGCCGGTAGTTGTGCCCGGCCGTCTCGTAGACGTAACGCGTCCGCATGCCCTGGTTCCGCAGCAGCCGCATCCGGTCGGCCAGCTCGTCGTCGTCGGTCGTGACGACGCCCCCTCGCCCGTCGTGACGTTCTTGGTGGCGTAGAACGAGAAGCAGCCCAACCCGAAGGACCCGACCGCCCGCCCGTCGACCGTCGCCCCGTGGGCCTGGGCGGCGTCCTCGACGAGCGCCAGACCGTGGCGCTCGGCCAGGGGGACCAGGGCCCGCATGTCCGCCGGCTGGCCGTAGAGGTGCACGGGGAGCAGCACGCGGGTGCGAGCGCCGATCCGCTCCTCGGCGGCCCCCGGCGCGAGGGTGAGATCGACGGGGTCGATGTCGGCGAACCGGGCGACAGCACCGGCCTCGAGGATGGCGTTGAGGGTGGCGACGAAGGTGAACGGGCTCGTGAGCACCTCCTCGCCCGGCTGGAGCCCCAGGACCTGGAGCGCCACCACGAGCGCGGTCGTCCCCGAGCTCACCGCCACGGCGTGGCGGACCCCGCAGAGCTCGGCGAAGGCCCGTTCCAGGCGCTCGACCATGGGGCCCTGGGCGAGGTGCCCCGAACGCACGACCTCGAGCAGGAGGCGCTCCTCGTCAGCGCCGAGGCGGACCTCGGTGATCGCGATCGTCCCGCCGCTCACCGCTGCGCCCCGAGTTGCAGGACGTGGAGCGACCGGGCGCCCAGGCGGCTCGCGAACTCGAGCTCGTAGTCCTGGTCCCCGACGTAGACCACGTCCTCGGGCCCTCGTTCGGGGGCGGTGGCCTCGACGCACGTGGCGAACCCCCGGGCGAACACCGTGAAGTCGGTCTTGGGCCCCTGGAGCGTCTCCCGCCCGACGACGGCGCGGGCCCGACCCGCGAGCTCGTCGAACCGTTCGAGGAAGCGCCAGACCGACCGCTCGCAGTTGTTCGTGAGCACGGCGAACGCGTCCGCGGCTCCCAGGTGGCCGATCACGGGCGAGACCGGGTGGGCGGACGTCGCGGCCCGGAGCTCGGCGTCGTCCACGACCGCCCACCGGCCCCCGCCGGGCTCGGACCACAGGTCGAGGATCCGCGCCACGCCGAGCGTCCGCCGGAGACCGGCCCAGTCGACGTCGAGCGCGGCCAGCGTGCCGTCGAAGTCAACGATCGGGGCGCGGCCAAGCATCGAGCTCGTGTCCGGGCACGAGGACGTACCCCATGTCGACCATCCGGATCCAGTACAGGTCGGGCTCGAGCGGCGAGGAGCCCAGACGGGGGAGGGCCTCGCCGAGCGCGGCCCGAATCGCCATGTCGGGCATGTTGAGCCCCGCGGCGGCGAAGAAGTTCGAGGTGGTGAAGAAGCGGCCCGCGTTGATCTCCGTGACCTTCGGGACACCGCCGGCCGACTCCTTGATGTCCACGCAGAACACGCCGTGGGGCGAGGGGTCGAGGGCCCGTACGGCCGCCTGCGCCACCTCGTCGACGGCCGGGTTCCGGACCGTTCGGGCCACCGCCGGCGTCGACGTCTGCCCGCTTGGCGTGAGGTGGCCGTAGAGGTACTCCACCCGCTCGCGAGCCTGGCCGGCGACGAGCTCGCCGTCCTGCCACAGGCTCTGGTAGGCGAACTCCCGTCCGGGAAGGAGCTCCGAGGCCATGAAGTCGGAGGGCGCGAGCCCTCGTTCGTCCACCCACCACCGGACCCATGCCTCGGCCTGGGCTCCGGAGCGGACCGGCAGCGACGCCCGGGCTCCGGCCCCGACCCGGGCCCGCACCCACGCCCGCTCGTGCTCCTCCAGCAGCTCCTCGGTCATACCGGCCACGTCTCCGAGGGAGGAGAACGTGCACGCGTGGGGGACCGGCACGGACGCCGTGGCCATCCGGGCCGCGAAGGCCGCCTTGTCGGCCGCGGTCTCCAGGGCTTCCTGGGGCGGGAGGAACGTCGCGGCCGGCAACCGCTCGCGGATGGACCCCAGGGCGCGGACGTCGGGGTCGGGCTGCGCGTGCACGACGTCACACCGCCATCGCTCGACCGCGGCCACGATCGCCGAGGGTACGCCGCGTCGTCCGCCCTCGGCACGACGATGCGCTCGTCGGCCCTCGAGAGGTGCAGCTTCACCGGGGACGCGTCCGCCCCCACGGCGTGGTACGGGCGGTCGGCGCGCCGGAGCGCGTCGAGGAAGTTGGCGGCGGCCGACCCGCCCGCCCCGAGGAGCAGGACCCGTTCCATCAGGCGTGCGCCACCACGTACAGGACCGCGCAGTGCTCGGGGACCCGCCGCCCCACCCGGGCGAGGGCCGCGACGAGGTCCCACGACCATCCGAGCATCGCGGCGTTGGGCAGGAACTTCGGGAAGATCCCCTCCCACCCTTCGATCGACAGGCCTGCTCGCCGGACGTCGGCCTGGAGCGTGTCGATCGTGTAGTTCCGGAAGTGTCCCTGCTGACGGTCGTCCTCGGTCAGCCCGACCGGGTCGTCGAGCAGCCCCATCTCGGCGCCGACGAGACGGTGGAACGACAGGCCGTTGGGCACCATCACGTGGACCCGGCCCTCGGGCTGGAGCCACGTGCGAGCGCGCTCGAGGAGCGGCACGGGGGCCTCGGAGTGCTCCAAGGCGTTGACGAGGAGGACGTCGGAGTAGTCGGTCCCGGGCTCGAAGTCGTCCCAGAGGGCGTGGACGAAGGTGGCCCCGGGGACGCGCTGGCGGGCGATCTCGACGTTGCCGGCCGAGCCCTCGACCACGTGGTACTCGCGGGCGTGGGGAGCGAGCAGCGACGTCAGCTCACCGGTCGCGCACCCCAGCTCGAGCAGCCGTCCGCCGCGCAGCCATGGGGCGATCGCGCTGGCCTGGAGCCGCTTGAAGAAGTAGTCGAAGGAGCTCGCCGGGTCGGAGGGGTCGTACTCCCGGGCGATGGCATCGAGCCGCGCGAGCACCTCGGAGGGTTCGTCCGTCATCGTCGCCCGAGCTCAGTAGCTCATCTCGACCCATCGGTGGGGGTGGTCCTGGAGCCACTTCCACTCCCGCTCGAGGCCCTCTCGCAGCGGAACCTCCGGTGACCAGCCCACCTGCTCGCGCGCGAGGTCGAAGCTCATGCGCATCGCCTGGAGCTCCGACGGGAGCCGCATCCGACCGTCGGCGAGGGCCGACCGCTCGCCCTCCGGGACGTCGTCGAACAGGGGCTCGATCCCCAGGCCCGTGACGTCGCAGACGAGGTGGGCCAGGTCCAGCACGCTCGTGGCGATCGCCGTCGAACCGTTCAGCACGAGGTGCCCGCCGAAGTCGGTCTCGAAGCACCGCCGGTGGAGGGAGGTGATGTCGCCGACGTAGACGAAGTCCCGAACCTGGTCACCACGGCCGAACACGACCGGGGGCTTCCCGTCGAGCGCTCTCCTGAGGAACAGCGTCAGCACCCGGCCGTACCACTCCCGCTCGCCGTAGACGATCGCGTAGCGGAGGCTGGCGACCGACAGGCCGGGGTTCCGCTCGCAGTAGATGGCGGCGTACTTCTCGCAGGCGAGCTTGCTGATCCCGTACTCCCAGTTCGGATCGGTCGGATGGCTCTCGGTCTGGGGCTCGGCGACGGCCTGGCCGTAGACGCCGGCCGACGACGCCTCGACGACCTTGGGGATGTCCAGCTCGGTCACGGCCTTGAGGACGTTCAGGGTGCCGATGGTGTTCGTGGTGAGGTCGTAGACGGGGTCGCCGATCGATCGGGTGATCTCGAGTTGGGCGGCCTGGTGAGAGACGGCGTCGTGACCGCGCATGGAGTCCCTGAGGTGATCGAAGTCGAGGATGTCGCCCCGCACGACCTCGAGGTCCCCCTCGACGCCCCGGAGGTTCTCCTCGAGCCCGGACGAGAAGTCGTCGTACACCGTCACGCCCGCCCCGGCACCGAGCAGGTCGCGCACGAGATGTGAGCCGATGAAACCGGCCCCACCGGTCATGAAGATCCTCGCTCCCTGAAGCTGCATGGTCATTACGCTAGCGGGGCCCGGCCCGCCCGGCCGATCTCCGCGCGACCGGGGTACGGCCGTGTCGAGCGGCATTCGGAGCATCCGGGCTTCGGGGACCGGGTGGCCGTCGCGGGAGATGTCACGGTGTCGCTTTCCTCCCGGGAACCGGCCACTCGGGCCGGCCGCCGGTAGTCTCACCGCATGGCGACGACCCAGCGGGACGTGGACGCGTCGCGGCTGGCGCCGGACCGGTCGACGCCCGAGGGCAGGATCGCCGCACTGACGCGAAGGATCGGCTTCCCGGCCGGGTTCCGGGCCCTCCAGGAGCTCTCGCTCGTCGTCGGTGTGGTCGCCGTTGCGGTCACGGTCCAGTTCCAGCTGTGGCGAGCCCACTTCCGGGTCCCCTGGGTCTACTCGGGCGACGGTCTGCTGAGCTCGATGCTCGTCCGCCGCGTCGTGGACGAGGGCTGGTACCTGGAGAGCGGTCGCATGGGGGCACCGTTCACGTCCAGCCGGGCCGACTTCCCGACGGGCGGCGAGAACATCCACTACCTCACGACGAAGCTGATCGGCTACGTGGTCCGGGACTGGGCCGTGACGGTGAACCTGTACTTCCTCGCCGGCTTCTTCCTCGTGGGGGTGAGCGCCTACCTCGTGGCCCGCTACCTCCGGCTCACGGCCCGGGCGTCACTCGTCGTGGCCGTCCTCTACAGCTTCCTGCCGTTCCACCTCTCGCACGGCGTCGCTCACCTCGCTCGGTCGGCCTACTACATCGTGCCCGTGGCGGTCCTCGTGATCCTGTGGGTGATCGACTACCGGAGCGAGATCTTCGCCCCCGAGGGGGACGGGAGGTCCCGATGGCGGGTGCGTCGCGGCCGCTTCGGCTTCGCGCTCGCCGTCTGCGGGTTGCTCGGCATGAGCGACACCCAGAACGCGGCCTTCTTCGTGGTGCTCCTCGTGCTGTCCGCCGTGGTGCTCGGCGTCGCCCACCGAGACCTGCGCCCGATCGCCCTGGCCGGTCTCCTGGCGCTCGTCGTGGGCGCGGTCCTCGTGGTGAACAACGTCCCCTACCTGGTGGAGCGGATCGACCGGGGGAAGAACCCGGAGGTCGCCGACCGGCAGCTCATCGAGGGAGAGATCTTCGCGCTCCGCCCCGCCAAGCTCGTCCTCCCGGTCGAGCGCCACCGGGTTCCGGCGCTCCGGAGCCTCACGGACCGGGCCCTGGCGGGGATGCAGTCCCCGGGGGAAGGTGGTGAGGCCCTCGGGCTCGTCGGCGCGGCGGGCCTCTTGGGTGGGCTGTACCTGGTCGGGCGGCGCCTCCTGGCGAACGATCGGGCCTCGCGCGCGGAGACGTCGACGCTCCCCACCCGGGCGGGTGCACTGGCGCTCGTCGCCGTCCTCATGGCGACCGTGAGCGGCGGCTCGTTCATCGCGGCCCTGTCCGGCGCCACGATGCTGCGGACCTGGAACCGGATCGTTGTCTACATCGGCTTCCTCGCGCTCGTCGTCGCCGGGTGGGCCATCGACCGGGCGCTGGCCCGGCTCGGGTCGGGCGGGCGCGCGCTACGCCTGGCCTGGGGCCTCGTCGCGCTGGTCGTCGTGGTCGGGTTGCTCGACCAGACGACCAGGAGCTCGGTGCCGTCCTACGGCTCCCTGGCCACGAGATTCGACAGCGACGCCGAGTTCTTCCACCGGGTGGAGGCACTCGTCGGCCCGGGCGCGATGGTCTTCCAGTACCCCGTGGTCCCGTTCCCCGAGTGGCCGCCGGTCGTGGAGATGACGGATTACGAGCACATCATCGCCTACCTCCACACCGACGACGTCCGCTGGAGCTACGGCGCGATGCGGGGCCGGCCCGAGGGAGACTGGCAGCGGCGGCTCGGCGATCTCTCGTTCCCCGCCGCCATCGCCGCGGAGGCCGCCGTCGGGTACGACGGGATCATGGTGAATCGCGAGGGGTTCGTCGACGGCGGGGCGGAGCTCGAGGGCGCGCTGCAGAGCATGGGTGGGGTGAAGCGGCTGGCGAGCCCGGACGACCGGCTCCTCTACTACGACCTGGTCCCGGCCCGGGAGGGCCTGGAGCGCGCGTTCCGCGCCGGCGAGATCGCCGGGTTCCGTTCGGCGCTGCTCTCACCGGTATCGGTGACCTGGGGGTCGGGGTTCCACGCTCGGGAGTCCGACGGGGTCTCGGTCTGGCGCTGGTCCGACCAGGAGAGCGTGCTGGAGCTCGACAACCACCAGGACACGAACCGGCGGGTCTCGGTCGAGGCGAACCTCGTGGCCGAGAGCCCGGGTGCGACCATCGTCCTCGAAGGCGCAGGGAAGGAGGTCGAGGTCCGGATGGACGAGGCGGGTAGCGGGCGGCTCGAGGCCGTCCTCGATCTCCCGCCCGGGAGGACGGACCTCGCGTTCTCGACCGACGCCGATCGGATCCGGGCTCCGAACGACAGCCGCTCGCTGTACGTGCTCTTCGTCGAGCCGACGATCGTCGACCGGGCCATCGACGACCTCGTCGGGTGGGCCGAGGAACGGGCCAGGCCCGATCGCGAGTCCGCGACGCCGGCGGAGGCGCGGTGACGGTGACCCGCCGGTCCCGGGTGGCCCGGCGCGCCGCCGCGCTCTCGACGGGGCTCGGCCTCGTCATCGCGGTTGCCGGAGGGGTCTTCGTCGCCCGGGCCATCGCCTCCGAGTGGTCCACCGTCCGCTCGGCGCTCGAGCAGGCGTCGTACGGCTGGTTCGCGGCCGCTCTCGTGCTCGCCGCCGGGGGGATGCTCACGATCGGGCTCGCGTGGGGATCGGCGCTCCGCATCCTCGGATCGCGGCCGGGACCCGGCCGGTCCCTCCGCTGGTACTTCCTCGGCCAGATGGGCAAGTACGTCCCCGGTGGTGTCTGGACGGTCGTGGGCCGTGGCGAGCTCGCCCGCCGCGACGGGGTCGCCCGTCCCCTGGCGTACGGGAGCGTGCTCCTCTCGCTCTCGGCCACGTACCTGGCTGCCGGGCTGACCGTGATCGGTCTCCTGCCCTTCGACCTCGCCGTGGGGCGGGAGACCGGCGCGGCGCGCTGGGTCGTCCTCCTGGCCCCGCTGGGGCTGCTGGTGCTGCACCCCGCGGTGCTGTCCCGGGTCCTCGGCGTGCTGGAGCGTCTGCTGGGCGGGACCTCCGAGCCCGTGGTCCCGGCCTGGAGCGCGAGCGTCCGGCTCGTGCTCCGGCACGTCCCGGCGTGGGGCCTGATCGGGCTGGCCACGTGGTGCGTCGCCCGGGCCGTCGACCCGGGAGCGCGCCCGGTCCAGGTCGTGCTGGCGGCCGTGCTCTCGTGGATCGTGGGGTTCGTCGCCGTCCCGGTGCCCGGCGGGATCGGTGTCCGCGAGGCGGTCTTCGTGGCTGCGGCCTACTCGCTCTCGCCGGGGATCGCGGGGACCGTGGCCGTGACCGCCCGGGTCCTCTTCATGGCGGTGGACTCCGGTGGAGCGGCGCTCGCCGCGCTCGCCGGACGGCGACGGGCCCTGATCCGCCGATCGGAGCCCGAGGGGCGTCCGTCCCTCCCGGAGGCCGAGGGGACCGCGGACCCGCTCCGGTGACCCCGGCCCGATGCCGTTCGCCCTCAGCGGAAGACCTGGGTCTTCTCCCGGCCGATCTCCCGGCGCCGTCCCGTGAGGCTCTTCACCCGCAGGACGCGCACGAAGAACCACCGCAGGTACCGGCGGGCCAGCGGCCAGAGGTCGGCCGTGGCCTTCCGCCACCACAGGCGGCGGTACCGCCCCTGACCCTGGAGCTCTCGCTTCCGGAGGACCTCGCGGTGGAACGCCTCTACCTCACGCCGGGGTGAGAGCCGGGCGGCCGTCCGGTTGGGTCCCACCATCCGGGGACGGTGCTCGCCGATCTCCTCCAGGTACTCGGCGTAGGCGTAGGCGAAGTCGCCGAACGCGTTCGACCGGGTCTGGGACTCGGTGACGTCGTCCACGCTCGCCTCCGCGGCCTGCAGCCGGCCGCGGCGGGCCATCTGCTCGATCGTGGCGGTCGCCTCGGGGGTCCGGCAGATGACCAGGCTCACCCCGGTTCGCGTCGTGACCGTACTGGGCAGCCACGCGTCGCCGACGACGACGTCGGCGAGGAAGTTGGCGTGATCCACGCAGAGGTGGCAACGCGGGAGGTTGAACGAGCGGTCGAAGGCGACCTGGTAGGAGAAGTCGAGGCGACGATGGATCCGGTGCTCGCGAGTCGGTGTGACGATCCGGAGCCGGCCGACCGGACCGCCGCCCCGGTAGGAGATGTCGGTGATCGCCTCGAAGTCGATGCCCTTGTACCGGCAGATCGCCCGGAGGGCGTGATGGTTGTACTGCCATCCGCAGAGCAGCCCGATCGTGGCGTGGATCCGCTCGGCCAGACGCGGCTCGATCCGGCGGACGTAGGAGAACAGCCCCTCGAGCTGGCAGGGGATCCCGACGAGGACGAACCTCCCGTCGTGGCGGCGGAGCAGCTCGAGAGCCTCCGGCTGGGCCAGGTTGTGGTAGACGGAGCCGGGAAGGCGATCGACGTGGTCGGCGTCGGTGACGAGCGTCGGCCGGAAGTCCAGCCCGGCCACGTGGTCGAGGGCGATGATCCCGTCGACGTCGCCTCGCTCCAGGTAGTGGAGCATCAACTCCTTGATGAGCCCGCCGGAGCTCGCCTTCACGTTCCGGTCCCGGTCCGTGCTCTGGGCCAGGTGCACGGAGTCCACGACGCCGTGACGGGTCCGGTACGCCCCGGGGAACCGCCACTCCTGCAGGCCCTCGAAGTCCACCTCCAGGGCTGGGCACACCGAGGCTGCGGCCACGCCCCCCGGCGAGGAGGGGGCGAAGGCGAGCCGGTCCGGGTCGAGGACGAGCTCCACGGAGGAGTCGGCGACCGCGCAGGCTCCGCATCCGATGCACATGCCGGACTCGATGACCGGACCGAGATCCTTGTGCTCACCCACCGGCGGCTCCCCGCGCGTGTTCGTGCAGCACGCGGGCGATGACCGCGAAGTTGCGTTCGGAGCCGTCCCGCACGCGAGGGAGAGCGTCGAGGATCCGGGCCCGGATCCGGTCGTGGCCGTCCTCCAGCTCGTCGTACCGGTCGACCAGCGCAAGTGGCGCCGTCGCGGAGTGGTCGACGGCCCAGTCGGCGAGCCCGAACGGCTCGAGGACCTCCGCGTACTTGTGGCTCCAGCCGACCACGAGGCAGGGCGTGGCGGTCGCCAGCGCGGAGACCATGGCGTGGAACCGCGAGGTCACGAGGATCCGGCTCGCGTCGATCAGTGCCCGCAGCTCCCCCGGGGAGAAGACCTCGTCGAGGAAGTGGCAGCGGTCGGGTCGCCGCACCCGGTGCAGGATCTCGGCGCACACCGGACGGTCGTTCATCCGGGTCATCCGTTCCGTGGGCCGGGTGGAGTGCGCGAACAGCACGACGTCCCGGTCGTGCACGGCGACCGCGTGATCGATCAGGCCGGCCATCGAGCCCGCGTAGTCGATCCCGCGTGCCCGGCAGGCCAGGGCCACGACCGAGCTCGGGGACACCGCGATCATGGACGCCGGGTCGACCAGACCCGACAGGATCCCGGCGATCCGGGACCGGTCCTCGTCGGAGGGGTCGACCGAGAACGCCAGATCCGCGGCCCGTTCCACGTTGCGGAGACCCAGGCCGCGCAGCTGCTCCTCGGTGAAGGCGCCCCGTGCGCAGACGGCGTCGAGGCGGGGGAGGACGAGGCGGGCGAGCAGGCGGTTGCTCCGTCGCCGGAACGGGCCGAGCGCCTGTGAGGCCTTCACCACCGGACGCCCGAGGACGAGAGGGATGAGCACGTAGGTGAAGTGGTACACGTTGCGGGGGAGCCCGCGGCTGTCGGCCATGCTGATCCCCGACACGTCGACGACCACGTCGGCCTCGGCGAGAGCCCGGAGCGCCGCCGGCGCGCCCAGCCACCGGGCCAGGCGCCGGCTCACCAGTGCTGCCGACCTGCTGAGCAGGGCCAGTCCGAGCAGCGGGATCACCGAGGCGGCCGTGAACGGAACGACGTCCACGCCGTCCGGCGCCACCCGGCGGTCGTCACCGGGATGGGTGGACAGCACCGAGAACCGGCAGGGCCCGACCCATCGCGGCAGGCCACGGGTCACGGCCTCGAGCATGGCCGCCGCGCCCTGGTTCCCCGAGAAGGCGGCCCCCAACGTGGCGACCCGGATGGGGGCGCTCGGGTCCCGGTTCACTCGATGCGCTCCTCGACCCACTCCTCCGGGTCCCGGCGCATCCCGTGGTGGACGAAGAGCTCGGCCAGCAACCCGACGGAGTACAGCTGGACCGCCACCACGACGAGGAGGATCCCGGCGAGCAGAGCGGGACGGTCCCCGATCGCCTCTCCGCCGATCCGGAGGGCCAGCATCCAGGCCAGGAGCGCGGTCCCCGCCATCCCGAACGCGGCGCCGACCAGGCCGAAGAGGTGCAGGGGCCGGGCGGTGTAGGTCGTGAGGAACTTCACCGTGAGCAGGTCGAAGAAGCCCCGCCAGAAGCGGGCGTGGCCGAACTTCGACTGCCCGTGGAGCCGGGGCCGGTGCTCGACGTCCACCTCTCCGACGCTGTAGCCGGCCCAGGCCGCGAGCACGGGGATGTAGCGGTGCAGCTCGCCGTAGAGGTCGAGGCGGTCGGCGACGCACCGCTTCATGGCCTTGAAGCCGCTGTTGAAGTCGCTGCCGCGAACGCCGGTGATCCGGGCCGTCGTCGCGTTGTAGAGCTTCGAGGTCCAGCGCTTCACCGGGCGGTCCCGCCGGACGGCTCGCCGACCGGTCACGAGGTCCATCCCCTGGTCGAGGGCCGCGAGGAGCACCGGGATCTCGTGGGGATCGTCCTGGCCGTCGGCGTCCATGAGCACCACGACGGCGCCCTTGGCCTCGCGGAGGCCGACCCGCAGGGCCGCCGACTTCCCCAGGTTGCGGCGGAACCGGATGCCCCGTACGGCCGGGTTCGCCTTCCGGATCCGCCCGAGGACCTCGGGGGTCCCGTCGGTGCTGCCGTCGTCGACCACGATGATCTCGTGCCCGTGCCCGGCCTGCTCGAGCCGCTCGGCGACCTCGGCGACGACGACCTCCAGGTTCGCCGCCTCGTTGAACGCGGGCATGACCACCGAGACCTGCGGAGGCATGTCCCGACCCTAGCGGCGGAGCTCGGACGGGGCAGAGATCGGCCGGGCGAGGTCGGTGCCCGAGCGGCGGCGATCGCCCCACCTAGCATCGGCGCCTGAT
>JAOSJM010000009.1 GCA_027494165.1 Acidimicrobiia bacterium | reverse complement strand
TGATCAGAAGGTTGGGGGTTCGAATCCCTCCGAGCGCGCCATATCGTGCGGCGGCGGCGAGTGGCCGTGACCAGGGGCAACTCCTCACCTCGGCCGCTCCTGGGATGAGCCGGTCGGCTCGGTCCCGTACGTGTGACGAGCGTGATCGCCGCCGACCGTTCCCCCGGGAAGCTCCGCCCCGTGCTGATCGGCACCGCCGTCCTGCTGGTCCTGCTCGCGGGGGTCCTCGGTGCCGAGACCCTCGACGGCACGTTCGGATCCACGGGGGAGCCGAAGACCTGCGGGTCGGTGTGGGGCCTGGTGTCGGTCGACGACCTGAACGCGGCGACGTGCACGGGCGCCCTGCGGGCCCGCCTCGTCACGGTCTCGTCGATGCTCGGCCTGGCGCTCACGCTCCTCGTGCTGGCGCTCGTCGAGGTCCGGACTCCCCGGGGATCCGGGGCCGCCCGCCGGTGGTGGATGATCGTGGCCGTCGGCCTCGGAGTCCTGGGCGCCGGTGCGATGATCGCCGTGGGCCGCCACCTCGCCTGGCAGGTCGGCGGGGCGTGACGGCGGCCCGGACCCGTCCCGTCTCCCAGCGGAGCCCGGTTCGATGACCACCACGACCGAACGGGAGCGCCTCGTCCGGCGAGGCCTGTGGCTGGCCGGCCTGACGATCGCCTGGAACGTGATCGAGGCCGTCGTGGCCGTGACGGCCGGTCTCGCGGCGGGTTCGCTCGCGCTGGTGGCCTTCGGGTTCGACTCGACGATCGAGGTCCTCTCGGCCTGGGTGGTCGTCTGGCAGTTCCGGGCCGAGTTGCGGGGTGGCTACGACCACGAGCGCGAGCGCCGCGCGCTGCGGCTCATCGCGATCACCTTCTTCGTCCTCGCGGCCTACGTGCTGATCGAAGCCGGTCGCGACCTGTTCCTCGTCGACGGCGAGGCGGGCGAGTCCGTCGTCGGGATCGTCCTCGCCGCCGCCTCCCTGGTCGCCATGCCCTCGCTCGCCTGGGCCAAGCGCCGCACCGCGACCCCGCTCGGCTCCCCCCACCCTGCGGGCCGATGCCCAGGAGACCCTCCTGTGCGCGTGGCTCTCGGCCTCGCTCCTCGCCGGTCTCGCCCTCAACGCCGCTCTCGGCTGGTGGTGGGCCGACCCGGTCGCCGCCGTCGCCATCGCCGCTCTCGCCGCCAGGGAGGGCCTCGAGGCGTGGCGGGGCGACGACGACGACGACTGATCGAGGGCAGGGCCGAAGACGACGGGGATCATCTGGCGATCGGCCGCGCCGCCGCGGTCGACCGCGCCGCCGGCCCGCCTCGTCACCGGCCCCGGTCCCGGGGCGACGGAGAGGAGCGGTCGGACCCGGGAACGTCCGCGCCGTCGCCGGACAGGCGGAGCGGCTCGGGGAACGAGAGCACCCGCTGCGGGAAGGGGATCTCGATCCCCGCCTCGCCGAGCGCCTCGTAGACGGCGAGGATCACGCCGTCGCGGGCTCGCCACATCGAGGCGATGTCGGGAAGGTGCCAGAAGCGCACGGCGAAGTTGACGCTGCTCTCGGCGAGCTCCTCGAGGAGCACCTCCGGGGCCGGGTCGGCCGTGACGTCGGCGACCCGACCCACCGCGGCACCGATCACCTCGGCGGCGACCCGGAGGTCGGTGCCGTACGCGACGCCGACGACCACGGTCGTGCGGCGGTGGTCGAAGGCGGTCAGGTTCTGGATCCCGTCCTTGAGGACCGTCGCGCTCGGGATCTCGACCCGGGTGCCGTCGACGGTGCGCAGCACGACCGAGCGGAAGTTGACGTCCGTGACCGTCCCCTGCCACTCCCCGCTCTCGATCTGGTCCCCGTAGCGGAACGGGTTGCGGGCCTGCAGGATGACCCCGGCGACGAAGTTCTCGAGGATGTCGCGCAGGGCGAAGGCGAGCGCGATCCCGACGATGCCGAGCGCCCCGAGCAGCGGACCGATCCGCACGCCCAGCGTGTTCAGCGCGTAGACGAGCCCGGTCACGAAGACCGCCATCCCCGCGAACCGCCCGATGAGGCGGGCGACGCCCAGCCGGGAGGACCAGCCCGCCGTCACCACCCGGACCACCAGCCGGTGCACCACCACCGCGACGAGCAGCGCACCGGCGACGAGCGCTCCGGCCTGGATCCAGTCGCCGGCGGTGAGCCCCTCGGGGACGATCTCCTCCACGGCCTCCTGCGCGTCGAAGGCGCCCACGACGGCGAGGGCCGGCCCACGGTCGGCACGGTCAGACCCGCCCGGGCGTGCTTCCCGGGGTACGAACGCCGGACCTCGTGGGCATGGTGCGGGGCATACCCGGGGACCGGGTGGTTCATGCCCCGCGACCGGCACGGGGACGGTGCGGGTGAGCCTCGCGGCTCACCGCTCCGCCTCTCCTCGCCGGATCGGCGGCCGCGTGCCGGCCACGGCCCCGACGGGCCGATCGGTCCCTCGACGCCGCAACCGGCGCACCTCGCTGCCGGCAGACCCGAGAGATCCTCCTCACAGGTGGACCCGGCTTCGACACCACGCACCGGGGCGTCGACCGGTGATGGACTCCCTCGTTCCTGTGGTGGGCCCACGGGATCCCTCTCCGCCCCAGGGGACCTGCGACGTCGACCCTCCGACAGGCTCCGGGTCCTTCCGAGCGCGTCAGCGGCAGCCGGCCGTGGGCTACGCCGAGGCGAGGTCGCGGCGCTGGAACGCAGCGAGCCCGGCCAGGGTGGCGGCCAGGCCGAGGCCGGTCAGCCACGCGACGGCGGTCCACTCCAGGCTGGTCGCGGGCACCGGCCCGACGTGCGAGAGCACCGCGGTGTCGAGGACCCAGTGGTTGTCGGTGATGCTCGATCCGACGACCTGGACGAGGAACGACCAGAGCACCAGGACGTAGAGGAGCGGCGCCGCCAGCCGCGGGGCGAGCCCGTACAGGAGGGTGCCCACCCCGAGGATCAGCAGGGCCGGCGCGGCGACGTTCACGCCGGCCTGGAGCATCTCGACGAACCCGATGTCACTCCGCCGGCTCGCCAGGCCCATCCAGCCGCCGACGCCGGTGGCCAGGCCGATGAGGGCGACGACGCCTGCCCCGAACCCCACCCGGCCGGCCAGCCACCTTGCCCGGCTGACGGGGCGGGCGAGGAGGTGGTCGAGGTGACCGTCGGCCTCCTCGCCACGCAGGGCCGAAACCTGGCCGGCGGCGGCGAAGGCGACGAGCGCGGCGATGAAGAGGAACTCGTAGCCGATCCAGGCCAGAGCGCCGCCTCCTCGCCCTCCGAGACGGCCGACGACCTCCTCGATCTCCTCGACGCCGATGTCCGCCTCGGCGGCGGACTCGGCCACCACCCCGAAGATCAACGCGAGCAGCGCGAGCCCCGCGATCCAGGCGAGCGCGACCCAACGTTCGAGCCTCACGACCAGGGCGGCGGGACCGCCGAGCAGCCGGAGGTTCGCCCTCGCCGCCTCGGGACGGGCGAGCAGGCCGGCGCCGACGTCACGCCGGCCGGCGAGGACCATGGCGGCCCCGCCGGCGGCGACGACCGCCAGGACGACGGGCAGGAGCGCGAGCGGCTGCGAGCCGGTCAGCGGCCGCAGGTTCTCCACCCAGCCGAGCGGACTCGCCCAGCGCATCCACGCCAACCCCAGGCCCGAGTCGGCGACCATGCGGACCAGGTACGAGACCCCGAAGACCGCGGCGGCGAGGCCGGTGGCCTGGCGGCGCGTCGGGCCGAGCTGGCTGGTGAGCGCGCCGACGGCCAGGAACATCGCCGCGCTGGCGGTCGCCGCGGTCGCGTAGAACAACGACGAGGACACCGACAGGTCGACATCGGGATCGAGACCGGCGGCCAGTGTGAACCCTGCGGTCAGCGTCCAGAGCACGGCGAGCCCGGCAGCCAGCCCGGCCAGGGCCTGCCCGGTCGCGTGGCGGCGCGTGGTCCGGCCGGCCAGCAGCAGCTCCCAGCGCCCGGCGTCCTCCTCGCCCCGCATCAGGCGGGTGGCGAGGAGCAGGCCCCAGATCGCCCCGACGATGATCAGCAGGCCGAAGAGGCGCCAGGCCACGTACCCGCCGAGCGTCTCGAGGCGCCGGGCCGGGCCGATGACCGCCGTCAGGGCGGTGTTCGTGCCGAGGGATCGCGCGAAGTCCTCCCGGGAGGCGTCGGTGGGGAAGTCGTCGTAGTAGCGGCGCGCCTCGTCGAACACCAGCCAGCCGAACAGTGCGCCCCACAGCACCGCCGACCGCGTCGCCCGCCTGGCGGTCGTCAGGGCGACGACCGTCGCGGCCCCGCGGCCACGTGCCGCGGCGTCAGGCGGCATCCGACGAGTCCGGTCCCGCCGGTCCACGGCCGTAACGGGCGAGGAACAGCTCCTCGAGCGACGGTTCCCGGCTGAGCAGCTGGTGCACGCCGGACGCGGCGAGCACGCCCAGCAGCGGCTCGACCGAGCCGATCACCTGGCAGCGGACCCGGTTGCCGTCCACCTGCACGGCGGTGACGCCCGGGACCCGCGAGAGGTCCGGGGGCGTCGTGTCGAAGGTGGCGTCCACCGACAGGGCGGACAGGTGACGCATCTCCGCCAGCGTGCCCACCTCGACGAGCTCGCCGGCCCGGATGATCGCGACCCGGTCGCTCAGCGCCTCGACCTCGCTCAGGATGTGCGAGGACAGGAACACCGCCTGCCCGCGCCGGCGCGCCTCGCCGACGCACTCGCGGAAGGCCTGCTCCATGAGCGGGTCCAGACCGGTCGTCGGCTCGTCGAGGACGAGCAGCTCGGGTCGTGAGCTCAGGGCCGCGATCAGCAGCACCTTCTGGCGGTTGCCCTTCGAGTAGGCCCGCACCCTCTTCGACGGGTCGAGCTGGAACCGCTCGATCAGCTCCTCCTGGTAGGCCGCGTCGACCCTTCCCTGTACCCGGCTCAACAGAGCCAGCGTCTCGCGACCGGTCAGCCCCGGCCAGAGGTTCGCCTCCCCCGGCACGTAGGCGACCCGCCGGTGCGCCTCGGCCGGGTGCGTCTGCGCGTTCACGCCGAAGATCTCGGCCCACCCGGCGGTGGCCCGGGCCAAGCCG
The DNA here is from genome assembly GCA_027494165.1 of Acidimicrobiia bacterium. Classification (GTDB taxonomy): domain Bacteria; phylum Actinomycetota; class Acidimicrobiia; order IMCC26256; family JAOSJM01; genus JAOSJM01. The sequence goes on along the minus strand of JAOSJM010000009.1, from coordinate 65,609 downwards.
AGCAGGCACCGGATCGCCGTGGTCTTCCCGGCGCCGTTGGGTCCCAGGAAGCCGAGGACCTCCCCCTCGGAGACCTCCAGATCCATCGGGCGGAGGGCCGCCGTGGAGCCGAACGACTTCGCCAACCCGACCGTACGGATCGCTGCGACCATGAGCGCCTCCCGCCGTCCCAGGATCGTCCGGTCACCACGCTCCGGCCAGGGGCGAACGGCCCGACGGGTCGCCGCGTCGGTCACCCGTCGGTCTGCGCTCGCGTCCTGTGACCCGGGCGCCCGCCCGGAACCGGCGGCAGGACGACGCGGCGCCGATCACCGGCGCGGCCTCAGGCCGGCACCGCCCGGGACGCGCGGCTCGAGGTCCGGCAGGCCGAGGTCGAGGTTGGGCTGGTCGAGCCCGCCGTCCACCTCGAGGACCTTGCCGGTCGTGTACGCGGAGGCGGGCGACGCCAGGTAGACGACGGCCGCGCGACGTCCTCCGCCTCGCCGATGCGGCGCAGCGGCGTCGCCTCCTCCATGGCGTGCGCGCCCCTCGTCGGGATCACGTACTCCAGCGCGAGGTCGCCACCGAGCCGACCGCGATCGCGTTGACCCGGACGCGGGCAGGTCGCGCCGCAGGCGCGTGTAGTGGGCCAGCGCGCCTTCGCCGTGCCGTACCCAGGTACCCCCGCCGCTCACCCGCCCCATGACCGAGAGACGTTGACACCCTCCTCCGCCGCCCTCCAGCATGAGGGGCACCGCGGCACGGGTCAGGGCGTGCGCCGTGGACACGTTGAAGCGGAACGCCTCCTCCAGGTACTCGATCGTCGTGTCGAGGAAGGCGTTCGGGATGGTGCCGCCGACGTTGTTCACGACCACGTCGAGCCGGCCGAAGGCTTCACGCGCGGCGGCGGCGAGCCCGGCGACGTTGTCCGGGTCCGACAGGTCGGCCGGCACGACCAGCGCCCGGCGCCCGGCCGCCTCGACCTGCTGCGCCACCGCCTCGAGCTGCGAGACGGTGCGGGAGGACACGACCACGTCGGCCCCGGCCTCGGCGAGGGCGACCGCGCTGGCCGCCCCGATCCCGCGGCCCGCACCGGTCACGACCGCGACGCGGTCGGTGAGCCGGAACCGTTCGAGGATCATCGTGGTCCTCCTCGCCCCCGGATGGGTCGGTCGGATGGATCAGCGGAGCAGGTGCCGGGCCGAGTACACGGGGAGGTCGAGGAAGGTGAGCACGCCGGGCTCGGCCTCGCACACGGCCGGGATGGCGTTGACCACGTGCATGGCCGTGGCGAGGCATCCCGCGTCGTTGTGGTCGCCGACGTGCGACGACAGCTCGAGCTCGAGCTTGAGGCACGGGTCGCCGTCGACGAGGATCCGGTAGCCCGCGCCCCGGGGCCAGTGGGGGGCGTCGCCGTCGCGCAGCCGGGTCACGTGCTCGACCACGATGCGCGGCTCGTCGCCGACGAGACCCGAGACCTCGAACCGGATGCCCGAGATGGTCCCGGCGCGGATCGGGCCGGACGCGATCTCGAAGTCGGTGTCGGCGAGGACGACCTCGTGCGCCTCGGTGATGCGGTCGATCTTCGTGTCGAGGGCGGCGGCGACCAGCTCCACGACCGGTCCCCACGCAAGCGCGGTCGAACCCGGGGCGAGCAGCAGCGACGTCGAGGTGTCGGGCTTCCCGAAGCCCATGATCTCGAACATCGTGAAGGGGTTGTTCCACGTGGCGTAGTCGAGGATCTCCATCATCCGGACGGTGCGGACCTCCCGGCAGGCGGCGAGCGTGGTGATCGCGAGCCCGGCGTTCCCGAGGCCGGGGTCGATGCCCGACGTGTACAGCGAGGCCCCGCCCCGGAGGCACGCGGCGCCGAGCCGCTCGTGGACGCCGGGGCCCGCGGCCTTCGGGTAGAGCAGGGGGACGAACGACGTGTTGACGACGTTGACGCCTGCGTCCAGGAACCGGACGAGGTCGTCGATCACCTCACCGGGACGGAGATCGGAGCTGGCGGTGTAGCAGACGCAGTCCGCGCCGGCCGCGAGCAGGGCGTCGGCGTCCCGGGTGGCGACGACGCCCAGCGGACGCACCCCGCAGATCTCGCCGGCGTCCCGCCCCGCCTTGTCGTCCGAGTGGACCCAGACCCCGGCGAGCTCGAGGTCGGGGTGGGCGGCGATGGCCGGCACCGCGTGGATGCCGACGGTCCCCGTCGCCCACTGGATCACGCGGTACGCCATCGAACGGAGGCTATCCACCGTGCCGGTGGGATGCACTGGTCCGTCCGCTTCGAGCGGGTCAGGCGGCGCACAATGGGACGGTGCCGCGACGGTCGCCCTCCACGAGGTCAGGTCGCATCGGCTCCGAGCTGTGGGCGGATCCAGTCGAGCGCGTGCTCGACGTGCTGGCGACGACCCGGGGCGGCCTGTCGGAGGACGAGGCGGTGCGCCGGCTGGCGATCGCGGGACCCAACACCGTGGAACGCCCGCGACGCCATCGGGGGCTGCGGCTCCTCGTTGTCCAGTTCACCAGCCCGATCATCCTGATCCTGGCGGCGGCGACGGTGCTGTCGATGATCCTGGGTGACCTGGTCGACGGGTTCATCATCCTGGCGATCATCGCGGCGAGCGGGGGGCTGGGCTTCTGGCAGGAGCACAACGCCGGGCGGGCCGTCGAGGCGCTGCTCGCTCAGGTCCGCGTCGAGGTCGAGGTGCGTCGCTCCGGGCACGAGGTCTCGGTGCCGATCGATCGGGTCGTCCCCGGGGACGTCGTCGTACTGACCGGGGGCGACATCGTCCCGGGCGATGCCCGGGTCCTCTCGTCGCGCGACCTGCTCGTCGACGAGGCCACCCTGACCGGCGAGTCCTACCCCGTGGAGAAGGCCGCGGGTGAGGTCGCGGCATCGGCGGGGCTCACGGAGCGCTCGAACACGGTGTTCATGGGAACCCACGTCGTGAGCGGAACCGCGGACGTGGCCATCGCTCGTACCGGTCGAGCCACCGAGTTCGGCGTTCTCTCCGAGACGCTCGGCGAGCGGGACGTGACCACCGGGTTCGAGCGCGGCGTCACCCGTTTCGGGTTCCTGCTGGTGCGTGCCATGGTCGTGCTCGTCACGGCCATCTTCATGGTCAACCTCGTCCTGGGCCGGCCGGTGATCGAGTCATTCCTGTTCTCCCTCGCGCTCGCCGTCGGGCTCACCCCGCAACTCCTGCCCGCCATCGTGGCGATCTCCCTGGCGAAGGGGGCTCGCATGATGGCCCGGCAGAAGGTCATCGTCCGCCGCCTCGATGCCATCGAGGACTTCGGAGCGATGACCGTGCTGTGCACCGACAAGACCGGGACCCTGACCGCGGGTGCCGTCCGGCTCGACCGCGCTCTGGACGCCGCCGGGAACGCCGACGAAGAGGTTCTGCGTCTCGCCGCGCTGAACGCCGGCCTCCAGCGCGACTATCCCAACCCGATCGACGTCGCCATCCTCGCGGTCACCGGGCCACCCACCGGGACGCGCCTCGACGAGATCCCGTACGACTTCACCCGCAAGCGCCTCAGCGTCCTCGTCGCGGACGGCGAGCGGCCGATCCTGGTCACCAAGGGCGCGTTCGACGGTGTCCTGTCGGTCTGCGGCGCCGTTCACGGACCGCACGGCGACGTGCCACTCGACGGGGCTCGTGCGACGGTCGAGCGTCAGTTCGCCGCCCTGAGCGCTCGGGGCTACCGGGTGCTCGCGCTCGCCACCAAAGCTCTTCCGGGCGCGCGGGCGGCGTCCGCCGGTGACGAGTCGGGCATGACGTTGCGGGGCCTGCTCGCCTTCCATGACCCGCCGAAGAACGGCGTCACCGAGGTGATCTCGCGGCTCGCCCACCAGGGCGTGTCGATCCGGCTCGTGACGGGCGACAACCGTCTCGCGGCCACCCGGGTGGCCGAGGCGGTGGGCCTCGACCCCTCCGAGATGCTCACGGGCTCGGACCTCGACCGGATCGACGACCAGACGCTCGCGGAGTGGTGCGGCAACACGCTGGTGTTCTCGGAGGTCGAGCCGTTGCACAAGCAGCGAATCGTCGCCGCGTTCAGGCGGCGTGGCGAGACAGTCGGCTTCCTGGGCGACGGCATCAACGACGCCGTCGCCCTCCACACCGCCGACGTCGGTATCTCCGTCGACACCGCGGTCGACGCAGCCAAGCAGACCGCGGCCATCGTGTTGCTCGACAAGAGCCTCGCGGTCGTGTCAGAGGGGGTGGCCCTTGGACGTCAGACGTTCGCCAACACCCTCAAGTACATCCGGGTCACGACCAGCGCGAACTTCGGGAACATGCTCTCGATGGCCGTGGCCGCCGCGTTCCTGCCGTTCCTCCCGCTGCTGCCCCGTCAGATCCTCCTGCTCAACTTCCTCTCCGACATCCCCGGCATGGCGATCGCCGGGGACGCCGTCGACGCCGAGCAGCTCAGAGCACCGCGTGCCTGGAACCTGCGGTCGATCCGCGACTTCATGATCACCTACGGTCTCGTCAGCTCCGCCTTCGACGTCGCCACGTTCGTCGTGCTGCGGATCGGCTTCGAGGCGGGGGCTACCCTGTTTCGCAGCGCCTGGTTCGTCGAGTCGACGCTCACCGAGCTCGCCGTCATGCTCGTGCTCCGTACGAATCGGGTGTGCTTCCGCAGTCGGCCCGGACCAGGCCTGCTGGGAGCCACCGTCGCCATCGCCGGGCTCACGATCGCGCTTCCCTACAGCTTCCTCGCCGAGCCGCTCGGCCTGACCGGCGTGCCGGCCAGGATCCTCGTCACCGTCGTCGGTCTCGTCGGTCTCTACGTCATGGCCAACGAGGTGACCAAGCGCTGGGTCCCCCCTCAGGGCTGAGCGGTCGTGATCGGCGACGAGGCCGGACTCGAGTCGCTCGATGAAGCGCCAAGGCCTACGCGACCCACGGACCCGCCGTCCTTCCGGTCGCTGCGGCGGCGCCCCCGAGGCGCCCGGCCGGGCGCGACCGGGTCAGGCCACGCGGGCGGCGCCCAGGCGGGTCCACCACTCGTCGTCGAAGCCGCTGAGCGCGGAGAGCAGCTCGCCGCTCGCGCTCCTCCCCAGCCGGGTCAGGACGGAGTCGAGGGAGGGGGCGACGTAGGCCTTCTGGCCGTTGGCGCCGAGCGCGGCCACGAGGTCGGACGGCGCTCCCGGCACCAGCGGGCCCGCCACGAGCGGCGGGTTGCGGCCGGGGAGGCGGTGGGCGTCGGCTCCGTTCAGCCACCACAGCAGCCCGTACGAGGGGTTGAGGTCGCTCGACGGCGAGAGCAGCTCGTCGATCGCGCCTGCGGGCACCACCGTCCGATCACCCCAGCGTCCCCGCCGCTGCACGAGGAGCGCGAAGCGCGCCAGGTCGTACGCGTTCATGACGAGCCCGGAGAGTGGGTGCCCGGCCGCGTCCACGCTCACGCGCCCGGTGCCGGCCCGCCGCACCCACCTCGCGCCGCGAACGCCGATCGGCTCCCAGAGCCGGGACCGGGTCAAGGTCTCCAGGTCGGTGCCGGCCGCGGCCTCGAGCACCGCGTGCAGGCGGTGGTAGGCGTCGTTGTCGTACTCCCACACCGTCCCGGGCTCGGCCGCCACGCGCAACCCCGGGTCGAGCCCGCTCGTCATGCTCATGAGGTGCCGGACGGTGATGCGGGCCTCGGCCCGGGCGTCGCCCTCCAGGCTCCATCCCGCACCGACCACGTCGGTCACGCTCGCGTCGAGGTCGAGCCAGCCCTCGTCGCGACCGATCACGCACAGCACGGCGACCACGCTCTTCTGGCAGGAGGCGATGTCCCTCGACCATCCCGGCGCGACGCCCCACTGGCGCTCGGCCACGATCCGCCCCCGGTCACGAGCACGACCGACCGCGACCGGCGGTCGCCCGCGAAGTCGAACGCGTCGGCCAGGGCGTGGGGGTCCCAGCCGGCCTCCCCGGGGCTCACCCGGGCCCACGCGGTGTCGTCGGGGGGCGGCACGTAGTCGGGCGCCGGATCCGGGGCCGCCGGGCCGGTCGCCGGGGGTGCGGTCGGGCCGTCCTCGGCCGCGGTGGAGTCCGGGCTCGACCAGCCCGACCCGGCCTCGCGGTCCCTGGAGCACGCGCCGACCACGAGCGCCGCGCCGAGCGTGCCCGACCCGGGTGAGGAAGCGGCGACGGCTGATCCCGCCCACGGGACCAGCATGCCCGCGTCCGGTGAGGCGACCGTGAAGGACGCGTGAGGAAGGCGTGGCGCGCCGGGTGGCGTCGGCGCGGCCTCGTCCCGGTCGAAGGGCGCCCGCCCGTCGTCGCATTTGCCGGTCTCGGGGTCCGGGTGTTTCGATGGCGAGCATCTCGGCAGAGGGAGTTCGAGCAGTGAGCGAGACGAGCGTCACCAACCAGGTCCCGCTGGTGGACTACCTGGTCCTGGGCGATCCCCCGCACCTCGTCGCCAACGAGTGCGTCGACTGCGGAGCGAGGTACTTCGACCGCCGCAACGCCTGCGCGTCGTGCGGCGGCACCAACGGGTTCCGCCGGGTGGACGTCCCGACCGAGGGCGAGCTGCGCGCCTTCACGATCGTGTCGATGGCCGCCCCCGGGATCCCGGTGCCGTTCGTGGCCGGCGTCATCGACTGCGGCGGCACGAGCGTCCGGGGCAACATCGTCAACGTCGAGCCCGACCCCGAGCACGTGACGCTCGGGATGAAGGTGCGGCTGACGACGTTCCCCATCGGGGTCGACAGCAACGGTACCGAGGCGATCGGCTTCGGGTTCGAGCCTCAGGAGGTGCGGTGATGGCCGACGACATCTGGATCCTCGGGATCCACATGACCAAGTTCGGCAAGCACCCCGACAAGGACGTCGTCGACCTGGCCTCCGAAGCGGCGCTCGGCGCGCTCCGTGACGGCGGCGTGTCCATGAAGGACATGGGCGTGCTGGCCGCCGGCAACCTCATGGGGGGCGGCGGCGTCGGCCAGATGGTGCAGAAGCAGATCGGCCAGACCGGGATCCCCGTCTACAACGTGACGAACGCCTGCGCGACCGGGGCGACCGCGCTCCGCACCGTCATCATGGCGGTGAAGGCCGGCGAGTGCGACATGGGCCTCGCGGTCGGGGTCGAGAAGCTGGCCGGGGCGGGCCTGCTGGCCGGTGGCTCGCGCGGCAAGGAGGACGACACCTGGACGCCGAAGGGCCGCTACGGAGCGGTCGCGCCCATCGACGGGAGGGTCGGCACCGAGACCATGCCCGGCGTGTTCGCCCAGATCGGCATGGAGTACGGCCACAAGTACGGCGGCACGAGCTTCGAGCTCTTCGCCCGCATCAGCGAGAAGAACCACGCCCACTCCACGCTGAACCCGCTCGCGGCCTACACGAAGCGGATGAGCCTCGACGAGATCATGGGCGACATCATGATCGCCTACCCGAACACCCGGCCGATGTGCTCGGCGAACTGCGACGGCGCGGCGGCCGCGGTCGTCGTCTCGGATTCGAAGCTCAGGACGATGTCGGGCGAGCAGCAGCGCCGCGCGGTGAAGGTGGCGGCGTCGGTGCTCACCACCGACCCGTGGCAGGACGCCTGCCAGATCCTGCCCGACGTCAACACGCTCACCAAGGAGGCCGCGCGGCAGGCCTACGAGCAGGCCGGGGTCGGTCCCGACGACCTCGACCTCGTCGAGCTGCACGACTGCTTCGCGACCGCGGAGCTCGTGCACTACGACAACCTCATGCTCTGCGAGGAGGGCGGCGCCGTCGACTTCTTCGAGTCGGGCGCACCGTGGCGCGACGGCCGGAAGCCGGTCAACGTGTCGGGTGGCCTCCAGTCGAAGGGCCACCCGATCGCCGCGACCGGCATCGCCAACATCTGGGAGGTCTGCCACCACCTGCGGGGCGAGGCCGGCGACCGCCAGATCGAGGGGGCCCGGGTCGGCCTCGCGCACGTCATCGGCCTCGGCTCGGCGTGCGGCGTCCACGTGCTGGAGAAGGCGGCGGCCAACTAGCGAGCGGGGCCGCGGTGCGGCCCGGGCGCGCGTCGCCGTGCGCCCGGGCCCGCCGGCCTCCCCACCCGGGCCTCGATACGGGATACTCTTTGTCCCCGGCCCGTCGCGGCACGCCGCCCGGTCCGGAGCGAGCCCGGCATCCCGGGCTGCTGCTCGCGAGCGCGCCGCTGACGGAGAGTCGAGGTCGTCCATGGAGTGCAAGGCCATCACCTTCGAGGTCACCGACCACGTCGCCACCATCACGCTGGACCGGCCGGAGGCCCTCAACTCCTTCGACGACGACATGGGCCGGGAGATGGGCTGGGCCTGGGAGACGGTGCGCGACACCGACGACATCCACGTCGCGGTCCTCCAGGCGAACGGTGACCGGGCCTTCTGCACGGGGGTCGACATCAAGGGCGGCGCCACCTGGTTCTGGAAGCAGAACGCCTGGAACGCCTTCGACCCGGGCGTGACCCTCTCCCCGAAGCTCCACCACAAGGTCTGGAAGCCGGTCGTGGTCGCGGTCCACGGCATGTGCGCGGGTGGCGCGCAGTACTTCCTGAACGAGGCCGACATCATCATCTGCTCCGACGACGCCGAGTTCTTCGACCCGCACGCCAACGGCTCGATCGTCTCGGCCCTCGAGCCGATCGGGATGCTCGCGCGCGGCGTCCCCCTGGGCGACGTCCTGCGGTGGGCGCTCATGGGGACCGAGGAGCGGATCACCGCGGCGACCGCGCTACGGCTCGGGCTGGTCACGGAGGTCGTTCCCCGCGACGAGCTCCGGGCGCGCGCCCGGGCGATCGCCGACTCCATCGCGGCCCGGAACCCCAAGGCCATCCAGGGCACGGTGCGCGCCATCTGGGAGTCGCTCGACATGACCCGGACGATGGCGCTCCAGCACGGCCTGTCCTACACCCAGATCGGCAACGACCCGGGCACGTTCGGAGCGCCCCGCCGCAACGAGCCGCCGACGTACCGCTGAGCGCGGGCCGGGGCTCCCGGCCCGTCGGAGACGGGCTAGAGCCTCCGGCCCTCCGCGGCCCAGTACTCGTCACGGATCAGGCGCTTCATGAGCTTGCCGCCGTCGGTCCGGGGCAGCTCCTCGCGGAACTCGACCGAGCGGGGGCACTTGAACCCCGCCAGACGGCTCCGGCACCACGCGATCAGCTCGGCCGCCAGCGCGTCGCTCGGCTCGGTGCCCTCCACGAGCTCGACGACGGCCTTGACCTGCTCGCCCCACTCCGGGTCGGGCACACCGATGACCGCGACGTCGCCCACGCTCGGGTGGGTCGACAGGACCCCCTCGGTCTCGGCGGGATAGATGTTGACCCCACCACTGATGATCATGTCCTTGGCCCGGTCGCAGAGGAACAGGAACCCGTCCTCGTCGAGGTAGCCGACGTCGCCGATCGTGAACCACCGGCCCCGGTGCACCGATGCGGTCAGCTCGGGATCGTTGCGGTACTCGAAGCTGGTCGGGCCCGTGTCGATGAACACGTCGCCCACCTCGCCGGGCGGGAGCTCGTTCCCGTCGTCGTCGAGGATCTTCACCGTCACGCCGCGGACCGGGCGACCGACGGTGCCGGGCTTGGCGAGCCAGTGGTGCGGCTTGGCGATCGTGGCGGCACCCTCCATGCCGCCGTAGGTCTCCCAGATCACCGGGCCCCACCAGTCCATCATCTGCTCCTTGATCTCGACGGGGCAGGGGGCGGCGGCGTGGACGACCACCTCGAGGCTGGAGACGTCGTAGGCCGTGCGGACGTCCTCGGGAAGGCGGAGGAGGCGCACGAACTGGGTGGGCACCATGTACGCCGTGGTCACCCGGTGTTCCTGGATGATCCGGAGCGTGCCCTCGGCGTCGAACTTGCCCATGATCGCGAGGGCCTGCCCGACGTTCAGGGCCCCGAGGTAGAAGCTCTGGCAGCCGCCGTGGTGCATGCCCGCCGAGACCAGGTGCACGCCAGTGAGCGGCTCGAACCGGAAGGCCTGGGAGAAGAGCTTCATCCCGTCGGCCATGACCGAGGGGTCGATGCCGTCCATCCGCCGGCGCGTGACGGCCTTGGGCTTCCCTGTGGTGCCCGAGGAGTAGCTGATGGGGACGCCGACGGCGCGATCCCCGGGCGGCGTGGTGGGCCGGCCGGCCACGAGGTCCTCGACCCGCTCGAAGCCGTCGATGGGACCGGCCACGGCCACGCGCAGACGGATCGACGCGGCGCTGGAGAGCTCGTCGACGCGCTCGCGGTACCGGGTGTGCACCACCACCGCGGCGGCCCCCGAGTGGTCGACGATGGCCCGGAGCTCCTGACCGGAGAGGGCGGGGTTGAGGGCGATCGACTGGTAGCCGCCCTCCTGGGCCGCGAGCTGCCAGACCAGGATGTCGACGTCGTTGGGCAGCGCGTAGGCCACGATGTCGTCGGTGACGACGCCCCGGGACCGCAGGGCGTGCACCACCTGGTGGGCCCGCCCGGCGAGCTCCCCGAACGAGAGCGTCACCCCCGACGGCGACGCCACGATCGCCGGGAGCTCCGGGTGGTCCTCCGCGATCCACCAGAAGCCGAGCCGACGGTCCCAGGGGTGCTCCACGGGAATAGAGTATACCATTCCCCCTTCGGGGCCACCCCATGCGGTCGGTCCCGGATCGTGAGGATCCGGATACTGTTCTCTCCGGCGAGCGCGCCGCCGGCCGTCAGGGGCGCGGTCGGGTCGAGCACGGGAGGTCCGCGCGTGAGCGTTCCGGTCTGGGTGTTCGACGTCGACGGCTGCCTCGTCGACTCCCTCACCGGGACCTCGCTGCGACCCGGGGCCGTCGAGCTCCTCGCGCACCTCCGGCGCCGCGGGGCCCGGGTGCTTCTCTGGAGCGCGGGCGGCGCGACGTACGCGCGCCGGCGCGCCGAGGAGCAGGGGGTCGCCCGGTTCTTCCACGGCTTCCACGACAAGGACGTCCGCGACGAGGCGGGGCGCTACGTGACCCATGGGTTCCTGGAGGACCACGCGTACGCCGTGTTCGTCGACGACCGGCCCGAGGACATGCCTGTCGGGGCCGAAGTCGTCGCCGTCCCGCCGTACCTGGCCGGCAACCCCCACGACCGCGGCCTCCGACACGTGGCTCGGCGGGCCGGGTTGCATCCCTGAGGAGTCGGCCGGTACCGGTCGAGACGGTCTCCACCGGGACCGCCGACCGACCGACCGCCGGTCGTTCAGCGCGTCCAGTGGACGAGGCTGTCGAGGTGTCGGCTCATCCGATGGCGGACGAGCTCGCTGTCGTGCTCGACGAGCGCCTCCACGATCCGCTCGTGGGCGCGCGTCACGTCCTCGCGGGGGAGCGGGTCCGGGGCTCCGGGGGCACGGCGGAGCGGAAGCGGGTGATGCGCAGGAGCACGAGCGTCAGCAGCTCGAGGACGGGGTTCCCGGCGGCGCGGGCGAGCACGCCGTGGAGGTCGTGGCCGACGACGGGGAACTCGGCCCGGGTGGCCGAGCGCTCGGCCGCGAGCGCCTCCTCGAGCTGCGCCACACCGTCGTCGTCGAGGCGGGACATGACCCGGTTGAGGACGGTCATCTCGACGGTCCTCCGCACCTCGAAGAGGTGCCGTGGCTCGATCCCCCGGCGGCCGATCTGGAGGGCCACGGCGTCGGTCACGGCCTCGACTCCGGGCTCGGCGACGAAGAGCCCGCCCCCCGGGCCGCGCCGCATCCGTGCGATCTGGTGGTGCTCGAGGAGTCGCACGGCCTCACGGAGGACGGCTCGGCTCACGTCGTAGCGCTCCATGAGCTCGGCCTCGGAGCCGAGGAACTGCCCGACGGGCCAGCCCGCTTCCGTCACCTGCCGGAAGAGCTGCGCGGCGATGTCCTCGGCCCGCTTGTCGCTCCGCGCGACCGCCTGGGCGAGGCGCCGCCTCGACGGCCGCCGGGCGCGCAGGTACTCGGCCTCGGCCTGGAGGTGGACGCGCATGCGGTGCCGGGCCAGGCCCGGGTCCCCGGCCAGGATGGCGTCGACGATGGCGGCGTGGGCCGTGGCCGACCGGGAGAGGGTCTCCGCGGTGACCTGGGCCGTCGGTGTCAGGTACAGCATCATGACCCGGTTGAGCAGGTCGACGAAGAGCTCGAGCGCCGGGTTCCCGGTGATGGAGGCGACGAGGCTGTGCAGCTCGCGGTGGTCGGCGATCGCGCCGCTGCGCTCGCGCTCGACGACGGAGCGCAGCGCGTCGATGTGACGCTCCTCGAGACGCGTAGGCGCAAAGTCGGCCGCGGCCTCCTCGAGCGCGAGCCGAGCCTCGTAGACGTCGTCGATCTCGGCGCCGACGTAGTAGAGGTACACCGAGACCGCGTCGGCGACCGAGTCGACGGACGGCGCCGTGACGACCAGGCCACCACCGGGCCCTCGACGCATCCGGGCGACCTGCTGGTGCTCGACGAGGCGGACCGCCTCCCGGAAGACGGCCCGGCTGACGCCGTAGCGGTCGAGGAGCTCCGGCTCGGAGCCGACGACCTGACCCTCGGGCCAGCCGAGCTCGCCGATGTCGGCGATGATCCGGTCGGCGATCACCGCGGCGAGCTTCGACTGGTTCGGTCGCCCGGGGCGGGCGCGGGGAGCGGGAGCGGGTGACGCGTCGCGTCTCGATCCCTCGTCAGGAGCTGGGGTCCGTCCGGTCCCGGCGCGCGCGCCCATCGTGGTGGGAGCGTATCCGTCGCGAGCCGGCTCCCGGACCATCGGCCTCCCCATACCACCGACCCAACGCCGGAACACCGTGCACTCATTCCGGCTCGGGCGGGTGCGGGGGCAACGGCGCGGCGCCCGGCCCCGCCTACCCCGGGAACGCGCGCACGGGCGGTCCGGGAGCACATGGGCATCCTCGATCGGCGGAAGCCCTCAGACGGTCGGCTGCTCCGGCGTCCCGGTCCGGGCCCGGTCGACGCCCACGTGGGTACCGAGGTAGGCCGCCTCGAGCGCCTCGGGATCGGCCCGGAGCCGCGACGCCGACCCGCTGACGCCCACCTCGCCGTGCACCAGCACCATCGCCGTGTCGGCGATCCTGAGCGCCAGGTGGACGTGCTGCTCGACGAGGACGACGGCCGCGCGGGTCTCGTCGGCGACGCGGCGGATCATGGGCATCAGCGATCGCACGATGGTCGGGGCGAGGCCCATGCTCATCTCGTCGATCAGGAGCACGCGGGGTCCCTGCACGAGGGCCCGGGCGACGGCCAGCATCTGCTGCTCACCGCCCGACAGCATCCCGGTGGGGATCCTGGCCCGGCGTCGGAGCGCCGGGAAGAGGTCGAGGACCTCGTCGACGGAGGCCCCGCCCCGCCTGGCCGCCAGCTCGAGGTTCTGGACGGCGGTGAGGCGGGTGAACAGGGCCCGTGAGTCGGGGACGAGCACCACGCCCGCGGCGTTCATCCGTCGCGGTGAGCCGGCCTTCACCGGCCGGCCGTCCAGGCTGATCGAGCCGCCCATCGGCTGGAGGAACCCGGCGATGGTCAGCAGCAACGTCGTCTTGCCGGCCCCGTTCGGTCCGAGGACGGCGAGGATCTGCCCGCGGTCGACCGTCAGGTCGACGTCGCGGGCGACGACGACCCGCTCGTAGCCGGCCGAGAGGCCGGAGCAGGCCAGTGCCGGTCCGGCCGTCATGTCGCCAGGATCTCCTCGGCGTGGGTCGACCCCAGGTAGGCCGCCGCGACCTCCGGGTTCGTCCGGATCTCCTCGGGGGTGCCGGACGCGATCTGCGCACCGAAGTCGAGGACGTGGATCGCGTCGCAGAGCCCGAGCACGAAGTGCATGTCGTGGTCGACGAGCACGATCGTCACGCCGCCGTCGCGCACGGTGCGGAGCCGGTCCGCCAGCCACAGGCTCTCGGTCGTGTCGAGTCCGGCCGCGAGCTCGTCGAGCAGGAGGACTCGCGGGCCGCTCGCCAGGGCCCGACCGACCGACACGAGCTGGCGGTGCCCGCGGGAGAGCTTCCGGACGTCACGCGAGCGCAGCTCGCCCAACCCGAGGGACCCCAACAGGTCGTCGATGGCGGGTGCGTTCCGGTGGGCGATGTGCTGCCCGACCATCACGTTCTCCTCGACGGTGAGGTCCTCGTACAGGTCCAGGCCCTGGAAGGTCCGGGCCAGCCCGAGGCGAGCGCGCTGGTGAGGGGGCAGCCCGTCGAGCGATCGGCCGCCGAGGCTCACGGAGCCCACGTAGCGGGTGAACCCGCACACCGCGTCCATCATCGTCGTCTTGCCGGCCCCGTTGGGCCCGATGATCCCGACGATCCCGCCCGGCAGCACGTCGATCGAGACGTCGTCGAGCGCGACGACGCCGCCGTAGCTCACGCCCAGCGCCCGGGCGGAGAGGACGGGTTCCGGGGCCTGCCCGCCGGGGGAGGAGCCGGTCGCGACCGTCGCGGCGGCCACCGGCCGCGGTCCGGTGGTGGCGGGCGCGAGGACGACCGGTACCTCGCCGGCGAGCCGGGCCTGCCGCCGCCTCCCGAGCTTCTCGTGGACGGGGCCCACGAGACCGTCGGGGTTCTGGATGACGGCGACGACGAGACCGATGCCGCTGAGGATGCCGTACCACTCCCCGACGTCGACGCTGCGGTTGACGAACACGTAGAACAACCCGTCGAGCGCGATGACGCCGGCCACGATCCCGCCGAGCACCGACGTGATCCCGGCGAGGAAGGACGTGGCGAAGAACGAGATGCCCACGAGGGCGCTGAAGGACACGAACGTCACGTTCGTCTGCTTGTAGGCGAGGAGGCAGCCGCCGAGCCCGGCGACGAACGAGGCGATGCCGAAGCCCACGAGCTTGATGCGCACGACGCTGATCCCCGCCGCCGCCGCCGACCGCTCGTTGGCCTTCACGGCCAGCATGGCCGACCCCAGGCGGCTGGACCTGAGCCTGGCGACCCCGAACGCCACGGCGGCGAGCGTCACCAGGCAGAGGAGGCCGAAGGCCGGGCGCGGGAACGCCTTGCCCGTCCCGATGCCGAGGTCCAGGCCGAAGAGCTCGGGGTTGGCGACGGGGGCTCCGTCGGTGCCCCCGTTGAGGTCGTTGTTGCGGAACCAGACCGCCTCGAGGGCGACGGCGAGGGTCAGGGTGACGACGGCGACGAGCATCCCCGGATGCGCAGGGCCGGAAGGCCGACCACGACGCCGATGACCGCGGCGCCGAGCGACGCCAGGACGGGCGCGATCGGGAACGGGATCCCCCAACCGTCGGTGAGCGTGCTCAGCAGGAACGCGGCGGCACCCGCGAGCGTGAGCTGGGCGAGCGAGATCTGCCCGACGTACCCGGTCACGACGACCAGCGACAGGGCGATGACCCCGGAGATGCAGGTCACCATCAGCGCGCTGCGGAGGCTGTCGTCCAACGCGAACATCGCCACGGCGCCGATCGGCAGACCGACGGCGAGCGGGAGCCGGAGCGATCGGGGTCGCGGGGCCCGGCCGAGGGTCTGCTCGAGGAGCATCCCGCGGGTCGGGAGCGGGCGCCCCCGGACCACGAGCACGGTCAGGACCACGACGAGGGGGATGAGCTCGGCGACGCCGCTGCTGGGGAACCAGCTGTAGTTGTTCTGCAGGAAGACCGCCTCGGACTGCAGCGCGCCGATGAGGAGCCCGCCGAGCACGGCCGGCGCCAGGGCGGAGAACCGCCCCAGCACGGCGGCGGCGAGGGCCGGCACGATGAAGAGGGTGTAGGTCCCGGGCCGCAGCGGGACGAGCGGGGCGATGAGGACGCCGGCGATGCCGGCGACCATCGCGCCGATCATCCAGTTGACGAGGGCGATGCGGTCCGGCGACAGGCCGCTCACGAACGCGCCCACCTCGGTCTCCGCCGTCGCCCGGGTGGCGATCCCGAAGCGGGTGAAGCGGTACACGGCGCCCAGGAGCAGGGCGATGCCCACGATCGTGGCGACGAACCAGATGCGGTCGCTGAGGATCCGGAGGTCGCCGAGCATCCACGTCTCGCGCGGGAAGATGGGATCGACGATCACGGGGTCGCCTCCGACCTGGTGGTTCACGACGGCCGTGAGGACCACCATGATCCCGATCGAGGCGACGGCCTTGGCGACGGCGAGGTGGTTGCGGAGGGGCCGGAACACGGCGACGTAGAGCAGCACTCCGAGGAGCGCCTCGATGGCCAGGGTGATCGCGATCGCCGGCCAGAGCCCGACGGGGTCGCCGAGGTCGACGGTCTCGGGCAGGCCGGGGATGGGGACGAGGAGCTCACCCTGGCGCAGGAACGCGTACGTGTACGCGGCGTGGAGCGAGAGCGCTCCGGTGCCGAAGTTGAGGACGCCCGAGCTCCGGTAGGTCACCACCAGCGCCATGGCGAGGGCGGCGTAGACGGCGCCGTTGCCGAGCCCGAGCAGGACGAAGTCGAGGTGGTCCGTCATGCTCGCCCTGCCCACCGGTGGTGCCCGGCCATGGCGACGTCCATCGGCGATCCCCGGTGCTCGCCCGACGATTGAGGGCACTGTAACCCGATCGGCTTCGACGCGCCCCCGCTTCGGGGTGGCCCCGGCGGTCAGGTGCCGGCGAAGGCGAAGTCCTCGATCAGGCGGGCGAGCTCGAGCGGCCGGTCGCTCTGGACCGCGTGCCCCGCGCCGTCGACGACCTCGACCCGCAGGTCCGGCAGGCGGCGCCGCATCTCGGCCGCGTCCTCGTCGAGCACGAAGCGCGACAGGCCGCCGCGCACGAGCATCGCGGGCACGCGGATGGAGCTCACGTCGTCCCACAGCGGCGTGAAGTCCCACAGGTCCCTCGTCGTGCCCTCCGGGAGCGGCCCGAAGAGGTCGTAGCGCCACCTCCACCGGCCGTCGGCGTCCCGGAGGGCGTTGTGGCGGACTCCCCGGCGAACGGCCGACGCCGGCCGGCTCGGGTTGAGGGCGACGGCGGCGTCGACCATCTCCTCCAGGGACTCGTACTCGGGCGGGCCGGCGATGAGCGCGACGGAGCCGCGCTCCTGGGTGGTCATCGAGCGGCCCGGGGCGTTCACCTGCGGGGTCACGTCGACGACGACGGCCCGCCGGCACAGGTCGGGGCGCTTCGCCGCCAGGTGGATCGCGGTGACGCCGCCGAGCGACATCCCGACGACGACGGCGCCCTCGGGGGCGAGTCGCGGGAGCGCGACCTCGAGCGCGGCGGCGTTCCGCCAGGGCCCGTAGTCGCGGTCGGCGCGCCGGAAGGAGTGACCGTGGCCGGGGAGGTCGACGGCGATCGCCGGCCGCCCCAGGGCCAGCGCCACGGAGTCCCACGTGTGCGCGTTCTGCCCTCCGCCGTGGAGGAGCACCAGCTCCGGCTCGGCCGTGCCCCACCGGATGTACGAGAGTCGCCGGCCGGGCTCCACCTCGAGGAACCCCCGCTCGAGCACGAGGTCGGGGTCGAGGGTGAGGCCGCACTCGTCCGCGTTCTCGTGGAGCAGCCCGAACTCGTCGTAGTCGTCGGGGGCCCGGGCGCCGTCGGCTGCCGTCATGTGGATCTCCCGCTCGCGGTTCGCCGCCCCCGGACTCTAGGTCAGGTTCGGGGCGGTCACCGCTGCCCGGTCCGGACCGGCGCGCCCTGCGCTGACAATCCCACCGCCGGTTGCGAGACTGCTGGTCGTGGGGCACCGGTGGGCGACCCTCGTCGAACGGCTGCGGGGAAGCCTGTTCTTCGTCCCGATGGTCTACGTGCTCGGCGCGGTCCTGGTCTCGGAGCTCACCGTCACCGCGGACCGCTCCCTCTTCGACGACCGCACCGAGCTGCCCTTCCGGCTCACCACGACGGTCGAGGGCGCGCGCTCCGTCCTCAGCACCGTCGCGAGCGCCACGCTCACCTTCGCCGGCATCGCGTTCTCCGTGGCGCTCCTCGTCTTCCAGCTCGCCTCGAGCCAGTACTCGCCCCGGGTCGTCCACGGCCTGTTCCGCGACCCGTTCAACAAGCAGGTGATGGGCGTCGTCGTCGGCACCTTCACGTACTGCCTCCTCGTCCTGCGAGCGGTGCGGGGAAGCGTGGAGGCCGGCGGAGACCCCGTCATCCCCCACGTCTCGGTCGGCATCGCCGTCGTGCTGGGCATCGCGACCGTCCTCGCCGTCGTGGCGTTCATCAACCACGCCGCCCACCGGATGGACGTCAGCGAGATCCTCCAGGGGATCACGAGGGGCACCCTCCGCCGGCTCCCCGCGGAGGCGGAGCCGAGCGAGCCCGAAGCCGCTCCCGTCACGACGGACGGGCACGGGTTCGTCGTGAGGTTCGGGGCCAACGGCTGGATCCAGCAGGTCGACCCCGAGGGGTTGCTGCGCCTCGTCGGCCCGGGAGGGCTCGTGACGCTGCACTCCGTTCCGGGCCGCTACGCGATCGCCGGCACCCCGCTCTGCACCGTCTGGCCTCCGCCCCCGCCTGCCGAGCGCGAGGAGGTCGCCCGCCGGGCCCGGGCCGCGGTCGACGTGGGTGACACGCGCACGATGCAGCAGGACGCCAGCTACGGCCTCCGCCAGATCGTGGACGTCGCGCTGCGGGCGCTCTCGCCCGGTGTGAACGACCCGACCACCGCGCAGGACGCGATCTTCCACGCGGCGGCCGTCCTGCGGGAGCTGCTCGAGGCCCCCGAGGTCCGGACCGTCCCGGGCGAGGACGGCCGGCGGCTGCTGATCACCGAAGCCTCCCGGCCCGACGAGCTCGTCGGCCTGGCCTTCGACGAGGTCCGGCTGGCCGCGGCGGACAAGCCCGCCGTGTGCATCTACCTGCTCGAGGCGTTGAGCCTGCTCGTCGAGGCGCTGCGGGCCGACGGTCGCGACGCGCTCTGCGATCCGCTGCTCCGCCAGGCCGCCGAGGTGGTGCGGGGGGCCTCGCTGGCGTCGCTCCCGGAGGGCGACGTCGAGCAGGTCCGGGAGGCGTACGCCAAGCGCTTCGCCCCGGAGTGACGCCGCCGAACCCTGGCTGGCGGCGATCGAGTCGACGCGACGCCACTCCGCTCGGTCAGCCGGTCCCGACGGGAGGCGCGCTCCCCCGGCGGTTCCCGACGAAGTAGAGCACCGGGCCGACGAAGGGCACCGCGATCACGAGGGCCCAGGTGCGCTCGGGGTCCCTCAGCTGCCCGCCGGGTCGGGTCGCGAGGTCGGCCCAGGCGCTCACCGCCAGGGACAGATGGACGGAGGCCAGGAGCATCACCGCCACCTTCGAGGCTGGTGCGAGCTCGTCCCATCGACGTGAGCGCATCGCGCTCCTCCCTGCGGTCAGGGGCCCATCCTGGCGCGACGGTCGGAGCCGCGTGCGGCGCGTCGTTGCGACGAGGCGGCGACCCGCGCCATGAGGGTAGCAAGTGCTCACTCCTGTGTGTTATGACTTTCTGCGACGGCGGCGCCGCGTCCGCGCCGCGAGGCAAGGAGGGAAGGCATGCGCACGACTCGGTTGGCACGACTCCTGGCCGTGCTCCTCGTCGGATCCCTGGTCGTTGCCGCATGCGGCGACGACGGCGGCTCGACGGAGGCCACCGGTACCACCGCGGGCACGTCCGGAGGCACGACCACGACCGTGGGCGGGAACCGGGCGTCCGGCGATCCGATCCTCGTGGGGTTCGTGAACCTCGAGGAGAGCCCGGTCGCATCCTTCCCCGAGGCTCGCGAGGCCGCGCTCGCGGCGGCCGACTACGTGAACGAGGAGCTGGGTGGAGTCGGCGGCCGTCCGCTCGAGCTCGTCGTCTGCACCACCACGGGCCTCCCGGAGGCCTCCGAGAAGTGCGCCAACGAGCTCGTCGAGAAGGGCGTCGTGCTCGTCACGGCCGGTGCCGATCTCGGCACAGCGGTCTCGCTCCCGATTCTCGAGGCGGCGGGCATCCCCTTCGTCGGGACGGCCGCGGTGAACCTCACCGAGTACAGCGCACCGAACTCGTACCTGTTCGTCGGAGGCTCTCTCGTGGAGTGGCTCGCCCAGGACCGGTTCGTGGCCGAGACCCTGCAGGCGAAGAAGGTGGCGATGCTCCACGCCGACATCCCCGAGGGCGCCTTGGCGGCCACGACCTTCGGCAAGGACATCCTGACCGAGCTCGGCGTCACCGACGTCACCCTCGTACCCGAGGACCAGAACGCCCCCGACTTCACGCCGGCGCTCAGCATCGTGGCCGACGGCGACCCCGACGCGGTGATGGTGATGCTTGCCGGCCAGGCCTGCGTGGGTGTGATGCAGGCCAAGGAAGCCTTGGGCCTCGAGATGCCATTCCTGTACTCGGGTGGGTGCAGCGCCGCGGCGATCCTCGAAGCCGGGGGTAGCGGCGCCGAGGGGGACTACTTCAGCACCGAGATGACCTATTACGAGGACACCTCCGACGAGGACGTCGCCGTCTTCCGGGAGAAGCTCGACCAGTACGGGCCGGACGAGCCGACCCTCTCCCTCCTCGCCCAGATCGGGTTCTCCAACGTCATGAACCTCTGGGAGCTGCTCAACGGGATCGACGCCGACGCGGTGTCCCCCGAGTCCGTGGTCACGGCGCTCCAGGCCACGAAGGACCAGCACAACTTCATGGCTCATCCCTACACGTGCGACCGCCAGCAGGTCGCCCTCACCCCTGCTGTCTGTGACACCCATGCCCTCATCTACCGGTACGAGGGTGGGGCGATGGTCGACGTGGGTGGGGGCTGGATCAGTGGCACCGATCTCCTCGGATAGGAGAGACCGCGTCCCTGGTCCGCGTCGCCGGAGGTGTCGGGGACGGGAGCCGGTGAGGAGCTGGATCGCGCCAGTGCTGCTCGGCCTGGGTGCGGGGGCGATCTACGCCGCCCTCGGCCTCGGAGTCGTCCTGACCTTTCGCGCCTCGGGCGTCGTGAACTTCGCGTTCGGGGCGATGGCGATGTGCGCCGCCTACGTGTACTCCGACCTCGAGTCCCGGGGCGACCTCGCCGTGCTCCTCCCGGGCCTGCCCACGCACCACCACCTGGCCGACGATCTCCCGTTCGTCGCGTCGTTCGGCCTCGCCGTCGCCGCCGCAGCGCTCCTCGGGTTGGTGTCGTACGTCCTCGTCTTCCGGCCGCTGCGCAGGGCGTCCCCGCTCGCGAAAGTCGTCGCCGCGGTGGGCCTCATGATCGTCCTCCAGGCCCTCGTGGTGCTGCGCTTCGGCTCGCAGACGCGATCCATCCGACCCATCCTCCCGAACGAGCCCGTCGAGCTGCTGGGCATGACGGTGCCACGCGACCGGCTCCTCCTCGCGATGCTCGTCGTGGTCGTGGGCGCCTTGCTGTGGGCGCTGGACCGCCACACGTCCTTCGGCCTCGTCACGCGCGCGGCCGCCGAGCACGAAGAGGGGGTCGAGCTCCTCGGGCGGTCGCCGGATCGGGTGGCTGCGCTCAACTGGACGATGGCCGGGGCTCTCGCCGGTCTCGGCGGCGTCCTGATGGCGCCCATCACCCTCCTGGACCCGGCCACCTACACCCTCCTCGTGGTTCCGGCCCTGGGCGCGGCGCTCCTCGGGCGGCTCTCGAGCTTCGGACTGACGGTGGTGGGCGGGCTATCGCTGGGCATGGCCCAGGCGGGGATCGTGAGGCTGCAGTCCAGCGTCGAGTGGCTGCCCCGGGTGGGCCTGCGGGAGGGGGTCCCGTTCGTCGCGATCATCGGGGTCGTGGCGCTGGCGGGCCGGCTGCTGCCCGCGCGCGGCGACCTCGTCGAGCGGCGCCTGCCCCAGCCGCCCGAGCCGCGGCGGGTCGCGGCCGGTACGGCTGCGCTCGTCGCGGTCGGGGCCGGGGCGTTGATGCTGCTGGACGGCGGGTACCGGGTGGCGCTGGTCATCACGATGATCGGTGCCCTGGTCTGTCTCTCCCTGGTGGTGCTCACAGGGTTGGTCGGCCAGATCTCGCTCGGGCAGATGGCCTTCGCAGGGTTCGGGGGGTTCGCCCTGAGCAAGCTGGCCGACGGCCTCGGGGTCCCCCTTCCCGTTCGCCCCCCTTCTCGCCGCGGCGGCGGCGGGGCTGATCGGGCTTCTCGTGGGCATCCCGGCGCTCCGGGTGCGTGGGGTGAACCTCGCGGTCGTCACGCTCGCTGCCGCGCTCGCGATCGACGCGTTGGTGTTCCGCAACCCCGATCTCACGGGCGGGTTCCGGGGCAGCACGGTCCCCCCACCGCACCTCGGAGGGCTCGATCTCAGCATCGGCGGTGAGGGGACCGGTGATTACCCGAGGGTGGCGTTCGGGCTCCTCGTGCTGGTGGTGCTGGCCGCGGTGGCCGCCGGGGTGGCGAACCTGCGCCGGAGCGGTACCGGCCGCCGCATGCTCGCCGTCCGGGCCGACGAGCGGGCCGCGGCCGCCACCGGGATCGACGTGGCGGCCACCAAGCTCGTGGCCTTCGCCCTGTCCGCCTTCGTCGCCGGCCTCGCCGGGGCCTTGGTGGCCTACCAGCACACGCGGGTGTCGTTCGCCTCCTTCGGGGTCTTCGTCTCGCTGACCGTCGTCGCCGTCGCGTTCATCGGCGGGATCACCCGTGTGTCGGGGGCGCTGGTGGGTGGGCTGCTGGTACCGAACGGCCTCGTGTTCACCGCGCTCGACCGCTGGGTCGGGTTCGGCCGGTACCAGGCGCTCGTGAGCGGGCTCGGGTTGCTGGTGGCCGCCGTGATGTGGCCCGACGGTGTCTCGGGCGCGCTCGCCCGGCTCGCCGGCCGGATCCCACGCCCGGAACGGATGTCGCGCAGCGATCGGGCCCGGGCCGCAAGTGCCCCGGCCGAGCTGGCTCCGCTCGCCCGGTCGGGCGCGGACCTCGGGCGGAGCGACGCGTGACCGCGCTGCTCGAGGTCTCCGGCCTCTCCGTCCGCTACGGGGGCGTCGCGGCGCTCCGGGACGTCGACCTGTCGGTGGCTGCCGGTACCGTGACCGGTCTCATCGGCCCCAACGGCGCGGGCAAGACCACCTTCATCGACGTGATCACCGGCTTCGCTCCCGCGACGACCGGCCGGATCGTCTTCGATGGACGGCGGATCGACGGTCTCGCGCCCCACCGGCGCGCGCGGCTCGGTCTGGTGCGGACGTTCCAGACCCTCCAACTTCTCGACGAGCTCACGGTCCGCGAGAACGTGCTCGCGGCCGCGGAGCGGGGTCCCTGGTGGGCCGTACTGCCCGACCTCGTCCGCCCGGTCCGTGAGGGGGCCCGGGATCGGGTCGACCGGCTGCTCGCCGGGCTGGGACTGGAAGCGGTGGGCCACGAGGTCGTCGCCGAGCTGCCCCACGGGCGCCGCAAGGTCGTCGCGATCGCCCGGGCGCTCGCCGCAGACCCCCGGCTGCTGGTCCTCGACGAGCCGGCGGCCGGCCTCGATCCGCAGGAGCGGACCGGCCTCGCCTCGACGCTGCGCGTACTCGTGGACGAGGGCGTGACCGTCGTCCTCGTCGACCACGACATGGGTCTCGTGCTCCGCGTGTGCGACACCATCTGGGTGCTGGACTTCGGGTCGGTCGTCGCCCATGGCCCGCCGGACCGCGTGCGGGAGGATCCGCGCGTCGTGAAGGCGTACCTCGGTCACGGGGTGGACGGGATGGCGGGCGGGGTGGCGACGTGATCGCCCCGGTGCTCCTCACCACCGGGCTCGCGGTCGGTCACGGAGGCGCGCCGGTGGCCTGCGACCTGGACCTGGTCGTGGAGCCGGGCGAGGTCGTGGCCCTGCTCGGACCCAACGGCGTCGGGAAGACGACGACCCTGCGCACGGTCGCGGGTCTGCTGGCGCCCATCGCGGGCGGGGCCCTCGCGGCGGGTGAGCCGGTGCGCGTCGGCGGCACCCGCCGGCTCGCGCGGGCGGGGGTCGCGTTCGTCCCCGAGGGCACTGGCCTGTTCGCCGGGCTCACCGTGGCGGAGAACCTCCGGCTGGGGCACGTTCCGGGGCGTCCCCACGATCCCGACGGGGCGCTCGCCCACTTCCCGGCGCTGTCCCGGCTGCTGAACCGCAAGGCCGGGCTCCTGTCGGGGGGCGAGCAGCGCATGTTGGGCCTGGCCCGGGCCCTCGTCGGGAGGCCCCTGCTGCTCCTCGTCGACGAGCTGAGCCTCGGCTTGGCCCCGATCGTGGTGGAGCGCCTCCTCCCGGTCCTTCGGTCGGTGGCCGAGTCGACGTCGGCCGGCGTGCTCCTGGTCGAGCAGCAGGTGCCGATGGCCCTGACCGTGGCCGACCGCGCCTACGTCCTCAACGAAGGTCGGGTCGTGCTCTCGGGCCCGGCGGCCGCTCTGGCGACGCGGCACGACCTGCTCCGGGCGAGCTACCTGGGCGGGGAGGTGCTCGCCGCCGATTGACCGAGCGGGGCGGCGAGCCGCGCGCGAGTCACCCGGTCGGGTCCTCTGGTGGCCCGGGACGTCCTGTGCGGTCGCGGGTGTCCTGTACGAGGTCGCGGAACGGGACGTCGCGGTCGACGGCAGGCTCCCGGGGGAGGCCGAGCACCCGCTCGCCGACGAGGTTGCGAAGGATCTCGTCGGTCCCGCCGCCGATGGAGGCCCCCGGTGCCGCGCAGACCCGGCGGCTCCAGCGTTCTCCCCGCTCGTCGGTCGGGTCCCAGGCGAGGGCCCCGGGTCCCTGGAGGGCGACGGCCAACGAGGCGGCGCGCTGGGCGAGGTCACTGCTGGCGAGCTTGGCCACCGAGCCCTCGGGGCCGGGGGCGAGGCCGGCTCGGGCGGCCGCTCTCACGCGCTCACGCACGTAGTGGAGCGTCTTCTCCCGGATCCACACCTCGGCGAGAGCCTGGCGGACGAGCGGATCGCTCGCCCGGTCGCCGCCCTGGGCCAGGCGGACCAGCGCGTCGGCGCTCGTCCCGGTGCCCGTCGTACCTCCGCTCACCGAGACCCGCTCGTTCATGAGGGTCGTTCGTGCGACGGGCCAGCCCTCTCCGATCGGGCCGACCACCTCGTCGGTCCGCACGTCATCGAGGAAGACCTCGTTGAAGTGGGACTCGCCCGACATCTGGCGGAGGGGGCGGACCGTCACCCCGGGGGCGCGCATGTCCACGACGAACATGGTGAGCCCCTCGTGCTTGGGCACGTCGGGATCGGTCCGCGCGAGGAGGAGCCCGAACGTGCAGTGCTGGGCCCCGGAGGTCCAGACCTTCTGCCCGTCGACTCGCCAGGCCTCGCCGTCGCGCACGGCCCGGGTCCGGAGGCTGGCGACGTCGGAGCCGGCCCCTGGCTCCGAGAAGAGCTGACACCAGATCTCCTCACCCCGCAGCAGCGGCCGCAGGTATCGGCGGCGCTGCGCGTCGGTGCCGTGGGCGAGGACGGTCGGCCCGCACATCCCCAGCCCGATGGCGAAGACCGAGGTCCCCAGCTCGTAAGCGGCGGACTCCTCGGCGACGACGAGCTGCTCCCTCCGGGTGAGGCCCCGTCCTCCCCACTCCACCGGCCAGGTGATGCCCACCAGTCCGGCGTCGTGGAGGGCTGCCTGCATCCGCCGGGCGCGGTCGAGTCGCTCGATCTCGTCGCCGGGGGGTGGCCGCTGGCCTGGTCGCGGTGCGTGGCGGGCGAGCCACTCGCGCACGTGCCGGCGGAAGCCGGCGAGCTCGCCGGACCGGTCGTCGAGGTGCTCCGTCTCGTGGAGGGCCACCGTCGGTGCCTCCTGCCGTCGAGCCAACAAACACAATGGGGTAAGTACTCACTATACTGAGTAGGGTGACCGCAATGCACGAGACAGGAGGTGTCGGGGTCCCCACTCCACCGGGGGCGGCGGTGGCGAGGAGGGTGCTGGAGACCACGGCGATCCTCGGGCTGGGGATGGTCCGATCCCCGGCGGACGCGGTCGTCGGTCGTTCCCCCCTGCGCGGCCTGCGAGACGCGTTCATCCGGCTCGGACCGGTGTGGGTGAAGCTCGGGCAGGTCGTCGCGTCGACCCCGGCGTTCTTCCCCGCGCCGGTGCAGCGTGAGCTCCGGGACCTGCTCGACCGGGTCCCTCCGTTCTCGCCCGCGCGGGCCGAGCACCGGGCCCGGCGGGCCCTCGGCGACCGGCTCGAGACGTTCGATCCCACGCCCCTCGCCTCGGCGTCGCTGGCCCAGGTGCACCGGGCCCGGGTCGACGGCCGGAGCGTGGCCGTGAAGGTGCTCCGACCGGGCGTCGCCGAGCGGATCGAGCTCGACCTCACGGTCCTCCGGTTCCTCGCCCCCATGCTCGAGCGGCTTCCGGGGTCGGGGCTCACTCGTCTCGGCGACGTCGTCGACGACTTCGCCCGCACCCTGCGAGGCGAGCTCGACCTCGACCGGGAGGCGGCCGAGACGGCGGCCGCGCGGGCCTTCCTCGCCCGGGTGGGATCCGAGGACGTCTTCGTGCCCTCCGTGGTGGCGGCCACCCGTGAGGTGCTCGTCACCGAGCTCGTGGAAGGCGTCCCGATCGACGCCGTTCTGCGACCTGGCGCCGGGGGGCCGGACCCGGCCCGCCTGCTCCAGTCGATGCTGTTGCGACTCCAGGAGATGGTGCTCGTGCGCGGCCGCTTCCACGGCGACCTCCACGCGGGGAACGTGCTGGTCGCCGGGGAGGGCCGGCTGGCCTGGATCGACTGGGGCATCGTCGGGTCGCTCGGTCCCGACGGTGCCGTCGCCGCGGGCCGGGTGCTCGCGGGGGCGCTCCAGCTCGACTTCACGCGGCTCGCCGAGGGGATCGAGGGTCTGGGTGTGTCGCTCACCGACCGCCCCGCGCTCGCGGCCGAGCTCGAACGGGCTCTGGCGCCGCTGCTCGCGGACCGGGTGAGGGCGGTGGACCTGTCTCGCCTGTCCCGCCGCACCCTCGGCGTCCTCCTGCGACACCGGGTGGAGGTGCCGGCGTCGCTGGTGCTGCTGGCCAAGCAGGTGGCCTACTTCGATCGCTTCGCCCGGGCGCTCGTCCCCCACCGGCGGCTCCTCGAGGACGCCACCGAGATCCTGGCGTACTTCGTCGCCGTGCACCCCCAGCTTGTCGAGCAGATCGCTCCCGACGACCTGGCCGACCTCGTCGGGGAGAGCTCCCGAGGCGGCGCGGTCTCGGCGCGCCCGATGCGTTGACGTGTGATAGTAGTAAGTGCTAACTTCACAACAACGGAACCCTCGCCGCGTCGCGAGGGGCTCGGTACGAGCGCGAGCCGGCCCGCGCCGGCGGAAGGGGCACATCGTGGCAGCTGACTGGGACGTCGTCGTCGTCGGCGGTGGCAACAACGGGCTCACCACCGGCGCCTACCTCTCCCGAGCCGGGCTCAGGGTGCTCGTCCTCGAACGCACCGAGATCGTCGGCGGCGGCGCGATGACCGAACCGTTCCCAGGGGCCGAGGGTTGGTACCACAACACGCACGCGCAGCTCATGATGTGGATCAAGAACGGGCCCATGTACAGCGATCTCGAGCTCGAGCGCCACGGGCTCGAAATGGTCCCGCTCGATCCCCTCATCGCCATGGTGTACCGGGACGGCCCTCCGCTGTGCATCTACAAGGACCTCGACCGCACCTGTCAGGAGATCGCGCGCTTCTCCAAGCACGACGCCGACACGTACGGCGAGCTGGCCCGGACCGCGATGGCGGAGGCGCCGCTGGGTCTCATCTCCTGGTACAACCTGGCCGCTCCTCCCTCGACGGCTCCGTTGGCCCTCGAGGGCTCCCGCGAGGGACTGGAGTACCTCCGCCAGCTCAACACCTCGCCGGAGCGGCTGGTCGACGACTACTTCGAGTCCGAGGAGCTCAGGTCCCTCCTGCTCGCTAACGTCCCCAGGGGGGTTCGACCACCCACCGCATGGGTCTGGGCAACTTCGTCTTCCTCGTCATCGGCCTGTTCCACCTGTGGGGCTGGAACGTCGCCAGGGGCGGGACGAACTCGGTCGCCCGAGCGCTGATCCGGGTCATCGAGTCCAACGGCGGCACGGTCCTCAACCGCAGTCACGTCGATCGGGTCCTCGTCGAGAACGGCCGGGCCGTGGGGGCGCTCCTCGCGAACGGCGACGAGATCCGAGCCGAGCGAGCCGTCGTCTGCGGGGCCGGCCACTGGCAGCTCGTCGACCACCTCGTACCCCGGGACACCTGGCCCGACGACCCCGACTCGCAGGCCTTCGTCCGTGGCGTCGACCGGTTCCGGATCGACGACGCGGCCCTCTTCACCACGCATCTAGCCCTGCGCGAGCCACCCCAGTGGATCGGTTCCGAGCACAACCCCGACGTCAACCGTACGGTCGCCGTCTACTGGGGCACCGACGACACGCCGACCCTGAAGCGTCAGATGTGGGACGTCACCGAGCACGTGCGGCCGAGCGTCCCGGGCGGCTTGGCTTGCACCCACAGCGTGGCCGATCCGAGCATCAACCCCTCCGGCGGGCACTCCACGTTCACGTGGGAGCCCACCTGCTACGAGGTCGACGACGACCCGAAGTCGTGGGACGAGATCTGCGAGGAGGTCGGCCAGGAACTGCTCCGGGAGTGGCGCCGGTACGCGCCCAACCTCGACGACGGCAACGTCGTCGCCGCCGTCCACTACTCGCCGCTCGACCTGGAGCGGCGGACCATCTCCATGAAGGGCGGGTCGATGATGCTCGGTGACTGCTCGCCCGACCAGATGGGTCCGCTCCGTCCGGTGCCCGGATGGGCGCACCATCGCACGCCCATCGAGTCCCTCTACGTCTCGGCGGCGTCGTGCCACCCCTTCGCCGGGGTGAACGGAGCGCCGGGGCGCAATGCGGCCGAGGTGATCGTCGGCGACCTCGGGGTGGCGCGCTGGTGGCCGGAGTACACCCTCTAGCGCGGCGGGACCCCCGGCTGCCGCTCCCCGGCCGTGGAGACATCACACGCGGGTGGCGAGCCGGCCGGGTGCCGGCTGCTCCGTCGCCGGCGCTGCTGGGTCGGGCGCTGGAACCGGTGGAGGGCCGTCTCGGACTCCTCGGGCCCGAGCTGCGGCGGTGGCTGGCCCGGCCCGGGTCGGCGCTGGGGCCCGTGGTCGACCGGCTCACGTCCGCGACGACCGGCAAGCGGCTCCGCCCGGGGCTCGTCCTCCTCTTCGCCGACGTCGCTGCAGCTCGTCCCGAGGCGCTCACGGCGGCCGCTCTCGTCGAGCTGGTCCACGCCGGCTCCCTGTACCACGACGACGTCATCGACGGGGCCGTGCAGCGGCGTGGGGTTCCGTCCGCCAACGCCGAGTTCGGAGTGCCGATGGCGATCACGGGCGGTGACTACCTGCTCGCGCGCTCCAGCGCAGCGGCGGCTTCGCTCGGGACCGATGTGGCGACCTGGGCCGCGGAGACGGTGACCGAGCTGTGCCGGGGTGAGGCGGAGGAGACCGCGGTCGGCTGGTGCAACGACCGGTCGGAGGAGCACTACCGCGCCGCCGTCGAAGGCAAGACCGGGTCCCTCATGGCGTTGGCGTGTCGCCTGGGAGCTTGGTGTCGCGGGGCCTCGGCGTCCGAGAGCGAGCGAGCCGCCCGGGCCGGCCTCGAGCTGGGAGTGGCCTACCAGGTCGTCGACGACCTGCTCGACCTGTGCGGGCCGGTCGAGGAGCTGGGGCGTCCGCCGGGGACGGATCTCGCGCAAGGGGTGACGACCTTGCCGGTGATCCTCGGCCTGTGTGAGGATCCGAGGCTCCTCGCCGGCCTGCCCGGCGAGCCGGTCGCGGCGGTACGCGCGGTCGCATCCCGCCTGGCCGGTACCGGCGCCCTGGACGCCACGCTGGCCGAGCTCGACCGGACCCTCGCCCGGTCGCGAGCCGCGGCGAGGGGGATCCCCGGAGAGGACGCGGTCGAGGCGCTGGGCCGGTGGCTGCTCGCCCGGGCTGACGTCGCCTGCCGAGCGGTGGGACCGTCGTGTTGAGCGAGGGCCCCGGCCTGGCGGCATCCGGTCTCGCGGCGGTCTTCGTCGCGGCGTCGGTCCTCGTCGTGAGTGGGTTCGCCGGTGAGGGGCCCGGGCGGAGCCCGATGGCGTCGAGGCCGGGGATGACCGTCGAGAGCGCTCCTCCGGAGGTCCTGGCCCGGGGTGAGCAGGTCTATCGGCGTCACTGCCAGGCGTGCCACGGGCGGGGCGGCTCGGGTGGTGTCGCGCCCCGCCTGAGCGGAGGCGAGGTGATCCGACGCTTTCCCGACGTCGGCGAGCAGGTCGCCTTCGTCTCGGATGGGAGTCGCCGGGGCGAGCCGTACGGCGTCGGAGGCGAGGGCACGGGGGGATGCCTGGCTGGGGGAACGACTCGACGAAGGCGAGATCCAAGCGGTGGTCGCCTACGAGAGGTCCCGGTGAGCGAGGGGGCCGGCGACACGCGGGTCGGGCCGACGACACCGGGCGCAGGTGGCTCCCGCCGGGTGGGGCCGACCATCCCCGGGCCCGAGGCCCCGGCCGATGCCGGTACCGACGCGACCTCCCACCTCGGCGCATCCGCCGTCCCCGGCGACCGGCGGACCGTGCTCATCGTCTCACCCCGGGGTCAGCCCCTCATGGAGCTCCAGACCATCGCGGCCGAGGATGACCACCTCGTGCTCCAGGGCCGCCTCATGGGTCGCTTCCCGTCGAGGATGCACAGCGGGGCGAGCGAGACGGGCAAGCTGCTGCGGAAGGTGGCGAGCCTCGACGTCGCGGGGCACCTCCTCCGCTGGCCCGCCTTCTGGGCCGCGGAGCACCTGGCCGACCGGCGGGCTCCCGGCGATCACGACCGCCGGGCCGACCTGGTCGTGCTCGTGGTCCTGCTCTCCGCCCTCGGGCTGTTCCTGGGGACCCTGGGCTGGATCGCGGCCGTCGCGGCGACGGCAGGACCGCTCCTGCTGAGCGCGACGCTCCTGCTCCTCCCGGCGGTCCTCGTGCTGCGCGGCGGCAGTCCCTGGTCGGCCACGGTGATCCTCGTCTTCCTGGTCTTCGGGTCCGAGCTGGCCGTGACCTCGGCGGGGTGGGCGACGCTCGACCAGCTCCCCCTCGTCGGCCTTCCCGTCCTCGCGGGATACACGGTCGCCGGGGAGCTGATCGAGCGTCGCGGCCGGCCGGCTCACGCCCGGTCCCTGCACCGTGCCGCCACCGTCGTGGCCGGGCTCCAGACCCTCTTCGTCCTCTTCCAGGTCGAGCCGTTCCTCGAGCACGGGGTCGGGGTCGCGGTGGCACCGCTGGCCGGGTACGTGGTCCTCCACGCGCTCCGGTGGAGGCGGACCGGCGTGCCCGCCTACGGGCTGCTGCTCTCGGGCACGCTCACCTTGGCTGTGCTCCTCGGCCTGACCGGCTGGACGGACCTGCGGGGCGTCGCGCTCGCGCCGCCCGTCGCGGTGCTCGCGGGCCTCCTCGGTCTCGTGGCGGACGCCCTGGCCCGCCTGCTCCCGCCTCGCCGGCTCGAGGGTCCACCCGGCCTCCCTCCACCCTCTCCGCGGGCCCGAGGGCCGTGGCCGCTCGCCGCACCGTCGATCGCGTTGGGCCTGGCGGCGTCGCTCGGGGCCGTCCGGGAACCCGTCGTGGGCGCCGGGACGCTGCTCGTCGTCGGGAGCGCCTGGTCGGCGGCGGGCCTCGTCGCCTCGGGCCTCCAGGGTTGGCGGGGGACGGCCAGCATGGCCGGGCACCTGTGCGGAGCCGGCGCGCTCGCCCTGCTCCTGGTGGCGGGAGCCGACCGGCCGGGTGCGACGGCCGCCGTGGCCGGAGCCTGGGCTCTGACCCTCGGCCTGGTCTCCCTCGGGTCCTGGTGGGTCCGTCCGCCACCGGGGGTCCCGGCGACAGCGTCGTGGGTGTTTCGTGCGGGCGTCCGAACCTGGGCGGCCAGGGGCGCCGCCTACGGGGCCGCGGCGGCGGCCGTGCTCGGCGTGGCCGCGCTCCTGGGCGACCCCACGAGCGCCGGACGGGAGCTGCTGCTCCTCCTCCCGGGAGCGGGGGCGCTCGTTCCGGCGGCGACCGCGCGCCGCGTTCTCCGGGACGGCGCCTCGTTCGGACCGCCCGGCCGGTCGGTGGTCGAGCTGGCCGACGGCGTCGTCGCCGCCGGTGTCGCGTTCGGAGCCCTGGCCACCGCGTTGCGGTACCCGGGGGACTCGGCCGCGGTGCTCGCCTCGGCGGTGGCCGTCGCCGTCGTCGTGGTGGCGGTCGCGAGCCTGCGATCCCGCTTCCTCCTCCACGCGCTCCCCGTTCCGGTGGCGCTGCTGCTCGCGTCGAGCGCGGCCTGGGCCGGCGCCCGGCAATGGGCCGGCGTGGCTGGGCTCGTACCGGCGGTCGCGGCCGCGCTCGGGGCGCTCTCGGGGAGGACTTCCGCTCGCGGATGGGCGGCGGTCGCCGCCTACGCCGGGGCGGCCACGGGCGCCGTCTGGTCCCCGGGTCTCGTCGGGGGCGTGGCCGCGGTGCTCCTCCTGTTGCCTCAGCCGTGGGGCCCGGGAGAGCGACCGGGCCGCTGGCCCCGCGTGCACGAGCTGGCCGCCGGGGGGCTGGTCGCCGCCGCTGGGCTCGGGGGGGCGGAAGGGCCCGCGCTCGCCGGCCTGGCGGCCGCAGCGCTC
Organism: Acidimicrobiia bacterium; assembly: GCA_027494165.1. Classification (GTDB taxonomy): domain Bacteria; phylum Actinomycetota; class Acidimicrobiia; order IMCC26256; family JAOSJM01; genus JAOSJM01. The sequence continues at coordinate 33,333 of JAOSJM010000009.1, read as the reverse complement.
GCGGGGTTGGTCACGGCGTTCGTCGTCGCCGGAGACGATGGGCGCTGGTCGCCTGCGGTGGGAGCCACGGCGGTCGCGGTCCTGGCCGTTCGGGCTGCCTCGGGTGGAGCGGCGCTCGCCGCCGCGGCCCTGGCCGCCGGGGCCATCGCGCTTGGGCTGTTCCCGGCGATCCGCTCCCGGAGCCGGCGCGGCGCTTCCCGGGAAAGTGCTCCGGTGGTTGCGACGAGCGCGGACGGCGGATCGCCCGACAGCCAGCGTCGCCGTCTCGCCGCCGGTCTCGCCTCGCTGCCCGCCGTGGCTCTGGCCGGCTGGCTCTGGGCGGCCGGTGCGAATGTCGAGTCGTGGGCCTGGGCGGCGGGCGCCCTCGGCCTCGCCGCGGCCGCGATCGCGGCTCGAGGCGGATGGTCGCTTGCCGGCCCGCTCGCCGGTAGCGTGCCCCTGGCCGGTCTGGCCTGGGCGTGCGAGGTCGACCGCCGCGGCGCGCCCGCCGCCGCCGCGGTCGCCGCCGCGGCCGTGGCCGCGGTGACGGTGGTGGGGGCGCGGGCCGCGTGGAGCGGGGCGGGCCCGGGACCGACCGAGGCGCAGAGCTCCGGCGGCCATACCGACGGCTCCCCGGGTCGCCTGCGCTCGGCCCAGGCGGCGGCGGCTGCCGCGACCGCTCCGCTCCACCTGCTCGCAGCGTGGCTCGTCGTCGCCGGCGACGAGCGAGCCGCCGGGATCACGCTGGCCGCGCTCGGTGTCTCGGCCGCGCTCGCCGTCGTCCTCCGGCTCCCGGCGCTGGCGGCCCTGGCCGGCGCGGACCTCACGACCCTGGTGTTCGAGGAGGCGAGGCGAGCCCAGGGCGGGGAAGGGGACATCGTCGCGATCTGGTTCCTGGGGCTCGGGTTCGCCGTGGCGTTCGCGGCCGTGCTGGGGCGGGTGTCGGGGGCCGACGGCCGGCGTCTCGTACGCTCCCTGGCCTGGACCGGGCGGAACCGCCTCGCCCTCGCCGTCCTCCTCCTGGGCGGCCTCGTCGCCGCGATCGGGCTGGTCGTCGCCGGAGTGGCCATCGTGGTGCGCGACCCGCTGGTACGGGGTGGGGTGGGCGACCTCGTGGGTCTGGCGCGGGGATGGATGGATCATGTCGCCCGCTAGGCCACGCGACGGGAGCGTCGCTCCCCGCGCACACCAGGCGCCGACCCGCCGGCCTGGCCGGATCCGGTGCTTGCTCGCGCTGTCGCGCACGGTGCAAGCGCACCTGTCGATCGCGCAGCCGGCGATCGCTGCTCTGGTCGCGGCCCGGGGGATCCCGCCCGTGCGAGTCATGGCGCTGGGGTTCGTGGCCGCCTGGTCCGGGCTCCACGCGGTCTTCGCGCTCAACGACCTCGTCGACCACCAGCTCGACCGGGCCCGCTTCGCCCACCTGAAGTCGTACCGGGGGTTCGACGTCGACGCGGCCATCGTGCGCCATCCCCTCGCCCAGGGGTACCTGCGGCGGCGGCACGCGATGGTGTGGATCCTCGCGCTCGGGGGCGTGGCCCTGGTGCTGGCGCTCGAGCTGGCGCCGATGTCGGCCCTCCTGTTGGGGATCGCGGTCGTCCTCGAGGTCGGCTACTGCGTGCTCGCGCGGGTGAGCGCCTGGAAGGTCGTCCTCACCGGGGTGATGGTCGGGCTGGGGGCGCTGGCGGGTTGGTTCCCGGTGACCTCCGAGACCGGGTGGGGACTCGTGGTGGTCTTCGGGTGGATGGCGCTCTGGGAGATCGGCGGCCGCAACGTCGTGAACGACTGGGCCGACCTCGAGGAGGACCGGGTCCTGGGTGTGCGCACGGTGCCGTCGGTGGCTGGTCCGCAGGCCGCGTCTCGGGTCGTCCTCGCCGGCAACGTCGGTGCGACGGTGCTGGGGATGGCGGTGGCCGGACCGGCGGGGTTGCCCTGGTGGTACGTGCCCGTCGCCGGGGCTGTCGGTCTGGTCCTGCTCGTGGCGCCGTCGGTCCGCCTGGCCCGCACGTACTGCGAGGTGGACGCCCACCGGCTGTTCAACCGGGCCAGCTTCTACCCGCCGGTGATGATGGTGGCGGTGGGGGCGGGCTACGTGCTCGTGGACTGGACCCGTCGGGCCTTCGAGCTGCTGGTCGGGTGAGGAAGGTGCCGGGGTCCGCCCCGGCGAAGGCGACACGAGGAGGGTTCGATGCATGGGCCGGACGGTCCCCTGGACGACGAGACGTGGGAGGTGCTCCACGGCGCCCGGATTCGGGGCCGCTGGGAGGCGCCCGGGGACGGTCCCGCCGGGACCCTTGTCGACTCGGGGCTCGCGGTGTGGCGCGGGGCGAGCCTCGTGCTCACCGCGGCCGGGCGGGAGCTCCACGGCCGCCGGGCCCGCCTGGCCCCCGGCTCGGCCGAGGAGGAGGCGGTGCGTCGGGGCTTCGAGGCCTTCCTTCCCCTCAACCGGGAGCTTCTCCAGGTCTGCAGCGACTGGCAGGTCCGGCCGGGGGGCGCCCAACGATCACTCCGACCCCGGCTACGACTGGAAGGTCGTCGATCGGCTGCGCGAGCTCGACGATCGGGTCGGGCCGCTCCTCCGCCGGTTGGCGAGGGTCCTGCCCGGTTGCGGTGAGCATCGTGATCGACTCCGGTACGCACTGGCCCGTCTCGACGAGGGGGAACGTGCCTGGTTCGTCTCCCCGCGCTGCGACTCGTACCACACGGTCTGGATGCAGCTCCACGAGGAGCTGCTCGTGGCCCTGGGGCTCCCGCGGGACGGCGCTTGACGGCGGGCCCTGTAAGGGTGTAAGTACTCACTCGCTATCGCTCACGTCGTGAGGAGGTCCCCGCGTGAACCTGGCGACGCTCGTCACCCGCGCCGCCTGCTGGTTCGGGAACCGGCCGGCGGTGATCGACGGTGGCCGAACGATGAGCTTCCGCGAGCTCGAGGAGCGCTCCAATCAGTTCGCCCACGTGATGGCGGGGCTCGGCTGCCGCCCCGGTGAACGGGTCGCGGTGCTCCTCGGGAACCGGTTGGAGTGGTTCGACGTCACCTTCGGGCTGCTGAAGGCCGGGCTCGTGCGCACCTACGTGAACCCGCGCAGCGCCCCTCCCGAAATCGCCCACCAACTGGCCGACTCCGGGGCGAGGACCGTGATCGTCAGCGACGAGTTCGAGGGGCTCTTGGAGGCGACCGACCTCGGGGCGGTCGAGCACGTCATCCGGACCGGTGGCGAGTACGACGCGCTGCTCGAGGCCGCCGCAGCCTCGGCGCCGGGTCTCGACCTGGGGCCCGACACCCTCGCCGCGCTCCAGTACTCGTCGGGGACGACCGGGCGGCCGAAGGGCGTCATGCAGACCCACGGCAACTGGCTCGCGATGACCTCCGGGGCGCTCATCGACATCGGGGTCGGGCCCGACGACGTGCTCCTCCACGTCGGGCCGATGAGCCACGCGAGCGGTGGGTTCGCTTACCCCTTCCTCTACCGGGGCGGGACCCAGGTCGTCTACTCAGGCTTCGATCCCGTCGAGCTCCTCGAGGCGATCCCGAGGCACCGGGTCACGACCCTCCTCCTCGTGCCCACGATGATCTACGCGCTCCTCGAGGTCCTGGGGCGCCACCCCGTCGACACCTCGACGCTACGGACCGTGCTCTACGGCGGCTCGCCGATCGCGCCGGGCAAGCTCGAGCAGTGCCTCGAGGTCCTGGGGCCGGTCTTCCAGCAGACCTACGGGATGACCGAGGCCCTCGGCGGCGACACCTTCCTCCACAAGCACGAGCACGTCCCCGGGAGCCGGCGGCTCGCCTCGGCCGGCCGGCCGAGCTTCCCCGTGGAGCTGACCGTGGCCGACGAGCAGGGTCACGAGCTCCCGCCCGGCGAGGTCGGGGAGGTCGTGACGAGGGGACCCCACGTCATGGCCGGCTACTGGAACCGACCCGAGGCGAGCGCCGAGGTGTTCACGCCGGGGGGCTGGTTCCGGACCTCGGATCTGGGCTACCTCGACGAGGAAGGCTACCTCTTCATCGTGGACCGCAAGGCCGACATGATCGTGTCGGGCGGCTTCAACGTGTACCCCCGCGAGGTCGAAGACGTCCTGCTCGCCCATCCGGGGATCGCCGAGGCGGCGGTGGTGTCGACCCCGGACGAGCGATGGGGCGAGTCGGTCCGGGCCGTCGTCCGGGTGCAGGAAGGCGCCGGGGTGACCGGCGAGGAGCTCGACGAGTGGTGCCGCGGTCAGCTCGCCGCGTTCAAGGTCCCGCGTGGATACGACTTCGCCGCCGAGCCCTTGCCCAAGAACCCCAACGGCAAGGTGCTCCGTCGGCTGATCCGGGAGCCCTACTGGGCCGGTCGGGAACGGAGGGTGGGATAGGTGGGCGCGTTCTCGGATTCGCACGACGTCTACTCGACCCTCGGGGACTTCTTCGAGGCGCTGCTGGGGGATCCCGTGCTCGGTCCGAAGATGCAGACCCTGCGATCGGTCCTGCACGTGCGCTACACGAACCCTCCGGCCGACCTCACCCTGGACCTCACCCGCGATCCCCCGGTCGTCGTGCGCGGCTCGGTCCCCGAGCGCTTCGACGCGTGGATGGAGATGGAGGCCGACGTCGGAAACCGGTTCTGGCTCGGCCGCCTCAACGTCGCGGCCGCCATGGCCCGGGGTCAGATCAAGGCCAGGGGTGGGGTGGCCCGGCTCATGCGCATGGTCCCGATGATGAAGCCGGCGTTCGGTCTGTACGAAGGCCTCCTGCGTGAGCGGGGCCGGACCGACCTGCTCGAGACGCCGTGATGCTGGTGATCGCCGGGCAGGCCGTCCGGGGAGACGAGGGCGACTACGAGATCCGCAATCCGGTCCGACCCGGGGAGGTCGTCCATCGCGCTCCGGCGTCGTCGTGTCGCCAGCTCGACGCCGCGGTCGAGGCCGCCCGGGCCGCGGCCACCGAGTGGTCGCGCACGCCCCTCGCGGAACGGATCCAGCTCGTCGTCCAGGCGAGCGCGGCCGCGGAGCAGGTCGTCGAGGAGCAGGACCTCGCCCCGCTCCTGACCCGCGAGCAGGGGAAGGTCCTCCAGGAGGCCGTCTTCGACGTGGGCCTCCCGGCGCACCTGGCCGACGTGTACCGGGACCTGGCTCCCGAGGCCCTCGCTCCCCGGCGTCTCGTCGATGATCTCGGGGAGACCGAGATCGAGCCGGTCCCCTGGGGTGTGGTGGGCGCGATCCTGCCGTTCAACTGGCCGGTCTCACTCATGGCCACGAAGGTGGTGCCGGCGCTGATCGCCGGGAACACGGCCGTCGCCAAGCCGCCCCCCACCTGCCCGGCCGCCATGCTCGCGGTGGCGGCGGCGATGGCCGCAGCGCTGCCGGCCGGCGTGCTCAACACCGTCAGCGGGCCCGGGCCCGAGTTGGGCCGATCGATGGTCGGGCACCCGGGGATCGACCTCGTCTCCTTCACCGGCGGCGTGCCGACAGGGCGGGCGGTCCTCGCCGCCGCCTCGGCCCGGATGGCCCCCGCGGTGCTCGAGCTGGGAGGCAACGACCCGGCCATCCTCGCTCCCGACGTCGGCGTCGACGAGGATCTGGCGGGGGCGCTCGTGGCCGCCGCCTTCCTCACCGCCGGCCAGGTCTGCATGGCCGTCAAACGCCTCTACGTTCCCCGCGACCGGGTGGAGGAGGTGACCGACGCCCTCGTCGCCGAGTGCGAGCGGGCCGTGATCGGCGACGGTCTCGCCGGCGAGGTCACGATGGGGCCGCTCCACACCGCCGCCGGTCGGGACCGGGTGGAGGAGCTGGTCGCGGAGGCCGAGGCGGAGGGTGCGACGGCGTACCGCTGCGGCGGCGTTCGGCCGGAGGACGCGGGCGCCGCGGGCCACCTCTCGCGCCCCACGATCGTCGTCGGCGCGCCGCCGGGGAGCCGGCTCGTCCGCGAGGAGCAGTTCGGGCCCGCCCTCCCGGTCATGGGCTACGACGACTTCGACGACGTCGTCACCCAGGCGAACGACACGACGTTCGGGCTCTGTGCCTCGGTGTGGTCGGGCGACCCGGGTCTGGCCTCCGACCTGGCGCGCCGCCTCGAGGCGGGCACGGTCTTCGTCAACGCCCACGGGATGTTCGCCGTGGACGCCCGGGCCCCGTTCGGCGGGTGGAAGGAGTCGGGCCTCGGCCGGGAGCTGGGCCCCGACGGGCTGTTGGCCTTCACCCGCTCCCGCACCTTGGCCAACCGGGCCTTGTAGCCGACGCCCGGTCGTGGGCCGGGCTCGAGTCCGTAGGACGAGCAGGAGAGGAGACCGTGGAGACGCTGCGATTCCGAGAGGAGGGGTCCGTTGCCGTCGTCGAGCTGCACCGGCCCGAGGCGATGAACGCCATCACCGAGGAGATGCTCACCGAGCTCCGGGACCTGTGTGCCGCGCTCGACGGACGGTCCGACCTTCGCGCCGTGGTGCTCGCCGGGGGCGAGCAGGTCTTCTGCGCCGGTGCCGACCTCAAGGACCAGGCCCCCCGGCTGGCCGATCTGACACCGTCGCAGATGTGGGAGCGCCTTCGAGCGACGGTCACGACCTTCGACGCGATCGCGACCCTGCCCCAGCCGACCGTCGCGGCGATCTCCGGGTTCGCGCTGGGCGGCGGGCTCGAGCTGGCGCTCGCCTGCGACCTGAGGGTCGCCGCCCCGACGGCGAGGTTCGGGCTGCCCGAGGCCAAGGTCGGCATGATGCCGGCCGCCGGCGGTACGCAGCGGCTCCCCCGGATCGTGGGCGCGGCCCGGGCCGCCGAGCTCATGTACACCGGGGCGATCATCGACGCGGCCCGGGCGGCCGAGATCGGCCTCGTGAACGTCGTCGACGAGGACTGGCTGGGAGCCGCCGTCTCCCTCGGGCAGACGATCGCCGCGTCGTCTCCCGTCGCCGTCCGGCTCGTCAAGGAGGTCATGTGGCGGGGCCTCGACGCCAGCTTGGAGACCGGCCTGCGCATGGAGATGGCCGCGGTCGCCGTGCTGTTCTCCACCGACGACCGGCGCGAGGGCCTCGCCGCCTTCCTCGAGAAGCGACCACCGGCCTGGCAGGGGAGGTGACGACCGTGGCGTCCCACCAGGATGTCCGCTACGAGGTGGACCACGGAGTGGCCACCGTCACCATCGACCGCCCCGAGCGCCTCAACGCGCTCCGGAAACAGGGCATCGAGGAGATGGCCGACGCCCTCGAGCGCGCGAACCTCGACGAGCGCGTCGGCGTCGTCGTCGTGACGGGCGCCGGCGGGCGGGCCTTCTGCGCGGGAGGTGACCTCCAGCAGGTCCCCGGTCCCGACGGACAGGTCCGGATGGAGCTCCCGCCCCCCGAGCTCGGTCTGCGCTGGATGGCCGCGTTCCGGAACTGCACCAAGCCCGTGATCGCCAAGGTGCGCGGCTACTGCCTCGGGATGGGGAACGAGCTGAACCTGCTGTGCGACCTCACGGTCGCGGCGGAGTCGGCCCGGTTCGGGCAGGCCGGGCCGAAGGTGGGGAGCGCGCCCGTCATCGGGGGACGCAGCTCCTCCCCCGTGGTCTGCGGGCTGAAGCGCGCCAAGGAGATCATGTTCCTCTGCCGCCAGTACTCGGGCCGGGCCGCGGTGGAAATGGGGTTGGCCAACGTCGTCGTCCCCGACGAGGACCTCGACGCCGCGGTCCAGCGGTGGTGCGCCGAGTTGCTCTCCCTGAGTCCCCAGAGCCTGCGCATCACCAAGCTGTCCATGTCGGGGGTGTTCGACCAGCAGTGGCCGTCGGTGCTCCACGGGATGGAGCTGTCGCGGTGGTTCCTCCGGCAGGGGGACATGGTCGAGGGCGCGGCGGCGTTCCTCGACAAGCGTCCACCACGCTTCCGCCCCCGGCTCGACGAGGAGGCGCACTCGTGAGGGGCATCGAGATCGACCTGGACGGGCGCTCGGCCCTCGTGACCGGGGCGGGCCGGGGGGTCGGCCTGGCCATCGCGCGTCGCCTGGCGGGCGCGGGCGCGCGGGTGTGGGTCAACGACCTCGACCCCGGTCGAGCGGAGGAGGCCGCCCGGCTCGTCGCGGAGGGCGGGGGTGACGCCCTCCCCGTGGCCGCCGACGTCACCGATCCCGGTTCGGTGGCGACCATGGCCGGGGTCACGGGTCCGGTGGACATCCTGGTCAACAACGCCGGAGTCCCGCCGGTCGAGAAGTCGCTCACCCCGTTCTCCGAGACCCGTCGCGAGGACTGGGCACCGTGGACCCGCCTCAACTTCGACGCGGTGCTCGACGTATCCCACACGTACGTGCAGGGGATGGTCGAGCGAGGTTGGGGTCGGGTGCTCACGATGGTCTCGGACGCGGGCCGCAAGGGCGAGGCGGGCCAGGTCGTGTACGGCGCCGCCAAGGCGGGCGCGATGGGTTTCAGCCGTGGCCTGGCGGTCGAGGTCGGGCGCCGCGGCGTCACCGTGAACTGCATCGCGCTGGGAGCGCTCCGTCACGGTGCGGTGGCCGACTTCTTCGACGCGAACCCCGGCGTCGAGGAGAAGGTGGCGCGTGCCTACCCGCTGGGCCGCCTGGGGACCCCGGAGGATCCGGCGCCTCTCGCCCTCCTGCTCTGCAGCGACGCGGGCTCGTGGATCACCGGACAGGTCTTCGTGGTGGACGGGGGCTTCACGTCAGGGTTCTAGGAGGGACGGGATGCGGCTTCACGGCAAGACGTGCGCGATCACCGGAGCAGCGTCGGGGATCGGCCGCGCGACGGCGCTCCTCTTCGCCAGCGAGGGGGCCCGGGTCGCGGTCCTCGACGTCGACGGTGCGGGTTCCCGCGATGCGGCCGCCGAGATCGACGGGTCCGGTGGCGAGGCCCTCGCGCTCACGTGCGACGTGACCGACGAGTCCTCGGTCGAGGCGGCCCTCGCCTCGGTCGTCGGGGATCTCGGGGGGCTGGACGTGGTGCACGCCAACGCGGGCGTCGAGACGTTCGCGCCGCTGCTGATGACCACGGCGGAGGAGTGGGACCACGTGTTCGCCGTGAACGCCAAGGGCGCCTTCCTCACGGTGAAGGCCGCCCTCCCGTACCTGATGGAGCGCCGAGGGGTCGTGCTGGTCACCGCGTCGATCGCCGGTCTGGCCGGTACCCAGTTCCAACCTGCCTACGGAGCCAGCAAGGCCGCCGTGGTGAACCTGGTGAAGAACGTCGCGCTCGACTACGCGGCGGCCGGGGTCCGGGCGAACGCCATCGCGCCGGGCATCGCGGACACGCCGCTCCTGGAGAAGGTCTTCGGGGCGAGGCCGGAGGGGAGATGCGCGCCTTCATGGACGGCGTGCACCCCGACGGTCGCATGGCGACCGCCGAGGACGTCGCCCGGACGGCGCTGTGGTTGGCCTCGGACGAGTCGAGTCACGTCAACGGTCACGTCGTGGTGGTCGACGGGGGCATCTCGGCCGGGCCCCGGTTCCCGCTCGAGCAGCTCTTCGGATGACGTCGAGGGTCGGCGTCCCCGGAGAATCGGAGAAGCGTGCGCTCACTCGCCTACCATTCCTCACGTGACCGTCGCCTCCACCAAGAGCCGCCGCCGCCGCCCGGGAGAGGTCCGTCAGCTTCTCCTCGACTCCGCCCGTGAGATCTTCGCGGCCAAGGGGTTCGGTGGGGCCAGCACCCGGGAGATCGCCGAGCAGGCCCAGGTCTCCGAGGCTCTCCTCTTCCGGCACTTCGGCTCCAAGTCCAACCTCTTCTCGGAGGCCGTGCTGCGGCCCTTCCAGGACTTCCTCACCGAGTTCGTCCAGGTGTGGCAGTCGCAGCGGGAGCAGCCCTGGAGCAACGAGCGGCTCATGGGGGAGTTCGTGGGCCAGCTCTACGACTCCCTGAGCAAGAACCGGGACCTGGTCCTCGCGCTCATCGCCGCCAGCGCCCACGAGGCCGACGCGCTCGAAGGCGACGAGTTCGAGGTGAACCTGAGCGGCATGCTCGACGAGTTGGGGGCGATCGGAGCCGAAGAGCGTGAGCGGCGGGGCTTCGGGCCCATCGACATCGAGGTGGCGGTACGAGCCGTCGCGGCCATGGTGACGGGGATGGCGGTCCTGGGGCCGTGGATGTTCGCGGGGAAGCGCCGACCGTCGAGGAAGCGGATCGTCGACGAGATGACCGCGATCTCCCTCGAGGGTGTGATCAGGTCCCGTCGCTGACGAGCGCGCCTGACCGGGGACGGCTCCGCCGGGGGTGATGAGCGGGTCGTGTCCGGCGCGGACCCGTACGGTCTCCCCCACCCCGGTGTCGCCACCCTTCAGGTGCTCGCGGCCGCGACTGCCCCGGTCATCTCCTCGGGCGAGACGGTGGTGTTGAGCTCGATCGACCCGAAGCCGGTCCGTTCGCCCCAACGGGCCACGGAGAAGGCGTCGTTGACGACGTAGCCGGGGGCGAAGCCCGGGTAGCGGACCGGGAGGTGGGTCACAACCCGGGTCTCGAGCCGCGCCGGCTCGCCCTCCGGCCGGGGGAAGGCCACGGTGGCCGCCTGGTACCCACCCGGGGCGAGCCGAGCGCCCTCGGGGAGATCGACCTGGTGCTGCAGCACCGTCGTGGTGGACCCGTCCCGGGTCACGATGGTCAGGCCGTTCCACCGGCCGCCGTGGAGGATGGAGACCCCGGTCACGAAGGCGTCCTCGAAGCAGACCGGGGTCCACCAGGCCGCGGGGAAGGCCGTGTACTCGCGGACACCCCATGTGTGGTCACGCACGAGCAGCCCCGAGGCCTCGACGCGCCGGGAACCGACGGTGAGGACGCCGTTGAAGGAGGCTCCCAACTCGTAGTGATCGCGCTCAAGGCCCGGGATCGGGAGCCCGGCGAGGGCCTCCTGCCAGTCGACCGGAGGAACGACGCTGGAGACGGTGACGTCGATGCCCACCGGTGTGTCGCCGTGCTCGGGGCAAGGGACGAAGCCGTCGGCGTCGCGACCGACCGTCCCGAGAGCCTCGAGCCGGACCGAGAGCCGGGCGAACGGTTCGACGATGTCGACGGAGAGGCCGGGGGCCTCCAGTGCGGGGAGGAGGGGGTGGAGCGTCGACACGGAGACGAGCTCGGCGTCCGCGACGACGATCGCCTTGGCCTCCATCACCCCCGGGCGGCGAACCGCTCGAGGTGCAGGTAGAAGCCTGCCTGTTGCCGGTCGTCCCAGCCCATGAGGAAGTAGTTCTCCTGCCAGTGCTCGGGCACGGGGTCCGGGGGCCGGTGGGGGAGCTCGTCGGTGGCGGTCAGGGCCATGTGGCCTCCTGGGGTCGGCGTGGCGGCCGATGGTAGCCAACGGGTAAGTGCTCACTCTACTGTTCGCGGGGCGACGGTCACCTCGGCGCTTGTCACCTCCGTGCGGAGCCGAGTAGGATTAAAAAGGAGTAAGCACTCGCTATCGTATTACGCGGGCGCGCGGCGAGGTGGACACGGGGAGGGCCCACGGGATGTCGGGGATGCAGGACCCACTCCACGAGGAGAGCGACCCCGACACGTGGTGGACGACCGTGAACGTCGCGGAGGCCATCCCCGGCGTCCCCACGCCTCTCGGCTGGACCTTCTGGACCCAGTCGATGGAGTACGCGACGCAGTGGAGCTTCCACGACATCGGGGTCCTCCCTCGCCGTTCGATCGACCTGACGCCCCCCATGAGGGACCGCTTCGCGGCGGTGTTCCACGGCCACGTGGCCACCAACCTCGACCTCCTGGAGCGGTTCGCGCAGGCCATGCCCGGAACCTCGCCGGAGGCCTTCGAGGAGCAGTTCTTCGGCGAGGTGCGTCCGGGCCTCGTACGCGGACAGGCAAACCGTCGCCGGTACCCGTTCGTCGCCTCGAAGCTCCCCGTCGCCGCCGCCCTCCTACCTCGGCGCCTGGCCCGGTTGCGGGCTGAGTCGGACGCCTTCTGGCGGGCGACGGTTCGGGACGCCCTCGACGATGCCGCCGCCCGACGGTTGCTCGCGCAGGCCCGGCTCCGGTTCAGGCGTGTCGTCCGCCGGCACGGGTTGGCCACCCTCTTCGCCCAGGCCTGCTACGAGCAGGTGGCGCGACTCGCAACCGAGGTGGGGACACCTGGCCTCGAGACGTCGATCGTGAGCGGCCAGGGGAACCTCGAGGAAGCCGCCATCGCGGCCGACCTGTGGGACGTCGCCCACCACGGTCTGTCCCTCGAGGTCTTCCTCGATCGCCACGGCTACCACGGTCCGTCGGAGGGGGAGCTGTCGAGCCGGACCTGGCGCGAGGCACCCCAGCCCCTCGAGGCCCTCCTGGGCTCGTACCGCCAGATGCCGGTGGACGCCGACCCCCGGGCCGCCGAGGCCCGTCGGGCCGAGGAACGTCGAGTCGCCGAGCGCCGCGTCCTCGCGACGCTCGGCCCGGTGGCGCGCCGTCGAGCCCTGCTGGTGTTCCGCATGGCCCGCCGGTACGTCCCGCTTCGCGAGGTCGGCAAGGCCACCTTCCTCCAGGTGCTCGACGTCGTCCGCCACTGCGCCCGGATCATCGGTTCCGCCCTCGCGCGACAGGGGGTCCTCGCCGAACCGGAGGACGTCTTCTTCCTCACGATCGACGAGCTCGCCGGGTCGGTTCCCCGCGACGCCCGGGAGCTCGTGGCCTTCCGGAGGGAGCGCCGGGAGGGTTACCTGTCGTTTCGGATCCCCGAGCTGTTCCAGGGCACACCCCAGGCCCTCCCGCTCGAAGCCCGCTCGTCCGCGTCGGTGGGCCACGTCGTCGAAGGGGCGGCGGTGGCTCCCGGCGTCGTCGAGGGGACCGTGCGGCTCGTGCTCGACCCGGCCGAGTGCGAGCCGCTCCAGCCGGGCGAGGTCCTCGTGACCCGGACCACCGATCCGAGCTGGGTCTCCATGTTCCTGGTGGCCGGGGCGCTGGTGATCGACATCGGGGGCGCGCTCAGCCACGGTGCGATCGTCGCCCGGGAGCTCGGGATCCCCTGCGTGATCGGCACGAAGGTGGGGACGAGCCTGCTCAGCACCGGCGATCGGGTGCGGGTCGACGGGGGAGCGGGCCGGGTCGAGGTGCTGGCCCGGGTCGCGGACGCCGGGCCGGAGACCGCGACCGTGCCGCCGGCCCCGACGGAGGACGGCCGGCGGTGACGATCGATCTCGAGGCCATCCGCTACCCGAGCGACGACGACCGGGCCCACCGGGCCGGGTCCGACCCCGACTGGCAGGAGAGCTTCGTCCTGAGCTGGTGGGACGACGTCGCCGGGATCGGCGGGTTCCACCGGGTGGCTCACGAACCGAATCGCGGTCTCGGCAACGTGCTCTCCGGGGTCGTCACCGCGGCCGGTCGACGCTTCCGGCGCAACGAGGAGTCGCTTCCCCTGCGGGAAGGCGACCGCCACGGCGGAGCCTTCGGAGCGGCCGGTCACCGCGTCCGGTTCGACGGCGGGTTCGCGTTCGAGGTGGACGAGCCCGAGTGCGAGATGTCCCTGCGGTTCGAGGACTTCTATCCCCTCTACAACTACTGGGCGCTCACCGGCAGCCTCTCGGACTACCGCGACATCGGTGCCGACCACTACCAGGTGGCCGGCCGGGTGGTAGGCGAGGTGCGGCTGGGTGCCGACACGTACCGGGTCGACGGGCTCGGTCATCGTGACCACTCCTGGGGGATCAGGCACTGGACCGCGCTCCTGGGTCATCGCTGGTTGGCCGGGACCGTGGGGCCGGAGCTCTCGTTCTCGCTCATCACCACGCAGCTCGCCAGCGGCGTCATCAGCCGGGTGGGGATGGCCGCGATCGAAGGCGAGGTCGTCCCGCTGAGCGACGTCGACGTCGTCGTCCACCTGGAACCCGACGGCCTCACCCATCGGGGCGGCGAGGGGACCGGTCGTCTCCCCGGAGGCGAGGAGCTCCGGGTCGAGAGCGAGGTCGTCGACGGCATCGTCGTCACGATGCGGGGGTTGCGGGTCGTCGAGGGGATCGGCCGGGCGCGGGTGGGCGACCGCGTCGGCTTCTGCGACCTCGAGCAGTCCGACAACCCCTCCGCCCGCGCGGACGGGCCTCTCGTCGCTCTGCGCGCGGCGGTGGACGACGGGCTCACGAGCCGGTGATCGACTCGGTCGGCGGCGCGAAGGAGCACGGGGCTCCCCCTCCCCGGGGGCTGGGGCCGCGAGGTCGTCGTCGAGGAGATCGACGGTCACCCGTGCCGGGTGTACGCGCCACGGCGGCACCGCGTCGGCGAGCTCCTGGGCGACGCCCTCCGGTGGGGACCCCGTGACCATCTCGTGCAGGGGGATCGACGCATCTCGTTCGGGCAGCACCACTCGGCCATCCAACGGGTCGCGTCGCTGCTGCGTCACGACGGTGTCGGAGCCGGTGACCGGGTCGCGCTGCTCGCGGCGAGCTCCCCCGAGTGGATCGTCACCTGGTGGGCGGCGCTACGGATCGGTGCGATCGCGGTCCCCTTCAACGCGTGGTGGAGCGCCGACGAGGTCGCCCACGCCGTGGGCGACTGCCGGCCTCGCGTCGTCATGGCCGACGCCGAGGGGGCCAGGCGGCTGCCGGCGGGCGTCGCCCTCCTCGAGCGCGACCGGGTGGCCGGGATGATCGACGCCGACGGCGACGGGTCGGCGGGGTCCGACGACCCATCGGTCGATCCGGGATCCGACGAGTCCGATCCCGCTGTCATCCTCTACACGTCCGGTACGACCGGCTACCCGAAGGGCGTCGTGCTCTCGCATCGGGCCGTCGTGGCGAACGTCCACAACTTCCTCCTCGCCACCCGGCGGCTACCGCCGGACCTTGCCGCCGACCACCCGGCCCCGGTCAGCCTGCTCACCGTCCCGCTCTTCCACCTGTCGGGGCTGCAGGCCTTCCTCACCGCCCTCCTCGCCGGGGGACGCCTGGTGTTCCTCACGGGTCGCTTCGACCCCGGCGAGGTGCTCGAGCTCGTCGAGAGGGAGCGAGTCTCGATCTGGGCCGCGGTCCCGACGATGGTCCAGCGGGTCCTGGAGCACCCGGACCTCGCGCGGCGCGACTGCTCCAGCCTGCGCTCCCTGGCCATGGGCGGTGCCCCCGTCGCCCCCGAGACGATCGAGCGGGCGCGCCGCGCCTTCTCCGGGGTGGAGCGCAAGGTGGTCAACGTCTACGGGTTGACCGAGTCGGGCGGCGTGGTGAGCGTGTGCGCGGCCTCGGACATGGAGGCGCACCCCGACTCGGTCGGGAGGCCGCTCCCGGTCGTCGAGGTGCAGATCGCCGATCCCGATCCGGAGGGGGTGGGCGAGATCCTCGTCCGCTCTCCCGCCGTCATGAACGGCTACTGGGGCCGGCCGGACGACGCGACCGTGGATGCCCAGGGTTGGCTCCGCACCGGTGATCTCGGCCGGGTCGCCGACGGGCTCCTGTTCCTGGTCGACCGGTCCAAGGATCTCGTGATCCGGGGCGGTGAGAACGTGGCCAGCGTCCACGTGGAGGCGCGCCTGCTCTCGCACCCGGCGGTGAGTGAGGCCGCGGTGGTCGGGCTGCCGCACCCCGACCTGGGGGAGGAGGTCGGAGCGGTCGTCGTCGTGCGTCCAGGGTGCGCGGTCGGAGCGGAAGAGCTCCGTGGGCACGCCCGGCGGACCCTGGCTCCCTTCGAGGTCCCGACCCGCTGGTGGTTCCGCGAGGCACCTCTTCCCACGAGCGCGGTGGGGAAGGTCCTGAAGAGGGACCTTCGCCGCGCGTGGATCGATGTCCTGGAAGACGAGGAGGCGGCGAGGAGACCGTCCTCCGTGGCCGCCGAGGTGGTTGAACCGTGACCGACGCGAAGATGGCCGAAGCCCAGGTGACCGACGAGATGCTCGAGTCGATGCGGGCCCGGGCCGGGCTGGAGCTGCGGATCGAGCACTCGGTCTTCAACGAGGAGGCGACGCGTCTCGCCATCGCGAAGTTCGCGGCGGGCATCGGCGACCACAACCCCCTGTGGAAGGATCCCGCGTACGCGGCGACGAGCCCCTGGAACGGTGTGGTGGCCCCCCCGTCCTTTGTTATCGGGGTGTTCTCCGGTCTCCAGTTCGGGTGGCCGGGTCTCGGGTCCTTCCACGCGGGGACCACCGTCGAGCTCCACGGTCCCGTCCGCCTGGGGGACGTGGTGACTCCGGTGTGCGTCTACGACGGCTTCGACGGACCCCGCCCGAGCAGCTTCGCCACCTTCATGATCGTCGACCACTTCACGAACACGTACCGCAACCAGGACGGCACGTCGCTCGCCACCATCAAGTGGTCCGTCGTGAACTTCGAGCGAGAGCGGGCCAAGCAGACCGGGCGCGACGGTGACCTGCAGCTCCCCCATCCCTGGACCGAGGACGAGGTTCGTGAGATCGAGGAGCAGGTGCTGGGCGAGGAGCCCCGGGGCGCCGAGGCCCGCTGGTGGGAAGACGTCGAGGTGGATGACCGGCTCGATTGCCTGACGAAGGGTCCCATCGGGATCACCGACGAGATCGCGTTCGTGGCCGGTGGAGGTGCCCCCATCCCGCGCCTCGCCGCCAATGGGGTGGCGTTGCGCTCGTACCGCCGGCATCCTCCCTGGGCGTTCCGCGACCCGCAGACCAAGGCACTCGAGCCCATCTACGCCGTTCACTACAACCGGCACGCCGCCCGGGCCATGGGGGTGGCCCTCGAGTACGACGTCGGCTTCCAGCGCCAGTGCTGGCAGCTCCAGCTCCTCTCCAATTGGATGGGTGACAGCGGGTGGGTCAAGCGGGCCGACACCCGGTACCGGAGGTTCGTCTACCTCGGCGACGTCGTCCGGCTCGAGGGGACGGTGACCCGGAAGTACGTCGACGGCGACGGCGAGCCCTGTGTCGACGTCACGACGACCGCAGTGAACCAGCGCGGCGAAGAGGTCATGCCCGGGAGCGCCACCATCGCGCTCCCCTCACGGGAACTGGGCACGAGCCCCGTCGATCGCCGCCGGTAGCGAACAGCAGCCTCCTCGACCCGGCGCTGAGCCACGTACGGTGGTCGGGATCGAGCACCGCGTGGCTGGCACGGTCCTCGGGAGGTCGTGGCGCGGTTGCCGACCGGAGGTCCTCCTCGGGTGTCGGACACGACCGCCTCGGTTGGCGCCTCCCTCGCCGTGACGCCCGGGCGCGAGCGAGCCGCGAGCCGGGCGTGACCGCGGTCCCGCATGCTCGGGCGGATCAGGCTCACCGAATCCGGGAAGGAGGGGCCATGAGCGACCACGTGCACGACAGGGGCGACGACGGAGGTGTCGTCGACCACGGCGGCGTCCGCATCCGCTACCACGCCCACGGCGCCGGAGAGCCCGCGGTGCTGCTGCTCCCACCCTGGGCGATCGCCCACAGCGGTGTCTGGCAGGAGCAGGTGCCGAGGCTGTGCCGGCGGCACCGGGTCGTCACGTACGACCCGAGGGGGAACGGCGGCTCCGATCGGCCGCTGGACCCGGCCGCCCACGACCCGCTCGTCCTGGTCGGCGACGCCACCGCGGTCCTCGACGCCCTCGGGATCGAGCGGGCCGTGGTCGTCGGGAACTCGTTCGGGACGGTGCTGGCCTACCTGCTGGCCGCCCTCCACCCGGATCGGGTCGAGGGGGCCGTGTTCGTCAACCCGAGCAGCCTCAACCTGGACGGCCGCGTCGACGACCCCTTCCAGCAGGCGTTCGCGCGCTTCGACGAGGACCTCGGGTCCGACGAGGGATGGGCCCGCCTCAACCGCCACTCGTGGGAGCGGGACTACGAGGGGTTCGTCCGGTGGTTCGTCGGCCAGGCGTTCCCCGAGCGTGGAGCAGGCCCGTACCGCACGGCCGGGATCGCGTGGGGACTCGACGTCACCCCCGAGGAGCTCGCCGCCACGGTGCGCGGCCGGGTGGGTACCCCGCCGGAGGCGACGGCCGCCCGCCTGCGCTCGCTCGCGCCGAGCATCACGTGCCCGACGCTCGTGATCCACGGGCAGCGCGATCCCATCGCTCCCCGGCACCGGGCCGAGACGCTCGCCGCGCTGCTCGGGAGCCGGCTGGTGCTCGTCGACGACGCCGGCCACTGCCCGCAGCTCACCCGCCCCGACCTCGTGGCCGCCCTGGTCGAGGAGCTCGCCGCCCACGGGCGGCGAGCTGCCGCCTGAACGTCGGGCCCGGCGTCGCCCGACCGGTCCCGCAGGCGTCATCGGTCCCGGCCCCGAGGGGCTCGGATCGCGAGGCAGCTCGGCGCCACCGCCACGTCTTCGCCACGACTCGCGGGCCCGATCGGAGGATCGTGGAACCGCACCCAAGACCGTCGAAGCCGGAGGATCGAGCCGTGAGCACCAGGGAGCAGACCACCAGCCAGCCGACCGTCGACGCCGAGGCCCTGCGGGCCGAGGTCAGGATCAAGTACGCCGAGGTCGCCATCAACCCGGGTGGGGCCTTCCACTTCCACATCGGCCGGCCGCTGGCCGAGCGGCTCGGCTACCCGGCCGAGATCCTCGCGTCGCTGCCGGAGGAGGCCGTGGCCAGCTTCGCCGGCGTGGACAACCCGTTCGCCGCCGCGCCGATCCCCTCCGGGAGCCGGGTCGTCGACCTGGGTTCGGGTGGCGGCTTCGACTGCTTCGTCGCCCCCCGGCTGGTCGGCCCCGAGGGCCGGGTCGTCGGGGTCGACATGACGCCGGCGATGCTGGACCGGGCCCGGCGGGTCGCCGCCCAGCTCGGTGCCGGCAACCTCGAGCTCCGCGAGGGGATCCTCGAGGAGCTGCCGGTCGAGGACGGTTGGGCCGACGTCGTCATCAGCAACGGCGTCCTCAACCTGGTCGCCGACAAGGCCCGGGTGCTCGCGGAGGCGTACCGGGCGCTGCGCCCCGGTGGCGTGCTCCAGTTCGCCGACATCGCCGTCGGGCGAGAGGTGCCCTACGCCGCCAAGTGCGACATCGAGCTCTGGACCGACTGCATCGCCGGTGGCCTGTCCGTCGACGAGTGGTGCGACCTCCTCACCGGGGCGGGCTTCACGAACCTGTCGGTCGGGCTGCCCACCGACACCTTCGGCGGCGCCGCCGGCGAGGGCCGGGCCCGCAGCTACGAGGTGTTCGGTCACACGTTCCGGGCCCGGAAGCCCTGAACCCCACCGCCACCGCCCGGAGGAGTCCTGACGGGCGGGTCCGGTGACCTCGGATCAGAGGCCACCGGACCCGCCCGCCCCGTGCGCGACGTCGAGCGCCCGGGTCAGCGCGGCGATGGCCGCGTCGGCGGCCTCGGGTGGCAGCCAGCCGCGTCCCTGCTCGACGAGCGGGCCGTACGCCGGACCCAGCCGGTCCGGGAGCTCCTCCTGGAGGAGCGCGAAGACCAGCTCCGACCGGCCGACGGCGTAGCCCGAGGCGTGCCGGGCGCCGATCAGCCGGGCGGCGGTCTCGGCGTCGCCCGCGTCGGCGAGGAGGCGGGCCGCCATGGCGATGTCGGCCGCGATCAGGTTCCACATGCGGCGTTCCCGGTAGCGGGTCAGCGTCCGCGCGAGGACGGCCATCGCCTCCTTCGGGGGCCGGGCCGGGAGCGTGACGTTCGTGAGCGCGCTGGCGGCGGCCCCGAGCAGGAGCCGGTAGTCGCGGCGGAGCGATGCCTCCACCACGGCCTCGAGGAGCTCGGTGGCGCGGTCGGGGTCCGCGGTGCACAACCGCAGCCCCTCGGTGAGCGCGTCGAGGGCACCGAGGACGCCCCTCTCGGCGTCGGCGGGCGTGATCGAGGTCGTGGTGATGTCCGGCTGCTGGCGGACCGCGGCGACGATGGCGGCGAACCCCTCCGCGTACCCGCGGTCGAAGCCACGTCCGCTCCGGCTCAGCTCGACGAGCCTGGGAGCCGCCGCCAGCACGAGATCGAGCCGGCCCGTGTAGTACGCGCACCACACCGACGACAGCAGCGTCGCGTGGGACTCGCGCAGGGCGAGGGCCCGATCGGCGAGCTCGCGGGCACGGTCGTGCCGGCCCTGGTGGGCGAGCATCCGTGCCTTCACCGCCAGCGCCTCGGCGGCCAGGACCGGATCGTCCTCCCCCGAGACGTCGCCGTCGAGCGCGGCGTGCTCGCACCAGTCCAGCACCTCGTAGACGCCGAACAGGTCGGCGTACTGGGCCACGGCCCGGACGATCCGGCGGACGGCGTCGGCGTCGGCGGCCGCGGCGGCGTACCCGACCGCGGCCCTGAGGTTGGCCCAGGCCTCGCGCATCTCGGCGAGCGCGTCGTCGACCCGCTCCGTCTGGAACGCCGCTTCGAGCTCCTCGGCGCGACGGGCGTAGTGGTGCACGTGGGCCCGCCGGACGGCGGTCGGGTCGTCCAGGTGCTCGAACGCGAAGTCACGCACCGACTCGAGCAGGTGGAAGCGGACGCGCCCGTCCGGTGCCGGCGAGGTGACGAGCAGGGACTGCCGCACGAGGCGCTCGAGCGCGTCGACCGCGTCGAGCCGATCGGCCCCCGCCAACGCCACCCCCCGGGCGTCGTCGAGGGTGAACGTCCCCACGAGGACGCCCAGCCGGCCGAGCAGGGCCCGGTCGTCGCTCGACAGGCCCTCCCAGGAGGACGCGATCGCGGCGTGCAGCGAGGAGTGCCGGTGGTCGGTGCCCGGCCCTCCCCTGAGCAACCGGAACCGGTCGCCCAGCAGCTCGATCATCTCCGAGGGGGCGAGCACCCGGGCCCGGGCGGCGGCGAGCTCGATGGCCAGGGGGATCCCGTCGAGGCGACGGCACAGCTCCCGCACCGCGGGATCGGTCGCGTCCACCACCGCGCCGGCGTCGGTGGCCCGGGACGCGAAGCAGGCCGCGGCGGCGTCGACGTCGAGGGGCTCGAGCGGGTAGACGGACTCGGCGAGCAGGCCGAGGGGTTCCCGGCTCGTGGCGAGGATCCTGACGGACGGGCACCGCGAGAGGACGCGGTCGGCGAGGGAGGCCGCCGCGGCCACGAGGTGCTCGCAGTTGTCGAGGACCAGCAGGTCCGACCGCTCCTCGAGGGCCCGCACGAGCGACTCGGTCGGGTCGGCGTCGGCCTGCTGGGCCTCGCCGAGGGCGGCGAGCACGACGTTGGCGACCGCCTCGGGGTCGCGGGTGTCACCGAGCTCGCAGAACCACCGGCCCTCGGCGGGGACGCTGGGAGCGCCGGCCACCAGCCGTCGGCACAACGACGTCTTGCCGACCCCGGCCGGGCCGGTCACGGTGACCAGCCGGTGCGTCTCCAGGCGCTCCCGGACGGCGTGGACGTCCCGGTCGCGCCCGAAGACGGCCTTCGCGGAGGGGGCCGACCACACCGTCGCCGCCGGCGTCACGGGGGCCGTCACGGGAGTCGCGTCGCGCCGCTCCTCGGTCACGCCGGCCACGAACCGGTACCCGACCCGGTGCACGGTCCGGATCGTCCCTGGGACCTCCCGTCGTCGCCCACGGCCGCACGGGCGTGCTTGATCCGGGTCGTGAGCGCCGACTCGCTCACGAAGTGGTCGCCCCACACCTCGTCGAGGAGCTCCTCCTTGGTGACCACCCGGTCGCGGTGGCGGACGAGGTAGGTGAGGACGGCGAAGGTCCTGGGCTCCATGTCCACCGGCTGACCGTCGTGGAGCAGCTCGCGGCCGTCGGGGTCGAGGAGGTTGGCGCCGAAGCGGTAGCGCGGGGAACCCCGATCGGGCCCCGCGACAACGGGTCGGGCGTCGGGCACGGGCAGGTCGGGGTGGGTCAGCGCCCACAGCGGCTCGGGCTCGGCGATCCCCTTCAGCGCGACGTCGCCCAGGTGGACGAGGCCGCACGCGTCCGGGAGGTCCCTCCGGACGAGGTCGGCCGCCGCGCCCGAGAGCAGCACCTGGCCACCGGACGCCGCGCCCATCACGCGGGCGGCCAGGTTCGGTGTCCGGCCCACGTAGTCGCCCCCGGCGGGCTCGGCCGTTCCGGAGTGGATGCCCATCCGCACGGCCAGCGGCGACGACCGCCGCGTGAGGTCCTGTTGCAGCTTCAGGGCCGACTCGACCGCGCTCGTCGCCGTCCGGAACGCGGCCACGAGACCGTCACCGGTGCTCTTCACCACCACCCCGCCGCCGGCGACCGCGTGCCCGGCGAGTCGCTGGAACTCCCCGACCCGGTCCCGCATCCCGTCGGGATCGCGCTCCCAGCGATCGACGCTGCCCTCGATGTCGGCGAACAGCAGCGTGACGGTTCCCCCCGGCAACGCCGTCATGGGGCGAATGTAGCCAACCGGTGGGTCGGACGGTCCCGGCCCGGGACGCCCGCGACGACGGTCGGGATCGTCGCGGGTCAGGTGACGTCCAGGATCCACATGGGCCAGCGCACCAGGGGTAGGTATCCCATCCGCTCGTAGACGGGGCGTCCGGCGTCGCTCGCGAGCAGCGCGGCGGGCAGCTCGGGTCGCACGAGGGTGGCCGCCCAGGTGACGGTCTCGCCGTACCCGAGGCCCCGGACCTCGGGGCGCACGGCCACGAGCGGCACGGTGTTGACCCCGTGCGTGACGAGGGTGGACGAGACGGCGACGGGACGGTCGCCGGCGTAGCCGACGAACAGGCGCAGGCCCGGGTGGTCGAGGAACGCGTCGGTGGCCACCGTGTCGGGGGCGCCGTCGAGGGGGAAGGCCTCGACCGCCGTGGTCGCCCAGTCCCTCAGGCCGGCGGCGTCGCGCACCCGCTCGACCCGGAGGCCCGCCGGTCGGGCCGGGGTGGCGGCCACCGGCGGCCTCCACATGAGCGGGACGTGGCCGGAGAGCCGCCACCCGCGGACCCGCAGGTCGGGCGTGGGGAACGGGGACCAGAGGTCGTACGGCCTCGGCGTGGCGCCCTCGGCCCCGGCGACGAAGGTCTCGAGGCGATCGAGGACCGACGCCCAGGCCTGCGGGTCGAGCGGGCGCAGGACGGTGGCGGCGTTCCAGTAAGCCGCGGGCCGGCCCAGGTCGGTGCCGACGATCTCCTCGGTGCGCAGCAACCGTGCGCCCATCGTCACGGCCGGCTCCGCGGTGGCGGTCGCCAGGGCGTGCACCGTCCGGCGCAGGACGGTGTCGTCGAGGGGGGTGGCCGGGGACCACCCGTCCTCGCGCCACTCCTCGGCGGGATGGGTGTCGGTGACGGGGGGTGGTGCTCATGTCAGACCTCCAGCCGGTAGAAGCGGAAGAAGTCGTTCTCGATCGGCAGGACGTCGGCCCGGGCGAACCCGGCCCGCCGGGCGTAGTCTGCGAGCGTCGACGGGCGCATGACAGTGCCGGTCCCCTCGGAGGGCCGGTGGGCCATCCCGTCGGGGAGGCAGGCGGTGATCGAGTAGCCGTACATGAGGCGATCGAGCTCGTCGCCGGGCGCGGTGAAGTGCTCGCCGACCCGCTCGTCCATGACGATCACGATGCCGTCGGGGCCGGCGAGGCGGCGCATGGCCGCCAGGACGGACACCGGGTCGGGCAGGTCGTGGATGCACTCGAAGGCGAACACCCCGTCGTAGTGGCCCTCGACCTCGGCCCCGTCCTCGGCGTGGAACCGGACCCGGTCGGTCAGGCCCGCGGCCTCGGCGTTGCGCCGGGCCATCTCGATCGACGGGGCGTCGATGTCGAAGCCGTCGACCGTGACGCCGGGGTAGGCGCGGGCGAGGCCGATCGAGGACCAGCCGCCGCCGCAGCCGACGTCGGCGACCCGGGCGCCCGCCTCGAGCCGGGCGTGCAGGTCGGGGACCTGGGGCAGCAGCTCCTGGCCCAGCTGGTGCAGGAACAGCGGCCGGTTCGCCTCCGCCTGGGCCTCGCGGGCGTCGGTGCCCAGCTCCGCCCAGCTCACCCCGCCCCCGGTCCGGTAGGCCTCGGCGACGTGGTCGAGGTGCTGCCCCACGGTGGCGACGAAGCGGGCGAGCGGTGCCACGTAGGCCAGGCTGTCCTCGTCGACGAGGACCTCGGCGTGGGCGGCCGGGAGGGTGTAACGGCGCTCGGTGGGCGCCGCGTCCACCAGGTCGACGGTCAGGTAGCCGCACACGGCCTGGTGCTCGAGCCACTCCCGGGCGTACCGCTCGGTGGTGCCGGTGCGGTCGGCCAGCTCGACGGAGGTCAGGGAGCCGTGGTCGGCGAGCGCCCGGTACCAGCCCAGCCGGTGGCCCAGGTAGACGGCCTGGACCTCCTGGGCGCCCAGCACGGCCCCGAAGAGCCGCTCGGCGAAGCCGTCGACGGTGGGCTCGGCGCCGGTCTGCGGGACGGTCACGGTCGACATGGGCGTTCCTCCTGATCGGTCACGACGGTTCGACACCCACGAGTCTCCGGATCGCCGTCGCAGCACCGTCGCAGCGGCGTCGCAGCCCGTCGCACCGCGGGACCCCCGGGCGCCCCCTCCCCCGGTTCCCCGTCTCTCCCCCGGTCGGTCCTCTCCCCCCTCCGCGGGTTGGCGCGAGCTCGGGGCCGTGGACCCCGATTCCGCGCCGACCGGCCGACCCGGGAGACGGGGGCAGGGCGGTCGCGGGTCGGGGCGCGCCTGCGTCCACCCGGTCCCCGTCCCCCTACGATCGTGGGGTGCTCGTGCGGGTGCTCGGCGACGTCGAGCTGGGGGTGGACGGCGGGCCGGTGCCCGTGGGGAGCCGCAGCCAGCGGGTCGTGCTGGCGGTGCTCGCCGCCCGCCCGCGCGTCGCCGTCTCCGCCGACCTGCTCGTCGACGCCCTCTGGGGCGACGACCCGCCCCGCAGCGCCCCGGGCTCCCTCCGGACCTACGTGTCCCGGCTGCGACGGTCGCTCGGCGACGTGCTGGCGATCGGGCCCGCCGGGTACGTGCTCGACGTCCCTCCCGAGGAGATCGACGCCGAGCGGTTCGAGCAGCTCGTCGACCGGGCCGCCACGTCCCCGCCGGCGGTCGCCGTCGACCTCCTCGACGAGGCGCTCTCGCTGTGGCGGGGCCCGGCCTTCGGCGACGTCGCCGGCGTGGAGGCCGTGCGGGGAGCCGCCGTCCGGCTGGAGGAGCGGCGGGTCGCCGCCCGCGAAGCCCGGGCCGCCGGGCTCCTGGCCGCCGGCCGCCCGGCCGACGCGGTCGGCGCGGCCGAGGAGCTGGTGGCGGAGCATCCCCTGCGCGAGGGGGCGTGGGCCGTCCTCGTGGAGGCGCTGACCTCGGTCGCCCGGCTCCCCGAGGCCCTCCGCGCGTACCAGCGGGCGGCGACGGTGCTCGCCGACGCCGGGCTCGAGCCCTCCGACCGGCTCCGGCGGGCCGAGGCCGCGGCGCTCACCCACCGGGAGCCCGATCTCGCCCACCGCCCCCTGGCGGTGGCGACCTCGCCGCTGGTGGGCCGGGAGGGGGACCTCTCCGCCCTGGCCGAGCTGCTCGACCACCGTCGCGTCGTCACGCTCGTCGGGCCCGGTGGGGTCGGCAAGTCCCGGTTGGCCTTGGCCGTCGCCACCTCGATCGCCGACCGCTTCGAGTGGGGGGCCCGGTTCGTCGAGCTCGCCGGGGTGAGCGACCCCGACGCCGTGCTCGACGCGGTCGCCGACGGGCTGGGGCTGGCCGTCGAGGCCGGGGCCCCGGAGCGGGCGCTCGCCCGGGCCGGCCGGCTCGACCTGCTCGCCGTCCTCGACAACTGCGAGCACCTGCCCGACGCGGCCGCCCGGGCGGTCGAGGTCCTCTGCGGCGGAGGAACCGGCGTGCGGGTGCTGGCCACGAGCCGCGAGGCTCTCGGCGTCCAGGGGGAGCACCGGTGGCCGGTCGCGCCCCTGCCGTCGGGGACGCCGGGCACCGCGGCGTTCGAGCTGTTCCTCGAACGGGCCCGCGCGGTGCGTCCCGACCTCGACCCCGACGACGGGGAGCGGGCCGCCATCGAGCAGATCGTCCACCGGCTCGACGGCCTCCCGCTCGCGATCGAGATGGCGGCGACGCGTGCCGCCACCATGCCGCTGGCCGAGCTGGCCCGCCGCCTCGAGCGCGAGCTGTCCGTGCTCGTCTCGGGTCGACGGACCGTCGAGCCCCGTCACCGCACCCTCGACGCCGTCGTCGAGTGGTCCGGAGCGGCTCCTCGACGAGGAGGAGCGCGCGCTGTTCGCGGACATGGCGGTGTTCGAGGGCGCCGTCCGGCCCGACGACGTCGCCGCCGTCACCGGCCACCCCGATCCCCTCGAGGTCCTCTGCCGGCTGGCCGAGGGGTCGCTCCTCGTCGCCCACACCTCGGGGAGCCACGGCCGGTTCGGCATGCTGCGGACGATCCGGGACCGGGCGGCCCACCTGCTCGCCGAGCGGGGTCGGGTCGGCGAGCTCACCCGCCGTCACGCCCGCCACGTGGCCGGCGCGCTCGCCGAGGCCGACCGCGACCTGCGGGGTCCCGGCGAGTCCGAGGCCCGGGCCCGCATCGAGGAGCTGCTGGACGAGGCGCGCAGCGCCCAGGCCTGGGCGGCCCGGCACGATCTCGCCCTGGCCCTGCGCCTGTGCGGATCGCTGTACCTGTTCGGCCAGTCCGGGCTGCGGGACGAGTTGCTGGGCTGGTCGGCCGGCCTCGCCGACCGGGTCGACGAGTCGGGTGGGCGGGACGGCGCGCTCGTGCTCACCGCCGCGGCGCAACGGGCCGTGAACGCCGGCGACCTGCCGGCAGCTCTCGACCTGGCCCGGCGGGCGGTCGCGCTGTCCGACGACGGTGGAACCCGCGCCCTCGCCTGCGAGCTCGTCTCCGACGTCCACCTGTTCTCCGGCCGGCTCGACGATGCCCGGTCCTCGGCCCGGGCGGGGCTCGCCGCGGCCGAGGAGGCGGGCGACGCGCACGGCGTCGTGGCCAGCCTCGTGAACCTCGCGCTCGTGGCCTCCTACGGAGGGGATCACGCCGGAGCCCAACGGGTCCTGGCCGCCGCCCCCGCCGACCCGGCGCTGAGCCCGTCGGACCGTGCGTGGCTGCGCTACTCGGAGGGCGAGGTCGTGCTGGACCGGGATCCGGACCGGGCGCTCGCCGCCCTCGACGACGCGGCCACCCTCGCGGGCGCGGTCGGCAACCGCTACCTGAGCGGCGTCGCCCGGGTGTCGGCGACGTCCCTGCGGGCCCGCGTCGGCGATCCCGAGCCGGCTCTGCGGTCGTTCGTCGAGGTGATCGAGCACTGGCGGGGCCGGGGTGACCAGCCCCACCAGCTCACCACGCTGCGCAACCTCGTCGTCCTCCTCCAGCGCCTCGACGCGGCTCCGGAGGTGGCCGAGCTCCTCGGCGCCGTGGAGGGCGGCGAGGTGGCTCCCACCTTCGGGGAGGAGGCGGCCCGCCTGGACTCGGCCCGGACCTGGGTGGTCGAGCGCCTCGGTGCCGGCGAGGCCGACCGGCGCGCCGGCACGGGGAGGGCCCGGACCGTCGACGAGGCCGCCGAGGCCGCCCTCGGGTGGATCGCGACGCTCCGGGGCTGAGCCCGGGTGCAGCGAGCGTGGTGCTCCAGGGAGGAGGGAGGTGAGGGCCGCGCCTTGTGCCTTCGGGGTCGCCCGTCGGGGGGCTCGGGGACGTTCGACCCTGTGAGCGGGCCGCCCGCTCCTGGATGCTCGGAGGGGCCGCCGGTGTCCAGGGGAGGCGCGTGTGGAGGATCTGATCGTCGAGGCCCGTGCCCTCGAGAAGGTCTACGACACCGGGTCCGTCCAGGTACAGGCCCTCACCGGCGTCGATCTCTCCGTCACGGCGGGCGAGATGCTGGCGATCATGGGGCCCAGCGGCTGCGGCAAGACGACCCTGCTCAACTGCCTGTCGGGCCTCGACGCCTTCGACGGGGGTGACGTCCGCATCGAGGGGACGTCCCTGGCCGCGATGTCGGACCGGGACCGCACGGCGTACCGGGCCCGGCGGATGGGCTTCGTGTTCCAGTTCTACAACCTGCTGCCGGTGCTCACGGCCGTGGAGAACGTCGAGCTGCCGCTCCTCGTGGCCCGGGTGGCGGCGAAGGAGGCGCGCCGGCGGGCCCTGGCTGCGCTGGCGATGGTGGGGCTGGAGGAGCGGGCCGGGCACGTGCCCGACCAGCTCTCCGGAGGTGAGCGCCAGAGGGTCACGATCGCCCGGTCCCTGGTCAACGACCCGGCGATCGTGTGGGCCGACGAGCCGACCGGCGACCTCGACAGCGAGATGGCCGCCGAGATCGTCGACCTGTTGCGGCGCCTCAACCGCGAGCGGGGGCTCACGCTGGTGATCGTCACGCACGACATCGCGGTGGGTCGCCGGACCGATCGGATCGTCCGCATGCTCGACGGCCGGGTCGTCGACGAGGAGCGTCTGGAGGTGGCGGATGCACGCCCGGGTCACCCAGCTTGAGATCGACACGCTGCGCGTCGACGTCGGTTCCGCGGTCGAGGTGTTCGAGCGCGAGGTCCTCCCCGTGCTTCGGGAGCAGCCGGGCTACCGGGGCGTCTACGTGCTGGCGACCCCCGAGGGCAAGGGTGTGCTCCTTTCGCTGTGGGAGACGGCCGAGCAGGCCGAGGCCGGTGGCACCCGGGGCTTCTACCCGGAGACCCTCGCCCGCTACGTGACGCTGTTCGCCTCCTCGCCGGGCCGGGAGCGCTACGAGGTGATGGTCGTCGACGGCCGCGGGACCGGCGCGGGCTGACCGGTGGAGCGCCTCTTCGGGATCCCGCTCGGGGCCCTGAGCGTCGGGCTCCTCGTCGTGGTGGTCTCGGCGTTCGGGGTCGTCGCCGTCCTGGCGGTGCGCAACCGGGTCTTTTTCCGCCTGGGGGTCCGCAACGTGACCCGCCGCCGGGCGCGCAGCGCGCTCATCGTCGCGGGCCTGATGCTCGCCACCGCGATCATCGGCGCCTCCCTGGCCACGGGCGACACGATGGGCCGGACCGTCCGCTCGTCGGTGCTCGAGGCCCTGGGCCACGTCGACGAGCTGGTGGGCGTCGAGGGCGCGCAGCTCGACCCCACCCTGGCCGTCGACGCCTCGGCTCGCGCCGCCTACTTCGACGAGGAGCTCTTCCGCCCCGTGCAGGAGGTGGCCGGGGCCTCGCCGCTGGTGGACGGCGTCGCGCCGGCCGTGATCGAGACGGTCGCCGCCCAGGACCTCACCTCCCGGCGCACCGAGCCGCGGGTGACCCTCTTCGGTTCGGATCCGGAGCTCCTCGCCGGCTTCGACACGATCACCGCACGAGGGGAGGAGGTCTCGCTCGCCGACCTCGCCTCCACCGAGGTGTACGTGGACGGCGACGCCGCCGACGACCTCGACACCTCCCCGGGCGACCGGCTCCTGGTCTTCGGTCGCGCCCACCCGGTCGAGCTGACCGTGCGCGAGGTGGTCTCGTTCCACGGCGCGGGGGGCTCGGGCCCGGCCGTGCTCGCGCCGCTGGCCCTGGCGCAGGAGATCGTCGACGAGCCCGGCCGCCTCAGCCACGTGATGATCTCGAACGAGGGTGGCGAGACCTCGGGGGTCCGGCACACCGACGACGTCGTGGCCCTCCTCGAGCCCGGAGCTGGCTCCCCTCGGGCTCGAGGCGGAACCCGTGAAGCAGGACGGGCTCGAGCTCGCCGACGAGCAGGGCAACGCCTTCCTCTCTGTGTTCAGCACGTTCGGGACCTTCTCGATCACCGCGGGGATCCTGCTGATCTTCCTCGTCTTCGTGATGCTGGCCGCCGAGCGCCGCACCGA
The DNA here is from genome assembly GCA_027494165.1 of Acidimicrobiia bacterium. Lineage (GTDB taxonomy): Bacteria > Actinomycetota > Acidimicrobiia > IMCC26256 > JAOSJM01 > JAOSJM01. The sequence goes on along the minus strand of JAOSJM010000009.1, from coordinate 3,941 downwards.
GATGGGCATCGCCCGGGCGGTGGGCACCCAGCGGCGGAACCTCGTCCAGACGTTCGTCTTCGAGGGCGCGTTCTACGACGTCGTGGCCGCAGCGATCGGGGCGCTCCTGGGGGTCGGTGTCGCGTACGTGATGGTCCGGGCCGTCGCGTCGGCCTTCGCCACCGACGATCTCGAGGTGACCTTCCAGGTTCGCCCCCAGAGCGTGCTCGTCGCCTACGGGCTCGGGGTCGTGCTCACCCTCGCGGTGGTGGCGGTCTCGGCCTGGCGGGTCAGCGTCCTCGACATCGTCACCGCCATCCGCAACCTCCCCACGCCACCCGTCCGCCGGACCCGCCGGGTCCGCTGGCTGCGGGGCTCGGCCGTCGTCGTCCTCGGGGTGGTCGTGGCGGTGGCGGGGACATCCTCGAGCCAGGCGACGCCGTTCCTGCTGGGGGTCTCGATCGTGATCGCGGGCCTCGTCCCGGTCGTGCGCGCCCTGGGGGTTCCCGATCGGGTCGCGTACACCGTCGGCGGCGTCCTGCTCGTGGTGTGGTGGCTCCTTCCCCTCGGAGCCTTCGAGGGGGTCCTGGGCGACCTCTCGTACGACTTCACCGTGTGGATCGTGGCCGGGCTGATGGTCGTGCTCGGGGCGACCTGGACCGTCATGTACAACGCCGACGTCGTGCTCGCCGGGATCAGCCGGGCGACCGCCGGGGTCCGGAGGCTCACCCCTGTCGTCCGCATGGCCGTGGCCTACCCGCTCCGCAACCGGGTGCGGACGTCGATGACCCTGGCCATGTTCACCCTCGTCGTGTTCACCCTCGTCGCGGGGGCGACCATCTCCGGCTCGTTCGTCAGCGCGTTCGACGACCTCGAGAGCTTCAGCGGGGGTTCGACGTCCGGGCGGTGGTGGCACCGGTGCGGCCCATCGAGGACATGCGGGCGGCGCTCGCCTCCGCGCCCGGCATCGACCCGGCGGACATCGAGACCGTCGGCGCGCAGTCGTTGGTCCCCGCCGAGGTCCGCCAGCGCGGGGCCGGGGACTTCACCGACTACCCGGTGCGCGGCCTTGACGACCCGTTCCTGGCCGCCACGACCTACGACCTCGCCGCCGTCGCCACGGGCTACGAGTCCGCCGACGACGTGTGGAGGGCCATACGTGAGGAGCCCGGGCTGGCCGTGGTGGACCCCTTCGTCGCGCCACGGCGGAACCAGTTCGTGTTCGGGGCCGCCCCGGACTTCACCCTGGAGGGCTTCTACCTGGAGGACCGCGTCTTCGACCCCGTCGAGGTCGAGGTGCGCGACCCCACCACCGGTGAGGACCTCACCCTCACGGTCGTCGGAGTCTTCACCGACGACGTGCCGTGGGAGATGGCGGGGATCACCACCTCCCAGGCGACGCTGGCGCCCCTCGGCGAGCGCGCCGCCCCGTCGACCTTCTGGTTCGGGCTGGCCGACGGCGTGGACGCCGACGGGATGGCCGCCGCGCTCGAGTCGGCCTTCCTCGACTACGGGCTCGAGGCCCGGTCCCTGCAGGACCGCCTCGATGAGGCCGTCTCCGACTCCTGGACCGTGAACCGCCTCATCCAGGGGTTCATCGGCCTCGGACTCGTCGTGGGCGTCGTCGCCCTGGGCGTCGTGAGCGCCCGGGCCGTGGTCGAGCGCCGCCAGCAGATCGGGGTGCTGCGGGCGATCGGCTTCCAGCCCTCTATGGTCCGGCTGGCCTTCCTGGTCGAGGCCTCCTTCATCTCGCTCACGGCGATCGTCGCCGGGACCGTGCTCGGTCTCGTGCTCTCCTACAACGTGGTCACGTACCTCGGCGAGCAGCAGGACGTCGCCCTGACGGTGCCTTGGGTGAACCTGGCCCTCATCTTCACCGTCGTGTACCTCGCCTCCCTGGCGAGCACGCTGCTCCCGGGACTCCGGGCGTCGCGCGTCTACCCCGCCGAGGCGCTCCGCTACCAGTAGCGGGCGGACGAGCTCACATGCGCGACGAGTGGTCCCAGGAGGTCACGACGAGACGTCCGACGCGGATCGCGACCTCGGTCGCCACCCTCGAGCGCAGCCAGCCCGCGAGCGGGGAGCCAAGATCGTCGAGGTAGCGCTCGATGAGCCGGTCGAGCAGGTCAGCAGCTCGCTCGGGATGGAGCGACCCGACGCCGCGCCCTCTCACGCCGCGATAGGGCGGGAGGTCGGCCGCACCTCGAAGGCGCATCGCGGGTCCCGGCGCAGTCGCGAGGCGACGATGGACCCCGTCTGGGTTCAGCACCACAGCGCGCCGCCGTCGTAGAGGAACCACAGCGACTGGACCAGAGGCCACGAAGCGCCCGTGGTCGCGAGGCGTACCGGGATCGGCGTCGACCGGAGGAGCTCCTCGATCGTCGCCGGGTCCCACGGGCCCGAGCGCACGTCGACGTGCGAAGGCTCCATCACTCCATTCTCCCAGGCGAGGCGAGCCGAGCCCGTCAGCGGAACGAGGCGAGGCGCCGCGCGACGAGCTCGTACACGTCGGGGCTCAGCCCCAGGCCCACGTGCGTGGTCGCCACCTCGACGTGCTGGACGTGCGGGCTCGAACGGTCGACGCAGGCGCCCCACGCGACGACGGCCTCGCACCGGCTGTAGATCGCCATGATCGGCACCTCGATCGGGAGGTTCGCCTCCCGGGTGGCGATCGACGCCTCGAGCGTGTCGAGATCGACGCCGAGGCCCGCACCCCCCACGGCACCATCACCGCCACCCGAACCCCCACCGCCGCCCCCACCCACGGCCCCGCCCCTGAACCAGCCCAGGACCACCCTCACCGACCCCAGCGCCCCGGTGTCTCCAGCCCCCGCCACGAGACCGAACACACCCCAGACGCCACACGAGAGATCAGACGCCGGGCCCCCGCGCCGCCGCGCGGTGCGCGTCGAGGAACGGGTCGAGCACCTCGCGCTCGACGTCGTTCCAGCGCGCGACGACCCGGTCCGTGGGGAGGTACGAGAACTTCTCGGCGTTCGACCCGCCGACCCGCTCGATCGCGACGCGAAGGCCCGTCACGTCCACGACCGCCGCGAGGGGCAGGACGAGCAGCTCGACCCGGTCGAACGTGGGGTACAGCCAGCCGATCGACCTTCCGTCGAGGACGTACCGGCGGCTCCTCGGGGTCGCGTACACGGCGAGACCCGATCGACTCGCCCACCCGTCGAGGCGGTGCTCGGCCTCGGCGAACACGTCGCCCTTCTCGGCGGCCAGCTCCGCGTAGCCCCGCCCGTCGGCGGCAGGGCGCTTCGCCGACCGGGCCGCCGCGGTCTGGCCCACGACTCCGGGGACCATGGCCCGCAGGCCGTCACCGCCGAACCGACGGACCTCGATCCCCATCACCTCGGTGGGTCGCATCCGCTCGTTCAGGAACTCGATGACCCGCTGGAGCTCCACGGGGATCTCGTCCGCCACGAAGAGCAGGCGCATGCGGCCTGCCCGCAGGTTCGCGTCGGCGTGCCGCCAGAAGGCGTCGGCCGCGTCCTCGGGCTCCCCGTCGGAGGGTCCGGTCAGCGCGACGAGTCGCTCGACAGGGTCGACCCCCTCGGCGGAGCAGGTGGTCTCGTACTCCCGGCGGAGCCGGCCCTCGGGCCAGTGCAGCGATGCGTGGGCGGCGTAGTCGAGCATCTGCCCCACGACCTCACGCCGGATCCGCGTGTCGGTGCTCCGCTTCACCTCCACGATGGTCGGTACCGAGTCCTGGTCCACGAAGAGGTGGTCGACAGACCAGCGGTCTCCGGTGCCGTCGGCCGGGATCCCCGCCTCCCGGCGCACGAGCAGGAACCGGCGGGGCGAGGTGCGGTCGATCTGGTCGCCGGCCAGGAGTTGCTCGTGTCGGGCGATCAGTGCCTGGAGCTCGTCCTCGGTCGCGAACGGCTCGGCCGCGAGGTTCACGAGCTCACCGTCCCGCTCCAGGTAGATGCCTGCCATCTCGTGTCCCC
>JAOSJM010000008.1 GCA_027494165.1 Acidimicrobiia bacterium | reverse complement strand
AGACCATCGCCGACGACCTCCACCTCGACCCCTGGTGGAGGACCATCTGATGGTCGCGGCCGGAGGGACGGCGGTGAGCCGGTCGGCCGAGCGGTTCGGGCGCTTCCCCGAGGCGTACCGCCGCCATTGGCGCGACGCCGGGATGTGGGTCGACGAGACGCTCCACGGCCTCTTCGACCGCACCGCCGCGGAGCGACCCGACGCCGTCGCCGTCGTCACGAAGGACGAGCGGATCACCTTCGCCGAGCTGCGCGAGCGGTCGCTCGCCCTCGGCGCAGGCCTGCTGGGTGCCGGGATCGGTCCGGCCGACGTGGTCGCCGTCCAGCTCCCCAACTGGCCGGAGTTCTGCGAGCTCCAGATCGGTCTGTCGCGTGCGGGCGCGGTCATCCAGCCCATCCATCTCGTCTTCCGCGAGCGGGAGGTGCGGTCCCTGCTCCACTTCTGCGAGTCGGCGGCCGTCGTGGTCCCTGAGTCCTTCGGCGGTTTCGACTACGCCGAGGCCGTCCGCGGCCTGCGCGACGGTCTTCCCGACCTGCGGCTGGTGGTCGTCGCCCGGGGCGAGGCCCGGGGCGACGGCGAGTTGACCCTGGAGGATCTGAAGGCCGAGGGCCGCAAGCACCTCGACCGGCTCGACGCCGTCGTCGTCGACCCCGACGACGCCTTCTACATGAACTTCACCTCGGGCACCGAGGGTCGGCCGAAGGCGTTCGTGCACACCCACAACTCCCTCGTCTCGGCCTTCCGGTTCCTCGGCGACATGCTCAAGACGATGGCCCCCGACACGGTGAACCTGGCCAACTCGCCGATGACCCACAGCTTCGGGCACTTCACGACCTACCAGACCGTGGCCGCCGGGGTGCCGATGGTCCTGGTCGACAAGTACCGGCCCCTCGACGTGCTCGAGCTCATCGAGCGGGAGCGGGTCACGACCGTGTCGGGGACGCCGGCCCACCTCGCCGGGATCCTCCACCACCCCGAGTTCGGCCGCTTCGACACCTCGAGCGTGAAGTCGGTCGCGGTGGGGGGCGCCCGGTCCTCGCCCGAGCTCATCGAGGAGCTCGAGCGGGTCTGGGGGATCCGGACGGCGAACGCCTACGGGTTGGGCGAGAACGTCACCCACACCCGGACCATGCCCTGGGACCCGCCCGAGAAGGTGCGGGACACGGTGGGCAAGCCGCTGCCCGGGACGGAGCTGCGCATCGTCTCCCCCGACGACCGGGCGCGGGAGATGCCCGTCGGCGAGGTGGGGGAGATCGCCTTCCGCGGCCCGACGCTCTGCCTCGGCTACTTCAAGCAGCCCGAGCTCACCGTCGCGACCCGCGACGACGATGGCTGGTTCTACACCGGCGACCTCGGGTTCGTGGACGGGGACGGCTACCTCCACTTCGCCGGCCGGCGGACGGAGGTCATCAACCGGGGCGGGACGAAGATCTTCCCCAAGGAGGTCGAGGACCTGCTGGCGACCCACCCCGACGTCCAGGACGTCGCCGTGGTCGGGATGCCCGACGACCGCCTCGGCGAGCGGGTCTGCGCCTACGTCGTCCCCCGGCCGGGTGTGACGCTCGACCTCCCGACGCTGGCGGCCCACCTCGAGGCCCAGCAGGTGTCGAGGAACAAGGTCCCCGAGGAGCTCGTGGTCCTCGACGAGATGCCGATGACGCCGACGGGCAAGGTTCGCAAGGTGGCCCTCCAGGAGGACGCGGCGGCGCGGGTCCGGGAGGAGGGGGCGTGAGGGTCGGGTTGAGCTGGGACCTCCCCGGGGAGCAGGCCGCCACCGAGGTCTGGCCGGCGCTCCTGGCCGAGATCGTGGCCGTCGACGGCCTCGGGTACGAGAGCGCCTGGGTCGAGGAGTCGCGCCACGCGGCCGCCTCCTGCCCGAGCCCGGCGTTGCTCCTCACCCACGCGGCCCGGCGAACCCGCACCCTGTACCTGCACGTGGGCGGTCGCCGGGTGACCCGGTCGCACCCCGTCCGGATCGCCGAAGAGGTGGCGGTCCTCGACCTCTTCTCGCGGGGGCGGGCGGGGATCGGGTTCGCGGCCGCCGGGAGCCAGGACACCGAACCGCAGCACCTCCACGAGGTCGTCGACTTCGTCCTCCACGCGTGGGCCGTGGACGAGCTGCGGTACCGGGGCCGCTTCGTCCGCTTCCCGTCCCAGACCCGCGACGAGGTCCCGGAGGGGGCCGGCGTCCCCGGACCCGGGTGGGACTGGGTCCCCCAGTGGGAGCGGGGTCCGTCCCGGCCGGACTTCCTGGCGGTCACCCCCAAGCCGGTCGCGACCCGCCCGCCGGTCCACGTCGAGCTGAGCGACGAGGCCACGCTCGCCTGGGCGGCTCGGGCCGGGGTGTCGCCCTTCGTCGGCGCCGACGTCCCCACCACCGACGCCGTGGAGCGGCTGGCCCGGTTCCGGGCCGAGGCCGCCGCCGCGGGCCGACCGGCGTGGACGTTCGACCCCGTGCTCGAGCGGCGCCTCGAGCTCGACGGCGCGGGCGACGACCACACCCTGGGGGAGCGCCGACCGAGCTCGTCCGGTGCCTGCGCGAGCTGCGGGCCGAGACCGGTTGCTCGCACCTCGTCTGGCGGCGTAGCGCGGAGCAGCTCGGTCGGGGTGACCAGCTCTTCCGCTTCGCCAGCGAGGTGCAGCTGCTGCTGCAGGCCTAGGAGGGACGACGTGCAGTTCTGGACCGGGGGAGCGGGGACGGCCAAGGTGCGGGCGATGCCCGGCTCCCTCGCCGACGCCTTCGACGCGTACGTCGCGGGTGCCCAGTTGGCCGAGGAGCTCGGGTTCGACGCCTACGGGGCCTCCGAGCACCACTTCATGTACGACGGCTTCCTCCCGGTGCCCCTCCAGGCCCTCGCCGCCGTGGCCGCCGAGACGTCGCGGATCAGGCTCGTGACCGGTGCCATGCTCCTGCCCCTCTACGACCCGCTCGAGGCGGCCGAGCAGGCGGCCACCCTCGACGTGCTGTCGGGCGGCCGGGCGGTCCTCGGCCTGGGGATGGGGTACCGCCCGCTCGAGTTCGACGGGCTCGGCACCGAGAAACGGACCCGTGGGGCGCGGCTCGTCGAGGCGATGAAGGTCCTCGATCTCGCGACCTCCCAGGACGAGCTGCACTTCGAGGGCGAGCACCACCGATACGACGGGGTCGTCCTGCGCCCCACCCCGGTCCAGCGGCCCGTCCCGATGTGGTTCTGCGGCGGCACCTCGGTGGTGGCGGCCCGGCGGGCCGGGCAAGCCGGGTACCCGTACTGGCTGGCCAACAGCGACGTCGAGCGGACGGCGTCCATCGTGGGGGAGTACCGCCGGGCCGGGGCCGAGGCCGGCTGGCCCGAGGAACGCCTGCGTGTGGGAGCCTTCAAGGACGTCTGCATCGGCGACACCGTGGCCGAGGCCGAGGCGATGCGCCAGATGTTCATCGACGCCTTCTACGAGGAGCACATCCTCGGCTACGGGTACCTCGTCGACGACGAGGGGCGCCACGTCTACAACCCGCCGCGAGACCACCCGATGTACCAGCGCTTCGTCGACGGGATCTTCTGCGGCACCGTCGAGATGGTCGTCGAGGAGCTGAAGCGCTACGAGGCGCTCGGCGTCGAGGCCCTCTTCCTCGCCTCGCCGCAGCAGGCGCTCGTCGCCGAGAAGGTCATGCCCGAGTTCGAGCGGGGATGAGCGCGGTGGAGATCGTCGTCGGTCCCTACGGGATGCAGAGCCCCCACCCCCATCGGCGCCCGCACGTCGAGATGTACGCCGAGCTGGTCGAGCACGCCCGTCGAGCCGAGGAGCTCGGCTTCGACGGCATCGCCCTCACCGAGCACTCCTTTTGGTACGACGGCTACTGCCCGTCGCTCCTCCCGGTCCTCGCCGCCCTGGCCCAGCACACCGAGCGCATCCGGTTGATGACGGGAGCTCTCCTGCTGCCCCAGCACGACCCGCTGAAGGTGGCCGAGGAGGCCGCGGTGGTCGACCGCCTCTCGGGCGGGCGGCTCGTGCTCGGCTTCGGCGCGGGGTACCGCCCCGAGGAGTTCCTCGGCCACGGGGTGCCCGAGGGCCGGTGGGGGAGCCGCTTCTTCGAGGCGGTGGAGGTCGTGCGCCGGGCGCTCACCGAGGAGACCTTCTCCTTCGAGGGGGAGTTCTACCGCTACGAGGACGTCTCGCTCGCGGTCCGGCCCGTGCAGGAACCGCCCCCGATCTGGGTCTGCGCCGGCTTCCGGGACTGGGCGGCGAAGGGCGCGGGCCGGCGGGGCTGGTCCTTCTGCACCACCGGCGTGCCCGGCGGGGGCGACGAGGCGCTGTTCGCCACGTACGAGGAGGCCGCCGCCAGCGCCGGGATCGATGCCGCCGCCCTGCGCCGGGGGCTGTTCCGTGACGTCATGGTGATGCCCAGCGACCACGAGGCCCAGGCGCTCCTGCGCGAGGACTACTGGGCCGCGATGGCCGACCAGTTCGTCGGGTTCGGGTTCCTCAAGGGGCTCGCCCCCGACGGCGGCCAGCTCACCGAGGTCCCCGACTGGATGCGCGACGCGTTCTTCGCCGACCCGGCCACCCTCGTCGGCACGCCCGAGGTCCTGCGGGAGCGGTTGCGGCCCAGCCTCGACCTCGGCCTCGACCTCCTCATCGTCCGTACGATCTGGGCCAACTTCAAGTCGGAACGGGCGCTGCGGACCATGGAGACCTTCGCCCGCGAGGTGATGCCCCTGGTTCGCAGCCACGGCCGGGAGGTGGTCCCGTGAGGGTGGGGCTCCTCTACGGCCCCGGGCTCGGCTCGTGCTCGGGGGAGATCCTCGCCCAGGTCGAGGAGGCCGACCGGGTGGGGCTCGACTCGGTGCTCTTCGAGGAGCGCCGCGGGGGCCGCGGGTGCCCGGGGCCGATGGTCGCCGCGGCCGCGGCCCGGACCACGGCCATCCGCGTGGGCACGGCCGACCGGGTGCTCGCGCTCGAGCACCCGGTCCACACCGCCGAGGACTTCGCCGTCGTCGACGTGATGTCCCGGGGCCGGGTGATCCTCGGCGTCTCGCCGGGGGAGGATCCCGGTGCGCTGCGAGCCGCCGGGGTCGAGTGGGAGGGGCGCGAGCAGCGCTTCCGCGAGGCGGTGGACCTCGTCCGGGCGGCCTGGACGCAGGACTCCTTCCAGTTCGTCGGTGAGCACGTGTCGTTCCCGCTCGGTGCGCAGGGCCCGCCCGGCTGGAGGCGCGAGCCGTTCACCACGCCGTACCTCGAACAGTGGCGGCGGGGCCAGGTCGTGCCCCAGCACCTCCCCGTCCTGCCCAAGCCGGTGCAGATGCCCCACCCCCCGATCCTCGTGGCCGCCCGGGAGAAGGCGACGATCGAGTGGGCGGCCCGACGCGGCCTCGGGCTGCTGTGCTCGTCGCTCGACACCGAGGACGAGCTGGGGCGAGCGTTGGGGTGGTACGCGGACGCGCTCGCCGCCGCCGGCCGGGACCGCTGCGAGGTCGACGTGGCCGTCGCGCGCGAGGTGTTCCTCGCCGACGACGGCGCCACGGCCCGCGAGCTCGCCCTCCCGTCCCTTCGCCGGTTCCTCGAGGCCGAGCGGGCCGGCGCCCGTCCCGCAGACGACCGGGCCGCCCTCGACCTCGACGAGGCCGACCTGCTCGAACGCTGCTTCCTCGTCGGGTCACCACTGGAGGTGCTCGACCGGCTCAAGAGACTCCAGGCGAACCTCGGGATGACCCATCTCGTCGGGCGGGTGCACCTCCCCGGCCGGCCTCACCTCGACGTCGTGGGCTGCATCCGGCTCATGGCCTCGGCGATCCAGACGCGCCTGGTGGCGTAGTGGACCTCCGCTTCGACCCCGACGACGAGGCCTACCGGCAACGCCTCCGGGCCTGGCTCACGGCCAACGTCGACGACTCGGTCCGCCGCCGGCCCCGCGACCGCGACGAGGCCGTCCGGGCGGCGAGGGAGTGGCAGCGGCACCTGTACGAGGCGGGCTACGTCGGGCTGGCCTGGCCCCGGGAGTACGGGGGGCAGGAGGAGAGCGTCACCCGGCAGGTCATCGTGGCCGAGGAGCTGGCCCGGGCGTCGGCCCCGCCCCTCCTGAACGCGGTGGGGCTCGGCATCCTCGGCCCCACGCTCCTCGCCCACGGTACGGAGGAGCAGAAGCGCCGGTTCCTGCCCCGGATCCTGACGGCCGAGGAGCTCTGGTGCCAGGGCTTCAGCGAGCCCGAGGCGGGCAGCGACCTCGCCGCGCTGCGGACCCGGGCCGTGCTCGACGGCGACACGTTCGTGGTGAGCGGCCAGAAGGTCTGGACCAGCCTCGGTCCGGTGGCCGACTGGGTCTTCCTGCTCGCGCGCACCGACCCGGAGGCACCCAAGCGCGAGGGCCTGAGCTTCCTGCTCTGCCCCATGTCGACCTCCGGGATCACCGTCGTGCCCCTGCGCAACGCGGCGGGCGGCCTGCACTTCAGCGAGGTCTTCTTCGACGACGTGCGGATCCCGGCGCACCTCCTCGTGGGCGAGCTGCACGGAGGATGGAGGGTCGCCCGGTCCACGCTCGACCACGAGCGGTCGGGCCTGGCCGGCCTGGTCGACCTGGAGCGGACGCTGCGGCGCCTGTGGCGGCTCGCCGGGGGGTGCCCGGGCCCGGACGAGCGCCCCGCCGTCGAGGACCGCGCCGTCCGGCGCGACCTCGCCCAGCGGTGGACCGAGGTCGAGGCGCTCCGCCACCTCGGCTACCGGACGCTCACCGCGCAGCTCTCCGGACGCGACCCGGGGCCCGAGGCCGCCGTCGGCAAGCTCTTCGCCAGCGAGCTCCGCCAGCACCTCATGCGGACCGCCCTGGCCATCGAGGGGCCGCTGGCCCAGCTCGGGCGCCGGTCGCCCCACGTGCCCGACCGGGGTCGTTGGCAGGTCGGCTACCTCGACTCCCTGGCCCACACCATCGGCGGGGGCACGAGCGAGGTCATGCGCAACGTGATCGCGGAGCGCGTCCTACACCTGCCCCGGTCGGTGGAGGACGCCTGATGCGCTTCGAGCTCTCCGGTGAGCAACGGGCGCTGGCAGCATCGACCCGCCACCTCCTCGCGCGCCGCTGGTCGGGCGAGGAGGCCCGCAAGGCCCTCGACGCGCCGCCGGCGACCATCCCCGGCGGACTGTGGCGGGAGCTCGTCGACCTGGGCTGGCCGGGCTTGGCCCTCCCCGAGGCGCAGGACGGAGGTGGCCTCGTGACCGCGTGCGTCGTCGCCGAGGAGGCCGGTCGCGCCCTGCTGCCCGGCCCTCTCCTCTCCGCGTCGGCCGCTGCCGTCGCGCTGGCCGTCGCCGGCGACCACGGTGACCTCCTCACGGATCTCGTGGCCGGGGTCCGCCGCGCCACGCTCGCGGTCGAGGAGCCGGGAGGTGCGTCCGGTCCCGACGCGGTGCGGGCGACGGCGACGCCCGACGGCGACGGCCTGCGCCTGGAGGGAACGAAGATCCTCGTGCCCGACGTCGAGGGCGCCGACGTGGTCCTCGTGGCGGTACAGGGACCCGGAGGTCCGGTGCTCGTGGCGGTCCCCGGCGACGCCCCCGGTCTGACCGTGACGCCGATGCGCCGCATCGACGCGCAGGCCGTCGCCGAGATCGTCCTGGGCGGGGTGCGGGTACCGGCCGCGGCGCTGGTGGGGCGGGGTCCCGCTGCGCCACGAGTGCTCTCGGTCGCCTACGACGCCTGGACGGTCCTCCTCGCTGCCGACCTGCTGGGCACGGCCCGCTGGGCCCTGGAGACCACGACGTCGTACGCGCGCGAGCGCGTGCAGTTCGGGCGGCCGATCGGCAGCTTCCAGGCCGTGAGCCACCGCCTGGCCGACGTCTGCACGCTGGTGGAGCTGGGATGGGGCCTGGTCTACGGGGCCGCCCTGGCCCACGACGAGGGCCGGCCCGAGGCGCCCGCGCTCGCGTGGGCGGCCAAGGCCTGGACGAGCGACGCCGCGGTGGCCGCCACCGAGGCGGCCCTCCAACTCCACGGCGGCATCGGGTTCACCTGGGAGCTCGACGTGCACCTGTACCTGCGGCGGGCCCGGGCCGGCGCGGTGACCCTCGGGACGGCCGACGCCCACCGCGACCGGCTGGCCCGGTACCTGGAAGCGCGGTACCGGCAGGAAGGACGGTAGCGATGGCACTGGTCGACGACCTGTTCGGGCTCGACGGGAAGGCGGCGCTCGTCACGGGCGCGGGGCGCGGGATCGGCCGGGCGCTCGCGCTCGGGCTCGCTGGAGCCGGGGCCGCGGTGGCCTGCGCCGACGTCGACCTCCCCTCGGCCGAGGCCACCGCCGCGGCGGTCGAGGACCGCGGCGGTCGGGCGCTCCCCGTGGCCATCGACTGCGCCGACGAGGGGGCGATCATCGCGGGGGTCGCGACGGCCACGCAGGGACTCGGCGGCCTCGACGTCCTGGTCAACAACGCCGGGATCTACCCGGTCGGATTCGTCGAGCAGCTCGAGGCGCCCTTCATCGAGCAGATCCTCCGCCTCAACGTCATGGGGACGATGCTGTGCACGCGGGAGGCGGTGAAGCCGATGAAGGAGGCCGGTGGCGGGGCGATCGTGAACCTGGCCTCGATCACCGGCCTGCGCTCGGTGTTCCCCGGGGAGAGCGTCTACGCGGCCTCGAAGGCCGCCGTGGTGGCCTTCACCCGCAACTCCGCGCTCGAGCTCGCGCCCTACGGGATCCGGGTCAACGCCATCGCGCCGGGAGCCATCCGGACCGAGGGCACGCAGATGCTCTTCGACCTGGGAGTCGACCAGGTGATCCTCGCCCGCCAGCCCATCAAGCGGATCGGGGAGCCCGACGACCTCGTCGGGATCGTGATCGCGCTGGCGTCGGACGCCGGGCGGTTCGTCACCGCCACCACGATCCCGGTCGACGGCGGGTTCACGCGAACGTGACGGCACGGCGAGGAGGCGACGGCATGGGCGGCGGCGGGCACGGGTTCGAGCGTCTGTTCTCACCCATCCAGGTGGGACCGATGCTCGTCCCCAATCGGATCTGCGAGACTACGAACACCATCGGAGCCGGACGGCTCGACGGCCTCCCCGACGAGCCCTTCGTCGCCCACCACCTGGCCAAGGCCCAGGGGGGCACCGGGTGGATCGGCTCGGAGACCTGGCTTCTGAACTCGCCGATCCCGGCCGAGGCCGCCGACGAGTTCTTCCCCGGCGCCGCCTCGACCCGGATGCCGCTCTACGCCATGCCGGGGTTCGTCGAACGCACCGGCGCGTTCTTCCAGGCGGTCCACGAGGCCGGGGCCGTCGCCGTCTCCCAGCTCACCCACGTGAGCTACACCTTCGGCGCCTCGGCGGTCGCGCTCGCCGAGGCCTACGACTGGGTGCCCCACGCGCTCGACGACGACGAGATCGAGATGCTCCTCGGCACGTACGTCATGGCGGCGTCCGCGCTGCAGGCGGCCGGCACCGACGGTCTCGAGGTCCACTGCGCCCACGAGGCCCTCCCGCAGCTCTTCCTCTCGCCGGCGACCAACCAGCGCAGCGACCGGTGGGGAGGCGACGCGCTCCGTCGGACCGCCTTCGTGCGCGAGATCCTGGCCCGGGTCCGCGCGGCCGTCGGCGACGGCGTCGCCCTCGGCATCCGGATCGGCGGTTGGGAGACGCGCCAGGGCGGCTACTCCCTCCTCGAGATGCGGGAGATGCTCTCCCACATCGCCGAGACGGGGCTTCTGGACTTCGTCGACGTCGACATGGGCTCTTCGCACGGGGTCCCGTCGTACGTGCCTCCCTCCTACTGGGGTCACGGGCAGTTCCGGGAGGTCGGACGGGCGGTCAAGGCCGACGTCGACGTACCCGTCCTCTTCTCCGGCCGGGTCAACGACCCGGTGGTGGCCGAGGAGCTCCTGGCCCAGCAGGCGTGCGACCTGGTCGGGATGACCCGGGCCGGCATCGCCGACCCCGAGTTCCCGGCCAAGACCCGGGAGGGCCGGCTCGGCGAGATCCGCCGGTGCATCGCCTGCAACCGCTGCATCGGCGAGACCGTCCAGAGCTACGTCCCGATCTTCCTGAAGAAGCCGACCTGCTCCGTGAACCCCTTGGTGGGCAACGAGTTGCTCTGGAAGGCCCAGTACCGGCCGGCCTCCACGAGGCGGCGCGTCGTCGTGGTGGGGGGCGGGGCGGCCGGCCTCGAGGCGGCCCGCGTGGCCGCCATGCGGGGCCACGAGGTCGTCGTGCTCGAGCAGGGCCCGGCCCTCGGCGGGCAGGTGCGCCTCGCCGCCAAGGCTCCTGGCCGCGACTCCTTCGAGGACCTCGTGATCTATCAGCAGACCCAGATGGAGACCCTCGGCGTCGACGTGAGGCTGTCCTCCCGGGCCGGCGCGGACGACGTCCTGGCTCTCGAGCCCGATGTCGTGGTCTGCGCCACCGGCTCGGTCCCGATACGGCCCGACGTCCCGGGGGCCGACGCCCCCCACGTGGTCCAGGGCTGGGACGTGCTCGAGGGCAGGGCGGCCGTGGGGGAGCGCGTCGCGGTCGTCTCCCAGGAGGACCACATGGAGACCCCCTCGGTCGCCGACCTCCTCGCCTCCGAGGGCCGGCAGGTGGAGATCCTCCACCATTGGACCGCGGTCGGTCGGGAAGTCGACCGCTACACGCTCGGCACCGTCATGTGCCGGCTGGAGGAGGGGGGTGTGCGGATCCGCCCGGGGCTCCTCCTCACCGCCGTCGACGGCGACCGCCTGGAGCTGGTGTCGCCGTGGACCCGGGCAACCCGGGTGCTCGACGGCTTCGACACGGTGGTCCTCGTCTACGGGTCGGCGCCCGACACCGCCCTCCACGACGAGCTGAAGCGCCGGCTGGCGGGGAAGGGTCCGAGGCTCTTCCTCGTGGGGTCGGCGTGGGTGCCCCGGCGGCTCGCCGAGGCGACCCAGCACGGCATGAAGGTCGGTCTGGAGGTCTGAGTGGGCGCCATCGACGTGATGAACCACCTGCCGGAGGTGCGGCGGGACCTGGTGGACCGGAACCCCTTCGACTACGAGGAGTTCCGCATCATGGCCCGCACGACGTTCAAGGCGGTCTTCAAGGGGCGCGTCCCCGACGAGAAGACGATGCGGGAGATGTCGAAGGGGCAGCAGACCCTCGTCGGGCACGCCTCGGTCGCCGACTGCGTCGCCGACATGGACCGGCTCGGCTACGACCGGATCGTCGTCTGCGCGACGAAGATGTGGTCGTACTGGTGGCACCGGGACTTCATCCTCGACTACTCGGTGGACCACGTCGCCGAGGCGGTGGCCGAGTCGGGCGGCCGGCTGATCGGCGCCGCCTCCTACGACCCGTTCCGCATCGACGAGAGCCTGCGCGAGGTCGAGCGGGCCGTGAGGGAACTGGGCTTCCGGTACGTGTGGTTCCACCCGCTGTCGTTCGGGCTGGCCCCCAACGACCGGCGCTTCTACCCGCTGTACGCGAAGTGCGTGGAGCTGGACATCCCGGTGGGGTTCCAGGTGGGCCACTCGGCCGAGGTACTGCCCTCCGACGTCGGCCGGCCCATGCTGGCCGACGACGTCGCCATCGAGTTCCCGACGCTGCGGATCAACCTGTCGCACACCGGCTGGCCGTGGGTCGACGAGTGGTGCTCGATGCTGTGGCGGCACCCCAACGTCTACGGCGACATCTCGGCGTACTACCCGCGTGGCCTCGACGAGCGGCTGGTGCGCTTCATGGACTCGTCGCGGGGCCGCGACAAGGTGCTGTTCGGCACCAACGGGCTCGGGCTCGAACGCTGCGTGCAGGAGCTCCGTGAGCTCCCGGTGCGCGACGAGACCAAGCAGGCCGTGCTGCACGACAACGCCGTCCGGTTCCTGGCGCTCGAGGAGGCGTGATGGTCGCGGCGCCTGGTCCCGGCCCGGAGTGGGGCCGTATCACCGAGGAGGGCCTGGCCCGCCTCCTGGAGCGGCTCGACCAGCCCCGGCGCCGGCGCGGCTCGATGATGCGGCGCGGGGCGCGCGCGTCGGACGACGCCAGCCTGCTCACCGTGAGCCGAGAGCTCAACGGCCGCTACGCGCGGGCGGTCGCCGACCTCAACCCCCTCTACGTCGACGACGGCTATGCCGCGGCGTCGGTGTGGGGACGACTGCTGGTCCCGCCCGGGATCCTCGCCTGGACCGAGGTGGTGAACGGCGCCACCGACGGCTTCCCCGGCTGCCACACGATCTGGCGTGAGTGCGCGCTGACCTGGGAGCGCCCCGTCTTCGTGGGGGAGGCCCTCGCCTCGACCACGTACCTGCGCGGCGCCCGGATCGTCGAGAGCCGGTTCGGTGGGGGTCCCTCGGCCGTCCAGGACTACGAGACGATCACCGAGTCCCCGGACGGCGAGCCCGTGGGCACCTACCGGACCTCGTGGCACCGCTTCGAGCGGACCGCCGCCAAGGACGCGTCGAAGCACGGGGACGTCGAGCGCCCCCGCTGGACCGAGGAGGAGCTCGAGGAGGTGTGGGCGGAGTACCGGCGCCAGAACCTGTCGAACCGCAGGGGCGCGCTGCCGCTCTTCTGGGAGGACGTCGAGGTCGGCACGGACCTCCCCTACATCGTCAAGGGCCCGACCACCCTGACCAGCAAGCTCGCCTTCGAGTGCCTGGGTTGGCCCGGCGGCTGGGTGGTGGGCCACGAGCTGGCCATCGAGCTGTTCGCCGAGCACCCGGGCCTGCCCATCCGCAACGAGGAGAACGTCCCGGAGCCCCCGGTGGCGATCCACTGGACCAACGAGCGCTGCCAGCGGTACCTGGGGATGCCGGCGGCCTACGAGGCCGGCTACGAGCGGCTGAACTGGTTGACCCAGCTCCTCATGGCCTGGGCGGGGGACGACGGGGTGCTCCGAGCGCTGTCGATGCGCTTCGAGGGCTTCCACTGGCAGGGGGACCTGATCCGGCTCTTCGGCCGGGTGACCGGGAAGCGCCGGGACGGCGCGGCGCGGCTCGTGGATCTCGAGGTCGAGACCCGGACCCAGCGGGACGACCGGACCACGGTCGGGACGGCGGTGGTGGCGCTCCCGTCCCGTGAGGGGCGAGACCCGGACATCGGTGAACGCCTGACGCGGCCCACGGTGGCGAAGGAGGACGGACGGAGATGACCGCAGCACTGCAGGACCTCGCGGTCGTGGAGGTGGGACGGGACGTCGCCGCGCCGTTCTGCGCCCGTCTCCTGGCCGATCTGGGGGCCGACGTCACCAAGGTCGAGCTCCCCGGAGGCGACCCCACCCGCGCCTGGGGTCCGTTCCCCGCTGACGCGCCCCACCCCGAGCGCAGCGGGGCGTTCCACGCGCTCAACGCGGGGAAGCGCGGGATCGTCCTGGACCTCGATGACCCGGTGGGCCGGGAGCGCCTCGACGAGTTGCTCGCCGGGGCCGACCTCCTCGTGGAGAACCTGGAGGCGGGCGAGCGCGAGCGGTTCGGTCTGGGCTTCGACGCCGTGCTGGCCCGCCACCCGCACCTGGTGGCGGTGTCGCTTTCCCCCTACGGCCGGTCCGGGCCGTGGGCCGACCGGCCGGGCACCGACCTCACCGCCTCGGCCCTGGCCTCGCTGCCCCTCGGCCTGGGGGAGCCCGACCGCGAGCCCCTCCGCCTGCCCTTCGACCAGGCCGACCACCAGGCGGGGCTCCACGCCGCCGCGGCCGCGCTGGTCGCCCTGCGGGAGCGCCGCCGGTCCGGTCGAGGCCAGGCGGTCGACGTGGCGACGGCCCAGGTCATGGCCTACTGCGTGGGTGGCATGTGGCTCGTGGGCGCCAAGCTCGGCGCTCTGTGGCGGCGCCGGGGCCGGCTCCAGCGGGGGACGATCTACCCGACCGGCTTCTTCGAGTGCGCCGACGGGTTCGTGTGCATCGCGTCGCAGACACCCAAGCAGTGGAAGGTGTTCCTCCGGCTCATGGACGACCCCGAGTGGGCCCGGGAGGAGCACGCGGCCGACGCGGTCTACCTGGGTGGTGTGGACGCGAGCCCCGCCGACGAGCACTTCCGCCGGTGGCTCTGCCGCCACACCCGTCGGGAGCTCGTCGAGCTCGCCATGGCCGAGGGGATCGTCCTGGGCGAGGTGCACACGGTGGACGAGGTGCTCGAGAGCGACCAGCTCGCCCACCGAGGGACCTGGGCGCAGCTCGCGCTCGACGGGGTCACCGTGCGCGTCCCCAAGCCCGGCTACCGGCTGGGCGTCACCCCGACGGCGATCCGGGGCGCCGGTCCGGCGCTCGGGGCGCTCACGGAGCCCCTCGACCGCACCGGATCGGCTCCCATGGTCGCGAGCGTGACGCCCGAGGATCCGTCCGGGGCCCTCGAGGGCGTGCGGGTGCTCGACTTCGGCTGGAACTGGGCCGGCCCCATGGCCAGCCAGCTCCTCGCCGACCTGGGGGCCGAGGTCATCCGGGTCGAGACCCGGAAGCGCCAGGACCTGATGCGCTTCCTCGACTACACCTCGTACTTCTTCTGCCACAACAACCGGTCGAAGAAGTCGATCACGGTCGATGTGACGAAGCCCGAAGGCGCGAGGGTCGTGCGGGACCTGTGCCGTCACGTCGACGTCGTGATGGACAACTTCTCGGCGGGGGTGATGGCGCGCAACGGTCTGGGTTACGACGACCTCCGTGCGGTGAGGCCGGACATCGTCTGCGTGTCCATGAGCATGGCGGGCCAGACCGGGCCGCTGCGGGGCATGCGGGGCTTCGCCTCGATCGCCACCGGCTACGCCGGCCTCGAGAGGATGGTGGGCTACCTCGACGGCACCGCCGAGGGGCTCATGTCCTTCGGGCTGGGCGACACCACCCTGGCGGTCCAGGGCGCCCTCGGAGCGCTCGCTGCGCTCCACCATCGGGACCGGACCGGTGAGGGCCAGCTCGTGGACGTGAGCCAGGTCGACTCGGCGGTCGCCACCCTCGCCGAGCCGATCCTCGACTGGCAGCTCAACGGCCGGCTCCCCGAACCGCTGGGCAACACCCACACCGCCCATTCGCCGCACGGCATCTACCGGACCGCGGGGGAGGACCGCTGGCTCGCCGTCGCGGTGCGGGGTCCCGACGACTGGCGGGCGCTGGCCGGGGTGCTCGGCCGCGGCGACTGGGCGTCCGACCCGGAGCTCGAGACCGCCGCGGGGCGGCGCTCCCGAGCCGCCGAGGTCGAGGCCGCGCTGGTGGGGTGGTGCGCGGCCCGCGAGCGTGACGACGCGGTCGAGGCGCTCGTCGCCGTGGGGGTCCCGGCCGCGCCGGTCCTCGAGCTCCCTGAGCGGGACGGGCATCCGCAGTTCGTGGCGCGGGACCTGGTGGTCGAGCACCGGGGCGGCGGGTTCGACGAGTGCCGGGTCTACGCCACGCCGTGGCTCCTGAGCGCGACGCCGGCCCGGGTCCACCGTCCCGCCCCGGCCCTGGGAGCGCACAACGACGAGGTCTTCCGCGGGTTGATGGGCCTGTCCGACGACGAGATCGCCGCGCTCACCGAGGCGGAGGTCCTGGTGTGAGCGCGGGGCGGCCCGGGACCCTCCCGGAGCTGCTCGGGCGGGCGGTCGGGGCGTTCGGCGAGCGCGACGCGCTCGTGACCGCCGAGGACCGGCTGAGCTACCGCGAGCTGTCGGACCTCGTCGACCGGCACGCGGCCGGCCTGGTGGGCCTCGGGGTCGGGAAAGGGACCCGGGTCGGCCTGCTCATGGAGAGCTCGGTGGACTGGGTGTCGCTGGCGTTCGCCGCCACCGGGCTCGGAGCCCTCCTCGTCCCTGTGAGCACCTTCACCGACGCGGCGGGCCTCGCCCACCAGCTCCGCCACGCCGACGTGGCGGTGCTGCTGGCGTCGGCGGGGTTCTTGGGCCACGACTACCTGGGCGCGCTCGGCGAGGTCGCGCCGGAGCTGGAGGACGGTCCGCCCGGCGCCTGCGCTGTGCCCGGCTCCCCGCGCTCCGGCGGGTGGTGGTGCGCGGCGCGGCGGCGCTCCCCGGCAGGGTGCGACGGGTGGGAGGAGCTCGAGCGCGCCGCGGAGACCGTCCCGGTCGGTCTGGTCCGGTCCCTGCGGGCCGAGGTGGACCCCGAGGACGACTGCTACCTCCTCTACACGTCGGGGACGACCGCCGAACCCAAGGGCGTGCTCCACCGGCACCGGTCGGTGGCCGGGACCGGGTTCATCGTCGGCGAGCGCCAGCGTCTGGGGCCCGGGGACGTGGCCTGGTCCCACTTCCCCCTGTTCTTCGCTGCCGGTTGCGTGAACGTGATGCTGGGCTCGCTCTCCCACGGCACCACCCTGTTGCTCCAGCCCGTCTTCGAGCCCGCCACGGCGATCGAGCTCATCGACCGGGAGGGGGTGACGGTGTGGCACCTGTGGCCCCACGTCTTCAAGGCGCTCACCGAGCACCCCGACTGGGGGCGCCGGGACCACTCCCGTCTCCACAAGGGCACCGGCCCCTACGACCTGGTCCTGAAGGTCTCGTCGCCCGACGGTGCGGGTGGGGTGAACATGTACGGGATGACCGAGACCGCGACGGCGTTCACCTGCACGTGGGCAGACGACTCGCCCGAGATCCGGTCGTCCACCCACGGCGAGCCGCTCCCGGGCAACGAGGTGCGCATCGTGGATCCCTCGACGGGGGCCCCTCTCCCCACGGGCGCCGAGGGGGAGATCAGGGTCCGGGGGACGGGGTCATGCGGCGCTACTACAAGGTCGACCCCTCGAGGACCTTCGACGCCGACGGCTTCCTGCCGACCGGCGACGTCGGCTTCTTGGGGGAGGACGGACGTCTCCGCTTCGTCCGGCGGTCGAAGGACGTCATCAAGTCCGCCGGGGTCAACGTGAGCCCGGCCGAGGTGGAGGCCCGGCTCGGCCGCCTCGAGGGAGTGGGCGCGGCCTACGTGTTCGGGCTGCCGTCGCGGGAGCGGGGTGAGGTGGTCGGCGCGGCGATCGTCCTGCGGCCCGGCCACGACCTCGACGAGGCCGACCTGCTGGCCCGGTGCGCGAACCTGCCGCCCTACCAGCGGCCGGTGGCTGTGCTCGTCGTCGACGCCGCCGAGGTGCCGATGACCGGGACGGGAAAGGTCCAGAAGCGGCTGCTGCGCGAGCGCCTCCTGGCCCGGCGGGCACCACCCAGGGGAACCTATTGACTGGTTAGTTTGTGGTCTGGTTGAATGCCGGCGGCCCAGGTCCGGAGGACAAGCCGGGCCGTCTCCGATGCCGAATGGGGGTCCGATGCGAGGTCGGGCGATGCGACGTTTCTTGACCGTGCTCGTGCTCGTGACGCTGGTGGCCGCCGGCTGCGGCGACGACTCCGACGACTCCGACGACGGTGCGCCGGCCCCGTCCACCACGGAGGGGGCGGGCGCCACGACGACGACGGGCGGCAACCAGGCCAGCGGTGACCCCGTGGTGGTCGGCGTCATCAACATGGAGAACGCGCCCACGGGCTCGTTCCCCGAGATCAGGGAGGGGATGCAGGCCGCGGCCGACTACCTCAACGCGGAGCTCGGGGGGGTGACCGGACACCCGATCCAGCTCGAGTCCTGCACCACGAACGGGACCCCGGAGGCCACGACCCAGTGCGCCAACGAGATGGTCGAGAAGGGGGTCACCGTCGTGGCGGCCGGCGAGGACATCCAGATGGGCTCGGCCTACCCCATCCTCGAGGAGGCCGGCATCTCGGTCGTGGGGCTCGCCCCGCTCACCCCGGCCGACTTCTCCGCGCCCAATGGCTTCTACTTCAGCGGCGGCACCGTGGCCAGCATGCTCGCCCTCGTGGCCTTCGTGGACGAGTACCTCCAGGCCGGCAAGGTCGCCGTGATGTTCCAGGACGAGGCGGCGGGCCAGGCGGCCCTCCCGCTCGTCACGGGGCCCCTCGACAAGCTCGGGATCGAGCACGTCGAGATCGGCGAGGCGCCCGACGCCGCGGACTTCACCCCGGCGGTCACCGCCGCCCAGCAGGCCGATCCCGACGTGCTCTTGCTCCTCTTCGCGCCCCAGGGCTGCGCGGGGATCATGAAGGCCCACCGCTCTCTCGGGCTCGACATCCCGATGGCCACCACCGGTGCCTGCTACACCGACGAGGTCATCGAGAGCGCCGGCGAGGGCGCGGAGGGCACGTACTTCACCCTTGGTCCGAGCCTCGAGGACCCCGAGGACGACGAGGACGTCGCGCTCTACCGCGAGAAGGTCGAGCAGTACGCGTCCGGCGTGGACTACCGGGGACTCACCGGCCTCGGGTTCAGCACGATCATGACGCTCTACTACGTGCTCGACGGGATCGGGTTCGACGCCCTGTCGCCCGCGTCGGTCATGGACGCGCTGAAGACGACCCAGGGCGGCCGGCTGTTCATGGGCGAGCCGGCCGGGTGGACGTGCGGGCAGCTCGCCATCATGCCGTCGCTGTGCAACACGGCGGTGAGGATCTACCAGTACCAGGAGGGCGGGCTCGTCGACGCCACCGACGGGGCGTTCGTGGACGGCAGGGAGCTGCTGGGCTAGGCAAGAGCGCGGTCGGGGGTCGGGGACCAGCCGGATCCTCCGGGAAGGGCAGCCCATCAGCGACTACGTCCTCTTCGTGCTCCTCGGGCTCGGGTCGGGCGCCGTGTACGCGGCGCTCGGTCTGGGCATCGTCCTGGCCTACCGGGGCTCGGGCGTCATCAGCTTCGCCCACGGCGCCATGGCGATGCTCGCCGTCTACACCTACGCCGAGCTGCGATCCACCGGTGACCTCGTCGTCCCCGTGCCGGGGCTCCCCGACCGGATCCACGTGGCGGCAGAGGTCCCCTTGGTCCCGGCCCTGTTCGTCGCCCTCGGTGTCTCGGCCCTGCTCGGGTTCCTCGTCCACCTCGTCTTCCGGCCCCTGCGCAACGCCCCGGCCCTGGCCAAGGTGGTGGCCTCCGTGGGCATCATGCTGGTGCTCCAGGCCGTGGTGCTGCTGCGGTTCGGGACGAAGACCCGCTCCCTGGCCCCGATCCTCCCCGACGAGGGCGTCGACGTCCTCGGCGTGACGATCCCCCGGGACCGGTTCTGGCTGGCCGGCCTCGCAGTGTTGCTGGGCATCGCGCTGTGGGCGCTGTTCCTGCACACCCGCTTCGGGCTCGCCACCCGGGCCTCGGCCGAGAACGAGAAGGGCGCGATCCTCCTCGGTCTCTCGCCCGACCGGATCGCGGCGGCCAACTGGGTGATGGCCAGCATGGTCGCCGGGCTGGTGGGGATCCTCGTCGCTCCGGTGACCGGGGTCGACCCGTTGAAGTTCACCCTCCTCGTCGTCCCGGCACTGGGCGCCGCGCTCGTCGGGCGGTTCTCCTCGTTCGGCTGGACCGTGGCCGGCGGGCTGGCGTTGGGCGCGGGCCAGTCGGTCATCACCAAGTTGCAGACCGACTACTCGTGGGTGCCCCGCGTGGGGGTGAAGGAGGGCCTCCCCTTTCTCGTCGTGATCGCGGTCCTCTTCGTCGTGGGACGGAGGCTGCCCGACCGCGCCTCGCTGGCCACGGCGCAGCTCCCGGTCGCACCGAGCCCGAGGCGGTTGGCGATCACCGCCTCGGCCTCGGTGGCCACGGGAACCGCCGCGATGCTGGTGCTGAGAGGCGGCTACCGCTTCGGGCTCATCGTGAGCCTCGTCGTCGCCGTGGTGTGCCTCTCGCTCGTCGTCCTCACCGGCTATGTCGGCCAGATCTCGTTGGCGCAGATGGCCTTGGCCGGGATCGCCGGCTTCGCCCTCAGCAAGCTCGCCGACGGGGCGGGCATCCCCTTCCCGTTCTCCCCCTCCTTGCCGTCGCGCTCGCCACGGCGATCGGCATCCTCGTCGGGATCCCGGCGCTGCGCGTCCGGGGGGTGAACCTGGCCGTCGTGACCCTCGCGGCCGGCGTCGCGCTCGAGGAGTTCGTGTTCAAGAACCCCGACTACACGGGCGGGTTCGACGGCGCCTTCGTGCCCTCCCCGTCGCTCTTCGGGCTCGACCTGGGCATCCGGGGCGGGGGCCACTTCCCCCGGCCTGCGTTCGGGATCTTCGTGCTCCTCGTCCTGACCGCCCTCGCCCTGGTCGTCGCCAACCTCCGGCGGGGCCCGGGCGGGCGGCGGATGCTCGCGGTCCGGGCGGACGAGCGGGCGGCGGCCGCGGTCGGGGTCAGCGTGACCCGCACGAAGCTCGCGGCCTTCGCGCTGTCGGCGTTCCTCGCCGGTGTCGGCGGCGTACTCATCGGCTACCAGCGAATCCAGCTCTCGGCCACCTCCTTCGGCGTGTTCGTGTCGCTGGGTGTGCTGGCCGCGGCGTACGTGGGCGGGATCACGAGTGTCTCGGGTGCCGTGGTGGGCGGCCTCCTCGCCGGCGGCGGGATCGTGTACACGGCCCTGGACCGCTGGGTGGGCTTCGGGGAGTACGAGCTGCTCTTCAACGGCCTGGGCCTCCTCGTCGTCGCGGTCCTCTACCCGGAGGGGTGGCGGGCGCGGCCCGAGCCGGGCTGGGACGGCTCCGTCGCGCCGTCGCCCGGCCTGCCGCCCAGCGCCCGGACCAGGCGACGGCGGCGGAGGGGCCCCTCGCCGGTGAGCCGACGCCGCCGGCTCCGGACCCGTTCGTGCCTTCCGGGAGCGCGGGGCCCCTGTTGGAGGCGGAAGGCGTCCAGGTGCGCTTCGCCGGGCTCCAGGCCCTTCGCGAGGTGGGCCTCACGCTCCCTCGGGGGGAGCTCGTGGGCCTCATCGGGCCGAACGGGGCCGGCAAGACCACCCTCATCGACGCCCTCACCGGGTTCGTCCCGCTCTCGTCCGGCCGGGTCCGTCTGGCCGGCCGAGAGGTCCAGCGGCTCGGTCCCGACGCGCGCGCCCGCCTCGGCCTGGCCCGGACCTTCCAGTCGCTGCAGCTCTTCGAGGACCTCACCGTCGAGGAGAACCTCATGGTGGCGGCCGAGCGCCCCGGCTGGTGGAACCTCGCGGCCGGGCTGGTCGTGCCGCGCCGTGGGGCGGAGGCGCATGTCGGTTGGGCGCTCGACCTCGTCGGACTCACCGACATCGCGTCCCGCATGCCCCGGGAGCTGTCCCACGGCGAGCGCAAGCTGGTGGCCGTCGCCCGCGCCGTCGCCGCCCGCCCGGAGGTCCTGCTCCTCGACGAGCCGGCCGCCGGCCTCGACACCTGGGAGAGCGAGCTCCTCGGGCGGCGTCTGCGGACCCTGGTCGAGGAGTTGGGCGTCGCCATCCTGCTGGTCGACCACGACATGGGGTTGGTCCTCGGCGTCTGCGACTCCGTCCACGTGCTCGATTTCGGCCAGGTGATCGCCTCGGGCCCCCCCGCGTCGGTGCGCCAGGACCCCGCCGTCCTCGCCGCCTACCTGGGTGGGGCGTCGCCCCCGGCAACCCCGGCGCCGGTGCCCACGGAGAGAGGGAGCCTGTGATCCGCTACGACGTGTGGTTGGAGGAGCCGACCCTCGACGAGTACCGCCGGGGGTACTCCCCGCGGGAGGACTACGTGCTGGCGGGGATGTGGCCGGGGGCGGTGCTCACCGGCGCGTCGGGCCGCCGCTACCACGGGATGCGCGGCTTCGACGAGCTCAAGGTCGGCATGGCCCACACCTACATGTTCATGGAGCTCGCGACCGGGAACCGCTACGCCCTGCCGGGCAACCTCTACCCCGAGCTGCCCATCAACCAGGTCGAGGCCTACGAGTACTCGGAGTCGGCGGGGGCGGTGCACTTCGTGGGGGAGCACGTGCGGATGGACGTGGCGGAGGGCTGGTTCGACTGGTCGGACGCGGGGGGCCGGTTCCGCCTGCACGTGGAGCAGGTGGGGTCGGCGTGCACGTTCTGGGTTCCCGAGCAGGAGGGGATCGAGCATCCGATCCAGCACCGGAGCCAGATCGGCCGGGCGACCGGTGAGGTGGACGGGGACCCGGTGGAGGGGTTCTGCTTCCTGGACTGGAGCTACAGCCACCCGGGTCGCCTGTACTTCCAGCTCCCGTTGATCCGGAGGTTGGAGAAGCAGTGGTCGATGTGGCTGGTGGAGTACGTGGACGGGGAGCTGGACGGGGGTTCGTGTGGAAGGGGCGGGGGGAGACGGGGTTCGCGGCGTCGCACCTGATCGTGGGGGGCCGTAGCGAGGCGCATCGGGTGGGGGTGACCGAGACGACCTATGACGATCGGGGGACGGTGTGGCGGACGCGCCTGGAGGTGGGGGACCAGGTGGTCCACCTGGAGCAGGACACCTGCGCCGACTGGCCCATGCACACGTTCGGTCCGGTGGTCTCGACGTCGCGCAGCGAGGGGGGGAAGGAGACGGCGAGGAGCTGGAACTACTGCGAGTGGATGCCCGACAACACCGAGGAGCTCTTCGCCCGCTTCTTCGCCGGTGACCGGGCGGCGCGCGACTGGGGAAGGGCCGGGTGGTAGGGGAGCGGCTGGTGCTCCCCGGCGATCCCGAGCCGTAGCGCCCGGGCCGCCGGTCTGCTCCCCGGTGTCGTTGCCGTCGCTGGTCGGGGTAGGGACACTCGGGTCGCCGATGGTGACGCCCGCACCTCGTCGGCCTCGCCACCGCCGACCCGCCCGTCCGGGCGGGGAACCGCCTCGGTCAGGGCGAGGTGGGGGCGACCACGGCTCGAAGCGCGGTCCGCAGCAGGGTGTCGACGGCTCGTGGCGGCTCCCGGCCGTCTCCCAGGTGCCGGCGCACGGCGGCGGACGGGAGGTCGACGAGCACGAACCAGGCCCGGTCCAGGGCGTCCGCGGGGCGCTCGCCGCGGACGGCCGCGAGGAGCGCCGCGTACCGGTGGAGCGCGTCGTCGAACGTGGTGGCGAGGCGGCGGGCCCGCTCCACGACGCTCCCGGGCCACGGCCCGCTCGCGAGGTCCTCCCGGCGATGGAGGAGCAGGAGGCGGGCCTCGTCGGGGTGGGCCCGGACCCAGTCGAGCGTGAAGGCCGCGGCCGCCTCGGCGGCCTCCAGCGGGTCCGGGGTCTCGAGGCAGGCGAGGAAGCGCTCCTGGAACGGCTCGATGGTGCGCAGCCACAGCTCGGCGAGCAGGACGTCGCGGCTCCCGAAGGCGTGGTACAGCGAGCCGCTCGGCGCGCCGCTGGCCTCGGCCACGGCGGTCATCGTGACCCCGGGAGGGCCGTGGTCCCGGAGGAGGCCGAGGGCCGCGTCGAGCATCGCCCCCGGTTCGTGCTTGCGCGGTCTGGCCACATAGTAGAGACTATCCTCCAGAATATTGGAGAGTTACCTCCAGAAACCTCGAGGAAGGGGGCCCACCGTGGCCGTCACCGTCGACACCGATCGTCTCCACCGCCTCGCCGACGAGTTCCTGGGCGCCTGGAACACCCAGGAGGTCGATGCGGTGCTGGACTGCTACACACCCGACGTCCGCTACCGGGACCCGAACACGAGGGGCCACGTGGAGGGGGCCGAGGCCCTCGGCCGCTACCTCGCGAAGCTGTTCGCCGGGTGGCGGATGAGGTGGCGCAAGCGCGAGCTGTACGCCCTGGCGGAGGACGGCGCCGCGGTGCTGTGGACCGCGACCCTCGCTCCGCACGGCCGGGAGGACGAGGCCGTCGAGGTCGACGGCATGGACCTGGTCCTCCTCGAGGGCGACCGCATCGCCCGCAACGACGTGTACTTCGACCGCGCCGCGCTCGCCGGGTTCCTCGCCGGCTGACGCGGGGCGGCCGTCCCGGCGTCGGCGGCCCGCGGCCCCACGTGACCCGCCGGTGACAAGAGGGGCGCGCGGGCGTATGGTCGCGTCGCGGTCCCGCCGAACCGTCGAGCGAGGCCGTCGCACCAGACCGTCGAACCAGAGGGGGGAGGTCGCCCGTGTTCGTGCAGACGATCGAGGGCAGGACCAGCGATCCGGCCGGCGTGAAGCGCCAGCTCGAGCGGTGGAAGGCGGAGCTCATGCGGGACGCCCCCGGGTACCTGGGGTCCACCGCGGGGGTCACCGCCGACGGCACGGCGTTCGTCATGGCCCGGTTCGAGAGCGAGGCCGACGCGAAGGCGAACGCGGCGCGCCCGGAGCAGAGTGCCTGGTGGGAGGAGACGGCGAAGCACTTCGACGGCGATCCCACCTTCCACGACTCCAGCGACGTCGAGGAGCTCATGGGCGGTGGCTCCGACGACGCCGGCTTCGTCCAGGTCATGATCGGCCGGGTGACCGACCGGAGTCGCCTGCGCGAGGTCGACGCGTCGATGGCCGAGGTCCTGCCGCGCCACCGGCCCGATCTCATCGGGGCGATCCGGGCGTGGCAGCCCGACGGCACCGCCGTGGAGGTCGCCTACTTCACGAGCGAGGCCGAGGCGCGCGCCGGGGAGGGGCGGGAACGCCCCGACGACGTCGCGGCCGCGTTCGCCGAGTTCCAGTCGCTGGTGCCGGACATGCGCTTCCTGGACCTCGGCGAGCCGATCCTCGTCAGCCCGTGAGGAGCTGACCCGGGCTGAACGGGGACCACCGCGGAGGACGCCTCGTACCGGCGCGGCCCGCCTCGCTGTCGCGTCGGGCCGGTGCGAGGTGCCGCGACGTCACGGCGCCCGGACGAGCAGGAGCTGGAGCTCGAGGATGCCGTGGTCCTCGACCGAGACCACGATCATGCTGTCGGGGACCTGGACGTCGAAGTCACCGAAGGTGAGGTCGAGCGAGCCCACGACGACGATGGTCTCGCCCACCAGTTGGGCCTCCAGCGGGAACTGGACCGACCGGGTCACGCCGTGGATCGTGAGGTCGCCGGTCGCGGTGGTCGTGACCGCCGCCCCCGTCTGCGCCGCGTCCCCGAGGTCGATGGGCTCGGTGAGCGTGAAGGTCGCCGTCGGGTACCGGCTGGTCTCCAGGGCGTCCTGGACGTTGTCGTCGCGGCGTTCCTCGTTCGTGGTGATCGTCGTGAGGTCCACCTCGAAGGTCGCGGCCGTCACGGACGACCCGTCGATCTCGACGGTGCCGGTGACGTCGCCGGTCCGCCCGACGGCGGTCGCCGATCCGACCCGGGCCAGCTCCTCCTCGATGCGAAAGCCCGCGAACGAGCCGGTGGCGGTCTCGTCGTCGAAGTCGCCGGCCTCGGTGTCGACCGACCAGGTGCCGCTGACGTCGGTCGTGGCCAGGGCTGGAGCACCGGTCTCGTTCGTCGTGCTGCTCGCGCCGTCGCCCGTGGTGCCCTGCGACCCCCGGTGTCGCTCGCCACACCCGACACCGCGGTCTCCAGCGCGACGGGTGGGGGAGCGTCGTCCCTGAGGAACCACCAGACCCCTGCTCCGACGATCGCCACGACGGCGAGGACCAGGGCCACCAGGATGCTGCGTCGCCTGGTCGTCTTCACGGGCGCGCACCCTACGAGACGTTGCTGAACGTTCCCTGAGCGCGGCGCTCGTCCCCCGGTACCCGATCACCGGGACCGGCGTCGCGCCAGCGGGTCGCCCGCCGCGCGAGCGGCCGGAGGAGGGTCGCCTCGACCAGGAGGGCGGTCGCGACCAGGACGGCGGCCCAGGCGAAGACCTCGGCCGTGTCGAGGTTGGTGCGGGCCCGGGCGATCCGTGGCCGATCCCGTCGCCGGCGGCGAGGAGCTCGGCCATGACGGCGACGCGCAGCGCCTGGGCCGTGGCGACCGAGAGCGCCGCGATGACGGGCCCGGCGACCGAGGGGACCACGACGTGGCGGAGGACGTGGAGGCGCGGCGCCCGGAAGGTGTGGGCCATCTCGAGCAGCTCGGGGTCGATCGCCCGGATGCCTTCGGCGGTGGAGACGGCGAGGAGGGGATGGAGACGATCGCGACCACGAAGGTCGGCACCGGTCCGTTCGTCCCGAGCCAGACGAGGCCGAACACGACCACGACCACGGGAGGGACGGCGAGGAGCGTCGCCAGCAGCGGCCGGGTCAGCGCCTCCGATCGCTCGCGAGCGCCCGGCGCCGAGACCCCACGCTCCGCCGATCGCCACGCCGAGGGCCACGCCGGCCAGGGACCGGGAGATCGTGGTGGTGAGCCGGCGCGCGAGCTCGCCACTGGTGGCGAGGTCCCGGGCCGCGGCGAGGGTCTCGGTGGGGGAGGATCACGATCTGGGGCTGGGTGGCCGACCAGGCGGCCCAGCCGCCGAGGAGGAGCACGGTGCCGGCCAGGGTCAGGAGACCGGACCGGGACCGGGTGGGGCGGTACGGACGGCCGGGGGCGAGGTCGGGTGCGCGCACGGTCGCGGCTCAGGGCATCGTCGGGACGTAGAACTCGTCGCCGGGGAGGCGTCCCCGATGACGTCCGGTGACCGGTCGTGGAGCTCCCCGAAGAAGCGCTCGAGCTCGGCCCGTGCGTCAGCGCCGCTGACCACGTCGAGGTTCAGGCGGGGGATCACGTCGGCGACGACCGCCTCGGGCAGCGACGAGGACTCGGCCAGGCCCGGTGCGACCGCGGCGGGGTCGCTCGTGATCGCCTCGACGGCTGCCGCCACCTCGCGCTGGACGGCGGCGACCACGTCGGGCCGGCTCTCGACGAGCTCGGCCGGCATGACGATCCCCGCCTGGGGGATCCGGGGTTCGGTGCCGGTGGCCTCGCCCCAGGCGGCCTGCAGGTCGACGACCCGCGCCACCGGGAAGCCCGCCTGGCCGGCGTTGCGGAGCGCGAGGGTCGCGACGTGCTCGGGGAGGACGGCCCAGCGGGCCTTCCCGGAGGCGAGGAGGGCGACGATCTCGAGTGGCTGCGCGTGGTGCTCGATCTCGAAGTCCTCGCCCACCGTGAGACCGTTCGCCTCGGCGAGGTACCGGAAGACGAGGTCCGGCATGTCACCCGGGAACGGGACGTGGACCGTCTCGCCCCTGAGCGCCTCCCAGTCGGCCGGGGTCCCCTTCCGGCCCGAGGAGGTGGAGCAGGCCCCAGACGACGACGGCGA
This sequence comes from Acidimicrobiia bacterium, assembly GCA_027494165.1. Lineage (GTDB taxonomy): Bacteria > Actinomycetota > Acidimicrobiia > IMCC26256 > JAOSJM01 > JAOSJM01. Next base: position 76,516 of record JAOSJM010000008.1, on the reverse strand, counting down.
CCAGCCGCACGTCCACCCCCCGGTTGGAGAGGTTGGCCCCGACGTAGGTCGGGACGGCGGCGACGTCGGCCTCGCCGTTGACCAGCATCGTCCTGAGCACGTCAGGGCTCGCCCACGGGGTGAGCGCGACCTCGTCGGCGACGGCGAGCAGGCCGGGGCGGCTCGCGGCGAGCTCGAAGGGGGCCGCGAACGCCAACGTCTCCGGGTAGGTGAGGCGGAGCCGTGCGAGTGGCTCGGGCGCCCGATCGACCTCGGGGGCCGTGGTGGCCTCGGTGACCGTGGTGGCCGGGGCCGCCCCGGTGGGCTCGTCGTCCGCCCCGCAGCCGGCGACCGCGGCGAGGAGGAGCCCCGCGAGGAGGGCGGCCGGCAGACGGAACCGGGGTCGAGTCGTCACGGGAGCCTCCCTTGGTGGAGCAGGGCGGTGAGGTGTGCTTCGAGATCCGCCCGTTCGGGGTCCCGGCGCTCGCGGTGGTCGGAGCCCGGCCGCACGAGGTGCCACCGGCTCGGTCGCGACGCCAGGAACAGGATCCGGTCGCCGACGGCCGCGGCCTCGGCCAGGCTGTGGGTGACCCAGAGGACGCAGCGGGGGCGGGACCCGAGCATGCGGGTCAGGTCGTCGGTGAGGCGGGCGCGCATCCCGGCGTCGAGCGCCCCGAACGGCTCGTCGACGAGCACGGTGTCGGGATCGGCGAAGAGGGCCCGGGCGATCGACACCCGTTGGCGCATCCCTCCCGAGAGCGCCTTGGGCGGGAGGTCTTCGGCGTCGTCCAGGTCGAGCTGGTGGAGGAGGGACCGGGCCCGGTCCCGCTCGGCGGGGGTGGGGCGCCGGCCGAGCACGAAGGTGACGTTGTCGAGCGCGCTGCGCCACGGGAGCAGGCGCGGCTCCTGGAACACGTAGCCGGCGACGCCCCTCGGACGGGAGACCGTGCCGGCGGTCGGCCGGACGAGCCCGGCCACCGTGCGCAGGAGCGTCGTCTTGCCGGCGCCCGAGGCCCCGACGACGGCCATCGTCTCTCCGGGGGCCACCTGCAGGTCGAGTGCGTCGATCACGACCCGGCCCCCAGGCGGACGGTGACCCCGCGGAGCTCGACGCCGCTCACGGGGTGAGAGGGGTCTCGGGTCCGGCGGTCCGCGTCGCGGTCCCGCCGTGGTCCCGGCGGCGCCCACGAGGGCGACGGCACCGAGGTGCGACCGCCAGCGGGAGAAGCAGGCCCGCATCCCCCGGACGCGGGCGCGGGCCTCGGCGTCGCGCAGCACGCCGGCCGCGAACCCCAGGGCCCGTGCGATCCCCTCGTCCCTGACGACGCGCCCCGGCTGCAGCAGCCCCATGGCGACCCGGCGCTCCCAGGTGACGTCGAAGCCGTGCTCGCCGAGCAGGGCGGTCCACCCGGAGACGGTGAGGGGCCGTGCGCCGACGTGGATCGTTCGGGAGAGGTCGGAGGCCAGCTCCCGCTGGGTGGCCGGGTCGACGTCCTCGGGCAGCACGCAGAGCTCGTGGATGGCGTACCGGCCGCCCGGGGCGAGCAGGCGGGCGGCTTCGGCCACGACAGCGTGCTTGTTCGCCGGGTTCTGCATCGTGAGCATGGCTTCGCCCACGACGACGGTGGCGCTCCCGGTCTCGAGCGGGGTCCGCTGGGCGGGTGCGGTGATCACCGAGCCCCGGTCCCCGATGGTCGTTCGCACGGTGGCCGCGGCGTCGGGATCGGCCTCCACGCCGACGTAGGAGGCGGGCCGGGCGGACACGAGGAGGGCCGCGGTGACGCCCAGCCCCGGCGCCAGCTCGACGACCTGATCTTCCGGCCCGACGTCGAGGGCCCGGACCATGCGCCGGGTGAGCGCGCGCCCTCCCGGTCGCAGGACCCGCTTCCCGGCCCGGGCGAGCACCCAGTGGCCGGGCATCTTCACGACGGCCGCTCCGGTCGCCACGTCCTGTCGCGCCATGTGCCCCTCCCGGGCTCCCGAGGTCTCCGCCGCCCCGCTGTCAGGTGAACCTCACCTTACTCAGGTAAGGCTGCCCTTAGCAACCGGGGCCCAACCGGGCGGCGCGTCGGAAGCGGGCCGGCGCTCGAGGGGACGTCAGGTCGGGGAGTCGTGCCCGCGTCGCCGGCCGGCGAAGCACGACACGACCTCGCCGCCCGAGAGCGCGACGGCCTCCTCGTGGGGGGCGAACCCCGCCCGGTCGAGCAGGTCGAGCCAGAGGGCGCGCCCGAAGAGCCCGCAGACGTGGCGGTCGTGCTCGACGCGCGTCGTCGATCCCTCGCGCAGCAGGATCGCGAAGTCGACCATGTACGTCGTGCCGCCCGGATCGGGGGCGTGGGTCCACTCGAGGTACCGCAGGGAGCGGCCGTCGCCGTCGTGCCCGCCGTGGCTCGTCGAGGGCGTGAACGTCTCGCGCACGTGGTCGGGGACGAACAGCGCCACGCCGCCGGGCCGGCAGTGGACGGCCGCGGTGGTCATCGCGGCGAAGAGATCCTCGGGGGTCGTGAGGTAGTCGACGGCGTCGTGCACGAGCACGGCGTCGAAGCTCCGCCCCAGCCGCACGGTCCGCATGTCGCCCTCGACGTGGGTGCACCCCGGGTTCAGCCGGCGGCTCACCTCGAGCATCGCCGGGGCGAGGTCCACGAGCGTCAGGTCGAGGTGGGCCGCGAGGTGAGAGGCCGTGTTCCCCCCACCCGAGCCGAGCTCCAGCAGCTCCCGCACCGGGATCGCCGAGGTCGCGCGCATCACCTCGAGGTACCGCCCGGCCTCCTCGGCGTACTCGGCCGGCGCCGACAGCAGCGGCCACCAGTCGGCGAGGTCGCCGTAGAGCCGGGGGAGCCCGCCGCCGGGCGGGTCGGGTCTCCCGGGTCTCTCGGGCGTCGACGCGGGCACGTCGGGCTACGCGGGCCGCAGTGGCCCGAGGTGTCGGTGTGCGAGCTCGGCCGTCGCGTCCAGCAGCACCCGGACGACCGCGGTGGCGACCAGGAGGCCGGCGAACACCGCGACGGTCGCGGCGAGCGGCACGGGGCGGAGGAGGCCGCCGAGCCCGGACATCGTCCTCGCGGGGTCGAGGACCGCGTCCCAGGAGCTCAGGCGGGGACCGCGACCGAGGTAGATCCCGACCGCGGACACCCCGTGCAGTACGAGCTCCGCGGCCACGCGTCGGGGCGGATCCCATCCGTGCTCCACGAGGAAGCGGCTGATCCGGCGCAGGCAGAGCACGTACGCGCCGAGGCCGGTGGCGAAGAACGCGCCGTAGACGGGGAGGACACCGGCCAGCACGACCGCGTCCGAGGACTCCTCGCGGACGTCGGCGACGAGGTGGACGACGTCGGTGAGGACGTAGGGGGCGTTGGGCAGGAAGAGGAGGAAGAGGGTCGCGCCGACCCACCAGGCGGGCCCTGGTCGCCGGCCGGACCGGAACCCGGGTCGGAACAGGAGGAGGGCGATCGCCGCCGGCACGAGCGCGAGGAGCGTGTTCCAGCCCATCCACCGGGCGTTCTCGTGGGCTTCCGCGCCGAGCCACCGGACCAGCTCGTCCACCCGGCCAGCCTACCGACACCGCGGCCGCCGGTCCGAGGGCTCGGGCCTGCGCCGAACCGGTAGGAACCGTGCGGAGGGGGCATTCCCCCGCGGACGGTCGTAGGCTGGCCGCCGGCAGGGGAGGACGGCGGGGCGATGTCGGTCCGGGTGAAGCGAGGACTCGTGCTCGTCGTCGCCCTCGCGAGCCTCGGCGGGCTCCTGGCCCTCGGGCTGTGGGACCTCGTGCGGGACTCCGACCGGCTGGAGGAGCTCCTCACCGGTTCGGGCGTGTGGGGCCCGCTCGTCTTCGTGGCCCTCATGGGAACGGTCCAGCCCTTCGGCCTGCCGGGCGTCGTGTTCATCGTCCCCGCGTCCCTGGTGTGGCCCACCTGGCTCGCGACGCTGGCGGTCTGGGGCGGGGGGATGGTCGCGAGCACCATCGGGTTCTACGGGGCCCGGTTCGTCGCCCGGGACCTCGTCGAGTCCCGGCTGTCGCCGAGGGTCCTGCGGTACGACCGGCACCTGGCCGAGCGCGGCCTGCGCACGGTGATCGTCCTGCGCCTGGCGACGAACCTGCTCCCCCAGGCCGACTGGTTGCTGGGGATGTCACGGGTCAGGTCCCGTCACTTCTTCGTCGGGACCGCGATCGGTCTGCTGCCCGGCATCGTCTTCGCCGTGGTCGCCGGCGCCGAGCTCCTCCCGTGGGCCCTCGACCGGCCGCCCTGGGTGTGGGCGGTGGCCGCCGGGACGGGCACGACGCTCTTGCTCCTCGTGCGCCGGAGGCGAGCCCGGCTCGGAGCGGGCGCACCGCTCGGCCCGACGGCTCCGGGTCCGTCGACGGCGTCGATGGCCCCGAGCCCGTCGACAAGCCCGTCGATCGACTGACCCGCCGGCTGCTGGCGCGGCCGGTCCCCGACGGGGGCTACTCGACCGCGTAGAGGGCCCACGACTCATCGAGGCCCTGGAGCGCGTGGCTGCCCCGGTCGGCGAACCGCAACCCGGAGCCGGCGACGAGGTCCCGTACCGTGCGCGACACCCACACCTCGCCGGGCGTCGCTTCCCCCGCGACCCGGGCGCCGATGTGGACGCCGATGCCGGCCACGTCGTCCCCGACGAGCTCCACCTCGGCCGTGTGCACCCCTGCCCGCACCGCCAGCCCCAGGCCGGCGGCCGCCGCCCGGGCCGAGCAGGTCGACCGGATGGCCCGGGCCGGTCCGTCGAACAGCGCGAGGTAGCCGTCGCCCGTCGTCTTCACCCGCCGGCCGCCCTCGGTGGCCACCGCCTCTCCGGTGACCGTGTGGAAGCGGTCGAGCAGGTCACGCCAGCGCCGGTCGCCGAGCTCGCGCGCCGTCGCCGTGGAGCCGACGATGTCGACGAACGCCACCGTGGCGAGGACCCGCTGGGACGGGACCGGTGGACCCGGCTGCCCGGTGACCCGCTGCTCCACGATGTCGAGCACGGCCTGCGCGTCGCCGGCGCAGACGAAGTGGTCGTGGCCCGGGAGCCCGACGAGCTCGGCGCCCGCGACGGCCGCGGCCATGCGCTCGGCCTGCTCGAAGGGGAAGATGGGGTCGTCCCGCCGGTGCACCACCGTGGTGGGGCGGTGGACGGCCGGGAGGACGCCGCGGACGTCGATCCTGGTGGCCAGCTCGATGATCTGGCGGGCCACCTGGGGGCTGGCGGCGTGCCGCTCGTAGCGGCCGAGCTGTTGCCGCATGGCCGGGTCCCGGGCCCACGACGGGGCGAGGACGGAGAAGACCAGCCCCTCGCCCCAGGAGCGCTCGACCATGTCGAGGTCGACGATCTCGCGCTCGCCCCAGCTGCCCTCGACGAACGAGTTGCAGATCACGAGCTGGTCGACCCGATCGGGAAAGGTGGCCGCGAGCACGAGCGCCATCGGCCCGCCCTCGGAGATGCCGAACAGCGTGGCCCGCTCCGAGCCGGCGGCGTCCATGACCGCCCGGACGTCGTCCATCCGCTCCTCGATGGTGGGGATCTCGTCGAGAGGGACCCGGTCGGACAGTCCCGTGCCCCGCTTGTCGAACACGATGAGGCGGGCGAACGAGCCGAGGCGCTGGAAGAACTCGGCGAACCCGGGGAGCTGCCACTGCAGCTCCACGTTGGACACGAACCCGGGGATGAAGACGAGGTCGGGGGGGCCGTCGCCGATCACCTGGTAGGCGAGGTGGTAGGCGCCGCTGCGGGCGTAGCGGGTCGCGGGCTCGGCCCGGGCCGGCGTGACCGCCGGCCGGTCGGTCGCCTCCACGACCTCGCCCTGGAACAGGTAACCCCGGCCGTGGACGGTGCGGACGAGCCGCTGGGAGCGCCCGCTGTCGCCGACGGCGGCCCGAACGGCCTTGATCCGGCTGGTCAGGGCCGACTCGCTCACGAAGCGGTCGCCCCAGACGTGGTCGAGGAGCTCCTCCTTGGGGACCACCCGGCCGGCGTTGCGCACGAGGTGCGTGAGGACGTCGAACACCTGGGGCTCGACCCGCTGGACCTCGCCGCCGCGCCGGAGCTCGAACCGGTCGAGGTCGAGCTCGAAGTCGTCGAACCGGTACCGCACCTGCGGCATTGTTCCACGGCGGGCCGCGGGGCACCGCGCTCGCGGGAACGGGGCGTCCTCCCCGCGTGCGGCGCTCCTCCCTCAGGCGGCGACCGGTGCCGTGTCGCCCGCCGTGTCGAGGGCCCACAGCACGTCGCACTCCCGGTCGATCGCCTCGCCCATCGTCGCCAGGTGGGCGATCGCGCCGGGCCCGTCCCAGTCCAGCGAGGCCAGCCCGCAGACCGCCTCGTGCATCCGGTGGGAGAGCGCGTCTCGCCGCGCCTCGAAGCCGGCCAGGGCGGCCCGCTCGGGCTCGTCTCCCCGGGCGGAGGCGTGGAGGCTCCGCGCGAGCAGCTCGGCGTCGCGGAAGGCGCTGCTGATCCCGTGGCCGCTGGCCGCGTCCTTGTGGTGGCCGGCGTCTCCGACGAGGGCCCAGCCCGGGCCGTGGGGCCGGCGGACCAGCGCCGGGAGGCCGGTCGAGACCCGGAACCGCTCGACCCGCGCGCCGGCCCGGATCCGCTCGGCCAGCGAGGGCGAGATCGTGGCCAGGGTCTCGTGGAACAGGCCGTCGGGGTCGGTCCGGACGCGGTCGGCCTCGGTGACCGGCACCCCGACGTAGACGTTCGCGAGACCGTCGTTCGTCGGGAAGATCCCCGCGATGCGCCGCGAGCCGTAGAACATCTCGAGGTCGCCGGTGCCGACGCCGGCCACGTAGGTGTAGATCCAGGCGCAGGTGGCCGGTCGGTGGTCGAGGACGGGCGCGCCGACCGCGGCTGCTACCCGGGAACGCAGGCCGTCGGCCCCCACCGTGAAGCAGGCGCGGACGATGCGCTCTCCGGCCGTGGAGCGGAGCCGGGCCCCGGCCACCCGCCCGGTCGCGTCGTGCACGACGCCGGTCAGGCTGGTCCCGAGCGCCACGTCGGCGCCGGCCCGCCGGGCCGCGTCGAGCACGATGTTGTCCAGCACGTGGCGGCGGGGGGCGTAGAGCGCCGCCACCCGGCCGGTCTCGTCGGCGGGCAGCGGCATCGTGGCGCCGTCGACCGAGAGCACCATCCGCCGGGACGGAGGGGCCCCGCCGGCGATCACCCGGTCGAGCAGACCCCAGCGGGTGAGCTGGACGACACCGGTGCGGAGCACGGCGTGGGTGGACAGCGTGTCGCCGATCCGGGGGGCCCGGTCGACCACCAGGACCCGGTGGCCGAGGCGGGCGAGGCACAGCGCCGTGGCCGATCCTGCGACCCGGGCTCCCACGATCACGGCGTCGTACTCGCGCTCCATGGCTCGTCTCCTCGCTCGGCTGGAGCCATCGTCGGGGATCCGGGCGGCCGGAGCTTGGAGACGACGTGGAGATCGCCGTGAGGAACCGTGGAGGACCCGGGACGGGCCGGGCCCGGCCGGGGTCACTCCGAGGGCGGGACGCCGTGGTGGTGGCCGGTGCGGTCGAAGTGGACGTGCCGGGGAGCCGTGGTGACGTGATGCGCGTCGTCGACGAGCAGCGAGCGCGGCCCGACCGTGACGATCTCCGTGCCGAAGGCGGCGCTCAGGCGCTCCGCCGTGACCACCTCGCCGGGCGGCCCGCCGGCGACCACCCGCCCGGCCAACAGCAGGACGTGGTCGGCGGCCCAGGCGTCGCGGAGATCGTGGGTCGTGAGCACGATCGTCGTGCCCCGGTCGCGCTCCTCGGCGATGACCTGCTGGATGCGATCGCGCGACACGAGGTCGAGGCCGGTGACCGGCTCGTCGAGCAGGAGGATCTGGGCGTCCTCGACGAGGCCCTGGGCCACGAAGACCCGTTGGCGCTGGCCGCCCGAGAGCTCGTCGAGGTGCCGGTCGCGCAGGTCCGCGATGTCGAGGCGCTCCAGGGCGATCCGGCAGGCCTCGCGGTCGTCGCTGCGGAACGGCCGCAGCAGCCCCCGTCGCCCGTACCGCCCCATCATGACGACCTCGCGCACGGTGACCGGCATCGCCTCGTTCACCTTCGTCGACTGCAGGACGTAGGCGAGCGGGGGTCGGGAGGGTCGGGGGCGTGCACCTCGAGCGAGCCCCGGAGCGGCTCGACGAGCCTGGCGATGGCGTGGAGGAGGGTGGACTTCCCGGAGCCGTTGGGCCCGATGAGGGCGGTGACCCTGCCGGCGGGCAGGGCGAAGTCGGAGGTCGCGAGCGCGACCTGGTCGCCCCACGCCACCACGACCTGCCGACCTCGCACGGCGATCGCGTCGACGGGCGCGGCGGCCGGCGCGGGAGGGTCGGGAGGCACGGCCCGAGGATACCGCCGGGTCCCGGTGCGGCCCGTGGCCGGCGGTGGCGCAGCCCGGGGTGGCGGACCGGTCCCGACCACCGGGGGAGGAGCCTCCGGTCCGCCGCGAGACCGAGCCGGCGAATCTGAGAACGACTATCATTCCGAGAATTGCGTACCCGGGCCGGCCGGCGGCCGGACGCCGCCACCCGGGGGAGCGCACCGGGCGACAGCGCCGGGGAACCGGGGGAGTGGACCGAGTGATGGGGAACCGGGCGGACCCGAGAGGAGAGGGTCGATGGACCGCGTGACCGTCTCCGTGTCGCGGGTCGCGGCGGCGGCGCTGGCCGGCGTCCTGCTGATCGCGGGCTGCGGGGGCGGGGGGACGGCGCGGCCGGGGGCGACCGATCGTGATCGTGACGACCACGATCCTGGGCGACGTCGTGGAGAACGTGGCCGGCGACGACGCCCTCGTCGAGGTGGTCATGCCGACCGGCGCGGACCCCCACACCTACGAGGCGTCCGCCCGGCAGGCGGCCCGGCTCCGCGACGCCGACCTGGTGGTGGCCAACGGCGTCGACCTGGAGGAGGGGCTCCTCGACACGATCGAGTCGGCCGAGGACGACGGCGTGCGCGTGCTCCGGGTCGGCGACCTCCTCGGCCCGGAGCCGTTCACAGGCGTGGACGGGGAGCACGCCGAGGCGGACGCCGACGACCACGATCACGACGGTGGCCTCGACCCGCACGTCTGGATGGACCCGGTCCGGATGATCGAAGCGGCGGGGCTCGTCGCCGCCGAGCTGGCCGCGGTGGCCGAGGGTGACTTCGCGGCCCGGGCCGAGGCCTACCAGGAGCGGCTCGCCGAGCTCGACCGTGAGATCGCCGCCCTCATCGAGACGATCCCCGCCGATCGACGGGCGCTGGTGACGAACCACTTCGCCTACGGTTACTACGCCGATCGCTACGGGCTGGAGATGCTGGGCACCGTGATCCCCGCCGCGACCACCGCGTCCGAGACGAGCGCCCGGCAGTACGCGGAGCTGCTCGAGCTCATCGAGAGGGAAGACGTACCGGCCATCTTCGCCTCCACGACCGAGCCCACCCGTCTGGCCGAGGCGATCGCCGCCGACGCGGGTCGTGGCGTGCAGGTCATCGAGCTGCCCACCGGGTCACTGGGCGAGGAGGGCAGCGAGACCGACACGTACATCGGCATGATGCGCACGACGACCCGGCTGATCGTCGAGGGTCTCACCGGCTGAGGCGCGAGGACGACGACGTGGACTGGTTGGTGGAGCCCTTCTCGGAGCCGTTCATGCAGCGGGTGCTGCTGGCGGGGGTGCTCGCCGTCGTCACGACCTCGCTCGTGGGCACGTGGGTGGTGCTGCGGGGCCTGAGCTTCATGGGCGACGCCCTGGCCCACGGGGTGACCCCGGGCATCGCGCTGGCCTTCGCCCTGGGCGTCAACCTCACGCTGGGCGCCGTGGCGGCCGCCCTCGTGATGATCGTCGGCATCGACGTCGTCCACCGGAAGGCCCGCCTGCGCGAGGACACCGGCATCGGCCTGCTGTTCGTCGGGATGCTCGCGCTCGGGGTCATCATCATGTCGAGGCAGGAGAACTTCTCCAGCGGCCTCACCGAGATCCTCTTCGGCGACACCCTGGGCATCCGGCGCGGCGACGTGGCGGTCCAGGCCGTCGCGGCCGCGGTGACCCTCGCGGTCGTGGCGGTCGGCTACCGCGCCTTCCTGGCCCTGTCGTTCAACGAGGAGAAGGCGAAGCTGCTCGGTCTGCGACCGGGCGTCGCGCACTTCGCGCTGCTCGCCCTGCTCACCGGGGCGGTCGTCACGTCGTTCCGCACGGTCGGCACGCTGCTGGTGTTCGCCCTCATCGTGGCGCCCCCGGCCGCGGCGTCGCTGCTGGCCCGGCGGGTCCCGGCGATGATGGCGACCGCGGTGGCCCTCGGTTCGCTGGCGGTGGTGGTGGGCCTGCTCGTGAGCTGGCACGCCGACACGGCCGCCGGGGCCACGATGGCCGCGTCGTCGGTGGGCATCTTCTTCGCGGTGCTGTTCGCCCGCCAGCTGCTCGACGCTCTCCGGCGCGCCGCCGCGGCCTGACCGGGGTCGAGCTCCGCGTCCCGGGCGCGGCCCGGGGCGGGCTCAGCGGCAGGAGCCGCAGACGCCGACGAGGTCGAGGCGGTGGTGCTCGATGGTGAAGGACGCCCTCCGGGCCGCCCGGCGCAGGACGCGTGCCAGCTCGGACTCGACGTCGGGATCCAGGGAGAAGTCGGCGACGCTCCCGCACCTCGAGCAGACGAGGTGGTGGTGGTGCTCGGTGAGGTCCTCGGCGAGCTCGTAGCGGGCGAAGTCGTCGGTGGTGACGATCCGGACCACGACGCCGGCCTCCTCCAGCACGCCGAGGTTGCGGTAGACGCTCGACTGGGCCAGGGACCCGTCGCGCTCCAGGACCTCGGGGATCGTCATCGGCCCGCCGCCGCCGGCGAGGAGGGAGACGAGCCGGCGGCGCCCCGGCGTGTATCGCTGCTCGGCCGAGCGCAGCCGGGTCGAGACGACGTCGTGCAGCTCGGGTGCGGCCACACCCCCCAATCTACCGAAGCGGGAATCGATGAGAACCGTTCCCGGCGCGGCCCTGGTGCCGCTTCCCGGGGGGAGGTCCGTCGTCTCGGGTGTGTTCACCCCCGCTGGGCGACGGTGGAGACACCCGGGACGTGAGGTCCTGTGTCTCAGGGCGGGTCGGGGCCCGGGCCCGCACGGGCGCTGCGGGTGCTCCGACGGCCGGGTCGGGCCTTGTCGCGAGCGGTCTTCTGCCCGTGGTGCTCCGCGCACAACGGCTGGGTGTTGTCGTAGCTGGTGGCGCCGCCGTTGGCGTGCGGCTCCCGGTGGTCCCATTCGATGCCGGCCCGGCGGCCGCAACCCGGAACCGAGCAGACGATGTCACCGTGCTCGAGGATCGATCGGACCTCGAGCGCGGTGCGCAGCTCGGCGGGGACGCGCCGACCGAAGTGGCGGACCGCCCCGACCCGGGTGCCCTCCACGAGCACCCCCTTGAGGAAGGCGTCGTCCATGAGCTGCCGGGCCCGCTCGACGGGGATCGGCCCGACGCCCTGGACGGTGCACATCTCACCGGGCTCGACGCGACCGCGGCGCAGGGCCTCGTAGGAGACGTGGACCACGACGTCGGACCGGGGAGCGGCCCGGACCGCAGGGTCCGCCTCGCCGGCCGAGGTGAGGAGGCTCACGAGCGCGTCGGCGAGGTGGCGGTCGTGGCCCTCCCGCCGTCCTTCCCGGTGGGCGGTCCGGTGCTCGGCGTCGGCCTGGTGCTCGAGCCGGTTGACCACCGCAGCGCCGAGGTCGGGCGGGAGACGGAACCGGCCCCAGACCATGCCCTCGTCGTCACGGCCGTGGACCAGGCTGCGCGCCGCGTGCTGACGGCGGTACCGACCCAACCGGTCGACCTCGGCCTCGAGACGCACGTCGCGGGCGCGTTCCTGCAAGGTCCGCAGGGACTCGGTACCGGCCAGGGCCAGCAGGTCGGCCTCGGCCTCGGGCACGACCGCCGCAGCCGCCGTGACGGCGCGGGCCTGCTCGCCCGACACCGTTCCCGAGACCAGCGCCTGCTCGGTCTGTGGACAGGAGCCCAGCGCCTTGGCGGTCTCGACGACCTCCTCGGCCCGGACCCGCGACGTCCCCGACCGGGTCGCGATCAAGTCCGCCGTCGAGCGGTGCCCGCTACGCCGGTAGAGACCCAGCTCCTCGACGCGACGGGCCGCCAGCACCTCCAGCGCGGCACCCACCCGGCGAAGCCGTGACGCCCAGGCGAGCACCGTCAGGGCCTCCTCGCCCTCGAGACGCTCGGCGGCAACCACCGCGAGCACCTCCTCGGCCCGTCCCGCCAGCGCAGCCAGCTCCTCCCGTGGCGACTCGCGTCGCTCGACCGCACGGGTGGCGGATCGGGGAGCAGATGGGCGCATCGGACCTTCCTCACGGTCGGCTCCGCCGCCCTGTGGCGGCGAGTGCCATCGGATGCGAGGAGGCCGTTCGACGCCCGGCCACGAAGCGGTCCACCCACCATATCCGAACACACGTTCGATGTCAAGCCGGAGGTCGGGAACCACGCCCTTCGCGAGGTCGACGTGCTCCGTTGGACGTCACTCCGGCGTGGGGTCCCCCTCGGCCTCCGTGCGGACGCCGTTGAGGGTGTCGACCACGGCGAACAGGTCGCCCTGCTCGTAGAAGTCCACCGCGACGAGGTTGGGGACCAGGCTGCGCGCCTGGCCGCAGCGGATCGCCCGGTCGAAGAGCGTGTCGTAGTCGTTGGCCAGGGCCGCCACGGACGGGGTGGGCGGGTCGGTGGTCACCCAGTGGTTGAGCTGGAAGAGCGGGCTGTCGGACAGCCCGCGGTTCTCGTCGCAGCTCGCGAGGTCCCCGAGCTGGTCGAGGCTCCTGAAGCCGAACGGCGTCTCCTGGGTCAGGGTGAACCCGTCGTAGTACCAGGGCACGTCACCGCTGTCGTTCTCGGCCATGACGAGCACCCGCTTGTTCTTCTCGACCATCTCGCCGAGGGTGGGGAACACCACCGACGTCACGTCGTCGGCCATGGCCGCCTTGTCGAGCTCGTCCCACACCAGCTCGACCAGACCGCTCCGCTCGAAGTCCCGAGCCACGTCGCCGGCGTCGGTCTGGTCCTGGACGAAGACCACGACGACCTCGCCCGGGTGCTCGTCCAGGAACGACCGCAGGTTGGCCAACGTCTCGACGAACGGGACGGCACCGAGCTCGCAGAGGTTGTGGCAGAGGAAGATCTCGCGGGTCTGGAGGTCGGCCCCGAGACGGCCCGAGACCCGTTCGGCCGCATCGATCGTGGTCTCGCCGTACAGCTCGACGAGCTCCTCGCGGGACCTCCCTCCGTCGAAGTCGGTCGCCACGGTGCCCCGGTCCGTGGGGGATCCGTACCACGTGTCGATGAGCAGGCCTCGGATGCCGTCCTCGAGCTGCTCCTCGATGGTGCCGACGTGCTCGGCGAAGAGCCAGGTCCGGTAGTTGGCCGCGGCCATGGAGTTGTGGGTCGAGGCCAGCGCCACCCGGTCCAGGCGCCTGCCGCACAGCTCCTCGTGGCCGTTGCACCCTCCCGCGATCGCCACCGCCGGGGACGGGCCGCTCGTGATCGAGCGCCACAGCGCGAAGCCGAGCCCGCCCACCACGAGCACGAGTCCGACGAGCACTCCGCCCCGGATCAGCCGCCGGGTCCGGATGCGGGCGTGCGTCAGCTGCGCCCTCCGGAGCTCCTCGGGCGAGAGGCCCGGCACCTGGCCGATGCCGGTGAGCCGGATGATCTCGTTGAGCCCGGCGATGAGGAGCGAGAAGCCGATCGCCCACGCGGCCAGCTGCACGGCCAGCTGCCACTGGAGGACGACGAGGAGGCCGAGGCCGATCGCCGCCGCGGCCCAGGCGGCCCCCGCCGGCTCGGACGCGGGCGGCCGGGCCAGCCGGGCCCCGAGCGTCCGGAGCCGCTCGGCGACCGGGACGGGCTTCACCAACGCCACCGCCACGGCCGCGACGAGGGCGCCGAGCACGCCGACGACGACGACGGTCGACCGGAGCGGCTGGGTGAAGCTCGCCCAGACGACGTCCGTCACCTCCCGGGCCCCGGCCGTCTCGGCGGAGCGCTGCAGCAGCCGGTGCGCGACGGCCAGGATCAGGAGTGCGAGCAACGACACCCCGACCGCGGAGAAGCCGATCAGGGAGACGGCGTCGCGGCGGTCTCGGGCCAGCGCGATCGCGCCGGCCCAGAGCAGCAGCGTCAGCACCGGGAAGAGCACCGCCAGCGCCCGGGTCCTCTCCGCCAGCTGCAGGGTCTCGGTGGCGAAGCTGCGGTCGGAGACCCGCAGGGCCCCGGCCCGGACGTCGTCGGGGATCCGGGCGGCGACGTCGGGGTTCGCCTCCTGGAGCCGCAGGAGGACCGTGGTGACGACGTCGGCGAGGTCGAGCACGACCGAGTCGCGGCCCTCGGAGAAGAACGCCTGGTGGAGGTCCGCCACGGCCGCCCGGGCCACGCCCCGGAACGCGCTCGACCGCAGCACTCCGAGCGTGACGGCCTCGACGACCGGCTGGACCGACAGCAGGTCTTCCGGGCCCCTGGCCACGATCTGGTCGGTCAGCTTCTCGGAGACCAGCCGGGCGACCTCGTCGTCGTCGAGCGCGGCGACCGCCCGGTCGGCGAACTCGCGGCTGTCGAAGACGGTGTCGGCCGCCCAGCCGAACACCAGGGTGAGCAGCAGCGCGAGCGATCCGAGACCGACCAGCGCGCGGCTCGACCGGCGGCGAGCGGCGCCACGCCCCGATGCGCGGGCGACGGGTTCGTGCTCGGTCATGGCGGAAGAGCAGGTGAGGGGAACCGGGCCCGCATCACCAGCTCGGAACGCAGAGGGGGCGAGCCTCGAACCGGGCCATGTGTCCGGCATGTTCGCAGGTTCGACGGCCAGGCGCTCGTCGACGTCGAGGGCGCGCTCATCGTCGCCGTCGACCGCGACTCGCTCGCGCCGGCAGCCGTGCTCGGGGCCCATCGCCGCGCGCGAGAACGGGGTCGATCCGACCGCTGTCGGGGGTGGACGTGTGACGGGCGGGCGGGGCGTCAGCCGGAGCCGGCGTCGCGCTCGGCCGCGTCCTTCAGCCGGGCGAGCGTCGTCGTCATGCCGGCGACGAGGTTGCGGTCGCGGCGCAGGGCTCGGTAGAGCCAGTCGATGCGCGCGCCGTCTCCGTGGGTCTCGAAGGACTCGGTCACACGCGTCCCACCCTCGATCGGTGCGAACGTGTACCGCCAGACGGTCGCGCCGGTGTCGAACGCGAACTCCACGCCGCGGTCGGCCGCGACGACCGTGGGCTTGGTGGACCAGGTGACGAACCCGAACCGCTTGTTGCGGCCGCGGAAGCGTGCGCCGACCGCCGGCCCGTCCGCCGGTGGGATCCACTCGGCGGCGATCGTCTCGGGGCTCCACTGGCCCATGCGCGTCACGTCGCTCACGAGGTCGTAGACCACCTCGGGCGTCGCCGCGATCTCCACCGATGCCTCTCGCCGCATCGCGCCCTCCGGCGCGCACGCCGCGCGCCGTCCGAAGCGTACGCGCGCGAGCGGGTTCCGTGCTCGGGACCCCTGGGTGCCCCACGCTTGGAGCGGGTGACGGGAATCGAACCCGCATCACCAGCTTGGAAGGCTGGGGCTCTGCCATTGAGCTACACCCGCGAGGGCCCCCACGGTAGCCGGGCCGGGCCCGAGCGCCGCGGGCTCTGACCGGGGATGCCGGTCAGCGGAGGGCGGCGTAGCAGGCCCGCACGAGGTTGAAGCTGCGCTGGTCGCCGGCGAGCCCGATGTCCATCCGGTTCATGACGTAACCGAAGGCCAGCTCGGCGCCGGGGTCGGCCCAGCCCATCGACCCGCCGGCGCCGAAGTGGCCGAAGGAGCCCGCGCCCCCCACGGAGACCGCGCTCGACCGGACCATGAAGCCGAGGCCGAACTGGATGTCCATGTCGAGCAGGACGGTGTTGGGGCCCTCGGTGCGCTGGACGGTCGCCTGCCGGACCTGCTCGGGGGTGAGGACGCGGATGCCGTCGACCTCGCCGATGCACGCCGCGTAGAGGCGGGCGAGGGAGCGGGCGTCGGTGACGCCGTTGGCGGAGGGCACCTCGGCGGCCCGCATCGCCCGCGAGTTCCAGATCGCCTGGTCGGTGAGCGCCCCACCCGGGGCGAAGAGGGCCCGTCCCAGCGCCGTCCGGGGCCCGAGGAACTGCGCCATCATCGACAGGACCGGGTCGTCGCCCGGCTCGGCGAGGCTGTCGACGCTCACGCTCTCGGGCAGCATGCTGATGAGCCTCGCCACCCTCGGCTCCTGCTCCTCGGGGAGCCCGATCCACAGGTCGAGGCCGAGCGGGCCGGCGATCTCCTCGCGCAGGTAGGTGCCGACGCGGCGCCCGTCGACCCTACGGATGAGCTCGCCGACCAGCCAGCCGAACGTGGTGGCGTGGTACCCGTGCTGGGTGCCCGGCTTCCAGTTGGGGTGCTGGTTCTCGAGCGCCTCGATCACCGGCTCCCAGGAGAGGGCCTCCTCGGCGGTCAGCTCGCCGTCGACCCAGGCGAGGCCGGCCTGGTGGGAGAGCAGGTAGCCGACGGGGATGTCCTCCTTGCCGTTGCGGCCGAACCCGGGCCAGTAGCGGACCACCGGGGCCTCGGGGTCGAGCCGGCCCTCCTGGGCCAGCTTGTTGGCGCAGACGGCGGTGACGCCCTTGGTCGTGGAGAACACGAGGATGATCGCGTCCTCCTCCCAGGGGCGGCCGGTCTCGACGTCGGCGACGCCGCCCCACAGGTCGACGACCTTCCGGCCCCGGTGGTAGGCGGCGAAGGCCGCGCCGACCTCCAGGCCGGCGGCGAAGTTCGCCTCGAAGGCCTCGCGCACGCCCTCGAAGCCCGGTGCGGTCCAGCCGCACGTCCCCGCCATCGCCCCTCCCTCCGGTGCCCCGTGACGCCGGCCCCGATGATCCCGGATCGGGCGGGGTCCCGACCACTCCGTCGACGCCCGCGACGAGCGACCGGACCCGTCGGGGAGGGGGATTCGAACCCCCGACCGCCTGCCCCCAAAGCAGGTGCGCTACCTCTGCGCCACTCCCCGGGTGGTGGTCCGGCTCCCGGTTCCGGGGGAGCGTCGGACGCGACCGGGACCACTCCGGCCACCAGCGTAGGCGACCCCCGCGCCCTCGGCGCCGGTGACGGGCCGGCTCAGCGGGCCGGCAGGTCGACCGGGAGCTCGGCCGCGACGGCCCCCGCTCGCCGGACCAGCGCGTGGGCGCCCTGCTCGGTGCCGGTGGCGACCGCCGCGGCCAGGCGCTCGGTGGCCCGCTCCTTGTCGCCCGAGTGGTAGGCGACGACACCCTCGGCGATGCACACGGTCACCTCGTTCCAGCCCTCGCGCGTCTCGTCGGTCTGCAGCCGGGCCCCGGCCACGAGCTCGGCGGCGTCGGGGACGCGCCCGGCCCGGGCGAGGAGCTCGCCCATCAGCGCCTGGAAGCTGGCGATGCCGGCGCGCCCTCCCACGGAACGGAAGCGGGTGCGGCCCTCGACGAAGGACGCCAGCCCGGCGTCCACCTCGCCCCGCTGCGCCTCGACGAGCCCGCGGTACATGAGGAGCTGCCCGCCCCAGAACGCGAACTGCGAGGCGGGGTCGGCGTCGAGCGCCCGGCGCACGAAGTGGTCCAGGGCGTCCCACCGTGCGTGCACGGCCGCGGTCGTGCCGGCGAAGCCGCAGATGGCCGGGCCCACGACCGGGGGCCAGGCGGCGAGCAGCTCGTCGAAGCCGGCGAGGGCCTCGTCGGCCGTGTGGTCGCCGTGGGCGGCGTGGTTGAACAGCCGGAACGCGTACGTCGTGAGGCGGTGCTCGAGCTCGAAGGCGTCGTCGGGCGGCGGCGAGGTCTCGAGCAGCGCCGCGGCGCGGTCGAGGTGCTCCACCGCCCCGGCGATGCGGCCGACGCCCCACTCCTCGATGCCGTACATCCCGTGGGCCGCCGCGCGCACCTGGGGCCGGGGGTCGTCGCCCCACCGGGCGAGGAACCGGTCGGCCATCGGGCGGGTCTCCACGACCCGGGCCGCGGTGGACAGGGTGGCCCACTCGTACCAGGCCAGCGTGCGGCCGACGTCGTCGAGGCCGAACTCCTCGGCGAGCTCCTGGGCGCGGGCGAGCACGTCGCGGTCGGCGCCCGAGAAGTACCGGGTGGCCTGCATCACCTCGAGCAGCCGCAGCAGCGTCGACAGCTCGGCCCGCCGGGCCTCGCCGGACGGTCCCGCCCGCCGCAGCCGGGCCGCCCGGCCGAGCAGGTCCTCCGCGGCGGTGTAGGCGACGCGGCTGACGGCGACCTCGGCGGCGCGGTCGAGGGCATCGGCGGCCCGGTCGCCTGCGCCGAGCGGCACGGCCCGCCAGAGGTGCTCGGCGAGCACCTCGACGTCGTCGCGCCCGGCGCCCGCCTCGTCGATGGCGTCGGCCACCCGGAGGTGCAGGCGGGCGCGCCGCAGCGGGGTGAGCCCGTCGAGCAGCACCTCGCGCACGAGGGCGTGGCTGAACCGCGCCGCGACCGCATCCGCGGGCGCCTCCACCAGCAGCCGGTGCGCCGCCGCCGGGTCGAGTTGGTCCAGGCACTCGCCGAGGTCGAGGCCGGCGGCGCGGGCGACCAGCGGCACGTCCACGTCGCGCCCGGTCACCGCGGCGACGCCGAGCAGGTCGACGGTCTCGGGCGGCAGCAGGGTGAGGCGCCGCCGGATCGCGTCGCGGACCGTCGCCGGGACCTCGCCGTCGGTGCCACGCTCCTCGTCGAGTAGGCGGGCGAGCTCGATGGCGTAGAAGGGGTTGCCCTCGGCGCGGTCGTGGATCCGGGCCGACAGCTCGGCGGTCAGCGGCCCGGGGACCAGGGCCGCCAGCAGCTCGCCGGTCGCCGCCGGCGAGAGGCCTCGCAGGCGCAGGCGCCGGCTGCCCGGCCGCCGGGCGATGGCGCCGAGCGCGTCGGTCACGCCGTCGCGGCGGCCCACCTCGAGCGACCGGACGGTGGCGACGACGAGCACCCCCTGCTGCAGCCGGGTGGTGAGGAACATCAACAGCTCGAGCGACGTCGTGTCGGCCCACTGCACGTCGTCGAGCAGGACCACGACCGGCGCGGTGGCGCCGGCTCGCTCGAGGACGCCGGCGACGGCGTCGAAGCGCTCGAACTGGACCGCCCCGCCCTGGCCCGCGAGCAGCGGCGCCTCGCCGGAGAGCACCTCCGACAGCAGGTCCGGGGCGCCGTCGACCCGGGATGCCACGGCGCGCAGCACCGGGAGCCAGGGCCACAGCGCCGGGGCGGCACCGCACTCGTGGCTGCGCCCCCACGCGACGAGCGACCCGCGGCCGGCGGCGACGGCGCCCAGCTCGTCGGCGAGGCGGGTCTTGCCGATGCCGGGCTCCCCCTCCAGCACCGCGAAGCGAGCCTCCTCCACCGCCTCGTCGAGGGCGGTCACGAGGTCGGCCAGCTCGCTCTCGCGGCCGACGAAGGGGTTCGTCCGGTCGGCCGAGGCGACGATTCCGAGGGTGACGGGCGGCGGGTCGAGCGAGGGATCGTGGTCGAGGATCGCGGCCTCGAGGTCGCGCAGCAGGCGGCTGGGCTCGATGCCGAGCTCCTCGCGCAGCATGCGGCCGGCGCGGGTGAGCGCCCGCAGCGCGTCGGCCTGGCGCCCGGAGCGGTACAGGGCGAGGGCGAGCTTGGCCCAGAGGCCCTCCCGCAGCGGGTGCTCGTCCACGAGCGCCCCGAGCTCGCCGACGAGGTGTCCGTGGCGGCCGAGGGCGAGGTCGGCGTCGACGCGCTCCTCGAGCACCGTCAGGCGCCGCTCCTCGAGCTCGGCGGCCTGGGCCAGGGCGGTGCCCTGGTCGACCAGGTCGACGAGGGCCGGGCCGCGCCACAGCGCCAGCGCGGCGGCCAGCGCCTCGCGGCCCTCGGCCGGCCGGCCGGCGTCGAGGTGGGCGCGACCCTCGGTGGCGAGCTCGTGGAAGCGGTGGACGTCGACCGCCGAGGGCTCGAGGTCGAGGCGGTAGCCGGCGTCGTCGTGGGGCAGCGGCGGGCCGCCGCCGGCGTCGAGCGCCCGGCGCAGCCGCGAGACGTAGCTCTGCAGGGTGCCGGTGGCCGACGCGGGCGGCTCGTCGCCCCAGATCGCCTCGACGAGCGCGCCGGCGGTGACCGGGCGGCCGGAGGCGGCCACGAGCGCGGCGAGGAGGACGCGCGGCTGGCGGCCCCCCACGTCGACCGGCTCGCCGTCCCCCCGGGTGACCTCCAGCGGCCCGAGAACCCCGAACCGCATCGGCCCAGCCTACGCCCTCTTGACGTTCGCTTGACGGCGGGATCGGTGCCGGGACCAAGGCCCGGTCAAGTGGCCCGTGCGATACCTGGACCACCGACCGACCGTGAAGGAGCACCGATGAGCACCAACGACCCCGTCACCACCCAGCCGGCAGCGCCCACGGCAGAGCCGCAGCGCATCGCCCCTGACACCTGGCTCGTCCCCAACCTCGTGCCCTCGGGACCCGGGCAGTTCCTGTTCGTCAACACCATGGTCATCCTCGCCGAGGAGCCCGTCGTCGTCGACACCGGTGCGCCGCTGCACCGCGAGCAGTGGCTCGACGCCGTGACGTCGCTCGTCGACCCCGAGGACGTCCGCTGGGTCTTCCTGTCCCACGACGACGGCGACCACATCGGCAACATGGCCGCCCTCCTCGACCGGGCCCCCAACGCCACCGTCGTCGCCAACTTCTTCAGCGCCGAGCGGGCCTCTCTCGAGCCGGACCGGGCCCTGCCGCTCGACCGGATGGTCTGGCTCGAGGAGGGCAGCTCGTTCGACGCCGGCGACCGGCGCCTGCACCTGATGCGTCCCCCGATCTTCGACGGCCCGACGACCCGGGGGCTCTACGACGAGCGCACCGGCGTGATGTGGGCGGCCGACTCGTTCGGGGCGTTCACGACCGGCGCCGTCTACGACGCCGCCGACCTGCCGCCGGACCTGTACGACGAGAGCTTCCGGCTGATCAACAGCCTCGTCTCGCCGTGGCACCAGTGGCTCGACGCGGGGGTCTACGGGCGCCACGTCGACCGGGTGGAGGCCCTGGGGGCCACGACCATCGCGTCGGGGCACGGCCCGGTGCTGCGCGGGCCCTTCATCGCCGGGGCGTTCGACCGGGTGCGGGCCATGGCCGGCCAGCCCATCGTCCCGCCCCCGGGACAGGAGGTGCTCGACGAGCTCGTGGCCCAGCTCCTCGCCGGCACCGTGCCCGCCACCTGATCCTCGGATCCGCACCGACCGAGCGCCCGCCGCGGCCGCCCGCTCCCACGAGGGCGGGCGGCCGCCGGCGCGACCGCGCCGGTCCGTTCTGCGCGGTGGTCCCCGGCTCTCGGGTGTCTCCACCCCCGCTGGGCGGGGGTATCGGCACCCGGTTCGGTGATCCCCGGGTCTCGGGTGTCTCCGCCCCCGCTGGGCGGGGGTATCGGCACCCGGGACCGGGGAGCGGGGTGGGCCGGGCCGATCCTGCATGACCTACCGACATGTCGGTAGGCTCCGGGGTGTGACGGCGACGGCGGTCCCCGAGATCATCCAGGGCGGCATGGGCGTGGCGGTGAGCGGCTGGCGCCTGGCGCGCACGGTCGCCGCCGAGGGCCAGCTCGGCGTCGTCTCCGGCGTGGCGCTCGACGTCGTGATGGTCCGGCGGCTCCAGGACGGCGACCCGGGCGGCCACGTGCGCCGGGCCCTGGCCCGCTTCCCCGTGCCCGGGGTGGCCGAGCAGATCGTCGACCGCTGGTACCGGCCCGAGGGTCGCCCGCCCGGCACGCCGTACCGGACCGTCCCCAAGCTCACGGCCGCCCCCGACCCCGCCCACCAGGACCTCGTGGTCGCGGCCGCCTTCGTGGAGGTCTTCCTGGCCAAGGAGGGCCACGAGGGCACGGTGGGGCTGAACCTCCTCGAGAAGATCCGCCTGGCCACGCCCGCGACCCTCTACGGCGCGCTGCTCGCCGGGGTGGACGTCGTGCTCGTCGGGGCCGGGATCCCCGACCGGATCCCCGGCCTGCTCGACCGCCTCACCCGTCACGAGACGGTGGCCCTCCCGCTCGACGTGGAGGGGGCCGAGGCAGGCGAGGAGACGAACGTGGAGCTGGAGCCGCGCCGCGTCCTCGCCGGCACCGTCCTGCCCGACCTCCGCCGGCCCGTCTTTCTCGCCATCGTCTCCTCGGTCGTGCTCGCCACGTACCTGGCCCGCGACCCGAGTCGCCGACCCGACGGCTTCGTCGTCGAGGGCGCCAGCGCCGGTGGCCACAACGCGCCCCCGCGGGGCCGGCAGCAGCTCGACGACTCCGGCCAGCCGATCTACGGCCCCCGCGACGTCGTCGACCCCGGGGCGATGGCGGCGCTGGGGCTGCCCTTCTGGCTCGCGGGCTCCTACGGGAGGGAGGGCCGGCTCGAGGACGCGCGGGCCGCGGGTGCGGCGGGGATCCAGGTCGGGACCGCGTTCGCGTACAGCCGCGAGTCCGGGCTCGACGACGCGCTGCGCCTCCGGGTCCTCGACGAGGTGCGGGAGGGTGCGTCCGTGCGCACGGACCCCCTGGCGTCGCCGACCGGCTACCCGTTCAAGGTGGTCGACGTCGAGGGGACGGCCGGGGTCCCCGACGTCGCCGCGGCCCGCCGGCGCGTGTGCGATCTCGGCTACCTGCGGGTGGCGTACCGGAAGGCCGACGGGTCGGTCGGGTACCGCTGCCCGGCCGAGCCGGTCGACGCGTACGTCCGCAAGGGCGGCCGGGTGGAGGACACCGTCGGGCGGCTCTGCCTCTGCAACGGCCTGCTGGCCGCCGTCGGGCTGGGCCAGGTCCGGGCCGGGGGGCGGGCCGAGCCGCCGCTCGTCACGGCGGGCGAGGACCTGGCCCGGATCGCCCGGGACGTCCCCGACGCCCCGCCCTCGGCGGCCGACGTGCTCCGGGGGCTGACCGTCCCGACGGCGAGATCCCACCGGCCGCGGTAGCCGGAGGCGGCGGCCACCCGGCACGCCCGGGCGGCCGGCGGGCCCGTCAGAGCGTGAGCGCCAGCCCGTCGTGGGCCGGGGTCGCACGGGGGCAGATCGCCCGGACCCGGCGGGCCAGCTCCGGGTGGGGCGGCGCCGACCGGCCGATCTGGGTGAGCAGGATCCCTCCCACGTCCCAGTCGCACAGCCCCGGCAGGTCCTGGTCCACGCGCAGGTGGCTGGGGATCCGCCGCCGCCAGGTCGCGCCGTCGACCACGAGGAGCGCCGCACCCCGGGCGAAGCGGCGGAGCTCGGGGGTCGGGGTCGCGACGTCGGAGGCGTAGACGACGCTGACGTCCCCGACCCGCAGCCGCCAGGCGTAGGTGACGGCGTCGGTCGCGTGGGGCACCTCGCACGGCTGGACCCGCACGGGCCCCACCCGCCGGGTCCTCCCCGGGACGACGGTCTCGAAGGCGAGCCGGTCCAGCCGCCGGTGGCGCCGGTGGAGCGCCTCGACGGTGCCCGGGTGCGCGAGCACCCGGACGGGCGCGGCCTGCCGGCCGGCCAGCCA
The DNA here is from genome assembly GCA_027494165.1 of Acidimicrobiia bacterium. Taxonomy (GTDB): domain Bacteria; phylum Actinomycetota; class Acidimicrobiia; order IMCC26256; family JAOSJM01; genus JAOSJM01. Next base: position 53,104 of record JAOSJM010000008.1, on the reverse strand, counting down.
GCGCGCCAGCTTCGGGATCCCACCCGTGGCGTCACGGTGGGCGTGGGTGAGGAGCACGGCGTCGAGCGACGGCCAGGCCCCGACCTGGTCGTCGAAGTCACGGGTCACGTCCACCAGGATCCGGGCCGGGCCGTCGAGGAGCATCGAGCTCTCCCGCCGCCGGGAGCGTCCCCGGCCGGGGGTACCGCCGCTGGCCCCGGTGCCGAGGAAGAGGAGCCGGAGGCCGGACCGGTCCCGGCTCACGGCGCCTGCTGGCACGCCGGGCAGAGGTACGTCGAGCGCCCGGCCACCCGGGTGCGGATCACCGTGCCGCCGCAGCGCGGGCAGGGGGCGCCCTCCTCGCGGTCTGGGGTGAGCCAGCCGGCGGGGAAGGCCCCGGGGTCCGCGTCGCGGTCGGTGGCCGTCCGCAGGACCCGCCGCACCGCCCCGGCCAGCCGGCGGCGCCGCTCCTCGTCGAGCTCGTCCACCCGGGTGGCGGGATGGAGCCGGGCCTGGAAGAGGATCTCGTCCGCGTAGACGTTCCCGATCCCGGCCACCACCCCCTGGTCGAGCAGGCGACCCTTGATCGTCCCCCGCCGCCCCCGAGCGCGCTCCAGCTCCCGGGACGCCAGCGACAGCGCGTCCGGCCCCAGCCGGTGGGCCTCGACGAGCTCCTCGGGCGCGTCGACGAGCGCCAGGTGCCCGAGCTTGCGGACGCAGTCGTAGGCCAGGGCGGTCCCGTCGGCGAACCGGACCAGGAGCCGGGTGTGGGCCGGCTCGTCGCCGTCGTCGAGGAACACGAGCCGGCCGCTCATCCCGAAGTGGAGCCCGAGCCAGGGTCCGCTCTCCAGCCGGGCGAGCAACCACTTCCCGTGCCGGGCCGCCTCCCCGAAGGACGAGCCCCGTAGCGCGGACACGAGCGCCTCCGGGTCGGCGTCCTCGAGCATCTCGGGGCTGCGGACCTCGGCGTCGGCGATGTCCCGTCCCAGCGACGTGCGCTCGAAGAGGTCCCGGAACGTCTCGACGTCGGGCAGCTCCGGCACGCGCGACTCCCCCTCGCCCCCGCCTAGCGGTCCCGGCGGCGCTTCGGGCGCCGTTCGGCCGGGGTCCGCGAGGAGCCGGCCCCGGCGCCCCCGCGCCCGCTCCGCTCGCGACCTCCGCCAACGTCCGCCCGGAGAGGACCGATGCCGGCTCGGTCGAGACGGGATCGCGCTCGGGATCGGCCTCGGCGTCGTCCATCTTCACCAGGAGCCAGTTGTCGGGGCCCCGGAAGCGGGTGAGCGCGTACCCGCCCCGGAGCTTGTGGCCCAGGAGCCACACCGACACGTGCCCGCGCTCCAGCCCCTCGCTCACGGGCACCTCGCGCCCGCTCCGATCGGTGGTGAGGTTCGCGTAGACCCCCGTGTCCCACACGATCACGGCGCCGGCGCCGTACTCGCCCGCGGGGATTCGACCTTCGAAGTCCGCGTAGTCGAGCGGGTGGTCCTCGGTGAGGACCGCGAGACGCTTCTCCCCGGGATCGGTCGAGGGGCCCTTCGGCACGGCCCACGACCGCAGCACACCGTCGTCCTCGATCCGGAGGTCGTAGTGGTGCCGGCGGGCGCCGTGCTCCTGGACCACGAACCGCGGCGCCTCGACCCGCCGGGCGGCGCGGTCGCCCCGCGGCTCGGCGGTCCGCCGGAAGTCGCGCTTGGCCCGGTACTCGGAGAGCTCGCGGGGCATCCCCCCATGATCGTCCGCGGACCGGCACCCGCGGCACGCGGCCCGTGCGCGGGTGCGGCTGCCTAGCCTGGGCGCCGGCGCTGCCCGGCGGGGCGCGGGGGAGCCATCCGGGCGCAGGCGAGAGGAGACCCGGCTGATCGGGCCCGAGGATCCGCGCGAGGGGGACCACCCGCGCGAGGAGCCGTCGTCGCGCTGGCGGCCCCCCATGCTCGCCACGCTCACCGACGAGTGCCCCGCGGGGGAGGGGTGGGTCTTCGAGCGCAAGCTCGACGGGGTGCGCTGCCTCGCCGTTCGGGACGGCCGGGGCGTGCACCTGCGCTCACGGACCCAACGGCCTCTGGACCGCACCTACCCCGAGATCGTCGAGGCGCTGGAGCAGGAGGGGACCCGGCCGCTCCTCCTCGACGGCGAGATCGTGGCCTTCGAGGGCGAGGCCACGAGCTTCGCCCGCCTCCAGCGCCGCATGCAGATCCAGGACCCCGACCGGGCCCGGCGCAGCGGCGTCGCCGTCTTCTACTACGTCTTCGACCTGCTCCACCTGGACGGTCGGGACCTCACGGGCCTGACGCTGCGGCGGCGGAAGGCCCTGCTGGAGGAGGCGATCCGGTTCCGGGACCCGTTGCGTCTCAACGCGCACCACGACGGCGACGGACCCGCCCATCTCCGGGAGGCGTGCGCGCGGGGGTGGGAGGGCCTGATCGCCAAGCGGGCCGGCAGCCGCTACGTGGGCGGGCGTTCCCGGAGCTGGTTGAAGCTCAAGTGCGTGCGCCGCCAGGAGCTCGTCGTCGGCGGCTACACCGACCCCGAGGGGGGCCGGAGCGGCTTCGGGGCGCTGCTGGTCGGCTACCACGACGGTTCCGGGCGGCTCCGCTACGCCGGGAAGGTCGGGACCGGCTTCGACGAGGTCACCCTCGAGCACCTCGGTCGGGCCCTGCGCGACCTCGAGGTCGCCGCGAGCCCGTTCGTCGACGACCCCGGAGATCGCGGCGTCCACCACGTCCGTCCCGTGCTCGTGTGCGAGGTCGCCTTCACCGAGTGGACGAGGGTGGGCCGGCTGCGCCAGCCCCGGTACCTCGGCGTGCGCGGCGACAAGGATCCCCGTGACGTCGTGCGGGAGGTTCCTTCCCGAGGCGAGACCCGAGGGACCTGAGGTCAGGGGGGGCGCGACGCCTCCCGCGGCGCCCGGCGTTACGGTGGTCCCGCACCTGTTCGTCGGGGAGCGGTCGGTGCGCCGTCCGGTGTGCCGCATCCCCGGGGCTCCGTGACGCGAGAGGTCGCGTCTGGCGCGCCGGTGTCCCGGCACGGGTGCTCCCAGCGTGAGCCACCGACGAGAGGAGACCGCGATGCTCGGGATCACCAGCAGCGCAGCGAACGCCCTCACGACGGCCCGGGAGCAGCGGGGGCTCCCCGACCACTTCGGGGTGCGCGTCTTCGCCGCGGGCGCCGACGACACCGCCGGCTCCGTCAAGATCTCGTTCGAGGAGGCGCCGGCGTCCGGTGACGCCGTCTCCGAGACCGAGGGCGTGCGCCTCTTCGTCGACGAGTCGGTCGCCGAGGCGCTCTCCGACCTCGTGATCGACGCCGCGGAGGTCGAGCCCGGCGAGGGTCGCCAGCTCGTGCTCCGGAAGGCCTGACGGCGCGCGCCGACCGGAGGTCCCGGCGCGGGCCGCGGGCGCCTCCGTCGTCCGCGCCGCGGCACTAGGCTGACGCCGTCCACGACGCCGGTCCGGGGGCGTCTCGCCACGGCGGCGTGCGGGCGGTCGTGGCCGAGCAGGAGGACCACCTCCGTGAGCGGTCCCGTGACCGGCCCCGTGAGCGGCTCCCACGACGCCGACGTCGTGATCGTGGGGGCGGGCATCGGCGGGCTCACCGCGGCCGCGTACCTCCAGGCCACCGGGAGGCGCTGCGTCGTCGTCGACCGGCACGCGGTGGTCGGTGGCAACGTCTCCACGTTCACCCACCACGGGTTCGAGTTCGACGTCGGCACCCACTACGTGGGCGGCTGCGGGCCCGGCGGCCTCGTGGCCTCGATCCTGGGCGGGCTCGGGCTCGACGAGCGGGTCCGCTGGCGCGAGCTCGACCCCGACGGGTTCGACCGCTTCTGCTTCCCCGACGCCACCTACTCGATGCCGCGGGGGCTCGAGCGGTGGCGGGACCGGCTGGCCGGCTGGTTCCCCGCCGAGCGGGAGGGCATCGACGCCTACTGCTCGTTCGTCGCCGGCGTGGCCGAGGCGGTCGCGGCCGTCACCGACGGCGGCCCCATGGAGAAGCTGGCGCTGCTGCTCGAGCACCGTGACACGACGCTGGGGAGCCTCTTCGACGGCCTCGGTCTCTCGCCCCGGCTCCGGGCCGTGCTCGGCGCCCAGCACCTGGTCTACGGCGTGGGGCCGGCGCGCGTCTCGGCCGTCGTGCACGCCCTCGTGGCCGGCCACTACCTCGACGGCGCCTTCTACCCGGAGGGAGGCGGGCAGGCCCTCTCCGACGCGCTCGCCGGCTTCGTCCGCGACCGCGGCGGCGAGATCCTCCTGCGGACCCCCGTGGAGCGGATCCTGGTCGAGGGCGGCCGGGCGGTCGGGGTGGCGCTGCGGCCGGCGTCACCGCACCGGCGCCGGGGCGTCCCCGACGAGGTCCGGGCGCCGGTGGTCGTGTCGAACGCCGACCTGAAGCGCACCGTCTCGGAGCTGGTCGGCGAGGAGCACCTGCCCGCCGACTGGGTCGGGCGGATCCGCGGCCTGCGGATGGGCCCGCCCCTGTTCGTCGCCTACCTCGTGCTCGACCGCGACCTGGCCGCCGAGGGGCACCCCAACGCCAACGCCCACGTCCTCGCCGGCGACGACGTCGACGCCGAGTACGACGCCCTGGCCCGGGGCGACCTCGTCGACGAGCCCACGCTGTTCCTCTCGTTCGCCAGCCTCAAGGACCCGACCAACGCGCGCCTCGGCGGCCCGGGTCGCACCAACCTCCAGGTGATGGCCCTCGTCCCCCCGGACCCGGCGTTCTGGGGGCTCGAGCGGGGGCCGGCGGCCGGCGAGCGCTACCGGCGGAACCCCGCCTACCGGGAGCGCAAGCACGAGCTGGCCCGGCGGGTCGTGCGGCTGGCCGGGCGGGCCGTCCCCGGACTGGAGGAGTCGGTGGCCTACCTCGAGACGGCCACCCCGATCACCCACGAGCGCTTCGTCCGGTCCACCGGCGGCACCAGCTACGGGTTCGAGCTCACGCCCGACCAGAGCCTCGACCGCCGGCCCGGCCCGGTCACGCCGCTCCCGGGCCTGTTCCTCGCCGGCGCGGGCACGCTCACCGCCCACGGCATCGCCGCCTGCATGGCGAGCGGCCTGGCGGCGGCCGAGGCGGTCACCGGCGAGCCCCTCGCCCGCACGGTCCGGGCCGGGGGGCGGGTCGCGGAGCCGGCCCGGACCCCCGGTCCCTGACCGCTCCGCTGGCGCGCGGGCAGGCTTGCGCGCCGGGCCGCCCGCTCCGTAGCGTGGGCGAGAACGCGTTCTATTTCTCTCTCGGCCCCGAGGGCCCCGGCGGGAGGTGCGTGGTGATCGAGCACGACCGGCTCTACATCGGCGGCGAGTGGGTGGCGCCGTCCACGACGTCGACCATCGAGGTGGTCTCCCCGTTCACCGAGGAGGTCGTGGGGCGGGTCCCCGAGGCGCGCGAGGCCGACGTCGACCGGGCGGTGGCCGCGGCCCGGGTGGCGTTCGACGAGGGGCCCTGGCCGCGCACGAGCCCGGCCGAGCGCGCCGACGTGATCGCCAAGGTCTCCCAGCTCCTCCAGGGTCGCATGGAGGAGCTGGCGAAGCTCATCACGACCGAGATGGGGTCGCCGATCAGCTTCTCCATGACCGGGCAGACGATCGCCTCCACGATGATCCTCGACTTCTACACCGGCCTCGCCCGCGAGTACGCGTTCGAGGAGGTCCGCCAGGGCGTCTTCGGTCCCGCGCTCGTGCGCCAGGAGCCAGTGGGGGTCGCCGGGGCGATCGTCCCGTGGAACGTCCCGCTGTTCGTGACCGCGCTCAAGCTCGGCCCCGCCCTCGCGGCCGGGTGCACGATCGTCCTCAAGCCGGCCCCCGAGACGCCGCTCGACGCGTACGTGCTGGCCGAGGTCGTGGAGGAGGCCGGACTCCCGCCCGGCGTCCTCAACATCGTCCCCGCGGGACGCGAGGTGGGCGAGCACCTCGTCACCCACCCCGACGTCGACAAGATCGCGTTCACCGGGAGCACCGTGGCCGGCCGCCGCATCGCGTCGCTGTGCGGTGAGCGGCTCCGGCGCGTCACCCTCGAGCTGGGTGGCAAGTCGGCGGCCGTCATCCTCGACGACGCCGACCTCGAGACCACCGTCCCCGGCCTGATGTACGCCGGGCTGATGAACAACGGCCAGGCCTGCGTGGCCCAGACCCGCATCCTCGCCTCCCGCCGGCGCTACGACGAGGTCGTCGAGGCCGTCGCGGCAGCGGTCGGTGCCCTGAAGGTCGGCGACCCGATGGACCCCGAGACCAACGTCGGGCCGCTCGTGGCCGAGCGCCAGCGGGAGCGGGTCGAGGGTTACCTCGCGCTCGGGCGCGAGGAGGGGGCCACCGTCGCCGTCGGCGGGGGTCGCCCGGCCGGGCTCGACCGGGGCTGGTTCGTGGAGCCCACCGTCTTCACCGGGGTCGACAACTCGATGCGGATCGCGCAGGAGGAGATCTTCGGTCCGGTCCTGTGCGTGATCCCCTACGACGGCGTCGACGACGCGGTCCGCATCGCCAACGACTCCGACTACGGGCTGTCCGGCACGGTCTGGACCGCGGACGTCGACCTCGGGCTCGACATCGCCCGGCGGGTCCGCACCGGGACCTACACCGTCAACGGCTTCATGATGGAGTTCTGCGCGCCCTTCGGCGGCTTCAAGTGCTCCGGGCTCGGCCGCGAGCTCGGGCCCGAGGGCCTCACCGCCTACCTCGAGCAGAAGACGGTGTGCGTGCCCGCCGGCCACGAGGTGGTCACCCGCGGGTGGTGACCGACCTCCGGATCCACGCTCAGCCCCGGGAGGCGCCCGGGGTCCGGGGTGGGGGTGGCGCTCGATGCGCTCGGGCACCAGGAACGGGTAGGGGCGGCGGCGCACCGACCGCTGCCACCGGCGGTCGAGGCGCCGGGCCCGTTGCAGGGCGGCCCAGACCCGGGCGTCGCGCACGTAGTACCGGCGGACCTCCTCCTCGGTGATGCCCAGGCCGAGGCGCCGGTCGGCCTCCTCCACCAGGGGGGGCACCCAGCCGGCCAGGCCCTCCTTGTGCAGGTTGCCCGCCAGGTCGACGACCACCCCCCTCGGGTCGTAGAAGGTGTCGAGGATGCCGCGCAGGAGGAACCTCCGCACGACCCCCGGAGCAGCCAGGGGAGCGCGGCGAGGAAGAGGTCGGTGTCGAGGAGCTCGTTTCCCTCGCCGTCGCGCATCATCGGCGTCGTGACGTCGAAGTAGACGACGTCGTCGCCGGCCACGGCCCAGTTCGAGAGCTGGCCGTCGAGCCCGAGGCCGTCGCCGACCGTCGAGCCGATCCGGTCGACGATCCGCCCGAGGACCCCCCGGCCCTCGTCGGGCTCCGCCCGGGCGAGCCGCCAAGGGGCCATGGCCTGCGGCGGGAGGGCCGGCTGCACGCAGTACGCCGCGATGCGACCGCCGGCCTTGGAGACGGTCACGAGGCGGCTGGCCACGACCGTGGTCCCCCGCTCGGCCAGTCGCTCGACGTAGAGGGTGAGGCAGCGCTCGTAGGCGTCGAGGGCCTCCGGCGTCTCGAACAGCGGGAGGCGCTTGCAGGCCAGCCGGCCCTCGGGGCCCGGCCAGCCCAGGACGAAGGAGATCTCGCCGTAGCCCAGCACGTCGAGGCCGCGCTCGCCGCCGCTCGCCAGCGCCTCCTCGACGGCTTCCTCGAGCGGGGCGAGATCCAGGTCGCCGTTCACGAGAGGGCGCCGACCACGAGCCCGGCCAGCTCGTCGACCTCGGCGTCGGTGAGGACGAGCGGGGGCAGGAACTGGAGGACCGAGGGGTCGTGGTTCGCCCACACGGCGAAGACGCCCGCGTCGAAGCAGGCCTTGGCGGCGAGGAGGCCTCCGGCCTCGACCGGGAACGCCAGGCCCATGAACAGCCCCCGGCGGCGGACCTGGAGGTCGAGCCGCGCGAAGGCCTCCTCGAGCCGGGCCCCGACCTCCTCCACCCGCTCCAGGAAGCCGGGCTCCTCGATCACGTCGAGCACCGCCAGCGCGGCCGCGCAGCCCGGCTCCGCGCCGCCGAAGGTCGAGACGTGGACGAAGGGCTGCTCGTCGAAGATCGCGTGCGCCTCGGAGGTCATGAGGGTGGCGGTGATCGGATAGATGCCCCCGCTCAGCCCCTTTCCCGTGACGACGACGTCGGGCTCGACGCCGTCGTGCTGGTGACACCACGAACGGCCCGTCCGGCCGAGGCCGGTCTGGACCTCGTCGAGCAGCAGCAGCGCGCCGCGCTCCCGGCAGAGGGACTGCACGGCGGCGAGGTAGCCCTCGGCCGGGATCGGCATGCCGAGGGTGGCGGGGATCGGCTCGAGGAGCACCCCGGCCGTGTCGTCGCCGACGGCGCGGTCCATGGCGGCGACGTCGTCGAAGGGCACCTGGGCGAAGCCGGGGAGGTTGGGGCCGAAGGGGTCCCGGTACTGGGGATCGCCGGCGGCGAGGGCCAGCCCCGTGTGCCCGTGGTACCCACCGTGCACCGAGACGATCCCGCTCCGCCCGGTGGCGGCGCGCGCCGCCTTGATGGCCACGTCGACCGCCTCGCCGCCGCTCACCCCGAACACCACCCCGGAGAGGCGGTCCCCGGTGGTGGCCGACAGGCGCCGTCCCACCTCGGCCCGGGCGTCGGAGACGAGGTGGTGGTTGCCGATGTCGACCGACTCGAGGGCCCGCTGCACCGCGGCCAGGACCCGGGGGTGGCGGTGGCCGAGGTTGAAGACCCCGCCGTTGCTGTGGCAGTTGAACCATCGCCGGCCGTCGTAGGCGTCGCGGAAGCAGGGCCCGCCGCGCTCGCCGAGGACCAGGTCGATGCCGAGGCTCTCGAACGTCTCGACCTTGCCCCGGGAGACGTGCCGGGCGAACGAGGCCATGGCCTCGGCCCGGGTGGGGAGCAGGCGCTCGGAGGGCGTCACGGTGTCCTCCTGGTCGGTGCAGGACAGGGTCAGGAGAGGTCAGGGCTCCGCGGGGTGCTCGGGCGGCCGCTCCCGGAGGCTGGCGAACACGAAGCGCATCAGCCGGTCGCGGTCGGGCTCGAGCAGGTTCGTGAACTGCACCCGGACGACGTGCGGCTGCTCGGGGCCGCGACCCCCTTCCGTGCTCAGGACCGAGCCCAGCGCGAGCACCGGCCGGTCGCCGGGCAGGGCCAGGGAGAGCGCCACCACCGCGCCACGAGGCGCGATGACGTCGCCCATCAGGGCCGCTCCGCCCCCGCCGACGTCGCGCACCCGGGCGTCGAAGGGCGTGAAGCGGTTGTGCTCCTCGTCCAGGAACAGGCAGGCCACGTCGATCGGGACGGGGGTGCGGACGTACTGGCGCCGCTGGACGCGCTCGCCCCCGGCGGGGGAGGTCGACGGAGAGGCTGTGGCGACCCGCTCGCGTCACGGTGGCCTGGAACGTGTACACGCCGCTCCGGGTCAGGTACGTGACGGTCACCTGGCCGCCCGTGGCGAAGGCGTCGTCGAACCGCTCGTCGTCGGTGGCGGCGATCGTGAGCCGCCCGTCCTGGACCGCCTCGATCACGCCCCGGCGTCCCTCGGTCTCCTCGCCGGAGCCGCTCTCGAGGAAGACCGGCTGGCTCGGCTCGAAGCTGGGCAGGCTCCTCATCGGCACCCAGCGTAGGCCCGGCCCGCGGGGCCGGGGCCCGATGCCGCCGCCCCGCCGCCGCCTTCCTATCCTGGCCCGGCCATGAGCCCCCGCCGGTGGGTCACCGCAGCGGTCCCGGCGCTCCTCGCGGTCCTCGTCGCCGTCGCGGCGGTCGGCTGGTCCCCGGCCGCCGGTGCCCGCAACGCCGATCGGCGCGTCCTGGTCGTCGGCGACTCCGTGCTCCTCGGGGCCGTCGACCCCATCCGGTCCGCGCTCACCGCCGACGGATGGCTGCCCACCGTCGAGGCGTTCGTGGGGCTCAACATGCCGACCGCCATCCAGCGGGTCGGCGAGCTCCGGCCGGCGACGGGTGACGTGGTCGTGCTGGGGCTCGGGAACAACTACTTCGGCGACCGCGACGTGTTCCGGCGGGAGATCGACCGGATCATGGCGGAGCTGGCGGACGTGGAGCTGGTGCTCTGGGTGACGGTGCGGGTGTTCCAGCCCCACCGGGCCGCGGTGAACGAGGAGCTGCGGGCGGCCACGTCGCGCTGGGGCAACCTGGAGCTGGCCGACTGGGACCCCCTGCCGGTCGCCCACCCCGAGTACGTGTACTCCGACGGTCTGCACCTCACCCCGTCGGGCCGGCAGGCCTACGCGGCGCTCGTCCGTGCGCACGTCGCCGACTGGGACCGGAGACAGGGGCCGTTCCGGCCCCGCGTGTACGGGTTCGGCGAGCCCCGGCCGGCACCGGTTCCCGACGACCTCGTCTCGGCGGCCGGGATCGTGGGGATGGCGGCGACGCCGTCGGGGGAGGGGTACTGGTTGGTGGCCTCGGACGGGGGTGTGTTCGCCTTCGGGGACGCGTCGTTCCTGGGGTCGACGGGGGCGGTGCGGTTGAACGAGCCGATCGTGGGGATGGCGGCGACGCCGTCGGGGGAGGGGTACTGGTTGGTGGCCTCGGACGGGGGTGTGTTCGCCTTCGGGGACGCGTCGTTCCTGGGGTCGACGGGGGCGGTGCGGTTGAACGAGCCGATCGTGGGGATGGCGGCGACGCCGTCGGGGGAGGGGTACTGGTTGGTGGCCTCGGACGGGGGTGTGTTCGCCTTCGGGGACGCGTCGTTCCTGGGGTCGACGGGGGCGGTGCGGTTGAACGAGCCGATCGTGGGGATGGCGGCGACGCCGTCGGGGGAGGGGTACTGGTTGGTGGCCTCGGACGGGGGTGTGTTCGCCTTCGGGGACGCGTCGTTCCTGGGGTCGACGGGGGCGGTGCGGTTGAACGAGCCGATCGTGGGGATGGCGGCGACGCCGTCGGGGAGGGGGTACTGGTTGGTGGCCTCGGACGGGGGTGTGTTCGCCTTCGGGGACGCGACGTTCCTCGGATCCCGGAGCGGCGACGACGCCGCCGACCTCTTCGTCGGCCTCCTCCCGACCGGGAGCGGGTACTGGCTCGCCGGCGAGCGACCGCTCTGAGCCGGCCCCGTCTCACCACCCCAGCGCGATCACCGTCGCGAGCAGGGTCACGATGAGCAGGTTGTACGCGAGGTGGGCCCGGCTGGACTCGAGCAGCGCCCCGCGCACGGTCCCCGTCCGGCGCCACCCCCGCAGGTAGGCCCAGGTGAGGTAGACCCCGCCGACCGACAGGGCCAGCGCCGCCGATCGGGATCCCGACCAGCGCGTGCACGAGGCCGAAGACGAGGGCCCGGACGAGGTTGGCCCCGACCGAGCGGCGCTCGGCCCCCCGGCGGAAGACGTCCTCCTCCGCCCAGACGAGCAGGGGGAGCGCCACCACGAGGAGCACGCCGAAGACCACCGGGACGACGACGTCGAGCACGCGCCCCTGCTCGCCGCCCGTCGACCCGAAGACCGGGTTCCCCTCGCCGCCCAGCGCCGTCCACCAGCCGAAGGAGAGGCCGGGCACGGCCAGGAGCGCGGTCGCCACCACGAGGACCACGACCAGCACGGGCACGGCGAGCAGGACGTGACGGGGGCGCAGGCCCCGGACGACCTCGATCGACCGGGCCCGGTGGGCCACCGAGATCCACGCCGCCTGGGCCAGTCGCCAGCCGACGACCGCCAGGACGAGCACGACGAGGAGGTCGGTCCAGGTCACCGGCGGAGTCTGCCCCGCCCGGCGCAGGGGCTCCGGATCGTCCGGTCGGGCCCCGGAAGTGGGTTAGCCTGCTGCCGTCCTCCCGACGGAGACGGGGATGAGCGAACCACCGAGTCCGCATGCTTCGCACCTGGCGCGCCGTCGCCGCGCGGTTCCGCGCGCTCGTACGGTCGGACGCAGCGGGCGTCCGAGCGGGCTTCGTCGCGCTCGCCGTCTCGGCCGTCGGTAGCGTCGTCGGCGGGCTCGCCCTCGGATCCATCACCGGGACGCTCGAGGAGCTGCCCGGCCTCCTCGTGCTCGTCCCGGCGGCCATCGGCATGCGGGGCAACATCTTCGGGGCGCTCGGCAGCCGGCTCGGGACCTCCATCCGCACCGGTACCTTCCGCCTGTCGTGGCGGCGGGACACGCTCGTCGGCCAGAACATCTCGGCCTCGCTCGTGCTCTCGCTCGCCGTCGCGTTGCTCCTCGCCATCGTCGCCAAGGTGGTGGCGGTCGGCTTCGGCCTCGAGAACACGATCTCGGTCGCCGACTTCGTGGTGATCTCGGTGGTCGGTGGCGCCCTCTCGTCGGTCTTCGTGCTGCTGATCACCGTGGCCGTGGCCGACCTCAGCGTGCGGAGGGACTGGGACCTCGACAACGTCGCCGCGCCGATCGTGACCACCACCGGCGACATCGTCACGCTCCCGAGCCTCTTCGTCGCCACCTACCTCGTGCAGGTCGACTGGGTGACCCCGACGGTCGCCGGCCTCTGCGTCGCCGCCGGTGTCGCGGCGCTCGTCGCCGGGCTCCGCAGCGACCTCCCCGTCCTGCGCCGGATCGTGGCGGAGTCGATCGTCGTCCTGGCCCTGGCGGGCACGATCGACGTGATCGCCGGCCTCGTGATCGAGAAGCGGCTCGAGTCGTTCCGGGCCTTCCCGGCCCTGCTCGTGCTCGTGCCGCCGTTCCTCGGTCAGGCCGGGTCCCTGGGCGGGATCCTCTCGTCGCGCGTGTCGACCAAGCTCCACCTCGGCCTCGTCACCCCGGCCCGCTTCTCGCTCCGACCGGTGGCCGAGGACGTCCTCCTGGTGGCCGCCTACGCCGTCCCGGTGTTCCTCCTCGTGGGGGTGTCGGCCGACATCGTGGCCGCCGTGGTCGGCCTGGCCAGCCCCGGCACGGTCGACGTCGTCGCGCTGGCCCTCCTCGCCGGGGGCTTCACCACCGCGCTCACGATGCTCGTGGCCTACTCGACGGCGGTCGTGACCTACCGGCTCGGTCTGGACCCCGACAACCACGGCATCCCGGCGGTGACCTCGACGCTCGATCTCCTGGGCTCGCTCGCGCTTATCCTGTGCATCGTGGTCCTCGGGCTCGCCTGACGCCCGGGGAGACCGGACTGACCGCCGATGGAAGAACGACCTCGAAATCTGAAGGCCATGCTCTCGGAGGCCAAGGACACCTCCGAGCTCATGGTCGACCTGGGCTACGCCGCCCTGTTCTTCTCCGACGCCGGCATGGCGGAGGAGGTCCTCGAGCTGGAGGAGCGGCTGAGCCGTCTCGTCCACGAGATGCGTGAGGTGTGCGTGCTCGCGGCTCGCTCGCCGCGCGAGGCCGAGCAGATGTCGGGCGTGCTCCAGATCGTCTCGGTCATCGAGCGGATCGGCAACGCCGCGGTCGACATCTCCCGCATCGTCACCCACCGCCTCGGCATCCCCGCCGCTCTCGTCGCCGACCTCGCCTCGGCCGAGGAGGTCTCCCACTGGGTCCGGGTCCGCGAAGATTCCGCCATGGCCCACCGGGCCCTCGAGGACCTGGAGCTGCCGATCGAGGTGGGGATGCGCGTCGTGGCGATCCGCCGCGGCAAGGAGTGGGTGATCGACCCCGACGGCGACGAGGTGCTGGTCCCCAACGACGTCCTCATCCTGCGGGGCGCGCCGGGCGGGATCCAGGAGCTGCGGTCGCTGGCCGGGGCCCCGGAGTGGCGCGCGCCGGAGGTCGAGGAGGAGCCGGCCATCACCGACCTCGACCGGGCGGTCGACGTGCTCGTCGAGATGAAGAACGTCTCGGAGGTCGCCGTCGGCCTCGCGTACTCGGCCCTGCTCTTCGACGACCAGGGCCTGGCCGCGGAGGTCGTGCACCTCGAGGACCGGCTCGACGAGATGAAGGAGCGCCTCGAGGTCTGGGTGCTGCGAGCGGCCGCCGAGACGCTGGATCCGTCCTCGCTGCGGGGGCTCCTGCACCTGGGGCAGGCCGCCGAGGAGATCGGCGACGCCGCCCAGCAGATGGTGTGGCTCGTCGAGCAGGGCGAGGAGACCCACCCGATCCTGGCCATGGCGCTCGGCGAGTCCGACGAGGTGATCGTCCGGGTCCCGGTGGGGGCGGGCTCCGCGGCCGACGGGCGGACCCTGGCCGAGCTCGACCTCGAGATGGAGACCGGGCACTACCTGCTCGCGGTCCGGCGGGCCGGCCGGTACCTGTACCGGCCGCGGGGGCACGTGCGACTCGAGCGGGGCGACGAGCTCATCGGCTGCGGACCCGACGAGGGTCACGAGCGCCTGGCCGAGCTCTGCGGCTACCGGGTGATCGAGGACGACGACACCGGCGAGGTCGAGCTGGTGCCGGCCGGGGGCGCCGCCCGGGACGGCTGACGCGGCTCAGGACCGGCGGAGGCGCCGGAGCCCGCCGAGGGGCTGCCCGGTCCGGGGTCGGGCGAGGCGGACCTTCAGGTCCACGACCGAGACCCCCGACGGCGAGGCGATCACCGGGTTGGCGTCCATCTCCGCCACCTCGGGGAGAGCGTCGGCGAGCAGCCCGACCCGTAGGAGCAGGTCCTCGAGGGCGGCCACGTCGGTGGCGGGGGAGCCCCGGTAGCCGAACAGCAGGGGCGAGGAGCGCAGCGAGCGCACGAGCTCGTGGGCGTCGAGGTCTCTGAGGGGCAGGATCCGCAGCGCGGTGTCACGCAGGAGCTCGGCCGCGGTCCCGCCCATCCCGAAGAGGACCAGCGGGCCGAACGACGGGTCGTGGGTGACGCCCACGATGGTCTCGATCCCCTGCTCCACCATGGGCTGGACCAGCGCCCCGCCCATGTCCTCGCCGAGCGCGGCGGCCATGGCGACGAACGCCTGGCGCACCTCCTCGGCCCCGGTGAGCCCGAGCCGGACGCCGCCGACGTCGGACTTGTGCACGATGCCCGCCGCCCCGGCCTTGAGCGCGACGGGCCCGCCGAGCGCCTCGGCGGCCTCGGCGGCCTCGTCGGCGTCGGCCACGCGCCGCAGCGGCGTCGCCGGGATGCCGAAGCACCGGCAGAGCTCGACGGCGACCTCCTGGTCGAGCCAGCGGCCTTCGGACCGGCCGGCGAGCTGGTCGTCCACGATCCGGCGGGCCGCCGCCTCGTCGATGCCGTCGAGCTGCGGGACGGTCCCCTCGGGCCGGCGGCGCCAGTCCGCGTGCTCGGCGGCCCGGCCCAGGGCACCGGCGGCCGCCTCCGGGAAGGCGAACGTGGGGATCGGGCGGGCTCCGGGGTCGTCGCTGCGCAGGGGTCGGGGCAGGGCGCCCTGGGCCAGGAGGCAGGCCACCACGGGCTTGCCGTCGGCGTGGGCGGCGGCGGCGACGATGGCGCGGACCACGTCGTCGCCCGCGTGGGCCAGGGCGGGGACGTAGCTCACGAGCACCGCGTCGACGTCCTCGTCGGCGAGGACCGTGCGCAGGGCCCGCTCGTAGACGGGGCCCGTGGCCGAGGCGACGAGGTCCACCGGGTTGCGCACGCTGGCGTCACGGGCCACGAAGCTGCGCAGCTCCGCCTGGGTCTCGGGGCGGAGCTCGGGCACGGCGAGCCCCGCGCTCTCGCACGCGTCGGCGGCGAGGATCCCGGGCCCGCCGGCGTTCCCGACGACGGCCACCCTCCGCCCCGGGGGCAGGGGCTGGTGCGCCAGCACCTGGGCGGTGTCGAAGAGCTGCTCGAGGGTGTCGACCCGGATCACGCCGGTCTGGCGGAAGAGGGCGTCGACGGCGACGTCGGGCCCCGCCAGCGCGGCCGTGTGGGAGGCGGCGGCGCGGGTCCCGGCGCCGGTGCGCCCGCTCTTCACCGCCACGATCGGCTTGCGCCGCGACACCCGACGGGCCAGCCGGGAGAACTTGCGGGGGTTCCCGAACGACTCGAGGTAGAGGAGGATCACGTCGGTGTTCGGGTCGTCCTCCCAGAGCTGGAGGAGGTCGTTCCCGCTCACGTCCGCCTTGTTGCCGACGGACACGAACGTCGAGACGCCCAGCTCGAGGTCGCGGGCCCGGGCGAGCAGCTCGATGCCGAGCGCGCCGGACTGGGTGGAGAACCCCACCCGCCCGGGGGCCGGCACGAACGGGGCGAAGGTGGCGTTCATGCGGACCTCGGGGGCGGTGTTCACGACGCCCATGCAGTTCGGCCCGATCATGCGCATCCCGTGCTGGCGGGCGTAGGCGCAGAGCTCCCGCTCGGCCCGGGCCCCGTCGGGGTCCACCTCGGCGAAGCCCGCGGTGATCACCACGAGCCCCTTCACGCCCTTCTCGGCGCACTGCTCCACGACCCCGCGCACGAGCGGGGCGGGGACGGCGACGATCGCGAGGTCGACGTCGCCCGGGACGGCGAGGACGGTGGGGAAGCAGCGGACGCTGGCCACGAACTCGGCGTTGGGGTTCACCGGGTAGACGGGCCCGTTGAAGTCGCCCGAGAGCAGGTTCCAGAGGATCTCGTGGCCGATCGTCCCGCGCTCCCGGTTCGCGCCGACGACCGCGATCGAGCGCGGCGCGAGGAGTCGGGCCGTCGAGGTGGCCTCGGCCCGGTGCTCCCGCTCCCACTGGGCCGCCAGCGACGCCGGGGTGGGCGCGATCGGGAACGCCACCTCGACGACGCCCTCGGCGAACGACCGCGTGACCTCGAACCCGGCGTCGCGGAACACGTCGAGCATCCGGCGGTTCTGGGGAGGGTCGTGGCCACGAACCTCCCGATCCCGTGCTCGCGGGCGATGACGGCGAGGTGCTCGAGCATGATCGTCCCGATGCCGCGCCCCTGCTGGTCGTCGCGCACCGTGAAGGCGACCTCGGCGTCGTCGGTGCGGGCCATCCGGTCGTAGCGCGCCACCGCCACGAGGTCGTCGCCGAGCTCGGCCACGAGGACGACGTGGTCGACGTGGTCGACCTCGGTGAGGCGGTCGAGGCGGCGCGCCGTGGGTCGGGAGACCGGGGAGAAGAAGCGCAGGTAGATGGTCTCGTCCGACACCTGCTCGTAGAGGCGGAGGAGCCGGTCGTCGTCGTCGGGGCGGATCGGCCGGACCCGGACCGTTCCCCCGTCGGCGAGCACGACGTCGGACTCCCACTCGAGGGGATAGCCGGCCATGGGGACCGCGGGTCCGGCCGGCGCGGAGGGCTCCGGGCGCGCCACGGCCCGAGCCTACGACGCATCCCGGGAGGGGTTCGCGCGACGGCGAGGGGCGGGTCCGGAGGGCGCAGGACCCTCGGCTACCGTTCGCCCCGTGGTGGTGTCCAGGCCCCAGGAGGCGCCCGGCGAGCCGCGCCGCCTCACCCGGCCCGAGGGCCTGAGCGCGGCCGAGGTCCGCGAGCGGGTCGAGCGCGGCCTCGTCAACGACAGCGGCGAGCGCACCAGCCGCACGTTCCGCGAGATCCTGCGGGCCAACGTCCTCACGCGGTTCAACGCCATCCTCGGCACGATGCTCGCGATCATCCTGGTCGTCGGGCCGATCCAGGACGCCCTGTTCGGGATCGTGCTCGTGAGCAACGCGCTCATCGGGATCGTCCAGGAGTACCGGGCCAAGCGGACCCTCGACCGGCTCGCCGTGCTGAGCGCGCCCCGGGCGACCGTGGTCCGCGACGGCGACGCCCGGGAGGTCGCGGTCGAGGAGGTGGTCCTCGACGACCTGGTGGTCCTGTCCATGGGCGACCAGGTGCCCGCCGACGGCGTCGTGCGCGCCTCGGAAGGGCTCGAGCTCGACGAGTCGCTCCTCACCGGCGAGTCCGATCCGGTGGCCAAGACGGAGTCCGACGAGGTCCTCTCGGGGAGCTTCGTCGTCGCCGGCTCCGGTCGCTTCCAGGCGACGCGGATCGGTGCCGACGCCTACGCCCGGCGCCTGGCCATCGAGGCCCGGCGCTTCACGCTGGTGAGCTCGGAGCTGCGGGACGGGATCGACATGATCCTGCGGTTCGTGACCCTCGCCCTGTTCCCGACGGCCGGCCTGCTGCTCCTCAGCCAGTTCCGGGCCCACGACGGCTGGCGGGAGGCGATGAGCGGCACCGTCGCCGGGGTGGTGGCGATGGTCCCCGAGGGCCTGGTGCTGCTCACGAGCATCGCGTTCGGCGTCGCCGCGGTCACCCTCGCCCGGCGCCGGGTGCTCGTCCAGGAGCTGCCCGCGGTGGAGGGCCTGGCCCGGGTCGACGTCGTCTGCCTCGACAAGACCGGCACGCTCACCGAGGGCGTGGTCGAGTTCGAGCGGGTGGAGCCCCTGGGCGAGATGGCCGCCGTCGACGAGGCCCTGCGCGCGCTGGCGGCCGACGAGCACCGCAACGCGACCATGGCGGCCATCGCGGAGGCGTACCCGGCGACGGCCGGGTGGACCCGGGAGGCGGCCGTCCCCTTCTCCTCGGCCCGGAAGTGGAGCGCCGCCTCGTTCCCGGGCCGGGGCACCTGGGTGATCGGCGCGCCGGAGATGGTGCTGGCCGCGGCCGACCCGGCCGACGCGGTCCGGGCCCGGGCCGACGAGCTGGCGGCCACGGGACGCCGGGTCCTCCTGCTGGCCCGGACCGAGGCCCCGCTCGACGGCGAGGCGCTCCCCCCGGGCCTCGTCCCGGCCGCGCTCGTGCTGCTGGAGGAGAAGGTGCGCGCCGACGCGGCCGAGACCCTGCGCTACTTCGAGCGCCAGGGCGTGACCCTCAAGGTGATCTCGGGGGACAACCCCCGCACGGTCGCCGCGGTCGCCCGCCGGGTGGGCCTGGAGGTGAGGGGGGACGGGTTCGACGCCCGCGAGCTCCCCGAGGACGCCGAGGCGCTCGCCGACGTGCTCGAGCACCACAACGTGTTCGGCCGGGTGTCGCCCCACCAGAAGCGGGCCATGGTCGGGGCCCTCCAGTCGCGCGGGCACGTGGTCGCCATGACCGGCGACGGGGTCAACGATGCCCTGGCCCTCAAGGACGCCGACATCGGCGTCGCCATGGGCTCGGGCGCGGCGGCCACGAGGGCCGTCGCCCAGCTCGTGCTCCTCGACGGCCGCTTCGCCCACATGCCCGGCGTCGTCGCCGAGGGTCGCCGGGTCATCGCCAACATCGAGCGGGTCGCGAACCTCTTCGTCACCAAGACGGTCTACGCCATGCTGCTGGCCATCACCGTGGGGGTGCTGCGCTGGCCGTACCCCTTCCTGCCCCGCCACCTCACGATCGTGAGCAGCCTCACGATCGGGATCCCGGCGTTCTTCCTCGCCCTCGCGCCGAACCTGCGCCGGTACGTTCCGGGGTTCGTCCCGCGGGTGATGCGCTTCACGATCCCGGCCGGCCTCCTGGCGGCCGCCGCGACCTTCGGCGGCTACGCCCTCGCCCGGGGCCAGGACCTGCCGACCGACCAGGCCCGCACCACGGCCACCATCGTGCTGCTGACGGTCGGGTTGTGGGTGCTCGTGCTCCTCGCCCGGCCGCTCACGCGGTGGCGGGCCATGCTCGTGGCCGGGATGGTGGGGATGTTCGTCCTGGTGATGGCGGTCGAGCCGTTCAGGGACTTCTACGCCCTCGACCTCCCGCCCGGTGACGTGCTCACCGAGGCGTTCGTCATGGCCGGCGCGGCGTGCGCGCTGCTCGAGCTCGGCTGGCGGGTGACGAGGAACCGGCGCTGGACGAGCTTCGGGCCCGAGGAGCCCGAGGGCGAGTTCGCGCACGTGGACGCCGACGCCTGATCGCGCCGTCTCGGGTGTCGATACCGTCGCTGGGCGGGGCTCACGACACCGGGGACCGCATGGTGGGCGTCTCGGGTGTCGCTACCGTCGCTGGGCGGGGCTCACGACACCGGGGACCGCATGGTGGGCGTCCCGGGTGTCGCTACCGTCGCTGGGCGGGGCCAGAGACACCCGAGACCGCATGGTGGGCGTCCCGGGTGTCGCTACCGTCGCTGGGCGGGGCTCACGACACCGGGGACCGCATGGTGGGCGTCCCGGGTGTCGTCACCGTCGCTGGGCGGGGCCAGAGACACCCGGGACCGGTTCCGGGCTCCCGGGACCGCATCCGGGCCGGTCGGTCAGCCGGTCTCGTGCCAGGTGATCGGACCGGCGTCGTGGGTCACCACGGTGCCGGCCTCCTGGCGGACCAGGGCGGCCGCGTCCTGGAGGGCCCCGATCGCCGCGAACCGGCCCGGGGAGCTCGCGAACCAGCACGCCGCCTCGACCTTCGGGCCCATGGAGCCCGGCTCCAGCTCGAGCGCGCCGAGGTCCCCGGGGCCGGCCCGCCGCACCGGTGCGGCCTCGGGCGTCCCCAGCCGGTGAAGACCGCGGGCACGTCGGTCAGCATCAGGAGGGCGTCGGCGCCGAGCTGGTCGGCGAGGAGCGCGGCCGCCCGGTCCTTGTCGACGACCGCCTCGACCCCCGGAACCCGCCCCGCTCGTCGAGCACGACGGGGATGCCTCCACCCCCGGCGCACACCACGACCACGCCGGCGTCGACGAGGAGCTCGATGGTCCGCAGCTCGACGATGGCGTGGGGGATCGGCGACGGCACGACGCGACGCCAGGCGTCCCCGTCGGGGGCGATCGTCCAGCCCCGGGTCGCCGCCAGCTCCCGGGCCCGGGCCTCGGGGTACACCGGCCCGACCGGCTTCGTGGGGGCCGAGAACGCCGGGTCGTCGGGTTCGACCAGCACCTGGGTGAGCAGGGTGGCGACGTCCCGGTCGGGGAGCTCGTTGGCGAGCTCCTGCTCGACCAGGTACCCGATCATCCCCTCGCTCTCGGCGTCGAGGACGTCGAGCGGGTAGGCCCCCACGTCACGCAGCGCCTCGGTCTGCATGGCGAGGAGCCCGACCTGGGGCCCGTTCCCGTGGGTCACCACGACCTCGTGCTCCCGGGCCACCGCGGCCACGGCCTTCACGGCCGTCTTCACGTTCGCTCGCTGCACCTCGGCCTCGAGCGGCTGGCCGCGCCGGATCAGCGCGTTGCCGCCCAGGGCGATCACCACCAGCATGGTCCCTCCCGGGTCGTCGTCCCCACAGGGTGGCGCGTCGCCCGGCCGCGCGGCAGGGCCGGAGGTCCCACCCTCACAGCCAGCCCCGGCGGCGGAACATGCGGTACAGGACCACGGTCAGCAGCACCATCGACGCGAGGGCCATCGGGTACCCCGCGAACCAGTGGAGCTCGGGGATGTGGCGGAAGTTCATGCCGTAGATGCCCGCGATGAGGGTCGAGCCGAGGATGATCGCGCCCCACGACGACGTGGCCTTCATCACCCGGTTCATGCGGTTCGAGGCCACGGCGAGGTGGGCCTCGAGCAGCCCGGTCAGGACGTCGCGCTGCGACTCGAGCAGGTCGCCGACCCGCAGCACGTGGTCGTAGACGTCCTGGAGGTGCACGAGGGCGGGCTCGGTCACCTGCTCGGCCTCCCGGCGCAGCAGGGAGGCCACGACCTCCCGCAGCGGTGACACCACGCGCCGGAAGCCGATGAGGGCGCGACGCAGGTCGAAGACGGAGCGCGGGATCTCCTCGGTCGCATCCTCGGCGAAGACGGTCTCCTCGACGTCGTCGAGCCGCTCGTCGACCGTGTCGGTGACGACGAAGTACCCGTCGACGACCACGTCGAGGAGGGCCCAGAGCAGGAACCCCACGTCGGTGTGGTCCGGGCCCGAGCGGACCAGCTCGAAGCGCCGGGTGACCTCCTCGGCCACGGTCGTCACGAGGTCCGACGGCTGGTGGACCGAGAGCAGCCAGCCGTCGCCGAAGACGACGTCGATCTCCCGGGTGACGAGCGCCTCGTGCTCGAGCCGACACTCGTGGATGGCCACGTGGAAGTGCTCCCGGTACCGCTCGAGCTTCGTGCGCTGGTTACCGCTGCGCAGATCGTCCTGGGCGAGCGGATGGATGCCGAGCCGGGACGTCACGAGGTCGATCTCCCCGGGCGTCGGGTCGTGGACGTCGACCCACAGGAGGGTGCCGGGCGCGCCGAGCCCGGTGGCGAGCTCGCCGGGCGCGACGCCGTCGCGTCCCTCCCGCCCCGCCGCGTAGCGCCAGGCCCGGATCACGCACCGAGCCTACGCACCGAGGGCACCGGGATGGGGGCCCGCCCGGCGTAGCGTGGGGTCCGATGCTCCCTGGTGACGCAGGCGCACCGGGTCCGGGCGGGCCGTCTCACCGGGACTCGCGGGGTCTGACCTCGGAGGAGGCCGCGACCAGGCTCCGCCGTGACGGCCCGAACGTCCTCCCGGCCCCGCGGGGCCCGGCGCCGTGGCGACGGCTGGCCCGCCAGATGGTCCACTTCTTCGCCCTGATGCTGTGGGTGGCGTCCGGCCTGGCGTTCGTGGCCGACCTGCCCCAGCTCGGGGTGGCGATCGTCGCCGTGATCCTGGTGAACGGCGTCTTCTCCTTCGCCCAGGAGCACCGGGCGGAGCGGGCGGCACGGGCGCTGCGGGACCTGCTGCCCCGCCGGGCCACCGTCGTGCGTGACGGCGTGGCGATCGACGTCGACGCCGCGGGGCTCGTCGTCGACGACGTGGTCCTGCTCCGGGCGGGCGACCGGGTGTCGGCCGACCTCCGCGCGCTCGAGGCGCACTCCCTGTCGGTCGACACCTCCACCCTGACGGGGGAGAGCGTGCCCGTCCCGGTGGGGGCGGGCGAGGGGCTCCTCGCCGGGACGTTCGTCGTCGAGGGCGAGGGCGTGGCCGTCGTCACGGGGGTCGGGTCCTCCACCCGCCTGGCCGGGATCGCCCGGCTCACCCGGGCGGCGCGACGCCCGCCCAGCCCGCTGGCCCGCGAGCTGCGGCGGGTCGTCAGGACGATCTCCCTGATCGCGGTCGGGGTCGGGACCGGGTTCTTCGGCCTCGCCCTGCTCCTCGACACCCCGGCCGGCGAGGGCTTCATCTTCGCGATCGGCGTGACGGTCGCGCTCGTCCCCGAGGCCCTGCTCCCCACCGTCACGCTGTCCTTGGCGATCGGGGCCCAGCGGATGGCGGAGCGTGACGCCCTGGTGCGCCGGTTGGAGTCGGTCGAGACCCTCGGCTCCACCACCTTCATCTGCACCGACAAGACCGGCACGCTCACCCTCAACGAGATGTCGGTGGTCGAGGCCTGGACGCCGGAGGGGTGGGCCCGGATCCGCGGGGACGGGTACGCGCCCACCGGCGAGATCGACCTCGACCTCCCCGCCGTGGGGCCGGCCCTCGCCGAGGCCGCACGGGTGGGGGCCCGCTGCTCGACCGGGCGTGCGGTGGAGGAGGACGGGCGCTGGCGGGCCTCGGGCGACCCCATGGAGGCCGCGCTCGACGTCCTGGCCCGGCGAGCCGGCGCGGCCCCCGGGCCCGGACCCGATCCCCCTGAGCGGGCCCGGTTCCCGTTCGATCCCCGTCGGCGCCGGATGTCGCTCGTGGTGGGGGAGACCGTGCTCGTGAAGGGCGCCCCCGACGCCGTGCTGGCCCGCTGCCGGCCGGTCGAGGGCGCCGCGGGCGCGCTCGGGCGCATGACCGGCCGGGGGCTCCGGGTCCTGGCTGTCGCCGCCCGGCCGGTCGGCGCGACCCTGCCCGCCGGCGCGGATGCCGCCGAGACGGGACTGGACCTGCTCGGCCTCATGGGACTCGAGGACCCGCCCCGCCCCGACGTCGCCCCGTCGATCGCCGCGTGCCGCCGGGCCGGCATCAAGCTCGCCATGGTCACCGGCGACCACCCGGACACCGCCCGGGCGGTGGCCGAGGAGGTCGGGCTCCTCGGGCCCGATGCCCCGGTGGTCGTGGGGGCCGACCTCCCGGCGGACGAGGAGGCGCTGGCCGACCTCCTCGACCGGGACGGCGCCGTCGTGGCCCGCGTCGCGCCCGAGGACAAGCTGCGCATCGCCCGGGCCCTCCAGCGGCGCGGTCACGTGGTCGCCATGACCGGCGACGGCGTCAACGACGGTCCTGCGCTCCAGGAGGCCGACATCGGCGTCGCCATGGGACGCTCGGGGACCGACGTGGCCCGTGAGGCCTCGGACCTCGTCCTCCTCGACGACCACTTCTCGACGATCGTGGCCGCCATCGAGCAGGGCCGGGCCACGTTCGCCAACTCCCGGCGCTTCCTCACCTACCACCTGTCCGACAACGTGGCCGAGCTGACCCCGTTCGCCGTCTGGGCGCTGTCGGGCGGCCGCTTCCCCCTCGCGCTCGGCGTCCTCCAGATCCTCGCGCTCGACATCGGGACCGACACCCTGTCGGCCGTCGCCCTGGGGGCGGAGCCGCCGGGGCGACGCGCGCTCGAACGGCCTCCGGTGCGAGGCCGGCTGCTCGACCGTCGGGTCGCCCGGCGGGCCTTCGGGCTCCTCGGGCCGGTGGAGGCCGCGGTGGAGATGGCCGCCTTCCTCGTCGCGCTGGCGGCCGCCGGGTGGCGGCCCGGCGACCCGTTCCCGACCGGGACCGCCCTGCTCGCCGCCTCGGGAGCCGCGTTCGCGGCGGTCGTCGTGGGCCAGACCGCCAACGCCTTCGCCTGCCGCAGCACCACGCGGTGGCCCGGCGCCCTGGGGTGGTGCTCGAACCGGCTCCTGGTCGGTGCCGTCGTGGTGGAGCTGGCCGTCGCCGGCGCGTGCCTCTTCGTCCCGGGGATCGCCGACGTGCTCGACCACGCGGCGCCGCCCCTGGCGGGCTGGGCGGTCGCCCTGCTCGCGGCCCCGGCCGTGCTCGGCGCCGACGCCCTCGACAAGTGGGCCCGCCGGCCCGCCCGCGGAGCCCGTCGGGCCCGGTTACCGGTGCCGGGACCTTGGTCCGGGCCCGGGTGACGATCTTCCCTGGCTCCGGCGCGCGACCCGCGGGAGGATGGTCGCGTCCGCCGAGACGCGGAGGCGGTGCGAGGGGGAGGTGGTTCCCGTGGCCGAGATCGAGAAGGCACCCACCCGGTCCGAGTGGCCCGACCTGTTCGGGCGCTGGTTCAGCGACTGGCCCCGGTGGCCCGACGTCTGGAGGGGCTTCCTCGAGACCGCGGCACCGGTGATGAAGGTCGAGGAGTACGTCGAGGACGACACGCTCGTCGTGAAGGCCGAGATGCCGGGCATCGACCCGGAGAAGGACGTCGAGATCCAGGTCTCGGACCAGATGCTGAGGATCCGGGCCGAGCGGCGCGAGGAGGAGAAGGTCGAGGAGAAGGGCCGCTACCGCAGCGAGTTCCAGTACGGGAGCTTCTCCCGCTCGGTCCCGCTCCCCGCCGGGTGCAGCGAGGAGGACGTGAAGGCCACCTACCGGGACGGGATCCTCGAGGTGCGGGTCCCGATCAGGAAGGAGGTCGCCGAGGCCCGCCGCATCCCGATCCAGCGGACCTGACCCGCTAGCAGGCCAGGGCGCCCTCGTCGGTCCGGGCGATCGGGTTCACCGGCGGGACCGAGCCGAAACCGCTCGGCCGGGTGGAGCCCGGGAGCCGCCCGAACTGCTGGGTCGCCCAGAGGGTCCCGTCGGGCGCGCAGACCACCCCCGATCCCGAGCACGTCGACGTTCGGGGCGAGGATGTTGCGGCGGTGGCCGTCGGACTGCATCCAGGCCACGTGGATGCGTCCCGAGGTCACCGCGCCGCGGCCGTAGGCGATGTTCTCGGCGGCGGCCGTGAACCGCACGAGGAGCGGGTTGAGGTCGCTGTGGCGGAAGGCCCCGCTGCCGGCCATCTCCTCGCTCCAGCTCCGGGCGCTCCCGGCGAGGCCGTCGTCCCAGGCCAGGGCGGGCAACCCGCGACGGACCCGCTCGTCGTTGACCCGGTCGAACATGTCCCGGGCGATCTCCTGTTCTCGGGCGCTGCCGAGGACCGGAGCGGGCGACGCGACCGGGCACGTCGCGGTCGACGGGTCGCTCGTGGGCGAGAAGGCCCGGATCTGCCCGGTGCTCGTCGCCATCCAGTAGCCGCGGGTCGTCGCGCCGGTCGCCATCGCCACGACGGGTCCGGTCAGGCAGGAGCCGCCGGCCGAGCCGTCGAAGACCGCGTCGCCGAACGTGAAGACGCCGCCGTCGGCGGCCACGAACCAGTAGCCGCCCCCGGTGGGGCTGGCAGCCATGCCGACGATGGGCTGGTTGAGGGGGAGGCTGCCGGTGCTGCCGTGGAAGGTGGCGTCGCCGAAGGAGAAGATCCCGCCGTCCCTGGCGACGAGCCAGTAGCCGTGGCCGGTGGGGGTGGCGGCCATGCCGACGATGGGCTGGTTGAGGGGGAGGCTGCCGGTGCTGCCGTGGAAGGGGGCGTCGCCGAAGGAGAAGATCCCGCCGTCCCTGGCGACGAGCCAGTAGCCGTGGCCGGTGGGGGTGGCGGCCATGCCGACGATGGGCTGGTTGAGGGGGAGGCTGCCGGTGCTGCCGTGGAAGGTGGCGTCGCCGAAGGAGAAGATCCCGCCGTCGCTGGCGACGAGCCAGTAGCCGTGGCCGGTGGGGGTGGCGGCCATGCCGACGATGGGCTGGTTGAGGGGGAGGCTGCCGGTGCTGCCGTGGAAGGTGGCGTCGCCGAAGGAGAAGATCCCGCCGTCGCTGGCGACGAGCCAGTAGCCGTTCCCGCTGGGCGTGGCCGCCATGCCCACCACGGGTCGCGAGACCGGGAGCGGGTCGCCGCTGCCGAAGACCCTGGCGTCTCCCGCCCCGGCGGGCCCGGCGGGGAGGAGCATCGCCAGGGAGACGATGGTCACGCAGAGCGCGACCAGCCGGGGTCGGCGGGGGCCGGGAGGGGAGGTCGGCGTGCTGGGTCCATGGCGGAGGGTGAGCGTCTCGGTCCACGACTTCGGGGTCGCTGACCGAATCGGCACCTCTCGGGGGGACCTTGAGCCCACGGAGCGCGCGGTTCGGTGCCGGGATCACCCCGCGCCCGGAGCCGCCGGGACCGGTCACGAACCGGTCAGGGGAGATCGCGTGGCGACGCGCAGCGTGTGTCGCGCTTCCCGGCCGGCTCAGACCCCCGGCCGGCCTTCGTGCCACTCCACGTGGAGGGCGAGCCGGAGCGCGGAGAGCCAGCCGGGAACCTCGATCGAGGAGAGCAGGCCCGCCACCGACTGCCGGAGCGACATCACGGCGAGGGTCCGTCCGCCGACCTCGCCCACGACCAGGTGGCGCACCCCGTGACGGAGCATCGTCTCGACGGCCTCGACGACCGGTGTCGAGGGCGTGACCGTGAGCGGGCTCGGCGTGGCGAGGCTCGCGGCCGGTGTCGAGGCGTCGCACCCCAGGGCCAGGGACCGGACGAGGTCGTGCTCGGTGAGCAGGGCGCCGGTGCCGATGCCACCCAGCACGATCACCGCCGAGACCCGCTGGTACGTCATGGCCTCGGCGGCGTCCCGGATCGAGGCGCTCCGGGAGAGGACCACCGGGCTCGGGAGCCGGAGATCCCCGACCGTCAGGCGTGGGGCCTCGGTCACGCTTCCTCCTCGAGCCAGCGGGCGACGGCGACGAGGAACGAGCGTACGCTCGCCTCCAGCACCCGGTGGAGGAGCAGATCGTCGCGACGGCGGAGCGCGCCCGACGGCCTCCTGGTGTAGTTCCCGACGAGGGTCAGCTGGGTCCACTCGCTCCCGACCGGGGCCACCTCGAGGTCGGCCTCGATCGGCGGGAGGAGCGGGTGGTCGGTTCCCGGTCCCCACAGCATCGGGAGCACGAGGGCGTCGTCGCGGAGGCGGACCGGGCCGACCGCCAGTTCCACCTCGCTCGATCCCGGGGGCAGCGCGTGGCCCGTGCCGGCCAGGAGGCCCCGGAGCACCTCCGACTCGTCGTACGCTCGCCGGGCGAGGGGCCGGAGCCGCACCGCCGGTTCGGACACCAGCCGCGCGCGAACCTCGTCGAGGGGCCGCTCCACGTGGACGAAGTCCCGGACGAACATGTCGGGATCCACCCACCTCCGTCCCGTCTCGTGCCGGTCGAGTCCTTGCCCTCCAGCGTCCCCCCGGCGCCCGCGGTCGGAAGTGCCGAAGGTCCCCATCGGGTCGGCCCTTGGGAGACTGGTCGTGGCGCCGCGCGCGCGGGACGATGACGATGGCGTCACCGCCGGGCGCGCGGGAACGGAGCGACGGTGTCCGAGGTCGACGAGACCGGTCAGGAGGTGCTCTCCCCGGAGGAGTGCCGCCGCCTGCTCCGCCAGCGCCGGCTGGGTCGGGTCGGCCTCGTCGAGGGCGGGTACCCCCTCGTCCTCCCGGTGAACTACGTCTTCGACGACGACGCCGTGGTGTTCCGGACCGCGATGGGCACGTCGCTCGCCCGGGCGGCGGCCGTCGCCGCCGTGCTGGCCTTCGAGATCGACGAGACGGACACCGTGTACCACGGCGGCTGGAGCGTGCTCGTCCGCGGCGCCGCCGAGCAGGTCGGGGACCCGGAGCGGATCGAGCAGCTCCGGGCGCTCCCGGTCCGTCCGTGGATCCACCGGGCCAGCCCGGTCTGGATCCGCATCGCGGCCGAGCACGTCACCGGCCGGCGGATCCCTGCGTCCGGCCCTCCCGGCGGGAGCGTCTGAGTACCGCCGGTTCGTCGATGCCGTGCCGGTGCCACGGGTAGGCTGACGGTCGCCAGGCATCCGTCCCGAGGAGCCCGCACGACCGTGCCTCGCGGGGCGAGCGACGGTCGGTTGGACGCGAAGGAGCGTGAGGTGCCCGAGAGCATCAGGGTCTTCCTCCTCGACGACCACGAGGTCGTCCGGCGAGGCCTGCGGGAGCTGCTCGAGGCCGAGGGCGACCTCGAGGTGGTCGGCGAGGCCTCCTCCGCGGCCGAGGCCCTGGCCCGGATCCCCCCGACCCGGCCCGACGTGGCCGTGCTCGACGTCCGTCTCCCCGACGGCGACGGCGTCTCGGTCTGCCGGGAGATCCGTGACGACCACCCCGAGATCCAGTGCCTGATCCTCACCTCGTTCGCCGACGACGAGGCGCTGTTCCAGGCGATCATGGCGGGCGCGGCCGGATACGTGCTCAAGCAGATCCGGGGCACCGACCTGGTCGACGCGGTGCGGCGGGTGGCCACGGGCCAGTCCCTGCTGGACCCGCGGTGACTCGCAGCGTCCTCGAGCGCCTCCGGGAGGGTCCCCAGGAGGACGAGCGCCTGTCCCGCCTCACCGAGCAGGAGCGCCGCATCCTCGAGCTCATCGCCGAGGGCTCACCAACCGGCAGATCGCCCAGCGGGTGCACCTCGCCGAGAAGACCGTGAAGAACTACGTCTCGAACCTGCTCGCCAAGCTCGGCATGGAGCGGCGGACCCAGGCCGCGGTCTACGCCGCGCGCCTGGCCGAGGAGCGGGGCCGCCGTCCGGAGTGAGCCGGCCCCCCGCCGGCCCGATCAGTGCGCCGGCGGCGGGACGACGAGCACGGGGACCGTCGCGTGGTGGACGACGTGCTGGCTCACGCTGCCGAGCAGCAGCTCGGCGAGGCCACCCCGGCCCCGCCGCCCCACCACCACGAGGTCGGCCTCGGCGGTCTCCACGCTGTCGAGCAGGGCCCGGGCCGGGCTCCCCTCCACGAGCACCGCCCGGTAGGGGATGCCCGCTTCCCGCAGCGGGGCGCACCACTCGTCCTCGAGGGTCTCGTGGATCCGGGCCCGCCACTCGTCGTCGAGCTGGGGGGGCAGCACGAAGCCGAGGGGCGGGACCGGGTAGATCGGCAGATCGACGGCGTGGACGACGACCACCTCGGCCTCGAGGGCCGGGGCGGCCTCCACGCACCAGCGGACCGCCGCCTCCGAGCCCGGTGAGCCGTCGACCCCGACGACGATCCGTCGGGCGCTCACGGCCCTGCCGGCGTCGCCGGCGCCGCGGGTCGGGTGCTCATCGTGAACCACCTCCGGTCTGGGTCGGGCGCCATCCTAGAGTCGGCGCTCCCGCGCCCGGGGGTTCCCGTGCTCGTGACCGACGCTCGGCCTGCCGGGGCGCCGACGCCGGCCCTGTCGATCGCGATCCTCCCGGACCGGGTCGCTACCCTGCGGGCGTGGCCGTGGGGAGAGGGTGACCGATGAAGGTGCTGGTGATGGAGGCCGAGGAGGGCACGGCCGGCGCCGTGATCGACCAGCTCCGCGCGGCCGGCCACGAGGTGCTGCGCTGCCACGACGGCGGGCCCGCCTTCCCCTGCCTCGGGCTGGCCGGTGAGACCAGGTGCCCCGTGAGCGAGGTGGGCGTGGACGTGGCCGTCACCGTCCGGGCCAACCCACGGTCCCAACCCACGCCGCTCGAGGACGGGGTGGTCTGCGCCCTCCGACAGCACGTCCCCCTCGTCGTCGCCGGCCGGGTGGTCCTCAACCCGTACGGGGACTGGGCCGCCGAGGCCGTCGAGGACGGCGACGTGGTCGGGGCCGTCGAGCGGGCCGCCGCCGCGCCCCTCCGCCGTCACGGCGAGGTGGCGCAGGCCGCGTGGGACGCCACCCTGGACGCCCGGGGCCTCGAGCGTCGGGGGCGCGGTCACGGTGCAGCGGCGGGAGGGTGGGCTCGTCGTGACCGTCGCGCTCACGGACCCGATCGACCGGGACGCCGCCGACATGGCGTCGGTGCGGATGCTGGCCGCGCTCCGGGAGCTGGACCCGTACTCGGCCCGGGTCGACCTGCGCGTCGGAGAAGCCTGACCCCCTCCGTCACCCCCGGTCGGCGGAGGGGCCACCGTGGTCGTGGGAGGAACCGTCGTGGACGGGTCGGGGGGCGGTTCCCCCGGGGGCAGCGTCGTCGTGGTGGTGGTCGGCGGGACGATCCCCCGGGCGATCTTGGTGGGGAGCATCTCGTAGCGGGTGAAGAACCGCTCGCGCTGGTCCTCCTGGCCCGGCCGCTTGATGATCCGGTTCACCTCCACCCGGTAGCCGGGGTACCCCTTCTCGACCTCCAGCTCCTCGCCCTCGTACAGGAAGTAGGTGTCGATGTGCTCCACCGCCGGGGGATCGTCTCGTGGACGATCGGGTCGGGGACCTCGACGACCCGCCCCTCCTTGTTCCCGTAGAACGACACGGTGACCGAGGTGCTGGTGTAGCTCGTGCGCACGAGGATCCCCGAGCTCGAGTCGTTCTGGAACTTGAGGTCGATCGACCCCCAGTTCAACGTCGCCTCGCGGCCCATGGGATAGCGGGAGATGTAGATGGAGTGGGGCGTGTGGGTGATGTCCTTGTAGCCACCGAAGAACACGGCGTTGAAGAAGGTCGTGGTGAACTGGCTCACCCCGCCTCCGTAGTCCTCGAAGAACCCCTCGTCCTTCGAGTAGGCGCCGCCCTTGACGAACCCCCCGCTCGGGGGTGCGCGGCCCCAGCGTCTCGTTCAGGGAGAAGACCTGGCCGGGCTCGACGATCGTGCCGTCGACGATGTCCGCGGCCTGGTGGATGTTCGTCACCCGGCTCTGGCAGCACGGGTGGTGGGTCGTGAAGCTCGACACCAGCTCGGTGATGTTCAGCCCCGCGGCCCAGGCCGTGTTCCGCTCGGGCTCGACGTCCTCGAGGCGCGCCGTCACCGAGCGCCGGCCGGCGAGGATGCCCTCGACGGCCGACTCGAGGTCGACGAGCTTGCCCGGGACGGACGGCACCACGCTCACGGTCGTGCCCTCGACCGCGAAGCCCGCGTCGACCGGCGGGATCTCGATCGCCGCGAGGGCCGGTCCCAGGGTGGACCGGAGACGCTCGACGTCGATGCCGAGCACCAGCTCCGATCCCTCGACCGTGATCGTGAGCGTCCCCGCGAGCTGCGCCGGCGTGAGCGTCATCGTCGTGCCGTCCGCGGCGATGGTCACCGGCGCGGCGAGCAGGTCGCGGGCCTCGGCCGCGACCCGCTCCACCTCGGCTTCCCCGACCGCCGGCTCCACGGTCCCCACCGGCAGCTCCACCACGCCGGTCTCGGCCCGCTCGAGGGCGGCCACCAGCCGCCGCCGCGCCTCAGCGCGCTCGATCCCGATCCCGGCCTCGGGCGGGACGACGACGACGCGGGCTCCCTCGAAGTGGAGGCTGCCGTCCTCCACGCCCCGGGCGGTCTGGGCGATCCAGGCGTCGAGCACGCCGTCGAGACGCTCCTCGTCGAAGGACACCCGCAGGTCCACCCGGTCGGCCCGGAACCGGCGCAGGACCACCCCGGTGAGCTGGGCCGGGGGTCCGTCCTTCCTCCCGGCCCGCCGCGCGTCGCGCACCGTCCCGGCGGCGTCGAGGTCGAGGTCGATGACGTGGGGATCGACGGACAGCTCGACGTCGCCGGCTCGCGCCCGTACCGGCTGGGTCTCCAGGGTCCGGGCCAGGGCCTCGGCCTCATCGAGGGCGCGACCCTCGCTCTTCCCGGCGAGGGAGAGGCCGGGGAGCTCCACCCCGGGGAGGACCTTGCCGTGCCACAGGAGCCGCTCGCCGAGGGCCGCCACCACCAGGGCCAGCAGCACGCACCCGGCGCCGAGCGCGACGAGCCGGACCGGGCGGCGCGCGAGGAGGCGGGCCGGGATGCGGGTGAGGGCGAGGCGCTTCGGTGCCGGCCCGGTCCCCGATGGGGCGGGCGCGACGTCGGTGGCCGGGGTCACGGCGCGCCAGGCTAGCGAGTCGGTCGGGCCGGTCCCGATGCGAACGGGCCGCCTCCGGCCGCCGCGCCGTCCGCGTGACCCGGACGGCCGTCAGGCGTGACGGGGGGCCGGTAGCATCCCTCGGGGCCGGGTCGGGCGGCGGGCCACGGGTGCCGCGGCGCGGTCCGGGTCCCGGACGGCCGGTGAGCACACCGGGGCGCTCCGGGAGGTGCGCGAGTGAAGCGGAGGCTGCGCGGGTTCCTCGCCCTGCGGGGAGCCGACCGGGAGGAGATCGCCCGGGCGGAGCGCGAGGGCTGGCTGCCGTTGCTGACCCTCGACCGCATGCTCATGCCCGGCCGGCCCACGCACGACCTCGACGCCGTGGCCCACCTGGCCGGCGCCGACCCCGCGACCGCCCGGCGCATCTGGCGGGCCCTCGGCTTCCCCGACACGCCCCCGGACCTGCCGGCCTTCTCCGACGCCCACGTCGAGGCCCTGGCCACGCTGACCAGCGCGCGGTACGGGGCCGCCGCCTTCGGCGACGAGCCCGAGGAGTCCCTCCTCGCCCAGATCCGGATCCTCAGCGCCGGCCTGGCCCGCCTGGCCGAGATGGAGGCCGACCGCATCGCCCGGGCGCTCCAGGACGGGCGGGCGGCCGGGATGGACGACGAGGGGCTCGCCCTGGCCGCCGTCGACTCCTTCGACTGGCCGACCGTGGCCGAGCTCGTGGACTTCGCCCACCGGATCCAGCTCCGGGCCGCGCTCTGGCGACAGCTGGCGGGCGGCGAGCCGGCGGGCGCCGGAGCCCCGATCCGCTGTATCGGCTTCGTCGATCTCTCCGGGTACACCGCGCTCAGCCGCCGGCTCGACCCCGAGGCCCTCACCGCGCTCGTCGCCAGGTTCGAGGAGCTCGCCTACGACTCCGTGGCCGAGCACGGCGGCCGGGTCGTGAAGACCATCGGCGACGAGGTGATGTTCGTGACCGGGGAACCGGCCGCCGGGGTGACGATCACCCTCGACCTGGTCCGGCGGGCCGCCGAGGACGACGTGTTGCCCGAGGCCAAGGCGGGGTTGGCGGCCGGCCCCGTCCTGGTCCGCGAGGGCGACTGCTTCGGGCCTGTCGTCAACGTGGCCAGCCGCCTGGCCGAAGGGGCGCGCGCGGGCACGATCCTCGTCGCCGACTCGGTGCGCGCCGCGCTGGCCGACGACGAGTCGCTGACGTGGCGGCGGGTGCGTCTCCGTCGACCCCGTGACGTCGGCCCCGAGGCCGTGTGGTCGCTGACCGTCACCGGTGAGCCCGTGCCGCGGGACTGATCGGGACCCGGCGGGGCCTCCTCCCGTCGAGGGGCCGTAGCATGGCGGCGGTGTTCGAGTCCCCGACGTTCCCGCTGGCCGACTTCCTGGGCCTCACGATCGACGTGCCCGAGCCGGGCCGGTCGGTGGCGCGCCTGGCGGCCGGTACGAGCCAGCACAACCCGCACGGTGTGGTCCACGGCGGCGCCCTCTTCACGCTGGTCGACACCGGCATGGGGGCCGCGACCCGCAGCGTCCTCGAGGAGGGGGAGCTCGGCGTCACCATCGAGGTGCAGATCCGGTTCCTGCGTCCCGTCCTCGAGGGGGACGTCACCGGGACGACCCGCATCGTGCACCGGGGTCGGCGCGTCCTCCACCTCGACTCGGAGGTCCGTGACGCGGGGGCCGGCTCGTGGCCACCGCCGCCGGCTCCTACGCCGTCATCAGGCCCGAGGCCGGTGACCCCCGGGCCGGGGCGGCCGGGGACCCCGAGACCGCGGCCGGCTCGCGATGAGGCGGCGGTGGGGCCGGGGGTGCGGGCGGGGGTCGGGAATCCCGCCGGCTCGCGAGGCCTTGCACCGAACATGAGCGACCAACCTCTCTGCCTGCTCACCGTCCACGCCCACCCCGACGACGAGGCCTCGAAGGGGAGCGGCAGCGTGGCGCGCTACGTGGCCGAGGGCGTCGGGGCGGTCCTGGTGTGCTGCACCGGCGGCGAGGCGGGCGACGTCCTGAACCCGGCCGTGGACACGCCCGAGGTGCGGGCGAACCTCCCGGCCGTCCGGCTCCAGGAGCTGCGCAACAGCGCGGCGGCGCTCGGGTACCGGGCCGTGCACCTGCTCGGGTACCACGACTCCGGCATGCCCGACACCGACGACAACGCCCGGCCCGACAACTTCGCCAACGCCCCCCTCGAGGAGGCGGTCGGGAAGCTCGTCGCCGTCATCCGGGCCGAGCGCCCGCAGGTGATCGTGACCTACGCGGAGGACCGGGAGTTCTACCCGCACCCCGACCACATCCGGGTCCACGAGATCTCCGGTCCGGCCTTCGACGCCGCCGGCGACCCCGACGCCTACCCGGAGCTCGGGGAGCCGTGGCAGCCGCTGAAGCTCTACTACACGGGCTTCTCCCGGCGGAGGATCGAGGCGCTCGACGCCGCCTTCCGGGCCCGGGGCGAGGAGAGCCCCTACCGGCAGTGGTTCGAGCGGGGGTTGCCCGACCGCGACGACCGCTTCACGACGTTCGTGGAGGTGGGCGACTTCCTCCACAAGCGGCGCGAGGCGCTCCTCGCCCACCGGACCCAGGTCGACCCGGAGGGCTTCTGGATGCGGCTCCCCGACGACGTGATCCGCGAGGTCTTCCCGTGGGAGGAGTTCGTGCTGGCTCGCTCGCTCGTCGACACCGGCGTCCCGGAGGGGGAGGTCGAGGACGACCTCTTCGCCGGGCTGCGCTCGGGCGCCCGGGCCCGCTGAGGCGAGGAGGGGACACGTGGCGGAGCCCCTCGGGCCGGAGTGGCTCGCCGAGCTGGTGCGGGTCACCGCCGCGGAGCCGGTGGCGTCGCCGGGGCTCTCGGCCCGCCTCGACTGGACGGTGGGCGGGGCCCCCGGGGGCGACGTGAAGCTCCACACGGTGGTCGAGGACGGACGGCTGGCCGAGGCCGGGCCAGGGCCGGTCGGCGGCGACGCCGTGCTCACCGTCGGCTACGACGACGCGCTGGCCATCCTCGAGGGTCGGCTCGACCCGAGCGTGGCGTTCATGCGGGGCCGGCTCAAGGTGTCGGGGTCGATGGGCCCGGTGCTGGAGCTCCTGCGTGTCGCGAGCTCGCCGGTGGGGCGTTCGCTGCTCGAGCAGCTCCGGGCCGTCGCCGACGCCTGAACCGGCGATCGACGACGCCCGGCCGCAGGCTCGGTGGGCGGCGCTCCGGTGGTGACCGAAAGTTATACTGCCAGTATGACTTCGAAGGTGGGGCCGAAGGGCCAGGTCGTCATCCCGAAGGCCATGCGAGATCGACTCGGTCTCCGCCCGGGCGACGAGGTCACCTTCGAGCTCGAAGGCCGGACCGTCAAGGTCCAGCCCGCGACGAGCGGTGCACCCCTGTACGGCCGACTCCGTGACCACGACCTCGTCGGGATGCTGGAGGCCGACCGGCGCGACGAACCCCGGTGAGATCCGTCCTCGACAGCTGGGCGGTCCTGCGCTGGTTGGAGGGCGCCGAGCCCGCCGCCGGGCGGGTCGAAGCCGCGGTTGCCGACGAGGCGGTCATGAGCTGGATCAACCTCGGTGAGGTCTTCTACATCGTGTGGCGCGCCTCGGGAGAGGCCGTCGCCCATGACACGATCGCCGATATCCGCGCCCGGATCGCCCTTGACGAGGTCACGCCGCACCGAGTGCGGGAGGCCGCTCGGATCAAGGCCGAGTTCCCCATGGCCCTGGGCGACGCCTTCGCCGCGGCGACCGCCGTTGCCCACGACGCGCCGCTCTTCACCGGTGACCCCGAGCTGCTCGACCGCGGTGGCCCGTGGTACGCCGAAGATCTCCGCTGACCCCGACACGCGGCGCTTCATCGGCTGCCGGGTCGATGATCGCCTGGGTGACACAGGCCGCGAGGAGTGCCCCCTCGCCGTCGCGTTCGGCGGGCCCGGTCACTCCCCGGAGCGCTGCAGGTCGCGCAGCTCCCGGTAGCCGACGAGCACCGCGCCGGCCCGCTCGACGAGGTCGGGCACCGACGGGTCCTCGCAGCAGAAGGCGTGGTCCTCGACCCGCCCCGGCCAGCTCGGGGTGGCGGCCCGGAGCTCGTCGGTGTCGACCCCCGGGTGCAGGTACACCTCGGTGACCCCGGGTCGCAGGTCGAACAGCACCCGCTCGATCCGGCGCCGGGCGCCGATGGGGCAGACGACGAGGTGGTCGGGGAAGACGATCCCCTCCTCGGCGGCCAGCCGCCGGAAGGGGAACCCCACGACCCGCTCGGCCGAGGCGCTCGCCATGCGCAGGGGTAGGGAGAACTCGACCGCGAGCCCCAGGTAGACGTCGAAGAAGTCGGCCCGGAGCTGGAGCGCGCCCATGTGGCTGTCGAGGTGGCTGACGTCGAAGCCCCAGTAGATGGCCCGCTCGATCTGGGCCCGGCACTCCTTGGCCACCTCGTCGAGGTCGGCGTGGTCCCAGACGTCCTCGATCGTGCGGGGGAAGCCGCCGTCGCCGTCGAGGAGGCTGGGGGAGTGGGTGATCGGCCCCCACCGGTAGGTCTCGTGCTCGGCGTTGAGCGTGAGGTGCACCCCCACGTCCTCGCCCCGGTACATGGCCGCCGCGTCGCGGGCCCAGGGGCAGGGGACCATGAGGGTCGCGGAGGTGGCGACCCCGTCGCGCAGCGACTCGTAGACCGCGACGTTGGCCGAGCGGGTCGAGCCGAGGTCGTCGCAGTTCACGATGAGGAGCTTGGCGTCGGGCCCGTACCCGAGACGCTCTGCCAGCGTCGCCACGGCCGGAATCTACCAGCGGCCCCGCAGCCCGCCGGACGGGCTCGCACCGGGGGGAGCCGGGGAACCGTCGGCCCGGCCGCCCGACGACGGTGCCCCCCGGCCCGCCGTGCTGGACGAAGATGGTGGGCCCGCGACGGAGGGAGCCCCATGCGCCGCCTGCTGCTGACGCTGGTCCTCGTCGCCTCGGTCGCCGCCTGCGGCGACGACGGCGACGACCGCGACGCCGACCGCTCGGCGGCGACGACGACCGCCGCGCCGGTCACCACGACCACGACGGCCGTCGCGCCGACCACGACCGTGGCCCCGGCGACCACGACGACCGCCGTCGAGGTCACCACGACGACCACCTGTGAGCTCCCCGGCGGCTCGACCGAGGCCCGGTCGGCCGCGATCGGCGCCCCCACGACGATGCTCCTCACCGACGTCGAGGTGGCCCCGGCCGGATGCCTCGACCGGGTCACGTTCTCGTTCCGGCCCTCGGGCCCCGACGTCTCACCCGGGTACCGGGCCGCCTACGAGACCGGTCCGTTCGTCGAGGACGGGTCCGGCCGGCCGGTCGACGTGGCCGGCTCGGCGTTCGTGGTGGTGCGGCTCGAGCCCGCGGCCGGCGTCGACCTCTCGGTCGAGACCGCGCCCCAGACCTACACGGGCCCCCGGACCATCGACCCCTCGGGGACGGCCCACGTGGTGCAGCTCCGGCAGACCGGCGACTTCGAGGGGATCGTGACCTGGGTGATCGGGCTCGACGCCCGGCGACCCTTCACCGTGGAGGCCACCGCGGGACCACCCCCGGCTGGTGGTGACCTTCGGGTAGCGGGCACGGACCCCGGCGCGACCGGCACGGCGCTCAGGTCGCCAGGATCACCTTCCCGAACGTGGCGTCGGAGGCCAACAGCTCGTAGGCCCGCTCCACCTCGACCATCGGCACCACGGCCTCGACCACCGGCGCCACGGTCCCGTCGGCCAGCAACGGCAGCACCTCGGCGGCGAACGCGGCGGTCGCCTCGGCCTTCTCCGCCGCCGAGCGCGATCGCAGCACCGTGCCGACCACGGTGAGCCGCTTGCCCATCACCGTCACCACGGACAGCTCCGCGCGCGCCCCGGCCAGGGCTCCCACGAGGACGATCCGGCCCTTGACGGCCGCGGCGAGGACGTCGGCCTGCACGTACCGGCCGCCGACCAGGTCCACCGTGACGTCGACCGGTCCGCCCTGCGCGACGACCGCTGCCGCCAGCGCCTCGGGGTCGAGCTCGGCCGGGGCGAGCACCGCGTGGTCGAGCCCCAGCCCGGTGGCCCGGTCCAGCTTCGTGGCCGTCCGCGCGGTCCCCACCACCGGGCACCCCCACGCCGTGGCGAGCTGGAGGGCGGCCGTCCCCACCCCGGAGCCGACGGCGTGCACGAGGACCCGCTCGCCGTCAACGAGCCGGCCCCGGGTCCGGAGGGCGTCGTGGGCGGTGACGAACGCCTCGGGCACCCCGCCGGCCGCGACCGGGTCGAGCCCGTCGGGTACGGCCACGCAGTGCGCCTCGGGGACAAGCGCGTACTCGGCCTGCCCACCGCCGCCGACGACGGCCATCACCCGGTCGCCGGGCGCCCACCGGACCACCTCGGGGCCCACCGCCGCGACCTCCCCCGCGAGCTCGAGCCCCGGGACGTCGGCCGGGACGTCGGGCGGGGCCGGGTAGCGGCCCGCCCGCTGGAGCAGGTCGGCCCGGTTGAGCCCGGCGGCGCGCACCCGCACGAGGACCTCGTCGGCGCCCGGCTCGGGGACGGGGCGGTCGACGATTCCCAGGGTTCCACCGGGGCCGATGGCGACGGCTCGCACGGCGGAGGAGCCTACGCGCGACCGGTCCCGGGGACGCTACGGTTCGGACGTGCCCCCGTCGCCGCTCCCCCACGCCACCGAGGCCCTCGCGTTCGTCGACGACGACGGCGTGGAGGTCGTCCTCGACGCCGAGGAGGCCGAGGCGCTCCTGGCGCTCACCGACGGGCTCGAAGGGGCGACGGTGAGCGCCTGCCCGCGCTGCGGGAGCCGGGTGCTCGCCGTGGTGGCCCTCGCCGAGCTGCTCGCCAAGGCTCCTCCCCACCCCGGGCCGGGGCCCTCGTCGAGCTGGCCGAGGAAGCCCCCACCCTCCACCTCTACGTGGTCGACCTGCAGCGGAGCTGCCGCCACGAACGGTGGCTGGACCCCGGCTTCGACGAGTGGGCGGACGCGGTCGGGGCCCGGGTGGCCCACGGGGGCGGGGAGCCGCTGACCCCCGGGGGTGACGGCGCGCGGGTCGCGCCCGTGGGCCGGGTCGGCGGGGCGCGGGAGGGCCCGGCGCAGCGCGTGGCCCACGGCGATCCCGAGGGCGGCCCCGGCGACCACGTCGGAGGCGTGGTGCATGCGCACGTACACGCGGCTCGCGGCCACCAGCGTCGCGAGGCCGTACCAGGCCGGGGCGCAGGCGCTGTCCTCGGCGAGGAACGTCGCGGCGGTGAAGGCCGCGGTGGCGTGTCCGGAGGGGAACGAGCTCGTGATCGGCCGGTGCAGGCCGTAGGGGAGCGGCCCCGGCGGTGGTGTGGACGGGCGCACCCGCCCGAACAGGGTCTTCACGACGCCGTTCGTGAGGGCCGACTCGATGCCGAGCGCGGCGCCGAGCCGCAGCGCGGGCCGCACCTCGCCCGAGCGGGCGGCCTTCGCCGCCCCGATCGCGAGCCACAGGAGGCTGTGGTCGGCGGCGCTGGAGAGCGCGAAGAACGCGTGGTCGAGGGTCGCGGAGCGGCGGGGCTCGAGCCACGCGTCGACCGCTTCGTCGAACGCGTCGAGGCGGCCGAGGACGCCGTCGCGGCGCGTGCGCAGGGGGAGCAGGGCCATCGGCGCGGGAGCCTATCCGGGGCCGGCGGCGGATCCGACGGGCGGCCCGGCCCCCGATTCCCAGCCGCCTCCCAGGTGCCGCCCAGGTCGTTCCCACCCCCGTCCCCGATCCTCCCGGGCAGGACAGGAGGACGACCATGCAGACGCTCGCCGACACCGCCACCCTCCCGCCGGACGCCCGGGACCCCGGCCCGGCTCCCGGGGCGTCCGGCCCCCTCCCGGCGCCGCGTCCCCGCGGCGAGCTCCGGGAGGCCGCCGCCGTCGGGGAGCGGGACACCCGGCCACTCGTCGAGATCGTCGTCCCCGTCCACGACGAGGAGCGGGACCTCGAGCGCTGCGTGCGCCGCCTCACCACCCACCTCGAGGAGCGGTTCCCCTTCCGGTACCGGGTCACGATCGCCGACAACGGCAGCACCGACGGGACCTGGCGGATCGCCTGCCGCCTCGCCGCCACGGTGCGGCACGTGCGAGCCGTGCACCTCGACGAGAAGGGTCGTGGCCTCGCCCTCCGCCACGTCTGGGGGACGAGCCGGGCCGACGTCGTGGCCTACACCGACGTCGACCTCTCCACCGACCTCGACGCCCTCCTCCCGCTCGTGGCCCCGCTCGTGTCGGGCCACAGCGATCTGGCCATCGGCAGCCGGCTCCTCCCCGGCGCCCGGGTGGCCCGGGGCCCGAAGCGGGAGCTGATCTCCCGCGCGTACAACCGGCTCCTGCGCACGGTGGCCCGGGCCCGGTTCCGGGACGCCCAGTGCGGCTTCAAGGCCGGGCGGCGCGAGGTGGTGCAGGCGCTGCTCCCGGCCGTCGAGAACGACCGCTGGTTCTTCGACACCGAGCTCCTGCTGCTCGCCCAGCACAACGGGCTGCGGATCCACGAGGTGCCGGTCGACTGGGTGGACGACCCCGACTCGCGGGTGCGGATCGTGAGCACGGCCCTCGAGGACCTGCGCGGCCTCGGGCGGGTCCTGGGACGCGTCGCCGCGGGCCGGTTCCGGGTCGACGTCCCCAGCCCCCGGGCCCGGTCGGCCCGGCTCCACCACCAGCTCCTCCGCTTCGCCGGCGTCGGCCTGCTCTGCACCGCCGGCTACCTGGCCCTGTACGCCCTGCTCCGGGGATGGTGGGGGCCCCAGGCCGCCAACGCCGGCAGCCTCGTCGTGATGACGGTCGTCAACACGTCGCTCAACCGCTGGTTCACGTTCGGGGTGTCGGGGACCCGGCGCCTCCTGCGCGACCACGCGGAGGCCGCGGCGGTGTTCGTGCTCGCCCTGGCCCTCTCGGCCGCCGCCCTGGTGGCCACCGACGCGGTGTGGCCCGACCCGCCCCGGCTCGCCGAGCTCGCCGCGCTCCTCGGCGCCAACGTGGTGGCCACGCTCACCCGCTTCGCGCTGCTCCGCTCGTGGGTCTTCGACCCGGGGCGGCGGGCGTGACCGTGGACCGGCCGTGCGACCGTCCCCGGACTCCCCGGCCGCGGGCGTGACCGGAGGAGCGACCGACGAGCTGCTCCCGGCGGGGGCTGCCGACCCGGAGCCGGCCCGGGCCGGCCGGCTCCGGCGCCTGCTGCGTGGCCGGCCGGGTGACCCGGCCTGGTCGCGCCCGGCGCTCCTCGCGGTCCTCGCGCTCGCCGCCGCCTTCTACACCTGGGGACTCGGCGCCAACGGGACCGGGAACGACTACTACGCCGCCGCGGTCCTCTCGGGGACCCGGAGCTGGAAGGCGGCCTTCTTCGGCGCCCTCGACTCCGCCGGGTTCATCACCGTCGACAAGCCACCCCTCGCGATCTGGCTCGGGGTCGCCTCGGCCCGGATCTTCGGGTTCTCGGGCTGGTCGATCCTGCTCCCGCAGGCGGCCGCGGGAGTGGCCGCGGTCGGGGTGCTCCACGCCACGGTCCGCCGGGCCCTCGGCCACGCCGCCGCCGCCCTGGCTGCCCTCGTCCTGGCCGTCACCCCGGTGGTCGTGGCCGTGAACCGCTGGAACATCCCCGACACGCTCATGGTCCTGTTCCTCGTGGGGGCCGCCTACGCCACGACCCGGGCGCTGGAGACGGGGAGCGGTCGCTGGCTGGTGCTGGCCATGGCGTTGGTGGGCCTCGGCTTCAACACCAAGATGCTCCAGGCCTGGGTGGTCGTCCCCGCCCTCGTGCTCCCGTACCTGCTGCTCGGGCCGCCCCGCCTCCTCGTCCGGCTCCGCCAGCTCGCGGTGTCCGGGCTCGTGCTCCTGGCCGTCTCGGCCTCGTGGCTCGCGGTCGTGGACCTCTGGCCGGCGGAGAGCCGTCCGTACGTGGGTGGGTCCGAGGACAACACGGTGCTCGACCTCGTGGTCGGCTACAACGGCCTCGGGCGGGTCTTCGGGGAGGAGGGCGGAGGGCCCGGAGGCGGCCCCGGCGTGGGTGCCAACCCGTTCGACGACGGTCCGGGATGGTCCCGGATGTTCGACGACGGGACCGGCGACCAGATCTCCTGGCTGCTGCCGCTCGCCGCGGTGGGGCTCGCCGCCGGCCTGGTGGCGACGCGCCGGGCCCCGCGCACCGACGCCCGGCGGGCCGCGTTCGTCCTCTGGGGCGGGTGGCTCGCCGTCCACGTCGCGGTCTTCTCGTTCGCCGAGGGCATCTTCCACCCGTACTACGTGACGGCGATGGGCCCGGCGGTGGGCGCGCTCGTCGGTGGCGGTGTGGTGGCGCTGTGGCGCGCCCGTTCGCACCTCGCCACCTGGACCCTCGCCGGCGCGCTGGCGGTGACCGCGTGGTGGTCGGTGAGGCTCCTGGGCCGGGTGCCCGGCTGGAACCCGTGGCTGGTCCCGCTCGTCGTCGTCGTCACCGCGATCGGGGTCGCCGGCTTCCTGGCCGCCCGGTACCTCCCCGTGGCGGGTGGGCGGCGCGCCGCGCCCCGCCTCGGGACGGGAGCCCTCGCGCTGGGTCTGGCGGGGGCCCTGCTCGGCTCGGCGGCCTACGCCACGACGCCTCTCACCCGGGCCGCGACGAACCCCGAGGCGGGACCCGCGGACTCCGCGGGACCGGAGCGTGCCGCCCCGACCGGCCCCGGGGCCGCGGGGACCGACGGGAGCGCGCTCGCCCTCCCTGGCTCGCCTCCCCGCCCCGCCGGGGCCCGGGCGGGCGTCGACGGCGCCTCCGTCGCCCCCGGGGACGGCGGGCAGCCGCCGGACGGGGGCGCGGCGCCGCGCGGGGCCGACCGGGTCGAGGAGGCGCTGGTGGAGTACCTGCTCGACCAACGCGACGGCGAGACCTGGATCGCCGCGGCCACCGGGTCGTTCCTGGCCGCGCCCCTCATCCTCGCCACGGGCGGCGAGCCGGTCATGGCCATGGGCGGCTTCGGTGGCGGGGACCCGGTCCCGACCGCCGACGATCTCGCCGGCTACGTGGAGCGGGGCGAGCTCCGCTTCGTGCTGCTCGGCGGCGCCGGCGGCCGGCCCGCACCCGGGGCCGGTCCGGCCCGCCCCGACGGGGCCCGGGACCGGATCCCCGGCGGGACGCCCGTCCCGCCCCCGG
This sequence comes from Acidimicrobiia bacterium, assembly GCA_027494165.1. GTDB lineage: Bacteria > Actinomycetota > Acidimicrobiia > IMCC26256 > JAOSJM01 > JAOSJM01. The sequence continues at coordinate 9,751 of JAOSJM010000008.1, read as the reverse complement.
GGCCCGGCTCCCGGCCGGCCATCCCCGACGGCGCGACCGGGAGCGTGGCCGCGCCGGCCGGCGTCCTCGCCGCCGCCGACGGCGGGCCGGCCGGCCCGACGGGGGGGAGGGCCCGGCCGCGGGGGCGGGGTGACCGCCGAGCGCGACGAGTGGGTCCGGTCGAACTGCCGCCCGGTCGAGCCGTCGGAGATCGGCGCGCAGAGGCCCGTCGCGCTCTACGACTGCGCGCCGTGAGCCCGGTCGGATGGGTCCCCGGCCGGGCCTCAGGCCGTGGTGGTGAGGGGGAGGCGGGGCGCCACCACGGTGCCGGGGCCGCGCAGCTCGACGGCCTGCTCGGGGTCGCCGCCGAAGGCCGGGCAGTAGGTGCGGAAGGAGCACCAGTCGCACAGCCGGCCCGGGCTGGGCCGGAAGTCCTCGGTGGCGCAGGCCCGCTCGATGGCGGACCACACGGCGGCGGTGCGCCGCTCGACGCCCGCGATCGAGCGCTCCGACGGGGTGGCGATGATCGCCTCGGGCTTCGACAGGTACAGGAGCTGGACCCGGGCCGGGCGCCGGCCGAGCATCCGCTCGCAGAGGAGCGCGTAGAGGTGGACCCCGCCGAGCCGGGCCTGCTCGTAGCGCTCGGAGGGGACGACGCCGGTCTTGTAGTCGGTGACCACCAGCTCACCGTCGCCGTCGAGCTCGAGGCGGTCGATGATGCCCCGCACGGTGACCCGCCCGAGCTGCACCGCCAGCTTCAGCTCGAGGCCGATGGGGTGGACCCGGGTCGGGTCCTCGAGCTCGAAGTACCGCCGCACGAGCGCCTCGGCGTCGGCGTGGAACCGCTCCCACTCCTCGGGGGTGAGGTCGAGGCCGGCGAGGTCGGGGTCGTCGGCCAGCTCCTCGTGGGCCCGGGCCAGGTCGGCCAGGGCGGCCTCGACGGTCCGCTCGGCGGGAGGCCGGCACATGAGCAGCTCGAGGGCACGGTGCACGAGCGTGCCCTTGCTGGCGGCCGGCGACGGCGGCTCGGGCAGCCGGTCGACGTAGGCGAACCGGTAGGCGAGCGGGCAGTCCTTGAACGACGACACCGCGCTCGGCGACAGGGACGGGGGGATCGGCAGGCCCACGATCGGAGGGTACCGCGAGGGTGTGACATCGACGGTGGACCGTCGTTGGGGTGGGCCCGGGGCCGGCGGTTAGCCTGCGGCCCGGCGGGCGGAACGCGCTCCGGTCGTCACGACGGGAAGGACCAGCCATGAAGGTGGATGCCGGGTTCCTCGCCCCCGATCTCGGGGGCGTCGCGCAGGAGGCCCGCCGGCTCGAGGAGCTGGGCTACGACGGAGCCATGTCGGCCGAGACCCAGCACGACCCCTTCCTGCCCCTCGCGGTCGCCGCCGAGCACACCGAGCGGATCGAGCTCGGGACGTCGATCGCGGTCGCCTTCGCCCGCAACCCCATGACCCTGGCCCAGATCGGCCACGACCTCCAGACCTTCTCCGGGGGTCGCTTCACCCTCGGGCTGGGGAGCCAGATCAAGCCCCACATCGAGAAGCGCTTCTCGATGCCCTGGTCGCACCCGGCCCCGCGCATGCGCGAGCTGATCCTGGCCATGCGGGCCATCTGGGCGTGCTGGAACGACGGCGAGAAGCTCGACTTCCAGGGCGAGTTCTACCGCCACACCCTCATGACGCCGTTCTTCGACCCCGGCCCCACCGGCTTCGGGCCGCCGAAGGTGTTCCTCGCCGCGGTCGGCGGGCTCATGACCGAGGTGGCCGGGGAGGTGGCCGACGGGCTGTTCGTCCACGCCTTCTCGACCGAGCGCTACGTGCGCGAGACCACCCTCCCGGCCGTCGAGCGCGGCCTGGCCCGGAGCGGGCGCAGCCGCGACGCCTTCGAGCTGGCCATGCCGGTCTTCACGGTCACCGGGTGGACCGACGAGGAGCGCGAGGGCGCGGACCGCTTCGTCCGCCAGCAGATCGCCTTCTACGGCTCGACCCCCGCGTACCGGGGCGTGCTCGAGACCCACGGCTGGGGCGACCTGCAGACCGAGCTCAACACGCTCTCGAAGCAGGGCGAGTGGGAGAAGATGGGCGAGCTGGTCGACGACGAGATCCTCGCGGCGTTCGCCGTCGTCGGCGACCCGCCGCAGATCCCGGGGCTGATCCTCGAGCGCTTCGGCGACATCGTCGACCGGGTGATGCTCTACGCCACGTTCGCCGGCCACGAGGACGCCCTGTCGGCGATGCTCGAGGAGTTCCACGCCGGCGGCCGCTGACCCCCGGCTCCCCCTCTCCTCCCGGGTCGGCGCGCCCCCCGTTTCCCGGGTTGGAGCGCTTTCGGGGTCGTGGACCCCGATTCCGCGCCGACCGACCCAGAGCACGTGCCCCACGGTGGCTCGGCGCGCCCTTCCCCTCTCCCGAGTTGGCGCGCTTTCGGGGTCGTGGACCCCGATTCCGCGCCGACCGGGCCGGGGCACGGGGCACCGGGAAGGGGGAGAGCCGGCCGGAGTGCGGTCAGGCCGTCTCGTCGGCGAAGCGCAGCATCGACGCGACGGTGGCGTCGGGGTCCTCGAGCGGGCCGAAGTGCCCCAGCCCCGGCATCACCTCGAGCCGCCCCGCCGGGAGCCGCTCGGCGATCATGCCCGCCATCTTCGGCGCGATGGCGTCGGTGAGCTCCCCGCAGACCACGACGGTGGGTGCCGCCACCGCGGGGAGCAGCCGGTACGTGTCGTGGACCATCCCCATCGTGTAGATGGCCGCCTCGTCCTCGGGCCGGCACTTCAGCTCGAAGCGCCCGTCGGGGCGCTCCCGGAGCCCGTGCTCCACGTAGGCGCGCAGCGCGTCGGGGTGCAGCACGTCGAGCGGGGGCTTCGACCCGTACGCGGCCAGGGCCTGCTCGACCGAGTCCCACTCGCGCCGCCGCCGTCGCGCGCCCTCGGAGAGCAGGTTCGCCGGGTCGGGGGCAGCGTCTCCTCGGAGGGGAAGATGATGGGCTCGAAGCACCACAGCCGGGCGTAGGTCCCCGGCTCGCGTGCCTCGCCCCGCAGCAGCGACGCCGCGCCCTTGGAGTGGCCGGCCGCGAGCAGCGACGGCTCCCCGGCGAGCCCGAGGTGCGTGACGACCCGGAGGGCGTCGTCGGCGAAGCCCTCCCAGTCGTAGCCCGCGGGCGAGGGCTCGCTGTCGCCGTGGCCCCGGAAGTCCCACGACCACACCCGCCGGCCGGCGGCCACGAGGCGCTCGGCCACCGGTGCCCAGACGAGCCCGTGGAAGCCGGTGGCGTGGCTCAGCAGCACCGGCGGGCCGTCGCCACCCCAGTCGTGCACGACGATCGCGGGGGAGCGGTCCTCGACTCGGTGGGACACGGGGCGCATCGGCGCATCTTGGGGACGGCACGGAGGGACCCGCAAGTCCGCGCCCTCCATGCCCGTCTCGGGTGTCTCCACCCCCGCCCAGCGACGGTAGGGACACCCGGGACGCAGGAGGGTCCCGTCTCGGGTGTCTGTACCCCCGCCCAGCGACGGTAGGGACACCCGGGACGGGGATGCGCTCGGAGGTGCGACCGGGGGTGCGCTCGGGGGTGCGCCCGGGAACCGGTGCCGGGCCCGCGTCGTCCAAGCCCACGTCGGAGGAGCGCGACGAGGAGACGGCCATGGGCACACGGAAGGGCACACGGACGGCACGCACCACCGGGGCGACCCGCCCGACCGGGACGGGCCGGCCGGCCGGCGCGCCGGGCTCGACGTGGGCGGCCCGCGCCACGGCCGCGGTGACCGTGGCGCTCTCGCTCGTCGTCGGGGCCTGCGGGGGCCCGGACGCCGGCGACCCGGCCGCGACTCGGACCCCTCCGCCGGCGTGCTCGAGGAGCGGGGCTGGCTCGACGACGGCCCCCGCGCCTGGACGACCGGCAGCGACGGCGCCGACGGCGAGGGCGCCGGAGCCGCGGCCGACGGCATGACCGGCATGGCTCCCGAGGCCGAGGCGATGGCCCGGACCGCCACCGACGCGGTCGAGCCCGCCCCGGGCGAGGAGCTCCCGACCGAGCCGCCCGCCTCCACCGCGCTGCGGGCCGGGAGCGTCGACGACAACGAGCGCTGGGAGGACTACCTCCTCTACCGCCAGGACTTCGCCGCCCTCGGGATCCCGGTCCACGACGTCGACGTGAGCGGCCGCCAGGTCCTCACCGTGGTCACGCCCGACGGCCGGCCGGTGCTCGGCGCGCTCGTGCAGGTGCTCGACGCCGACGGCGAGCAGGTGGCCGAGGTCCGCACCCACGCCGACGGCCGGGCGCTCTTCCTGGCCTCGCCGGGTACGGTCGGTGACCAGCAGCAGCCGTCCCGCCTCCGAGTCGTGGTGGAGAAGGGCGACGCCCGGACCGAGGCCGAGCTCGACCCCGAGAGCCGGGAGCACACCGTCACGCTCGACGCGGCGTCCACGGCCGAGCCGACCCGGCTCGACGTCCTCTTCCTCATCGACGCCACCGGGAGCATGGGCGACGAGATCGAGCAGCTCAAGGCGAACATGGTGGCGGTGGCCGAGCGCATCGACGCCCTCCCGGCCCGCCCCGACGTCCGGTTCGGGATGACCGTGTACCGCGACCGCGGCGACGTGTTCGTCACCCGCACCTTCGACTTCACCGGCGACGTCGCGACCTTCACGACCGCCCTGCGCGAGGTCGTCGCCGACGGCGGGGGCGACGCCCCCGAGAGCCTGAACCAGGGCCTCCACGACGCGATCCACGAGCCGAGCTGGCGGATCGACGACACCGTGAGCCTGGTCTTCCTCGTGGCCGACGCCCCGCCCCACCTCGACTACGAGGACGACGCCGACTACGCGGCGGAGGTCTTCGAGGCCGCCGAGCGGGGCATCAAGGTCCACCCGATCGCGTCGAGCGGCCTCGACGACCAGGGCGAGTACGTGTTCCGCCAGATCGCCCAGCTCACCATGGGCCGCTTCAACTTCCTCACCTACGGCGCCGGCGGCGCCCCCGAGCCCGGGGACGCCACCACCCACCACGTCGACGACTACAGCGTCCTGTCGCTCGACGAGCTGGTCGTCCGGCTCGTGACCGACGAGCTGGCCGCGCTGTCAGGCTGAGCGCTCACCGGTCCGGCGGGCCTGACGCGCCGCGCGTGGCGCGCCTAGCCTCGCTCGCCTGCCGGGGTTGTCGCGGCAGTCGTTTCGAAAGGGGACGGGGATGGACCCGGACGCCAAGAAGCAGGCCCTGCGGGGGATCACCTACGGGCTCTACGTCATCAGCACCGCCGACGGCGACGACGTCAACGCCTTCGCCGGCAACTGGGTCACCCAGACCTCGTTCGACCCGCCGCTCGTCGCGCTCGGGGTGAAGCAGGGGACGACGTCCCAGGAGCTGATCGCCCGGGGCGGGGTCTTCGCCGTCAACGTGCTCGAGGCCGGCCAGAAGGACCTGGCCGCCAAGTTCTTCAAGCCGGTGCGCCGCGTCGGGAACAAGTTCGAGGACGTGGACTTCACCACGGGCGAGACCGGGGCCCCGATCCTCGCCGACGCCCTCCGCTTCTTCGAGTGCCGCGTCGTCGACACGCTGGAGCGCGGCGACCACTGGATCTATGTCGGCGAGGTCGTGAACGCCGGCGTGCAGCGCGACGGCGCCCCGCTGACGTTGGGCGAGACCGGCTGGAGCTACGGGGGCTGACCCGCCCGCCCGTCCGCCGAGGCGGGCGGTGGGGAGCCGGGGCCCGCTCAGCTCGTGACGCGGTAGTGGAGGACGTAGGCGGGCTCCAGCCCCCAGCGGTCGGCGAGGGTCCGGGCCCGGGTGGCCTCGACGGGCATCTGCAGGTACAGCCGGGTCGCCCCGAGGCGGTGGGCCCAGGCGGCCACGGCGTGCACCACGGCGGTCGCCGCGCCATGGCCGTACGCGTCCGCGCGGGTGAGGAGGCCGAGCACGCCCACCCAACCCCGCTCGACCACGCCGAAGGCCACCGACGCCGGCCGGCCGTCGAGCTCGAGCGAGATCGCCGCGAGCGGTGGGCCGATCCGGCGCAGGACCCCCGCGTAGCTCTCGCCGAACGCGCGCACGGGACCCTCGGCGTCGTCGCAGCCGCGCCAGGCGGCCACCCACCGGTCGTCGGTGGTCGCGTGGAACCTCGCCGTCCGGGCCAGCCCGGTCGCCGTGGTCTCGAGGACGCGGGCGACCGGCCCCGTGCGCACCTCGATCCCCGGGACGCGCTCGTAGCCGGCCACCTCGAGGCGGTCGTCGAGGTCGGCCGGCTGGCTCGCCGGGCTGATCTGGTAGCGGACGGGGCGCCCCGCGTGCCGGTAGCACTCCTCGACCACCGCCAGCTTGTCGTCGATCGGGGTGCGCCCGTGGTGGGCGAGGGGGACCACCGAGTTGGCCCGCTCGAAGGGCCACTCCGGGGTGTGGCGCACGAGCCAGCCGTCGAGCAGCCACACCGTCGACGCCGGCACCGCGTTGGCCGCCAGCTCCTCGAGGAGGCCGGGGTCCGCGGTCGGCTCCGTCGGCGGTGGCCGCTCTGCCGGTACCCCGGTCACCGCTCCGCCTCCGCCTCCCGCCCCCGGAACGCCCCGGGTCCGGAGAAGAGGCCACGCCGCCAGCGCCGGGGGTGAACAGGGCCGCTCTCGGGTAGTCCTCGAACATCCACCGGGCGAAGTTCCGCCGGGTCCAGGGCGTGAGGCCGGCGGCGGCGATCGAGGCGCGGGCCCCGAGCGGGGAGGCGAGGACCCGCTGGAGCGCCCCGGCGAGGCGCAGGTCGGGGACGAGGGCGGCCCGGACCCCGCGGCGGTAGCGGTCCGCCACGGCGGTGGCGGTGCCGCCGCCGGCGGCGGCCCCGGCCGCGAGGATGCCGGTCTCGAGGGCCTGGGCGATCCCCTCCCCGGTGAGCGGGTCGACGGCCGCGGCGGCGTCGCCGGCGAACAGCACCGGCCCGTCGGCGAGGAGCCCCGGGTCGAGCCGGGCCGGGATGGGCCAGGCCCGCAGACGGCTCTCGGGCTCGGCGTCGGGTCCCAGCGCCGCCCGCACGCTCGGACGGCCGAGGAGGTCGGGCCACAGGGCCTTGAGCCGGCGCCCGGTGAGCCCGGCCGAGCGCAGCACCCCGAAGCCGACGTTGGCCCGCCCGCCGGGCAGCGGGAACACCCACGCGTAGCCCGGGAGGAGGTCCTCCTCGAAGACCACCCACAGCCGCCGGTCCGCGACCCCCCGGAAGTACTGGCGGGCCGCGTGCCACTCGCCCCGCCGGGGCTGGTCGTCGGGGCGCAGGAGGCGCCGGACGGTCGAGTAGTGCCCGTCGGCGGCGATCACCCACGAGGCGCTCACGGTGTCGCCGTCGTCGAGCTTGGCGACGGGGCGACCGGTCGTGTCGAGGCCGACCACCGCCACACCCTCCCGCACCGTCGCGCCGGCGCGGCGGGCCAATTCGAGGAGCGCGGCGTCGAGCTCCCGGCGGGGCACCACCGCGGCGTGGTGACCGTCGGTCGGGAGGGGCAGGCGGACGACGCGCCCCGACGGCGACACCAGGACCGCCTCGTCCACCGGCCTGGAGGAGGGGAGCGCGCCGAGGTCGAGGCCGAGTCCCTCGAGGAGCCGCAGGGCCCCGGCCGTGAGGCCGTCGCCGCAGGTCTTGTCGCGGGGGAACCCGGCCCTGTCGACGACGACGACGTCCATCCCCCGTCGTGCCGCGGTGATCGCGGCCGCGGTCCCGGCCGGGCCGGCCCCCACGACGAGCAGATCAGCGGCCATGCGCCACGACGGTACCGCCCGCGCGGCGCGCGCGCCTCGTGCCGGCCACGTCGCGTGAGGTACTCCACCGGCTGTGGTCGGCGCGGGCTCGGGCCCGGCCTCGGGCCCGGCCCTGGGGCCGGGGCGGCGGCCGCTTCGACGGGGGGAGCCGTTCGCGCAAGAATCGACCCCGTCATCGGAAGGGCGGCTGCCGCTGCGGCGCGCCCGGGACCGACCGCTGGGAGCGCCATGAACGTCGTCGTCTGCGTGAAGCAGATCCCCGACCCCGCCAACCCGGGCGAGCTCGACCCCGCCACCAACACCCTCAAGCGCGAGGGCAAGCTCATCCTCGACGAGTCCGACAGCTACGGCGTCGAGATGGCCCTCCAGCTCGTCGACGCCGCCGGCGGCGGCGAGGTGACGCTGGTGTCCATGGCGCCCAACAACGAGGTGTCGGGGCTGCGCACCGCCCTGGCCATGGGGGCGGCCAAGGCCGTCCTCGTCTCCGATCCGGCGTTGCAGGGCTCGGACTCGCTCGTCACCGCCAAGGTCCTCGCCAAGGCGATCGGGCGGGCCGGCGACGTCGACCTGGTCCTGGCGGCCACCGAGTCCACCGACGGCTACACGGGCACCGTGCCGGCCCAGCTCGCCGAGCTGCTCGGCTGGCCGTCGCTCACGTTCGCCAAGCACATCGAGATCGCCGACGGCAAGGCGAAGATCGAGCGCCAGACCGAGGCCGGCTACGACGTCGTCGAGGCGTCGCTGCCCGCGGTGGTGACCGTCACCGCCGGTGTCGTCGAGCCCCGGTACCCCTCCTTCAAGGGGATCATGGCGGCCAAGAACAAGCCGGTCGACCAGGTGACCGCCGCCGACCTCGGGCTCGACGCCGGCGAGGTCGGCTGGGACGGGGCCCGCCAGACGATCGTGTCGGTCGAGGCCGCGCCCCCGCGGGAGGCCGGCGAGAAGATCGAGGACGACGGCACCGCCCACGAGCGGGTCGTCGAGTTCCTCGAGCAGCTCAAGGTCATCTAGGCGCGCCGCGGATCGCAGAGGGAGAAGGAACCATGGGCATCCCCAAGGTGTGGGTGTACGCCGAGATCGACGGCGGCAAGGTGACCACGGCGAGCCTCGAGCTGCTCACCAAGGCCCGCGAGGTCGGCGACACGGTCGAGGCCGTCCTGGTGAGCGCCGACGCCGCCGCGGTGGCGCCCCAGCTCGGCGAGTACGGGGCGAGCACGGTCTACGCGGTCGACCCGGGCAGCACGCTCGCCGGCGTCGTCGGCGCGGCGGCGCTGGCGAAGCTGGTGGGCGAGCACCAGCCCGACCTGGTCCTGTTCGCCCAGAGCTACGACGGCCGTGACGCCCTCGGGCGGCTCTCGGCCAGGCTCGACCGCCCGGTGCTCACCAACGGCACGGCGCTGTCGGTCGAGGGCGACTCGGTGCGGGTCGGCACGGCCATCTTCGGCGGCAACACGCTCGTCGACACCGAGTTCACCGGGCCCAAGCCGTACCTGGCCGCCATCCGGCCGAAGTCGTTCGCGGCCGAGCCGGGCGGCGGGGGCGCGGCCGAGGTGGTCGCGGTCGAGGGCGTCGACGCCGGCCGGGCCGCCGAGGCCCAGGTGCTCGAGCGCCACGTCGAGGAGCGCGAGGGTCCCCAGCTCGAGGACGCCGAGATCGTCGTCTCGGGCGGCCGGGGTGTGGGCAGCGCCGAGAACTACGGCCCGCTCGTCGAGGACCTGGCCAAGCTGCTGAAGGGGGCCACCGGCGCCTCCCGGGCCATCGTGGATGCGGGCTGGGTGCCGTACTCGAAGCAGGTCGGCCAGACCGGCAAGACGGTGAAGCCGAAGCTCTACATCGCCATCGGGATCTCGGGGGCCACCCAGCACCTGGTGGGGATGAAGGGCAGCGACACGATCATCGCCGTCAACAAGGACCCCGAGGCCCCGATCTTCTCGGTGTCCGACCTCGGGATCGTCGGCGACGCCTCCAAGGTGGTTCCGAAGCTCGTCGAGGCCATCAAGGCCAAGCTCGGCTGAGCGTCGCCGGCCGGTCAGGCCGGCGC
>JAOSJM010000007.1 GCA_027494165.1 Acidimicrobiia bacterium | reverse complement strand
GCGGCGGCGTCGGTGATCTGCAGCGGCCGGGCGAGGGCGCCCGCACCCAGGGTCATGGTGGCGTTGTAGGTGTAGGAGCCGACGACCGCCGCGACCACGGCGGGGGTGATGCCGCGCCGGGCGCTCGAGAAGGCGAGCGCCACGAGCTCGAACGCGGTGGCGAACCCGACGACGGTCAGCCCGAGCACGGTCTGGGTCGCTTCGAGGTCGCTGATGCGACGGATGCCTTCGACGAGTGCAATGGCGCCGACGGCCATGGCGGCGACACCGGCGATGACGAGGAGCAGCTCGACACCGACGCGACCGTGCGGTCCGGCGTCGGTGGCCTCGTCGAGCTCGGCGGTCTCGCCGAGGTCGGGGGGACGTCGTTCGAGGATCCAGATGGCGGCGACGAAGACGACATAGGCGCCGACGAGAACCGCCCCCTCGGCGCGGGTGACGGTGCCGTCCCAAGCGATGGCCGCGGCGAGCGCGCCAGCGGCCAGTCCGCCCAGGCCGTAGCGCATGATGCTGCCCCCGAACGGCAGGGGTGCGACGAGCGCGCCGACACCTAGCGCGACAAGGCAGATGGCGACGTTGGCGCCGATCACGTCGCCGAACGCGATGGCCGGGGCGTCGCGCAACGACGCGGTGACCGCGGTGGCGAGCTCCTCGGGTTCGGCGCCGGCGAGGAGCAGCGCGAGGGCGAAGGTGCTGACACCGAGGCGGATCGACGCGACGGCAAGGTGCTCAGCGAAGGTCTCAGCACCCCACACGATGAGCGCCACCCCACCGAGCGCCACGACCAGCCAACCGATCGTTCCCACTCGTCGAGTCTGGCCCAGGCCGAAGGGGGCAGCTGCTACCTCGTCTCGGTACCCACAATCCTCGCAAGGAGACGCTGGATCACGACCTCGCGCTCCTCGGTTCGGTGCTCCGGTGTGCTCACGGCTGGCGCTCGGGCGGCCCCCGGGCGGCGTCGGCAGTGGAAGTGGTCGAACCCATCGGTGCCACGTCACCTCTTGTGGTGCCACATGCGGTGAGGACGAGCATGGTCGAGGCGGCGATCACGAGGCGGCGTGCCCGCGCTCGGCGGTTCATCGGCGGCTCAGACGGTTTGGCCGCCGTCGACGACGAGGGCGTGGCCGACGGTGAAGCTGGCGTCGTCGGAGCAGAGCCACAGGACCGCTGCTGCGATCTCTTCGACGGTTCCGAGGCGGCCGACGGGTTCTTGTGCCACGAAGGCGGCTCGCTTGGTGTCGTCGTCATCGACGAGCCGGTCGATCATCTCGGTGTCGATCACTCCGGGGCAGATGGCGTTGATGCGGATGCCGGACGCGGCGTAGTCGAGGGCGGCGCACTTGGTGAGGCCGATGACACCGAACTTCGAGGCGCCGTAGGCGGCTCCGTCGGCGAAGCCCCGGATGCCGGCGCCCGAGGAGGTGTTGACGATCGCGCCGCCGACGCGGTCGAGCATCAGCGGGATCTCGTGCTTCATGCACAAGAACACGCCGCGGAGGTTGGCGTCGATGGTGCGGTCCCACTCGTCGTCGGTGATGTCGGCGAGCGGTCCGGTCTGCAAGGCGATGCCGGCGTTGTTGAACGCGATGTCGAGCCTCCCGAACGTGTCGGTGGTCTGGTGCAGGGCAGCGGCGATCTGGTCGCTGCGGGTGACGTCGCAGCCGACGGCCAGGGCGCGCCCGCCGAGTTGTTCGATCGACTCGACCGTCGGACGTGCGTGGTCTGTCGTCAGGTCGGCGGCGACGACGGTGGCGCCTTCGCGGGCGAACGCGATTGCGGTACTTCGTCCGATGCCGTTGCCGGCACCGGTGACGAAGGCGACCTTGTCGGCGAACCGTTGACTGGAGCGCATGGTGGTCTCGTTCACTTCAGACGGTGAGCAGCGTCTTGATGGCGCGGCGTTCGTCCAAGGCCCGGTAGCCCTCGGCGGCTTCATCGAGCGGGAGCGTGAGGTCGAAGACTCGGCCGGGCTGGATATCGCCGTTCTCGATGAGCTGGAGGTGTTCGGGGAGGAACCGCCGCACGGGGGCGGGGCCGCCATGGAGGTGGACAAGGGACATGAACAGGTCCATGCCACCGATGGCGGCGTCGTGGGTGACGCCGACGAAGCCGACGTGGCCACCGGGGCGGCACGACCTGATTGCTTGCAGCATCGACTCCTGGGTGCCGACGGCCTCGATGACCGAGTGGGCGCCGAGCCCGCGCGTGAGGTCCTTGATGCGCTCGACGCCTTCGTCGCCGCGCTCGGTGACGAGGTCGGTGGCGCCGAAGTCGAGGGCGAGCTTCTGGCGATCGGCGTGGCGGCTCATGGCGATGATCCGCTCGGCTCCGAGCTGCTGTGCGGCCAGGACGCCCATGAGGCCGACGGCGCCGTCGCCGACGACCGCCACGGTCTTGCCCGGTCCGACCTCGGCGGCCACGGCGGCGAACCAGCCGGTGCCGAGCACGTCGGAGGCCGCCAGGTAGTGCGGCACCATGTCGGACGAGGGCGGTTCGGGGGTGGCGACGAGGGTGCCGTCGGCGAGGGGGATGCGGGCGTACTCGGCCTGGGTGCCGATGGTGCCCATCAGGACCCGGTGCTCGCAGGCGCTCTGGTAGCCGGCCTGGCAGAGCTCGCAGGTGTCGTCGGACGCCCAGAACGAGCCGACGACGAACTGGCCGGGACGGATGGTGGTGACGGCGCTGCCGACCTCTTCGACGATGCCGCAGTACTCGTGGCCCATCGGCGTCGCGCCCTCGATGGGTTCGATGCCGCGGTAGGGCCACAGGTCGGACCCGCAGATGCAGGTCGCGGAGAGGCGGATGATGGCGTCGGCCGGTTCGAGGATCGTGGGGTCGGGTCGGTCCTCGACGCGGACGTCGCCCGGGGCGTACAGGATTGCTCCACGCATGGCGGGTGCTCCTTGGTTCAGTCGAGCTGCTCGAGGAAGAACGTCTCGAGGGTGTCGAAGGGGATGAGGTCGGTGCGGTCATAGAGGTCGATGTGACGTGCGCCCGGCACGACCACCAGCTCGCTCGACCCGTTGGTCTGCTCGTGGACATCGTCGCTGAAGTACCGGGAGTGGGCCTGGTCGCCGGTGATCAGCAGAATCCGTCGGGGTGCGATGTCGTCGAGGTGGGCGAGGGCGCCGGCGTTGATGTGGGCCATGGCGCTGGTGACGGTGAACCCCCGATCGACCGGGGGGTGGTGGCCGCGTTCGGCGACGTAGTACTCGAAGAACTCGGCGGTGATCGGGTCGAGGCCGTCGGCGGGGATCTCGGCCGGAAAGGTCGGTGTCAGCGCTGCTTGACCGTCGTCGATGTCCTTCCAGCGCTGGTCGGCCAGATCGACGAGCTGCTTGCGGCGGTCGTCGTCGCTGGTCGTGTCCTGCCAGCCGTTGCGGACCACGCGGCTGATGTCGTACATCGCGGCGGTGGCGACGGCGCGGATGCGGGTGTCGACCTGGGCGGCGTTGAGCGCGAACCCGCCGCTGCCGCAGATGCCGATGGCGCCGATCCGGTTGCGGTCGACGTAGGGGAGGGTGCCGAGGAAGTCGACGCCGGCGCTGAAGTCCTCGGCGAAGACCTCCGGTGAGGTGACGTGTCGAGCGTCGCCGCCGCTCTCGCCGTTGTAGGACGGGTCGAACCCGAGGGCGACGAACCCGCGCCGGGCCATCTCCTGGGCGTAGACACCGGGGCCCTGCTCCTTGACACCGCCGTGTGGCGGGCCGATGACCAGCGCCGGATGGGTGGAGGACTCGTCGAGGTCCCGTGCTCGGTAGAGGTCGGCGGCGATCTCGACCCCGAAGCGGTTGCGGTAGCGGACGGGCGTGCGGGCCACCTCGTCGGTGAGCTCGAACGTGTAGCCGTCGTCGTGTTCTGCCATGGGTCGTCTCCTGGGATCTCTGGTGCGATGAGCCCAGCAAACCCCTACCCGGATTGAAGTGGGAGACCCGGTTGAGAGGGGTACCGGCAGGGACTCCTTGAGACAAGAGGGTGGCCGTAGGGTGGTTGCATGGATCCGAGGAGCGACATACGGGAGTTCCTCGTGTCGCGGCGAGCGAGGATCACGCCCGACCAGGCTGGCCTTCCCGTCTACGGCGGCAACCGTCGCGTCAAGGGCCTCCGCCGCGAGGAGGTCGCGTTGCGCGCCGGGATCAGCGCCGAGTACTACATCCGCCTCGAACGAGGGAACCTCGGCGGCGTCTCCGAGGACGTCCTCGAGGGGGTCGCCCGTGCCCTGCAGCTCGACGAAGCCGACCGCACCCACCTCTTCGACCTCGTACGGGCCCTCAACACCTCGCCGGCCCGGCGCTCCCGACGTCGCCCACCGCAGGAGCACGTCCGGCCCGTCATCCAGCGGATCCTCGACTCGCTCGTCGGCGTCCCTGCGTTCGTCGAGAACGAACGACTCGACGTCCTCGCTGCCAACGCCCTCGGCGAAGCCTTCTACGCCCACCAGTTCGCCGATCCGGTACGACCCATCAACGGCGCGAGGTTCATGTTCCTCAACCCCAAGGCGAAGGAGTTCCTGCTCGACTGGGACATCATCGCCACCGATGTCGTCGGCATCCTCCGAACCGCGGCCGGACGCGAGTGTTCCTCCGCTGGACCTTCCTCGAGCTCGACCCCCGCGAGACCGACCCTCCCGCCTGGATCGCGGCCGGCGCTGTGGCCATCACGGTGCTCGCCGGGTCCAACCTCCTACTCGCCCGAGACGCCTCAGATCGCATCGAGCGTCTCGGCCCGTTCCTCGAAGGGATCGTGGTGCTCGCCTGGGCCACCGCCACCTTCTGGTTCCCGCTCATGGTCGCCATCGGCATCTGGCGCCACCTCGTCAACCGGGTACCGCTGCGGTACCACCCCTCCTACTGGGCGCTCATCTTCCCCATCGGGATGTACGGCGCCGCCACGTTCCGCATGGGCCTCGCCGTCGACCTCGACGCCCTCACGTGGCTACCGAAGGCAACGCTCGTCCTCGCGCTCCTCGCCTGGACGGCAGCGTTCGCCGGTCTCTGCCTCGAAGGTGTCAGCGCCCTGGCGACGAACCGAAGAGGCGACGACGGCCAAACCGTCGCGGGCCGGAGCTGAGGCGCGCCGCGAGGCCGTCCTGGCGCTTCTCGAGGTCCATCTGGCGCCGGCGAACCTTGAGGAGATCGGTGCGGGTGCAGATCCCGACGAGAAGCTCACCGTGGCCAATCACGGGAACGTGTTCGACCTGTTCGTCGACCATGACCCGGAGTGCGGTCTGCGCGGTGTCATCCGGTGCCACCGTGACGACCTCTCGGGCCGCGTGGTCGCTGAGCGGCGCGTCGTCGTCGCTGTCATCGCGAAGGATGTCGCCACGGGTGACGATGCCGACGAGTCGGGATCCATCGACGATCGGGTAGGCACCGTGGCGGCCGGCGGCGAACCGAGCCCGGGCGTCGCCGACCGTGCAGGTGTTGCTGAAGGTCTCCACCTGATCGGTCATGATCTCGGCGACCAGCGCGTTGGTGAACGGATCGACGCCGTAGTGGCGGCCGACGTACAACCCGCGTCGTCGCAACTTCTCGGTCATGAGGCTGTCGCGGTTCACGGCGGAGTAGACGAGGTCGGCCACGACCGTGGCCAGCATGAGCGGCAAGATCACGTCGTAGTCGCGGGTCAGCTCGAACACGAAGACGATCGCCGCGAAGGTCGCCTGGGTGGAGGCACCGAAGGTGGCCGCCATGGCGACGACGGCGAAGGCGCCGACCGCGACATCGGCGCCCGGCATGATCTGGTTCAGCCCGTCGCCGACGACGGTCCCGAAGCTGGCACTGATCAGCAGGATCGGCGCCAGAGTGCCCCCCGATGTGCCCGAACCGAGGGCGAGCCACCACGCGATCAGCTTGCCGAGGGCTAGCGCGGCGACGGTCCCCACCGCGAGCCGGGCGTTGAGCACGTCGTCGATGGCGTCGTAGCCCACCCCGAGGGCGCGAGGGACGAACAGACCCACGGTGGCGAATCCGATCGCTCCGATGGCCGGATGCCAGAAGTCGCCGATCGGCAGCCGCCGGTACAGGTCCTCCACCAAGAACAGGCCCCGGCTGATGACGATCGCGAGTAGTCCGCACGCAACCCCGAGCAGCACGAAGGACGGCAACACGTCGAGGCCGGCGAAGTCGTGGGTCGGCACCTGGAAGAGAGGCCCGTCGCCGAACATCGCCGAGTGCATGCCGCCCGCCACCGCCGACGCCACCACGAGTGGCACAAAGGCCCGAACGGAGAACTCGAACAGCAGCAGCTCGATAGCCAACACGACCGCCGCGAGGGGGGCGCCGAAGGTGGCCGACATGCCCGCCGCTGCCCCCGCGGCGAGGAGGATCTTGCGTTCCGACGGCGTGATGCGAATGACCTGGCCGAGCAACGACCCGATGGAGCCCCGGTGACGATGATCGGACCCTCCGCGCCGAACGGCGCTCCGGTCCCGATTGCGATCGCCGCCGAGAGGGGCTTGGCGATCGCCGTTCGTGGAGCGATGCGGCTCTGCTTGGTCAGTACCGCCTCCATGGCTTCGGGGATGCCGTGACCGCGGATGACCGGCGCCCACTTCGCGAGGCAACTGATCACCAGGGCGCCGCTGACGGCAGCGACGAACAACGGCCAGCCTGGATCCAGCTCCGTCATCGAACGGGGCACCGTGCTCAGCTGGTGGAAGAGCGCCAGGTTGGTGATCAACTCGATGAGGTGGATCAAGACCCATGCCGCGAGGCCGCCAGCGATGCCGAGCACTGCCGCGATGGCTGTGAGCAGCGACAGCCGCCGGGTCGAGGTCCGAATGATCATCGTAGAACGATACTATCGTGAGACGATATGAGTGACCCAAGCGCAGAATTTCGGGAAGGGGACTTCCGCCGTCTGCTGGCGTTCCGGGATGGACTACGTCGGTTCCAGCACTGGAGCGAGGAGCAGGCAAGAGCCGTCGGACTCACCGGTGCGCAGCACCAACTCCTGCTCGCCATCCGAGGCCACGGCGAAGCCCCGTCCATCCGGGACATCGCCGATCACCTGCTGCTGCGCCACCACAGCGTCGTCGAACTGATCGATCGCGCCGTCATCGCAGGACTCGTCGAGCGCGTCCATGACGAGGAAGACCAGCGCGTCGTACGACTCCACCTGACGAGCACGGGCAACCAACGTGTCGAAGCACTCGCCGAGGCCCACCTCGAGGAACTATCGAGGCTGCGACCGCAGTTCGACTCCCTCTGGACGAACCTGCCCGGCGAGTAGTCCGACACGTGGTCGGGACCGGAGGTCCCCCACGGCCGGGAGGGTGGCCGGTGGCTGCGTGGCGGGCAAGCGATGCGCGATGGCCGGCTGCAACAGGCGCGATGCACGCGCAACCCGACGATCGCACGGAGAGGCGGCTCGCTCCCGTAGCCAGCTCGGCGGCGGCGGTCCAGCGGTCGCGCTGCCGGCTAGGGGCCAGTCGCCGTTCGGACGCCAGGCGCTTCTACTGTTCCTTCTACTGTTCCTTCTACTGCGCGGCGCGGTACGGGGGTGTACGCATTGGCACGAGCGGCCTACGCTGAACCGAGAAACGCCAGCTCAAGGGCACGATCTGGGACGCGTTGGTCGGGGGAGAAGTCATCTGTCGCTCATAACCCGAAGGTCGCGGGTTCAAATCCTGCCCCCGCCACCATTACAGCGACGAAGGCCCAGGTCAGCGACCTGGGCCTCGCTCGTTGTCGGAGCGTTCTTCCGGGTCAGGCGGCCTTCCTCCGGTTGTTCCCACGACGTTCCTCCGACGTCTTCTGGTTTCTTTGTCGGATTCTTGCCGGTCGGGTCGCGTCGGCGAGACGCTCGGCGGTGCGGGCGTCGGCCGCCCATGCCGGGCAGGAGGTGCTGGTAGGTCTGGATGGTGTGGGCGATGTGGGCGTGCCCGAGCCGCTCGGACACCACCTTCACGGGGATGCCTTCCTTGATGAGCAGGCTCCCGTGCGTGTGGCGGAGTCGTGGAACCTGATCTCCGGGACGCCGGCGTTGGCGACGATCCGCTTAAAGGTCTGGTAGAGGGCGTGGGGGTGGATCGGCTCGCCGTCGCCATCGGTGAACACCCACCCCTCTTCGTTGGCGATGCCGACGGCGGCGAACTCGGCGGTCTGGAAGGCCCGCCAGCCCTGGAGGAACGGTGAGGGTGGTGTCGTCCAGGTCGATGTTGCGGCGCGCCGTGCGGGTCTTGCCGCGGGTCTGGTGGAGCTCGTAGCCGACGGCGACCAGGCCCCGGTTCAGCGCGACACGCCTCTTCTTGAAGTCGATGTCGGGCCACCGCAGCCCGAGGACCTCGTTGCGGCGCATCCCCGTCATGGCCGTGAGCCACAGGATCGGGAAGAACCGGTGACCCGCCGCCGCACGCACGAAGGTCCGGAGCTCGGTGTCGGTCCACGCCTTGCCCTCGATCGTCTGCAGCGCCCGCTGCTTCGGGGCCCGGGCGAGCAGCGCGACGTTGCGGCTCACCAGCCCTCGCCGCAGGGCATCGGCGAGCGCGCCACGGATGAGCAAGTGGATCTCGTACACCGTCTTGGGCGACAGACCCTCGCCCTGGGTGGGGTGCAGGAGCGCGTCGTAGAGCGACTCGATCTGCTGGTAGCGCAGCCGCCGCAGCCCGGTCCGGCCGAGCACCGGCAGCACGTGCCGACGAACGTTGCGCTCATAGCCCTTGTAGGTGCTGGTGGCCAGATGCAGCTTCTTGGCCGGCAGCCACTGGCCGGTCAGGTACGCGCCGAAGGTCAACGACCGGATGGCCTGGACCCGGCGCGTCTCTTCGACGGCGAGCTTCTCGGCGAGCCGTTCGGCCTCTGCGCGGTCGGCGCCGGCGGGATGCCAGCGTCGTAGCTCTTTGCCTGTCACCGGGTCGCGGCCCTCGTAGATCACCACGTAGAACCGTCCCCGTCGCTGGGCCAGGTAGCCGTTCATGAGCTTCCTCCTGATGCTGTGGGTTCCGTCGGTCGAAACCCGGAGGAACACTCGGTAGAAGACCTCGCCCAGCTCGCGCCCGCAGAACACGCCAAGGCGAACGCCCAGGTAGACCAGCCGCGACCGGAGGAGCGAGCGCGTGGGAACGCATAGCGTCGTTCGGGGGCAGCCCACCGGGTCCTGCAGGGACGGATGCGAGCCTCAGTCACCATCCACCAGCCGGCGTTGAGGGACAGTCTTCTGCTCTGGAGCGCCACGCCTTGTGAGACAGGGAACCGCACCCGTACGTGCCCATCTCGTACGTCGCAGCGCTTCTAATCGATGTCGTTACGATCGACGCTGCTGGCGGTGGGGCCGGTTCGTTCGCGGGCGTCTGTCCTTCGCACCGCATTCGACGAGAGCCTGGCTTCACCGATGGTCGAGCCGGCCGATCAGCGCCTGGACGGCATCGACGACGGCGCTGGGTTCGAGGATGCGCACCGGCGCGTGGAGCGCGAGTCGGGCCGCCGCCATGACGAGCGAGTCGAGATGGTTGGCGCGTACTCGGATGGTGCAGGAGTCGGCCGCAGCGTCCAAGGCCGTGTGCTCGATGCGTGACAACGCCTCCTCGACACGGTCGTATCGGGCCCGCACAGCCACGATGGCGTCGACTTCGCGGGGCATCGAGGCGACCGACGATGCAAGGTACGCGGCAGCGTCACCGCCGGAAATGGTGCGCAGCGCAAAGCGACGTCCGGCGAGTTGGACATCGCTGAGCCGGTCGAGACGGAAGGTGCGCCAATCGTTACGCCGAAGGTCCCATGCGATGAGGTACCAAAGGTGGCCGGCCGAGAGCAGCTGGTGTGGTTCGACCAAACGACGGCTATCCGCTCGGTCTCGGCGACGATACTCAAACCGGACCTCTTCGTTGCTTCGACACGCCGATGCGAGCACGCTGAGTGTCTCCGGGTCGACGACACCACCGTCGCCATGCATTCGCTGGAGCGAAACGACACTGCCATCGAGCGCCGAAACGCGACGCCGGAGGCGGTCGGGTAGCGCCTGTTCGACCTTGGCGAGCGCCCGGACCGAGGTCTCTTCGATGCCGGCGATCGCGGTACCCGCCGCCGCGCGCAATCCGACGACGACCGCCACTGCTTCGTCATCGTCGAACACCAGTGGCGGCAGGTGCGCGCCGACGGCGAGTCGGTATCCGCCGACGGTGCCCGTCGTGGCATCAACCGGATAGCCCAGATCGCGCAGCCGCTCCACGTCGCGGCGAACCGTCCGCTCGGTGACCTCGAAACGCTCGGCGAGTTCGGATGCACGCCACAGCCGCCGAGTCTGCAGTAGCGAGAGCAGTTGGAGTGCCCGCCTGGTCGGATCATTCGGCATTCGGCGACTCTCTAACGTTGCGGACATTATCCGTCCGCAACGGATCGTACGTTGCCTCTCGTCTCAACGACCACCCACACGAGAAGAGGACACGCAATGTTCGATCCAGCCGACTTCCCAAAGCCCACCACGATCCCGCTCAACGGTGTCGAACTCGAAGTCTTCGAAGCAGGCCACGAGAACGCAGGGCAGCCCATCGTGCTCTGCCACGGCTGGCCCGAGCACGCCTTCTCATGGCGTCACCAGCTGGGCGCCCTCGTCGACGCCGGCTACCACGTCATCGTCCCGAACCAGCGCGGATACGGCAACTCCTCACGTCCGACCGACGTCACCGCCTACGACATCGAACACCTCTCGGGCGACCTCGTCGCACTGCTCGATCACTACGGATACGACGACGCAACGTTCGTAGGCCACGACTGGGGCGCAATGGTCGTCTGGTGGTCGACCCTCTTGCATCCCACCCGTATCAACAAGGTGATCGCCCTGAGCATGCCGTACATGGAGCGCGGCGAGCAGCCCTGGGTCGAAGCGATGGAAGACATGCTCGGCGTCGACTTCTACTTCGTGCACTTCAATCGCCAGCCCGGCGTCGCAGATGCGGTACTCGAGCAGCACACCGGTCAGTTCCTCCGCAACCTCTACCGGAAGTACCAACACCCCGCCGCCCCTGAGCCCGACAACGCGATGATCAACCTCGCCAGGGCCGATGCGCCACTCGGCGATCCCCTCATGAGCGACGGCGAGCTGGAAGTGTTCATCTCTGCATTCGACTCCTCGGGATTCACCAGCAACATCAACTGGTACCGAAACGTCGATCGCAACTGGCACCTGCTTGCCGACGTCGATCCGATCATCCGGCAACGTGCACTGATGATCTACGGCACGCGCGACGTGGTGGCGAGGAACGAACGAATCACAGAGGTCGTTCCCAACGTGTACGAGGTTGAACTGGACTGTGGCCACTGGATTATGGAAGAGATGCCTGCGGAAACGGGCGCTTCGGATCTGAGCGGGGTCTGATCGTGTAGCGGGTCCGCGGGCGTTGTGCAGGGGCTCAACAGAATCGGTGGTTGCTGAAGCCGTCGATCCTGGAGAGCCCCTGTGGAGGTCAACGCTACGCGCATCTGCGAGCTGCTGGTCGGCTTGCACGATGTGACGGTGCTCGGCGTCGAGGACGTACCCGACCGGCCGGTCCGGGTGCACGTGGAGTCCCGCCTCGATCAGGGCTGGTGCCGAGCCTGCGGATGCCGGGCCCGGGTCAAGGACCGCGACCCGGTCCAGCTCGTCGATCTTCCGTGCTTCGGCCGGCGGGTAGAGCTGGTGTGGCGCAAGGTGCGGTGGTGCTGTGTCGAGCCGGCGTGCGAGGCGGGGTCGTGGACGATCATCGATGATCGGATCGCGCCATCCCGAGCGGTGTTGACGGACCGGGCGGCACGCTGGGCGACCCGCCAGGTCGGTCTGCGAGGCCGCACAGTGCGTGAAGTCGCCGACGAGCTCGGCTGCGACTGGCACACCGTCAATGATGCCGTCGTCGCCTACGGAGAAGCGCTGCTCGACGCGGACGAGGAGCGGGTCGGGCCGGTCGACGCGCTCGGGCTCGCCGAGCCGCTGTTCTGTCGCCGCGGCCCACGCCACCTCAAGGAGGGGTGCACCTCGATCGTCCACGTCGGCGGCCCGGCTCGGCCCGCGAAGCTGATCGACATCGTCGCTGGTCGCAGCGCCGCCGGAGCGTGCGAGTGGCTCGACGACCAGCCCCAGGTGTGGCGGGGACAGATCCGTTACGGCGTGTTGGACCTCTCGGGCCCGTATCGCAAGGTGTTCGACGACGCGCTCGACCACGTGACCCAGATCGCGGACCCGTTCCATGTGATCAAGCATGCGAACGCGAAGCTCGACGAGTGCCGCCGCCGCGTCCAGAACGAGACGCTCGGCCACCGGGGCCGCAAGGACGACCCGCTCTATCGGGCGCGCCGTCTGCTGACCAAGGCCCACGAACGGCTCGACGAGAGCGGCGACGCCAAGCTGGCGGGTCTGCTCGAAGCCGGCGATCCTCGAGGCGAGGTGCGCATGGCGTGGCACGCCAAGGAAGTGATCCGCTCCATCTACGACCTCGACGATCCCGACCTCGCCCGCACCTTCGTCGATGAGCTCGCCGACGATCTGCAAGACGACAGCTGCCCACCCGAAGTGCACTCGCTCGGCCGGACCCTCCGCCGCTGGCTCGACCACATCGTCGCCTGGCACGAGGCCCGCGACCAACGGCCCCACCGAAGCGATAAACAACCTCATCAAGCGGATCAAGCGCATCGGCTTCGGCTTCCGTCGGCTGCGCCACTACCGAGTCCGCGCCCTGCTCTACGCCGGCAGACCCAACTGGGACCTACTCGCCACCATCACGCCCCGCTGAAATCCGATGAGCCCGGAAACGAACCGAGCGATCCTGACGTGGCTCGAACAGCAGAGCGCCGCGTAGGCCAAGACAGCCGACGGACGACTCCACTGGAGCTGGGGCTGCGAGATCGACACTCTCCGGCGAAGGACCCGATCAGGATCCGGCGTTCTGATCGGCGGCAGCCGACCCATGATGCTACGGCTCGCGACCACATCGATCCATGGCGAAGGTGCCGGTGGAGGGCGCACAGATCAGGTCATGCGGTCGGTCTCGTAGGCCCACATGGCGAGCTCGACCCGGTTGCGAGCCCCGAGCTTGCTCATGAGGCTGGCGAGGTGCGACTTCACGGTGCTGAGGCTGATGCAGAGGTCATCGGCGATCTCGGCGTTGGTGCGGCCACGGGCGACGGTCACCAACACCTCTTCCTCGCGCTCGGTGAGCGGGTCGAGCGGCTGGGCCGCCGGCTTGCTCGATGATGCTTCGAGATCCGAGAACGTCGACAGCAGCCGGGCCGTCACGCTCGGTGCGATGAGTGCGTCACCGCTGGCCGCCGAGCGCACCGCCTGAGCGAGCAGTTCGGGGCCGGCATCCTTCAGCAGGAACCCGCGCGCCGCCTTGAGCGCCCCGTGGACGTACTCGTCGAGGTCGAACGTCGTGATGACGACGATGGCGAGCGGGTCGGCCACATCGGGTCCGGCCAGTTGGCGCGTGAGCTCGATGCCGTCGAGCTCGGGCATGCGGATGTCGAAGAGGCACACATCGGGTCGCAGCCTGCGAGCGAGCTCGAGTGCGTCGCGCCCGTCGACCGCCTCGCCCACCACCTCGATGTCGGGCTGGGCGTCGAGGATCATGCGCAGTCCGGTGCGCACGATGCCCTGATCGTCGGCGATCAGCACCTGGATGGTCATGTCGCCGCTCGGCGAGGGAAGGTGGCTGCGACGGTCCAGCCGCCACCGGGGCGGGGGCCGGCGTCGAACGTGCCGCCGAGGAGCTTGGCCCGCTCGGCCATGCCGACCAGCCCGAAGCCCGGCGTCGAAGCGGTTAGTGCCGCGCCGCCTCGTCCGTCGTCGACGATCGTGACCCGCAGGTGGTCGTCGTCTCCGTCGACCCGGACCAGTACTTCCGACGCCTGGCGAGCGTGGCGCAGGGCGTTGGTGACCGCTTCCTGCGCGAGGCGGAAGCAGGCGGCATCCACCGACGGGCGGAGCTCGTCGACCTCGATGGTCACCACCACGCGGGGACCAGTGCCCCCGCCGTTCCCCTCGAGGCGACGAAGGTCGCGGACGCCCTGCTGCGGCCGCAGGTCGGCCCCGTCGCCGTCGCGCAGCGTGCCGACCATCGATCGCATCTCCTCGAGGGCCCGGGTCGCCTCCTCCTCGATCACCGACAGCGCCTCGGTCGCGGCCTCCGGGTCGGGTGGCGGCCACGACCCGACCGGCCTGGGCCCGCACGGCGATCGCGGAGACGTGGTGGGCGACCGTGTCGTGCAGCTCGCGGGCCAGCTCCTCACGTTCGCGCGATCGCAGCCCGGCGATCTCCTCGGCTCGAAGCTCGCCGGCGTAGCGGACGGCGAAGCCGACGGCGCAGGCGAGGAGGAGCACGACGGCGCCACCGACGATGTCGCTGATCGGGTCGCCGGCGATCGCGGTCAGGACCAGCGGGACCGACATGACGAGGAGACCGCCACCGACCTCTCGTCCGGAGGCCCAGCGGGCGAGTGCGTAGGGCAGCATGAGCAGGAAGGCCGTCGTGTTGAGCCCCTCCCACTCGACGTCCTGGACGAGCGATGCGCACTCGACCGTGCTCACCGTTCCGAACGCGAGGGCGACCACCAGCAGCGGGTGGACCCGTCGCCAGGGCAACAGGAACGCGACGGCGATGGTCACCGCCAGCGAGGCGCCGCTCCACGCCAGGTCCTCGCGGGCGAACGTCTCGACCGTCGCCGCCACGACCAGGACCGCCACCAGCACCCAGTCGCGCCGTGCTGGCCCGGGCGGGTCGGCCGCCCGCGGTTCCGCCCAGTAGGGACGGCTCTTGTCCAACACCACGGGGAAAGCGTACGAGGCCCGGGCGTCGGGCGGATCGGCCGGAAGGACGATCTGCGAACCGCCCGATAAGCCGGTGCGGAAGTGGCCGGACTCCCGATGTGCGCCGGACCGGAGATCCCGAGGATGGGCGCCATGCCCACGTCGCAGCTCGAGCGCCCTCCCGTCACGTCACCCCCGGTCGCCACACGGCGCGGTGGGGCCCCGCCGCCGGGGGAGTGGCTCGCTGCTCGGACGTCTCGGCGGCTGGTGCTTCGATCACCGGCGAGCCACCGTCGGGCTCTGGGCTGCGGTCCTCGTGGTCGTCCTCGCTGCCGCCGGTGCGGTCGGTCCTTCGTTCGGAAGTGGGTCGACGGTGCCCGACTCCGACAGCGCCACCGGGTTCGCCGTGCTCGAGGAGCACTTCCCCGATCTCGGCACCGGCGGCCAGTCGGGCATGATCGTGTTCCGCGCCGATCAAGGCATCGACGACCCCGAGGTCGTCGCCGCCATGGAGCGCCTCTTCGCCACCGTCGACGCCGGCTTCCCCGACGAGGCCGGGAGGCCGAGAGCACCGGGTGCGACCGTCGTCTCCCCCTACTCAGCCCAGGGCGGCGACCAGATCGCCTCGACCGGGTCGCTGGCCGGCCAGCTGGCGTTCGCCCCGGTGAACCTGTCGGCCGACGTCGACGACACCGAGTCGGGCCGGATCGGCGACCTGATCGCCGAGGGAGCCCCGTCGATCGAGGGCCTCGATGTCCTGGTCGGTGGCCAGTACCTGGCATCGGTCGAGCCTCCCCAGTCCGAGCTGATCGGCATCGCCTTCGCCGTCCTCGTGCTCATCGCCGCCTTCGGGTCGGTGCTGGCCATGGGCCTGCCCATCGCCGTCGCGCTCGGTGGCGTCAGCATCGGCATCGGATGCATCGTCCTGCTCACCCGGGTGGCGACCGTGCCGGAGGACACGATGCTGCTCGGGATGATGGTCGGCCTCGGCGTCGGCATCGACTATGCGCTCTTCATCGTCACCCGGACCCGCGAAGCGGTCCACGCCGGGCACTCGCCGAGGGACGCCGTCGTGGCGGCCATGGGCACCGCCGGCCGGGCCGTCGTCTTCGCCGGTGCCACGGTCGTCGTCTCGATGCTCGGTCTGCTGCTGGTCGGCATCGGGATGCTGTCGGGCATGGGACTCGGCGTCTCGGCCACCGTGCTCGCCACCATGTTCACGTCGATGACGCTGCTGCCGGCCCTGCTCGCCATGGCCGGTTCACGGCTCGAGATCACCCGCTGGCGTGGTCTGCTCGCCGCCGGCGCAACGGCGGCCGCCATCCTCGGGGTCGGCATCGGCTCCACCCCGCTGGCCATCGGGGGCGCGGTGGCCGCAATCGCCACCCTGGTGATGAGCCGCCTGGTCCCCACGCTGCGCAACGAGGTTCCCCACCGAGCTGCCAAGCCGGTCGAGGCGAGGCCTTCGCACCGATGGAGCCGGACCATCCAGCGCCGGCCGCTGCTCAGGGGCGCGGCGGCTGCGCTCATCCTCGTCGTCCTGGCCGCGCCGGTCCTCGGCCTTCGCCTGGGTTGGGCCGACGAGGGCAACTTCCCCGACGATTCCGACACCCACCAGGCCTACGACCTGCTGGCCGAAGGCTTCGGCGAGGGGTTCAACGGGCCCTTCGTCATCACCGCCACCACGGCCCCCGGCACCGACGCCGGCACCATCGACGAGCTGCACGCCACCCTCGCCGACACCCCGGGCGTCGCCGCCGTCACCCCGCCGGTCGCCGACGACCCGTCCGACCCGGGCGCGTACGTGATGACCCTCGTCCCGACCTCGGCCCCTCAGGACGAGGCCACGACCGAGCTCGTCCGCACCCTGCGCGACGACGCCCTGCCCACCGCGGTCGCAGCCGGGCTCGACGTCCACATCACCGGAAGTGCCGCCACCAACATCGACGTCACCGACTACCTGGCTGAACGGATGCCACTGTTCTTCGCCGCCGTCCTCGGCATGTCGTTCCTCGTCCTGATGATGGTGTTCCGTTCGGTCCTCGTCCCGCTCAAGGCCGTGGTCATGAACATGTTCTCGATCGCCGCTACCTACGGCGTTGTCGTGGCCGTCTTCCAGTGGGGATGGGGCGCCGCGCTCCTCGGCATCGAGGCCGGGCCGATCAACCCGTTCATCCCCCTCATGCTGTTCGCCATCGTGTTCGGGCTGTCGATGGACTACGAGGTGTTCATGCTCTGCCGCATCCGTGAGGAGTACGACCGCACCGGCGACGCATCGGCATCGGTGGCCGACGGCCTGGCGTCGACCGCCCGGGTCATCACCGCCGCCGCTGCCATCATGGTCGTGGTCTTCGGTTCGTTCGTGTTCGAGGAGATCCGCGAGATCAAGCTGTTCGGCTTGGGACTCGGCCTCGCCGTGTTCCTCGACGCCACCCTCGTCCGGATGGTCCTGGTGCCGGCGACGATGGCACTGCTCGGCGACCGGAACTGGTGGATGCCGCCCTGGCTCGACCGACTCGTCCCGCGTTTCTCGATCGACTCGACGAACCCCGCCGCTCCCGCCCCTCGACACCGAACTGGAGCCAGCATGAAGGCGATGACCGCAGTCCGCTACGGCAGACCCGAGACGATGCAACTCCAGGAGGTGCCGACCCCCACCATCGGCGACGACGACGTGCTGGTCGCCGTCCGGGCCACCTCGTTGCAGGCGCTCGACTGGCACCTGCTCCGGGCCGATCCGGCCATGGTCCGGCTCGGCGAAGGACTGTTCCGACCGAAGCGCACGATTCACGGCGTCGACATCGCCGGAGTCGTCGAGGCCGTCGGCATCGACGTCGACGAACTCGAACCCGGCGACGAGGTCTTCGGCTGGAGCGACCACGGCGGAGGACTGGCCGAGTACGTCGCGCTGCCCCGCGACCACGTCCGGCCCCGACCACAGAACCTGACGCTCGAGGAGGCCGCCACCGTCGGCGTCGCCGCATTCACCGCGCTGCAGATGGTGCGCGACCAGGCCCTCGTGAGCGAAGGCGACCGGGTCCTCGTGGTCGGCGCATCCAGCGGGGTCGGCCACTTCGCCGTGCAGCTGTGCAAGTCAGCCGGCGCCCACGTGACCGGCGTGTGCCGCACCCGCAACGTCGACCTGGTCCGCGCCGTGGGTGCCGACGAGGTCATCGACCGCACCGTCGACGACTGGAGTGCCATGGACCGCACGTGGGACGTCGTCCTCCAGATCACCGGCACCGTCGGCTACCCCCGGGCCCGGCGGGTACTGGCGGCCGACGGGCGCTACGTGATGGCCGGCATCAACGCCGACGGCCGCATCCTCGGCCCGATGCTGCCCTTCCTCCGCCTCATGGCGCGAGGACGCGTCGACCGACGGGCCCGAATCGTCCGTGCGGTCGAGAACGCCGACGACCTCCGAGCCTTGGCCGAGCTCGTCGAAGCCGGATCACTGCACCCGACGATCGACCGCCGCTTCACCCTCGCCGAGGCGGCCGACGCCATGCGCTACGTCGAGGAGGGTCGCGCCGCCGGCAAGATCGTCGTCACCATCTGATCGCATCGACCGCGATGGTCGCTGGCTGTCCCAGAACCCCGCCGGTCTCGGACCTTCGGAATGACTCCTCCTCGGTGGCCGCTTCGCGGCCTGCGCGGGCGCAATCAGTCTGGGTAATATCAGCTAGACTGATTCAGGTGTGGGAGGTCGAGTACACCGACGAGTTCGGCGATTGACACGAGGGCCTCGATGAGGAGGACCAGGACGCGGTGATCGCACGAGTCGAACTGCTCGAGCAGATGGGCCCGGCGCTCGGTCGGCCTGCGGTCGACAACGTGCACCAGTCGAAGCACTCGAACATGAAGGAACTACGAGCCGAGCGTGCGTTGCGGATGTTGTTCGCGTTCGATCCGCGCCGTACGGCGATCTTGCTGATCGGTGGCGACAAGAGTCCCGATGATCCTGGATCGCCGAACTGGAATCGCTGGTACGACCACTTCGTCCCCATCGCTGATGACCTCTACGACACCCACCTGCAAGAGCTCACCGAGGAGGGCCTGCTCTGATGCCGAACACCAAGAGCTTCACCAAGTTGCGCGGCGAGGCCCGCCGCGACCCGGCACGCGCCCGCCGCATCGACGCCGCCAAGACCCGCGCTCTCGAAGAGCAGGGCCGTTACCGGCTCGCCGAGCTCCGCCAGGCCCTGGGCATCACCCAGGCCGAGCTGGCCGAGCTGATCGGCAAGTCCCAGTCGGCGATCTCCCAGATCGAGAGCGGTGAGATCGGGCTCTCCCTCGAGGTGTTGCGCCAGATCGTCGCCCAGCTCGGGGGAGGTCGAGGTGACCGCAGTGTTCAAGAACCGCCGCGTCACGCTCGACGCATGACACGCCGGCCGGAGCGGGAGCACTTGGCATCGGTCAACCACGGTTTCAATCCGACGAGGACCCAGGCGGGTCGGCGAACCCGAAGGTCATCCGATCGTGACTCACCCCGCGGTACCGGGCACCGCGCGCGGCGCCCGGGTAGCGAACCGCGACCGCGGATCTCGCCGGGTCGGGGTCCCGTCTCCCAGCCGGCTTTTTTTTCTTCTATTTTCCTACGGGGTGGGGTGCGGTGGTGGAGGTGGTGGCCGCCCGGTTCGCCATATTCGAAAAGTGCCTGTTCAGCGGTACTATCTAGGAGGGGTTTGGATGCAATGGGGCGTAGATCGTCGGTCTCATAACCCGAAGGTCGGAGGTTCAAATCCTGCCCCCGCCACCATCACAGCGACGAAGGCCCAGGTCAGCGACCTGGGCCTTCGTCGTTGTCGGAGCGTTCTTCCGGATCAGGCGGCCTTCCTCCGGTTGTTCCCACGACGTTCCACCGACGTCTTCCCCACCCGGTGGGTCGTCACCTTCGTCGGCTTCTTGCCGGTCGGGCGCGGGTCGGCGAGACGCTCGGCGGTGCGGGCGGCGTCGGCCTGCATGCCGGGCAGGACGTGCTGGTAGGTCTGCAGCGTGTGGGCGATGTGCGCGTGGCCGAGTCGTTCGGAGACGACCTTCACGGGGACGCCTTCCTTGATGAGCAGGCTGCCGTGGGTGTGGCGGAGGTCGTGGAACCGCATCGCCGGGATGCCGGCGTTGTGCACGATCCGCCGGAACGCCTCGTAGACGGCGTGGGGGTGGACCGGTTCACCGTCGCCGTCGGTGAACACCCAGTCGTCACTGTGGTCGATGCCGACGGCGGCGAGCTCGGCGGCCTGGTAGGCCCGCCACCCTTCGAGCACGGCGATCGTCGTTTCGTCGAGCTCGATGGCGCGGCGGGCGGTCTTGGTCTTGCCGCGGGTCTGGTGGATCTCGTACCCGACGGCGACGAGCCCGCGGTTGAGGTGCAGCCGCTGCTTGGTGAAGTCGATGTCGGTCCACTTGAGCCCGAGGACCTCGTTGCGGCGCATCCCGGTCATGGCCGTCAGCCAGTAGATCGGGAAGAACCGGTGGCCAGCGGCGGTGCGCAGGAGCTGGCGGAGCTCCGACTCGGTGAGTGAGACGCCTTCGATCCGCTGCAGCGACCGCTGCTTGGGCGCGCGGGCCACGAGCGCGACGTTGCGGGTCACGAGTCCCCGGCGGTGGGCGTCGGTGAGCGCGCCGCGGATGATGAGGTGGATCTCGTAGATGGTCTTCGGCGCCAGACCGGTGCCGGTCTCGGGGTGGAGCAGCGTGTCGTAGAGCGTCTCGATCTGCTGGTACCGCAGCCTCCGGATGCTGATCTTCCGAGGGCGGGCAGGACGTGGCGTCGTACGTTGCGTTCGTAGCCTCGGTGGGTGCTGGTGGCGAGGTGCAGCTTCTTGGCCGGCAGCCACTGGCTGGTCAGGTAGGCGCCGAAGGTGAGCGACCGCACGGCGTCGATCCGCGTGGTCTCCTCGGCGGCCAGCTTCGCGGCGAGCCGCTCGGCGGCGGCCCGATCGGTGCCGGCGGGATACCAGCGGCGCCGCTCCTTGCCGGTGATGGGGTCGAGACCCTCGTAGATCACCGCGTAGAACCGTCCGCGACGTTGGGCCACGTATCCGTTCATGGTGTTCCTCCTTGGTTGATCCCGACGGTCGGGACTCGGAGGAACGATCGGTGGAACAGCCACCGGACCCGCGCTGGCGGAGCCGAGCGATCGCGAATACCCAGGTCAGTGTGGGTGCTGGTCGATCGGCGAACCGGTGAAGCGGTAGAAGGGTGTCCGGCGTGGATCGGGTCGAGCGGCTCGTGCACTTGGCGGATGCGCGCTCCCGCGGCGGGAGATCTCGCCATCTGGGGTCGACGGGATCCTGCGGGGACCGGTGCGTGTCACACCCCCGGGGCAGAATGCCGCTGTGGGTCCGGTAGACGCGAATGCGGCGGAACGGTTGGGGCTCTATGCGTACGCGACCGCGCCGGAGGCTGGCAGCTATGTGGCGATCATGCGACTGTTCGTGGGTGCGCTCCTGGCCGAGTGGTCGGCCCAGGAGCTCGCGGAGCGAGGCATCGACCTTCCGGTCGAGACCATCGAGGAGCGGCTGCGCCGCCTGGAGCACCACGGAAACCTGCTGACCAGTCCGCGTGAGGTCCGGGTCACTTCGATCGCCGAGTACCAGCGCCAGCCGGCCCGCTACACGGCAACGAGCTTTGGCGTGCGCGTGCACCGGCAGGTTGAGGAGGTCCTGGCCGCGGCGGGCGGCGCGCGCGAGGTACCCCGGGAGCTGCTCGCCGCGGTGGCTCACCGTCTCACCGAGCTCGCGGCCATGACGGCGGCCGAGCTGGCACGAGCCGACCTCGCGGAGGTCGCCGAGACGGTCTCGACGGTCTTCCTCCAGTCGAGGCGTTCGCCGGCGCGGTCACGGACCGCTCAGAGCCGAGGATGTGACATGTGACGTGCTACAGGATACCGTTCGCGTCATGCCGGTCCCGGCGAGCGACAGGGAGCGGGGGCACGTCGGAGCCCGCGCGAACCGTGTGCTGCATGCGTTCGCCGTGCGCTCCACGGTCGCTGCCGCCACCGTGGACGACATCGACGTCGCCGAGGCAGTCCTGGTCGACCGGGTCCTGGCGGTGCTGACCGCGGCCGACCTGGGGCCGGTGCTTGCCGCGCGCGAGGTCGCCTACGTGGGCGAGCCCGTCGCGCTCGTGGTTGCCGAGGACCGTTACGCCGCGGCCGATGCCGCGGGGCTGGTGATCGTCGACTACGACCCCACCGAACCGTTCGTCGTCGACGCTGACGCCACCGATCTGCACGAGGAAGTGGGGCCGGTCGCAGCGCACATCATTGACGACGGTGCACACGGTGCGGGCGACGCGCCCGCGGGCGATCACTCCGAGCTCGTGGTGGAGCTTCACGTGCCCCGAACCGCGCCCGTATCCCCCACGCCGGTGGAGCCGGAGGCCGCGCCCACGATCGACGGCGTCGAGCTGGCGGTGCCGGTCGCGCCCGGCGACACGGGCACATTTCGCGCGCGTGTGCGCGGCGCGCTCGGCGACGTCGCGGTCGAGCTCATGGCGATCGAGCCCGAGACACCCGACGTGCTCGTCGATCCCCGCGAGGCCGCCCTCACGGTCGCGGCGGCCCGGTACCTCGACCGGCCGGTGCGTCTGATGCGGCCACGCAGCGACGAGCTGATCGCCGGCCCCCACCACCCCGGGCACCACGTCCGCGTGCGCGTCCGGCACGCGCCCGACGGACGCGTCGCCCACGTCGCCGTCGACCACCTGCTCGACGTGGGCTCCCGTGCCGATGTCGACGCGACTGACCTCGCGCGTCGTCTTGTCGCGTTCGCCACGACCGTCTACGAGGTCCCGGCCGTCGAGTGGCGCGTCCGCGCCGTCCGTACGAACACCGCGCCTACGGTCGTCGACGATCGCGCGCTCGCCCTCGCCGCCTCGTACGTGCTCGAGCGCGCACTCGACCACGTCGCCGCGGCGACAGGCCTGGACGCGCTCGGCGTGCGCCGCGCCAATGCCACCCCGGCGGCTGACGCGGTGCTCAGCCGGCTCGCGGCCGCGCCGGCTCCTGCAGGCGAAGTCGACGACGGCGCTCCCGGCGTAGGCGTCGCGCTCGTCGCGGCGCCCGGCGGGCGCATTGAGGCACACCGTTGTGCCGTGACCGTCGACCGCGCCACCGGCTCGGTGCGCATCGAGCGCTACGAGGGCTGGGGCGCGGGCGATCGACCCGACGCGATGGCCCGCTCGGTCGCTGCCGCGCTCTACGAGGCGATCGCTTACGACGAGGAGGGCCAACCGCGCTCGGGCACGCTCATCGACTACCTCGTCCCTGCCGCTTCCGAAATGCCGCCGCTGCACGTCGTCGGCGACGGCGCCCCCACGGTTCCCGCGCCTCACGCCGTCATCGCGGGGGTCGCCAGCGCCATCGCGCTCTCCCCGGGCGCCGACGATCCTCTTCCCCCGCTCGCGCCGGCGCGCGTACGGGCGCTCCTGCGTAACCGCCGATGAGCGAGGAGGTGACCACCCGCGTGCAGGTACGCCTGACCGTCGACGGCACGCCCGTGGAGCAGGAGGTCGAGCCGCGACTCCTCTTGGTCCACCTCCTTCGCGACCTGCTCGGTAGCACTGAGGTCGCGGTCGGGTGCGACACGTCGAATTGCGGCGCGTGCCTCGTGGCAGTCGACGGCGAGGTCGTCAAGGCGTGCAACGTGCTCGCCGTGCAGGCGCGCGACAGCGACGTAGCCACGCTTGCCCACCCGGAGCTGGCCGGACCAGCTTACGAGGCGGCCGCGGCCGCGCTGCCGGTCGACCGGCTCCCTTGTGCGTCGTGCCGCGGCGGCGCAGTCTTCGGCGTGGGCGAGTGGGTGGAACGCGGGGCGCCGGACGGCGCGGCTGGCGTGCGCCGCCATCTCGAAGGGTTGCTCTGTCGCTGCGGCGCCTACGACGCCATCGTCGACGCGGCCCTGGAGGCAGCAGGCACGCCCGCGCCGGCCAGGAAGGAGGGAGGCGCGTGATCCCGCTCGCCTTCGAGTACGCACCAGCCCACTCCGTCGAGGAGGCCGTCGCGCTGCTCGCCGAGCACGGTGAGGACGCCAAGCTCCTCGCGGGCGGCCACTCTCTGCTTCCGCTGCTCAAGCTGCGCCTCGCCGCACCGAGCGTGCTCGTCGATGTCGGCCGCCTCGACGAGCTCCGGTACGTGCGCGACGAGGGGGACGAGCTCGCGATCGGCGCCCTCGCGCGTCACCACGATCTCGAGGCGAGTCCGGTCGTGGCCGAGCACGCGCCGGTCCTGGGTGCCGCGGCGTCCCTCGTCGGCGATCCGCAGGTCCGCAACCGCGGCACGATCGGCGGCTCGCTCGTGCACGGCGACGCCGCGAGTGACCTCCCTGCGGTCGTACTCGCGTTGGGCGGCAGCCTGGTCCTGCAGGGATCCGACGGCCGGCGCAGGGCGCCGGCCGACGAGTTCTTCGTCGGCTTCCTCGAGACCGCGGTGGAGTCCGGCGAGATGCTCGTGGAGGTGCGCGTGCCGAAGACCGGAGCGACCGGTGCCCACTACGAGAAGCACAACCGGCGTTCCCAGGATTACGCCATCGTCGCCGTGGCCGCCGTGCTCGGCGCTGAGCCGCGCGTCACGCTCGTCAACATGGGTCCCACGCCGATGCGTGCCCGCGGCGTGGAGGACGCCCTGCGCGCCGGTGCGGGCGCGGCCGCGGCCGCGGCCGAGGCCGCCTCCGGCACCGAGCCGCTCTCGGACCAGCACGCCTCAGCGGAGGACCGCGCTGAGCTCGCCCGGGTCCTCGTGGAGCGGGCCCTCGTGGCGGCGGGCGCGCCCGCCTGATCGCCCGGCTGGTCGGGCGCCTGGCCTAGGCCGGCGACGACGACGACAGCGTCGGAAGGTCGATCAGGAAGTCGCGCCAGGCATCGGGGTGGTCGCTCGGGAGCACCTTGCCGGGGTTGAGGACGTTCTCTGGGTCGAGAGCTGCCTTGATGCGGCGCATCGTGTCGACCGCGGGCGCGCCGAGGTTGCGCGCGAGGAACTCGCGCTTGAGCGTGCCGACTCCGTGCTCCCCCGAAAGCGCGCCGCCGAGCTCGATCGCCTTCTCGAAGATCGCCACCGCCGCGGCCTGCACCTTCCGCAGCTCCTCCTCGGTCTCCCGGTGGAAGAGGATGTTGGGGTGCAGGTTGCCGTCGCCCGCGTGCCCGAAGAGCGGGATCCGCAACCCGACGTCCTCGGCGATGGCGCGGACTGCCCGGACCATCTCGGGGATCCGCGACCGCGGGACGACGATGTCCTCGCCCAACTTGCGGGGCGCGATGCGGCCGAGCGCGCCGGACACGGAGCGGCGGGCCTGCCAGAGCAGGTCGGCCTCGGCCTCCGACTCGGCGACCCGGACCTCGACCGCGCCGTGCCGGCGCGTCGTGTCGGTCGCGACCTGGAGCGCCGCTCGTGCTCCCCCCTCCTCGAGCGCGTCGGTCTCGATCAGCAGGGCCGCCTCGACGTCGCGAGGGAAGCCCACTCCGAGTCGGTCCTCGACGAGGTTCAGCGTCTCGCGGTCGAATAGCTCGAGGCTCGACGGTTCGACGCCCGCGACGAACATCTCCGTGACGGTGTCGATCGCGGCCTCGATCGCGGGGAAGAACGCGAGCGCGGCGCCGCGGCCGCGCGGGAGCGGGATGACCCGCAGCGTGGCCTCGGTGATCACGCCGAGTGTGCCCTCGGAGCCGACGAACAGCTGGGGCAGCGCGTAGCCGGTCGAGCTCTTGAGCGTCCGGCCCCCGACCTCGATGGCTGTGCCGTCGGCGAGCACGACCGTGAGACCCCGCACATAGTCGCGGGTTACCCCGTACTTGAGGCAGCGCGGCCCCCCGGCGTTGCAGGCGAGGTTCCCCCGATCGTGCACTGCCGTAGCGATGCCGGGTCGGGCGGGTAGAAGAGGCCGTGCGCCTCGACCGCGGCGTGGAGGTCGGCGGTCACGACGCCCGGCTCGACGACGACGACCCCGTCGGCGGGGTCGATCTCGACGAGGCGCCGCATCCGCGACAGGTTGAGGACGATCGCGCCCGCCGGGGGCACTGAGCCACCCGCCAGCCCCGTGGCCGCGCCGCGGGCTACTACGGGCACGCCCTCTTCGGACGCGAGGCGCAGCACGGCGGCCACGTCCTCGGTGGAGCGCGGCATCGTGGCCACGAGCGGCACGCGCTGCTGGAAGGTGCCGTCGTAGGAGTAGGAGAGCACCTGGGCCGGCGCGTCGCGTACGGCCTCCGTGCCGAGGAGGCGCCGCAGCTCCTGGATCACCCGCCGGCTCACCGGAAGCCCTCGGGCGGGACCCGCTCGACGGCGGTTGGGCACGCGTCGCGCAGCACATCGACGAGGTGGCGGACTGCGACCGGCTCGCCGCTGTCGCGTGCGAGGTGCGAACGCATCTGGAGCAGGCAGCCCGGGTTGGAGGTGATGACCGTGCGAGCGGCTGCCGCGCGCACCGTCTCGGCGCGGCGGCGTCCGAGCTCGTTGCCCGTTTCGGGGTGCAGGAGGTTGTAGACGCCGGCCGAACCGCAGCACATGGTCGGATCGGCGAGCTCGACGAGCTCGAGCCCCGGGATCCGTCCCAGCAGCGCGCGGGGCGCCTCGACGATGCCCTGTGCGAGCCGGGCGTGGCAGGCGTCCTGGTACGCGACCGGCCCCGGTGGCGGCGGGCCGGTGAGGTCGAGCGGCGCCTCGACGAGCAGTTCCGAGACGTCGACGACGCGATCGGCGAGCGCCGCGGCCGCGTTGCCCACGTGGTGGGGGTATTCGTGGAGGAAGGCGCCGCAGCCCGCGGAGTTGACCACGATCGGCATGTCGCGCCCGGTGAACGCGTCGAGGTTGCGCTGGGCGAGCTCGCGCGCGGTCGCCAGGTCGCCCCCGTGGGCGGCGAGCGCGCCGCAGCAGGTCTGCGCCTGGGTGATCACGACCTCGTAGCCGGCGGCGGCCAGAAGCTCGCCGGTCGCGATGTCGAGCGGCGCGAGCAGCGTGGACATGAGGCAGCCGGCGAACAGCTCGACTCGGCCGCGCACGTCTCGGTGTGCCGGTCGCCAGCCCGAGCCGTCGACCGCGAGGAACTCGGCCGGCACCGGCGGCAGAGATGCCGACGAGAGCCCGATCCGCGCGAGCGCCCCGATCGCCTCGCCGAGCCGGGGAAGCCCCGCGCGTTGGGCGCGTCGCAGCCACCGGATCCGCCTCTCCGAGGCGCGGCCGGTCGCCCAGCACGCGAAGCGCCCGCGCCGCCGTCGTGGGCCGCCGAGGCAGGGCGCTCTCATCGGCGAGCACTTCTCGCATCGCGACACCGATGTGCTCCATCTCGACTCCGGCGGGGCACACCGACGTGCATCCCTCGCAGAGCAGGCAGCTCATCTGGTGCTCGACGACGTCGGGTGTGATCTCCAGGTGGCCGTCGAGCAGCGCGGCGGCGACCGCGATGCGACCACGGGGACCCTCCTCCTCGAGTGCGGTGAGACGGTAGGTCGGGCAGGCGGGCAGGCACTGCCCGCACCGCACGCACGCGTCGAGGTTGGAACGCTCGCGTGCCAAACGGTCGCGGCCGACGGGCGGGACGAGCGGCGGCGCGTGGCCGCTCGCGGACGGCTCGGTCGCGGGTTCGGTGGAGGCTCTCGTCGCTGGCGTCGTCGCGCGGGCTCGCCGCGTGAAGCTCACGCGACCAGGCCGGACAGGTCGGGGAGCACCAGGTCGGGCGCGGGGTCCATCGCGTCGCCCGATGCGGTGACGCCGGTCAGCACGACCGCGCTGTCCCATCCCATGCGCCGCGCGCCGGCGACGTCGGACTCGGGCTTGTCGCCCACCATGAGCGTCGGCCCCGGCGCGCCGAGGACCTCGTTCGCCACGGCCAGCATCGGCTCGGCCGGCTTGCCGACCACGATGGGGGCGCGACAAGCGGCGTACTCCACCGCGGCGACGAGCGCGCCCCCGCCGGGCTCGAGCCCGTCGTCGGTTGGATGTACGCGGTCGATGTTCGTCGCGACGAAGTATGCGCCGGCATCGACCGCACGGAACGCCGCGCGCAGCATCGCGTACGTGCAGTCGTAGTCCCGTCCCACGACCACGACCTCGGCGCGGTCGCCCTCGTCGACGTCGAGGAAGCGCAGGCCAAGGGGCTCGAGGTCGCGGCGCAGGCCCTCCCCGCCGATCACGAACGCCCGGTAGCCCACCATGCCAGCGCCTGCCAGGTGATGGCAGGCGGCCCGGCCCGAGGTGACGACCTCTTCGGCGGCAGCCTGGATGCCGATGCCGACGAGCGCCGCGGCCACGGTCGCCGCGCTGCGGTGTGGCGAGTTCGTGCAGAAGGCGATCCGCTTGCCGGCCGCGCGCAGCGTTCCGAGTGCCTCGGCGGCGTACGGGAGCGGCTCGGAGCCTCGCCAGAGCGTGCCGTCGAGGTCGAAGACGAACCGAGCGTAGCGTTCGCTGAGCTTGTCCATGGCCGTCCCGAGTCGTCGCGCCGAGTGCCGTCCAGCCAAGTGCGCCAAGTGCAATGTAACACGCTACTTCCGGTTGCAGGGAGTGTGACATGTGATACATTAGGTGAGTTGGGCGACCAAGCGAAGGGGGCCTCATGCCTCGGTTCGGGATGCGAGCGGCGTTCGCGCTCGCGCTGGCGACGGTGTTCGTGGCAAGCGCATGCGGCGGTGATGACGACGACGACGGAGCGTCGGACGACGGGGGCGGAGGGAGCTCCGGCGTCGTCTCGGCGCTCGACGATTGGACCTACGAGGTCGAGTTCCTCAACCCGGACGGGACGCCGATCGAGGGGGTGACCTGGGAGTCGTTCCCCGTCGACGAGATCACCGAGGAATGGGAGATCTGCGCGGCGATCGTCCACCTGAAGGACCCGTACTGGCTCGCGCTCGACTACGGCCTCGCGCAAGAAGCTGCGCGCACCGGCACGAAGTTCAACCTGCTCGCCGCCGGGGGCTACACCGAGCTGAGCACGCAGCTCGACCAGCTCGACGACTGCGTGGCGCAGGGCGCCGATGGGATCATCATCGGTGCCACGAGCGCGGACGGCGTCGTGGCCAAGGTGGAGGAGATCGTCAACCAGGGGATCCCGGTCGTCGGCATCGGCGTGCCGGTCTTCAGCGACGACGTACCGGTCGCGTTCGCGAGCTTCCGCCAGCAAGGCCGCAAGGTCGGTGAGTTCATGCTCGATCAGATCGGGGAGCCCAGCACGAGCGACCCGGTGCGCGTCGCGTTCTTCCCCGGTCCCGAGGGCGCGGGCTGGCCCGACGACAGCCTGAAGGGTTTCGAGGAGACGGTCGAGGGCAAGGGCGTCGAGATCGTCGCCGTGGAGTACGGCGACACGGGCAAGGAGGTGCAGCTCCAGCTCATCGAGGACGTGCTGCAGGCCGAACCCGACATCGACTACATCGTCGGCAACGCGGTGGCGGCGACCGTCGCACCGCAGGCGATTGACGAGTCCGGTCGTGACATCCAGGTGATTTCCACCTACATCACCTACGACACGTACCAGGCGGTGAAGAACGGCGACAACCTCGGGACGGTGTCGGATTCGACTGCCTTGACCGGACGCCTCGGGTACGACATCCTCATCCGGATCCTCGAGGGCGAGGACTTCCTCGGTGAGAACCCGTCAAAGGACGTCGGCCCCGTGCCGTTCACCGTCTCACCGGACACCCTCACCCAGTTCGAGGACGAGCGGGACTTCAGCATCCCGCCGGATGGCTTCGAGCCGGTCTTCACGGTGAACTGAGTCGACCGTCGTCCCCGATTCGGGGCGCGGACCGAGCCGGATGGTGGTGCCGGGAGGTGGCGAACCTCCCGGCACCGTCCTTGAACTCGGAGCGCGACGTGCTCGAGCTGTGCAACATCTCTAAGCGTTTCTCGAGCGTGCTGGCGCTCGACGACGTCAGCGCCACCTTCGCCCGTGGTGAGGTGCACGCCCTCGTCGGTGAGAATGGCGCGGGGAAGTCGACGCTCGCCCACATAGCCGCCGGATCTCTCCATCCGGACGCCGGGCGGATCCTCCTCGACGGCACGGAGCTTCGCCACCTCACCCGTCACGGCGCCCGCAACCGGGGCGTGACTGCCGTGTTCCAGGAGTTCTCGCTCGTGCCGACGCTGTCAGTGCGCGAGAACCTCTATCTCGGTCGGGAGCCCGCACGCGCGGGCTTCGTCGCGCGGCGCCCGATCGCACGCGGCGCCGACGAGATCCTCGAGCGCCTCGGCTTCTCGATCGACCCCGCCGCGCCGGTTGGCTCGCTCGGGCGCGCCGAGCAGCAGATGGTCGAGATCGCCAAGGCCCTTCTCGAAGGGCCCTCGGTGCTCATCCTCGACGAGCCCACCTCGGCGCTGACCGAGCGTGACGCCGAGCACCTGTACCGGATTGTGGGCGAGCTCCGGTCCGAAGGTGTCGCGATCGTCTACATCACCCACCGGATGGAGGAGATCCGCCGCCTCGCGGACACGGCGACGATACTGCGCGACGGCCACGTGATCGACCGGGTCCGAGTCGCCGATGTGACCGACGACCGGATCGTCGAGCTCATGGTCGGTCGCGCTGTCTCCGACCTGTTCCCCGAGGTACGGCACCGCCACGGGGACGTCGCGTTGAGGCTGGAGAACGTGTCCACCGCCAACGGGCGCGTGCGAGATGTGAGCATCGAGGTGCGCGCGGGTGAGATCGTCGGCCTCGCGGGGCTCGCGGGCAGCGGGAAGCGCCACATCGCACGCGCCTGCATGGGCCTCGAGCGCGTCGTCTCGGGGACGATCGAGGTGCGTGGCGAGCGCGTCGCGAGGCCGACGCCGCGATCGATGATCCGCCGCGGTGTCTGCTACCTGCCGGGCGACCGCCGCGCCGAGGGCCTGGTGATGCCACGCTCGGTGCGCGAGAACGCGTCGCTCGCCGCGCTCGACTTGCCGAGCCTGTGCCGGATCGGGCTCCTGCGATTGCGCGCGGAACTGCGCAGTGTCCGCGGCGTGGTCGACAAGCTCCGGATCCGTACGCCGAGCATGAACGAGCCGGTGGGCACATTGTCCGGCGGAAACCAGCAGAAGGTCGTCTTCGCGCGCGCGCTGCTGCGCGACATGCATGTGTTCCTCGTCGAAGAGCCGACGAGCGGTATCGACGTGGGGTCGCGCGCCGAGATCTACCGCTTCATCCGCGACCTCTGCGAAGGCGGGGCCGCGGTCCTGCTGGTGAGTTCAGATCTGCCGGAGATCCTCCACCTCGCGAGCCGCGCCTACGTCGTGCACCGTGGTCAGTTGCGGGCCGAGCTCGAAGGTGACGAGCTCACTGAGGTCGCGGTCGTCGGGAACTTCTTCGAGGTCGAGCAACCCTCAGGAGCCATTGGTGTCCAGCAGTGAGACGACGCAGCTGACTCCACCCGGGGTCGCCGAGCCGAGCGGGCGCGATCCCGGAGGCGGCGTCAGGCGCACGATCGCGCAGGCGACGGTCGAAATGGCGCGCCGCACCTTCCTCGCGGTGGGCGTCCTGCCACTGCTGCTGGTCGTGCTCATCGTCGTCTTCGGTCTGATCGAGCCGCGGTTCGTGTCGACCGACAACTTCTTCAACGTCTCGCGGCAGGCGTCGTTCCTCATGATCATCGCCATCGGTCAGGCCGTCGTTCTGATGAGCGGCGGCTTCGATCTCTCGGTGGGTGGCACGGTCGCGCTGACGAGCGTCGTGACCGCCACGGTGATGTCGGGTCAGGTCGACGACGGCACGTCGGTCGCGACCGCCATCATCCTCGGGGTCCTCGCCGGCCTCCTCGTGGGCCTCCTCGTGGGCCTCGTGAATGGTTTCGCGGTGGCTGTGCTGAAGGTGCAACCCTTCGTCGTCACCCTCGCGATGTCTTCGATCACCGTAGGTGCCGCATTGATGATCGCCAATGGCGCGCCGGTGAGTGGCATCCCGCGGGAGTTCGTCCGCAACGTCGGTACGGGCAAGATCTGGGGGATTGCGGTCCCCGTGTGGTTCGCGGTAGTGCTCGTGATCGTCGTCGCCGTGATCATGGGGAGGACACGCTTCGGCCGCTATGTGTACGCGATTGGCGGCAATGTGCGCGCCGCCCAACTGTCGGGTGTGTCGGTGTGGCGCACAACCTGGGCGGTGTACGTCCTCTGCTCGCTGCTCACGTCCGCGGCCGGCGTGCTGCTCACCGCCCGCGTGTCGTCGGGTGAGCCCAACCTGGGCGGGTCCTTCCCGCTGGAGTCGATCGCAGCCGCCGTGCTCGGTGGGGTCGCGATCGGTGGCGGCGAGGGACGTGTCGTGGGTGCGGCGGGCGGCGCGGTCTTCGTCCTGATGCTCCAGAACGGGATGAACCTGATCCGTGTCGAGAACTACGTCCAGATGATCGTGATCGGGATCGTCCTCGTCCTCGCGGTGGTCGTCGACCGGTTGCGCAGTCTCATCCGGCAGCACGCCTGACGCCAAAGACCGGCGCGTGGGCACGGATACTGTGACGGCGATCCGCATGTGGGGTGGGCGCCGGGGAGGGCCCGTGAGCGATGATCCGCTCGATCGCATCCCGTACCAGCCGGCGACCGAGCGGGTTGCGCTCGAGTGGCCAGGTGGCGCGGGTGTGGCCTGCTGGGTAGCAGCCAACGTCGAGCACCGCGAGATCGTGCCGCTCCCGGACGCGCGCCGCGACCCCTGGCCGCGCATGGCCCACCCGGACGTTCGCACCTACAGCCACCACGACTACGGGAACCGGATCGGCTTCTGGCGCATGCTCGAGGCGTTCGACCGGCACGACGTGCCCTGCACGGTGTCGTGCAACCTTGCCGTGCTGGAGCTGTTCCCCGAGATCCGTGACGCCATCGTCGAGCGCGACTGGGAGGTCATGAGCCACGGCCTCTACAACACGCGCTACCTCTACGGGCTCGATGAGCGAGACGAGGCCGCACTGCTGCGCGAGTGCGATGAGCTCGCCCAGCGCCTCACCGGCCGCCGGCTACTCGGGATGCTCGGCCCGTCGATCTCCGCGAGCCCGCGAACGCCCGACCTCCTTGCCCGTGCCGGTTACCTGTACCACGCCGACTGGGTGCACGACGATCAGCCGACACCGATTCGCGTGCGCGAGGGGCGCCTGGTGAGCGTGCCGTACACCTACGAGCTCAACGACGCGGTCCTGTTGCGCGATCACTTCGAGCTCGACGAGCTCCTCGCCCGTGTCCGCACGCAACTGGCGGTGCTCCTCGACGAAGCGGAACGTGACGGCGCCGGTCGCGTGCTGTGCGTGGCGGTGCACCCATGCTTCGTCGGCCAACCTCAGCGCGCGGGCGTCTTCGAGGAGATCCTCGCACTGCTCGCCGGCACCGAGGGTGCGTGGTGCACGACCGCGGGGGAGATCGCGCGCGTCTACATCGACACCGCCCATGACGTGGCGCTCGCCCTCGGTGACGCGCGATGAGAGCGGACGCGCCGGTGGTCGAACCGCCCGGGCTGGAGCGATCGGTCCTGCCAGCCCGGCCGGCGTGGACGTGGCCGGGCGGCGCCCGCTTGGCGGTGACGGTCGTCGTCGTTCTCGACACGATCCTCGGGGACC
This sequence comes from Acidimicrobiia bacterium, assembly GCA_027494165.1. GTDB lineage: Bacteria > Actinomycetota > Acidimicrobiia > IMCC26256 > JAOSJM01 > JAOSJM01. Next base: position 290,518 of record JAOSJM010000007.1, on the reverse strand, counting down.
GGGCCCGCGGACTGCGCCCGGTCCCACCGGGTGGCATGGGAGCACGGCCCGAACCTGACCTCGCGCGCCTCTCCCACCACGAGTACGGGCTGCGGGTCGGTGTGTTCCGCGTCCTCGATCGCCTCGATGCCGCCGGGCTGCGCCCGACCGTGGCGATCGACCTTGCCACCGCACGCCGCCGCCCCTACCTGACGCGCCTGCTCCGTGACCGCGGTGACGACGTGATCGCCGCGGGGCCCTCGGCGGGGGAGCCGATAGCCGCGGACGCCGGCGTCGACGAAGAACGGGTGGTCTCAGCGACGCTCGACGGGCTCGCCGCCACCCTCGGGCGCGCGTGCGTGGGCTGGATGGGACCCGGAGGGGCCGAGACGTTGGCGACGCCGGCCGTCCTCGCGCACGCGGGCGTCGCATTCGTGTGCGACTGGGCGAACGACGAGCAGCCGTACCGAATTCAGACCGCGGCAGGTCCTCTCGTTTCGCTGCCGGTCGCGCTCGAGCTCGATACGCAGCACGCGCTCTGGGAACGGCGGCTACCGGCCGACGTCTGGGCCGACCAGGTTCGGCGCGCCGGCGAGCGGCTCGCCAATGATGCCACCCGGGGGCCAGCCCGGCTTCTGGTGGTGGTCCTCCGGCCGTGGCTCGTAGGCCAGCCGTTCCGCGTGCCCGCCCTCGAGGCGGCCGTTCGCGCTCTCGCGGCGTTGCCCGCCTGGCACGCCCCGGCGGGCGAGGTCACGCGGGCCGCCGTTGACCAGCTTGAGTAGCATGTGGTATGTAATATGCCAGTAGTCTGGGCTGTGTCGGTGCCCCATACGGAGCACCGGACACAACGTTCTGTGGGGGAGCATCATGGCGGACGCCGAGCGCAGCTTTCCGGACCCGTTCGCGATCGAGACGCCGCCGGGGGCGGAAGGCTGGGAGCGGCTGTACCCCTACTATTACCTGTTCAGCGACGACCGCCGCGTGTTCGACCGCTCGAAGTTCTGGTTCTTCGACCAGATGCACAACCCGGAGCCCGTCTACCCCTTCGACACGATCATGGTCGAGAGCTGGCTGGTGGCCCTCAACCAGTACACGACCCGCGTGTGGCTGGTGCCACCGGCGCTCGGGATCGACCAGCGGATCGTCAACGGCTACCTCTACCTGAGCCCGAACGTCATCACGGACCCCGATGTTGTCGCCGAGCGCGCGGAGCACTTCCGGGAGCGGGCCGGCTACTACTTCGAGCACTGGGACGAGCTCTACGAGGCCTGGATCAAGAAGGCCGAGGACTGCATTCAGCGCCTCGAGGCGATGCAGTTCTCACCGCTGCCCGAGCGCGAGCCGATGGAAACCATCACGAGCGGCCGCGGCACCACGAGCAGCTTCGATCTGCTGGTGAAGTACAGCCGGCTGCTCGAGAACATGCACGAGATGGCCTACTACCACTTCGAGATGCTCAACCTCGGGTACGGGGCCTACCTCACGCTGCTGGAGTTCTGCCAGAACGCGTTCCCTGGTATCGGCGATCAGACCGTGGCCCGCATGGTCGCCGGGATCGACATCCTGTTCTTCCGGCCCGATGACGAGCTGCGCAAGCTCGCCAAGCTCGCGATCCAGCTCGGTGTCGCGGACGCGGTCAAGAAGGACGGCTCGCCCGACGAGCGCTTGGAGGCGATCGCGGCGGCGAGCAACGGTGACCAGTGGCTCGCGGCGCTCGAGGGGGCCAAGGAGCCGTGGTTCTGGTACTCGACCGGCCCTGGCTACTGCCACCAGCACCGCGCCTGGATCGACGATCTGCGGGTCCCGTTCCAGGCGATCGTGGGCTACATCGAGAAGCTCGAAGCCGGCGAGAGCATCGACCGCCCCCTCGAGCAGCTCCGTGAGGAGCGCGAGCGGATCTTCGAGGAGTACCGCGAGCTGCTCGTCGACGAAGACGACAAGGTCGCGTTCACCGATCTGGTGCAGCTCTCTCGCAAGGTCTTCCCCTTCGTCGAGAACCACAACTTCTACGTCGAGCACTGGCATCACTCGCTGTTCTGGAGCAAGGTGCGCGAGGTAGGCGACGTCCTCGTCGACGCCGGATTCCTCGAGGACCGTGAGGACGTGTTCCTCCTCCACCGCTACGAGCTGTACTCGGCCCTCTACGAAGTACAGATCGGCTGGGCGACGTGCACTCCGACGCGGGGGCCTTCGTACTGGCCCGAGATCGTGCGGGAACGCAAGCGGACCATCGAGGCCCTCGCGGCCTGGGAGCCGCCGCCTGCGCTCGGCGTGCCGCCTGAGCAGGTCACGGAGCCGTTCACGATCATGCTGTGGGGCATCACGTCGGAAACCATCGAGAACTGGCTCGGTGGCGACGGGTCGGGCGACGCCGACACCATTCGCGGCTTCGCTGGGTCGCCCGGGCTCGTGGAGGGTGTCGCGCGGGTGATCCGCACGGTCGAGGAGCTCGACGAGGTACAGACCGGTGAGATCCTCGTGTGCCCGCTGACGGCGCCGAGCTGGTCGCCCGTGTTCGCCCGGATCAAGGCTGCTGTCTCCGACGGCGGCGGGATCATGTCGCACGCGGCGATCGTGTCCCGCGAGTACGGCCTGCCTGCCGTCGTTGGCACGGGCTATGCCACCCAGCGGATCCGTACCGGCCAACGGTTGCGTGTCGACGGATCGACGGGCGTGGTGACGATCCTGTGAGCACCTACGTCACGTGGTTCGAGGACTGCGAGGCGCGCAGTGTGCCGTTGGTGGGCGGCAAGTGCTCCAGCCTCGGCGAGTTGCTGCGCGCCGAGGTGGAAGTCCCCGGTGGCTTCGCGGTGACGACCGAGGCCCACCGCCGCTTCATGGCCGACTCGAAGATCGCGCACACGGCCGCGAAGATCGGGCACAGCGCCAACCTCGAGGATGCCGGTTCGGTCTCGCGCGCGACGGCGGAGGTGCGTGAGCTGTTCCAGCAGGCCAGGCTCGATCCCGCGATCGAGGACGCGGTTGCGTCCGCCTACGAGACCTTGGCGGAGCGCTGCGGGCACCCCGAACCTCCGGTCGCCGTACGGTCCAGCGCCACCGGCGAGGACCACCACTCGGCGAGCTTCGCGGGCCAGCTCGAGACCTATCTGTGGATCGAGGGCGCGGAGGCAGTCATCGCGCACATGCTGCGGTGCTGGTCGGCGCTGTTCGAGCCGCACATGATCGCCTACTGCGAGCAGGTGGGCGTGTCCTACGAGGACATGGTGATGAGCGTCGGTGTCCAGCACATCATCGACGCCCGCGCCTCGGGGGTGCTCTTCACGGTCAACCCGATCAACGGTGATCGCTCCAAGGTCGTACTCGAGTCGTGCTGGGGACTCGGCGAGGGTGTCGTCACCGGAGAGATCGACGCCGATCGCTTCACGGTCGACAAGGTGACGTTCGACGTGATCGAGCGCCACTGCGGCGCGAAGCGCGAGGCCTACCGGTTCGTCCCCGAGCGCCGCCGCGTCGAGCGCGTCCCGGTGCCCGACGAGCAGGCGCGGCGGTCATCGCTGGACGACGACGACGTCGCGCACCTCGTCCGTCTGGGGAAGCGGATCGAGCGTCATTACGGCCGCGCGATGGACGTGGAGTGGGCGGTCGGCACGCTCGCCTGTACGAGCACGGACGAGCGGTACTTCATCCTCCAGGCACGCCCGGAGACCGTGGCGAGCCGCCAGGCGGCCAGCGGCGTGGCGAAGGTCCGGGGAGGGGGTGCGCTCGACCACGTCGTCGCGGGCATGGTCGCCCGCGGGGGCCGCGGCGGGGGTCGGGTGAGCTTGTGAAGGCCGCGCCCTTCGGATACGTGCGCCCCACGTCCGTCGCAGAGGCCGTGGCGTTGCTGGCTTCGTCCGACGGGGACGCCAAGGTGCTCGCCGGGGGCCAGAACCTCGTGCCGATGCTCAACATGCGTCTCGCGGCGCCGCGCATCGTCGTGGATGTCGGCGGCATCGAGGGCCTCGACGAGATCCGGTTCGACGGCGACCTCGTCGTCGGCGCGACGGCCCGCTACTCGACGCTCGAGCGCTCACCGCTCGTACAGGAGCACGCGCCGCTACTGGTCGAGGGCATCCGACTCGTCGGCGACCGGCTGGTCCGCAACCGCGGGACGATCGGGGAAGCCTCGCGCAAGGCGACCCGAGCGGCGAGATGCCGATGGCGGCACTCGCCCTCGACGCGCAGGTGCGCGTGGAGGGGTCTTCGGGTGCCCGCACCATCCCGGCGACCGAACTGTTCCGCGGCCCGTACCAGACCGCCGTGCAGCCCGACGAGCTACTCGTGTCCGTGACCTACCCCGACGCCGCAGGCACCGTGAGCGCGTTCGTGGAGCAGGCGCGGCGCCACAACGACTACGCGGTCGTTGCCGTGGCCGCCGTCGGCGAGCCCAGGCCCGACGGGACGTGGGCATGGATCCGCATCGCGCTCGGCGCGGTCGCCGACCGTGCGCTGCTGGCGCAGGAAGCGAACGAGCTGCTGCGGGGCGCGCGGCTGGACGACCACGACACGGTCGCGGCCGCCGCGGCCGCGTGCGCAGCGATTGTGGACCCACCGACCGACGCGCGGGCTTCCGCCGAGTATCGCCGCCACCTCCTGTCCATCTACGTGGAGCGCGCCTTGGCCATGCTCGAGGCCCGCCGCGGGGCCCGGCAGGCAGGAGATGCGAGATGACCGAGATGATCGAGCTGTCGCTCACGGTGAACGACAAGCCGGTGACGCACGTCGTCGAGGCACGCCGGCTACTGGCCGACTTCCTCCGCCACGACCTCGCACTGACCGGCACGCACGTCGGATGTGAGCAGGGCGTCTGCGGCATGTGCACCGTGCTGCTCGACGGCGAGCCGGTGAAGTCGTGCACGATGCTCGCCGTCCAGGCCGCTGGGCGCGACGTCCGCACCGTCGAGTGGCTCGGGAGCGAGAGGGAGCTCCATCCCGTCCAGGCCGCCTTTCGCGACGAGCACGGCCTCCAATGCGGCTTCTGCACACCGGGGTTCCTGCTCACCGCATGGGCGCTCGCGCAACGTGGTGACCACCTCGACGAGACGGCGCTGCGCGAGGAGCTGGCGGGCAACCTCTGCCGCTGCACCGGCTACCAGAACATCGTCGCTGCCGTGCAGCGCTACCTGAGCGAGCACGTGCGATGAGCGATACGACCTTCGAGCGTGTCGCCACGTCGGTGGACACCGAGCGCTGGATCGGCGCGGACGTCACGCGCATCGAGGACGAGCGCCTGCTGCGGGCACAGGGCCGCTTCGTCGACGACATCGACCCGCCCGGGCTCCTCCACATGGCCGTGGGCCGCTGCCCCTACCCGCACGCCCGCATCGACGCGATCGATCCCGGGCGCGCGCTCGAGCTCGAGGGTGTGGTCGGTGTGATGATCGGGTCGCAGGTGCGGGCGCGCACGAGGCCGCTCACCGTGCTTCGCCCGCTGCCCGACGTCCCCGGGCTCCCGTTCTTCGCGATGGCCGACGGCATCGCGCTCTACGAGGGCCACGCCGTGGTCACGGTTGTGGCGACCGAGCGGGCCGTCGCCGAGGACGCACTCGAGCTCGTCGAGATCGACTACGAGCCGTTGCCGCATGTGGTCGACGTCGAGGACGCGCTCGACCCGGGGGCGCCGGTGCTGTGGGAGGCGCTCGAGAGTAACCTCGTGGTGAGCACCCCGCGCGATCGCGGTGACGCCGAGGGAGCGCTCGCCCGTGCCGACGTGCGTTGTGGGGGCCGCGTCCGCGTGGGCCGGGTCACCGGCCTGCCGATGGAGGGCCGAGCCGTGCTGGCGGAGTACACCCCGGGGCTCGACACGCTGCGCGTGTGGTCTTCCACACAGGTCCCGCACCTGCACCGGATGCAGCTCGCCGACGCGCTCGGCATGCCGGAAGAGAGGATCCGCCTCGCCGCGCCCGACGTCGGCGGCGGGTTCGGCCTCAAGCTCGGCCTCTACCCCGAGGACGTCCTCGCGTGCCTGCATGCGATCGACACCCGCCGGCCCGTGAAGTGGGTCGAGGACCGGATGGAGCACTTCCGCGCCACCACGCACGCTCGCGAGGCGCTCCACGACGTCGAGATCGGCATGACCGCCGACGGGACGATCACGGCGATGCGCGACCGCTATTACGTCGACATGGGCGCCTACAACTCGCCGTTCGGGTCGCCGATGCTGTCGAGCCTCATGTTCCCCGGCCCCTACCGCGTGAAGCACTGCTCCATCGAGCGCAACGTCGTCGCCACCAACAAGACGCCGGTGGGCGCGTACCGGGGCTACGGCCAGCCGGAGTCCAACTTCGTGCGTGAGACCTTGGTCGACCGGGCCGCCCGAAGGCTCGGCCTTGACCCGGTCGAGGTGCGCCGCCACAACGCCATCCGTCCCGACGAGATGCCCTACGAGAGCGCGGGCGGCGCGGTGTACGACAGCGGCGACTACCGCGCCGCCCTCGACGCCGCCTGCGAGCGCATCGGCTACGACGAGTTCCGTCGTGCCGCCCCCGCTCGCCGCGACGACGGCCGCCGGCTCGGGATCGGCGTGGCGTGCTTCGTCGAGATGACCGGATACCCGGGCTCGAAGTTCCTCGGCAAGCACAACGCCGCGTACGGCGCGTACGAGAGCGTGACGATCCGGATGAACCGCTCCGGCGGCGCCGACCTCTACACGGGCATCGCGTCGTTCGGGCAGGCGAACGAGACCGCGTTCGCGCAAGTGTGCGCCTCCGTGCTCGGGATCCACCCGTACGACGTGGTCGTGCACGCGGGTGACACCGAGGGCACGCCGCACAACGTCGGCGCCTTCGCGTCCCGCACGACGATCGCGGGCACGGGCGCGGTGCTCGGCGCCGCCCACGAGGTCAGGGCCAAGACGCTGCGGGTCGCCGGCTTCCTGCTCGGCGTCGCCCCGGAGGACCTCACGATCACCGACGCTATCGTGCACCCGCTCGACCGACCCGACGACGGCATCCCTCTCTCCCGGGTCGCGGTCTCGGCCATCTCGGGTCACCACCTGCCTGACGGCGAGGAGCCGGGCCTCGAGGCCACGAAGTACTTCGACCCGCCGGCGTCCGCCTTCGGATACGGCACGGCGGCCGCGATCGTCGCAGTTGACGAGCGCACCGGCGAGTTCGACGTCGAGCGCTTCGTGCTCGCGCACGACTGCGGACGCCAGGTGAACCCGACGCTGGTGGAGGGCCAGCTCCACGGAGGGCTCGCCCAGGGGTTCGGTGCCGCGCTGTTCGAGGAGCTGCGCTACGACCGCGAGACCGGCCAGCTCCTCAACGGGACGATGCTCGATTACCTGATGCCGACGGCGGCCGACCTTCCCCACTTCGAGCTGGTGCACACCGACGTCGCGTCGCCGGTCACCCCGCTCGGGGTGCGCGGCGTCGGCGAGGCGGGCACGATCCCGCCCGCGTCGGCGATCGCCAACGCGATCTGCGACGCCCTGGCACCGCTCCCGGTGGAGATCGACCGGCTCCCGATCACTCCCGAGCGCGTGTGGCGCGCGATCCGACGAGCGGCCGACGCGCTCCCGAGCAACGAGGTGGAAGCATGAGGTTCGAGGAGTCCTTCGTCGTCGAGGCCCCCCGCGAGGTCGTCTGGCGGTTCTTCGAGGAGCGCGGGCCCGACGTCGGCATGTGCATCCCCGGCGCCGAGTCGGTGGAGGAGACCGGGGAGGACCGCTACCGGGTCCGGGTCACCCAGAAGGTCGGCACGATCGGCGCGACGTTCGACCTCAAGGCCGAGATCAAGGACCGCACGCCGATCGACGCGCTCGACATCAGCGCCATCGGGCGCAGCGTCAAGGGCGCGCGAGGCGACCTGCGGGCGAAGGCCGCCATAGCCCTGGCCCCGAACGGATCTGGTACCCAGATCGACCTCGTCGCCGACCTGGCACTCGGCGGGATGCTCGGCTCACTCGGCCACAAGGTCATCGCCCAGAAGGCCGCGGAGGTCACCAGGGAGTTCGCCCAAGCGCTCACCAAGCTCATCCAGGACGAGAGTGGTGGCTCGTGAGCACGAGCCGCTCCACCACCGGGGGCACGCGCGGGGCCAGGCCCGACACCGTCGAGCTTCCCGACCTCCAGATGCCGGAGCTCACCGACTACCGGCTCGTCGGCAAGGCGATCCCGCGCGTCGACGGCCCCGCGAAGGTCACGGGTCGCGCGACCTACGGCGTCGACGTGCAGCAGCCGGGGATGCTCGTGGGGCGCTTCTTGCGCGCGGGCATCCCGCACGCACGAATCGTCGACATCGACGTGTCGGGTGCGTGGGAAGTGCCCGGCGTGCGCGCCGTGGTCACCGGCGCCGACGACCCGCGCCTGCACGGCCCGCTACTCAAGGACCAGCCGGGCATCGCACGCGAGGTCGTGCGCTGGGCCGGCGAGTCGGTCGCGGCCGTGGCGGCGGAGGACGAGGAGGCGGCGGCCGAGGCGCTCGAACGGATCGTCGTCGAGTACGAAGATCTGCCCGTCGTCGACACGATCGACGACGCCCTGGCTCCCGACGCGCCTCTGCTGCACCCCGACGCCGCCGGCTACGAGGTCGTGGAGACCCCCGGGATGCGGATCGCACCCGTCCCGGGAACCAACGTCCCCTACGAGTTCCACCTGCGCCGAGGCGACGTCGACGCCGCGTTCGAGGAGGCCGCGGTCGTTGTGGAGGGCACCTACGAGACGCAGTTCGTCCAGTATTGCCACCTCGAGCCACATGTGGTGATCGCGCTTTTCGATGCCATGGGCACGCTCACGCTGTGGACGAGCACGATGGGCCCGCACACCCTGCGCTCGATGATCGCCGACTACCTCGGCATGAACCTCTCCGACGTACGGGTGATCACGAACCTGGTCGGCGGGGCCTACGGCGCCAAGATGTACGTACGCACCATCAACCCGGCGGCGGCGCTCCTCGCCCAGAAGGTGCCGGGCCGGCCGGTGCGCGTCGTGTTCGATCGCGAGGACGAGTTCCTCACGTCGACGGGCCGGCTTCCCGCCCGCGTGCACATCCGCACCGCCGCCGACCGCGACGGTCGCATCCTGGCGCGCCGGTCGACCGTGCACTGGAACAAGGGCGCCTACGCCGACCTCGGGCCGATGGTCTGCCGGAACTCCGGCTACGTCTCCCTCGGTCCATACCGCATCCCGAACGCGTCGGTTGACGCGTCGCTCGTCTACACGAACCGCCAACCCGGCGGCGCCTTCCGGGGCCTGGGCGTGCCGCAGATGGCGTGGGCCGGTGAGCAGCAGCTCGACCGCCTCGCACGCGAGCTCGGCGTCAGCCCGGTCGAGCTGCGCCGTCGCAACCTGCTTCAAGAGGGCGACACGAGCGTGACGGGCGAACCCATGCGCCAGGTCGGGGCAGGACCCTGCCTGGAGGCGGTCGTCGAGGCGCTCGAGGCGAAGCCGCCACGCGAGCCGGCGCCGGGACGGCGCGTGGGGCGTGGCGTGGCCGTCGTCCTCAAGTCCACGCTCACCCCGACCGCGACCTTCGCCACCGTGCGCATGAACGTCGACGGCAGCGTCGACATGATCTGCGCCGCGGTCGAGCACGGTCAGGGGACGATGACCGCGCTCGCGCAGATCGTCGCCGAGGAGCTCCAGGTGCCGTTCGAGCGCGTCCGCTTCGTGATGCCCGACACCAGCGTTGCGCCCTTCGACCGCTCGTCGAGCTCCAGCCGCACGATCTTCGCCATGGGGAACGCGCTCCGAACGGCCGCGATTGACATACGGACCCAGCTCTTTGAGCTCGCGGCACGGGTGCTCGGGGTTCCGGCCGACGACCTCGCGCTCGTCGACGGCAAGGTCGAGGCGCCCGGCGCCGCGGCCGGACCGTTCACGGTCACCGAGATCCTACGGCGCCACTACAAGGGACCGGCCAACATCGTCGGCAACGGGTCGTTCGCGACCCACGACGTGTACGACCCGATGGACCCGGAGACGGGCCAGTCGCGACGCCCCTCGTCCTACTGGATGTACGCCGCCGCGGGCGCCGAGGTCGAGTGCGACCCGGAAACCGGGGAGACCCGCGTGCTGCGGCTGATCACCGCGATCGACGCCGGCAAGGCGGTGAACCCGCAGGGCTGCCGGCAGCAGATCAGCGGGTCGGCAGTCATGGGTCTCGGTATGGCGATGGCCGAGGAGGTCGTGTTCGAGGAAGGACGGGTGATGAACCCCACGTTCCTCGACTACAAGGTCCCGACCAGCGCCGACATCCCGGAGATGGAGGACATCATCGTGGAGACCGCCCACGAGCTCGGGCCCTACGGGGCACGGGGCGTGGGCGAGCCCGGCACGGCCGCGGTCCCCGCCGCGATCGGCAACGCGGTCTACGACGCGATCGGCGTCCAGATCACGAGCCTGCCCATCCGCTCGGAGAAGGTTTACCGAGCCGTGCGGGAGGCGTCGGCGTGATCCTCCGACCGTTCGAGTACGTCTCGTGCCGCAGCCCCGAGGAGGCCGTGTCCGCTCTCGCCGAGCACGGCGACGACGCGGTGCTCGTCGCGGGCGGGACGGTGGTCGTGGCGATGATGAAGCATGACCTGCTCCGTCCGGGCGTGGTCGTGGGCCTCGACCGTGTCGACGCGATGCGTGCCATCGACGTGGGTGCCAATCGCGTCCGCGTCGGCGCGCTCGCGACGCACCGGGCGATCACGGCCTCGGCCGAGCTGGCGGATGCCCTTCCGCTGCTGTCGGAGGCGTGTGGAAGGGTCGCCAGCCCGGTCATCCGTGCGATGGGCACGCTGGGCGGCAACATCTGCTACGGAGAGTCGGCGTCCGACCCGGGCCCGGCGCTGCTGGTGCTCGACGCGACGCTCCACCTCGTCGGGGCGGGTGGTGAGCGCCGCGTCCGCGCCCGCGACTTCTACCGTGGCTTCTACGAGACCGACCGGGCCGCCGACGAGGTGCTCACGACGATCGAGGTGCCCCGACCCGGGCCCGACGTCCGCTGGACCTACTGCAAGTGGACCCCGCGCGCCCAGGAGGACAAGCCGCTGATCGGCCTCGCGGCGACGATCGCAGCCGGCACCGACGGGCCGCTCGTGACGATGGCGGTGGGTGGCATCGATCCCACGCCCGTTGTCCTGGCCAGCGCCTCGGCCGCGGCGAGCGGCTCCGACCTCTCCGAGGCCGCCATCGACGCGGCCGCCGACGCAGCCGCCGACGAGGTCGACCCGATCACCGATCTCCAGGGCAGCGCGGAGTACCGCCGCGACATGGTGCGAGTCTGGGTGCGCCGAGTGCTCCTCGGCCTGCGGGACGAGGAGTTGGCGGCATGAGCGCTCGGATCGTGCACGTGATGGTCAACGGGCGCTCGGAGGAGGTCGAGATCCAGCCGCAGTGGACCCTCCTCCAGCTCTTGCGCCAGGGCCTCGGCCTGCTCGGCACCGAGGAGGGCTGCGGCGAGGGATCGTGCGGGTCGTGCACCGTGCTCGTCGACGGGGAGCTCACCCGCTCGTGCCTGTCGCTGGCGGTACGTGCCGAGGGTCGCTCGGTCGAGACGATCGACGGCGTCGCCCGCGACGGCGAGCTCGACCCCGTGCAGCAGGCGTTCGTCGAGCACGGCGCGATCCAGTGTGGCTTCTGCACCCCCGGGTTCATCATGGTCGTGCGCCAGCTGCTCGAGGAGCACCCCGACCCGACCGACGAGGTGATCCGCGAGTACCTCAGCGGGAACTTCTGCCGCTGCGGCAGCTACATGATGATCTTCGAGGCCGTGCGTGACGCCGCCGCACGGCGGAGAGAGCGCGTCGCGCCGTGAGCAGCCCGTCGCGCATGCGCGTCGCCCTGGCCCAGATGGAGGTAGTCGCGCTCGACCCCAAGCGCAACCTCGAGCGGATCGCGGCCACGCTCGACGAGCTCGCGGTCGACCGACCCGACCTCGTGGTGTTCCCGGAGCTCGCCGACCTCGGGCAGGTGACCGAGCGCGACAAGGCGTTCGGCGCCCGCTACGCGGACGCGGCAGAACCCGTGCCCGGCGGGTTCAGCGACGCGATCGGCGCGCTCGCCGTCGCCCACGACTGCCACATCGCGGTGGGCGTCGCCGAGCGGCATCCCGACATCGCTGGCACGATCTACAACACCGCGTTGCTCGTCGATCCGCAAGGGGCGGTCGTCGGGCGGCAGCGAAAGCTCCACCCGGCCGGCGAGGAACGCCACTACTTCGCGGCTGGTGCCGCGGTCGAAGTGGTGTCATGTGATCTCGGCGTCGTGTCGCTGGTCGTGTGCTACGACGCCTACTTCCCCGAAGTGCCGCGGGCGGCGGCCTTGCAGGGCGCGGAACTGCTGTGCGGCCTGTTCAACATCACGCACCGGCCCGACTGGCCGCACCGCCTCGCGCAGCTCGCAGCGGTGCGAGCCTACGAGAACATGCAGCACGTCGTGTTCGTCAACCGCGTCGGCACCGACCACGGTCGCACCTTCGGAGGTGAGAGCGCGGCGACGACGCCGCCCGGCCTCCTCCTCGCGGAGGGTCCGCCGGCCGAGGAGTGGCACACGACCGTCGACCTGGACCGTGAGCGGCTGCTGGAGGCGCGTGCCGAACGGACGGTCTTCGCGGACCGGCGCCCCGACGTCTACCAACTCGATCAGCCCTCCACGACGGGGCGAGGCGGAGGTCGGGAGGAACGATGAAGATCGGGCTGAAGCTGAACTCGCAGTTCCCGACCGGCGAGGACGTCGTGAAAGGCGTCCAGGAGCTAGTCGAGCAGGTCGAGGCCGCGCGGGACGCCGGGTTCCACTCGGTGTGGGTGAGCCAGCACTACCTAGCGGCACCGTACCAGGCGCTGCAGACATGGCCGCTGCTTGGGCGCATCGCCGGGGTCGCCGGCGAGATGCAGGTGGGGACGTCGATCTTCCTCTTGCCGCTGCACAATCCCGTGTACGCGGCGGAGCAGTCCGCGACCCTGGACGTGATCACTGGCGGGCGGTTCGTCTTCGGAGTGGGTCTCGGGTACCGACCCGAGGAGTTCGCGGCCTTCGGGGTAGAGCTCGACGACCGCGTCGGCCGGTTCGTCGAGAGCCTCGAGGTGGTGCGCCGCCTCTGGACCGAAGACGTGGTGGACCACCACGGCCGATTCTTCACCCTCGAGGGGGCGACGCTGACCCTCAAGCCGGTCCAGCGGCCTCACCCGCCGATCTGGGTGGCCGCGAGCGGCGACCCAGGGGTCCAGCGGGCGGGGCGGCTCGGCCTGCCATGGCTCGTGAACCCTCACGCGAGCCTGAGCGGGATCGAGCGCCAGTTCGCGCTGTACAGGGAGGCCCTCGAGGCCTCTGGGCACGAGCCGCCCGCCGACTTCCCCGTGTTCAAGGAGTTCGCGATCGCGCCGACCCACGCAGAGGCCGTGCGCACCGCGCGGCCCTACCTGAAGGGTAAGTACGAGAGCTACGCGAAGTGGGGGCTGGACAAGCCCATGCCCGAGGAGGAGCGCCTTGACCGGGCCTTCGAGGAGTTGGCCCGCGACCGATTCATCATCGGCTCGCCCGAGGAGTGTGTCGCGGAGCTCTTCCGCCACGAGGAGGCCGTCGGGGCGAACCACTTCCTGCTGCGGATGCAGTGGCCCGGCATGCCCCAGGAACGGGTGCTCGAAGAGATCGCGCTCGTCGGCGCCGAGGTCATCCCCGTGGTCAGCGGGACCGTAGACGAGGACCGGTAGTGTGACCGCGCGCCGCGGGCCGGAGGTCGGTCACGTGGGCCGAGCGCCCGGACCCCGCATCGGGGGTCGGGGCGCGTCGTTTGGAGTCCCGAGCGATGGACGGTGCAGATGAAGGCGATCAAGGCCGAGCGCAGCCTCGCAGACCAGGTCTACGACTCCATTCGTGACTCGATCCTGAGCGGGCGGCTCGTGCCGGGGACATTGCACTCCGTCAAGAGCCTCGCGGATGAACTCGAGGTGTCGCGAACCCCGGTGCGCGAGGCGCTGATCGATCTCGCGTCGCAGGGGATGGTGCGATTCGAGCGCAACCGCGGGGTACGGATCCTCCAGAGGACTGCGCACGACATCCTGGAGATCTTCAGCCTGCGGCTCCTCATGGAGGTGCCCGCGACGCGCGCCGCGGTGCCGCGCCTCACCGACGGGGCGGTACGAATGCTCGAGAAGGAGTTCGATCGGATGGGCGCGGCCGCGGACGCGGGCGATGAGCCGCGGATGATGCGCCACGACCGCCGCTTTCACGTGGTCCTGCTCGAGGCGTCAGGCAACGAGCGCCTTGCGCGGGCCACCGACCAGCTCCGAGATCAGATCCTCACGCAGGGCGTCTCGACGGTCGGTCGGAGCCGTTCGCTCCCCGAGGTCGTTGAGCCGCACCGCCGGATCCTGGAGGCAGCTCGCAGGCGCGACGCCCATGCAGCCGCGGCCGCTATGCGCGACCACGTCCTGTCCACGGGTCGGCTCATCCTCACCCAGGAGGGCGGCGACCCGTCGGCGCTCGAGGAGTGGGCGAGTTTCGTCACCTATCCGCGAAAGGGCTGACGTGAAGATCGATCAGCAGTTCCACGTACCAGTCGATCCTGACGCGGCCTACGCGCTCCTTACTGACGTCGAGCGCATCGCGCCGTGCATGCCCGGCGCCCAGCTCCAAGAGGTCGCGGGCGACGAGTACCACGGCATCGTCAAAGTGAAGGTCGGTCCGATCTCGACGCAGTACAAGGGATCGGCGACGTTCGTGGAGCGCGACCCGTCGTCACGAACGGCGATCGTGAAGGCGTCGGGTCGAGACACGCGCGGCCAGGGTAACGCCAGCGCCACCATCCGGATGGCGGTCGACGAGCACGGCGATGGCGCCGAGGTCTCCATTGTCACCGACCTCAACATCACCGGGAAGGTCGCGCAGCTCGGCCGGGGTGCGATCTCCGACGTGAGTGCGAAGCTGTTAGGCAAGTTTGTCGAGTCCCTCGGTGAACTCGTCGCGCAAGAGGGCGCCACGGCGTCCGCGGGATCCGGCAGCGCTAGTGCGGATGTGGCCGTCGGCGTACAGCATGCACAGGTTGGCAACGGGCGGCAGGGGCCGCCCGAGCGGCGGGTGATCTCCCAGCCCGAGCCCGAGCCCGTCGAGCTGTTGGACGTTGCAGGTCCGGCGCTCGTTCGCCGCGCCGTCCCCACGGCGATCCTGCTGGTCGTGCTGCTGCTTCTCTGGCGCGCCGGTCGCCGTCGGCGGACTCGTCGCGAGGGCTGACCGAGGCGGTCGAGCCGCCCACGTGGGGCGTCTGCGTCCGGGAGTCCTTCCTGATCCCACGGACGCCGGTGCCGTCATCTCACCTGGCGGGGTTCGGGTGCTCACTTGGGACTCGGGGCGCCCGGGCAGCGTGCGCGCCATGACCACGCCAAGCCTGACGGGGCCCGCTCTCCGCGCCCGCTCCAGGAGCGGTCCCAACTTCTACTGTTCCTTCTACTGTGCGGCGCGGGACGGGGGTACACGCGATGGGACGACTCGGCTAGCGTGAGGCGCGAAACCCCAGCGCAAGGGCACGATCTGGTACGTCGCGGGATGCGATGAACAGGCGATCCGAAGGCTCATAACCCGAAGGTCGCGGGTTCAAATCCCGCCCCCGCCACCAACGAAACCAGCAGGTCAGGGCCCATCCGAGAGGGTGGGCCCTCCTCGCTCCCGGGCCGACTTCTAACGAATCTACTAACGGTCGCGAGCCGGGCCGACGTCGAACGTGAGCCGACGCCGAGACTTCACTCGGTCGTGCTCGCCTCGGGAGTCACCGATACGAAGTCCGCCTCAGCTCCAGGGTCCTCGGGCTCGTCCTGAAGACCCTCATCCTCGGACAAGGTCGCCGATGGTGCGACGGAGTGGACGTCTTCCACGTCAAGGAGATCCTTCTGCGACATATCGCGCAGGACGTTCAGGACGTCGAGGACGGCGAACTCACGGCGCGCCTCCAGCTCTTGTGTGATGAACCTGTCCTCCCCATCAGGAAGGCTGACCGGAGGGGGTACACGGGCGTCGGCGGCGATGAACGCCCGGACGAGGTAGAAGGACTTGTAGAACAGCTCCATGAACCCGCCGTCGTACGGCAGCGGAAGCCGAACGAGTTTGAGATCGTCGTCGAATCGGGGGCTCTCGTTGGGAGTCACACGCGGGTAGATTCCGATCCTTAGGCCCTGAGCGCCCTCAAGGTGCAGAGCATTCGACTTGACCGTCGTGCCGACCCACTTCTCGCTCTCCTTGTTACCGACGAACAAGTCGGCCTTCCAGAGCCCGTTGATGCTTCGCGGCAACTTGTTGCGCGCCTCTGCGCGACGGAAAGCCCGGACGATCTGAGGGATGTAGCGCTTCAGCTTCGGGGGCTGGCCTCGGTTTCCCACGTAGACCCGCGAGTCCTCTGTGAGCGACTCGTCGACCGATTCGAGGATGGGGATCACGCCGTCCTTCTCAGGCCCGAAGAGGATCGAGCTTGAGCCGCCACCGATTCCGCAGAAGTCCTGGAGGACTTCGCTTGCGAGGGGGTGGATGAGAGGATGCTGGGAGGCGATGGCGTCGTGAACGGCCCACTCGAAGCAGATTCCAGCGTCTCCGGAGCCCTCCCGTCCCTCGCGGGCGACGTCCCACAGCGTCATCTTCTCGTACCCGCCAAGGCGCTCCGCTCGCTTCCGGTTCATCGAGAAGAGCGTTGCCTCAAGGATCGGGACCACCATGGCGAACTTCGCCCGAACGGGATCGGCGAGTTCCTCCGTCTGGACCGTCTTCAGAAGTCGCATTGTCATCCTTGGTCTGACCGAACGACTCGGAACCGTAGCTGGGCAAGCCATCGGGAGGATCGATGGACCGGCTCACTCGGCTCCGTACAGCGCCTCGCAGAAGAGGCGGGCGGCGTCGGCCTGCATGCCGGGGATGACGTGTTGGCAGACGGTCATGGTGAACGCGGGGCTGCTGTGGCCGAGTCGTTCGCTGACGACCTTCACGTGGACGCCGGCCTTGAGCAGGATCGTGGCGTGGGTGTGGTGGAGGTCGTGGAACCGGATCCTCAGTAGGTCGCTCGCGGCGAGGTGACGGTCGAAGACCTGGCTGAAGTAGTCGGGATGCGTGAGGCTGCCGTCGGGGGCGGCGAACACGGTCTCGTCCTCGCTCACCTTCAGCCCGGCGAGCGCCGCCTCCTGCTCCCGGACGAGCCGCCAGGCGCGGAGGGCGTCGATGGTGCGCTCGTCCAGGTCGATGGTGCGGCGGGCGGTGCCGGTCTTCACGTCCGCGATGGTCACCTGGTACTCGACGGTGATCACGGCCTGGCGCACGGAGAGCCGGTTGGCGTCGAGGTCGAGATCACGCCAGGCGAGCCCGAGCACCTCGTCGCGACGCATCCCGGTGTGGGCGGCGATCACGAACGCGCTGGCCAACCGGTGATCGGCGATCTCGTCGGGGGACTGGCGCAGCTGCTCGGGGGTCCAGACCGCATCGCGGTGTCGCGGCCGGGCTTGGGCGGATCGGCAAGCACCGCGACGTTGCGCTGCAGCGTGCCCTTCCTGCAGGCGTCGGCGAGCGCCTTGCGCGGCGTGTTGTGGATGTTGCGCACCGTCTTCGGTGGTCCCATCGAGCCGGCGCACGACAGAAGGCGCGACGGTTCGGAGATCAGCTCACCGTGAACTCGGCGAACATGCCCTGGTGGATGTGGTACTCGCCCTCCACGTGCTCACCACTGAAGTACGCCTCGAGCAGCTCCGCGGAGCCCACCGGCAGCAGGCACGCCAGCACGTACTCACCGGGTTCCAGGTCGACGACGAAGATGTCATCTCCCTCCGGGTCGACCAGACCTCCACCGACCAGGGTGAACTCGGCGAACGCGCCGAAGGTGTTGTCCACGGAGACCTCGTCGCCCAGCGCGCTGATCAGGGCCGCGCTCGGTGACCCGGCGACGTCGTCGCCCTTGCGCAGCACGAGCGCCTCGTGAAACTCGTCGGTCTGGGTAGCGTTGACGAGCCTGAACCCGACTCGCCCGGCATCGATCTCGCTCGGCATTCCGGAGAAGGCGAAGTTGAGTGCCTCGACCTCGATTTGGGGGTCGGCGCAGTTGTCCCATGCCCACTCGTCGGATGCCCCCTCGGCGGCCGCCAGCTCCTCGCTCTCGTCGACGGCATCCGGATCCGATCGAAGGAGCGGTAGCAGCGGTTCGACCGCCGCGGCAACGTCGTCAGGAGCTGTCGCGACGAAGTCCTCGATCGCCGCGATGATCCCCTCGAAGTCCTCGACGAAGGTTGCCTCGTCGATGGCCACGAAGGCATCGCACGCGGCAGCGGTGTTCTCGTCCCCGGAAGCAGACTCGTCGTCGTCGCCGCACGCGGCGAGCACCAACAGGAGGCACGCAGTGCCGGCGACCCAACGGCGCGATGTTCCCCGCCGTCCCCGCTTCGCGTGCTTGCGAGCGTCCGCTGCGACGGAACTGCCAGGCGAGGCGTCGGGCATGGGTTCACCCCCGGTTGTCGTGTGCGCGGCCGCACACCTGCACCGCCGAGGATGATCGGCTCGGTGCACGGGCGCATCGGGTGGTTCCCTACATTTCCGGTCTCCGGGCATCCGGTCTCCGGGCACACGCCGTGGGGATGGTTCCGCGGGTGCGAAGCGGGTCCGCGCCTGCGAGACTGCTCCTATGGGGGGCGAGGTCGTCGGTCGTGACGCCGAGCTCGAGCGGATCGCTTGCCTGCTCGCCGGTGTCGACGCCGGACCGGCCGTGCTGGCCTTCCAGGGGCCGGCGGGGATCGGCAAGACGACGCTGTGGTCAGCCGGCGTCGAGCGAGCGCGTGCGTCGGGGTCCACCGCCCTGACGTGCCGGCCGACGGCATCGGAGGTCCGCCTCAGCTATGCGGGCCTCGCCGACCTGCTCGTCGATCTGGATCCGGGAGTCGTCGACGAGTTGCCGCGGCCGCAGGCCCGGGCGCTCGAGGCTGCGCTGCTACGGGCCGACCACGATCGCATGGCCGACCCGCGGGCAACGGCGGCTGGGTTCCTCTCCGTGCTTGACCGGCTGGCGGAGTCTTCACCGGTGCTGGTGGCGATCGACGATCTCCAATGGTTGGACGAACCGACGCGACGCGTCGTCGAGTTCGCCGTACGACGCTGCACCGGGCCGATCGCGGTCCTCACCACCAATCGTCGCGACGAAGGCTCCCGTGGCGCCGACGCCCTGCTTCCACGTGACGAGCGTCGCCTCGAGGTGCTCCAGCTCGGCCCGATGAGCCTTGGCGCGCTGCACCATGTGATCCGACAACGGACCGGTAGGTCCCTCAAGCGACCGAGCCTCACCCGCATCACCGAGATCTCGGCCGGCAACCCCTTCTACGCGGTGGAGCTGGCTCGCTCGATCGACCCGGGCGCCGCTCCGGTCGCGGCCTTGCCGGTGAGTCTCCAGTCCGTCGTCGAGGAACGGCTGCGTTCGCTGGATGCTCCCGTGCTGGACGCGCTCCTCGTGGTGAGCGCGCTGGGCGAACCTCTTGTTAGCACCGTGACCACGGCCGCAGGCGATCAGGACGCGGTGGGGCACCTGGGGGCAGCGGAGGACGCCGGTGTCGTCGAGCTGGTCGGTGGACGCGTGCGGTTCTCACATCCCTTGCTCGCGGCCGGCGTGTACAGCATGGCGTCGCCGACGGCGCGGCGCGAGCTCCATCGACGGCTCAGCAGGCTGGTCTCCGACGGCGAGGAGCGAGCTCGTCACCTCGCACTGGCAGCGGTGGGACCGGATTCGGAGACGATCGCGGCACTGGACGCTGCGGCTGCGCAAGCACGTGCTCGAGGGGCGCCCTCGGTGGCCGCCGAGCTGCTGGACCTCGCGAGGGCGTTGGGAGACGACGACCCGATCAGATGGATCCAGGCCGCGCACGACGGATTCGACGCCGGCGATCTCGCCGGCGCGCAGAGGTTGCTGGAAGCGGCGATCGAGGTGATGCCACCGGGGCCTGCTCGTGCCGGAGCGCTGGCTCGGCTGGGGATGATCCGCTTCCAGATCGCAGGCTCACCGGATGCCGCGTCGCTCTGCGAGCGAGCCGTCGCCGAGGCCGGCGGGGACGTCGGGTTGCGGTGCTCGGTCGCTCTGCAAACAGCATTCGTGCTGTTCAACAGCGGTCGTGGTCGCGATGCGCTGGCCGTTGCCGCCCGTGCGGTCGACGATGCCGACGACCTCGGCGACGACGGGCTGCTCGCGGAGGCGCTCGCCTGCAAGGTGATCATCGGCTTCCTGCTGGGCGACGGCACCGATGAGGCCTCTCTCGCCCGCGCCCGCGCGCTGGAGGATCCTGACCGCCGTACGCACGTCGTCAACCAGCCGCTGCCCCTCACCGGATTGATCGCCTGGTACTCCGGCCGACCCGACGAGGCGCTCGAGGTGTTCGCCGAGGCCAGGCAACGATGCCTCGATCGTGGGATGGAGGGCGAGATCTGGCTCATGTCCGCCCACTTCGTCGCCGCCGCGTGCGCGGCAGGCGAGCTGGAGACGGCCCATGCCCTCGTCGAAGAACTGGTCGAGCAGGCCCGCCTGGTCGGAACGGAGCAGACCGACGCGTTCGCGCAGGTGGCACGGGCGCAGCTGCTGGCATGGGAGGGGAACGTCGAGGCTGCCAGAGCAGCAGGTACGAGGGCGCTGGCCGCCTTCGGCGAGGGCCAGCCTGCGACGTGGCCCGCGCTCGCGTACGGCGCGCTCGGCATGGTCGAGCTCTCCGTCGACGACGTCGACGCGGCTGCCGAGCGGCTCGAACCTCTCGCCCGAACCGCTGCGACCATCGTCGGGGAACCCGGCGCCATCCCGTTTGTCGCCGATGCGCCCGAGGCGCTCGTCGCGCTCGGGCGGATCGAGGATGCCGTGCCGTTCGTCGAGCTCCTCGAAGCCAGCGGACGTCGGCGTGACCGGCCCTGGGCGCGTGCCGTGGGCGCTCGCTGCCGTGCACTCGTCCACGCCGCCCAGGGGCGAAGCGATGATGCCGCCGAGGCCTTCGCGAGAGCGCTGGTGGCGCACGAGGCGATACCGCAGCTCCGCTACGACCGCGCCCGCACGCTCCTGCAGTGGGGTCGGTTCCAGCGACGTACGAACCGTCGTCGTGCTGCCCGCGAGTCCCTCCTCGAAGCAGCCGCCCTCTTCGACGAGGTCGGGACGGCACAGTGGGCGCGCAACGCGCGAGAGGAACTGGAGCGCCTCGGCCTCCGGCCCGGGACCGAGGGCGAGCTCACGCCCTCTGAACGCCAGGTTGCCGAGATGGTGGCTTCGGGAATGACCAACAGGGAGGTCGCCGCCGCGCTCCTCGTCAGCCCCAAGACGGTGGAGGCGCACCTCGGGAGGGTCTACCGGAAGCTCGGCATCCACTCGCGAGCCGAGCTCGGCGGGCTCATGGCGAGAGGTGCTGCACTGACGAGCACGACGTAGTCCACGAGGATGGGTGATCACCCGATGCGGGTGCTCGCGGACGCCGACATCCTCGTCGTATGGTCCGCACCTACCTGGTGGAGTGCTTCTGGCCCGGCGTCACCGAGGCCGAGCACGCCGACGCGGCCGAGCGGGCCGAAGCGGTGGCCCGGGAGCTGCGGTCCGGCGGACGCGCGATCGACTTCCTCGGCACGCTGCTGGTACCGGGGGACGAGATCGCGTTCTTCCGATTCGCGGCATCTTCCGCGAGCAGGTCGAGCTCGCCAGCACGCGCGCGCGGCTCCCGTTCGAACGTGTCGTGGAGTACGTCGAAGCCCCGCGGGACGGCTGAGCCGGATGGCTGCCGCCGACCTGAGCGCCGAAGCGCCCCGGGTTTGGTGGAGGCCGGGTTCTCCCTGCTCGGCAGGTCCCGGATGCCGCGGAGACCGCGATGCTGTCGGAGCTCGCCGAAGGACTGGAGGCGCGCGTCCGAGGCCATGAGCCGGGATGACACCGCGCCGATCCCCGGGACCAGCGGAGCGGGGCGCGACCCGCGAAACTGGCTACGTCTGGGAGGAGCGTCATGGGCGCAACCGATGTCGACCGTTGGCCATCGATCCCGGTTGCCGACTGGCAGGACACGCGCGACACGCTGCACCGGTACGCCCAGGTTGTCGGCAAGGCCCGGATGGCCAACGAGCCCCTTGTCGACCACTGGTGGAACATCCCGCTGCATGTCTCGGCGCGAGGGCTCACCACCTCGCCGATGCCGGACCCGACCGGGCCGGCCCTCCAGATCGATCTCGACTTCGTCGACCACCGCCTCGACATCCTCACCGAGCGGGGCCTGGTCAAGAAGGAGAAGTGCGACTCGGACCGCCACGGCTGCCACGTCGTGGTCACTGCCCGTGGCCGTCGCGAGATCGAGGCGGCCGCCCCAGGCCACGTCGCAGCCGTTCGCCGCCTCTTCGTCGACCGTCTCACCTCAGAGCATCTCGACGCCGTCGGCGACGCGGCCGAAGGTGTCCTGGCCACGCTCGACGAGTCAGGCGAGGTCACCCGCGTCGACCGAGCGCGACCGTGATGGCGGTGACCGACCAGCGAGAGCCGCTGAAGATCCTGGTGTTCTCGGCGTCGCTGCGCGGCGAGTCGTTGAACACCCGCCTCGCCCGCCTGGCGGCCGATGCCATCGACCGCCACGGCGCGACCGCCGACGTCAGGTCGATGCGGGAGTTCGACACACCCTCCTACAACGGTGACGTCGAAGCGAGCAAGGGCATGCCGCCCGGCGCGGCGGCGCTACGTGAGCGGATCGAAGCGGCCGACGGGTTCGTGATCGCCTCGCCGGAGTACAACGCATCGATGCCAGGCGCGCTCAAGAACGCCATCGACTGGGTGTCCCGCGCCCGTCCGCAACCGTTCAACGAGCGACACGGGCTCCTTCTGTCCGCATCACCGTCGATGGTGGGCGGCAACCGGGGCCTGTGGTCACTCAGAGTCCCCCTCGAGCACCTCGGCGCCCGCATCTACCCGGACATGTTCTCCCTCGCCCAGGCTCACAATGCCTTCGACGACACCGGCGGAATCGCCGACGAACGACTCCGGGGACGATTCGAGGACACCATCGCCAACTTCCTGGACCTGGTCGAGGCGTCCACCCACTATCCGTGCGTCAAGCGGGCATGGGTCGAGTTCCTCGGCGAGCCGCCCGACCCCGCCGTCGACCGCGTCGACATGTGACCTGCTCACGAACAGGCGCTGCCCGCGTGCGGTGAGGCGCGGGAGCACCGTGACGACAGTCGCGGGTAGACCTGCTCTGTGGCTGACGAGCGCGCATCGACGATGAGCTGGTCGCCGTCCTCCACCAGGTTCTCGGCGCGACACTCCAGGCCAAGAAGGCGGCCTCCAAGGGGTCGAGGACGGCGAAGCCGATGCCGGACCAGTTGCAGTCGCGCGTACGGGTGGGACAATCGGCCGGTGAGTCCCCACATCCCGTCGTGGGAGCCGCTGTCCGAGGCGGTCCTCTCCGATCAACTCGGTACGTACGACCGCATGCGGTCCGCGTGTCCGGTCGCGGCGTCACCGCGTGGGGTGACGTTGTTCCGCCACGCCGACGTGGTCGCCGCGGCGAACGACCCCGTCCGCTTCTCGTCGGTCACCACCCTGCGCCGCTCGATCCCCAACTCGATCGACCCGCCCGAGCACGCCCGCTGGCGCGCCCTGATCGACCCGTTCTTCTCGGCGGAGCGGATGGCGGTGCTCCAACCGCGGGTGCGGGCGATCGCGGATGCTCTCGTCGCAGGCCTGCCTCGGCACACCACGATCGACGCCGTCGCCGAGATCGGCCGTCCGCTGGCGGTGCGAGCCCAGACCGACTGGTTGGGCTGGCAGGGGACGGAGGACCGGCTGCTCGCGTGGATGGCCGAGAACCACGACGCGACCCGCAGCGGCGACCGCGAGCGGACCGGCGCGGTCGCCGCGGCGTTCGACGAGATCGTCGGGGCACAGGTGGAGCGGCGCCGGTTCGGCGGGGCTGAGCCGGACGACCCGACGACCGAGCTGGTCAGCGCTCACCTCGACGGCCGGCCGCTGGACGACGCCGAGATCGTCTCGATCCTGCGCAACTGGACGGCCGGGGATCTCGGTTCGGTGGCGGCGGCGTTGGGTGTGATCGTCCACTTCCTCGCCACGCACCCCGAGGTGCAGCAGGAGCTGCGGAGCGATCCGTCCGGTCTGGCACCGGCGGTGGACGAGATGCTCCGCATCGACGACCCGTTCCTCGTCAATCGGCGGGTGACCACCGAGACGGTGCGGATCGGCGACCACGAGCTACCGGCCGGCACCCGGGTGTACCTGAACTGGGCGTCGGCGAACCGTGACGAGGCCGTGTTCGGCGACCCGGCCGCGTACCGACCCGAGGAGCACGCACCGCACAACCTGGTCTACGGCACCGGGATCCACGTCTGCCCCGGTCGGCCGCTGGCGACCATGGAGCTCGTCGTCACGGCGGGATCGCTGCTCGCCGCCACGTCCGGCATCGAGCTCGCACCCGATGCGACACCGGCCCGTGAGACCTATCCGGTAGGCGGTTGGCGGCACGTCCCGATCCAGCTGCGGTGAAAGAGACGCGCGCCCAGGTTCGAGAAGTGGGGGTGAGGACGATCATCGTCACTGGTCCCGGCGTCGCCGGCACGGCCGCCGCGGTTGCCGCGGAGACGATGCGCCTGGCCTCGAGCGCGGGCCGCGCCTCGGGGGCGGGCTCGCGCCCCTCGCGACGAGATCACTCCCGGGTGAGCGTGATCACCTCGGTGTTCTCCTTGCACGTTCCGGAGATCCCGTGCACGCATCCGTTGCTCGTCTCGGTGATCGTGCGCGTGCCGTCGTCGTTCTCGGCGACCGTGTAGGTGCCCGAGCCGCTGATGGTCACGCCGGATCCCCCGCCGCGGTAGGTGAAGGTCCCGCCGCCCTCGCCCGCCGGGGTGTACGACAACGTCGCGCTGCCGCCCTGGAACGCGCCCTGGAGCGTGAACGGGGCGGCGAGGTCTTCGATCCGGCCCGTGATCGTGATCTGTTCGCCACCGCCCTCGGCGATCCACGCGCCTCCGGTCACCTCGATCGGCACCGTCTTCTCGTCGGCGCCGCGCCGCGACCGGACCTCGAAGCGAACCTTCACCTCGGCGCCGTCCTCATCGGGCGCGGTGTAGGTGAAGCGGGCCGGCTTCCCCTGCGCTTCGGAAGGGTCGATCGACTCGCCGCCGGCGATCACCTCCGCCGTGACGGGCAGCTCGAGCTCGGCGCCTTCGAGGACGTGGCGGACCCCGGCGGTGACCGGGTGCTCCGACCCGGGCTCGACCTTCGACGGGGCCTCGACCGTCAGCTTCACGCAGGCGCCGTGCTGCCACTTGTTCCGGGCGCGCTCGATCGTCAACGTCACGGTGCCGTAGACGGCGCCGAGGACCTTGGCGTTCATGAGCTCCCGGACGTCGGCCTCGACCACCCCGCTCGATGCTCGTTCGGCCCGGGCAGACTCGATCTCCCAGCTGTCCAGTCCGGCGCCCTTCGTGCGCATCCCCATGCGCACCTCGAGGTACGAACCCGCGGGGTTGGCCTCGGTGGTGGCCCGGCGGGTCCGCGCGCCGCGGCTCAACGTCGTCTCGACCTTCACGCTGGCGATCTCCGCCGAGTCGTCGACGGTCGTGACGGCGGTGCCGTCGAACGTGATCTCGGACGACGCCGTGCCGGCGCCCGAGACGTCGCCGACGGCCGACGCCGTGACGTGGAACTCCGACGCCACGTGCCCGTCGGCGTCGGGGCAGACGTCGGTGGCGAGCGTCGCCTTGCCCTCGTAGCCGATCGTCACCTGCTGCCCGTCGACGGTGACCGTCTGGCTCAGGGCGAACGTGCCCTTCCCGGTGACCCGGTTGCCCTGCCGTGACATCTGCAGGGAGATCGAGAGCCCACCGCCCGATCCCACATTCGCGGAAGCGTCGAGCTCGGGGGTGCCGAAGTCGTGCTCGGTGCCGGCCGCCGAGTCCAGGTTGAAGGTCGCGAGTGTGACGGCGCCGGCCATCACGCCTTGGTGCCCGCTCATCTGGTGGCGGCGCGACCGCCCCGGTCCCCCGGCGTTGCGCGTCGCGGACTCGGGGTCGAACGGGTTCCCGAGCGCGATCTCGGTGCCGAGCTCGGTGGACAGGTCGTGGCCGAGCTCCTCGACGAGCTGCTCGGTATCGGCCCAGGTCGCCTCGGAGGGGCGGATCTCGTCGGGCGAGACGGAGACGCCCAGCTCCCCGAGCCCGGCGGCGAGCTCTCCTCGCAACGACTCCTCCAGCTCGGCGAAGGCTTCGTCGCGCGGAAGGCCGTCGATGCCGGAGACCTCGATCGTGTCGCCCTCCGCGACGGGACCGGAGCCTCCGCCGCCCGACGACCCGCCGCCACACGCCGATCCCACGAGCGCCACCCCGATGACCAAGGCGGCCAGCCGTTCCACGGCGGGGAGACTACCTGGGTGCCGGGCCGTGTCGCCTGCTCGTCGCCCTCGCGAGGAGCTCGCCTTCGTCGATGATCGCTCGCCCGTCGCCCGTCGCCCGGCGATCCGACGGATCGTTTGTCCAGGCCTGGTGGCCGCTGTCGAGACTCTGATCATCTGACAGTTTTGTCAACCGATATGATGGTCGATCAGTGATCAGCGTTCGATGGGCGAGCGATGGGAAGTTCTCAACGCGCGGGAGTGGCGGTGACGGAACCGATCCAGTCGGTGAAGGCCGAGTTCTTCAAGGCGATCGCGCATCCGGCGCGGATCCGGATGCTGGAGCTGCTGTGTGAGGGCGAGCGGTCCGTCAGCGAGCTGACCGAGGAGGTCGGCCTCGAGTCGTCCCACATGTCGCAGCAGCTCGGTGTGCTGCGGCGGGCGAACTTGGTGCGTGGCCGCAAGGAGGGATCGAGCGTCGTCTACTCGCTGACGGATCGGCGCATCGCCAAGCTGCTGGCGCTCTCGAAGGAGATCCTCCTCACCTACCTGACCGAGACCGCGGACCAGCTCGCGGAGGGCTCGCGATGAAGCTGTGGCGCAAGATCAGGAGCGTCGGCCGAGTCGCCGAGGCGGCTGTCCCGTCCGTGAGCGGTGCGGCGCCGGAGGCAGCGGCGCTTTGGCGCGGCTCGGTGCAGATCCGTGAGGTGGACGCCGGGTCGTGCAACGGTTGCGAGCTCGAGATCGCGTCGGCGTTCGGGCCGCACTACGACGTCGAGCGTCACGGGTGCCGCCTCGTGGCGTCGCCTCGCCATGCGGACGTGCTCCTGGTGACGGGGCCGGTGACCCACAACATGGTCACGCCGCTGCGCAAGACCTATGAGGCGACACCCGATCCGAAGCTGGTCGTCGCGCTCGGAGACTGCGCCGTCGACTGCGGTGTGTTCAAGGGGGGTTACGGGGTGGCCGGCGCGGCCGGTGACTTCCTGCCCGTCGAGGTCGAGATCGCCGGTTGCCCGCCCGAGCCGCAGGCGATCGTCGCTGCGTTGCGCCGTCTGACCGGCTCGTGAGCCTCGCGGGTTCAGCGCTCGCCACCGTCGGCGTCGCCGCGGTCGCAGGGAGCGCAGCGGGATTCCTGGTTCCTCGGGGGCTGCGCGTCTGGCTCGCGAGCGGTGCGACCCTGGTGGCCGGGCTCGCGGCGGTGGTGGCGGCGTTGTCGGTGCTCGCGGGTAGGGGGGACGTGCACGTCGACTGGCCGGAGGTCCTGCCGCTGTCGGGGTTCAGGCTCGATCTCGATCCGCTCGGCGCGTGGTTCGTCCTGGTGGTCGCGGTGGTGGTCGTGCCGGTCGCGATCTACGCGTTCGGCTACTGCGAGCACGATCTCGCGGGCCGGTCGGTGCAGGGGATGTTCCCGTTGTTCGTCGGCGCGCTCGTGTTCGTGCCGACCGCGGGGAGCGTGTCGACGTTCCTGTTGTTCTGGGAGCTGATGGCGGTGACGTCGCTGGCACTCGTGGCGGCCGAGCACCGAGCGCGACCGGCGGTCACCTCCGCGACGATGTGGTACGGGGCGATGACGCAGCTCGGGTTCGTGGCCATCTTGGCGGCCTTCGGCCTCGTCGTTGCCACCGCGGGCGGGCAGTCGTTCGTGGCACTGCGCGCCGGCGTGCCGGACATGTCGGCGACCCGGGCCGCGGTCGTGTTCGTCCTCGCGGTCATCGGGTTCGGCTCGAAGGCGGGGATCGTTCCGTTGCACGTGTGGTTGCCGCGCGCGCATCCCGAGGCGCCCAGTCACGCTTCCGCCCTCATGTCCGGGGCGATGGTGAGCCTCGGGATCTACGGGCTCGTGCGGGTCGGGGTCGACTTCCTGGGAGCGGGGCCGCGTTGGTGGGGCGTGGTGCTGCTCGGGCTCGGGATCGTCTCGGCGCTGTTCGGGGTCCTGCATGCCATGGTCGCGACCGATCTCAAGGTGCTGCTCGCGTACTCGACGACGGAGAACATGGGGCTGGTCCTCGTCGGCGTCGGCGCGGCGTTGCTGCTGCGTTCCGAGCACGAGCCGGTGCTCGCGGGGGTCGCGCTCGCCGCCGCGTTGCTGTTCGTGCTCAATCACGCGTTGTTCAAGGCGCTGCTGTTCCTGTCGGCGGGGTCGGTGGTGCGGGCGACGGGCACACGTGATCTCGACCGGCTCGGCGGGCTGAGCCGGCGGCTCCCCGCGACCACCGCGTTGTTCGCCGTGGGCGCGCTGGCGATCATGGCGCTGCCTCCCCTCAACGGCTTCGTGAGCGAATGGGCGCTGCTGCAGGTCCTCGTGCGGGCCGGTGGCCGGGAACCCGCGGTGCTGGGACTCGCGATGCCGGTCGCAGTCGCGGCGGTGGCCCTGGTGGCGGGGCTCGCGGCGGCGACGTTCGTCAAGGCCCTCGGAACCGGGTTGCTCGCCCGACCGCGCTCACCCGAAGCGCAGGACGCCGTCGAGTCGCCGAGGTCGATGATCGTGGGGATGGGACTGCTGGCGACGGCATGTGCCGCACTGGGTGCGTTCCCCGCAATGGCCGCGTCGGGTCTGGGTCGTGCGACCCGGGCCGCGGGCGGGATCGGGAACCCGTTCGGTCGCGGGGTCGCTCGGCTGCAACTTGTCGGCGGGGCCGCAGTGATGTCCCCGGTCTTCCTCGCCGCGGCTCTCTTGATCGGGGCAGCGCTCGTGGCCGGCGTCGCCCGGGTGCTGAGCGTCTCTCGTGCTCGCCGACGCGCCGAGACGTGGGGTTGCGGTCGGGTACTGCAGACCTCGCGCATGGAGTACACGGCGTCGTCGTTCGCCGAACCGCTCCAGCGGGTGTTCGACGACGTGCTGCATCCCGATCACGACATCGACGTGACGCACGCGGCGGAGTCGCGCTGGTACGTGGACGCGATCCGGTACCGCTCCGGCGTCGTCGATGCGATCGACCAGCGCGTCTACCGGCCCTTGGTCCGGCTCACACGCGCCGCCGGCGAGCGAGCACGAGGGCTGCAGAACGGCAGCGTGCACCGCTATCTCGCCTATGGCCTCGTCGCGCTCCTGGTCGTCCTGGTCGTCGCCCGGTGACCGGACACGGGGCCTTCGCGCTGGCCGTGCAGCTCGGTATCGTCACAGCCGGTGCGCCGCTGCTCGTCGGGTGGATGAGACACGTGCGTGCCCGCCTGGAGGGTCGAGCCGGGCCTCCGATCGTGCAGCCGTGGCGGGATCTCCGGAAGCTGTGGAAGAAGGAGCGCATCGCGCCCGAGCACACGAGCTGGATCTTCGTCCTCAGCCCGATCGTGCTGGTTGCCAGCGCGCTGGTCGTGGCCGGGATCATGCCGTTGGCGACGACTGCTTCTCCGCTCGACCACGTCGGCGACCTGTTCGCGGTCGTGTCTCTCTTCCTGCTCGCGACGGTGTTCGTCGCGCTCGCCGGGCTCGACCCGGGCAGCGCCTTCGGGGGATGGGATCCAGCCGTGAGATGACCGTGGCGGCACTGGCGGAACCGACGCTGTTGCTCGCGGTCTTCGCGATCTCGGGACGGGCGGGCTCGTCGAACCTCGGCGCCATCGTCGACGCGACGCTCGACGCGCCCAGCGCAGTGTTGACGGTGCCCGCGATCCTGGCGGTGATCGCCCTCGCGATCGCCGCCCTCGCGGAGTGCGCGCGCCTCCCGGTCGACAATCCGAGCACGCACCTCGAGCTCACGATGATCCACGAAGCGATGGTGCTGGAGTACGCCGGTCCCGACCTCGCGCTCGTCGAGCTCGGCGCAGGCATGCGCCTGTTGCTCTTCGGCGCGCTGCTGGTGAACCTCTCCGTTCCCTGGGGCATCGCGACGACGGGGGCGCTCCCTGCTGTCGCCTTCGGCGGCCTCGTTCTCGTCGTGAAGCTCGCGGTGCTGGGTACGGCGCTCGCGTCCTTCGAGGTGGTCACGGCGAAGATCCGCCTCTTCCGCGTCCCCGAGCTCCTGGCCGTCTCGTTCGTCGTCGCGTTCCTCGCGGTCACTGCCGCCGCGTTCCTCACATGAGCCTCGACGTCTACCGGCAGTTGCTCGACCTCGCCGTCGGCGTCGCGCTCATCGCCGCCGTCGCGGCGTTGTGGCGACGCAGCCTGCGTGCGATCGTGCGGATCCTCGCGGTCCAGGGCGCCGCGATCGCAGCCGTCGCGTTCCTGGTCGGGTCGTACCACTCCGAGGCTGCTGCCTTCGCGGTCGCGGTGCTGTTCGTCGCGTTGAAGGTACTGATCATCCCGGCCGTGCTCCTGCGGGTGGTGCGCGACGCGCCCGAGCAACGGGAGACGCAGCCGCTCGTCAACGTGTCGACCACGCTGCTGGCCGCGGCCGCGCTCACCGTCGTGGCGTTCGCGGCCACGCGCGGGCTCGTTCGCCTCATCGGATCGCCCGAGGCCGACGCGATTCCGTTCGGATTCGCGATCGTGCTGATCGCCTTCTTCGGGCTCGTCTCGCGACGCAACGCGGTCGTACAGATCGTCGGCTTCCTGTCGCTCGAGAACGGGATCGCACTCGTCGCGCTGCTCGCCTCGGCGGGCATCTCACTCACCATCGAGCTCGGCGCCGCCCTCGATCTCCTGCTCGCCGTCCTGGTACTCCAGGTTCTCACCAGCCGTATGCGGGCCAAGTACGGCGGCCTCGAGCTCGACCACCTCAACGAGCTGGCCGACTGATGCTGCTCCTGCTCGTCCTCGTCGTCGCGATCCTCCCCGCCGTCACGACCGCCGCGCTCGGGTGGCGGCCTTCGACGCGCACGCTGCACCTCGCGTCGTGCGTGGTGCTGCTCGCACTCGCCGTGTGGCTCGCGGTGCGCGTGCTCGACGCCGGCACCGTGCGCCTGGGTGGTCACGCCCTGCAGGCCGATGCCCTTGCCGCGTTCATGGTGCTCGTCGTGGCAACCGTGGCGCTGCTCGCCGTCTGGTCGGCGTCCGGCTACCTCGACGACGAGCTCGCCCACGGACACACGACACCAGCCGCGGCCCGACTCTTCGGATCGCTGCTGCCCGCTTTCGTCGCGACCATGCTGCTCGCCCTCCTCGCGGGAAACGCGGCCGTGGCCTGGATCGCCATCGAGGGAACCACCATCACCACGGTGTTCCTCGTCGGCCACCGTCGCAACCGGCCAGCCCTCGAGGCGTCCTGGAAGAGCGTGATCATCGGGTCCGTCGGGATCGCGCTCGCCTTCCTCGGCACGATCGTCCTCGCCTACGCAGTACGCGCCACCGGTGCCGACCCTGCGGCCGCGCTCAACTGGGACAGCCTCGGTGCCATCGCCGGTCAACTGGACCCCTCGGCCGCTCGGCTCGCCGGCGGCCTGTTGCTGCTGGGCTACGGCACGAAGATCGGCCTCGCGCCGATGCACACCTGGCTTCCGGACGCGCACAGCCAGGCGCCCGCACCGGTGTCGGCGCTCATGTCGGGCGTCCTCCTCGCGGTCGCGTTCTCCGTGTTCCTCCGCCTCAAGGTCATCGTCGACGCCGCTGCCGGGCCCCACTACATGCGGGGGTTGCTCGTCGCCGCCGCCCTGCTGTCGCTGCTCGTCGCCGCGGCGATGATGCTCGCCCAGCGCGACGCCAAGCGCCTGCTCGCGTACTCCTCCATCGAACACATGGGTGTCATCGCGTTCGCAGCCGCGGTCGGCACGACCCTCGCGGTCGCGGCCCTTCTCCTGCACGTGCTCGCCCACGCCCTGGGCAAGTCCGCCGCGTTCCTCGCCGTCGGTGAGCTACCTGCCCTCGACGGCACCACCCGCATCGCCGAGCTGCGCGGACTGCTCATCCGACGACCCGTCCTCGGCGGTCTCCTCGCGGTCGCCGCCTTCGCGCTCCTCGGGTTGCCGCCCTTCGCGCTCTTCGCGAGCGAGATCGCCGTGGCGCGCGCCGGCTTCGACGCGGGTCTGTACTGGCAGACCTCAGCGATCTTCGCGGTGCTGTTCGTCGTGTCGGCCGCGCTGCTCTACCAGACCGGCCGGCTCGTCCTCGGAACCCCGGCCATGAGGACCAGATCCGAACCGGCCGCGCCGTCGCGGCTCACGCTCGTCGCGCCTGTCGCCATCGGGCTCGTCGCGCTCGGTCTGCTCGGAATCACCGTCTGGCCGATCGATCGTCTCCTGGACGCCGCCACACGAGTCGTGACGGGATGACCTCACCGACCCCGACCTCCGAATCGGTGTCGCGCCGCACCACCCTCACCGTGACGGCTGGCACCCTCGCAGCCCGGTTCACGGAACTGGTCGGTGACGGTCACCGGCTCGCGCTCGTCGCGGGTCACGACGACGTCGACGCACTGCGTGTCGTCTACCTGTTCCTGCGCGGCGGCTCCGACGATCGCGTCGAGCTCGTCCTCCACGCGGATCACACGACACCGGAGATCCCGAGCCTCTCCGCACAGTCGTTCACCGCGGGCCGATTCGAACGCGAGGTCGCCGACCTCTTCGGCGTCGTCGCCCTCGGCCACACCTTCCCCCGACGTCTCGTGCACCACCAGCACTGGCCCGACGGCTGGCACCCACTGCGCCGCGACGCCGGCCCGACGCCTCCCATCGACGAGACGCGCGACCCATTCCCGTTCGTCACCGTGGAGGGTCCCGGCGTCTACGAGATCCCCGTCGGGCCCGTCCACGCCGGCCTCATCGAGCCCGGCCACTTCCGGTTCTCCGTGGTCGGCGAGACGATCATCACGATGAAAGCTCGCCTCTGGTTCGTCCACAAGGGCATCGAGAAGCTCTTCGAAGGCCGACACATCACGACCGGCGTCGAGCTCGCCGAGCGCATCTCCGGCGACACCGCAGTCGGCCACAACCTCGCGTACTGCCTCGCCGTCGAGGAAGCACTCGGCGTCGAAGTCCCGCCGACCGGCCAGTACCTCCGTGCCCTGCTGCTCGAGCTCGAACGGCTCTACAACCACGCCGCCGACATCGGCGCGCTCGCCAACGACGTGGGCTACGGCATCCTCCACGCGCACGCGTCTCGGATCCGCGAACAGCTGCTCCGGATGAACAGCCGCGTCACCGGGCAGCGGCTCCTGCGCGGCAGCATCGTCCCCGGAGGCGTCCACGTCCGCGGTCTCCCCGACCCGGCCGAGCTGACCGCCATCGCCGAAGACCTCGCCGAAGTCGCCGACCTCGCGCTCGCGAACTCGACCGTCGTCGATCGCTTCGCCGGCACCTCGATCCTCCCCGCCGACGCCGCACTCCAGCTCGGCACCCTCGGACCCGTCGCCCGCGCATCGGGAATCGACATCGACGCCCGACGCGACCACCCGTTCGTCGACCTCAGCGAACCTCTCCACGTCGTCCGCCACGACACCGGCGACGTCCACGCACGCTTCTGCGTCCGACGCGACGAGTTCGCCGCCTCGATCCAACTCATCCACTGGCTCATCGAGCAGCTCGCCGCCCGGCACGGCCAGCCCGCCGCCGTCCCCCTTCCGCCTGTGCGGCGCCCCGCCTCGGGAGTCGGGATCGCCGAGGGATGGCGCGGGACGATCGTGCACCGAGTCGAGATCGAACCCTGCGGCAAGCTCACACGCGTGAAGATCGTCGACCCGTCGTTCTTCAACTGGCCCGCACTCCCCGTAGCCCTCGCAGACACGATCGTCCCTGACTTCCCACTCACCAACAAGAGCTTCAACCTCTCCTACGCCGGTAACGACCTCTGAGAGTCGCATGAAGAACCGCGTCTCGCTCCATCGGGGTGAGCTCGTAGGTGTTTGAGGTACATGACGACGAACATCACCACCATCGAGGTGGCGATCATCGCCCCGAACCGCAGGTAGGAGCGCTGCTCGTCGCTCAACCGCCCAGCCCACGCGGCGCCGATCCTCGGGGTCGGTGACGGCGTGCCCCTGCTGCTCGCCGCTCGTCGTCGGTGCGTCAGTGTCCATGATGGTCAGCTCCTGTCGGCGAGGTTCACCCTTCCCCCTACCCACTTGCTCGCCGCCCCATGACGCCTCCGGTCGCCCGATCGCCTCCTTCGGCCCATCGTCCCCGGAATGTCGCGCCGCCGCCGTCCGGGTGGGCCTCCTTCGCGCTGCTGGCCCGTCTGGCGCCGCCCCACGGCCCGTTCGTCGTGCCTACGCTCGTCACTGGTCTCGTCGCCCCCAATGCCTCGTGAAGGACCGTCCGTGAGCCTCCATCGCCTCGCCGAACGCGTGGGTCGCATCGAGACGCTCGACCGGCCGGCCAAGCCGCTGGCCGAGCTCGTGAAGACCATCGCCCCGCCCACGTCGCTCCCCAGGGGCCTCCTGAGCGGCACCTGGCTCGGCCATTCGCTGCACCCACTCCTCACCGACATCCCCATCGGCTCCTTCACCAGCGCCACCGTGCTCGATCTCATCGGCGGACCCGCCGGCGCGCGCGCCGCCGGCGCTGACTGCGAGGTGGTGGACCCTCGATCGACCGCTGCCCGGATGGTGGTGTCGGATCCGGTACGGCGGACTGTGTCGAGCAGGTGGAAGGGATCACCCCGCCTATGGCGGGGAGATCGCCGGGTCCGGAGCTCGGCCAGGTCGGCGTGGTCCGTGTCGAGGTCGAGATCGGTGACAGCGCTGCCGACGGAAACCAGCTGGGCGCGCACGGCCTCGATGACGGCTTGTCGGTCGGGGGAGCGGGTTGGCCGCGGTGGGGACGGAGGCCCACGGGCAGCGGCTTCTGGGACTGGATCCTGGTGAACCTCGCCCCCGAGGGCAGCGAGCTCGCGACAGGCGCAGGCACCGGTCTGTCGCTGCCCGCCGGGGGCACGGCACGTGGTCAACGACTTCGGGACCGACGGCTACGGCGGGCCTTGCCCACCGCCCGGCGACCACCCCCACCGCTACCTGTTCACCGTCCACACCTGGGCGTCAGGGTCGAAGCAGGGACGGCGAGGCTGCGCGTCGCTGGGGACAGCCCGTCCAGGCCGGGGCGAGGTACTCGCCATGGTTGAGGTCGGCGCTGGTCAGCACGAGTGTCGCCATGGCCCAACCTGCACCGTGCGCCGATGAGGAACTTCCGCCATCGGGCGGAGGTTCCCGGGGCTTGGGATGCCGCTAGGTTCAACCTCGATGGCGGCACGTCGGAGTGACGACGACTCGCTTCCCGGGCGCTTCGCAGCACCACAACCCGGGGAAGGGCTGGCGTTGCGTTCTGGCGTCATCGAGCGACTGTCGGTGCCGGCGATGCGGGTCGGTGTGATCACGGCGCCAGCGGGTTACGGCAAGACGTCGCATGCGGCCGCCTGGGTGGCTGGTGACGATCGACCTGCTGCGTGGATCGATCTCGAGGACGGGCACGACGATGCGCTCGTGTTGTTGACCGACATGGTGGCTGCGCTGTCCTCTGTCACCGACTTCCGCGGCGACGGCCTCGGGCTCGCGGGAGCGACTGTGGACGAGTACGCGACGGGTGTTGCCGCCTCACTCCGGACGTGCCATGCGTGCGTGCACCGTTCCGTTCGTGCTCGTGCTCGACGATGTGCAGCGGTTGAACGACGTGGCGGCGACCGACCTGGTGGGATCTCTCGTGTCGAACGTGCCCGCTGGATCGGCGGT
This sequence comes from Acidimicrobiia bacterium, assembly GCA_027494165.1. Lineage (GTDB taxonomy): Bacteria > Actinomycetota > Acidimicrobiia > IMCC26256 > JAOSJM01 > JAOSJM01. Next base: position 254,731 of record JAOSJM010000007.1, on the reverse strand, counting down.
GCTGCTGGTCGGCCGGGCGTGCCTCGTGCGGGACCTGGGTCGACTACGGGCCGGCGGACACCTCGTGGAGGTCGGTGTGGACGACCTTGCGCTCGAGCCTCGGGACGTCGCGCTCGTCCTCTCCGGGATGGGTGTGGATGCCTTGGAGGATGACGCTGACAGAGTTGCCGTCGAGACGGAGGGCTGGCCGGTCGGAGTGAGACTCGCCGGGCTCGCCGCACTTGCCGACGGGCAGCCCCACCATCAGAGCCCGCTGCAGCTGAGCGGTCGCGAGGCCAGCGTGTCGGACTACCTCGAGTCCGAGTGGCTGTGGGGCCTGACCGAGGACGAACGCGCCTTCCTCCTCCGAGTGAGCCCGCTCGACCGGCTGGCGGGTTCGGTCTGCAACGAGGTGTTGGACCGCAACGACGCAGGTGAGCTGCTGCACCGCATCTACCGGAACCGCCTGCTCCTGGTTCCACTCGACCGTCGCGGCGCTGCCTACCGGATGCACGGGTTGCTCCGGGAGGTCTTGGAGGCCGAGTTCGAACGCGCCGACCCTGCCGGAGTGCGCACGGTGCATCGGAAGGCGAGCGCGTGGTTCGAGACGGCCGGCGATGCGGATCGCGCGGTTCGACACGCCGTGGCCGCGGAGGACTTCGCGCGCGCCGAACGGCTCGTCGTCGAGCACACGCCGTCGCTCTACACGAACGGCAACCACGCGACCGTGCAGCGGTGGATCGAGTCGCTGCCCCGTGAGCAGGTGGTGGCCAGCGTCGCGCTGTGCGTGTGTGCCGCGCTGGCCGAGCTCGGCCTCGGTCACCCCGAGGCGCTCTCGGTCTGGATCCGGCTAGGCGAGCACGCCGCCGAGACCTCGCCCGAGGTGGATCAGACCGCTCGACTCTGCCTGCTGGATCTCCGCTCGACGACGAACACGGGGCCGGTTCGATCGGCGCTCGACGACGCGGCGGCGGCGTACCGGGGGCCTCCGCCGAGCATCTGGCACGCGGCCTCGTGTCTGGCGCTCGGCGTGTGGTCCTGGACCGTGGGTGACGAGACCGCGGCGGAGATCCTCACCGAAGGCGCTGAGGAAGCAGCGGTGCTCGGAGCGCCCGCGCTCGAGGCGTACTGCACGGCGATGCTCGCCATGATCGCTCACAGCATGCACGACCCGGCCCGCGCCTGGGAGCTCGTGACGCGAGCGCGACGGGTGGCCGCCGACAACGGGCTGGAGCGGGCGCCGGGCATGGCCCTCGTCAGCGCCATGCATGCCTTGGCCGCCGCGAGCAGCGGTGATCCCGACTCCGCCAAGCGCGACTGGCAGCTCGCTCGTACCCAGCTGGCCGTGCTCAAGGACCTTTCGGGGTGGGCGAACGTCCAGACCCGAGTCGCGCTCGCGCACGCCAGTCTCCTGCTCGGCGACCGGATGGGAGCAGAGACGGTCCTGCGAGAGGCGCGCAGTTCCTCGTCCGCCAGCCCGACGCCGTCCGGGCCCACGCGCAGATCGCCGAGCTCGAGCGTCTCACCCGGCAGGTGCAGCGTCACACGACGTCGGGTTCGTCGTCGCTCACCACCGCGGAGCTACGGGTGCTGCACTATCTGCCCACCAACCTCACCCTCGCCGAGATCGGCACCCGGCTGTACGTCTCGCGGTACACGATCAAGACGCACTGCGAATCGATCTACCGCAAGCTCGAGGTCGGGTCGCGCTCGGATGCGGTGGAGGCGGCCCGCCGGATCGGACTCCTGGACACCGGCGGCCTCCTCGCCGCCGACTGAGTCACGACGACGGGATCTGTACGGCGGCACGGCGTCGAGCGCGCCGCTGGATCGCCAAGGTCGCGCTGCTGGCGAGAACGAGCATCACCACGTTCGAGAGCAGCACCACCAGTGCCCCCCACATGGGGTCGTCGCGGCCCATGGCCAGCGCGGCACCGACGTACGCGGCGGCCGGGATGGTCGTCACCGAGATGGCGACACCGACGGCCGCGCCGCCGGGACGCTCGAAGGCCACCATGCCGGCGACTCCTGCGGTGGTGGCGACCATGAGGCTCCCCGGGCCGAGCTGGGTCAGTGCCTCACCGATGGTCGTGTCCGCGAGCACCAAGGTCTCGGGAACACGCCCGAACGACCGCAGCAGCGCCGTCGCAACGAACGCGCCGACGGCACTGGCCGCGAGTCCGATCACCAAGACGCGGACAGCCCTCAGCGCGAGCTGCCAGCGATGTTCGACGAGACCGATAGCACTCGCAGAGATCGGGAGCAGGTCGGGGCTGATCGCCATCGCGCCGACGATGAGCACCGCCGACCCGGTGAGCACGCCGATGCCGGCGATGATCCCGGCCGTGACCATGAACACGAGATAGCTCGAGGCGAGCTGGGCGTGCTCGTCGGCGCGGCCCACTATCTCGGCCCACACCTGCGCACCCGACTCCCCGGGGCGCGTCTGTGCACGCCACCCGAGCGGCTGGATGCCGGGCACGCGCCACAACGTCACGTCGGTGGGTTCGATGCCGAACGTCGCCAGCTGTTCGATGGCGACATCAGCACTCGTGACGTCGACTTGCGCAGACAACGACACCAACCCGTCCATCGTCGATGCGCCTCTCGTGACGTGGTGGACGCCAGGGATCTCGATCAGCGCCGTGCAGACATCGTCGATCAGATCTGCCTGCACGTAGCCGTCGAGCTTGAGCACCTCAGCTCACCTCGATCTCATCTCAGGCTCCGTCGGCGAGCTCGGTGGAGCGCCGGCGCACCAGGATGAGCACCGCCGACGCAGCGACCCAAGTGGGGAAGACCAGGCTCACCCACGGCGCGATCTCGTAGCCGACCAGCAGCAGCACCGCCGTGGCCATGCTCAACGCACCGAAGGCCCGGGGAAACAGCCCTGATCGCACACCGCGGGAGGCACTCACGCCGACGAACACCGCGGCGGATCGCAGCGCCATGATGTCCGATGACGCCTGGCCGAGAGAGAGCAGCGAACGCGCCCCGTCGATGTCGAAGGCGCTGGGCGCATCCGCGAGCCTCGCGACCGCGAGCTGGACCGCGGCGAGGGTGAACAGCGACACAACGACAAGCGCACCAGCGACGACATGTGCTGTTGAGAGGATCGTGTACTCACTCGTCGCAGTGCGCACGTAGCGGTCGCGCAGCGCAGCCATGAACCAGATGAACGCGATGCCCGCCAACGGGATCACGTACAAGCCGACGATCATCGACTCGGTCCGCTGCGCCGAGTCTCCGTAATAGGCGATCAGCTCGTCGTCGGAGGCGTCGAACGGGGGCGCCCCACGCAGGAGGTACCAAGCGAGCAGGAACAACGCGGAGAAGAGGAGCCCCTGCGAAAGCGATCCGAGAGCCGCGCACGCCCGGCGGCACTCGTGCCGCCATCTGGGGAGTGAACCATCGTGAGCTCCGCTCCGTCGGCGATCTCCTTCGATCATCCGAAGATCGGCGTCCGGCTGCATCGGCCACATCAGCCGATTCCCGGTCGGGAGCGGTGTCCTGAGGATCTCCGCTGATGTGGCGGATGCCAGAAGGCCGCCGGCGCCGTAGGTTCAGGTCGGCAGCGACCGAGGCACCCCGAACGGAGCGTTCACGGAACGGAGCACGCCATGGCCAACGAGATCAACGAGCTCACCGAACTGGCCTACGAGGGCGCCAGGTCGCCGCTGTCGATCTCGCCGGTCGTGGGCACGCCGGCGCGGCCGTATGCGGATCTGTTCGTCCCCGGGGCCGAGTCCCTCGCGTCGGACGAGATCCGGGTGACGATCCTCGGAAGCGGCGACCCCTTCGTGAAGAAGTCTCAGGCATCAGCGTCGCTGCTGATCGAGGTGGGCAACGCCGAAGGCGACTTCTTCTTCCTCGACCTCGGCTCCGGGGCGCTCGCCAACTTCAACGGGCTCGGCCTGCCGGTCACCTCGACGACGAAGGTGTTCCTGTCCCACCTCCATGCCGACCACGTGGGCGACATGCCCACGCTGCTGTGGAGCCCTCGCCAAGGCCGGCCGCCGCGACCCGGTCGAGGTGTGGGGCCCTGCCGGCGAGGACGACCACCTCGGCACCCTCGCCTACGCCCAGCACCTCGACGCCGCCCATGCCTGGGACATGAAGTCGTTGAACGGGCACCCGGGCCAGTCGGGCGCGTGCCATCACCACCGAAGTCCCCACGACCGACCCGAGGTCGTCTACCAGCGCAACGGGGTCACCATCACCTCGTTCCCTGTGATCCACATCCACAACGGCGCCGTCGGCTACCGGCTCGACTACGCGGGGCGCAGCGTCGTGTTCTCCGGCGACACCCGACCCTGCAACTACTTGGTCGACGCCTGCGACGGTGCCGACCTGCTCGTCCACGAGACGTTCCCGACCGCCGCGGTGCTCTCCCAGAAGGCGGGCATGCCCTTGCCGGTCGCGGAGATGATCGTGCACGGTGCCCACACGAGCCCGGCGATGGCCGGGAAGGTGTTCGAGCGTGCCGGTGCCCGCATGTCGGCGATGTGGCATCTCGTGGTCGACCACGAGACGGTCGGCCCCGTGTTCTCCGAGATGCGTGCCGAACACGACGGCCCGGTGGTCATCAGCCAGGACCTCACCGTGTTCAACATCACCAAGGAGTCCGTCGTCGCCCGGCAGGCCACCATCGATCCGTTCCGGCTGGCCAGTCGTGGGTCACTCGAACGAACAGGGCCCCCCGATGAACCCGCCCTCGAGCCCCCGGCCTGGTGGGCCGAGGCGCTGATCACCGACTGACGGCGGGGAGCACCCCGATGGACACGGCAGAGAGCGCAGGTTCGGGTCGAGCACACCTGGCCCGCCCTCGGCGGCGTGCTGCCCCCGGCGGGCGGTCCCGACTGATCACCGAGATCTCCGCGGGCGTCACCCTTGCCGCGCTCTCGCTCCCCCTGAACATCGGCTACGCGGAGTCGGCCGGGCTCCCGGTCATCGTCGGCATCAACGCCGCGATCATCCCGGTCATCGCGCTCGCGCTGTTCTCGGGTTCCTGCCAGCCTGGGTTCCGGTCCGGACGCGACCATCGCCGCGCTGCTCGCCGGTCTCATCCCGGTGCTCGCCGTCGAGACCGGTGAGCTCCCCGAAGAGTTGGCCCTCGGCGTCGCGATGCTCACCGGACTCATCCTCATCTTGCTGTGGTTCCTCAAGGCCGGGTCGATGGTGAGGTTCATCTCGAAATCGGTCCTCGTCGGGTTCCTGGCCGGCCTCGGCATCGAGATCCTCACGTCCCAGGTCGAGAAGATCCTCAACGTGCAAGTCGACACCGACGGGTGGTTGACCGACGTGGCCGAGATCGTGCGAAGTGTCCCCGAAGCGTCACTGGCGAGCGTGATGGTGGGCGTCTCCACCATCGTGATCCTCCGCCTCAGCGCGCGCTACGCCCCCAAGCTCCCGGTCCCCTGATCGCGCTTCGTGCTCGTTGGCGGCGTGGTTTACCTGCGCGAGCCCGAGGGGGGGGTCGGTGCTCGGAGCGATCCCATCGGGCCTCCCCGAACCTCCTCGTTCCCGAGCCTGTCCCTCGGAACATGGATCGACCTGTTCGGTGTCTCCGTCGCGATCGCCGTGCTGTCGATCGCCGAGGGACTGCTGGTCGCGAGCTCGGCAGCACGACGCCACGACGATCCGCTCGATCCGGAACGGCGAACTGGCCGCATTGGGGTTCGCAGAACGTCGTCGGCGCCATCACGTCGGGAATGCCGATCGGCGCGAGCGCATCTCGAAGCGCCGCGACCGAGGCCGCAGGAAGTCGCTCCCAGATGCCGGCCCCTCGTCAGCGCACTGATCGTCATGGCCGTGGCCCTGTGGTTCACCGACCTCATCGCCGAGATCCCCTCTGCCGCGCTCGCCGGCCTGGTCGCGAACGCCGTCGTGTCGGTCATCGACGTCCGATCGTTCGGACCTTCGCTCAGCCCGACGAAGCGAGCTCTACATCGCGCCCGGGTGCACCGCCGGTGTGCTCGTCCTCGGTCCGATCGGCGGGCTCGTGCTGGCGATCGTGGCGACGATGGTCGACCTCGTGCGACGCATCGCAGCGCCGAACCTCGAACCCCGGGAGGGCGACTGGGAGATGGAACGGTTCGCCGCTGTCGCCGACCCCGACGCCGTCCCATCGGACCTCGATGGTGTCCGGTTCGTCTCGACTCACCGGGCCTCTGTTCTTCGCGAACGCGGACACGCTCCGGGAACGGGTCGCGACCGCGGCCGACGATGACATCCGATGGGTGCTGCTCGACTTCGAGTCGGTCACCGACATCGACCCCACGGCGAGTGAAGCGCTCGCCGACTCGATCGCGATCCTCCGCGAGCGCGGCACGATCCTCGGCATCGCTCGCCACAGCGCCCGTGCAAGCGCTGCTCGACCTCTACGGCCTCGCTGAGGACATCGGCCCCGACCGTCAGTACCCAAGCAACCGGGCAGCGCTCGCGGCCTACCTCGCGGAAGGTCGTGGTGGTAAGGGCCAATGAGCCGAGACACATCGCGAGTCTGCTTCGGCGCGGTTGACCACCGCCTCCGAGCGATCTCAGGACTTCCAACAGCACCACTTCTTCTACACTTCGCAGGGTGACGGGGTGGTACGGGGCGGTACGGTCGGGGGAGTGCGGCAGCGCGAAGACCAGCTCAGCGGTACTGCGTGGGACGCCCTGGTACGGGCTGGGATGCGTCCGTCTGTGACCCGAAGGTCGGAGGTTCGCCGAAATCCTCCCCCGCCACCAACGACGGATCGAAAGCCCAGGTCGCTGACCTGGGCTGTCGCCGTTCTCGGAGTCGGCGGATCGTCTACCACCATGAGTCGAGGCGTGATCGGACCGGTATCCACCGCGCGGCTCGCCTCGATCACACCGCAGTCTTGCCCAGCTCGCTCCGTGAGGTGACGCCTTCCGAGGCGAAAGGGGGCAGCCCTCGACCTCACTGCGCGCGCTCTGGTTCAGTGGCCGAGACCCAAGGCGACGGACAGCGCCCGATTCGGCGCGCGGTGGTAGCCATCGAGGAGGCCAGGTCGGGGCGATCGCGTGGCTGTCGTGCTCAGGTCGAGATCCGAGCCTGGTACTCGGGGTCGCCGGCGTTGCGCTGGAACTGCGATATGCCGTCGGGATGCCATGGGCCGACCGACCCGGCGGCCAGAGCCTTCTCGGACTTGTCGGGGATCTGGAAGCGCTGTCGCACCTCCTCCACGGGGGAGGTCGGCGTAGGCGAACCAGTCGATGGCCAGGAACTTCTTGTCGACGTCGCCGTCCGGTCGGGCGAGTGCTCCGCGGCGCAGGCCGTCAGCGAGGCGGCTGCTCATCCCGTCGGTGGAGAGATGGCCGGCGTCGGCCTCGAAGAGCCCGCCCGCCGTGGAGATCATGCCGGTCTCGAAGAGGCCGATCACCATGACGAGGAGGCTGAACCCGCGGGGGTCGTCGTCGGCCCGGGCGATCAGACCGAAGACCTCGAGCTCGTTCTCGACGGTGGTGCCGTAGTCGGCGAGCACGTGGACCCAGTCGTGCTGGGCGAGCAGCGGCGGTGCGGAGCCGGGCGAGCCGGGAAACGAGAAGCCGCGGCTCTTGTAGAACTCCCACACGTCACGACCCAACGAACCGGTCGGACAGCCCTCGAGGGCGGCCCACTTGGCGGCGAGCCGGAGGTCGTCGTCCACCACGCCCCAGCCGTCGCCGATGTCGCGGTCGGTCCCCAGCACCGGTCGGCGATGCGCGGTGAAGTCACGGGCGTAGCCATTGCGAGCGAAGTCGATCAGCGCCGCGTCAGTAGCTCTCCGGGCCGTACTTCTCGACGTCGCCGAGGAAGTGCTCGCCGACGCCGAGCGCGGTTGCCACCCGGCCGATACGCGCCATCACCTCGGGCGGGGTCGGGTTGAGGACCAGCGCGGCGAGCACGACCTGCTGGAGGATCCGGGCACGGACGAACTCGTCGCGTCTGGCCAGCCCGCGGGCCAGGTCCATCGGGGTGACGACGTCGTCGTACCATGCCGGGTCGAACTCGACGCCGCCGAGGGCCTCGCACATCGCGGACATCAACACGTGCTGCAGCTCGGTCCACCCCGAGTCGGGCTTGGCGTTGGTGTGCACCCGCCACAGATCAACCGGAGCTCGTCGCGTCCGGGTGGAACGAGGTCCGTGTCCTCCGGTGAAGGAAACGGCACGGGCACGATCTCCTCGTCACGGCGGGCCAGACCGTGGGAGTGGTCGACGAGCTCGGACATGGATCAGCTCCGGAGAGGCGTGAGCACCCGATACTCGTCGATCCGAGGCTCACCGTCCATCTCGTGAAACTCCCTGAGCCCAGCACGCAGCTCGAGAGTCGGCGAGCGCACCCATCACCTCGGGCGACTCCGGTGGTCGAGGCCGGCGTACTGCCCGCCTTCCATCGCTCAGGAGTCTCCAGCCAACCCGGGGCGGTTCGACCGGGATGGGCCCGGCGTCGATGGGTCGGCTCGGTCCGACAGGTGCGCGTGACGCGGGTGCGGGGTCAGACGGTGGCGGCGAGGCGTTCGGCATAGGACTTGGCCAGCTCGCGGAGCCAGCGGCCGCCGTCGCCGACGTGGGCGGGGCCGTGCATGAGCGCAAGGGTGCGTGGCTCGAGATCGGCCAGACGCTTGACCGTCGGTACGGTGTTCGGTCCCAGGCACGAGTAGCCGAAGGCGTCCTCGGCGGCGATCGTCGCCTCCATGGGCGAGTCGTGGCTGATGGCGGGGCCGTCCCCCATCTCGGTGAAGAGGTCGCCGCAGAGCAGGGTGCCGGTGGTCTCCTCGTAGTAGAGGCCGGCGTCCCAGCCGTGAGGGCACGTGCGGGGTGGCCAGGTAGCGGAGTCGCTTGCCGCCCAGGTCGAGGACCTCGCCGTCGTCCAGCGGTCGGGGTGGCCGGTCGGCTTGGTCGTTGACCGACACCATGCACCCGAGTCCCCCGAAGGCGACCTTGGCGTTGGGAGCGGCGTCGAGCCACTGATTCAACGCGCCGCACTCGTCGGCCTCGAAGTGGCCGAAGCTGATCCAGCGCAGCCGCTCGAGGGCAGCACCCGGGTGAGCGCCTCGGACACCGCCGGGAACAGCGTTCGATGGCCGGTGTGGAACAGCATCGGCTCGTCGCCGGTCACCAGGATCTGGTTGAACGGGATGCCGGCGTCGGGCACGAAGGTCGAGATGCGGTGGATGCCGTCTGCGATCTCGTGGACGGTGGTCTCCATGGTGGTCTCCCCCAGGGTTGTCGGTGAGTTGTTCGGTCAGAAAGGGACGATGGTGGTCAGCAGTCCCTCGGCGTCGGCCCGCCCGGCGAGGGAGCGACAGAACTCCACGGCGTCGAGCTCGAGCTCGACGGGTTCCGCCGCGGCGCCCTCGCCCCGACCGGTCGAGGTGAACACGCCGCCGGCCGGGCCGGTGAGGGTGAGCGTGAAGGGGGCGGCCGTGACGGCGGGCCCACTCGGCCACGACGTCGGTGACGATGCGGCCATCGTGATCGGCAGTGAGCTCGGTCTCCCGCCCGACGGCCCGGGTGGCGTCGACCCGGTGCATCCAGAGGTCGCGGAGGTAGATGGTGTCGATCAGGTAGCCCAGCCGCCACTTCTCGACCACGGGACCGTCGACGCTCATCTTCATCCTCCGCAGGAGCCTCGGGGTGCGGGTCCGGCGGCGCACGGTACGCAGCGCGACCGTCGCCAGGCGGTCGGGCAGCTCCTCGGCGGCGACGCCCGTGCGTTCGGCCACCTGCACAGCGGAGAGGCCGGCTTCGAGAGGACCGCCGTGGCGCTTCTGGTGCTTCTTGCCGGCGCGGAGCTGGTGGAGGTTCTCGCGCATCGACGCCCCCGCCTCGCACGCCCCGAGGACGTGCAGGTACATGTGGTGGACGTTCCAGTCGGGGCAGTCGGTCCGGGCCGTCCAGTCGGCGGCGTCGAGGGATCGCAGGAGCGCGACGGCTCGATCGAGCTCGGCGGCCTGGAGTGCCATCGCCTCGTCGTGGTCGAGGGGGCCAGGGCGGTCACGTCGGTCACGGTGTTCACGGGATCTCCCTCCGAGGACGCGTCGCGTCAGGTCGTGGTGTCGAGCAGGTCGGGGGCGTAGGCGGCGAGGAACATGTCTGTGGCCTGATCGATGACCCGCGCCCACCGGTCGCCGCCGGGGTCGTTCGAGATCTGCTGGTCGGTGAGGCCCGTGAGCAGCGCCGTCCACACGTCGACCACCTCGGGATCGGTGAGCCCGAACGCCGCCATCTGCTCGGTGAACTGCTCGTAGCTGGCGACGGCGACCCCGTAGCTCTCGTCGGACGGGACGAAGTCGGGGATCGTGCGCTGGAACAGCAGTTGGTAGCGCACGGGGTCGGACGTGCAGAAGTCGAAGAAGCCGTGCGCGATCCGGCGAAGCACCTCGGCCCCTGGCGGCTGGTCGCGCTCGATCTCGGCCATCAGCTCGTCGATGGTGGCGGCGAACGCGAGATACCCCTCGTGAAACATGGCGTCGTAGATGTCGGCCTTGGACTCGAAGTACGAGTAGAGCGACTGCGCCTTCATGCCGACCGCTCCGCCGAGGTCGCGGAGGGCGAGTCCGGCCAGCCCGCGTTCACGTACGAGCAGCCAGGCGGCGGCGATGATCTCGGCCCGGGTCTGGCGGCGGCGGGCCTCGCGCCGGCTAGGCCGGGACTCGTTCTCGGGCGCGTCGGTCGGGCTCCTCATCGTCTCGTCACCTGACGCCGTTCGAGATTACGAACGCCATTCGATGTTCCGAACATAGTTCGGAGTGTGCGGCACCGACGTCGATCTGTCAACCCCCGGCGACCCCACCCTGCCCCTGGAGGGCATGCTCGAAGCTCACACCAGGCTCCTCCAAGCTCGTCCAGATCAGCCGTCGCTTCGCTCCAGGGGTGGGCCTGCTCCTCGCTCGTGAGAACACGCCCTCCGAGGTCGACGATCTCGTGGTGCGGCGATGAGAGCGGGCTGCGAGTGGCCGTCGGCGGCAAGCCCCGCCCGCCTCCGTCGTGGCGCCGTAGCGCCGCTCGCTGGGCGGCCCGGATCGACGTCGACGGTCGCCGTTCTGGCGCGACAGACCACCCCTACTCGGGCGGGTACGGCTCGAGGCCGTGGATCTCCTGCTGTTCCCGGACGTACGTGATGACCAGCTCGATCTCGTCGTCGCTGAGCCCTTCGACCGGTGGCATGTCCCCGAAGTTCCAATGGTGCGCCGGAGACCCCTGCGTGACCGCCGCCCGGAACGACGCATCGGGGTGGTGGTCGGGTGCGTACACCTGCGACAGGTGCGGCGGCCCCCGGTCGGTTCCGCGCAGGTCGTTGCCGTGGCACGAGGCGCACGACTGCTCGTAGAGCTCAGCACCCGCGCTGGTCGCCGCGGAGCCGGGTTGCGCATCGCTTCCCGAGCACGAGGCGACGGTGAGCGTCGCCACGACGGCGACGGCGATCATCCGAACCGGTCGGTCCATCTGTCGGGTCGAACCCCGCTCCACCGTTGGAAACGGTAGCGTCACGGTTCGGCGTCGAGCTCCGGCACCGGTCGCTGTGCCGCCTCCTCCTCGGTCCGTGCGACACCGTCGGCCTCGATGTCGTCGATCAGCCACTCCATCTCGGCGATCTCCCGACGCTGAGCCTCGATGATCTCGTCGGCCAGCTCCCGGACGCGCACGTCGTCGATGTCGGCGCGCTCACTGGTGAGGATCGCGATCGAGTGATGCGGGATCATCGCCCGCATGTACGACGTGTCCCCGACCGTCGCCTGGCTCCGCACCAGCCACAACGCCCCGGCGAACACCGCCACGCAGGCCAGGTAGATCGCGACGTTGACCTTCTTGTTCGTGTGCATGCCGAGCATGAACGTGAGCATCACCGCCGCCATCGCCGCGCCCATCACCCAGGTCATGAAGAACCGCGTCTCGCTCCACCGGAGGTGGGCGAGCTCGTAGGTGTTGAGGTACATGACGACGAACATCACCACCATCGAGGTGGCGATCATCGCCCCGAACCGCAGGTAGGAGCGCTGCTCGTCGCTCGACCGTGCCCAGCCCACGCGGCGCGCCCGTCCCTCGGCGTCCGTGACGGCGTGCCTCTGCTGCTCACCGCTCGTCGTCGGTGCGTCAGTGTCCGTGATGGTCAGCTCCTGTCGGTGAGGGTCACCCTCCTCCTACCCACTTGCTCGCCGACCCATGACGCCCTCCCGGTCGCCCGATCGCCTCGTTCGGCCCATCGTCCCCGGAATTCCGCCCGACGGCATCGAGTGGGCGTCCCCGTGCCCCGCCCGTCGCCATGGGCGCCGTCCCACGGCCCGCTCGCCGTGCCTACCCTCGTGACCGTGCCTCGTGCAGGACCACCCGTTGACCTCCATCGCCTCGCCGAACGCCTGGGTCGCATCGAGGCGCTCGACCGGCCGGCCAAGCTGCTGGCCGAGCTCGTGAAGGCCATCGCCCCGCCCACGTCGCTCCCCAAGGACCTCCTGAGCGGCACCTGGCTGGGTCATCCGCTGCACCCACTCCTCACCGACATCCCCATCGGCTCCTTCACCAGCGCCACCGTGCTCGACCTCATCGGCGGACCTGCCGGCGAGCGCGCCGCCGACCGGCTCGTCCACCTCGGTCTGCTGTCCTCCGTCGCGACCGCGGCTGCCGGCGCCGCCGACTGGTCCGACACCGACCGCGAAGAGCAGCGGGTCGGCGTCGTCCACGCCGCGGCCAACGTCGCCGGCGTCGCCCTCTACGGGCTCTCCGCTCTCGCCCGCCGCCGCGGCCGTCGCCGGGCGGCGACCACCTACGGCCTGGCGGGCATGGCCGTCATGACCGTCGGCGGCTACCTCGGCGGGTTCCTGGGCTACGGGCGCGGGGTCGGCGTCAACAAGACGTTCTCCGAACGTCCGCCGACGGCGTGGACCCCGGTGCTCGACGACGCCGAGCTCCCGACGGGCGAACCCCACCGGGTCGACGTCGGCGGCGCCACCGTCCTGCTCTACCGGCGAGGACAGGACATCCTCGCCATCGGGAGCCGCTGCAGCCACGCCGGAGGCCCGCTCGAGGAAGGCGACGTCGACACCGAGGGTCGCACCGTCACCTGCCCGTGGCACCGGAGCGTCTTCGACCTCACCACCGGTGAGGTCGTCCACGGCCCGGCGAGCGTCCCACAACCCGCCTACGACACGCGCGTCCAGGGCGGCCGCGTCGAGGTCCGCGCCCGGGTGTAGCCCCGGGTCGCCTCGCTCACGACCGCGTCTCGTCCTCCGCCGGGACGATGACGCCGGCGGTGCGCACGCCGGACCACCGGCGCAGATCGCCGGCGAGGTCGAGGTGCTCGACGGGAGCCGCGCGCTCGTACTCACCCCACGCGTCGCGAGGCAGCATCCACATGATCTCGAACTCGTTGCCGTCGGGATCGGCGCCGTAGATGCTCTTCGTCGCACCGTGGCTGGACTCGCCGGTGTAGGCACCGGCCGCGAGCAGGACTTCGCGGGCGGCGCCGAGCTCGTCGATCGTGTCGAGCTGCCAGGCGAGGTGGTAGAGGCCGATGCCGCGCCGCTCGGGTCCGGCGCCGGCACCGATCGCGAACAGGCCGAGGTCGTGGTGGTTGGCCGATCGGGGCAGGCGCAGGAAGGCGGCGTCGGCGCGGGGTTCCCGGGCGATCACCTCCATGCCGAACACGTCGCGGTAGAAGCGCTCGCTTCGAGCGAGGTCGGCGACGAACAGCACGGCGTGGTTCAGACGGACCGGTGAGATCGACACGGTGAGGTCCCTTCGGTGCCACCCCACGGCCCCAACCCACGGCCGCCCCGAGGATGTTCCCTGCCCGAGCGGACGGCGGCCGTGCGCCGGTGACGCCGGGCCTCCCGGGGGGAGCCCCTCGTGCCCGTCCCGAGCCGGCCCACGATCCGGGCGGTCGGGGACCATCGGCCCTACCTGGCCGAGGTTCGGCGGTGCACCGTGGAGCTCATGACGCCAGGGGGATGGGGACGGTGCGGGGCAGGGTGAGCGACACGGCCAGGCGCGAGGTGGACGGCGTGGTCGCTCCCGGCTTCGAGCCGGTGCGCGAGGCCTTCGTCGGCAACTTCGCCGAGCGTGGTGAGCTGGGCGGGGCCGTGTGCGTGGTCGTCGCCGGACAGGTGGTCGTGGACCTCTGGGGTGGGGTGCGGGACCGGGCGACCGGCGCACGGTGGTCTGCCGACACGATGACCCTGGTGCACTCGACCACCAAGGGGTTGTCGGCCATGGTGTTGGCGCTGCTGCACTCCCGCGGCCTGCTCGACTACGACGAGCGGGTGGCCACGTACTGGCCCGAGTTCGCCCAGGCCGGCAAGGCCGACATCACGGTCCGCCAGCTCCTGGCCCACCAGGCCGGGCTCTTCGCCTTCGACGAGCGGGTCGACCGCGACGTGGTGGCCGACCTGGACCGCCTCGCCGGGGTGATGGAGCGCCAGCGGCCCGCCTGGCCGCCGGGGGAGCGCCAGGCGTACCACGCCATCACGCTCGGTTTCTACGAGAACGAGCTGGTGCGGCGCATCGACCGTGACGGTCGCACGATCGGCCAGGTGCTCCGCGAGGACGTCGCCTCGCCGCTGGGCGTGGGGGACGAGGTCTACATCGGGACCCCGTCCTCGGTGCCCGACGAGCGCCTCGCCGCGCTGGTGCCGCCGAGCTGGTGGGTCCGGTTGACGTCGATGCCGCTCCGCTTGACGATCGACGCCATGCGGCCCCGCTCGGTGCTCCACCGGTCGCTGGTGGCCAACCCCGGCACCGGCTTCTACGTCGACCCCGAGCACGTCATCGTCCGGGACCTCGAGGTCCCTTCCGGGGGCGCGGTGGCGACGGCCCGGGCCATCGCCACCACCTACGGAGCCTTCGCGGCCCCCGGAGGGCCGCTCGACATGCGCCCGGAGACCATCGAGGCCCTCGCCGCACCGGCGACGCCCGCGCGCATGGGCTATCACGACGAGTGCTTCCGGGGACCCAGCAAGTTCTCGCTCGGTTTCATGAAGCCGGGCGAGCTCATCAGCTTCGGGACCGAATCCGCCTTCGGGGCACCGGGGACCGGTGGCTCGATGGGGTTCGCCGATCCGGCGACGCGTCTGGGCTACGGCTACGTGACCGACAAGATGGGCATGGAGCTGCAGGGCGACCCTCGCGATCTGGCCCTGCGCCGCGCGATGGCCGCGGTCCTCGCCCACGAGTGAGGGCCGTGGCCGTCGGGTCCATCGGGGCCGCACGCCGCCAGCGGCTGCGGTGACGGTGACGCCGGTCCCGCGACGGCCGGTTTACCCACCCCACGCGAAGGGTAGGAGGAGGTCTTCAGCCGGAAGGGGTGATGGCCATGATGCCGTGGGCGTACCCGGAATCCCGCTACTACTACGACTGGTGGGGTGAGCCGTGGCCGGAAGAGGTCACCGACGGGGAGATCAAGTCGATCGTCGTCGACCGCCTTCGTGAGAACCCGTACACGAAGGATCACGAGATCAAGGTCGACGTGAAGCAGGGGGTGGTGATCCTCGGCGGCGAGGTCTCCTCGTGGTTGGCCAAGCGCGCTGCGGGCGACGACGCGTGGGACACGCCGGGCGTCGTCGATGTGAGCAACCAGCTGGTGCCGATCCACTCGCTCAGGACGTAACCAGGTCGACCGGGCGTGACGCTCGGGGCCGCTACGGCTCGTTGACCGTCATCAGGGAGTGGATCCGTCCCGATCGGGGTGAGCGACTCGGTGCAGTCGAACGTGAAAGCGGCGTTCGGCGTGGAGTCGTCTACGCCCGGATGTCGGACGTGACCCAACCGGGCAAGGTGGCAGCCTGCTTCACCCACGTCGCCAACTGCGCCTCGTCGAGATCGTCCTCGTGGACGTCGATCCAGCGGGCGTCATCGCTCGTGCCTCCGGGTGGGACGGGTCGCAGCGACGTCCCCGGGAAGAAGGTGACCTTCACGTAGTTGGTGAACGTGTGGAAGCTCACCAACCAGCCCTGGCCCTCGATGCCGTAGAAGGGCGAGTTCCACTTCACGGCCTTGCGCACGTCGGGCAGGTTGCGCACGACGAGCTCGTCGAGGCGCCGCCCGACGTCACGCTTCCAGCCCGGCATGGCCTCGATGTAGGCCTGCACGGGGGCGTCGCCGTCGGCCCTCGGGATCCGAGGGTTGCCGCCGGCGAGGAGGGCCGGCTTCGCGGCGCCCGAGCGACCTCTGCCCTT
Organism: Acidimicrobiia bacterium; assembly: GCA_027494165.1. GTDB lineage: Bacteria > Actinomycetota > Acidimicrobiia > IMCC26256 > JAOSJM01 > JAOSJM01. Next base: position 238,592 of record JAOSJM010000007.1, on the reverse strand, counting down.
CGTTGCCTCGGTTCGCTCGCCCTTGCCGGCCGCGCCCTTCGACCTGGCCTGGCCCGGCGTGCGCCGCCGCTGCGCCGAGGACGCGTTCAGGGCCGCGGCGGCGCGCACGAGGGACTGGAAGGCCGCCTCGTCGAGCTGGTCTCCCTCGTGGAGGTCGATGGCGCGCCTCGTGTTGCCGTCGAGGCTGGCGTTGAAGAGACCGGCCGGGTCCTCGAGGGAGGCTCCCTTGGCGAAGGTGATCTTCACGACGTTCTTGTAGGTCTCGCCGGTGCAGATCATCCCGTCGTGGGACCACACCGGCACCCCTCTCCACTTCCACTCCTCGACCACCTCGGGGTCGGCCCGGACGACGAGACGTCGAACCCGGGCGAGCACCTCGCCCCGCCAGTCGCCGAGCTCCTCGATCCGCTCGTCGATCAGCTTGGAGGCGGCCTTCTTCGCCGCCGTCGCCGACTTCTCGGACGTGTTCTCGGCCATCGCGCGCTCTCCCCCTCGACGATCGGCGGGCAGCCGGGCTGCGCCGCCTCCCCGGCCCAAGAGCATGCACCCGAGAACGCTCCGATCTCCGTCGCCCGCGCGCGGCCGGAGTGCTGCTTCGGGCGATCGCCCCGGCGACCCCACGGGAGGGGACGGCGCTGCCCCGGCGTCAGGGACGGGTGGCGGTAGTCTCCCGCCACCGGGTCGTCGTGGGAGGCGTCACGCGACGGGGGGTGGCCGGCGGCCCGGGCACGAGGCGAGCCCACCGACCGGGCCGCGTGCGGATGGCCACCGCGCACCGTGATCTACCGCTTCGACCGAACCGAGCTGGACACCGGCACCTGCGAGCTCCGCCACGACGGCGGGGTGGTCCACGTGGAGCCCCAGGTCCTCGCGGTGCTCGAGCACCTGATCGCCCACCGCAACCGGGTCGTCAGCAAGATGGAGCTGCTCGACGAGGTGTGGGGCGACCGGTTCGTGTCCGAGTCCGCCCTGACCTCCCGGATCAAGTCGGCCCGCCGGGCCTGCGGCGACAGCGGCCGCCAGCAGAGGGTGATCCGGACCGTCCACGGCCGTGGCTACCGCTTCGTCGCCGACGTGACCGAGGCCGGCGAGGCCGCTCCGGCCCTGGGCCCGACCGCCGCGCCCACGCCGGCGGTGCGCCCCTCGGCCACCCTGATCGGCCGCAGCGTCGAGCTGGACCGGCTCGAGGCTGCGCTCGACGCCGCCCGGTCCGGCCGGCGCCAGGGGGTCTTCCTCACCGGCGAGGCGGGGGCGGGCAAGTCGGCGCTGCTCGCCGAGCTGCTCGAGCGGGTCGACAGCGGCGGCGAGGCGGGCGGCTGGATGGTGCTGCGGGGGCAGTGCCTCCAGAGCCGCGGGGGTGCCGAGCCGTACTTCAGCCTGCTCGACGCGCTGGCCCGACACGGTCGGGTCGAGGGCCCGCGGGTGGTGGAGGTGCTCGAGCAGGTGGCCCCCTCGTGGCTGGCCCAGATACCGTCGCTCGTCGATCCGGACCTCGCGGCGCGTCTCGAGCCGCGGGTCCTCGGCGCCACCCCGCTGCGAATGCTGCGCGAGGGGGCCGACACGTTCGAGACCCTGGCGGCGTCGTGTCCGGTGCTCCTCGCCCTGGAGGACCTCCACTGGGCCGACGACTGCACCCTCGACGTCGTCGAGCTGCTCGTGCAGCGCACCGGACCGGCGCCGCTCGTGATCGTCGGTACGGCCCGGAGGGAGCCGGACCGGATCCGGGGCCTGATCGCCGCCATGACGTCGTCGGGGCGGGCGACCGAGCTGCGCCTGGGACCCCTGCCCGCCGGCGCCGTCGCCGCCCTGGTCGACGACTGGTTCGCGGGTGCCGCGGTCCCCGCCGAGCTCCACGACGTCGTCGCCCGCCGCAGCGACGGCATCCCCCTGTTCGCCCAGGAGATGCTCGGCACCTGGGTGCGCGACGGCGCCGTGACGGTCGACGGCGGCGTGGTGGCGGTGACGGTGCCCCTCGATGCCCTCGAGGCGACGGTGCCCGAGAGTGTGCGCGAGCTCATCGAGCGGGAGCTCGTCCGCCTCGAGCCGGACGAGGCGGAGGTGCTGGAGTCGGCGGCCGTCGCCGGCGACGAGCTCGACGGCGCTGCCGTCGCGGCCGGGCTGGGCCGGCCCCTCGCCGAGGTCGAGGACGCGCTGGCGACGCTGAGCCGCCGGCAGCACCTCCTCGACGCCCTCGGCGGGGTCGAGTGGCCGGACGGCACCGTGTCGACCCGGTTCCGGTTCCGCCACGAGCTGCACCGCCAGGTCGTCTACGAGCGGATCCCCGCCGCCCACCGGGCCCGCCTCCACCGGGCCGTCGGTGAGGCCATCGAGCGTGGCTACCGGGGGCGGCCGGGCGAGGTGCTGGTCGAGCTGGCCCACCACTTCGTCGAAGGGGGCGACCTGGCCCGCTCCGTCGAGTACCTCCGGCGAGCGGGGGAGCAGGCGACGGCCCGCAGCGCCCACCGCCACGCCGCCGGGTTCCTGGGTGACGCGCTCGCTCGCGTCGAGCGGCTCCCGGAGGGGGAGGAGCGCGACCGGGCCGAGCTCCGGGTCCGTCTGAGCCTCGGCCCCACCCTGGTGGCGACCGGCGGGTGGTTCGGCGCGCAGGTCCTGGAGAACTACGAGCGGGCCCTGGAGCTGTGTGGCGCCCGCGGGCCGTGCCACGACGCGGACCTGGCCCGGTACGGGCTGGCCACGGTCACCGAGCTGCGGGGCGAGTACGAGCGCACCGAGGCGCTGCTGCTGCCCGTGCTCGACGCGCCGCCCGAGGAGCTGGTGCTCGAGGCCCGCGAGCTCATGGCGTGCTCGACGTTCCACCAGGGCCGCTTCGAGCGCTCCCTCGAGAACGCCTTCGCCCTGCTCGACCGTTGGGGCGCCGACGACCACAGCGCCCTGATGGCCCGCCTGGCCGAGCACCCGGCCGCGTCCTGCAACTCGTGGGCCTCGCTGGCGAGCTGGTACCTCGGGCGGTCCGACGAGTCGCTGCACCTGGCCGAGCGGGCCGTCGAGCTGGGCGAGCAGAACCTGTACGCCCTGTCGACCGCACGGGTCCAGCGGGCGTTCCTGCACCAGTTCCGGGCCGAGCCCGAGGCCTGCGGCCGGTGGGCGGAGCTGGCCGGCGCCCTGGCCGAGGAGCAGGGCTTCCCCATGCGCAACGCCCAGGCGCTGATCCTGCGGGGCTGGGTCGACGCCGCGTCGGGGCGGGCCGGCGGGGTGGAGGGGATCGCCGAGGGCCTCGCCCTGTTCCGGTCCTTCGGGGCTCGCCTCACCGAGCCGTACTTCCTCGGCCTCCAGGCCGACGCGCTCCTCGCCGCCGGCGAGCCCGTCGAGGCGATGGCTCGCCTCGACGAGGCCCTGACCGGCATGCGCGAGACCACCCGCTCGTTCTTCTACGAGCCCGAGCTCCACCGGCTCCGGGCGAGGGCCGTGACGGCGTCGGGAGGCCCGGGCGCGCCGGAGTCGGCTCGCGAGCTGCTCGACCTCGCGCTGGAGACGGCCGAGCGGTCGAGCTCGCCGCCGCTGGCCCTGCGGGCGGCGACGGACCGGCTGCGGCTCGAGCGTGACCACGGGGAGCCAGGGCCGTGGCGCCCGATCGTGGCCGGCCACCTCGCGCGCTTCGACGGCCAGGCCGACGCCTCCCGACGTCGTCGCCTTAAAAAATCTTAATCTCAATAAAAAGGGGAAAAAATAAAAAGTAGAATTATAAAAAACCTTTGAAAAAAATAATAAAGAATTTAAAAAAAGGAAGATTTACTAAACCGGGGGGAATTAGTCTCCGTCCGGGGAGAGGGTGCGACTGGGCCCTGAGGGCCGGCGGAGTGTTCTCCGTGCACGGGTAAATGGGCAGTGAGCGGGGCTCGATGGTGCGCCAAGGTATCGTTCGTCGCCCGAGTCCCCCGCTAGCCTTCCTCGCCGGGTCAGCCGGGCGCCCCCTGTCCGGCCCGACGCCGTTCGGCGTCTGGACTCGCTGGGGAGCCAGCCGCCTGGTGGTGGTGGTCGCCCTGAAGGTCGCGGTGGGGGATGGGCGCGGCCACCCCGTCAGCCTAGGAGGTCCACCACCCCTCGGGGGAGAAAGGATCCTTAAGCGGCTCCTCGGATCCTGACGAGCCTCTTACGAGAAGGGTGTTCGGACTTCCCCCGCAGCCGCTTGGACCCGGGGGTCGTCAGGCGACTGTGGCCCGTCAAGACGTGGGATCCTTCTGGGGCTGGGGGCATGGTTGATGTTGAGCCTGGTGATGCGGCCCTGGCTGGCCTGGCTGACCACGCCGCTGATCGCGGCGAGCCGCGGTTCCACTGCCCCGATGTCGCTCGTCCACGCGGAGCACCCCTCTCTTGCGGACGGGCACTGGGGGGGCCTCACGGGTGGCCGGGCCCGACCTCGGCCGCGAGTCAGTGCAGCCCCTGCTACACCAGGGAGGCCGCTCGAGGTCCGTGGTCCTCCTCGAGGCCGGTGAGGGGGGCAGGATCAACGGGAGGGAGGAAGAGTGTCCAGACGAGCGGGTGGTGCCTCGCGCACCGGGGCATCGGTTTACCGGCGCCCACCACAGTAGGAAGCGCGGCCGGCCACCCCGACCACCCCCTCGACGGATTGATAGCAGGCGGGCGAGCGGGGTCAGGCGGTGGGGGGGGGCGAGCCATCAGGGCCTCTACCAGTGCCCGGGGCCTCCCCCGCCCCCCCCGCGGGTCCGCAAGGCCCCGTCATCGGCGCGCGCGCCCCCGTCCCAGCCCGGTGGCCCCCCCGTTTACCCCCTCGACTCACCCCAGCCTCGAGGTCGCGCCCATCTGCAGCGTGGCGGCCACGGCGTGAGCCTGTGGACAGCCCCGGCGGACCGACCTCCTCGACGCGGTGGCGGCACTAGCCATGACCCCCCCGCGTCCGGTCGGCGCTCGTCCCTTCCCTGTGATGGGTCCGGATCGCCCGCCGATAGTCTAACTGCCCTCGGCCGCGGCGCCACCCTTAGCCTCTTGATTTCCCACCAGGGGAGGAGTACGTGCACAGGTAAGCCTGGCGGGGTCAAAAGAATCAACCGGGTGCCATCGTTGGTGTACGTCATCCTAGGTCTCGCAGCAATCGCTACGCGGAGCTGCCCAGTCGACCTTTCGTAGCGAACCGGTCGAGGAGGGCGGTTCGCGCCGGGAGGAGCTCGGCGAGCACGCCCGGTACGGCGTCGACGATGGCCCGGGCACCACCGGGCGCCTGCTCGGCGTCCTCGGGGAAGCTCTCGACGAAGCGGCGGACGGCGTCGGCCTCGACCTCGACGTGGAACTGGAGTCCCCACGCGTTCGGGCCCACCCGGAACGCCTGGTGCTCGTAGCGTGCGGACCGGGCGAGGTGCATCGCGCCGGCGGGGAGCTCGATGGTGTCCCCGTGCCAGTGCAGCACGGTGAGGGTGGCCGGAAGCCCGGCGAACAGCGGGTCCGAAGCGGCGGCGGCCGTGAGCTCGACCGGTGCCCAGCCGATCTCCAGGCCGGTCCCGGGGACGACCCGCCCACCCGCGGCCGCGGCGAGGAGCTGGGCGCCGAGGCAGACGCCCAGCACCGGGACCGCGGCGTCGAGGGCGGCACGCAGGAGCGCGAGCTCGGCCGGGCGCGTGGGGAAGCCCTCGTCGGACGTCGCCGACATGGGCCCGCCCATGACGACGAGCGCCGCCAGATCCGACGTGTCCCGGGGGACGGCTTCGCCCCGATCGACGCGTACGACGTGGACGTCGAGGCCGGCGCGCCCGAGCGCCGAGGCGATCTCGAAGGGGCCCTCGGGCTCGACGTGCTGGAGGATCACCGCCTGGGTCATCGAGCCAGTATCGTGCCGCGCCCGGCGCGCCGGGCGCATCGAGCGAAGGCCCCGGCCGGCTGATCCGGGCGTGCGGGCACCGGCTCGCTCACCGTGCGCCGGCGCCGAGCCAGGACGTGGTCCAGCGGCCACACGCCCGGGCCAGGCCGTTCAGGACGTGGAAGGCGACGACGACCAGCAGCAGACCGAGCGGCACGAGGAACCACGCCCACGGCGACAGCGCCGCGTCCTCCATCCTCGAGCTCAGGGCCCAGTCGCCGAAGGGGTGGTCCTCGATCCGGGCGTGGATCGGAGCCCAGGCGACCATGAGCGGGGTCGAGAGCGCGGTCACGGCCGCGGTGAACGTGGCGATGCCGGCGGGGAAGCGCGCCATGAGGTAGCCGGCCTCGCGCCAGCGGTCCTGCTCGCGGCTCATGGCGCGGAGCCTCACCCACGGGTTGCCGCGGTGCGCGGACGCGATCGGCGCGTAGGGGACCTGCTCTTGGAGCAGCCGGTTGGCCGCGGCGCGCTCCACGTTGGCGAAGGCCCGGGTCAGGTACCACATCACCACCAGCATCGGGACGCCGATGAGGGCGACAGCGAGCATGCCGGCGGCCGTCGACACGCCGGTCACCAGCGCGGTGAACCAGACGGTGCCGAGGGGCAGGCCCAGGAGCAGGTAGGCGATGTTCCGGTAGCTGTCCGGTCGGGTGACGACGCCGAAGAAGCGCCCCAGGGGTGACCTCCGGCGAGCGCCGGGCGGGGGTTCGCCGCGGTCGAGGGGGTCGCGGAGCCGGACCTCGTCGGGGCGGACGCTGAAGGTGCTGGCGGTGCTGGCCATGATCGGTCTCCTCGGCACGCTGAGCTCGTGCTCCCAGCGTGCGCCTTCCCACGGCCCTCGTCGTCGGTCTGGCGGCCATTCCGCTCGCCCGCCGGGTACATCGGGAGATGTACGCGGAGGGCGGCGACACCCGGTCACCCGGACAGGCGGATCGCCTCCCGGGCGACGGCACCGAAGCGCTCGAACGTGTCGCCGGGCTCCTGCGTGGCCGTGCGGGCGTGGTACAGCACGACGTGCACCTGGTACCCCGCGAGAGGCGCGCAGCGCTCGACGATGGCGCCGCCGAGCTCGTCCCACGTGCCCTCGACCACGAAGTGGGCGAGCAGCTCGTCGTCGACGACCGCGACCATCCCGGCCAGGTCGCCGGCCTTCTGTGCCGTGCGCAGCGCCTCGGTGACCCCGGGCCGGCCGAGCTGCTCGAAGACGAACGCGTAGTTGGGGGTCGACCCGTAGAAGGCGATCATCGTGCGTGACGCCTCGCGCCAGCGGGCGCGCTCCTCCTCGGTGTCGCCGACCACCGTCATCACGGGGAGGAACACCGCCCGCGTCGACGGGTCGAGGCTGGCCTGCTCCGCACCGGCGGCGAGGTTGGGCAGGACGGTCTCGCGCAGGTAGGTCGGCGTGTTCAGCGGATGGACGTGCACGCCGTCGGCGACCGCCCCGGCCATGCGCAGCATCCACGGGTTGACCGCGGCGACGTCGATCGGCGGGTCGGGGACCGGGATGGGCCCGGGCGACCACTGGTCCGGAAGGAGCGACAGGCGGTAGTGCTCGCCCTGGAACGCCAGCGGCTCCTCCCCCCGGAAGGCCCGGAAGCAGGCGCGCAACGCGAGCACGTACTCGCGCAGGCGCGGGCCGGGCGGGTCGAACGGTGCGCTGTAGCGGCGCTCCACGTGGGCCCGCACCTGGGTGCCGATCCCGAGGCGGAACCGCCCGCCGCTCGCCTCGGCCAGCTCCCACGCGGTCGTGGCGGTGACCATGGGGCTGCGGGGGAAGGCGACCGCGACCCCGGTGGCCAGGTCGACGTCGGCTCCGCTCAGCGCGGCCGCCGCGCAGGACAGGTACGCGGTGCGGCCGGCCTCGGTGACGACCAGCCCCGAGAACCCGGCTGCCGCGGCTCGCCGCGCGAGCTCCTGGAAGTCCCGCAGGGGGGCCCCGCCGGTCATCGCGTGAACCTTCATTCGACTCCTCGCCGCAGGGGGCACCGGCCCGAGACGGATCCACCGGCAGTCTCTCACGACTCCCGGTGTGATCCCGGCGAGTCTCCGGCCCGGCGCGGGGCAGCGGGGGCCGGGGCCCCCGCTGCCCGCGACCAGCGGCCGCGGCCGGAACTGCTCGCGCTACCCGGTCGCGATGGCCTCCAGCACGTCCAGCTTGGCGGCCCTCCGGGCCGGGCCCGCGGCGGCCAGCACGGCCGCCACGCCGGCCATCCCGAGGACGACCGCGAGCTGGGTGGGGGGCAGCGTGAGGCGGGTGATGCCCTGGTCCTCGAGCGCCCTGACCACGCCCCACGCCGCGCCGACCGCCAGGACCGCGCCCAGGGCCGTACCCAGCACGGCGATCAGGAGCGACTCCCAGCGGACCGCCCGGCGGATCTGGCGGCGCTGCATGCCGACCGCCCGCAGGAGCCCGAGCTCGCGGGTCCGCTCGTGCACCGAGAGGGCGAGCGTGTTGGCGATGCCGATGAGCGAGATCACGACCGTCAACGCCAGCAGGCCGTAGATCAGGTTCAGCATCGCGTCGATCTGGGCGGTGATGCCCTCCCGGAACTGGGCCCCGTCCTGGAGCTCGGCGTTGGGCCATCCGGCCAGCGCCACCTCCAGCGCCGCACGGGACTCCGCGGCCGTCACGCCCGGGGCGAGCGCCACGAACACCCGGCGGTCGAACTGGTCGGGGACGTGCGCCTCGAAGGTGTCGAGGTCGACGATCCAGGTCGCCTCGCCGCCGATGGCGTGGCCGTCGAAGACGGCCCGCACCGTCATGGGCAGCTCCTGGCCGTCCGCGAACCGGACCGGCACGGGGTCGCCGATCGACAGCCCCTCGTCGCGGGCCTTGTCGGCCGTGACCGCCACCCCGCCGTCGCGGACCTCCGTGATCGAGCCGCTCGTGACCTTCATGTCGTACAGCTCGTCGACGACCATCGGGTCGAGGCCCATCACGTGCGTGGTCGACCCGTCGACCCGGGCCTGGGCGACGCGCACCGGTGACAGCAGCGCGACCCCGGGGACGGCCCGCAGCTCGTCCTCGATCGCGGGGGCGAACCCCTGGGCCACCGAACCGGAGTCGACCACGTAGTCGGCCCGGAACGACTCGTCGATGGCCACCGCGATCGAGTCCTTGGTCGACGCCGCGAAGATCGTGATGAACCCGACCAGGGCGACCCCGACCATCAGCGCCGAGGCCGTGGCGGCGGTCCGCCTGGGGTTGCGGCGGGCGTTCTCCCGGGCGTAGCGGCCGGTGACGCCGAGCAGGCGGGTCGGCACGCCGAGCAGGCGGACGACCGGTCCGACGAGCACCGGGCCGAGGGTGAAGAAGCCCAGGATCGCCGCCGTCGCGCCGAGACCGATGAGCGGGAGGCCGTCCTGGCCCGAGGCCGACAGCCCCGTCGCGAACGCCCCGGCGCCCGCACCGGCCAGGAGCACGCCGGCGGCCACCCGCCCGACCGAGGGGCCGGACCGCTCGACGGCCACTTCCCTCAGCGCCGCGATCGGGCGCACCCGGCTCGCCCGCACCGCCGGCACCACGGCCGACAGCACGCTCACGACCACTCCGATCCCGAGCGCCGTGGTGATGGTCGCCGACGACACCACGAGCGGGCCGTCCGGGAGCTCGAGGCCGCCGCCCGCGAGCAGCGCCCGCAGCCCGAACGACAGCCCCACCCCGGCGGCCAGCCCGACCGCCGCCGAGACCGCGCCGACCAGCACCGACTCGAGCACGACCGACCGCAGCACCTGGGCGCGCCGGGCGCCGACCGCCCGCAGCATGGCCACGTCCTTCGTCCGCTGGGCCACGACGATCGAGAAGGTGTTGTAGATGATGAAGGTCCCGACGAGCAGGGCGACGTACGCGAACGCCATGAGGAACTGGTCGAGGAACGCCAGGTCGTCCTGCAGGTCCGCCCGCTGGTCGGCGGTGTCCTGCGTGCCGGTGAGCACCTCGAGGCCCGAGCCGGGTGTGGCGACCGACGCCCCGATCCGATCGATCAGGTCCGCCGGCGTCACGCCCGCGGTGCCGGCCACGAGCACGCGGTCGTAGCGGCCCGGTTCGGCGAACAGCGTCTGGGCGGTGGCGTCGGTGGTGGCGACAAGCGACGACCCCGGCACGCCGCCGAGGTCCCCGTAGGTCGCGATGCCGACGATCGTGAGCTCGGTCGAGCCGGCCCTGGCCAGCACCTGGATCCGGTCGCCGAGCGCCCAGCCCTGGTCTCCGGCCGTGCTCTCGTCGATCACGGCCTCGTCGGCGGCGCCGGGCGCCCGGCCCGACGAGAGCGAGAACGGGTTGAGCCGCTCGTCGTCGATCCAGTTGGCGCCGACGGTGATGCCGAACCCCTCGGTCGGCGACGTCGTGCCGTCCGCCTGGACGAGCTGGGTGACGCCCTGGATCGAACCCCGGGCCGCCGCCACTCCCTCGAGGTCCGCCACCCGGTCCACGATTCCGGCGTCGAGGCGGTCCCGGGCGGTGGCGATCCCGTCCTCGATGGCGCCGTCGCGCCGGACGATCACGTCGGTGCCCTCGTTGGCGGACTCGAAGACCCCGTCGAAGGTCTGCTCCATCGTGTCGGTCAGCACCAGGGTGCCGACCATGAAGGCCACGCCGAGGACGACGGCGAGGCCGGTGAGCGCGTAGCGCAGCTTGTGGGCCCACAGGCCCTTGAGGGTCAGCGAGAACATGTCAGCGCCCGATCTGCTTGAGGCGGTCGAGGACCGCGTCCGGGGTGGGGGTGGAGACCTCGTCGACGATCCGGCCGTCGGCGAGGAAGACGACCCGGTCGGCGTAGCTGGCGGCGATCGGGTCGTGGGTCACCATCACGATCGTCTGGCCGAGCTCCGACACGGCCTGACGCATGAACGACAGGATCTCGGCGCCGCTGCGGCTGTCGAGGTTCCCGGTCGGCTCGTCGGCGAGGATGATCTCGGGTTGGCCGGCCAGGGCCCGGGCCACGGCGACCCGCTGCTGCTGGCCGCCCGACAGCTCGCTCGGGCGATGCTTCAGGCGGTGGCGGAGCCCCACCGTGTCGACGACGAGGCGGAGCCACTCCTTGTCGGGCCGGCGGCGGGCGAGGGCCATCGGGAGCTCGATGTTCTCGATGGCGGTGAGCGTCGGCACCAGGTTGAAGGCCTGGAACACGAAGCCGACCCGGTCCCGGCGGAGCCGGGTGAGCGCCTTGTCGCCGAGGCGGGTGAGGTCGGTGTCGCCGATGAAGACCCGGCCGGAGGTCAGGTCGTCGAGGCCGGCGACGGCGTGGAGCAGCGTCGACTTGCCCGAGCCCGAGGGGCCCATGATGGCGGTGAAGCCACCGGCGGCGAAGTCGACGCTCACGCCGTCGAGGGCGCGGACGGCGGTGACGCCCTTGCCGTACACCTTGACGGCGTCGACGGCCCGGGCGGCGGGGGTCGGGGCGGGCCCGGGGCCCGCTCGGTGGTGGTGGGGACGGTGGTGAGGGTCATGAGGCGAGTGTGCGCTCGGGGGGCCCGGCGGTCGTCCGCCCCGGGAGTGATCCTGGGTCGGTCCCAGGAGTGATCCCGGCGTCGGTCTCGAGGCTGATGCCCGGGCGGCGCCCGGCCGTCCCGGCGCGAGTCTCGGTGACGCCCTGACACGGCTGCCCGGTGCGCACCCTGCCGTCGCGTCGGGCCAAGCGAAAGAAAGTGAAACAGTTGTTCCACAAAGTTGAATAGACTGGCGGCCGTGGACCTGACCCGTCCGGTCGAAGCCTTGATCCCCGGCGCGCAGGGCCGGGTGCTCGAGGCGCTGGCGCGCACCACCGGTGAGCTCACCTTGCGAGCGCTGTCCGAGGTCGCCCACGTGAGCCCGCCCCAGGCGTCACGGGTGCTGCGACGCCTGGTCGGACTGGGCGTGGTGGAGCGTCGCGACGTGCCGCCGGCGGCGCTGTTCCGGCTCGCCCCCGAGAACCTGGCGGCGAGACTCGTGTCGGAGCTGGCGGGGCTTCGCGAGGCGTTCCTCGAGGAGCTACGGCAGGCCGCGAGGGCGTACGGCCCCCGCCGGCCAACGTGACGGTGTTCGGGTCGGTGGCGCGCGGGGAGGCCGGTCCGGAGAGCGACGTGGATCTGCTCGTCGTCCGCCCGGCGGGCGTGGACGAGGACGACCCCCGATGGTCCGACGGGCTCGACGAGCTCGCCGGCCGGGCGCGCCGGTTGTGCGGCAACCCCGTGAACCTCCTCGACGCCGGCGAAGAGGAGATCCCCGGACTCCTCGGATCCCGTCGCCGGGTCTGGCGCGAGATCGAGCGCGACGGCATCCACATCTGGGGGCGCCGCTCGCGGACCTGGGAGCAGCCGTTGCCTAGAGGGCTGCGGCCCGGGCGAGCCTCGACGAGGGCAGGGACGTCGCGGCGACGAGCTTGGCCGTGCACGCGGGCATCAACGCGGGGGACGCCATCTGCGTCGCTCGCCTCGCCCAGCGAGCAGCCGGCCAGGAGCACGACCAGTCCTGCGCCCTGCCCGACCAGGCGGGCGCCGAGGGGAAGGCCGCCTCGAAGCACCTGGGGCGGCTTCTCCCGTTGAAGACGCGAGCCGAGTACGACCCGGGGGCGCTGCCGCAGAGCACCGCCGGCAAGGCGGTGGGCTGGGCCGAGACGACCGTCGCGCTGGCCGGAACGGTCGTCGAGCAGTCGAGCCGGTAGCTCCGGGCGGCGCGCGTCCCGGGGTCCTGCGCGCCGTGGTCGCGGCCCGGTCGGGGAGGCCCTGATTCGTGCTTGACGGGCGGCCGACCGGACCCTATGATCGAACATATGTTCGTGTCTGTGGTCGACGATCGCGGGGAGGCGGCCTCCCGGGCCGGGCAGATCGACGCCCTCGAGGCCGAGCTGGCCGAGGTGGCCGGGATCCTCAATGCCGCCCAGGGCCGCCTCGTCGCCCTCGTCGCCGACGGCCTGGCCCAGGGGCTGTGGCAGCAGGCAGGCGTGTCGTCTGCGACCCAGTGGCTCACCTGGCAGCTGGGGATCTCCTCCACCCAGGCCCGCCGCATCCTGGCCCTGGCCCGCCGGGCCCCCGAGCTGCCCGCCACCCTGGGCGCACTCGGCCGCGGGGAGCTGTCCTTCGACCAGGCCGGCGTGGTCGCCCGCCACGTCCCCGCCGCCCACGAGACCGCCGCGGTCGACCTCGCCCGCCACACCACCGTCGCCCAGCTCACCCGCACCCTGGCCCGCCACGCCTACCAACCCCCGACCCCGACGCCACCACCGCCGACCCCGAACCCGGTGAGGAACGCCGCCGGGTCTCCTTCGCCAGCCGCGACGACGGCTCCTGGGCCCTGCACGCCGAACTGCCCGCCGACCAAGGCGCCGTGGTCGAGACCGCCCTGGCCGCCGCCCACCACCAGCTCTTCACCCAGGCCACCGGCACCCCCGACGCCGGGCGGGTCACCTGGGCCGACGCGCTCCTCGCCGTCGCCGAGACCTCACTCGCCGCCGGGGAGATGACCCTGCCCGGCCCCGACCGCTACCTGGTCCTCACCCACCTCGAAGCCGACCCCGCCGACCCCACCAACCCCGCCCGCCTCTCGGTCCACCTCGACCGGCCCCTCCCCGACGCGCTACGCCGCTACCTCACCTGCGACACCCGCCTGCGCCCCGTCGCCCACCTCGACGGGAAGCCGGTCAGCGTCGGGCGGACCATGCGCACCGTCCCCCGACGCACCCGCCGCCTCGTCGAACACCGCGACGGCGGCTGCGCCGTCCCCGGCTGCGAGACCACCCGCCACCTCCACATCCACCACATCACCCACTGGGAAGACCACGGCCCCAGCGACACCCCCAACCTCGTCGCCCTCTGCGGCCGCCACCACCGCCAACACCACCTCGGCGCCCTCACCATCACCGGCGACGCCGACCTCCCCCGCCCCCACCCCAAAGGACTCCGCTTCCACGACGCCCGCGGACGGCCCATCGGACCCGCCGCCCGACCCCGACCCCCGGCCACCTCCCACCCCCACCCCACCCCTACCAACACCCCACCGGCGAACCCCTCGACTCCCACTGGCTCGTGCTCTGACCGGCGCGCCCGCGACGGATCACGGCCGTGTGATCGTCAGAATGCGGCATGCGCATCGTGATCAGCGAGTTCATCAGCCTGGACGGGGTCGTGCAGGCCCCCGGCGGCCCCGACGAGGACACCGACGGTGGGTTCCGCCACGGAGGCTGGTCGATGCCGTTCTTCGACCCCGAGGTCATGGGGGCGGCGATCGACGAGATGTCCGGGCGCACCGACGCCCTCCTCCAGGGCCGGCGCACGTGGCAGGTCATGGCCGGGGCGTGGCCCGATCGGGCCGGCGACCCGTTCGCGGACTGGATGAACCGGGTCCAGAAGTACGTCGTGACCGACACCCTGTCCGACGCGGACCTCACGTGGGAGCCGACCACGATCGTCCGGGGTGACGACCTGGTGGGGAAGGTGTCCGAGCTGCGCGACCGGGCCGGCGGTGACGTCAACGTGATGGGAAGCGCGTCGGTCGCTCGGGCGTTGCTGGCGGCCGACCTCGTCGACGAGCTCGCCCTCATGATCGAGCCGATCGTCCTCGGCGGCGGCAAGACCATCTTCCCGGGCGACGGCCAGGCGCGGGTCTTCGAGCTCACCTCGGTCACGACAGCCGGCACCGGTGTGCAGGTCTGCCGCTACGAGCGCGCCCGCTGACCCGCGCCGGCCGCTCACGAGACCACGAGCGACAGCACCAGCGCCATCACGACGACGCTCTGCGCGCTGTGCACGGCGATGCCGATCCAGGCGCTGCGGTACCGCTTCGTGGGGTGGGCCAGGATCAGCGTGTCGAGGAGCGCGACCGGGATCACCCAGGGAACGTGCACGTGGTACGCGGCGAACAGGACCCCGTTGGCGACCCAGTCGCGCTCGCCGAAGGCGCCGTTCATCCTCGGCAGCAGGAAGCCGCGGAAGAGGAGCTCCTCGCCCAGCACGGTGTTGAAGACGGAGCTGACGAGCATGACGGCGAGCCAGCCCCAGGCGCCGCTCATGAGGGTCCTCCCCGCGTCGGACTCGAGGAGACCGCCAAGGTCCCGATCAGACGGGATCGGCAGGCCGGGGAGGAGCTCGGTGAGGGCGAGGGCCAGGATCAGCGGCACCACGACGAGCCAGACCCGCCCACCGGTGCGCCCGGTCTTCGGGTTGCGGGGCGCGCGCAGCCACAGGGCCTCCCGCAGCGTCGACCAGCGCAGGCTGCGTTGCTCGCGCCACACGAGGACGGCGACGAGCACGCCCTGCCAGACCAGGCCGGCGGCCAGGCACACGATGAGCGCCCGTCCGAGGGCGAAGCTGCCTTCGAACGACGACGCCAGGGCGGGAGCGCCGACCCAGGCCAGCAACCCCATCGGCACGGTGGCCGCCGCCCAGATGGCCAGGATGGACCGTCGTGAGTACTGCGGGATCGCGACCCGACGGGAGGGCCGGGCAGGTCGGTGTGAGGTGGGGACGCCGTCGGGCGGGAGCCCCCGGCGCAGGGGTGTGTCGGTGGTGCTCATCGTCGCCTCCGGGGTGTCGTGCACGTCGCCTCCTCGGTCTCGTGCACTGCGCTTGCCGTCCCGTCGACGATGCGCCACATCGGGCCCGACGTCGTCCGCCTGGCGGCCATCGTCGGTCGGCCCCGGGTCGTCCTGATGCGCCTGGTCCGGCGGGCGCGCGTACGTCTCGAGACGTACGCGACTCCCGGCCCCGAGGCCGATGCGGTGCCGGCGAGGGACCGGTAGCGTGGCGTCGTGAAGCGATGGCGTCGCCCGACTCCGTGGGCCCTGGACCTCCTGACCGGCACCGTCATCGTCGTGGCGGGCCTGCTCACCACCGCCGCGGGCTCGGACTCGAGCCCCGACGCCTACCGGGACTTCGACGGGATCGGGCTCGTGCTGGTGCTGGCCGCCACGCTGCCCTACTACGCGCGGCGCCGGGCGCCGACCGCGGTCTTCGCCGTCTCGACGGTGTCCGTCGCGATCTTCATGCTGCGGGACTACGACGAGGGCATGCTGCCGTTCATGCTCCTGTTCGGCGCCTACACGGTGGGGGCGTACCGTGGCGCCCGCGAGGTGGCGGTGAGCGCGACCCTCATGGGGGCGGCGCTCGTCGCGCTCCTCGCCGGCGACGTCCCCGACTTCGCCGCCGGGGAGCTGGTGTCGACCGCCGCCATGTTCGGGGTCGCGTTCTCCGTGGGTTGGACCATGCAGTCCCGGCACCGCCTCATCGAGGCCAACGAGAAGGAGCAGCTCGCCGCCGCGCAGCGGGCCGCCGCCGACGAGCGGCTGCGCATCGCCCAGGAGCTGCACGACGTCGTGGCCCACTCGCTGGGGGTCATCGCGGTGCAGGCCGGTGCGGGGGGCCGGGTCATGGAGTCCGATCCGGCCGAGGCCCGGCGGTCCTTCGAGAACATCGCCCGGACGAGCCGGTCGGCCCTGACCGAGATCCGCTGGCTGCTCGGCGAGGTCCGCAACCCCGACGGGAGCCCCGCCTACACGCCGGCCCCGGGGCTGGCCGACCTGCCCCGCCTGGCCCACCAGGTGACCGACGCCGGCCTCCGGGTCGACCTGAAGGTCGACGGCGACGTCGCCGACGTGCCGCGCGGCGTCGGGCTCGCCGCGTACCGCATCGTCCAGGAGGCGCTCACCAACGCCCTGCGTCACGCCGACGCCTACCGGGCCGTCGTCCGGCTCACCAACGGGTCCGGTCTGCTGTCCATCGACGTCACCGACGACGGCCGGGGACCGAACGGCGCCCCGAGCCGCGGCCACGGCCTGGTCGGCATGCGCGAGCGCGTGGCCGTCTACGGCGGGTCGCTGTCGGTCGGGGCGGGCCCCGACGGCGGGTTCCGCGTCGCCGCCTCCCTGCCCTACGACCCGGAGCGCTCAGCATGATCCGCGTCGCGATCGCCGACGACCAGGCCCTGGTGCGCAGCGGCTTCGCCGTGCTGCTGGGGACCGCCCCCGACATCGAGGTGGTCGGGGAGGCCGCCGACGGGCAGGCCGCGGTCGAGCTTGTCTCCCGCGAGCGGCCCGACGTCGTCCTCATGGACATCCGGATGCCCGAGATGGACGGCGTCGAGGCGACGAGGCGGATCACCGCCGACGAGCGCCTCGCGTCGACACGGGTGCTGATCCTCACGATGTTCGACCTCGACGAGTACGTGTTCGAGGCCCTGCACGCGGGGGCGAGCGGGTTCCTCCTCAAGGACACCAACCCCGACGACCTGATCGCCGCGGTGCGGGTGGTCGCGAACGGCGAGGCGCTGCTGGCGCCGTCCGTCACCCGGCGGCTGGTCGAGGAGTTCGTGCGCCGTCCCGTCGCGCCGGCCACCGAGTTGCGCAAGTCCCTCGAGACGCTCACGCCCCGGGAGATCGAGGTGCTCGCCGCGGTGGCCAACGGCCTGTCGAACACCGAGATCGCCGAGACGCTGTTCATGTCCTACGGCACGGCGAAGACCCACGTGAGCCGGCTGCTCACCAAGCTCGACGCCCGCGACCGGGCCCAACTCGTGATGCTCGCCTACGAGGCCGGCGTCGTCGTCCCCGGGGGGGGGGTGGCGTGGGGGGGGCCGCGGTCCTCAGCCGAGGAACCGGCAATCCCTACCAACCCGAGGGTTTGCCGTTCCTCGCAAACAAGGGGGGCGTCCCTTTCCACTTCCCGATCTGATCGTGAGATGGAATGATTGCAGGGGGGTCGGGGGGGGGGGGGGGGGGGGGGGGGGGAAGAACAAGAGGGTTCGCGGGGGTTGGTGGTCCCTTTCCTGGTGCCAACAAGGGGCAGGACTAGGGACCGCAGTCTCGACCGGCGTGCCGCCCGTGAGATCTGGGACGACGAGGCCCAGGGATGGGGCGATGAGTTCGGGTGCTACGTCTTCGCTCTGCGGCGCGGGCCCGGCTACATGCCGCTCTACGTCGGTTCGACCTGTCGCACGTTCCGCGATGAATGCTTCACCGATCGTAACTATCGCCTGCTGCATGAGGCTATGGGAGGGAACGTCGGCTCTCTGGTGCTCTTCCTGCTTGCCTATGAACGAACTCGAGGGCGTGTGAACCAACTCGTCGTCGCTGAGCTCGAGCAGTATCTCGTCGAGAGAGCGATACGGCGAAACCAAGAACTCAAGAACTCCGTCTATAGCCGGAGCACTCCTGGATTCGCGATCCCGGGAATCCACCGGTTGCGTGGCCGGCCTTCCCACTCGGCGAGCGCACTTCGACGCGCGCTAGGGCTCTGAGCGACGACTATCTCTGACGCATGAGTACCCGTGCCTCGTAACCTCCAAGGGCCATGACCTCCGCGAACGACCCACAGCTACACCCCGAGCAGAAGGCTCGGCAGCGGATCGACGCGATGCTGGAGGCCGCCGGCTGGGTCGTGCAGGACTACAAGGCGGTCAACCTCTACGCCGGCAAGGGGGTGGCGGTCCGTGAGCTGGTGACCACCGCCGGGCCGGCCGACTACGTGTTGTTCGTCAACCGTCAGGCCGTCGGTGTCATCGAGTCCAAGAAGGAAGGGACCACCCTCTCTGGGGTCGAGTGGCAGACGGTCAAGTACCAGAGCAGCGTCCCCGAGCAGATCCCGGCCTTCCTCGTCGGCGGCCGGCTGCCCCTACGGGTACGAGTCGACCGGGTCGGAGACGTGGTTCACCTGCCAAATGGACCCCGAGCCGACCGCCCGGCGGGTCTTCTGGTTCCACCGGCCGGAGACCCTCGAGTGGGAGATCGAGCAGCACTCGTCCCACGGCGGAGGGACGCTGCGAGCCCGCATCCCCGCCCTCCCGGACCTCGACGAGGATCCGGGTCGGCTCCGCCGAGCCCAGTTCGAGGCCATCACCAACCTCGAGCGGTCCCTGAAGGACAACCACCCTCGGGCGCTCATCCAGATGGCCACCGGCTCGGGCAAGACGTTCGCCGCGGCCAACATCTGCGACCGGCTCATCCGCCACGCCCAGGCCAGGCGGATCCTGTTCCTTGTCGACCGGGCCAACCTCGGCCGCCAGGCCCTCAAGGAGTTCCAGGGCTTCGAGGTGCCCGGCTCCGGCCGCAAGTTCACCGAGCTCTACAACGTCCAGCACCTCACCCACAACCGGGTCGACCCCGTGGCCAGCGTGTGCATCGGCACGATCCAGCGCGTCTACTCGATGTTGCGGGGCGAGGCCGACCTCGAGGAGAGCCTCGACGAGGAATCCGGATTCGACGTGGCGCCCGAGCGGCCGGTGGAGGTCGACTACGACCCGGCGCTGCCGATCGAGTCCTTCGACGTGATCGTCGTCGACGAGTGCCACCGCTCCATCTACGGGGTCTGGCGTCAGGTGCTCGAGTACTTCGACGCGTTCCTCGTCGGCCTCACCGCCACTCCGGGCAAGCAGACCTTCGGGTTCTTCGACCAGAACCTGGTCATGGAGTACGGATTCCCGCAGGCGGTGGCCGACGGGGTGAACGTCGACTTCGACGTGTTCCGCCTCTCCACCGCGATCACCGAGAGCGGCTCCACCATCGAGGCCGGCTACTGGACAACCTTCCGGGACCGGGAGACCCGCGAGGAGCGCATGGAGCAGGTCGACCAGGACCTCCCGTACAACCCCGACGAGCTCGACCGCAAGGTCGTCGCCAAGGACCAGATCCGCACCATCGTCCGGACCCTTCGCGACCACCTCCCGGCGATCTTCCCCGGTCGCGAGGTCGACGAGCACGGCCGGCTGCGCCACATCCCCAAGACCCTGATCTTCGCCAAGGACGACTCGCACGCCGAGGACATCGTCCGCATCGCCCGCGAGGAGCTGGGCAAGGGCAACGACGTGATCGCCAAGATCACCTACAAGGCCTCCGACGGCGGCAAGCCCGAGGATCTGCTCCAGGCCTTCCGGACCGGCTACAACCCTCGCATCGCGGTGACCGTCGACATGATCGCCACCGGGACCGACGTCAAGCCCATCGAGATGGTCGTGTTCATGCGGATGGTGCGCTCCCGGAGCTTCTTCGAGCAGATGAAGGGCCGGGGCGTCCGCACGGTCTCCGACGACGAGCTGCGCGTCGTCACCCCCGATGCCGCCCGCAAGGACCGGTTCGTCCTCGTCGGCGCGGTCGGGGTGACCGAGACCAAGCTGATCGAGACCTGCCCTCTGGAGCGCAAGCGGGGAGTCCCGCTGGAGAGCTGCTCCGGCAGGCAGCCCTCGGCCAGGTGAGCGAGGACCTCGTCTCCACCCTCGCCTCCCGCCTGGCCCGCATCGACCACCGCATCAGTTCCGCCGACCGGGAGCGCCTCGAGCAGGTCGCCGGCCAGTCGCTGCGCTCGATCGAGCACGGGCTCGTCGCGGCCATCGATCCCGACCGGCAGCTCGCCGCCGCCCGGCAGGCGAGCGGTGCCGCCGAGCCGGGTGAGGACGACGTTGCGAAGGCCAGGGCCGAGATGCTGGCGGAGGCCGTTCGGCCCTTCGCCGCCAATCCCGAGCTCCGCGGGCTCCTGGTCGACGTCCAGCGCACCTTCGAGCAGGCCATCGACGAGATCAGCACGGACGAGGTCACCCGGGCGGAGTTCGCCGTCGACGCCCGGGCCCGGGCGGCCGACACGATCGCCTCGTTCCGGCAGTTCCTCGCCGATCACAAGGACGAGATCACTGCCCTCCAGGTGCTCTACAGCCGCCCATACGCGAAGCGGCTCACCCACAGGGACGTCAAGGAGCTGGCCGAGACCATCGGGCACCCTCCGCACCGCTGGACTCCCGAGCGGCTGTGGGAGGCCTACGAGACGCTCGACGCCTCGAAGGTGCGGGGCTCGGCGGGGACGGTGCTCACGAACATCGTGTCACTCGTGCGCTTCGCGCTCGGGCTCGATGACGAGCTGGTCCCGTTCCCCGAGCACGTCGAGGAGCGCTTCGAGGCCTGGCTCCAGCAGCAGGCGGGCGCCGGCCGATCCTTCACCGACGAGCAGCTTGAGTGGCTCCGGCTCATCCGCGACCACCTTGCCGCGAGCCTCTCGATCGAGCCCAGGGAGCTGCTCGACGCCCCCGTTCAGCCAGCGCGGGGGCCTGGGCCGGGCCCGCGAGCTGTTCGGTCAAGACCTCGATGACCTGCTCGAGGAGCTGAGCGGGATCGTGGCAGCGTGAAGGAACTGCCGCCTGGGTGGGTCTGGGCGACCATCGGCGAGGTTGCCGACATCCAACTCGGGCGGCAGCGCTCACCGAGGAACCACTCGGGACCGCACATGCGCCCGTATCTCCGGGCGGCGAATGTGACCTGGGAGGGCATCGACGTCACTGATGTGAAGGAAATGAACTTTGAGCCGGCCGAGGCCGCTACGTTCGAACTCGAAGCTGGTGACTTGCTCTTGAACGAGGCCTCTGGGAGCCCGAAGGAGGTGGGGAAACCCGCGATCTGGCGTGACGAGATTCCCGGCTGTTGCTTTCAAAACACCCTTCTGCGGGTTCGCCCGCACATCATGTCCATGGAGTACGTCTATTGGTATTGCCGGGCCATGGCTCTGAGCGGGGAATTCGGGAAGGTGGGCCGTGGCGTGAACATTCGACATCTCGGGAAACATGGCCTCGCTTCCTTCCCCCTTTCCGGTGCCACCATGTGGCGAGCAGCATCGGATCGTCGCCGCCATCGAGGAACACTTTTCCCGCCTCGACGCGGCAGACAGCCTCCTCTCGCCGACCCAAACGAGACTCAAGCGCCTTGAAGATGGGCTCCGCCGAAGTGCGTTCGATCCGCGATGGGAGCGGGTTGCTCTGATGTCGGTTGCCAGCCCTGAACGCGTCATTCGGTACGGCATCTTGAAGCCGGGTGAGCACGTGCGGGGTGGAGTCCCGGTAGTGAAGGTGCGCGACTACCCGGACGGGATCATCCACGTCAGTGCACTCATGCGGACAGCTCCCGAGATTGCAGAGCGGTTCGTTGGTGCGACGCTTCGCCGAGGGGACGTGCTCATCTCTATTCGAGGGACCTACGGTCGTGTCGCACCAGTTCCCGATGTGCTCGATGGGGCAAATATTACCCAGGATTCGGCTCGCATTGCACCCCTCCCCTTTGTAGATCGAGGGTTCCTTGTTCACTTCCTCAGGAGCCCTGAATGCCAATCATTCCTGCGGCGAGTGGCCCGAGGTGTGGCTGTGAAGGGTGTCAACATCCGTGATCTCCGCCAGCTTCCGGTGCCCATACCAAACCTGCCGGTCCAGAGGAGAGTCGCTGAGATGCTCGATGACCAGCTATCGCTTCACGCCTACCTCGGTGGAGAAGTCAGGAATGCGAGGGCGGCTTCGGACACGCTTCAGCGGTCGATCCTGGCCGCAGCGTTCTCGGGCCAGCTCGTTCCCCAGGACCCGAACGACGAGCCCGCGTCGGTGCTGCTCGAGCGCATCCGTGCGAAGCGAGAGGCGGCCGGTCCGGAAGCGGCGAACTCGCAGCCGCCGGCCCGTCTCCAGATCGCGAGCATCTGGGCGCCGTCGGTGTCGTACCCCCTCGGTACGGTCGGAGGAGCCACGGAGGAGGTGCGATGCGCGAGTGGCATCCGCATTCCTACGAGAAGCTCTCGATCCTCGCCGACTACCTGTCGGCGTTCGCCCGGGCATCGAAGGGCGCCGTCAACCGCGTGTACCTCGACGCGTTCGCCGGCGACCACGCTCAACGCGATCGTCGGGACCGACCGCACCTTTCCCGGCTCGGCGGAGACCGCGCTGACGGTCGTGCCTCCGTTCACCCGCGTGCGGCTGTTCGAGAAGGCACCCCGCCGGGTGGCCGCCCTTCGGTCGCTCGCCGCCCGCCATCCGGGCCGGGACGTGCGGGTCGTGCCGGGTGACTGCAACGAGACGATCGGGCAGGTGCTCACGGAGCTGCCGGTCAGGCCCCTACGTTCGCGTTCCTCGATCCCGACGGGATGGAGTTGCGCTGGTCCACGATCCGGCGGATCGCCGATCACAAGCGTGAGCGCGAAGCGGACCGGCCGGTCGAAGGTCGAGATGTGGATCCTGTTCTCCACGAGCGGCGTCGTGCGGATGCTCGGGTCCAGACGGGCCCTGGCCGAGGAGAAGGGGGTTCCCGGAGCGCATCGCCCGGCTCTAGCGGGCGTGGGGCCCATGGCAGGCGGTGTGGGAGGCGAGGCTGGCCGGAGAGATCGAGCCGGGCGACGCCAGCAGGCCTACTTGTTCCTCTACATGGACCGGCTCGCAGGGGCTCGGCTACCGGCGCCTGCTCGTGCGGCCCATCCGCAACAGCCGGGGATGCTCTACGCCATGATCTTCGTCACCGACCACGGCAGGTGCGTCGATCATGCGCTGGGCACAGGAGAGGGGGCGGGTCAGGCCTCGCCCTGGCACGCTCTTCGACGTGCCCGAGCCCAGACCGATCTACGAGGACCTCCACACGGGCTGGCGACGTGACTTCCCGGTCGAGCTCCCACCGTGGGAGGAACTGGGGTGACCGGAAGAGCGGTTGGCGGGAGGTGTCATGGCTGACTCCGCGATCGAGTGGACCGACGCCACCTGGAACCCGACCACGGGATGCGACCGCACGTCACCGGGGTGCGACCACTGCCATACCGCTCACGCTGGCCGCGCGCTTGAAGGCGATGGGTCAGGCGAAGTACCAGAGAGACGGGGATCCGCGGACGAGCGGCCCGGGCTTCGGCGTCACGGTCCACCACGAAGCGCTGGAGGTCCCGAAGCGGTGGAGGCGCCCGCGGCTGGTCTTCGTCGACTCGATGAGCGACCTGTTCCATCCCGAAGTGCCCACAGGGTTCATCCGCGAGGTCCTCGACGTCGTGCGAGACACGCCGTGGCACACCTACCAGCTCCTCACCAAGCGCTCCAAGCGCCTCGCCTCGCTGGCGGACCGACTCGATTGGCCTGCGAACCTGTGGATAGGGGTCTCGGTCGAGTCCCAGACCTACAGCTACCGCGCCGACCACCTGCGGGTGGTCCCGGGCGCCGTCCGGTTCCTCTCGGTCGAGCCGTTGCTCGGCCCCGTGCGCCTCGACCTCGACGGGATCGACTGGGTGATCGTCGGCGGTGAGAGCGGCCCGCGGGCCCGCCCCGTGGACCCGGCCTGGGTACGGTCCATCCGCGACTCGTGCATCGAGGCCGGAACCCCCTTCTTCTTCAAGCAATGGGGAGGCCGCTCCCCGAAGGCGGGAGGACGGCTCCTCGACGGCCGCACCTGGGATCAGTACCCGACCGCGCCCAGCTACGACCCGGTGAGGACCGCATCATGAGCGAGGCCAAGGTCATCGTCGACAAGCTCTGGAACTACTGCAACATCCTCCGTGACGACGGCCTCTCCTACGGCGACTACCTGGAGCAGCTCACCTACCTCCTCTTCCTCAAGATGGCCGAGGAGCAGCGCGAGCTCGGCGGCGACCGGATCGTCCCCGGGGGCTACGACTGGCCGTCGCTGCTCGACCTCAAGGGAGAGGCCCTGGAGGCCCACTACATCGCCATCCTCAACGAGCTCGGCCGGAGCGACGACCTGCTCGGCGTGGTCTTCCGCAAGGCCCAGAACCGCATCCAGGATCCGGCCAAGCTCGAACGCCTGATCAAGGACCTCATCGGCAACGAGAACTGGATGCATCTCGACGCCGACGTCAAGGGCGACGCCTACGAGGGTCTGCTGGAGAGGAACGCGGCTGACACCAAGTCGGGGGCCGGCCAGTACTTCACCCCCCGCCCCCTGATCTCGGCGATGGTCGACGTGATGCAGCCGGGGCCCGACGTGGCGATCTGTGATCCGGCCTGCGGGACCGGCGGGTTCTTCCTCGCTGCCTTCGACTACATCGTGCGCCACTACCCGAACCTGGACCGAGACCAGAAGCGGCACCTGCGGTCAGGCGCGTTCACTGGGTGGGAGATCGTCGACAACACCGCCCGGCTGTGCGCCATGAACCTGCTGCTCCACGGCATCGAGAGCCCGGACTCCGACAGCCCGATCAACGTCGACGACGCGCTGCGGGCGCACCCGGGCGTGCGGTTCGACATGGTGCTCACGAACCCGCCGTTCGGGAAGAAGTCGTCGATCACGATCGTGAACGGCGAGGGTAAGGCGGAGCGCCAGAGCCTGACCGTGGTGCGCGAGGACTTCTGGGCCTCGACGTCGAACAAGCAGCTCAACTTCGTCCAGCACGTCACCACCCTCCTCAAGGTCGACGGCCGGGCCGCCGTGGTCGTGCCCGACAACGTGCTGTTCGAAGGCGGCGCGGGAGAGACGATCCGCCGCCGCCTGCTCGCCGACTGCGACGTCCACACCCTGCTGCGGCTGCCGACGGGGATCTTCTACGCCCAGGGTGTGAAGGCCAACGTGCTGTTCTTCGATCGCAAGCCCGGCTCCGATGTCCCCTGGACCCGGGAGCTGTGGGTCTACGACTTGCGGACCAACCAGCACTTCACCCTCAAGACCAACCCGCTCACCCGGGCCGACCTCGACGACTTCGTCGAGTGCTACAAGCCCGCGCGCCGCCACGAGCGGGTGGAGACCGAGCGATTCCGGCGGTTCACCTGGGACGAGCTGGTCGCCCGCGACAAGGCCAGCCTCGACATCTTCTGGTTGCGCGACGAGAGCCTCGAGGATTCCGACAACCTGCCCCCGCCCGGCGTCATCGCCGCCGAGATCGTCGAAGATCTCGAAGCGGCCCTCACCGAGTTCGCCGCCCTGGCCGAGTCTCTCCAGGGCATCGGCGTCGAGACCGAGGAGGAGAGTGGCTGACGGGCACGTAGGACCCGCTGGGCGAGCTCCAGGCCGCCCCGACCGGGCACCTTCCGGTCGGGGCCTCGGACCGCCGGGTAGGCCCGCCCGCACCCCGCAGCGGCTGGGCGGCCGCGGGCCCCCATGGCCCCCGGAACGACTTTGGCTGTCACAGTCGCGGTGTACAAGTTCCTGGACACCGCCGACAGGAGCCCCGTGCGCGAGACCGACATCCTTCCCGTATCCGTCACCGACGCCCTCGCGGCCACCGACACGCCGGCGGCCTCCGACGGCGACGGGCCCCCGAGCCCGTCACGCAACCCCGGGACGAGGCCCGGCCCGGGCCGCCCGAGCGGGACGGGGCGTTCCACGAGCACCGCCTCGAGGTGGACGAGAGCCGCCGCCTGCTGGCCTTGAACGCGGCGACCAGCACGCGGGCCGAGACGAACCTGGCGGTGCTGGCGGCGCTGGAAGCGGCCCGGGCGGCGTACCGGCCGTCGTTGCGGGCCGAGGAGATCACCGCCCGGCTCGCGCCGGGCCTGGTCGAGGACGCCGACGACGTCCGCACGGTCCTGGACGCGCTGGCGGATTGGGGCTGCGTCGCCCACGCGTTCGACCGGTCGCACCGGCGGGTCGCCCGCCTGGCCGACTTCTACCGCGAGCAGCTCGTCTGGCAGATCACCCCCGTCGGGCGGGCCGTCGTCGAGGCCGCCCGGGCGGTGCTCACCGCTTTCGAGGCTGTCGGCGGATTGCGCCGGCGCATCTTCGGGGAGCTCCGCCGCCGCCTCCAGGAGCTCGAGGTCGCCGCCGGGGCCGGCGACGCCAACGCGGCCTACGTGGTCCTGCGGGCGCTCTCGGTCGACCTCGACGAGCTGACCCGCTCGGCGCAGGACTTCCGGGCCAAGCTGCAGCAGCTCGCCGACCAGGCCGACGTCGACCCGGGTGAGTTCTCGGCGGTCAAGCGCGTGCTCGTCGAGTACCTGTCGAACTTCTCCCAGGACCTCTACCTCCATCGCGGCGAGCTCGAACGTCGCGTCGATGCCGTCGAACGGCTCGGGTGCGTCGCGACGCTCGCCGCGGCGGGCGACGACAGCGCCGACGCGGTCCTCGACACGACCGGAGGCCGGCCCCAGCTCGAGCGGACGTGGCGGGCCAGGTGGGAGGCGATGCGAGCCTGGATCGTCGGCGCTCCCGACGTCGCCTCGGGCATCGCGGAGCTTACGGACGCGCTCACCGACGCGACGACCACCATCTTGACCCATGTGCGTCGCCTCGCCGATGCCGGGCAGCGCCGTATCAGCCGGGCGGGCGAGCTCGTCGAGCTCGCCGCGTGGTTCGCCCGCTGCACCGACGACGAGGCGCACCGGCTCTTCGACGCCGCCATCGGCCTCGGCCAGGCGCCCCGGGTGCAGACCCCGAGCCCCGACGTCGTCGGGCGAGCCCGGCCCGGCTGGTTCGAGGGCCCCACGGTGGACCTCGTGGCCGTGGTCCGTCCCGTCGGCGCGTCGAACGTGACCGGCCGGGTGGGTCGGGTGGTCGACTTCAGCGCCGAGCTCGACGCCATGGCGGCCGAAGCCCGGGGCGCGGCGCTGCGACGGCGGGCCGCGGCCAGGGTCCTCGCGGCCGGCCTCGACGGAGCGGTCCTGCCGGCCGACGCGTTCGACCTGCTGCTCGTGGGCGTGAGCCGGGCGCTGAACGCGTCCGGCATCGGGAGCGCCGTCGTCGAGGGGATCGTGGTCGAGGTCGCTCCCGACCCGGCCGGCACCGAGATCGGCACCGAGCGCGGCCGGCTCTCGATGCCCGGCCTGGCCGTGAGCGTGCACGCGCCGCCGGAGGGTCGGTCGTCTGATGCGCACCGCGGCCCAGGTGCCCGCCTACGAGCTCGACGACCTCCAGCGAGCGGCGCGCGGCCTGCTCGCCACCGGGCTCGTCACCGATCGGTGGCCCGCCCCGGGGCTGCTGCCGCTGGTGCGCCGGTTCGAGGGTGTGCTGCGGGCCGAGCTCTCGCAGCTCTTCGGCTGGACCGTTCGGGTCGACGCCCACGGGGCCCGGGTCGTGCGCACCCCGCTCGTGCCCGACGCCCGGCGGGGCCTTCGCCTCACCGAGAAGGGCGGTTCGAGCGCCCGGCGGGCGTTCGCGCCCCGCGACTACGCGATGGTGTGCCTGGTCCTCGCCGCGATCGAGTCCGGAAGGTGCCCAGACGACGATCCGGCGGCTCGTCGACGGCGTCGAGCGGGCCCGATCCCACCGGGCCGACCTCGTCGTCGACTTCACCCACATCGCCGACCGGCGTTCGTTCGTCACCGCGATCGTGTGGCTCATCCAGATCGGCGTGCTCAGCGAGGACGACGACGCCGACACGTTCCGGTTCATCGACGACGCCGAGGCCGACGCGCTGTACGGCGTCGACCACGACCTCGCCCGCTCGGTCCTCGCCCCCCGCGCCGGGCGACTCGACCCCGACGCGGGCATCGAGGCGCTCCTCGCCCGGGAGCCGCCGTCCGGGAAGGAGACCTTCGCACGCCAGCGGCTCGCCCGGCGCTTGGTCGAGCAACCCGCCGTGTACGCGCGAGGCTCGACGACACCGAGCGCCGCGTGCTCGCCGACCGGCGCTCGAGCTGTCGGAGCGGCTCGAGCGCCTGACCGGATGCCAGGTCGAAGCCCGCGCCGAGGGCGTCGCGCTCGTCGACCCCGACTCCTCGGTGCGCCTCGGCGCCTCCCCGCCGTTCCCGGGGAACAGCAACGCCGGCAACATCGCCGCGATCTGGCTGGCGGCGCTGCGCGATACGCGTACCGACGTGATCGACGTCGAGCCTCCGGTCGGTGTGTCCGTCGACGCCGGCACCGTCGACGCCACCTGGTCGCGCACGCTCGACACCTACCGATCCTCCCTCGCCGGGAAGTGGCGCGCCGACGAGGAGGGTCTGCGTCGCAGGCGTTGAGGATCCTGCAGGGCCTCGGGCTCGTCGCCGATCAGCCGGGTCGGCCCGGCGCCCTCGTCGTGCGTCCGCTCGCGGGTCGCCACGCGGTCTCCGCTCGCCCGCCCACCCGCCGCGACGACGACAGCGCCGCCGACGTCCAGGAGGGACCGTGACCACCACCCATCTCTCGACCCTCCCCGATGCCGCCGGGCTGGTCGGGCCGGACGCGCCGGATCGCTGGCGCCCGCTGCGGGCCGGGATCCTCAACATCTACGGCTACCAGCACCAGATCTTCAACTTCGACGCCGGCCTGTGCCTCTTGCGGGGCGAGAACGGCTCGGGCAAGACGATCGCGCAGGTCCTGTTGATCCCGTTCCTGCTGGACGCGCAACTCGGGGCCAACCGGATGAACCCCGGCGGCAACCGGTCCATGAAGAGCCTGCTGCTGGTTCGCCTCGGCGACGCCGACGGCCAGGCGGCCCGCTACCGCCACGAGTCCCGCACCGGCTACGCATGGATGACCCTCGCCCGACCCGACGGGGCCGGGGGTGCGCCACCGTCACCGTCGGCTGCGGCGCCAGGTCACCCGGGCCAGCGACTGCGACAGCTGGTTCTTCGTCACCACCCGCCAGCCCGGCTTCGATCTCGACCTCGCGCCCGACGGGATCCCGCTCACCCGCGCCCAGCTCGCCGCCGAGCTCGGCGACGCGATCCCGCCCCCCATCAGCACGCCGCTGGTCGACTGGACCGATCCCGTCCCGTCGGCCGGGCCGCGACGCGACCCCCATCGACGTGGCCGGGCCCGGATCTCGTCGCCGTGCGTCTTCGAGACCCGCGAGCAGTACCAGGAGGCGCTGGACCGGACGCTGTTCGGGGTCGGTGTCGACCGCCTCCGCAAGATCGTCGACCTCATCCTGGAGCTGCGCCGCCCGCAGCTCGGGCGCTCCCGCGAGATCGCCGCCGTCTCCGGCGCGTTGTCCGACGCCCTCCCGCCCCTCGACCCGGCGAACCTCGAACGGGTCGCCGACGGCTTCGAGAACCTCGAGACCCTCCGACGCCACCTCGAAGAGCTCGTCGCGTCGGCCGCGGCGTTCGACCGGGCGCTGGACCCGCAGCGTCGCTACCTCCGCCTCGTGGCCGCCGCTCGCGCGCAGGCCGAGCGCGACACCCGGCGTGTCCGGGACCGGGCCACCGCCGCGCTTCGACGGGCCCGGCGACTGGTGGAGAGCGCCGAGGGCGAGTGCGGCCGCGCCCAGGCTGCCGTCGAGGCCGCGCGGACCGAGCTCACCCGGGCCCGGGAGGCGGAGCAGGCGCTCATCTCCTCACCTGCCTACCAGGACCTGCGGAGCCTGGCTGATCTCGAGCGCCACATCGAAGCGCTCTCGGCGACGGTCGCCGAGCACGAGCGCGCCGTCGAGGACGCCGCCGAGCAGGTCGCGCGAGCCGAGGAGAGGGTCACCTCGGCGAAGGCCGATCTCGACGAGGCTGGAGGTGACGTCGCCGACACGACCGTGGAGCTCGAACGGGCCGGGCGCGACGCGCTCGTCGAGCTCGGGCTGGGCGACCCCGCCGAGCTTCTCGTCGGGCGGGTCGAGGCGGCTCGAGGCGTGGTTCGCCACCGTCGGGGCGAGGTCGCCGATCTCGTCGATCTCGTCCGGACCGCCCGGCAGGCCGACGGCCGGGCCGAGGACGCCGTCGCGGCGTGCACCGACGCCCGGCAGCGCGCCGACGAGGCCGCCGCCGCGCTCGACGCCGCCGCTCGCACCCTCGACCACCACCGGGCCGAGCTGAGGCGAGACGCGATCGCCTGGCACGAGGCGTTGGCCGGCAGGGGTCTGATCGGCGCGACGGATCCTGGGGTCGATGCCCTCGTGGCCGCGGCCGACGAGCTCGACGGCGACCGGGGCGTCTGGGACCAGGCCTGCCGGCAGGCCGTCGCCGCTGCCCGCGACCGTGCCCTGCTCGCCGAGCAGGCCGCGAGCGCGACGGCCACAGGTCTGCGGGATGAGCGTGACGCCCACATCGCCGAGCGGGACGCCGTCGCCGCGCAGCCCCACGTCGCTCCCCCCACGCCGGCATGGCGGACCGCGTCCCGCGACGAGCGGGCCGGTCGACCCCTCTGGGCGGCCGTCGACGTCGCCGAGACCGTCGACGAGGCCACGCTCGCCGGCCTCGAGGCGGGGTTGGAGGCGGCCGGTCTGCTTGACGTGTGGATCGGTCCCGACGACCCCGACCGCTCCGAGCTGCCCTGCGATCTGCTCGCCGACCCGCGTACGACGACGACGCCGAACCTGGCTGCGTGGTTGCACGTCGCCGGTGACGTCGACGACGAGGCCGTCGCCCTCCGGACGGCGCGGATCTTGGAGGCTGTCGCCGTCGCCGATCAGGGGTCCGAGCCCGACGCGTCGGTTTGGGTCGGTCCCGACGGGCGGTTCCGGGTCGGTCCGACCGTGGGGCGCGCGGAGCGCGTGGGCGCGTCGTACCTCGGGGCTGCCGCCCGTGAGCGGCACCGCCTCGCCGAGCTCGCCCGTCTCGACGCCGCCATCGCGAGGCTCGACCGGCTCATCGCCGACGCCGACGCCGACACCGAGCGGGCGGCAGGCCTGCGGGCCGCGCTCACCGGCGCGCTGGCCGCCCGTCCCGACCCGGCTGCGGTCGTCGCCGCGTTCGCCGCCCTGACCGAGGCCGGTGTGCGCCGCCGGGCCGACGAGGAAGCGCTCGCGGCGGCCGACCGAAAGCTGAGAGCGGTGCGTGACCAGGGGGCCCGGGCCCACCAGCGTGTGGCCGACCGGGCCCGGGACCTCGCGCTCCCGGCGGCCCTCGAGCGCCTCGAAGCCCTCGACGACGCTCTCGCTCGCATCGGCGAGGGTCTCGGCGCGCTCGAGAGGGCGGTCGAGCGGCGCGGCTTCGCCCGTCGGCACCATGACCTGGCCGAGCGCGCGAGAGACCGCGAGCGAGCCCTCCTCGACGCCTTCCGGGCCCGGTTCGCCGCCGACCGCGATCGGCTCGCGGGGCTCGAGACGCGCCGACATACGATCCTCGAGACCTTCGACGGCGACCCGGCCGAGTTGGCCGCCAGGGTCACCGACGCCCGAGGACAGGTCGAGGAGGCAGACCGTGGCCTCGCGGCGTCCCAGGAGACGTGGACCCGCGCCCGTGAGGACCGGTCCAGCGCGGGGAACGAGCTGACCCACGCCGAGGAGTCCGCCTCGACCGCCGCGGTCGCGTGGGAGCGTGCCGGCGAACGGGCGCTGTGCGTGCGCGACGCGAGCATCCTCGCCGCGTTCGACGGTGAGCTCGACGTCTACGCCGGCGGCGAGATCGAGGCGCTCCTCGGCGCGGTCCTCGACTCGGCCGGTGACGAGCTGCGGGCCGCGTCGCTGGAGGCCGGTGCCGATCTCGATGACCCGGCCGCGATCGAGCGCGTCGCGAACCGGGCCGAGGGAGCCGTCATGACCGCCAACAGCCGACTCATGAGCGAGCTCACCGGTGCCTGGCACACCGTGTACGTCCCAGGCGAGCACTACCGCGAGATCCGGGTCCAGTCACCCGAGAGCGGCGAGCTCAGCCTCTTCGAGGTGGTCGAACGGGTGCGTGAGGAGATCGGCAACCATCGCAGCCGCGTGAGCGCCGGCGAGGCCGAGCTGTTCACCAACCATCTGTTCCAGGTCGTCGTCACCGAGATCCGCCACCGCATGAACGAGACCGCCGCGCTGGTCGCCGAGGTCAACGACGGCCTCGCGGAGGCCAAGACCTCCTCGCAGCTCAGTCTGGCCCTCGAGTGGCGCCTCCGGGATCGACGATCGCGACGAGCGTGCTGCGGTCGAGCTGGTCCGTCACGACCCCGCCCAGCTCAGCGAGCACCAGCGGCGCAGCCTCAGGGACTTCTTCCTGCGCCGGATCGCGGAGGCCCGGGCCGAGAGCCCCGAGCTCGGCTACGCCGAGGTGCTGCCCGAGGTGCTGGACTACCGGCGCTGGCACCGGTTCAGCGTCCGGCTTCGCAACGCGGACCGGACCATGACCACGATCACCCCCAAGGTCATGAAGGACCTGTCGGGCGGCGAGGCCGCCAACGTCATCCACCAGCCGATGTTCGCGGCGCTCGACGCCCACTATCGCGGCGCGCACCCGGCCGCGCCGCGGCTGCTGGCCCTCGACGAGGCCTTCGCGGGGATCGACGACAACCTCCGGGGGCACGCTCATGGGCCTCCTGGTCTCCTGGCGCCTCGACGCGCTGATCGCGAGCCACGAGATGTGGGGCACCTTCGCCGAGGTGCCCGCGCTGCGCATCTACGAGCTGCGGCGCCGGCCACCCAGCGAGGCCGTCCACGCCCAGGAGTTCCGATGGAACGGTCGGGATCTCGAGCTGGTGTCGTGACGACCGCCGCCCTCGTACGCCGCCTGTGGGACCGGGCCGCGCTCGAGCCGCTCTGGGCGGTGGCCCGGCGTCGCGTCGAACGGACGGGTGGTTTCGGCACCGGCCCGATCGTCCTTCCCGACCCGCCGCCCGAGACTCGCGATGCCGTCGCCGCGCTGCTCGGCGAGCCGGCCCGATCCAGGGGTCCGGTGCGGGTCAGCCTGGCCCGCCTCGACGAGGTGCTGCGGGCCTCGGCGGCCGGGGTCGGGTTGCAGGTGGTGCTCGAGGTGCTGGGCGGGCCGCTGGTCGACCGACCAGCGCGCGCCGCCGCCGGCGGCGCGCTGGGACGCCATCTGGTCCGATGCCCGGGCCACGCGGCGCTCCGCCGCCACCCGGCCTCGTCGGCTGGCTCGACCGGTTGGCGGCGAGCGGGCGGTTGCGCCGGGCCGAGCGGGCCGACACCCTGCTCACCGGCGCGCTCGACGTCCTCGCGGCGCTGCCCTGCCACCCGGCGCAGTCTCGGGCCCGCTTCGCGGCGCTCACCTGCGGTGACGCCCACGCCCTCGACGACGACACCGAGCTCGGGCGCCTCGTCGGCGACGCGCTCGCGCACCTCCACGGTGGCTCGGCGACCGGCGCGGCGAACCGTCGGGAGGCCTGGGCCGCCGCCGGGGTCGAGATCGAGCCGGTTCGGTCCCGGGTGAGCGTCCTGGGCCTTCGTCCGTGCCCCGTTGGGCCGATCACCGAGGCGACCGGCCGATGGGCCGAGGGGGAGTCCCGCTCGTCTTGCACCTGGGTGCCGTCGTCGCCGAACCGTTCGAGTGCGGCGGTGCGGACGTGTTCGTGTGCGAGAACCCCGCCGTCGTCGAGGAGGCCGCGATCGCCCTGGGCCCGGCGGCACCGGCGTTGGTGTGCGTCGAGGGCCAGCTCTCGGTCGCCGCGGTCCGGCTGCTCGGGATGCTGGCCGCAGGCGGCGCCCGGCTGCGCTACCACGGTGACTTCGGTGCCGGCGGTCTCACCATCGCGAACCGGGTGGTCGGCGAGTTGGGCGCGACGCCGTGGCGGATGGCGACCGCGGACTATCAGGTGGCGCTGGCGGCCTGCCGGGACCGGGGGTGACGCTGCCGCCGTTGCGGGGCCGCGCCCCGAGCGCCTGCTGGGACGAGCGGCTGGCGAGCGCGATCGTCGCCGCGGGCGTCGAGGTCGAGGAAGAGCACGTCGCCGACCTGCTGACCTCCGACCTGAGACGATTCGCCAGGAGGTGACGATGGCTCCTCGTCCAGACCGGCCGCGGGTCGTGCTCAAGCCCTCCTGGACCCATCGACGCTGAGCGAGCCTCGCCGGGCCCCGCTCGTACGCGTGGCCTCGCCTACCACGTCGACGACCGGGTCGAGCTTGCGTCGGTCGACGACGCGCGTGCCGAGGCGACCGTGCGGGGGACCGTGCCCTACGGCGTGGTGCTCTGGCTCGGAGACGGTGGGCTCGACTGGACGTGCTCCTGCCCGGTCGGCGAGGCCGGCGACTTCTGCAAGCACTGCGTCGCGCTGGCCTGCGCAGTCGCCGAGCGCGAGCCGCCGGATGCCCGCACCCCGAGGACGCGGGCGACGGAGGCAGCTTCGCGGAGGTCGACGTCCGGGTCTACCTGAGTCGCTCGACCCCGGCGGAGCTGGTCGACATCGTCATGGAACAGGCCGAGGCCGACTGGCGGCTCCGCGAGCGTCTGGCCGCTCGCGCTGCGGCTGCGACGGGCGCCGGCATCGACGCGCGGACCTGGCGCAAGCGACTCGAGATGGTGTTCGCACCACACGGGGACCTCGTCCCCTATCGTGAGGGCTGCCGGGTGGGCGGCAGAGGGTGGACGATGTCGTCGACTCGCTGTCGGACTGGTCGACGCCGGCCACGCCCGAGCGGTCGTCCCCCTCGTCGAACATGCCCACCGCCTCGCGGACGCGGCCGTCCAGTACGTCGACGACTCTGACGGGTGGCTGGGCGACATCTCCGGCCGTCTCGGCGCGCTCCACCTCCGGGCGTGCGCCGAGGGTGGCGTGGACCCCGTCGCGCTCGCCCGGCGCCTCGCCGACCTGGAGCTGACCTCCGAGCTCGACACCTTCCACTGGGCCGCCTCGACTCATGCCGCCGTGCTCGGAACCGAAGGGCTCACGGAGTACCGGGGCATCATCGAGTCGAGATGGCAGGCCCTCGGGCCGGGCACCGACGAGTGGTCGACGGAGCGGTTCCGCGTGCGGAGGCGATGATCGCCCTCGCCCGGGCCGACGGCGACCCCGACGAGCTGATCCGCGTGACGCAGCACGATCTGCGGACCCCGGGCGACTACGCAGAGGTCGCCGGGTCCCTGCGGGCTTCCGGCCGTATCGAAGAGGCCGAGCAGGAGGTGGCCGCCGGAGGGCACGCTGACGAAGCGGGCGCCGGGGATGCGGGCCGCGGCGCGCTCGGCCGCATCGTGCGAGCAGAGCGGGTCGTCCTGCGCGTGCACCACGAGCGTGGGAACGCCGATCTCCTCGAGCGGGTAGTCGTTCACATCCGGAGCGGAGACGTAGGCGTCGAAGATCGCGCCCTGGGCCCGCGGACCGACCGGGAAGATGCTGTCGGCCATCTCGGCGAGGAATTCCCGGTCCTCCGGGGTCAGCGGGAGGCCCCTCGGTACCCCCATGACCTGGAGCAGCGCCGGGCGGGCGAACGTCTTCAGCGCCCACATGGGCGGGTCCGCGTAGAGGAGCCGGGCCCACGGAGGCGGGGCGGCGGCGGTCGGGCTGCCGGGGAAGCTCCCGGAGACCACCGCGAGCCGCCGGACCCGGTCCGGGTGGCGCAGCGCGAGTTGCAGCCCGGCGCTGGTGCCCGCCGAGAACGCGACGACGTCGGTCCGGTCGACGCCGAGCTCGTCGAGCAGCGAGGCGAAGGCGTCGGCCTGGTCGGCGGGGGTGGCGTCCGGCGGGAGGGTCGACCCCAGGTACCCGAACCGGGACGGGCCGACGACCCGGTGGTCGGCCGCCAGGTCCCGGGCCGAGAGCAGCGCCCCATCACAGCCGTGGAAGATGCCGTGTACGGCCAGCAGTGGCTCGCCCGTGCCGCGCTCCGCGTACTCGACGGCCCCGAACGGGGTGGGGACCACCTTGCGGCCGACCGCGGCGAGCCGGGCGTGGGCGGCCTCGAGGTCGTCGCGGTAGCGGCGGGCGAGCCTCTGGCCGGCGAGCGCCACCCCGCCGGCCAGGCCCACGAGGACGATCCGTCGCGTGGCCCGAGACGCCATGGCTCCCTCCGCTACTGCGGGTCGAGGCTGAACGGCGGGTAGCGGTCGGTGACCAGCACGAACGCGTAGCCCATGACCCGGTTGTGCCAGCGCATCACGCCGACCACGAAGTCGTGCATCCCGCGGGGATAGGTCCCGGTGAAGAGGATCGCGAACCAGGCGACGATCACGACGACGAACGCGGCGATGGAGAGGAAGACCAGCACGATGAGGTGGGGGATCGCCAGCAGCCACTTCACGAGGGGCAGCCAGCGGTTCAGGTCGTGAGGGACGTCCGGGTAGTCGACCTCGAGGTGGACCGCCTGCTCGTCGTCGGTCGCCGGGTACTCGTCCCGGAGGAGCAGCAGGTACGCGGCGACCCGGTTCGAGAACCGCCACAGCGCGACGTTCCAGTCGAACCACCAGCGCGGGTACTTCTGGCGGAAGAGGATCAGCAGCAGCGGTGCGGCGAACAGGAACCCGCCGGCGGCGGCCACCGTCTGGACGTCCCCGTCGACCGTCCACGTGGTCGACCCTCCGCTGATCGTCGCGATCACGATCAGGATCGGGATGGCCACGAGGATGCGGAACGCGGTCGTGAGGCGGTTCAAGGGGCGGTCGGGCGCATCGACGGTGAAGCGCACCGGGTACTCGGCTGCCGCGGCCACGGGTGCGGTCATGTCGCGCTCCTCCGCTTGAAGTCAGGCCCGGTAGCCGTCCTTGACCCGTTGCTCGACGATCTCGTCGACGGCGAGGTCGTCGATCGCGGCGGACACCCGCTCGTGTCCCGCCTGGAGGGACTCGGGCGGGTGCAGACCCGGCCAGAGCATGGTCAGGGCGTTGGAGTCCCAGGAGTCGTGGGCGAAGAACCGGTAGTCGTCGAAGGCCTGCTCGAAGGTGGGCGGGTCGCTCACCCCGGCCTCGGCCAGCCGGTCGAGGTAGCGCTGGATCAGCTCCTTCTCGTGCGCCTGGCGGAGCTCCCGGGTGAGCGCACCGACGATCAGGTAGCTGACCTCGCGCGTGCCCCGTGTCCGGAAGACGACCTGCCAATCGAGCAGCCCGGCCCGCCCGTCGGCCGTCGCGTACGTGTTGCCGACATGGCTGTCGCCGTGCACGAAGGTCTGGGGACCCTCGGACCAGGTCCGGTACAGGTCAAGGTCGTGCTCGTTGAGGAGCCGGAGCATGCGGCGGACCCGGGGTCCGAGCTCGCGCTCGTCGGCCTGGGCGAGGAACTTGCGCCGGGTCACCCGGAACTGGCGGGCGAGGAGGCTGAAGCCCGGCCGCCCGGTCATCGGGGCCGCCCAGGACAGGTCGGTCTCCAGGCGAGGGGACCGCCAGTAGACGGCGTGGAGCTGGGCCAGCGTGTCGACGAGGGCCCGGGCGTGGTCGATCGTGAACTCGTCGCCGTGGAGGACCGGGCGCGCGCCGAGCTCGACGAGGTCGTCGAGGAGCAGGACGAACCGGGCGCCGTGGCCCGCCCGGGCGTAGTAGCAGCGGGGAGCGATGTCGCCGAGGGTCGGCCGGACCTGCGTGTAGAACTTCACCTCGTTGATGGCCATCCAGAGCGCGGCCACCATGGTCCGGTTCTTGGGCGACGGCGACGTGGCCTTCACGAAGAGGTTCGTGGGCAGGTCCGCTTCGACCCCCTCGTCGTTCCAGGTCAGCTGGAGGCGGCGGCGGTCGGTGGTGCCCGAGGTGCCACCCCGGTCCTCGACGTCCACGACGCGGGCTCCCGGGGTGTCCTGGGCCAGGACCGAGGTCAGCCACTCGGCGCCGACCTGGGTCACCGTGTGCGGCTTGGCGGCGGGGATCTTCGGCGACAGCGCGAGGGACACCTGACCGAGGGCCCCGAGCGTGCTGGCGATGCTCATCGTGCGCCTCCTGGGTTCTCCCCCCGCGTCACGAATGGAGTGCACTGTATTCGGGCCGTCCGCCTCCGTCCAGAGCCGCGTCCGACGGATCGGGGAAAGCCGCGATCCTTGCCGGATCCGCAAACCTGCGTAATCTGCAAGTCGTGGCCGGCCTCCGGGAGCGCAAGAAGCTCGAGACGCATCGCGCCATCGTCGACGCCGCGCGCGAGCTCGTCCGTGCCCGCGGCCTCGACGGGGTGACGATCGACGAGATCGCCGCGACCGCGGGCGTCTCGCCGAGGACGTTCTTCAACTACTTCCCCTGCAAGGAGGAGGCCGTGGTGGGCCTCGACCCTGGGGTCCTCGCCGAGGTGACCGACGAGCTCCGCCGCCGGCCGGCCGAGGAGAGCCCGATCGACGCGCTGCACGCCGTCCTGGCCGGCGTCACCGATCCCCACGAGACCCTCCGCCGCTGGCAGCTCCGCAGCGAGCTGGTCCGCCAGCACCCCGAGCTGCTCCCGCGCCACCTCGCCGCGATGACCCGGGTCGAGTCGGCGCTGGCCGACACCCTGGCCGAGCGGCTCGGCACGGACCCGGAGCAGGACCCGACCGCCCGCCTGCTGGTCGCCGTCGTGCTCGGCGCGGCGCGCGCCGCCGTCGCCTGGTGGGAGGAGTCCGACGGCTCGACGGACCTCGCGTCGGTCCTCGACGCCGCCTTCGACCTCCTCGCCCCCTCCGACGAGGGAAGCCGTGACGACCACAGCCTCCGACGCCGGCACACCCGCAGGCTCGCCGGTCGCGCCCACGCACCGCCAGGTCCTCGGGATCTTCGCCGGGCTGATGCTCGGCATGCTGCTCGCGTCGCTCGACCAGACGATCGTGGCGACCGCGCTGCCGACGATCACCGGCGACCTCGGCGGCTTGAACGACCTGTCGTGGGTCATCACGTCGTACATGCTCGCCGCGGCCGTCTCGACCCCCCTCTACGGCAAGCTCGGCGACCTGTTCGGGCGCAAGCGGCTCTTCGAGCTCGCCATCGTCCTGTTCCTCGCCGCCAGCGCGCTGTGCGGCCTCTCGCGGTCGATGGGACAGCTCATCGTCTTCCGGGGCTGCAGGGTCTCGGGGCCGGAGGGCTCATCGTCCTCGCCC
This sequence comes from Acidimicrobiia bacterium, assembly GCA_027494165.1. GTDB lineage: Bacteria > Actinomycetota > Acidimicrobiia > IMCC26256 > JAOSJM01 > JAOSJM01. The sequence goes on along the minus strand of JAOSJM010000007.1, from coordinate 199,598 downwards.
AGGCGATCATGGCCGAGGTCGTCTCGCCGCGGGAGCGGGGCCGCTACGCGGGCTACTTCGGAGCGCTGTTCGGCGCGTCGAGCGTCGCCGGGCCGCTGCTCGGCGGCTTCCTCACCGACCAGATGTCGTGGCGGTGGGTCTTCTACGTGAACCTGCCGCTCGGCGCCCTGGCGCTCCTCGTCACGGCGATGAAGGTCCCCCCTCGATCCGGCACGGGAACCCGAGGATCGACTACGTCGGCTCGGTGCTCCTCACCGCCGCGGTCACCTGCATCGTGCTGTTCACCACCTGGGGCGGCACCACGTACGCCTGGGGCTCGGGGATCATGGTCTCTTTGGCCGTCGCCTCGGTGGTGCTCGTCGTCCTGCTGCTCGTGGTCGAGCACCGGGTCGCCGAGCCGGTCGTCCCCGTCCACCTGTTCAAGTTGGGAACGTTCAACGTCTCGTCGTCGGTCAGCTTCATCACCGGCGTCGCGATGTTCGGGGGCATCGCCTTCCTGCCCCTGTTCCTGCAGGTCGTCAACGGGGCCTCGGCCACCAGCTCGGGCTTCCTGCTGATGCCGTTCATGCTCGGTCTCCTCGCCGCGTCGATGGCCGCGGGACAGGTCATCACCCGCACCGGCCACTACAAGGTCTTCCCGATCGCCGGCACGGCGCTCGCGGGGGTGGCGCTCTACCTGCTCTCGACGATGGACACCGGCACCACCCGCACCACGGTCACCGTCTACATGGTGCTCCTGGGCGTCGGCATCGGCCTGAGCATGCAGACGCTGGTCCTCGCCGTGCAGAACGTGGTCAAGCTGACCGAGCTCGGCGCGGCGACCTCGTCGGTCACGTTCTTCCGGACGATGGGCGGCTCCATCGGCGTCGCCCTGTTCGGCGCGCTGTTCAACCACCAGCTCGCCCACCGCCTCCAGGTCACCATCGACGCCGGCGAGGCGTCGGGCTTCAGCCCCACCCTGATCCGCCGGCTCCCCGAGCCGCAGCGCACCGAGCTCCTCACCGCCTTCGCGGACTCGCTCACGACGGTGTTCCTGTACGCCGTCCCGCTCGTGCTCCTCGCCTTCGCGCTCACCTGGCTCCTGCGCGCCGTGCCCCTGCGCTCGACGATCTTCGCCGTCGACGACCACACCGGCCCGGAGGACGGCCCGGCGCCCGACCCGGCCGAGCCGGCGGTGCCGACCACCCTGCTGCCCTGAGTCGCCCGGGGCGCGCGCGGTCAGGACGCCAGGAACTCCCGGACGATCGCGGCGACCAGGGCCGGGTCGGTCTTGTGGGCGAGGTGGCCGTGCCCGTCGAGCACCCGGACCTCGGCGTGGGGGATCGCCGCGGCGGCCGCCGCGGTCGCCTTCACCACCTCGGGGACGCTCTCCGAGCCGGCCAGGAACAGGGTCGGCGCGGTGACGCCGTCGAACCGGCCCGGCTCGTACACCCAGCCCTCCTCGGCCCGGCACTCCCTCGGCACCGTGTGGGCGGCCGCGAGGCGCACGGGCCACAGCGGGCTCGCCCGCATGGCCTCGATCTCGTCGTGCGTCATCTCCAGGATCCCGGCCAGCACCTCGACCACGGCTGCGTCCCGGTCGCCCACCGCGAGCGCCGCCTCGATCCGCTCGATCGAGCCCGGCGGGTAGGCCAGGCCGAGGCTCGGCTCGTAGAGGACGAGGTGGTGGACGCCGTCGGTGAGCGCGGCGCCGCCCATGGCGCAACTCGCCCCGTAGGAGTGGCCCCAGAGCGCCACCGGCCCGCCGGTGCGGGCCGCAACGGCGTCCACGACCGCGGCGACGTCCTCGAAGTCGCGCTCGATCGAGTACGCGGCACCGTCGCCGCTCGCCCCGAAGCCACGCCGGTCCATGCGGTACGTCGTCAGGTCCTCGGCCAGCACCTCCACGAACGGGTCGAACGTCGTGTGGTCGGCGATGGAGCCGTGGACCATCACCAGCGCCGGCCCGTCGCCCTCGACCCACACCGCGAGCGACGTGCCGTCCGCCGAGGCGACGTCGAACCGGCCCGTGGTGCCCCCGCGAGCGTCCGTGCCGAGCCCGGCGGCGAAGGCGGCCAGTGCCCGGGCGAAGTCGTCGGGTCGCTCGGCGTAGGTGACGTGGCCGCTCTGCTCGAGCTCCACGAGGCGGGCCTCGGGCCATGCCGCCACCAACCGGTGGGCGACCGAGAGGTGGGACGGGTGGCTGCGCTCGCCCGTGACGACGAGCGCCGGGAGCGTCAGGCCCGCCAGGTCCTCCGCGGTGATGTCGACGGACGGGGCCCGGAGGTCGGTGAGGCCGATCTCGGCGTTGGCCCGGTAGCGGTCCTTGCCCTCCTCGTCGAGGATCGACCAGAGGCCCGGGCACACGTGCGAGAGGAACGCGTCGATCGCGGCCGCGGGCCCTCCGGCGGACAGGGCCTGCTCGACGCGCGGGCCGATCTCCCCCATGGCGGCCTGCCCGGCCTCGGGGTCGAGGCTGAACAGCGGCGGCTCGCTCAGCGCGACCCCGCGGAGGAGGTGGCCGTGGCGCAGCGCGACTTCGACGGCGATGGACGCGCCGCCGCTCGATCCGACGAGCAGGCAGGGCGCGAGGTCGAGGGCCTCGACGAGCGCCGCGGCGTCGTCGGCGTGCAGCGAGCGGGTGATCGGGGCGTCCCCGCGCCCGCTGCGGGCGTGGCCCCGGCGGTCGTAGCGCACGCACGTGTAGCGGTCCGAGAGGCGCCCGGCCTGGTCGGCGAAGCCGTCGGCGTCGCCGCACAGGCCGTGCACGAACAGCACGGACGGCCCCTGCCCGATGCGCTCGTAGTAGAGGACGGTGCCGTTGACGTCGATCGTCGGCATGGATGGCTCTCCTCCCCCCTGGTCGGCCAGCCACCCCGACACTCTCTCAGCTCTGCCGCGCCGGTTCCTGTCGCGGCGCCGGCACCCGGCGCACGAGCCGGTCGAGGCCCACCTGCCAGGCGGCCACCAGCACCCCCACGACGAGGATCGTGAGCCAGGTCAGGTCGGCGAACCAGAGGACGAGCGCCCCGAGGACGTAGCCGGTGATGCGCAGGACGTCCCGGTGGTCGACGATCCACCGCACCGTGTCGAGCTCGGCGGCTTCCGCCCGGACCACGCCGGCGGCCGACCTCGCCCCCTGGGCGACGGTTCCCCGGACGCGGACCGCCCAGTCGTACGGTCCGGTGACCGCCGCCACCGCGGCCACGCCCGCGATGATCCACAGGACGGTCGCCGCGGCGCCGGTGAGGGGGTCGACGAAGGCGGCGACGACCACGGAGGCCGCCTCCCGGTTCTCGTCCTTGCGCACCAGGTCGACGACCTCGTCCTGGAGCGTGAAGCTGACCCGCCGGATCACGACGCAGACCAGAGCCGCCGCGCCGAGGAGCTGGAAGAGGGTCCGCCGGCGGCGGGGAGAGACCCACAGGGCCCCGGCCCCGACGGCGACGGTGAGCAGGGCGGTGAGGACCACGAGGCGGTCGAAGAGCCGCACCAGATCCTGGGCGGTCGACAGCCGGCCGCCGTCGTAGACGGTCACCGTCCCGAAGCCGTCGCCCAGGTCCACTCCGAGCGCCTCGCCGAGGCGCTCCCGAGCGGCCTCGGGCACGTCCTCCACCGAGACCTCGGGTAGATCGACGTCGCTGCCCACCAGCCCGGGGGCCGCGTCCAGGATGTCGGTCAGCACGGCGTCGATCACGGGGATGAGGTTGATCGTGACCTGCTCGTCCTCGACCGCCACGTTCGGGCGTTCGTCCCGCAGCACGGCGACCGCCGCGTCGTGGGCCCTGGTGGCCGCGCCGGCCCAGAGCTCCTCGAAGCGCTCTGAGGCGAAGAAGCCGTCGACCCGGTCGGCCACGAACCCCCTGACGGCCGAGGACAGCGGGCCGGCGAGGATCCGGCCCCGCTCGGGCAGCACTTCCTCGAAGAGGTTCTCGGGATCGACGGTGACCATGAGCTGGTCGACGGTCCACCGGGCCAGCGCCTCCTGGACCGCCGGCTCCCGGCCGAGCGGGACGACCCGGTCGGCCCACACGTCGTCGTTGAGGGTGCTGCGACGAAGCCAGATCCCCACCCCGGACACCAGGAAGAGGACGCCGAAGAGCACCACCAGCACCACGGCGGTGGCCCGCCGGACCCGGCGACGCGGGCGCCGGCTCCCGGACACGGCCTCCAGCTCCGCGCGCAGGGCGTCGCGCTCGGCCCGCAGGGCCTCGACGTCGACCGGTTCCCCGGGCGGCGAGGGAGGAGGCCGCGAGGCTTCGTCGTCCATGGGTCCTGGTCGCGTCGGATCCGATCAGCTCGCGAGGATCCTCGCCTTCTGGGTCGCGAGCTCCTCCTCGGTCAGGACGCCGCGGTCGCGCAGCTCGGCGAGCTCCTTGAGCCGGGCGACGGGATCGGCCGCCGGGGGGCCCGGCGCGGGCGATGGCGGCGCGGGAGCGACCTGACGCTCGTAGGCCGCCTCGCGGTCGGCGTAGATCTGGGCGTCGCGGTCCGCGTACCGCTCGGCCTGGCGCCGCTGCACTCGCCCACTCACGGCGGTGGCGGTGCCGGCGACCACCGCGGTGCGGGCCACTCCACGAAGCAGTCCGGGCATGACCTCCCCCTCCGGTTCGGTGGGCCGCCCGGGACGGCCCGTTCAGCTCGCCATCTCGACGGCGTCGAGCGCGTCCATGACCTGCTGCGCCGTCAGCCGGGCGCTGGCGACCAGCTCCCCTCCCTCGGAGCGGGCGGCGCCGACGAAGGGTACGGCCCAGGTGTTCTCGAAGAGGATCACCGCGCCGGTCTTCCCGGCGTCGAGCACGCCGGCCGCGAGGTCCAGGTCCTCGACCCCGAGCAGGCCCGACCGGGCACCGGAGAAACGGGACCAGTCGCCCAGGCCGCGGTCCGAGGCACCCGGCAGGTCGATCTCGGTGCACCGGCCGTCCTCGTCCTTGCGGATCACCATCACGTCGTAGAGGCGCACCGTCCCCCGGTCGACGAGCTCCATGAGCGCGCGGGCCGTCGCGGCTCCACTCGCGTCGCCAGGGAACTCCAGGAACACGAAGTCGATGGGCCCGTGCACACGAGGGTCGGCCATGGCGGACCTCCGAGGTCGCGATCGTCGGGCGTGGGCCGGATGCCGCGCCTCGACCATCGTCCGCCGACCGGCCGTCCATGGCGTCACCCGATCCGGGTGATGAGCGTCGGGCCGGCCCGGCCTAGCGTCAGCGTGAGCCGGAGCGCCTCATCCGACCACGAAGGTGAGACCCCGTGCTGATGTTGAACCTCGGTCGGCGACTCGCCGAGTTGGCCGCCGACGCCGTCAGGAGAGAGGACCGGGCGACGCGCTCCGGTCACGATCCACCCCCCTGGCGGCGCGACCGGCCGGACCCGCTCACCACGCTCCGGTGGCGGCCGCCGGTTGCGTCCGTGAGGGGCGCGAGCCGTCCGCTCGAGGACCGGCATCTCGACGAGCTGATCTCGGTGATCCGGGTGGCCGTCGTCGGTGGTCCCGATCCACTCGGCGAGGCGCTGACCGAGGACGCCAGGGGGTGGTCCCCGGCGTTGGCCTTCGCCACCCGGGCCGAGGCCGAGGCGGCGGTGCGGGACCAGGCCAGCCCGCTGACGGTCCTGTCGTTCGACGTCGAAGACCTGTACTGGGCCGAGCCCGTCGTCTTCGCCGAGTGGCGGCTCGACGCCGTGGTCACCGAGCCGCTCCTCGTGGCCGACGACGTCCTCGTCGAGGCGCGTGGACGTCCGGTGACCCTCGCCGGGGCCACGGTCGCGGAGCTCCGTGGGGGGCGGGTGGTCGTGGTCCACACCTACTACGACGACGCCGCGCTCATCGAGCAGGTCATCCTCGACGGTTGACGCCCGGGGTGCCCTGCGCCCGACGGAAGCCCTTCCTACAGTGGGTCGGGTGACCGCAGGGGGGCGTCGCGACCGACTCGATCCTGGAGAGCTCGGGATCCCGCCGGACGCCTGTCGTCGTCCCCCGCTCCGGGAGTGGGTGACATCCCGTGACGACCTGGTCGAGCGGCTCCTGGACACCCGGGGCACCAAGGTCGTCTTCGTCTCCGCGCCGGGGGGCTACGGCAAGACGACGACGATCCGGCTCTGGGAGGAAGCCGACGGGCGCCCGTTCACCTGGGTGCGCGTCCAGCCCTCGGACGACCATGCCGTGCACCTGGTGCAGCACATCGCGCTGTCGCTCCAGGAAGCCGAGCCGCTCGGCCGGCGTCTCCTCCAGCTCCTCAGCGGCCCCGGCCGGTCCGTCGTCGACGAGCTCCTCCCCGTGCTCGGGCACGAGCTGGCCCGTCGCCGGCCGTCCGTGCTCGTGTTCGACGACCTGCACGTCCTGGGCTCCCCCGTTGGCCGCGCGCTGCATCGAGGACCTGCTGGCCTGGGTCCCCGAGGGCTGGCAGGTCGTCCTCGTCAGCCGTCTGGACTCGCCCGTCGGGCTGGCCCGCTACCGGATGACCTCCGACGTGTACGAGCTCGCCGCCGCGGACCTCGCCATGTCCGACGCGATGGCCGACCGGCTCCTCAGGAGGTCCGGGCTCGCCCTCGACGCCGGGACCGTCTCCGAGCTCGTGCGGAGGACCGAAGGCTGGCCGGGGGGACTCCACCTCGCGGCGTTGGCCCTCTCGCGACGAGGCGGGCGCCGCGGCGACGCCGACCTCTCCGGCTCCGATCGCCTGATCGCGGACTACCTCGTCGAGGAGGTGCTCTCGGGCCTCCCCGGCGAGCTCACGACCTTCCTCGAGGAGTCCTCCGTCCTCGAGCGGATGAACCCCCGGCTGCTCGACGACCTCCTGGGTACCGACCGGTCGGCGGAACGGCTGGACGAGATCGACCGAGTCGGGCGGGCCGCCCTCCTGGTGCCGCTGGACGACGAGCGCGACGGGTACCGCTACCACCACCTGCTCGCCGAGGTGCTCGCCCACCGGCTGTGGCGCAGGGACCCGCAGCTGGCCCGCCGGTTGGAGGGCCGCGCGAGCCTCCTCCTGGAGGGGGAGGGGACGCCGACGGCGCGATCCGCCACGCCGTCCGGGCCGGCGATCCGGCCCGGGCCGCCGACCTGATCCTGGGTCAGGTCCCCCGTCTCGTGGCCACGGGCCGTTCGGCGAGGCTCGAGGCGTGGCTCGACCTGCTCGGGCCCGAAGGCGTCGAGGGGTACCCGGGGGTGGCGGTCGCCTGGGGGTGGGTGGGCCTCGCCCGAGGGGACGTGCGAGTCGTCAGCCGGGGGTCGCCGCCGCCGATCGCATGGGCGACCGGGGACCGCTGGCCGACGGGACGCCTTCGCTCTCGGCGGCGATCGGTGTCGTACGGGCCATGGCCGGCCTCGGCGGGCTGCGGTCCGTCGTGCGCGACGCCGAGGCTGCTCGCGCGGGCGGACCCACGGCCAACCCCTGGTGGGCCGTGGCCACCCTCCTCCGGGGTGTCGCCTGCTTCCTGCTGGGCGACGTCGACCGGGCTCGGGAGCCCCTGCGGGCCGCCTACGAGCGTGTCTCGCACCTGCCCGGGTTCGAGGCCGTCGCCCTCGCGCACCTCGGGCTGATCGCCCTCCACGACGACGATCTCCTCGAGGCCGACCGGCTCGCGTCGCGGGCGGTGGACCTCGCCCGACGCAACGACCTCGACGGTCTGCCCATGCTCGTCCCGGTGTTCGCCCTGGGCGCGCTGACGGCCGCGCGCCGGGGGCGGGCCGACGAGGCCGATCGCGCGGCCGCCACGGCGAGCCGGTTGCTCACCGGGCTCGGTGACCTCTCCCCGGCCATCGCGCTGCTGGGCCATCTCCTGCTCGCGCAGACCGCTCTGGCGCTCGGCCGGATCGGCGAGTCGCGAGCCCGGTTGGACGAGGCCCAGCGGGTGCGGCGCCGGGATCCCTCGGCCACCTACGTCGTCGTCCAGCTCGACGAGCTCCAGCAGCTCGGCGACGCCCCGGGCCTTCGAGGTGTCGGGGTCCAGCCGCTCACCGGGGCCGAGCTGCGGGTGCTCGTCTACCTGCCCACGCACCTGTCGCTGCAGGAGATCGCGCAGCGACTCTTCATCAGCCGCAACACCGCGAAGACCCACTCGGTGTCGATCTACCGGAAGCTCGGCGTGTCCTCGAGGAGCGAGGCGGTCGAGACGGCGCGCCGGTACGGGCTCCTGCGGGACGCGCAGCCGGTGACGCCGATCTGACCATCCGCTCTGGGTGATGACCCGCTGAGGCGGTGTCCCTAGCGTCCGCGTCACGGACATCCGCGACGGGGACATCCCGGCGTGAGAGGAGGTCGGCGATGGCAGACTCGACCACCACCGGGTCGCAGACGACCAGAGCACCGCAGCGTTCCGGGCCGCCCGAGCCCTATCCGGAGTCGCCCTGGACCGGCTGGATGGGGTGGAACGTCTTCGCGGCCGTCATGTTGATGATCGGCGGCACCCTCCAGGCCCTCTGGGGGTTCATCGCGGTGGTCAACGACGAGTGGGTCGTGTGGGGCAACCGGGCCAACCTCTACATCGACCTCTCCACGTGGGGCTGGGTCCACCTCGGCATCGGCGCGGTCGTGTTCCTCGCCGGCCTCGGCGTGCTGACCGGCAACGTCCTCGCCCGCGCCGTCGGCGTGGCCCTCGCCGCGGCAAGCCTCGTCGCGAACTTCCTGTCGCTCCCGGCGTACCCCGTCTGGGCCATCACCGTGATGACCGTCGACGTCATCGTCATCTGGGCGCTCACCGCCCACGGTCACGAGATGAGGGATCGCACACGGGAGGTCGGGTCGGGGTCGCCCGACGGCAGCTGGTGAGGGGACCCCGTTGAGCTATCCGCCCATCGCCGAGCACGGGCTCATCGGGGACCTCCAGAGCGCGGCCCTCGTCGCCACCGACGGGACGATCGACTGGTTCTGCTGTCCCCGCTTCGACTCGCCGAGCGTGTTCGCCTCCCTGCTCGACGAGCGTCGAGGTGGCCGCTTCGCCCTTGCGCCCGTCGCCCCGGTCCGCACCACCAAGCAGATGTACCTGCCCGACACCGCGATCCTCGTGACGCGGTTCCTCTCGGAGTCGGGCATCGCCGAGGTCATCGACTTCATGCCGATCGACCGACCGGAGATCGTCTCGGACCGGCGCCGCATCGTCCGGGCGGTGCGGGGCATCCGCGGTGAGGTGGAGCTCGAGGCGAGGGTGGAGCCGCGTCTCGACTACGGGCGCCGGCCGCACCAGGTGCACGTCGACGGCACGACCGCGGTCTTCGAGGGGGGCGACCAGCGACTGCACCTCGGCAGCGTCTCGCCGCTCGAGCGTGACGGCGACGACGTCCGGTCCCGCTTCACGGTCGGGGCCGGTGACGTCGCCGGGATGGTGCTCGAGTCGGGGGCCTCGGGCGAGCCCCAGGCGATCGGCGGAGGCCGCGTCCTGGAGCTGTACCTCGCCACCGCGACGTTCTGGCGGCGCTGGCTGGAGCAGAGCACCTATCGGGGCCGCTGGCGCGAGGAGGTCGAGCGCTCGGCCATGACGCTCAAGCTCCTGACCTACGCTCCCTCGGGGGGTCTCGTCGCCGCCCCGACCGCGGCACTCCCGGAGCAGGTCGGAGGTTCCCGCAACTGGGACTACCGCTACACGTGGGTGCGCGACGGCGCGTTCTCGGTGGCCGCCCTGCTCGGCCTGGGCTTCACCGAGGAGGCCGCCGCCTTCGGCGACTGGCTGCGCCGGAGGGTGGAGGAGCAGCGGGTGGGTGACGGCTCCGGTCCGCTCAAGATCATGTACCGCGTCGACGGCAGCTCCGACCTCACCGAGGAGACGCTGGACCACTTCGACGGGTACATGGGTTCGCGGCCGGTGCGGGTCGGCAACGCAGCGTGGGATCAGCTGCAGCTCGACATCTACGGCGAGGCGATGAACTCGATCGAGGCCCTGGACCGCGGCGTGCTCGGCGACTGGGGGGTCGGCCACGACGGCTGGAGCCACATCGTGAGCATGATGGACTGGCTCTGCGAGCACTGGTCGGACCCCGACGAGGGCATCTGGGAGACGCGCGGCGGCCGCCGCCCCTTCGTCTACGGCCAGGTCATGTCCTGGGTCGCGTTCGACCGTGCCATCCGCATGGCCACGAGCCGGGGCCGCCCGGCCGACCTGAGTCGGTGGGTCCGGGAGCGTGACCGCATCCACGAGCGGATCATGACCAAGGGCTGGAACGAGCGCCTCGGGGCCTTCGTCCAGTACGAGGGCGCCGACGTGCTCGACGCATCGCTCGTCCTCATGCCCCTGATGGGCTTCATCGTGCCCAACGACCGGCGGTGGCAGTCGACGATGTCGGCGATGGAGAAGACGCTCGTCGCCGACAGCCTCGTGTACCGCTACGACCCCGCCGCCTCACCGGACGGGCTCCCCGGCTCGGAGGGCACCTTCTCGCTCTGCACCTTCCTCTACGTCGACGCCCTCGCCCGCTCCGGGCGCCTCGACGAAGCCCGGCTGACCTTCTCGAAGATGCTCACGTACGCCAACCACGTCGGCCTCTACTCGGAGGAGATCGACCCCACCGGAGAGCAGGTCGGGAACTTCCCGCAGGCGTTCACCCACCTCGCCCTCGCCGCCGCCGCCGTCAACCTCGACCGCCACCTGGACCACCGGAGGGATTCGGCGATCCGGTCACCGGCCGGCCCGGCGCCTCGTGGCTGAGAGCGCACGCGCCGGGCGCCCGCCCGCGACCCTGCGGACGGTGCTGATCCCGCTCGCCCTCGCCCAGTTCATCTGCAGCTTCGCCGGCTCGAACATGAACGTGATGATCAACGACATCAGCGAGGACCTCGACACGACCGTGCAGGGCGTGCAGGTCGCGATCACGGTCTTCCTGCTCGTGATGGCGGCGCTGATGATCCCGGGAGGCAAGCTCACCGACCGCTGGGGCCGCAAGCGGTGCTTCATGCTCGGCCTCGCCGTCTACGGGATCGGTGCCCTGATGAGCGCCGCCTCGCCCGGGCTCGGGATCCTGATCCTCGGCAACTCGATCTTCGAGGGCGTCGGCACCGCCCTGCTGATCCCCCCCGTCTACATCCTCACCACGATCCTGTTCACCGACATCCCGTCGCGCGCCCGAGCGTTCGGGGTGATCAGCGGGATGGGAGGCATCGGCGCCGCGACCGGGCCCCTGATCGGGGGTCTCATCACCTCCGCGATCAGCTGGAGGGCGGCCTTCGTCTTCCAGGCCCTGGTCATCGTGGCGATCGTCCTCCTCGGCCGCCGGATCGTCGACCCGGTCCCGCCGGACCCGAGCCGCCCCTTCGACACCTTCGGGGCGGTCCTGTCGGCCGTCGGGCTCGTCCTCGTGGTGATGGGCATCCTGGCGACGGACGACAGCCTCCCGCTCATGGCGGCCCTCATGGCGGGTGGAGCTCTCGCTCTGGCGTGGTTCTTCCTCTACGTCCGGGCGCGGGAGCGCAGGGGCGAGGAGGTCCTGCTGTCCACCGGGCTCTTCCGGAACCGCACGTCCAACCTCGCCCTCGTCACCCAGAACGTCCAGTGGCTGGTGCTCATGGGGATCTCGTTCGTCGTCTCCGCCTACCTCCAGGTCGTCCGCGGCTACAACGCCATCGAGACGGGCGTGATCTTCACCGCGGCCACCGTCGGGATCCTCGTCTCGTCGCTCGCCGCCGGACGGCTGGCGAGGCGGCACCCGCAGCGGACGCTGATCGTGGCCGGCTTCGTCGTCACGATCGTCGGGGTGGGCGTCTTCCTCGCCATGGTGGCGGGCTCGCCCAGCGTCTACGCCTTCGCTCCCGGGCTCCTGCTCATCGGCCTGGGAATCGGGGTGATGCTGACGCCGTCGGTCAACGTCGTGCAGTCCGCCTTCCCCGAGGACCTGCAGGGGGAGATCTCGGGCCTGTCGCGCAGCGTGTCGAACCTGGGCTCCTCGCTGGGCACGGCGATCGCGGGCACCATCCTCGTCGCCGGCCTCGGGTCCCCGGACCGGTCCTACGGGATCGCGATGGCCGTCCTGGCCGTGATCGGGATCATCGGGCTCCTGGCGGCGAGGCTCCTCCCGGCCGAGGCCGGCCAGCCGGCCGGTGCCCCCTCCGAGCTCAGCGGGTGAGCAGCATGCAGCCGGCGATGGGTCCGCCGCCGGCGGACACGGCCGCCACCTCCGCGCCGGGCACCTGGCGCTCGCCGGCGGCGCCCCGGAGCTGGAGCACGGCTTCGTGCACCACCCAGTAGCCGTGCATCCGCCCGGCCGACAGCTGGCCGCCGTAGGTGTTGAGCGGCAGCTCGCCGCCGATCGTGATGCGCTGCCCACCCTCGACGAACGGCCCGGACTCGCCCTCGCCGCACAGGCCGAGCGCCTCGAGCCAGGCGAAGGTGAGGAACGTGAAGCCGTCGTAGAGCTCGGCGACGTCGACGTCGCCGGGGGTCAGCTCGCTGCGGGACCACATCTGGGCGGCGGCGTCCGCCGAGGCCATCTTCGGGTAGTCGGGCCGCTGGTCCCAGGCGCCCTCACCGGTCGCGCCGCCGATGGCGTGGACCCGCACCGCCGGGTTGGGGCAGTCGGGCGCCCGGTCGGCGTGGGAGACGACCAGGGCGATCGACCCGTCCACCGGCACGTCGCAGTCGTAGAGGCCGAACGGGTCCGAGATCGGCCGGGCGGCCAGGTAGTCGTCGAGCGTCATGGGCTCGCGGTACGCGGCGGCGGGGTTCAGGCTCGCGTGGCGGCGGCTGGTGACGGCGAGCCAGCCGAGTTGCTCCTTGGTCGTGCCGTACAGCTCCATGTGCCGGCGACAGTGCATGGCGACCCAGTTGGCCGCGGAGTAGGCGTGCATCGTCAGCAGCGGCCCGACCCAGTCCAGGGCGGCGAGCGCCTCGGCCCTCTCCTCCGACGCCGGCGCACCGGCGTCCTCGCTCGGGAGGATGCTGCCGCCCATCATCTGCACGGTGCGGTACACGAGGACATGGCGCGCCTTCCCCGAGCCCACCGCCCAGAAGGCCGACATCAGCGGGGAGAGCAACCCGCCGGTGTCGAACCCGCCGCCCTTCCAGCCCGGCTCGATCCCGAGACGGGCGCAGGCCTCCCCGAGGGGCGTGTCGCCCATGGTGGCGACGCCGTCGACGTCGGCGACCGTGAGCCCGGCGTCGGCGATCGCGGCCCGGGCCGCCGCCTCGGTCAGGTCGATGCCGGCGATGCCGGTCCGGCGCCCGATCGTCGACATCCCGACGCCGGCGATGATCGCGTCACGCTCGAGGATCGTCATGCTCCGACAAGCTAGCCGCCCTCGGGTTAGCCTCCATGGCGTGGACGACGCCCCGGCCCCCGCATCCCACCCCCATCACCGGCGCCAACCGGGCGTTCTGGACCGGCGGCGCCTCCGGGCAGCTCCTCATCCAGTGGTGCACCGGGTGCGCGCGCTGGGTGCACCCACCGGTGGAGGCCTGCCCGGCCTGTGGAGGGGCGCTCGCGCCGAGGCCGGTGAGCGGCGACGGGACGGTGTTCACCTTCACGGTCAACCGGCACCCGTTCAACCCGTCGGTGCCGGTGCCCTACGTCATCGCCATCGTGGAGCTCGTGGAGCAGCCGGGGCTGCGCTTCACGACCAACCTGGTCGGCTGCGCCGTCGACGACGTCCACGTCGGGATGCCGGTGGAGGTGACCTTCGAGCCCGCGGGCGACGAGGCGTGGGCACCGGTCTTCCGCCCCCGGGCCAATTGAGGGTACTGTATAGCGAACCCGCTCCGAGGGGGTCGCACGCGTGCCCATCCAGCTCGACCTGACGGACGACCAGGCGCTCTTCCACGAGACGACGGCCCGCTTCATCGAGACCGAGCTGCCCCGCGAGCGGACCCGCGCGCTCCACGACGACCCGGCCGGCTTCGACCGAGGGTGGCTCACGAAGGCCGCCGAGCTCGGGTGGTTCTCGATGCTCGTGCCCGAGGAGCTCGGCGGTGGGAGCGTGAGCGACAACGGCCTGGCCGACGCCGCGCTCATCGCCGAGGAGCTGGGCCGCCAGGTCCAGCCCGGACCGTTCATCCCGATGAACGTGGCGCTCGCCGCCGTCGCCGCCCACGGCGCCGACCGCCCGAAGGCCGAGCTGCTCCCCGCCGGCGTGGCCGGGCAGGCCGTCGTCACCTGGGCCTTCGCCGACGAGCGGGGAGGCTGGGACCGTGGGGCCGGGGTGACCCTGGCCGCCACGGGCGGCGGCTTCGCCGTCTCGGGCGTCCGGGGCCACGTCCAGGACGCGGGCCAGGCCGACTGGCTGCTGGTGGCCGGCACGCTCGACGGTGAGGCCGTCCAGGTGCTCGTGCCCACGGGCGCGGCCGGGCTCGTCCGGGAGCCGCTCACCTGCCTCGACCTCTCCCGCCGCATGGCCACGGTGCGCCTCGACGGTGTCGAGGTTCCGGGCGACGCGCTCGTCGGCGGCGGGACGGCGGCCCTCGACCACCAGCTCCGGCAGGCCGCCGTGCTCGCCGCGGTGGAGACGGTGGGGGCCATGGACACCCTGTTCACCATGACGGTCGAGTACTCGAAGGACCGCATCGCCTTCGGCCGGCCGATCGGGTCCTTCCAGGCCCTCAAGCACGTCATGGCCGACCTGGCCCTGGAGCTCGAGACCAGCAAGGCCGCGGTCACCGCCGCGATCGAAGCGCTGGGTCGGGGCGCCGACGCGGCCGCCGAGGTCGTCAGCATGGCCGCCGCCTACGTGGGCGAGCAGGGCAACGAGTTGGCCCAGCAGTGCCTGCAGATCCACGGCGGCATCGGCTACACGTGGGAGCACGACCTCCACCTGCTGATGCGCCGGGTGCAGACCAACAGCGTCCTGTACGGGTCGCCCACCTGGCACCGCGAGCAGGTGTGCGCCTTCCACGGCCTCGGCACGGGAGCAGCGCGGTGAGCCACGACCCCCACGACCTCGACGCCTATCGCGAGCAGGTCAGGACCTGGCTCGACGCGAACCTGCCCCCGCGCGAGGGCCCCTCCCTGCGCGGCATCCACGAGATCTCGCCCGAGCAGCTCGCCGCCGACCGCGCCCTCCAGCGCCGGATCCACCAGTCCGGGTACCTGGGCATCACCCTGCCTCCCGAGTACGGCGGCCAGGGGCTCACCGACGCCCACCAGCGGATCTGGAACGAGGAGTCGACCCGCTACGCCGTGCCGGTGCCCGGCGGCATCGCCAGCGGCGTGACCATGGGCATCGTCCTCCCCACCCTCCTGGCCCACGCCAGCGAGGAGCAGAAGCGGGCCTGGATCCCGAAGATCCTGAGCGCCGAGGAGATCTGGGTCCAGCTCCTCTCCGAGCCGGGCGCCGGGTCCGACCTCGCCGGCATCCTCACCCGGGCGACCCGCGACGGCGACGTCTGGGTCCTGAACGGCACCAAGGTGTGGTCGTCCGGTGCCCTGCACGCCGACTACGGCATCTGCCTGGCCCGCACGGACTGGGACGTCCCCAAGCACCGGGGCCTCACGTGGTTCAAGGTCCCGCTGCACGACCCGAACGTCACCGTCCGGCCGATCCGCGAGATCAACGGCAGCTCCGAGTTCTGCGAGGAGTTCCTCGACGACGTCACCGTCGGCGACGACATGGTCATCGGCGGTGTCAACGAGGGTTGGCCCGTCGCCAACACGATGCTCACCGCCGAGCGCAGCGGCGGCGCCGGCAACGCGGCCGCCGCCGGCGCCCACGGCCGTGGCCCGAGCGGTCCCCGCCGCCTGGCCCCCGACCTCGTCGAGCTGGCGGAATCCGCCGGGCTGGCCGACGACGCGGCGGTGCGCCAGCTCATCGCCCGGGCCCACATCGACGACTACCTCCAGGGCCAGCTGCTCCGGCGCATCGGCACGGCGATGGCGACGGGCCGGATGAACCCGGCCGCGGTCTCGCTCATCAAGCTGCGCACCGGCATCGTCGATCCCAGGCGGGCCGCCATCGCCATGGAGATCGCCGGCCGGGCCGGCATCGCCTGGGCCCCCGGCGACGAGAGGGCCGCCACGCCGGCGGTGGACTTCCTCAACGGCCGCATCATGTCGATCGCGGGCGGCAGCAACCAGATCCAGCGCAACATCGTCAGCGAGCGCCTCCTCGGCCTGCCCCGCGAGCCCAGCGCCGACTCCGACAAGCCCTTCCGCGACGTCCTGCGCGACGCCCGGTCCTGGGGCACGAGGAAGGCCACGTCGTGACCATCCCCACCCTCGACGGCGAGATGCGTGCCCACCTGGCCCGGCCCGAGGGCGCCGGCCCGTGGCCGGGTGTGGTGGTCGTCCACGACGCCCTGGGCATGACCACCGACCTGCGCGACCAGGCGGACTGGCTCGCCGACCACGGCTACCTCGCCGTCGCCCCCGACCTGTTCCACTGGGGGAGCCGCATGCGGTGCCTGTTCACCACCATGCGCGCCCTCTCGTCGGGAACCGGCCGGGTCTACGACGACGTCGAGGCGGCCCGCCGGTGGCTGGCCGACCGGCCCGACTGCACCGGCCGGATCGGGGTGATCGGCTTCTGCATGGGTGGCGGCCTCGCTCTCGTCCTGGCCACCTCCGGCGGCTACGGCGCCTCCAGCGTGAACTACGGAGCGGTCGGCGCGGACCTCCTCTCGAGGCTCGCCGACGCCTGCCCGATCGTCGCCAGCTACGGCGCGAGGGACCGGTCCCTGCGCAAGGCCCCGGCCGAGCTCGAGCGGTCCCTGCGCGCCCACGGCGTCGACCACGACGTGAAGGTGTATCCCGACGCGGGGCACGGCTTCCTCAACGACCACGCGCCCGGCGAGACCCCGTGGTGGGCGCTGATCTCCGGGAAGCTCGTGCACACGGGCTACCACGAGCCGTCGGCGCGCGACGCGCGCCGGCGGATCCTCGCCTTCTTCGATCGGCACCTGTCCCCGTGAGCCGTCTCGGGAGGGCTCGATGCTGACCACGTCCTACTGGGCCAGGGACGAGGCCGAGCCGGTCGCGGACCTGACGGTCGGAGAGCTCCTCTGCGACGCGGTCGCCGCCGCACCCGATCGCACGGCGCTCGTCGCGGGCCTTCCGCACGCCGACCAGCGCCGGCGCCTGACGTACACCGAGCTCCTCCTCGAGTCGGAGCGCGCGGCCCGGGCCCTGCTCGGCCGGTTCGACCCCGGCGAGCGGGTCGCGGTCTGGGCACCGAACGTCCCGGAGTGGATCGTCCTCGAGATGGCCGCCGGCCTGGCCGGGCTGGTGCTCGTGACGGTGAACCCCGCCTTCCGGGCCGGGGAGCTGGAGTACGTGCTGCGCCAGTCGCGGGCCGCCGGGATCTTCTCGGTCCCCGAGTTCCGCCAGAACCCCATGGCGTCGACCCTCGAGCAGGTGCGCCCCGGACTCGAGGAGCTCCGGGAGGCGATCTCCTTCGCGGACTGGGACGACTTCGTCGCGTCCGGCTCGCCCCAGCAGCCGCTGCCGGTGGTGACCCCCGACGACCCGGTCCAGATCCAGTACACCTCGGGGACGACCGGCTTCCCGAAGGGCGCGGTGCTGTGCCATCGCGGCGTCGTGAACAACGCCCGCTTCACGATGCAGGTGATGGGGCTGGGCGAGGGGGAGGTGTGGCTCAGCACCGTACCGATGTTCCACACCGGCGGCAGCGTCGTCGGTGCGCTGGGTTCGCTGTGGGCCCGCGCCGTCCACGTGCCGATGCTGGCCTTCGAGCCCGGGCTGGCGCTGGACCTGATCGAGAACGAGCGGGTCGACGCCATGGGCGGGGTCCCGACGATGCTCATCGCGATGATGGAGCACCCCGACTTCTCCACCCGGGACGCGTCGTCGCTGCGGATCGTCATGGCGGGGGGCGCACCCGTCCCCGCCGACCTGGTGCACCGCCTCGAGGCCGCCCTGGGCATCCGGTTCGTCATGGCCTACGGCCAGACGGAGTCGTCGTCGTCCATCGCGCAGGGCCGGGCCGACGACTCGGCCGAGGACAAGGCGGAGACCGTCGGCCTGCCGCACCCCCAGCAGGAGGTGAAGGTGGTGGACGTGGCCACCGGCGAGGTCGTCGCCCCCGGCGCGGTCGGCGAGATCTGCACCCGCGGCTACAACGTCATGCTCGGCTACTTCGAGATGCCCGAGGCCACCGCCGAGGCCATCGACGCCGACGGGTGGCTGCACACCGGCGACCTGGCGACGATGGACGAGCGCGGCTACGTGCGGATCGTCGGCCGGCTCAAGGAGATGGTCATCCGGGGCGGGGAGAACCTCTTCCCCCGCGAGATCGAGGACGTGCTCTTCACCCACCCGGCCGTCGCCGAGGCCGCCGTCCTCGGCGTCCCCGACGAGAGGTGGGGCGAGGAGCTGGCCGCCGTCGTGCGGCGGGCGCCCGGTCACGAGGACGTCACCGCGGCGGAGCTCCGGGCCTTCGTCCGCGAGCGCCTGGCGGCGCAGAAGGCTCCCCGCGTCTGTGCGTTCGTCGACCGGATGCCGCTCACGCCCTCGGGGAAGATCCAGAAGTTCGTCCTGCGCGAGCGCCTTCTCGGGGGTGAGCTCGAGACCGCGTGACGCGGACCGGCCGACACGCCGGATCGAGGGTACCTTTTCCGGCCGTGGACCGGGAGAACCGCGAGATCGAGCGCGAGGAGCTCCGCCGGGGGTGGCGGAGGACCGGGTGGTACCCGGACCTGACGGTCGCCGAGGCGCTGGCGGCCGGCGCGGCCGCTCGACCCGACGACCTCCTCGTGTTCGCTTCGTCCGACGGGGGGTCCGACACCGTCACGCTGGCCGCGCTGCACGCCCGCGCCGGCGAGCTGGCGTCGCGGCTCGCCGCGACGGGGATCGCGCCGGGGGACGTCGTCGTGCTCCAGGCGCCGTCGGACCGGCAGGGGACCGAGGCGGTGGTGGCGCTGTGGCTGCTCGGCGCCGTGCTCGTCCCGCTCGCCACGACGGCGACCCCCGACGAGCTGGCCCACGTGGTGCGGGAGACCGGTGCGGCCGTCGTGCTGGTCGTGCCCGCCTGGCGGGGTGTCGACCTCGCGACCCGGGCCGCCGGGACGGCCGAGCGGGTCGTCGTGCTGGGGAGGGGCTCCCGGGGGCCGGCGGGCCCGTGACGCCCTCGCGCCGGGGCGGCGGGCCCTCGTCGGTGTGCTGCGTCCTCTACACGTCGGGCTCGACGGCCGTCCCGAAGGGCGTGCGGCACTCCCACGAGACCCTGCTCGCGGGGCTCACCGTGCTGCCCGCCGACGGGTCGTCCCGGTCGCTCGTGACCTTCCCGGCCGGGCACGTCGCGTCGGTCCTCGGGCTGCTGCGTCCCCTCGTCTCGGGCGGTACGACGGTCGTGATGGACCGGTGGAGCGCCCGCCGGGCCGCCGAGCTGGTCGAGGAGCACCGGGTGGTGAGCACGGCCGGGACCCCCTTCTTCCTCGCCACCCTGCTCGACGAGGCCGACCGCACCGGGCGCGACCTCTCGTCGCTCACCCGGTTCATGTGCGGGGCCGCCGCCGTCCCGGCCGCGCTCGTGGCCCGGGCCGAGGAGCGCGGGATCGTGACCTGGCGGACCTACGGCTCGACCGAGCACCCCGCCATCAGCTCGGGCGTGCCCGACGACCCGCCCGAGAAGCGCCGCACCACCGACGGTCGGGTCGCGCCCGGGAACGAGGCCCGGCTCCTCGGGGAGGACGGGACCGACGTGCCGCCCGGCGAGGTGGGCGAGGTCGTCTCCCGGGGGCCCAAGCAGTTCCTCGGGTACCAGGACCGCTCGCTCGACGACGCCGCCTTCGTCGACACGTGGTTCCGCACCGGGGACCGCGGGTACCTCGACCCCGACGGCTACCTGGTGATCACCGACCGGGTGAAGGACATCGTCATCCGGGGAGGCGAGAACATCTCCGCCCGCGAGGTGGAGGAGGTGCTCTCGGGCCACCCGGCGGTCGCCGAGGTGGCGGTGTGCCCCGCTCCCGACGACCTCTGGGGCGAGACGGTCTGCGCGTTCGTCGTCCCCGCCGGCGGGAGGCCGCCGTCCTCGACGAGCTGCGCGAGCACACGGCGGGCGCCGGACTCGCCGCCCACAAGGCGCCGGAGCGGCTCGTCGTCGTTGACGAGCTGCCCCGGACCCCGGCCGGCAAGGTCCGCAAGCAGGACCTGCGGGCCCTGCTGTGACCGCCGGAAAGGGGATACCGTTCCTGCCATGTCCGACCCGCCGGCCCTGTCGCTGAAGCCCGGTACGTACGCCGAGACGGACCCCCGCCGGATCGCGGTCGTCGAGCACGCCACCGGTCGCACGCTCACCTACGGCGAGCTCGAGGACCGATCCCGGCGGCTCGCCGGCCTGTGGCGTTCCCGGGGCCTCGGCCACGGCGGCCACCTCGCCGTGCTGCTCGACAACCAGGCCACCTACTTCGAGGTGGCGTGGGCCGCCCAGCGCGCCGGCCTCTACTACACCCCGGTGAACTGGCACCTCGGTGCCGAGGAGGCCGGGTACATCATCGGGAACTGCGGGGCGTCGGCCGTCGTGGCGACCGCTCGCCTCGGCAGCCTGCTCGACGCGCTCGGCCCGATGGAGCACGTCCCGACCCGGCTGGTCGTCGACGGCGACGTCGAGGGCTGGGAGCGCTACGAGGCCGCGATCGCCGGGGCCGAGCCCCTCGACCCCGCGGAGGAGCGCGAGGGCGCGTGGATGTTCTACTCGTCGGGCACGACCGGGCGGCCCAAGGGCATCAAGCCGAGGTGGCCGGACGTCCCCTACGGCACCGGCTCGCCGCTCGACCTGGTGGTGTCCCTGTTCGGCTTCCGGCCCGGTCTCGTCTACCTCTCACCGGCGCCGCTCTACCACGCCGCCCCGCTGGCCTGGTCGATGTCGGCGCAGCGGATCGGTGGCACCGTCGTGGTCCTCGACCGCTTCGACGCCGCCGAGGCGTTGCGAGCGATCGAGGCGCACCGGGTCACCCACGCCCAGTTCGTCCCCACCCACTTCGTCCGCATGCTGAAGCTCGGCCCGGCCGTGCGCAGGGCCGCCGACCTCTCGAGCCTCGAGATGGTGGTCCACGCCGCCGCGCCGTGCCCGCCCGAGGTGAAGGAGGCGATGCTCGACTGGTTCGGGCCGATCGTCCACGAGTACTACGGGGGCTCCGAAGGGGTGGGGTTCTGTGCCATCGGGCCCGAGGAGTGGAGGGCGCACCGCGGCTCGGTCGGCCGCTCCCTGACGAGCAGGGTCCACGTCGTCGGTCCCGACGGCCGGGAGGTCGGCCCGGGCGAGATCGGCCAGATCTGGTTCGAGGGCGGTGCCGTCTTCGAGTACCACGACGACCCGGCCAAGACCGCCGAGGCCATCGACGAGCGGGGCTGGGCCACGATCGGCGACATCGGCTACGTCGACGAGGAGGGCTTCGTCTACCTGACCGACCGGGTGGCGCACACCGTCATCTCGGGGGGCGTGAACATCTACCCGCGCGAGATCGAGGACGTCCTCGTGGTCCACCCGGAGGTGCTCGACGTCGCCGTGATCGGCGTGCCCGACGAGGAGATGGGGGAGCGGCTGCTCGCGGTCGTCGAGGCGGCCCCCGGAGCCAGGCCCGGGGACGAGCTCGCCGCCGAGCTCCAGCGCCACTGCCGGGAGCACCTCGCCGGGTACAAGGTCCCCCGGGACTTCGAGCTCGTCGACGAGCTGCCGAGGTTGCCGACCGGCAAGGTCCGCAAGAGCGAGCTGCGCCGGCGGTACGGCACGTGGTCCGGCGTCGTCGCCGAGAACGCCGACCGCTGAGCGCCCCGCGAGGGCGGCCTGCGGGTCAGGTCGTGTCGACCCGCTCGATGACGATGGCGGGGGCCATGCCGCCACCGGCGCACATCGTGATCAGGCCGTACCGGCCGTCGATGCGCTCGAGCTCGTCGAGGGCCGTACCGATCAGCATGGCGCCGGTGGCGCCGATCGGGTGGCCCAACGCGATGGCGCCGCCGTTGGGGTTGATCTTCTCGCGGTCGATGTCGAGGTCGCGGATGAACTTCTCGGTCACGGCGGCGAAGGCCTCGTTGACCTCGAACACGTCGATGTCGTCGAGCGTGAGGCCGGCCCTGGAGAGCACCTTGCGGGCGGAGGGGCCCGGGGCGTTCAGCATCAGGGTCGGGTCGTCGCCGACGTTGGCGGTGGCGACCACGCGGGCTCGCGGCTCCATGCCGTGCGCCCGGGCGTAGTCGGGGCTGGTGAAGAGGATGGCCGCGGCCCCGTCGACGACGCCCGAGGAGTTGCCCGCGTGGTGCACGTGGTCGATCTCGAGGTCGGGGTAGCGACGCAGGACCTGCTGGCGGAAGGTGTTCCCCTCGTCGTCGAGCGGGACGTCGGCCAGCGCCTCGAACGACGGGGGCAGCGACGCGAGCGTCGCGATCGTGGTTCCCGGACGGGGGTACTCCTCGCGGTCGAGCGCGACGGTGCCGTCCTCGTGGAGCACCGGGACGAGGCTCCGCTCGAAGCGACCTTCCTCGACGGCCACCGCGGCGCGACGCTGCGACTCGACCGCGAGCTCGTCGAGCGCGCGCCGCGGGATGCCCTCGAGGGTGGCGATGGCGTCGGCGGCGACGCCCTGGTGGGTCTGGGGGTGGCGGGCCCGGAGGCGGAGGTTGCCGTTGTCCATGAACGGCGACCGCCGGGAGCCCTCCATCAGGGAGGGGTGGAGCGACATCATCTCGGCCCCGCCGGCGACCACCACGTCCTCGAGCCCGGCCATGATCGACGCCGCGGCCAGCGACGCCGCGGTGATGCCCGAGCCGCAGAAGCGGTCGAGCGTCACGCCGCTCGCCGTGGTGGCGTAGCCGGCGTCGAGCGCGGCCATGCGTCCGAGGTCGCCGCCCTGGACACCCACCTGCATGCTCGTGCCGAAGACGACGTCGTCGACGTCGGCGGTGTCGAGGTGGTTGCGCTCGGCGATCGCGGCGAGCACCGTGGCCCCCAGCACCTGGGGGTGGAAGGACGCCAGGGCACCCTTGCCGACCTTGCCGATGCCCCGCGGCGTGCGGCAGCTGTCGATGATCCAGGCCTCGCCCATCCCGTGCGCCCCATTCGCTCGAGGAGCGCGCGCCGGACGCCGCTCCGATCGGTAATTCGGTATACTCAGTCGGCAGGATCCCCGCCGAGCGTCACCGTACCGCGACGGGGGTCGGGGGCGCGAAGCCCGGTCGGGGCCGGGGGGCCGAGACCGTCACCGAGGGGGAGTGCACACCCATGACCGAAGAGACGAGGCGCGCCGGTCCCGAGAGCTACACCCAGATCGGCATGGAGCAGCTGATGGACCTGTCGGCGCCCCAGCCGCGGTACCGCCAGCTCATCGAGGAGGCCCCGTACCTGGCGCCGCTGGACGGCATGGGGATGACGTTCAGCCGCCGGCTCACGGACCACGTGCTCCGCCACCACGAGCTGTTCTCGTCGGTGGGCGGCCTCGACCTGGGCAACGTCCGCCCGCTGATCCCGCTGAACGTCGACCCGCCGCAGCACTCCAAGTACCGCCGCATCCTCGACCCGCTGTTCGCGCCGAAGCGGATGGACGAGCAGGAGGCCGACATCGCCGCCCGGGTCAACCACTTCATCGACGCGTTCATCGATCGCGGGAGTGCAACTTCACCGAGGAGTTCGCCGAGCTGTTCCCGTCGTCGGTCTTCCTGGGGCTCATGGGCCTGCCGTGGGAGGAGCTCCGCACCCTGATGCGCCTCCGCGACGGCATCCTGCGTCCCCACCTGACCGATCCGGCCGCGAGCCTGGATCCCGAGCGCCGGCTGGCCGTCCAGCGGGCCACCGGGACCGAGATCTACGAGTACTTCGGTCGGATCCTCGACGACCGCGAGGCCCGTCCGGCGGGCGACATCCTCACCCACTTCATCACCGCCGAGATCGACGGCGAGCGGCTGACCCGCGAGGAGATCCTCGACATCTGCTTCCTCTTCCTCATCGCCGGGCTCGACACGGTGAGCGACTCGCTCACCTGCTTCTTCGCGTTCCTGGCCCAGCACCCCGAGCACCGCCGCCAGATCGTGGAGAACCCGGCCGTCATCCCGGGCGCGGTCGAGGAGCTGCTGCGCTGGGAGTCACCGGTGCCCGGTGGCGTGCCGCGCGTCGCCACCACCGACACCGTGCTGCCCGACGGCACGGAGGTCGCCGCGGGGACCGCCGTCGTCGTGAGCTACGGCGCCGCCAACGTCGACCCCGCCGAGTTCCCGGACCCCTTCGAGGTGCGCTTCGACCGCACCCCGAACCGCCACATCGCGTTCGGCGGTGGGGTCCACCGGTGCCTCGGCTCCCACCTCGCCCGCCGCGAGCTGCGCCTGACCCTGCAGGAGTGGCACCGGCGGATCCCCGAGTACCGGCTCAAGCCGGGCCACGAGCAGCTCGAGTACCCACCCGGCCTGCGGTCGGTGAAGGACCTCGTGCTCGTCTGGCCGTGACCGGACCAGCCGCCGCCCTGCCCGACGACCTCGTCGCCTGGATCGGGGAGGTCGGCGGCGGCCCCGTCGTGCGGGCCGATCGCCGGCCCGGCGGCGCCCGCAAGGAGGCCTGGTTCGTCGACCTGGCGCGCCCCGACGGGACCGTGGCGGAGCTGTTCCTCCGGTACGACCGCAGCGACCCGCGCCTGACCGCCGACCCGTGGACGCTGCACCGCGAGGCGGTCGTGTACCTGGCGCTGCAGGACTCGGCGGTGCCGGTGCCCCGTGTGCTCGGTGTGCACCCGACGCACCAGGCCATGCTGTCGGAGCGGATCGTGGCGGAGAACTGGTTCGCGCGCATCGCCGACGCCGGCGAGCAGCTGGCCACCGCACGGCACTTCATGGAGCTGCTCGCCGCCCTCCACCGCATCGACCCGGCCACGCTGGAGCTCCCCGGCTTCCCGGCGCCGACGAGCGCGGCCGACCTCGTGCACCACGAGCTCGACGAGTGGGACCGGGTCATCGAGGCGCGCGGTGGCGACCCGGACCCGGCGCTGGCGTTCACGCTCGACTGGCTGCGGCGCAACGTCCCGTCCTACGACGGTCCCGTCGTGCTCGTGCAGGGCGACACCGGTCCGGGCAACTTCCTGTACGCAGGCGGCCGCGTGCTCGCGATCGTCGACTGGGAGCTCGCCCACCTGGGCGACCCGATGGACGACATCGCCTGGCTCTCGCTGCGCGCCACCCAGGAGCCCTTCACGGACCTCCCCGCCCGGCTGGTCGAGTACGAGGAGCTCTCGGGGCATGCCGTCGACGAGGCGCGCGTCCGCTACTACCGGGTGATGGCCGAGGCGAAGCTCCAGGTGATGGGCCACCGGGCCGGCCGCACGTCGGGCCGTGCCGCCCCCGTGGACGGCGGGGGCGGCGACGTCGGCAACGGGCTCATCTACGGGATGCTCCATCGGCGCCTGTGGTTCGAGGCGCTCGCCGACGCCGTGGGGCTCACGGCCGCCCCGGTGGAGCCACCGCCGGCCTCCGAGCCCTCCGACCACGACTGGCTGTACGACGCGGTGCTCCACCAGCTGCGCGACGTCGTCGTGCCGCGCATCACGGACCCGCTCGCGAGGCAGCGAACCAAGGGGCTCGCCCGGATCGTCAAGTACCTCCGGGAGATCGACCGGTACGGCGACCTCTACGACGCGCGCGAGCTCGCCGAGCTCGCCGAGCTCCTCGGTGGGACGCCCGCATCGCTGGCCGCTGGACGCGAGCAGCTCGCGGCGGCGACGCGCGCCGGGGCGGTCGGCGAGCGCGACTACCTGGGCTACCTGTGGCGGCGCGTGGCGCGCGACACCGAGCTGCTCCGACCGGCGATGGGAGCGCTCGCGGACCGCCACTGGCCTCCCCTGCGGGCCGGGGGTCCGGCATGACCCGGCCCGCCGACCTCGCCGCGCTGGCGGCCGAGCGGCGCTACCCGATCTTCACCGGGGCCGACGACGACTTCCACGACGAGGTGATGTCGGACCGCTGGTGGGAGACCGAGACGTGCTGGTTCTCCTGGAACGTCCCCGACCGGCGGATGGGCGGGTGGACGTACTGCCAGGCCCGGCCGAACGCGCGGCTGTGCAACGGCGGCGCCTGGGTGTGGGACGACACCGCCGCGCACTCGTGGGAGATCCCGTACCACGGGAACTGGTCGGGGCTCGAGCTGCCCGGCCGGCGCGAGCGAGACCTGCGCGACTTCGAGTGGCCCAACGGGGGTGCACGTCAGGGCGCTCGAGCCGCTGACCCGCTACGAGATCGGGTACCACGACCCCGGGGCGCTCGAGCTGCACCTCGTGTTCGAGGCGATCATGCCGCCGAACCCCCACCCCGTCGGGGTGGCGCCGTTCCTCAAGGGCGTGCACCTCGACCAGCCCGGTCACCTCACCGGCGAGATGGTGCTGCACGGCGAGCGCATCGCGATCGACTGCTGGTCCGTGCGGGACCGGTCGTGGGGGCCGCGCCCGGCCGGCCGGCCCCGGCGGCGCCGGCCGGCGGACGCCGCGGCGCAGACGGGCACCGGCGGGGTGGGCTACTCCTTCGCCACGGCCGGGCCGGGAGACGCCTGGCTCACCTACTCGGTGCCGACCGCCGACGCCGACCCCGTCGTCTGCGGGTTCCTGCTGCGCGACGGCGAGTACGGCCACATCCTGACGGGGGAGCGCCACGTCGTGGTCGACGCGGCGACGGGCTGGCCGGTCACGGTCGACATCGACGCGCTCGACGACCGCGGGCGCTCGCTCTCGGTGCACGGCGACGCGGTGAGCCGGCACTGGAAGGGCCACGGTGGCGACACGCTCCTGTGCTGGCGCTGGGACGGCCGCGAAGGCTGGGGCGAGGACCAGAGCTACTTCTCGCGGACGGTGTGGGAGGCCAACCGGTCCCGGCGGGCCCGACCTCGGCCCTGAGCCCGCCGGGGACCGGGAGGCTACAGCTCGAAGAGCGCCTTGGCGTCGACCGGCACGGGGTCCTCGACCTGGCCGTCGGCCGTCAACCGGCCGACGAAGAAGGTCGCGGAGCAGACGTTCGGCATGATGGGGATGACGGTGCCGTCGCAGGTGAACGTCTGGCCGCCCGCGCCCCAGATGGGGACGTCCTTCGCGGCCTTCATCTGCGCCAGCACGGCCTCCTGGGTCACGTCCCCGGCCAGCCCCTCCATCGCGCCACGAAGTTGAGCACCGCGCTCACGCCGGCGTTGACGCCGGCGCTGACGACGGGGTCGGGATCGATGTCCTCGTCCGGGGCGTACCGCTCGACCATGGCCCCGTACGTCTCCACGTCCTCGCCACCGCCGGAGCTGTTCGTCGCCAGGTAGGAGCCCTCGAGGACCGAGCCCAGCGAGTCGATGACGGTCCGGTCGACGCAGGGGCCGATGACGTACTTGGGGACGTCGAGCCCGAGCGTCTGGTAGGCGAGCAGGAAGGAGCTGCAGAAGGTGACGTCGCCCGTGACGCCGATGGCGTCGGCCCCGCCGCCGACCGCGGCCTGGAGCTGCGGCGTCAGGTCGGGGGAGCCCGGTGGGGCGACGACCACCTCGAACTCGACCCCGGCGTTGCCGAAGACGATCCCGCCGAGCTGCTGGGCCGCCTGGGAGGCCGACGGCACGTCGATGACGACCATCGCGAACTTGCCGAAGCCCTGGTCCGCGGCGTGCTGCGCGAACGCGCCGAGCGTCCCCGGGTAGCCGCCGGTGACGGCGAAGGCGTTCGGTGCGGTGAGCTCCGCGGCGGAGTTGCCCGAAGCGGTGACGTACGCGATGCCCGCGCCCGTGATGATCGGCGCCGCCGCCTCCCCGAACCCGGTGAAGGGCAGCACGACCGCGACGACCTCCTGCCCGACCATCTGGTTGGCGCAGTCCTGGGCCCCGGCCGGGGTCGCCCGGTTGCCGCAGACGAACAGCTCGATGGGGCGGCCGGCGATGCCACCGAGGTACTCGTTGGCGTACTGGACGGCGATCTCGGCGCCCTGCTCCGTCAGCGCCGACTGGGATCCGATCTCCTCGGAGCCGCCCTCGGTGATCAGCCCGATCTTCACGGGCTCGCCCGAGGCCTCGTCGGGCTCACCGAGCGGGTCCTCCGCCGGGGCCGTGGTCTCCGTCGTGCCGGGGCCCGAGGTGCCGCCGGTGGCTCCGTCGGAGTCGTCGTCGTCGCCGCAGGCGGCCGCAACGAGCACGAGCGCGAGCAGCGCGGTGAGCAGTCGTCGAGGTGCGTGATGCACGACGTGATGCACGTGGCCCCCCCAATCCCCTCGATCGGCCTCGAGGATCTGGGACACTCTTTCGCCCCCGAGGCGTCCCGTCAAGGGTCCGGGCGCATCGACCATGGCTGTCACAGGCCGTCCGTATCGTGGCCTCGGTCCGGAACGTCCGGGTCGCGGGGAGGTGTCGCGATGAAGGTGCTGGTGGCCACGGCGCAGGGTCAGGGTCTCGACCCCGGCGACTACTGCTGGACGGCCGAGGGGGAGCTCGTGCGGCTCGTCGACTGCCCGGACCGGTACTGCCGGTGCTCGGGGTTCGGAGGCGTGGAGTCCCACCGGGTGACCACGACGGCGCTGGTGGTCGATCGGCCCGACCTGAACCCCGAGGTGATGCTGTACCTGTTCCGCCGCGACTGGGAGAACCAGGGCTTCGGCGCGGCGTACGACTCCGAGGAGGAGTGGCGCGACGCCCTCGAGGCCGAGCTGGCCGAGCTGACCGGGATGCTGGACCGGCTGGAGCCCGGGACGGTCGTCGAGCGCCGGGGCGCCGGCATCCGGGTGCGCACGCGGCCCGCCGCCTGACCCTCCCGGCGGTCGGTGGGAGGGGCGAAGCGCGCTAGCGTCCACGGGCACCCCTCACGCCCCGACGCCCGGAGAGACCGATGCGCACCGCCGCCACCGACCTGCTGGGGATCGAGTTCCCGATCTTCGCCTTCTCCCACTGCCGCGACGTCGTCGCCGCCGTCTCCAGGGCGGGTGGCCTCGGCGTGCTCGGCGCCGTGGCCCACACCCCCGAGCAGCTCGAGATCGACCTCAACTGGATCGAGGCCGAGATCGGCGACAAGCCCTACGGCGTCGACCTCATCATCCCGGCCAAGTACATGGGCAGCGACGAGGGCGGCTACACGATGGACCAGGTCCTGGCCCTGATCCCACCCGAGCACCAGGCCTTCGTCGACGACATCCTCGCCCGCTACGAGGTCCCCGAGCTCCCCCCGGGGACGACGAGCTCACCGGCCGGGGGCTCGTGAGCGGCTCGGGCACCGCGGCCCCGCTCTCGGCGGCGGCCGCCGCGCCGCAGCTCGACATCGCCCTGGCCCACCGCACGGCGTTCGTCGCCAACGCCCTCGGGCCGCCGCCCCAGTTCCTCATCGACCGGGTCAAGGAGGAGGGCCGGCTCGTCGGGGCGCTCGCCGGCAAGGCCGTGCACGCCGAGCGTCACGTCGCCGCCGGCGTCGACCTCATCATCGCCCAGGGGTCCGAGGCCGGCGGCCACACCGGCGAGATCGGCACGATGGTCCTGGTCCCCGAGATCGTCGACGCCGTGGCGCCGGTGCCCGTCCTCGCGGCCGGCGGGATCGGCCGGGGCCGCCAGCTCGCCGCGGCGCTCGCGCTCGGCGCCCAGGGCGTGTGGTGCGGCTCGGTGTGGCTCACCACCGACGAGGCCGAGACCCACCCGGTCGTCAAGCAGAAGTTCCTCGACGCCACCTCGGCCGACACCCTGCGCTCCCGGTCGCTCACCGGCAAGCACGCCCGCATGCTGCGGACCGCCTGGACCGACGAGTGGGAGCGCTCCGACACGCCCGACCCGCTCCCCATGCCGCTCCAGCCCCTGCTCACCAACGTCGCCCAGACCCGGATCAACCGGGCGGCCTTCACGGCGGGGTCGGGCGCCGAGAAGCTGGCCACCTACTTCGTGGGCCAGATCGTCGGGTCCATGAACCAGCGCAAGACGGCCGCCCAGGTCGTGCTCGACATGATCGACGAGTACATCGACACCGTGCAGTCCCTCCAGGCCCAGCTCGAGGCCTGACCGGGTAGGGCGGCGCCGCGCCGGCTCGGCTCAGGGCCGCCGGCCGTTCCAGGCCACCAGGCGGTCGACGAGCGGCGCGTCCTCGGGCACCTCCACCGCGGGGGCGAAGGGGTCCGCCCACGGCACGCCCGGCGGGAGCGCGGCCTTCGCCTCCTCGTAGCTCTCCGCCCGGCCGGCGGCCGGCAGGGCCTCCTGCATGGTGGTGAGGGACACCTCGAGCACGGCCTCGTCCCACTCGGGCTCCTGGCCGGTGGCCCGGGCCAGGTCCCACGTGTGCACCGTGACCTCGTTGGTGTAGATGCGCAGCGCGCCCTCCCCCGTCACGGTCGCCCACGGCAGGACGGTGTCGCGGGCGAGCGTGGCGTCCTCGGTCCACGCGCCCCGGACCTCGTGGGCCGCCTCGGTCCACGCCGCGGCCCACGCGTCGTCGGCGAGGCCGGTGACCTCGCCGGGCCACGTCGACGGGTCCTGGCCCCGGCCGGCGGCGGCCACCCGCTGGAGCACCATCACGAGGTGCCCGAGCAGGCGACGCACGTCCATCTCCGGGCACGGCGTCGGGAGCCCGAGCTGGCCGGGCTGCACGCGATCGATGACGGTCGCGCCGAGGGCGACGGCCCGGGCGAACGTGGCCCGGGGGTCGTCGTCGGCGAACGGGGCGGGGTCGGTCGGGCGGGGTGCGGTGCTCTTCTTCGTCATGGGCCCATCCTGCACCCCGAAACCGGTCACCTCCTGTCCGGTTTCTCTGCGAGCATGGAGGACGTGCGCGCCGACCGCCTCGTGGCCACCCTCCTCCTCCTGCAGCAGCGGGGCCGGGTCACCGCCGCCGAGGTGGCCGCCGAGCTCGAGGTGTCGGAGCGCACCGCCCGGCGCGACCTCGAGGCGCTCGGCACGGCCGGCATCCCCGTCTACTCCGTGGCGGGGCGGGGCGGCGGGTGGCACCTCGCCGGCGGCGGCCGCATCGACCTGAGCGGGCTCACCGCGGCCGAGGCCCGCGCCCTGTTCCTCGTGGCCGGTCCGTCGGCTCCGGCGACGCCCGAGGTGAAGGCCGCCCTGCGCAAGCTCGTGCGGGCCCTGCCCGAGCCGCTCCGCCCCCGGGCCGAGGCGGCCTCCGGCGCGGTCGTCGTCGACCCGGCCGGCTGGGACCGGCCCTCCGGCCCCCGGCCCCTGCCGCCGTACCTCGAGGCGGTGCAGCAGGCCGTCGTCGACGGCGAGCAGCTCCGCCTCGGATACGTCGCCCGCGACGGGGCGGGGAGCACCCGGGTCGTGCACCCCCTCGGGGTCGCGGCCAAGGGACCGACCTGGTACCTCGTCGCCGGGACCGAGGCGGGACTGCGCACGTTCCGCGTCGACCGCATCACCTCGGTGGAAGCCACCGGGGAGCCGGTCGTGAGACCCGACGGCTTCGACCTGGCCGAGGCGTGGCGGCTCGTGGTCGACCGGGTCGACCGCCTCCGCGCCCCCGTGGTGGCCCGCGGCTCCGTGGCCCCGGAGATGGTCGGCCCCCTCCGCATGGTGCTCGGCACCCGCCTCGGCATCGGCGCCGCCGGCGACGACGGCCGGGTCCGGGTGGAGCTGCGGGGCCACACCGTCCGGTCGCTGGCCGCCGAGGTCGCCGGGTTCGGGGCCTCCCTCGAGATCCTCGACCCGCCCGCCCTGCGAGAGGCCCTGGCGGCGATCGGCCGGGAGCTGGCGGCCACCTACCCGTGAGGTGGGGGAGGGGCGACGGGGGTACCCTTCGCGAGGTGACCGCACCCCGTGTCCGGGTCCTCGGTCCCGTCGAGGTCCTCGACGCCGAGGCCCCGGTCAACCTCGGCGCCCGCACCCGCCGGTTGGTGGCCGCGCTGGCCGCCCGCTCCGGCCGGACCGTGTCCGTCGAGGCGCTGGTCGACGAGCTCTGGCCGGACGGGGCACCGGCCAACCCGACCGGCGCCCTCCAGACCCTCGTCTCCCGGCTCCGGTCCACGGCCGGGCCCGACCTGGTCACGACGGCGGGGGTGGCTACCGCCTCGGCGTCGATCCCGACGATCTCGACGCGAGCCGGTTCCAGCGCCTGGTCGACGAGTCCGCCTCGGCCCCCGCCGACCGGGCGCTCGCCCTCCTCGACGAGGCGACGGCGTTGTGGAACGGGGATGCCGCCTTCGCCGAGGCCTGGGACGTGGAGGCCGTCCACACCGAGGCGCTGCGGCTCGAGGAGCTGCGGCTCGTCGCCGAGGAGCGCCGGATGCGCCGCCTGCTCGAGCTGGGCCGCGACGAGGAGGCCGTGGGCGGGCTGGAGGCCTTCGTCTCCCGGTACCCGTTGCGGGAGCGGGCGCTGGGGCTGCTGATGGAGGCGCTGGCCCGGACCGGGCGCCAGACCGAGGCCCTCCGCCGCTACGCGCAGCACCGCGAGTGGCTCGCCGAGGAGACCGGGCTCGAGCCGTCGGCGGAGCTGCAGGAGGTCGAGCGAGTGGTCCTCGCCGGGGACCTCGCCGCCGCCCCCGCTCCGCCCGGGACGGGACCCTCCGTCGAGCTCCCGCTGCCCGTCCGCCCCCGCTCGGTCGAGCGGCGACGGGGGAGCCGATCGTGCACACCACCTTCGGGGAGGGGCCCCGTCTGATCTACCTGCCGGGCTGGCTGTCGAGCCTCGAGGCCTTCAGCGACGGGTCCGACCCCCGGACGCCCGTCGTGGCCCGCCTGGCCCGGGACTTCACGGTCACCGTGTACGACCGGTTCGGGACCGGGATGTCCTCCGCCGACGGAGCGGTCGACACCTCCTTCGAGCCGAGCGTCGAGGAGGTCCTGGCGTTGCTCGACGAGGTGGGCGACGACGTGACCCTGTTCGCCTCGAGCGCCTCGGGCCCGATCGCGATCGCGGCGGCCGCCCGCTCACCCCGGGTGTCCCGGCTCGTGCTGCTCTGCACCTTCGCCTCCGGCCCGGCGCTGTTCCGGAAGCAGGAGGCGACCGCCTCGCTGCTCGCCCTGGTGCGATCGTCGTGGGGGATGGGCTCCCGGGTCATCGCCAACCTCATCGTGCCCGGGCTCGACGCGATCACGTCGCACGAGTTCGCCCGCTTCCAGCGGCGGACCGCCGGCGCCGAGGTCGCCGCCGGCTACCTGGAGCAGATGCTCGGCGCCGACGTGTCCCATCTCCTCGGGCAGGTGACCCAGCCCGCCCTGGTGATGCACTACACCAAGGACCCGGCCGTCCCCTTCGGGGGAGCCCGCCAGCTCTCGCTCGGCCTGCCGTCGAGCGAGCTGGTCTCCCTCGAGGGGCCGTACCACGTGCCCCCGCCGGACCACGTCGAGCGCATCGTCTCGGCCGTCGTCGCCTTCGCCCGGAGCTGACCCGAGGTCAGCCCGTGCCCATGAGCATCTTGAGGATCGGGGCGTCGGCCTCCCACGCGCCGGTGAGGCTGGCGTTGACGTGTCCCTGGTCGACCAGGAGCGTCACCCCGCTGATGCCGCTGGCCGCGTCGCTGCACAGGAACGCGAGCACGTTGGCCATCTGCTCGGGCAGGAGCGTCTCCACGCCCGCCGCCGCCCGGTACTCGGCGGCGAAGGTCAACCAGAGGTCGGCGTTGGCCCGGGCGAGCGGGGTGTCGGTCGGGCCGGGCAGGATCGCGTTGATCCGGATGCCCTGCTGCAGCAGCGGCAGCGCCTCGCGGGCCACGTAGGCGTTGATGGCCTGCTTGCTGAACGCGTAGTTGTCCGTCCCGTCGTGGGCGGCCACCCACGCGGCGGCGGCGTCCCAGCCGTCCTGGTCGAGGAAGTCGGTGACCACCGGCAGCGCGCTCATCCAGCCCAGCCCGGCCACCGACGAGATCATCGCCGCGGCCGCCCCGGGCCCCATCGTGCCCGATCCGACGAGGCGCTCGAACAGGTGTCGCTGGGCGATGAAGTTGATGAGCATGATCCCCGGCGTGCCGTCGGCCACCCCGGCGCACAGGAACGCCGCGTGGACCGGCCCGCTCACCGCGTCGGCCGCGGCGTCGACGCTCGCCCGGTCGCGCAGGTCGACCTTCACCGACTGGGCCACGGGGTAGGTGACGTCGGCGACGTCCATGACGATCACCTCGGCGCCCAGGTCCGCCGCGGTCCGGGCCGTGGCCGCCCCCATCCCCGAGGCGCCCCCCACCACGAGCACGCGCTTGCCGTCGTACCGGAAGGCCTCCACGCCCATCTCCTGACCCCCTTGCGCCGTCTCGGTCGCCCCCTTATTAGCACACTGATTTCCCGCCGCCCAGCGGGCCGGAGACGTCGGCCCCGCATCTCCAGACGTTCTCCATCTCTCCTCCAAGCCCCGGGGCCGCCGAACCCGGATCATCGCTCCTGACGACGCCCACGCCGGTCCGGATCCCGGCCGGCGGGGCCCGCAGCACCAGGAGGAGATCCGAATGATCACCGACCAGACCGTCCGCAACGGAGTCGACACCGCCAAGCTGTTCGCCACCCTCGACGCGGTCAGGGGCGCCCCCGAGGCCGCCCGTTTCCGGTTCCGGGTCCAGAACCGCTGGGTCTCGGGCACCCACAGCGAGGGCCGGGTCTCCGGCTTCTACGGGGTGGGCCAGGAGCAGGAGCGGAACCGGAGCTTCGTCGTCGAGGCCGACCACCCCGAGGTGCTCGTCGGCGGCGACAACGGCCCGACCCCCGCCGAGCTCCTGCTGTCGGCGCTGGCGGCGTGCCTCACCGCCGGCATCGGCAACATCGCCGCCGCCCGCAAGGTGAACCTCACGTCGGTGACGTCCACCGTCGAGGGCGACATCGACCTCAACGGGATCCTCGGCCTCTCCGACGAGGTCCGCAACGGCTTCGAGGGCATCCGGGTGCACTTCGAGATCGAGGGCGACGCCCCGGCCGAGAAGCTCGCGGAGATCGTCGAGCAGTCGCGGGCCCGCTCCGCGGTGTTCGACGTCGTCACCAACGGTGTCCCCGTCACCGTCGACGTGACGCCACGGTGACCCGACCTCGCCCGGTCGCCGGACCGCTCCGCCGTGGTCCGGCGACCGGGCCCGATCGAGCGCGAGGAGCTCCGATGCACGCCACCGAGACCGTCATCATCGGCGCCGGTCAGGCCGGTCTGGCCCTGAGCCGCCACCTCACCTCGGCCGGCCGTGACCACGTCGTCGTGGACCGCGGCCGGCTGGCCGAGCGCTGGCGCAGCGAGCGGTGGGACTCGCTCCGGCTCCTCACCCCGAACTGGATGACCCGCCTGCCCGGTTGGTCCTACGACGGCCCCGACCCCGACGGGTTCATGACGGCCGCCGAGGTGGTCGCGTTCTTCGAGGCCTACGCCGCGTCCTTCGGCGCCCCCGTGCTCGAGGGCGTCACGGTCGAGTCGGTCGAGCCGGCCGGGGGCGGCTTCCGCGTGTCCACCGACGCCGTCACCTGGCGGACCGCGAACGTCGTGGTCGCCACCGGCGCCGCCGATGTGCCCCGGGTCCCCGGCCTGGCCGGGCACCTGCCGGCCCACGTCCACCAGATCACTCCCTCCCGGTACCGCAACCCGGCCGGCCTGCCCGACGGTGGCGTGCTCGTCGTCGGGGCCTCCTCGTCGGGCCTGCAGATCGCCGACGAGCTGGCCCGGGCCGGGAGGCGCGCCGTGCTCGCGGTGGGCGACCACAACCGGATGCCCCGCCGCTACCGGGGTCGTGACGTCATGTGGTGGCTCGACCGCACCGGCGTCTTCGACACCCGCATCGAGGACGTGCCCCACCCCGAGCGGTCCCGCCGGTCGCCGTCGATGCAGCTCGTGGGCCGGCCCGACCATGGCGATCTCGACCTCGGCACCGTGCACCGCCAGGGCGTGGAGCTGGCCGGGCGCCTCGTCGACGTGGACGGCGGCGTCGTCCGGTTCGCCGACGACCTCGCGGCCACGACGGCCCGGGCCGAGGCTCGCCTCTGCCGGGTGCTCGACGGCATCGACGCCTGCATCGCCGGGGCCGGCCTCGACGCCCGCGTCGCCCCGCCGGACCGACCGGCCCCCTCGACGTCCCCTCCGCGCCGCGGCACCTGCACCTGCGCGGTGCCGGCATCGGCACGGTCGTCTGGGCCACCGGATACCGGCAGGCCTACCCGTGGCTGCGCCTGCCCGGGCTCGACCACCGCCAGGGCCTCTCCCAGACCCGGGGCGCCGTCGAGGGCGTCGACGGGCTGTTCGTGCTGGGCCAGCGCTTCCAGACCCGCCGCAGCTCCAACTTCATCGACGGCGTCCGCCACGACGCCCGCCTGGTCGCCGACCGGATCGCGCGCCGGGCCCCGTCGCGAGCCGCCGCCTGACCAGGGGAGACCACGATGACCACGAACACGATCACCCGGAGGCCGACCACCCACGACGCGATCGTCGTCGGCGGCCGGGTCGCCGGCGCGGCCACCGCCATGCTCCTGGCCCGCCGGGGCGCCCGGGTGCTCGTGCTCGAGCGCGGCTCCCGGGGCGCCGACACCCTCAGCACGCACGCCCTGATGCGGGCCGGCGTGCTCCAGCTCGCCCGTTGGGGCGTGCTGGAACGGGTGGCGGCGGCCGGCACCCCCGCCATCCGGGAGGTGCGGTTCCACCACCCCGGCGAGACCATCACCGTCCCGGTCAAGCCCGGGCCGGGTTACGAGGGGCTCTGCGCGCCCCGCCGCACCGTCCTCGACCCGATCCTCTTGGACGCGGCCGAGGAGGCGGGAGCCGAGGTGCGCTTCGGTGCCACCGTCCGCACCGTCGAGCGCGACGCCGCCGGGCGGGTCACGGGGGTGTCCGGACGGCTCCGCGACGGCCGGACCTTCTCGGCCACGGCGCCCGTCGTGATCGGGGCCGACGGCACCCGGTCGCTCGTGGCCCGCGCCGTGGACGCCCCGGTCCTGGCCCGGGGGGTCGCCACCACCGCGGTCGTGTACGGCTACTTCACCGGCGTCGAGGCCCGGGGCTACGAGTGGTGCTTCGCTCCCGGCGCGGCCGGAGGGCTCGTCCCCACCAACGACGGCGAGACGCTGGTGTTCGCGGGCGTCCCCGGACCGGCCTTCCGCGACCGCATGGCCGGCGACGTGGAGGCCGGCTTCTGGTCGGTGCTCGAGGAGGTGACGCCGGCCGTGGCCGAGCGGGTGCGGGACGGGCGGCTCCGGGGCCGGTTCCGCAGCTTCCCCGGGATGCCCGGCTACCTCCGCCGGTCGCACGGCCCCGGGTGGGCGCTCGTCGGCGACGCCGGGTACTTCAAGGACCCGATCACCGCGCACGGCATGACCGACGCCCTGCGCGACGCGGAGCTCGCCGCCGACGCCGTCACCGCGTTCCTCGGGGGTGCCGGCGAGCACGGCGCCCTCGCCGCCTACCAGGCCCGGCGCGACGGGCTCTCGGCCGACCTGTTCCGGGTCACCGAGGCCATCGCCGCCCACGCCTCCGACCCGGTCCGGCTCAAGGAGCTCCTGATCGAGCTCTCCGTCTCGATGAGCGCCGAGGTGGAGGAGCTCTCGTCGCGGCCCCCGATGGCCCCGACCCTGGCCGCCTGAGATCAGGGGATCTCCACCTCCTCTCCAAGACCCGGGGGCCCCGGAGCCGGACGATGGCATCACGACCCGGGACGAGCCGGGACCGAGCCCGAGAGGAGGCGACATGACCGTCACCGAGATCCCCACCACGGCGATCCCGGCCCGGCGGGGGACCGGAGTCACCCTTCCGGACGGCACCACCCTCGGGGTCCACCCGCTCCACGCGGCCTCGACGGACCTCTTCGCGCGCTTCGTCGAGTCGCTCTCCCCCGAGGCCCGCTACCGCCGGTTCTTCCAGCCCGTGCCCCGGCCGACCGAGCGGTTCGTGCGGCCGCTCTGCGACGTCGACCAGGTTCGCCACATCGCCTGGCTGCTCCTGGCCGGCGACACCCCCGTGGCCGAGGTCCGCCTCGTCGCCTCCGACCACGAGCCCGGCGTCGCCGAGCTGGCCGTCGCCGTAGACCAGGACTGGCGCCGGCGTGGCGTCGCCCGCCGGGCCCTGTCGGCGATCGGGGTGGCCGGGGCGGCCGGGGGCGTCCACACCTTCACGGCGACGATCCAGGCCGACAACCGGGCGTCGGCGGAGATGGTCCGCTCGCTCGGTCTGACGTTGCGATTCGACGACGGCGTGCTGAGCGGCCGCGGGCCCGTCCCGGCCTGGACCGGGACCCCGGCCGAGGCCGACGCCATCCGGTCGCTGCAGGCTGCGGCGGCGAACCGGGCGAACCTGGCGGAGGTGGCGTGATGAGCATCGTCCTCGACCACCGGGCGCCCGCCGGCGAAGCCGTCCCGAAGGCCGGGATCGGTGCGTCGGCCGTCGCCGGCGTGCGCGCCATCGCCCCGCTCGTGGCGGGCCTGGTGCCGTTCGGGCTCGCGGTCGGGTCGACCGCCGGCCGCGCCGACCTGCCGTCCGTCCTGGGCTGGGCCTCTTCGGTGCTGCTGTACGGCGGCTCCGGCCAGCTCGCCCTGGTGGAGGTGCTCGGTGGCGGCGGTCCGGCGGTGGCCGCGGTCGTCGCCACCATGGCCGTCAACCTGCAGATGCTGCTCTACGGCGCCGGGATGCGGACCCACTGGGTCGACCAGCCGTCGCGCTGGCAGGCCGCGGCCGCCTACCTGCTGGTGGGCCCGGTGTTCGCGGTGAGCAGCGAGCACCACCGCTCCGAGCCCGACCCGGCCCGCCGCCGTGCCTTCTACGTCGCCGCCGGCCTGACCCTGTGGTCGGCGTGGCTGGTCCTCACCGGCGTCGGATACGTGGCCGGGGGCGTCCTGCCCTCCGCGGCGGTGCTGGCCCTGCTGACGCCCCTCGTGCTGCTCACCATGGCGGTGCGGGCGGTGCGCGACCGGGCCGGGGTCGTCGCCCTGGTCGCGGGGGCGACGGTGTCGGTGCTGTGCAGCGGCGCTCCCCACGACCTGGGCTTCGTGGCCGGCGGCGTGGTCGGCGTCGTCGCCGGCGTCGTCGCCGACCGCCGGTCGAGCGGGATGGTGGACCGATGAGCGCCTGGGCCGCCCTCGTCGTGGCCGGGGCCCTGACGTGGGTCTGCAAGGCGGGCCCGTCGCTCCTCGGGAGCCGGGTGAAGCTGCCCGACGTGCTCGAGCGGGCCAACCGCTTCGTCGTCCCTGCGCTGCTGGGGTCGCTCACCGCCCGCGGAGTCGCCGCGCAGGCCTCCGGGGCCGGCGGGCCGGCCGCGCTCGTGGCCGCCGCGGTGGCCGTGCCGGTGGCCGCCCGCACCCGGTCGGTGCTGGCCACGGTGGCCGCCGGGACGCTCGCCTTCCTCGCCGGGTCGGCCGTGATGGGCTGAGCGGCGAGCCGCCGGACCCCGGTTGGGCCAACATGGGGTCGTGCGGTACCGCTTCGACGACTACCTGCTCGACACGTCCCGATTCGAGCTCCGCCGTGACGGTGAACCGGTGCACGTCGAGCCCCAGGTGTTCGACGTGCTCGCCCACCTGGTGGAGCACCGTGATCGCGTCGTCCCCAAGCCCGAGCTGCTCGACGCCGTCTGGGGCGACCAGTTCGTGTCCGAGTCGGCGCTCACCACGCGGCTCAAGCAGCTCCGCAAGGCGGTCGGCGACAGCGGGTCGGAGCAGCGCATCGTCCGGACCGTGCACGGCCGGGGCTACCAGTTCGTGGCCGCCGTCGAGGAGGAGCCCGGCGCGCCCCGCCGTCCGCTGCTGCCCACCCCCGACGACCTCGAGCAGCAGATCCGGTTCTGCAGCACACCCGGCGGGGTCAGGCTCGGGTACGCCCTCGTCGGCTCGGGCCCGCCGCTCGTGCGGGCCGCCCACTGGATCACCCACCTCGACTACGACTGGCAGAGCCCGGTGTGGCACCACTGGCTCGTCGGCCTGGCCCGGGGACGGACCTTCGTGCGCTACGACGAGCGCGGGTGCGGTCTGTCGGAGCACGACGTCGACGAGTTCTCGATGGACTGCTGGGTCCAGGACCTCGAGACCGTCGTCGACGATCTGGGCCTCGAGCGCTTCCCCCTCCTCGGGGTGTCCCAGGGGGGAGCGGTCGCCGTCGCCTACGCGGCCCGCCACCCGGAGCGGGTCAGCCACCTCGTGCTGTACGGCGCGTACGCCGTCGGGCGGACGCGCCGGGCCCGGACCGAGGAGCAGCGGCGCGAGGCGGCCCTGCAGGTCGAGATGGTGCGGGTCGGGTGGGGCCGTGAGGACCCGGCCTTTCGCCGGTTCTTCACCTCCACGTTCATCCCCGACGGCTCCCCCGAGCTGTGGGACGCCTTCGCCGAGCTGCTCCGGCGCACCACGTCGACCGAGAACGCGGCCCGGCTCCTGGAGGCCTGGGGCCACATCGACGTCACCGAGGAGGCCCGGCGGGTGCAGGCGCCCACCCTCGTGATGCACGCCCGCGACGAGATCCGGGTGCCCCTCGACCAGGGCCTCCGGTTGGCGGAGCTGATCCCGGGCAGCCGGTTCGTCCCCCTCGACAGCCGCAACCACCTCCTGCGGGCCGACGAGCCCGCCTGGGAGCGGTTCCTCGCCGAGGTCGACGCCTTCCTGGGCCGAGGGTGAGGATCAGGTCTCGAGAATGGGTCGGGGGAGGCGGCATGGCCGGTGACGGCGGCACGATCCGACCGGTCGGCGAAGCGGAGCAGGCGACGGTCCTCGAGATCGTGAACGACGCCGCCCGCGCCTACGAGGGCGTCATCCCCGACGACTGCTGGCGCGAGCCGTACATGGACGCCGCCGAGCTGGCCGTCGAGGTTCGCGACGGCGTGGTCTTCTTCGGGTTCGAGCGCGACGGGCGGCTCCTCGGGGTCATGGGCCTCCAGGACCGCGGCGAGGTCGTGCTCCTGCGCCACGCCTACGTGCGCACCCGGGAGCGCCGATCGGGCATCGGCGCCGCCCTCCTCGCGCACCTGGAGGGTCTCACCGACCGCCCGATCCTCGTGGGGACGTGGGCCGCCGCGTCGTGGGCGATCTCGTTCTACGAGCAGCACGGCTTCGCCCTCGTCCCCGGCGGCGAGGGGGCGCGCCTGCTGCGCCGGTACTGGTCGATCCCGCCGCGCCAGGTCGAGACGTCGGTGGTGCTCGCCCGCCCGCCCCGGTAGAGGTCCCGGCGCCTGCTCGAGGGTCCGCCGTCACGACTCCGAGGTCAGGAACGACGAGACGAGCGCGCCGGCCCGCACCGGGTCGTCGAGCCAGATCAGGTGGCCCGCGTCGGGCCACACCTCGACGTGGCCCTCGGGGAGCCGCGCGGCCAGGTCCCGGCCGACCGGCTCGGCGCCGACCGGGTCGTCGGTCCCGACGACGACCAGGGTGGGGGCCTTCACGGCGCGCAGCGCTCGATCGGTCAGGTCGAGGCGATCGTCGAACCCG
This sequence comes from Acidimicrobiia bacterium, assembly GCA_027494165.1. Lineage (GTDB taxonomy): Bacteria > Actinomycetota > Acidimicrobiia > IMCC26256 > JAOSJM01 > JAOSJM01. The sequence continues at coordinate 158,505 of JAOSJM010000007.1, read as the reverse complement.
TCGCGCCACGTGCCGCACCGCCGGATCATCTCGGCGTCGTTGCGGAACGTGTCGGTGTCACGCTGCCACGAGCGGATCCACTCGAGCATGGGCGCCGGGATCGCGCCGGCCGCCAGCGACGCCTGCTGACCCATCTGGCGGAGGGACATCCGGACGGACCCGGCGGTCGGCGGCGGCGCGACCAGGATCCGGCCCAGGACGGGGGTGCGGAGCAGCCGGAAGAAGCCCGGCGGGGTCCAGCCGGGCACCAACGCGGGGCACCCGAGCAGCACGACCCGCTGCACGCGGTCGGGACGGGCCGCCGCGGCCCGCAGCGCTGCGTAGCCGCCGAGCGAGGACCCGACGAGGTGGGCCTGCTCGATCGCGAGCGCGTCGAGGACCTCGACGACCAGCTCCTCGAGGACGGAGCCGAGGTTCGTGGCGTCGGGCGCGGCGGGGAACGGCTCGCTCAGGCCCGTCCCCGGGCGGTCGAGGAGCAGGCAGCGGACCCCCGGCGTCGCTCCCGCCAGGTAGGACCAGGTGGCCGCGGCGTTCGGCCCGCCGTGGAGGAACAGCGCCGGCTCGCCGTCGCCGACGACCAGGAGCCGGGCGGTCACGCCGCTCCGGGGCAACGTGACCTGTCGCTCCGCGGGCGCGATGCCCGCGTCGGCGAACAGTCGCCGTTCGTGCTCGCGATACCGGTCGGGGTCGGCCATCTCGTCACCTCCCGCCGAAGGCGTCTCTACCCGCGTGGAGCACACCCTAGAGTCGGGGTGTGGACCTCCGCCCCGCGGCCCCCACGGACGTCGGCCACCTCGCCGAGCTGATGTTCCTCGAGCCGTCACCCGAGGCCGTCGCGATGGCCGGAGGGGCCGATCGCGCCCGCCGACTCGAGGAGGAGACGCTCCGGTACTCGCAGCAGAGCCCGGCCTCCGAGCTCACCGTGGCCGTGGACGACGACACCGTCGTCGGCTTCGTGCTGGTCTCGGCGGGCGGCGACACGCCGCCCCTCCGACGCCTGCTCGGCCAGTCGGTGCGGGCGATGGGGGTGGTCGGGACGATCCGGGCCGCGTGGCGGGCGCGGGCCCGCCGGGTGGTCGACCTGCGGCCGCCTCCGGGCGGGTTGCACGTCGTGGAGCTCCAGGTCCACCCGGGCCGGAGGGGCCAGGGGATCGGAGGCCAGCTCCTGGCCGAGGCCGAGCGTTCGGCCCGCGCCCGCGGCGTCGCGCACCTGTCGCTGACGACGGCGTCCACGAACCCGGCGCGCCGGCTGTACGAGCGTCACGGCTACGAGGTCGTGGAGGAGCGGGCCGACGCCCGCTACGAGCGGATGACCGGCGTCCCCGGGCGCGTGCTCATGGTCAAGTCGCTCCATGCGTGATGCGGGGTATGATGCGAGGTGATGCGCACGACGCTGAACCTCGATGACGACCTCGCCTCGGCGCTCGCCGAGCTGGCCCGCGCCCGCGCCCGATCGCTCTCGCGCGTCGCGAACGACCTGATCAGGGCCGGTCTGCGGGCCGCGGAGGAGGATCGGCGCCCGTCGCCCTACGAGCCGCCCGTGTTCGAGACGGGCCGGCCGAGGGTCGACGTCACGGACGTCGCCGGGACCCTGGAACTGCTCGACGATGCCGGCTGAGGCGCCCGCAGCGGTCCTCGTCGACGCCAACCTCCTGCTGTGGGCCCACCACCGCGGCTTCCCCGAGCACGACGCGGCCCGGGCCTGGTGGGCGCGGACCGTCTCGGAGGTGCCGGTCGTCGGCATCCCGTGGCCGACGATCCTCGCCTTCCTGCGGGTCTCGACCCACCCCCGCGCCTTCGAGCGGCCGGTGGCGATCCGCGAGGCGTGGGGCGTCGTGGAAGGGTGGCTCGCCCGGCCCAACGTGCGCTGCCCGGTCCCGACCGACCGGCACCCGGCCATCCTGCACGACCTCCTCGTGTCGGGGCGGGCGAGCGGCGCCCACACCACCGACGCCCACCTCGCCGCCCTCGCCGTCGAGTGGGGCCTCGAGCTGCTCAGCGCGGACCGCGACTTCGCCCGCTACCCGGGCCTGCGCTGGCGAGACCCCCTCGCCGCCGGCGTCGACCCGGTGACCGGGTGAGCCTTGGGGTGGGCGGCGACGCCCCGAACCACCTCCGTGTCGAGCACCTCGACGAGCCCCTGGGGATCACCACGCCGGCGCCCCGCCTCTCCTGGCGACTGCCCGCGACGGCGAGCCGGCAGGTCGCGTACCGGATCCAGGCCGACGGCTGGGACTCCGGGCGGGTCGAGTCCGCCGAGAGCGTCCTCGTCCCCTACGCCGGTCCCCCATCCCGTCGCGCCGGCGCGTGCCGTGGCGCGTCCGGGTCTGGACCGATGCCGGCCCGTCGGCCTGGTCGGCGTGGTCGTGGTGGGAGACGGGACTGCTCCGGCCCGAGGACTGGGTGGCACGGTGGATCGCGCCCGTCGAGCCCGGGGACCGCCCCCGCCCGGGTGCCGCCCGGCCCACGTCCTCGAGGCGACGTTCGCGGTCGACGGTCCGGTGGAGGCGGCCCGGCTGTACGCCACCGCGCACGGGCTCTACGAGGTCCACCTCGACGGCGTGCGCGTCGGCGACCACGAGCTGACCCCGGGCTTCACGAGCTACGCGACCCGGCTGCACGTGCAGACCTTCGACGTGTCCGCGCTCCTGGGTCCGGGAGCCCACGAGGTGCGGGTCGTGCTCTCGGACGGGTGGTGGCGTGGGCAGGTGGGGCACGCCCGTGACCACGACGCCTACGGTTCGACGCTCGGGTTCCTCGCCCAGCTGCACGCCGTCGCCGGCGGATCCGACCGGATCGTCCTCGTCACCGACGACCGGTGGTGGTGCGGCCCGGGCGAGATCGTGGCCGCCGACCTCATCGCCGGCCAGTCCGAGGACCGTCTCGCCGACCGCACGGGCGAGCGCCGGCCGGTCGAGGTCGTGGACCATCCGCTCCGCGTGCTGACCGGCTCGCCCGCGCCTCCCGTCCGGCGGATCGAGGTGTTGCGGCCCCGCTCCGTGTCGGAGCTCGGGCCCGGTCGCCACGTCGTCGACCTGGGCCAGAACGTGAACGGGTGGGTCCGCCTGTCCGACGTCGGTCCGGCCGGCACCGAGCTGGTGCTCACCCACGGCGAGGCGCTCCGGACCCGACGGCGACGTGACGGTCGAGCACCTCGTGCCCCTCGACTGGAGCTCGGGGGAGCGCCTCGAGCTCGGTCAGGTCGACCGGGTCGTCTCGGACGGCTCGGGGAGGGCGTTCGAGCCACGCCACACGACCCACGGGTTCCGGTACGTGCGGGTCGAGGGCCACCCCGGCCCGCTCGACGTCGACGACGTCGCCGGGGTCGTCGTCCACTCGGACCTCCCCCGCCGGGGGTGGTTCCGGTGCGGCGACGCCCGACTGAACGCTTTGCACGAGGCCGTCGAGTGGAGCTTCCGCACCAACGCGTGCGACATCCCCACCGACTGCCCGCAGCGGGAGCGGGCCGGGTGGACGGGGGACTGGCAGATCTTCGCCCCGACGGCCGCCTTCCTCTACGACGTGGCCGGGTTCGGCACCAAGTGGCTGCGCGACCTCGCGGCCGACCAGCGGCCCGACGGCCGGGTCCGCAACGTCGTCCCCGACCCGGCCGCCGCCCGCCCCGGCTCCGGCGGGCTCGGTGACCTCATCGACGGGTCCTCGGGCTGGGGCGACGCGGCCGTGCTCGTGCCCTGGGCCCTGTACCGGTGGTACGGCGACCGCCGGGTGCTCGAGGAGCAGTGGCCGTCGATGGTCGCGTGGGTGGAGCACCAGGCCCGGGCGGCCCGGGGAGGCCGCCACCGGAGCCGGGCCGAGCGGGGCGCACCCCTGCCCCACGAGCGGTTCCTCTGGGACACGGGGTTCCACTGGGGCGAGTGGTGCGAGCCCGGCCGTGAGGGGCGCGACCACTTCGTGGAGCACCTCGGCGACGACTTCGGGATCGTGGCCACCGCCTACTTCGCCCACTCGGCCGGCACGCTGGCCGACGTCGCCGCGGTCCTGGACCGGCCCGCCGAGGCCGACCGGTACCGGACCCTGGCGGAGGGGCACGCCACGCCTGGCAGGTCGAGTTCCTCGACGAGCGCGGCGACCTCCGCAGCGACCGCCAGGCCGACCACGTGCGCGCGCTCGCCTTCGGGCTCGTCCCCGACGGTCTGCGGGCCCGGACCGCCGACCGCCTCGCCGGGCTCGTCCGGGCCGCAGGCGACCACCTGGACACCGGGTTCCTGGCCACGCCGCTGCTGCTGCCGGTGCTCGCCGACGCCGGGTTCGCGGACCTGGCGTTCGCCGTGCTGCTCCAGGACACGCCGCCGTCCTGGCTGGCCATGATCGACCGCGGGGCCACCACGATCTGGGAGCACTGGGACGGGGTCGGGGCCGACGGCACGCCCCGGGCCTCGCTGAACCACTACAGCAAGGGGGCCGTGGCGGCCTTCCTGCACCAGTACGTGGCCGGGATCCGCGCCCCCGAGGAACCGGCCTTCCGCCGGGTGCGCGTCGAGCCGGTCCCGGGCGGGGGGATCGACTGGGCCGAGGCGGTCCACGAGTCGCCGTACGGCCGCATCGAGTCGGCCTGGTGGCGCCACGGGGCCCGGTTCGAGCTGAGGGTGCGGGTGCCGCCGGGGACGGCGGCCACGGTGGTGCTCCCCGACGGGCGGCGCGCCGAGGCCGGCCCCGGTACCTCGACGTTCGCCGCGACCCTCCGACCGGGGAAGGGCTAGGGCACCAGCAGGAGCGAGCGGTCGAGCTCCCCGCACGTGCGGGCCCCGAGCAGGGCCATCGTGCGGCGGACGTCGGAGGCCAGCAGGTCGAGCACGTGGTCGACGCCCCGCTCGCCCGCGGCCCCGAGCCCGTACAGGTAGGCCCGCCCGGCCATGGCGGCGCGTGCCCCGAGCGCGACCGCCTTCACGACGTCGCTCCCCCTCCGGATGCCCCCGTCGCAGATGATCTCCACCCGGTCGCCGACGGCGTCGGCGACCGGAGCGACGAGCGCGACGGGAGGGCGCGCGCCGTCGAGCTGGCGGCCTCCGTGGTTCGACAGGGCGACGGCCTCGACCCCTGCGTCGGCGGCGAGGACCGCGTCGGCCTCGGTCTGGATCCCCTTCAGGACGATCGGGCCGTCCCAGACCGAGCGGATCCACTCGACGTCGGCCCAGGAGAGATCGGGGTCGAACTGGGCGTTGACGTATTCGGAGAGCGCCACCGGATCGGCCCCGTCGCCCACCGACCGGCCGGCGACGTTCGCGAAGCGGATCGGCTCCGATCGCAGGAAGGCCCACGTCCAGCCGGGGTGGATCGCGCCGTCGAGCAGCGTGCCGGGCCCGAGCGTCGGCGGGAGGGCGAACCCGCGCCGGACGTCGCGCTCCCGCCGCCCGAGCACCGCGGTGTCGACCGTGAGGACGAGGGCCTCGTACTCGCACGCCGCCGCCCGCTCGATCATCTCGCGGACCAGGCCCCGGTCGCGCCAGAAGTACACCTGGAACCAGTGCCGTCCCCCGTCGACCGCGCCCACCTCCTCGATGGAGCGCGTCCCGAGGGTCGAGAGGGCGTAGGGGATCCCGTGCCGGGCCGCGGCCCGGGCGACCGCCAGCTCCCCGGCGGGGTGGGCGATGCGGGTGAAGCCGGTGGGGGCGAGCACGAGCGGCAGGGGAGGGGGCGGCCGAGCAGGGTCGTCGACGGGTCGACGCCGGCCACGGCCCGCAGGACGCGCGGCCGGAACGAGATCCGCCCGAAGGCCTCGGTGTTCTCGCGGAGGGTGCGCTCGTCCTCGGCGCCTCCGTCGATGTAGTCGAACACGCCCCGGGGGAGGCGGCGCCGGGCGATGCGCCGGAGATCGGCGACCGACGCCGCGCGCCGGAGCCGGCGGGTCACCGGGTCGAGGTCGGGCCGGCGGAACCGCAGGACGGCCCGCAGGGTGGCGACCAGCCCGGCGAGGCGGCGGAACGGCCCACGCATGTCCCTGGCTCCCTTCTCCCCGGGCCCGGCCGGGTGGATGTGCGAAGTTGTTCGATCGTAGACTCTCACACATGACGACGGAGCACCCGGAGGTCGCCGCCCTCCTCGACCGCTCGCACCGTCTCGGGGCCGACCGGCGGCTCACCAACTTCGCGGGCGGCAACACGTCGGCGAAGCCGACCCTCGCCGACCCGGTCACGGGCGAGCCCCGGCGGGTGCTCGTCGTGAAGGGCTCGGGCGGTGACCTCGGGTCGCTCACCCACGCCGGCCTCGCCTACCTCGACCTCGACCGGGTGCTCGCCCTCGAGGCGCTGCACGCGGGAGGGACCCACGAGGACGACCTCGTCGAGCTCTACGGGAGCTGCCGCTTCGGGGACGGCGGGGCGGTGCCGTCGATCGACACGCCGCTGCACGCCCTCCTCGACGCGGCCCACGTCGACCACCTCCATCCCGACGCCGTGATCGCGCTCGCGACGGCGGCCGACGGTGAGGGGCTGGTCCGGGCCTGCTACGGCGGAGCGGTGGGATGGCTCGACTGGAGGCGTCCGGGCTTCGAGCTCGGCCTGGCCCTCCGCGAGCTGGCGCGGAGCCATCCCTCGATGCGGGCGGCCGTGCTGGGCGGCCACGGCCTCATCGCGTGGGCGGACACCGGCGACGAGTGCGAGGCGCGGTCGCTGGAGCTCGTACGGCGGGCCGAGGAGCACCTCGCGGCCCACGGGCGGGCCGAGCCGCTCGGGGAGGTCGTCGCCGGCTTCGAGCCGCTCCCCGCGGCCGAACGGGCCGACGAGGCCGCCTCGCTGGGTCCCGTCGTCCGCGGGCTGGCGTCGACGGACCGCCCCGTGGTCGGGCACTTCTCGGACGCGCCGGTCGTCCTGGACTTCCTGGCCCGGTCGGAGGCGCCCCGGCTGGTCGCCCTCGGCACCTCCTGCCCCGACCACTTCCTGCGGACGAAGGTCCGGCCGCTGCTGCTCGACCTGCCTCCCTCGGCCTCCTTCGACCAGCGCGTCGACCGCCTCCGGGAGCTGCACGCCGCCTACCGCGACGGCTACGCCGCCTACTACCGGGAGCACGCCGGGCCGGCCTCGCCACCGATGCGCGGCGCCGATCCGGCCGTGGTCCTGCTGCCCGGCGTGGGCATGTGGAGCTTCGGTCCCGACCCCCGGACGGCCCGGGTGGCGGGCGAGTTCTACGTCAACGCGGTCAACGTGATGCGCGGCGCTGAAGCCGTGTCGAGCTACGCGCCGATCCCCGACGCCGAGAAGTTCCGGGTCGAGTACTGGGAGCTCGAGGAGCGCAAGCTCCGCCTCCGCCCGGCGCCGCCGGTGCTCCAGGGCCGGGTCGCCCTCGTCACCGGCGCCGGGTCGGGCATCGGGAAGGCCACCGCCGAGCGCCTGGCCGCCGACGGAGCGTGCGTCGTCCTGGCCGACCTCGACGTCGAGCGGGCCGGGAAGGCCGCGGCCGTCCTCGGCCACGACCGGGCCCTCGCCGTGGCCGGGGACGTCAGCTCGGAGCGCGACGTCGTGGCGATGTTCCGGGCCGCCGCGCTGCGGTTCGGTGGGGTCGACATCGTGGTGAACAACGCCGGCTTCGCGGCGTCGGCGCCCCTCGTCGACACCACGGTCGCCGACTGGGACCGCCTCCACGCCGTCCTCGCCCGCGGGTCGTTCCTCGTCAGCCGGGAGGCGGCCCGTGTCATGATCGCCCAGGGGCGCGGCGGCGACCTCGTGTACGTCGTGTCGAAGAACGGCGTCGTGGCCGGGCCCATGAACGTCGCCTACGGGGCGGCCAAGGCCGACCAGGCCCACCAGGTCCGCCTGCTGGCCGCCGAGCTCGGCGCCCACGGCATCCGGGTGAACGGGGTCAACCCCGACGGCGTCGTGCGCGGCTCGGGCATCTTCACCGGGGAGTGGCTCGAGCAGCGGGCGGCCGCGTACGACGTCGAGCCCGACGACCTGGGTCGCTTCTACGCCTCCCGCACCCTCCTGGGACGTGAGGTCCTGCCCGGGCACGTGGCCGACGCGGTGGCGGTGCTCGTGGGGGGTGAGCTGTCGCGCACCACGGGTGTGCTGCTGCCCGTGGATGGTGGCGTGGCCCAGGCCTTCCTACGCTGACCGACCGGAGGTCGCCGATGGCAACGAGGATCACCCCCGAGCGGATCGTCGAGCTCGAGGCCGGCGGCGCGGCCGCCCATGTCGCCGACCTCGCGTCACTCGGCGAGCAGCTCGACCGGCGGGGCATCGACGTCGAGGCGGTGATCGCCGAGGTGGCCGCCTTCAGCGTGGCCGCGCCCTCCTGGGCCGTGGGCACCGGGGGCACGCGCTTCGGGCGGTTCCCCGGCGGCGGCGAGCCCCGGTCCACCGAGGAGAAGCTCGACGACGTCGCGGCCCTCAACGCGGTCACCGGCGCCAACCGCACGATCAGCCTCCACGTCCCTTGGGACGACCCCGCCGACCCGGCCGCGCTGCGGATCCACGCGGAGGAGCTGGGGCTCGCCTTCGACGCGATGAACTCGAACACGTTCCAGGACCATCCCTCCACGACCGGCGGCGACGTGTCGTTCAAGCACGGGTCCTTCGCCCACGCGGATCCCCGGGTCCGCGAGCGGGCCCTCGAGCACAACCGGTACGTGGTCGACCTCGGCGTCGCCCTCGGCTCCACGGCCATCACCGTCTGGCTGGCCGACGGCACGAACCACCCCGGCCAGGCCGACTTCCGCCGGCAGTTCGAGCGGGTGGCCGAGGGCCTGGCCGAGCTCCACGGCCACCTCCCCGACGGTTGGACCCTGCTCACCGAGCACAAGCCGTTCGAGCCCGCCTCCTACTCGACGGTGAACGCGGACTGGGGGACGTCGCTGCTGCTGGCCCGGGCGGCGGGGCCGAACGCCCGGTGCCTGGTGGACCTCGGCCACCACCTCCCGGGCACGAACATCGAGCAGGTCGTCAGCCGGCTGGCCATGGTCGGCCGCCTCGGTGGGTTCCACTTCAACGACTCGAAGTACGGCGACGACGACCTCACCGTGGGGTCGGTCAACCCCTACCAGCTCTTCCTGATCCTCCTCGAGCTCGTCGCCCACGGCGGGGGGGCCCTGCCGCCGCTCCGCTACATGATCGACGAGTCCCACAACGTGAAGGACCCGCTCGAGGACCTCGCCCAGGCGACCGACCAGCTCCAGGTGGCCCTGGCCCAGGCGCTCCTCGTCGACCGGGCGGCGCTGGCCGCGGCCCAGGACGGCAACGACGCCGCCGGCGCGGCCGAGATCCTCCAGGCCGCCTACCGCACCGACGTCCGCCCGATCGTGGCCGAGGCCCGTTCCCGCAACGGGGCCGCGCGGGATCCCCTGGGCGTCCTGCGGCGGTCCGGCTACCGGGCCGCCACCGCCGCGGAGCGGGGATCGGGCCTCGCCGCCACGGGCCTGTGACCACCGTCGTCGCCGTCGACTTCGGGGCGTCGTCGGTCCGGGTGTGTCGCGTCGAGCTCACCCCGGCCCCACGCCTCGAGGTCGTCCACCGCCACGAGCACGCCCCCGTGGCCGGGTCGGCCACGCTGCGCTGGGACTGGGACCGGCTCGTCGCCGAGATGCACCGGGGCCTCGAACGGGCGCTCGAGGCCGGCCCGGTGGCGTCCATCGGCATCGACACCTGGGGCGTCGACTACGGGCTCCTCGACGGCCGGGCCCGGCTGCTCGAGCCACCCGTCTCCTACCGGGACGCCCGCACCGCCGGGTACCGGGCCCTGGCTGAGCGCATCGGCACCAGGCGGCTGTACGAGATCGCGGGCCTCCAGCTGATGCCCGTGAACACCATCTTCCAGCTCGCGAGCCACGACCCGGACGTGATGTCCCGGGCCGCCCGCGTGCTGATGCTGCCCGAGCTGCTCGTCCACGAGCTCACGGGCGTGGTCACCGCGGAGACCACGAGCGCGGGGACCACCGGCCTCGTCGACCTCGCCACCGGCACCTGGTCGGGCGAGCTCATCGACGCGATCGGCCTGGCGCCCTCGCTGTTCCCCGAGATCAGGCCGGCCACCGCGGCGGTGGGGCGCTGGCGGGGGGTCCCGGTCCACCTCGTCGGGGGTCACGACACCGCCTCCGCCGTCGCGGCCGGAGCCGTGGCCGGCGCGGCCTTCGTCTCGGCCGGCACGTGGCTCCTGGTCGGCCGTGAGCGGGCCACCCCCGACACGTCGCCGGAGGCGGAGGCGGAGAACTTCGCCAACGAGCAGGGTGCGCTCGGCGGCATCCGGTTCCTGCGCAACGTCGCGGGTTGGTGGATCCTGGAGGAGATGCGCCGGGCCTGGGGTGGACCTCCCGTCGAGGACCTGCTCGAGGACGCGGTCACGGTCGGGTCCGGCGTCCCCGTCGCGGACCTCCGTGACGGTCGGTTCCTCGCCCCGCTCGACATGGTCGCCGAGTACCGCGAGGCCGCGAGGCTCGACCCGGGGGCCGAGCGCCGGGTGGTCGTCCGCTCGGTCGTGGAGTCGATGGCCGCGACCGTGGCCGCGACCGTCGCCCACCTCGGGCCCACCCGGGAAGTCCGGGTGTTCGGCGGCGGCAGCCGGAGCGAGCTCCTGCTCGACCGGCTCGGCGCCCGCACGGGCCTGCCGGTCACCGCCGGACCGGTCGAGGCCACCGCGCTCGGCAACGCGCTCGTGCAGGGCGTCGCGCTCGGCGTGTACGAATCGCTCGGCGACGCCCGCGCCTCCCTCGCCGGAGCCCTCCGGTGAACGTGGAGGCCCTCGACCGCCTCGATCGGATCCGGCAGCGCCTGGAGCGCGACGGCCGGGTGCGCGTCGCCGAGCTGGCCGGGCTCCTCGACGTGAGCGAGATGACGATCCGGCGGGACCTCGATCTGCTCGCCGAGACGGGCGTCGTGCAGAGGGTCCGGGGCGGCGCCGTGGCGGTCGGCCCGCAGCCGTTCGCCGAGCGGTTCCGGCACCACGGCCGCGCGAAGGCCCGGATCGCCGACAAGCTCCTCGAGCTCGTCGGCGAGGGCGGCGCGATCGGCATCGACGCCTCTTCCACCCTGCAGCGTCTCGCGGTCCGGCTCGGGGGGTGCCGCGACCTCACGGTCGTCACGAACGGCCCGGACACCTTCGCCGCGCTCCAGGACCACGCCGGGGTCACCGCGCTCCTCACCGGCGGCGAGCTCGACCGCCGCACGGGCAGCCTCGTCGGTCCGCTGGCGGTGCGGGCCGCCCGGGATCTCCTGCTGCGGCGGCTGTTCGTCGGGGCCGCGGCCGTCGACCCGCGGCTGGGCACGAGCGAGTCGTCGCTCGAGGAGGCCGACGTGAAGCTGGCCCTGGGTGAGGCGGCGGCCGAGGTCGTCGTGGCGCTGGACAGCTCGAAGCTCGGTCACCGGGCCCCGGCCCGGGCCTTCCCGCTCGACCGGGTCGACGTGCTGGTCACCGAGCTCGACCCGGCGGACCCTCGCCTCGACGGCTACCGGGAGCTCGTGACGCTGCGCTGAGGGCGACGGCGATCCTGCTCTCGGGTGCCTCTACCCCCGCTGAGCGACGGTCACGGCACCCGGAAGGCAAGGGAAGCGCAGCCGGATCCCGGGAGACGGGGCGATCCCCGCTCGGCCCCGACCGCCCGGATAGGGTCACGGGGCCCGGGGCCACGGGTGCACCCGGGGGAGGGTGGGATGGGCGAGCTCGGGAACGTGCTCGGCGAGGCGCCGACCTTCGGCTTCGCGCCTCCTCAACGCTCGGCCGGAGCCCGCCTGCCGCTCGCGGCCAAGCGCAGCCTGTTCGAGTCGTACCGCTCCTGGCTCGATGCCGCCGGCGGCTCCGACACGACCGGAAGCCTGACGACCTTCACGTTCGAGGAGGCGTCGCGACGGCTCGAGGCGCTGGATCTCGGAGACCCCACCACCCTCGTGCGCAGGGCGGGCGACTCGCTCGACGTGGTGCAGAACCTCCACGAGGAGCTGCCCTACCGCTTCGCGGCGGACGCGGGCCACCTTCGCTCCTCGCTGCTCGCCGGTGAGGCGGCCAGCCCGGTCGAGGCCGCCACCGAGATCGAGGGCGCGTTCGAGGCCGGCAAGAGCCTGTGGCGGCGGGCGCTCCAGCACCTGCGGGACCGGGCTGTCGCCAAGGGCCAGGCCGCCCTCGACGGGAAGGTCGACGCGGTGGTCGAGGCGGCCGAGCGGAGGCTGGCCGACACGGGGCACGCCCTCTACCAGGGCACACGGTCGTTGCTCGGCGTCAACGAGAGACCCGGCGAGCCCACCGGCGAGTAGCCGGGGCCGACGTGATCGCGACCCTCAGCGGCCGGTTCGGGGACGCGGTCGGCCGGCGATCCGCCCCACGGGCGGGCGTGGGACTCGTCGGGCTCGAGCAGGAGTACGCCGTGCGCGACGCGCACGGCGGACGCGGGGTCGACTTCGCCACCGTGCTCGCCTGCCGCCCCGATGCCGGGCGCCGGCTCGACCCCGCCGACCCGCTCGCCTCCCGGCGGCCGACCGGGATCGTCCTCACCGCCGACGGCGCCGAGGCGGAGGTGGCGGCGCCGCCCGTCCCGCTCCGCCCCGGCTTCACGGCCGAGGTCGACGGCTGGGCCGCGCTGGCCCGGTCCGAGGTGGCCGGGTTCGTCCCCGCCGGGACCCGGGTCACCGGATACTCGACGCACCTGTCGGTGTCGGTGGGCGGACCCGTTGACGAGATCGCCCGGCTCTTCGCGTCGACGTTCGCGCCCGCCCTCCTGCTCTGCGCGCGTGACGCCGGTGCCGCCGGTCTGTTCGCCCGACCCCGGAGCGGTCGGGTCGAGATCGGGCTGCCGTTCCTCGAGGGTCCCGCGCTACGAGCCGCCGCGCTCCTCGCCGCGGGCGGCGTCGCCGCCTGCGCCGCCGCGGCCGAAGGTGTGGCGGGCGACGACTCCCTCCCTCCGAGGGTGCAGGCCCGCCTCGTTCCCTCGGTGCACCGGTACGGCTGGTACGTGGACCGCGCCGCCTTCCGGGTCGGGAGCCGGGAGCGGCTGCGGACGGCGACGGGGCGTCGCATCCGTCCCCGGGACCACGCCGGCATGGCGTGGGACGCAGCCACGGCCGCGCTCGGCGACGCGGCCGGACCGGCCGACCTCGCCGGCGGAGCGTGGCTCGCCGGAGGCGTGCCGATCGGGTTCGACCCGCCCGGGCCCCCGGTCGCGCCCGGGGAGCTCGTCGCGCTCCTCTCGCCGCGCCACCGACCGGCCGGGCTGAGCGTCGACGCGGTGGCGGCGACCTGGGACTTCGCCGTCCTGCGGTTCGCGACGCCGGGCTCGCGCGCGGCGTACGCCTGCGTCCCCCGCGACGACCTCGCGCCCTTCTTCGAGCGCCTGGACCGCGGCGCCCTCGACGCGTTGCTGCTCGCGTACCTCGCGGCACCGCCGGGCGAGCGGCGGTTGGAGCACCACGCCCAGACGGGAGCGCCGGGCCTCTACGACGAGGTGCGGATCGGGCCGAACCTCACCCCGCCCGAGCGGAGCCCGAACGGCGCCACCGTCCCGGGGGACGAGGCCCGGCGGGCCAAGCGCGACGGCCTCGCCGGAGGCGTCGTCCCCGTGCTCGCCGGCCGGGGAGGCTGCCGGCCCCGGGTCCGCTGGTACCACGGGATGGGTGTCGGGCTCGGGCTGGTCGGTGCGACGGCGGGCGGCTGGGTGCTCCTGCGGGACGGCGGCTCCACCGCGGGAACGCCGAGCGTGAGCGCGGCCGACGCCGGAGCGCTCGCCTGCGGCGAAGGTCTCGAGGGTCCCGATCTCGCCTGGTCGGCGCTCACCGAACCGTGCGCGTACGCGGCGGACCGGCCCCGGTACCGGCTCGACCTGAGCGCGCTCGACGTGACCGCCGTCGAGGTATCCGGGGACCCGGGCGGCGCCTCGGTCTGCGTCGACCACAGCCGGACCAGCACCGACCCGATCACGGGGCGCCAGGGTCTCTCCACGATCCTCGTGGCGCTCGGGGGCCTTCCTCCCGGCGCCGTCGCCGAGCTGGGCGTCACGGGGCCGGGCGGTCCGTGGACGGGGCGGGGCGTCGCCGACGCCGACGGTCGTGCCGTCGTCGAGGTCCCGATCGACGTGGCGGCGACGTTCACCTTCGTCGAGGCCGACTACCAGCCCGACGGCGACCTGGCCGGCGCGTGGGTCGGGCTCGACCTCGACGCGTCGATCCCGGGACGCGTCGTCGACGCGAGCGACCTGTCGAGCCGCTGCGACGTGGAGGTGATGCTCGCCGCGCTCGAGGACGGTACCGGCGACCCGGACGTGACGCGCGCCGCGGCGGAGGCGGTGGTGACCGAGTCGGCCGGCCTGCTCCCGGTGCTCGGCGTGCTCCGCCATCCGGGCACCGACTTCTCGATCGGTGGTGCGTACACGGTCGCGGCGGCCGACGATCACCTCGCCGTCACCACCCCCGACGGGGTCCTCGACCTGCATCGGTCCGGCACGAGTGGGTACCACGGGGCCTGGGTGACCAGCGGTGCGACGCCCGGCGCCGCCGCGCGCTGGTTCGAGGCGCTCCCGTGCGGACCGGGCCAGCTCGCGCTGGGCGCCTGCGCCGGCGGTGACGGACCGCTCGCCGACGGGGAGTGGGCGGCGATCGCCGTCGCGCCGGACGCCACCCTGCCTGTCGGCGATCCGGCCGGGAGCTGGACCCTGCGCGTGACCGTCGGTGGGCGCGAGTACGTCACCGAGTCCACGGACGGCGGAACGGCTCGCCTCCGGGTGGCCGGAGGACCGAGCGCGGCCCGGTCGTTCCTGCGGGACGACACGGCCCTCCTCCTCGTGCCGCTCTCCGAGGTCGGTGGGCCCGGATTCGGGTACCGGGTGGAGCTCGACGTCGGCGGCGACGTCGAGACCTTCCCGGCGGCGGGCGCCGACGCCGGCCGGGTCGGGTACGGCCGGCTCGACGTCGCCGCCCCGCCGGGCGACGAGGACGCGGCGGGCGGTGCCCGGGAGGCCGACCCGGCCGAGGTCGTCGCCGCGTTCCTGCCCCGGCTGTTCGAGGCCCTGGGCGAGCACGGCGGGTTCGCCTTCGACCACCTCCACCCGGCGGCGATCGACCGGTACGGCGCCGATCGGTGCCAAGCCTTCGTGGGGAGCCGGGACCACCCCGCGGACCTCGAGGTCGAGGTGCGCTCGGTCGGCGACCCCCTGGCCTACCGGTTCGAGCTCGACGGCCTCTCCGGGACGCTCCCGGGCGCGTACCCCGTCGAGCTGGTGCTGCGGACCGGAGGGGACGAGGAGCTCAGGACCGTCCACGTCTGGCTGGTGGAGCGCGACGGCGACCCGTGGTTCCCGCTCTGGCTCACCGACTGCGGCGAGCCGGTCCCCGGGGACGGCTGAACCCGGCGCTCAGGCCGGCAGGGACCCGTGGACGCAGACGCCGATCTCGTCGGATTCACGGGCGATGGGGTTGCGCTTGCGGCGGGCCTCGTGGAGCTCGTCGCGCGTCCAGGCCACCGGCTGCACCCCCGGCGGCACCGGGGCGAGGACCTCGGCCCGGGCGAGGTGGTCGGCGGGGAGCTCGTCGGCGACGACGAGCACGTCGGTGTCGCTCCACTTGTTGAAGTCGCCCCGGGCCACCGAGCCGAACACGACCACGGCGACGACCCCGGGCACCCGGGTGTCGAGGGCGGCCGCCCACTCGCGGACCCGCTCGATCAGCTCGGCCTGCTGCCGCCGCCGCGCGGCCACGACCGGGTGGGTCACCCGGCCTCCCTCGTCAGGGTGCTCCACGCGGTGTCGACGGCGGCGAGCAGCGAGCGCGCGTCGTCACCGGCCGCCTCCGCGTCCGCCCGGACGTAGCGCTGGCCCGGCACGCCGCCGGGCACGGCATCCGGGTACCGGGTCGGGATGTAGAAGCGGGACAGGCGCTCGGCCCAGCGGGAGGCCTCGGGCGGCCACGGCTCACCGAGCGTCGAGGCGACCCGCTCGCAGAGGGCGGCGAGGTCGTGGCCCCACGCCTCCGCGCCGATCCCGTGGAGCAACCCCTTCACCCCGAGCTGGGCGGCCTGCTCGGCGAGGAAGCACGACCACTCGTGCAGGTCGCTCTCGAGCTGGGCCCCGGACGCCGCCAGGGCGCGGTCGGCGGCCGTGCGCCAGCGATCGAACTCCTCGGCGTCGAGCGGCGCGCCGGGCATGGTCCGAGTCTACGGTCGGCCCTCGAGACCGAGGGCGGCCCGCATCCCCCGAGCATCATCTCGTAGAAGCCCTCGATGGTGGCCACGGCCTCCGCCTCGGTCGTGCCGACCGGCTCGTCGAACGCGCAGCGCCACTCGAGCCGGCTCGTGCCGGGCCCCGTGTCCACGACCGTGATCGTCGCCCGGTAGCCGGTCACGGGCAGCGGGTTGTTGTCGTGGACCGAGTAGGAGATGGTCCGGTGCTCCGGGTCGAGGGCGTCGAGCCGTTCCACGACCGCGAGCGTCTCGTCGAGGTACATCCGCCGGATCATGCCCGGCCCCTCGCCCTCGAACTCGGAGTGGTGGACCGGCGGGATCCACCGCAGGTCGGTGAAGTCACCCACCATCCCCCACAGGGCGTCGGCCGAGGTGGCGAAGTCGGCGTCGACCCGCACCTTCGTGTCGTCTTCGGTGACCACGGTGCCTCCTCGCGCTGTGGCCACCTATCATCCCTGGGTCCGCGGCCTTCGCCGCGGACCCTCACGGCGCCAACGGAGCATGACCCCCACCGACCCCGACCTCCTGGAGCTCCTCGACCTCGACGTGCTCGGCGCGTGGATGGACGACCAGGGACTTCCCCCAGGCGGGATCAGCGACGTCACCCTGCTCGCCGGCGGCACCCAGAACGTCCTCGTGCGGTTCGCCCGGGGCGGTCGGGAGTACGTCTTCCGCCGGGGCCCCCGCCACCTGCGCCCGAAGAGCAACGACGCCATGCGACGGGAGGCGACCGTCCTGGCCGCGCTCGACGGCACCGACGTCCCGCACCCGGGGTTCGTCGCCGCCTGCCCCGACGAGCACGTGATGGGCGGGGCGGTCTTCTACCTGATGGAGCCGGTCGACGGCTTCAACCCCACGGTCGAGCTGCCGGACCTCCACGCCACCCACCAGGGCGTGCGTCACGAGATGGGCCTGCGGGCAGCCGACGCGATCGCCCGGCTCGGCGCGGTCGACCACGTCGCCGCCGGCCTCGGCGACTTCGGCCGGCCGGAGGGCTTCCTCGAGCGGCAGGTCGGGCGCTGGCTCTCGGAGCTGGAGTCGTACTCGCGCTTCGAGGGCTACCCCGGCCCCGAGATCCCGGGGCTCGACCACGTGGCCGACTGGCTCGAGCGGAACCGGCCCCGGTCGTTCGTGCCCGGGATCATGCACGGCGACTACCACCTCGCCAACCTCCTCTACGCGTTCGACGGGCCGGACGTCGCCGCGATCGTCGACTGGGAGATGTGCACCATCGGCGACCCGCTGCTCGACCTCGGGTGGCTGCTGGCCACCTGGCCCGGGTCCGACGGCGGGAGCATCGCGGGGGTCGTGGGGGTCGGCGGGGCGCTCGCCGCCGCGGGCGGGCTCCCGAGCACCGACGAGCTCGTCCGCCGGTACGCGCAGCGATCGAGCCGCGACCTCGCGGGCATCGACTGGTACACGGTCCTGGCCTGCTTCAAGCTCGGCATCGTGCTCGAGGGCACGCACGCCCGGGCCTGCGCGGGGATGGCACCCCAGGCGACCGGCGACCTCCTCCACACGCTCACGCTCGGGCTGTTCGCCCGGGCCCGCTCGCTCATCGGAGGCTGACCCCCATGGCCATCGACTTCACCTTCCCTCCCGAGCTCGAGGCGCTGCGCCTCCGGGTGCGCGACTTCATCGAGAAGGTCGTGAAGCTCGGCGAGTCGCGCATCGGTGACCGTGACGAGGTCGACCGGGGCAAGTACCTCCAGGTCCTCTTCGAGATGCGCGAGCAGGCCAGGGCCGCCGGCCTGTGGCTGCCGCACATGCCCGAGGAGTGGGGCGGCATGGGGCTGACCCACACCGAGATGGCGATGGTGCAGGCCGAGGCGGCCAAGTCGTACTACGGGCCGTGGGTGCTCAACTGCCAGGCGCCCGACGAGGGCAACATGCACACCCTCCTGCACTGGGGCACCGAGGAGCAGAAGGAGAAGTACCTCCGGCCGCTGTGCGAGGGCCGGGTCATGAGCTGCTTCGCCATGACCGAACCCGAGGTCGCCGGCTCCGACCCCACCCTCATCCGGACCCGCGCCTACCAGGACGGCGACGAGTGGGTGATCGACGGCCACAAGTGGTTCATCTCCAGCGCCCGCCGGGCCAGCTTCGCCATCCTCATCGCCCGCACCGAGGACGACCCGGACCGCCCGCAGGCGGCCAACACCGCGTTCCTCGTCGATCTGCCGTCGGAGGGCTGGGACGACGTGCGCGAGATCGAGACGATGCACGGCTCCACCGGGCACTCCGAGATCGTCATCGAGGACCTGCGGGTCCCGGCCGCCAACATGCTGGGGGGGCGGGGCCAGGGCCACCGGCTGGGCCAGTACCGGCTGGGCCCGGCCCGTCTCGCCCACTGCATGCGGTGGATCGCCCAGGCCGAGGTGGCGCTCGACATGATGGTCGCCCGCTCGCTCGACCGGTTCTCCCACGGCTCCCTGCTGGCGGAGAAGCAGGGGGTCCAGTGGATGATCGCCGACTCGGCCCTCGAGCTCTACCAGGCCAAGCTCATGGTGCTGCACGCGGCCTACAAGATCGACCACCGCCTCGACTTCGTCTCCGAGGTGTCGATGGCGAAGCACTTCGTCGCCAACGCCCTGAACCGGATCGTCGACCGGTCCATCCAGGTGCACGGGGCCCTCGGCTACTCGACGGACACGCCGCTGGCCGGCATGTTCCAGCACGCCCGCTGGGCCCGCATCGCCGACGGCGCCGACGAGATCCACCAGATGCGCATCGCCCAGCGCACCATCGCCGCCTATCGCGACCACGGCACGACGAAGGTCGCGACGGGCGACCTCCCGGTGTAGCCGGGACCGGGCGGGCCCTTCGAGGGTCAGCCGGCCATCTCGGCGGCCCGGCGGGCCAGCTCGCCTGCGGGCACGTCCTCGATGTGGGTGGCGACGGTCCAGGTGTGGCCGAAGGGGTCCTCGATCTGGCCCGAGCGGTCGCCGTAGAACCGGTCCTCCACGGGACGGACGAGCGTGGCGCCGGCGGCGACGGCCCCCTCGACGACCGAGTCGACGTCGTCGACGTACACCAGGAGCGACATCGGTGAGCCGCCGAAGGCCCTGGGGCCCCGGACCCCCATGTCGGGGGTGCTCGTCGGCGAGCATGACCACCGAGTCGCCGATCTGCAGCTCGGCGTGGCCGACCTTGCCGTCGGGGCCGGCGAGGTGCTCGCGCTCGGTGGCCCCGAAGACCTTCGAGTAGAAGTCGATGGCGTCGGCGGCCCCGTCGATGTACAGGTAGGCCTGCACCGTGTGGTAGCCGTCGGGCGTGGGCTTGACGGTCATGGTGCTCCTCCTCGGATCGTCGGGAGGGGTCACGGCATCGTCCCACGCTCGGCCCTCCGGAGGGCCGCGGCCCGCCGGCGGTCGCACCCGTCGCACGTGCTGTCCCGGTCCGGGCCCGGCAGCGTCATGGCGGGCCGGGCCCGGCCCCCGGTGGCTACGGGCGCCGGCCGAGGAGGGCCACCAGCCGGTCGGTGATCGGCGCGTCGGGGGGCACCTCGACCTCGGGTCCGAACGCTCCGGCGGCCCGGGACCGGTCGAGCGGCGCGGCACGCCACGTGGCGAAGACCTGCTCGGCGAGGTCCGCGTCGATCCTCGAGTCCTGGTCGGTGGCGGTGGCGAGGTCCCAGGTGTGCACGACCGCGTCGACGAGGTTGAGGTCGAAGAGCCGCATGCCGGGGAGCATGCCCACGGGCGTGTCGAGCGCCCCGGGGGCACGCCAGGCCGCGAGGTTGGCGTCGGCCGCCGTCCGGAAGGACGCGACCGCGTCGTCGCCGACGAGGTTCGCGGACCAGTCCGGCGGCTCGCCCCGGAGCATCTCCGGGAAGGCGGCCACGGCGCCGACGAGGTGGCGCAGGAGCGCGCGCACGTCCCACTCCGGGCACGGGGTCGGCCGGTCCATCGCTCCCGGAGGGATCCGGGAGATGACGGCCTCCGCGTGACGGTACGCCCGCTCGAGCGCCTCGAGGTCGTCCACGTGATCCCCCCCCCGGTCGGGACGGAACGATGGTACGCGAGCAGGGGGTCAGCCGTCTCCGGGGACGAGCCGCGCGGCCAGGGTCTCGATCTCCACGTCCAGGTCGCCCCCGCCGAGCTCCGCGTCGAGGGCGCTGCCCGCCGGACCCATCCTCGACACCACCACCCCGGTCGACGGCAGCACGATCGCGAGCTGCCCTCCCATCCCCTGGGCGGCGAACATGTCCTCGGGAGCGTCGGGCACCCGGCGGCCGTCCCCCTCCGGCTTGCCCGCCGGGACGCTCGGCTTCACCCAGTGGCCGTCGACGTTGAGCCACCAGAGGTAGCCGTAGGCCGAGTTGAGGTCGGTCGAGGGCGACGTGGCCTCCTCCACCCACTCCGCCGAGACGACCTGCTCGCCGCCGGCCCAGGTTCCCTCACGCAGGAACAGGTACCCGAAGCGGGCCAGGTCCCGGCACGACGAACGGACGTGGGCGTAGGCCACGGTGTTGCCGGCCGCGTCGCGGCCCATGTCGGTCGAGGCCATCCCGGTCGGCCCGAACAGGTGCTCCTCGGCGTACTCGGCGACGTCGCGGCCGGTCGCCCGCTCGAGCACCGTCTCGAGGTTCTGGATGGCCGCGTTGTTGTACTCCCAGACCGTGCCCGGCTCGTGTCGCTGGCCGAGCCCCGCCGCGAACGCCGACTTGTCGGTCGCCTGCACGGCCATCCCGACGTAGTCGGTGATCAGGTCCCACTCGCGGCCCGAGTCGTTGCCGAGCAGGTTCGCGATCGTGACGTCCTCGCTGGGCGTCCCCTGCCACTCGGTGACGTACCGCGACGCCGGCTCGTCGACGTCGAGCTCGCCGCGGTCCTGGGCGATGCCGACCAGGGTGGAGGTGACCGACTTGGAGGCCGAGAAGATCTCGCCCGCCGTCGTGGCGTCCCAGCCGTTCCAGTACCACTCGCCGACCAGGAAGCCGTCGCGCGTGACGACGAGGCAGCTCGACGACCGGTCCCCGGCGAGCTGCACCAGCTCGTCGAGGACCGCCGGGTCGATCCCGAGCGCGGCGGGGTCGCCGGCGACCCAGTCGGGGTCGGGGTAGGTGGCCTCGGGGGCGGGCTCGGCGGTCGTGGTCGTGGTCGTCGCCGCGGCGCCTCGGCCACCTCCAGCAGCCTCGCCCTCCGAACCCCCCTCCGAAGCGCAGGCGGCCACGGCGACCACGAGGGCGAGCGCCGCCGGGAGGGTCGACCACCGGGCTCTCGACGTCGTCGGCATCATCCCTCCTGGATCGGTTGAGACCGACCCTAGCGCCGCGAACCACCCGGACGGGAGTGAACCGGGCAGGAATATTGACAGCTCGTAGGACAGAACACTAGACAGGGGCGATGGCCCTTCCCGGCACCGCCGCCGTCCGCGACGAGGTCGACGGCCGCCGGGCGCGCCGGACCCGCAACCGTGACGCCGTCGTCGACGCCCTCCTCGACCTGCTCGGCGAGGGCGTCCTCGACCCGGGCATCGCCGACGTGGCGGCACGCTCGGGGGTGTCGTACCGGTCGGTGTTCCGGTACTTCGACGACACCGAGGACCTCTACCGGGCGGCGAGCCAGCGCCACCAGGCCCGCGTGGCCCCGCTCCTCGCCGTTCCCGGGCCGGGTGAGGGTTCGCTCCCCGAGCGCGTCGGCCGCCTCGTCGAGGCGCGGGTCCGGCTCTTCGAGGCCGTCGCGCCGATCGCCCGGGCCGCGCGGCTCCGGGCCCCGTTCGAGCCCTTCTTCGAGCGCGACCTGGCCCGCAGCCGCGCCTTCTTCCGCCGCCAGGTGCAGCGCCACTTCGCCCCCGAGCTCGAGGCCCTGCCCCCGCCGAGGCCGCGGCCGTCCTCGCGGCCGCCGACGTGCTCTGCTCGTTCGAGTCCCACGACCTCCTGCGCGGCGACCAGCGCCTGTCCCGGGCGGCCACGGCCCGCGTGCTGCGCGCCGCGCTCCTCGCGCTGCTCGGGGACCGGAGGTGAGCGCCGCGGACCGGGTCACGGCGGTGGACTTCCACTTCGACCTGATGTGCCCCTGGGCGTACCAGGCCTCGATCTGGATCCGCGAGGTGCGCGACCGGCTCGGCGTCGACGTCCGTTGGCGGTTCTTCAGCCTGGAGGAGGTCAACCGGGCCGAGGGGAAGAAGCACCCCTGGGAGCGACCCTGGTCCTACGGGTGGTCGATGATGCGCATCGGCGCGTACCTGCGGCGCATCGACATGGACCTCCTCGACCGCTGGTACCGGAAGGCGGGCACGGCGCTCCACGTCGAGGGACGCAAGCCCCACCGCCGTGAGGTCGCCGAGGCGCTGCTCGCCGAGATGGGGCTCGACCCCGGTCTCGTGGGCGCGGCGATCGACGACGAGACCACCCACGACGAGGTGCGCCGGGAGCACGAGCGCGTGGTCGCCCTGGGCTTCTTCGGGGTCCCCACGCTGTTCTTCCCCGACGGCCAGGCGTTGTTCGGGCCCGTCCTGATCGACCCGCCCACCGGGGACGAGGCGGTGCGGCTCTGGGAGCACGTGTGCGCGTGGCTCGACTTCCCCCACGTCTACGAGATCAAGCGACCGAAGCGGCCGGAGGACCTCACCGCCATCGCGGCCGCGTTCGCGCCCTACCTCGGGGCCCGTGACTGGGTCACCGTCCAGAAGGAGGCTCCCTGAGATGCCCACCATCGTCGACCGGGACGCCACCGTCGCCCTGCTGCGCGCCGAGCTCGCCGCCATCGGTGCGCTCTGCGCCGGCTTCGACGAGGACGCCTGGGCCACGCCGACCGGCCTGCCCGGATGGACGGTCAAGGACGTCCTCGCCCACGTCGTCGGCACCGAGTCGATGCTCCTCGGCCACGCGTCGCCGGACGTCGACGCCTCCCACCTCCCCCACGTGAAGAACCCCATCGGCGCGGCCAACGAGTCCTGGGTCGAGTCGATGCGGCCGCTGGCGGGCTCCGAGGTCCTCGCCCGATTCCGGGCCGTCACCACGGAGCGCCTCGCCGCGCTCGACGCCATGACCCAGGCCGACTTCGACGCCCCGTCGTGGACGCCGGCCGGACCCGACGAGACGTACGGCCGCTTCATGCGCATCCGCCACTACGACTGCTTCCTGCACGAGGACGACATCCGCCAGGCGCTGGGCCTCCCCGAGCGCGCCGATCCCGACCACGTGGAGGCCGCGCTCGACGAGGTCGCCGCCGCCCTCGGCTTCATCGCGGGGAAGAAGGCGCAGCTTCCGGCGGGCTCCCGGGTCCGCCTGCGTCTCACGGGCCCCGTGGACCGGACGTACCTGATCTCGGTCACCGACCGGGCCCGGGTGGTCGACGAGCTCGACGGGGAGCCTACGGTGGGGCTCGAGCTTCCGGCGATGCTGTTCCTGCGCCTCACCGGGGGGCGCGAGGACGCCGGGCCGCACCTCGGCGCCGACGTGGCGCTCGAGGGCGACACCGACCTCGCGAGGCAGCTCGGCACCCACCTGGCGTACACGATCTGAAGGACGATCTGAGGGACGACCTCGGAAGGGACGATCCATGAAGCTCACGACGTCGCTCAACTACACCGGCGATCCGCGGCAGGCCGCCGCCCAGGCGGCCGACCTGGAGCGGGCCGGGATCGACATGATCTGGGTCGCCGAGCTCTACAGCTTCGACGCCGTGAGCATCCTCGGCTACCTCGCCGCGAAGACCGAGCGCATGGAGCTGGCGTCGGGCATCCTCCCCATCTACTCCCGCACGCCCACGCTCATCGGGATGACGGCCGCCGGTCTCGACGCCGTGTCCGAGGGACGGTTCGTGCTCGGCCTCGGCGCGTCGGGCCCCCAGGTCATCGAGGGCTGGCACGGCGTGCCCTTCGACCGGCCCCTCACCCGGACCCGCGAGATCATCGACATCTGCCGGCAGGTGTGGCGGCGGGAGCGGGTGAGCTACCAGGGCGAGGCGTACCAGCTCCCGCTGCCGCCCGAGCAGGGGACCGGTCTGGGTAAGCCGCTCAAGCTCGTCAACCACCCGGTGCGCGCCGACATCCCGGTCTACGTCGCCAGCCTCGGGCCGAAGAACGTCGAGATGACCGCCGAGCTCGCCGACGGGTGGCTCCCCCTGTTCTTCCACCCCGACAAGGCGGACGACGTGTGGGGGCCGCACGTGGCCGCCGGGGCGGCGAAGCGCGACCCCGAGCGCGCCCCGCTCGAGGTCGTGGCCGGTGGCGTGGTGTCGATCTGCGACGAGCACGCCGCCGAGCAGATCCGCGACTTCGCCCGGCCGATGGTCGCGCTGTACGTCGGGGGATGGGGGCCAAGGGCCGCAACTTCTACAACGACGTCTTCCGCCGCTACGGCTACGAGCAGGAGGCGGAGGAGATCCAGGACCTGTACCTCACGGGGAAGAAGGAGGAGGCCGCGGCGCTCGTGCCCGCGGACTTCCTCTCGGCCAGCGCGATGGTCGGCGACGAGGGCCGGGTGCGCGAGCGGATCGAGGCCTTCCGGGAGGCCGGCGTCACGCGCCTCATGGTCACCCCCGTCGGCGACGACCCGCTCGGCCTCATCGAGAAGATCAAGGGCTGGGCCGCCTGACCGGATGCCCCGCGGGGCGGGGAGGGGGCACCATGGAGACGGACGCGCTCGACGGGCTCCCCGGGGAGCGCTCCTCGCTGTCGCCCACGAGCACATGCTCGTGGGCATGCTCGTGAACCGGGCCGTGCTCCCCCAGGTCCTGGTGCGCGGCGGCAGCCTCGACGACCTCGAGGAGGTGGCCATCGACGAGTGGATGGGCGCGAGCCCCGTCTACACGGGCCGGATGCGCCGCCTCGTGGGCATCGAGGGCGACGGCGTCGACGCCGTCATGAAGGCGCTGCAGCTCGACTGCGGGTTCGTCCACGAGTACATGCGCGTCGGCTACCGGTACCTCGACCACGACCACGCCGAGTTCTGGCTCGATCGCTGCGGTGCCCTCCTCGACGTCGAGCCGTTCGGGGAGGAGCGGGTCCACGGCATGTGCCACACGATCGAGGACCCGACCTTCGACGCCACGGCGCTGGCGACCAACCCCCGGGCCCGCATCCGCCCGATCCACCGCCCGCCCCGCGTCCCGGCCGACCGGGAGCCGCACTGCCACTGGACGCTCACGATCGACCCGGCCGACGACCCCGTCGGCCCGACCCGCCTCACGGAGCAGGTGGCCGGGCTGCCCCTCGCCTCGGTGGCCAACGAGGTGCGGCCCGAGCCCGAACCGGACGGGATGACCGACTACCGGGGGGCCTTCGACCCCGACTTCCGGCTGGCGGACCTGTCCACCGGGGCGCTGGCCGCCGTCGCCCGGGAGCTCTGCGTCCAGGCCCACCTGCTCGTGTGCTCGGGCGAGCTGGCGCTCGCCGGCCGCTTCGGCGCCGACACGGCCCGCGACATGGTCGCCGAGGCGTGGGCCGGCGTGGGGTGGATCGCCGGCGAGCGGCTCGCCGCCGCGCTCGGGGTGGGCCCGGGGCCCGAGGGTCTCGCGTCCGTCCTGTCGCTGACCGCCGCGCTGCCACCCGGCCTCGCCCGCCGCGTGGACGTCGACGGCGACCGGGTCCGGTTCGCGCTCACGCCCACGACCCCCGGCCTGCTCGACCCCGACCATCCCGGATGGTCGGGCCTGCTGGCCCGGGGCGAGCGACGGGGGCTCGAGGCCGCGGCCCACGGGTTCGACCCCCGGGCCCGGCTCGTGGCGCTGACCGTCACCGACGGCCGGGTCGTCGCCGAGCTCGTGCTCGACGGGGACGCCCGGCCCGTGACCGAGCCCGACGTGGTGGCGCTCACGCGGATCGGTCCATTGTGAAGGTGACCCGAAGCATTTAGGATCCACGAACGAGCGGACCCGACAGCGGAGGGGCTCCAGATGGCCGAGCAGTACGACGTGATCGTGATCGGCGCCGGCCCGGGAGGGGCCACGCTCGCGGCCCTGTGCGCCCGGGCGGGGCGGCGGGTGCTCCTCGTCGAGAAGAACGACCAGGCCGGCGGCAAGGCGCTCACCCTGCAGCGCAAGGGCTACGGGTACGAGATGTGGCCGGTCATCGGGATCCCCGGCCTGGCCGCCGGGCAGCGCTCGCGCTACGAGGAGCTGCTCGAGGCCCTCGACGCGACCGACCGGGTGCCGGTGAGCGTGCCGACCCAGGAGTCCCGCATGAGCGGTGGGATCGTCTACCGGCGTGGGCCGGGCGACTGGCTCCGGATGGGAGGGGGGGCCGCCGACGACGACGCCCTCGGCCGGTTCCAGGCCACCTTCGACCTCACCGCCGAGGAGGTCGAGCCCATGGTCACCATGGGGGCCACCATCCTCGGCCTGACCGACGAGGACGTCGAGGGTCTCCGGGGACGCTCCGTCCTCGACTACCTCGACCAGTTCGGGCTGCCGGCCGGGGTGATGGCCTACATCGGGGTCCTGCTCAACATGTTCTTCCTCATCGGTCCCGACCGGATCCCGGCTCCCGAGGGCGTCGAGATCTGCCTGAAGAACTTCGTGCTCGTCGGCGGGGCCAGCCTCTACTTCCGAGGGGGGATCGGCCGGGTGCTGGAGGTCGCGGCCGACTACGTCGGGGACCACGGCGGTGCCTTCGTGACGAAGGCGAAGGTCGAGCGGATCCTCGTGGAGGGGAACCGGGTCGCCGGGATCCAGACCTCCGAGGGGACCTTCCGGGCCCCGGTCGTCGTCTCGAACGCCGGGATCCAGCCGACGGTCCTGAAGCTCGCCGGCCCCGAGCACTTCTCCACCGACTACGTCGAGTACGTCCGGGGGCTCGAGCCGTCGTGGGGGATCGTCGGGCACCGCTACTTCCTCGACGCCCCGGTCTTCCCGCCCGCCGGCCTCGCCTTCGGCGACCTGAGCTGGTGGGACACGAAGCGCTACGAGCAGGCGCGGGCCGGCGACTGGCCCGACGTGCCCCAGCTCTACTGGAGCACCCCGGCGCTGTGGGACCCTGGCCTCGCTCCCGGCGACGGCAGCCAGGTGGTGCTCATCGGCACGCTGTCGGACCCCGACCCCGAGTCTCCGATGAGCGAGGACGCGCTGGCCCGCTCGCACGAGGCCGCGCTCGACGCGTGGCCCTCGCTGGAGCGGCACCTGGCGAAGAAGGAGGCGTACACGACGCGCAGCGTCTCGGCCCTGACCCGCGACTCCGCGGTGCCGGGCGCGGGCGGCGAGTGCATCGGCATCGCCCAGACCATGGAGCAGGAGGGGCCGAACAAGCCGAACCCCCGGACGCCGCTCGAAGGCCTCTACATCGTGGGCTGCGACGCCGGCGGCAAGGGCGTCGCCACCCACATGGGGGTCGACTCGGGCTTCCGGGTGGCCGAGATGGTGCTCGAGGACCTCGGCGCCGGCGTCCCCGCGTGAGCGCACCGGACGCGAGCCGGCCGTGATCGGCGACGGGCGGCGGGCCGGCGAGGACCGCCACCGGGTCCGGACGGCCTTCGACGCCGTCGCGTGGGGATCGCACTGCGTCGACTGCTTCCCGTCGAACTGCCGCTACCGGGTCTTCGTGCGGGACGGGAAGGTCGTGCGCGAGGAGGTCCCCAACCCGCGCCCCGACCGCCCGCCGCCCAGGGGATTCCCCGACGACTCCCCCGAGGCTGCAACAAGGGCGCGGCGTGGAGCGCGCAGCTCGACGCCCCCGACCGCCTCCTCCACCCGCTCCGCCGGGTCGGGCCGCGGGGGAGCGGGGAGTGGGAGCGCGTCTCGTGGGACGAGGCGCTCGACGCCGTCGCCGACGGGCTCATCGACGCCATCGAGACCCACGGTCCGCGGTCGATCCTCCGTGAGGGCACGCCCGAGATGGCCGCCACCATCGCGTGCGAGCGCCTCATGGGCCTGCTCGGCGGCACGAGCACCGACGTCAACGGGGCCCTGAGCGACTTCGCGCCCGGGCTGCACTGCACGATCGGGCACTCGCACGTCTACCAGGACGAGCCGTCGCACTTCCTGGCCGACGTGGTGCTCGTCTGGCACTCGAACCCCGTCTACACCGCCATCCCCTTCTTCCACTACCTCACCGAGGCCCGGTACCGGGGTGCCGAGATCGTGCTCGTCAGCCCCGACGTGAGCCCGAGCCACGTCCACGCCGACCTGCACGTGCCCGTACGTCCCGGGAGCGACCCGGCCCTGGCCCTCGCCATGGCCCGGGTGATCGTGGAGGAGGGGCTCGTCGACGAGGAGTTCGTCCGCACCCAGACCGACCTCGCGCTGCTCGCCCGCCGCGACACCGGGCGGTTCCTCCGAGCCTCGGACCTCGACCCGGCTGGCCGCGACGACCAGTTCTTCCACCTCGACGAGCACGGCGCGGTGGTGGAGGCCGACCGGGGCAGCCTGCTCCCGGACGGGTACGTCCCCGCGCTCGCGGGGGAGGCGAGCGTGACCCTGGCCGACGGCACCGTGGTGGTGGTGGGGCCGGTCATGGCTCGCCTGGTGGAGCACCTGGCCGCCTACCGGCCCGAGGCGGTCCGGGACACCACGGGGGTCCACCCCGACACCGTCCGCACCCTCGCCCGCAAGGTGGCCGGCGGCCGCACGCGGCTCTGGATGGGGATGGGGGCCAACAAGGCGTACCACTCCGACCTCTACCAGCGGACCATGCTGCTCGTGCTCGCCCTGACCGGGAACTGGGGCCGCCCGGGCGCGGGCTTCACCCACTGGGCCAACGCCCAGATCGACGGCTGGATGATCGCCAGCGCCAAGGCCCGCCCGGGTCCCGAGGGCGCCGAGGAGATCCTGGCCGGGCTCGAGGGGTTCGGCGAGATCCTGGCGGCCGGGGATCCGACGATGACCCCCGAGATCACCGCGTTCGAGGTGATGCGGGCGACGGTCAAGGCTCCCCGGCCCGGGATGGTCCCACCCGCCTTCCTCTGGTACTGGCACGCGGGGTTCCGGGACCTCTGGAACGCCCCGGTCAACGCCGACCCGTCGATGGGCCGCCCGTTCGACGAGTACGTCGCCGAGGCCGTGGACCGGGGCTGGTGGAGCACCGTGGTCCCGCTCGGGCCCGACACCCCACCCCGGGTGCTCGTGGAGTGCGGCGGCAACATCGTCCGGCGCACCCGCGGCGGCCGCAACACGCTCCTGTCGCACCTCTGGCCCGAGCTGGAGCTCGTGGTCACCGTCGACGTGCGGATGTCGGCCACGGCGCTGTGGTCCGACATCGTCCTCCCCGCCGCCCAGCACTACGAGAAGGTCAGCCTCCAGATGCCGACCTACTACCTCACCATGACCGACGAGGCGGTCCCGCCGGCCGGGGAGTCCAAGCCGGAGTGGGAGATCTTCCGCGACCTGTGCCGGGCGCTCGCCCGGCGGGCGGCGGCGCGAGGCGTCGAGTCGTTCCGGCACCCCGACGGCCGCGAGGTGCGGTACGCGGACCTCGAGGACCGCTACACCCTCGGCGGGGCCTGGCGAACCGACGAGCAGGTCTACGACGAGATCGTCCGCGACTCCGCCCACTCGGGGATCCTCCCGCCCGGCTCCGACCTGGCGACGATGCGCGAGACCGGCCAGATGCGGTTCACCGAGTGGGGCCGGGGTTTCATGGCGGTCAGCCACGCCGCGCCCTGGACGCCCGAGGACGAGATCGCCAACCCGCTCGAGCACCACGTGCAGCGCGGCGACCCGTACCCCACCCTCACCCGGCGGGCCCAGTTCCTGATCGACCACCCGTGGTTCGTCGAGGCCGGCGAGGACCTGCCGGTCCACAAGGACATGCCGACCATGGGCGGCGACCACCCGTTCCTCGTGCTGGGGGGCCACAACCGCTGGTCGGTCCACGCCTGCAACATGGGGAACCCGCTCCTGCTCCAGACGCACCGCGGCGAGCCCCACCTGGTCGTCAACCCGGAGGACGCGTCGCGCCTGGGCATCGCCGACCACGACCGGGTGCGGGTGTCCAACGACGTGGGGTCGTTCGTCGTCCGGGCCAAGACGAGCCCCGGCCAGCGGCCGGGTGTCGTCACGGTCTACAACGGCTGGGATCCCCACATGTTCGAGGAGTGGGGAGGCGCCAACGACGTGAGTCCCGGGATGGTGAAGCACCTCGGGTTCGTCGGCGGCTACGGCCACCTCGACTACGCGCCCATCGGCTGGCAGCCCATCCCAGCCGACCGCGGCGTGCGCGTCGCCCTCGCACCGGTGCCCGCCGACTAGACATGCACGTGATGGCGGGCGGGGCATCCACGGACCGAGCGGGCACGTCGAGGGGGACGGGGTCGGGCGCCGCCCTGACGCACGCCGATCCCGAGCTCGTCGAACGGTTCTTCGAGCTCCTCTCGGCGATCTACCGCCACCTCCGTTTCGGTCCCCTCGACGTGTGGGAGGAGCTGGAGATCACCCGGGCCCAGCTCCGCACGCTTGTCTTCCTCAGCGAGGGCCCGGCCCGCATGACCACGATCGCCGGCCACCTCGGCACCAGCCTCCCCCGCCGCCACCGGCCTCATCGACCGACTCGTCGCCAAGGGGCTCGTCGAGCGGGGGCGCGACCCGTCCGACCGGCGGGCGGTCGTCTGCTCGCTCACCCCCAGCGGATGGGACGTCCTCGCCCGGTTCGAGGACGTGGGTCGCGAGGAGTTCGAGCACGTCGTGCGCCGGCTCGACCCCGCCGAGCTCCGGAGCGTCGTGGACGCGGTCGAGATCCTCGCCACCGCGGTCGAGCAGTTCGCCGGCTCGGAGGCCCCTGCGGCGCGCTGACGGCTCCGGTAGGGTCCGGCGCGACGGAGGGGGGTCGCCGTGGGCTACGAGCTGGCGGGCAAGCGGGTGCTGGTCACGGGCGCGTCCTCGGGGATCGGCGCCGCGCTGGCCGAGGCGATGGCCGAGCGGGGCGCGGTCGTGGGGATCTGCGCCCGCCGCCGGGACCGGCTCGAGGCCGCGCTCGAGCGGTGCCGGGCCCACGAGCCCGCGTGCCGCATGTGGGTGACCGACCTCTCCGACCCGGCCCGGGTCGACCGTCTGGCCGCCGACGCCGTCGCCGAGCTGGGCGGGGTCGACGTCCTCGTGAACAACGCGGGCATCCCCAAGCGCCGCCACGTCACCCGGCTCGACCCGGCCACCGTCGAGCAGGTGACCGCTCTGAACTACCTGTCGCCGGTGCGGTTGACCCTGGCCCTGCTTCCCCAGATGCTCGAGCGGGGCGAGGGGCGGGTGGTCAACGTCGCCTCGGTCGCGGCGACGCTGAGCTCGCCGGGCGAGGCGGCCTACGACGCGTCGAAGGCGGCGCTGGCGGTGTTCTCCGAGGCGATGGCCGTCGACCTGTGGGAGACGGGCGTGAAGGTGCTGGTCGTCTACCCCGGCGTCATCGACACCGAGCTGTTCGACCTCCCCGGCAACGACCCGATGACGGCCCCGATCGAGCGGCTCCCGGTCGCGGAGCTGGTGGAGGCGGTCCTGGCGGCGCTGCGCGACGGTCGCCTCCAGGTCTACGTGCCCGCCTGGTTCGCGGACCTGGCCGCCGGCAAGGCCGCCGACGTGGAGGGGTTCCTCGCCGGGACGGCCCGGTACGTCCGGGACCTCCAGGTCCCGGGGCGCTGAGGATCCCCCGTCCCGGGTGTCTCCACCGTCGCTCAGCGGGGGCAGGGACACCCGGGAGCCGGGAACGGGGCGCGACGACTTCCCCGGCGCCGGGCGTCGCCCATAGGATGAGAACCGGTTCTAGATCGAGAGAGTGGGGGGCCCATGCACAACGAGCTGTGCGAGTCGCTGGGGATCGAGTTCCCGATCTTCGCCTTCACCCACTGCCGCGACGTCGCCGCGGCGGTGAGCCGGGCCGGGGGGATGGGCGTGCTCGGGGCGCTGGCCTTCTCCCCCGAGCAGCTCGAGATCGAGCTGAGCTGGATCGACGAGCACGTCGACGGCAAGCCCTACGGCGTCGACGTCGTCATGCCGGTGAAGAGCCTGGACCGCGACGCCGGTCTCCACGACGCCAAGGACCTCGCCGAGCAGCTCCGGGCGATGATCAGCCCGGACCACTGGGACTACGTCGGCAAGATCCTCGCCGACCACGGCATCCCCGACGAGGCCGAAGAGGAGCCCGACGACGACAGCCCGCTGGGCCGGGGGGTGCTCGGGTGGACCGAGGCCACGGGGACGCCGCTCATCGACATCGCCCTCGGCCACCCGATCAAGCTCCTCGCCTCGGCCCTCGGCCCGCCCCCGGCCGAGGCCATCGACCAGGCCCACGCCCAGGGCGTGACCGTCGCGGCGCTCGTCGGCCGGGTGGAGCAGGCCGTGCGCGACGTCCAGCAGGGCGTCGACGTCGTCATCGCCCAGGGCTACGAGGCCGGGGGCCACACGGGCGACGTGGGGACGATGGTGCTCGTGCCGGACGTGGTCGACGCGATCGCCCCCACCCCGGTGCTGGCGGCCGGGGGCATCGGCACGGGCCGCCAGATGGCCGCGGCCATGGCGCTCGGCGCGGCGGGGGTGTGGACCGGCTCGATCTGGCTGACCGTGGCCGAGTCCGACATGACGCCCGTGGCGATGGAGAAGCTCCTCGCCGCGCGGTCGAGCGACACGGTGCGATCGCGGGCCATGACCGGGAAGCCGGCGCGCCAGCTCCGGACGGACTGGACCGAGGCGTGGGAGGCGCCCGAGTCGCCCGGAACGCTGCCGATGCCCCTCCAGTTCATCCTCCACTCGCACGCCATGCGCCGGGCCGCCCGGGTCGGCAACACCGATCTGGTCGGGATGCCGGTGGGCCAGATCGTGAGCCGGATGGACAAGGTCCGCACGGCCAAGCAGGTGATCTACGACCTGGTGGAGGAGTACCTCGAGGTCACGGAGCGGATGCACCGCCGCGTGAGCGAGGGCTGAACGCAGGGACCGGCGGGGCCCACACCGGCGTGGCTCGGGTTCAGCCGAGGGCGCGCAGGTCCCCGTCGTCGACCGCGTAGTAGGCGCCGTTGGCGACGGTCACCAGGTCGTAGCAGGACACTGCGTCGCCGTCCTCGTCGGACATGTGGACCGTGCGCGTGTCGGCGGTCCGGCCGAGCGCGGCACGGACCGGGCAGCCGACGAGCTCGTCGCCCACCACGAAGGGGACGGCCGAGTAGCCCGGGAGCGTCCCGGAGACCTCACCGGTGGCGCGGTCGAGGAGGAGGAGCTCCGGCCCGGCGGCATAGACCCACTCTCCGGAGACGGCGAGGGCTCGGACCGGGGTCTGGTACGTGGTTCCGGTCTCGGGGCGTCGAGTCCACCGCCACGTCTCCTCACCCGTGGCCACCGGGAGGCCGATGATGCTCACCACCGCGTCGTCGTCCTGGGTGGCGAGGACCGCGGTGGCGCCGTCGATCGCAGGACGCCCCGTCAGATGGGTGTCGCCCAGGTCGAGCTCCCAACCCAGCCGCCCGTCGGTCGCGACCCCGAACATCACGGCGCGGTCGGTTCCCTCGACGCCCACGAGCACCGCGGAGGGGGTGGCCGACACCTGCGCCGAGAAGGCCCCGTCGACGTCACCGAGGTCGGTGCGCCACCGCTGGGTTCCCCCACTCCCGTCGAGGGCGACGACGGCGACGCCGTCGCCGGTCCGGGTCGTGACATAGACGCGGTCGTCGACGGCCACGATGTCGGAGATCGAGTAGGTCTGCGAGCTCCAGGACCACCGATCGAGGCCGGTCGCCTGCTCGACCGCGAGGAGGTGGCCGCTGTCGAGGGCCACCACGACGAGGTCGCCGGCGAGCACCGGGCCCGCGACGACGCTCCAGCCCCCGATCTCCTCGAGGTCGACGGTCCAGACGTCGCGACCCGTCCTGGCGTCGATCGCGCGCAACTCCTCGCGGAACCGGGGGCGACCCAGACGAGCCCGTCAGCCGTGGCGAAGCCGCCCTCCCCCGACGTCGTCGGCGCACCAGAGCTCCACCAGCGAGGTGTGGGCCGGCGCGACGACGTCGAGCCGGCGGGTCCCGTCGGCGCCGTCTCCCCCCTGCGTGACCACGTCCCACACATCCGGTGCCGCGACGGGCGGGTCGGCCGGTGTGCAGTCGTCCTCACGGGCGGTCACGACGCTGACCCCGCCGGCCACCACGGCGAGGGCCACGACGGCGGCCACCGGGAGCAACCTGGCCACCCCGCCCCGCGGGGCCGTGCCGACCGGGGAGCGCCCGGCGGTCGAACGGGTGGCCCCCCGCCCGTGGCGGTGGGGGTCCCGGGGGCGGGGATGGGCGACCTCCGGCATCGTCCATGGCCACAGCCTGCCTCACGGGCCGCGCTCCTGTCAGTCGTCCCGCTTCTCACGCGAGGAACTGGTGGTGTCGGCAGGCCTTCCCTAGCCTGGTCGTGTGAGCCCGGGCCTGACACGAGGGATCGGCGTCGCCGCCACGATCGTCACGGTCGGGGCGTTGGCGTTCAGCCTGTCGAAGGGCCGCCGGCCGCTTCCCGTGCGCCCGGCCCTCGACGGGCTCCGCTTCGCCCTCTCGGTCGGGGCGCTGGTCGCGGCGGCGGCGATCACGGGCGTGTCCACACCACCGGCGCTGGCCGCGGGGGCGTGCTCGTGGGCGGAGTGCTGGGGATCCTCCAGGCGCGCCCTGAAGGTCCGGGCCCTCGAGGGGCGGGTCCTCGCGCAGCGCACGACCCTGGGGGTTCTCCTGTGGGGTCTGGCGATGGTTGGCGTCCAGGGAGCCGGTATCGCCTCCCGCAGTGGGCTGATCACGGTGGGTCAGACGGTGGCCTGGTTCTCCGCGGGGCTCAGCGCCGGGCTACTCACCGCCCGGCGCCCGATGATCGCCCGAGCGCGCCGAGCTCTCACCGGTGCGGCTGCCGCCGCCGTGCTCGTGCTCGGCGTCGGTTCGTTCCTGGCTCCGGCGGCCTCGGCGACCGACGTCGTGATGAGCGACGCCGAGGTGTGCGACCTCATCCCTGCCTACACCAACGGCTACGGCGAGGGCTTCTACTCGCCGGCCGCGAGCGGCGGGGGAGACCTCGTCGCCTCCTGCGAGTACACGGTGTCGTTCAGTCCCGACGACCTGCTCAACGCCTACCTCGAGCTGTGGGAGACCTCGGGCGTCGCCCAGGGCGTGTACGACCGGCAGGTCGAGGTCAGCAGGGGGACATGGGTACCCCGAGCTCCCTCGACTTCGCCGACGAGGCCGTGCACTTCGAGACCGGCGACGGGCACCGCTGGACGGTGGGCAGGGTCGGCCCGTTCGTCATCCTGGTGCGGGGGAGCACGACGGCCGTCGATACCGTCGCCGTCGCCCGGGAGCTCGCCGGGGTGACCGGTGGGATCGCCGGGACGGCCGCCCCGACCACCACGGCCGCCCCGGCGACGACGGCCGCCCCGACCACCACGGCCGCCCCGGCGACGACGGCCGTCCCGACGACGGCCGCCCCGGCGGGGTCGGAGGACGCCGGTCTCGGCGCGGGAACGGCCCTGTCGCCCACGAGCCCCCGGCTGGCCGGTGACGATGGCCTCATCGGCGACGGCAAGGTCACGCCGGAGGAGGCGGCGGCCGCCGCCATCGCCGTCATGGTCGCGGCGCTCCTGATGGGTCTCATCGACCTGTGGGAGTTCAACGCCTGGCTCTCTGGCGGGCTGGTCCCCCGGGCCTGTTCGACGGTCCCGGAGGTGGAGGTCCCGGACCGCCGCCGGCCCCGCCGGGCGCTGCTCCCGGCCGAGGCACGTCGGTACCGCCTCCCGTTCCACCGGTTCGCCGGACCACGGTCGTCCTCACGGGCCGCGATGCCGAGGCGGCCATCGCCCGGGGACCGGGGGCGACCGTGCCGATCCCGCCGGACCAGCAGTGGGGGGTCAACGTCTCGGTCGAAGGGCAACCGCCGTTCACCGCCGACCGCCTCGGTTCGACCGGGACGGTCCGCTCCGTGGGGAGCGTGGTCCGGGGGCCCGGCGGCGAGGTGGCCGTCTCGGTCGAGGTCGACGCCTACGACCCCGCGCCGCCCCCCGCCATCGCCCCCGCCGGCGGGGCCGCCTCCGGCCCCGCCCGGTCCCGTGGCGGCGCCACCTCCCGACGTGATCCCGCCCGAGAGGATCGAGGACGCCGTCATGGACGGTCTCGAGGGGCTCCCCCTCGGCGGGGACCAGGCGCGCCGACCGCGCCCGGCACCTCGGCGCCCCCGGGGCGCGCCCGGGCCCGCCGGTCCACCCCAGCCGTCCGCGCCCTCGCCGTCGTCGCCGCCCGCCCAGCCGCCGCCCGCACCGCCGCCGCCCACCACGGCGCCGCCTGCGCCCTCGCTCGATCCCCGCTCCCGGGCCGATCTCTGGCGCGAGGCCCAGGAGCAGCTCGACGCGCCGGGCAACCCCAACCCCACGGTCGACTCCAGCGAGTTCGTCGAGTACGTGCGGCGCATCGAGGAGCAGTTCCCGGGAGCGACGTGGAAGCAGGTCGTGGCGGCGCTGCACGCCGACGAGTACGGCGCCGACCTGGGCGCGACCATGCCCGGCTTCGACGGGTCGATCACCGGTCATCCCTGGCCGCGTTTCGAGACGGGGCCCGACACCGACGGCTACGAGCAGATCGCGCAGCGCCTCCACGCCACGCCCGGCCGGAACGCCCAGACCGGCGGCGCCGTCACCAACACGGCCCCGAAGTTCGTGATCGGCCCCGACGGCCGACGCATCGACATCGACCACGCCTACGCGGGCCTGCGCAGCGACCTCAACCGTGACCCCGGTGCCTGGGCCGACTTCATGCGCTGGACCCAGACCCATGGGGGCGACTCGTGGCAGGAGGTCATGCACGCCCCCGAGTCGAGCTGGCAGCACGGCGAGCTGCGGTGGGCCTCGGAGTACGCTCCCCCGAGCAGCGGATCGGCAACGACGTCGGCGGGTGGCTCTCGGAGTTCTACCGACGGCCCGGCAACGAGCACGTCCCCCTCTCGGAGGCCTTCGAGCGCTACTTCGACTCGCACTGAGCGAGCCCGGAGCTACGCGTCGGGCCCTCCGCCGTCCACCAGTCCCGGGGCGATCTCGACGATCGGCGGTGGCGACCCGCCGTCGCCGCGGGAGAGCCGGTCCAGGCAGCGGGCGAGCGGGGCGCCGTCGGCGGTTCCCAGCACGGCGCCGATCACCGACGTGTGCGAGGCCACCGCTCCCTCGGGCTCGACGCCCGCGACGAGGGAGATCGTCCGCGGCTCGGCGGTCACGACCGTCGAGGCCGCGAGGAACGGCCCGGCCGGGTCGCCCTCGGCGGGCCAGTAGGCGCTGACCCCCCAGTCCGTGAGGGTCGGCGGCGCGCCGGGGAACCGGCCGCCCGCGACCGTCACGCCGTCGGCGGCGCAGGCGTCCGAGGGGGCCACGAAGGTGTCGACCGACCACGTGAAGTACTCGGCGCCGGTCCGGAAGGCGAAGCCGAGCTGGTCGGCCCCCTGTGGGCCCAGGCCTCGCCCACCGCGTCGGGCGGCAGCCCCTGGAACATGAGCAGCATCGGGAGGTCTCCGCCCGAGGCCCCCGCGGGCCACAGGGCCACGACGGGCAGGGGGGCGACGGGCTCGGAGGCGGAGAGCCTCTGGCGGCCCTGCCAGCGCTGCGCGGAGTCGAGCACGAGGCCCGAGACGGCCAGGTCGCTCGGGGCGAACGGGGGAGCGGTGGCCGCGGTCGTGGGGGGCGGCGCCCGCTCCGGAGGGCTCTGGCCCGCCGGCCGTCCCGGCCGCCCGGGTCGTCGGGACCGGTCCGGCGACCTCGTCGTCACCGTCGCCGCCGCCCAGGAGGACGACCCCACCCGCCACGAGGCCCAGGACCACGACCGCGGCGACCGCGCCCACGGTCGCGCGCCGGCCCCGTCCCGCACGACCCGGTGCTGCCCCGACCCGGCGGTCCCGCTCCCGTTCCTCGCCTCCCAGGTCGACGCCCTGCTCGGTCCGCCAACGGTGGGCCCCCGCCGCCCGCCGCCGGCTCCGCTCGAGGTGGCGCTCGTAGCCCTCGTCACCGAGGAGCCCACGGAGGGCCTCCTCGTCGAGTCGGGGGTCGTGCAGTCGCAGCTCGAGCCCGTGCTCCTCGCGCAGCCGGGCCAGTCCTCGCCGCAGCCGGGCCTCGGTGGCCTGCGTGACGAGCTCCAGGTGGCGGGCGAGCAGGCGGTGCACGTCCCACTCCAGCGCCGTCAGCTCGTCCTGGGCGCGCTGGAGGGCGAGGAAGGCCGAGTAGCGGCCGGCGTACATCAGGCCGTAGGGGCCGGCGGGGCTCCCGCCGTTCTTGTCGATGGACCGGCACACCTGCGCGTAGTCCTCGAAGAGCGCCTCGGCCTTCGCGACCTCCTCGCGCAGCGTCGCGTCGGCCACCCTCGCTTCGCGGATCTCGGCCAGCACGCGGGCAGCCTCGTCGAGCGCGGCCTGCTCCTCGGCCGTGGCCGCCCCGGCCGCGGCCGAGGCGATCGACCGCTCGAGCTCGGCCAGCCGCTGCTGGACGGCGTGGAACCGGCCGTCCCACTCGACGGCGCGGGCGAACGGGTCGTCGCCCCCGCCCGTCGTCGGTGAGCGCCATGCGGGCCAGCTCCTCCTGGGCGGCCTGGTACTCCTCGGAGAGCCGGCCCAGCTCGCCGCCGGCACCCTCCGGGGCGGGGAACGGACCGACCACGAGCGGCCCCGCGGCGATCGGGTCGGGCGACGGGGGTCCGTCGGCGGTCGACGGCCCGATCGGGGACGGCGCGGCCTTCGGGAACCGCGGGCGGAGCTCGGCGACCTGCTGGCCCATGGCGTCGATCCAGCGCCCGATCTCGTTGGCGCCCGCGGGGTCGTCGGCCGCGGTGGCCCTCCCGATCCCGCGCAGGTCGTCGCGCAGGCGTTCGAGCTCGTCGAGCGCCGCCGCGGCGCGCGCCGGGTCGACCCCCTTCGTCTCGAGGATGCTCGTGAGCTGGTCCCAGCGTCCGAGGATCTGCTCGATCCGCTGCGCGTCACCCGCCCCCGGTGCCACCGGCGGCTCCTCTCGCGTCCGGGCCACGACCCGCGAGAGGTTACGGCAGGGTTGGATACGATCGGCCGATCCCGGAGAGGAGCGGCGGTGAACGAAGGATCGTCGGGAGGATCGACCGGGTGAGCGCGCTCGGTCTCGACGGCAGGGTCGCGGTCGTGACGGGCGCGGCCGGTGGCATGGGTTCGGCGATCACCGCTCGCCTGGCTGCCGCGGGGGCCAGGGTCGTGGCCGGCGACCTCGCCGTGGAGGCCGGGGAGGCGGTCGTCGACGACGTGCGGGCCGGCGGTGGCGAGGCGGTGTTCCGCCGGGTCGACGTGGCCGACGCCGCCGACGTCGCCGGCCTGGTCGCGACGGCCGTCGAGCGATTCGGCGGGCTCGACTGCGCCGTGAACGCCGCGGCCGTCGAGTTCGAGCAGGCCCCGCTGGCCGACTGCGAGGACGCCGACTTCGACCGGATGATGGCGGTGAACGCCCGGTCGGTCTTCCTGTGCATGAAGCACGAGATCCGGGCGATGCTCGCCGGTGGGCGGGGGCGGCTCGATCGTGAACATCGCGTCGACGAACGCGGTGAAGCCCCAACCCGGCCAGCCCGCGTACACGGCCAGCAAGCACGCCGTCCTCGGGCTCACCCGCAGCGCCGCCCTCGACTACGCGCGCGAGGGCATCCGGATCAACGCGATCTGCCCGGGTGCCATCGACACCCCCATGCTGCGCAGCGCCATGGCCCGCCGCGGCGTCGACGTGGAGGCCACGTCCCGGAGGCTCAGCATCCTCCGGCGCATCGGTCGTCCCGACGAGGTCGCGGAGGCGGCGCTGTGGCTGTGCTCCGACGCGTCGTCCTTCACCACCGGGCACGCGCTGGCCGTCGACGGGGGCATGCTGACGGCCTGAACCACGACGCCTGCTCGGGGAAGGGCGCCGGTGCTACCCCGGAGAGGTGTCCCGAGGCGGCGGGAGCTCGCCCGGGGCGTGCTCGATCGTGAAGTGCCAGCCGATGGTGAGGGTGACCCCCTCCTCGGAGAGCTGGTGGTGGATCTCCTTCGTGGCCCAGGGCGAGCCGCCGCCCGGATGCTCCCAGCCCTGGAGGAACAGGCCGACGTCGGTGGCCTCGGGGATCCCGGTCTCGAGCAGTTCCTCGACGTCGGTGACGAACGGCGGGAACCCGAACGTGCCGACCGGGTCGGAGCACGACACCTGGGCCTCGGCGGCGGTGGCCAGCGCCACGCTGACCAGCGGGCCGTCGTCGGCGAACAACCCGGCGGCGACCACCTTGACCGAGCCGCGGCCGGGAGCCACCGAGCAGTGGACGTAGTCGTTGCGGGTGAGGTCGTTGGGGACGTCGATGCCGACGAGCGGGCCCAGGCCCCAGGCGAAGACGTCGAGGACCTCGGTCCCTCGGTCGTAGCCGACCGGGGTGACCGTCCCGTCGGCGGACCCCTCGTGCCAGCCGCCGATGTACTCCAGCGGGACGACCAGCTCGATCGAGTCCCCGATGTGGAACACGGGCGGCGCGTCGAACATGAGCTCGCCGTAGACCTCCAGCTCGAAGCGCCCGCACGCCTCGCGGATCGCCTGCTGGCGCTCCGCCTCCTGGTGCGCCGTCCTCGGTCCCGATGAGCCTGTCCGATCTGCTGGAGCACGAGGATCTCGAAGAGCTTCGTCGCGTCCTTCTCCTCGACGCAGATCCTCGCCAGCTCGTCGATCTCGCCGAGGAGGCGGGCCCTGAGCTTCTCGAGCTTCTCCTCGGCCCGGCGCTCGCCCTCCTCGTCTCCCGTGAGCTGGGCGTTCGCGGCCTCCTCCGCCCAGTCTCGCAGGTCGCCGGTGAGGTCACCGTCGCTCTCCCGAGCCGCTGCCCCCGGACCGTCGCGCCCGTCGGTGAGCGACGGCCCGCTCGCCCCGGGTTCCCGCCGCCCGAGGCACCGTCACCCGGACCCGGGCCGGGCGGCTCGCTCCCTGGACCGGCGCGGGCGGGGAAGCCGCCACCGGGTGGCGGGACGTCGACCGGCCCGCCGCGGGAGAGAGCGTCGTCCTGGAGCGACCCGCCGGTGGGGGAGGGCGGGAACCGGTCGCCCCAGCCGCTCGGCCCCGGGAAGCCGACACCGCCGCGCCCGGAGAAGTGGGCGACGGGGAGCACGAAGCGGTCCCCGTCGAACCCGATCGGGCGGAGGGACGCCACGTCGCCGTCGACGGCCAGTCCCGCGGTCACCGTGGCGTCGCCCGGAGCGTCGACGTACAGCCAGGCCGGCCGGGCGAACACGAGGCCGTCGGGGGAGAGCTGCACGCCGAACTCCAGCGTCGTGTCCTCGGGGAGCCCGGTGGCGTCGGCGAGCGGCGCCATCGTGAGCTCGGCGGGGGCGAGGAGCGCACCCGCCGGGACGACGAGCTCGTAGCGGGTGCCGTCGGCCGCGGTCGCCGCCACCGTGCCGCCGTCGGGACCGACCGGCGCCGTGGTCGTCGCCGCCGCGTCCGGGTGCATCTCGACCAGGACCGGGTTCGGGGTGGCCGCACCCGTCCCGGAGCCGGCCCCGTCGGTCTCGGCTCCGGCTGTGACCTCGCGGTCCGATCCGGAGCCGCACGCCGCGACCAGGCTCACCGCGATTCCGACCGCACCCAGGACCCTCGTCAGCCGCATTCCCGCTCATCGGCCGGTCGCGCGCCGGCCTGAGGGTCGGCGGGCCGTTCGTCCCGCCTCGAGGACGTGGTGCGTGCCCGCCGACCGCGGCGACCTTGACACGAACCAGCCGGTCTCATGAGGATGATCGTTCGCTGAGGAGGTCCCCGTCCTCGGAGGACTGCCGATGAGCGCATCAGCACCGGCTCGGGCGAGTACCTGAGCGCCGAAGGAAGCGGCGGCTCGAGGACCTCGCCGCTCTCGAGGCGA
This sequence comes from Acidimicrobiia bacterium, assembly GCA_027494165.1. Classification (GTDB taxonomy): domain Bacteria; phylum Actinomycetota; class Acidimicrobiia; order IMCC26256; family JAOSJM01; genus JAOSJM01. The sequence continues at coordinate 116,690 of JAOSJM010000007.1, read as the reverse complement.
GGCTGAGCGAGCTCCCCCGTGCTGGAGGGCGCCATCCGCCGAGTTGGTCGCGGAATCCGTCCGAGCCACGCGCGAGCTCGACGAGCTCCGCACGACGCTCGACAACGCCCTCCCCATCGAGTCGATCAGCGACGATCCCCGGGTCGTCAAGCTCGGCGACACGGTGGAGATCCGTCTCGACGACGGGACCGAGGAGCGGTACGTGATCGTCCAGGCCACCGAGGCTGCCGTCGACGACGCGTGATCTCCGTCGACTCGCCGCTCGCCCGTGCTCTCATCGGTCAGAGGGTCGGCGCGCACGTGGAGATCCCTGCACCGAGCGGGGCATACGGTTGCACCGTCGTTCGCTCGGACCGCGGCACCGGTACGGCGCGCTGAGAAGTGGCTCAACCCTCCAGGTAGTAGTCCATCCCCAGGTGGGTGATCTGCTCCTCGCCCATCAGCCAGCGCAACGTGTTCTTGAGCTTGATGTGCTGGATGAAGAGGTCGTGCTCGGGGTAGAGGCCGGGCGCCACCTGGGGCGACTTGAAGTAGAAGCTGAGCCACTCCTGGATGCCGCCCAGACCGGCCCGCCGGGCCAGGTCGAGGAAGAGCGACAGGTCGAGCGCGAGGGGAGCGGCGAGGATGGAGTCGCGGCAGAGGAAGTCGATCTTGAGCTGCATCGGGTAGCCGAGCCACCCGAACAGGTCGACGTTGTCCCAGCCCTCCTTGTTGTCGCCGCGGGGCGGGTAGTAGTTGATCCGGACCTTGTGGTACACGTCGCCGTAGAGCTGCGGGTACCGGTGGGGCTCGAGGACGTGCTCGAGCACCCCGAGCTTCGACTCCTCCTTGGTCTTGAAGCTCTCGGGGTCGTCGAGCACCTCGCCGTCGCGGTTCCCGAGGATGTTGGTGGAGTACCAACCCGACAGCCCGAGCATCCGGGCCTTGAGCATCGGTGCGATGACCGTCTTGATGAGCGTCTGGCCGGTCTTGAAGTCCTTGCCCGCGATGGGCACGCCGTGCTCGGTGGCGTAGTCGCGCAGGGCCGGGACGTCCACGGTGAGGTTGGGAGCACCGTTGGCGAACGGGACGCCCTCCTGGAGCGCCGCGTAGGCGTAGAGCATCGAGGGGGCGATCTGCGGGTCGTCGGCGTCGATGGCCCTCTCGAAGGCGTCGAGGTCCGCGTGGGCCGGGCCCGGCTCGATGAAGACCTCGGTCGAGGCGCACCAGAGCATCACCATCCGCTCGACGAGGTGCTCGTCGCGAAAGGCCTGGATGTCGGCCCGGATGGATTCGAGCAGGGCCCGCTTGTGGAGGCGGCCCTTCACGTTGGGACCGTCGAGGCGCTTCACGTACGCGGGGTCGAAGGCGGCGGCCATGGGGCGCACCGCCCGGAGCTGGTCGGCGATCGGCTCGAGGTGACGTCCGACCTCGAGCACCCCGGCCCGGCACGCGGACACGTAGGCGTCGTCGGGGAAGGGGTCCCAGGCCCCGAAGACGAGGTCCTCGAGCGACGCGAGGGGCACGAAGTCCCGCAGCAGCGGGACCCGTCCCTCGGTGCGCTTGCCGAGCCGGATCGTGCCCATCTGGGTGAGCGACCCGATCGGCTCGCCCATCCCGCGACGGGCCAGCTCCACCCCGGCGATCAGCGTGCTCGTGACGGCGCCGAGGCCGACGCAGAGGACGCCGAGCCGGCCTTCGGCCGGGGCGATGGAGGACGGTGCATCCGACATGGCCACCTCGGGGGGCCGCTCCCGGCGGTGACCGCCGGGACGGATCGGGGACGAGGCGACTCTACCGACCGGAGAAGGGCGAGGCGAAGGCGTGCGGCCCGGCCCGCGGGCCCCGCCGGCCGCCCCGGCGTAGGGTGGGGCCTCCGGGGAGTCCGGGAGGGGCGGCACGCGGCACCGGTGCGAGGGGGCGGGGCGTTGCGCGAGGAGCTTCGGCGCTGGGTGGAGGAGGCGGCCGGGGGCCGGGTCGTGGCCTCGGAGCGCGGCTTCGGCGGTGGGTCCCGGGAGCTGTGGCTCCTCGGCGTGCGCCGTCCGGGAGGGGACGTGGCGCACCTGGTCCTGCGGGCCGAGACCGGGACGGGGACCTACGCCGGAACGCCCTTCTCGCTGGGCCGCGAGGCGGTCGTGTATCGGGCCCTGCAGGGCACCGGGGTCCCCGTGCCCGAGCTGGTCGGGGTCGCGCCGGGCGGCTCCGCGCTGCTGCTCGAGCGGGCGCCGGGGTCGCCCGACCTCGGGAACCTGGACGGCGCCGGGTGCGAGGCGGTGCGAGACGGCTTCCTCCGTGCCCTGGCCACGCTGCACGGGCTCGACCCCGGCGCGATCCCGCTCGAGGGGTTCGCGGTCCCTGCGACCCCCGAGGACCACGCCCGGGACGACCTGGCCGTCTGGGCCCGGCTCGCGACCGACCGGGTGGAGGACCTCGACCCCCTCCTCGCCTTCGCGCTCGCCTGGCTCGACGCGCGTCCCCCCACCGCGGTGGCGCGCACGGCGCTGGTCCAGGGCGACGCGGGGCCGGGCAACTTCCTCGTCCACGAGGGCCGGGTGTCGGCCCTCGTCGACTGGGAGCTCGCCCATCTCGGCGACCCGGTCGACGACCTGGCCTGGCTCGACGTGCGGGTGGCGGGCGCGCCCGGGGCCGAGGAGGTCTTCGGGGGGACCGCGGCCCGCTGCGGCGCGTACGAGCGCCTGACCGGACACCGGGTGGAGCCGGCGTCGCTGCGCTACTACCGGGTGTTCGTGCTCCTCCGCTGCGCCGTGACGACGTCGATGACGATCGGCCGAGGTGGCGGGGCCCTCGGGCTCTTCGGCTACCTCGCCGCCCATCACGGCTTCCTCCGCCGGCTCGGGTGGGCCCTGGCCGACGCGTGCGGGGTCGCCGTGGTGCCGGCCCCCCACCCCGGTCCGGAGCCCGCGGCCGACCCCGGGGCAGGCGGCCTCGCGCCGGCCACCACCCGGGAGATCCTGCTCGAGCGGGCCGAGGCCGACCTCGCCGGCGTGACCGCGTCGCTCGCGGGCGATCGCGAGGCCCGGCTCCGGTTGAACGGCGTGCTCGCGCTGCTGCACCACCTCCGTGCGTTCGACCGGCTGGGTCCCGCGCTCGACGAGGCCGATCGGGCCGACCGGACCGAGCTGCTCGGCGCCGGGCCGGCCGTCACGGGTGAGGCGGACGGGATCCCGGGGCGGCTGGCCGCCGAGGCGGGTCGCGCCGGCGACCCCCGGGTGCTCGCCTACCTGGTCCGCCGGGCCGACCGGGCCGCGGTGCTCTGGGCCGGCACCCGGGGGGAGCGGGTCCGACCCGCTGCCCCCCGTCCCCGACCGATGGACCGGCGACGAGGACGCCGGCTCGGAGGCCCCGTGATCACCCCGGCCGACGACTCCTTCCACGAGCCGACCTCCGGCGACCGCTGGTTCACCGAGACGGCCTGGTACTCGTTCTGGGTCCCCGAGCGCCGGCTGTCGGGGACGCTGTACGCCTGGTTCCGCCCCAACCTGCGGATCGCGGCGAGCTGCGTGGCCCTGTGGGACGACCGGGGCGAGTCGCCGTGGGAGGTGCTCCACCACGACTACCAGTGGCACCTCCCCTGGCCCGACGGCGACCTCGCCGACCTCGAGCTCCGCAACGGCCTGCGCCACCGGACCCTCGAGCCGCTCACCCGCTACCGGGTCGCCTACGACGACCGCGACGGGGTCTCCCTCGACCTGCGCTTCGACGCGCTGATGGCCCCCCACGAGATCCCCACGGGGACGCCGGGCCAGTCCCACCTCGACCAGCCGGTCCGGGCCATCGGCACCCTCGATCTGCGGGGCGAGGCGATCGAGGTCGACTGCCTGTCGATGCGGGACCGGACGTGGGGCCGCCGACCCGACCGGGTCAAGGGCCGGTTCCGCTCCGGGTACACGTCCGCCTCCGTGTCGGCGGATCACGGCTTCCACGCGATCACGCGCCACGAGGGCGGGATGGACGCGGTCGTCGCCGGCTACCTCGTGCGTGACGGCCGCTGCGCCGACCTCGTCGCCGGTGAGCGCCGCGTCGACCGGGACCGGGGCCGGCCGGTGCGCGTCGCCGTCGAGGCCACCGACGCCGACGGTCGGGAGCTGCACGCGCAGGGGAGCTGCGTGAACCGCTTCGCCTGGTTCAACCGCCCCACCAACATCGCCTGGATGAGCCTGGCCCGCTGGTCGATCGACGGGCAGGAGGCGTGGGGCGAGGACCAGGACATCTGGTCCCTGGCGTCCTGGCGGGAGCAGGCCCGGGCCGGCTCCGCCTCCTGACCGGCCGTGCTGTCGCGGCCCCGGCGGCGCTACGGCCGGTGCTGGTGGTCGCAGGGCTCGCCGAAGCCGACGAGCCCGGCGAAGGGACCGCACTCGTTCGGAACGATCCACACGTGGATCATCGGCGGGGTGGGCCGGAAGTCGCCCCGTGGGCACCGCCCGTCGCGCAGCACCCCCACGACCCGCCCGCCCTCCCAGCAGAGGTTCTGGTGGTCGTGCCACGTCGTCAGCTCCCCGGCGATGTCGGGGACGTCGGCCATGGTCCTGCCGGTGTCGAGGATGTACATCGCCGACGACACCTGCTTGGTCCCGTCGGGGTGCACCGTCAGGACGATCGACTCGATGGCGTCGGGGTCGAGCTCGCGGCCGTCGTTCAGGAGGTCCCAGCGCACGAAGTGCTCGTGGCCCGTCCCCCGTCCCCGATCGACCGGTAACCGGCCGCCTCGACCGCGGCCTGGTCGGGGAAGGCGGCCATGGCGGCGGTGGTGACGTCGATGAGCGACCCGGCCCGCTCGCGCTGCTCCGGTGAGAGCCGGGGATCGTCGAGCGAGACGATCGGCCCGTCCGCGCCGCCGACCGGGTCGCCGTGGTCGTGGCCCCAGCCGTCGCCCGGCGCCGCGGCGTCCTCGCCGACGGTGTCGAGGACCAGGTCGTCGGCGTGCGTGTCGGCGTGCTCGTCGACGAGGTGGTCGTGCGGGGCGGCCATCGCCGGCATCGCCAGCGCGAGCACCACCACCGAGCCCAGCGCCAGGAGCGGGAGGCCGGCCCGGCGGGCCGCGGGGCGCAGCACGGCCACCCCGGCCGCCGCGGCGGCGACGGCGGCCATGGCCGCCGCGGCCGAGTCCGGGTACCCGGCCGCCTCGCCGTCGCGCATCGACTCGACGACCGGCCAGCCGGCGGTCCGCGACAGCGCCCAGACGCCGACGCAGGCCACCTGGAACAGCGCCCCCGCGACCAGCAGGAGGCGCGCCGGCCGGGCCACGACGAGTACCGCCCACCCGAGCTGGACGACGGCGCAGGCCGCGAACAGCCACGCCATCGACCGGTGCTCGGCGTGGACGCCGGCCGCGGCGGCATGGATCAGCCCCGCGCCGGCCGAGGCCAGCGCGGCGACGAGGACGGGGGCCGGGGGCTCGCGTCGCGCGGCGGACCCCGGCGCCACGCCGGGCGTGATGACGGTCACGTCACCATCGTGGCAGGGATCCGCCAGCGCCGCGCGGGCGCCGTCCCCGGCGCCGGGGTCAGGCCCGCTCGACGTCCACCCGGAACACCCGGTCCGACTGCTGGGGCTGCCACTGCAGCACCGCGTAGCCGAGGTGCCCGTAGCCGCCGGCGAAGTGCAGCCCCTTGACCATCCCCGGCTCCACCCAGGTCCCGTCGCGCCACCCGGGGAAGAGGTAGGGCTCCCACGAGGCGTAGAGGATCACCTGGCCGGGTCGCACCCCCGGCGAGACCTTCGCCGGCACTCGGTACTCGCCGACCTCGTTGAAGACCCGCACGAGGTCGTCGTCGGAGATCCCCCGGGCGGCCGCGTCGGCCGGGTGGAGCTGGAGCACCGGGTGCCCGCGGGTGGTCTCGAGCAGGAGCCGGTTCGTCGTGTTGTTGGCGTGGATGGACCAACGCGGGTGCCCGCCGGTGACCACGAGCGGGAGGTCACCGCCGGCCCGCGGCGAGTCCTTGTGGCGGGGGAGGCCCTCGTCGGCTTCGAGGAACCACGGGTGGTCGATGTGGAACTGCGCCCGGCCGGTCAGCGTCGGGTAGGGGACGCCGTCCTCGACCATCTCCCGGAGGGCCACGAACGGGGCCAGCCCCTCGATCCGCCCCCGGTGGCCGCCGCGACCGCCCGGGGCAGCGCCACCGGCCGCACCCAGCCGTCCCGGCGCAGCGTCGACACCGAGGTGGCTGGAGGCAGGTTGCCGGAGAGGGCGCTGTCGCGCAGCACCTCGTCGAGGGCGGCCTCGTCGGACTCGAGCGCCCCACGGGCCGTGTAGGCCTCGGCCACCGACGCGTACGCCCGGTGGCCGCCCCGACCGTCGCGGAACCTGTCCAGGCCCCGCTCGGCGGCCCGCTCGGAGACGGCCCGGCAGATGCCCCGGAAGATCTGGTAGTCGGACCTGGCCTCGCCCCTCGGCTCGACGGCCCGGTCGGAGAACATCCGCTCCCACAGGTGCGAGTTCGCGGCGTGGAGGTCGACCCGCTCGCCCTCGCAGGCCACGGGCAGCACGTAGTCGGCGAGGAGGCCGGCGGTGTTCATCCGCCAGTCGACCAGCACCACGAGGTCGAGGCCGGGCCACAGGTGGGTGAGGAGCTGGCGCTGCCCGCCCCGGGTGCGCCGCAGCGTGTTCGTGCCCGCCTGCACGAGGACCCGGGGGATGACGTCGGGCTCGGGGCGGACGAGCCCGCCCCACCAGCCCCGCGACCGGGCCTCCTCGAGGTAGGCGCCCACCGATCGGGGCGCGTCGTCGTAGCCGGGACGGTCCCAGACCTCGTCGAAGCCGCCGTGGTAGTAGAGGTAGAACGCGGGCGGGACGGTGTTGCCGGCCGCCGCGCCGAGGCGCATGAGGTTGAGGACCGCCTTGCCGTCGGTGACGCCGGGGTCGTCACCCTTGAGACCCTCGATGGCGGCGTCGAGCCCGGTGATGGCGGCCTCGGCGGCCTCGATCCCGCTGCCCGACTTCAGCAGCCCGAGGACCTCACCCTCGATGAGGGCGATGATGTAGGTGTCGAGCCCCGCGCCGGGCCGGCCCCAGTTCCCGGTGAGGGCGAGGACGAGCAGCATCGCCCGCTCCATGAGATCGCCGTGGTGGTGCTTGCACGACCCGAGGCCGTTGTAGAGCCGGGTGCGCTTCGCGGCGGCCAGGCGGGCGAGGTGCCGGATCGTGTCGGGGTGCACGCCGGTCACCCGGGAGGCGTCCTCGGGCGAGTAGCCCTCGAGGCGCTCCCGCAGCAGCGAGAAGACGGTCCGGACCTCGGCGTCGGTGCCGTCGGCGAGGGCGACGGTGCCCCGCCCCTCGACGTCGAAGGGGACACCGTCGTGGGCCCCGCCGAGGCGGCCCGGGTCCACGGGCACCGCGGCGCCGCCGGCCCAGGCGTAGAAGCGGTCGTCACGCCCCCCGGTCTCGAGGTCGGACTGGCGCAGGAACCGCCCGTCGGCCCGGACGAGCAGTGGCAGGTCGGTCTGGGCGCGCACGAAGTCGAGGTCGGCGAGGCCCTCGTCGAGGATCACCCGGCTCATGGCCAGCCCGAGGGCCGCGTCGGTGCCGGGCTCGATCGGGACGTGGAGGTCGGTGTGCATGGCCGAGGGGCTGTAGTCGGGCGAGATCAGCACGACGGTGGCGCCCCGGTAGCGGGCCTCGGCCAGGTAGTGGAAGTAGGGGATGCGGGTGAAGGCCGGGTTGGCGTTCCAGATCAGGATCAGCTCGGAGCGGAAGGTGTCGTCGGCGCCCGACCCGGCGAGCAGCGTGCCGAACGTGAGGTACTGGCCGAGGTGGACGTCGCCGACGGTCGAGTTGGAGTCGAGGCCCACGGCCCCCAGGGCGTCGATGAACCGGGCCTTGGCCGTGGCGGTGAGCACGCCGCCCTCGGCGCCCTCGTCGACGACGACCGAGCTGGGGCCCTGCTCCTCGAGCGCGTCGACGATCCGGTCGGCGATCCCCTCGAAGGCCTCGTCCCAGGTGACCCGCTCCCACCGGCCGCTGCCCCGCTCGCCGACCCGGCGCATGGGGTGGAGGAGCCGGTCGCCGCAGTCGCGCTGGAGCGGCCAGGCGGCGCCCTTCTGGCAGCCGAGCGGGTTGGGGTCGGGGACCCCGTCGTAGCCGGGGAGGTTCCCGGTCACCTCCTCGTAGACGATCTCGTCGCCCGACGTGTAGCGGCGATACGTGCAGTTGGCGATGCAGTTGCCGCAGTGACTGGACCAGGTGACCCGGTCCCAGGCCCAGCGCCGCGCCGCTCCGGTCATGTCGACCCCCTGGTCGCGTTGGTGTCGTCGCCCGAGGTGCCTCGGGCCCGCTCCCGGGTGCGCGGCGCGGGTGCCGTCCCGAGCCTACCCAGCCGGGCTCCTCCGGCCGGCGGGCCGCTTCGTGACCGTATGTGCCACGATGGGTCGCGTGCGACCCCGGCTCCTGCTCGCCCTCGTGCTCATGGCGGTGGCGCCCGCGTGCGGCGGCTCCCCGGGAGGGGACGCCGGCGACGGCTCCGGCCGATCGGGCGGCGGGTCCGGCGATCGGGTGCCGCCGGCGAGCTCCACGGCGTCCGCTCCCACCACCGCGGTGGCGGCCTCGGCGGGGTGCGACGAGCCCGCCCCGGTCGGCCCGGGGGAGGAGAAGGTCACGCTGGGCGCCGGCGGCGCCGGCGGCGCCGGCGGAGCGGGGCGCTGGTACCTGCGCCACGTCCCGCCCTCGTACACGGGCACCGACCCGGTGCCGGTGGTCGTCGACTTCCACGGCTACACGGAGGGCGCGGAGATCCACACCCGCATGAGCGGGCTGGGACCCTTCGGCGACGAGCACGGCTTCGTCACCGTCACGCCCCAGGGTGGGGGCCCGGTCCCCATGTGGGACGTCACGCTCGGCTCCGCCGACCTCGACTTCTTCGGCGACCTGCTCGACCACGTCGAGTCCACCCTGTGCGTCGACACCGACCGGGTGTACGTCACCGGGCTCTCGAACGGCGCGTTCATGACCTCGGCGGTCGCGTGCGAGTACGCGGATCGCGTGGCCGCCGTGGCGCCCGTCGCCGGCGTCCTCGACATCGAGGGCTGCGCTCCGGCCCGCCCGGTGCCGGTCGTCGCCTTCCACGGCACCGCCGACGGGTTCGTCGCCTTCGACGGCGGGATCGGCTCGGCCACGCTGTCGCTCCCCGCGCCCGACGGATCGGGCCGGACGATCGGGGAGCTGGGCGCTCCGGAGTCGACCGGGCCCGCCGAGCGCGTCCTGCGGGGTCCCTCGGTGCCCGAGATCCTCGCCGCCTGGGCCGCACGCAACGGTTGCGAGGGCGCGCCCGCCGAGACGGCCGTGGCCGACGACGTGACGCTCGTCGAGCATCCCTGCCCCGCGGGCGCCACGGTGCAGCTCTACCGGGTCGAGGGCGGCGGCCACGCCTGGCCCGGCTCCGCGACGTCGGGGGCCCTGGAGTCGATCATGGGGCCCACCACCTTCTCGATCGACGCGAACGCGGTCATGTGGGAGCTCTTCGAGGCCCACCGGCTGCCCGCGGGCTGATCGAGCCCCACGCGATCGTTTCCGACCCTGGGCACCATCTCGGGCGGCGATCGGCGGTGACGAAGGTCCCGCTCGGGGGGATGAGAAGGTCCTTCTGTCTCTCCAACGATGTCCTCAAGCGATTACACCCCCGATTCGCGATCATCGGATTCGATAGATAAAGGGTCCGGTGAGGGCCCGTGCGGAGGGAGCACACGATGGCACTCGTCACCGAGCGTGACGTGGGAACCGGTGGCAGCGGTCCCCCGTCGCAGCAGCAGAAGGTCCCTGCCGAACCCGTCGTCAAGCTGCCGCGCCGGACGGTCGACGCGATCCTGATCGCGCTCGGGGTCGTCGTGATGGTGGTCCTGGTCGTCGCCGGAGGGTTGCTGACCTGGGGCGCCAACTTCGCGCACGACCACGTGAACGACGAGCTGACCGAGCAGCAGATCTTCTTCCCGGAGGCCGCGTCGCTCGAGGAGCAGGGCCGCACCGACCTCCTGAAGTACGCGGGAGAGCAGGTCACGACCGGGCAGGAGGCGAACGCCTACGCCAGCTACATCGACGGCCACCTCGAGGGGATGGCCGACGGGCAGACCTACGCCGAGCTCGGCGGGCCCGAGCGGGAGGCCCGCGACGCGGTGACCGCGGCGCAGGAGTCGGGAGCCAGCGAGGAGGAGATCGCCGAGCTGCAGGCGACGGCGAGCCGGCTCACCTCGCAGCGTGACTCGGTCTTCAAGGGCGAGACCCTGCGGGGTCTGCTGCTCTCGACCTACGCCTGGTCGACGATCGGCCGGATCGCCGGCATCGCCGCCATCGTCGCCTTCGCGGCGGCGGGCGTGATGCTCGTCCTGGTCGGGTTGGGACTCTGGCACCACCACAAGGTCGTGAAGGCCTAGAGCTCTTCCCTCCCGAGCGGTGCCGAGCAGCCATCGGGCTGCTCGGCACCCTCGCGCCCGGCCCCCTGTCGTCCCCGAGTCGGCGCGGTTTCGGGGTCGTGGGCCCGGATTCCGCACCAACCTGGGTGGGCGAGGAGACCGCCGCCGGGCGCGGGGGACGGTCGGTGCCTCGCTGCCGACGGCCGGGGGCGACGACCGGCAGGCCGTCCGGCTGGCTAGCGTCCGGGACACCCGGCCGGCGCCGGGCGGGAGGGGGGTCCCGATGGCGCTCTCGGAGCAGCAGCAGGAGCTGTGCGACACGTCCCGCTGGGACTTCTCGGACCTGTCGGCCCTGGTGCTCAACTGCACCCTGAAGCGCAGCCCCGAGCAGTCGCACACCCAGGGCCTCGCCGACCTCGCTATCGCCATCCTCGAGGCCAACGGGGTCGCCGTCGACTGCCTCCGTCCGGTCGACCGCGACATCGCCACGGGGATCTGGCCCGACATGACCGAGCACGGGTGGGATCGTGACGAGTGGCCGGAGATCTTCGAGCAGGTCCTCGCGGCCGACATCCTGATCCTCACGACGCCGATCTGGCTGGGGCAGAAGTCGTCGGTGTGCACCCGGGTGATCGAGCGCCTCTACGGCAACTCGAGCCAGCTCAACGAGCACGGCCAGTACGCCTACTACGGCCGGGTCGGCGGATGCATCGTCACCGGCAACGAGGACGGCGCGAAGCACTGCGCGATGCACGTCCTCTACTCCCTGCAGCACCTCGGCTTCGCCGTCCCGCCGCAGGCCGACGCGGCGTGGATCGGTGAGGCCGGCCCCGGCCCGTCCTACCTCGACCCGGGCTCGGGTGGGCCCGAGAACGACTTCACCAACCGCAACACGACGTTCATGACCTGGAACCTCATGCACCTGGCCCGGATGCTCAAGGACGCCGGGGGCTTCCCGGCCCACGGGAACCAGCGCTCGGTCTGGGACGCCGGCTGCCGTCTCGACTTCCCCAACCCCGACTACCGGTAGCCGGGGTCGGCGCCGGACCCGCCCCGCGCCGGGCCGCCGCTCGTATCGCTCGTACCAGCAGCTCGACGACGATCACGACCGGGGCGACCAGGGCCATGAACACCAGGTACTCGCCCGCGACGAACCACGCGACGCCCCAGAACGCCGACTGCTCGACCGTCCAGCCGAGCAGCGGCACCGTGCCCCCGGTGAAGAACTGGACGCCGGTCCAGGTGGTCCACACGAGCACGGGAAGGCCGACGAGCCACCCCACGATCGTCGCCGGTGCGGACAGGTCCCGGTCCACGTCGAACGCTCACCCACCTCGATCCCTCAGCCGGTGCCGAGGCCGTAGATGCGGGCCGCGTTGCCGCCCACGATGAGGTCGCGCTCGGCCTTGGGCACGCCCTGCAGCATCTCGGAGATCACGGCCCGGCTGTACGGCCAGTCGTTGCCGTGGTGGGGGAAGTCGCTCGACCAGGCCATGTTCTCCACCCCGACGTCGTGGCGCAGCACCACCCCGATGCGGTCCTTGATGAACGTGCAGACGAAGTGCCGGTGGAAGTACTCGCTGGGGAGGTCGGCGAGCTTCAGGCCGGTCCAGGTCCGGTTGCGCCAGTAGAAGTTGTCGAGCTGCTCGAGGGCCTCGGGGATCCAGCCGACCTCCACCTCGGTGCCCACGACGGTGAGGCCTGGCCGGCGGTCGAACAGGCCCGACATGATGAGCTCGGCCAGGATCGGGGGAAGCCGAGCATGCCGGCGAAGGCCATCATCCCGATGGCCGCCACGCCGTCGGGCAGGCTCGCCTGCTGGCGCCGGCGCTGGATGTTGATGTGGATCGAGACGGGCATCCCCATCTCCTCGGCCGCGGCCCAGAAGGGATCGTCGGCCTCGGAGAGGGTGTCGTTCCCCCGACGGCCAGGCCGAGATGATCGCCCCGCGGTAGCCCTTCTCCCTGCAGCGGCGGAGCTCGGCCACCGCCTCGTCGACGCCGAGGTTCGGGATCTGGGCCAGGCCGAACAGTCGCTCCGGATCGGCGGCGCAGAACTCCTCGGCGAGGAAGTCGTTGTAGGCCCGGACGCCCGCCCGGTGGAGCTCCACGTCCTGGTTGCCCATGAAGTAGTGCATCGTGCGCTGGCTCGGGTAGAGGAGCTCGGCGTCGACGCCGTCGGCGTCCATGTCCTCGAGGCGGGCCTTGCCGTCGAAGCACGAGGGGCGGATCGACTCGTAGGTCGAGCCGGTCCACTTGAAGTCCTCGTAGCGCTTCCCCGGCGTGGTGACCAGCCCGATGGTCATCGGGGGCCGGCCGGGCTCGAGCTCCCAGGCGTCCCCGCCCTCGGCGTCCTTCACGAGGCGGGGCGCCCGGTCCTGGAACCGCTCGGGCAGCCAGCGCTTCCAGAGGTCGGGTGGCTCCATGACGTGACAGTCCGCGTCGACGATCCGGTACTCCCTCATCCGTCCCCCTTCGTCGACCCGCTCGGGTCGCCCTGGCTCCCCGGATCCGGGCCCGTCGGTCCCCGTACCCGGTGGCTGCAACACCTGACACGGCGGTCACCTTCCCGGGGACGGAGGAGGAGGGGGGGCGCGCCGGGAGATGACATCGGTGGAACTTGTCGTACCCCCGGCGGATGATCCCGGTGTGTCGAGAGGGGTGGGGACGATGGCGGCGACGACGGACATCGACCTCGGGCGGGTTCTCGTCCGCGAGCGGACCCTGCACCTGGTCGACCTCGAGAACCTGCTCGGCGACGGGCCGCCCGGGGACGCGATCGCGGTGCTCGACCGGTACCTGGCGGTGGCCGGGTGGCGGCGGGGCGACCTCGTGTACCTGGCGTGCAACCCGGGCCTGGCCCGCTCGTTCGTGTGGGAGCTGCGAGACCTCGGCGTGGAGTGCGTGGTGCACACGGCGTGCGGGAGGAACGGGGCCGACCTGGCGCTCCTGGCCCACGCGGCCCCCGAGTTCGTGGCCCGCCGGGCCGGCCGGCTCGTGGTGGGCAGCGGCGACGGCATCTTCGTCGCCCGGGCGGCCGCGGTGCGCGACCTCGGCGTCGACGTGCTCGTGGTCTCCCGCCCCGGCAGCCTGCACGGCCGGTACCGGCACCTCGGCTTCCGTGTGGCCTGGCTGCCCGCCGACGTCGCCGACGTCGCCGATGTTGCCGTCGCGGCGTGAGGGGCCTCGCCCGTCGGGCACGTGCGAGCTCCGCCCGGACGTGGCATCGTCCGGCGGGCGATCCGGGCAGGAGAAGCCGGGTGCGGCGAGGAGCGGGAGATGGCCGGGAGTCGTGACCACCGTCCGACGTGGCAGCTCCTGCTCGACGCTGGGCGTGGCCTCACGGCCCGTGGAACCACCGAGTTCACCCGGGCCGAGCTGATCGCCGCCGTCCAGCTGATGGATCCCGATCGCGACCCGTCGTCGATCGGCCCGATCCTCCAGGGCATGACGGCGAACGCACCGGGTGGACCCCGGAGCGCGTGCGGCGAGGTGTTCCGCCGCGTCGACCGCGGTGTCTACACGCTCGTCTCGCCGGGTGGGGCTCGGGCGAGGCGCTCGACCCGGGCCGGGGGCGCCGCCGGGCCCGCCGTCTCCACGTGGCCGGCGCGGCCCGGTTCGGCTGCCGCAGATGTCCCCGGGGGCCGGGTGTCAGGTCCGACCCGGGTCGAGCGGTCGTGGGGACCCCTGCCCGGGCGACGGGCCGGCCCGTCGTCGAAGCGGTCTCGCATCGAAGCTCGACTCGAGATGCTCGTCGCCGGCTTCGACGGCTACGTCGCCGACTACGACCGTCGCGTGCCGTTCACGCGCAGCGGCCAGTACGAGCTCCACCGGGCGACGATCGATCGTCGCCGGGCGCACGGCACGCTCGCTCACGCGCTCGCCGACGACCGCTTCGTTCGCCTCCTCCACGACACGCTGCGAGCCTGGGGGATCGGGAAACGGGGTTCCCGCCTCGTCCCCGTCCCCGAGCTCGCCGCGGCGTTGCGGGCGCACAGCGCCCCGCTCGTGGCGCTCGACGGGCTCGAGCTCGAGAAGCTGGGAGCCACGGCGGAGCCCGTCGGGACCGAGGTCTGGGAGTTGATCCGAACGCTCCCGATCGTCGCCAACGTGTCGCGGGTGGTGCCGGGCACCAAGACCCTCCACCACCTCCTTCCGGACCTCGTGCCTCCGATGGATCGGGCCTATACCGGACGCTTCTTCGAGTGGACCGACCTCCAGGTGCGCCAGCGTCAGGCCTTCCTGGGCGCGTGGCAGGACCTCGCTCGCGTGGCGGCGAGGACCTGCCCGAGCCGTCTCGTCGGGAGGGGATGGCGGACCAGCGCGGCGAAGGTGGTCGACAACGCCGTCGTGGCGTTCGGGATGCGGTGAAGCCCGATCCTTGACATCGAACAGGTGTTCGTATAGGGTGACGGGAGCGCTTCGTAGCCGGGCGTCGAACGGCTTCCTCGGTCCAGGGTGGTTTCGGGGAGGGCGCGGTGGCGCGTTCGGCGACGCGGGTATCGGCGGCAGTATCGTCAGCGACTGCGACGCGCGCCGACGGGCACGCGAGGAGCGCCCCGGGTGCTTCGTCCGCGTCGGCAACCGAGGTCGCCGAGCTCGTCGCCAGGCTGGAGGGGCTGGTCGAGGCGTTGGCGCCGGGCCGCCTCGAGGGTGACGAGGCGTTGAGGTTGCTGGGGTCGTTCACTCGCTTGCGTCGGGTGGCGGCTGCGGGTGAGGTGCTGGCGGCCCGCCGGGTCGAGGAGCTCGGCGCGTACCGTGCTGCCGGGCACCGCTCGACCGCCCAGCTGCTGGCGGCCAGGGGCGTCACGACGTTGGCTCGGGCCACCGAGGTCGTCGAGACGGCGAAGCGACTCGAGGCCTCCCCCGGAACCGAAGCCGCGTTGCGGGCCGGCGCGGTGTCGGTGGAGCAGGCCCACGCGATCACCATGGCGGTCGAGGCCGTCCCCTCGGCCGAAGGCGACCTCTTGGCCCTGGCTGGTCGCGAGGGCCTGAGGACGTTGCAGGACCGGGCGAGGCACGTCCGCCTGGAGGCCGACGACGACCGGCTGGGTCGCTACCGCCGCCAGCACGCCGCTCGCAGCCTCGTCCACGGCCGCGACGACGAGGGGATGGTCTGGGGCCGGTTTCGCCTCCCGCCCGACCTGGGAGCGGTGGTGGTCAACCGGATCGAGCACCAGGCCGACGCCGAGCACCGTGCCGGCCACCGGGAGGGGCGGCGCGAGGGCCACGACCGCTACCTCGCCGATGCGCTCGTCACCCTCGTGACCGCTCGGGCTGGAGGCCCTGCCGTCGGACACCCCGCGGGTCCCGTCGGTGAGACCGACGGGCGGCACGTGAGGAGGTGCGACCGGCCCGACCTCCTCGGAGGCGACGGGCTCGTGGCCGGCACGGTCGCGGGAACGCGGGCACCGGGAGCGACCGCAGCAGGCGAGGCTGGCCGGAAGGCCCCGACCGTCCTGCGGCCCGCACCCCGGGTCGACATGGTGGTCCACGTGTCGCACGAGGCGTTGCGGCGCGGGGCCGTCGAGGGAGGCGAGCTGTGCCTGGTCCAAGGGGTCGGGCCGATCCCGCTGGAGCGGGCCCGCGAGATCATGGACGACGCCTTCCTCAAGGCCGTGCTCGTCGAGGGCGCCGAGGTCACGAAGGTCCGCCACCTCGGGCGGCGCGTCCCGGCCGAGCTGAGGACCGCGCTCGAGGTCCGCTCGATCCTCCGGGACGGCGACCTGGTCTGCTCCGTGCCGGGCTGCGACCGCCGGGCCGGGATCGAGTGGGACCACCGCGACCCCCACGCCCGGGGTGGGCCCACCAGCTACGAGAACATCCACCCGCTGTGCCGACCGCATCACCGCGAGAAGACCGGCCGCGACTGGTCGCGTTCGGGCCCCGACCCGCCCTCACCGTGACCGACCTGCCCGAGTCCGACACCCGGCGATGCTTCGCGGGACCTGGCCTTGTGCCGTTCCCGGGAACGGGCGGGCGGCCCAGGTCCAGGTCCTCGTGCCCACGAGCGTGATCCGGCGTTCCCCGGGGCTTCCGCCGTCTCCGACGAGAGAGGTACCGTCCGATGATGCGTCTCGACTTCGACCCTGCCGACCCCGAGGAGCACCAGAGCTTCCTGGAGGCCCGCAACGAGCTCGTCGCCCGCTTCGAGCGGTCGGCGGGTGGTGCCGGGCTCGGCCACGTCGCCGAGCAGGTGCTCGACTTCAAGTTCGGCTACCTCGACGGTGACCTCGGCGACTGGGACGACGAGGACGTCGAGGTCGTCCTCCTCGACCTGTACCCCGCCAAGGCGCTGCTCGACGAGGAGGACCTCGGAGAGGTGGTCGCGGGGTTCGCCGCGCTGCTCCGCTTCCTCGCCGGGGAGGGGCTGCTCGCCGCGGGCGCGGCCGAGGGCGAGCGCCTCGCCCGCGGGGTCGACGTGCTCGAGCCCCGGTTCCGGGCGGCGATGGCCGACGAGTCGCTCTGGGCCCCCGGGAAGCGGATCCTCGCGGCCATGCGGGCCGAGGGCGTCGATCCCACGGACCGTGACGCGACGGATCGATGGATCAGCGACTTCAACGCGCTCCCGATCGAGGCCAGAGACGCCGTCCTCGGGCCCCTGCCCGGCGGGCCGCCCCGGGGTGGCCGGGACGTGGGCGTCAGGCTCCCCCCCGTGACCCTGCCCCCGATCGACGAGCTCGCGGCGGCCGCCGCCGGCTCGGTGCAGCTCCGGCGGCTGGTTCGCCTGGTCGAGTTCGTCGGGGAGGGACGGCCGCTCACCGACCGCGGCAACCTGAAGCTCGCCGACGGCAAGGCCCTCGTCGAGCTCCTCGGCACCGGAGATCGGGTCGACGAGCAGATCGGTGACCGGGTCTTCCGCACCCGGAGCTCGGGCGAGCTCACCGGCGTCGACCTGACCTTCCGGGTCGCGGTCGAGTCGGGGGTCCTCGCCGTCGAGGGACGGAAGGTCGTCCCGGGGCCGAACGCGCACCGGTTGGCCGACGAGCCCCACGAGGCCCTCTACGGCGCCTGGCTCGCGCTCGTGCACGGGGTCGGACCGACCCGGCACCACTTCCGGCGTCACCGCTACCACTTCGACTGGTACGCGGAGGTCCTCGACGAGAGCCTCCCGACGATGCAGCTCGACCTGTACCGGGAGGGGGCACCGGTCGACATCGAGGAGCTCGCCGACGAGGCCTGGGATCGCATCGAGGAGCAGTTCGACCTGGATCGGGTGTCCGAGGCGCGGCGGGATCAGGAGCGCGAGTCGGTCGGGTACTCGCTGCGCAAGGCCCTCGACCGGCTCGAGGAGCTCGGGATCGTCTCCCTCGCCGGCGTGGTCGAGGTCACGACCCCGTACGGGTTCACCCGCGCCGCCGGGGGACCGCCGCCCTCACCCCGCTGGGCCGGTGGGCCGTGCACCGCCTCGTCTCCCGGTTCGCCGAGGCTCCGGTCGTCGGGGATCTGCGCGACGTCCCGGCGGGCGAGCTGCTGGAACGGACCGCCGACCGGCCCGAGGCCGAGGCCACGGCGGAGATCGACGCGTGGGTCGACCACCAGGGGGAGCGAGCCGCCGACCTGCTGGTCGGGGCGCTGCCGGACGTGGGCGAGACGGCGCGAGGGCTGGGGTTCCGGGCTCTCCTGCGGATGGGTCCGGCGGCGGCCGGCGCGGTCGCCCGCCTCGACGAGGATCCCTCGCTCTCGCCGTACGCCACGGTCTGGCGGGTCGACGCGTTGCTCGCGGACGCCGACGAGATGGACTCCGGCGGCGACCCGGAGCGCTTCGTGCGGCTGCTCCACGCCGTGCTCGACCTGTGGGGACCCGACGCCCTCACCGCGTGGCTCACGCCCGCCGCCGGCGCGACCGGCGAGGGTGGCATGCTCGACGCCGCCTGGCGGGTCCGGCGACCCGAGACCGAGGCCATCCTCGCCGCGATCGGCGGGCACCACCCCGACAAGGCGGTCGCCAAGGCCGCCCGCAAGGCGCTCTTCAAGCACCGGAGCAGCACGTCGTGAGCGTTGCGGTCAATCGGGGATGAGGCGCGACCCGCCGAGGACGAAGATCGCGACCGCCGGCTCGTCCCCGGTGTTCGCGACCCGGTGAGGGACCACGGAGGGGAAGGCGATGGAATCGCCGGCGCGCAGCTCGTGGCGGTCGAACCCCACGGTCACGTCGAAGGCGCCCCGCACGACGTAGATCCACTCCTGGCCGGCGTGGTGCTGGGCGGTCCCCGGTGGCGACGACTCGGCCCCCACCTCGAAGGTCGCCACCAGGAACTGGGTGGTCTCCAGGGCGGCCTTCGCCAGCTCCTCCACCACCACGCCCGATCCGAGCGGGACGACCCGGCGGGACTCGGCTCGCTGGAGGACGGGCCGCGACGACGAGGGGAGATGGACGACGGAGGGGAGGCCGGCGCTCGCCTCGCCGGACGATGTCGTCGCGCCGTGCCGGGGGGTGGTCGCGTCGTGCCGGGGGCGGGCTCGCCGGCCGACGCCGTCCCCGGGCCGGGGCCGTCGGTCGGCTCGTGCTCCAGCACGCCGTCGAAGGACAGCCCGAGGGCGGAGACCAGCGCGTAGAGCGTCTTGACGGACGGCAGGACCTTCTGGCGCTCGATCTGCGAGATGAGGCTCGCCGAGCAGTCGACGCGGCGCGCCAGGTCCCGCAGGCTCAGCCCCCGGGCCAGGCGGGCCCCACGGAGCCGCTCCCCGAGCTCCGGCCCGCCGGGACGCGCAGGTTTCGGTGTCGGGCTCATGGCCTCGTCTTCGCGATTTGCCGCGCCGGCTACGTCGCGCCGGCTGTGTCGAACCGGTTGTACAGAGAGAGTGTAACCCGGACCGCGACCTGTTCAGTGACACTTGACAGACCCGGGCCCGGGGTGGACACTGCACCGGTGGATCGGTGGCCCTGACGGCCACCTCGACCGTCGAACACCGGGGGAACCATGGACCAGCCGACGATGCTCGCGCCGTACCGCGCCACGCCCGAGATCCACGTCCTGCCCGGGTACTTCCCGATCCCGACCCTCGGCATCATCCCCAGCAACGCCTTCGTGATCGAGGCGGAGGAGCCGGTCCTGGTCGACACCGGGCTGGCCCCGCTCCAGGCCGAGTTCCAGGAGGCGCTCCGGTCGGTGATCGACCCCGCCGACCTCCGCTGGCTCTGGCTCGCCCACACCGACCAGGACCACCTCGGCAGCCTCGGGTGGCTCCTCGACGAGAACCCCGACCTGCGGGTCGTCACCACCTTCATCGGCGTCGGCAAGATGAGCCTCTACGCGCCGCTCCCGCTCGAGCGGTGCTACTGGCTCAACCCGGGCGAGTCGCTCCCGGTGGGGGATCGTGAGCTCCTGGCGATCAAGCCACCGTCGTTCGACGCCCCCGAGACCACCGGCCTCTACGACCCGGCCTCCGGCGCGCTGCTCACCGCCGACTGCCTGGGCGCCCTCATGTCCGAACCGGCCCAGGAGGCCGGCGACATCGAGCCCAAGCACCTCGAGGAGGGCCTGATGCTCTGGGCGACCATCGACACGCCGTGGCTCCACCAGGTCGACGCGGGTTCCTTCGCCTCGACGATCGAGGGTCTCCGCGCGCTCGAGCCCGAGGTCGTGCTCAGCAGCCACCTCCCGGCTGCCCCGGGCATGGCCGACGAGCTCTTCGGGATGCTCGAGCAGGTCCCCGCGTGCGAGCCCTGGGTCGGGCCCGGCCAGCCCGTCCTCGCCGAGATCCTCGCCGGCGCCGGCGGCTGACCCCGCGCCAACGCGTCACGCGACGGCGGTCGCCTCCAGCTCCACCATGAGCTCGGGGAGGCCGAGGCGGGCCACACCGAGGAGGGTCGAGGTCGGCGCGACACCGGCACCCCGCAGGCGCCGGGCGAGCACGCCGTAGTGCTGCATCAACCGGTCCATGTCGGTCGTGTAGACGTCGAGGCGGACCACGTGCGACAGGTCCATCCCGGCCTCGGCGAGCACCGCCTCGAGGTTGTCGAGCGCGAGCGCGAGCTGCGCCGCCATGTCACCGGCGTGCTCGGGCCGGCCCTCGGCGCTCATCGACGTCTGGCCCGACAGGAACAGCACGCGGGTGTGGCCCTCCACGAGCTCGCCCTGGTTGAAGCCCATGGCCACCGACCACGGCCAGGGGTTGACGGGGGTCCGCTTCGGCGCTGCCATCGGCTCAGGCCCTCTGGAAGCGGAGCTGGGCCGGGTCGGCCCATCCCTCGAGCGTGCCCTCGGGGTCGGCCACCCGGGCCCAGCCGCCCTCCTCGGCGACCCACTGGTACCAGCGGCCGGGCTGGAGGTGACCGTCGACCCGGCCCGAGCCGTCGAGGCCCTGGACCGGGACGGCCCCCTCCACGTAGCACCAGCGCGGTGCGGGGGGTTCGGGTGTGGTCGAGGCGGGTGCGGCCGGCGCCGAGGCCCACCCGGTCGCCGCCATCGGCTCTCCGGACGGCCCCGACGCCACGGCAGCCACCTCCGTCGGCGCCGCGGCTTCCTCATCCGAGGCCGGTTCCCCGGCCACGTCCGGCTCCCCGACCGGGTTCGGCTCCCGAGCGGCACCGGCGAGCGCCGCTCTCAGCGCCTGGGCCTGACACGCCGACTCGAGCGCCTCCTCGATCGCGTACCGGGTCTTGACGAGCTCGTCGAGCGCGGCGAGGACCGAGTGGCGGGTCACGCCGTCGGGGTACAGGGTGACGCTGGCCTCGGCTGCACCCTCGGGGTCGCGGCGGACGTCCACCAGCGCGGGACGAGCGATCGCCACGACGGCGAGCACCCCGTCGAGCAGGTCGGTCTCGAGGCCGGTCCCGGCTGCGGGCACGGTCGCGACGAAGCGCAGCGGTTCGTCTCCCGAGCCCAGCTCCACGCGCGCCGGCCGGCCGCCGGATCCGCCCAGCTCGAGCGCCAACACCGGCTCCCCCGGTCGAGCCGACACCGCGTGTCCGGCCGCGGTGCACCAGGCGACGACTTGGCTCGCATCGACCATTCGCTTCATCCTCCGGTCGTGGCGGCAGCCGCGACCCGCGCCACGAGCTGCTCGCACTCGGCGACCTTGGTGGCCCGGCGCGCCGCCACCTCGTCGATCTTCCGCTCGGCCTCGCCCACCAGCCGCTCCGCCGTGGCCATGTCGGAACGCAGCGTCTCGAGCTCGCGACGCATCTCGACGGCCATCTCCCGGGCCCTGGCGGACAGGTCGCGATGCGCGTCGGCCGCTCGCATGATCTCGTCGAAGAGCCGTTCCTGCTGCTCCGGGGCCAGCCGGCCGAGCGCGCTCTCGGCGGCCCGGCTGGCGGAGACCGCGTTGCTCCCCGCCATCTCCACGATCATCGTGCCGACACCCTTGAAGCGGGCCCAGAGCTGGGCCGGGAGCGAGACGCTGGTCAGCCGCGAGAGCTGGGCGGCGAGACCGGGCGCGGCGTCCGCGGCCGCGGCGCCCGCCCGGATCGCCGAGTGGGCCGTCGCGATCGCCTGCTCGGTGGCGGCCACCTGCTGGGAGGCCGCGGTGGCCAGCTCGGCGGTCTTGGCCACGTCGGCCAGTCGCTTGGCGTTGAGGAGCTGCGCCTGGAGCTCCGGGAGGCGGGCGGCGGCCTGGGCCGCGGTCCGCGTCGCCTGCACCCCCTGCTGCACCTGGTTGGAGAGGGCCAGGGCCTCGGGGCTCATGGCGGCCGCCTCGACACCGAAAAAGGCGTTGAGCGCCTCGATGGAAGCGGCGCCCGCGGCGAAGATCGCCGACACGACGATCGCGGTGTCACCGTAGACCTTGGCGGTGTGCACCTGCTGCGTGCGCAGGATGGCGTCGGCGTACCCGCGAAAGGCGTCGTCCAGCGTCGCCTCCGCCTCGAGGGCGCGTTCGATGCGCTCGATGCGCCCGTAGGCATCGTCACGAGCCCGACGGAGGTCGTCGCGCTCTCCTTCGAGCCGGGTCGTGGCGTCGTCCAGCGCCGAGACCTCCTCCCAGCAGCGGGGCACGTCGCCCGGCTCTCCCGGGCGTCCCGTGCGGGTCGGTGGCCGACGGCGCAGGACGTTGATGACGACGGCCGTGCCCGCGACCACCACGACCGTCGTCCCGACGATGGGCCCGAGGGGCACGTTCCCGCCGTCGTCGCTCGAGGCCGGGCTCGTCACGCCCCCGGAGCCGGACGGCGGGGTGACACCGCCTTCCGGGCCGCCGGAGGAACCGGCACCGACCCCGGCGTCGATCCCGGCGTCGTCCATCATCGAGTCGATCGCCCGGGCGAGGGTCTCGGTGAGCGCGCGGGTCCGGGCGGTGTCCTCCGCGAAGAAGTCGGGATCCATGGTCTGGTGCTCGACCGAGACCGAGTACGGGCCCTTGAGGAAGTAGGCCCCGTAGAAGGGGAGCCCCGCGCGGTTCTCGGTCGTCGCGAAGACCCCTTCGTCGCCGAGGTCGATCGGCGAGCCCCCCTCGGCGAGCTGCCGGTAGACGCCCTCGATGTCGCCCCACGACTCGTGGGTGATGGACACGATGAACACCCCGACGAACTCGTCACCCTCGGCGGTCCGCCGGCCGACGAGCAGGTCGGCCACGCACTCGGCGTGGGTGTCGGGGCCCTGGACGTCGAGGGTCGCGCCCTCGACCCCGAGGGGCAGGAAGTCACACGGCTGCTCGCCGACCGCGCCGCCGGGCGTCGCGAGGAGCCCGCTCAGCGCGACGGCGGCGGCGCCGGCCGCCACTCCGACCGCGATCCGCCGTCGGGCCCCCCGGTGCTCGGCCTGCCGATCGGAGGCGCGCACACGGACCACCTCGCTCCACTCGCCGCATCCGGTACCCGGCAACCTAAGACACCGGGTGCCGTCGGGGCAACGGCGCGGCCGCGTCCGGTGCGCTACGGCGCGTGGGCGAGGAGCACCGAGCACTCGACCACGCGCGTCACCGCGGTGGCCGTCGACCCCGCCAGGGCCCGCAGGATCGGGCCCCGGCCACGGGTCCCGAGCACGACGAGCTGGCAGCTCGTCCGCTCGACCTCGTCGAGGACGGTGCGGGTCACCGGGTGGCCCGGTCCCTTCTCGACGACCTCGAGCGTCGCGTCGCCCAGGGCGGCCGCGGCCCGCTCCACCGCCTCCCCGCCGTCGGGACCCTCCCGCACGGTCACGAGCACGATCCGCTCGACCCGCTCCCGCCACGGCATGGCCGCCAGGGCCTCGACGGCCCGCTGGGCGTGGTCGGACCCGTCGACGGCCGCGACCACCGACCGGACCGGCGCGGCGTGCTTGGCCACCACGAGGGGTGCCGGCGGGAGGTGCAGCAGGTACTCGGCGGTGCTCCCGAGGTGCAGCGACTTGAGGAGCCCGGTGCCGGTCGAGCCCACCACGACGAGGGAGGCGTCCTCGCGGCGGGCCAGCGCGTAGCGGGGATCGGCCTCGGCCCGCAGGTGCACGACCTCCTCGAGGCCGGACTCGTCGAAGGGCACCCGGGGCTCGGGGGGTCCCAGGGGTGGGGGACCGCCGCCTCCTCGCCCGGCGGAGGACCCAGAGGGGGCGGGACCGCGCTGAGGATCTCGACCCGCCACCCGGGCCAGTGCTGCTCGCTGATCCAGAGCCACGCGACGTCGGCCCCGGGGGACCCGTCGTCGCCGAACACCAGCGTCCGCATCAGCCCACCTCCTCCGACGGCCCGGACGGCTCGGACGCGATCGTGGTCGCGGGAGGGGCCGGTCCGCCAGGGCCCCCTGGCGCGTGCGCAGCAACGACGCGACGACCGCGACGGTCAGCACGACGAAGATGACCCCGAGCGACGCCCAGATCGGGATCTTGTACGTCTCGGAGAGCAGCATCTTCACCCCGACGTACACGAGGACGACCGCCAGGGCGGGCTTCAGGTAGATGAAGCGGCCCATCATCCCGGCCAGCACGAAGTAGAGGGCGCGCAGGCCGAGGATGGCGAAGGCGTTGGAGGTGAAGACCAGGAACGTGTCGCGGGTGACGGCGAAGATGGCCGGGATCGAGTCGACGGCGAAGATCACGTCGGTCGTCTCGACGACGATGAGCACCGCGAGCATCGGCGTGGCCAGGAAGCGGCCGGCCTCCCGGACGAAGAACCGCTGCCCCTGGTAGCTCGAGGTCATCGGGACGACGCGGCGCAGGAGGCGGAGGACCGGGTTGCGCTCGGGGTGGACCTCCGTCTCGCTGTGGCGGGCCATCCGGATCCCGGTGAGCACGAGCAGCCCGCCGAAGACGTAGATGGCCCAGTGGAAGCGCTCGAGCGCCGCCGCCCCGGCCGCGATGAACATGGCCCGCATCACCAGCGCGCCGAGCACCCCGTAGAAGAGGACGCGGTGCTGGAGCGCGGCCGGAACCGCGAAGTACGAGAGGATCAGCGCGAAGACGAAGACGTTGTCGACCGAGAGGCTCTTCTCGATCAGGTAGCCGGCCAGGTACTCGCCCGCCGCCTTGCCTCCCCCGACCGACCAGACGACGAGCGTGAACGAGAGCCCCAGCGCGATCCAGACCACGCTCCAGGCCACGGCCTCCCGCATGGCGACCTCGTGGGCCTCGCGGTGGAACACCAGCAGGTCCACGAGCAGGACCGCGACGATGAACCCGATCACCGCGACCCACGCCCAGGGTGCGACGTCCACGAGCTCCTCCAGCCTCCAACGCGCCCGGCGCGGTCACGGCTCGGAGGTCTCTCCCGCCCCGGGGGGCCACCGGCGCCGGGCCCCGGGGGACCGTGATGACGACGCCGGTGCAGGGGGATACTCCCCTCCTCGGCGGGCACCACCCTAGCGAGTCGAGCACCACCGCCCGGCAGCGCCGGAGCCGTGGCCCCGAGGTCCCTCCGGTCCGTGGTCACCGACGGTGGCCGTCTGCCACCAATCGTGTCACACTTCGATCGTGAGCGCGACCGGTGGAGGGGCGCCCCCCGCCCTCCGAAGGTGGCTGGCGGTCGGTGTCGCCGGCGCGCTCCTCGCCGGCTCGGCGGCGTACCTGGCCCGCCGGGGCCTCGACGACGGGGCGACGCCGGCCGGGGCCACCGGCCCCGCGCTCCCCCCGGTCGGGATGGTCGTCTCCCTGGAGCGGGCGGGCGGCGGTGACCTCGCCGCGGCGCTCGGGCCGCCGCTCGCGTTCCACGTGGGCGTCGTGGGGACCGAGCCCATCGTCGCCGTCGAGCTCTGGTCGGGCGGCACGGTCGTCGACCGCGTCGTCGCCGGCGACGGCGACGAGCGGACGGGGCGCGCCGACCGGCTGACCTGGCGTCCCGCCGAAGAGGGCGCGGCGACGCTCGTGGCCCGGGCGATCGACGGCGGGGGAAGGGTCGGCCAGTCGAACCCGGTGCGCGTCGAGGTCGCCGAGCCGATGGCGCTCGCCACGTACGAGACCCACGTCGCCGTGGAGGGGGAGACGCTCGACGGACTCGCGGAGGTGCTCGGCCACGACGGGACCGTCCTCGTCGCCCTCAACCCCGGCATGGATCCCACCGCCGCGCTGGTACCAGGAACCGAGGTGCTGGTCCCGACGGCGATCACGGCCGCCGACGTCCCCGCCTCGCTCGCCGGCACGCTGCCTCCCGACGCCCCGGCGGAGGTGGTCGCCGCGGCGCGTGAGGCCGACGCCGGCGCGGTCGGGCGGGGTCGCGGCCTCGCGCCCCCGCCCGGGCGGTGGAGACGTCCCCGAGCTCGTCCCCCTGCCCCCGGGCCTCGCGCTCGCCGCGGCCCCCGAGCTCTCGGCCGTCCCCGGCGGCTGCGGCGCGGTGGTGACCGTGGAGCTCCCGGGCGGGGCGGAGGGCACCAGCCTCACCCTGCTGCGCCTCGGGCCCGGCGGGAGCGGTTTCGAGCCGGTGGCCGAGCTCGGGACGGCCGGCCCGGGCGAGCGGGTCACCGCCACCGTCGACCTGCCGTCGGCCGGGACGCACACGCTCGTCGTCGCGGCCGGCGCCGGCGGGGTCCTCACGGCCTGGTCGCCGCTCGTCGACGTCGAGGGGGCGGGGGCTGCGAGGGCTGGGAGGGCGACGCCCGGCTCGTCGACGGCCGGCTCGTCGCCGACGCCGACCCCGGTGCCGACCTCGCCTACCTCTACCTGTCCGCCGAGCCCTACCTCTCCTCAGACCCCGGCCGCTGGGTCCGGGTCCCGCCGACCGGCTTCGTGCCGAGGGCCGCCGACGGGCGCTACGACTTCCGCCCGCACCTCCCCGACCTCGACGGGAGGTCGCTCCAGCTGCGGGCCTGGGGCCGACGCGGTGGGGCCCTCGTCCCCGTCGGCACGGGGCGCTACACCCCGCCGCCCGGGCACACCTCGCTACCCCCGAGCATCTTCGGGTCCGTCGTGCGGCTCGACTGGATCGAGCAGGAGGCGAAGGCCGGGGCACCCGAGAAGCTCGCCGCGCTCGGGACGGTCGAGGAGCTCGGGGTCGAGCGGTTCCGCTGGTCCACGAAGCTGCTCGGCGTCACCCACGGCGTCTGGCAGGTGACCGCGGCGCCCGTCGCGCCCGGGGCCGGGCCCGACCCGGGGGCGTGCTCCTCACCGGCAAGGTCACCGGCAGCGGAGGCACCTTCGCCGTGGACCTCGGCCAGCTCGTCGACCAGGCCGCCGCCGGAGGGGGGAGCACCACCTCGACGGTCGCCGCCCCGACCGGCTCCCAGGCCGTGAAGGCGGGCTCGCTCGGATACCAGGACCTCGTCGTCGCCGGCCCGGTCGGACCGATCACCACGGCGACCGCCAGCCCGGTGCCCCTCGACCTCGACCTCGGGCCCGGCTTCGACGAGGGCCTCGGGGTGGAGCTGCACGTCAGGGTGCTGCCGTTCTCGGGCGACACGTACCTGGGCTCGGTGTCCAACGACGTCGTCCTGCAGACGCCCGACCCGGAGTCGGTCGCGGCCGCCGAGGCCCTCGGCGAGCCCGAGCCCCCGCCGGGCCAGAAGCACTACGACCTGGACGTCACGCTGCTGTCGGGGCCGCGGCCCCCCGACCCCCGCTACATGACCTGCTGGCAGTTCGTGACGTGGGACTGGGAGAAGGTCGACCTCTCCCTGTTCTTCCAGCCCGACGGGCCCTACAAGACGTGGTTCTGGTTCACCCAGGCCGTCGGCACCAACCCCATCTGCGCCGGGTGCTACGACTTCGGGTCCACCAAGGTCGCGCTCGCCGGGACCTCGTGCGACGACGGCGGCTTCCTCGACTTCCTCTGGGAGTCGGCCAAGGCCTTCGTCGACACCCTCTCGTCGACGTTCGCCTTCATCAAGAGCGCCCTCGTCGACGTCGTGGTGACCGCGACCGGCTGCAAGGCGGCGGGAGGCGGGTCGGTCTGCTCGACCCTCGCCGGCGTCGCGCTCGACGCCGCCCTGATCTCGCTGGGTATCCCTCCGACGCTGCCCGACTGGGACCAGCTCGTCGCCTCCATGAAGGGCGACATCGTGGCGCTCGGGGTGAGCCTGGCCGAGCAGGCCGGCGTGCCCTGCGACGAGGCCTCGTTCGCGACCGAGATCCACGGGCAGGACCAGTTCTCCTGCGAGGCCGCGCTCTCCGCCCTGGTCGACGAGGCGGTCGACCAGGTCGACCAGGCCTTCGCCGACGCCGCGAACCAGATGGGCTTCGGGTTCCCGCCGGGCATGGTCGTGAAGCCCCACCCCCAGGGCCAGGTCGCGCCGGCCCGGGTGCGGATCGACGTGAGGCAGACCGACCCGAAGGTCACGACGCTCACCGGGACCACCTGCGACGCCGGGGTCTTCACGACGGGATGGTGGGCCGCGAAGCCCTCCTGGCTCGGGACCCTCTTCGGGAAGCCGGCCAGCCCGAGCGTGGTCGTCGAGGAGGTGGCGCCGGCGTGGTTCGCCCAGTACAGCCAGATCCCCCAGGCGTTCTGGTACGGCCCGCCGTTCGAGCTCGTGAACTGGCGCCTCCCGGACCTGAAGAAGCCGGCGCCCTTCACGCCCCTGGTCCCCGCGTCGCGCACCTACAGCCTGTACCCCCCGACCACCTACGAACTGGTGCCGGTCGCCCAGTTCGGCCCGCCGTCGTCGTTCCCCGGCCAGTCGGCGCCGCCGACCGTGACGAAGCTCTGGTACCAGTGGCCCCGCCACGTCTTCCTGCTCAACGAGGGGGCGACGTTCAAGCTCACCGTGCTCTCGCCGTGCGCCTCGGGTGAGACCCACACCTACACGCTCCCGGGGTACGCGCCGGGCCTCGCGCAGGAGGTCGGGTCGTGAGGCGGGCCCCCGGGCGCGAGGCGGGGGCGGTGAGCGCGACGCTGCTCGCCAAGCTGGCCGCGGTGCTGGCGGTCACGGGTGGGGCGGCGTCGGCCGGGTGGGTGGCGGCCGCACCCGCGCGCCCGACGCCGGATCCGGTCGCCACCGCCCGGGCCTGGATCGACGACCCCCTCGACGGCACCGTCCTCCCGCCCGGCCCGGTGGAGGTCGTCGCCCACGCGACGGACCCCGACGGCGTGGTCGAGCTCGTCCTGTCGGTCGACGGCGAGGAGCTGGCCACGAGACCCGCCGGGGGTGAGCGGCTCGCCCGGGCCTCGTTCGTCTGGGAGCCGTCGGACGACGGATCCTACGAGCTGCGGGTCGTGGGGCGCGACCGGTCCGGGGACGAGGGCGAGCCCGGGACGGCGGCGGTCCTGGTCTCCGCTGACGCCGAGGTGCCGGCGGGCCGGTCGGCGACCACGACGCCGGCCACGACGGCCCCCGGGGAGACCACCACGACCGTCCCGGAGACCACCACGACGACGATCGCGGGACCCTCGACGACCCGGCCGGGCCCGCCCGCCACGAGCGCTCCTCCCGGGACCGCGCCGCCGGTCACCCCGCCGCCCGCGACCACGTCCGTCACGGCGCCGCCCGTGCCCACCACGGCGCCCGCCACGACGACGACCCAGCCGTGCCCGGGCAGCGTCACGCCGGTGGTGCCGGTGGGTGGGGCGGTCGTCAGCGGCGACATCACGTTCGGATGGTCGTACTCCGGCTGCGCTCCCTCCGGTTTCACCCTGCGGATCGAGGAGGCCGGCATCCCGCGTGTCGAGGTCTCCGCGTCCGGCAGCCCGTACGTCCTCTCCGCCGGGCGGCTGGGGTGCAGGGGCAGCTTCACGTGGCAGGTGGCGCCCGTCGCCGGGGGCACGACGGGCTCCTGGTCGGCGGAGGTGCCGTTCACCCTGGTCGGTTGCTGAGACGCGCCGGGCGGTGACCGCACGCTGACCGGCTCGCCCGGGGACCGGCGCGCGGCGATCGCTACCGTGGAGCGCCGTGGGACGCCGGATCGTGCTCGTGCTCGTCGCGGCGGGCTCCGTCGCGGTGATCGTGGGGGTCGGTGCCCTCGCGGTCACGCGGGCGCTCGACGACCAGTCGGCCGGGGGGAGCGCGCCGGCGAGCGCCGCGCCCACGACCGCCGCATCCCCGACGGTGCCCACCACGACGAGCACGACGCCGGAGCCGTCGAGCTCCCCGACCACGGCGAGCACGACCACGACGCTGGCCCCGTTCGACCCGCGGCCGTCGTCGGAGCGGCGCCTCGAGCCGGTCGAGACGATCACCGGCGAGCTCGCTCCCAAGTCGGTGGTGCACTCGGGGGACGGCCTGTTCTTCGCCCAGAACATGATGTACCGGCACACCGTCTCGGTGTACGACCGCACGTTCCGGCTCCTGGCGACGATCCCCGACACGGTCGACCTCGCGGCCTTCGGGCACGGCGGGTACGAGGGGACCTTCCGGGGCTCCCCCGGTGGAGGCGGCGTTCACGACCGACGGCGCCTACGCCTACGTCTCCAACTACCAGATGTACGGGCCGGGCTTCGCCCACCCCGGTCACGACGACTGCGGCCCCGGCGGCTGGGACACCAGCTTCCTGTACCGCATCGACACCGCGTCGCTCGAGATCGACCAGGTGATCGCCGTCGGCGCCGTCCCGAAGTACGTCGCGGTGACGCCCGACGACCGCTACGTGCTGGTGAGCAACTGGTGCTCCTACGACCTGAGCGTCGTCGACACGATCGTCGGCCAGGAGGTCCGGCGGGTCGAGCTGGGGCGCTTCCCCCGGGGCATCGCCGTGGACCACGACGCCGAGACGGCGTACGTGGCCGTGATGGGCAGCACCGACGTCGCCGTGGTGGACCTCGACGACTTCTCGGTCGGATGGATCAGGGGCGTGGGGAGCGCTCCCCGGCACCTCGTGATCGACCCCCGGGACCGCTACCTCTACGCCACCCTCAACGGCGAGGGACGGGTCGCCAAGATCGACCTCTCCACCGGAGCCGTCGTGGGGAGGGTGGCGACGGGCAGCGCCCCCCGGAGCATGGCCATCGCCGGCGACGGCGCCTCCCTGTACGTCGTCAACTACCGGTCGGACACGGTCAGCAAGGTCACGACGCACGACATGGCCGAGGTCCAGGAGCTCCCGGTGGCGCACCTCCCCATCGGCATCACGGTCGACGACGAGGCCCACCGGGTCTGGGTGGCGAGCTACTCGGGCGTGCTCTCGGTCTACGCCGACCGGTGAGATCCCCGCCGGTGACCCCTCGCTCCACCGGTCCCGTACCATCAGCTCCGTGAGCACCCCGGCCCGTCCGTGAGCACCCCGGCCATCCTCGCCGAGGACCTCCACCGCGCCTTCGGCGACGTCGAGGCGCTGCGGGGCGTGTCCTTCGAGGTCCCCCGGGGGTCCGTGCTCGGCCTGCTCGGGCCGAACGGCGCTGGCAAGACCACCGCGGTGCGGGTGCTCACGACGCTGCTGCGGCCCGACGCCGGAACGGCCCGGGTGCTCGGGATGGACGTCACCGAGCACCACCAGCAGGTCCGGGCCTCCATCGGGCTCGCGGGCCAGAGCGCCGCGGTCGACGAGAACCTGACGGCCGGGGAGAACCTCCGCCTCGTCGGCCGGCTCACCCACCTCGGCCGCGACGAGACGGCGCGCCGGTCGGCGGAGCTGCTGGACCGCTTCGACCTCGCCGGCGCGTCCGGCCGGGTCGTGCGGACGTTCTCGGGAGGGATGCGCCGGCGGCTCGACGTCGCCGCGGCCCTCATCCACCGCCCGCCGGTGCTCTTCCTCGACGAGCCCACCACCGGGCTCGACCCCCAGGGCCGCAACGAGCTGTGGGTGGTCATCGAGGAGCTGGTCGACGCGGGCACGACGGTGCTGCTCACGACCCAGTACCTCGAGGAGGCGGACCGGCTCGCCGACCGGATCGTGGTCGTCGACCACGGGAGGGTGATCGCCGAGGGCACGTCGGCGGAGCTCAAGGCCCGGCTGGGGGCCACCGTCATCGAGATGTGCTTCCACGACCGCACCGACGCCGGCGTCGCCGCCGAGCGCCTGGGCCGCGTGGGATCGGTGAGCGTCGAGGGGCACGAGGTGCGCACGAGCGTGGCCGACGGCGCCGGGGCGATGCTCGAGGTGCTGCGGGCGCTCGACCGGGCCGGCCTCGAGCCCGCCACGATGGCGCTGCGTGAGCCGACGCTCGACGACGTCTTCCTCGCCCTGACCGGTCGCGCCGCCGTCGACGAGCCCGCCGGGGGCCGAGCCGCGCTGTCCTCCCGGCGCCGCCGGAAGAGCGCGTGACCACGACCACGTCCGCCGAAGTCGCCGGAGGGGCTCCTGCCACCCTCGACCCGCGGCCCCGGCCGGCGGCCGACGCCCTCACGATCGCCTGGCGCAACGTCGTCAACCTCCGCCGGAACCCCCAGCTCCTCGTCTTCGCCACGATCCAGCCGGTCATCTTCGTGCTGATGTTCCGCTACGTGTTCGGCGGCGCCATCTCGGTGCCGGGCGTGCCGTACGTCGACTACCTCATGCCGGGGATCTTCGTGCAGACGGTCGTGTTCGGGGCGTTGACCACCGGCGTGGGCCTCGCCGAGGATCTGCAGAAGGGCCTGATCGAGCGGTTCCGCTCGCTCCCGATGGCCCGCTCGGCCGTGCTCGTCGGTCGCACCCTCGCGGACCTCGCCCGCAACGTCTTCGTCGTGGTCCTGATGGTGGTGGTCGGTCTCCTCATCGACTGGCGCATCCACACGAACGTGCTCGCGGCCGCGGCCGGACTCGGACTGGTCCTCGGCTTCGCGTACTCGCTGTCGTGGGTCTTCGCGGTGGTCGGGCTCACCGCTCCCGACAGCGAGACCGCGCAGGCCGCCTCGTTCCCCGTGCTGGCGCCGCTCGTGTTCGCGTCGTCGGCGTTCGTCCCGGTGGCGTCGATGCCCGGATGGCTCCAGCCCTGGGCCGAGCACCAGCCGGTGTCGGTGGTCGTTGACGCGGTGCGGGCGCTCACGCTGGGTGGGCCGACCCGGTCGGAGGTCGTGGCCGCCCTCGCCTGGATCGTCGGGATCGTCGCCGTGTTCGCCCCGGTCGCCGTCGCCCGCTACCGCCGGGTGGCCTGATCGGTTGCGCTACGTCTCGGCGGCGAGCTCCTCGACCAGTTCGGCCAGCCGGTGGCCGGCCTCGAGCGGGACGAGGTGGCCGACGCCGGGCAGCTCCCGGTACCTGGCGTGGGGCACGAGCTGGGCGATGCGCATCCCGTTGCGGACCGGCATCAGCGGGTCGGCCTCGCCGTGGACGACCAGCGTCGGGGGCGAGGGAGCGGAGCCGGTCGGCTCCGCTCCACGCCGCGATGGCGCGGAGTTGGTTCAGCACCCCCGAGCGCGGCGTCGGTCGCTCCAGGATCTGGCCGACCAGCTCGTCGACGCGCTCGGGGTGGGACCGCGCGAACCCGGGCGCGCAGAACGCCGACCACAGCCGCCGGAAGTAGTCCGCCAGGGGGCTCGCCTCGAGCAGGCCGGGAGAGGACCTGGGGGAGGAGCCAGGGGTCCGCGTCGACGTGCTCGGGGGCGGGAGGCCGGCTGGCCACGACGACGAGCCGGTCCACCCGACCCGGATGGCGGAGCCCGAGCTCCTGGGCGATCATCCCGCCCATCGACAGGCCGAGCACCGTGGCCCGGTCGGCTCCCAGCGCCCGCAGCACGTCGGCCGCGTCCTCGGCCATGTCGGCGATCGTGAAGGGGGCGTCGGCTCCCCGCGACCACCCGGTCCCACGGTTGTCGACGCGCACGACGTGGAAGCGTCGCTCGAGGCGGCGGAGCCAGTCGGAGGGCCAGAGGAGACCGGACGCCGCCCATCCGTTGAGGAGCAGCAGGACCGGCCCGGCGCCGCCCTCGTGCCAGTGGACCCGGGGCGTCGCGGGGGAGGGCCGCACCGTGGCCATCACGAGCCTCCTCCCATCTCGTCGGTGATCCCGGCCGTGGCCAGCTCGGCCCAGGTGGCGTCGACCTGGTGGGCGAGGACGACGAGGTCGTGGAAGCCACCGGCCCGGTCCCGCACGTGGCCCGCGAGGATCCCCTCGGCCTCGAAGCCGATCCTCCGGAACAGCGCGATGGTCGCCTCCTGGTCGGCGGAGGCCTCGACGACCACCTTGCGGAGCCCGAGGCCCAGGGCCTCGAGCAGGCCCCGCCGGGCGAGTCCGCGGCCGAGGCCCCGGCGCCGGTGCGCGGGGTCGACGACCACCCTGATCTCACCGACGTGGTCGGAGAGCCCGATGCCGGGGACCACGGCCACGTATCCCCGCACGTGTCCCGACTCGAGCGCGAGGAGACGGCGCGAGCGATGGTCGGCCGCCCAGCGGTCCAGGGTGGCGGGGTCGAAGACGTCCTCCTTGAAGAACGCCCGGTCCTCCTCGGGCACGCGCCGGAAGAAGTCCTCCAGCGACTCCGTGTCGGCGGGTTCCAGCGTGCGCACCTCGATCATGAGCTGTGCCTTTCGAGCCAGTCGCTGATGCGGGGGTGGGTGACCTTCGCGGCCTGCCGGCCGGCCATCAGCGCCACGTGACCGGCGGGGATGCGGACCTCCTCGACGTCCGTCGAGCCGGTGACCGCGGCCAGCGGAGCTCCGGCCTCGACGGGCACGATGTGATCCCTCTCCGCGACGACGCTGAGCACGGGGCACGTGACCTCGGCGAGGGAGACCCGGCGACCTCCGAGCGGGACCACGCCCTCGACGAGCACGTTCCGATGGCTGAAGAGATCGACGACCTGCTCGAAGCACCGACCGGGGAACGGGATGTGGTCGTGGGTCCACTGGCCCATCGCCTGGTACCCGTCGAGGAACTCGTCGTTCCAGAGGTTCTGCCAGAGGTTGGCGTAGTTCACGAGGGGCATGGTCGGCTTGAGGACCCGGAAGAAGTTCAGGAGCACCTCGGGCGGGACGTTGCCGCTGTCGTCGATGACGTCCCGGGGGTCGAGACGCCCGGACCGGAACAGGGCGAACATCCCCCCGAACCGGTCGAAGTCGACGGGCGCGGCGATCGTGGCGAGGTTCCGGACCGGGAGGTCGGCGTGTCCCGCCACGGCGAGCGCGGCGAGGATCCCTCCCAGGCAGTAGCCGACGAGCGTCACCGCCTCGCGCCCGGAGACGGCCACGACCTGCTCGATCGCCGCGGGAAGGTGCTGGTCGACGTAGGTCTCCAGCGTGTTCGCGGCGTCGGTCTCGTCGGGGACCCCCCAGTCGACGAGGAAGACGTCGAAGCCCCGGCCGCGCAGGAACTCGACCAGGCTGTTGCCCGGCCGGAGATCGAGGATGTAGCTCCGGGAGATGAGGCTGTGGACGAGCACGACCGGCGGGGCGTACCGGACGTCGTCGCTGCGGTAGCGCCAGAGACGGGTCTTCCCCCTCTGCCACACCATGTCCTTGGGTGTGGCGCCCACGGTGGGCCGATCGAGCCCGGCCAGGTACTTGAGGCCGTTGCGGGCCCGCAGGAGGGAACGCTCGACGTCCCGGCGGAGCGTGACGAGCAGGGGGGCGTCGTCGGCGTTGCCCACGGGGGATCAGCCCGGGGGTTCGAGCCGGTCCGAGAGCTCCTTCACCCGGCGTTCGACCAGCGCCACCCGCTCGGAGAGCCGCCGCACGTCGGTGGCGGCAGGCAGGTTCCACAGGTGCCAGTACCGGCTGAGCCGCCGCTCCGTGCCGCGGCGGGCCCGGGCCTCGAGACGGGTCACGAACGCCAGCGTGTCGGCGAACCCCTCGGTCCTCACCAGTTGCTCGAGGCGGGGCCCGACCCGACGCTCGATCGCGTCGAAGACCTCGCGCCACGACGACGCGCCCCGGCGGCTCGCGCTCCGCAGCTGCAGGAGGATCACCCGGGACGCGTCCATGACGCCTCCTCTCTCCGGGGGGTCTCGCCTCTCGGGGGGGCGGCCGCCTCGGGCGTCGTGGACGTCAGCCGGGTGGCCAGGTCACGGCGGACGACCTTCCCGGACGTCGTGCGCGGGAGCTCGTCGAGGAACACGACGTCGCGGGGGACCTTGTAGCGGGCGAGCCGGGCGCGCACGTGGGATCGGACGTCGTCCCCGGTCAGGACCTCGCCCGGGCGGCGGACCACGAAGGCCACCAGCCGCCAGCCGAACTCGGGGTCGGGCGCGCCGACGACCGCCACCTCGGCCACGCCGGGGTGGTGGGCCAGGAGCTCCTCGACCTCGATCGGGAAGACGTTCTCGCCTCCCGACACGATCATGTCGTCTTCTCGCCCGTCGACGAAGAGGCGTCCCCTGCCGTCGAGATGGCCGAGATCGCCGATCGAGAGCAGACCCCCGGACCTCCCGTCCGCCGCCTCCCGTGTAGCCCTCGAAGCGCTCGTCGCTGCCGACGAAGACCCGACCGGTCACGCCCGTCGGGACCTCGGCGCCTTCCTCGTCGAGGATCCGGACGCGGACGCCGAGCGCCGGCCGGCCGGCCGTCTCGGGGGCGGCCCGAAGGTCCGACGGCGTGGCGATCGTGGCCATGGCCAGCTCGGTGGATCCGTAGACGTTGTAGAGGACCGGCCCGAACCGGTGGAGCAGCCGGATGGCGAGGTGGCCTCCCAGGGCCGATCCGCTCGAGGCGACCACCCGCAGCGACGACGTGTCGTAGCGGACCAGGGTCTCACCGCCGAGCGCGAGCATCCGCTGGAGCATGACCGGCACCGCGACGAGGACGTCGGCCCGCTGCTCGGCGACGCTCGCCAGCGTGGCCTCGGCGTCGAAGTGGCGCTGCAGCACGACGGTGGAGGACAGGCCGAGCGCGACGGCGAGGTTGGCGAGCCCCCACCCGTGGAACAGGGGCGCGGCGATCACCGTGGTGTCGCCGACCCGCAGCGGGATCCGGTCGAGCAGTGCCGCCGCCCCGCCCATCCCCCGGTGGAGGCCCGGGAGGCTCCGCGGGGCCGGCCGGTGGTCCCCGAGGTCAGGATCACCACGCGGCCCGGGTGGCGCGGCGGCCGCGGGTCGCGGATCGGGCAGGTCTCGACGAGGCGGGCCATCCCGGCCTCGTCGAGGTTGTGCCCGGGGTCGGCCGTCCCCACGGCCTCGGTGAACTCGTCGTCGTGGAGGAAGACGGTCAGCCCCTCGCGGGCCGCCACGTCGGCGAGCTGGGGCCCGGCGAACCCCGTGTTGAGGAACACGAGGTTCGCGCCGAGCTTGGAGGCCGCCACGGTCGCCTCGACGAAACCCCGGTGGTTGCGGCAGAGGATCCCGACGTTGGTGCCCGGTCCGGCTCCGGCTGCGGCCAACCCGTGGGCCAGGGCGTTGGTGCGCGTCCAGAGCTCGTCGTAGGTGAGCCGTCCGTTGTCGTCGACCAGGGCGATGGCATCGGGGTAGCGGGCCGCGGCGGCCGCCGCGGTGCCCGCGAAGGTCTGGCCCCAGCGCCCGAAGGCGAGCAGGGCCCGGGGGAAGCGGTCGGGCCGCTCGGGGACCACCACGTTGGCCCGGGCGACCGTCGCGGCGGCCGTGAGCCTCCGGACGATCGCGGTCATCGGCCCGCCTCCGGGCGCGCGCCGGACCCGCGTTCGACGAGGGCCCGGCAGCCGCCCCTCCCGTGGCGCGTGGTCGTGGATCCGATGAGGCGATGGTACGCACGACCGGGTCCCGTCCTACCAGGGGCAACCGGCCCTTCCTGGCCGTCGGACCGGCCCGATCCCGTCGCGCCGTGGAGGCGAGGCGGCGGTCAGCAGGCCGCGGCCGCCCGGGCCGAGTCGAGGAGCGTGGCCATCCCGGCGTCGATCCCGGCGGTGAGCCGGTCGACGTCGGGCGCCCCCTCCCAGTCGCCGGTGACGCCGAAGTGGAGCCCGCCGCAGTACGACCAGATCGCGACGCCGACCCGGACATGGCCGGCGATGGGTACGTAGGGGTAGGCCTCCAGCATGCGACGGCCGCGCAGGTAGAGGGGGACCTGGGGGCCGGGGACGTTCGTGGCCACGGTCTCGATCCGGTCCTGCCAGTGGACGATGCCGCGGGCCCAGAGCGCGCTGAGGATCGGGGGCGTGAAGTCGGCGAGGCCGAGGACCGCCTCCGACGCCTCGATCTCGTGCGAGGCCTTGAGCGCGTCCATCTGGTCGCGGATGGCGTTCAGGCGCTCGACCGGCTCGGTGATCCCGACCGGCAGCTCGGCGAAGACGGCCGCGACCCGGTTGTCGAAGACGCCGCGAGCGTCCGGGGTCCGCATCGAGACGGGGACCAGGGTCCGGACCGTGCGGTCGGCCGGGACGGGGTCGTCACGGCCCAGCAGCAGCTCACGGAGCCCGTGCGTGACGACGGCGAGCACGACGTCGTTCACCGTCCCGCCGAGCGCCCGGCGGACCGCCTTGACGTCGTCGAGGGTGGCGCGGGTCGAGGTCCAGCGCCGGTGCGGCCCGATCGGACCCACGAGGGACGAGTGGGTGGGGCGGGCGAGCACGCCGCCGAAGTGGAGCAACCCGGCGCCGACGTCGCGCAGGCGCCCCGCGGTCCCCCGGGGATCTCCGAGGGTCCGGGCCAGCCCCCGGGCCCAGCCGGCGGGTGCCGTGGCGACACCACCGAGGGAGTGCCAGGCGAGCCGGGCCCTCGACGGTTCGGAGGCCGGTTCCCACGGCTCGGGTTCGAGGATCGGCGCGTCGGGGTCCAGGTCGAGGATGACCGAGAGGAGGTCGCTGCCGGCGATCCCGTCGACCATGCAGTGGTGGACCTTGGTGATCAGCCCCCACCGGTTCCCGGGCAGCCCCTCGACCAGCCAGTCCTCCCAGAGGGGCTTGTGCCGGTCGAGCTGCTGGGACATGACCCGGCTCACGAGGGCCTGCAACTCGGTGTCACCGCCGGGCTCGGGGAGCGCGGTGCGGCGGAGGTGGTAGTCGAGGTTGAAGTGGGGGTCGTCGACCCACAGGGGGCGGCCGATGCTCGCCGGCGCCTCCCGGGGCCGCTGCCGGTAGCGCGGCACGAGGGCGAGCTTCGAGGAGATGAGCTCGCGGAGCTCCACGTAGCCGGGCGGCGGTCCCTCGAACACGCTCACCGAGCCGATGTGCATGTGGCAGACGTCGTCCTCGATGGCCAGGAACGACGCGTCCAGCGCGCCCATCCTCTCCACGGCGCGACCTCCCTCTCCGGCCCGTCCACCATCGCGCCCGGGGCGGTCCGCCGCCAGGGGCGATGGTCCTTGCGGGGATCCGGGCGGCGTCTCGCTACCATCGGGTGCCCTCCCGGGAGAGGGGAGGAGAGCACGACCCGGCGGGACCCCCCGGTGCGCCGGCCCGTGCCGAGAGCCACGGATGTGCCCGATGGAGTTGCGGTTCCGGGTGCTCGGATCGCTGGAGGTCGAGGGGGACGGGTCGCGCCTCGACCTCGGCACGCCCAAGCAGCGGGCCCTGCTCGCGTTCCTGCTGGTCCACCTGGGCGAGGTCGTCTCCGTCGACCGGCTCGTCGAGGCGCTCTGGGGTGACGACCCCCCGGCCCGGGCCGAGGTCTCGGTCCGCTCCTACGTGTCGAACCTGCGCCGGATCCTCGATCCCGACCGTCCCCCGGGGGTCGAGTCGTCGGTCCTCGTCACCCGCCCGCCGGGATACGTCCTGTGCGCCGATCGGTCCCAGGTCGACGCCACCCGCTTCGAGGACCTCGCCGCCCACGGGCACGACCTGCTCGACTCCGGAGCCGCCCAGGACGCCGCCGCCGTCCTCGCCGACGCCCTGGCCCTCTGGCGGGGGCCCGCCTACGCCGAGTTCGTCTACGACGAGCTCGGCGCGGCGGAGGCGACCAGGCTCGAGGAGCTGCGGCTGGTCGCCTTCGAGGACCGCATGGTCGCCGAGCTCGCCTGCGGTCGGCACGGTCGTGCGGTCGCCGAGCTGGAGGGGGCGCTCGCCCGGCACCCGCTGCGGGAGCGCACCCGGGCCCTGCTGGCCACCGCCCTCTACCGGGCCGGTCGCCAGGCCGACGCCCTGCGGGTCATCCAGGACGGCCGGGCCGTGCTGGCCGAGGAGCTGGGGGTGGACCCCGGGCCGGAGCTGGCCCAGCTGGAACGCGACATCCTCGACCACGCGCCGGCCCTCCTCGGGCCGCCCGGCCCTTCGGTGGAGGCCCCGGGGCCCTCGGGCCCCGAGATGGCCGTGAGCCCGCAGGCCGTCCCCGCCCCCCTGCTCCCGCTCCTGGGGCGCGAGGCGGAGATGAGCCGGCTCGACCAGGCCCTGCGGGAGGCCGTCGAGGGCTCGGGACGGGCCGTCGCCGTGACGGGCGAGCCGGGCATCGG
Organism: Acidimicrobiia bacterium; assembly: GCA_027494165.1. Taxonomy (GTDB): domain Bacteria; phylum Actinomycetota; class Acidimicrobiia; order IMCC26256; family JAOSJM01; genus JAOSJM01. The sequence goes on along the minus strand of JAOSJM010000007.1, from coordinate 76,933 downwards.
CAAGACCCGCCTCGTCGAGGAGCTGGCGGGCCGGGCGGCCGCGCTCGGGGCGGCCGTGGCGTGGGGCCGCTGCGACGAGGGGGAGGCGGTCCCGGCCTTCTGGCCCCTCCGCCAGCTCGTGCGAAGGCTCGACGTCGACGGGGACTCCGACCTGCGCCGGTGCCTCGACGACTTCCGTCCCGACCTCGGACCCCTCCTCGCCCCGGTCGGCTCGGTGCCGGCACCCGACCCGTCGCGCCACGTGCTCGCCTTCGGTCTCGCCGGCTTCCTCACCGGCGCGTCGCGGAGTCGCCCCCTGGTGCTCGTGATCGACGACCTCCAGTGGGCCGACACGGCCTCGTTGCGCCTGCTCCAGCAGCTCGCCGGCGAGCTGCCGCGCTCGCGGGTGTTGCTCGTCCTCGCGTGCCGGGACGTCGAGAGCGCACCGCCCGCCCTGGAGGAGCTGTTCGCCGAGCTGGCCCGCAGGAGCGAGACGGTACGGGTCGAGCTGCGGGGGCTCGACGTCGACGCCGTCGTGGACTACGTGGCCGCGGTCGCCGGACGGGACGCCGTCGGCGACCGCGGCGCGCTGCGCCGGGTCGCCGTCGCGGTCCAGGTGCGGACCGGGGGCAACCCGTTGTACGTGCGCGAGCTGGTGCGCCTGCTGGCCAGCGAAGGTCCCCTCGACGGCCGCGCGGCCGACGAAGCCGAGCGGGTGGTCCCGCCGAGCGTGCGCGACGTCATCCGCCAGCGGGTCGCCCGGCTCCCCGAGAGCACCCAGACCGTGCTCGAGACGGCGGCGATCGTCGGTCGGGACGTCGGCGTCGACGTCCTCCAGCGCACCTGCGACCTCGAGCCCGACGTCCTCCTGGACGCCGTGGACGCCCTCGTGACGACCGGGTTTCTCGTCGACGACCCCGAGCGGATCGGTCGCTTCCGGTTCGCCCACGCCCTCGTCGCCGAGACCATCTCGGGGCGCCTGCCCCCGCTGCGCCGAGCCCGGTTGCACGCCCTGGTCGCCGGCGCCCTCGAGGACCTCTCGGCCGGTGATCCGGACCGCCGCCTCTCCGAGCTGGCGTGGCACCACGGGAGGGCGGTGGCCGGGGGCCTCGTCCACCTCGGTCCGGCGGCTTTCGACCACGCGGTCCGGGCCGCCGAGCGGGCCGACGAGCAGCTCGCGTACGAGGACGCCGCGGCCGCCTGGGACCTGGCCCGATCCATGCTCGACCACGCCCGGCCCGGCGACCGACGGGCCCGTTACGACGTCCTGCGCAAGCTGGGCCGGGCCCGGCAGCTCGCCGGCGACAACCCCGGCGCCCAGGCGGTGCTCCACGAGGCCATCGACGTGGCCGAGGCGCTCGGCGACTCCGTGGCGATGGCCGAGGCCGCGGTCTCCCTGAGCCCTCCGGGGGTGTGGCGATCGACGGACTACGGGGACGTGGACCGGCGCACGATCGACGTGCTCGAGCGGGTGCTCGAGCAGCTCGACCCGGCGGACTCGCGGTTGCGGGCCCTCGTGCTCGGGGCCCTCGCGGCGGAGCTCTCGTACGCGGACGTGCCGGACCGTTGCGACGAGCTGAGCCGGGCGGCCGTCGAGATGGCGCGGCGGCTCGACGACACGGAGCTGCGCGCGCTGGTCCTGAACGCGCGGTACCTCGCGATCTGGCGGCCGGCGACGTTCGAGGAGAGGATGGCCGTCGCCGAGGAGCTCGTGAGCCTCCCCGACGTCGGCTCCGTCCCCGGCCAGTTCGAGCTCCTCGGCCGGTTCCTGCGCCTCAACAGCTGCCTGGAGGCGGGCGATCTCACCGCGGCCAACGCCGAGCTGGACCGCTGCGAGCACCTCGCCGAGCGTCTGCGGGCCCGGACCGCCACCATCCAGCTCCTCTGGGCCCGTGCGGTGCTCCAGCTCCTCGCCGGCGACCTCGACGTCGCGGAGCAGGTCGCGGCCCACGCCTACCGTCTCCACTCGCGGGTCCGTGTGTACGGGTTCGAGGTGGGCCGGGTCACCCACGCCACGGTGCGGGACCTCCACCGTGGCGCCACCGAGCGCGTCTCCGAGGACCTCCGGGCGCTGCTGAGCGCGCCCGACCCCATGGCCGCCCTGTACACCGAGATGCTCGCCCGGTGCCTGCTGGACCAGGGCCGCGAGGACGAGGCGCGGCGGCTGGTCGCCGCCTCCGGGGACGCGCCGCTGGGCGACGACTGGGCCTGGTTCGTGGCCGTCTGCTTCCGGGCCGAGGTCCGGGCCGAGCTGGGCGACCGGGACTCGGCGGCCCGGGTCCTCGAGGAGCTGGCGCCGTACTCGGGGCGCCTGGCGGTCCCCGGGATCGGGTTCCCCGTGATGGGAGCGGTGGACCGATACCTGGGGTTGCTGGAGCTCGCCCTCGGTCGCCTCGATGACGCGGAGCGCCATCTCCGGGCGGCGCTCACGCTCAACGAGCGGATCCGCGCCCGGGGTTGGGTGGCCCGCACCTGGTTCGATCTCGGACGCCTCTTGGTCGCGCGTGCGGGCCCGGGCGACCTCGCCGCGGGCGGAGCCGCGCTGGACGCGGCCGAGGCCATCGCCGTCGACGTGGGGATGGACGGCCTCCGTCGCCGCATCGAGACCGCCCGGGTCGCGGCGCGCGACGGTTCCACCCGGTCGACCTGACGTCCCGGGCCGGCTCCGAGGGGCTCCGGGAGCTCCCCGGGGCGGTTTGGAGCGATCGCCAAGCCCCCGCCAACCGCCCTGTCCGATGCTGCGGGCACGGAGGCCGGTCACCGGCTCCGCCCGGCTCCGGCCGGTGGCACGAGCGAGGAGGAAGCACCATGGATGTCGACCGGGTCGTGCTGTTCGTCCACGTCCTGGCGGCGATGATCCTGTGCGGAGCGGGCAGCGTCGCCCATGTGGGGATGGCCCAGCTCCTGTCGGCCGACGGGATGGACGTCGTGCGCCGGTGGGGTCGGACCCTCCACCACGTGGACCCGTTCTTCGGTCCCGGGTCGGTCGTCCTGTTCCTCACGGGCGCCTACCTGGTCGACCAGGCCTTCCGGTGGGGAACCGGCTGGATCGTGGCCTCGGTCGCCGGGCTGGTGGCCATCGAGGTGCTCGGGATCACGGTCAACCGCTCGTGGGGGAAGCGTCTCGAAGCCGTGATCATCGACGTGCCCGACGGGCCGGTCCCGCCGCCGGTTCGGGCCGTGGCGGCGAGCCGCGGCGCGTGGCTGGCGACGCACGGGACGACCGGGACGGTCGTCGGGATCCTCTACCTCATGACGGCGAAGCCGACGGGCACCGTCGGTTCGCTGCTCACCGTGGCGGGCTTCGGCCTGGTCGGGGCGCTCACGGCCCTCCCGTTCCTGGCCCGGCGCCGGGCCCAGGCGCCCACGGTCTCCGCGGCCGGGTCCACGGCCTGAGCGCGCGGAGACCCACCCGACGACGAGGAGAGCGACCAGTGGAGCGCGACGACCTGTTCACGATGACCCACAAGGGCCTCCGCCACGGCCTCTTCTCCGTGGCCCAGCAGGCCGGGACCACCGAGTACGGGGACCCCGGGGCGTTCGCCGCGCTCCGGGCCACGTGGAGCCGGCTCGAGCGGCTCCTCAGGGCCCACAGCAGGCAGGAGGACGAGCACGTGCTCCCCCTCGTCTCGTCGAAGATCCCCGGGGGGGCCGTCGACCTCGCGCGGGAGCACACCGAGATCAGGGCCGCCCTCGACGGCCTCGCGGCCCAGGTCACGACGATCGGGGAGGAAGCGGAGGTCGAGGAGCGCCGTGTCCTCGGCCTCGGCTTCTACCGGGCGGTCCAGCGACTGCTCGTCACCGTGCTCCCGCACCTGGACGACGAGGAGACCGTCCTGATGCCCCGGCTGCGGGCGACCTGCAGCGAGGAGGAGATCGCCCGGGTCCGGGCCGGGCTCTCGAACGCGCTCGGCCCGGAGGAGACCCAGCACCTCTTCGGGCTCATGCTGCAGGCCGTGAACCCCGTCGAGCGGGAGGCGCTGCTCGACCGTGTGCCCGGGACGGGGGGACGCGAGGGGTAGCGTGCCGGCGTGGAGGTCCCGGGCGGGTTCTGGACCGACGAGGGCTCGAACCTGCGTCGAGCGGTGACCGTGCCCGCGGTCGCCCTGTGCGCCGGCGGCCTGGCCGCCGGGGTCCCGATGTGGCTCCCCGCCGCGCTGGCCCGGGACCTGCTCCGGGCCCCCCGGCGGCTCCCGTTCGTACGGGTGGCGTCCTTCGCCCTGGTCTGGTCCTGGCTGGAGTGCATCGGCGTCGCCACGAGCGGCGCGCTGTGGGTCCTCGGCCGGTCGGACCGGCCCGACGCGCACTACGCCCTCCAGCGCTGGTGGGTCGCGCGGCTGCTCGACGGGCTGCGGGTGCTGTGCAACGTGCAGATCCGGGTCGAGGGGCTCGACGCGCTCACGCCCGGACCGGTCGTCGTCTGCTCGCGGCACGTCAGCCACGCCGACGCCCTGCTGCCCGCCTGGCTGCTCGGCCCGGCGGGGATGCGCCCCCGCTACGTGATGAAGCGCGAGCTGCTCGTCGATCCCTGCCTCGACATCGTCGGGAACCGTCTCCCCAACCACTTCGTGGAGCGTGACGCCGACGACGTCGAGGGAGAGCTCGCCGGCATGGCCGCGATCGCCGAGGGTATGACGGCGCGGGACGCGGCGGTGATCTTCCCGGAGGGCACGCTGGCGAGCCCGGCGCGCCGCGAGCGGGCTCTGGCCCGGATCGCCGAGACCGACCCGGCCCGGGCCGAGCGGCTGGCGACGCTCCGCCACCTCCTCCCGCCACGTCACCGAGGGACCGAGGCGCTGCTCCGGGGTGCTCCCGACGCCGACGTCGTGCTCGTGGCCCACACCGGCTTCGAGGGGCTCGACCGTCTCCTCGCCGCCCCCGAGCACGTGCCGCTCGACGTCCCCGTGCGGGTCCGGCTCGAGCGGGTGACCCGCTCCGAGGTGCCCGGGCCCGGGGGCGACGGGTTCGCGTCCTGGCTCGACGAGGCCTGGTCGGCGATGGATGCCTGGGTCGACCGGACCCTGGCGGCCGACGCGCCGCGAAACCCCGCGATCGGGACGGAGGATCAGGAGACGGCCAGGATCCGATGAGGATCCGGTGACGGATCGGCGCGTCGGTCAAGGATCGCGCCCCCGGACGCCGACATCTTCTCCGAGATGCGCGCGACGGCACCTGCCCCGGAGACGGAGGGCCCGACCCTCTCCACCGTCGAGCTCCCCCCGGAGCCGGCCCTCTCCGTCATCCCGGTGGACGACGTCCCCAGGGGTGGGCGGGGCCGGGCCGGCCGGCGCCGGGAGAGCGAGCTGGAGGACGTCGCGAGGCACAACGCCGCGGTCGCCGAGGAGGTGCTCGCGGTGGCCCGTGAGGTCCGGGCCCGCCTCGAGGAGGAGGCGAGCGCCCGGCACGCGGCCGAGGCCGAGGCGACCGAGCTGCGACGGGAGCTGGACCGCCTCCAGCGATCGGACGAGCGGCGTTCGGCCCAGGTCCGCTACGTCGCCGAGCAGCAGGTCCGGGCCGAGGTCGCGGACGAGGTGGCCCGCCTGGAGGAAGAGCGGGACCGCCTGCTCGGCGAGGTCGAGCGCCGCGACGTCGAGCTCGAGCAGCGCGTGTCCATCAGCACCGAGCTGCGCCGGCACCTCCGGGAGGTGCAGGGTGCCCGGGCCGCCGCCGAGGAGGCGGCGGAGGCCGCCCGCAGGGCGCAGCGCGACGCCGAGCGCAAGCTGGAGGAGGCGGCCGAGCGGGCCGCGCGGCGCGCCGAGGACGAGCTGGCGGCGGTCGCGGAGGCCGAGGAGGCCACGAGCCGGGCCCGGGCGGAGCGGGACGAGCTCGTCCGGAGGCTGGACGCGCTCGCCGGGCAGGACGAGCGGTACCAGGTCCTCGAGCGCGAGGGCGAGGCTCTGCGGGAGCGCATCTCGGACCTCGAGCACGTGCTGGCGGAGCGGACCCGAGCGGCCGAGGACGCGCGAGCGGCGGCCTCGCTGGCCGCCGATCGGCGCGTCGCGGCGGAGCAGGAGGTGACCGAGCTCCGGGAGCGGGTCTCGTCGCTCGGGACGGCGCTCGCCGCGGCCGGCCGGGACCGGGAGGACCTGGAGGAGCGGCTGGCGGACCTCGACGTCGCCCGCGCCGACCTGCAGTCGAGGCTCGAGACCGTGACGGCTGCGGGCGACGCGAGCGCGGCCCGGGTGGCCGAGCTGGAGGCGGCGCTGGCGGAGGTGGTCGGGGTGCGTGAGGAGCTGGAGGCGGCGCTGGCCGAGGTGATCAGGGAGCGCGAGGAGCTGGAGGCGGCGCTGGCCGAGGTCGCCGGGGAGCGTGAGGGGTTGGCGGCCACGCTGGCCGAGGCTGTCGTGGCGTGCGAAGGCCTGGAGTCGAGCCTCGCCGAGGCCACGGGGGAGCGTGAGGGGTTGGCCGCCGCCCTGGCCGAGGCCGTCGCGTCTCGCGAGGGGTTGGAGTCGAGCCTGGCCGAGGTGACGGCCGGGCGGGAGGCGGCGGCGGCTCGCGTGGCGGAGCTGGAGGCGGCGCTGGCCGAGGCCCGGCGCGACCGCGAGGAGTCCGACCGGGCGCTGCGCCGGCTCGAGCGGAACGCGGCCGCGGCCGACGATCGCCGCCGACAGGCGGAGAGCGAGGGCGCCGAGGCCGAGAGCCTGCGCGAGCAGGCGATCGCCCTGGGTGCCGAGCTCGAAGCGGAGCGTGATGCCGCCCGGGAGCTTCGCCAGCGGCTGGCGAGCCTGGAGGGGGAGCTGGCCGGGGAGCGATTCGGGGCCGAGGAGCTGCGCGAGCGGCTGACGGGCCTGGAGGGGGAGCTGCACGCGGCGCGTGCGGCGGCGGAGTCGGGGGAGCACGCCGCGCTCGCGGAGGTGGAGGGTCGCGAGACGGCCCTGCGGGACCGCCTGGCGTCGCTGGAGGGGGAGCTGGAGCGGGAGCGGGCGCGGGCCGAGGAGCTGCGGGTCTGGATCGGCACGCTCGAGGAGCAGCAGCGCGCCGAGCGGGAGCCCCCCCCGAGCCCATCGACCTCGACGCCGATCCCGCCGACGACGCGACGCCCGCGTCCGACGAGCTCCCCGACGAGGCGGCCGGGATGCTCTCCGACCTCGCGGCGAGCTCGGAGCGGTCCGAGGGCGGTTCCTCCGAGGGTCTCCGGAGGTCGGTGATGAGCGAGCTCAGCGCGCTCGCCGGCCGTCGCTCCGGGCCCGGCTGACGGGCACCCCTCGGCCTCCAGGTCGGCCAGCCGGGCTCGCCGGGGTCCGGGCTCAGCCTTCGCCGGGCGGATCCGGCGCGGCGCGCTCGGAGGACTCTCCGGGCCCGAGCCCCCGGAGCGTCGCCCGGATGTCGAGGTTCCAGGCGACGAGCACGGCGAGCAGGGAGAGGACGACGACGGCGATCGACCAGTAGAACGCGCCCCAGTCGATGAGCGACCCGAACGGAGGGGCGTTGGGGAGCCCGTCCCGGAGCGGCGGCAGGGCGAACAGGATGCTGATGAAGAAGGCCCAGGCCCAGAACGGCACCCGCTGCCCGTAGAGGACGACCACCCACGCCACCGAGGCCGCGCCCAGCGCGATGGCCCAGACGAAGAACACGAAGAACCCGGCCCAGACCTTCACGGCGAGGGGCCGTCCGAAGGAGACCGTGAGGGAGCGGGCACCTCCGTGGGGCTCGCCCAGGGGCTCGCCGGAAAGCTCGGTGTCGAACTCCGCGACGGGGGCGACGAGGGAGAAGTCCACGGGGACGGGGCCGGGTGGTTCCTGCCCGTCCGTCGCGGCGAAGAAGAGCGCCACCTGGTAGCGGTCGAAGGGGTACCGGCTCACCCGGGAGCCGGTGAGGGCGAGGTCGACGGACAGGGTGGTGACGACGTCACCGGTCCGGTACTCGTCGATCCGTGGCCCCGCGGCCGTGGCGATGGCGAAGTCCAGGTTCCGGGCCAGGCGGACCCCGTCGGCCCAGGCGCCCCGGGGGCTGACGTCGAGGGACACGCGGGCCCGGCCCGTGCGGACGTCGACGCTCTCGAGGGCCGCCCTGACCTCCAGCCCGTCCTCCAGCGGCTCCTCGGCGAGGGGGACCACCAGGTCGACCGGCGTGCTGGGCGCGGCGCGCCACACGAGGAGGGTGGCGAGCCCGGGTCCGAGCAGGAGGAGGGCGGTGAGCGAGGCCCAGCGGATCCGGCGGTGCTGCGGCCCCGAGAGGCCACGGAGGGAGCCGACGCGCCGGTCGGCGGGGTCCGGGGCGGTGATGTTCTCGACAGCTCGGGCCATGGCACATCCGCGACGGCGGTCCCGTGACCGTACCGCAGCGTGCGCTCACCGATCGCCCCCGCCAGACTACGGGCCTACGGGAGGAGGACCGATGGCGAGACTGCTGGACCCGATCGCCCGGCGCCGGGGCGACGTCCCGGCGCTGATCGACGAGCACGGCACCACGACGTGGCCGGTGCTCGCCGAGCGGGTGAACCGTCTCGTCAACGGGCTGCGCGACCTGGGGGTCGCGCCGGGCGACACGATCGCGGCGATGGTGGGCAACCGGCGTGAGTTCCTCGAGCTGTCGCTCGCGGTCGGCCACGCCGGCCTCGTCATGGTGCCGGTGAACTGGCACTGGGTCGCCGACGAGCTCGCCTACGTGCTCGACGACGCCGGCGCGGTGGCCCTGGTCGCCGAGGAGCGCTTCGCGGGCGTGGCGGTCGAGGCCAGGGAGCGGGTCCCGGCGTGCCGGGCGGGGGTGATGATCGGCGGGGAGGCGCCGTCCGGGTTCGCTGGCTACGAGGAGCTGCTGGCCGCCGCGTCGCCGGCCGAGCCGCCCGACCAGACCATCGGGGCCCCGATGTTCTACACGTCGGGCACGACGGGGTTCCCCAAGGGGGTCCGCTCCTCGATGATCCCGGTCGGAGGGGACCTGGCCCTCCTCGAGCTGTTCCGGGAGGGCTTCCGCGGCTCGATCGGGCTCCCCGAGGACGGGATGACCCTGCTGTGCGGGCCCGCGTACCACTCCGCCCAGTGGGCGATGTCGGTGCTGCCGACGATGGTCGGCAGCAGCGTGGTGATGCGGCACAGGTTCGACCCCGCCGAGACCCTCGAGCTCGTCGACCGCCACCGGGTGACGAACGTCCATCTCGTGCCCACCCAGATGCTCCGCATGCTCCGCCTCGACGACGAGACCCGGGCCCGCTTCGACGGCTCCAGCCTCTGCCTCGTCCTGCACGGCGCCGCACCCTGCCCGGTCGAGGTCAAGCGGCGGATGCTGGAGTGGTGGGGCCCCGTGATCACCGAGTACTACGGCGGGACCGAGGGCGGGTTCCTCACGATGATCAGCGCGCAGGAGTGGCTCGCCCGCCCGGGGAGCGTGGGGAGGGCCACGGGCACCGTCGAGCTGTTCGTGGTCCGCGACGACGGCACCCGGGCCGGGCCCGGCGAGGAGGGTCAGATCTACTTCCGGAGCCTCCTCGGCAACGACTTCGAGTACCACAACGCCCCCGAGAAGACGCAGGCCGCGCACCTCGAGCCCGGGGTGGGGACGCTCGGGGACGTGGGCTACCTGGACGAGGACGGCTACCTGTTCATGACGGACCGGAGGATCGACATGATCATCTCCGGTGGCGTGAACATCTACCCGGCCGAGATCGAAGGGGTCCTCGTGTCCCATCCCGCCGTGGCCGACGTGGCCGTGTTCGGGGTCCCCGACGACGAGATGGGGGAGTCGGTGAAGGCCGCGATCGAGCTCACGCCCGGCCACGAGCCGTCCGACGCGACGGCGGCGGAGCTCGTCGCCCACTGCCGGGAGCACCTGGCGGGGTACAAGGCGCCCCGGTCGATCGACTTCCACGAGCAGCTCCCCCGGCTTCCCACCGGCAAGCTCTCGAAGCGCTCCCTGCGCGACCCGTACTGGGAGGGGGCGGACCGTAGGATCTGAGGTCCGTCCCACGGGAGGCCACCCTGCTCATCGACGACGCGTTGCCCGATCGGCGGTTCGCGGTCGCCGTCCACCGGCTCGTCGACGCCGGGCCCGACGCGACGTACCGGGCGATCCACGCGGCCGACCTCCTCGGGGACCGGGTCGTGCGGGGGCTGTTCGCCGCTCGCGAGCTCCCCGACCGGGTGGTCGCCCGGCTGCGGGGTGAGCCCCTCGAGCCCGTCCCGCGCCGCTTCACGCTCGACGACGTCGCTGCGCTCGAGGGCTGGACGTTGCTGGGCGAGGAACCGGGGGTCGAGATCGTGCTCGGCTCCGTCGGCCGCTTCTGGGAACGTGACTACGGTTGGGTCGAGGTCCCGGCCGAGGAGTGGGCGACCTTCGCCGAACCCGGCTACGCGAAGACGGTGGCGGGCCTCTCGATCCGGCCCTACGGCGATCACCGGACCCTCGTCTCCTACGAGTCGCGCACGACGACGACCGACGAGGAGGCCCGGCGGCGGTTCCGCCGGTACTGGTGGCTGCTCCGTCCCTTCCTCGGGATCGTCATGAGCCGGGCGCTCGACGCGATCCGGCGGGAGGCGGAGTCGCGTCGGAGACCCCGATGAGCATCCGGCCGTCGACGGCGGGGTCCCGCTCGTGATGCCGGACGGACGGAGGGAGCGCGCTCAGCCTCCCGGCACGATGTTCTGGTTGACGTGGAAGACGTTGTCGGGGTCCCAGGCCCGCTTCACCTCGACGAGCCGGTCCCAGTTGTCCCCGTAGACGGCACGGAGCCGTGAGGAGTCGTCGGCGTCGAGGAAGTTCACGTAGGCACCCTCCCTCGAGTGCGGGGCGAGGGCGGCGTAGTAGTCGCGCACCCAGGCGATGTTGGCCTCGTTGTCGGCCGGGTCGGGCCACATCCCGGCGATGACCGGCGAGTACCGGGCGTCGCGGTGCCAGAAGGCGGTCTCCGTCTTGCCGAGGCGCTGCACGGCCCCGTTGATGGGGTACTGGTGCATCGTCGAGCTCACGGCCGGCACCTTGGGCCCGTGCTCGACGTGCGCCGCGATCACGCCGTCGGTGACCTCGTCGAGGAACGACGCCTTCCAGTAGTGCTGCAGGCCCCGGGGGACCAGCCCGTCGAAGGCGCACTGCACGGCCGGGTAGGGCGCGACGTGGACGGCGTCGATCAGCGGCGGGCCGAACCGCCGGAGCGGCTCGAGCACCTTCTCGCCCTCCTCGACCGACCCCGACCAGCAGGCCACGACGCCGCACATCGTCACCCCCTGGAGCTCCGCGGGGACGAAGTCGGCCGGGGGCCCGATCTGGAAGGCGAAGAACGCGCCCAGCTCCTCGGGCGCGCCGGTGATGAGCTCGTCCGAGAGGCGGATGACGTCCGCGGTCCGGTCGAGATCGAAGAGGACCGGGCCGGCGAGCACCGTGTCGACCGGGTGGAGCCGGAACTCCATCGCCGTGACGACCCCGAAGTTGCCGCTGCCGCCCCGCAGGGCCCAGTAGAGGTCGTCGTGCTCACGCTCGCTGGCCGTGACCAGCCTCCCGTCCGCCGTGACCACGTCGGCCGAGATCAGGTTGTCGCAGGAGAGCCCGAACCGGCGGGAGAGGTGCCCGATCCCCCCGCCGAGGGTCAGCCCGCTCACCCCCGTGGTGGAGATGACGCCCCCGGGGGTGGCGAGCCCGAAGGGGTGGGTCGCGTGGTCGATGTCACCCCACGTGGCTCCGCCGCCCACCCAGGCGGTGCGCCGCTCGGGGTCGACGTGCACCCAGCGCATGGGGCCCAGGTCGATCACGATCCCGTCGTCGACGGTGCCGAAGCCGGGGACGCTGTGGCCGCCGCCCCGGAGCGCGATCGGGATCCCGGCGTCCCGGCCGAACCTGACGGCGGCGAGGACGTCGGCGGTGTCCGCGCACCGGGCCACCATCGCCGGCTTCCGGTCGATCATGAAGTTGTGGACCCTGCGAGCGTCCTCGTACCGGTCGTCGTCCGGCCCGATGAGGTCTCCGCGGATCTGGTCGCGAAGCTGGTCGACGGCCTGGGTCGTGATCGCCATTGCGGTACCCCCCGGTCTCCGCTGGGCGTCCGGGCCAGGGCCCCTCGTCGGGCCGGGCTCCCGGACGCGCTGGCCGATTGAGGTTCTCACCCTAGAGGCACGATCCGTCGCGTCGCGGTCGGCCCCGATATCGGTCAACGCCGAGGGGCCAGGCCGGTGACCACCGTGTCGACCACCAGCTCGACGAAGCCCTCGGTCACCGGCTCCCTCGATACGAGCACCCGGCCGAGAAGGGGCCCGATGACCAGCTCGGTGGCGTCGTCGAGGTCGACCGAGGCGGGGATCTCGCCGCGGAGCTGGGCCAGCTCCAGGACGGTGCGGACGGGCTGCCTCCGCTCCCGGCCGAGCTGCTCGTTGAGGCGGGCGTACTCGGGGTCCCGCTGGGCCGCGTCCAGGAGCGAGGGGACGATGCGACCGAGGCGGCTCTGGAGACCGGCGTCGGAGACGGCGTGGAAGCAGGCCCGTAGGTCCGCCCTGAGGTCACCCGTGTTCGGCGTGGCGATGGGCGCGTCGAGCGCCGTCACGGCGTCGAGCACGAGATCGACCTTCGTCGCCCAGTGGCGGTAGATCGTCGTCTTGGCCACGCCGGAGCGGTGGGCGACCTGCTCGATCGTGAGGCCCGGCAGCCCCTGCTCGCAGAGCAGGTCGATCGTCGCGTCGAGGACGTCGGCTCGTGCACGCTCGCTGCGGGTCCCCACGGCGCCTCCGAGGCTCTCCCTGCAATCCTAGCTTCCGCTACGGACCCGTAGCGGCAGTGACGTCGGTCACGGATCTTACGGCGAGCTTGATTCGCCGTGACATCCGGTCGATGATGACCGCACTACGCTACGGTTCCGTAGCGTCAGACCGTCACTCGGGCCGAGGAGCGATCCCTGGTGCGTCCCACCACCGACGATCCCGCCGTGGATGCCGGCCACCCCCGCCGCTGGCTGATCCTGCTCGTGCTCTGCACCAGCCTTGCGGTGGTGATCATCGGGAACAGCTCGTTGAACATCGCGCTGCCGGCCTTGGCCGAGGGGCTCAAGGCGTCGAACAGCCAGCTCCAGTGGATCGTCGACTCGTACGCGCTGGTCTTCGCCGGGATGCTCTTCACCGCGGGGACGCTCGGCGACCGGTTCGGCCGGAAGGGCGCGCTGCAGATCGGGCTCGTCGTGTTCCTCGCCGGGGCCCTGGCCGCCGCGACGGCCGACTCGGCCGGTGCCGTCGTCGCCTGCCGGGCGGTCATGGGTCTCGGGGCGGCGTTCGTGATGCCCTCCACGCTCTCGATCCTCGTCAACGTGTTCCCCGTCGCGGAGCGCCCGAAGGCGATCGCCGTGTGGGCGGCGATCGCCGGCGCCGGTGGGGCGCTGGGGCCGGTCGGGAGCGGCTTCCTGCTCGAGCACTACTCATGGAGCTCGGTCTTCCTCGTGAACGTGCCCGTCGTGCTCCTGGCCCTGGTGGCCGGGGCGGCCCTCGTGCCGACGTCCCGCGACCCCGGTCGGCCCCGGGTCGACGCCGTCGGCGCGGTGCTGTCCGTCGTCGGGCTGGTCGCCCTGGTGTACGCCATCATCGAGGCGCCGTCCCACGGGTGGTCGAGCCGGGAGACGCTCGGGACGGCCGGTGGCGCGCTGGTCGTGCTGACCCTGTTCGTGCTCTGGGAGCGGCGCCGGCCCGAGCCCATGCTCGACATCGGGTACTTCCGGGACAGCCGCTTCTCCGTGGGCAGTGCCGGGATGATGCTCACGTTCTTCGCCCTGTTCGGCCTCATGTTCCTGCTGACCCAGTACCTCCAGCTCGTCCTGGGCTACAGCGCCCTCGCCACGTCGCTGAGGATGCTCCCGATGGTCCTCGTCATGGTGACGGTCTCGCCGCTGGCTCCCCGGCTGGTCCGGTGGTTCGGGGCCAACCGGGTCGTGGGAGCGGGCATGCTCGTCGTCGCCGCGGGCGCGATCGGGATGAGCCGCCTGACCGTCGACACCCCGTTCGTCACCGTGCTGGCCGTGATGATGGTCATGGTGGCGGGGATGGCGACCGCCATGCCCTCGCTCACCAACGCCATCATGTCCGGGGTCCCGCGCGCGAAGGCCGGTGCCGGGTCGGCCATGAACGACACGACGCGGGAGCTCGGCGGGGCCCTCGGCGTGGCCGTCATGGGGAGCCTCGTCACCTCGCAGTTCTCCCGGGGCATGAGGCCGGTGCTGGCGGGCCTCCCCGACGCGGCGGCCTCGGCGGCCGAGTCGTCGTTGGCCGGGGCCCTGCGGGTGGCGTCCGCGGCCGGGCCGGCCGGCGCGGACCTCGCCGCCACGGCACGGAGCGCCTTCGTGGACGGGATGTCGCTCGCCTTCCTCGCCGGCGCCGTCGTCATCGGGGTCGCGGCGACGCTGGTCATCCGGCTGCTGCCCCGCGAGGTCGAGGCCGTCGAACACGGGGCCGTGCCCGCGGTCCCTGCCCCCGTCGAGGCCGACGGGCTGGAGCTGGCCGTCGAGTAGGCGACTCGGAACTGGACGCTCGGGGCCTACCGCGGGGCGGAGCGTCGTCGCTCGCGCCAGTCCCCGGACCGGAGCCGGTACAGCACGTGGCGGCGGAGCGAGTGCCCGGCCGGCAGGCGAGGGTGGTCGAAGTCGTCGGCCGGGTCCCGGGTCATCCCCAGCCGCTCCATGACGGCCCAGGAGCGACGGTTGCCGTGGACGGTGAACGAGACCACCTCGTCCAACCCGAGCACCCCGAACGCGTACGCGAGCGCGGCTTCCGCTCCCTCCGTGGCGTAGCCGCGACCCCAGTGCTCTCGCGCCAGGCGCCAACCGATCTCCACGGACGGGGTGAAGTGGGCCTCGAAGCCCGGGACGCTGAGCCCGACGAACCCGACGAAGCTCGCCACGCCCGGAACCTCGACGGCCCAGGGCCCGAACCCGCGCTCGGCGAAGCCGGCCTCGATGCGGTCGGCGAGGGCATCGGACTGGGTCCGGGAGAGCGCCGAGGGCAGATGGGCGGTGACCTCCGGGTCGGCGTTGAGCGCGGCGAACGGCATGCGGTCCTCGGGGTGCCACTCGCGAAGGACCAGGCGGTCGGTCCGGAGCCGGGGGACGGGCACGGTCCGGAGCGTGGCACCGGTGGGCGGCCGGTGTCGAGGCGAGCGCGCGTCGGGTGGCCGGATCAGGGGCCGGCGCTCCCGGCCGTGGCAGTGTGTCCGCCGTGAGCGTCTCCATCCACCCCGTCACCGACCTCGTCTCGCTCCTCGAGCTCGAGCCGGTGAAGCCCGACGCCTTCCTCGGCGGCAGCCCGCCGATGGGCTGGCCCCGCATCTACGGGGGTCAGGCCGTCGCCCAGGCCCTGCGGGCCGCCATCCTCACCGTGGACCGACCCCACCGGCCGCACTCGATGCACGCGTACTTCGTGCGCCCGGGCGACGAGCGGGAGCCCGTCCTCTACGAGGTCGATCGGGTGCGCGACGGCCGGTCGTTCACCACGAGGCAGGTGGTCGCCTACCAGGCCGGCGGAGCGATCCTCAACCTCATCGCCAGCTTCCAGGTCGCCGAGGAGGGGGAGGACGCGCAGGCGATCCGCCCCCGACGCACCGCACCCGGAGTCGCTGGCGAGCGAGGAGACCGACCTGTTCTTCGACCGGCGCCCCGTGACCGAGGAGCGCGAGCCCGAGCCCCGCCGGGTCGTGTGGATGCGCGTCCCCGAGGCGCTCGGCGACGACCCGGCCGTGCACGCGTGTGCCCTCGCCTACCTGTCCGACGAGGACCCGCTGGGTGTGGCGCTGCTCCCGCACTCCCTGGGCGGCCGCTGGGAGCTGCTGATGACGGCCAGCCTGGACCACGCCGTCTGGTTCCACCGGCCGTTGCGGGCCGACCAGTGGCTCCTCTTCGACCTCCGGGGTCACGGGGTGGCGAACGCCCGGGGCATGGCGATGGCCCGGGTGTTCGACGCCTCCGGGCGGCACGTGGCCTCGGTGGCCCAGGAGGGCCTGGCCCGACCGCGCCGGGGAGTCCGAGCCGGCGAGGGGTGACCGCCGGGACCGGTGCCGGACGACCAGCGCCACGAGGCGCTGATCCGGGGGCCGGCCGACGCCACCTTGGGGACGCCGTGCTCCCAGTCGGCCTGGCACCGGCCCCCCATCACGAGCAGGTCGCCCGAGCCCGGCCGCAGGTCCCGCGACCTCCCACCACCGTGGGGGCGGACCAGGAACGGGCGGGCGGCCCCGAGGGTGACGATGGCGACCAGGGTCCGGTCGAGGTGGCGGAGCTCGCGGTCCCGGTGGAAGGCGACGCTGTCGCGTCCGTCCCGGTAGTAGTTGAGGCCGACGCCCCCGAACCGCACGCGGTAGCGCCGGGCGAGCGCGGCGCGCACCGCGTCCAGGGCCGGGTGGGGCAGCGGGTCCGAGGCCCGGTACCAGCGTGAGAGGCGGGGGTCGTCGACCATCCGGTCGTACATGCGTCGCCGGCCCTGCCGCCAGGGGACGGTCCCGACGAGCTCCTCGAGGACGGTGTCGGCCCCGTGCAGCCACCCGCGGGAGACGTCCACCCAGGAGGTGTCGTCGAGCGGGATCCGCTCGAACGCAGCCGTCGGGTCGACCGCGGGCTCACCGGCGCCGAGCAGGGTGCGCTGCAGCGGCTCCACGACGGCGAGCGTACCGAACGCACGTTCGTCGGTCCAGCCGCCCGCGGAGGACCGCGGTGCCCGGCGTGGCGGAGTCAGTCGAGGCGGTGGCCGGCGCGGTGGAAGCGGACGACGACGTCGGGATCGGGGTGGAGGTTCACCGCCGCCTCCTCCTTCCCGCCGTACGGCAGCGCCGACAGCACGTATCTGATGCTCTCGAGCCGGGCCGTCTTCTTGTCGTTCGCGCGCACGATGATCCAGGGCGCGAACGACGTGTGGGTCCGGCTGAACATCTCCTCCTTGTAACGGGTGGAGACGTCCCAGCGGGCCTGGGCCTGCTCGTCGACCGGGCTGATCTTCCACTGCTTCAGGAGGTTGGTGCGCCGGGAAGCGAACCGGGCCGCCTGCTCCTCCCTACTGATGGAGAACCAGAACTTCACGAGCTCCACGCCGTCCTCGTAGAGCATGTGCTCGAACTCGGGGACCTGCTGCATGAAGGTCCGGTACTGCGCCTCGGTGCAGAAGCCCATCACCGGCTCGACGACGGCCCGGTTGTACCAGCTGCGGTCGAAGAAGACGATCTCCCCCGGGTTCGGGAGCTGCCGGGCGTAGCGCTGGAAGTACCACTGCCCCTTCTCGACCTCGGTCGGCGTGGGCAGCGCCACCACGCGGTGGCTGCGGGGGCTGAGGTGCTCGACGAAGCGGCGGATCGCTCCGCCCTTCCCGGCGGCGTCGCGACCCTCGAACACGACGACGACGCGGCGGCCCTGATCGAGTACGGAGCGCTGGAGCTTCACGAGCTCGATCTGGAGGGCCTCGAGCTCCCGCGCGTAGCGGAGGTTCCGCACGGCCCGGTCGACGTCGAGCCTCTTGTGCCGCAGGAGCTCCTCGAGCCCCTTGCGGGAGGTGAGGAGCTCGAGCTCCTCGGCGGTGAGGCGGGGCCCGGGGCGCGTCCGGCCCCGTCCGCCGTCGTGCTGGACGAGCTCGATCCTGGGTTCGCGACCGGCCATCGGGCGTCTCCCGCGCGTCGAGAACTGCACGTCAGGGTACTCATCGACCGATCGGGGCTCGGCTGGAGCGATCGCCCGCGCGGACCTGCTGGGAGCGCGCGGCTCCGGTTGACGGGGATGGCGTCGCGATGCTGTGATGCCCGGCACATGTGTCGCGTGGCGCTCCACCGCTCCCGGGGGGACGGTCCGGAGGCGGGCTGGTGCCGGCGCGACACCCTCGGGTCGGGCCGGGCGCGTGCACCCCGGCGGGCCCGGCGCCGCATCGACGCCGAACCCCGTCCCGCCCGAGGAGGCCCACCCTGGTGACCGACCCCACGGCTCCCGCTGCGCTCGCCGACGCCGAACCGCGCACCGATGCCGACCGCTACCGGCGTCGCTGGACGTGGGACGAGGTGCGGTGGGCGTCCCACTGCATCGACTGCTACCCCGGGAACTGCCCGATGCGCGTCTACCTGCGCGACGGCAAGGTGGTGCGGGAGGAGTCGGCGGGGACCTTCCCCGTCTACCAGGACGGCGTGCCCGACATGAACCCGATGGGCTGCCAGAAGGGGGTCGGGTGGACCCGCCTCCTCGACGGTCCCGAGCGGGTGCTGTACCCGCTGCGCCGTGAGGGTGAGCGGGGCGAGGGGCGCTGGCGCAGGGTGAGCTGGGACGAGGCCTGCACCGAGATCGCCGACGCCATCCTCGACGCGATCGAGGAGGTGGGTCCCGAGGCGGTCGTGGCTCCCTCGGGGTGCAACCTGGGGACGTTCGCCCTCGCCGGGCGGGGCAAGTTCATGGGGCTGGTCGGGGGTCTCACCACCGACCTCAACGCCGAGATGAACGACTTCGCCGCCGGTCACTACCTCACCTGGGGCATGTTCGACCCGGTGAGCAGCATCGACGACTGGTTCCACTCCGGCGTCTTCCTCATCTGGTTCGGGAACCCCAACTACACCCGCATCCCCCACGTCCACTTCGTCGCCGAGGCCCGCTACCGGGGCTGCGAGGTGGTGACCATCGCCCCCGACGTGAGCCCCTCGGCCGTCCACGCCGACGTCCACCTGCCCGTCCGCCCGGGCACCGACGCCGCCCTGGCGCTGGCCATGTGCCGGGTGGTGATCGACGAGGGGCTCGTCGACGAGGAGTTCGTGCGCGAGCAGACCGACCTGCCCCTGCTGGTGAACCCGGCCACCAAGCGGTACCTGCGGGAGAGCGACCTGGTCGAGGGGGGGAGCGACGAGCAGCTCTACGCGTGGGATGCCCGCACCGGTCGCCCGGTGCCCGCTTCCCGGGGGACGCTCCGGTGGGACGACGCCGAGCCGGCGCTCGAGGGCTCCTTCACCGTCGAGTCCCGCGAGGGACCCGTCGAGCTCACCACCGTCTTCGCGCTCGTGCGGGAGCGGCTGGAGCGGTACACGCCCGAGCACGCCGCCGAGGTGTGCAACCTCCACGCGGACGCCATCCGCGACCTCGCCCGCAAGATCGCCCGGAACCGCACCAACATCCTCGGGTCGCTGAACGCGGCGTCGAAGCACTACCACGGCGACCTCATCGAGCGCTCCCAGCTCCTGCTCCTGGCCCTCACCGGCAACTGGGGCAAGCCGGGCAGCGGCGCCCGGGCCTGGCTGGGCGGCCTCTTCGACGGGATGATGACCTTCGCCATGAAGACCCAGCGCGGCCCGTCCGAGGCCGCCGGGATCGTCGACCTGCGCGACATGGTGCTCCAGGGGGCGCTCGAGGCCGACCCGACCCTGACCGAGAAGATCTGGGCGATCGAGGCGGCCAAGGAGGGCGGGGCCGGCATGGGGTTCGTGCCCCCGGTGTTCCTCTGGTACCGCTACGCCGGCTACCACGAGGCCTGGGAGCGCCAGGAGTGGCACGACCCGTCGATGCCGCGCCCGTTCCGGGACTACTGGCGCGAGGCCGTGGACAGCGGCTGGTGGACCGGGGTCGACCTCCCCGGCGACGACCGCCCGCCGCGGGTCTTCATCGAGTGCGGTGGCAACGTGCTGCGTCGCACGCGGGGCGGCTCCAAGATGCTCCTCGAGCACCTCTGGCCGCGCCTGAACATGGTCGTGACCATGGACGTGCGGATGAGCGCCACCGCCGCCTACTCCGACATCGTCCTGCCCATCGCCCAGCAGTACGAGAAGATCGGCTTCGGCATCCCCAGCACGCACGTCATGCACCTCACCTTCTGCGACAAGGCGGTCGACCCGCCGGGTGAGGCCGTCGACGAGTGGGAGGCGTTCCGCCGGGTCGCCGAGAAGGTGCAGGAGCGGGCCCGCGAGCGGGGCGTCGGTCCCTACACCGATCCGAAGGGGATGCCCCACGACCCCACGACGATGCACGACGTCTACACGTCCAACGGGCTGTGGCGCGACCCCGAGGTCATGATCGACGAGATGTTGCGCGACACCGCGCTCATCGGGACGATCCCCTCGAACGCCAGCCTCGACGAGGTTCGCCGCCAGGGGTTCTTCCGCTGGCAGGGCCTCGGGATCACGCCCCGGGCCGTCGGTCAGGCCACGGAGATCCGCCCCGACGAGACCTTCGTGCCGTTCCGCAAGCACGTCGAGGAGAAGGAGCCCTACCCGACCCTCGCCCGGCGGGCCCAGTTCCTCATCGACCACCCGTGGTTCATCGAGGCCGACGAGCACCTGCCGACGCACAAGGACCCCCCGCCCATCGGCGGCGACCACCGGTTCCAGGTCTCCAGCGGCCACAACCGCTGGAGCATCCACTCCTTGAACACCGCCAACGAGCTCATGCTCGAGACGCACCGGGGCGCCCCGCACCTCGTCGTGAACGAAGGCGACGCCGCCGACCTGGGGGTGGGGGACCACGACATGGTCCGGGTCTTCAACGACCAGGGCGAGTTCCGGGTGAAGGTGAAGACCTCCACGACGGCCCGGCCCGGCCAGGTCGTCATGTACAACGGCTTCGACAACTACCAGTTCCCGAAGTGGGCCGGGCCCAACGACGCGGAGCCGGGCATGATCAAGTGGCTCCACCTGGCCGGCGGGTACGGGCACCTCCGCTACTGGGCCATGCAGTGGCAGCCCTGCCCGGTGATGCGCAACACCAGGGTCTCGATCGAGAAGGCCTGAGGCACCCCGGAGGTCAGGCCGAGCGTCCGATCCCGGCCAGGCAGAAGCGCGCGACGTGGTCGACGTCGCGGCGCGACGGTGGCTCACGCCGCCAGAGGAACTCCTGCATCCGGCCCATCGCCGCCTGGCCGATCACCGCGGCGTCCCGTGACGGGTCGGCGCTGCCGAGCTCGGTGAGCGGAGCGACCAGCAGCTCGGTCAGGGGCGCGTAGCTCAGCGAGGCGACGTCCCGGAAGCGGTCGACCGCGCGGCCGCCGTTCCAGATGACGGCTCGCGTCGCGTCCGCGACCTCGGCGTCGCCGGCCTGCGCCATCACCCCCTCGACCCATCGGCGTACCTGCACGTCGGCGAGGCGCTCCTTCCCCATCTGGTGGCCCAGGTAGCCCACCAGCCGGACCATGCCCGCCTCCAGGATGGCGGCGACGAGGTCGTCCTTGCTCGCGAAGTGCCGGTAGAAGGCGTCGTTCGACAGCCCCGCCTCGCGCACGATGTCGGCGACCCGCGGGGCCGACGTCGTCCCGGCGCGGTGCATCACCGCCAGCCCGGCGTCGAGCAGCCGGCGCACCTCCTCCGCGTAGGCGGACTGCCGCCGGGCCAGCGACCGCCGCGCGACCCGTGCGGCGACGGCGGCGCCGGGGTCCTCGTCTCCCGGGGGCAGAATTGCGTTCTCCATTTCTCCAATCATATTCTTTCCGCGAGGGAGGGGGGACCCGGATGAGCGCTGACGACGTCGACGGAGCGGACCGGCGGCCCGATCTGCCCCTGGCGCGACTCCGCGCCTGGATGGACGCCCGGGGCCTCCCCGGAGCGGGCGAGCCGCTCGAGTGCACCGTCCTGTCCGGTGGGAGCCAGAACGAGGTCTTCCGCCTCCGCCGGGGTGAGCTCGACTGCGTCATGCGACGCCCACCGTCGAACGCACCTCCCGGGCGGGACGAGGGCATCCTGCGCGAGTGGCGGATCATCGAGGCGCTGCGCGGCACCGACGTGCCCCACACCCCGGCCGTCGCGGTGTGCACCGACCCCGGCGTGATCGGCTCCACCTTCTACCTCATGGGGTACGTCGACGGCTGGTCACCGGTGGCCGTCGGCCAGGCCTGGCCGGCGCCCTTCGACACCGACCTCGAAGCCCGGCGGGAGTTGGCCTTCGAGCTGGTCCGCGGAGCGGCCGAGCTGTCCCGGGTCGACTGGCGGGCGAAGGGGCTGACGGACCTCGGTCGCCCCGGCGGCTTCCACGAGCGCCAGGTCGACCGGTGGCTCGCGTTCCTCGAGCGCGTGAAGACCCGTGAGCTCCCCGGTCTCGACGTCGCCTCCGAGTGGCTGCGGACGCACCGGCCCATCGACTACGTGCCGGGCATCATGCACGGCGACTACCAGTTCGCCAACGTGATGTTCCGCCACGGGGCACCGGCGAGGCTGGCGGCCATCGTCGACTGGGAGATGGGGACCGTCGGCGATCCGAAGCTCGACCTCGGCTGGATCGTCCAGGCCTGGCCCGAGGACACGAGCACTGGCGAGCCCTCGGGCTACGTCGACCTCACCGGGATGCCCTCCCGGACCGAGCTCGTCGAGCGCTACGCGCGCGAGTCGGGTCGCCAGGTCGACGACATCGACTACTACGTGATCCTCGCCCGCTGGAAGCTCGGGATCGTCCTCGAGCAGGGTCACTCGCGCTTCGTCCGGGGGACCACGGAGAACGACAAGCTGGCGATGTTCGGCCCCATCGTCCTCGACCTGATCCGGCGGGCCGCGGAGCTGGCCGAGACGACCGACTACCGGGGCCCCCGGTGAGCTCGACGAAGACCCCGGCCGAGCGGTTCGACCTGACCGGCAAGGTGGCGGTGGTGACCGGCGGGAGCCGGGGCATCGGCCGGGCGATCGTCGAGGCCTTCGCCGTCGCCGGCGCCGACGTCGTCGTGGCGAGCCGCAAGGTCGACCGCTGCGAGGCCGTCGCCACCGCCGTCACCGAGGCGACCGGCCGGAGGGCGCTGGCGGTGCGGTGCCACGTCGGTCGCTGGGAGGACTGCGACGCCCTCGTGGAGGCGACCTACCGGGAGCTCGGGCGCTGCGACGTCCTGGTCAACAACGCCGGGATGTCGCCGCTGTACCCCGACCTGCCCTCGGTGACCGAGGAGTACTACGACAAGGTCCACGCGGTGAACGCCCGGGGGCCGTTCCGCCTCGCCGTCCTCTTCGGGACGCGGATGAGCGAGGGCGACGGCGGCTCCATCGTCAACGTGAGCACGGCGGGCTCGCTGCGACCCGACCCCTCGGACCTCCCGTACACGATGGCCAAGGCCGGCCTCAACGCGCTCACCCTCGGCCTGGCCGCCGCGTGGGCCCCGAAGGTGCGGGTGAACCTCGTGATGCCGGGCGCCTTCGACACGGACATCGCCCAGGCGTGGCCACCCGAGCAGCGGGAGTGGGCGGCCCGGATGAACCCGATGAAGCGGATGGGACGGCCCGACGACATGGCGGGCGCCTGCCTCTTCCTGGCGAGCGAGGCGTCGAGCTACGTGAACGGGGCCCAGATCCTCGTCGACGGAGGGGCGTTCCGGACGCTGTGACGCGGCCGTGACGGGCCGCACGGAAGGGGGCGGTGATGGCGTGGGACTTCTCGACCGAGCCCGAGCTCGAGGAGAAGCTGGAATGGGTGCGGACCTTCGTCAGGGAGGAGGTCGAGCCGCTCGAGGTCCTCTTCCCGGGCTGTGAGTTCCTCCCCCTCGACGAGGAGCGGCGCCGGATCGTCGATCCGCTGAAGCAGCAGGTCCGCGACCGGGGCCTGTGGGCCGCCCATCTCCGCCCCGAGCTGGGGGGCCAGGGCTTCGGCGCGGTCACGCTCACGCTGCTGAACGAGATCCTCGGACGGAGCAGCTGGGCACCGATCGTGTTCGGCACCCAGGCCCCGGACACGGGCAACGCCGAGATCCTGGCCCGCTTCGGGACCGAGGAGCAGAAGGAGCGCTACCTCCGGCCCCTGCTCGAGGGCGAGATCTTCTCGTGCTTCTCGATGACCGAGCCCCACGGCGGTGCCGATCCGGCGGTGTTCACCACGCGCGCCCGGCGTGACGGCCACGAGTGGGTGATCGACGGCCGCAAGTACTTCTCGTCCAACGCCGCCGTCGCCTCGTTCTTCATCGTCGTGGCGGTGACCGACCCCGACGAACCCATCCACCGGGGCGCGTCCCTGTTCGTCGTCCCGCGCGAGACACCGGGCCTCGTCATCGAGGCCAGCCACCACCTGTACGGGGCGCGGCCCCACGAGCCGGGCCACTCCCTCGTACGCTACGAGAACGTGCGCGTCCCGGCGGGTGCCATGCTCGGCGAGGAGGGGCAGGGCTTCCACGTGGCCCAGACCCGCCTGGCCGGGGGGCGCCTCCACCACGCGATGCGCACCATCGGCATGGGCCAGCGGGCGATCGACATGATGTGCGAGCGGGCGATGAGCCGGTACACCGCCGGCAGCCCGCTGGCCCAGAAGCAGTTCGTCCAGGGCTACATCGCCGAGTCGGTCGCGGAGCTGATGCAGTTCCGGATGGCCGTGCTGCACGCGGCGTGGCTCTGCGACACCGTCGGCGAGCAGGCGGCCCGTAAGGAGATCGCGGCGGTCAAGTTCAGCACGCCCCGGGTGATCCAGGCGATCGTGCTGCGGACGATCCAGGTCCACGGCGGGTTGGGGGTGACCGACCAGTTGCCGCTGATCGGGATGCTCACGGGAAGCATCGTGCTGGGGCTCGCGGACGGGCCGAGCGAGGTCCACAAGCTCGACCTGGCCCGCCGGGTCCTGAAGGACTACGAGCCCGGTGACCCCGAGTGG
Source organism: Acidimicrobiia bacterium (assembly GCA_027494165.1). Classification (GTDB taxonomy): domain Bacteria; phylum Actinomycetota; class Acidimicrobiia; order IMCC26256; family JAOSJM01; genus JAOSJM01. Next base: position 52,515 of record JAOSJM010000007.1, on the reverse strand, counting down.
CCCAGCCAGTTCCTGGGTCGCCGGGTCGAGGCCGCCCGGGCGAAGTACGGCGACCGGGTGAGCGCCGTCCCCTCGATCCCGGCGGTCCCGGCCGAGTGACGATGCGCGCCGCCGTCTGCCGCGAGCTGGGCGGGCCCGAGAACGTCGTGGTGCTCGACGTCCCGACGCCCGCACCGGGCCCCGACGAGGTGCTGGTGCGCGTCCGCTGCGCCGCGGTGAACTTCCCCGACGTCCTCATGGTGTCGGGTGGGTACCAGGTCCCCGTGCCCGTGCCCTTCACGCCGGGCAGCGAGCTCGCCGGAGTGGTCGAGTCGGTCGGGGAGCGGGTGACCGCGCTCCGACCCGGTGACGCCGTGTACGGCGTGACGATGACCGGGGCCTTCTCCGAGCTGGCGGCCGTTCCCGCGGCGGCCCTGCACCGGCTTCCTCCCGGCGTCGACTTCGAGAGCGGGGCGGCGTTCGGCGTCGTCTACGCCACCGCCTACCACTCGCTGCGCTCCGTCGCCGAGCTCCGGCCGGACGACTGGCTGTGCGTGCTCGGCGCCGCGGGCGGCGTCGGCCTCGCCGTGGTCGACGTCGGCGTCGCGCTCGGGGCCGGGGTGGTGGCCGTCGCCTCGAGCCCCGAGAAGCTGGAGCTGTGCCGGTCGCGCGGCGCACGGGCGACGATCGACTACGCCGCCGAGGACCTCCGCGTGCGCCTGCGTGAGGTCACCGAGGGGGGTGCCGACGTCGTGATCGACCCGGTGGGCGGCCCGGCGGCCGAGCAGGCCCTCCGGGGCACGCGGTGGGGAGGCCGCTTCGTGACCGTCGGCTTCGCCTCAGGGGAGATCCCCGCATCCCGCTCAACCTCGTCCTCCTGAAGGGCGTCACGATCAAGGGCTTCGAGATGCGCACGTTCGGGGAGCGCGCTCCCGAGCTGGCGGCCCGTGACGAGCAGGAGCTCTCCGAGCTCCTGGAGACCGGGCGGATCAGGCCCCACATCGGCGCCCGCTTCCCGCTCGGGGACGTCGCGGCGGCCCTCCGCCACGTCGCCGAGCGCCGGGCCCTGGGGAAGGTCCTGGTCGACGTCGGCTGACCGGGCCCGGCCTGGCGCCACGGCCTCCCGGGACGCTACGAAGCACACGGCCCGGCCGGACGTGGTACGCGCGCGGGGTCACCGCAGCGCTCCGAGGCCTCCTCGAGCCCCCTCTCCCCCGGAAGGAGCCCCGGTTGAGCGACCAGCCCCTCGTGGCCCTGGCCACGATCCTGCTCCTCGGGCTCCTGGCCCAGTGGCTCGCGTGGCGCCTGCGCGTGCCGAGCATCCTGCTGCTGCTGACGTTCGGGCTCCTCGCCGGGCCGGTGAGCGGGGTGCTCGACCCCGACGAGCTGCTCGGCGACCTCCTCCTCCCGGTGGTGTCCCTGTCCGTGGGGGTGATCCTCTTCGAAGGTGGCCTCAGCCTCGGGCTCCGGGAGCTGCGCCAGGCCGGCGCGGTGGTCCGCAACCTCGTGACCCTGGGGGTCGTCGTCACCGGTGGGATCGGCACGGCCGCGTCGCTGGTCCTCTTCGACGTCGACTCCTCCGTCGCCGCGCTCATCGGCGCCATCGTCGTCGTCACCGGCCCCACGGTGATCGGCCCCCTGCTCCGCCAGATCCGCCCGGTCGGGGCCGTGGGGTCGGTGCTGCGGGTGGAGGGGATCCTCGTCGACCCCATCGGCGCCCTGCTCGCGGTCCTCGTGTTCGAGGGCATCCTCGCCGACACGCTCGAGGAGGCCGCCCCCGCCATCGGCCTCGCCATCCTCGAGACGCTGGTCGTGGGGACGGTCGCGGGGTTGCTGGGCGCGGGGCTGCTCGTGCTCGTGCTCAAGCGCTACCTCGTCCCCGACGCCCTCCACAACGCGCTGGCCCTCGGCATCGTCGTGGCCGTCTTCACGGGCGCCGACCGGATCCAGGAGGAGTCCGGCCTGTTCGCGGCCACGGTCATGGGCATCGCCCTGGCCAGCCAGCGCATCACCCCGGTCCGCCACATCCTCGAGTTCAGCGAGACCCTCCAGATCCTGCTGATCTCGGGCCTGTTCATCGTCCTCGGCGCCCGGGTCGAGACCGACGGCCTGTCGAGCGTGGCCCTGGGCAGCGTGGGGCTGCTCGCGGTGCTCGTGCTCGTGGCCCGCCCGCTGGCCGTGCTGGTCTCGACGTTCCGGTCCCGCCTCGGCCGTCGCGAGCGGCTGTTCCTCATGGCGATGGCCCCGCGCGGGATCGTCGCGGCCGCGGTCTCGTCGATCTTCGCCATCCGCCTGACGGAGCTGGGCCGGCCCGGTGCCGACACGCTCGTCCCGGTGACGTTCCTCGTGGTCCTGGGGAGCATCGTGATCTACGGCGTCGCAGCGCCGCGCGTGGCGCTGCGGCTCGGCCTCTCCGACCCCGATCCCCAGGGCGTCCTGGTCGTGGGGGCCCACCGGTGGGCTCGCGACATCGGCAGCGTCCTCGCGGAGCGGGGCGTCCGCGTCGTCATGGTCGACAACGACCGGGCCAACGTCGTCGCCGCCCGGCTGGCCGGGTTCCCGTCCGTGTACGGGAGCGTCCTGTCGGACCGCGCCCTCGACGAGGTCGACCTCGGCGGGATCGGTCGGATGCTCGCGCTGACCCCCAACGACGAGGTCAACGCGCTCGCCGCCCAGCAGTTCGTGCCCATCTTCGGGCGCAAGAACGTCTTCCAGCTCGCCCCCGGGCCGCGCAGGCCGGGCCGCGCCAGGCCCCCGGAGCCCACCTGCTCGCCCGGATCCTCGTCGCGTCCGACGTGACCTTCGAGGCGCTCGACGACCGGTTCCGCCGGGGCGGCGTCCTGAAGGCCACCCAGCTCACCGAGGAGTACGACTTCGCGGTGTTCCAGTCCCGGTACGGCGACGCCGCCCTGCCCCTCTTCCGCCTGGAGGACGGCAGCCTCGAGGTCTTCGCCGCCGACGGGGCCCTGCGCCCCCGGCCCGGCGACGTGCTGGTCAGCGTCATCGACGCGGCGGCCCTCGACGAGACGGGGCCACGGGCGAGCCCGGCGGGCCGGAGGAGGGCCGCGAAGGCGGAGGGCGAACCGGGCCCACCGGGCGCCGAGCCGAAGCGCGCGCCCGGCTGCGACCCGTGACGCGACCCGTCCCTACAGTGGCCCCGTAGCCGCGGATCCGCCGGGAGGAGAGATGCCCGAGTTCGCGTACCAGGAGCTGCTGCCGATCGGTGCCGACGACACGCCGTACCGGCGGCTCACGAGCGACGGCGTGTCGACCTTCGAGGCCGGGGGTCACACGTTCCTGCGGGTCGAGCCCGTGGTGCTCACCCGGCTCGCCGCCGAGGCGATGCGCGACATCGCCCACCTCCTGCGTCCCGGGCACCTCGCCCAGCTACGCGCCGTCCTCGACGACCCCGAGGCGTCGGCCAACGACCGGTTCGTCGCGCTCGACCTGTTGAGGAACGCGGCCATCGCCGCCGGCGGCGTCCTCCCGAGCTGCCAGGACACGGGCACGGCGGTCGTGAAGGGGAAGAAGGGCCAGTACGTCCTCACCGGCGGCGGCGACGAGGAGGCGATCGCCCGCGGCGTGTACGAGACCTACCAGGAGTGCAACCTCCGCTACTCGCAGCTGGCCCCCCTCACGGCCTGGGAGGAGGCCAACACCGGGACCAACCTCCCGGCCGAGATCAAGATCGCCGCCGTCGACGGGGACGAGTACAAGCTCCTGTTCATGGCCAAGGGCGGCGGCTCGGCGAACAAGAGCCTGCTCTTCCAGGAGACCAAGGCCCTGCTCAACCCCGACAGCTTCCGGCGCTGGATCGACGAGAAGCTCCGCTCCCTCGGGACCGCCGCCTGCCCGCCCTACCACCTGGCGGTGGTCATCGGCGGCACCTCGGCCGAGCTGGCGCTCGAGACGGCCAAGCTGGCCAGCGCCCGCTACCTCGACACGCTCCCCGTCGAGGGCAACGACCTCGGCCGGGGCTTCCGGGTCCCCGAGCTCGAGGCCGAGGTCCTGCGCCTCAGCCAGGAGACCGGCATCGGGGCCCAGTTCGGCGGCAAGTACTTCTGCCACGACGTGCGGGTGATCCGGCTGCCCCGCCACGGCGCGAGCTGCCCGGTGGCGATCGCGCTCTCCTGCTCGGCCGACCGCCAGGCGCTCGGCAAGGTCACCCGCGAGGGGGTCTTCCTGGAGCAGCTCGAGACGGACCCGGCCCGGTTCCTGCCCGACGTGAGCGCCGAGGAGCTCGGCGACGAGGTCGTCCCGATCGACCTCTCCCGCCCGATGAGCGAGATCCGGGCCGAGCTCTCGCGCCACCCGGTGAGGACCCGACTCTCCCTCACCGGGCCCATGGTCGTCGCCCGCGACATCGCCCACGCCAGGATCAAGGAGCGCCTCGACCGGGGCGAGGACATGCCGCAGTACCTGCGGGACCACGTCGTCTACTACGCCGGCCCGGCCAAGACCCCGGCCGGGTACGCCAGCGGCTCGTTCGGGCCCACGACGGCGGGGCGGATGGACGGGTACGTGGACCTGTTCCAGTCGCGCGGCGGGAGCTACGTGATGATCGCCAAGGGCAACCGCTCGAGGGCCGTCACCGACGCCTGCAGGAAGCACGGGGGCTTCTACCTGGGCTCGATCGGCGGCCCGGCGGCCCGGCTGGCCCAGGACTGCATCACCCGGGTCGAGGTGCTGGAGTACCCGGAGCTGGGCATGGAGGCGGTGTGGCGGATCGAGGTCCGCGACTTCCCGGCCTTCGTCGTCGTCGACGACAAGGGCAACGACTTCTTCGAGAGCGTCTCCCGCCCCGTCGACCTGCGGTGAGGGCGGGATCCGGCGCCCATCCGGCGTCTCGGGTGTCGTGACCGTCGCTGGGCGGGGGTGGAGGCACCCGAGAGGGTCGGGTCGGCGTCGGGGTCGGCGTCTCGGGTGTCGTGACCGTCGCTGAGCGGGGGTGGAGGCACCCGAGAGGGTCGGGTCGGCGTCGGGTCGTCGGTCAGCCCGCGGCGAGGTAGCGGTACAGGGTGGGCAGGCGGCGGGGCAGCGACTCGATGTCGGCCACGACCTCGTAGCCCAGGTCACCGCACATGTGGGCCAGGTAGTCGTGGCCCTCCCGGTCGACCGTGATGAGGAACGGCGTGATCCCGGCCCGCTTCGCCTCCAGCAGGGCCTGGCGGGTGTCGTGCACGGCGTAGTCCCGGTCGCCGGGGTCCCGGCCGTATCCGTGGTCCTGGGGCCGGCCGTCGGAGACGAGCACGAGCACCTTCGCCCGGGCCTCGTGGGCGTGCAGGAGGGCCGTCACGTGCCGGACGGCCGGCCCCATCCGGGTCGACCGCCCGGGCTCGATCCCGCCGATCCGGCCCCGGACCTCGTCGCCCAGAGGCTCGTCGAGGCGCTTCACCACGTGGAGCTCGACGTTCTGGCGGCCGTATCCGGTGAACCCGTAGATCCCGTACGCGTCGCCGATCGCCTCGAGGGCCTCGACGAGCAGCACCGTCGACTCCCGCTCCAGGTCGACGATCCGTTTCACCCGCTCCTCGGCCGGTTCGTCGGTCGGGGCCGGCAGACCGCGCAGGACGAGGCCGTCGTCGGCGGTCGTGTCGGAGGGGCGGGGGGCCGGGGCTCGATCTCCTCGTCCGTCGAGGCCGACAGGTCGAGGAGGAGCGCCACGGCCACGTCCCGCTCCGTCTTGTCGCGCCGGGAGTAGAACCGGGCGAGCGGCCCGGCCCCGGCGGCGCGGTCGGCGTGGAACTGCACGGCCTGGTCGAGGTCGATCTCGTGGCCGTCCTCGAGCCGCTTCACGAGGCGGAAGGCCTCGGGGCGGAGGAGCTCGAACTGGCGTCGCGTCTCGAGCACGAGGGCGTGATGGGCCCGGAGCGTCTCCTCGTAGAGGGCGGCGTCGCTCGCCGTCGCCGGACGCTGCCCCACCCGGCACCAGCCGGGCCGGTAGTCGTGGGCCCGGAAGTCCCACTCGTCGTAGGAGAACCACTCGATCTCCGGCGCGTCGTCGTGCTCCACCGCCCCGGCGTCGCCCTCGCCCTCGTCTTCCTCGTCGCCGGACCCGCCCTCCCCGTCCTCGGCCGGACCCGCCGGCTCGAGCACGGTCCGCTCGAGCTCCTCGAGGAGGGCGCGCGCGGTGGCGTCGAGCTCCTCGGCCCCGGCCGGCACGACGTCCGTGGACCGCTCGAGGAGGTCCCGGAGCTGCTCCGCCGTGATCTCGACGACCTCGCCCTCCCCGGCCGGCGGCTCGAGCTCGCCGGTCAGGAGCTGCACGATCTCGGGCTTGAAGTCGCCGCGGAACCCCGGCGGGGGAGGGTGCTCGTAGTCCACCTCCTCGCCCCCGGACGGCAGCCGCTCCGCGAGCGATCCGGCCGCTTCGGCCGCGACGCCCTCACCGGGCGGCGTCTCGTCGAGGACCACCCACCGCTCGTCCACCGGCACCCGGAGGTTGGGGATGGTCCCCGCCAGGTCGGAGAGCGCGGCGGCCACCTCGGCGGAGTCCTGCACGGTGGCCGCCGGGTCCTCGACCGTTCGCAGGAGGGAGGCGGCCCGCGCCAGCTCGGGCATCAGCGACGCCGGCCAGCGCACGGTGTCGGGCCGGCCGAGCGAGATCCGCACGAGGTTCTCGACGAACGCCTGGCGGAGCCCGGACCCCGCCAGGGGCGGACGGCGTTCCGCCTCGTGCGACTGCAGCCGGTGCAACCAGCCCCGGATCCCCGCGTACTCGGCGGCGATCCGCGCGTCGACCCGGGCGTCCTCGACGAGGGCGAGGAGACCGGCGGCGAGGAGGCGGTCCGGGAACAGGTCGAGGAAGCGCTGGACCGGGACGACCGCGGCAGGCCGGCCGGTCGCCGCTCCGGGCTGGCGCTCGTCCACCGTCGAGCGGAGGAGCGCGCCGTCCACGCCGTACCGGTACCGGAAGGAGCCGAACTCGAGGCGCCCGGCCTGGTGGGTGGCGGCCACCTTGTACACGAGGAAGTTCCCGTGCCGGTCGCCGAAGTCCTCGACGAAGGGCGGCAGGTACACCGCCGCACCCTCGGTGGTCGCTCCGGCCTGCGACACCCAACCGATGCCCCGCTCGACGAGGTCTTCGGTGGAGCGGACCGCGACCCGCTGACCCGCCAGGGCCTGGGCGTAGACCCGCAGCGTGTCCGCGACCTGGCCCAGATCCACCCGGGCGGACAGGGCGACGAGCGTCTCGGTGGCCCGGGCGGACTCCAGGCGGAACCACGCCTCGGCGCCCGCCGGGTCGGGATGGTCGCGACCCTGCTCGATCCCGATCTCGGCCCACCGACGCGCGGCCGGCCCGAGCCGCTCGCGGACCCGGGGAGCCGAGCACAGCCACTCCATCGCCGCCGCCGGGGCGAGGTCGATGAGCCGGACGGCGACGTCCATGGTCTCGGCCTGGTCGTCCGTGGCGAGGGAGCCGAGGGCGGATGCGGCGCCGACGAGGAGGGGGGCCGCCGCCGGGCCCGCCCGGTTCACCACTCCGGTGGCCAGCTCGCAGAACCGGGCGCGCTGCCCGGGGTCGAGCCCGGCGAGGAGCTCCGGGGCCCGCTCCACGACGTGGAGGGCCTCGGACCAGGACGTGCCGGCGACGGCCTCGGCGAGGGTGAGGAAGGCCTCGCGGGCGGGGCCCTCGAGCCCGGCGAGGGCCGGCGGGAGCTGCTCGAGGACCGCCGTGGCCGTCTCGGGCGATCGCTCGGCCAGGGCGTCGACGAGGCGGGCGACGCGCTCCAGCCCGGCCGGTGCGACCGAGCCGAGCAGCGCGGGGCTGGTGCGGAAGTGGCGGGCGGCGAGCGCGGCCGAGGCCCGCGTGCCGCGGCACAGGCGGCGACCCTGGGCCGCCCAGGCCTCGAGGTCGTCGGGCCCCAGGTGAGGGAGCGCGTCCGGGGTGGCGGCCACGAAGGCCGCCGCGACCGCGGCGGAGCGGTCCGCCAGCTCCGAGGCGAGCTCGACCCAGCGGGACAGGCCCCGGTGCCCGAGCCGGTCGAGCACCCCGGGACCGGCGAGGAACAACGCCGTGGCGGTCCGGTCCGGCTCCTCCGAGCCGGGTCCCCGGCGACCCAGCCGGGCCCCCAGCTCCACCCACCGCCGGACTGCCGCGGGGTCGAGCCGGTCCGCCACGAGCGGCAGGGCCTCGGCGAGCGCCGCGCGCGCGTGGGAGCCGACCCCTCGCAGGGCCGTGGTGAGCTCCTCGGGGATCCCGGCGGGGTCAGCCACGGGCCCGGTGGCGGCCGCCGGGGGCCGGCGTCACTCCGGGAAGATCGACGACACGACCTCCTCGATCGACCGCTGCAGCTCGGCGTCGTCGGTGAGCGCCCACACGACCGCGGTCTGGCAGGCCCGCACCGGAGGGATCCCCTTGGCCACGAGCTTGCCGGCGTACACGAGCAGGCGGGTCGACACGCCCTCGGCCAGACCGTGCTCGCGGAGGTTCCGGACCTTCTCGGCCAGCTTCGCCAGGTCCCCGGCGACCGCCGGGTCGCAGCCCGCCTCCCGGGCGATGATCTCGGTCTCGAGGGCCCGGGGCGGGTAGCCGAACTCGATGGCGACGAAGCGCTGGCGGGTCGAGTGCTTGAGGTCCTTGAGCGCCGTCTGGTAGCCGGGGTTGAAGGAGAGGACGAGCAGGAAGCCCTCCGCCGCCTCGAGGAGCTCGCCTCGCTTCTCGACGGGAAGCAGGCGCCGGTAGTCGGCGAGCGGGTGGATGAGCACCGTGGTGTCCTTGCGGGCCTCCACGATCTCGTCGAGGTAGCAGATGGCCCCGACCTTGACGGCACGGGTCAGGGGTCCGTCGATCCAGCGGGTCTCGCCCCCCTCGAGGAGGTAGCGGCCCACGAGGTCGGAGGCGGTGAGGTCCTCGTGGCACGCCACGGTCACGAGGGGCACGCCCTCCTCGTCGCGGTTCCCGACGTGGCGGTGGAGCCGCCACGACATGTGCTCGACGAACCGGGTCTTGCCGCAGCCCGTGGGACCCTTGAGGAGGACGGGCACCTGCTGCTCGTAGGCGGACTCGAAGAGGTCGACCTCGTCGGCGACGGGGAGGTAGAAGGGCTCCTCGGTGATCCGGAAGTCCTCGGCCTGGATCCGCTGGTAGGTGCCGGTCCGCTGTGACAACCCTGCTCCTCGCCTCGGGACCCGATGGTCGCGCGCCCCGCTCCGGGGGTCCGGGAGCCGGCCCCTTCACGTGCGGGGGATTCTCTGCATAGAATAGCGATCAATGCCAGGGTTGTTGGTTCCCGGCAGCCGAGAGGACCGACGTGCAGCGAAGGAGACCGCCTTGTTCGCGCTCCAGATCAAGCTCGACGCCGACAAGCTGAAGGACGAGAAGAAGAAGGCCGACGAGGCGAAGGCGAAGCGGGCCCGGTCCGCCGAGAAGTCCGAGGCCTCGGCCGAGAGCTCCGACTCCTAGCGCGCCCCCGGCCATGGCTGAGCAGGCTCCGCGGTCCGCGGGGTTCCGCCGGCTCGCGCCCGTCGATCCGGGCGCCCGCCTCGAGGAGCTCCTCTCCCGACCCTACGAGTACCGCGGTTGGGAGGACGTCTACCGCGACGACTGGACGTGGGACGACGTCGTCCACGTCTCCCACCTCCGCACGAACTGCATCTCGGCGTGCTCGCTCGACGCCTACGTGAAGGACGGGATCGTCTGGCGCGAGGAGCAGAACGCCAACTACGAGCAGGCCTTCGACGACGTCCCCGACTTCAACCCCCGGGGCTGCCCCGCGGGCTGCGCGTACAGCCTCCAGATGTACGACCCGACCCGCGTCCGCTACCCGATGAAGCGGGTCGGCGAGCGGGGCTCCGGGAAGTGGGAGCGGATCTCGTGGGAGCAGGCGCTCACCGAGATCGCCGACCGGATCATCGACGTGATCGTGGAGGACGGGCCCGAGTGCATCGTCTACGACCACGGCACGACGAACATCGACAACGGCATCGGCTCCACGCTCGAGATGCACCTGTTCAGCAACGCGCTGGCCGGGACGACGCTCGACTCGTGGGCCGGTGTCGGCGACCTCCCGGTGGGCCTCATCCAGACGTGGGGCACCTACATGAGCGAGGGGACCGCCGACGACTGGTTCCTCTCCGACTACATCCTGATCTGGATCGGGAACCCCAGCTACACCCGCACGGCCGACGCCCACTTCATCTACGAGGCCCGTTACCGGGGGCGAAGGTCGTCACGGTCTCGCCCGACTTCAGCGCCTCGGCGGTCCACGCCGACCGTTGGCTCAACGTCCGTCTGGGCACCGACGCCGCCCTCGCCCTGGGGATGGCCCACGTCATCGTCGACGAGGCCCTCTACGACGCCGCGTACGTCAAGGAGCAGACCGACCTCCCGTTCCTCGTGCGCGACGACAACGGGCGCTTCCTGCGCGAGAGCGACGTCGTGGAGGACGGCGCCGACGACCGCTTCTACATCTGGAACGCGGCGCGGAACCGGCGGCAGCTCGCCAAGGGCACCTGGGGCTCGGAGGACCGCACCCTGGAGCTCGACCCCGACGAGGACCCCGCCCTCGAGGGTTCCCACAGCGTGAAGCTCCTCGACGGGAGCCGGGTCAGGGTCCGGCCGGTGTTCGAGCGGCTCCGCGAGCGGGTGGCGGAGTACACCCCCGAGCGGGTGGCCGAGATCACCGGGGTGCACGGCGACAACGTCCGGCGGGTCGCCCGGGAGCTGGCCGCCGCGAAGTCGGCGATGATCTACTCGTCCTGGGGTGCCTGCAAGCACTACCACTCGGACCTGTTCCAGCGGGGCATGGCCTACGTCATGGCCCTCACCGGCAACACCGGCGGGAAGCCGGGCTCCGGCCTCAAGGTGTCCACCTGGTGGCCGATGCCGGGCTTCGTCATCTCGGGCGACGCGGGGGAGCTGCGCACCGAACCCCCCGAGGAGCTGCCGATCGATCACATCGAGATGACGACGGCCTCGAAGATGATGTTCGACATGACTCCGCTCATGCGGAGCACGCCGCTCATCCCGTGGCTGTACGCGCACGACCCGAAGTGGCGCGAGGTGGCGTCGCGCGACGCGTACGCGGACCCGGCGCTGCCCCGGCCCGTCACCGAGTACATGGACGAGGTGCTCGGCAACCGCTGGCAGCCCGTGTGGCCCCGGCCACCGAAGCGGCCCCGGTTCCTCTACTACTCGGGCCCCAACCCGCTGCGACGCTGGCCCAACCCCCAGACCATCCGCGACAGCCTCTGGAAGAGCATCGACACCATCGTCACCTGCGACTTCCGCCTGTCGACGTCCGGGATGTGGTCGGACTACGTGCTGCCCTCGGCCGGGTACTACGAGAAGCCCGGCATCAAGTACGTGCAGTCGTACCTGCCCTACGTGGTCGTCGGGGACCGGGCGGTCCCCCCGCTCTACGAGTCGAAGCACGAGTTCGACGTCGTGCTGCTCCTCGCCCGCACGCTCCAGGAGCGGGCCCGCGAGCGCGGCGTGACGACCTTCCTCGACAGCAACGGTGTGGAGCGCAACCTCGCCGACGTCTACGACCAGCTCAGCGCCGGGGGCGTCTACACGCCCGGCGAGGAGGGGGAGGTCGCGGCGCTCGACTACATCATGCGCTACGCGCCGATCACCAAGGCCAGCGACCTCGGCGAGGAGCCGTGGTCCAAGGCGGTCGAGGCCGGAATGGTGAAGATCGAGGAGATCCCCCAGATCCAGATGGCCGTCGGGCTCAACTCGGTCATGAGCGACTACGACCCGAGCCGGCCCACCAACCAGTTCGGTTGGTTCCATCACGAGAAGATGCCCTGGCCCACGCTCACCGGCCGGCAGCAGTTCTACGTGGACCACGAGTGGTTCCTCGAGGTCGGCGAGGAGCTCTGCGTCCACAAGGAGCCGGTCGCGGCCGGCGGGCCCTACCCGCTCCGCCTCAACGGCGGCCACAACCGCTGGAGCCAGCACGCCATCATGCGGGCCAACCAGCACCTCCTGCGGCTGCAGCGGGGCGGGCCCGAGGCGTTCGTCAGCCCGGTCGACGCGCGGGCGCGGGGCATCGACGACAACGACTGGATCCGCGTCTTCAACGACGTGGGCGAGTTCGTCCTCCGGGCGAAGGTCGCGCCGTCGGTCCAGCCGGGTGAGGTCATCTGCTACCACGCCTGGGAGGGGTTCCAGTTCCCCGACGGGAACACCCAGAACAACGTGGCGGCCAGTCCCCTGAAGCCCAACAACATGGTCGGGGAGTACGGGCATCTCCAGTACCGGGGCGCGTACATGAGCATGAACCACGTGCCCAAGGAGATCGCCATCGAGATCGAGAAGGTCCGGGAGGCGCTGTGAGCACGGTCACCGTGGAGCCCGCCGTCATCGGAGCCCGCAAGGTCCGCGCGTCCCTCGAGGCGATCCTCGACCCCGGGGCGCCGGAGTGGGGCAAGGCCGACGAGACGGCCGTCGGGCTCGAGCCGACCCCGCTCGACCGCCAGCCCTCGGCGTACGTCCAGGTCGCCTGGCGCGACCGCCCCCGCGCGACGCTGCGCGAGGCCCGGGTTCGGGCCCTGGTGACGGGGAGCGCCGTGGCGTTGCGCCTCGAGTGGGCCGCGGCCCGGCCGGTCCGGCTGATCGACGACGTCAACGTGTTCGCCGACGCCTGCGCCGTGCTGTTCCCCGCCGACGGTCAGGCCGCCGACCTCGACACCATGGGCAGCCCGCGCCGGCCGGTGGTGGCGTGGCACTGGCGGGCGGGGACCGACGAGGCGTTCTCGGTCGTCGCCCGGGGCCTGGGCACGGTCGAGCGGGACCGGGAGCACGAGGTGGTCTGCCGGGCCCGCTGGGTCGACGGGCGCTGGCAGGTGGTGCTGGCCCGGCCGCTGCGCGGCGAGGGTGTACCGCTCGAGCCGGGCGCCACGGTGCCGGTGGGCTTCGCGGTGTGGTGCGGCGCGGCCCGCGAGCGAGCCGGCCTGAAGTCCCACACGCCGCGGTGGCAGGAGCTGCGGCTCGGAGGAGGACGATGAGCGGTTCCGGGGCGCCCGCCCGGCAGTTCGCGATGGTGCTCGACCTCAACAAGTGCCTTGGCTGCCAGACCTGCACCGTGGCCTGCAAGACCCAGTGGACCCGCGGTCCCGGGATGGAGGCGATGTGGTGGAACATCGTCGGCACCATCCCCGGCCGGGGCACACCCCGCGACGCCTTCGAGCGGGGTGGCGGTTACCGCGACGGCGAGCCGGTCCCGGGCGAGCTCCCACCGAAGCGGGAGTGGGGTGAGGCCTGGGAGTTCGACTACGAGGACGTCTACACCGGCGGGGAGTACGGCCGGTCGTTCCTCCGGCCCCGCGAGCACGACGGCGGCTCCCCCCAGTGGGGCCCCAACTGGGACGAGGACATGGGGGGCGGTGAGTACCCGAACTCCTACTTCTTCTACCTGCCGCTCCTGTGCATGAACTGCTCGAAGCCGGCGTGCCTCGAGGCCTGCCCCCGCGACACCGTCTACCGGCGGGAGGAGGACGGGATCGTCCTCGTCGACGAGGACCGCTGTCACGGGTACCGGTTCTGCGTCGAGGCCTGCCCGTACAAGCGCATGTACTTCAACGAGCAGCGGGTGATCGCCCAGAAGTGCACGTCGTGCTTCCCCCGGCTCGAGGAGGGCGTCGCGCCCGCGTGCGTGCGCCAGTGCCCGGGCCGGCTCCGCCACGTGGGATGGCTCGACGACCCGGAGAGCACGATCCACAAGCTCGTGCACACCTGGAAGGTGGCGTTGCCGCTGCGCCCCGACTTCGAGGTGCTCCCCAACGTCTTCTACGTCCCGCCGATCCTCCCGCTCGCGTTCGACGACGAGGGCCGCTTCGACGACCAGGGCTCGCGGGTCCCGGTGGAGGTCCTGCACCGTCTCTTCGGACCCGACGTCGACCGGGTCATCGCCACCATCCAGAAGGAGCGGGACCGGGTCGCGAAGGGCCGGCGGTCGGAGCTCCTCGACGTGCTCATCGCCCGGAGCTGGAACGACCTGCTGGGTCCGTTCGACGTCGACCCCGGGGAGCTCGAGCGACCGAGGCGGCCCTGAACCGGTGCCGGCGAGCATGACGGTCGGCGCCGACGCCCACCGGGCGGGCGGCGCGGCTCGCGCCGGTCTCTACGCGCGGCTGGCCGGGCTCCTCACCTTCCCGACGGCGGAGACCGCGGGTGCCTGCGCCCGGGGGGAGGTCGCCGCCGAGCTCGAGGCGATGGTGGCGGCCCTGCCCTACGCCCTGGCTCTCGACGCCGGGGCGCTGGGCGCGCCGGTGGACCCCGAGGAGCTGGGCCGCGAGTTCATGCGGCTCTTCGACGTCCCCCTCGACGGACCGCCGATCCCGCTCTACGGCGGCCTCTACGGGGGCGATCGGCGCCAGGTGATGGAGGAGCTGCTCCGCTTCTACCGCCACTTCGGCCTCTCCACGGCCCACGCGCCCGACCAGGACCTCCCCGACGCGATCCCCACCGTGCTGGAGTTCCTCGCCTTCCTCGTCCAGCAGGAGGCGGTGGCGTCCGGGCCCGCGGCGGCGCCGCTACGGGCCGCGCAGCGCGACGTGCTCGAGCGGCACCTGACCCGGTGGACGCCGACGATCGTCGAGCGCCTGGCCCGCAAGGACCCGCTGCCGTTCTACCGGGTCCTCGTCGACCTGCTGCACGGCTTCGCGGCCGCCGAGCGCGCCGCCCTGGCCTGAGCGCCGCCCCCGCGCGCCCGGCTCAGCCGGTCGGGAGGTGCTCGGCCCGGGGGACCGGGAAGAAGTGGTGGTGATGGGCGCCGGTGATCTCGTAGATCCCGTTGCCCTCCCGGCCGTCGTCGGTGCGAACGACCATGAGGTGCTCGCCGCCGCCGAGCTGCCCGTACGGGGCGGCCCAGGTGCCCTCGCCCGCGACGCCGATCCGCTGACCGCCCTCCAGCACCACGTCGACCCGGCCGGCCAGGCCCCGCACGTCGGTGCCGTCGCGCCCGTAGCCGACGGGGCGGCCGTCGGCGCCGGTCCACGTGAGCTCGTGGCGGAAGTCCACCACCGGTACGGGGTCGCCGCCACCCGCGGGGGCGAAGCAGCCGTCGGTGTAGACCGGGGCCCCGTTCGGGTACTCCCAGTGCCACACGCCCAGCATGCCGTCGGGGAGCTGGATGGCGAGCCACATCCACAGGGGGCAGCGGTGGTGGTCGCGGATGCCCCAGGAGTGGTCGCGCTGGCCCCACCAGTCGCGAACCTCGTGGGTCCTGCCCTCGTGCGAGTACCAGCCGTGATAGGTGCCGGACTGGATGAGGTGGCTCTGGTCCCAGATGGTCTCGTGCCCGGCCTTCATCGTCCCTCGCCGGAGGCCGTAGGCGGGGGTGCGAGCCGTGAACGTGAGGTCGAGCCCCACGGGGGAGTCGGCCTGGTCGACGGTGAGGTGGACGGTGCGGAACGGCTCGACGACGTCGACCCGGACCGGGCCCACCTCCATGGTGTGCGGGTCGCCGTCGTAGGGCCGGGCGTGGCGAGCGAAGACGTGCCCGCCGTCGATCCGGCCCATCTGCAGCGAGTCCATGACCTCGTGCCGCGGGAAGCCGGCCAGGGTGAGGATCACGACGTCGCCGCTCCCCGAGCGCGGGTGGGCGACGAAGAAGAGGCTGTCCCGCCAGTGGTCGTGGAAGGTGACGACGTTGGGGTAGGGCTCGGGGATCTGGTGGAAGAGGTACTCGTCGGCGGGGGTGAGGCGGGGCACGGGTGAGGCCCGGGGTTCAGGGGAGCAGGGCGAACGCGTCGTGGTCGACGACGTGCGAGCAGTGGCGCTCGGCCATGGCGCAGAACATCTGGTGGCCGCGCTCGTCCTCGCCCACCACCATCGACGCCACCACCGTGATGAGCACCCCGCCGAACGTGGCGTAGCGGTAGCCACGCCACATGTCGTCCCAGCCGTAGCCCTCGACGCCGCACGCCCCGAGGCCGGCGAGGTACGCCCGCAGCAGCTCCTCCTCGCGGGCCCGGCGGTCCTCGACCCGGAGGCTGGCGCCGAGCAGGTAGGCGCAGTCGCCGACCCCCGGGCCGACGCCGAGCAGCCCCCAGTCGACCACCGCCACGGGGTAGCCGCCGGCCGGCGTCCCGAACATGAGGTTCTCGGCCCGGTAGTCGCCGTGGGCGAGCGTCGCGGGGCCCTCGACCCCGAGGGACCACGCCGCCACGCTCGGGGCGAAGCGCTCGGTCACCTCGAACGTCTCGTCGGGGAGCCGGTCGCCGTAGCGCTCGGTGAACCCGGGGAGCAGCATCTGGTAGAGGCCCTGGAGCATCTCCGCGCCCTCCGGGCTGCGGGGCGGGAGCCACTCGATGTGCTGGAGCGCTGGATCCTCCCAGCGGGGGCGTGGAGGCGGGGGAGCTCCTCGATCGCCAGGGCGGCCTGGTCGACCGTGCAGCCGCGGATCTGGTCGCCGGTCTCGCAGGGGGCGAGGTCCTCGAGGAGGAGCACGAACTCGCCGGTCTCGGTGTCGATCTCGGCCGCGTGGCAGCGGGGGGCCCGGATGGCCACGGTCGTGGCGAGCTCCCGGTAGAAGAGGACCTCCTTGAGGTAGTTGCCGGTCATGATGCCGGCCTGGCGGCTGGTCGGGTCGGGGGAGGCGAACTTGCCGACGACCGTGCTCGGAGCCCCGTCGGAGGGTCCCGACCAGTCGAGGACGAAGCGCACGTTCTCGCCGATCTTGCCGTTGCCGACCGTCTCGGAGGAGAGCCCGACCACCCGGGCGCCCCGGGGAGCGGCGCCCGAGCCGACGAGGGCGCCGGTCAGCCACTCGGGGGTGACGTCGCCCGGTGTGGCGACGAGCGGGACGTGGTTCATCCTCTCCTCCGGGCTCGCGGGCGATCGCTCGCTTCTCTCGCGACAGATTGGCAGATTTCGGAGGGCCTGTCAGGCCCGGCCCCAGCCCTCGCCGGGGCGGACGAAGACCTCGCCGGGGCGGACACGGACCTCGCCGGGTCGGACACGGACCTCGCCGGGTTGGTGCGGAAACGGGGCCCACGACCCCGAAACCGCGCCGACCCGGGCCACTGGGGGCGGCCGACCCTGGCCGCGAGGGGAGGCCACCCGGGCCGCGGGGGAGGCCGACCCGGGAATCGCGCGGGAGCTCAGGCGTCGAAGTGCGGGATGACGTGCTTGCCGAACAGCTCGATCGAGGCCATCACGGCCTCGTGGGGGATCTCCCCGTGCTGCATCAGGCACAGCACCCGGTCGCAGCCCGCGTCGCGGTACCGCTCGAGCTTGCGGACGCACTTGTCGGGGTCACCGACGATCACCATGTCCTGCGCGTCGAGCTCCTCGTGGGTGAGCTCCCCCTTCACCATCTTCTCCAGCAGCGGGTAGGCCTTCGTGAGGTCCTGGTAGGAGCGCTGGGTCGCCCGGGTCTCGGAGCCGGTGCGGACCGGGTCGGTCTCGAGACGTTCCTCGGGCTTCTTGCCCCCGGCGAACACCTTGATCGCGTACAGGACGTAGTTGACCGTCGCCTGGGTCCCGCCGTTGGCGACCGCCTCCTCCTCGGTCGGCGCGCAGTGCACGACGGTGAACGCGCCGCACTGGTCGTTCACCACCCGGCCCACGGGCACGGCGTGGCGCACCGTCTCCCGGTAGGCGGCGATCCGCTCCGCGATCTGGTCGACGGAGACGAAGATGGTGAGGCCGAGGATCCCGATGCCGTGCCGGCCCGCCAGCTCCCAGGACTCGGGGCTGGTGGCCGCCATCCAGATCGGCGGGTGGGGGCGCTGGATCGGGCGGGGCACGACCGAACGCTCGGGGATCTCGAAGTAGCGGCCGGAGTACTCGAAGCGCTCCTCGGTCCACATCCGGGGGATGACCCGGAGGGCCTCCTCCCACATGGCGCGGGACTCCTCGGGGTCGATCCCGAACGGCTCCTGCTCGAAGGGGCTGGACCGGCCGGTGCCGAACTCGACCCGGCCGTTCGACAGGATGTCGAGCGCCCCGATCCGCTCGGCGACCCGGATGGGGTGGTTGAAGGGGTGGGGGAGCAGCACGACGCCGTGCCCGATCCGGATGCGCTCGGTGCGCTGGGAGACGGCGGCGAGGAACACCTCCGGGGCGGAGGAGTGGGAGAAGCCGTCGAGGAAGTGGTGCTCCACGCACCAGACGGTGTCGAATCCCATCCGGTCGGCCAGCTCGATCTGCTGGACGGCCTGCCAGTAGGCGTCGTACTCGCTGGCGTGTGGGTTCTGGATCTCGTACA
Organism: Acidimicrobiia bacterium; assembly: GCA_027494165.1. Taxonomy (GTDB): domain Bacteria; phylum Actinomycetota; class Acidimicrobiia; order IMCC26256; family JAOSJM01; genus JAOSJM01. The sequence goes on along the minus strand of JAOSJM010000007.1, from coordinate 34,372 downwards.
GCAGGTCGATCTTCACCGGTTCCCCCCTTGCCGGCACGTCCCGCCCTCGCGGCGCGGCGGCCGACATGGTGACGCACGACGGCGCCTGCTGTCGCCTCTGGGCGGCTCAGCCCAGCGCGCCGGACTCCCGCAGGGCGGCGAGGCGGTCGGCGTCGTAGCCGAGCGCGTCGGCGAGCACCTCGTCGGTGTGCTCCCCGACGGTGGGGGCGCGGGTCGGCTCGGGGAGTGGCTCGCTCTCGAGCTTCAGCGGGAAGGGCAGCTCGTCGGCGCCGAGCCGGGAGGCCGGGATCCACGGGAACCGTTCCCGGAACTGCGGGTCGTCGACGATGGTCCGGGGTGTGTTCACCGGGGCGATGGGCAGGTCGTGCTCGAGCCCGAGGGCGATCCACTCCCCGCTCGTCCGGGAGCGGAAGATCTCCCGGAGCTCCGCGTGGAGCTCGCGGTTGCCCCGGGCGTGATCGGCGTAGCGCGAGCCGGGCCAGCGCTCGAAGAGCTCGGGCCGTCCCGCCGCCTCGCAGAACCCCCGCCAGAACGCCTGCTCGGAGGCCATGAACAGGACGTGGCCATCGGCCGACTCGTACATCTGGTAGCGCACGCCCTCGCGCATCCCGGCGGTGCCCGGGGCCCGCCGTTCGTACCCGTCGGCGGCGTTGCCGGTCACCTCGGACTCGGGTCGCTCGTAGGCCTTCCACGACTCGATGCGGTACCAGTCCATGTACGCGGCGGCGTCGGCCTGGGCGATCTCCATGCGGGTGCCCTCGCCGGTGGATCGGGCGCGCACGATCGCCGACACGACGGCGAGCGCCCCGAAGAGGGGACCGGCGTTGATGCCCATCGAGGGGTGCTCGGGGATGTAGGTGAAGCCCTCGTCGTCGACGGCCGGTGGGACCAGCCCGGCCCACGTGTCGTAGGCGATGCCGTGGCTGGGGAGGTCACGGTACGGGCCGGTGGCGCCGTAGCCCGAGATCGTGCAGAAGACGACCCTCGGGTTCACCTCCGTCAGGCGCTCGTACCCCAGCCCCCGTCGCTCGAGCGAACCGGGGCGCATGGCCTCGACGACGGCGTCGGCCCCGCGCACGAGGTCCAGGTAGACGTCGACGGCCTCGGGGCGGCGCAGGTCGAGCACGACGCTGCGCTTCCCCCGGTTGACGTGGAGGTGCATGAGCGAGACGCCCTCGACGATGGGCCACGTCATCTCGCGGACGTAGTCGCCCTGCGGGGGCTCGACCTTGACGACGTCGGCGCCGAGGTCGGCCAGGTGGGTCGTGATCGCCGCCGGCCCGAGCAGCGAGCTCTCGACCACCCGCACCCCGGCCAGCAGACCACGCGCTTCGGCCCCCATGCGGCGCCTTCCTCCCGACGGTCTCCCGGCTCGTTCCCCCCGGCGGGACTCTAGGGCGCCGGTCGATCCCCCCGGCGATCCGTGCGACGCCGAGCGCGGTCAGGCCGCGGAGGGCGCCGGGTCGGGGACACCGGGCACGGTCACGACCGGTCGGGTCGGGCGGCGGAAGCGGGCCAGGAGCCCCGACGAGGGGTGGGCCCTCCGGGCCGCCTCGACGAGGCGGCGTCGCTCCAGGTCCCGGTGCAGCTGCGACCCGGCGTCGCGGTACATCTGGGTGACGGTCTGGCTGTCGAGGCTCGCTCCGAAGTCGTACATCTCGGTCCCTTCCGTTCGAACCGAGCGTGACGAGCGCCCGGTCGGGTGCGGCGCGGAGGGCGACCCGTCCCCGGAGCCCCCCCGTGGCGTCTCTGGCCCGGGCATCGTCCGCCCCGGACCTGCCGGCTCCCTCGCGTCGTGCTGTCGGGGTGCTGGCAGGGCCGGGGAGGGCTCGGGGTCGGGGTCGTCCACATCACGTCTCGACGGTACGGACGCGACGGCTCCGGAGCTTGGAGGCGGGCTGGAGATCCCGTGGAGAGAACCCGAGTGGGCCATGATCTCCCGTACCCGGGAACGGAGCGAGCCTGCTCCCGGGCGCGGTGGCCCGGACGGGAGGTGGCGTCGTGCGCGAGGGCGTGTCGTTCACGAGCAGGGGACTCGCGTGCCGGGGATGGCTGTACGTGCCCGACGACCTTCCCGCCGGCGCCCGGGCTCCCGGCGTGGTCATGGCCCACGGCTTCTCGGGGGTCAAGGAGCTCGAGCTCCCATGGTTCGCCGAGGCCTTCGCCGGTGCGGGCCTGGTCGTGCTCGTCTTCGACTACCGCTTCCTCGGCGAGAGCGAGGGCGAGCCCCGGGGCCAGGTGCTGCCCTGGGACCAGCAGGAGGACTACCGCAACGCCGTCACCTGGCTGGCCCGCCGGCCCTGCGTCGATCCGGACCGGATCGGGTTGTGGGGTACGTCCTACAGCGGCGGCCACGTCCTCCACCTCGCGGCGTTCGACCCACGGGTGAAGGCGGTCGTGAGCCAGGTCCCGGCGGTCGGCGCGTGGCGGCAGATCGTGGCGCTCGGCGGCCTGGACGCGCTCCGGGTCGTGATCGGGTCCCTTCTGGCCGAGCGGGTGGCGCACGACCCGGAGGTCGGGCCCCGCTACGTCCCGGTCGTGGCGCCCCCCGGCGAGCCGTCGGTCCTCGCGACCCCCGACGCCTACGAATGGTTCGCGACGCTCGGCCGGGACGTCGCGACCTGGGAGAACCGGGTCACGGCCGAGTCGGTGGAGCGGCTCTTCGAGTACGACGCCGCCGGCGCGATCGAGCTCGTCGCTCCCACGCCCCTGCTGGTGATCGCGGCCGAGCACGACGCGCTCGTCTCGATCGACGCCGTCCGGGAGGCGTTCGGGCGGGCCGGGGAGCCCAAGGAGCTGCTCGTCCTCCCGTGCGGCCACTTCGACGTGTACCACGTCGAGCCGTACCACACCCGGGCCGTGACCGCCGCGGCCGACTGGTTCCGGACGCACCTCGGAGCCGGTTGACGCCGCTCCCGGTTCGTTCCTCGCGAACGGCTCGAGCGCTCAGAGCCGCCCGTCCGCCAGCGGCAGCTCGACGACGAAGCGGGCGCCGGGAGTGTGGCGGGGGTCGAGGACGATCGTGCCGCCGTGGCGTTCGACGATCTCCCGGGCGATGGCGAGGCCGAGCCCGGTGCCGCCGTCGACCCGCGAGCGGGCGTCGTCGACCCGGGCGAAGCGTTCGAAGACCCGATCGTGCTGGTCGGGTGGGATCCCCGGACCGTCGTCGGACACCGTCAGCCTGGCCCGGCCCGTGGCCTCGGACAGCGTGAGCGTGACCGTGGTCCGTGCGTGACGGATGGCGTTGTCGGTCAGGTTCCGCACGACGCGGGCGAGCTCGTCGGGGCGGCCGTCGACCTGGGCGGCCGAGACCCGGGAGACGTCGACCTCGACCGGTGCCGTGGCTCGCAGGAGGCTCGCCTCGCGCAGGACGACGTCGTCGAGGTCGACGGAGGCCCGGGGTCGGGCCGCGCCCTGCTCGGCGTCGTGGCGGGCGAGGACCAGCAGGTCCTCGACGAGTCGCTGGAGGTGCTCGGTCTCCTCGAGGACGCTGCGATGGGTGGCGGGGTGGTCGGCGGTGTCGGGGTGCCCCAGATCGACCTCGAGCTCGGAGCGGATGCGGGTCAGGGGGCTGCGCAACTCGTGGGAGGCGTCGGCCACGAACCGTCGCTGGCGCTCGACGGCCTGCTCCAACCGGTCGAGCATGGCGTTCATGGTGCGGGCCAGCCGTTCGACCTCGTCGCCGGTGCCGGGTTCGGGGACCCGGCGGTCCAGGTTCGCCTCGGAGATGTCGGCGACCTCGCGGCGGATCGCCTCGACGGGCGCCAGGGTGCGGCCGACCGACCGCCACACCAGCAGGGCCAGCGCGACCGCGACGATCGGGATGGCGAACGCGAGCCCGATGCGGAGCGCCGCGACGCTCTCCTCGATGTCGTCGAGCGGGCTGGCGGTGTGGATCACGAGGTCGCCGACGCGCTGGGACCGGATCCGGTACTCGGGCTCCCCGGGGAGCAGCCGGGCCGATCGGGTCCATCGCTCCGCGTCGCCGGGGGGCGGGGGGAGGGGCGGTCGGTCAGCGAAGTTGGCCGTCGCGGCGAGCACCTCGCCCTGGTCGGCGGTGACCTGGGCGATCGAGTCGTCGTCACCCCGGGGCGGGAGCGGGGCGGCGAGGTCCCCGCCGGTGGCGACCGCGGCGAGGTCGGCCCCGTGGGCCGACAGGGCCTCGTCCAGGTTGTCGACGAGGAGGCGCCGTTGCACGGTGAGGAGCGCGACGGCGGCCACGCCCAGCACGACGACCACCACGACGGTGGCCAGCGCGGTGATGCGGACCCGGATCGTGCGCCACACGTCAGCCGTCGCCGAGCCGGTAGCCGGCGCCGCGCACCGTGACGATGAGGGGTCCGTGCCCGTCGTCGAGCTTGCGGCGGAGGCGGGCCACGTAGACCTCGACGATGTTCGGGTCGCCATCGAAGTCGTCGCTCCACACGCCGTCGAGGATCTCGGTCTTCGACAGCACCTGGCCGGCGCGACGGACCAGGAACTGGAGCACGTCGAACTCCCGGGTGGTCAGCGCGACCTCACGGTCGGTGTGCCACACCCGGCGCGCCCCGGGATCGATCCGCAGCGGCCCCGCGCTCACCGGCGGCGGGTTCCCGCCTCCCGTGCGCCGCAGCAGCGCCCGGACCCGAGCCACGAGGACGGGGAACGAGAAGGGCTTGACGAGGTAGTCGTCGGCCCCCGTGTCGAGCGCCTCGGCCTCGTCGAGGTCGCCGTCCTTCGCGGTCAGCATCAGGATCGGCGTCCAGTTCCCGGCGTCCCGGAGATCGGCGCAGACCCGGTAGCCGTTGCGGCCCGGGAGGAGGATGTCGAGGACGATGAGGTCGTAGGAACCCTCGGTGGCCCGCCAGAACCCGTCGTCGCCGTCGAAGGACACCTCCACGGTGAAGCCCTCGGCCTCGAGGCCGCGCTTGACGGCGGTGGCGATCTTCCTGTCGTCCTCGACGAGCAGCAGCTTCATGCGCGGCGCCTCGCTCCCAGTCTGCCCCTCCGACCTGACTCCGCGCTGAACAGTCTCGTGACCGGGCCGACCCTCGGTCACCGAACGACCGGTCCGGCCACGTGACGCTCCGCTGACTCCCTTCAGCGGCGGGTCAGGTCGATCTCCGTATGGTGGGCCCACGACCCTTCGAGGAAGGAGCCGCCGTGCGACGCAGGACCAGGTACGCGCTCAGCGGTGCGATCGTGCTCGCCGCCGCGGCGATCGGCGGTGGCGTGGCCGTGGGCGTCGCTTCGAACGACGACGACGAGGCGCCGATCACCGGCCCCGCGCTCGAGCGGGCCGGCGAGGCCGCCCTGGAGCACACCGGTGGAGGCCGGGTCACCGACACCGAGGTCGGTGACGAGGACAGCTACTACGAGGTCGAGGTGACGCTCGACGACGGCAGCCAGGTCGACGTGCAGCTCGACGAGGACTTCCGGGTCGTCGGCGCCACGCCCGACCGCGAGGACGACGAGGGCGACGCCGACGATTCCTGAGCCCCCACCGGCGTCTCCGGTGTCCCTAGGGGCCACGACCCGGGTGTCTCTACCGTCGCTGAGCGGGGGTATCGACACCCGAGACCGGGATGGGCCACGACCCGAGACGGGATGGGCCACGACCCGAGACGGGATGGGCCACGACCCGAGACGGGATGGGCCACGACCCGGGTGTCCCTACCGTCGCTCAGCGGGGGTATCGACACCCGAGACCGGATGGGCCACGACCCGAGACCGGAGCACCGGGTCAGGAGGCCGGGGTGTCGCTCGGGCGGAACAGGTCGCGGCGGGGCTCGTCGGTGTACACGGGCCTGCGGCCCTCGTCGAAGGCCCGGATGGCCTCGGGCAGGTTCTCGGTGAACCCCAGCATGAGCTGGTTGCGGTCCTCGATCTCGATGGCCGACTCGAGGCTCGTGGTCTCGAGGTTCACCCACAGGATGTCCTTGGTCATCGACAGGCCGTAGGGGCTGAACTCGCACATGCCGCGGGCGATCTCGAGCGCGTGGTCGAGCACCTGGTCGTCGGGCACGACCCGCGAGACGAGACCGATGCGCTCCGCCTCCCCGGCGTCGATCCGACGACCGGCGAGGAGGAGGTCATGGGCTCGTGACGCCCCGACGAGCCGCGGGAGCAGGAAGCTGGCCCCGAGCTCGGTGCTCGTGAGGCCGTTGACGATCCCGGTCGCGTTGAACGAGGCCGACGCGGCCGCGACGCGGATGTCGGCGCCCAGCGAGAGGCACAGCCCGCCGCCGAACGCGGGTCCGTTGACCGCGGCGACGATCGGCTGGGGCAGCCGGCGCATCTGGGGGATCAAGCGGGAGTAGTAGCGCATCGAGCGCTGGGCGATCCGGCCGACCTGGAGGCCGTCGATGTTCGGGATGACGCCGTAGTCCTTCAGGTCGAGCCCCGAGCAGAACGCCCGGCCCGCCCCCGTGAGCACCATCACCCAGCAGTCGTTGTCGGCGGCCACCGCCTCGAACGCGTCCCAGAGCTCGATCACCAGGTCGATCGACATGGCGTTCAGGCGCTCGGGTCGGTTCAGGGTGACCACGGTGGTGTGGGGCTGCGGTGCGTGCACCGTGACGAGGCTCATGGTGGCTCCTGGCGACGGTGATCCCGGCCTGACGCTACCCGTGGGTCGCCGCGTCGTGCTCCGCCACCCTGGCGCGCCCGCGAAACCCTCGGTACGCTCCCGAGCGTTACATGGTTTCGGTCACGGTCGGGGTCGGCAGGAAGGGAGCCGTGCGCGACGTCTACGTGGTGGCGGTCGGCATGATCCCCTTCGGCCGCTACCCGGACCGCGGGATCAAGGACCTCACGGCCGACGTGATGGCGGCCCTCCTCGCCGACGCCCCGGTGGGCCGGGACGAGATCGAGGCCGTCTGGTTCGCCAACGCCGGCTGGGGGATGTCCACCGGCCAGCACTGCATCCGGGGCCAGGTGGCGCTGGCCCCGCTCGGCATCGGCGAGATCCCGATCATGAACGTCGAGAACGCCTGCGCCGGGGGCTCGTCCGCCCTCCACGGCGCCTTCCTCGGCGTGGCCGCCGGGGCCCACGACGTCGCCCTCGCGGTGGGGGCCGAGAAGACCTTCGTGCCCCGCGACGGCGACCCGGAGGCCAGGCGGAAGGGCTTCGAGAGCTTCCTCGCCGGGACCGACGTCGAGGTCACCACCGCGCTCATCGAGACCATGCGGGCCGAGGCCGAGGCGAAGCGGGCGGAGCTCGAGGCGCGCGGCGAGGTGGGGGCCGGCGGAGGAGGTGGGGCCCGCAGCCCGTTCATGGACGTGTACGCCACCGGCGCCCGGGCCCACATGGAGCGCCACGGCACCACCGAGCGCCAGCTCGCGGTCATCGCGGCCAAGAACCACCTCCACGGCTCGCTGAACCCGGACGCCCAGTACCGGATGACGATGACGGTCGACCAGGTGCTGGAGGACCGCCTGGTGGCGTGGCCGCTCACCCGGGCCATGTGCGCCCCGATCGGCGACGGCGCCGCCGCCGCTCTCGTCGTGTCGGGGGATCGGCTCCGCTCGCTGGAAGGGGCCCGGGAGCGCGCCGTTCGGGTGCGGGCGTCGGTGCTCGCCTCCGGCCGGCCGGCACCGGGCGGGCGCCGCCGACCCGACCCGGTGGCGCAGGCCTACGACCAGGCCGGGCTCGGCCCCGGTGACGTCGACGTGGCGGAGGTCCACGACGCCACCGCGTTCGGCGAGCTGGCCCAGGTCGAGCACCTCGGCTTCTGTCCCGAGGGCGAGGGTGGGCCGTACGCCGAGTCGGGGGCCACGACCCTGGGTGGCGCCCGCCCGGTGAACCCGAGCGGCGGGCTGGAGTGCCGGGGGCACCCGATCGGCGCGACCGGGCTGGCCCAGGTCGCCGAGCTCGTGCACCAGCTCCGCGGTGACGCTGGGGACCGGCAGGTCCGGGGGCCCGGGTGGGGCTGGCCCAGAACGGGGGTGGCTTCATCGGCACGGGCGAGGCCGCGGTCGCGATCCACGTCTTCGAGGGCCTGGCCGGCGCTCCGACCGGTCACCGACCGGGGCAGCGCCGGGCATGACCGAGGTCCCCACGCTCGCCGCGCTGCTCGAGGCCCGGGCCCTGGACCCGGGCGAGCGCCCCTTCCTCCTCTTCGAGGACCGTGTGCTCACCTTCGCCGAGACGAACCGGCTCGTGAACCGGGCGGCGCACGGCCTGGCCGGCCTGGGCGTCGGCCGGGGCGTCGGCGTGGCGATCATGATGCCGAACGTCCCCGAGTGGCTCGTCGCCTACTTCGCCACCCAGAAGCTCGGCGCCTACGCGGTCCCGGTCAACGTGGCGCTGAAGGGCGAGGGCCTGCGCTACGTCCTCGACCACTGCGACGCGTCCGTCCTCGTCACCCACCCCGAGCACGCCGAGGCGCTCACCGCCGTGCTCGACGGCGCCCCCGGCATCCGCGAGGTCGTCGTCGACACGACCATCGCCCCCGACGGCTGGCCGGTCCCGGCGGGTTGGCGGACGCTGGCCACCGTCATGGACGCCCCCGACGCCGATCCACGGGTCGAGATCGACCCCGGCGCGCCGAACGCCATCATGTACACCTCGGGTACGACGGGCGCGCCGAAGGGGGTCGTCAACCGGTACGGCGCCTTCAACGCCGAGGGCCTCCTCCTGCTGGGCGGCCCGATCCAGGACGACGACGTCCTCTACACCTGCCTGCCGCTGTTCCACGCCAACGCCCTCTGGCTCACGACCGTGCGGGCCCTCGCCGCCGGGCGGCCGATGGCGCTGGCCCGGCGATTCTCGGCCAGCCGCTTCTGGGACGACGTCCGCCGGTACGGCGTCACGACCTTCACGAAAATGCGCCTGTGATAGCGCATAAAAATTAGAAGCCAGCTTCACTTGGTGTAGTCTTTTAGTCGCTTAGTCTTTTAGTCGCTTAGTCTGGTAGTCGAATGACTACTGGACTACAAGACTATTAGACTACCTGACTATCTAACTACCCTGCCCTGATAACGGTGGCATTTCCGGTTTAGGCTACTACGCCTGGTTTCGCCTAAACAACTCCTCGGCCCATTCATCTACGGCGCTGACGTTGGTTTTTCAGCTCTTGAACCAACTCTCTTGGACTCGCTTTGTAGATTACTACTCCGAATCAACGTTTGTTTTTATTCAGTTGGGCGAAATAGTAGCATGGGGTTTGAGCGCTGTCAAGAAAAATGCTGAAGTCGTTTCAAGCAAAAAACATATCCATGTTATAATCCAACTATGGAATCTTCAGATATGAGAGCTTATATTGAGCGGTGGCAAGCCGTCGAAGCTATTGAGCAGCAAGAATTACAATCAGCTTCGCTTACAGATAATTGGCGACGACTTAATACCATTAAACAGCGTGCAATTCGGCTAGACATTAAGCGGGAAAATGATGACGGAGAAATGGCGATATTTTTATTATGGGCCGGATTAAAGGCAAACTATGTCCCAAACTGATAAACAGGGAACTTTCCACGACCCCCTTGAAGCTTTAGATAATCTCCTCGTTCAATTTGACAATCGTGGTGTCGTCATTGGCGGTATTGCTGTCAGTCTTTTAGGCCAGGCTCGTTTTACAGAAGACCTGGATGCCATGTTTTTGCTTTCTGTTGACGAAATCCCCGTTTCTTAAAAATTGCTGGGCAAGAAGGGATTGAACCACGAATTTCTCAAGCCGAAGATTTTGCGCGGCAGAATCGTGTCCTGCTCTTGCGCCATACTTCGTCGCAAACAAATATTGATATTTCACTCGGTATTTTGCCTTTTGAACAAGAGATGGTTGAAAGAAGCGTCGTTTATGCCATTGATGATGCGCTCAACATTCGATTGCCTACCCCAGAAGATTTAATCATCATGAAAGCGATTGCGCATCGCCCAAAAGATCTGTTGGATATTCAGGGACTTGTTCAGGAAGCATCCAAAGCTAGACCGGAAACGCATCCAGGATTGGGTTTACAATTTGCAGACGTGTTAGAAAGGCCAGAACTTTGGGATGATATTGCAAGTTGGTTTCAAGATACCCCATAAGACGCAAAATCCACCTCAAATAAGAGTCCACATATGACAAACTCAAAATTATACATCTCGCTCGCTTTGATATTTTTGCTTTTATTCACCGCGTGTCAGCAGCAACCTCCAAATGTTGTACCCACAACCAAACCAACAAAATCAAAAATAGGAGAAGTTAAAGAGCCAGTTAAGGAAGAAACGGCCGTTTACATTCAATTAACCCGATCTCCAATCAATAATGATAACGTCCTTGCAAGAAGTCAATCCGCTCATCGGTGACGTGATAAACAATGCGGTGTTCCTGGGTTAGTCGACGTGACCATGTGTTCGCATCGAGATATTTGAGTGGCTCTGGTTTGCCTAATCCTTCAAATGGATCACGCATGATCGCTTCAATGAGTTTGAAAGCACGCAAGCTGTCTTCCGATTCGTTTTTACCCAGTATTGCAGGTCTTCTCGAAACTCGGGATGAAAGACCGCATCACGTTGGCTCATCAGCTAATCCCAATTCACTTTTGAGTGTTTCAATTGACTGAGCCGTTTCCGATTTTGAACGCGCCCGCTCCAATGCTGTTAGCAAACGTTCAGCATTTTTAGGTGAGCGCAATAAATGGGTTGTTTCGAGCAAGCTGTTGAGTTCATCGGCTGAAATCATGATCACATCCTCATGCCCCCGCCGTTGAATGACAACTGTCTCTCGGTTATCCGTCACTTTATCTAAAAATTGAGCTAAATTTGTCCGCACATTCGTGTAAGTTGTAGCAATCATAAAACACCTCGTTTCCGTACAGCTATACTGTACGCAATTTAACCAAACATGTCAACGAACGAACGACGTGCCGTACGATATGCCGCGCACTTGCGCCACGATGAAGAAGCAACGGCGTCGTTTTGGCAGATTATGCCAAGGGGAGACGTGCGCTCGAATTTGCCATCGGCACGGGACGCATCGCCTTACTTAATAATGGGAAAAAGAATCTCAGTTGATGGCATCGAACTATCTGCACAATCTGCACAAATGATTGAATAACTCCATGACCTTCCCCGAAAAGGTGACCACAAGGGTACAGATTACAGCAGACTACAAAGTGCAGCATCTTATGCTAGAATAGGCTTCAAAGAGAGGTGAACTATGCAACATAATTCTGTAATAAAGGAAGCTGTGTGAACCTGAAATTTCAACGAGGCAGTTTGGAGATTTTGGGAATTTTAATCCTTTTACTATTAGTTACTGGATGTCAACAATTCGCTGCTGAAGTTAAGTTGACACCCGAACCCACGAAAACTGAAACGCTGCTACTTGAAACAGCAACGGCCGTTCCCTCCCCCTCCTCCTCTCCTCAGCCAAACACTCTCGACCTCTACCGCCCTGGCCTGACCACCGCCGCCCAAGCCAGCCTCGACGCCCTGCCCCACGCCACCACCTATGAGATAAACCTTCAAGTAGATTTCGATGCGGGAACCGTCACCAGCAATCAAGTTATTGACTATACGAATGATGAAAACGAGGCGCTGGATGCCGTTTACTTCCATCTTTTCCCAAACTTATTAGGCGGCTCCATTGAGGTGAGTAACGTCACCGTGGACGGCAAGTCGGTTGAGCCGGTGCTGGAAGAGGCGTTTGATTCGGTGATGCGTGTGCCGTTAGCCACCCCGTTAGCGCCGGGTGAGTCTGTGACGATGGCAATGGATTTCGTAACGGCCGTTCCCCCACCAACTAGCACGCAACTACGGCGTCTTCGCCCAGGTAGATGACATCATGGCGCTGTCCCATTTTTATCCGATGGTGGCTGTGTATGACGACGAAGGCTGGAACATTACCCCCCGCTTCCGAGCAAGGCGACGCCACCTACAGCGACGCCGCCTTCTATCATGTCACCGTTACGGCCGACGACGAACAAGTGGTGGTGGGCAGTGGCGTGGCCTTGAGCGAAACCAGCGCAGACGGCCAGCAAACCATCGAACTCGCCATTGGCCCGGCACGAGATTTCTATTTAGCCATCAGCCCCCGCTACGAAGTTGTGAGCCGCACGGTGGGTGAAACGACGATAAACAGCTACGCGCCCGCCGAGTTCATGGCTGGCGCCGAAGACGCCGCCGCCTTTGCCACCGACGCCTTGCGACTCTTCAACGAACGCTTCGAGCCGTATCCCTACACGGAACTCGACATCGTGGCGACCTCCACCCTGGCGCTGGGCATTGAATACCCGGGTATCATCGCCATCACCTTGCACGAATACGATCCAGACGATCCGGTCAATCCCAACGTACCCAATCAAATTTACATGGAAACGACCACCGCCCATGAAGTAGCGCATCAATGGTTCTATAACATGGTGGGCAACGACCAGCTTGATGAGCCGTGGCTGGACGAAGCGGTGACGCAGTATGCCACGTATCTTTACTACCTGGATATGTATGGCGAGCAGGCGGCAAACGAGTATAAGGGGTCTTGGAACGGCCGTTTCTCCCGCGTAGACAATGAACCCATTCCCATCGGACTGCCCGTCAGCGCCTACCAGGGCGCCGAATACTCCGCCATCATCTACGGGCGCGGCTCCTGTTCGTGGAAGCGCTCGCCAGGGAGATGGAGCAAGCCACTTTTGACGCCTTCCTCGCGGATTACGTCAGCCAATACCAATGGCGCATCGTCAGCACCGAAACCTTCCGCCAACTGGCGGAAACGCACTGTCAGTGCAATCTGGAAAATTTGTTTGAAAAATGGGTATATAAGTGATCAAATTGCCATTTTGGATATTGCAAATTTATGACAATTAATAGAAACTTCCCGCCTAATAAACTCAACCTTTCACCAAAAAATTTATCGTTGGGTTTTTAAGGAAAAATGAACACTCAGAATAACTACCGATCATTTCAAAATCTTGTTAGGGGCTTTTTAACTGGAATCGTTGCCTTGTCTCTTTTTGCTGTTTGGCCGCACAATCCAAGAGATGCAGCGTCAGCCCAAGCAGCCCGATCCGTCACTGATGGAACACCGTACTTTTTGCCAATTATCAGCAAACAACCAACACCCACCGCAACACCAAGCCCCACACCTGTGCCGGCCGTTCCTCAATTTGTCAAAACATACCAGTATCCAGCGCCAATTGCCCCAATGATATCGACGCCAATGAAAACACCGGTATTGCCTACATGGTGAATAATTACAGCAATGATGTCAGCCTTTTCCTCAACGACACCTACCTCAGAAATATCAATACAGGCGGCAAATGGCCCTCAAAAGTCACCATCGATCCCGATTCTGACCGGGCATATGTCTCCAATATTCACAGCAACCATGGCGGGCCTCCTACACCATTGACCGCTTTTAAAGGCACAAATATCACCGGAACTTATGACCAATACTTTGAAGGACATACCCCATTATATAATCCTGTGAATGATTATCTGTATGTAGCTGATCTAGATTCAAATATACGGGTTTTTAACGCGGCTCAAACCAACCTGACCTACCTGAAAGATATTGGTATGAACGAAGGTATTCGCGGCTGGATTACTTCAATCACATTCGATCCAGAAAGCGGTCTCGTTTTTGCGGCCAGTTGGGATTATGGTCAAGTCTATGTGATCGATGGCCTGCAAGTAGTGGGTATTCTTGATGCCCATACCTGGGGGCCGGCTAGTTTGGCAATCGACACAACAAATCATTATCTCTATGTCGTGGGCCAGGAAGTGCAAAATCGACCAGCGGGTTACCCGAACACCAATGTGAGCGTCTTTAGCACCCAGGCGCCTTTCAATCGTCTGGCTTCCTACGCGACAGCCCAGTTCCAGCATTTCCGTGGCCTATGATCCCATCGGCAATTTCACGTATGTCGTCAACCCACCAGACAATAATGTTTCTGTTTTTTCCGGGCTAACCTTTTTAGGCAATCAGGCTGTCGGCTCGTTTCCTCGAGAAGTCGAGGTACACCCAGAAACAGGATATGCCTTTATTGCCAATCGGGGATCAAACAATATTTCAGTTTTCAAAAACAACAAACCTGTGGTCACAATTCCCAGCCAGGGAATAATGCCATGGGCCATTGGCATTAATACGACCAACGATTACGTCTATGTGGTGAATCGAGGTGAAGAACGACATATATATGACTGCGTTTCTGCTTCTGTCACCATTTTGCGTTAGCAAGCACTCGTAAATAAGTTTGCGCTGTTCAGATTGAACCAATCTCAGTAGTTTAAAATCTTAAAAGAGATGATCCGCAGATTGCGCAGATGACGCAGATTAGACCTGAAAAATCTGTGTAATCTAATCTGCGGTTAAAAAAAGCTTTTTCGAACTACTGAATCTTGAAGATTGGTTCAATCTAGCCAGGAAAATGCGACCTGTTGGATTTAGTTTTACTCTGACGTTTCGAGGAAAAACAGGAATAGGGCGTCTCCGGCATTATCTGTGAGCGGCAGCCGCTCGCCTGTTTCTAAAAGATAAAGCCCCGCCATCACCTGCAACGGCCGTTCTGCCGGCAAAGCAATAAGTTTAGTATCCGCCACAATTTCCCCAGGCGACCACAGAGACAGCGGGTAACGGCCGTTTTGCGGCTGACTGTCCGCCTGGGCTACAAGATTGCCCGCTGCATCCAGGAGATGCACAAAGGTCGTAAAATCGTGGGCGGGCGCGGCGACTGCCTGCCAGTAAAGCGTTACTGCCAAAATTCCGTTTTCCTCAACGGCATCGTACCCAATCAACTGCACGGTCTCGTCAAAAACAGCATTTGTAGATACTTGTGGCTGGGGTGAAAACGGCCGTTCCGGTTCAATCTTTACCACGCCCGCCACAAATGGCATTTCTAAGGCTTGCCCATCGGCGCGAACAGACTGCTGGGCTTCTCCCCATCTAGCACAGAAATTTGCAAAACGCCTTTAGCTGGCGCTTCCGTCTCGATGGAAGGAAACGTCAGCGGGATTTTTAACGCTTCTCCCGCCTGCCAGGTGAGCGCCAGTTCCGTTTGCGCCGCTGGCGACCCATCGCCCGTTGTAATAGCGGCCACCACCGTTTGCGGCGTGGCTGCATCCGCCAAACCATAAGCCAACAGGACGCCTGCCAGTTTTTCTCCGGCAACGGCCGTTTCCGGCAGCGCCACCCCTTCCAGCATCAAGCCATTTTCAAAGCGGGCGCACAACTGGGCTGCGTCAGGCGACAGATCATAAATTATGGATGGGGGATAAGCATCCGCCATCACGCCAAAAACCGCCCAAACTGCCAACCCCGCCAACAGGCCAACGACTACCTGGCTGATCCAATCCCGTTTCAAAAATAGCCGCCGGAGACCCAACGCCAACAAGGCCGCCACCGCCGCCGCCGCCGAAAACGCCAGGCGTCCTTGATAACCAGACCAGTTGATGGTTTGAATATAGCGCAGCAAGGAAACATAGACCGCCAGCACAGCCAATGCCGTCAAGCCAAAGGCTGCTTTTTCAGCCAGCAGCCTTTGGCCCCAGACCAACCAGCCATCCTCCCGTGCTAAATGACGCCAACTCCAAATTTCTCTCACCAAACCAACCAGCGCCAGGATAACTAAAACCGCGTAGATGCCCAGCATCCAAGTGGGCGCTTGCACATTCAGCCAACCAAAAAGCCCCCAGGATGAACGGAAATGCAGCGAGATAAATTCAGCCAAATCTGCGGCGGCAAACGGCGTGGTACGCAAAACTTCGGCGCCTTTGGCTTGCAGATGGACATCCCAGGCTAACACATCCCCGTAAAAACGCCGGGTGCGCTCGTACCACCAGCCCGCCACCACAATAGGCAAGATCAACAAAACAGCCAGGTTGATGAGGAAAGCGTGAAGCGATCTGCCTGATTCCACTTTCTCTTGACCCGGCCGCCGCGCCCCAATGACAGGGATTAAAACGGCCGTTACCGCCACCGGCCATAATGCAATCAAGGCAAATTTGGTCAACAACCCCAGTCCCACCAGCAGCGCCAATACCAGAACGTTTGAGAGAAACGGCCGTTTCGCCACGCGCACACTCTGCCATAAAATCGCCGCCCCCAACAAAGCCGTCAACACATCATTATTGACGCTGCCGGTGATAAAAAATAAATTGAGGGTTAAACGCCAACAGACCAGCCGCCAATAAACCGTCTCTCTCATCGCGGTCCGCCAGTTCCCGGCCCAGCGCATAGGCCAGGGCTACTGTGCCTGCGCCCAACAAAACCGATAACAACCGCACCAGATGAAACGCTAAACTATTACCCCGGTAGGGAAACTGTTCGGCGACGTCATGCCGGTAAAAAAGTTTGTCTGCCGGTATCTTGCGCATCAAAAACTATAACAGAGGTTCAAGGGCATCTCGGCGGGCGCACTCATATCCACCCAGCCAGAAACGGCCGTTCCCAGCAAATAATAAAGCGGCGGCTGATTCGCTTCCATCGTTTCGTTGTTTTCAGCCACAGGATCCATTACCGGGAAACGGCCGTTATTCACCACATACCGCACATACAAAAATGGTCCAGTTCATCAGGCGATTCCGCCAGCGGCACAATTACACTGGCCGCCGCCGCCAACACCCCCATACGCCGCCAAAATAAGCCAAAGCCAGCCAGAAACACGCCGTTGTCTCATTTAACTGCGCCGCCTCCACGTCCATCCCCAAAACAAAATCACCGCCAACAAGACCACGCCCGATACCAACGCTCCCGCATAAAACGGCAGCGGCCGGTAAACAAACCGGATGTCATGCGTCCCGGCCGGTACAGCCACAGCCCGTGAAACTGTATTCGCCTGGTAAATTGGAACCGGCTGCCCGTCCACCGCCGCCTGCCAACCGGCATCATACAAATCTGCCAGCACCACAAAACCCGCCTGCGGCATTTCAGCCCTCAGTGTCACCTCGTTCAAGGCATAGGTGGTGATCATCACTTTCCCGGCTTCATCAGCCATATTTCCTGCTGCCGGCGATGGCTTGCCCGCCGTTTCTAGTACCACCACCCGATCCAGGTTGTCTGCGTTAGCAGCCACCAACGCCAACGCCTCTGACTGACTGGCGGCCAACACCGCTGCCGGAACCGCATAGGCTCGCGGGCTGGCATTTTCCCGTTGATACACTTTGGTTTTACCGGCCTCATGCCGCAGATTGGGGCGAGGCATCACATAAGCCTGATAAACTGCTTGCGACCCGGCCGTTTCGCCCACAGCCACTTGCCCTTCACCCGTATGTTCCAGTTCCAGCAAAATGAATCTCCCCACGCTGGTGGGAATATTGAAAAATAGAAGCTAGCCCAGGCTGTCTCCTCAGCTAAAGCGGTGGTATCTAGTTCTGAATGGGCCAATTCTTGAGCGCCATCTGCCGTAAAAATGCGCAGGGTGACGCCGCCTTCGCCCGGTTCCACCACCTTCAAGGCCACATCCACACGCTGCAAACCCACCTCGCCCACGACTAGCGGCGCCTGTCTTTTATCATTTGTCAGCGGCGACCAGGTTTGAATGTCATTTTGCGCCAGAGCGGGAACGGCCGTTTCGCCCCATTTCTCATCTATCGTCACCACATAACCCACGCCCAGCGCATCCAGCAAAGGAGAATCCACCGCAGACTGCGGCAGCAGCACCCGGTTAAAACGCACCGCCTCCCCACCCTCCGCCAAGTTCATATAATCGACAAGCCGTTGGGGAATGCCAGGGCCATACCCGCTCAGGTTGGCTATGCGGGGGACAAGGGAGGTATTGGGCCGGTAGGCCACGCCCTGCGCTGGCGTGACGATGCGCAACGGAGCAGTCGCGTTCTGTAAAAATGCGTCCGTTTCTGTGGGCGGGAAAAGAGCATCTGTCGTGGAGACCGTGTTGTAATCAGCGCCAAATAAAAACAAATCGCTGATGATAAGCGCCAGCACAATCAGCCCAAACCACCCCGCAGACACCCGTCCGGCCAGACGCAGGCCAATCACCCCATAGCCTGCCAGCAAAAACGCCAAAAATATAAAAAGAGACGGCCGCAAGGTAGCCAGGTCAACTTGCCCACGATAGTAAAACAGGTAAACGGCCGTTATCCCCACCAACATACCGCCAATTCCCGCCACTACCCGGCCAGCCCGCGCCCGAAACGACGCCCCTGATAATGCTTCCACGCCCATCGCTGCTAAAACGGCCGTACACACCACCACCAGTACCCCGGCTCGACTGGGCAGCAAGCCATTGAACACCGGCAGCACATACAACACCCCATAAAACGGCGCTCCCAAAGCCAGCAACAAACCCAGCCCGCCCCACACGCCCCAAAAAAGCTGCCAGACGATCCCGGCGCAGCCAAAGCGCCATGCCCGCCAGCAGCAGCGCCATAACGCCCATGTAAATCGTGGTTTCATTGTAGTTATCCACACCCCACCAGTTTCCAGCCAGCGGCGAGCCAAAAAAATCAGGCAGCGTCACCACCACCAGCCGGTTGAGCAGGCCAAACTGTTTGACCTCTGCCCAAGACAATGGCTGCCGGTGACTCTGGCTGAGAAAAGCAAAGGCGGGCAGCACTTGAATCAAAGAAAGCCCCACCCCCACCCCCAGGACAACGCCAATTATGCCCACCATCTTTTTCCATTGACTGCGCCCCAAAATCAGCAGCCGCCACAGCAAATACGCAACGGCCGTTACGCTCATATACAAGGTCCAATTCCAATGACCGCCCAGCCAGGGCAAGGCCAATACCACCCCCGCCCCGGCCGCATACACCCAGGGATTTTCCCTGTTTTCAGCCGCAGCCTGCACCGTGCGCTCCACCAAAACCAGCAGCAAAGGCAGCCAGATAACGGCCGCATGAACCACCTGCCATTCCAGCCACACCACCATCAGCCCGTTGAAGATGAACAAGACGCCGCCCACAACAGCCGCCAACCGCCGCAGCCGAATCTGGCGCAAGTAAAGATACATGAACAAGGTTCCGGCCATCATTTGCAGCAAAATTGTCAGATCAACGGCCGTTGCCGCCGGCAGTAAATAATACAAAAGTGAAAACGGGTAAAATAAGCCCGCCTGGGTATCATAAATAGCCGGATAGCCTGTAAACACATACGGGTTCCATAAAGGCAAGCTCCCCTGCCGTACCACCTCGGCCGTCCATTGTTTGACCGGAAAAATATAATAAACCGCATCCTCCAAAATAGGATTATGTAAATCAACCACCTGTCCAACTTCCTGCCAGGGCGGCATCCCCTCCACCACAATATCAAGCGGCAGCAGCACCCTGCCCGGCAAAAAAAGCGGGCGCTAAAAAGATAACACAGAGCAGCCACAGCGCAGCCACCGCCAAACCATCAGGCAGCCACCCGGTATAAGGCGTAAAACCGTTAAACAACTTCTTCATCAATTGCATACCCGCAGGATTGTAACGCAACTATGGCGTTTTAGTCCCTCCAGTACCTCGCTGCTAGGACAATGGTTTTTTTCGTTTTAAAACAAACTTCGTAATCTTAATCTACTATAAATAGGGCACAACCAAATAGAGGGTGGCGCTACACAGTATGGGAACACAGGGGACATCGCCGCAAACAACCTGACAACATGGACGCCTCATCACAGCCACACAGACACTTTGCCCTCCCCGCCGTTCCTGCAATACACCAACACCGAAGCCGCATCGACGCCTCATCGCTGCCACATCACAGCCGCAACGTTGCCGCATCACAGCCTCATAGACGCCCCATTGCCGATTCATCGCCGCGACCATTGAAGCTTCATTGCCGCCGCATCACACCCCATCAAACTATTGTTAAGCGCCCCATCAACAAAGGAAGAGCCTCACCAATTGGTAGGCTCTTTTTTTGTTTTAACGGGCGGGAAGAAGCTCACCTTTTCAAAAAGTTGAACTTCTTGGCTTTAACCGTCTGCTAAATGCTGTAAAAGCGCCTGCAATCCCCACACATAACTACGCCAGCCAAAACCGCAAATTTGCCCCACACATACCGGGGCAATCACAGAATGACGCCGAAATGCTTCTCGGGCATGGATATTGCTCAGGTGCGCTTCCACGGTGGGCAGCGCCACTGAGGCAATGGCGTCCCGCAAAGCATAGCTGGTATGGGTAAACGCGCCCGGATTGATGAGCAGGCCATCCGCCCAATTTCTGCCCACGTGGATGGCGTCAATCAAATCTCCTTCATGATTGGATTGTTGAATACGTAGTTCCACCTTTTGCTGTTTGGTAAATTTGGTTAGCTCCTGATTGATATCGTCCAGCGTCATTTTGCCATATACCTCTGGCTGACGGACGCCTAACAGGTTCAAATTGGGGCCGTGTAACACTAAAATGTTTGTCATGCTACTCTCCATACCTGGGAGCGCGGACAGCTTGTCCGCAAAAAGCGGACAAGCTGTCCGCGCTCTCAGGCTATTCTTGAACGGCCGTTATCGCCGCCAGCACATCTTCTTTAGCCACATTACTACGCACAAACGCCTGTCCCACATCATGAATGAGCACGAAGCGCATCACGCCCGCCGCCTTCTTCTTGTCGCTGCCCATGGAATGATACGAGCTTTCTCAGGGTCTAAGTGAGAGGGGGAGGCGCGTGGGCAGGCCAACATTCTCTAAAACCTGCTCAATGCGCCCTTGCAGCGCCGGATCACACGCCTCCAGCCGCGCCGACAAATTGGCCGCCGCCACCAACCCCATGGCCACCCCTTCCCCATGCCGCACCGTGTAGCCGCTCACCTGCTCCACCGCATGACCAAAAGTATGGCCCAGGTTCAGGGTGGCGCGAATGCCCTGCTCGAAGGGGTCTTGTTGCACCACATCTCGTTTGACCTGGATGGCGTCGGTGACGAGAGCGTGGAGATTAGAGAGGAGAGATTGGTTGTCAGGACGCAATCTCCAATCGCCATTCTCTACTCTCTCTAACAATGCTTCGTTCGCCAGGAGACCGTGTTTGACCACTTCAGCCATACCAGAGGCGAATTCGGCTGGCGGCAAGGTTTGCAACGTGGCCAGGTCGGCGAGAACGGCCGTTGGCTGTTTGAAACGCGCCGATGAGATTCTTACCCTGGGGCATATCGACCCCTGTCTTGCCGCCTACGCTGGCATCGACCATGGCCAGCAGCGTGGTCGGGCATTGCACAAAGTCAACGCCGCGCATGTAGCTGGCAGCCACAAACCCGGTCATGTCTCCCACCACGCCGCCGCCCAGCGCCACCAATGTGCCTTTGCGATCCAGTCCGGCGGCAAATAGTTGGTCGTAGATGTGGCGCACGGCGTCCAGCGTTTTGTTTTCTTCACCGGCCGGCACAGTCACCACCGCCAGCGCTCCCTCAATTTTATGCGCATGGAGCGGCCCCACATTCGTATCCGTGACGACGATAAACGGGCCATCAATGTGGGCCAATTCCAACAAATTTGTCAGCAAATTCTGGCCAACAATGACGTTATACGCTCCAGTAGGATGGGTCACTGGTAAAGTTTGGTATTGAGCTTTCATCTGCTTCCTTTTTGAAACCACACTGCGTAGCGCGTGAAAAACCATATACGCTATCCACTGCGCACTACGTTCGTAATTTCTTGCGCCACCTGCTCCACTGTTTTGCCGGTGGTATCGATTTGGGGAAAACGGCCGTAGGCGTCGCGGCGCTGGTCCAGTAATGCCTGGATTCTGGCGGCGGGATTGGGCGTATTGAGCAACGGCCGTTTCTCCCCCTTCTCGCACCCGCGCCACAATCTCCTCCGGCTCAGCCGTCAGGCAAAAGACACGGCCGTTTGCCATCAAGGCCGCTGCATTACCCTCATCCAGCATCAAACGGCCGCCGGTAGCAATCACTGTGCCCTCTAGTTTGGCTATCGTAAGCGAAGCAGTGCGCTCTAATTGACGGAAGGCGTCTTCCCCATCTTCACGAAAAAATATCGGCGATAGAACGGCCGTCTTCCCCTTTCAATCCACTCATCCGTATCCACAAAGCCATACCCCAACTGTTCAGCCAGCAGCCGGCCAACCGTTGACTTGCCCGTACCCATAAAACCGGTGAGAACAATATTTGCTCGTTTCATAATGCAGATTATAGCCATAAAGTGACAAGGTGGCAGAGTAGCAAGATAACCTTGCCACCCTGCAACTTTGTCACTTTAAAACTTCACGGAACAAAATCCATCACGCCACCGTTCTATACATGTACACCCGCAAACGCGGAAATTTTTGCTGATAAGCAAGGAGATAAAATGATGTCAAAAACAAAAACAACTATTTCTGTTCTTATCTTGGTGGCGTTAACGGCCGTTCTCATCGCCTGCAACCCTGCCACCAATACCGCTACCGCCGCCCAGGCGCCGCTGGCTGCCGGAGGCATCACCGTCGTCGGCCAGGGCGAAGCGTTTGGCGCGCCAGACCGGGCCGAAGTGCAGGTTGGCGTCGAGACCTTTGCCGATACGGTCAGCGAAGTCACCAGTCAAAACGAGGCCACCTTGCAACAAATCATGACTGCCCTGAGCGCACAAGGCATTGCCCCGGAAGATATTCAAACCACCAACTACAGCTTGTGGGCTGAACAAATCTATGGGGACAATGGCCCCGAAGGCATTGCTGGCTACCGCGTCAACAACCAGGTGAACGTCACGATTCGGGACATCAACCAGGTCAGCGACGTGCTGGCGGCCGTCACCGAAGCCGGAGCAAACTCCATCTACGGCATCAGCTTCAGCGTGGCTGATCCGGCGGCGCTGCAAGAAGAAGCACGGGCGGCGGCCATGGCCGATGCTCGCGTCCGCGCCGAGTCCCTGGCCGAGTTAGCTGGCGTGGGTCTGGGAGATATCACCATCATCAGCGAGGTGGTGGGTCAGCCGGTCATGCCCATGGGGTATGGCGGCGGCATGGCGATGGCTGAATCCCCCGCCGGCCCAGGCGTCTCACCCGGCCAACTGAGCTATCAGTTACAAATTCAGGTCACATTTGGCATTCAGTAGCCCCTGGAACGCGGATCAAACAACTCACGAGAGATAAAAAATTAGAAATTGGTCGAGTATCTAATCTCCTAATTTCTAATCTCAGAGTTAAGTAATTTTCATTCCTGGATGCCCCTGGCGAAAACGCAAAAGCCGTCCTCTTACGAGGGCGGCTTTTTTGGTACACCGTTACACCGTTTCTCAAATCGCCTGAAAACAATTTACAAAACGTATAGGGGGCCTGCCCAAACCTTCGTTCTACAAATTAGACAACCGCTATACAAAAAAACCGCCCATTTCTGAACGGTTTTGGCCTGTGACCCTGAAAGGACTCGAACCTTTAACCAGACGATTAAGAGTCGCCTGCTCTGCCAATTGAGCTACAGGGCCATAACGATTGAGGATTATACTGATTTTCTCGCCTGGAGCAACCGGGGCTGAGTTGCCACAGCAATTCCAATTTTGGACTGCGAACGCCACCAATTAAACGCGGTGGCTGGGATAAGAAACATGCTGAAGCGTCTTGTTTTACGCCCAGGGGAAACATGTTTTAACCCATTTTTTCTTTCAAACGATGAATTCACTGGCCTGGTGAGGAGATAAGCAGCCGCCACCCAGCCCGTGACGCCATCCACTTCGATTTTCTGCCAGAGGATGTCGTCTACTTCAAGCTGTTCATCCAGGAGGATCACCACACTGTCATCCTCCAGCAGAGCCAACACTTCACCCGTCACGCCCGGTTCGGCGCGCAGGTTGAGCGCCATAGGGGTAATCGACAACGGCCGTTACTGGCGTGGGCGTAGGCGTGGGCGTCAAGGTCGGCGTAGGCAGGGGGGTGGCCGTAGCCGATGGCGTTGGCGTGGCCGCCGGCGTCTGCGTGGCGGTGGGTTCCACTGTATCAGTGGGAGGTAATGTGGGCGATGAGGTGGCGGAAGGCAGCGGCGTCAGTAAGGGTATGGGCGACGCCGTGGGAGTGGGAGTGGCGGTTGGCGGCGTCAGCGGATCCAGTTCCGTCACCCGAATCACCGCCATCGTTAGCGCAATTTCATCAATGATTTTCTCAGCCGACAAGGCGCCGCCAATACTTTCTTGCAGCGCTTCTACTACAAAATACGGCACAGAGTTGGCGGCGCGTACCACCAAATCCAGCTCCAAAAAACCATCCTGGAACCTCACAATCTCTAGCTCATCCAACTCCCCGTTCACAATTTCACGCACCTGCTGCGTCGTCACTTCCCGGATGCGGGCCAACTGCCGCCGCTCTTTCGCCAGTTCATAGGTGGTCACTGCCAGCAGCACAGAAACGAGCGCGAGCAGCACGATAGAGGCTCTAAAGGCGCGGGTCTGTACCCGTTTACGGTCTTTGCGGGCGGCGCCGGGACGATAGCCCAATATGAGGAACATCAAAGCCGCCGCCGAACTAATGGCGACAAAGTTGGTGGTAAACAAGAGCAAAGCCCCTAAAGATAAGCGAAACTGACCGCCGCTGAACGCTTGAACGGCCGTTTGTGATTCATTCTGAAAAAGTCCCACCACAGCAAAAGTGAAGGTAATGCCCACCGCTGCCAACGGCGGCACCAGGGCAGCGGCAATCGCCACCCCCGGCAGCGCCCCGGCCGCATCTGAACGGCACAAAGCATACGCTGCCGCCAGGCCGGAAAACAAAGCAATCGCCAGGTCTAGCAAACTGGGCTGCGTCCGCGTCAAGACCTCGTTAGACAGCGGCTGATTCAAACCGAGCAGCCCGGCAATCATACCCACCAACACCGCCAACACCGCCCCCTGCACCACCGCCCCAATAGAGCGACGCAGAAAACGTTCGTCGCCCAAAACAATGGCCATGCCTGAGCCAATGATGGGCGACATCAGCGGCGCCACCAGCATGGCGCCAATGACGACAGCCACGCTGTTTACAATGAGGCCCAGAGAAGCGATCATGGCCGATAAAGAAATCAACATGTAATAATCAATATTAGGCCGGGCACTGCGCCGGAATGCGCACATACGCTTCCGTGCGTTCCTGCAAGCTCAAACGGGGCAGCCACTCCCGCACTTTCCAGGAAAGGTCGCCCGTTATCTTTTGCGGCTGGCGCACAACGGCCACCGGGCATTTACTGGTGCGTACCACCGCCGCCGGAATATCGCCAAACAACACTTTATCCAGGGAGCTTTCCCGGCTGGCGCCAATCATCACCAGGTCATAACCGTCGTTCACTTCCGTTACAATGGCGTCGGCAATGGAATCGCTAAAAACAATTTTGCTCTGAATGCGGTTGCCGGCGTCTACGTATTCCAACACCTGCTGCAACCGATCTTGCCCCAGGCGCTCCCCGGCTGGATTGGAAATGCCGGCCGCCACATACAAAAGGGTCACTTCAACCTGGGGCGTCAGGGGCAGCAAGAAGGTGAGGGCATGGGCGCTGTTAGGACCGCCGGCCGTGGGTACCAGGATGCGTTGAATACTTTTTTTGCCCGAGGCGGCTATTTCCCCTTCAATTTCGGCGCGGTCCCCACGAAAGGCAACAACAGCACATTTCACATGTGACAAGTCAAGGCGGGCAGCGCTGTCAGCGCGTACGATCACCAGGTCGATGCCTGCTTTTTGGATCAAGACCTCTAAACCACTTTTGAGCGTATCTGCCTGGATGATGAGGGGGTGAATATCAAGATCATCCGGGCAAGCGGCGGCCGCCTGGTTCAGAATATCTCGGTAAGGGGTCAGGTTTGGCTCATCCTCATTGGTGAGGAAAACGGCCGTTACCAATTGACCATGATTTTCACGCGCCAATGCTTGCGCCAATACAAAGGCCCGGCCTAGATTTTCATCTGGCGAAAGTGAAATGAGAACACGCCATGCTTCTCCGGGGGGATTGTACCTTCGAGAACCTTCATCGCGAGAAGTATAGTCGAATTCGCCCCTTTAGAAAATGATTAACCACCCGTTTATTCGCCTGGGCCAAAGGTGTTATTTTATCCAACAGCTATTTTCAATATACTTCCCACATGAATAGCACAGCCGACAATGACACGCTGAAACAAAAACAAATCGATTACCTGATTATTGGAATAGGGCTGACTTTTATATTTCTGGCCCTGCTTCTCCTGTTTGGCTTCCAGCCTGATGGCACGAGAAACGGCCGTTCCCCCCACCCCCCGCCAGCCACCTCATCGCTGATCCAATGCAGTGGGCCACAGCCAGAGATGAACCGGTCATCTTTGGACAAGACAAAAACAACCAATGGCAGATCATCCCTCGCGCTCATCTGCAAATGGGCGGCCGGGTATTGAGCCGAAAAACCTACCGCAACTGGCCGGCAAACATCTCCCCGCTAGACCTGGCCCTGGGTTGGGGCGAATTAGGCGATCCGCAGGTAGACCAATGGGTAAACTGGCGGCAGTCAAATCGCTGGTATCACTACTCCTGGGAAGATGATTCTCCCTATGACGCCGATTATCTGCGCCTCCACTCCAGCAATGTCCACATTATCCCGGCCACACCCAACCTGGCGGAAGCGCTGCTAAAAATCAAGGAAGACGACCAGGTATTCCTGGAAGGGCTGCTGGTAGACATCGAAGCGACACAGGGCGATAGAAAATGGAGGAACAGCACCTCCCTCAGCCGCAGCGATTCCGGCAACGGCGCTTGCGAAATCCTCTATGTCAAACGGCTGACCTGGAACGGGCAAACGTATCAGTGACGGAGGAAATTACAAAAAGTCTGGCAGACTTTTGTAATCTCTCGTTACTTTCTATGTTACAATTCCCTCTGGCGATTTTTAATTATGTTTATATCTGGAGGATATTATGAAAATTCGTACTGAACCCCTGTTAGGTGGCGCCGCCTTAAGTTTTGTTATTTTGCTCGTGATCAATCTACTTTCCACATTTATCTCCATGAATTACATGCAGCAAGTGATGACAAGTGTGCTGGCGTCTATGTCGGACCCAAATGCGCCATTGCCAACCGGTTTTGGCTCTCCCATGCTCAGCCTGATAGGCTGTTTGGCCTGTATTGCCCCCTTGGCCGCCGGTATTGGGGCCGGCGTAGTCTATGCCCGGCAGTACGCCAAACTGGAACCGATTACCGGTAGCCTGATTAGTGGTGGCGCAGCCAGCGGCGCGATAGGCTTTTTCTTATCAGGGCTGGCGTCGGGCATCGTGGCTGCATTTATGATGATCCCGCTTATGAACCAGATAGCGGCCATGGATCCTAGCCTGGCCGGTTCATTGGGGACAATGATGGGAACTGGCGTATTCAGTGGGATTATCGGCAGCATTTGTGGCAGCGTACTGTATGCTCTGTTTGGCGCGATTTTGGGCGCGATTGGCGCGGCCATCGGCACACCCAAGCCGGCAAAACCGGCGGTTGTCTAGTGGTCAGTAGTCAGTGGTCAGTGGACAGTGGACAGTGAACAGTGGACAGGAAAAGGCCAGGTGTATGCTCTGGCCTTTTTTTATGGCTTCATGCCACGAGGATGTTTCAAATGAGGCAGCGGAGTGCGTACGCCCACGCACCGTCTCCGTGCGCACGTGGGCGTGCGCACTCTGCTATTCGAGTACGCCTCTACCAACCACTGGCCTGGAAGAGGGTGGGTTAGCGTCTGTTCGCGCTCCTGAAGGGTCATGAGCCGGGGTTTGGCGTAGTTTTCAATGAGGCCGGTCCACAAGGAGATGGCGAGCAAACGGCCGTTATAAAAAAACATACGTGTCTACCAATGTCTGTCGCGTCCCCAGTTGGTCCATCTGGTCGAAGAATAGATTGCCCGGTCCATAATGGATAAACGCCCCCTCGTGAAACTCAAATGCCTGAAGATGATGCCCCTGGCTGCCGGAAACGGCCATGGCTCCCGCCTCCGCCAACGCCCGAAACTGCGCCTGCTGGTCTGGCGTGGCCGCATATTGGTAATATTCCGTGCCTTGCAAGGTGGCGATCACCAGGTAGTCCTGCGCCACCAATTCGGCGATCTGCGCCGCCAGTGCCCCATCACATGGGCGGGCGCCGGCGCTCGTCTCTGTGGCCCAGGCATACGCCGGCCCAAACGAATTGCAACCCACAAAAGCGATCTGGTTGCCGTTGTGCGTAAACAAAGCTGGTTCCGCCGCCTGCGCCGCATCCCGGCCGCCGCCATAGGTGGCCATGCCCGCCGCTTCATTACATGCCCAGGCTGCGCACCAGGTTTTCCGCGCCGTAATCGTTGAGATGGTTGCCGGTTAGCTCCACCACATCTGTACCCAGGTGTTCCAGCAGGGCAAAGGTGTTGTCACGAGAACAAAACGTGGCGTCGCCAATGGGATTGGGATAAGGGCAGTCGGGGGCAAAGGAGACCTCATTGCTGATGTGGGCAATGTCGGCGTTTTGCAAAACCGGCCCCACATCTTCGGCCGGCCAGAGGATGCCGTTTTGCTCCATGTTGTAAGCGGTGGCCCGCACCAACGCCGTCACGCCGGTCACAGCCACCCGGGTCAGTTTGCTGGCGTCTCGATTGGTAACAGGCCCATCCCAGGCCGCCAGGAAATCAGCAACGGCCGTTTCCTCTCCCATCACGCTTACCCCGGCCGCCAAACCATAATCGGCCGTCTCAAAATCAGGGGCCAACGGGGAGACGCCCGCCACCGCCAACACTTTCAACGCCGGGTCCAATTCATCAAAGGGGACAATGGTCCAGGCTGGCCGCTGCGCCCAAACCGCTGCCACCCGATCCTGCGGCGACACGATTTGTACGCCGCTGCCGGCCATCCCCCATTTCGCCGCCAACCAGTCCGCTGCTGCCGCATCCACCAGCAGCGGCAGCCCGCCGCCCCCAGGCGGCTTGCAATTCGGCCAGAGTGACGGTATCGGCGATGGTGGGAAAAGGGGCGGCGGCGGCAAAAATCCAGGTGGCAAACGGCCGTTCCTCACCCCAGGCCACCACCACATCCGCCTCCCCTTGGCCTACCCACACAAACTGCTCAGGGTGACGCCGGGTGAAGGCTTCCACCTCAGCGGCCAGCGCCAGTGGCGCATCGTTGGCGCCCACCCGCCACTGGTCGCCAACGGCTTGCAATGGCGGCGCTGGTTCAGGGGTAGGAGAAAGGGGGATAACGGCCGTTTCCTCTTCGCTCCTGGGCGTCACGGGGGGGTGGGCGGCCTTTGCCCAGCAACTTGGGTGGCTAAGGCAGGCGGCACGGACGCGGGCATAATCGGCGTGGGAGGGATGGGTTGGGCGCGGCAGGCTGAAAGGAAAACGGCCGTTAACGCCACCAGATAACATCGTGCAAATAACGCGCTGCTGGACAAGAATCTATTTCCCATTAAAATGTAAAGAACTCCTTCGTAAATGGGAGCGCGGACAGCTTGTCCGCCCAATGCAGGTGAGACGCCTGCGCCCCATAATGGGGAGCGCGGACAGCTTGTCCGCCCAATGCAGGTGAGACGCCTGCGCCCCATAATGGGAGCGCGGACAGCTTGTCCGCCCAATGCAGGCGAGACGCCTGCGCTCCATAATGGGAGCGCGGACAGCTTGTCCGCCCAATGCAGGCGAGACGCCTGCGCTCCATAAAGGTGGCTATGCCCAAAGTAGACCTGAAAAAACCCAAGTTTATACATCAACCGGGAATTAAGCCATATTGAATTCAACCGCCGCGTCTTGCAGGAATGTTATGATGAAAATCATCCCCTGCTGGAACGACTCAAATTCCTGGCAATTTTCACCAGCAACATGGACGAGTTTTTCATGGTGCGTGTTTCCGGCCTCAAGCAGCAAGTGCTATTGGGCATCACCCGCACCCCCGCCGATGGCCTGCTGCCCCGCGAACAACTGGTCGCCATCCACCGCACCGTCACCCAACTCTTTGCTGAAGCCATGCGCTGCTGGCAGGAGCAACTGCTGCCCAGCCTGGCCGAGGCCAAAATTTACGTCTACAACTACGACGAGTTAAAAAAACGCCAGCAAATCAAGCTGCGTGATTATTTTGAAAGCAGCATCTTCCCGGTGCTGACGCCGCTGGCCTTCGATCCCGCCATCCCTTCCCCACATCTCCAACCTCAGTCTCAACCTGGCGGCCGTTATCCGCGATCCCCACACCGATGAGACCCATTTCGCCCGCATCAAAGTGCCCTCCACCATGTCCCGCCTGGTGCCGCTAAAACCATTGGATCCGGATGAGCTGCTGCCGCCGACCACTCAAAAGTTTGTCTGGGTAGAACAGGTCATCGCCGCCAACCCGGATCGCCTCTTTTCCCGGCATGGAAATTGTGGCGTCTTACCCCTTCCGCATTACCCGTAATACAGACATGGAAATTCAGGAAGAAGAGGCGGACGATCTGCTGCTGACGATGGAAAAGAATTTACGTCAACGTCATTTTGGTTCCCCGGTACGGCTGGAAATTGCCGAGGATACACCAGACGATGTGGCGCGAACTGCTGCTGGCGAATCTAAAAATGAGCGCCTACGATATTTACACATCCAGTGGGCCGCTGGGTTTAAGTAGCCTATGGGAACTGCACAAATTAGAACGTCCCGAGTTAAAGGATGCTCATTTCCGGCCCCCCCATCTTCCCGCTGGCCTGCACAGTCATGATGACATCTTCTCCTTATTAGAAAAGCAAGATGTTATCCTGCACCATCCTTATGACAGTTTTTCGCCCGTTATCGATTTTCTCAGGCAGGCGGCCGAAGACCCGGATGTGTTGGCAATTAAACAAACGCTGTACCGGGTGGGGCCAAACCCGCCCATTGTACGCACCTTGATGCGAGCCAGAGAGAATGGCAAGCAAGTGTCGGTGTTGGTAGAACTCAAAGCTCGTTTTGACGAAGAGAGCAATATCGAATGGGCGCGGGCGTTGGAAAATGCGGGCGTCCATGTGGTGTACGGCCTCATCGGCCTGAAAACACATTGCAAATTAACGCTGGTGGTGCGCCGAGAAAAAGAAGGCATCAAGCGCTATGTGCATGTCTCCACCGGCAACTATAATTCCATCACCGCCCGCCAGTATACCGATTTTGGCTTGATGACCAGCCAGGAGGATGTCGGGGAAGACGCCACCGAACTGTTTAACTATCTCACCGGTTATTCCAAACAGCGCGATTACCGCAAGTTCCTGGTGGCGCCGGTTAATTTACGCAGCCAACTGTTGACGCTCATTGAACGGGAAACGGCGCTGGGCAAAAAAAAGGCTACCTGATCTTCAAGTCGAATTCGCTGGTAGACCCGGAGATTATCCGAGCGCTCTACGGGGGCTTCTCAGGCGGGGGGTGACGGTTGATCTGATCATTCGTGGCATTTGCTGTTTACGGCCGGGCTTAGAAGGGGTCAGTGAAAATATTCGGGTGATCAGCATCGTCGGCCGTTTTCTGGAACACAGCCGCATTTATTATTTCCAAAACAACGGAGAATCAGATTTGTTTATGGGCAGCGCCGATTTAATGCCGCGCAATATTGACCGACGGGTTGAGATTTTGTTTCCGGTGGAAGACAGGCAGATGCAGCAAGAGATTGTGACACACATTTTGAACATCTATCTCAAAGATACGGCCAATGCTTATGAACTACAGGCAGACGGCCGTTTTGTCCCCCTGGCCTCTAAATTAAAAAGGAGGACGAGAAGCCGTTTAACGCCCGGCTTTGGTTCTTAAACGGCCGTTCCCCTCAATGGCGATGTAGTTGATTTAGACCTGGACTCCCTGCCAGAGATAACGGCCGTGCCGCTTGATGAACTGGATGGAGATTAGGGATTGCAGATTGCGGATTGCGGATTGGGGATTGGGGATTGGATCGTGACGCCAGTTACGGTAAGCCGCGATGTGGTGGGCAAAGGCGTCCATGAAGGGTGGCGGGCATGGTTGTTCTCCGAAAACGATTCGTGTCTTTGATTTTTTCGCCAACGTAAGGCGTAATGCGTGAAAACCTGTCACCCATCATGTGCACGCTTTTCTGCATCTCCTGCACTCGTTTAACCTTATCAAAGGTCTGATCGTATTGAGCGGCCAGATCCACAAAATAATCATTGAAATTATCCCAGGTTTGGGCCATGAGGGTGCGCGTTCTTTCCATATCCTCGTCTTTTTTTTGCCCTGGCGCACCCGGCGCAGGCTGCACAAAACATGGCTAGGCAGCGCCAATACCTGCCGGGCAAGCTGGTTCAACGGGCTGGTGGTGATACGGTCCAGAATGTCACGCAGCGCTTCGGCGGCGATAACGGCCGTTTCCTCATCCCGTAGATACCCTTCCTTGCACATATAATCCAGCAGAAAGGCGCGATGCCAATATAAACTCAATAAATCTGAGGCTTCTTTTATCGTGAGAAAATAAAGGATGGTGCGGAAAATACGTTTAAGCAGGAGCAGCGTCAGCCAGATGGGAGCCAAAATGCAGGATTGCAAACAGCTAGCCCTCCCCGATTTAGTTCCAGCCTGATGCGCGGCGACAACTGCAAGCCATTCTGCCGGGCAATGATGCGCGGCATCCGCCTGCGGAAAAATTGCTCAAAGGCCACATCTACCAGCGGGATGGGAATGAGAATCGACAACCCGGCAAAGGTAGCGTCTGAGTAGACCACCCAATCAAAGTGGGCGCTTTCTCTGGCTTCAATAGTGGCGGGCGTATTATCTGCCATGAACGCAAATCCTCTACGGCAGCCGGGGCCAGGCGGGGTCTAAAACTGCTGAATTTCCAGCAGATAGCCATTGGGATCACGCAAAAACAGGTGGTAGATGTGGAAGGTTTCATTGTGGGTGGGCGGCTTTTCGATAGGCGTGTTTTGCGCCAGCAGGTAATCGTACCAGGCGTCTACCTCGTCAGAAACCAGGGTGAGGATCACGCCATCCGGGTTGGCGCCTTCAAAATGTTCACAAAAGCCCAAAAAGGCGCTGCGGCTCACCTGGAAGATGCGGCAAACTCCTTGATCTAATACCGGTTTAACCCGAGGATTGTCTGATAGAAAACGGCCGTTTCTTCTAAAACGGCCGTGTGCAAAAAGTAACTTGTTGGCTTAATGACGGTCTCATCAGGGCATCTCTCCTGACGGGATTATTTCCGTTTTCAGGCGCTTATGCAAGTCTGGAGATTGGTTCAATCTCGCCGGGCTAAATCTGGCGTACCTTGATGTCGCCCACAAAACAAGTGGTTTGCAATAAAATCTTCTTATCCGCGACCTTGTAGTTTTTGCTGCGCATCTGCACCGGCGTCAAGAAATTTTCTTCTTTGTTATCAGCCAACTGCACTTCGCTGACAAAAGCAGTGGAGGCCACCGCCACGCCCACCTCGGCCGGCACATACAGGTCGATGTCGCCCACAAAGCCGATGGCCCGAATTTTGGTCTCGCCCTGCGGGAGTGTCCGCTTGGGTCATGTCCAGTTCGATGTCGCCCACAAAGAACCAAAATTCCTCATCCCCCACCTGCCAATGACCGGCTCGTTCTACCTCACCCAGGAACTTCTGGGTCATTTCCGTGCCAGGCTCCACCATTTTGGGACGCAGGATCAAGAAGAGACCCAGCAAAATAAAGGCAGACGGCCAGCACAAAATGCTTAAATCAATATCAAGCAAATTGCCGATAAGCAGCAGCACCCCCACCAACACAATGACGATACCCAAATAAAATTGTCCTTGATTACGCATCGCATACTCTCCTGATTGGCTGAACTGGGAGGCTATACGGGAAAACGGCCGTTCTCGTTGCGTGATGGTTGAGCAGCAGGTGAGGAGCGCCAGGCACGGGGCAAAAACAGCGCCGGATTCCGCTCATTCATGGCTGCCCTCCCGCCCCCGCCGCCGGTTTGCCCGCAACACCAGCAGCGTACACAGAATCACCACGCCAATCAAGGCGATCCCCACCGCGCCCAGCAACAGCGTCGCCTGGCGCAGTTCGGCCAGGGCCGCCATCACTGCGGCGCTGTTAGTTGGCGTGGTAACGGCCGGGCTGATATTGGTCTCTTCAATCAGGGACGGGTCGGCAGTACACGGCCGTTTCTACTGCAAGCTCTACCGCCGCCGCCGCTGTCGGCGCGATTTCCGGCAGCGCCATCGGCGCTGCGACATCGCCGCCCTGCGCCGCCGCCAACGCCGCCACAAAAACCAGGGCTGAGTTCCAGTAAATGGTATGCTCGTTGGTGGTCCAGGCGCCAGCGCTATCTACGTATCGCTTCCCGGCGAAGTTAGAAAAAAGCAGCGAATTATTGTAAGCATTGGGACCGCCAGCCAAAATACCGGGCGGCGCAGCCGGGATACCATCCTGGCTCCACTGCGTGGAAAAGGGCATCTGCATCCGGTCTGTGCCGTAGCCAGACACGTAGCTGAAGCGCAGTGGGTTGTCGCCCAGCAGATAATCGAGGGCGTGTTGGGAAAGGACAACGGCCGTCTCATCCATCCCGCCCAATAATTCAGAGCCAATCGCCATCACAATGGGCGTGGTCAGCACCACATAATTGCTGCCCCAATAAAAATCTTCGTCCAACAGGGCAATATTCCAGGCTGAATCCTGCCAACGGCCGGCCATCCGCGCAAACCAGGGACGGAACATCTCCTCAAAATAGGTG
>JAOSJM010000006.1 GCA_027494165.1 Acidimicrobiia bacterium | reverse complement strand
AGGAAGACGATATCGAGGTGGTGGCGGAAGCATCCGACGGTGAGGAGGCAAAGGCCCTCATCCAGCAGCACCGACCGGACGTTGCCATCCTCGACATCCGGATGCCCAAGGCTACCGGCATCGACGTCGTCCGCTGGGCGCGCGAGCAGCAGATCTCGGTCGGGGTGCTCATTCTGACGGCCTACGACGACGATCCGTTTGTGCTGGCGGCGCTGCAGGCCGGGGCCAACGGCTACGCACTCAAGACCGCCAAAGCAGACGAGATCGTGGCGGCAGTGCGCGCTGTGCACGAAGGGCAATCGGCGTTGGATGCAACCATCGCGCGCAAGCTGATGGCGCACCTCGCGGAACCCGCCCCTTCTGTGCCGCTGGTCGAGGAACTGACGCCGCGCGAGACGGAAGTGCTGGCGCTGGCGGCGCGTGGGCTGACCAACCGCGCGATTGGCCGCCGGCTCGACATCAGCGACCGGACGGTGCAGGGCCACCTGGCGAACATCTACAGCAAGCTCAGTGTCAGCAGCCGCACGGAGGCCGTGACCAAGGCGCTCCAGCTTGGGCTGATCCGCCTGCCGGAGGAGGACCTTTGAGAGCCTGGTGGTCCGCTATCAGCCTGCGCGGGCTGCGCGTCCAGATTCTGCTCTGGACGATCCTGCCGCTCACCATTCTGCTCATTGGCTTCTCCCTCACCGGCGTTCGCAGCCACCAGGAGTCGATGCGCGCGATGGTGGCAGAGCGCGACACAGGCCTGGCGCGAGTGCTCGCCCGGGACATCGCCGCGTTGCTGAACCGGTACACCAGCAGCCTGCAGATTGCCGCCTCAAGCGCTGCACATGGGGGTGACCTTCAGGCGCTGGATGCGCGCCTGGCCGACCTCAGCCAGGCGCTCGACGGGATGACGCTCTGGGTCGTCGGCTCCGACGGCCAGGTTGTCGCTGGCCGAGCGGAAGCGCCGGCCTGGGTTGGCACAGCGGTCTCACCGTCACGTCGCGATCCTGGGGCGGCGGACGAGGCGGCGATCCTTGCCCTGGCCGCAGAGCAGACGGTGTTGTGGATCGTTCCGATTGACGAAGACGGCGGCTGGCTGGTCGGCGCGCTTCCACTGCCCGTGCTGCAACTGCCGGCGCTGTTTGCTGCCAGCGGCATCGGCACAACCGCCTCCGTGTTGCTAGTCAACCCGGACCGCGAGGCGCTCTACGCGGTTGGCGACCCCGGCGACCCCGATACGCGGCACACCATGCCAGGGATCGACGAGGCGCTGGCCGGTCAGAGCGGCGTGGCGTTCGCGCCTCACCCACAAGGCGAGCAGGTGGTTGCTTACGCGCCGGTTCCCGGCGCGGGATGGGCGCTGGTACTGCGCGAGTCATGGGAGGCGCTCGCCGACCCACTGCTCCGGTTCGACCGCATCATGCCGTTCGTCCTGCTCACCGCCGCGGTCGTCTCGCTCCTGGCGCTGGTCTTCGGTCTGCGCTACGTGGTACGCCCGCTTCAGCAGCTCGATGCCCAGGCGAACCAGATTGGGCGGGAGACTTCGATGCCGCGTCCGATCCGGTGGGCGGCGTCAAGGAAATCGAGGAACTGCGCCGCACCCTGGACCGGATGGCGCGCGAACTGCGCCGCTACCAGGACACCCTGCAGGATTACCTGGGCGCAATCACCAAGGCGCAGGAAGAGGAACGCGCCCGGCTGTCACGGGAGTTGCACGACGGGACCGTGCAGACCTTGATCGCACTCGGCCAGCGGCTGCAAATGATCCAGCGCACCCTGGAGCGCGACCCGCAGCGCGCGGGCGCGCGGCTGGCAGAGCTGCGCGTCATGGCCGGCGAGGCGGTGGACGAGGTGCGGCGCTTCAGCCGGGCGCTCCGTCCGGTGTATCTGGAGGAGCTTGGGCTGGCGCCGGCGCTGGAGATGCTTGCCCACGAGAGTGGCGCACATTTCCAGGGGCGCGGGCAGGCGCGCCGGCTGTCCCCTGAGCAGGAAGGCGCCCTGTTCCGCATTGCCCAGGAGGCCTTGAGCAACGCCACCCGCCACGCGCAGACCACGCATCTCCAGATACGGCTGGAGTTCGACGAACAGCGTGTCTCCCTGCACGTACAGGACGATGGCGTGGGTTTCGCCCTGCCGGATCACTTTCACGATCTGACCCGGAACGGCCACTTTGGGTTGGTCGGGATGGTCGAGCGCGCGCAGATCGTCGGCGGCAGATTGACCATCGCCTCCAAGCCGGGCGATGGAACCACCGTCAGCGTCACCCTCAGCGCGTAAGCGCCGGCTGCGTCCCCAATTCGACTCCACTCAGAGCGCAGTAAATCCAAACCGGAGTCGCTCTCGATTCCCATCGGCCCACGCCTTGAGAGTAGGCCGAATGGCGGGGGAGCGCGCGCGCCATATGGCGCTGGTCACTGATCCCTGAATCCCTTACGCTCACTGGCAGATCGCAAGGGCATAGTCCCATGGAGAATGGACGCATGGATGCTGACAACGAACACACCGTCAAGACGCGATGGGGAACCGTCGTCGAGGACCCGCCTGTGGCGCGTTTTCTGTTCGACGACACCCGCCTGGCGGCGATCTGGCTGGCGGTGCGGGTGCTGATCGGGCTGGTCTGGCTCGAATCGGCTCTGGGCAAGCTGGGCAACCCCGGCATGGGTACAGAGTGGCGAAGCGCTCAAGGGCTTCTGGGAGCGGGCCGTGGCTGTGCCCGACGCACCGGCGCGCCCCCGCCATCGCCTTCGACTGGTACCGGACCTTCATCCGGAGCCTGCTCGACAGCGGCGCCTACACATGGTTTGCCAAGCTGGTCGCGGTCGGCGAATTCCTGATCGGCGTGACCTTGATCACAGGGGGCGTTCGTCGGCGTCGCTGCCCTGTTCGCCGCGTTCATGAATTGGAACTTCATCATGGCCGGCTCCGCCAGCACCAACGCACTGCTGGGCCTGGGCGCGATTCTGCTCGTCCTGGCGTGGAAGACTGCCGGGTACTACGGCCTGGATCGCTACCTCCTTCCGCGCCTGGGCACGCCCTGGAGTCCGGCGCCCGCGCCGCGTCGAGACGCTGCCGCCCGCCGAGCAGGAACCATCCGCCGCCTGAGCGGGTTACGAGGCGCAAACGCCGGCACGGTGCGGTATGCGCGAGGAAGAGAGCGATGGACGACCAGATGCGCGTCGAAACCGATTGTCAGGTGGCCGTGTCGCTGCTGGTCCGGGCGCTGGAAGCCCGGAAACTGCGCGTGTATTGCAGCTTCAACCTGCGCACCGCCCTCGCCGGGTTGGCCGGAGTGTGGTTGTCCATATCATGGCACAAGTCAGTGCACCTGCCAGTACGCCGTGCTGCTGGTGTATGGCGATGCGCCGGCGCCAGTGCGGGTGGTCGCACACGGGCGCGACGGCTGGGTGCACCTCACCGTGCCCGATGCTGGTACGGCGCCAACAGCCCTCAGGGCGCACGTCTTGAGCGTGTTGCTGGCGACGCTCGCGCCGTATATGACCGTGCCGCCGGAGACCGTGAGCGCTGACTCATGAAGCTATGGGCGATTATCCCAGTGAAACCGCTGAACGTGGCGCGAAGCGCGCTGGAGCCCTCGACCGCCAGGCGAGAGGCTGGCGATCGCCACTTCCGCCAGGTTCTGGAAGTCGTACGCGGTCACGGGCGTTGGCCGGTGTCGTGGTGTCAGCGACTCGTGGGCGCTCGCCAAGCGCGCAGCTGGTGTGCGGTGACGGAGAGCGCGCGCCGGACGGAACGCTGCGCTGATGCGCGTCCACCGGACGTTCGCGCGCGGCCTTGTGCCGCTGACCCGTTGGTCGAACCAGGAGATCTGAAGCGCTCGCGCGCCGGCCCTGTCGCGCAGCGGTCGTCTGGTCGTAGCGTCCCGATCGCTTCGAGGACGGCACGAACGCCCTGATGCGACCGCCGGGCTAATCCTATGCGCTTGGCCCCGGGCAGTTTACGACACCAGCGCTCCGCGCCCGCCGGGGCGGCGTTCCAGTGGCGGTCACCGGGGCTGTCGACGGATGTCACCGATGATCTGTCGCGTTACCTGGCCTTGCCGAGCAGCTGGGGCAGCCGGTCGCGTCCCGGGCTGGCGTCGGCGCGGATGGCGCCCCGACGGATCTTCCGATACGCGATGTAGTGGGATGAAAGCCCCGCCGAATGGCGTCGCCGGCAGGGCGCGCCGGCGGGGCGGCGAAGGGACTATCTTTGGAAGCAAGGTGAGACTTTCTGCAAGACTTGAGTAGAGGAGTGCAATCATGATCAGGCAACATACACGACGAAGGACACTGTTGATCGCCGTCATTGCTGTTGGGCTGGCGGTGGGACTTGGCGCCTGGGTCGTCAACGCTCAGGACCCCGACGCCCCGCCCTGTGATCTTTTCGGTTACTGGGGTGGCGGTCGCGGGATGATGGGCGGTCGCGGCATGATGGGCGACCGCTTCCCGGAAGCCTGTGCTGAGCAGGGCTGGTATGGCATGGGCATGATGGGCGGGATGATGGGATACATGGGCCGCGGGATGATGATGGGCGGCGCGATGATGGGGTTCGACCTGGACGAGTTGGGCCGCTTCGGACCCGGCGCCGGCATGATGGGCGCGTGGATCCCGCCGGACGACCTGGCGCCGGCCGACAACACCTTGACGCTGGACGAGGCGGTCGCGGTCGCGGCGGCGTACATCGCCGCGTGGGGCGACGAGTCCGCGTTGGAACTGGGTGAGGTGATGCAGTTCAGCAATCACTTCTATGCCGAGGCGCGTGAGACGGATACCGGGCGCGGCGCGTTCGAATTTCTCATCGATCCGGTGACCGGCACGGTCATCGGCGAGCCAGGTCCCAACATGATGTGGAACCTGCGTTACGGCATGGGCATGATGCACGGCATGGGGATGTGGGCGCCACCCGATGTGGGCGAGGAGATGGCCGT
The DNA here is from genome assembly GCA_027494165.1 of Acidimicrobiia bacterium. Lineage (GTDB taxonomy): Bacteria > Actinomycetota > Acidimicrobiia > IMCC26256 > JAOSJM01 > JAOSJM01. The sequence continues at coordinate 467,079 of JAOSJM010000006.1, read as the reverse complement.
CGCGCCGGATGAGGCGCGCGCGTACGCGCAGGCGTTCCTGGATGAGGCCTTCCCTGGCCTCGAAGTGGACGCGGAGGCGGACGCCTTCTACGGCTACTACACGCTGCACGTCCTGGAAGACGGCGCGATCGTGGGGATGTTGAGCGTCAACGGCTACAGCGGGCAGGTGTGGCTGCACCACTGGCATGGCGACTTCATCGACATGACCGGGCACGCCGAGGACGCGATGTCGGCTGCATCCCCAACCGGAGTGTACCAGACGCTCACGGTCGAGCAGTTTGCCGACCTCCTCGCCAACGGCGGCAACGGGTACACCATCGTCAACGTCCATATCCCCTATGAAGGCGAGATCGAAGGCACCGACGTCCACGTCCCCTTCAACGACCTTGACGCGCTGACCGCCGCGCTCCCGGACAGAGATGCGCCCATCGTCCTGTATTGCCGCAGCGGCAGGATGAGCGAGATTGCAGCGCACGCGCTGGTGGACCTGGGCTACACCCAGGTGTGGGATGTGCCCGGCGGGATGGTCGCCTGGCAGGAGAGCGGTCGCGAGCTGGCGGCTGCTGACTGATGACCCTATAGCGAACAGGCATTGAAGACACCCGAATCCAAAAGACTCAAGGGAGGCATCCGGAACAGCCCTATGAAACCGAAGCTGGTCATCCTGTACATGGTCCTTGCATTCGCAATCCTGGCACTCGCGATTGCCCAACCAACACCGGCGCGCGCGCGTGAAAATCCCACGCCGACGCCGACCGACCCCTCTGAAATGGGGGCGGGCCACGCTGGGGATCATGCCAGCGCCAGCCCCACGCCGACCCCGGAGGATACGATGCACGACATGAGCACGATGGAAGAGATGTCAGGTGAAAGTTCAGGCGGCGGCCACGCGATGGGGCCGGCCAGCGCCGAGGGCGTGCTGCCGGCGACCGAGACGCGCGGCGCGCAGCCGCTCGATTTCCGGCTGGAGGGCGACGTCAAGGTCTTTGAGCTGACCGCGCGGCCCGTGCTGTGGGAGATTCTGGATGGCGTAACCGTGGTCGCGTGGACCTACAACGGCACTGTCCCCGGCCCGATGATCCGCGTCACCGAGGGCGACCGCGTGCGCGTCATTCTCAAGAACGAACTCCCTGAGCCAACGACGATTCACTGGCACGGCGTCGAAGTGCCCAACGCGATGGACGGCGTGCCGGGCGTGACGCAGGACCCTGTCCTGCCTGGCGCGACGTTCACTTACGAGTTCGTCGCCAAACCCGCCGGCACGTTCATGTATCACTCGCACTTCGAGAGCGACACGCAGGTCATGCTGGGCCTGTACGCGCCGTTCCTCATCGATCCCGCCACGCCGGAGGCGAACCCGCCGGATGTGGACATGGTCTTGATGCTCTCCGAATGGCTTGTGACGGACGGACAGACCTACGCCGCGATGCCGATGGCGGGCATGGAGCCGAACTACTTCACCATCAACGGCAAGGCGTTCCCGGCAGTGGAGACGATCAACGTCCGGGTTGGGGAGCGCGTGCGCCTGCGCCTGATGAGCATCGGGCAGTTCGTGCACCCGATGCACCTGCACGGCGTGCCGTTCAAGATCGTGGCGACCGATGGGCATCCCGTGCCGGCGGCGGCGCAACTGACCAAGGATACGGTCTCAGTTGCGCCGGGCGAGCGCTACGACATCGAGTGGCTCGCCACCGAGCCGGGGCAGTGGATGCTGCACTGCCACATCCTGCACCATACGACCAATGACGGCGTCGAGCCGGGTGGGCTGATGCTCATCGTGAACGTGACGGAATGAACCCAATACGCGATCGGTTTCGACAAACAGGAGGGTAAACATGACACTGGTGAAAGACGTGGTCTGTGGGATGATGGTCGATCCCGAAACGGCCCCCGCCAAAGCGGTCTACAAAGGCCAGAAGTACTACTTCTGCGCGGAAGGCTGCAAGGTCGCATTCGAGAGGGACCCTGAGAAATACCTGGCGGGTGGCGGCACGGGTACCCACAGCGGCGGACACCACCACGGCCATTAGAGAGCCGGCTACGCTGCCGGGTAAATCATCGAGGGTCAGATAATGCGCAAACTGAAGCGGTACGCGAACCCGCAGTGGCTCTTTCTCCTGGCGGTCCTTTTTCTGGGAACCGCGTGTGCCCCGTCGCCGCAGCGTGCTTTCGACCTGGTGCACGAGGCGCTGCTCCCAGACTTCCTCGCGGACGCGCCGCCGGCGGTGAAAGAGGCGTACCGCTTCGCCGCCGCCAACCCCGACGAACTTGAGAAGTATCCCTGCTACTGTGGCTGCGGCGCGATGGGCCACACCAGCAACCTGAGCTGCTATGTCAGCGACGTGGCCGCAGATGGCAGGATCACGTTCGACAGCCACGCCGCCGGCTGTGGCATCTGCGTGGACATCACCCGCGACGTGATGCGCTTGATGAACGAGGGCAAGGAAGCGCCGGAGATCCGCCAGTACATCGACGCCACGTATAGCGCGTTCGGTCCCTCGACCGACACGCCTTTCCCGCAGGAGTAGCCCCCTCATGCACCGCCGCCTTGCCGCCTTGTCGCGGCCACACGTCCGTCTCCTGCTGCCCTTTGCGGCGCTGGCGCTGATCGTGCTGGTGGTCCCCTTCGCCCCAGCAGCGCCGCCAACGACGCGCGCGCTCACGATTGACGCCACGCAGTTCGCGTTTGCGCCAGGCCGGATCGAGGTCAACCAGGGCGACCGCGTGGTCATCACGCTGACCGCCTCCGACGTGGTGCATGGCTTCTACCTGGAAGGCTACGGCGTCGAACGCCGCGTCACGCCGGGGGTGGCGGAGCGTATCGCGTTCGTCGCGGATCGCGCCGGGAAGTTTCGCTTTCGCTGCTCGGTTAGTTGTGGGGCGCTGCACCCGTTCATGATTGGCGAACTGGTCATCGGCCCGAACGTCCCATTCTGGCGTGCTGCGGCGCTGGTGGTGATCGCCGCCGTGGGCGCCTTGGTCTATCTGGGGCGCACGCGCGCCAATCAGTCACGTACCGGAGTTCTCACGGAGGAAAAAAACACATGAGCCGATCAAAACGGCGCCGCGCCGCGAAGCCGCGCGCGTCGCAGCCGGCAAGGGTCAATCCCCTACTCTTGGGAGTGGGCGGCCTGGTGGCAGCAATGGCGCTGCTTGTCGTCGCGGTACTGTCGTCTCAAAACGGCGGAACCGGCAGTGCGCCGGCCGCCTTCACCCCCACCTACACGGGCGGGCCGCGCGTCGAAGTCGCCCAGGAGGTTTTTGACTATGGCGCGGTGAAGCTCAATACGCCTGTCGAAACCGTCTTCCGCGTGCGCAACGTCGGCGATGCACCGCTGGAGATCCTCGGCGAGCCGCAGGTCCGGCTTGTAGAGGGCTGTTGACCGCCCAGGGCTGTCGTCGGTTCGACGACACTCATGCCCGGTGAAGAGACGACCGTCACCTGTCAGTTCACGATGCACGCGGGGATGGATGGCCCGCACGACTTCCGCGTGGCGCTGGCGACCAACGATCCGGTCGAGCCGGTAAAGGAACTGACGATTCTGTCCGACTGGATTCCGTGATGATCGACCGGCGCATCGACCTGCTCGAACGCCTCCCCTGGCTGAAGCGACTGCTCAAGTCACGGGCGTTCCAGCCGGCACTCACCCTCGTCACCCTCGCCGGCTTCACGTTGGCGGTCCTGACGGGATTGCTCGGCACACCCGCCGGCAGCCGCAACTTCGCCACCATCTTCGTCTGGATCGTGTGGTGGGCGCTGCTCATCATGCTGCTCGTCCCGATCTTCGGCCGGCTGTGGTGCACGGTGTGCCCCATACCCGTTCCCGGCGAATGGCTCCAGCGGCGCGGCATCATCGGGCGGGCGCCCGGACCCTTGCGCACGCTGCGCAGCGCTGGCCGCGCCGCCTGAAGAACATGTGGTTGCAGAACTTCGGCTTTCTCGGCGTGGCGCTGTTCAGCGCCGTCATCCTCACCCGGCCCAGCGTCACCGCGCTGGTGCTGCTGACGTTCGTGCTTGCCGGGGTGGCGCTCAGCGTCGTCTACGAGAACCGCGTCTTCTGCCGCTACCTGTGTCCGGTGGGCGGCTTTATCGGCCTCTATGCGATGGCCGCGCCGCTGGCGCTGCGCGTGCGCGATACGCAGGTCTGCCTGAGCCACAAGCACAAGGACTGCGTGACCGGCAACGAACGCGGCTACGGCTGTCCCTGGATGGTGTATCCCGGCAACCTGACGCGCAACGTCTACTGCGGCCTGTGCACCGAATGCCTGAAGACGTGCCCGAAGGACAACGTCGCCATTTACATCCAGGCGCCCGGCAGCGACCTGCTGGTCGCCAAGGAGCGACGGCTGGATGAGGCGTACAAGGCGTTCATCATGCTGGGCTGCGCCTTGCTCTACTCGGCGGTGCTGTTGGGGCCGTGGCGATGGGCTAAGGACTGGGCGAACATGGCGTCGCTGCCCGGCTGGCTCGCCTACGCTACCGCTTTCCTGGGCGTCAACCTGCTCGCCCTGCCCGGCTGCTTCTGGCTGGCGACACGCGCCGCGCGGAGACTCGCGCACCAGACGGCGCGCGTGCGCCGGCTGTTCGTCGATTACGCATACGCCCTGGTGCCGATGGGGCTGGCGGGATGGATCGCTTTCAGCTTGAGCTTCGTGCTCGTCAACGGCAGTTACATGATGACGGCGCTTTCGGATCCATTCGGGTGGGGCTGGGACCTGTTCGGCACGGCGGGCGGCGGCTGGGCGCCGCTCGTCGATCCGGCGCTGGCTGCGTTCTTACAGGTGGGCGCGCTCACAGGCGGGCTGGTGTTTGCGCTCAGAACGGCGTACCGGATTGCGTGCGAGCACAGCCACGACGCGCGCCTGGCGCTGCGCGCGACGCTGCCCATCGCCGGCTTTCTCGTCGCCTCAGCTCTGGGGTTCGTATGGTTGTATCTTGGTTGAGCGCCCTGATGCGACGGCGTGAATGGCTCGCCCGGCTGGCGCTCGTTCTTGTGATCGTCGGGCTGCCGGTGTCTGTTCTGGGCTACCAATACATCCTGCGCCCGGCGCTGGCGACGGTGCGCATCATCGATATCCACGCCGCCGTGCCGGAAGCGGGGGGCTTCTCGCCCGATACCATTCGCGTCGCTGTGGGCGAGACCGTGACCCTGCGCTTTGCCGCCGTCGACGTGACGCACGGCGTGGCAATTGGACCAGGGCTAGGCGTGGACCTTGGGCACATCGACCCCGGTATGGTGAAAGAGGTCACCCTGGCATTTGACCATTCTGGCACGTTCACCTACTACTGCACGACCTGGTGCAGCCCGAACCACTGGCGGATGCGCGGCGTCATCGAGGTGCGCGACACGGCAAACCCGGGCGCACTGCCCACGCCGCAGCGCGACCCGGTGATCGAGGCGCTGGCGACGGAAGGCGTCGATATTGACGCCAACGTCCACAGGGGCGAGGAGGATCCTGCCGGGACGTCCATGCCTGCCCTGGCCACTGCCCCGTCCGCCGCGCGTGGCGCAGCCACGCTGCCCACGTTGAACGTTCCCCCGGAGCTACAGAACCCGGACTGGCGGCGGGCGCACACCCCGGCGCGCGCACTGGAGCTTCTGGCTGCCGCCAACGCCGGTGTTGACGCGGCAAGGCTGGTGGATGCTATCGCCGCGCTGTGGATGAGTGCGGTGTCGCTATCCGAGCTTGAGACCACAGGAACAGTGTACGACCAAAACTGCGCTGCGTGTCACGGCCAGGTCGGCGGCGGCGATGGCCCGGCAGCGACGTTCACTGCCGAGAGACCGGCGGCCTTCAGCGACCCGGCGTACATGTTCACCATGCGCAGCGACGTGCTCTACGCCAAGATCCGGCGCGGTGGCATGGGAACGGACATGCCCAACTTCGGCACGTTGTTCACGGCGGAGGAGACATGGGCGCTGGTGCGGTATCTCTGGGCGCTGACCTTCGCACCGGAGGCGGTCCAGTGAGGAACAGGCGCTGGATGATCGCTCTGTTGCTCGCCGCGCTTTCGGCCCTGGTAGCGGCGTGTGGAGGCGGCGCAGCGTTCTCGCCAATCGATGCCGTCGCGCTCGACCTGGAACGCCCGACTTTCCTGTATTTCTACACCGACGGCTGACCGGCCTGAGCCGCCATGACGCTCATCGTGGATGGGCTGGAGGAGGGACTTGGGGGCGCGGTCGCGGTGGTGAAACTGAACGCGCTTGATGGTGGGATTGGTGAGCAGGCGTTTGAGGGTTGTGCGTCTGCCAAGCCACCCTGGTTACCGCGCTGAAGACCCTGGCGCGGGAAGGTGAAGCGCGTTGCTGGAATGTCGAAGGTAGGGGTGTACTCGGGGGGGTGGGTGGGGGATGTGAAAAAGGAAAAAGGAGGGGGAAGGTGGTGGCGCAAACCTGACCCTGGACCCAAACCCGCACCTTGCGGGGGGGGGGGGGGGGGGGGGGGAGGGGGGGCGTCGAACCTCGTTCCCTCCATGGCGGGCTGAAACTGAACGGGGCCCCAACGCCATCAGGATAGGCGCTGCGGAGGGTGGGCATAGAAGCCGGACAGGTGACGCTAGCCGATCTTGGCATGCTGGCGATAGGTGACTTGGCCGGCGCGAGCCGCACGGCCGTCCGGCCAGATAGGCAGTAGCCGGCGGAAAGCCCACTGAAAGGGGCTACCGTGATCGACAAGACGGCCAGTTTTGTGCCGCATAGCAGCGCCGTCAGTTCACGACAAGTACCCACTGGATCACGATGAGGTTGACGCCGGCAATGATCAATCAGGCCAGGGCTGGCCCCGTTCCCAGGGCAGCCATGCCTCCACTGAGCAGCAAGACCGCAACGCCCAGGCCCATGTTGAGGTAGAGCAGGCCGGCGCTCGGCTTCTGCTGCGACGGCGACAGCGGCCCCTTCTGGCGACCGAGCGCCAGGCTCCGGTACAGGGAGGCGGCAACCATCACCAGCACCAGAATGTGTTTGAGCGCGAGCGCGGCGGAGTAGGCCGTCCCGAAGCTGAGAAACCCGCGAACTCCGGGCTGCGGTTGGCCTGCAGCGCGCCGGTAATGACCAGCCCGACGATGCTCACATAAACCAGCACACTCTGCCGCTTCTGGATGGCGGCCGCGAGCTTGCTGGTCTCCGGACCTTTCCCCAGCACTGCCTGCGCTGCAGGCAGCACGGTGATCCCGATGGCGATCAGCCCGCCGATCCAGGCGGCGGTGAACGAATCGTGCAGAAACGTGACCAGGGCGTAAACAAGTGGTTGATGCAGGCATGGTTTTCAACCTTTCGTTATCTGTTTTGCTGTCATTATGTTCGATTCGCTTTGCGCCCATCGGCGCGGCTCTGGGGGCTTATGCCTCCAGCCAATCCCGCCATTGTCGCAGGAGGTTCAGGAGGGTGTCTTCCTCCACGCGCTCCAGAACTGCTTGTCGTAGGCCCGGCTGCCCGGTGTCCAGCCGGCCCCGCTCAGTTGCGCCTCCCGTCGCCTGACTTTCCAGCCGCTCTTGCGCAACTTCGATGAGAGGCCGCTCCCGGCTCGCCTGCATCAGCGCCTCGATCTAGCGCCTTCTCGCGCTGGTACACTGCCCGCAAGCTCACCGCACCGTCTGGAACCGGCGGACACGTTGGCGAGGGGGTTGATGGAGACAGGGTTGCCTCACTGATTCGCGCCTCAACTGCCGCCAGCCGCTCCTCCGAGAAGACCAGGCCCAGATATGCGCCGATGGCTTTCTCGTCTGCGGTGGGGCTCAGGATTCGGTCCGCCAGACTGGCCCTGGCGCGCTTTCTATCCTTCATGGCTGTCCTTTCTCGCCTCGCCTCGCCGAGCAGACGGGACCGTCCGATTCTGCTGACAGCGTAACACGGGCGCACCGGCCCGTCTCCGACTTAAGTCGGGTTTGCACGTTCGGACGCTTCCTGGGCGGTCGCCACGTTTCCGTTTTCGGGGCGATACCCCCCGGTAGAGCCTGACCAGGGCGAACGGGACCAGGATGGTGGTCGCCAGGCTCATGAATACGACGACCGAGAGGCCGTGAACGCCGGCGACCTGCCGGCAGCTCTCGACCTGGCCCGGCGGGCGGTCGCGCTGTCCGACGACGGTGGAACCCGCGCCTCGCCTGCGAGCTCGTCTCCGACGTCCACCTGTTCTCCGGCCGGCTCGACGATGCCCGGTCGTCGGCCCGGGCGGGGCTCGCCGCGGCCGAGGAGGCGGGCGACGCGCACGGCGTCGTGGCCAGCCTCGTGAACCTCGCGCTCGTGGCCTCCTACGGAGGGGATCACGCCGGAGCCCAACGGGTCCTGGCCGCCGCCCCCGCCGACCCGGCGCTGAGCCCGTCGGACCGTGCGTGGCTGCGCTACTCGGAGGGCGAGGTCGTGCTGGACCGGGATCCGGACCGGGCGCTCGCCGCCCTCGACGACGCGGCCACCCTCGCGGGCGCGGTCGGCAACCGCTACCTGAGCGGCGTCGCCCGGGTGTCGGCGACGTCCCTGCGGGCCCGCGTCGGCGATCCCGAGCCGGCCCTGCGGTCGTTCGTCGAGGTGATCGAGCACTGGCGGGGCCGGGGTGACCAGCCCCACCAGCTCACCACGCTGCGCAACCTCGTCGTCCTCCTCCAGCGCCTCGACGCGGCTCCGGAGGTGGCCGAGCTCCTCGGCGCCGTGGAGGGCGGCGAGGTGGCTCCCACCTTCGGGGAGGAGGCGGCCCGCCTGGACTCGGCCCGGACCTGGGTGGTCGAGCGCCTCGGTGCCGGCGAGGCCGACCGGCGCGCCGGCACGGGGAGGGCCCGGACCGTCGACGAGGCCGCCGAGGCCGCCCTCGGGTGGATCGCGACGCTCCGGGGCTGAGCCCGGGTGCGCGCCTACCCCGACGAGTAGCCCTACGTCGACGAGTAGCCCTACGTCGACGAGTAGCCGCCGAGGCGCTCCGCTACCAGTAGCGGGCGGACGAGCTCACATGCGCGACGAGTAGTCCCAGGAGGTCACGACGAGACCTCCGACGCGGATCGCGACCTCGGTCGCCACCCTCGAGCGCAGCCAGCCCGCGAGCGGGGAGCCAGGATCGTCGAGGTAGCGCTCGAGGAGCCGGTCGAGCAGGTCAGTAGCTCGCTCGGTATGGAGCGACGCGACGCCGCGCCCTCTCACGCCGCGATAGGGCGGGAGGTCGGCCGCGACCTCGAAGGCGCATCGCGGGTCCCGGCGCAGTCGCGAGGCGACGACGGACCCCGTCTGGGTGCAGCACCACAGCGCGCCGCCGTCGTAGAGGAACCACAGCGACTGGACCAGAGGCCACGAAGCGCCCGTGGTCGCGAGGCGAACCGGGATCGGCGTCGACCGGAGGAACTCCTCGATCGTCGCCAGGTCCCACGGGCCCGAGCGCACGTCGACGGGCGAGGGCTCCATCACTCCATTCTCCCAGGCGAGCCGAGCCGAGCCGAGCCCGTCAGCGGAACGAGGCGAGGCGCCGCGCGACGAGCTCGTACACGTCGGGGCTCAGCCCCAGGCCCACGTGCGTGGTCGCCACCTCGACGTGCTCGACGTGCGGGCTCGAACGGTCGACGCAGGCGCCCCACGCGACGACGGCGTCGCACCGGCTGTAGATCGCCATGATCGGCACCTCGATCGGGAGGTTCGCCTCCCGGGTGGCGATCGACGCCTCGAGCGTGTCGAGATCGACGCCGAGGCGGGCGTACCGGCGTCCGACCGTCGTGTACTTTGGACCGCCCACGACGGGCGTGCCGAGCGTCAGGACCGAGCGCACCGCCTCGGGGCGCTCCCGGGCGGCCTCACGGGCGAGGACGCCCCCGAGGCTCCAGCCGACGGCGTGGACCGGCCGGTCGTGCTCGGCGGCGACGGCGGTGACCAGGTCCGCGACGACCGGGACCAGCGCCAGCACGTCGCCCCGGTTGCGGCCGAGCCCCCATCCCCGAGCGTCGTAGCCGAGGAACCCCAGGTGCGCGCCAGGAGCCGGGTGGACACGTCACTCGTGGCGTAGCCCGGGAACACGACGACCGGGGATCCGTCGCCGCGCGGCGCCTGGAGGAGCGCTGGGGCACGCAGGAGGAGTCGGGGGAGCTCGACGACGGTCAGGACCTCGCCGAGCACACCCCTGCGTGTAGGAGCCTTCAGAACGGGGTGGTCGAGGAGTGCGGTCACGGCGTGCTGCTCCGGGGCGCGGGACGGGCCTCCGGACAACACCGGCTGCTGGCACCCGATTCCCCCGTCCGGGACCCCGGACGGTGCCGGTGCAGGATTCTCCCGCCCCCTCGCGGCCGGGTACCCCTTCAGCCCACCCGGAGGGCCATGACGTGGCGCCGCGTGCCGGCCCGGCCGAGGTGCGCGAAGCCCGCGGCCTCGAAGCTGCCCACGAAGCCCATGAACCGGTAGCTCGGCGAGTCGGGATCCACGGGGTAGGCCTCGACGACGCGGGCGCCGCGGTGGCGCGCGTGTTCGACCGCGGCGCCGAGCAGCGCCCGGAAGGCGCCGGTCCCCAGGCCCGCCGGGCGAGATAGAAGCAGACGATCGACCACACGGCGCCCTCGTCGACGCCCTCGTGGGCGGCGCCGCCGAGCCGGCGGAAGCAGGAGCGCGGCGCGACCGAGCACCAGGCCACCGGCTCACTGTCGTGGTAGCCGAGGAGCCCGACCGGTTCCCCGCCCCGGACCCGTCGCTCGAGCGCCTGCTTGCGGCTGGCGCCGTCGGGGTGCCTCGCCTCCTCCGGCGTTGCCCGCCAGACCATGCACCAGCAGCTCTTCCGGACCCCCGCGAGCCTCGAAGAGCCGCTCCAGGTCCTTCCAGCGATCCCGGTCGACGGGGTGGATCTCGAGCGCGTCCTCCCGGGGCACCGGCGCATCGTACGGCTCGCAGGCCCGCCGGTGGCCCCCGGGTCGTCGGCTCCGGGGTCCGTGGGATGGGGTGACGGTTCGCCCGGTTCGGGTGGGGAGGGTGGCTGTCGTACCCTGCCGGTAGGATACGAACGTATGTACGCTCCGGGCGGGATCGGGTTGGTGCGCGAGAGCCAGAGGCGAGCGGCCGCGAGGCGGGTATCCCGCCGAGCAGCGAGCCGTGGCCCGAGCGGCCCGTCGCCGGAGGCGACGAGCGCGGGAGACACCGAGGCTCTGGCGGGTCGGGATCGTTCGGGCTGGTCGGCGGGGGCGCACCGTCGAGTTGCGGGAGCTCCTGGAGGCCCGGGCCCGTCTGGACGCCGAGTTGCTGGTGGCGGTGGGGGGAGTGGGAGGCGGCGGGGGGTTTCGAGGCCGACGGGCTGGGTGCGGTGGCCTGGCTGGCCCACCACGGCTCGATGACCGGCGCCGAGGCGTCGGGGTGGGTCCGGCGGGCCCGTCTGGTCCGGGACCATCCCCGCATCGGAGAGGCCTTGGCCGCCGGGGGAGGTGAGCGCTTCGCACGTGGGGTTGATGACCAAGGCGGCGTCGCATCGCGAGGAGGTCTTCGTCGACCACCTCGACGGGCTGGTCGACGCGGCCCGGGGCCTGGCCCCCGAGCGGTACCGCCACGTGATCCGCCGTTGGGCGGTCCTGGCCGACGACCTCTACGACCGGGGAGAACCCGAACCGGGCCGCTGGCTGCGCACCACCGTCACCTTCGCCGGGGCGGTCCGGGTCGACGGGATCCTCGATCCCGCCGGTGGTGCCGTGCTCGTCGCCGCGCTGGATGCCCGCAGCCGACCCGACGGGCCCGGCGATCCCCGCAGCCCCATCGAACGGCGCGCCGACGCGCTCGTCGCGCTGGCCGCCGGAGACGAACGCCCCACCGTCAACCTCGACGTCCTCGTCGACGTCCACACCCTCGAGGGCCGACCGCCCACCGACCCGGCCGCCGTGCGCTGCGACCTCACCGGCGTCGGCCCCATCGGCCCCGACCTCATCGGCCTGCTCGCCTGCGACGCCAACATCGCCCGGGTCCTCACCCGCGGACCCTCCGAGATCCTCGACCTCGGCCGGCGCACCCGCATCGTCACCCCCGCCCAACGGCGCGCCCTGGCCATACGCGACGGCGGCTGCGTCTTCCCCGGCTGCACACGCCCCGAACCCTGGTGCGACACCCACCACATCATCCACTGGCTCCACGGCGGCCCCGGCGACCTCGACAACATGGCCCTGGTCTGCCGGGCCCATCACACCGCCGTCCACCAAGGACGCTGGGCTCTCACCCGCACCCCCACGGCACCATCACCGCCACCCGAACCACCCCCCCCCACCCACGGCCCCGCCCCTGAACCAGCCCAGGACCACCCCTCACCGACCCCAGCGACCCCGGTGTCCCCACCCCCGCTCAACGAGGCTGAACACACCCGAGACGCTGCACGAGAGATCAGACGCCGGGCCCGCGCGCCGTCGCGCGGTGCGCGTCGAGGAACGGCTCGAGCACGACCCGCACGGGCCGCCTCCAGGCGCGCGACCAGCACCCCGTGGGGAAGATCTCGAGAGTCCAGCGTCTACACGGGCACGTCGAGGGCCGAAGCGCGCGCGCGGCGTCGGCAGGGACAGGTGGACGTCCCTCGACCCAGAGCCGGGCGTGGGCCGGGATGCGGTCGAACGTGGGCGACGCTCACCGTCTCGGCCGGCCGGTGGTCGAGGCGCGCGACCTCGGCGATGCGCCAGCTCGGCCCGCTCGGGCTCGCCGCGTCCGAGTCGCCCAGCCCATCGAGGCGACGTGCTCCGGAGCGGCGAGGTACGCACGCTTGGCGCCGTTCACGTCCCGATTGCACACCACGAGGTTCTCGACGGCGTCGGTCGGGTATCGGGTCCAGGGAGGAAGTGGTCGACCTCGGGCGTGCGCGGTCGCTCGCCCGGTAGAAGCAGCGACCGTCCTGCAGCTCGGTGAGGGCCGCCGAACCGACGGCAAGGCCGCGGGCCCCGAACAGGAACTCCTCGAGGTGGGTCGCCTCCACAGCATCCCGGTTCAGGCGGGCGACCATCGCCGCCCACTGGCGCTGGGCGAGAGGGCGGATCAGCCCGGCCAGGCGCACGAGCTGGTCGGCTGCGCCCTCCACGAAGTGGACCCGACGATCGAAGTCACCCCGACCGAACCGGGCTCGCGTCACGCTCTCGTCCCAGGCGATGCGGTACAGGAACTCGACCCTCGAGTCACCGATGGTCTGCTGCTCTCGAAGGGGCATCTGGACCAGAGTCCACTCATCTCGTCCAGCAGTCCCTAAGCGTGGGCGGCCTCATCGCGCCTCTGCCGAGCGACCTCACGCCCGATCGCCGTGCGGTGCTCCGCTTCACCTCGACGATCCTGGCCTGACGACCTGCGTTCTGGCGCAGTACCACGGCGCCGGCGAGTCCGGTGAACGTCACCGCGTGCGGCCAGTACTGGCCGAGGACCTTCTCGGCGATCTGCCGGGTGGTCAGCGAGGACGGCGGGGCTCCGTGGACGTCGCTGTGCTCGAGCTGGAGTCGACGGGGCCAGGAGCAGCGCGTGTCGGTGGCGTTGAAGCGGCCCTCGTCGAGCAGGGCCAGGAGCTGCTCCGCGAAGGCGACGACCTCGTCGGCCCCGGTCACCGTGCCCCCCTTGTTCGAGCCGTCGATCTCGGTGACCTTCGGGCCCGTGTCCGTGGGGCGGGAATCGCGCGGGGCCGACTGCACTCCGGCACCCTAACGGGAGCCCGACGCCCCGGGCACGAGCGGTCGGAGACGGTCCTTCACGGGTGGACGAGGTCGGGGACCCAGATCGCGGAGCCGTCGCACCGGGCTCCCGATCCTTCGCAGCGAGCCCGCGGGTGACCGACGGGTCGGGACCGCCCGTCGGTGCTCCACGCCGCGACGAGCGCGGCGGCGAGCGCGTCGACGCCGTCGTGCGACCACATCTCGATCCCGTCGGGAAGCGCGACGTGGGCGGACAGGGCCCGGATCCTCTCGTGGAGCCCGGTCACGGTCGTCTTCTTCGGTGGGACCCGGCCGGCGAGGAGCCGGAACACCCCGGCCGGGTAGACCTCGAGCGGCTCGTGCCCGGCCTCCCGCAGCGCCGCCCACACGGCGAACCCCACCCGCATCCATCCGGGGACGCGCGACGGGTCGTCGGGTGTCACCCACGGGACCCAGATCCCCTCGGACCGGCCGAGCGCGATCTCGGCGCACCGGGCCCGGCGGAACTTCGGGGAGAGCGACCCGTCGGCCCCGTGCGGGGCGGTGCTGAGCTCGTCGGGCGCGTCGACGGCGATCCGCCCGGCGCCGGCGGCCCAGTCGACCAGGCCCTCGAGGTCGTGGCTCTCGAACAGGCGGGACCCGGCGACCCGCGGCGTCCGGGCCGGCCCGGCGAGCGCCACGGCGTGGACCGCGGAGGCGCCGAGGTCGATCCCGATCCAGCGGGGCGGGGCGGCGGCGGTCACGGATCCATGGTGGCAGCCGCCGCCCGGACGGCGACGGGCCGGGAGTCGAGGTTCCGGGCGGACCGACGGGCCCCCGAGGACCTCGATCCGGCGAGGCGACCGGACGGGGCTCCCGAGGACGTCGATCCGGTGAGGCGAACGGACGGGGCCCCGAGGACGTCGATCCGGTGAGGCAACCGGACGGGCGAGCCGTGCGTCCTATGTTCCGTGACGACGAACCCGGTCGCGAGCCCAGAGGTGGCAGTGGGACGAGCCGTGTCGCGCCAGGACGCCGAGGCCGCCGTGGTCGCCGACATCGAGCCCGGTCTGATCCGGTTCGCCACGGCCCTGTGCGGCGATCCCCACCTCGCCGAGGACCTCGCCGTCGAGTCCCTCGCCCGGATGCTCCCGAGGCTGCGGCGGGGGAGCATCGACGACCCCGAGCGGTACGCGCGCCGGGTGGTCGTGAACCAGCTCACCAGCCTGCGTCGCCGCCGGGCGCTGGAGCGCCGAGATCTGGAGCGCCGGGCGTCGAGGGTCCCCGCGGGCGAACCGTGCGCGACCGGGGAGGTGGACGACCGGCTCCGGCTCGTCCCGCTCCTGCGCCGGTTGCCGGTCCGGCAGCGCGCCGTGCTCGTGCTGCGCTTCCTCGAGGATCGTCCCGTCTCCGAGGTGGCGGTCCTGCTCGACGTCTCGGAGGGGACCGTGAAGTCCCAGACCGCCAAGGCGCTGGGGAACCTGCGCGTCTGGATGGAGGACCGTGATGACCGCTCCTGACCTGACCCGGCAGCTCCGGGAGGAGCTGCTGCTCCTCACCGCCGACGTGGACGTCCCGCCCGACCTCGCGACGCGGGTCGTCGCGAGGAGCCGGCGTCTGCGCCGCCGCCGGGCGGTGGCCACCTCGGCGCTCGCCGTTGCGGCCGTTGCCGGCGTGCTCGGGATCGCGTGGTCGCTCACCGGCACCGGTCCCGGGACCGAGGTCGTCGTGGCCGGTCCGGGGACCGCCCTCCCCGGACCGCCCGCGACGTCGGCCCCCCGGTCACCTCCGCCCCCACGGTCACGGCGAGCCCGGCGGAGCCGGGAGCCCCTGCCGCCGTGGCGCTCCTCCGGTTCGCCGAGGATCCGAGCCCGGAGCACTTCGCGGCGCTCCCCTTCGGCCCCGGCCCGGTGGGGCTGGGGCTCGGGGCGAGCGTCCACCGGTTCGTGCCGGCCGGCGAGCTGGCCGATCCTTCGAGCTGGATCCTCGACGTCGAGGAGTTCAACGGCTGGGCCGGGCCGTTCGACCTCCTCGGGTTCCTCGCCGACGCCGAGGCGGCCGGTCACCCCGTCGCCGTCACGGCCGGCCCGCACGACCACTGCGCGGCGCCCCCGTGGACCCACCGGCCGAGGCGGCGGGGCTCCACCAGGTCGGCCTCCAGCCGGCCGGGATCGACGGCTGCCTGGAGTGGTTCGCCCTCGACCTCTACGTGGACGACGACGGCCGGATCGTCGTGGTGCGCCTCGACCTCTGGGCGCCGTGAGGCCTTCGCCACGATCCGGCGCCCCCGCCCGGACCCGGCCCCGGTCCACGGCTTGACGGGGGCAGGGGCCGGCGGCGACCGTTGGGGCATGACCGCCATCCGCCACGACTGGTCCGTCGAGGAGGCCTTCGCCCTGCTCTCGACCCCGTTCCACGACCTGCTCCACGAGGCGCAACGTTTGCACCGGGAGCGGTTCGACCCCCACGTCGTCGAAGGGGCCATCCTCCTGTCGATCAAGACCGGTGGCTGCCCCGAGGACTGCGGGTACTGCCCGCAGTCCTCGAGCTGGTCGACGGGGCTGACCCCCCAGCCCCTCATGGCCACCGGGGAGATCCTGGCCGCGGCGGAGCGGGCCCGGGCCGCCGGGGCGACCCGGTTCTGCATGGGGGCCGCGTGGCGTGGGCCCACCGACGGGCAGCTCGAGCGGGTCGCCGAGGCGATCGAGGCGGTGAGCGCGCTCGGGCTGGAGACCTGCGTGACGCTCGGGATGCTCGACGACGCCCAGGCCCGCCGGCTCGCCGAGGCGGGCCTCGACTACTACAACCACAACCTCGACACCGCGCCCGAGCTGTACGGCGAGATCATCACGACCCGGACCTACCAGGACCGCCTCGACACCCTGGCCCGGGTCCGGGCGGCCGGGATCAGCCTCTGCTGTGGGGGGATCGTGGGGATGGGCGAACCCCGTGAGGGGCGCGCCGGGCTGCTCGCCCAGCTCGCCGCGCTCGACCCCCACCCCGAGAGCGTGCCCGTCAACCTGCTCGTGCAGGTCCCGGGGACCCCGCTGGAGGGCACGCCGCCGCTCGACGGGATCGAGCTCGTCCGCACAGTGGCCGCGGCCCGGATCATGATGCCGGCCTCGATGGTCCGCCTGTCGGCCGGCCGGGCCGACATGAGCGACGAGCTCCAGGCGCTGTGCTTCCACGCCGGGGCCAACAGCATCTTCCTCGGCGACCGGCTGCTCACCACCGACAACGCCGGCGACGACCGGGACCGGGCCATGTTCGCCCGTCTCGACACGACCGTGGCCGACGAGCCGGTCCGCCGGGCCCAGGAGCTGGCCGCGGGCGCGTAGCCGGGAGCACCTTGCCCGACGGGGACCGCCACCAGGAGCGTTGTCTCCTGCTAGAGTGAGTACTCACTAACCAAGCAGCTTGTCTCCTCCCCGTCCGACGGGATCCTCACCGTGACCCCTCGCCTCTCGGCCGCCGAACGCCAGGACCAGATCCTCCGGGCCGCCACCAGGGTCTTCGCCCGGTCCAACTACCGGGCTGCCGGCGTCGCGGAGATCGCCCGCGAGGCCGGGGTCAGCGAGCCGCTCCTCTACAAGCACTTCCCGGGCAAGAAGGCGCTGTTCCTCCGCATCCTCGAGCGGGTGGGGCGGCGGATCCTCGAGGTCTGGGAGGCGACGGTCGCGGACGCGCCCGACGCGCTCGCGGCGCTGCGGCGGGCCGGTGAGGTCTACGTCGAGAACCTCCGGCGCCACGCGGACGAGGCCCGGCTCCAGTTCCAGGCCCTGGCCGAGGCCGGGGATCCCGAGGTCGCCGAGGTCCTCCGGGCCAACCACGCCGCGTACGTCGGCTTCTTCGAGGCGCTGCTCGCCCGCGGCCAGCGGGAGGGCGTGATCCGCAGCGACGTCGACGCCCACGCCACCGCGTGGCTCCTCGACGGCACCGGGTTCACCTTGACCCTCACGCGGGTCCTCGACCTCGACGGGGACGACGGCGCTCGCACCGACCAGATGTTCCGCGGCCTCCTGGACTGGCTGGCCGACGTCGACGACGAGAAGGGGACGCCATGACCGCGACGTTCGACACCGTCGGCAAGGAGGAGCTCCGCCGGCTCCTCCTGCGCAACTGGATGACCCACGACGCCATGTGGTTCATGCACGCCGTGAACGAGCTCGGCATCGAGCGGACGAACGGGCTGAACCGCGCCGCGGTCCGGTCCATGGCCACGGTGGAGGCCAAGCGGATCCTCCGGCTGCTCGGGCTCGAGCGGGTCACCACGCCCGACGACGTGCGCCGCTTCTTCGACACGGCCATCGAGCTCGTGATCCCCGACTTCATGGAGTTCTCGTGGGAGTGGGGACCCGAGAACCGCTCGGTCCGCTTCGAGATCACGAAGTGCTTCGCGCACGAGGGCACGACGGCGCTCGGCGTCGTGGAGCGGTACGAGTGCGGGATCTACGACCGGATCTACGGCTGGCTCGACGCGCTGGGCGTCGGCCACGAGGTCGCCCCGGACGTGGCGCACTGCACGATGCACCACGACGGGCAGTGCGTCCGGGACCTCGCCATCACGCTGGAACCACCGGCCGCCCCGTGACGGCCCCGCGGCCGCAGTGGAAGGCCCCCCCGGGGGGATCCGCTCGTCAGGTCGCGCCCGGGCCCGACTCCCGGACGCGGCGGGCCACCCGGCTCGAGAACAGGGTCGAGAACCGCCCGTCCGGTCCGGGCTCGCCGAAGTGCACGAGCACGTCCCCGGTCCCGTCGCTCCGGCCGACGAAGGTGCGCTCGTCGACGGCGAGCAGGTCGAGGGCCACGGGCTTCGCGCCCGCACGGTCGAAGTCCCCGCGGGGACCATCGTGGCCGTGAGGTGCCCGGGTCCCTCGGTGACGACCGTCGTCACGGCGTGGCGGCGGTACTCGCCCGTGTAGCGCGAGGGCTCGGCGGGCAGCCCGCCGCCGGGCGAGGGGAGCCGCGGGGGCGGTGGGCACCCGGTCGCGGCGAGCACGGGAGGGAGGAGCTCCCGGGACATCGCGGCACCTCCGGGCCCGTTCGCCAGCAGGGCCACGGCGACACCCCGGCCCGGGTCGACCCGGAGGGACGCGACCTGGCCGATCGTGGACCCGTCGTGGCCCACGAGGGGCTCGGGGGCCGGTGCGGTACACGGCCCAACCGAGGCCCCAGGCCGCCGCCATGTGGCTCGGCGGCAGCTCGACCGAGGGGGTCCACATGGTCGCGACGAGGTCGGCGGACAGGCCGCCGTCCCCACGCAGCAGCGCCGCGACGAAGCGGACCACGTCGGTCGCGCTGGCCACGATCCCACCGGCGGGCCCGATGGTGCGCGGGAACGACCACCGACGGACGGGCCGGACGGAGCCGTCCGGGCCACGCTCGTGCCCGACGGCGGTGCGGTGGAGGATGGCCTCCTCGGGGAGGGTCACGGTGCGATCGAGGCCGAGCGGGTCGAGGAGCCGGCGCGCCAGGACCCGCTCCCAGGGCTCGTCGTGAAGGCGCTCGAGGAGGCGGGCCGCGAGCACGAAGCCGCTGTTGCAGTAGGAGAAGCGGTGCCCGGGGCGGCCCTCGACGGGGACGTCGCTCAGGCCGGCGACGTAGCGCTCGATGCACTCGTCGCCCCGCCCGTGGTCCCGGAAGTGGTCCCCCGATGCCGCTGGTGTGGTCGAGGAGGTGACGGACGGTGATCCGGTCGGTGGCGCCGGCGTCGGCGAGGGTCAGCTCGGGGAGGTAGGTCCGGATCGGGACGTCGAGGTCGAGCCGGCCGTCCTCGACGAGCTGCATGACGAGGGTCGCCACGTAGGTCTTCGTGATGCTGCCGGCCTGGAAGAGCGAGTCGGTCGTGGCCTCCACGCCGGTGCCGGTGCTGAGGACCCCGGTGGCCGCCGCCGTGACCTCACCGTCGTGGAGCACGGCGATCGAGGAGCCCGGCACCTCGTGGCGCGTGGCGAGCGCCCCCAGCTCGGAGGCCAGCAGCCCCGGCAGCGAGGGACCCGGTCTCAACCCGCCTCCCCGGAGGCCCCGGCCCGGCGGTCGCCGACACACCGGGGAGACCGCCGTCCTGCCACGATCACGATCTCCTCCGGCTGCTCCGGCTCCGAATCGGCGCGGGTCGCGCTCACCACGATCGCACCGGACGGGCTCGGCGACGCAACCCGGCCCGTGCCGTCGCCGAGACGGGGGTAGTGCTCGGCGGCCCGGTCGCAACCGAGGCGGTGCACCTTCGCCAGGGCCGAGTAGGCCCGGATCAGGCCGTCCGTCCTCGAGGCCATCGCTCCCTCCCCGCTCCTGCGGTGCACCTCGTCAGGGACGCGCGGGCCGCCGCGCGGCCCGCGCCTCGTCGACCACCTGGCGGACCGTCTCGGCGACGAGCTCGGGCTGGTCGAGGGGGATGGCGTGGCGGCTCCGGTCGGCCACGACGAGGCGGCCGCAGGGCGAGAGCCCGGCGAGCTCCTCCTGGAGCTCCCGCCAGGTGGCCTCGGTGGGGGTTCTCGCCGGGGTCGGGGACGCCGCGGGCGATCACGACCAGCGGGAGGTCGAGCGGCGGGTGCGTCCGGGCCATCTCGGCGATCTCGGCCATGGCGGCGTCCACGTGGGAGTTGTCGTGGGCGAGGCCTCGCAGGCCGGCCCGGGACCGGTACCGGGAGCGGATCACCCGGTCGCTCCGGGGGGACAGGTGCGGGGTGCCGACGCAGACCCAGCCGGCCGAGCGGTGGTGGATCCCCCCGAAGATCCGGGCCACGCCGAGACCGCCGATCCTGGCTCCCGAGCGGTAGGCGTCCGCGACCAGGCGCTCGGGGCCCCGGCTGGGCAGCCGGTCGGGCGTCTCGTGGTGCGAGGCGTCGACGAGGACCATCCCGACCGTCTCGCCGGGGAAGAGGTGGGCGAAGGCCCGGGCGTGGATCCCGCCGATCGACCAGCCGACCACCACGAAGGGTCCCGGGATCCCGGCGGCCCGGGTCAGCTCGTGCAGGGTGCGAGCCGCGCCGGACGCCGTGGGGATCTCGGGGTGGGGGTGGCTGAACCCCAGGCCGGGCCGGTCGTAGAGGACCACCCGCGTGTGCTCGGCCACCTCGGCCGCGACGGCCTCCCAGTAGAGGCCGGTGCCGCCCGCGTGGGCGAGGAGGAGGACCGTCGGGCTGCCCGAGCCCTGGTCCACGTAGTGGATCCGGCGCCCGCCGACCTCCGCGACGCGGCCCGGCGGCGGGTACGCCCTCCGGTCGCGCGACTCCGCGACCCGCTGCCAGATCGCGCCCACCACGGCGAGGACGGCGACGACGAGGGCGGGCGAGAGCACGATCACGAGCAACGTCCTCACGGATCCTCCTGTCGGGATCGGTCGGGCCCGCCGCCACCCGGCGACGGGATCGGCGACGGGGTGGACGGGTCGAGGGGCCAGCGAGGGCCGTCGAGCCTGGTGCGGGCGAACGCGGCCACGTCCCGGGAGTTGAGTCCGGGGCTGTCGGCCACGAGGACCTCTCGGGCGATCCCCTCGAAGCCGGCCCGGAAGTGCACGCTGCTCTTCACGCCCACGACCCGGTAGCGGCGGACGTCGATCCCGTGGAGCAGGAACACCTCGGCGTCCAGCGTCTGGGCCCGGCCCGACGCCACCAGCACGTCGACGCCGTCGAGCCCGAGCCGGGCCGTCGGACCGATGTCCACCGGCAGCCCGGCGCCCATCGGGTTCCGGATCCGGAAGCGGCCGTCGGTGAGCGCCTTCACGTACGCCGGGCCGCGGACGGGCGCTCCGTGGAGCCCGTCGTGCCTGCCGCCGAGGGCGACGTCGATCCACTGGCCCACCCCGGCCCGCTGCGCGGCCGCGACGGTCTCGGGGTCGTAGACGGTCCCCAGGCACGCGGCGTCCGAGCCCGCGTCGAGCATGGCCCGGAGCAGGTGGGTCCCGTCGCCCGGCGCGCCGCCCCCGGGGTTGTCGGCCGTGTCGGCCACCACCACGGGTCCCTCCGGGGCGGCCAGGGCCCGGCGGACCGCGTCCTCGGCAGGGCAGAGGTGGGGCCGGAACCCCTCGCGGTGCTCCCAGACCCATCCGGCGATCTCCTCGGCCGACCGGCGGGCCAGCGCGGGGTCGGCGTCGGCGGTGACGAGCACGGACGAACCGGCGAAGGGCACGTCGGCGCCCGAGAAGCCGTGGAAGAACGTGCACGCGATCACCCGCTCGTCCTGCTCGACGCCGGCACAGACCCGTCCGGCGCCGGCCGCCGGCTCGACGGCGCTCGGGGTGGTCGGGATGAGCATCGGCAGCGGGACGAGGTGCGCGGTGGCCCGGACCCGACCGGCCATCAGGCCGGGGAGCGCGTCGACGACCGCGCGGCCCCGCTCGTACTGGTCCGTGTGGGGGTAGTGGCGCACCCCGACGACGAGGTCGAGGACCTCGACCAGCGCCGGCGTGACGTTGGCGTGCAGGTCGAGCACCGCGACGACCGGGACCGAGGGGCCGACCAGGCTCCGCACGGCGCGGCCCAGGTCGGCCTCGACGTCGTCGACGCCCTCGGCCACCGCCGCTCCGTGCAGCTCCAGCGCCACGCCGTCGACGGGGAGGCAGCGCTCGAGGTGGTCGAGGAGCTCGCTGCGCAGACGGCCGTAGGCGGAGGCGGCGATCGTCCCCGAGGGCTCGGCGATCGCGTGCAGCGCCGGGACCGCCGATCCTCCCAGGTCGTCGACGGCGTCGAGGATCCCGCCCAGGTACGAGCCCGTCCCTCCGTAGGTGGCGACGATCTCCTCGCCGCGGTGGACCCGGAAGGCCTCGAGCGGGGTGGGACCGGAGCAGGCGGTGGCGTAGGTGTTGGTCTCGTGGGAGAACCCGCCGACGGCGATCCGCATCGCGCTCCGCTCCTCTCCCGGGGGACGGATGGTGCCCCGGGGCGTCTGCATGCATAATACAATACGCAGAAGTTGGTAGACGGGCCAGGCGCGAGAGGAGGAGACCCGGTGACCCCGACGACCAGGCCTTCGACGGCGGGGATGATGCCCCTGGTGCCACTCGGCTCGTACCCGACGCCGCTCCACCACCTCCCCCGACTCTCCGAGCACCTCGGGCTCGAGGTGCTCGCCAAGCGCGAGGACCTCTCGGGGCTCGGACTGGGTGGCAACAAGGTGCGCAAGCTCCGCGTCGTCCTGGCGGCGGCCCGGGCCGAGTCGGCCACGGTGGTGCTCACCCAGGGAGGCGTGCAGTCGAACCACTGCGCCGCGACGGCCGTCGCCGCGCCCATGCTCGGCATGCGGGCCGAGCTCTTCCTCCACGGCGACCCGCCGGCGGTTCCGACGGGGAACGTCCTCGTGGACGGCATGGCCGGGGCGACCCCGCACTTCACCGGGGCCGCCACCCACGCCGAGGTGGACGCCCTCGTGGAGGCACGGGCCGGGGAGCTCCGGGCCGCCGGTGAGGTGCCCTTCGTGATCCCGCTCGGGGCCTCCGACCCGTTGGGGGTCGCGGCGACCGTCACCGGGGTCGAGGAGGTCGACGCGCGGCTCCCCGCCGGGGGCGACACGCGGATCGTCGTGGCCGCGGGGTCGCTCGGGACCCTGGCCGGGCTGACCCTCGGAACCTGGGTGCTCGACCGGGACTGGTCCGTGGAGGGATTCAGCGTCCTGTGGGCCGCCGAGCGGGCCCGGCTCGTGCTCGACGGGCTCCTCGACGCCGCCCGCCGTCGCCACTTCCCGGGGGTCGCCCCGCGCCCGAACGTGGAGCTGACCGACGAGCAGCTCGGAGGCGGCTACGGGGTCCCGACCGAGCAGGCACGTCGCGCCGCGGCCCTGGCCCTGCGGCTCGAGGGGTTGCTGCTCGACGGCACGTACACGGCGAAGGCGTTCGCCGGCCTCCTCGAGGGAGTCCGGTCCGGCCGCTACGACGGCGTCGAGCGGATCGTCTTCTGGCACACGGGAGGCCTCGGTGGCATCTTCGGCTGAACCCCTGGGGCGTCCCGCTCCCGGCGGGCTCCGGTCCTACGACCTGTTCGTGAACCCGGCCGCGCGCCCCTCCTTCGCCGGCCCTCCCTCGGCGACGGCTCCCCGCCGGTTCCACCGGCGCCTCCCGGACTACGCCCCGACCCCGCTCGTCGACGCCGGGTCGCTGGCGACCCGCCTCGGCGTCTCCCATCTCTACGTGAAGGCCGAGCACGAGCGGTTCGGGCTCCCGTCGTTCAAGATGGTCGGCACCTCGTGGGCGACCTACCGGGTCCTGGTCGAGCGCCTCGGGCACGAGCCGGAGCCGTGGCGGGATCTCGCGGACCTGGCGGACGCCTGCGAGCCCCTGCGGCCGTTCGCCCTCGCCTCCGCGACCGACGGGAACCACGGTCGGGCCGTCGCGCGCCTGGCCCGGCTCCTGGGCTTCGAGTGCCGCGTCTTCGTGTCGACCGGGCTCCCCGAGGCCCGCCGCCGCGCGATCGAGGGCGAGGGCGCCCACGTCACCGTGGTCGACGGCACCTACGACGACGCCGTGGCCCGGGCGGCCCTCGAGGAGTCCGACCGGTGCGCCGTGGTCTCGGACACGTCCTGGCCCGGGTACGAGCAGGTGCCGGCCTGGGTCGCCGAGGGCTACTCCACCATCTTCTGGGAGGTCGACGAGGCGCTCGAGGCCCGGGGCCTTCCCCCGTCGACGCCGTCGTCGTCCCGGTCGGGGTCGGGGCCCTGGCCTCCGCCGCCGTCCGCCACTACCGGCGCCCCGGCGTCGTCGTCCTCGGGGTCGAGCCGCGCGCCGCGGCGTGCGTCCTCGAGTCGCTCCGGGCCGGGGAGATCCGGCAGGTGCCGGGCCCTCACGACTCGATCATGGCCGGGCTGAACTGCGGGCTCCCCTCGAGGATCGCCTGGCCCGCGCTCCGGGAGGGCCTCGATGCCGTGGTGGCGATCGAGGACGACGCCGCCCGTCGGGCCATGTGCAGCCTCGCCTCGGTCGGCGTCGTGACCGGGGCCGCCGGGGCCGCCGCGCTCGCCGGGCTCACCGAGCTCGCCGGGTCGGGGGACGCGTCCCGGCTCGGCCTCGGGCCCGACCGCAACGTCCTCGTCCTGGCGACCGAGGGGGCGAGCGACCCCGAGGCCTACCGGAGGATCGTGGGCGAGGGCGCCTGAGCGGTCGGGCCCCGCGGCGTGGTCACCCGGCGTCGACCGGCTCCGGCGAGTTCCCGAGGTGGCGCATGACGGTGAGGAACCGGTCGTCGGCGACGTCGTAGGGCGTCGTCGCTCCCTCCTCCGAGAGGATCTCGGGCAGGTGGGCGGCCACCTCCTCGGGGGAGGCCGGTGCGCCCGGAGGGGCGTACCAACCCGGCGTGACGGTCGTCGAGATCCGACCGAAGCGGCCCCCTCCGCACGCGAACACGGCGCCACTGGGTTCGCACGCTTCCGAGGCGAGGTACGCGACGAGCGGTGCGACCTGCTCGGGCTCGAGCCCGGACTCGAACCCGCCGAGCACGTGCTCCGTCTGGCGGGTCCGGGCCAGGGGGCTCACGGCGTTCGCCCTGGTGTCCCACCGCCCGCCTTCGAGCGCCAGGGCCCGGACGAGCGCCACCGCCGCCCCGGCGGTGGCGACCTCGACGGCCTGCCCGTAGGCACCGAAGAGGGACGCCGAGGACGTCGACAGCACGATGCGTCCGTACCGCTGGGCCTTCATGCGGGGCATGGCCGCCCGGGCGAGGAGCAGGGGCGTGCGGAGGTGGGCGTCGATCGCGGCCTCCACGGCGACGGGGTCGACCTTCGCGACGGTGCCCCCCGCCACGACGCCGGCGGCGTGGACCAGGGCGTCGAGCCGTCCGTACCGGTCGACGGCCGCCTCCACCAGCGCCTCGGCGGCCGCCGGGGTCGTCACCGGCCCGGAGAGGGCCACGGCCTCCCCACCGGCCTTCACGATCTCCTGCGCCACCGACTCGGCGACGGCCGGGTCCCCTCCCGAACCGTCGGCCGCGACGCCGGTGTCGTGGACCACGACGTGCGCTCCTCGCCGGGCGAGCAGCCGGGCGTAGGCCCGACCGAGACCGCCTCCCGCGCCGGTCAGGACGACGGCCCGGCCGTCCAGGTCGACCACTTCGGTGCGGTCCCCGGCGTCGCTCACCGCGCCGCTCCGATCGCGTCGAGGAGCCAGCGCTCGACCTCGGGTGCGGGGCGCGCCCCGACGAGGAAGGCCTCGGCCTCGCCCGCGGCGAACACGACGAGCGACGGTGCGCTCATCACGTACCGCCGGGCGACGTCGATGTTCTCGGCGATGTCGAGCTTGGCGGCGCGCACCGATCCCCGGTGCGCGCCGGCGAGGCCCTCCACGATCGGCTCGAGGATCCGGCAGCCCGGGCAGTCGGGGAGCGTGAACAGGACCAGGGAGGGGACGTCCTCGTCGATGAACGAGTCGAACCCCTCGCCGTCGAGGGTCGTCAGGGTCTGGGGCATCGCCACTCCTCGCTCAGGTAATGCCGGGGGTCGGGGTCCCCTCGGTCTCGAGCCAGGCCGCGACGTCGGCGGCGCCGCTCGCCCAGTGCGCCTCGATCGCCGCGGCCGCCGCGGTGAGGTCCCCGTCCCGCAGCGCCTTCGTGACCGCGGCGTGCTGGCGCACCGACCGCTCGACGTCGCGCCCCGCCTCCATGAAGGCGTACTCGTAGCGGTGCACCACGATCCGCTTCAACGCCGCCACCGTCTCTCGGAGTCGCCGGTTGCGGTGCCCGGAGGTCAGGAGGTCGTGCCACGCGTCGTCGACGGCCCGACCCGCGGCCGGGTCGTCGGCGACGTCCAGGCGCGACGCGTTGATCCGGTCGAGCTCGTCCACCAGCGCCGGGAAGGTCTCGGGGGCGTGAGCCGCACGGCCAGGGCCTCGAGCGTCCCCACGATGGGGTAGACGTCGAGGACCGTCTCCGGTGTCAGCGGCGCCACCCACCACCCGCGCCCGGGGTGGGTGTCGAGCAGGCCCTCACGCTCGAGGCTGAGGAGCGCCTCCCGCAGCGGCGTGCGGCTCACGCCGAGCTCCCGGGCGAGCTCGGGCTCGTTGATGTTGGTCCCGACGGGAAGGACGCCGCGCAGCAGCCGCTCGAGGACCTCCTCGCGGACCTTGTCCCTCAGCGGTCGTCGTTCGATGACCACCCGTCGGCTCCTCGTCTCCGGCCGTCGACCGACAGCCCCGGTCCTGGCCGGCGACGCTTTGCTCGGCCGCTGGACCTGTGTATTGTATCATGTATTACACGCCGGTCCCCGTGGAGGAGCAGCGACATGACCCACTCACACGGCCGTGGCGCGAGGTTCCGTTCCTCGCTGCTCGTGCTGCTGGTCCTCGGCCTGCTGGCCCCGGCCTGCGGCGGTGGTGGCGGCGACGACGGCGGCAGCCCCGCGGGGGGCGACGCCACCACGACCCCCGGGGAAGACGCCGAGCCGGTCGCCGGCGGGCGCATCGTCTACGGCCTCGAGTCGGAGTCCTCGGGCGGCTGGTGCCTCCCCGAGGCCCAGCTCGCCCTGTCCGGGGCCCAGGTGGCCCGGGCGGTCTACGAGCCGCTGACGATGCCCAACGCGGACGGCGAGTACGTCCCGTACCTGGCCACGGCGGTCACCCCGAACGCCGACTTCACCGAGTGGACGATCGAGCTGCCCGAGGGCGTCACGTTCCACGACGGGAGCCCCCTGACCGCCGAGGTCGTGAAGAACAACCTCGACGCCTTCCGGGGTGCCTACGAGGGCCGTACCGGCCTGCTGCTCCCGTTCGTCTACGAGAACATCGCCGAGGTGACCGTCGCGGGGCCGCTCACGGTGGTCGTCACGGCCAAGACGCCGTGGCGCTCGTTCCCGGCGTTCCTGAACCAGGGCAACCGCTTCGGGATCATGGGCCAGGCCCAGCTCGACGACCCCGACCACTGCGACGAGAACCTCGTCGGGACCGGGCCCTTCCGGCTGGAGGAGTGGAAGCTCAACCGCAGCCTCGTCGTCGTGAGGAACGAGAGCTACCGGATCCCGGGCCTCCCTACCTCGACGAGATCGAGTTCCGCCCGATCCACGAGACCGTCCAGCGTCTCAACGCCCTCGAGGCCGGCGAGATCGACGTGATGCACGCCGGGACCGCGACCGCGGTCGCGGACCTCCGCGAGCTCGCCGAGCGCGGGGACGTCGGCCTCGTCGAGTCGGACCGTGCCTCCGAGACCACGTACCTGATGCTGAACACGACCCGGGCGCCGTTCGACAGCCTGGACGCCCGGCTGGCGCTGGCGCACGCCCTCGACCTCGAGACGCTCAACCAGATCCGCAACCTGGGGATCCCCCCATCGCCAACGGTCCGTTCCCCCCGGGGAGCCTGGGCTACCTCGAGGACTCCGGCTTCCCGACCTTCGACCCGGCCACGGCCGAGGAGCACGTGGCCGCGTACGAGGAGGCGACCGGCGAGAAGATCTCCTTCTCGTACACCGTGGGTCCCGAGCCCGGAGCCGTCGAGTGGGCGACGCTGGTCGAGGAGGCCGTCGAGGCGGTCGGGATGGAGATGACCATCAACTCCATCGAGCAGTCGCAGCTCATCAGCGACGCCATCGCCGGGAACTTCCAGGCCGTCGGCGTCGTGCTCCACGGCGGCACGCTGGAACCCGACACCGAACACGCCTTCTGGCGCTCGGGCTCGCTGCTGAACCTGGGCAAGTTCTCGGACCCCGAGATCGACCGGCTGCTCGACGAGGGGAGGGCCGAGCCCGACCCGGCCCGGCGGATCGAGATCTACCAGGAGCTCAACCGGCGGTTCGCCGAGCAGGTCTGGAACGTGTGGACCTTCTGGGGCAACCGCGTGGTCGCCTCGGCACCCGAGGTGCACGGCATCCTGGGTCCCGACCTCCCCGACGGCAGCGGGCCGTTCACCGGGCTCGCGGCGGGCCACTCGCTGGCGGGGCTCTGGATCGAGCCGTGATCGCGATGGCAGGGTGTGCGCCGGCGTCCGGAGGAACGGCGACGTGACGCGTCGGTGTGGCCGCCCCCGCCGGGGGCGGCCACCGGACGCGCGGACCCCACCGGACGGTGGGTGATCGTGAGGGCGAGGGTCCGTGGGTGTCCTGACCCGTAAGGTCGTGCAGCTCCTCGTGGTGCTGCTGATCGTCACGTTCTTCTCGTTCCTGCTCCTCAGCCTGATGCCGGGGGACCCGGTGGAGGTGATGGTTCCCTACGGCAGCGAGGAGCAGCGGGCCGAGATCCGCGGCGACCTGGGCCTCGACGACCCGATGCCGGTCCGATACGTCACCTGGCTCGGAGGCTTCCTCCGCGGCGACTTCGGCAAGTACTACACGGTGTCGAGCGACCGGCCGGTCTCGGAACGGCTCGGCGACGCGCTGCCGGTGTCGTTGCAGCTCATGCTCTACGCCCAGGTCCTCGCCCTCGTCGTCGCGGTCCCGCTGGGGATCTTCAGCGCCTACCGGGCCGGGAGCCGCTTCGACAAGGTCGCGAACACGACCGCCTTCGGGCTGCTGGCCATCCCGAGCTTCGCCATCGCCCTCCTGATGGCCTATTACGTGGGCGTCAAGCTCCGGCTGCTCCCGGTGGGTGGGTACCGGGAGCTCGGCGACGGTGCCGTCGAGCACTTCCGCCGGATGCTCATGCCGGCCGTGAGCCTCGCGGTGGGGCAGATCGCCGTGTACATGCGCCTGCTCCGCAGCGACATGATCGCCACGCTCCAGGAGGACTACATCTCGATGGCGGTGTCGAAGGGGGTCTCCCCGCGGCGGGTTCTCTGGCGCCACGCGCTCCGGCCCTCGAGCCTCACCCTGCTCACGGTGGCCGCCCTGAACGTGGGCTCACTGATCGGCGGGGCGGTCGTCATCGAGGTGATCTTCCAGCTCCCCGGGATGGGCATGGCCATCTACGAGGCGATCCTGTCCCGCCAGTACGTGGCCGTGCAGAGCTTCGTGGCCGTCATCGGTGTGTCCTACGTCGTGCTCAACTTCCTCGTCGACGTCCTCTACGGCGTCGTCGACCCGAGGATCCGTGACGCCCGTGCCCTCGCCTAGCGACCCCGGGGTCTCCACCGGCGAGCGCCCGGGTGCCGCCGCGTCGCCGGCCACGCCGGACGGCGGCGAGGACCGCGCCGTCCCCTCGTCCCACCGCGGCTCGCCGGCGCTCGAGGCGCCCGAGCCCGAGCCCCGGGCCCGCCTGGGCGTCGGGGGATGGCTCGCGATCGGGTGGCTCGGGCTCGTGGTCTTCGTGGCGGTCTTCGCGCCCGTGCTGCCGTTCGCGGATCCGAACCGGAGCATGGCGTCCCTGGCCCGGGAGGGCCCGCTCACCGACGGACACCTCCTCGGCGGCGACGCCAGCGGCCGCGACCTCCTCTCCCGGATCGCCTGGGGGAGCCGGGCCTCGCTGTCGGTCGGGCTCGGCGCGGTGGCGCTCGCGATGATCGCCGGAGGGGTCTTCGGCGTGGCGGCCGGCTACTTCCGGGGCCGCGTCGAGACCGTCTTCATGACGCTCATGGACGCGATGCTCGGCTTCCCGCAGCTCATCCTCGCCCTGGCGCTCGTCACGTTCCTGCGGGGCGACCCCAACCAGGGAGGCGGGCTCCGCCTGCCGAGCGTGCTCGTGATCATCGTGGCCATGGGTGTCGTGGCCACGCCGATCCTGGCCCGCATCGCGAGGGTCAGCACCATGAGCTGGACCCAGCGCGACTTCGTCCTCGCGGCCCGCGCCCTGGGGGTGAGGGACCGGCGCATCATCTGGCGGGAGGTCCTCCCCAACGTCCTCCCGGCCATGCTCTCCCTCGCCCTGCTGGGGGTCGGGATCGTCATCGTCGCCGAGGGCGGCCTCAGCCTGCTCGGGGTGGGGGTCCAGATGCCCACCCCGTCGTGGGGCAACATCATCGCCCTGGGCCGCACCGACCTGCGGGACGCTCCGCACATCGTGTTCGCACCGGCCGTCGTGATCTTCCTCACGGTGCTCGCGCTCAACTACCTGGGCGACGTCCTGCGGGCCCGCTTCGACGTCCGCGAGGCGAAGCTCTGAATCGACGGGAAGCCCGGGCGTCGTCCCCGGTGCGGACCCCGGGCGTGGACCTCAGGCGTGGATCGGCGGCCGGCGGTCGGCCCAGGGGCACGCCTGCTCGAGCTGGGCGGCGACCCGGATGAGCACGTCCTCCCGGCCGTAGGCGGCCACGAGCTGTACGCCGATGGGCAGGCCCTCGGCGCTGACGTGCAGGGGCAGGGAGATCGCCGGCTGGCCGCTGATGTTGAACGGTGCCGTGAAGGGGCAGAAGGTCCCGGCCCGCTTGAATCCCTCGAACGGGTCCTCGGGGATGATGAAGGTCCCGAGCGGGACCGGCGGCTCGCCGAGCGTCGGCGTCAGCAGGAGATCCCACTCCTGCCACCAGCGCGCCACCGTCCGGCCGAACGCCATGGTCATGGCCACCGAGACCACGTGGTCCGGGCCCGAGGCGGCCCGGCCGATCTCGGCGAGGGTCCACGTGAGCGGCTCCACGTCGTCGGCGGTGAGCGGCCGGCCGACCATCATCTCGAACGCGGCCAGGCCGGCCGGGAGCCCGGCCGACCACATCGTGGTGAACCGGTCGACGAAGCCCTCGTCCTCGAGCGCCGGGGGGTGGGCCTCCTCGACGTGGTGGCCCAGGGACTCCAGGAGCCGGCCGGCGCTCTCGGTCGCCTCCACGCAGTCCGGGTGCACGTCGCCCGTCCCGATCAGGTTCCGGGTGAGGATCCCGACCCGCAGGCGACCCGGGTCGGCTCCGACCTCCTCGGTGTAGGGACGGGCCGGCGGAGGGGCCATCACGGAGTCGCCGGGGGCCGGCCCGTGGACGGCCTGCAGCACCGCCGCGGTGTCCCGGACGGTACGGCTCACGCACAGCTCGCCGGGGAGGGGGCTCACGATGGGGTCGGTCATCGGTCCCATGGACGTGCGGCCGCGGCTGGGCTTGAGCCCCACCAGGCCGCATGCCGAGGCGGGGACCCGGGTCGACCCGCCGCCGTCGTTGGCGTGGGCGACGGGGACCATCCCCGAGGCGACGGCGACCGCCGCCCCGCCGCTCGACCCGCCGCTGGTGCGGTCGGGGTTCCAGGGGTTGCGGCTGGGGCCGTACGCCTCGGGCTCGCAGATCGGCACGACGCCGAGCTCGGGGACGTTCGTCCGGCCCAGGTAGGCGAACCCGGCCGCGAGGTAGCGGCGGGCCAGCTCGTCGGTGTGGCGGGCCCGGAACCCGGCCTCCTTGAGGTACCGCATCCCCTGGTGGTGCGGGTCCCCCTCGACGGCACCGAAGATGTCCTTGAACAGGAACGGGACCCCCGGAAGGGGCCGTCGGGCAGGCGGTCCGTCGCGGCCTCGTCGCGGACCTCCTCGAAGCGGGTGTGGATCACCGCGTTGAGCTGCGGGTTCAGCCGTTCCACGCGCTCGATCGCGGCGTCGACGAGCTCGATCGGCGCGACCTGCCCGGTGCGGACCAGCTCCGCCTGGGCGGTGGCGTCGAGGGCGGCCAGGTCGCTCACCATCGGACCTCGTGCGATCGGTCGTGCTCCACCGCGGCTCCCTTGTGCACCGGTGCCCGGCCCCCGTCTCCTTGACTTGCACATTGTATTATGCATTACTAGGTCCTGCCAGGGGGCTCGGTCCGGGGAGCGGGCGACCACCTCGATCCGGCCCGGGCCCCCGCCCTTCCTCGATCCCGGACCCGTGTCGCTCGATCCGGCCCACCGATCAGCACCCATCGACCACCCATCGGCACCCATCAGCGCCCATCAGCACCGATCAGGATGACGACCTCCGACGCCCGCCCCGCCCCCCGCATCGACGCCGGCCGTCTCCGGGCGTCCCTCCGGCAGCTCGGCCGGGTGGGCTCGTACCTCGACCCCGCCACCGGGCTGGAGGGCGTCAACCGCCTGAGCCTCACCGACGCCGACGCCGAGGCGCGCCGGCTCGTCACCGGCTGGATGGAGGCCGCCGGTCTCACGGTCCGGGTCGACGCGATCGGCAACACCTTCGGGCACCGACCCGGGCGCGACCCGGACGCCGCGCCCGTGCTGATCGGCTCGCACATCGACTCCGTGGCCACCGCGGGGATCTTCGACGGCTGCCTCGGCGTGCTCGGCGGCCTCGAGGTCGTCCGCGCTCTCGACGAGGCCGGGGTCGCGACGGCGCGCCCGATCGAGGTCGCCTTCTTCACCGAGGAGGAGGGCGTCCGCTTCGAGACCGACATGCTCGGCAGCGCCGTGCGGGCCGGGCGGATCGCCCTCACCGATGCCCTGGCCCTCACCGACCGCGACGGCGTGACGCTCGGCTCGGAGCTCGACCGCCACGGCTGCCGCGGCCCCCACCCCGTCGACGGTCCTCCGCCTCACGCGTACGTCGAGTGCCACATCGAGCAGGGCCCGGTCCTGGCCCGCGCCGGCATGGACCTGGGCGTGGTCACCGGCGTGCAGGCCATCTCGTGGCAGGAGGTCACGATCAGGGGGACGCCCGCCCACGCCGGGACCACGCCCATGGAGCTCCGGCGCGACGCGGGGGTGGCGGCCGCCCGCCTCACCCTCCACCTGCACGAGCTCGCCGCGTCGGGGGCGGTCCCGGGGCTGCGGGCCACGGTCGGGCGGCACGACACGTCCCCGAACCTCGCCAACGTCGTCCCCCAGCGCGTGGTCGCCACGATGGACCTCCGCCACCCCGACGACGCGCGGCTCGACCGGGTCGAGCAGGACGTCGAGCGCTACCTCGGGCACCTCGCGGCCGAGCTGGGGGTGGAGATCACCACCCGGCGCCTGGTCCGGACCCGTGCGGTGGCCTTCGACGACCACGTCCGCGAGGTGATCGGCTCGCGGGTCGAGGAGGCCGGGTACCGCAGCATCCCGATCCTGTCGGGCGCGGGACACGACGCCCAGGAGATGGCGACGCTCTGCCCGGCCGGGATGATCTTCGTCCCCGGGCTCCACGACGGCATCAGCCACAACCCACGGGAGGAGTCCACCCCCGAGGCCTGCGCGAACGGGGTCGACGCGCTGCTCCGGACCGTCCTCGCGCTCGCCGATGGCTGAGGCGGGCCGGACCCGGCCGTCGCGGGGCCCCCGGGGAACCCGCCCGGTATCAGGTCGTGCGGCCGGACTGCCGCTCCAGCCAGTCCGCCACCATCCGGGCGCCCGCCTCCCACTGGCGCTCCAGCGCCCGGCAGGCCTGCGCGACCTTGCCCTGACGGAGGGCGCTCGTCACCTCGGCGTGGTTCCGGATCGAGGCCTCGACGTCACGCCCGTTGCGGATCACCGGGTACTCGTAGCGGTGCACGACCGTTCCCTTGAGGGACGCGATCTCCTCCCGCAGCCTCCGGTTCGGGCACCGGGAGACGAGGAGCTCGTGCCACCGGTCGTCGATCGCCCGGGACCGGCGGGGATCGTCGACCGCGCCGTACCGCTCCTCGTTGATCCGGTCGAGCTCGTCCAGGAAGCCGTCGTCGAGCGCGTCCTTGGGCGTACGGCGCACGGCGAGCGCCTCGAGGTCGGCGATGATCGGGTAGAGCTCCATGACGACGTCGGCGGTGAGGGGAGCCACCCACCAGCCCCTCCCCGGACGGGCCTCGAGGATGCCGTCCCGCTCGAGGCTGAGGAGGGCCTCGCGCAGGGGCGTGCGGCTCACGCCGAGCTCCTCGGCGAGCGCGGGCTCGTTGATGCTCTCGCCGACGGCGATCGACCCGTCGAGGAGGCGCTCGAGCACCGCCTCGCGCACCTCCTCCCGCAGGGGCCGTCGTGTGATGCCCATGGTCCTCCGTCCGCGTCGGGTCGAATCCTGCGTCCCTGGCCGTATTCATTATGCTGCGGCGCCCCGGCCCGGGTGCTGACCATGGTCTCGCCCCGGGAGGCGGTATGAGGTTCGAGCGGACGTGCCTGCCGGCGCTGTGGTCGTCGCCCTTCGCCCGCTGGCAGGGGGAGCTGGCCGAGATCCCGGCCCTCGACCTGGCCGCCGGGGTCACCACCGATGCCCTCGCGCGGTGGCGCCTGCCGGCCGCCGAGCTCGACGAGGTCGTGCTCGGCTGGACGGTGCCGCAACGTCGCGGGTTCTACGGCGCCCCGACGCTGGCGGGCCGGATCGGCGCGCCTCGCGCCACGGGCCCGATGGTCTCCCAGGCGTGCGCCACCATGGCCGCCTGCCTCCGGCTCGGCGCGGCGGGGGTGGAGTCCGGGGACCGGCGGCTCTCGCTCGTGGTCACGACCGACCGGACGAGCAACGGGCCGGTGGTCCTGTACCCGCGCCCGGCGGCGCCGGGGGCGCGCCCGACCGGGAGCACTGGGTGCTCGACAACTTCGAGCACGATCCGTGGGCCGGCGGCTCGATGCTCGACACGGCCGAACGGGTGGCCGCCGAGGCAGGGATCAGCCGCGAGGAGCTCGACGACGTGACCCTGCTCCGGTACGAGCAGTACGGGCGTGCCCTCGAGGACGACCGGGCCTTCCAGCGTGAGTACATGGTTCCCGTCGTCGTGCGGGGGCGGGGGTGGGGAGCGGGTCGTGGACGCCGACGCGGGGGTGCGGCCCACGACCGCCGAGGGCCTCGCCGGCCTCGCTCCGGCACGCCCGGGCGGGGTCGTCACCTTCGGGGGCCAGACGCACCCGGCCGACGGGACGGCGGGCACCGTCCTGGCCCGCGAGGACCTGGCCCGGGAGATCGGTGGCCCGGGGGTCGTCCGCCTGCTCGCCGTGGCGTTCGCCCGGGTCGAGCAGGGCGCGATGCCCAAGGCCCCGGTCCCGGCGGCCCTGGCCGCGCTCCGGGACGCCGGGGTCGACCTGGCCGAGGTCGACGAGGTCACGACCCACAACCCGTTCGCGGTGAACGACGTGTGGTTCTCCCGCCGGACCGGGATCCCCCGAGCGGGTGAACCGTCACGGGTGCAGCCTCGTCTACGGCCACCCCCAGGCGCCGACGGGCGGGCGAGCCCTGGCGGAGCTCGTGACTGCGCTGCGGCGGCGCGGCGGGGGCGTGGGGTTGTTCACGGGCTGCGCGGCCGGCGACACGGCCGGTGCGGTCGTCGTGAGGGTCGACGACTGAGAGGACCCGATCGCCGGGCGGTGGTGGCGTCGAGCGTCCACCGCGGACGACGGGAAGGCCGGAGGAGGACGGCGTGCTGAGCTGCGCGGACCCGCTGTGGCTGGCGGGGAAGGTCTCCGCCGGGAGCCTCGCGGTCGTCTGCGGTGACCACCACGCGACCTTCGGCGAGCTGGCCGACCGGTGCCGCCGCCTCGGGAGGGGGCTGGCGACCCTCGGGCTCCGGCCCGGCGACCGCGTGGCCGTCCTGGCCGCGAACTGCCATCGCTACCTCGAGGCGCACCTCGCGATCCCCGCCGCGGGCCTCGTGGTCGTCCCGCTCAACACCCGCCACGCCGAGCCGGAGCTCCGGTACGCCGTCGAGCACTCGGGGGCCCGGGTGCTCCTCACCGACCGGGACCCCGGCTCGCTGGCGGGGATCGTGGAGCAGGTGGTGGACCTCCCCGCCGGCTACGAGGCCCTGCTCGCGCGCGCCGGCGGGGACGGCGGGCCCGGTTCCGGGATCGGGGAGGACGACCTCGCAGCCCTCTTCTACACCGGGGGCACGACGGGGCGGTCGAAGGGGGTGATGCTGAGCCACCGCAACCTGGTGGCCAACTCGCTCCACACCCTGTCGGCCACCGGCCTCGACGAGCGCGATCGCTACCTGATCGCGTGCCCGCTCTTCCACGTCGCCGGCACCTCGGCCGTGCTCAGCGCCCTGTGGGCGGGGGCCGCCCAGGTGGTCGTCCCGGCCTTCGAGCCCCGGCGCGTGCTCGACCTGGTGGAGCGGGAACGGGTCACCGTCACGCTGGGCGTGCCGACGATGGTCGCCGCGCTCGCCGACGAGCAGGAGCGCGATCCGCGCGACGTGTCGAGCCTCCGCCTGCTCGCCCACGCCGGTGCCCCGATCGCCATGGACGTGCTCCGGAGAGCCCACCGGGCCTTCCCGGGCTGCCGGCTCGACCACTACTACGGCGCGACCGAGACCGCTCCGATGGCGACCGCGCTCTGCCACGAGGAGCGGATGCTCGACCGACCGCGCGGGCGGTCGTGCGGGCAGCCGGCGCCCGGGGTCGAGGTGCGGGTCGTCGACCCGACCGGGCGGGAGGTCGCTCCGGGCCAGGTCGGGGAGGTCGTGGTCCGGGGGCCCAACGTGATGCTGGGGTACTGGCGGGATCCCGAGCAGACCCGCCTGGCCCTCCGGGACGGCTGGTACCACACGGGCGACCTCGGCCACCGGGACCGGGAGGGCTTCCTCTTCCTCGTCGACCGGTTGAAGGACATGATCGTGACCGGCGGCGAGAACGTGTACAGCACCGAGGTCGAGGACGTGCTGCACGGGCACCCGGAGGTCGTCGAGGCGGCGGTGTTCGGCGTCCCCGACGGGCGGTGGGGCGAGGCCGTGCACGCGGTCGTGGTGGCGCGAGGCGACGTCGCGCCCGGGGAGCTGATCGCGCACTGCCGGGAGCACCTCGCCGGCTACAAGGTCCCGAAGGCCGTGGAGCTCCGTCGCGAGCCGCTGCCGAGGTCCGGCCCAGGGAAGGTTCTCAAGCGGGTGCTGCGCGAGCCCTACTGGGCCGGGCACGAGACCCGGATCGTCTGATCGCGCCCCTCAGGCGACGGGCTCGAGCGAGGTGGCGACCGTGGGGTGGACGACCGCGCCCTCCCGGACGTTGAGCGCACCCGGGAGCCCGGGTCCGCCGGAACGGAGGGAGCGCACCAGGCGGGGGGCGACCGCCGCGCTGAGCGCCCGGCTCGCGGTGGCGGGGAACTGGCCCGGGACGTTGGTGACGCAGTAGTGGACGACGCCGTCGACCTCGTAGGTGGGGTCCGAGAGCGTCGTCGGGGACGCGGTCTCGACGCACCCGCCCTGGTCGATCGAGAGGTCGACGACGACCGAGCCCCGGGGCATGAGGCGGACGTGCTCCCGGGAGACCACGATCGGGGCTCGGGCCCCGGGGACGAGCGCCGCGCCGACCACGAGGTCGGCCCCGACCAGCAGCTCGGAGAGGTGCAGCGTCGACGGCACGAGCGTCGAGCCGACGTCCCCGGCCCGGACCGCGTCGCGGAGCCGGTCCTGGTCGACGTCGACGCCGGTCACGTCGGCATCCAGGCCCCGGCACCCCCTCGCGGCCATCGTGCCCGCGACCCCGAGCCCCACCACGACCACGCGCCGGTGGCACCCCACCGGCCCCGCCCAGCAGACGGCCCCGGGCCCGCCCGACCTCGGTGGCGCCGACGAGCACGGCGGCCCGGCCGGCGATCTCGCTCATGCACGCGAGGAGCGGGAGCCGCCCGCGCTCCTCGAGCGTCTCGTACGCGTAGGCGGTCACCCGGTAGTCGCAGAGGGCCCGCGCGAGGTCCGGGCACGCGGCGAGGTGGAGGTAGGCGAAGAGGACCAGCCCGGGCCGGAAGTGCCGGTACTCGGCCGGCTGGGGCTCCTTCACCTTCACGACCGCGTCCGAGCCCCACGCCTCGGTGGCATCCGCGGTCACCCGGGCCCCGACCGCGAGGTAGGCGTGGTCCGGGAAGCCGGCCTCCGAGCCGGCCCCCGCCTCGACGAGCACGGAGAGACCGGCGTCGACCAGGGCGGCCACGCCGGCCGGATCCAGCGCGACCCTCCGCTCCCCGTCCTTGGTCTCGGCGGGGAGCCCGACCGAGCGGATCGACGGCACGCCGGGACCAGGCGACGCGCCGGTCACGGGGCCTCCCGGGCCGCGACGGCCAGGGGGAACGGCAGGTCGGGGAGCGGTCGGGGGTCGGGGACGGGCCGGAACTCGTCGCGGTGGCCGCCGGGCTCGTAGCACCACCGGGGCCCGCGGCGGGCGATGTCGGCCACGGCCTCGACGAGCCGGCGGACGTCGCCGGGGGTGCTCCCCACGCCCAGGCTGGCCCGGACCGCGCCCGGGAGGAGCGTGGCCCGACCGGCGCGGACCCCGTCCTGGAGGCGAGCGGCGTCCCGGGCGTCGACGCGCAGCAGGTGGAGCACGAGCGGGTGGGCGCAGAAGCAGCCGTGGCGCACCCCGATGCCGTGCTCGGCGCTCAGCACGGTGGCGAGGAGGCCGTGGTGGTACCCGGCCAGGTTGAAGGTGACGACGCCGATCCGCGGCTCCGCGGGATCCCAGAGGGTGTAGAGCTCGACGCCCGGGATCGCCCGGAGGCCCTCGACGAGCTCGTGGGCGAGGGCGGCCTCGCGCTCGGCGACGAAGGGCATCCCCGCGGCCTCGAGCGTCCGGCAGGCCACCGCCAGGGCGACGGCGCCGACGACGTTGGGCGAGCCGGCCTCGTGGCGGTCCGGGAGGCCGGTCCAGACCACCTCCGAGGTGGTGACGAGCTCGACGGCTCCCCCGCCCGCCAGGAGGGGCTCGGCCCCGGCCAGCCAGTCGCCCCGGCCGGCGAGGACCCCGGCCCCGAACGGGGCGTAGAGCTTGTGACCGGAGAAGGCGACGTAGTCGACCCCCGTGCCGGCCATGTCCACCGGCGCGTGGGGGGCGAGCTGGGCCGCGTCGAGGACGACCCGGGCTCCGTGGGCGTGGGCGAGCTCGACGATCTCGCGCACCGGCCAGAGCTCCCCGGTCACGTTGGACGCCCCGGGGATCGTGACGACCCTCTCCCCGGTCGCGCGTCCCGCCAGCGCGGCCGAGAGGGCGTCGAGGGCGGCCTCGGCGCTGTGGGGTGGCGGCAGG
Organism: Acidimicrobiia bacterium; assembly: GCA_027494165.1. GTDB lineage: Bacteria > Actinomycetota > Acidimicrobiia > IMCC26256 > JAOSJM01 > JAOSJM01. The sequence continues at coordinate 427,881 of JAOSJM010000006.1, read as the reverse complement.
AACGTCACCGGCCGTCGCCGCCAGGGGAGGAGGTTGGCGTGGTGCTCGGTCTCGAAGGCGACGACCTCGCAGCCCTCGGGGAGGGCGTGGGCCAGGAGGTTCATGGCGTCGGTGGTGTTGCGGGTGAAGACCACGGCGTCGTCGGGCCGGGCGCCGAGGAAGGACCGGACGGCGGACCGGGCGCCCTCGTAGGCCGCCGTCGAGACGACGGACTTGAAGCCCGCGCCCCGGTGGACGCTGCTGTACCAGTCGAGGAGCGAGTGGATCGCGTCGCGGACCTCGACGAGGGCGGGGGTGCTCGCCGCGCAGTCGAGGTCGGCGTAGGGGACGTCGCCGCCGGTGACGAGGGGGACCCGGGTGCCGGCGCCGACGAGCTCGAGGGTCACGCCGTAATTATTATGGATGCAATATTCACCCCGCAACGCCAGGACCCTTTGCGCCTCGTCCCCCCCCTTCACGCCGGGTCGGCGCGGTTTCGGGGCTCAGGGCCCCGAAACCGCGCCGACCGGGGAGGGGTCGGGGTCGCGGTTCGGCGAGGGCCGCCCGTGGCGCGGGGACGCCCGTCCGAACCGCCTCTCGGAGCGGGTCGCTCAGCGCGGGTCGCCGCAGTCGGTGAACCAGCGCCAGCCACCGCCACTCGGCGCGATGTGCATGTCCTGGGTGGTCACCCCACCCCCCTGCGTCCGCTCGACCGTCACGGTCACGGCGTCGGGGATCACCGTGGACACACCGTCGAGCTCCCAGTCGTAGGGCCCGGGTTCGCTCACGGCCTGCACGGTCAGCTCGAAGGTCGGGTCGCTCACGCCGCCCACGTAGGACCGGCAGGCCTCGGCGCCGTACCGGTCGAGCACGGCCGGGTGGAGCCGGTCGAGGAGGAACCCGGCGTCGCCGGCGCGCAGCGCCTCGGCCAGCGTCCTCACGAACGCCTCCGGAGCCTCCGTCGGGCCGGCGGCGGCGGTCGGGCCCGGACCCGTGTCGCCATCGTCGGCGGCGCTCTCGAGCTCCGGCGACGCGATCGGGAGCGGGCCGGGGACGACCACGGCGGCGCCCCGGTGCAGCCCCGGGCCCGCGCTCCCCTTCCCGTCCGCGTCGAGCGCGTAGGCCCGGTAGCCGGCCGGGGCCGACCCGCCGGTCTCGGCGAGCGGGGCCACCAGCAGGAGCGCGTGGTTCCGCACGAGGAGCCGGGCCGCCGTGGGGACGGCCGAGCCGTCCCGCCCGGTGGCGGTGAGCGTCCAGCCGTCGTCGGGGTCGTAGGTGGCCTCGTAGACCAGCTCGGCCCCGTCGGCCGGCCCGGCCAGCGGCGCGCCGGGCGTCCCCGCGGCCCCCTGGCCGTCGAGGTCCAGGGCGAACCCCACCCGCGCCGGCTCGGAACCCGGGCCGACCGGGAGCGGGGCATCGAGGATCGCCCCGGCCAGGAACGCCTCGCCCGGATCCGTCGCGGCCGGGTCGCCGCCGCAGACCGTGTAGGCGGCGCGGCCGGGCCCGCAGGGGAAGATCGTGTTGGCGAAGAGGAGCTCGGCGGCCGCGCCGAGAGGGTCGGTGGTCGAGGCGCCGAACCCCGCGACCTTCGGGCCGTCCGTGACGGTCACGTCGTAGGGGACGGACGAGGCGCTCCCGTAGAAGACCCACCACCTGCGCTGTGGATCCGACGCCTGGATCGCGCGCACGAACTGCTCGGCGTCCCCCTCGAAGAACCAGAACGTCCCCGGGTCGACGGGGGCTCCCGAGACCGTGTCGAGGAGCCGGTCGAGGGCGTCGAGGCGCTCCGCGGTCTCCTGCGGCGTGCCCAGCCCGGTGCTCCCGAACAGGTCGTGCTCGCGGGCGAGCAGGGGGTTGGCCGGACCCTCGGACGGTCCGACCTCGAAACCGAACGGGTCGAGGGGGACGGGGAGCGGGAACGTTCCGCTCTCGTCGAGCACGCTGGCCCGGGACGGCCCGCACGGGCCGTACGAGAAGAGCGGGCTCGCACCCGGCACGAGACCGCCGGGATCGGCCGTGGCCTGCCCGGCGACCGTCCGGCCCGCGCACTCGGTCGTGACCCGGAAGGCGGTCCCCCCGGGCGCGTTGGTCCAGACGTCCCACCCGAAGCGGGAGAGCCCGGTCTCCCCGGTCAGCGCGTCGGGCACGCTGCCGTCGTGGAAGATGTCGATCCTCGGTGGCCCGAGGAGGATCACGGGGGCGCAGCCCCCTTCGCACACGGGGTAGGGGCCACCCGGGAGCGCCAGCTCGGCGTCGGAGTACTCGCACGGACCGTGGACCGCGGGATCGGCCCAGATCTCCGGCGATCGGGGCAGGCCGCCGGGGCCGTCCGCGCCGGTGATCTCGCCGGTGCACGAGGGAGCGGATCCCCCGTCGTCCCGGAGCCCTCGTCCTCTTGGACCTGTTGGACCACGGGTTCCTCCCGGGAGGGCGAGGCCTGCTCGTTCCCGTCGTTCCCTCCCCGGGTGGCGAGGAGCGTGCCTCCGCCGACGAGGGTCAGCGCGGCGACCCCGGCGGCGACCTTCCGCCCGGGGGTGCCGAGCAGCGAGGTCCGCCGGTCGCCGGCCGCGACGGCGGCCTTGGTGAGGTGGGCCTTCCCGTCGCGCAGCCGGACCTCGTCGAAGCGCTTGCCGTTGGCGGCCAGGTCGGCGTTGAGGTCGTCGACCCAGCGGGAGATGTCGTCGCCGAGGAACGGGATGTTCGACGTGTCGATCCGCAGGCGCCCGTCGGCCACGGAGACCGGGAGGGTGAGCGAGACGAAGCCCCACCCGACGCTCACGTTCACGGTCCCCGGGTGCTCGCCGGGCTCGAGGGTCACCGAGGGCTCGGTGCCCTCCGGGATCGGGACACCCTCGGGCCGGGGGAGCCAGGCGAGGCGGCCCGGGTCCAGCTCGAGGCGGTCGCGCCGGCAGCGGACGAACTCCCGGATCGCCTCGGGGACCTCCCGGGGCAGCCTCGCTCGCGGCCTGCGGCCGCCTCCCTGGTCGCGCGTGTCTCCGGGCACTGGGGATCCCTCCCGAGTCCGACGGTGCCCCGAGTCTCACAGCCCGCGCGCGCCGATGCAACGATCCGCGCGCCCGAGGCCACGGAGCGGACTCTCCTTCGCCTCGTGGTCGCGCCGGCCCGTCCCGTGGCCTCGCCGAGTTGGTGCGGAATCGGGGCTCAGGGCCCCGAAACCGCGCCAACCGGGGGAGGACGGCAGGACGGCAGGACGGGAAGAGACAGGACGGTGCCGTCCCGTGGCCTCGCCGAGTTGGTGCGGAATCGGGGCTCAGGGCCCCGAAACCGCGCCAACCGCGGGAGGGCGAAGGATGCCGGCTACTCGTGGTGCAGGGCTCGGCGCACCTCTGCCTCGGCGTCGCGGGGCCGGAGCACCGACGACTCGATCACGACGTGGTGGACCGTCCCCGTGCACGGGAACGGGGGCCGGTAGTCGTCGCAGACGGGGAAGCCCCGGTCCCGCCCCACCAGCAGGCCGCCACCCCCGATCTGCCAGCGGAAGGGCAGATCCCGCGGGACGTGCCCCTCGGCGACCGGCTCGCCGTCCACGTGCAGTACGAGCGGCCCCCCACCTCCGCGGCGCTCGTAGGTCACCCCGACCGTGTGGGTGCCCGGGGGGAGCGGTCGCTCGCCGGCGACCCGGACCGGGTGACCGAACAGGTTCAGCGTCACCACCGGCCGTCCGTCGAGCAGGTAGCAGGCCCACCCGTTGCTCCAGTCGCCGAGCGCGCACACCACGCCCTCGGCCCCGCCGTCGGGGACCTCGACCTCCGCCGCGATCCGGAACCCGCCCCCCATGGGGGGCAGGGCGTCCTCGGCCACCGGACCTCCGCCCGGCCGGTAGACGCCCCGGGGCAGCGGGCCGCCCGGTGCCGGCTCCAGCGCGACCGCCCGGCCCACGAAGCTGTCGTCGAGGGGCATCACCTGGTTCCGGCCCGCCTCGACGAGCCAGCGCTCCACCAGGTCCCGGAGCCGCTCGGGCTCCTCGTCGGCCAGGTCGCGGGCCTCGGAGAAGTCGTCGTCGAGGTGGAACAGCGACCAGCGGTCGGTGGCGAAGTCCGTGCTGCCCTCCACCAGCTCCCGCTCGACGGTGATCTGGTTCCCCACGTGGTCGGTCGTCGCCTTCCAGCCGTCGTGGTACACGGCCCGGCTGCCCAGGATCTCGAAGTACTGGGTGCGCCGGGGGCTCGGCGCGTCCGGGTCGGCGAGGACCGGGAGCAGGCTCGCGCCGTCCAGCGGTCGCTGGGCGACGCCGTCGACGGTGGCCGGCGCACCCACACCGGTGGCCTCCAGCACCGTGGGCATGAGGTCGACGGCGTGGCAGAACTGGGACCGTACGGCCCCCCGGCCCTCGATGCCCCGGGGCCAGTGGGCGATCAGCGGGGTGCGCACGCCGCCCAGCCACGTGAAGCGCTTCCAGAGGCGCAACGGCGTGTTGCCGGCCCAGGCCCATCCCCAGGGGTAGTGGTTGTAGGCCCGGAAGCCGCCGAGGTCGTCGACGCGCCCGATGGTGTCGGCCACGTCGTCCTGGAGGTCGTGGGTGAAGCGGTGCTCGTTGAACGAGCCGGTCGGCCCGCCCTCGGCGCTGGCGCCGTTGTCGGAGAGGAGGAGCACCAGGGTGTCGTCGAGGAGCCCGGTCGCCTCGAGGTGATCGAGGAGCCGGCCGATCTGGGCGTCGGCGTGGGTGAGGAACCCCGCGAAGACCTCCATCATCCGGGTGTAGAGACGCCGCTCGTCGGCCGGGAGCCCGTCCCAGGCCGGCACCCAGGAGGGGCGGGGGTCAGCTCCGTCCCCGGGGGGACCACCCCGGCCTCGAGCTGGCGGGCGAAGGTCCGCGCCCGCCACGCCTCCCAGCCGTCGTCGAAGCGGCCCCGGTAGGGCTCGACCCACTCCGGCGGCACCTGGTGGGGAGCGTGGACGGCCCCGGTGGCGAGCTGGAGGAAGAACGGCTTGCCCGGCGTGGCCTGCTGCTGGTCCTGCACGAGGCGGATGGCCGTGTCGACCAGGTCCTCGGTGAGGTGGTAGCCGTCCTCGGGCCCCCGCGGCGGGTCGACGAAGCCGTTGTCACGGACCAGGTCGGGCGTCCACTGGTTGGTGTCGCCGCCCAGGAACCCGTAGAACCGCTCGAAGCCGAGCCCGAGGGGCCAGTGGTCGAAGGGACCCGAGGCGCTCGTCTCCCAGCGGGGCGTGAGGTGCCACTTGCCGACCGCGAAGGTGCTGAAGCCGGCGTCGCGCAGCACCCGGGGCATGGTGGCGGCCGATCGGGGGATGCGGGCCGAGTAGCCCGGGAACCCGATCGGGACCTCGGGCAGGAACCCCATGCCCACCGCGTGGTGGTTGCGGCCGGTCAGCACGCAGGCCCGGGTCGGCGAGCACATCGCGGTCACGTGGAAGCGGTCGAAGCGCAGCCCGCCGGCGGCGAGGCGGTCGATGCTCGGGGTGGCCAGATCCGATCCGTAGCAGCCGAGCTGGGCGAAGCCGAGGTCGTCGAGGACGACCACCACCACGTTCGGGGCGCCGGCCGGGGGCCGGGGGCGGGACGGGAACGCCGGTGTCGACTCGGCGACCGTCCGCCCGATCCGTGCCCGTCCGGTCATCACCCACCTCCCCGCCGGCGGCCCCCCGGGGGCGGCCGGGCCGCCAGGATCGCACGACCGGCGGCCGCGCGCCTCCGGAGCGCCCCTCCGGGTCGAGCTGCCCGCAGGGTCGGTGGTCGATGTGGCAACGTGGGACCCGAGCGACCACGGAGGACCCGTGCTGCAGCCCCGTCACCGCTTCCTGATCGAGTTCTGCGTCCCCTGAAACTACGTGCCGCGTGCCGTCGGTCTGGCGGACGAGCTGCTCGCGGGCTGGGCGCCCGTGATCGAGGGGATCGAGCTCGTGCCCTCCACGGGAGGGCGCTTCGAGGTCGTCCTCGACGACGAGACGGTCTTCTCGAAGGCGGCGCTGGGTCGCCACGCCGAGCCCGGTGAGGTCGCCGCGCTGGTGCGCCGGCGGATCGGCCCCGAGGTCCCCGGGACTGACCCTCGGAGTCCTCGGCCGGCTCGTCCTGGTCGGGGGCGACGACGCTGCGGTCGAGCACGAAGCTCCCCGACAGCCCCTGGAGCGACACGTAGTCGACCGTGACGAGGCGTGCGTCGCGGAAGTGCAGCACCTGGGCCTCGTAGGCCAGGTCGGCCTCCACGGTGAACGATCCCAGCCCGGTGGCCCCCGTCGAGCCGACGGTGAGCAGCAGGCTGCCCTCCCGCTCATCCCTCCGGCGCTCGTGGACGTGCCCGGCGACCACGACGGGGACCTCCCCGAACGACTCGCCGGCCTGGACCGGGTCGTGGACGGCGAGCACGTCGGGACGGGTCCGGTCGACGAGCTCGGCCACCCGGAACGCGTCGGCCTCCTTGAGCGACCGGGCCTCCTCGGTGGACGTCTCGTTGTCGGCGGTGAACGTGGGGTCGGCCACCCCGAGCACGCGCACGCCCCCGATCTCCACGACCTCGCCGTCCACGAGGGTCAGCGCGGGGTCGGCGGCGAACGAGGCCCGGTTGGCGTTGGAGTCGTGGTTGCCGGGCACGTAGTAGTAGGGCACGCGGACGTCGTCGACGAGCTCGGCGATGCGGGACTCGAGCGGGAGTCCGAACGTCGTGAGGTCCCCGGTGTCGAGGACCGCGTCCACGTCGAACCGCTCGGCCAGGTCCTGGACCACCTCCACGCCCAGCGGGTTGAGGTGGAGGTCGCTGACGTGGAGGATCCGCACCTCGTCGCCGACCGGCCCGCCCGCTCCCGCGGCCGACGAGCTGACGGCGTAGAGGCGGGAGAGCTGCCCGCCGAGGGTGCGGACCCGTCCGGCCACCTCCTCGAGGTCCTCCACCTGGCGGCGCACCGCCGCGACCACCGCCGGGGCCCGCTCGAGGGGTCCCTGGAACCGGGGCTCGTCGAACGCCTCGGGCTCGAAGTCCCGCCAGGTCAGGCCCAGCAGCACGACGACGGCGCAGAGCCCCGCGCCCGCGCCGACGGCGACGTGGGGCCAGCGCCGCCCCGGGACCAGCGCGCCGGCCACCCCTCCGGCGACGGCCCCCAGGAGCAGCGCCCGGAGCGCGAACCGCCGCAGGAGCGGTCCGAGGTCGCCGGCGACCTCGTCGCGCAGCGCGCGGTCAGGGTCCTCCTCGGCGAGGACGCGCTGGAGCTCCTCGAGGTCCAGCTCGGCGACCCGGGCGCGGACGATCAAGGGCGTGCGGTGGGTGTGGGCCGACACCCGCCCGAGCGGCGGCAGCCCGAGCTCGGTCTCGCCGCCGAGGCCCCACCGGGCCCGCACGTCGACCGTCCCCGGCCCGACCTCCCCCGTGGCGCTCACGATTCCCAGGCCGAGGACGCCGGCCAGGGCCCCGAGAACGGCCACGAGGACGTGGGGCCACCACCGGGGGAGGCGGCGGGGACCGGTCAACGGGACACGAGGAGCGCGGCCACGTCGCGGGCGATGACCGACGCCTCGTCCACGGGGAGCACCTCGACCCGGACCGGCGAGCCGGACGCGCTGACCGTGGCCTCGACACCGACGGCGGCCCGGTTGGAGGGGTCGTCGAGCACGATGCCGCGCCGCTCGAGCCCGGCGCACACCCGCCGGCGGGCCTCGGCCGAGTGCTCCCCGATCCCACCCCCGAACACGAGCCCGTCGGTGCCTCCGAGGGCGGCGTCGAGCGCGCCGACGGCCTTGCGGATCCGGTAGCAGAAGAGGTCGACGGCCAGGGCCGCCGCTGCGTGGCCCTCGGCCTCGAGCTCCAGCAGCACCCGGAGGTCGGCGCTCGCGCCGGAGACCCCCAGGAGGCCCGAGTCGTGGTTGAGCCAGGCCTCGACCTGGTCGACGCCTACGCCCTCGCGCCGGGCGAGGAACCCGACGAGCGAGGGGTCCACGTCGCCGGACCGGGTGGCCATCATGAGACCCTCGAGGGGCGTGAGACCCATGGTCGTGTCGACCGAGCGCCCGCCGTCCACGGCCGTCGCCGAGCAGCCGGCCCCGAGCTGGAGGGTCACGAGCCGCAGCGACGAGGGGTCGGCGCCGGTCCGGACCGCGAAGCGCTCCGCCATCCACCGGTGGGCCAGCCCGTGGAAGCCGAACCGGCGGATCCCGTGCCGGGTGGCCAGGTCGGCGTTGATCGCGTAGGACGCGGCCCGGGCGGGCATCCCGGCGTGGAAGGCGGTGTCGAACACGGCGATCATCGGCCGGTCCGGGCCGAGCACGTCCCGGGTTCCCCGCAGCGCCTCGATCGCGGCGCGGTTGTGGAGGGGGGCGAGCCCCTCCAGGTCGGCCAGGGCCCGCTCCACCGCGGCGTCCACCACCACCGGCTCGACGAACCGCCCCCTCCGTGGACGACCCGGTGCCCGGCCGCCGTCACCGCGTCGAGCAGCCCGTCGGCGCCGAGGCGTTCGAGGACCAGGCGCGCGGCCGTCGCGTGGTCGGGCACCGCCACGTCGACGGCCTCCGCTCCGTCGGAGCGGTCGCCGGCGTCCAGGTGGAGGTGGCCGCGCGGGCGGCCGACCCCCTCCACGAGGGCCCGGGCCCCCGTGGCGAGCGGCGTCCCCGGCCGCTCGTCGGCGGTCGCGTGGACGACGTCGAGCTTGAGCGTCGAGCTGCCGCAGTTGACGGCCAGGACCGGCCGCGCCTCGAGGCCGCTCACGAGCCGGTTCCGGACCCCTCGTCCACGACGCGCCCCTCCCTTCCGCCGATCCGGAGCCCATGGTCCCGCGACCGGGCGACCGGGTGGGCGCGGGTCAACCTCCGGTGGTCCCTGCCGATGCATCCTGGGGGAACGAGGGGAGCCTGTCGATGACCATCGCCGCCTGGATCGCCGCCGGGGCCGTGCCGGCCCTGTTCGCCGGGGGCGTCTTCGCGATGCGACGGCGCCGCCTCGTGCTCGACACCCCCACCTCGAAGGTCAAGGGGGTGTTCCTCGGCCTCAACGAGGTCCGGGGGGTGGCCCGCCTCGACCCGCCGCTCACGAGCCGCCTCGCGGAGGTCGGGTGCGTCTGGTACCGCTACGAGGTCGAGGAGCAGTGGCGGCGGACCAGGACCACCGTCGAGGACGGGAAGACGAGGACCCACGTCGAGACCGGCTGGCAGACCGTCGACGAGGCGGTGGAGACCCGCCCGTTCGACGTCGTCGACGCCACCGGGGCCCTCCGGGTCCGGCCCGACGGGGCTTCGATCCAGGCCACCCCGGTCTTCTCCCGGACCTGTGGGCGGTCCGACCCGCTCTACCACGGGAAGGGACCCGCGGGGGCGGTGGCGGACTCCACGGGGAGGCGACGCTTCACCGAGGAAGCCATCCCGGTCGGGTGTGCGCTCTACGTCCTCGGGCCGGCCCGCCTCCGAGAGGACCGCGTCGAGCCCGAGATCGCCGAGGACGACGACGTCGGCCCGTTCGTGATCTCCACGCGTGGCGAGCGGGGGTCGTGCGCCGCTACGCGTTCGCGGCCGTGGCCGCGCTGCTCCTCGCCGTCGTCGCCGCGGGCCTCGTCCCGCTGCTGGCCGGCTGGGAGGAGGGTGACGACCTCGCGCACGCCTGGACCCGCCGGGGCCCGGTCGCCATCGGGGCCGCGGGAGGGGTCGCCGCCCTCTTCCTGCTCACGTGGCTGCTGCTCGTGTACAACGGCCTCGTGCTGGTGCGGAATCGGGTCGGGCGGGCGTGGAGCCTCGTCGCCGTGCAGCTCCAGCGCCGCCACGCGCTGGTGCCCGCGCTGACCGAGTGCGCCCGGGGCTACGCGCAGCACGAGGGGGAGCTGCAGGAGCTGGTGACGTCGGCCCGCCTCGGCGGCGCGGGCCCACCGCCCGCGGGCGAGGAGGCGCCGGACGCGACGTCCGTGCGGGCCGGGACCGAGGCGGCCCAGGCCCAGGCCCGGGCCTTCGAGGCGCTCGTCGCCCTGGCCGAGGGCCACCCCGAGCTGAGGGCCGACACGGTCTTCGCCCGCCTGCAGGACGAGATCGTCGACACCGAGGACCGCATCGCCCTGGCCCGGGAGTTCTTCAACGACAGCGTCACGATCATGCGCGACCGGGTGCGGACCTTCCCCGGGTTCCTCGTGGCCCGGCTCGGGCGGTTCCCGACCGGGGAGCTCTTCGCGGCCGACGGGCTCGAACGGGCCGTGCCCAGGGTCGAGCCGGTCGGGTGAGCCGGGTCCTCGTCACCCGGCGGCTCCCGCGGGGTGGGCTCGACCCGCTGGCCGGCCACGAGCTGGTGCAGCGGCCCGACGACGCCCCGCTCGACCACGGGGAGCTGGTCACCGCGGCACGCGACGTCGACGCCGTCGTCTGCCTGCTCACCGACCGGATCGACGCCGAGGTCCTCGAGGCCGGAGCCCCTCGGCTGCGGGTCGTGGCCAACGTCGCGGTCGGCCTCGACAACGTGGACGTGGAGGTGGCCGAGCGGCTGGGGATCGCGGTCTGCAACACCCCCGGCGTGCTGACCGAGACCACCGCCGACCTCGCCTTCCTGCTCGTCCTGGCGTCGCGCCGCCTCGCGTCGTCCGCCGAGGCCGACCTCCGGGCCGGCCGGTGGGAGGGCTGGGGGATCAACCAGTACCTCGGCCACGACGTGCACGGGGCGACGCTGGGGATCGTGGGCTACGGACGGATCGGGCGGGCCGTGGCCCGGCGGGCATCGGGCTTCGGCATGCGGGTCCTGCACCACTCACGCCACCCCACCGGCGAGCCGGGGTGGGTCGCCGACCTCGACGGCGTGCTCACCGAGGCCGACGTCGTGTCCCTCCACGTCCCGCTCGCCGGCGAGACCCGTCACCTGATCGGCCGCCGGGAGCTGGGCCTGATGAAGCCGACCGCGGCGCTCGTGAACACGGCCCGCGGGCCCGTCGTGGACGAGGAGGCCCTGGCCGACGCGCTCCACGCCGGGACCCTCTTCGCGGCCGGGCTCGACGTGTACGAGCACGAGCCCCGGATCCACCCCCGGCTCCTCGGCGCTCCCCGCACGGTGCTGCTCCCGCACGTGGGCAGCGCCTCGGTGGCCACCCGCACGGCGATGGCCCGGCTCGCCGCGGAGGGCGCCCGGGCCGTGCTCGCCGGCGAGCGCCCGCCGAACCTGGTGGTGCCGCGGCGCTGACGGCGAGAGGCGTCGAGCCACACCACGACGCGACCCTTCTCCGGGGTGGCCCGGAGGTCGGCGGAGGGAGAGGGATTTGAACCCTCGAGGAGGCGGTAACCCCCTACTCGCTTAGCAGGCGAGCACCTTCGGCCACTCGGTCATCCCTCCAGGAGAGCCCGAGTATAGGGCGCTGACCTGGACCGGGCCCCGGGAGCCGTCGCCCCGGCGTCCCCGCGGTCCCCGGCCGGCGCCCCGGATCGGGGGAGGTTCGGGGAGGGTAGGGTCGCCCCGAGCGAGGCCGGGAGGCGCGGATGGTCGAGGTCGTGGGCAGGCTCGAGTCCGTGAACGTCGGTCGCGTCCGCCGGTTCGAGCGCGACGGGCGCCCGGCGGCGAGCGCCATCTGGAAGGAGCCCGTGGCCGGGCGGGTCCGGGCCGTGGGCGTCAACCTCGAGGGTGACGACCAGGCCGACCGGGAGAACCACGGCGGCGTCGACCAGGCGGTCTACGCGTACGCGCTCGAGGACACGTCCTGGTGGGAGGAGCGGCTCGGCCACCCGATCGAGCCGGGGGCTTCGGCGAGAACCTCTCGACCCGTGGGGTCGACGTGAGCGGGGCGGTGGTCGGCGAGCGCTGGGCGGTCGGGAGCGCCGTCCTCGAGGTGAGCGCCCCCCGCTCGCCCTGCTGGAAGCTCGGGCTGCGCCTCGGCCACGAGGGATGATCCGTGCCTTCCGCGACGCGGGGCGTCCCGGGGCCTACCTGCGCATCGCAGAGGAGGGCGAGGTGGGCGCCGGCGACGAGGTCCGGCTCCTCGGACGGCCCGCCCACGGCCTCACCGTCGCCGAGGCGGCGCACGTCTACCACCACGACCCGGCCCGGGCGGCCCGGCTCCTCGAGGCGCCCGAGCTGCCGGCGGACTGGCGGCGGTGGGCCCGGGAGCGGGTGGCCACCGGGGACTGACCGGCCCCCGGCCTCCGGCGCACGCCGGTCGACTACGGCTCGGCGCGCCGCCGGGTTCCCTCCGGTTCCGCCTCCAGGACCACGGCGTCGGAGGGCCCCAGCTCCAGACGGCCGCGCACCCGCGTGCCGTCGCGGTCCCGGCGGGTGGCGATCCGCACCGTCCCCGACACGCCGTCGACGGCGGCCGGCTCGTCCCCGAGGTTGGCGGCCACGATCACCCGCGGGCCCCGGCGGTAGGCCCAGACCCCGGTCGGCGAGGGCAGGGGTTCGTAGTCCTCGCGGCGCAGGTCGGGCACCTCGGCCCGCAGGCGGATCAGGTCCCGGCAGAGGTGGAGCGTCGAGGACGGGTCGTCCCGCTGGTCCTCGACGGTCCCCGCCGCCCGGTCGCCCAGGGGCAGCCACGGCTCCACCCCCGGATCGGTGAAGCCGGCTCCGGGTCCCGGCCGCCAGGGCATGGGGGTCCGGGCCGGGTCCCGGCCGAAGACCGGGTACAGGGCGATGCTCACGGGGTCGCGCAGCCGCTCGCGGGGCACGTCGGTGTCGGGCAGGCCGAGCTCGTCGCCGTAGTAGAGGATGGGGGTGCCCCGGAGGGTGAGGAGCAGCACGAGGACGGCCCGGGCCCGGTCGGGGTCCCCGCCGCACCAGCGGGTGGGGAACCGCGGGTAGTCGTGGTCGCCGGCCGCCCACAGCGGCCAGGCCCCGGGTGGGAGCGAGGCCTCGGTGGTCTGCACCGCCTCGGCCAGCCCGTCGGCGCCGAACGGCGCGTGCATGAAGAGGAAGTTGAAGGCCAGGTTCAGCTCGTCGCCCCGGCCGTAGAACGAGGCGAGGAGGCGGGGGTCGAAGACGTGGGTCTCGCCGAGCAGCACGCGGGGCGGGTCGTACGAGTCGGCGATGGCCCGCCACCGGCGCAGCACGTCGTGGACCTCGGGGCGCCCGGCGTTGAAGAGCTGGCGTTGGCCCCGGAGCTGCTCGAACCAGTGGTCGGCCTCGTCGGTGGGCGGGTTGTCCCGTAGCTCGCGGTCCTTGACGATCATGTGGCAGACGTCGATGCGGAAGCCGGCCACCCCCCGGTCGAACCAGAACCTCAGGATCCGGTCGAACTCCTCCCGGACCTCCTCGTTCCACCAGTTGAGGTCGGCCTGGGAGGGGAGGAAGTTGTGCAGGTAGTACTGGCCGGTCTCCTCGTCGAGCGTCCAGGCCGAGCCGCCGAAGCTGCCGAGCCAGTTGTTGGGAGGCGAGCCGTCGGGCCCGGGGTCGGCCCAGACGTACCAGTCGCGGTGGCGGGAGGTGCGCGACGAGCGGGCGTCGAGGAACCACGGGTGGCGGACGCTGGTGTGGTTGGGCACCAGGTCGAGGATCACCCGGATGTCGTGCCGGGCCGCCTCCTCCAGCAGCTCGTCGAGGTCGTCGAGCGTGCCGAGCGCGGGCTGCACCGACGTGTAGTCGGCGACGTCGTAGCCCCAGTCGTCGTCGGGGGAGACGGTGACCGGGGTGATCCAGACGCCGTCCACGCCGAGCCAGGCCAGGTGGTCGAGGTGCTCCACGATCCCGCGCAGGTCGCCGACCCCGTCGCCGTTCGAGTCGGCGAAGGACCGGGGGTAGACCTGGTAGAGGACGCCGTCTCGCCACCACGTGCGGTCGGGTGGATCGGCCGGAGGGACCCTCGGCATGGTTGCTCCCGGGGCAGGTGGCCCGGACGCTACCGCGGTCTTGCGGTGTCCGACGAGATGCGGGCGCGCTCCTCGTCGCCCACGTCCCCGATGACGACGAGGCCGCGGGTCCTCGCCCGCCGAGTTGGTCGAGCGGTCGAACGAGGCGGCCGCCGAGGCCGGTGTCGAGGGCCGGTCCGGCGCCGTGGGCGACGCGTTCGCCTTGCGTGGCGGCGCGAGAGGTCGGGGGTCCCGGGCCCGGTCAGTCTCGCAGCGGCATCATCACCTGGTACACCTCGACGCGGGGCTCGCCCTCGACCTGGTACGCGTCCTTGATCGCGGCCCGCAGCTCCGACCGGGCGAACTCGCTCAGCGCGTCGGGTGACTCCCAGAGGTAGAGACCCCCGTACTCCCCGCCTTCCGACGTCTCCAGGTAGTACTTCTGGGTCAGGCCCTCGAGGGCGCGGTATTGCGGAGCGCGCTCCTCCGCGATGCGGAGGACCTTGTCCCGGGACAGGTTCGATCGGAACCGGACGAGCAGGACGACCGCTGGTTGCCGCATGACGCTTCCCCCCGCAGCTCGCCCCCCCCCCCCGGCGCCGGGGGGGGGCCGGATCTGGTGGCGTGGCCGCTCCGGGCACCCTACATCGAAGCGTCGGGAGCGCAAGGACGCCGCCCGGTGCGCGGAACCCGCGCGTCTCCCGTCCGGGATGTCTCGCGACACCGCGGAGGGAGTGGGATTCGAACCCACGGGGCTCTCGCCCGGCGGTTTTCAAGACCGCTCCGTTCGGCCGCTCCGGCATCCCTCCGGGTGCGAGGCTACCGGCGGGGCGGGCTCAGGCGGGCGGGGGCTCCACGTGGTCGAAGCCGCAGAAGGGGCGGAGCACCTCGGGCACGGCGAAGCTCCCGTCGGGCTGCTGGCCGTGCTCGAACAGGAAGACCAGCGTGCGCCCGACCGCGCAGGCGGTGCCGTTGAGGGTGTGCACCAGGCGGGTCCCGCCGTCGTCGCGGAACCGGGTGCCCAGCCGCCGGGCCGAGAAGTCGAGGTAGTTGGAGCAGGACGTGAGCTCCCGGTAGCGGCCCTCGGAGGGGAGCCACACCTCGATGTCGTACTTCTTCGCCGCGGCGGCGCCCAGGTCGCCCGCCGCGATGCTCACCACCCGGTAGGGCAGGCCGAGCCCGCCGACGATGGACTCCTCGACCGCGAGGATCGCGTCGAGCTCCTCCCAGGACCGGTCGGGGTGGGCGAAGGAGAACATCTCCACCTTGTCGAACTGGTGGACCCGGAAGATCCCCCGGGTGTCCTTGCCGTACGTGCCGGCCTCGCGGCGGAAGCACGACGACAGCCCCCCGTAGCGGCGGGGCAGGCGGTCCGGGTCGAGGATCTCGCCCCGGTGCAGGGCCGAGAGCGGGATCTCGCTCGTGCCCACCAGGAACAGCTCCCCGCCGTCGACCTCGTAGACCTGGGCCCGGTCGGTCGGGAAGAACCCCGCCTCCTCCATCGTCTCCTCCCGGACGAGGACGGGAGGGACGACCGGTACGAAGCCCTCCTCGACGAGCCGGTCCGTGACCCACCGGACGAGGGCCAGCTCGAGCAGCACGGCCTCCCGCTGCAGGTAGGCGAAGCGCGCCCCGCTGGCCGTCGCCGCCCGCTCCGAGTCGACCCAGCCCATCCGCTCGCCGAAGGCGGCGTGGTCGAGCGCCGGGGCCGGGCCCGGATCACCGACCTCCCGGACCACCTCGAAGTCGTCCTCGCCGCCCTCGGGCACCGACGGGTCGGCCGGGTTGGGAACCTGGAGGGCCAGCTCCCGCAGGCGGGCGTCGAGGGCGCCGAGGACGGGCTCGAGCGCCGCCAGCTCCTCCTTGAGGGCCGTGGCGGCGGCGATGCGAGCCGGCCGCTCCTCGGGTGCGGCCCTCCCGATCTCCTTCGACGCCGCGTTCTGGCGGGCCCGCAGCGCCTCGACCTCGGCGAGCCGGTCGCGGCGCTGCGCGTCGAGGGCGAGCACCTCGTCGATCAGCCCCTCGCGGACCCGCTTGCGCTCGATCCCGGCCCGGTGGTCCGGGTCCTCGCGGAGCCGGCGCAGGTCGATCATGAGCCGAGGTCGTCGCCGGCGCGGATCGACGCCCGGATCTCGTCGATCCAGGCCGAGGCGGCCTTCCAGCGCCGGCTGGCGACCCTGCGCCTCGCCCGGGCCTCCTCCTCGCCGGCGACGGGGTAGGAGCCGAGGAACTTCACCTCGGCCTGGCGCGCCGCCAGGTGCTTGAGCACGTCGGCGACCGGCTCGTCGGCGACGTGGCCCTCGCAGTCGATGAAGAAGCAGTAGTCGCCGAGGGCCCGCTTGGTCGGGCGGGACTCGAGCTTGGTGAGGTTGATCGACCGGGCCGCGAACTCGCTGAGGATGGCGAGCAGCGACCCCGGCCGGTCCTCGCGCTGGAAGCAGACGATCGAGGTCTTGTCGTGCCCGGTCGGGGTGGGGATGCCCCGCCCGACGAGCACGAACCGGGTCTGGTTCTCGGGGTGATCCTCGATCTCGGTGGCGAGGACCTCGAGCCCGTACAGGCGGGCGGCGAGCGCCGTGCAGACGGCGGCCTGGTCCGTGCGCCTGGACCGGCTCACCTGGAGCGCGGCCTCGGAGGTGGAGTTGGCGGCCTCGACGGCGACGTGGGGGAGCTTGCGGCCGAGCCAGCCGCGGCACTGGGCGTAGGCGTGCGGGTGCGACCGAACGGCCCGGACGTCGGGCAGGGTCACCCCGGGCCGGGCGCACAGCCGCAGCGAGATCGCCAGGTCGACCTCGCGCTGGATCAGCAGGTCGGTGTCGAACGCCAGGGTGTCGAGGGTGATGGCCACCGACCCCTCGATCGAGTTCTCGAGGGGGACGAGCCCGAGGTCGGCGTCGCCGCGCTCGACCGTGGCGAGGACGTCGGGCACCGAGCGGGTCGGGGCCAGCTCCTGCGCGGCGAGGTCGGGCTGGGTGCGCAGGGCCTCCTCGGTGAACGTGCCGGGAGGGCCCAGGTAGGCGACGCGGAGCACGGGCGCATGGTACCGGCGGCCCGGGCGCGCCCCCGGACCGATTCCGCGCGTCGGGCCGGCCGGGTGCCCCCCGGACCTGCCGGGACGGGTCTACGGTGACCTCGTGCGGCAATGGTCCGTCGATGAGGCCAACGCCGTCCTTCCCTGGGTGCACGACGTGGTCGGGCAGCTCCAGGAGCTGGTAGCCGAGATGAGGGCCCGGACGGTGGCGGTGGCACGGGTGGGACGCCGGAACGGCCACGGCGCGCACGCCGCGGCCGAGCACCGCCCGCCCGACGAGGTCGCGGCCGAGATCCACGAGCAGCTCGAGGCGCTCACCGCTGCGGACGTCGTCGTCCGCGACGTCGACCGGGGGTTGCTCGACTTCCCCGCGGTCACCGCGAGCGGGCGGCCGTACCTGCTCTGCTGGCTGCTCGGGGAGTCCGAGGTGACCTGGTGGCACTGGCCCGAGGACGGCTTCGCGGGCCGGCAGCCCATCAGCGCGCTGCCGGAGTGACCGCCCCGTCAGGGGGACGTGACGCGGGCCGCCGCCATCGCGGCGCCCACGATCCCCGCCTCGTTGCGCAGCTCGGCCGGCACGATGTCGGCCCGGGTGTGGAGCAGGGGAAGGAACCGGTCGGCCTTCTTGCTCACCCCGCCGCCGACCACGATGAGGTCCGGCCACAGGAGCCGCTCGAGCTCGGCGAAGTACTCGTCGAGCCGCTCGGCCCACGCCTTCCACGAGAGATCCTCGCGGTCCCGAGCGCTCTCGGCGGCCCACCCCTCGGCGTCCCGGCCCCGGACGGTCAGGTGACCGAGCTCGGTGTTCGGGAGCAGCGTGCCGTCGACGAGCACGGCGGTCCCGATCCCCGTCCCCAGGGTGACGACCACCACGACCCCGGACCGGTGGCGGGCGGCGCCGAAGGTCGCCTCGGCGATGCCGGCGGCGTCGGCGTCGTTCACGACCGTGACCGGGCAGCCCGTCGCCTCCGCGAAGCGCGACCCGGCGTCGCAGCCGACCCAGGCGTCGTCCACGTTGGCCGCGGTGCGGACCACACCCCCCTTGACGACGGCCGGGAACGCGCAGCCCACCGGGCCGGTCCACCCGAAGTGGCGCACGAGCTCGCCCACGGTCCCGGCCACGGCCTCGGGGGTGGCCGGGCGGGGGGTGCGGATCCGGTGGCGTGGGGCGGCGAGGGTCCCGTCGGCGAGCCGCACGGGCGCTCCCTTGATGCCGCTGCCGCCGACGTCGATCCCGAGCAGGACGTCCATGCGGACAGTGTGCCCGGGTGCGCGTCGCCGGGGTGGTCTCTCGCGCGACGCTCGCGGTGTCCGAGGGGAGGTCCGGGATGCAACTGGGGATGGTCGGTCTCGGCCGGATGGGGAGCGGGTTGGTCCGTCGCCTGCTCCGCTCGGGCCACGAGTGCGTGGTGCACGACGTCCGGCCCGACGCCGTGCGCGAGCTCGAGCGGGCCGGCGCGACGGGGGCGTCGTCGCTCGCGGAACTGGCGGCCTCGCTGCCTCCCCCGCGGGCGGTGTGGGTGATGGTCCCGGCCGCGCTGGTGGGCGGGGTCGTCGAGGAGCTCGCCGACCACCTCGAGCCCGGCGACGTCGTGATCGACGGCGGCAACTCCCACTTCCACGACGACGTCGCCCGGGCCGCCCGGCTGGGAGCCCGCGGCCTGCGCTTCGTCGACGTCGGCACGAGCGGTGGTGTGTGGGGGGCGGAGCGGGGCTTCTGCCTGATGGTGGGCGGCGAGGACGACGTCGTGGGCCGCCTCGCGCCGATCTTCGCCTCCCTGGCCCCGGGCGTCGACGCCGCGTCCCGGACGCCGGGCCGTGACGGCGCACCGTCCGGCGCCGAGCAGGGCTGGCTCCACTGCGGCCCCCACGGTGCCGGGCACTACGTGAAGATGGTGCACAACGGGATCGAGTACGGGCTCATGGCGGCCTACGCGGAGGGTTTCAACCTGCTCCGCCACGCCGGACCCGCAACCGGCGACCGCGCCGCCGACGCCGAGACGGCCCCGGCGCCCGACGGCCCCGGGTACGACCTCGACGTCGGCGCGATCGCCGAGCTGTGGCGTCGGGGCAGCGTCGTCACCTCGTGGCTCCTCGACCTCGTCGCGGCGGCGCTCCACGCCGATCCCGGCCTCGAGGGCTTCTCGGGACGGGTCGCCGACTCGGGCGAGGGCCGCTGGACCGCCGTCACGGCCGTCGAGGCGGGCGTCCCCACCCCGGTCCTCGCGGCCGCGCTCCACCAGCGGTTCACGTCCCGCGGCCGGGCCGGCTACGCCGACCGGATGCTGTCGGCGATGCGCCTCGGGTTCGGGGGCCACCACGAGGGTTCGGGGGGATGATCCCGCGCCCGGGAAGGAGGCGGGTGCGATGCCCGTGCCCCGGTCAGACGCCCTGGTGATCTTCGGCGCCACGGGCGACCTGGCCCACCGGAAGCTGTTCCCGTCCCTCCACTCCATGGCGCGCCGGGGGAACCTCGACCTCCCGGTCATCGGGGTGGCGTCGAGCCCGTGGACCGCCGACCAGCTCCGCCAGCGGGCCCGGGACGGGATCACGCGCCACGGCGGCGGGGTCGAGGAAGCGGCCTTCACGAAGCTGGCCTCCGAGCTGGCCTACGTCGCCGGCGACTACCGGGACCCCGCTACCTTCGGGTCGCTCCGGGCGGAGCTCGACGGGGCCCAGCATCCCCTCTTCTACCTGGCCGTCCCGCCGAGCCTCTTCGAGCCGGTGGTGGAGGGGCTCGGCTCGTCGGGATGCGCCCGGGGAGCGCGGGTCGTCGTCGAGAAGCCGTTCGGTCGCGACCTGGAGTCTGCGGAGGAGCTCAACGAGACCCTCCACCGGGCCTTCCGCGAGCGGGCGATCTTCCGGATCGACCACTACCTCGGCAAGGAACCGGTCCAGAACCTCCTCTACTTCCGGTTCGCCAACTCGTTCCTGGAGCCCATCTGGAACCGGGACCACGTGCGCCGGGTCCAGGTGACGATGGCGGAGTCCTTCGGCGTGGAGGGGCGGGGCCGCTTCTACGAGGAGGTCGGGGCGGTCCGTGACGTGGTCCAGAACCACCTCCTCCAGGTCGTCGCCCTGCTCGCCATGGAGCCACCCGCCGGGAGCGACCTCGAGGCCCGCCGCGACGAGCGGGTGAAGGTGCTGCGGGCGATCGCGCCGCTCTCACGCGACGACCTGGTCCGCGGCCAGTACGCCGGGTACCGGGACGAGCCGGGAGTGGCCCCGGGCTCCGACGTGGAGACCTTCGCCGCGGTGCGGGTCTTCGTGGACTCGTGGCGGTGGGCCGGGGTGCCGTTCCTCGTCCGGGCCGGGAAGAGGCTGCCGGTCACGGCCACCGAGGTCCTCGTCGACCTCCACGACCCCCCAAGCGGGTGTTCCCGCTCGACGAACCGCCGCCCGAGCCGGCCAACCACGTCCGCTTCCGCCTCGGCCCGGACCGGGTCGAGATCGCCGTCGGCGCCCGCACGAAGCTCCCGGGCGAGCGGATGGCCGGGACGCCGGTGGAGCTCGAGGTCTGCCACCGTGGGGCCGACGAGATGGGGGCCTACGAGCGCCTGCTCGGCGACGCCCTGAGAGGCGACGCCACCCTCTTCACCCACGAGGACGGGGTCCGGGCGGCCTGGCGGATCGTGGACCCGGTGCTGGGCGCTCCCGAGCCGGTGCTGGCGTACGAGCCCGGGACGTGGGGCCCGTCCGCGGCCGACGCCCTCCTGGGGGCCGGGGAGCGCTGGCACGATCCGGCCCCGTGACCTCCTCTCGGCGCGGGAGCACGTCGTGGACGCGAGCGGAGGGGGCGGCCCGGGTGGGCCGCCCCCTCCGGGTGGGGGGACCGGGGTCAGCCGATCAGGTCGACGATCGGCTGGTTGAGGGCGAGGGCTCCGGTGGAGCCGTAGAACCCGGCGTTGCCGTAGGCGAACACCCCGCCGTCGCTGGCGACGAGCCAGTAGCCCCGGCCGGTCGGGGTCGCGTCGACGCCCACGACCGGCTGGTTCAGGGCGATGGCGCCCGCCGAGCCGTAGAACAGGGCGTTGCCGAAGGCGAACACCCCGCCGTCGCTGGCCACGAGCCAGTAGCCGAGCCCTCCGGGGGAGGCGGCCATGTCGACGATCGGCTGGTTGAGGGCGATGGCCCCGGTGGAGCCGAAGAAGCGCGCGTCGCCGAAGGCGAAGATGCCGCCGTCGGCCGCGACGAGCCAGTACCCGTCGCCGGTCGGGGTCGGGGCCATCCCGACGATCGGCTCGTTGAGGGCGATGGCCCCGGTCGAGCCGAAGAAGCCGGCGTCGCCGAAGGCGAACACCCCGCCGTCGCTGGCCACGAGCCAGTACCCGTCGCCCGTGGACGTGACGGCCATGCCGACGATCGGCTGGTTGAGGGCGATGGCCCCGGTCGAGCCGAAGAACTCGGCGTCCCCGTAGGCGAAGATGCCACCGTCGCTGGCGACGAGCCAGTAGCCGTCACCGGTCGGCGTGGACTCGCCCCCACGACCGGCTGGTTGAGCGGCAGGTTGCCGGCCGAGCCGAGGAAGTCGGCGTTGCCGAAGGCGAACACACCGCCGTCGCTCGCGACGAGCCGGTAGCCGTGGTCGAGGGTGATCGTCTGGACGACGGCGTCGAACGTGCCGCCGGCGAGGTCGGACACGGCGTAGACGGCGTCGAGCGTGCCGGCGGCGAAGGCCAGGGTCACCGGGCCGATCACCGTCGGGCCGCCCATCGCCACCGCGACCTCCACCGAGTACGACCCGGCGGGGACCACCGCATCGGCGGCGTTCGGGCTGGTGAGGTCGCTCACCGCCACGGACCCGTCGAGGAGCACGTCGACGGCCGGGGCCCGGGCGGTGTGGCGCACGCTCACCCGGGACGAGCCGGCGTCGAGCGGCGAGACGTCGTTGACGAACGCCGAGAGCTGGGGCGTGCCGGCCGGGCTCACGTTCGCCACGAGCGAGACGTTCGCACCGCCGGGCACGGTCACGGTCTGGTCGATCACCGGGACGTCGGTCGCCGGGTCGTCACCCTCCGCGAAGACCTGGATCCGGTAGTCGCCCTCGACGAGCTCGGAGCGGTCCGGCGACGTCCTTGGGGTCGAACCCGGGCAGCGTCAGGACGCCGTCGACGTAGACGTCGACGGGCACGCCGAGGATGCCGTGGACGACCGAGACCGAACCCGTGGGGACGACGGGCGGCAGGGCCATGGGACGCTGCTGGACGAGCGGCTCGATGCCGCTGCCGTCGAGCGCGGAGATCGCGTACACCGCGGTCAGGACGCCGGGCGGGAACGTGAGGTCGGCGGGTCCGATGGCCACGGGCCCGGAGGGCGAGACCTGCACGGCGACGGAGTAGGTGCCACCGGCCAGCGTGGCGTCGGCCGCGCTGCCGTTGGTCAGGCCGGTGATGGCCGGGCTGCCGTCCAGCAGCACGTCCACGGCGGGGGCGTTGGCGGTGTGGCGGACGCTGACCCGGGCCTGCCCGGCCGCCGCGGCCGAGAGGTCGTTCACGAAGGCCGTGAGGGCGGGACCGCCGGCGGTGTCGGCGTGGGCGACGAGGGAGACGTCCGCTCCGCTCGGCACGGTGACGGTGCGGGCGAGCAGGGGGGACGCGGTCGCGGGATCGGCCCCGGCCGCGAGGACGCGGATGTCGTAGTCGCCGGCGTCGAGCTGGAGCGGCCCGGCGATGTCCCTGGGTTGGAAGTTCGGGACGGTCAGGGCGCCGTTGACGTAGACGTCCACGGCGACGCCTTTGATGCCGTGGACCACCGTCACCGCGCTGGGCGAGGCGGCCTGGGCCGAGGGTGCGTTCGGAGCGAGGACGCCGGCCACCGAGGCGACCAGCGCGAGCGCGAGCAGTACGGCGAGCCTTCTCATTCGGACCTCCGGTGCGACGTGGTTCGTCGCGCGTTCGGAGCCACGGCGCTTCCGGATGACGAACGCGTGAGGTCGGCCCGAAGGGCGGCCAAGCGGACGCGCTCCGTGGGTGACTCGACGTGAGGCCCGGACGCGGACGGGCCCGGCGGGTCGCGCCCGCCGTACCCTCGCCGGGTCCGGGCTCCCTCAGGCGTCGACGGCTGTCCGCTCCTGCGCGGCGGCGAGGCGGAACTGGCCCACGGTGCTGTCCAGCTCGGTGGCGAGCTGCGCGAGGGCCCGGGCCGAGTCCTGGCCGCTCGTGGTCATCTCCCGGGTACCGTCGGCGGCCTGGGCGACACCGGTGATGTTCTCCACGATGCTCGTCGTGGTCGCGGTCTGCTCCTCGGCCGCCCCGGCGATCATCGTGGAGATCTCGTTGATCCGATTGATGACCTCGGTGATCTCGCCCATCGCGGCGACCGCGCCCGAGGCGTCCTCGCGGATGGCCGCGATGCGTGCCTCGATGTCGCCGGTGGCCGCCGCGGTCTGCTCGGCCAGCGTCTTCACCTCGTGGGCCACGACGGCGAAACCCTTCCCGGCGTCGCCGGCCCGGGCGGCCTCGATCGTGGCGTTCAGCGCGAGCAGGTTGGTCTGCTCGGCGATCGAACGGATGAGGTCGACGACGGCCCCGACCTCGGTGCTGGATTCCCCGAGCCGACCGATGCTCTGGCTGGTCCCGGTGACCGTGCGCACGGCGTCCTCGGCGACCCGGGCGGCCTCGGAGATGTTCGACGCGATCTCCCGGATGCTCACCTGCATCTCCTCCCCTGCCGTGGCGACCGAGGAGGCCTGGGTGGCGGTCTCCTCGGCGTTCGCGGACATCCCCTCGCTCACGGCGTTCAGCTCCTCGGAGGAGCTGGCGAGCTGGGTCGCGGCCGCCTTGAGCTGGGTCACCATCGAGCCGAGGTTCTGCACCATCCCGGAGAAGGCGTTCCCGAGCGTGTCGTGCTCGCCGCGCGGCGCGATGCCGACCGCGAGGTTGCCGGCGGCGATCTCCCGCGCGGCTCCGGAGACGTCGCGGATGTAGCCGGTGAGCTCCCGGAAGCTGTCGGCGAGCAAGCCGAGCTCGTCCTTCCCGTCGTAGGCGATGTCGACGTCGGTGTCCCCGCTCGCCACCCGCCGGGCGACCTCGGTCAGCTCGCCGACCGGGCGGGTGATGCCCCGGAACGTGACGACGGCGAGGAACACGACCAGCGCCACGAGCAGGACGGTGAGGAGCGCGGCGGTGCGGAAAGCGCTGCTGGCGCTCCCCTCGATCGCCGAGGCCCGATCGAGCACGGCGTCGGCCTGAAGGTCCTCGACGCCCTTGAGCGCGTCGATCCTGGCCGTCATCGTGCCGAACCAGTCGGTCGGGTCCACGCCGAAGCCGCCGGTGCCGGCCTCGTCGAAGGCGATCTGCTCGAGCTCCGCGACCCGCGTGAAGGAGGGATCGCCCTGGGCCTCTTCCCAGCCGGCGGTGACGTCGGGGGTGGCCAGCTCCTCGAAGACGTGAAGGAAGCTCTGCTGCGCGGCCACGAGCGAGCTGACCGTCACGAGCTGTCCGGGGGCGAACCCGTCCGTGGCGAACACCGTGGCGAGCTGGGCCCGCTCGATGCCGGCTCGCTCCTTGGCGGCGAGGAAGGCGTCGTAGGCCACGAGGCGTCGCGCCAGCTCGGCGATCCCGGCCTGCCGGCTCACCGCGGCGACGGCCGCGATGAGGTGCTCGTTGGTCTCGGTGTAGAAGCCGATCGCGTCGGCGGTCTCGATCCGCCGGTCCGTGACGTCGGCACGAACCGATCCCAGCTCGCCGTGGAGGTGCTCGTACGCCTCGTCGAGCTCGGCCCGGACCTCCTCGGGGATGGCAGATCCCAGCTCGGTGACGTAGCCGTCCAGCTCCTCGAGCGCGGCGTCCACCTGGCCCCGCTGATCCTCGAGGTCGGAGCCGCCCTGCCCGCCCTTCGACGACAGGTGGACCGCCGTCAGGCCCCGCTCCTTCTGCGTCTCGTGGAGCAGGTTGCCCTGGCGGACCGACAGCTCGACGAGCGCCTGCAGATCGCCGGCCTCGGCAGCCTCCCGGCGCTGGTCCAGGGCCCGGGTCCCGGCGAAGTACGCCAGGCCGAGCAGTGGGACGAGCACGAGCGCGAGGAGCTTCGTGCTGATCTTCAGGTTCTTCACCGCCTGCCCTCCCCCGTGTGCAGGTCGCCGGTCCGGACGAGCCGCCGGACCGCGCCGTGACGCCACATGTGGCGCGCTCGACGGACCCTGATCGGCAGGCGACGGTGGCCCTTGAGCCTTCGCGTCCCGCGACCTCACGGGAACGATCCGCGTGCGCCCGTGTGGCGGGTGGGGCTGGAGTGGCCGTCGCTGACGGCCGGCGCCTAGTGTGAAACGCCGATCCTGCGTCCCGGTCACCGCGGGCGCGGCTTCCTCCACCATGAGCAGGCGACCTGGCGGGCCCGGCCGCCGTGGCGACGTCCACGGGCGGTGGCGACGGGGAGCGGCGGCCATCGTCGCGCTCGGCTCGCTGCTCGCGCCCTCACTGGGCCTCGCCGGGCCGGCCGCCGGGGCCCGGGACCCCCTCGACGAGGCCAAGCGGCGGATCGCCGAGGCCGAGCGGTCGGCCGGGCAGGCGGCCGCCCGCTACTCGGAGGCCTACGCGCGTCACCAGCAGCTCGAGAGCGACATCGCGGATGCCGAGCAGGTCATCGCGCTCGCCGAGCAGGAGGTGGTCCGGCTCGGGACGCTCGTGCGAGCCCGCGCCGTCGCGGCCTACAAGAGCGGGCGGGGAGCCTCGGGTGTCGTCGGCGAGCTCGCCCAGGCCCGGGACGCCATGGACGCGCTCCGGCGGACCGAGCTGCTCAAGCGGGTCAACGGGCGCGACCGCGACGTGGCGAGCGCGTTCTCCACCGCCCGCCAGGACCTGGCCGAGCACCGCGAGGGGCTCGAGGCCGCCCGGATGGAGCAGCGCGCGGTCGTCGAGGAGCTCGGTCGCCAGCAGGAGGTCCTCGACGCGCGCCTCGAGGAGGCCCGCGCCGAGTACGCCCGGGTCGAGGAGCAGCTCCGGCGCGAGGAGGAGCAGGCGCGCGAGGAGGCCCGGCGGCGGGCGGCCGAGTCGGCCCGGGCCACCAGCCGCAACGAGCCGTCGAGCGGTGGGGGGCGCGCCGGGCAGGTGCTCGGGGCGCCGGCACCTGGCGGGCTGGTCTGCCCGATCCAGGGGCCGATGACCCACACCGACGACTGGGGCTACCCCGTGCGGGAGGCCGCCGCCACCAGGGCAACGACCTCTTCTCGCCCGCTGGCACGCCGAACGTCGCCGTGGTCGCCGGGACCTTGCGCCAGAAGTACGGCGCCACGTCGGGCTACGGCGTGCGGCTGCACGGCGACGACGGCAACCTCTACTACTACTTCCACCTCTCGTCGTACGAAGGCCCGCCCCGACGGGTCGTCCAGGGGGAGGTGGTCGGCTACACGGGCACCACGGGGGACGCCCGTGGGACGTCGCCCCACACGCACCTCGAGGTCCACCCCGGCGGCGGAGCCGCGATCAACCCGTACCCGATCGTCGCCGGGATCTGCTGAGACGGCCGTGCCGGAGGACGCGTCGACCTCTCGGGAGACGGGCGTGACGTTCGGTCCCCCCGCGCCCGGGGACGGGCCGGAGCTCTGGCGGCTCGCCGGCGCGACCGGGCTCGACGTGAACGCGCCCTACACCTACCTGCTCGTCGTCCGCGAGTTCGCGGCCACGTCGGTGGTCGTGCGCGACGGCAGGCGGGTCGTGGCGTTCATCGTCGGCTTCCGGCGACCCGAGGCGCCGGACACGCTCTTCGTGTGGCAGGTGGCCGTCGCCGGCTCGCACCGGCAGCGCGGTGTGGCCCTCCGGATGCTCGACCACCTCGTCGATCGCCTGCTCGCGCGGGGTGTGCGGTGGGTGGAGGCGACCGTCACCCCCTCGAACCGGGCGTCGCTGCGCTTCTTCCGCTCCTTCGCGAGAGGACGCGGTGCCGAGTGTCGTGAAGACGAGCTCTTCGGGGTCGAGGCGTTCCCGCCGGAGGCGCCGCACGAGGAGGAGTTGCTCCTCCGGATCGGGCCGCTCGAGCCGGCCCGGGAGGGCGACTGATCGGGGCGGGCCGCCCCGGGTCCGGTCGGACGGGCCGGAACGCGTGTTAGGGTCGAAGGCGAACCAGCGACGATCCGTGCCGAACGCGCGCGCGTCGGCGGTGTGGTCGCGGCCCCGGCTTCCGAGGTCGCCGTCCCGGCCCGGCGAGGCGTACCCGGCGCCGCTCCCGGTGCTCGCTGAGCGGGCGCTGCGGTCCGGGGACGCCACGACTCGAAGGTCACCGACGCGTCGTGCGCGTCCGCCTGCGGCTCGTCCACCCGTCGACCAGGAGGGTTCGCGTGGAGGTCTTCGAGCAGATCGAGTCCGAGGTGCGAGGGTACTGCCGGACGTGGCCGACCGTCTTCGAGACGGCCCGGGGCTGCCGGATCGTCGACGAGCACGGACGCCGGTACCTCGACTTCTTCAGCGGTGCGGGTGCGCTGAACTACGGCCACAACCACCCGGCGCTGAAGCGGGCCCTGCTCGAGTACCTCGTGCGCGACGGCGTGGTGCACGCGCTCGACATGTACACGACGGCCAAGCGCGCCTTCCTCGACCGGTTCCGCGAGACGATCCTGGGTCCGCGTGGGCTCGACTACAAGGTCCAGTTCCCCGGTCCCACCGGCACCAACGCGGTGGAGGCCGCTCTCAAGCTGGCCCGGAAGGTCACCGGGCGCGAGGGCATCGTGAGCTTCACGAACGCCTTCCACGGCATGACCCTCGGGTCGCTGTCGGTGACCGGCAACTCCATGAAGCGCGGCGGGGCCGGGATCCCGCTCGTCCACGGCACCTCGATGCCGTTCGACGGCTACCTCGGGGACGACGTCGACACCATCGAGTACCTCGAGAGCTTCCTCGACGACTCCGGGAGCGGGCTCGACCTCCCGGCGGCCGTGATCGTGGAGACCGTGCAGGCCGAAGGGGGTCTCAACACCGCCAGCTTCGAGTGGCTCGGTCGTCTCGCGAACCTGTGCGAGCGCAACGACATCCTCCTCATCGTCGACGACATCCAGGCCGGTTGCGGGCGTACCGGCCCGTTCTTCAGCTTCGAGCCGGCCGGCCTCCGGCCCGACATCGTGTGCCTCTCGAAGTCGCTCAGCGGGTACGGCCTCCCGATGGCCCTGACCCTGCTCAAGCCGGAGCTCGACGTGTGGGAGCCCGGCGAGCACAACGGCACGTTCCGGGGGAACAACCCCGCGTTCGTCACCGCCACCGAGGCCCTGAGGTTCTGGGAGGACGAGACCCTCTCCCGCCAGGTGGCCGAGAAGGCCGCGGTCGTGACCGACGCGCTCGACGTGCTCGCGCTCGAGCACGCCCACCTCGGGGCCGAGACCCGGGGGAGGGGCCTGCTCCAGGGGCTGCGCTTCGAGAGCCCGGAGCTGGCCGCGGCGATCAGCGAGGCGGCGTTCGAGCGGGGCCTGCTGATCGAGACCTCCGGGGCCGACGGCGAGGTCGTGAAGCTGCTCCCGCCCATCGTCATCGAGCCCGATGACCTGGCCGAGGGCCTGGCGCTCCTCTCCGAGTCGGTGGCGGCCGTCCTGGGTCGCGAGCCGGTCGTCGCCTGAGCGCGGGAGGTCGATCGTGATCGTGCGCACCCTGGCGGACGTGGCGGGGACCGAGCGTGAGGTCGACGCCGGGAACTGGTACAGCCGTCGCCTGATCCTGGCGCGCGACGGCATCTCGTTCTCGCTGCACGACACCGTCATCCGGGCCGGGACCGAGACCGAGATGTGGTACCGGCACCACGTCGAGGCCGTGTACTGCATCGAGGGGGAGGGCACGCTCGACGACCTGGAGTCCGGTCTCACGTACGAGCTCCGGCCCGGGACCGTCTACGTGCTCGACGGCCACGAGCGCCATCGGGTCCGGGCCACCACGGACCTCCGCATGGTCTGCGTGTTCGACCCGCCCGTGACCGGGCGGGAGGTCCACGACGAGTCCGGCGCGTACCCGCTCGTGGCCGACGGGGCCGACGGGGCCGACCGGGCCGACCAGGGCGTCGAGCCGGGCGTCGTCTCGTGACCGGGCCCGCGGCGGCGACCGGACGCCGGGCGCCCGGGTCCCCGGGGGCTGCTGACGATCCGCCTCCGGGGACGCGAGGGGGGCGCTCCGCGCGGGGTCTCGGCCCGGGTCGAGCCCTTCACCACCCTGGTCATGTTCGGGGTGGTGGCGGTGTGGGGGCTGGCGTTCACCGCGGTGAAGGTCCTCCTCGAGGACCTCACCCCGGCCGGTCTCGCCGCCGGCCGCACCATCGTGACCTGGGCGACCTTCGCGGCGCTCCTGCCCCTGGCGCCCCGGGAGCGGCGCCCACCCGAGCCCGGCGACCGCGTCCGCCTCGCGATCGCCGGCGTCACGGGGATCGGCGCCTACAACCTGTCGCTGGCGTGGGGCTCGCAGCACGTGGCGGCCGGCGTGGCGAGCGTGATCGTCTCCACGACCCCGATCGTCACCGCGGTCCTCGGCGCGTGGTTCTTCGCCGAGCCTCTCGACTCCCGCCGCGTGTCGGGGATGCTCGTGGCCCTCGCCGGCGTGGCGGTGCTCGTCGTCGCCGCGGGAGACGGGTTCACCGCGAGCAGGGCGAGCGGGATCCTGGTGCTCCTGGGCGCGCCCGTCTCCTGGGGTGTCTACACGGTCGTGGCCAAGGACCTGGCCCACCGCTACGACCCGGTGCGGCTCGGCGTGTTCGGCTCGTCGATCGCGGCCGTGGCCGTCCTCCCCCTCGCCGTCGCCGACCGCCGGGCGTTCGGGGCCCTGGGCGCGGGGGACTGGGGCTGGCTCCTGTTCCTCGGCGCGGTCGGAGGCGGGCTCGCCGTCGTGCTGTACGGATGGGCCCTGCGACGGTGGACCGCGGCCGGGTTGGCCAGCTTCCTCTTCGTCGTGCCCGCGGCCGGCTTCCTCTGGGCCTGGTCGCTCCTGGGCGAGGTGCCGGGTCCCTGGATGATCGCCGGCGGGCTCCTCGTGGCTCTCGGCCTCGTGCTGGTGTGGAGCTCCCGGCCCGTCCGGAGCTGGCTCTCGCTGCCGGGCCCGCCCAGCCGGTTTGGCCGTCGGGCGTCGAGCGCGTAGCGTCGTCGGTCGG
Organism: Acidimicrobiia bacterium; assembly: GCA_027494165.1. GTDB lineage: Bacteria > Actinomycetota > Acidimicrobiia > IMCC26256 > JAOSJM01 > JAOSJM01. Next base: position 398,128 of record JAOSJM010000006.1, on the reverse strand, counting down.
TAGGGGCCCCGGATCCGGCGGACCCACCCGTCCCGTCCCCGACGAAGGAGCGAGCCCTGTCCCGACGCCCCCTGGTCCGGGGAGCCGGTGTCCCGCTCGCCGCCGTCTTCGCCGTGGTGCTCGGTGTGGCGCCGGTGTCGGCGGCACCGGGCGATCCCGTGAGCGAGGCCCGCGAGCAGGTCGCGTCGGCCCGGGCGCGGACCGACGAGGCGGCCCAGGGCTACTTCGAGGCCCTGGCCCGGTCCCGGTCGCTCGAGGCCGAGATCTCGGGAGCCGAGGCGCTGCTCGCCGACCTGGAGGCCCACGCCGCCGAGCTGCGGGAGCGGGCGGCCCGGCGAGCGGTCGAGGCCTACAAGGGCGAGGGGGGCGGGTACGTCGTGGTGGTCGACGCCTCGGATCCGCTCGAGTCCGCGCGCCGCGAGAAGCTGCTCGACAGCGCCAACGCGGACGACCTGAGGGCCGTCGAGGAGCTCGCCGTGCTCCGGGACGAGCTCGAGGGCACGCGGGGCCGGCTCGTGGCGGCGCGTGACGAGCAGGTCCGGGTGGCCGAGGCCCGGCGGAGCGAGGAGGAGGCCCTCGAGGAGCTCGTGGCCGAGGCCGAGGGGCGCTGGCGTGACCTCGAGGCGGCCCGGGCCGCGCAGGAGGAGCGGGTTCGCGCCGCCCCGGTCGTGGCGGCCGTGCCGGTTCCGACCACCGGAGCCCCGTCGACGACCGGAGGCCCGGCGTCGACCGCCCCGGCAGCTCCCGACCCGGCGCCGGACGTCCCGGCCCCGGCGGACCCGGGCGTCCACCCCCGCCACGACGATCCCTTCCTGGTCTGCACCCGGGCCCACGAGAGCGGCGGGAACTACGCCGTGGTCAACCGGGCGGGCCCGTACTACGGGGCCTACCAGTTCCTGCAGACGACGTGGAACGCCACCGCGGTCCACGCCGGGCGCCCCGAGCTGGTGGGGGTCGTGCCGTCGCAGGCGTCGCCCTACGACCAGGACGACCTGGCCTGGGCGCTCTACCAGTGGCAGGGCAACCGGCCCTGGGGCGGCCGCTGCTGACCCCTCACGTCGGGGCCTCGGACAACTCGTAGACGCGCGTCTCGCCGGGACCGAGCTCCACGACCTCGCCCCGGTAGCCGATCCTGATGGGCGGCGCGGGCCCCGGTCGGGTCGCGACCCGGAGGCGGTCACCCTCGACCTCCACGGTGACGCCGAAGTGGCGCCGGTACGCGCCGGTGAGCTGCACCCGGCGGAGCTCCTCGGGGAGCTGGGGGTTGAGCCACAGCACGCCGTCGCGGGTCTCGATGCCGACGTAGCAGCGCTGGACCACGTCGACCGTGCCCGCCATGGCGCCGAGGTGGATGCCCTCGGGTGTCGTGCCCCCCTGGACGTCGGAGACGTCGCTCTCGAGCGCGCCGTTGAAGAACTCCCAGGACCGCTTCCGGTCGGTGCGAGCCAGGACCCAGGAGTGCACGAGGGCGCTGAGGGTGGAGCCGTGCGATGTCCGCTGCAGGTAGTACTCGACGTTCCGGGGGATCAGCTCGTCGTCCCACTCGTAGCCGAGGCGCTGGAAGAGCTCGCGGAGGTCCTCGGTCGAGAACAGGTAGAAGAGCATGAGCACGTCGGCCTGCTTCGAGACCTTGTAGCGGTTGGGCGTGTCGTCCTCGGCCTCGAGGATGCGGTCGAGCCGGTGGATGTCGCCGTAGCGCTCCTGGTACCCGAGCCAGTCGAGCTCCTCGAGGTCGCCGTAGCCGTCGAACTGGCTGATGATGCGGTCGCCGTGGAAGGGCACCAGCATCTTGCGCGAGATCTCCTCCCAGCGCTCGAGCTCCTCGCGCCCGAGCCCGATCTTGTCGACGAGGTTCTGGCGGCTCGCCTCGGGGAGCAGGTGGAACACGTCGAGGGCGCGCAGCAGGACCCAGACGGCCATGACGTTCGTGTAGGCGTTGTTGTCGAGCCCGGGCTCCTCCCGGTCGCGGTAGCCGTCGTGGTACTCGTCGGGGCCCATGACGCCCTTGATCTCGTAGCGGTCCAGGGCCCGGTTGTAGGTGGCGATGCTCGCCCAGAAGCGGGCGATCTCGAGGATCATCTCGGCGCCGTGGAAGACGAGGAAGTCGAGGTCGTCCGTGGCCTGGTAGTAGTGCCAGACGTTGTAGGCGATCGCCGAGTTGATGTGGCGCTGCAGGTGCGAGTGGTCGGGGAGCCAGCGACCCGAGCGCGGGTTGAGGTGCAGGGTCTGGGTCTCCTCGCGGCCGCTGCTCCCGCTCTGCCACGGGTACATCGCGCCCTCGAAGCCCGCGTCCCGGGCCGCGTACCGAGCCGCCGTGAGGCGGCGGTACCGGTAGCGCAGGAGGCCCTTCGAGACCTCGGGCATCCGGAGGTTGAGGAAGGGGAGGATGAACAGCTCGTCCCAGAAGATGTGGCCGCGGTAGGCCTCGCCGTGGAGCCCGCGGGCGGGCACACCGACGTCGAGGTCGTGGGTGTGCTCGGAGACGGTCTGGAGCAGGTGGAACACGTGGAGGTTCAGGACCATCGCCGACCGCTCGTCGCCGTCGGCGATGGCGATCCCGCAGCGGTCCCAGAGCCGGGCCCAGGCCACGGCGTGCTGGTCGGCGAGCTCGTCGAAGCTCGGGACCCGGGAGAGCTTGTGGCACGCGGCCAGCCCCGGCTCCGAGATGGCGTGGTCGCGCGACGTGTAGAGGGCGACCACCTTCTCGACGGTGATCTCGTCGCCCGCGTCGAGGTCGAGCGCGAGGTCGTGCGCCGCGTACCCCTCCTCGACCACGGCCCGGCGCCGGGCCGGGACGACCCCCGAGTTGCGCAGCATCCGGGTGCGTGCGGCCTCGGCGATGCGCACGCGTGACTGGCTGGTCTCGACCTGGACGCAGATCGTGTCCTCGCCGGTCTCACGGGCGGACGCGGGGACGAGGTGGTGCCCGTCGAGGGACCGGTAGCGGGCCACGCCGCAGTTGGCGACCCGCCCGTCGAGGGCCGAGCGGACCTCCAGCCGGCCGGACCAGTCCTCGGCCCGGATCGTCGACTGGAGGCCCGCGAGGTGCGGGTCGCGCATGTGCACGAACCGGCGCTGGGTCAGGGTGGTCCGGCGCCCGGCCACGTCGCGGAAGCGGACCAGTCGGATCATCACGCCCCGGCGCAGGTCGAGCTCCTGGCGGTACTCCTCGACCTCCACGTCGGCGAGCGCGAACCAGGGGCCCTCGTCGATCCGGAAGGTCAGCGGGAGCCAGTTCGGCGCGTTCACGAGGCTCTCGTTCTCCACCGACCGGTCCGCGACCTCGCTCGTCCGGCGGTCGAAGCATCCCGCGATGTAGGTACCGGGGTAGTGGACGCCGTCCGCGCAGGCTTCGGGCGCGGCACCGCGAGTGGCGAAGTAGCCGTTGCCGACCGTGCAGAGGGCCTCGCGCAGCCCCTCCTGGCTCGGTTCGAAGCCCTCGTAGACCAGGGACCAGGCCGTCATGACGGCCGGCATCCCCGGGCGCCGGGGCCCTCTCCCTCGCGTTCCGTCGACCAAGGTGCGCTCCCGGGTTGGTCGCGGGCCGGCGCTCGGTGGGAGCCCGGAGGGAACCTGGCCGACCAGTCGGCCCCGGTCCGCCACCATACCCACGAGGGCCGGAGGTCGGGAGATCGAGGTCCGGCCGGCCGGGCGCCCGGACCCGTTCCTGTCATCCCGAGCCGTGGAAGGTGGCGTCGCCGAAGGCGAAGATGCCGCCGTCGGCGGCGACGAGCCAGTAGCCGTTCCCGGTGGGGGTGGGGGCCGTGCCGACGATGGGCTGGTTGAGGGCGATGGCGCCGGTGGAGCCGAAGAAGCCGGCGTCGCCGAAGGCGAAGATGCCGCCGTCGGCGGCGACGAGCCAGTAGCCGTTCCCGGTGGGGGTGGGGGCCGTGCCGACGATGGGCTGGTTGAGGGTGATGGCGCCGGTGGAGCCGAAGAAGGTGGCGTCGCCGAAGGCGAAGATGCCGCCGTCGGCGGCCACGAGCCAGTAGCCGTTCCCGGTGGGGGGTGGGGGCCATGCCGACGATGGGCTGGTTGAGGGTGATGGCGCCGGTGGAGCCGAAGAAGCCGGCGTCGCCGAAGGAGAAGATGCCGCCGTCGGCGGCCACCAGCCAGTAGCCCTTGCCGGTGGGGGTGGGGGCCATGCCGACGATGGGCTGGTTGAGGGTGATGGCGCCGGTGGAGCCGAAGAAGCCGGCGTCGCCGAAGGCGAAGATGCCGCCGTCGGCGGCCACCAGCCAGTAGCCGGCTCCGGTGGGGGTGGGGGCCATGCCGACGACCGGCCGCTGCAGGGGGAGCCCGGCCAGCGATCCGAGGAACGGGGCGTCGCCGAAGGCCGCCACCTCGCCCGACACCGCGGCGACCAGGTAGCCGTCACCGGACGCGCTGGGGGCCAGCTGCCGTGACCGGCGGCCCCGGAGGGTGTCGCCGGGGTCGGGGTAGCCGGCGACCGCGAGTCGCGACGGGCTCACGATCACGGTGGCGACGCGCAGCGAGCGGGAGCCCTCCGGGTAGCTCGTGTGGGGGGCGGTCCAGGCGTGGAAGGCGAGCCGGAGGCGGCCGCCGCCGTCGACGAAGGCCGCCGGGCCGCCGGGACCCAGCACGGTGCCGTTCGAGGCGAGCAGCGGGCGGCTCAGGGGCTTCTCGCACGGCCCGAGGACGCCGGCGCACACCGCGTACCCGGTGGCGTAGCCGGTGCTGTCCCACCGGTTGGCGGAGTAGAAGAGGTAGTAGCGGCCCTCGAAGCGGACGAGCGAGGGGTTCTCGATGACCTCACCCTCCCAGGGCAGCGAGGTCTCGAGGATCTCCACCGGGCCGCCCCGGAGCCCGGTCCCGTCCGGCGTCAGCTCCTGGGCCCAGATCTTCGTGGGTTCCCGGCCGGGCACGCCCTCGCTCTTCCAGACGAGGTACGGCGTCCCGTCCGCGTCCACGAACGGGCTCGGGTCGATCGAGCCGTTGCGATCGGCCTGGCAGACCAGGGGTGCGAACGAGCGGTCGACGAACGGCCCGGTGGGTCCGGCCGCCGTGGCGACCGAGATGCACTGGGTCCCGGTCCCGCTGTGGGGCGCCGAGTAGTACAGGACGAACCGGCCGCCCAGCCGGACCACGCCCGGGGCCCACAGGTCCCGCTGGGGCCGCCGGTGCACCCACGAGGGAAGTTCCGGCAGGGCCTCACCGACCCCGACCCAGGTCTGGAGGTCCGTCGAGGCCAGCACGGGAACGTTGAGGCCGCCGGTGTTCGTGGCGTACGCGTAGTAGGTGTCGCCCACGCGAAGGACGTGGGGGTCGGGGAAGTTCCCCGTGAAGACCTGGCCGGGCAGGACGGGCGCCGAGCCCGGAGCCGCTCCCGCCGGCGTGCGAGCCGGGCCTCCTGCCAGGCCGGCCAGGGCCGCCGCCAGCGCCGCGACGAGCACGGCCGACCGCCACCGCGCCCGGGGCGCCCTCTCGGCCATGGACCTCCTCTCGCGTCGACGCCGGGCCCGACGGCCCCGCTGAGGTGTCGGTCGCCCCGGACCGATCCTGAAGTCGCGCTGGAGACGCGCGGGGGTCGCGCCGGAACGAGGATGCCGTCCTGCGTCTACCGTGAGCGCATCGAGACCCTGCCCTCCGACCCGCCCGACCTCGCCCTCGGCGCGTTCAGCGCCGAGGGGCCGTGGATCGTGGAGCCCGACCGGCTCGTGTGGCGCCGCGGCCTCGACCGGGACCGGGCCCGGACCCGGGCAGGGGTTCCCGGCCTCCTGGAGGCGGGGCGCCTCCCACCGGTGGGGCGCCTGGCCCGGGCCCTCACATCGGTCGGGGTGGCCCTGGCCGGCTGGTACCTCGTGGAACGGCCCCGGGGAGGGGAGGTCTCGCGCCGGGGCCTCTCGCGGCGCCTTCGCCGGGCCTTCGAGCGGCTCGGGTCGAGCTACGTGAAGCTGGGGCAGATCCTCTCGTCGGGCGAGGGCCTGTTCCCCGAGGAGCTGGTGGGTGAGTTCAAGCTCCTGCGCGACCAGGTCCCGCCCGAGCCCTTCGACGACGTGCGGACCCTCGTGGAGCGGGAGTTGGGGGCCCGCCTCGGCGCCGTGTTCGCCTCCTTCGACGAGCAGCCGCTGGCGGCGGCGTCGATCGCCCAGGTGCACGCGGCGCGCCTCCGCAGCGGCGAGGACGTGGTCGTGAAGGTCCAGCGACCGCGGGTCGCCGAGCTGGTGCGCGCCGATCTGGGCGCCATGGCGTGGCTCGCTCCCAGGCTCGTGGGCCGGATCCCGATCGCGGCGCTCGCCAACCCTCCGGCGCTGGTGGAGCTGTTCGCCGAGACGGTGGTGGAGGAGCTCGACTTCCGCCTCGAGGCCGAGAACATGCTCGACATCGCCGCGGTGCTCGCGACCACCGGGCAGCGGGCGATCGTCGTCCCGAGGCCGCACCCGACCCTCGTGACCCGGCGGCTCCTGGTCATGGAGCGGCTGCACGGGTTCGCCTTCGACGACGTGGAGTCGATGCGGGCCGCGGGCATCGACACGGGTGCGCTGCTGCGGGCCGGGCTCATCGCCTTCCTGGAGGGTGCGCTGCTCTTCGGGGTCTTCCACGGGGACCTGCACGGGGGCAACCTGCTGGTCCAGCGCGACGGGCGAACCGCGTTGCTCGACTTCGGCATCACCGGCCGCCTCGCCGAGCCCGAGCGGGTGGCCTTCCTCCGCCTGCTCGTCATGGGTTCCGCCGGCGACGTGCGGGGGCAGGTCGCCGCCCTGCGCGACCTCGGGGCCTTCCCGCCGGAGACCGATCTCGAGGCCGTCGTGCGCGACCTCGACCTCGAGGGCCCGGTGAAGGACCCCACGACGATGTCGGCCGACGAGCTGACCGCCGAGCTGGGCGAGCTCACCAGGAAGCTGCTCGGCTACGGCGCCCGAGCTCCCAAGGAGCTCATGCTCTTCGTGAAGAACATGATCTTCCTCGACGGGGCCACGGCCACCCTGGCGCCGGACCTCGACATCCTCGGGGAGATCGCGCACGTCTATCTGTACTTCGTGCGCGAGCACGGCGAGCGGATCGCCCGCGAGCTGGGTCTCGACCCCGCCCGGCCGGTCGAGCTGGACATCGACGCCGTCCGGGCCTCGCTCGGCGTGGGCGACCAGGTCGAGAGGCTCACCTACCGCGACGTGCAGCGGCGTCGTGAGACGGTCAGGGAGCGCCTCCGGGAGCGTCGGGGGCCGTCCGGGCCGGAATAACCGGGGAGGGCCCTGCCGCTCGGAGGCCACCGCCCGCCGCCGGGGCTCGGGGTGCAGGCGGGCGGCCCGGCCGCGGGGCCGCGGCGGCGGGTCACCGGCACCCGGACGGGGGGGTGAGAACGCCGCCACGATCTCCTCGAGGCTGCGTTCCCGGACCGGTTCGGGAGTGGAGGGCCGTCGCCGTCGCCAGATCGCCACCGGTGCTCCTCTCACGCCTGGGACCCGCTCTCTCGTCCGCCTCCTGCATCGGCAGGGGGCCGGCGCACCTGGAGGGGCGCTCCCGCCGGCCCCTTCCGGGGCCCAGGACCCGGTACCGTCGACCCGTGCCCGAGCTCCCCGAGGTGCAGGCGCTGGCCGAGCGCCTCGACGCCGCGCTGGCCGGCCGGACCCTCGCCGCGGTCGAGCCCCTGGGGTTCGCGGCCCTGAAGACCGTCGATCCGCCCCCCGCCGCGCTCGTGGGCCGCCGGGCGGCCTCGGTCGGTCGCCGGGGCAAGTACCTGGTCCTCGACCTCGGCGGCCCCCGACTGCTCGTCCACCTGTCCCAGGCCGGCCGGGTCGACGTGGAGGATCCACCCAAGCGGACCCGGCCCCGCGGGGCCGTGGCCCGGTTCCGGTTCGACGAGGGACCGGCGCTGCTCGTGCGCGAGCACGGCACCGAGCGGAAGGCGGCGTGGTGGGTGCTGGCGGAGGGCGACGAGGGCCCGCTGGCGAAGCTCGGTCCCGAGCCCGGGTCCGACGCCTTCGCCGAGCTGATCCTCCACGGCGACGACCGCCGGCGGGTCCACACGCTGCTGCGCGACCAGCGGACGGTCGCCGGCATCGGTCGCGGCTACGCCGACGACGCGCTCCACCGGGCCGGCGTCTCCCCGTACGCGACGCTCGCGTCCCTCGCCCCCGAGCGACGCCGGGTCCTGCTCGACGCGGTCCGGGGACCCTGGCGGACGCGCTGGAGGCCGAGCGCGCCCGCACCGGTGGACTCTCGGCCGCCCGCCTCGGCGACCGCTTCGCCGTCCACGGGCGCCCCGGGCAGCCGTGCCCCCGGTGCGGCGAGACGCTGCGGCGCGTGTCCTACGAGTCCTACGAGGTGACGTACTGCCCGCGCTGCCAGACCGGCGGGAAGGTGCTCGCCGACCGCCGTCTCTCGAGGCTGGTGCGGTAGGACCTTCCCTCCCCGGGCCCGCGCTCCCGTCCTAGAGTCTGCGGGGTCGGTGGGGTCTGCGCGATCGACGGTCGTGCCGCACGGAGGTGGCGACCCGGAGGGAGGGGCGATGAGGCCCAAGGTCGGCACGGGCGAGATCGTGGTGGTGGCGGCCGGCGCCGCGATGCTCGCGGGGTCGTTCCTGTCGTGGTACGAGGGGTTCGGTCAGGACGTGAACGCGTGGGAGAGCGGGTTCTTCCCGGTCGCGACGCTCCCGGCGCTCGTCGGGGCGCTCCTCGCCGTGCACGCAGCGCTCAGCGCGTTCACCGAGGTCCGGATCGGCGCTCGCGTCGGCTCGTTCACGTGGCGCCAGGTCCACCAGGCCGCCGCGGTCGGCGCCGCCGTCTCCGCGCTCGCCTGGCTCCTCGTCGACCGGGGTGGCCTCGACCTCGGGATCGGGTACTGGCTCGTCCTCGCCGGGTCGGTCGCCCTGGTCGTGGGCGCGGTGATGCTCCCCCTCCGGGTTCGGGACCGCCGCGGAGGGAGCCGGCCCCGGCGCCCCCGTCGCCGCGGCCGGGTTCCCGGTCCCGCCGGCCGCGGGCCCTGCGGGTCCGGCCCCCCGGCCCCGGCGGCACCACCCGCGGCGGCCCCGGCTCCTCCGCCGGCGCCGGCGCCGGCCCCCGGCCCCCGGCGGCGCCGCTCGCCACGGCGCCGTTCTGGTTCTGGGTCGACGCCCCCAGTCCCTCGTCGCCCCCGGCGACGCCGGCCGGGTCGTCGGGCAGCTCGTGCCCGGCCGCTGGTACCAGGCCACCCGCGAGCAGGGTGGCTGGGTCGAGACGAACGACGAGCAGGGGGCGACGGGCTGGGTCGCGGCCCACACCGTCCGGCGCCAGACCTGAGGGGTGGGCCGGCAGGCGCTCACCAGCCGACGGTGCCCGGGCCTCCCTTGAACGGTCCCGCGACCCTCGACGTGATCCACCCGCCGTAGAACCCCGCTTCCTGGGGGATCACACGCTCGCCGTCGACGGAGCAGGCGTCCATGGGCCCGGCGAGGAAGGCCACGTGACCCCGGAGGGCCTCGTACCCCGGAGCCGGGTCCTCGTAGACCCAGGCCCCGCCGGGGACCCGGCGGCCGCCCCCACGACGGTGCAGCGCCGGGCCCGCCCCTTGAACTCGCAGACGGTCACGCCGCCGGTCGGCTCGATCGCGCCGGGGGCGACGTCGGCGGGCGGGAAGTAGTACGTGGGCGGGTGGCTCGTCTCCAGCACCCGCAGTCCCCGCGTCGTCTCGGCCACGACCTGACCGCCGAGGACCACGACGAGGTGGCTGCTCGTCGGCTCGACGCGCGGCGGGCGGGGGTAGTCCCAGACCGACTCCTGCCCCGGTCGGGGCGGGCTCGGCGCCGGGCGGGCGCGCACGAGATCAGAAGCGGACGCCGTAGGCGTAGCCGTGCCGGGGGGTGCGGGCGTGGGGGTCGCCTTCGGCGACGTCGGTGGTGATCTTGCCGAGGACGATGATCCCGGTGGGGCAGCGGTCGACGCAGAGCGCGCAGCGGGTGCAGACGTCCTCGTCGACGATGAAGGCGACGGTGTCGCGGGGGTCGTCGCCGGGCCGTTCGGTGTTGACGGCCTCGGCGATGGCCGAGACGGACACCATGTGGATGCACTTCCAGGGGCAGATGTCGACGCAGCCCTCGCAGGTGATGCACTCGGACTGGTCGATGTGGAGGAACTGCTTGGGCTTGACCGCCTGGGTCAGGTAGGAGGGGTCGACCTCGACGAGCTGGTAGTCGGTGGCGAAGGTCGGCATGGGCGGGTTGGCGTCGGTCCTGGCCATGCCGCCATTTTACACAGTCCAGGCGTTGGAAATCGAGCAGGCCCGAGACGTTCTCGGTCTTCCTCTCGGGTGTCTGTGGCCCCGCTCAGCGACGGTATCGACACCCGAGACGTTCTCGGTTCCCTCTCGGGTGTCTCCGGCCCCGCTCAGCGACGGTATCGACACCCGAGACGTTCTCGGTTCCCTCTCGGGTGTCTGTGGCCCCGCTCAGCGACGGTATCGACACCCGAGACGTTCCGTTCGCCCGAGAGGCCATGAGATGCCGTCGCGGGCTCTCGCGGGCGGGACGGCCCCGGGCCTACAGTGACGACCGGTGACCATCGTGCTCGCGTCCATCCCCAGCCCCTCGAGCGGCGACATCGGCCCGATCCACGTCTACGGGCTCCTGCTCGCCGTCGGCGTGCTGGTGGCGGCCAAGGTGGCCGACGTGCGCTGGCGCCGGGGCGGTCACCAGCCCCCGACGCCATCACCGACATCGCCTTCTGGGTCGTCGTCTCCGGGGTCGTGGGCGCCCGCGTCTACCACGTGATCACCGACTACCAGCTCTACACCGACGACTGGCTGGGGGTCTTCCGGATCTGGTCCGGGGGCCTCAGCATCTGGGGCGCGGTCGCCGGCGGCGCCATCGCCGTGGTCGTGCTGGCCCGGGTCCGCCGGCTCGACACCCTCGCGCTCATGGACGCCATGGCACCGGGCATCGCCCTGGCCCAGGCGATCGGGCGGTGGGGGAACTGGTTCAACCAGGAGCTCTTCGGGCGGCCCACCGACCTCCCCTGGGGCCTCGAGATCGACCCGGCCCGCCGCCCGGCCGGCTACGAGCAGACCGAGACCTTCCACCCGACGTTCCTCTACGAGTCGCTGTGGTGCCTGGCGATCGCCGGCACCCTGATCTGGGCGGAGAAGCGATTCCGCTTCGCCCGCGGGCAGACGTTCGCGCTCTACGTCGCGCTCTACACCTTCGGGCGGTTCTGGTTCGAGAACCTCCGGATCGACACCGCGCACGAGGTCCTCGGGCTGCGCGTGAACGCCTGGGTCAGCATCGGGCTCTTCGTCGCCTCGCTCGCGTGGTTCGCCTGGCTCGGCCGCCGGCGGCGGGATCTGGCCACGGAGCCGGGCCAACCGGGCCCGTCGGGGGAGGCGGAGGAGGTGGGGGCCGGCGCCTCGCCGGCCGGGCCCGCCGACAGCGCCGAGTCCGAAGCGATCCGACCGGGATCCGACGGGGTGGCCGACTAACCTCGCACCGGCCCGGCACCCCGCGTGAGGATCGAGCCGACGCGAGGGGCTGAGCTCGGAGGCGGATCGGTCCGATCCGTCCCGTAGGCTCACGTCGCTCCGCAAGGCCGCCAAGGAGGACCAGTGGCGTCCACCGTCGCCCAGCCCCAACCCCAGGTCGGAACCGCGGCCCGGGCCGTCGACGTCACGAAGGTCTACGGCTCGGGCCACACGGAGGTCCGCGCCCTCGACGGCGTCACCGTCGACTTCGAGCCGCACCGCTACACCGCCATCATGGGGCCGTCGGGCTCCGGAAAGTCCACCCTGCTGCACTGCCTGGCCGGGCTCGACCGGATCACGTCGGGCCAGGTGCTCCTCGGCGACGTCGACCTCGGCCGGCTCTCCGACAAGGAGCTGACGGTGCTGCGGCGCGAGAAGCTCGGGTTCGTCTTCCAGGCCTTCAACCTGGTGCCGACCCTCAACGCGCAGGAGAACATCACCCTCCCCCTCGCTCTCGCCGGTCGCAAGCCCGACCCGGCCTGGTTCGACACCGTCGTCGACACCGTCGCCCTGCGGGACCGGCTCGACCACCGGCCCTCGGAGCTCTCGGGCGGCCAGCAGCAGCGGGTCGCGGTGGCCCGGGCCCTCATGAGCCGGCCCGAGATCGTCTTCGCCGACGAGCCGACCGGGAACCTCGACTCGAAGTCGGGCGCCGAGATGCTGAGCTTCATGCGCCGGGCCGTCCAGGAGTTCGGCCAGACCATCGTCATGGTCACCCACGACCCGAACGCCGCCAGCTACGCCGACCGGGTCGTGTTCCTCGAGGACGGGCGGATCGTCGACGAGATGGCCGACCCGACGGCCGAGCGCGTCCTCGACCGCATGAAGCGCTTCGGGGAGTAGCCGCCGTGTGGAAGGTCACCCTCAAGGGGTTGGCGGGTCACCGGGTCCGGTTCACCCTGACCGCCCTGGCCGTGATGCTCGGCGTCGCGTTCATGGCCGGCACCCTCGTGCTCACCGACACCGTGGGGAAGGCCTTCGACGACCTCTTCGCGGACGTCAACGAGGGGGTCGACGTCGCCGTGCGGGCGGAGTCGCCGTTCGACGACGACTTCGGCATGGCGATCCGGCCCCGGATCCCGGCCGACCTGCTCGACGACATCCTCGCCGTCGAGGGTGTCGCCACGGCCGAGGGGTTCGTGCAGGGCTTCGCCCAGCTCGTCGACAAGGAGGGCGACGTCGTCGGCCAGCCCGGCCAGGGACCGCCCACCCTCGGGTTCAGCTGGCCCGAGACGGCGGAGCTCAACCCGCTCAGCATCGCCGAGGGGCGCCCGCCGGAGGGGCCCGCGGACGTGGTCATCGACAAGAAGAGCGCCGACGACGGCGAGTTCGCCATCGGCGACGAGATCGACGTCGTCCTCTCGTCGGGGACGCGCACGTTCACCGTGGTCGGCATCGCCCGGTTCGGCGAGGTCGACAGCCCGGCGGGGGCCACCATCGCCGTCTTCGAGACCGCGACGGCCCAGGAGGTGCTCGACGCCGTCGGCCAGTACGACGAGATCGACGCGGTGGCCGAGGAGGGCGTCTCCCAGGAGGAGCTGGCCGGGCGCGTCCGCGAGGCGCTCGCCGGGCAGGAGTCGATCGAGGTCCTCACCGGCGCCGAGCTCACCGAGGAGACCCAGGACGAGATCCGCCAGCAGCTCTCCTTCTTCAACAACTTCCTGCTCACGTTCGCGATCGTGGCGCTCTTCGTGGGCTCGTTCATCATCTACAACACCTTCTCGATCGTCGTGGCCCAGCGGGCCCGGGAGATGGCGTTGCTGCGTGCGGTCGGGGCCAGCCGGGCCCAGGTCCTCGTCTCGGTGGTGGGCGAGGCGGTCGTGGTGGGGCTGCTCGCCTCGATCGTCGGCATGGGCGCCGGCATCGGGCTGGCCATCGGGCTCGAGGCGTTGCTCGCCGGGTTCGGGATCGACGTCCCGTCAGGCGCCCCCGTCGTGACCCGGGGCACGATCACCGCCGCCGTCGTGACCGGGGTCCTCGTCACGGTGGTCGCGGCCGTGGTGCCGGCGCGCAAGGCCTCGCGCGTCCCGCCCGTGGCCGCGCTGCGGGACGTGGCCATCGACACCTCCAGCGGCTCCCTCCTCCGGGTGATCCTCGGGTCGCTCGTGCTCCTCGCCGGTGTGGCCTCCCTCTTCTACGGGCTGTTCGGCGAGCCCGACAACGCGCTCCTCGTCGTCGGCGGCGGGGCCGGGGTCGTGTTCCTGGGGATGGCGGTCCTGGGTCCGGTGTTCGCCCGCCCGCTCTCGCGCCTGCTCGGGGCACCGTTGCCCCGGCTGCGCGGCATCACCGGCGCGCTGGCCCGGAACAACGCCATGCGCAACCCCAAGCGGACCTCGGCCACGGCGTCCGCGCTCATGATCGGCGTCGGCCTGGTCGGATTCATCACGGTCTTCGCCGCCTCGGCCAAGGCGTCCATCGGCAAGGTGATCGACGACGCCTTCCTCGCCGACTACGTCGTCGACTCGGGGACCTTCGGCTTCGGTGGTCTGTCCCCGAGCTGGCGCGTGAGATCGGCGAGCTCCCCGACGTCCAGGCGGTCTCGGGCATCCGCGGCGGCTTCTTCGAGGTCGAGGGCGACACGTCCCAGGTCGTGGCGGTCGAGCCCACCCAGATCAACCAGCTCTTCGACGTCGGCGTCTCGGCCGGCCGGATCGAGGACATGGGCCCGTCCGACCTCGCCGTCCAGAGCGACCGGGCCGAGGAGGAGGGCTGGTCGCTCGGCGACACGGTGACGGCTCGCTTCGCCGAGACGGGCCTCCAGGAGCTCACGATCGCGGCGCTCTACGACGAGCGGCAGCCGGCGGGGCCCTTCACGATCACGACGGCCGGCTACGAGGCGAACTTCGAGGACCAGTTCGACGTCCAGGTCTACGTGAGGTTCGTCGACGGCACCGACCTCGAGGCGGCCCGGGGCCAGCTCGAGGAGATCCTCGAGGCCTACCCCAACGGCGAGCTCCAGGACCAGGCCGAGTTCCGGGAGAGCCTCGAGAGCCAGATCAACCAGCTCCTCGCCCTGGTGTTCGTGCTCCTCGCCCTCGCCGTCATCATCGCCCTCATCGGGATCGCCAACTCGATCACGCTCTCGGTCTACGAGCGGACCCGGGAGATCGGGCTCGTTCGGGCCGTGGGGATGACGCGCCGGCAGGTGCGCTCCAGCGTCCGCTGGGAGTCGGTGATCGTGGCCCTCCTGGGCACGGCCCTGGGTCTCGTCGTCGCCGTCTTCTTCGGGTGGGCGCTCGTCCAGGCGCTGCGCGACGAGGGCTTCGAGGTGTTCCAGGTGCCGTTCGGGCAGCTCGCGGTCATCGTCGTCGTGGCCGGGCTGGCCGGGGTGCTGGCGGCCGTCGGGCCGGCGCGCCGGGCGGCCAAGCTCGACGTGCTGCGGGCCGTCACGACCGAGTAGCGGCCGACACGATCCCCGGGTCCTCTCCGTCCCCGAGTTGGCGCGGAAACGGGGCTCACGACCCCGAACGCGCACCAACCCGGCGAGGGAGCCGGCAGGGGAGCCGGCAAGGGAGCCGGCAGGGGAGAACGAGAGCTCAGGTTCGCGGGAAGCGCTCGCGCACCGCGGCGTCCTTGACCCGGACGGCCTCCTTCAGGGCGGCCTGGTAGCGCTCCATCGCCGCCCGCAGCTCCGGATCGCCCGTGGCGAGGATCCGCACGGCCAGCAGGCCGGCGTTGCGGGCGTTGCCCACGGCGACGGTGGCCACCGGGACCCCGGCCGGCATCTGCACGATGGAGAGCAGCGAGTCGAGGCCGTCGAGGTGGGCGAGCGGCACCGGGACCCCGATGACCGGGAGCGGGGTCATCGACGCGGTCATGCCCGGGAGGTGGGCCGCGCCGCCCGCCCCCGCCACGATGACCCGGAGACCCCGGTCGGCGGCCGCGCGCGCGTACTCGGCCATCGTGTCGGGTGTGCGGTGGGCCGACACGACGCGGACCTCGTGGGCCACCTCGAACTCGGCCAGCACGTCGACGGCGCCCTGCATGACCGCGAGGTCGGAGTCGCTTCCCATGATCACGCCGACGAGGGGCCCGGTCACGCCCGGACCTTACCGTCCCGGCGACCCCGGGTAGGTTGAGGATCCGGCCCGGTCGGAGCGGCGAAGCTCCCCGTGGCCGACGACGACGGATCGGAGGTCCTCGTGGCACAGCGGCTGGTGGTCGTCGGTGGGGACGCGGGCGGCATGTCCGCGGCGTCGGCGGCCCGCCGCCGCCTCGGGCCCGACGAGCTCGAGATCCTCGCGTTCGAGAAGGGGCGCTACACCTCCTACGCCGCCTGCGGGATCCCCTACCTCGTCGGCGACCTCGTCCCCACCGCCGAGCACCTCGTGGCCCGGGCGCCGGAGGTGTTCCGGGAGCGCCAGCAGATCGACGTCCGGATCCGCCACGAGGTGGCGGAGATCGACCTCGACCGCCGGGCGGTCAGGGTCCGCGACCTCGAGGGAGGTACCGAGTCCTGGGAGGGCTTCGACCAGCTCGTCGTGGCCACGGGCGCCCGCCCGGTCCGCCCGCCGCTCCCCGGGATCGACGGCGACGGCGTCTTCGGGGTGCAGACCCTGGCGGACGGGATCGCCGTGCGCCGGGCGGTCGACGAGGGCTCGCCCCGGAGGGCCGTCGTCGTCGGCGGTGGGTACATCGGCCTCGAGATGGCCGAGGCGATGGTCCGGCGCGGCCTCGACGTGTCCCTCGTCGAGATGGCCCCCCAGCCGATGCTCACCCTCGACCCCGACATGGGGAGCGTCGTGGCCGACGCGATGCGCGAGCTCGGGATCTCGCTGCACCTGGGCGAGGGGGTGGAGGGCTTCGAGCTCGACGGCGGTCGGGTCCGCGCCGTGGTCACCACGAACCGGAGCCTCCCGGCCGACATCGTCGTCCTCGGGCTCGGCGTGCGACCGAACTCGGTGCTCGCCGAGGAGGCGGGGATCCCGGTCGGTCCGACCGGTGGGATCGTCACCGATCGGCAGATGCGCACGCCGGTCGAGGGTGTCTGGTCCGCCGGCGACTGCGTCGAGACCTTCCACCGGGTCTCGCGGCGGCCGGTGGCGATCGCGCTCGGCACCCACGCCAACAAGCAGGGCCGCATCGCGGGCAACAACCTGGCCGGTGGCTACGAGGTGTTCCCGGGTGTGATCGGGACCGCCATCTCGAAGATCTGCGAGATCGAGGTGGCCCGGACCGGACTCAACGAGCGCGAGGCCGCCGAGGCCGGGTTCCAGTTCGTGACGGCCACGGTGGAGACCCGCACCCGGGCGCACTACTACCCGGGGGCCGAGCAGGTGAAGGTGAAGATGGTGGCCGAGCGCCGGACCGGCCGGCTGCTCGGGGCCCAGATCGTGGGTCGTGAGGGCGCCGCGAAGCGCATCGACACCGTGGCCACCGCGGTGTGGAACCACATGCGGGTCGAGCAGGTCGCCCACCTCGACCTCGCCTACGCGCCCCCGTTCTCGCCGGTGTGGGACCCGGTCCTCATCGCCGCCCGGCAGGCGGACGACGCGGTGCGGGCCGCCGGGCGCTGACCCCGCCGGCTCAGCGCCAGCTCGACTCCATGCGGAGCTGCTCCTCGCGCAGGTCGGACCGGTACATCGTCGCCACGAGCTCCTCGAAGGAGACCCTGGGCTTCCAGCCCAGCTTCTCCCGGGCCTTGGAGGCGTCGCCCATGAGCAGGTCGACCTCGGCCGGGCGCTCGAAGCGCGGGTCCTGCTGCACGAGGGGCTTCCAGTCGTCGTAGCCGGCGAGGCGGGCGGCGACGTCGAGGAACTCCCGGATCGTGTGGGTCTCGCCGGTGGCGATGACGTAGTCGTCGGGCTCGTCCTGCTGGAGCATGAGCCACATGGCCTCGACGTAGTCGCCGGCGAACCCCCAGTCGCGGGCCGAGTCGAGGTTCCCCAGGGTGACCGAGTCCTGGATCCCCAGCTTGATTCGGGCCAGGGCGTTCGTGATCTTGCGGGTCACGAACTCGAGCCCGCGCCGGGGGCTCTCGTGGTTGAACAGGATCCCGGAGCTGGCGTGGAGGCCGTAGGCCTCGCGGTAGTTGACGGTGATGTGGTGGCCGAAGACCTTGGCCACGCCGTAGGGGGACCGGGGGTGGAAGGGCGTGGTCTCGGTCTGGGGCGTCTCCCGGACCTTGCCGAACATCTCCGACGAGGACGCCTGGTAGAAGCGGATCGGGTTGTCCTGCATCCCGCCGACGATGCGCACGGCCTCGAGCATCCGCAGCACGCCGAGGCCGGTGATGTCGGCCGTGAGCTCGGGCTGCTTGAAGGAGAGCTGGACGAAGCTCACCGCGCCGAGGTTGTAGACCTCGTCGGGCTGGACCTGCTCGACGGCGGCGATGAGGGAGGAGAGGTCGGTGAGGTCCCCCTCCACCAGCTCGAGGGCCGGGTTCTCGTCGCGCACGAGCTCGAGCTTCGGGTTGTTCTGTCCCCGTACCAGCCCGAAGACCTGGTAGCCCCGTCCGACGAGGAACTCGGCGAGGTACCGGCCGTCCTGCCCGGTGATCCCGGTGATGAGCGCCCGCTTCATGGTCCGTTCCCTCCAGGTCCGGGGGCTCAACCTAGCCGGAGGCGGGGCCCGGGAAGGGGTCCGGTGGCGTCGAGGCCGTTCCACCGAGCGTGGGGAGTCGTGCGCAGGGGCGGACCGTCCCGGCCGCCCGGCGCCCGTGACGGCGCGGGGCGGCCGGCCGGGCCCCGCCGATAGCATCGAAGCCATGCCCGAGACCGTCGCCCAGGCGGCCGTCGAGACGCCGGCCCGGGCCCGGGACGCCAGCGTGCCCGTGGCCACCCGGCTCCTGCTCGTCCGGCACGCGGTCACCGCCCAGACCGGGGGGTGGCTGTCGGGCCGCCGCCCCGGCATCGACCTCTCCGAGGAGGGTCGTCGCCAGGCCGCGGCGCTGGCCGAGCGGCTGTCGGTCCTGCCGCTCGCGGCCGTGTACGCGAGCCCCATCGAGCGCACCGCGCAGACCGCCCGGGTCGTGGCGGCGAGGTGCGGCCGGGAGGTGAGGCTGCTCGAGGGCGTGATCGAGGCCGACTACGGGGAGTGGACGGGAGGGAAGCTCGAGGAGCTGGCCCGGACCGACCTGTGGAGGACGGTCCAGGTGGCGCCGTCCCGGGCCCGGTTCCCCGGTGGCGAGTCGCTCGCGGCCATGCAGGCCCGGACGGTGGCCGCCCTCGAGGACGTGGCGGCCGCCCATCCCGGTGAGATGGTCGTCGTCGTCTCCCACGCCGACCCGATCAAGGCGGCTCTGGCCCACTTCGCCGGCCTCCATCTCGACCACTTCCAGCGGCTGGTGGTGTCGCCGGCGTCCGTCAGCGTCGTCGAGCTGGGAGCCTTCGGCGCCTCGCTGCTGCGGTGCAACGACACGGGGGGTCTCGCCGACCTGCGACCCTCTCCCGACGGTCGTCCGGACGACACCGGAGGAGACGGGAGTGGCTGAGGTGATCGAGCTGGAGCAGGTCGACGCGCTGGGCGCGGGGGCGGTGGGGGAGCCCGGCCGGCGGGCGTTCTTCATCCAGGCCCGGAAGGCAGACGCCCGTCTCACCGTGCTCGTCGAGAAGGAGCAGGTGGCGCTCCTCGCGTTCGAGGCGGTGGCCTTCCTGGACCGGCTGTCCGAGGACTACCCCGAGGAGCCGGGTGCGGTGGGCGAGGGCGCCCGGCTCGAGGAGCCGACGGTGCCGCTCTTCCGAGCCCGCCTCATCGGCCTCGGCTTCGACCCCCACCGCGAGCTGGTGCTCCTCGAGCTGCGGGAGCAGGAGGGGTCCGAGGACGGCGACGAGGAACCCGAGGAGGAGCAGGCCGGAGACGGCTGGGTCGCGAGGATCTACGCCACGCGGGCCCAGGTACGGGCCATGGCCGCAGGGGGTGCCGAGGCGGTCGCCGCGGGCCGGCCGGCCTGCCCGCTCTGCGACCTTCCGATGGACCCGTCGGGCCACGTGTGCCCCCGCCTCAACTGATGGCCGAGCCGGGCCCGGTCGAGGCCGTCGTGCCCTCCGACTCGCCGCCGGGTGCCGACGCCCTCCGTCTGCTCCGCGAGGGCGACCTGGAGGTCGTCGGGCGCATCGTCTGGTCGTCGAACGCGACGTTCCTCGCCCGGGTCCGGGGCGACGGGACGGAGCTCGACGCCGTCTACAAGCCCCGGCGCGGCGAACGACCCCTGTGGGACTTCCCGACCGGCTCGCTCCACCGGCGGGAGCTCGCGGCCTGGGAGCTGTCCCGGGCGCTGGGGTGGGCGGTGGTGCCCGAGACCGTCGTGCGTGACGACGGGCCCCTCGGCGAGGGCATGCTCCAGCGCTACGTCGACCACGACCCCGAGGAGCACTACTTCACCCTCCTCGAGGAGCACGAGGACCGCTTCCGCCTGTTCGCCACGTTCGACGTGCTCGCCAACAACGCCGACCGCAAGGGCGGTCACGTGCTGCGCAGCCGGCACGACGGGCACGTGTGGGGGATCGACCACGGCCTGACGTTCCACGAGCAGTGGAAGCTCCGCACGGTCATCTGGGAGTTCGCCGGCGAGCCGGTCCCGGGTCCCCTGGTCCCCGACGTCGGCCGGCTCGTCGAGGAGCTCGACGGGCCCCTCGGCCGGGTCCTGGCCGGCCTGCTCTCGGCGGGCGAGGTCGCCGCGCTGGCCGGGCGGGCCCGGAACCTGCTCGCGACGGGGACGCTCCCCGAGCCCGAGGCCGGCTACCACTCCATGCCCTGGCCGATCGTGTAGCCCCCGGTGGGGGAGCCGGCCCCGCCTAGACCGGTTCGAGCTCGCCCGAGGCGTAGCGGTCGCGGCAGAGCGAGCGCTGGAGCTTGCCCGACGACGTCTTGGGCAGCGTCCCGGGCCGGACCAGCACGACCTCCTCCGGGGGGATCCCCACGGCGTCGCGCACGATGGCGGCCACCGAGTCGCGCAGGGAGTGGACGTCGTCGGCCCGGGTCTCGGCCACCACGACGATCGACTCCCGGCCCTTGCGCCCGTCGGACCCGAAGGCGATGACGTTCCCGGGCCGGACGCCCTCGACGGTCTCGACGGCCCGCTCGACGTCCTCGGGGAAGACGTTGCGGCCGCCCATGATGATGACGTCCTTGATCCGGCCGCACACGACCAGCTCACCGCCGACGAGGTAGCCGAGGTCCCCGGTGCGCAGCCAGCCGTCCCGGCGCGCCGCGGCGTTGGCCCGCTCGTGCCGGAAGTAGCCCGGGGTCACCGAGGTGCCCCGCAGCTCGATCTCGCCGACCTCGCGCGGGCCCATGGGTGTGCCGGTGTCGGGGTCCACGACGCGGAGCTCGAGGCCCTGCACGGCCCGCCCCAGGTGCGGGAGCCGCCGGACTCCCTCGCCGCCGGCCCGGGTCGCCGGGGCGGCGTACCGGTCGGACTCGAGCACGCGCCGCTCGACCGCGTCGACGGTCATGCCCGTCCCCGGCTCGGGGAAGGTCACGGCGAGGGTGGCCTCGGCCATTCCGTAGGCGCAGAAGGCCGAGGCCGGGTCGAGCCCGAAGGGAGCCCCGGCGGCGAGGAAGCGCTCGACCGCGGCCGGGTCGATGGGCTCGGCGCCGTTGAGCGCGAGGCGCCACCGGGAGAGGTCGAGGCCGTCGAGCCGGCGGAGAGCCCGGGCCGCGAGCGCGTAGGCGAAGTTGGGCCCGGCGGTGACGGTGGCCCGGAAGTCGGACATCCACCGGAGCCAGCGCGCCGGCGCGCCGAGGAAGTCCTGCGGACCGGTGAGCACGAGGTCGAAACCCACGGTCATCGGGGTCATGAGGAGGCCGATGAGCCCCATGTCGTGGTACAGGGGGAGCCACGAGAGGCCCCGGTCCCGCTCGGGGTCGAGATGCGCCGCGTCGACGATCGCGTCGATGTTGGCGGTGACGCATCGGTGGGGGAGCATCACGCCCTTCGGGTCGGCCGTCGAGCCGCTCGTGAACTGCAGGATGGCGAGGGCGTCGGGGTCCACGGGCGGCCGGGCGTAGGCCTCGGGCCCGCGGCGGCCCGGGCCCTCCTCGAGCTCGTCGAGCAGCACGACCGGCGGGTCGGCCGGGCCGGGGTCCAGGAAGGCGGCGAGGTCGCGGTCCGCGATCACCAGGGCGGCCTCGGCGTGGCGGATCCGGGACCGCGTCTGCAGCACGAAGTGGTCGATCGACCCCAGCCGCATGGGGAGCGGCAGCATCACGACGGTGGCGCCGGCCAGCCAGGTGGCCTGGATGGCCGTGACCAGCGGCCGGGAGGTGGGCCCGATGAGGGCGACGTGGTCGCCGGGCCCCACGCCGCGCTCCTGGAGCCGGGCCGCCATCCCCGGGCATCGTCGTGGAGCTCGCCCCAGCCGACCTGCTCGGTCTCGTAGGCGTCGGAGCCCACCGGGCGGACGAACGTGATGGACGCGGGCCCGTCGGCGGCCGCCTCGATCCGGGGGAGCAGCGACGTGCGGGGGAGGTCACGCAGGAGCACCGAGGTCATGTGCCTCCGACCCCCCGGCGGGGGCCGGGGTTACGCCGGCGCCGCTCCCGCGACCGCCCGCGACACGTCACGGAAGAACCGTGAGCGGGCCTGCACCTCGTCGGCACCCGCCTCCCGGGCCTCGTGGGCACGTTCGGTGTCGACATGGGGGGAGAAGGCCACGATCCGCGCGACCGGGAGCCGCCGGCGCAGCTCGGCGACGGCCGCTCCGTGCCGGGCGAGGTCCACGACCACCGTGTCGGCGCCCGCGCAGTCCTCGACGTCGGCGGCGAAGACGACGCCCGGGAGCGCCGCGGCGATCCGCGACCGGTCGAGCAGGTCGTCCACGAGCGCGACCACCCGGAGGCTCGCCGGGGATCCGGGGCCGGCCGGCGGGGTGGTCGGGAGCCTGACACCGAGGCCCGAGCGTACGATCCCGCCCGCCGCCGCCGCTCGCGGCTCGGGGGTGCCCTCGACGGGCCGGGGCGCGGGGCCACCATGGGGGAGATGCACACGCCCTGGGCCGCCCTGGCCGAGACCCACGTCTCCGTCGTCTTCTTCGTGGGCGACCGGGCCTACAAGCTGAAGAAGCCGGTGACCACCGGGTTCCTCGACTTCTCGACCCGTGAAGCGCGAGCGCGCGTCTGCCACCGGGAGGTCGAGCTGAACCGCCGGCTCGCCCCGGACGTGTACCTCGGGGTGGCCGACGTGCTCGACCCCGAGGGCCGGCCGCTCGACCACCTCGTGGTGATGCGCCGCATGCCCGAGGACCGGCGCCTCTCGACCCTGGCTCGCCGGGGCGAGGTCACCGACGAGCACCTGACCGCCCTGGCCCGGCTCGTGGCGGCCTTCCACGCCCGGGCCGAGTCCTCGCCGGAGATCGCCGCGGCGGGATCGGCCGACGCCGTCCGGGCGTCGTGGACCGCGAACCACGACGAGATGGAGCCCTTCGTGGGGCGGGTGCTGGACCCCGATCGCTTCGAGCGGGTGGAGCTGCTCGCCCGGGAGTACCTGGCGGGGCGGGGACCGTTGCTGGCCCACCGGGCGGCGGCGGGGATGGTTCGCGACGGCCACGGCGACCTCCTCGCCGACGACGTGTTCCTGCTCGACGACGGGCCCCGGGTCCTCGACTGCATCGAGTTCGACGACCGCCTGCGGTGGGCCGACGTCGTCGCCGACGTCGCCTTCCTCGTCATGGACCTCGAGCGGATCGGCGCCCCGGAGCTGGGCCAGCGGTTCGTGGCGCGCTACCGCGAGATGTCGGCCGAGCGCCACCCGGCGACGCTGGCCGAGCACTACGTGGCCTACCGGGCTCAGGTCCGGTGCAAGGTGGCCTGCCTCCGGTGGGACCAGGGCGTCCCCGCCGCGGCGGACGAGGCCCGGCGCCTGCTCGAGATGTGCGTGGCCCACCTCGAGGCCGGCCGGGTGCCGCTCGTGCTCGTGGGTGGCCTCCCGGGCACCGGGAAGACCACCCTCGCGGCGGGGATCGCCGACGCCCGGGGCTGGTCCCTGCTCCGCTCCGACGAGGTGCGCAAGGACCTGGCCGGGGTCGGCCACCTCGAGCACCGTCGGGCGGGGTTCCGGGAGGGGCTCTACGCGCCCGAGGCCACCGAGGCCACCTACACCGAGCTCCTCGACCGGGCCCGGCGCCTCCTGGAGATGGGCGAGCCGGTGGTGCTCGACGCCTCGTGGACGGATCGCCGCTGGAGGGACGCGGCGGCCGGCGTGGCCCGTGAGGCGAGCTCCCCCCTCGTCGAGCTCCGCTGCGACGCCCCGGCCGACGTGGCGGCGGCGAGGATCGCCGCCCGGGGCGCGACCGACGCCTCGGACGCCACCACGGACGTGGCGGGGGCGATGGCGCGCGTGGCCGACGCCTGGCCGACGGCGCGCATGATCGAGACCTCGGGCAGCCCGGGTGCCGCGCTGCGGACGGCGCTCGCGCTGCTCGCCGAGGAAGACACCGAGCCCACGCTGGCCGGGGGAGGCGCACGCATGGACGTGTTCACCACGACGGACCTGCAGGAGCTGCTCGGTGACGAGGACCTCTGCGTGTCCATCTACCTGCCCACCCACCGGGGCCGGCCCCAGCGCACCGAGGAGGACCCGCTCCGCCTGAAGAACCTCCTGCGGGGTGTGCAGGACCAGCTGGCGGCCCGGGGCCTGCGCTCCGCCCAGGTGGAGGACCTGCTCGAGCCCGTCCGCCGGCTCAAGCGGGACGAGTCGTTCTGGCGCCACGTGAGCGACGGCCTGGCCCTGTTCCGCTCGCCGCGGCGCTTCCGCAGCTTCCGGGTCCCCATGGCCCTCCCGGAGCTCGGGGTGGTGAACGAGCGGTTCCACGTCACCCCGCTGCTGCCGCTCCTCACCATCAACGGTCGGTTCTACGTGCTCGCCCTGAGCCAGGGTTCGGTGCGCCTGCTCCAGGGCACCCGGCTCACCGTCGACGAGGTCGCCCTCGAGGGTGTGCCGCGCAGCCTCGCCGAGGCGCTGCGCTTCGACGAGGACCACAAACAGCTCCAGTTCCACACCGGCGCTCCCCCCGCCGGGCCGGGCGGCCGGGCCGCGGTGTTCTTCGGGAACGCCCGGGAGGAGGAGGACGCCAAGGAGCGCATCCGCCTCTGGTTCAAGCAGGTCGACGAGGCGATGCGGTCGTTCCTGGCCGACGCCGGCGCCCCGGTCGTGCTCGCCGGCGTGGAGTACCTGCTCCCGCTCTACCGGGAGGTCACGTCGCTTCCGCACGTGCTCGACCAGGGCATCACGGGGAACCCCGAGACCCTGCGCCCCGCCGAGCTCCACGAGCAGGCCTGGCACGTGGTCGAGCCCCACTTCCGGGCCCGGGTCGACGCGGCCGTGGCCGAGCACGGCCGGCTCCAGGGCAACGGCCGGGCGATCAGCGGCGTGACCGAGGTGGTCCGGGCCGCCGGGGAGGGCCGGGTGGCCACGCTGCTGACCGTCGCCGACGGGATGTGCTGGGGGCACGTCGAGCCCGACGGCACGGTCGTGGTGCGCGAGGAGCCGGAGCCCGGCGACGAGGACCTCGTGAACCTCGCCGCCCTCCGCACGCTCGCCCACAAGGGCGAGGTGTTCACGGTGGAGCCGGGCGGGGTCCCCGGCGGCGGTCCCGTGGCGGCGCTGCTGCGCTACTGAGCGGCGCTCGGCGCGCCCCCTCCGTCCCCTTCCCCCGCCTCTCGACGCCGGGTCGGCTCCCCCTTCTGCCGGGTTGGCGCGGAATCGGGGTCCTGGGCCCCGAAAGCGCACCGACCGGGGGGACGGGGGAGGCCCGCCCCTCTCGTCCCGGCTCGGACCTGGAGGTGATGGAGGCTCGGGGCCTACCAGCCGGTCGGGCCCGGGGAGCGCAGGCCCGCCCGCTCGATCGCCCGCGACACGTCGGTGTGCGACAGGATCCCGACCAGCTCGCCGTGCGCGTCCAGCACGAGGGCCCGGCCGTCCGTGCAGCCCGCCAGGCGCGGGAGCAGGTCGACGAGCATCTCGTCCGGCGTGGTCCTCACGACCTCGTCCATCGGGCAGGCCACGTCGGCGACCCTCGTCGTGGCGCGTTGCTCGGGGGGGACCGAGCGCAGCCGGGCCAGCGTCACCAGCCCCGCGAGGCCGTCCTCGTAGGACCGGACCGGGTAGCTCGAGTGGCGCAGGCGCAGCACGTACTCGTCGAGGAAGGCCTGCACGGTGTACCAGCCGGGGCCGGTCACCGGGTCGGGGGACATGACGTCGCCCACCCGTACCCCCTCGAGAGCGCCGCGCACGACCGCCTGGGCCTCCTCGGCCTTCGCCGCGCTGCGCAGGAACCACCCGAGGAAGACGAACCACAGCCCGCCCAGGCCCGCCCCGACGGCGAACTCGAGCAGGCCGAGGCCGATGAGCACGGCCCCGAACACCGCGCCCCGCCCGGGCCGCGCTCACCGCCGAGGCCACCGGGTCGCCGCTGCGCATCCAGAGGAACGCCCGCAGCACCCGGCCGCCGTCCAGCGGGGCCGCCGGGGCCAGGTTGAACACGGCCAGGATGAGGTTGATCCAGGCCAGCCACGACGTGACCCCGGCCACGAGGTCGGGGGCGTCGAACGCGTGGAGGACGAACGTCGCGATGCCCATGACCGCGGCGACGGCGAGGCTGACGAACGGGCCGATCGCCGCGATCCGCAGCTCCGCCTGGGGCGTGGTGGCCTCGCCACCCAGCTTGGCCACGCCACCGAAGAGCCAGAGCGTGATCCCCTGGACCTCCACCCCCTTGCGCCGGGCCACGATCGAGTGGCCGAGCTCGTGGGCGAGGAGGGAGGCGTAGAACACCACGCTGGTGATCGTCGCCGCCGTCCAGTAGGCGGGGGCGTCGTACCCGGGGTAGGTGCGGGGGTAGATCTCGCCGGCCAGGCCCCACGTGATGAGCCAGAAGACCACGATCAGGCTCCAGTTGAGCCCGATCGGGATCCCTGCGATGCGCCCCAGCCGGATGCTCTCCTCCATCAGTCCTCCCCGATGCCTCTCGCGCGAACGTCGGGGGCTGCCGGCTCGTTCCCGACCGCCTCGGCCAGCTCGTCGACCGCGGTGGCGGAGCTGAGCTCGGTCCCCGACCAGTAGGCGGCCCGGGCCACCATGTGGGCCCCGACCGGCGCGGTGAGGAACTGGAGCAGCACGGCGAGCGCCAGCTTGGCGATGTCGCCCCGCTCGGTGACCTGCAGCGACGTGCCGGCGAGGACGAGCACCAGGCCGAGCGTGGCGGGCTTGGTGGCCGCGTGCATGCGGGCGAACACGTCGGGGAAGCGGTGGAGGCCGATCGCGGCCAGCAGGCTGAGCGACACGCCGGCGAGCATCAGGACCGAGGAGAGGACCTCGCTCGGGCTCACCGGGCCCCCCTCCGCTCGATGAAGCGGGCCACCGTCACCGTGCCGAGGAAGCCGAGCAGGCCCGTGACGAGGAGCACGTCGAGGAAGACCCCGCTTCCCGTCCGCACCGTGTACACGGCGATCCCGTTCACCACGATCACGACGAACAGGTCGAGGGCGACCATCCGGTCGGCCAGGGAGCCCGGTCGCACGAGGCGGAGCAGGGTCCCGATGGCCGAGACGCTCAGGATCACGAGGGCGACGGTGGTGACCGCTCTCATCGCGGCCCCCCGCCGTGGGCGACGGCCCGTTCCAGCTCCCGGCGGCACTCGGCGCTCCCGAAGGCCCGGACGGCCAGCAGCTCGAGGTGCTGGACGTCGCGCCGGACCGACTCGACGTCGCGCAGGTGCAGCACGTGCACGAAGAGCACCGGGGGGTCCCGGGCGACGTCGACGGTGAGCGTGCCCGGCGTGAGCGTGATGGCGTTCCCCACCACGGTGAGAAGTGTGTCCGAGGCCCCCTGGACCGGGACGGCGACGATCCCCTCGTTGATGCGGTTGGTCGGGGTCACGACCTCCCAGGCGACGATCGCGCTCGCTTCCACGAGCTTCCAGAGGAAGTACACGACGAATCGCGCCACGTGGTACGGGCGGATCCGGATCCACTCGGTGCGCGGGTCGGGCGGGAACACGGTCACGAGGAAGGCTCCTACCAGGGCACCGCCCACGACGTTCCCGACGCTGAGGTCCTCCCAGAGCGCGAGCCACACGGCGAGGATCCACGCCGCGACCACCGCCCGGCGGATCACCCGAGCACCGCCTCGACGTAGGGCGCGGGATCGAGCAGGCTCCGGGCGGCCCGCTCGCTGAGGTCGAGGAGCGGCCGGGCCGAGACCGCCACCGCCAGGGTGACGGCCACCAGCCCGGCGGTCGCCCCGAGCATGAGCCGGGGGCTGCGGATCCTCTCCTCGCCCTCGTGCGCCCCGCCGGCCGCCCTGGGCTCGCGGCCACCCCAGAACGCGCCGTTCCACACCTTCGTCATCGAGAACAGCGTGAGGAGGCTGGTGGCCAGGCTCACGGCGACGATGGCGTACTGCCTGGCCGAGAAGCCGGACTCCGCGAGCGCGAGCTTCCCGACGAAGCCCGAGAAGGGCGGGATCCCGGCCAGGCTCATCGCGGGCAGGAAGAAGAGCACGGCCACGGCCGGCATGCGCCGGACCAGGCCACCCAGCCGGGCCAGCGCTCCGGTGCCGGTGCCGGTCTCGACCATCCCGTCGACGAGGAACAGGGAGGTCTTCACGGGGATGTGGTGGACCATGTAGACGATCGAGGCGGCCACCCCGGCGACGGTGAAGAGGCCGAGACCCATGATCATGTACCCGATCTGGCTGATGATGTGGAAGCTCAGGATGCGCTTGATGTCGTTCTGGGCGATGGCTCCGAGCACGCCGACGAGCATCGTGATCCCGGCGATGACGAGGACGAGCGTCTCCGTCGCGCCCTCGAGGGGGAAGAGCAGGGTCTGGCTGCGGATGATGGCGTACACCCCGACCTTCGTGAGCAGGCCGGCGAAGATCGCGGTCACCGGCGAGGGAGCGGTCGGGTAGGAGTCGGGGAGCCAGAAGAACAGCGGGAAGATCGCCGCCTTGACGCCGAACACCACGAGGAAGAGCAGCCCGATGGCGGTGCGGGTGGCGTCGGGGAGCTCGGCCAGCCGGCCGGCCAGGTCGGCCATGTTCACCGTGCCCGTGGAGGCGTACACGAGGCCCAGCGCGGTGATGAACAGGGCCGAGGCCGTGAGGCTGATCACGACGTAGGTCATCCCGGTCCGGACCTGGTCCCGCCGCCCCCCCAGCGTGATGAGCACGTAGCTGGCGCTGAGCATCACCTCGAAGGCGACGAACAGGTTGAAGAGGTCGCCGGTGAGGAACGAGGCCGCGACCCCCGCGGTGAGCACGAGGTACACGGGGTGGAAGATGGCGGAGGTGTCCTCGCTCCCGGGGTGGCCGATGGCGAAGACGAGGACGGCCAGCACGGTCGTCATCGAGATGACCAGCAGGATGCACGCGAAGAGGTCGGCCACCAGCGTGATGCCGAGCGGGGCGGGCCACCCCCCGAGCTGCACCGCGGCGATGCCGTCGGCCTCGACCCGGACCAGCAGCGCGATGCAGACGGCCAGGGTGGCGCCGAGCGCCACCACCCCCACCACCCGTTGGAGGGCGACCCGCCGGCTGAGGGCCATCGAGAGGCCCGCGGCGAGGAGGGGGAGCACGACCGGGAGCGGCACGAGGACCTTCACGCGCCCTCGCCCGTCTCGTGGGTCGCGTCG
This sequence comes from Acidimicrobiia bacterium, assembly GCA_027494165.1. Classification (GTDB taxonomy): domain Bacteria; phylum Actinomycetota; class Acidimicrobiia; order IMCC26256; family JAOSJM01; genus JAOSJM01. The sequence continues at coordinate 369,106 of JAOSJM010000006.1, read as the reverse complement.
CCGGTCGGGGGTGGTCCCGTCTCGGACTCGAGCCCCCGAGGCCGAGGCGGGCGATCCGGCGGTCCTCCACGTCGTCCTGCACCTCGTCGTCGCGGGTGAGGACCCAGCTCCGGTAGGCGAGCGCGAGGAGGAAGGCCATCGTGCCGAAGGTGATGACGATGGCGGTGAGGGAGAGGGCCTGGGGTAGCGGGTCGGCGAAGCCGGCCGGGTCCCCGCTGCCCACGAACGGGGCCCGTCCGGCCCGGCCGCCCGCCAGGAGGAGCAGGAGCACCGAGCCGTGCCCGAGCAGGCCGAGCCCGATGACGATGCGGGTCAGCGTCCGCTGGAGGAGCAGGTACGTCCCCGCGGCGTAGAGGGAGCCCACGACGACGGCCAGGGTGAGGCTCACTCGGCCGCCTCCCGGCCGAGGGCCTGGAGCACGGCCACGACGAGCCCGACCACGATGAGGTACACCCCCGTGTCGAAGGCGAGGACGGAGTACACCTTGACGTGCCCGACGGCGCCCAGGTCGAGCTCGAGCTTGCCGCTCTCGAGGAACTGCCCGTCGGTGAGCCAGGCGGCGGCGCCGGTGGCGGCCGCCAGCACCAGGCCCACGCCGAGGAGGACCTCGGGCGTCACGCGGGTGAGGGGTCGCGGGGAGGTGGGGTCGGTGAGGAACTGGAGCACGAAGGCGGCCCCGGCGACCAGGCCCCCGACGAACCCCCCACCGGGGTTGTTGTGCCCCGCGAACAGGAGGAACAGCGAGAAGGCGAGCACGGTGTGGAAGATCCCGGCGGCGACGACGTCGAGCAGCGGCGAGCGGACCCGGTTCACGCCACGTCCTCCCGCTCCCCCGCGGAGGCCGTCGCTCCCGGTCCGGGCCCCGGCGGGCCGGTCTCCTCGGTGGCGAGCTCGCGGCGACCGGCCCGCACGAGGGCCACGGCGCCGAGCGCGGTGACGGTGAGGACGGTGATCTCACCCAGCGTGTCGTAGCCACGGAAGTCGACGAGGATCACGTTCACGACGTTGCGGCCCCCGGCCTCGTCCCGCGCCTGCTCCACGTACCCGGCCGAGACCGGCTCGGCGGTGCGGACCGCGCCCGCGCTGAGCACGAACGCCCCGACGAACACGCCGACGACCAGGGCGGCGAGGGCCTGGGGGAGCCGGCTCCCCCGCTGGGGCGCGAAGTCCTTGGGCAGGTGGCGCAGGACGAGCACGAAGATGGCGAGCACGATCGTCTCGACGAGCATCTGGGTGAGGGCGAGGTCGGGGGCGCCGCGGGCGACGAAGAGAGCCGAGACGCCGACGCCCACCTGGCCGAGGAAGAGGATGGCGGGGAGGCGCCGGCGGGCCCGGGCCGCGGCGACGGCCCCGGTGACGATCACGAAGCCGAGCACGACCTGGATGGGGACGTCGATGACCTGGAGGTCCTCGGGCCAGTGGGCGCCGCCGGCGAGCAGCGCGGTCCCCGGGAGCACGACCGCCGTGCCCAGGATCACGAGCAGGTACCGGGGGAGCGACCCGCTCTGCAGGAGGCCGGTGGAGGCGTCGGCCACGCGGTTGAGCCCCGCGAGGAGGCTCCGGTAGGCGCGTTCCCCGGAGAAGCCGGCGGGCAGGGGGCTGCGGAGGCGCTCGACCCGACGGCGCGCCGCGACCAGCCAGATTCCGGCGGCGATCGTCAGGGCCGACAGTCCCAGCGCCGCGTTCAGCCCCGAGAAGAGGTGGAGCTTCGCGGCTTCTACGGCCGGATCGAGCGACGCCGCCGCCTCGTTCAGGAACCGGCTGGCGAGCTCGGGGGCGAGCCCGAGCAGGACGCTGAGCCCGGCCAGCACCGCGGCGGGGGCGACGAACGACGTCGTGGGGCGGGGCACCTCGGGGCCGACCCTGTCGGCACCGACCGCGAGGCCCTTGTCGCCGAAGGCTCCCCAGAGGAAGCGGGCGCTGTAGGCGAACGTGAGGACCGAGCCGGCCACCAGGCCGGCGAGGACGAGGTCGACCCCGCCGAGGTGGGCGTGGAGACCCGCCTCGTAGGCGGCCTCCTTGGCGACGAAGCCCAGCAGCGGGGGCAGACCGGCCATCGAGGCGGCGCAGATCGCGGCCACGGCGAAGAGCCCCGGGGCCCGGCGCCCGAGCCCGGTCAGCCGCCGGAGGTCGCGCGTCCCGGCCTGGTGGTCGACGACCCCGACCACCAGGAACAGCCCGGCCTTGAACAGCCCGTGGGCGAGCAGCACGACGGTTCCCGCCCGGGTGAGCTCGGGGTCTCCCGCGCCGAGGAGCACGACGAGGAACCCGAGCTGGCTGACCGTCCCGTACGCGAGCAGGAGCTTGAGGTCGCTCTGGCGCAGCGCGATGAGCCCGCCCACGATCATGGTCGCCAGGCCGACGGTCAGCACGAGCGGGCGCCACGGCCCTACGAGGGCGAACGCCGGGGAGAGCCGGGCGACGAGGTACACGCCCGCCTTCACCATCGTCGCCGAGTGCAGGTAGGCGCTCACCGGGGTGGGGGCGGCCATGGCTCCGGGGAGCCAGAAGTGGAACGGCACCTGGGCGGATTTCGTGAAGGCACCGGCGAGGACGAGCAGGAGGCCGGCGGTGACGGTCGCGCCCGTGGGCGGGTCGGCGAGGAGGCCCGACAGGGAGAACGTCCCGCCGGCCTGGCCGAGCAGGACCAGCCCACCCAGGAGGGCGAGGCCCCCGGCCCCGGTGACGAGGAGCGCCTGGAGCGCGGCGGCCCGGGCCGACCCCTTCTCGTGCTCGAACCCGATGAGCAGGAACGACGTGATCGACGTCAGCTCCCAGAAGACGAAGAGCAGGAGCAGGTTGTCGGCGAGGACGAGGCCGAGCATCGCCCCGGCGAACGCCACGAGGATCCCGCAGAAGGGCCCGAGGTCCCGCCGCTCGTGGAAGTAGGCGGTGGCGTAGAGGAACACCAGGACCCCGATGCCCGACACCAGCCCGACCATGAGCGCGCCGAACGCGTCGAGGCGGAAGCCGAGCTCGAGTCCGAGATCGGGGACCCACTCGACGTGCTGGGTGACGGGGCGGCCGTCGAGCAGGTCGCCGAGCCGGGTCGCGGTCCACAGCACCGTGGCGGCCGGCGGGATCGCGCCCACGAGGAAGACGCGCCGCCCGAGCCGGCGGCCCAGGGCGGGAGCGGCGACGGCGGCGACGGCGTGGAGGGCGAGGAGCGTCAGCACGGGGCGAGCGGCGCCGGACGTCGACCGACGGGTCCGGCGACCGGGGCCAGCCTAGTGACGGGGAGCGGGGACGGAGGGCGGCTCCGTGAACGCCACGTGAAGCCCGTTCGCCGCCCGAGGCCTACCGGTCGACGACGCCCGGCTCGGGCGGGGCGAAGCCGGGCCAGCGGGCGCGCGACTTGCGGGCCAGCTTGCGCATCAGCTCGATGGCGCCCGGGTCGTCGTCGCCGGGGCGGGTCTCGATCCACCCGTCGGCGAGCATCCGCTCCATCAGCTCCCGTCCGGGGTCGGTGCGGACGATCGTGAGCGTCCAGTCGTCGAAGGCGCCGATCCCGCCCGTGGAGATGTCGGCGTGCTCGGCCGCGAAGTCGGGGCACAGCGTGCAGCCCTCTCGCGTGAAGGGGTGGCACTCCTTGAGCGGGACCTCGACGTAGCGACCGTCGTGGGTCCAGACCTGGAGGCGGCCCTTGACGTTCATCTTGGCGATGACGCTCCGGGGGAGGTCGTAGCGGGCCTCGAGGAGCTCCTCGAAGATGCGGTCGTCGAAGGTCTTGGAGCACAGCAGGCCGATCGTGAGCGCGATGCGCCTCGCCACCTTGCCGGCCTTGCGCTGCTTCATGGCTCCCGGCACCGAGGCCTGGCAGCTCATGCCCACGAGGGCGAGGCGCTGCTCCTCCTTGTCGGTCTTGGCGTAGGCGAGGGGGTTGGCCGAGTACGTGTATCGGCTGCCGGCCGAGGCGAGGACCTCCTCGCGGGTGCGGGCCACGCCGGGGACCGCCTTCCACGTGGAGCCGTCGCCGTCGAGGTAGGAGACGAGGGCGGCGTCGACGATGTCGTGCTCGAGGGCGTAGACGAGCAGCGCGGACACCAGGCCTCCGTCCTGGCCGGCCTCGTGGAGCTGCGGGTCGGTCGCCCGCGCGAGGACGATGTCCTTGTAGACCCCGGCCACCTCGTCGGCCGTCCGCACGCGCCCGAAGAGGTGCTCGTCGATCTCCGGCTCCCAGGCCCGGAAGCGGGGGCAGGCCCGCGTGCACATGGTGCAGCCCTTCTCGCCGTGGGAGCAGTCGCCGGGCCCGCCGTAGTCCTCGATCTGGATCGGCTTGTAGGCACCGTGCTCGTCGTCGTAGCCGAGCACGTCGTGTGGGCACGCGATGACGCATCCGGCGCATCCGGTGCACAGCCCGCTGGTGACGACCTCGTCGTAGAGGTGGGCCCAGTGCGGCTTCTCGGGGGGCATCGGCGCTCCTCGTGGGACGGTCACGTCGAGTCTCGCACGTCCCGGCCCCGCTCCGCCCGGCGCGTGGCGACGCTGGACCGGTTGGTGCGCCGGGACCGGATCCCGAACACGTAGTGTGACGCGAGCAGCCCGTGGCGTTCGCACCGGCCGCTCGCGGGGCCGGTCGCGTGACCCGGGTGGAGCCGACCGAGGAGGGAGCCGTGGCGGACCAGCAACCACCCGAGGGACCGTCACCCGAGGACTGGCGTCCGCCGCCCGGAGGACCCGGTGACGAGTGGCGGCCGCCCCCGCCTCCACCCCCGGGAGCAGGCGAGGGGTGGCAGCGCCCGCCCGGCGCCCCCGGCCCGGGGTGGGTGGGCCAACCCTCTCCCTACCCCGGCCAGCTCCCCCGAACCGAGGGGTTGGCCGTGGGTGCCCTCGTGTGCGCGATCGTCGGTCTCCTCGTGTGCGCCATCGTCCTCGGCCCGGTGGCGCTGGTGCTGGCGTCGAACGCCCAGAAGCGCATCGACGCGTCCTACGGGGCGCTCACGGGGTCCGGGCTGGTGACCGCGGCGCGCGTCATCGCGATCGTCGCCATCGTGCTGTGGGGGCTCTACCTCCTCGTCGTGTTCGGGACCTGAGCGGGAACCGAGCGACGGCCGCCGGCCGCGCCGGAGCCCGCGGAAGGCACTCCGGCGGGTCGGTCGGGCTCACGCCTCGGCGACGCTCGCCACGTCGTAGCCGGCCTCGTCGATGGCGGCTCGCAGGGCCTCGTCGTCGCCGCCGTCGACCCGCACGGTCTTCGAGGCGACGTCGACGCCCACCGAGGCGACGCCGGCCACCTTCGAGACCTCGGTCTCGATGGCGTGCTTGCAGTGGTCGCAGCTGATGCCGGGCACGGAGTAGACGCGCTGCATGGTTCCTCCTGGGTTCGGACGTGGGGGATCAGACGCGCAGCAGGCGCTCGACCGCCTGCATGGCCTCGGTGATCTTGGCGTCCCCCTGCTCGTCACCCTCCTCGACGGCGTGGCGGACGCAGTGCCGGAGGTGCTCGTCGAGCAGCCCGAGCCCCACCCCCTGGAGGGCCTTGGTGACCGAGACGATCTGGGTGAGGACGTCGACGCAGTACTCGTCCTCCTCGATCATGCGCTGGAGGCCCCGCACCTGTCCCTCGATGCGGCGCAGCCGGTTCCGGTAGTCGTCCTTGTGCAGGGTGTAGCCGCGCATCCGAATCCTCCGGAGGGCCGACGGGGCAGCGCCGCTTGCGAGGAATAGGGTACGGGGGTATGCTATCACGACGGTACGGAGCGGGGCCACGGCCCCCGGCTCGGGAGGGCGTCCCAGGATGGCAGGGCAGGGTGCGGAGAGAGGGGCGGGGGCGCGGGCCGAGCCGGGCGACGGCGGCACCCTCGTCGCCGCGCCTGACGCGCTGGTGAGGATCGACCTCCCGGTCGAGGGCATGACCTGCGCGTCGTGCGCGGCCCGCATCGAGCGCGGGCTCGGCCGGCTCGACGGGGTCGAGGAGGCCCGGGTCAACTTCGCCACGGCCACCGCCACCGTGCGCTACGACGCCGGGACGACGGCACCCGAGGCGTTCCGGACCAGGATCGCCGACCTCGGCTACTCGGTGCCGGACGCGGCGAAGCAGGACGAGGCCTCCGCGGAGATGAGGCGGTTGCGTGGCCGCCTCGCCCTGGCGATCGCCCTGAGCGTCCCCCTCATGGCGGTCTCGATGGTCCCGGCCCTCCAGTTCGACGGCTGGCCGTGGCTCGGCCTGGTGCTCGCCACCCCCGTCATCTGGTGGTCGGGCTGGCCCTTCCACCGGGCGGCCCTGGCCAACCTGCGCCACGGCGCCACGACGATGGACACGCTCGTGTCGCTGGGGACGGTCTCCTCCTACGTCTGGTCGCTCGTCGCGCTGCTCTTCCTGGGGGCCGGCGAGTCCGGCATGGACATGGGGGCGTCTTCGGGAGCGGGGGCGACGAGGCGCAGGTCTACTTCGAGACCGGCGCCGCGATCGTCACGCTGATCCTGCTCGGCCGGTACTTCGAGGCCCGGGCCCGCTCGCGCTCGGGCCAGGCCCTCCGCTCGCTGCTGGCGCTCGGGGCGAAGACGGCGCGCCTCGAGAACGGTGACGAGATCCCCGTCGTCAGCCTCGAGGTGGGCGACCGCTTCGTCGTGCGGCCCGGCGAGAAGATCGCCACCGACGGTCGCGTCGTCGACGGGGCATCCGCGGTCGACGTGTCCATGCTCACCGGGGAACCGGTGCCCGTCGAGGTCGCCCCCGGCGACGAGGTGTTCGGGGCCACCGTGAACACCTCGGGCCGGCTCGTGGTCGAGGCCACGAAGGTGGGCAGCGAGACGGCCCTGGCCCAGATCACCCGGCTGGTCGAGCAGGCCCAGGGCTCCAAGGCCCCGGTCCAGCGCCTCGCCGACCGCGTCTCGGCCGTGTTCGTGCCCGCGGTCGTCGTCGTGGCCCTGGGCACCCTGGCCGGGTGGCTCCTCCTCGGAGGGGAGGCGGACGACGCCTTCACCGCAGCCGTGGCGGTGCTCATCATCGCCTGCCCCTGCGCCCTGGGCCTGGCCACGCCCACGGCGATCATGGTCGGGACGGGTCGGGGCGCCCAGCTCGGCATCGTCATCAAGGGCGGCGAGGTCCTCGAGGCCACCCGCCGGGTCGACGCGGTGGTGCTCGACAAGACCGGCACGGTCACCGAGGGCCGGATGCGCCTCGTCGACGTCGTCCCCACGGACGGGACCGACCCGGGCGAGCTGCTCCGGCTGGCCGGGTCGGCCGAGGACGCCTCGGAGCACCCGATCGCCCGGGCCGTGGCGGCGGGAGCCCGGGACCGCGGCGCGGAGCTGGTCGCGCCGGAGGCCTTCGAGAGCCGGGCCGGCCTGGGGGTCCACGCGACGATCGACGGTCGCCGGGTGGTCGTCGGCCGGCGCGACCTCTTCGACGGGGTGCCCGAGGCGCTGGAGCGAGCCGCCGTGGCGGCCGAGGCCGAGGGCCGCACGGTCGTGCTGGCGGGGTGGGACGGCTCCGTCCGGGGGGCCTTCGTCGTGGCCGACACCGTGAAGCCGACCTCGAAGGAAGCGGTGGAGGCGCTCCACGGGCTGGGCCTCGAGGTGGTCATGGCCACCGGCGACCAGGCGGCCGCCGCCCGCTCCGTGGCCGGAGAGGTCGGGGTCGACCGCGTGGTCGCCGGGGTGCTCCCGGGCGGGAAGGTCGACGTCGTGGCGGGCCTCCAGGAGGGGGCCGGCGGGTGGCGGTGGTCGGTGACGGCGTGAACGACGCCCCGGCCCTGGCCCGGGCCGACCTCGGCATCGCCATCGGGACCGGCACGGACGTGGCCATCGAGGCGAGCGACCTCACCCTCGTCTCGGGCGACCTGCGGGCCGCGGCCGACGCCATCGCCCTGTCCCGGCGGACGCTCGCCACGATCAAGGGCAACCTGTTCTGGGCCTTCGCCTACAACGTGGCCGCCGTCCCGCTGGCGGCCGTCGGGCTGCTGAGCCCGGTCATCGCGGCCGCCGCGATGGGGTTCTCCAGCGTGTTCGTGGTCACGAACTCGCTGCGCCTGCGCCGGTTCCGGTCCCTGCGCGCCCCGGCCTGAGGCCCGGCCCCACCCTGCGTCGGGTCGCGGAGCGCGCGCGTAGGGCACGTTCGTGACCCGACGCGAGCCCGTTGAGGCACCGGAGGCGGGAGCGGCCCGCCGCCGGTACGCTGCTCGGTCGTGCGGATCCGGGACATCCTGGCGGCGGGCCCCAGCTTCTCCTTCGAGTTCTTCCCTCCCAAGACCGAGGAAGCGGAGCGACAGCTCGAGACGGCCCTGCGCGAGCTGGAGCCGCTCGGGCCGTCGTTCGTGTCGGTCACCTACGGCGCCGGCGGCTCCACCCGCGAGCGCACCCACGACCTCGTCGTGCGCATCAACGCCGGAACCTCGATGACCGCGATGGCCCACCTCACCTGCGCCGCGCACAGCCGGGCCGAGCTCGTCGGGATCGTCGAGCGCTACCGCGACGAGGGGATCGAGAACATCCTGGCCCTCCGGGGGGACGTGCCCAAGGAGCTCGGCCTCCCGCCCGGCGAGCTGGCCCACGCCGTCGACCTGGTGGACCTGATCCGCGAGGTGGGCGACTTCTCGGTCGGGGTGGCCGCCCACCCCGAGAAGCACCCGGACTCGCCCGACCTCGGGAGCGACCGGCGCCACCTGGCCGAGAAGCTGGCCCGGGCCGACTTCGCCATCACCCAGTTCTTCTTCGAGGCCCACCACTACTTCGAGACGGTCGAGACCCTGCAGACCCTGGGGGTGGACCACCCGGTGCTCCCGGGGATCATGCCGGTCACGAACATCTCGCAGGTGGCCCGGATGGCGTCGTTGGCCGGGGCCGACTTCCCCACGTGGCTCGAGGACCGCCTCCGGGCGGTCGAGGACGACCCGGCGGCCATGCGGGAGGTGGGCGTGGCCGCGGCGACCGACCTGTGCGGGGAGCTGCTCGCCGGCGGCGCGCCCGGCCTGCACTTCTACACCCTCAACCGCTCCCGCGCGACCCGCGACATCTACGCCCGCCTGGGCCTCCCCGCCGCGTCGTCCGCGGCGGGCTGACCGGCCCCTTCGCGCCACGGGTCGCCGCCGTCCCCGGTGGGGCGGCGCGAAGGAGCACCCCGTCGCCGAAGGTGGCACCGGTGAGGTCGAGCTCGCGGGCGAGCTCGCCGATCGGTGGAGTGACGAAGTTCAGGAAGCTCGGGTCGGTGAAGTAGGCCACCACCGCCTTCTCCTCCCGGAGCAGGTCCCCGAGGGAATCGAGGTTCGAGCGGTAGTCGGGGTCGGGCCGGTCCTCCCCGAGGTACGACGTGACGGGGATGCGCAGAGCGGCGTGCCCGGTGGCCTCGTGGACCTCGCCAGGCCGGTTCGTGACGACGATCGTCTCGGGCTCGAGTCGACGGAGGGTGCTCATGAGGGGTCCGTGGTCGAGCCTGGACCCAGCGCCGGGGCGGTTCAGGTGCGCGATGGCCCGGACGGTCGAGGGGAGAGCGAGCGACGCGGTCAACAGGAGGATCGCGGGGACAGCGAGCCGTCGGACCCGCGTGTCGCCGGCGGCACCGATGCCCCGGACGAGGACGGGGACGACGAGTAGGTAGGTGGTGAGCTGGGCCGGGGCCAGGATGCGCGCTCGAAGGGGATCGCGGGGTCGGCCAACCACTTCGACGCGCCGACCACGGTGAGGTAGGTGACCAGGAACGCCCCGACGGGCAGGAGCGGGCCCACCCGCCGGCGCGCGCCCGTGGGCGGCGCGACGCTTGCAGGCCCCCGTGGGCGGGCTCTTCGGATCGCGACGACGGCCGTCGTCGCGGTGGCGGTGAGGAGAGCAAGCAGGACCAGACGGGCCGCAAAGGGGGCCCTCGGGCGGGACGAACCAGGCCCCGGCCACGGTGATGGCGCGACGTACCTCGGAGGACGGGAAGGAGCGCACCCGGAAGTCGCGCAGAGCGAGATCCCCCCAGGTCCAACGCTGGTACCCGAGCCACACCCCGAGAGGGGCCAGCGACACCAGGCTCGCGCCGGCCCCGAAAGCCGCCCGTCGGCCTCGGGGGAGCCAACGGGCCGACCCGAGCACGGTGAGGAGGATCGTCGGCGCCAGAGCGGCCCCGGCGAAACGTGTCAGGGCCGCGGCCCCGGCGAGCGTCGCCGCCAGCCACAGGCGGCCGGCGTGCCTCGTGCGTACGAAGGCGTCCAGCGTGAGGAGCGTCCCCAGGAGGAAGGCGAGGAACAGCGGTTCGGAGAGCGCGACGGAGCTGAGGGTGAGCCAGGACCACTTCCCGAGGGGTGACGTCACCGCCGGCCCGGCGGCGAGCAGGGCGACGAGGCACGCGGGCACCCCGGGGTGGTCCGGCACGAGCCTGCGGGCGAGGACCCAGGAGAGACCGAGGTTCGTGGCGAAGAGGGCGGCGCCGAGGACCCGCGCGGCGCCGTCGGGGGACAAGCCGACCACACGTAGGGCCGCGAGCGCGAGCGGGTAGCCCGGGGGAAAGTCGACCGCGGGAAGCGCGCCGGCGTGGCCGGCGAGGGATTCGGGGTCGGCTCGGAGGGTCAGCGTCGGGAAGGGGACCGTGATCCCCCGGCCATCGATGACGTTCTCGGCTGTCGCCAGGTACACGAGCGAGTCGTCCGTCCGCCCGATCCCGTGGCGGGTCGCGACGAGGGGGAGGGCGAGCACGAAGGCGAGGGCGATGGCGGCTACCAGGGGTTCCCTGCGTGCCCTCGGCCTCCGTCGCCTTCGCTCGGCGACCGCCGCCACCGCGGAGGCCCGCAGCGGCTGGCCGGCCGCCGGACCGCTCCCGGCCAGCATCACTCCGTCGGTCCTCGCGTCCACTCGGCATCGAGGGCGACAGCTCCGTCCCGGCGAGACGGGCGACGCCCAAGGGACCGACGCCGCAGCGCGTCCGGGGGTTCATCGGGGCGTGCGGCTCCCGAGTCTCGGGGGTGCGACCGGAAGGATCGAACGCTCGTCGGTCGCCGAGCGGCGCGCCTGGGGCTCACGCGACCTACCGATCGTGGTCGTTCTGGAGGTCTTCGAGCTCTCGGGCGACCTCGGCGAGGACGGCGGCGATCTGGGGGTTCTCTTGGAGGATGCGCTCTTCGTGCTCGCGCCGGACCGCTTCGGTGACGTCACGGAGCTCCCGGTCGTAGCAGTCGAGGTCGGCCAGGGCGATCTGGCGCTCTTCGTCGGGGCTGATCGCCTGCTGCTCGGCCCGCTCCTGAACGTGGGCGCGTGCCTGCTGTGGGGTGGAGAGGTCGTAGCCGTGCCCGGTCATGCACCGGGACCACTCCTGGGTGGCCTCGACGATCCGGGGATCGGCTCGGACCCGGTCGTCGAGCTCGTTGACGAGCTCCTGGCCGCCAGTGACCTCGGTCTCGGAGAGAGAGCCGAAGACCTCCTGGCGCGCCTCGTTCGCACAGCCCGAGGGGCTTCCGGTCTCGAAGTCCTCCGTCGTCCCGAGCCAGTCCCGCCCGTACTGGCGTCGCTCCTGTTCGGTGAGGGTATCGAGGTAGGACGCGTTGGGGTCGGGAAGGTCCTCTCCTGCCGGGGCGGGGCTGAGGGTGATTCCGTAGCCGTGTTGGCGGACGTAGCCTTCGTCGTGGGTGAGGTCCCCGTCGGAGCTGGCCGCCGAGGCGGGCAAGGTGACCGGGGGTCTCGGCCAGTACTTCCAGCCCTTGGCCTCCATGCACTCCTTGGTCATCTGCTCGGCGAGATCCTGGAGCGTGGGATCGAAGTACCGAGCGACGGTCAGGTAGGCGAGCGACGGCCTCTCCGTGGGAGCGGGTTCCGAGACCGAGGTCGGGGGCCCGTGGAGGACCCCACGACCTCGGCGTCACGTCGGTCTGCCCCGGAGCGGCAACCGACCGTCAAAGCCACGACGAGCGCGGCTACGGCGCCCATGAGGCTCCGTGGTCTGGTGGGGCGGTTCACGAGACGAACCACCACTTGGCCCCGGTTCGCGGGTTGCCTAGTAGTCGTATGCGATCAGCGCCGGATCACTGCAGCTGACCCAGCTCCAATTGCCGAGCCAGTACGTCCCATAGCAGAAACGGAAGGCGAGTGAGCCGGCACTCTGTGATGCGAACGACGGGGAACCACCCGTGCAGTCGACGGTCCAGAGACCGGCCGGGTTCGACTTCGCGTTGCCGACGCAGTAGGAGCCACTTGTGTAGTTCGCCCACGTCGCCATGACGTTGTCGTAGGTGGCGCCGCCGTGGTCGCTCTGGACCCAGTCTCCGTACGAACCGTAGATCCGAACGGTGTTCGCGCCTGCTGGACCAGCGATGATGGATACGGTGAACACGGCTCCAGCCAGGATCATCAGCCAGCGGGGTACGTGCGCTCTACGGCCAGGGTGCATGGTTGACTTGGCGTTCATGCCCTCTCCTCCCTCGAATCGATCGAGGACGCGTGCCACCAAGAGATGTCGAGATCACGCCTTCTTGTGACGAAGTCACACGACGACGAGCGTCTGCCGAGTAGTCCCACTGCGGAAAGCGGATCGCGGCCACTTGATGGGCCTCTTCATTCGGGGCTCGCCCCCTCCGGCGAGTTCCGCGAGGACACGGCTCGCTCGTGCGCCATCGGGCCGATCGACGTCATCGTCGGAGCGCCTCCACTGGTTGGACGCGCGTGGCGCGCCACGCGGGGTAGAGGCCGGCGGCCAGACCGGCCAGGCTCCCGAGGAACGGGGCCGCGAGGGGCAGGCGGGGGTCCAGCACGGGGGTCCAGTCCTTGGCGGCCGCGACCGTCACGGTGAGGACGATCCCGACGGACGCGCCGGCGATACCCCCGGCGGTCCCGGTGGCGGTCGCCTCCGCGAGGAGGTGGCCGGCGATGTGGCGCGGGCGCGCCCCCAGGGCCCGTCGCAGGCCGATCTCGGGGACCCGCTCCAGGAGGGCCACGAGGGTGGTGTTGGCGATGCTGACCGCCCCGATGGCCAGGGAGACGCCGGCCAGCAGCAGGAACAGGGTGTTCACGTCCTCCTCGATCCGGCCGCGCAGGACGTCGGGATCGGGCGGGGCCAGCGCGTTCAGGCGGGCGGGATCCTGCGGGCGGAGCGCGTAGGGGGCCTGGCGCGCATGAGGGCGGCCGCTCCGGGCGCGGTGTCGATCAGCACCTGGGGCTCCACGCGCTCCCCGCTCCCGGCCAGGCGCCGGGCGGTCGTTGTGGGGACGATGACGGCTCGGAGGGCCTGCGCGTAGCGGTCGACGTCCTCGATGATGCCGATGACGGTGAGGGCGGTGTCGCCGACGAACACGGCCGGGGCGTCGTCGACGCGGGTGATGCCGAGCCGCTGGGCCGCCGCCGCGCCCAGCAGGGCGACCCGCTCGGCGCGCTCCTGGTGGAAGGAGTCGTAGAGGCGCCCGGCACTCACGCGGGGGTGCAGGGCGCGCAGGGCGCCCGGGGAGGCGGCGACGATCGAGACCGGTGCTCCCGACGGTGAGGTCGGGTCCCACCGCGGGTTGGTCGACACGGACCGTTCGGCCAGCGTCCAGATGACCCCGGCCGCCCGAACGCCGTCGAGGCGGGCCAGGCGCGTGTCGACGTTGTCGGGGAAGGCTGGGTCGCTCTGGTCCGGCCGGGCGTCCTCGACCACGACCTCGGTGGCCCTGATCACGTCGAAGGTGCTCGAGACCTGGTGGGCGGCGGTCGAGGAGAGCCCCAGCGTCGTGACGACCGCTCCGACACCGAGGATCGTGCCCGTCCCGGTGAGCAGCGTCCGCAGGGGCCGTCGCCCCACGGTGACCGCGGACTCCCGGAGGAGGTCACGGAAGCCGAGGCGCGACCGCCCGATCCCCATCTGCGTCAGCCGATCGTCGGGGCCCCGGCTCACGGTCGGTGCTCCAGGGCGGCCTCCTGGACCGTCCCGTCCCGGACGGTCACGAGACGACGGGCTCGGGCCGCGACGAGCGGGTCGTGGGTGACGACGATGACGGTCAACCCCTCGTCCCGGAGCTCCCCGACCAGGTCGAGGATCGACTCGGCCGTAGCCGAGTCGAGGTTCCCCGTGGGCTCGTCGCAGAGCAGAACCCGGGGACGGGCGGCCAGCGCGCGGGCGATCGCCGCCCGCTGACGCTCGCCCCCGGACAGGGTCGCCGGCTCCGCGGAGGCTCGCTCGGTGAGCCCGACCCGTTCGAGCGCGGTCGCGACGCGTGCCCGCCGCTGCGCCCTCGGGACCGCGGAGTAGAGCATGCCGAGCTCGACGTTCTCGGCCACGGTCCGGCTGGCCAGCAGGTGGAAGGCCTGGAAGACGAAGCCGAAGAACTGGGCCCGCAGCGCCGTCCGGTCGCGCTCTCTCAGCGCGCCGGCGTCGACCCCCCACCCGGTACCGCCCCGCGCTCGGGAGGTCGAGGAGGCCCAGGACGTTCAGGAGGGTCGACTTGCCAGATCCCGAGGGGCCCGTCACGGCCACGTGGTCGCCGGCATGGATCCTCAGGTTCGAGGGCCTGAGGGCTTCGACGGGTACGGCCCCCGGGTAGGTGCGGGCGACGCCGTCGCAGGCCAGGAGCGGCTCGCTCAACGCGGCGCGCTCCCTGAGCCGGGCACGCCGACGACGACCTCGTCCCCTTCGGAGAGGGAGCCGCCGTCGATCGGCGTCACCTCGACGAACCCTCCGGCGGAGAGCCCCGCCCGCACCCGGACCTCGATCGGCTCCCCTTCGGCCGACAACGTGGTCACCCGAGTGTTGCCGTCGGCGTCGGCCGAGATCGCCGCGACGGGGACGGCGAGCACGGCCGAGCCGGTGGAGGCCGTCTCGACGGTGACGCGCACGTTGGCGCCCAGGAGCGCCTCGGGCAACGGTTCGAGCGGGGCCAGGGTGGCCCGGTACCCACGTGCCCGATCGCTGCTCGTCTCGGGCCGGTCGCCGATCGTCGCGATCCGGGCCTCATAGGGCTCGGTGGCCTCGGCGGTGTCCAGGAGCGCCTCGGCCCCCACGCTCAGCAGCGGCCGGTCCTCGGGCGTCACGAGGGAGGAGGCCTGGAGCCCCCGGCGCTGAGCGTGAGTAGGCCCGGCGCGTCGCCTCCGGCGCCTCCGTCGGGTGACGGCGTCGTGTCGGCTTCGGCGCCCTGGACCGCCTGGGAGCGCGTCACGGTCGCGGGGAGCGTCGGGACCATCACGATCTCGCCGAGCGGCACGGTGACCCCGGTCGAGATGGTCAGGACGAACAGGTCCCGCTGGGCCGTCGTGAGCCGGGCCCGCGCCTCGGACACCGTGGCCTGCGCGTCGGCGGTCTCGGGGGCTCCACGGCCGCGGCGTGCTGGGCCTTGGCGACGCGCAGGGCGTCCCGGGCGTTGGCGACGAGGTCGGCTTGCTCGGCGGCCGTGCGCGCCTGGTCCTGTTGGGCGGCGAGAAGGGCTGACCGGGCCTCGGCGATCTCCTCATCGGTCGCCGCGGGGTCCGCTAGAAGCGCGTCCAGGGCCTCCTGGGCAGACGTGACCGCCGCGTCGGCCTCCCCGTTGGCCTGCTGGGCCGTCCGTTCGGCCGCCTCGACGGCGCGGCGGGCCTGGTCGAGCCCCGTCTCGGCCGACACGATCGTGGTCTCTTCCACCCCCCGCCTCGTCGAGGGCCCGGAGGGCCGACTCCAGGTTCCGCTGCGCGGAGGCGACCGCGTCCCGGGCCTGTGCGAGCTTCAGCGCGTCGTCCTCCGAGGTGGGGGCGGGCTCGAAGCCGGCGTCGTGGTACATGGCGGTGAGCGCCTGCTGGGTCCCGCGCCCGAGCAGTCCCGGCGTGTCGCCTCCGACCGGGTACCCGAGCCGCTCGAGCGCCACCTGGAGCTCCTCGACGTCGCTGCCACGCGAGCCCGGCCGCAACGACCGGTACATCGGGACGGTCCCCTGCAGGGCGATGACGGGTCGGTCGGACACGACGACCACCACCTCGCCCTCCTCCACGACGTCCCCGGCGCCCTTGCGGACCCCGCTCACCACGGGCGCCGCGCCGTCTTCGAGCGCGGGTGGCACGATCTCGATGGAGGTACCGGCGACGACGTCTCCTCGGAAGACGAGCTTCTGGCTGAGGACCCGGTGCTCCACCGGAGCGGTCACCAGGGACGGCGCGGGAGGGCGCGCCTCGGCCGCCGCCTGCTCGGGGGAGCGCACGCGCCGGCCGAGGGCGAAGGCCACCGCCGGGACGAGGATCGCCAGCGCGACGGCCACGAGAGGCTTCCCGGCGCGCCGGAGCCCGTGTCGGTTCGGAGGATCGCGCAGCGCCTCGCGCCGCGTCATCGTCCGTCACCTCCGTCGCCGTCGTCGTGGACCGGCCGCCCGGTCAGATCGGCCAGACGGGCCCTCGCCCTGGACAGACGCTTCCGGGCGGCCGGTTGGTTTAGCCCCAAGGCCACGGCCAGGTCGCGACCGCGCGCGCCGATAGCGGCCAGGCGCAGGACCCGGCGATCCTCGGTCGGGAGCGCCTCCAGCGCCAGCCGGAGGTCCACGACGTCGTCGGACCCAGCGATGCTCGGCGTGCGGTGATCCATGCGCGACAGCCGTTGCACGAGACGGTCCCGGGCCCGGTGGGAACGTGCTGCGTTGGCTCCGACGAGCCGCGCGATCGCGAAGAGCCAGGCTCGTGCTGCACCGGATTCGGGAGGGTCGGTGAGCTGGTCCATCCGGCGCCAGGCCACGAGGTAGGTGTCGTTCAGGACCTCTTCGGCCAACTGGCGGTCGGGAAGCATGTTCACGAGCCGTGCTCTCAGGGCAGCGCTGTGCGCCTTCCACAGCGCGTCGATCCGGTCCTCGGGTCCACGCATCGGACCTCCCACCTCGTCACCCCCGGCCTTCTCGTGGCTTCGGGGGCGGTTCGGTCGGGCAGTTCGGGGTATCGGTGCTCGTCCCTCACCCCTCTCTTACAGACGCGAGGCTCCTGCGGGGTTTACGCGGGTCCGGGCATTCGGGAGGATTTCGCATTGCCGGTGCGAGATCAGGGGCGTGCAGACGAAGCCCCTGTGCCCTCCGTGTTCCGGGTCTCGGGCCGTCGGCCGGGCGCGAAGCGGCCGGGGCTCGGAGCCCCGGCCGCCGGCGGAGGGAGTGGGATTTGAACCCACGGTGCCGCGAGGACACAACGGTTTTCGAGACCGTCCGATTCGGCCGCTCTCGCATCCCTCCGGGGCGGAGTCTACCGGGAGGGCGCGGAGCGTCGGCCCCCGAAGAAGCCGGTCAGCAGCGCGGCCGCCTCGGCGGCCCGCACGCCGTCGACCACGGGCAGCTCGTGGTTGAGGCGGGGATCCGCGCAGAGCTGGTAGAGCGAGCCGCAGGCTCCGGCCTTGGGGTCGGGAGCCCCGAAGGCGAGGAGGCCGAGGCGGGAGGCCACCGCCGCCCCGGCGCACATCGGGCAGGGCTCCAGGGTCACCACCAGGGCGCAGCCGTCGAGCCGCCACCCGCCGAGGGCGGCCGCGGCGTCCCGGAGCGCGAGCACCTCGGCGTGGGCGGTGGGGTCGCCGGTCAGCTCCCGCTCGTTGTGGCGGCGGGCCAGCACCTCGCCGTCGGCGAGGCGGGCCACGACCGCTCCGACCGGTACGTCGCCGTGGGCCGGCGCGGCCCGCGCTTCGTCGAGGGCGAGATCCATGAGCGCCGCCAGGCGCTCGGGTGACAACGCTTGCGGCGGGTCCACCGGGTCCACGGCCGCAGCGTAGCGACGCCCGGCCGCGCCGACGGGAGCGGAGGGAGTGGGATTCGAACCCGGTTCGTCATTTGTCGATCCGCGCGGGCTGCAGAGAGGGGGCTCCTCCGCGTCTGCGCTGGTCAGGCCACTATGCGACTGCCCGTGGGTGACCGTCGCTGACCGCTGGCGCCCGATCGTTGTGTCACGGGGATGTCACGCCGCCTCGCGCTTCGTCGGGGTCGATCCCGTGGCGGCGAAGGAGCGACCGGAGCCGCGCGTTCTCGTCCGACAGGTGTCGCTTCCGCGTACGGCTCGGTCGGGAGCCGCAAGTACGAGTCGGCGTTGGCGAGTGCCTCCTCGCGGCGAGTCGACGGAACTCGGCGAACCAAGCCGCCAGACCCGCCGCGGGCGTGGCCTCGGACCGTGAGGTCGCGGCCCTCATCAGGCCGCGACCTCCTCGGTATCGTCGTCCGACACTGCGGCGTCGATCACGTCCCCCGGCCTGGGTGCGGCCCCGGAGGAAGACCACGTCCTCACCCTCGACCTCGGCGTGCTCGACGGTGACAGGGGCTGCGAAGTACCCCGGCCAGGGTCAGTCGCCGTCCGACGGCGAGCGCGGCCAGCGCCGCGGCGCTCGTGCTCGACGGGGAGTTCGTGGAGATGCCAGCTGGTTTGCCGGTCCTGGCGTGGAGGGAACACGAGGTTCGCCATCATGGCAAGAGTCCGCCAGCGAACTTAGCTCACTCACCTGCAAGGGCCTCCAAGACCTCTTGTGCCCTCCAGCGGAGCTGGCCCCGCGGTCCGCCGCTCATCTCCGTCAGGATGCCCGCGTCTGCGAGTTGCCGCAGCGCAGCGAGCGCAGCCGGTCTGGTCACCGACAACCTGGTCTCGACGAAGCGAGCGTTCAGGACGGGCTGCTCGAACGCGAGGTCGACGAGCTCGTTTGCTGCGCCACGCGTGACTGATCGCACCCGGGCGCGGTAGCCCTCGCGGAGGTCGGTGAGACGTTCCGCTCGGGTGACGGCGTCGGCGGCTTGCACGCGAACGCCGTCCAGGAACAACGCCAGCCACCGCTCGAGGTCGCCGCGCTCGCGGACACCCTGCAGCGCCTCGTAGTAGTCGTCGCGGCGCGCTTCGAAGTACGGCGAGAGGTAGAGCAGGGGCTCGGGCAGCCTGTCGCGCACGACGAGGAAGAAGACGATGAGGAGCCGACCGAGCCGCCCGTTGCCGTCGAGGAAAGGGTGGATGGTCTCGAACTGGTGGTGAACGAGCGCCGCCTGCACCAGCGGAGGGAGCCCGGGTTCCTCGTGGACGAACCGCTCGAGGTCGGTCAGGAGGTCACCGAGCTCCGCCGGAGGGGGCGGGACGAACGTCGCGGTCTCGATGGTGGCGTCCGCCGGCCCGATCCAGTTCTGTGTCGACCTGATCTCGCCCGGCTGACGATCCCGGCCTCGCACGCCGGCGAGGATCACCGCATGCATCTCCCGGATGAGGCGAGTGCTCACCGGCAGCGTCTGGAGGCGCTGCAGACCCGTCTCCATCGCGCGGACGTAGTTGACGACCTCCTCGACGTCTGCGTTGAGCGGCTGCTCGCTGGCCTCCGCGTCGAAGACATCGAAGAGCGACGCCTGCGTCCCCTCGATCCGCGTGGAGGCGACCGCCTCCCGGCGAAGATAGGGCCGCACGAGCGGATGCGGATGCGGGAGCAGGCGTCCGGCGCCGGCAAGCCGGCCGAGTGCGGCTTCCGCGTCGGCCAGGCGGAGAAGGTTCTCCGGCGAGATGTCGACCGAGCGAGGGATCGGACGCGGGAAGTAGGCGACGTACCCATGTGGACCCGCGGTTCGCCGGGCACGCCCGAACGGGGTGTCGGCGAAGCGCTCGGGGTTCACGGGCACAGCCTACTCTCGGAGCTGAAAGAAACAGGCGATTTTCTTTAGGGTCATCGGGCGTCCCACAAGTTTCCGGAAGAGTCGCTTGCACGAGGGCTCTGCCCTCCGGACGGGTCTGCGGCGGCTGTAGAGGCGGAGCCGGCTCGCTCCGCAACGCGCGGGCTTCCACGATCTTCGGCACACCTGCGTCGCGCTGCTGATCGCCGAGGGCGCGCGCCGGCTGACGATCATGCGCCGGCTCGGCCATTCCTCGATCCAGGTGACGCTCGACACGTACGGCCACCTGTTCCCCGACTCGAGGAGGACGTGACGCAACGCCTCGACGCAGTCGGCCGCCCGGCCCGTGCGCGCCGCTCGAGCTGATCCGTTGTGTCACGTGGGTGTCACGCCGCCCGGCGCTTCGCACCGAACATCGGCGCTGATCAGCCGGAACACCGCGTGGCGGAGGGAGTGGGATTCGAACCCACGGTGAGTTGCCCCACACACGCTTTCCAAGCGTGCCGATTCGGCCGCTCTCGCATCCCTCCCGGGGCGGCATGCTACCGGCGGGGCCCTGTGCCGGCGCCGCTCGTGCGCTGGTAGCCTCGGGGCGCGGACCGTGCTAGGCGGGGAGCTCGTGGTGCCCTGTACCCCCAATCCACGTGTGGGGGGCTGAATCCCCTCCCGAGGCCCGGGCCGCCGTGGGGAAGGCGCCTCGCCGTCGACGTCGAGGGCCGGGTCCTGCGCAACGGGATCCCGTGAACCGAGTCAGGTCCGGAAGGAAGCAGCTCTCAGCGGGTGCTCCCGTGTGCCGCAGGGTCGCCTGGTCTGAGCCGGCGGCGGGACCCGCGCCCCGTGGCGCCAGGTCGACGGCGGGTGCACGGTCCGCCTCTTCGCGCTCCACGCCTCCGGGACCCCTGGGGAGCGCGCCGCCGGCCCCGACTCGGTAAGGTCGGGCCATGGCCGCCCACCAGTCCCTCTATCGCAAGCACCGACCCCAGGCCTTCGGTGAGCTGGTGGGCCAGGAGCACGTGTCCGTCGCCCTGCGCAACGCGGTGCGGGAGGGCCGCGTGGGCCACGCCTACCTGTTCAGCGGCCCCCGCGGGACGGGCAAGACCACCACGGCCCGGCTGCTCGCCAAGGCCCTGAACTGCCTCGACCTCGGGGCCGACGGCGAGCCCTGCTGCCGGTGCGAGAACTGCGTCGCCGTCGCCGGGGGGCGGTTCCCCGACCTGTTCGAGCTCGACGCGGCGTCGAACAACAGGGTCGACGACATCCGCGAGCTGAACGACAGGGTGCACCTCGGGATGGGCGCCTCCTCGAAGCGCAAGGTCTACATCGTCGACGAGGTCCACGAGCTCACCGACCGGGCGGCGAACGCCTTCCTGAAGACGCTCGAGGAGCCCCCGGAGCACGTCGTGTTCGTCCTCGCGACGACCAACCCGGAGAAGGTGCTACCGACCATCCGGTCGCGCACCCAGCACTACGACTTCACCCTGCTCACCACCGAGCAGCTCGTCGGTCACCTCGCCGAGGTCCTCGGGCGCGAGGGCGTCGAGGCCGAGCCCGAGGCGCTCGCGGTGGTGGCCCGCCGGGCCGGCGGGTCGGCCCGCGACGCCCTGTCCCTGCTCGACCAGGCGCTCGCCCACGGGACCGGCCGCCTCGACACCGAGCAGGTGCTCGCCCTCTTCGGCGGCACGCCCTTCGAGCTGCGCTGCGCCGTGCTCGACGCCGTGGCCGGGGAGGACCCGGCCGGGGCGCTCGTCGCCCTGGGAGCGCTCGTGGAGGCGGGGCACGATCCCCGACGGGTCGCCGAGGACCTCCTCCGGTCGCTGCGCGACGCCTTCCTGCTCGAGGCCGCCCGGGGGCGGGTCGTCCCCGAGGGCCCGCCGGAGGAGCGGGCCCGGCTCGAGGCCCTCGCCGGGACCCTCGGGCGCGGCGCGGTGGTGCGGGGCCTGGAGACCCTCGGGCAGGCCGTCGTCGACATGCGGGGCGCCGACGCCGCCGATCCCCAGCTCGTCCTCGAGGTGGCGCTGGTGAGGATGGCCCGGCGCGACGCCGGGACATCGCTCGACGCGTTGACCGACCGGGTCGAGCGCCTGGAGCGCGCGCTGGCCGGGCGATCCGGGGACGCGCCGCCCGCCCCGGGCCCTCCGTCCCGCCGGCCCCGCCCGAGAGGACCGAAGGCCCTCCGGCCGAGCCCGGGGCGCCGCCCCGGGCCCGCGCCTGGCGCTCGGGGCGCTGCGCCGGAACGCCCCGGCAACTCCCGCACCGCCGCCCGCGACGACCCCACCCGCCGCAGCCGCGCCCACCCCGGCGTCCCCGGGAGCCGACCCCCGCCGGTGCCGGGGCCTCGGCCGTCGACCTCGACGACGTGATCGTCGCCTGGGCCGGCATCCTCCCGGGGCTCCCGGTGGCCACCCGCTCGTCGGTCCAGGAGGCCCAGCCGATCGCCGTCGAGGACGACGTCGTCGTCTTCGGCGTCCCGCCCCGCCTCCTCGAGGCGGCCAGGCCCCGCTTCCAGAAGGCGGCCGACACCATCCGGGCCTCGCTCACCGAGCGGTTGGGTCGCACCCTGCGGTTCCGCATCGTCGCCCACGACGGCTTCACCGCGCCGCTCGACCTCACCGACCGCTCCGACCCGGGCGGGCCTCCCGGGGAGCCGCCCGACGAGCCCCCGACGAGGTGGTCGACCCGGCCGAGCTCGTCGACGCCCCGCCGGGCAACCAGGCGGTCGATACGCTGGTCGAGCGGTTCGGGGCGGTCGTCGTCGAGGAGCGGCCCCGGGAGACCGGCCGGTAGGAGGAGCAGTCCGTGGCCAACCCCAAGCAGCTCAACCAGATGATGCGCCAGGTGCAGAAGATGCAGGCGGAGATGGCCGCCGCCCAGGAGGCCCTGGCCGAGGAGACCGTCGAGGGAGCGCCGGGGGCGGGGTCGTGAAGGCGGTCGTCACCGGGGCCGGGGAGTTGCGCTCGATCTCCATCGACCCCGGGGTCGTCGACCCCGAGGACGTCGAGATGCTCGAGGACCTCGTGGTCGCCGCGGTCCACGACGCCATGCGCCAGGCCCAGGAGCTCCAGAGCAGCCGGCTCGGTGGCCTCGCCGGCGGGCTGGGGGACCTGGGCGGCCTCGGTGGCCTGCTCGGCTGAGCGGGCCCGCCGGTCGAGGGTTCCGGAGGCGGGGTGACGTCGGTCTACGAGGGGCCCGTCCAGGTCCTGATCGACGAGCTGGGCCGCCTCCCCGGCATCGGCCCGAAGTCGGCCCAGCGGATCGCCTACCACCTGCTCAAGGTGCCCGCCGAGGACGCGCGCCGCCTCGCCCGCGCCATCGTCGAGGCGAAGGAGCGGGTGTCGTGGTGCCGCCGGTGCTTCAACATCGCCGAGGGCGAGCTCTGCAGCGTCTGCCGCGACGAGCGGCGCGATCCCACCGTCCTCTGCGTGGTCGAGGAGCCCCGCGACACCGTCGCCGTCGAGCGGACCGGGGAGCACCGGGGCCGCTACCACGTGCTCCAGGGCGCGATCTCCCCGATCGAGGGGATCGGGCCCGAGCAGCTCCGGGTGCGCGAGCTGCTCGACCGGGTCGGCGCCGAGGGCGTGCAGGAGGTGATCCTGGCCACCAACCCCAACATCGAGGGCGAGGCCACCGCGATGTACCTCGTCCGCCTGCTGAAGCCGCTCGGTGTCCGGGTCACCCGGATCGCCAGCGGCCTGCCCGTGGGCGGCGACCTCGAGTACGCCGACGAGGTGACCCTCGGCCGGGCGTTCGAGGGCCGCCGCGAGGTCGCGGACTGATCTCCCGGGGAGCGGGGGATGGCGCCGTGCCAGGCTGTGGCGCCATGGCCTCCGTCGACGGCGGAATCGATCCGGTCACCGTCGTCTCTCTTGCCGACCGCCCCGACCTCCTGCCCGTGGTCGCCCGCTGGCAGTGGCGCGAGTGGGGGTGAGGAGGCGGGCCGGGTCTCCGAGGAGCAGTGGCGCGAGGTCGTGGCGCGGCGCAACGAACCCGACGCCGTCCCGTTCACCCTGGTCGCCTTCCTCGGGCCGGTACCCGTCGGGTGCGTGTCGGTGTGCCGGGACGACCGCGACGCCGACTTCGACGCCGAGGGTCCATGGCTCTCGGGGATGTTCGTCCTGGGATCCGCCCGCGATCTCGGGGTCGGTCGGGCGCTGGTGCGCGCCGCCGAGGAGCGTGCGGCGGCGATGGGCCATCGGGAGCTGTGGCTGCACACGGCCGAGGCCCACCGGTTCTACGAGCGCTGCGGGTGGCGGGTCGCTCGTGTGAGGTCCGCCCTCGGTCGCGACGCCGTGATGTGCCGCGAGCTCGCCGCCCCCGGTTCGGGTTGAGCCGGCCGGCCGAGGCGGCACCGTCGGCCGGGGGGTCGGGGTCTCGGGTGTCGTGACCGTCGCTGGGCGGGGGTGATCACACCCGGGACCGGAGGGGTCTGTCTCTCGGGTGTCGTCACCGTCGCTGGGCGGGGGTGATCACACCTGAGAAGCCATTGGCGGCGACCCCCGGTCGGCTCGCACCTCGGCGCCGGACGCCCCGGGGGTTGACATACGAACACACGTTCGTATACAGTGAACGCGAGCCTCGTGGCCGGGCGTCGAACGGCCTCTTCCCTGCGAGTGCACGAGCCGTCCGCCGGACGGCGAGGATGCCCAGGAGGAGTCGGTGCCGCGAGCCGCTGCGCTGCGATCCACGATCCCGGTCACGGGACGCGCCGCGCGTGGGGGTGACCCGGCCGGGGTCGAGGTGCAGCTCGCGGACCTGGCCGCCCGCGCCGAGGAGCTCCTCGCCGCCGTGGTTCCCGAGCGGCTCGAGGGCGACGCGGTGCTGTCGGTGCTGGGGTCGTTCTCGCGCTTGCGTCGGGTCGGTTCCGCCGGTGAGGTGCTGGCCGCCGGTCGCGTCGAGGAGCTCGGCCTGTACCGCCGGGCCGGGCAGGGGTCGACCGCGGCGCTGATCGCGTCGCGGTCGGGGACGTCGCCGGCCCGGGCGGGGGAGGTCGTCGAGACCGCCAAGCGCCTCGGGACCTGCCCGGGGACCCGCCAGGCTCTCGTCTCGGGGGCGGTGTCGGTGGAGCAGGCCCATGCCATCACCGCGGCCGCGACGGTCGTGCCCGACGCGGAGGCCGGCCTGCTCGCCCTCGCGGGGAGGGAGACCCTCCGCACGCTCCAGGAGCGGGCGAGGGACGTGCGCCTGGAGGCCGAAGCGGACCGGCTGGGGCGATACCGCCGCCAGCACGCCGCCCGGAGCCTCGTCCACGGCCGTGACGACGAGGGGATGGTCTGGGGCCGGTTCCGCCTCCCCCGGATGTGGGGGCGGCGGTGGTGGGCCGCATCGAGCACCAGGCCGACGCCGAGCTCCGCACCGCCCACCGGGAAGGACGGCGGGAGGGGCACGATCGCCACCTCGCCGACGCGCTCGTCACCCTCGTCACCGCCGGGGCCGGGGGATCCGTGCTGGCGCGGGGGTCGGCGAGGGAGACCGGGCGGGCCGGTCGACGGTTGCGTTGCGGCCGGCGCCCCGGGTCGACGTGGTGGTCCACGTGTCGTACGAGGCGTTGCGGCGCGGGGCCGTCGAAGGAGGAGAGCTGTGCATGGTCCAGGGGGTCGGGCCGATCCCCTGGAGCGGGCCCGGGAGCTCATGGACGACGCGTTCCTCACGGGGGTGCTCGTCGAGGGGAGCGAGGTACAGAAGGTCCGCCGCTTCGGGCGGCGCGTCCCCGCCGAGCTGCGCACCGCCCTGGAGGTCCGCGGGGTGCTGAGGGACGGCGACGTGGTCTGTGCCGAGCCGAGCTGTGACCGCCGGCTGGGCCTCGAGTGGGACCACGCGGACCCGCACGCGCACGGCGGCCCCACCAGCTACGACAACATCCAGGCGCTGTGCCGGGAGCACCACCGCCAGAAGTCCGCCCGGGACCGGGCGCGGCCGGGCCGCCGCAGCACGCGCCAGAGCGGTCGTGGCGCCCGTAGCTCGCGCGCCCGTGCCGGGCCCGACCCGCCCTGATCCCTGCGCCCCAGATGGCTGCGCCCCAGATGGCGGCGTCCCGGGTGTCGTGACCGTCGCTGGGCGGGGGTGTTCACACCCGGGAGCGGGTCGTGTGTCTCCCGGGTGTCGTCACCGTCGCTGAGCGGGGCCAGAGACACCCGGGACCGGATCTGCCTGCGGGACCGGGGTCCTCACCCGAGCGCGCGGCTGATGACCTTGCCGACCGCCTCGGTCTCGACGAGGAAGCCGTCGTGGCCCGAGATCGACTCGATCACCTCGACGCCCCCGTTGCGGGGGATCAGCTCGGCCAGCTCGTACTGGAGGCGCAGCGGGTAGAGGTGGTCGGAGGAGACGCCGGCGATCGTGACCTCGCACTCGATCCGGCGCAGGGCCGCCGCCACGCCGCCCCGGCCCCGGCCTACGTCGTGGTGGTTCATCGCCCGGCTCAGCACGATGTAGGTGTTGGCGTCGAAGCGGCGGACCAGCTTCTCGCCGTGGTACTCGAGGTACGACTCGATGGCGTAGCGGCCACCCTGGAACGGGTCCTCGTCGCCCTGATGGCCGCGCCCGAACCGCTGCTCGAGCTCGAGCTCGCTGCGGTAGCTGACCTGGCCCATCCCCCGGGCGACCATGAGCCCGGCGTGCGGGCCGTGCCCGGGCGGGGCGTCGTAGTAGTCGCCGCCCCGGAAGTTCGGGTCGGTCTGGACGGCCCGGATCTGGAGCGAGGACAGCGCGATCTCCTCGGCGGTGGCGGTCGCGCCGCAGGAGATCACGATGGCCTGGTCCACCCGCTCGGGGAAGCTCACCGCCCACTCGAGGACCCGCATGCCCCCCATGGAGCCGCCGACGACGGCGGCCCAGCGCTCGATGCCGAGGGCATCGGCGAACGCCGCCTCGATCACCGCCTGGTCGCGGATCGTGACGACCGGGAACCGCGACCCGTAGGGGCGCCCGTCGGGCGCGGGCGACGCCGGCCCGGTCGTGCCCTGGCAACCGCCGAGCACGTTGGGGCACACCACGAACCAGCGGTCCGTGTCGAGGGGGCGGCCGGGGCCGACGATCCGGTCCCACCACCCGGCCTGGCGGTGCCCCGGCCCCGCCGGTCCGGCCACGTGGCTGTCACCGGTGAGCGCGTGCAGGACGAGGACCGCGTTGGACCGGTCCGGCGCCAGCTTCCCCCACGTCTCGTAGGCCACCTCGACCGAGGAGAGCCGCCCCCCGGCCTCGAGGACGTGCGGGCGCGCCTCGAAGAGGGTCACGAACCGCCTGCGCCCCGGGTCGTCGCCGGGGCGCCAGGCGCCGGTCACGGGCAGCGGTGTGGTCACGGTCCTGCGGATCGGCCTTCCCGAGTCGGTCTTCCCGGTCCGTCGTCCCGGTCGGTCTCCCCGGCCGGTCCTCCCGGTCAGTCGGCCGGGACCGGTCCGGTCTGAAGCAGGACCATCACATCATGCGCCCTTGGCCGCCCGGAAACCGGCCTCGAGGTCGGCGAGGACGTCGTCGATCGTCTCGATCCCGATCGACAGCCGGACCATCCCCGGGGTGACCCCCGTCGCGGCCTGCTCGGCCTCGGTGAGCTGCGAGTGCGTGGTGGTCGCCGGGTGGATCACCAGGCTGCGGACGTCGCCGACGTTGGCGAGGTGGCTGAACAGCTCGAGCCCCTCCACGAAGCGCCGCCCGGCCTCGCGGCCGCCCCGGATCTCGAAGGAGAGGATCGCGCCGGAACCCCGGGGCAGGAGGCGCCGGGCCCGCTCGTTCCAGGGGCTCGACGCCAGGCCCGGGTACGTCACCGACTCGACCTCGTCGTGGGCCTCGAGCATCTCGGCCACGGCCTGGGCGTTCGCGCAGTGGCGTTCCATGCGCAGGCTCAGCGTCTCGAGGCCCTGGAGGAACAGGAAGGCGTTCATGGGCGCGATCGCCGGGCCGAGGTCGCGCAGGAGCTGCACCCGGGCCTTGGCGATGTACGACCCGTGGCCGAGGGCGTCCCAGTAGACGAGGCCGTGGTAGCTCGGGTCGGGAGTCGTGAAGTTGGCGAAGCGCCCGCTGGCCCCGAAGTCGAACGTGCCGCCGTCGACGATCACGCCACCGATCGACGTGCCGTGACCGCCGATGAACTTGGTGGCCGAGTGCACGACGATGTCGGCGCCGTGGTCGAGCGGCCGGCAGAGGTAGGGCGTCGCCAGCGTGTTGTCGACGACGAGGGGGACGCCGGCCTCGTGGGCGACACCGGCGAGGCCCTCGATGTCGAGCACGTCGCCCTTGGGGTTGCCGATCGTCTCTCCGTAGAAGGCCCTCGTCTCGGGCCGGACCGCCTTGCGCCACGCGTCGAGGTCGTCGGGGTCGTCGATGAAGTCGACGGTCACGCCGAGCTTGGGGAGGGTGTAGTGGAACAGGTTGTAGGTCCCGCCGTAGAGCGAGGCCGAGGAGACCACGTGGTCCCCGGACTCGGCCAGGTTGAGGAGGGCCAGGGTCTCGGCCGCCTGCCCGCTGGCGAGGGCGAGGGCCCCGATCCCGCCCTCGAGGCTGGCGATGCGCTCCTCGAACACCGCCTGGGTCGGGTTCATGATCCGGGTGTAGATGTTCCCCGGCTCGCCCAGGGCGAACAGCGCCGCGGCGTGCTCGGTGTCCCGGAACACGTAGCTGGTCGTCTGGTAGATCGGCACGGCCCGCGCTCCCGTGGCGGGGTCGGGCTGGGCACCGGCGTGGATCTGGCGGGTCTCGAAGCCCCAGTCGGCCACGACGTCCTCCTCGGGGACGGCGCGCTCCTCGCGCGCCCACGGCGGGGTGCGGCTCGCTCCCCGGGCCGTCCCGGTTCCCCCGAGTCGGCCGGTGGCGACGTTACGAGTCGAAATCCGACCGAGCAAGTTGGTTTTTCGGAGCGTCCGCCCGGACCCGTCACGACGGTGGGACAATGCCCGAGGCCGTCACCGGGTGGTTCGATCCGTCGGGCAGCCTCTCGGGCGATCCTGGGTGACCCTCGGGTGACCGTCGGCCACCGTCGAGCAAGGGAGCACCCCCATGACCGACGTCCCTCCCTCCACGCCCGAGCCGCAACCCCCGCCCCCGCCGCCCCGCCGCCGCCGCCGCCGCAGCCCGCCCCCGGAGCGCCGGCCCCCGGGATGCCCACGGCGCCGGCCCCGGTGCGTGGCCCGCTGGGCAAGGCCCGCAACCCGTGGATCTCGATCCTCCTGTTCGTGGTCACCCTGGGCATCTACGGCCTCGTGTGGGCCTACAAGGTCTTCGACGAGCTGAAGCAGCACACCGGGCAGGGCATCGGCGGGGTCGCCGGCCTCCTGATCCAGATCTTCGTGGGGGTCGTCAACGCGTTCCTGCTCCCCAGCGAGATCAGGAACGCGTACGAGGGTGACGGCCTGGAGTCGCCGGTCACCCCCGTGGTCGGGTTCTGGATCCTGCTGCCGATCGTCGGCGCCATCGTCTGGTACGTGAAGGTCCAGAACGCGATGAACGCCTACTGGGTCTCGAAGGGGGCACCCCCGGCCTGAGCCCGACGGCACCCCGGGCCGGCCGGCGCTCGGCTACCGTCGTGCCGACCCGGGGATTCGCCGTGACGGACTGCGCCCACTGCCCGAGCCCGCCCTCGCCGGCTGCCGGCCGGTGGGACGTCGGGACGATGAGCCGTCGCGTCGCGGCGGTTCCGGCGGCGTGGCTCGCGCTCCTCGCCACGGCCGCGCTCGCGGCCGGCTGCCTCGTGCTGGCGACCGTCGACCCGGCGACCTCGGGGCGATACCCCGCCTGCCCCTTCTACACCGTCACCGGGCGGTGGTGCCCGGGGTGCGGGACCGCCCGGGGGCTCCACCAGCTCCTCAACGGTCGGGTCGACGCCGCGCTCGGGTACAACCCGCTGCTGCTCGTCGCCCTGCCGTTCCTCGCGTACACGTTCCTCGCCTGGGCCCTGCCGGCCCTGCGCGGCCCCCGGCTCCCCGCCGTCCCCCAGCCAGCCCGGGCCGTCTGGACGGTGCTCGCGCTGGTCGGGGTGTTCTGGGTGGCGCGCAACCTGCCCTGGGAGCCGTTCGCCGCGCTGGCCCCGTGAACCGCCGCGCTCAGGCCCGGGCGGCCTTGGCGGCGACGACGCCCTCGAGGAACGCCTCGGGGTGCCAGTCGGGCGGTGCGCCCGCCACCCGGGGGCCCAGCCGCGCGGCCAGCTCCCGGGCGAGGCCGGCCCGGGCGCCCGGTGGGAGGGTCGCCCGCCGCTCGAGGAAGCGCCGGACGGCGGCCAGCTCGTCGGGGCCGAGGGTGCTGACGTCCCAGCGCAGGAACGGGGCGTCGGGCGCGTACGCCGCGGGGAGCAGGACGGCGGCCGGCACGACCGGAGCCTTGCGGTCGCGCACGACCACGGTGCCGGCGATGTGGTCGCCGAGGCGCTGGTTGCGCCGGCCGACCAGCACCGAGACCACGGCGATCGGGGCGAGCGCGAGGACCTCGATCGGCCAGAGGAGGTTCCGCGCCATCGCGGAGAGGAAGGTCACGCGTCCGCCGCCGAGGCGCACCACCCGGATCCCGGCCGCGGCCTTCCCGGGGCTCCGGCCGGCGTTCAGGGTCTCGAACACCGCGTGGTAGCCGAAGAGGACGAGCAGCGCGGTGATCGCCAGGAGCGCCACGGCCGCTCCCGCGCTCGCCATGGCCAGGAACCCCGTGACGATCAGGAGCGCGAAGATCGCGCCGTACAGGATGAGCCCGTCGAGCAGCGACGCCATGAACCGCGAGCCCACCCCGGCCAGGGTCACCTCGAAGTCCACGCCCTCGGGCGTGGAGATCGTCATGCGGTCGTCCAGGGTGTCCACGTGAACCTCGACCGGTTCGTGCGCAGCCGCGAGGTCGGGTGGGCCGAGCTCCAGGCGCTCGTGGTGCGGGCGGGTGACCGACCCGAGCGCCTGGGTCCCGACGGGGTCCGACGCCTCGGCGCACTCTACCGGGTGGCCGTCGCCGACCTGGCCCAGGCCCGCCGCCGGTTCCCCAGGAACCGGTCGTCGGGCGCCTCGAGGAGCTCGTGGGGCGCGCCCGCCGGCTGGTGTACGACGTGCGTCCCCGCCGGGCGTCGCTGTGGGCCTTCCTCACCACGGGCTACTGGCGGCGGGTCCGGGAGCGACCCTGGCCGCTCGCGGCGGCCGCGCTGATGCTGTTCGGGCCGTGGGTGCTCGCGGCCGTGTGGGCGGTCGGGGACCCGGGCGCGGCGGTCGGGGTGATGCCCTCGGAGTACCGCGTCGTCGCCGACCCGGACCACTTCGAGGGCGGCTCCGACGAGCTCGACGCCGAGGCCCAGACCGCGTTCTCGAGCCTCATCTTCACCAACAACATCCGGGTCGCGTTCATCGTCTTCGTCGGCGGCATCGCCGTCGGCCTGGGCACGGTGGCCATGCTCGTCTACCAGGGGGTGATCTTCGGGGCGATCACCGGGATGGCCGTCTGGGCCGGCAACGGTCCGCCCTTCTTCGAGCTGGTCAGCCCCCACGGGGTCCTCGAGCTGTCGTGCATCGTCGTGGCCGGCGCGGCCGGGCTCCGGCTCGGCTGGGCCCTCGTCGACCCCGGGCACCGGCGACGGGGGCGGCTCTCGTGGTCGAGGGTCGCCGGGCGACCGAGGCGGTGCTGGGCACGGTGCCGTGGCTCGTCGTGGCCGGCGTCGTCGAGGGCTTCGTGACCCCGGCCCGGATCGGGCTCGGGCCGGCGGTCGCCCTCGGGGTCGCCCTCGGGGCGGTCTACTGGAGCCTGGTGGCGTGGCGTGGCGGCCTGGCCGAGGAACAGCCGGCCCCGGTGCTCACAGCTGCGCCCGGGTCTTCGCCCTGAGGTAGGCGTCGACGCACGCCGCCGCGAGCCGGTCGGGCCCGGCCTCGACGACCTCGGCGCCCGTCCGGCGGAGGTGGGCCGCGACACGCCGGCGCGACTCGAGCACGTCGAGCGCCGCCACGGCCGTGTAGACGTCGTCGGTGGTCGAGGGAGGGGTCCGGACGGCTCGCTCGAGGTCGGGGTCCGCGACGCTGGCCACGGTCACGGCATGGCGGCGGGCCAGGACCGGGACGGCGTCGAGCAGCGGGCCGGCCGCGGCCTCCTCGAGCAGGTCGGTGAGCACGAGCACGAAGGCCCGCTTGCCCCGGCCGACGGTCCGGAAGGCCAGCTCGTAGTCGGCGTCGACCCTCCGGGGCTCGAGGTCGAACACGGCCTGCACCACGGCCTCGCCGCCTCTCCGGCGCGGTGGGAGCCGGCGCCGGACGCCGTCGTCGAAGGCGACCACGCCGCACCGGTCCCCGACCTCGTCGGCGACGAGCGCCACCGCGGCGACGACGTCGACGGCGGTGTCGAGCCGGGTCCGGTCCCCGAGCGGGGCGGCCATGAGCCGGCCGCAGTCCACGACGGCGACGACGTCGCGGTCCTGCTCCACCCGCCACTGGTTGCTCATCGGGTGGCCGATCCGGGCCGTGGCCCGCCAGTTCACCTGGCGGACGTCGTCGTCGGGCGAGTACTCGCGGATCGACTCGAACTCGGTGCCGAGACCGAGCGGGCCCCGCCGGAGGTTGCCGGGGTCGCCGAACCGGTTGGTGCGCACCGAGGCGACGAGACGGCGCGCCGCCGGGAGGTCGGGGTACACGAGCACCTCGGCCGGGCCGGCCGCCTCGCGCCGCCACGCGGCCAGGCCCAGCGGCCCGGTCACCCGGAGGGCCACCGGGGGCAGGACGTGCCGGCCCCGTCGCCGAGCGACGGTCCGGGCCTCGAGGCGGGTGTCGGCCTCGGCGGGCTCGACGCTCACGTCGGGGACCCGGGGCTGGCGGATCCGCACCGACGCGCCCGGAGGCCCGGCGACGGTGACCAGCAGCGGGGCCGGCACCCCCCGGGCCAGGAGCCGCGGCAGCTCGCGGCGTGACGCCGGGGTCCGCCGCGCGGCGAGCGCGTCGACGACGGCGGCCGTGGCCAGGCCCACGCCGCCGAGCGCGACGAGGCCGACGGGGAGCAGGATCGCCGAGACCGCCAGCGCCCCGACCGCCAGGGCGGTACGGGGGGTCGGGCCGACCGGCCCGACGGCGAGCGCGGCGAGCACCACCGCGACACCGAGCACCCCGAGGAGCTCGCTGCTCACGGCCGGCTCAACGGGGGACCGGGACCGCGGCGAGGGCCGCCTGGACGGCCTGGTCGGGGCGGTACCGCTCCAGCTCGGCCTCGGGGTTGAGCAGGAGGCGGTGGCGGAGCACGGGAGGCGCCATCCAGGCCACGTCGTCGGGCGTGACGAAGTCGCGTCCCTGCAGCCTCGCCGCCGCGCGCGACGCGGCGAGGAGGTGCACGGCGGCCCTCGGGCTCGCGCCGAGCGCGACGCTGGGGAGCTCGCGTGTGCGGCGGACCACGGCCACGACGTAGGCCGCCACCTCGCCCGAGACCACGGTGGCGTCGACCTGGGCCCGCACCGCCCGGAGGCTCTCGGCGTCGGCGACGGGCTCGACCTCGACGAGGGTGGCCGGGGCGACCCCGCGGTGGGCCAGGTGGAGCATGGCGACCTCGTCGGCCTCGGACGGGTACCCGACGTCGAGCTTCACCAGGAAGCGGTCGAGCTGGGCCTCGGGGAG
This sequence comes from Acidimicrobiia bacterium, assembly GCA_027494165.1. Lineage (GTDB taxonomy): Bacteria > Actinomycetota > Acidimicrobiia > IMCC26256 > JAOSJM01 > JAOSJM01. The sequence continues at coordinate 336,144 of JAOSJM010000006.1, read as the reverse complement.
CGGGTAGGTGCCCTCGTACTCGATCGGGTTCTGGGTGGCGATGACCAGGAAGGGGTCCGGGAGCCGGTGAGGCTGCCCGTCCACCGTCACCTGGCCTTCCTGCATCGCCTCGAGGAGCGCGGCCTGGGTCTTGGGGGGCGTGCGGTTGACCTCGTCGGCGAGCACCACGTTCGCGAACACCGGGCCGGGACGGAACCCCAGCTCCTGGTGCCCGCCCGGGGTGGGGCGCAGCGTCATCGTCCCCGTGAGGTCCGAGGGGAGCATGTCGGGCGTGAACTGCACGCGGTGGAAGGTGACGCCCAGGGCCCGGCTCAGCGCGTTGGCGAGGAGCGTCTTGGCGACTCCCGGCACCCCCTCCAGCAGCACGTGGCCGCTCACCGCCACCGCGGCCAGGAGCGCGTCGACGACCTCGTCCTGCCCCACGACGACCTTGCGGACCTCGGCCGACACCCGGTCCCGTAGCTCCCTCACCGATCTCCTCCTTCGACCCGGGCGAGCGCCCGCCCGGCGGCCAGCACGGCGCCCTCGTCCACCGCCGGGGTGAACAGCGCCTCCACCTCGTCGTCGGGCCAGCCCCGTGACGAGGCCGCGGCGCGCAGGGCGGCCTCGTCGGCGTCGGCGCCGAGCCCGGCCCGGCGGGCGAGCTCGCGGCGGGCCGCGGCCTGGAGCGGCGCCACCGACGCGGCGGGCTGGCGGGTCCGGGCCAACGAGAGGGCCAGGGCGTCGACGTAGGCCTGCCGGGCCGGCAGCAGGGGGCGGGCCTCGTCCTCGGGAGGGCCCGACCGCCGGCTGGCCGCCACCATGCCGAGCACCGCGGCGAGGGCCACGCCGGCCAGCGCGACCCTCCATCCCGTCGGCAGCGCGGCGAGGCCGCTCGCCGCGCCGTAGCCGTGCACGCCCTCGGCGAAGCCCACCGTCCGCCCGGGCTCGCCGGCCAGCCGCAGCCCGAGGAGGGCGTTGTCGGCCTCGCCGAGCAGGCGGTTCTGGAGCGGAGAGGGGTCGGCGAGGAGCAGCACCTCGCCGTCGCCGACCCGGGAGACCGCGAGCAGCACGTCGGTCCCCGGGGGCTCGTCCCGGTCGCCCAGCACGGGGCGGGCGCTCCCGACGTCGGACCAGGCTCCTTCACCGGCGGCGCGCACGAGGGCGACGCCGGCGACGGCGGGATCGTCCACCAGCGGTGTCGCCTCGCTCATCCCCTCGAAGTCCCGGACGGGGAGGTCGTCGACGACGTCCCCGTGCGAGAGCCACCGGACGGCGGACGCCCCGCCGGCGACGAGCCGTCCGCCACGCCGCACGAACCGGCCGACCTCGGCGGCCTCGTCCTCCTCGAGCGGATCCCCGCCGAGGACGACGAGGGTGGTGCCGGGGTCGAGGCCGGCCTCGGTGAGGCTGCCCCGCAGCGAGCGGACGGGGCGACCGTAGCGGTCCAGGAGCTCCGCGTAGCCGGCGAGCCCGTCCTCGGCGGTCGCGAACGAGGACGACGCCGGACCGCCCGGGGATCCGCCGCCGAAGACGGCTTCGAGCCCGACGAGCAGCACCTCGAGCCCGACGACGACGGCGAGGCCGATCACCACGGCCCGGGCTCCCGGCCCCAGCCGGCGCCGCCGGGTCCGGGTCCCGATCACGCCCCGTCCCCTCGGCCCGGCGCCGCGCCGACGTGCCCGAGGACCTGCTCCCAGCCCCGGCGGGTGCGCTCGACGTCGTCGCCGGTGGCCGGGCGCCGCCCGTAGACCACCGTGTCGTGGGTGGATCCGACGGTCTCGAAGGCGCCGAGCCGCAGCGCGCGGGCGACCTGCCCGGTCGTGAGCGACGGCCGGAACGCGACCGCGCCGGCGTCGTCGAGGCGGAGCAGCCCGGCCCGGAAGCGCAGCCGGATGGCGCCCTCGAGGTCGCCGGCCGCTTCCGCCTCGTCGGCGGCCCGCTCGAGACCGTCGGCGTCGGTCGGCGCGAGCGCCGCCTCGGCCCCGCCGTCCTCGTCGGGCCCGGCCGACCGCCGCCGGGTCACGAGCCACCAGGCGAGGACGGCCACCACCAGGACGACGACGAGGACCACCACGGGTCCGGTGAGCCCGAAACCGCCGCCGTCCCCGGTGGCCTCGGCCGGCGGGTCGGGGGCCTCGGGCCGGGGCGGGTCGCCGAAGAGGTCGTCGAGCCACTCGCCGAGCCGCCGGAGGGGGTCGCGCAACGGCCGGGGACGTCGGGCTCCCGGAAGCGCGCGTCGCCGAGGATGTCACGGGCCGCAGCCCGGGCCTCGACCGCGTCCGGCTCGCCGGCTGCGGTGGGCCGGACGGCCGCGGAACCCGGGGTGGCCAGGGTCCCCGGCAGGAGGGCGAGGGCTCCGAGCAGGACGGCGGCGGCCCGTCCCGGGCGGCGGTGATGCCCGCGGCTCACCGTGACGGACGGGGCGACGGGGCGTCGGGCGGCGCGGCGGCGGGCGCCCGGGGGCCCGGGGGCCGCGACGTCGGGGGCTCCCGCCGTGGGTGCGGGGAGGGCCCGGGCCATGAGGTGGATGTCGAGCCCCTCCTTGCGGACCCGGAGGTCGAAGTAGACGACGCCGACCACGGCCACGAGGAAGGGCACCGTGGCGACGAGCGCCACGGCCTGGGCCGCGGTCGTGGCCGCGGCGTAGAGCGCGACGTTGTCGGGCACGTCGCTGAAGACGAGCGGCAGGAGCGGCAGCGAGAGGGCGAGGGTCACCATCGACGTCAGCAGGTAGGCGAGGAGGAGGGTCCACAGCGTCGGCCACCACCGGCCCCGGACGAGCTGCCACGAGCGCCGGAGCGCCTGGGTGCCGCGCGACGGCCGCTCGACGACGAGCGCCGGGAGGCTCACGCACCAGGCGACGGCGAGGTAGATCCCCGGAAGGACGAGCGCGACGGTCCCGAGCGCGACCCCCAGCGTGGCGAGGACGGTCACCGCGACGACGGCGCCCCACCGGCTCCCGAGGGCGCGCAGGGCCGATCGGGCGTCCTCGTGCCCCCCGGTGTAGGCGCCGGTGACCACCGGGGTCGCCACGACGGTCGCCAGCACGGCGGTGAGGCCGGCGAGGGCCGACGTGACGAGCGACCCGGCCAGCGAGGTCCAGTCGACCGCTCCGAGGTCGGCGTTGCGCTCGGCCTCGGTGGCCGTGGTGGAGACGGTGACCGTCCACGCCAGCACCTGGAGCGGGACGACGACGGGGGCGACGAGTCGGACGAGGGGGCCGAAACGGGCCCGGTAGAGCCGGGCGGCGGCGTCGAGGGTCTCGCCGAAGCGCAGGGGCCGGAGCTCGGCCGGGCGCACCACGCACGCACGATAACGCGTGGAGTGGTTGCTCCCGGTCGAGCGCATCCCGCGCCCTGTCGCACCACGAGCGGGTCCCGGGCCTCACCACGTCTCGGGTGCCGATACCGTCGCAGGGCGGGGGTGGAGACACCCGGGTCGCAGGATCAGCCGTCTCGGGTGCCGATACCGTCGCTGGGCGGGGGTGGAGACACCCGGGACGTCGGGTTCCGGCTCCCGGGACGGGCAGGAGCCCTCCGGCAGGAGTCCTCCGGCAGCGTCCCTACAGCGTGCGGACCAGCACCGCCTCGCCCTGGCCGCCGCCTCCGCAGAGGGCGGCCGCCCCGGTCCCGCCGCCGCGGCGGCGGAGCTCGTTGACCAGGGTCATGGTGATCCGGGTGCCCGACATGCCGACCGGGTGGCCGAGGGCGATGGCGCCGCCGTTCACGTTCACGACCTCGTCGCCGATGCCCAAGTCCTCCATCGAGGCCAGGCCGACGGCGGCGAAGGCCTCGTTGAGCTCGAAGAGGTCGACGTCGGCGAGGGACAGGCCGGTCCGCTCGAGGGCCGCGCGGATCGCCCGCGACGGCTGGGTGAGCAGCGACGCGTCGGGGCCGGCGACCATGCCCGAGCCCAGGTACTCGGCCAGCGGCGTGACGCCGAGCTGCTCGGCCTTCTCCCGGCTGGTCATGATCACCGCCGCGGCGCCGTCGGAGATCTGCGACGCGTTGCCGGCGGTGATGGTGCCGTCCTTGGCGAACGCGGGCCGCAGCCCGGCGAGCGACTCGGGCGTGGTACCGGGACGGACGCCCTCGTCGGTGTCGACGATCACCGGGTCGCCCTTGCGCTGGGGGACCGGCACCGGGACGATCTCCTCCGCGAGGCGGCCCTCCTTGATGGCGGCGGCGGCCCGCTCGTGGCTCTTGGCCGCCAGCTCGTCCTGGGCCTCGCGGGTGATGCCCGGGACCGCCTTGGTGTACTGCTCGGTGCCCGAGCCCATGTGGACGGCGTCGAAGGCGCACCACAGCCCGTCGTGGATCAGCGAGTCGACGAGCTCGCCGTTGCCCATGCGGTACCCGGCCCGAGCGTCGGGCAGCAGGTAGGGCGCCCGGGTCATCGACTCCATCCCGCCGGCCACGACGATCTCGGCGTCACCGGCCTGGATCATCTGGTCGGCGAGGTAGAGGACGTTGACGCCCGAGAGGCAGACCTTGTTGACGGTCATGGCCGGGACGGTCATGGGGATGCCGGCCCTCACCGCGGCCTGGCGGGCGGTGATCTGGCCCTGGCCGGCCTGGATCACCTGACCCATGAGGACGTGGTCGACCTGCTCGGGGCTCAGCCCGGCCCGCTCGAGCGCGCCCTTGATGGCGAAGCCGCCGAGGTCCATGGCGCTGAAGGAGGTGAGCGACCCCGACAGCTTCCCGATGGGCGTGCGAGCGGACGAGACGATCACGGACCCAGGCATCGACGGCCTCCCGGACGGCGCGAGTGGTTACCGGATGGTATCCCCACGGGCCGAGGGAGCGGCCCGCGATGCGGCCCCACCAGGTCGGGCGCAGACGGTTCTTATGGGAAGGAAGACCGCGATCAGGGCTGGCTGAGTCTTCGTGGAGGACCGGTTGTCGAGCTCTTGCCGTTGGCCACGGTGGTCCCCTCCCCCGCGCTCACAACGGCTGGGCAGACGCGACGCCGGGCCTGGCCTCGCTGGGCCGGCCCACTTCCCTCCTCCCTCATCCCTCATCCGGGGCATCCGTGGCCGGGCCGGGTGTGGCAATCAGACCGACGAGGCCCAAACCCTCGCGGGCCTCTCAGGGCGGTTCTCGACGCCATCCCCCCGGACCAGCCCGGATGACCGTGCACCCTGGGACCTCAGCTCCGTGGTGGACCCACGGCGCCGGTGTCCTCACATGAGGGCGGCTTGCGCGGGGGATCTCCGTCTGCTCACGAGCCGTTCGGTGATCGCTTCCGGAGGCTGGGGCCACCCGTAGAGGTAGCCCTGTCCGTAGCGGCAGCCGAGCTCGTGGAGCAGCTCGGCTTGTCGGCGCGTCTCGATGCCCTCGGCGACGACGGTGAGTCCGACGCTGGCCGAGAGGGCGAGCACCCCGGCGATGAGGTCGTGGTTCTCGAGCGCGTGCGCGGTGAACTTCCGGTCGATCTTGACGATGCCGACCGGGAGGTCGCGGATCGACGCGAGCGACGAGTGGCCCGTGCCGAAGTCGTCGATCGCCAGCTTGACTCCCAGCGCCCGGAGGGTGTGCAGCCGGCGGATCGCGGTGTCGAGGTCATCGACGACCGCGGTCTCGGTGATCTCGATGACCAGCAGTCCCGGATCGAGGCCGCTGCCGGCCAGCGCCGACTCGACATGGGCCACGACGTCGGCATGGACGAGGTGGCGACCCGAGAGGTTCACCGTCACGTGCAGCGGTTCGGGTGGTGAGAGCCGCTGCCACGCGGCGGCCTGGCGGACGGCGTTCTCGAGGACCCAGCGGCCCAGCGGGACGACGGCGCCCGTCTCCTCGGCGAAGGGGATGAACCGGTCGGGGCCGATCGTGCCGAGATCGGGGTGGCTCCATCGGATGAGGGCCTCCACGCCGGCGACGGCCTCGTCGGCGAGACGGACGATCGGCTGGTAGAGGAGCTCGAACTCCCCGCGCTCCAGACCGTGCCGCAGGGCCTGCTCGCGTCGCAGCCGGTCGAGCTCGCTCGCGAGGGCCCCTGAGGACCAGCGGACGGTGAAGGCGATGAACAGGCCGAGGCCGACGAAGAAGCCGCCGCGCACCAACCAGTCGGAGAGCGGCTGGGCGGCCCCGGTCTCGACGTCGGCGGGCAGCAGAGGACCGGCGACCAGGGTCGAGGTGAGCGCGGTGCCGAACGCTCCGGGGTATCCGAAGCGCACCGCGGCGAGGATGATCGGTACGTAGAACCAGTGGGGAGCGACACCCGCGCCGCCGACCTGGTAGCCGATGACCCAGCACACCAAGAGCGTGCCGGCGAGCGCCAAGGACGCCAGCGGCGCGGGGATGTGCGCCAGAGCGTCCAATCCGCGCCCGAGCCAGCGTGTGTCGGGACGGGCTCGCCGGAACCCGTCCAGTGTCATCCTGCGCTCCCGAGCCACGTCTACTTGGGTCGGCGGGCCGCAGCGGCGCCTTGAGCAGAACGCGCCAGAAATGGCTCATTGCTCGCAGTGGGAGTGCATCTATCTCGGGGGCACGAGCGAGGAAGGGAGAGCCGGGTGCGCGCGGCTCTTCCTTCCTCCCGGTTGCCCGCGGCGGCGACTCTGCTCGCGTTCAGGCGAGGACGGGCTCGCCGTCGACGTCGACTCGGACGGCGGAGGCCCCCAGCCCGCCGGCTCGGGCCTGGCCGACCAGTTCGTGCAGTCTGCCCAGACCCCAGCGGAAGACCGCGCCGGCCGGCGGATCCCCTCGGCGGCGAGCCACCGTTCGGCCCGGGCGACGTAGCGCCCGTAGGTCTTGACCGTGCGGGCCGCATACGCCTGTTCTCGCATCCACGATGCGAAACGTCGCGTCGCGGGAGTCATCGGTTTCAGGAACTCGGCACGGCGGAGCCGAAGCTGAGACCTCGGCCGCACGCCCGAGCGCACCTACGCCGCCTCGGCCAGCGCGCGACGGCCCAGGCCGGAGCGCACGTGGAGATACCCGATGGTATCGCCACGGCCTGCCGCGCCGTCGACGGGCCCGCGCAGGGACCGTCCGCCGTTCCTCGCGTCCTCGCGCGCCCGGGAGGCGTCGGACCGGGGGCCGCCGGGGGGCTGGAGCACCGGACGAAGCGGCCACTACCGTCGCGGCCCATGACCACCGACGCGATCCTCAACGCCGTCCTCGAGGGTGCGCCCGGCGAGGAGATCGGCGCCCTCCCGCTCCCCGAGTCGTTCCGCGCCGCCTTCGTGAAGGCCGACGAGCAGGAGATGTTCGCCGGCCTGCCGTCGGAGGAGAAGGATCCCCGCAAGGCCGTCCACGTCGACGAGGTCCCGCTGCCGGAGCTCGCCCCCGACGAGGCCTACGTCGCGGTGATGGCGTCGTCCATCAACTTCAACACGGTGTGGACCTCGATCTTCGAGCCGCTGCCCACGTTCGGGTTCCTCCAGCGGCTCGGCAAGGAGAGCGTGTGGGGCGAGCGCCACGACCTGCCCTACCACGTCGTCGGCAGCGACGCGTCGGGCGTCGTGCTGCGGGTGGGCTCTGCGGTGCGCGACTGGCGGCCCGGTGACCGCGTCACCGTGCACTGCAACTACGTCGACGACCAGGACCCGTCGTCGCACGACGACTCGATGCTCGCCGCGAACCAGCGGATCTGGGGCTTCGAGTCGAACTTCGGCGGGCTCGCGGAGATCAGCGTCGTCAAGGCGAACCAGCTCATGCCCAAGCCGGCCCACCTCACCTGGGAGGAGGCGGCGGTCAACGCGCTCACGAACTCCACGTCGTACCGGATGATCGTGAGCCCCAACGGGGCCCGGATGACGCAGGGTCAGGTCGTGCTCGTGTGGGGGGCGACCGGCGGCATCGGTGCCTACGCCTGCCAGTACGTGCTCAACGGCGGCGGCATCCCGGTGGGGGTCGTGTCGTCGCCCGCCCGGGCCACGCTGCTCCACGAGATGGGGGTCGAGCACGTCATCGACCGGCGGGCCGAGGGCTACCGGTTCTGGGCCGACGAGCACACCCAGGACCCCAAGGAGTGGCGGCGCTTCGGGAAGAAGATCCGCGAGCTCGTCGGGCGCGACCCCGACATCGTCTTCGAGCACCCCGGCCGCCAGACCATGGGGGCGTCGGTGTTCGTGGCGTCCCGGGGCGGGATGGTCATCACGTGCGCGGCGACGTCGGGCTACACGATCGAGTACGACAACCGGTACCTCTGGATGAACCTCAAGACCATCAAGGGCTGCCACTTCGCGAACTACCGCGAGGCCTGGGAAGCCAACCGGCAGATCTGCGAGGCCCGGATCCACCCCACGATGTCGGCGGTGTTCCCCCTCGAGCAGACCGGCGAGGCCGCCTACCAGGTCCACCACAACCTGCACGAGGGCAAGCTCGGCGTCCTGTGCCTCGCTCCCGAGGAGGGTCTGGGGGTCACCGATCCCGAGACCCGCGAGGAGCACCTCGACGCCATCACGTTGTTCCGACGTAACCAGGGCTGAGCGATGGGCCACCATGGAGGCCCGACCCGACGCAGGTGACGAAGGAGTGAACGTGCTCACCGAGATCGACCACGTCGCCATCGCCGTGCGCGACCTCGAGGCGGCCGTGGAGTACTACCGCTCCACCTACGGGGTGGAGGTCGAGCACCGGGAGGTGGTCGAGAAGGACGGCGTCGAGGAGGCCCTCATCCGGGTGGCCGAGTCGTACGTCCAGCTCCTCACCCCCGTGCGCGACGACTCGCCGGTGGCGAGGTTCCTCGAGAAGCGGGGCGAGGGCCTCCACCACATCGGCTACCGGGTCGCCTCGTGCGCCGAGGCGCTCGAGGCGGTGAAGGCCCGGGGCCACCGGGTCATCGACGAGGCACCCCGGCCCGGGAGCCGCGGCACGACCGTGGCCTTCGTGCACCCCAAGGACGCCTTCGGCACGCTCATCGAGCTGGTCGAGGAGTAGCGACGGGCCGCCCGTCCCCGCCCCCCAACCCTGCCAGTACCGCGCTCAAGTTTCCTGCTATCATCAGGACCAATCGATACCCGCTCTGGTTGCTGGAGGTGGCGCATGCTGCTCCGATACGACCCCTTCCGTGAGCTCGACCGGATGGCCGAGCAGGTGCTCGGGACCACCACGGCGCCCCGGACCCGCTCCATGCCGATGGACGCCTACCGCCGCGGCGACAAGGTGTTCCTCCACTTCGACCTCCCCGGCGTGCAGCCCGACTCGATCGAGCTCACCGTCGAGCGCGACGTGCTCACGGTCTCGGCCGAGCGCGCGTGGCCCGAGATGGAGGGCGACCAGCTGTTCGCCCGCGAGCGGGCGCAGGGGACCTTCTCGCGGCGGGTCCTCCTCGGCGAGACGCTCGACACCGACAAGGTCGACGCCCGCTACGAGGACGGCGTGCTCACCGTGGCGATCCCCGTCGCCGAGCAGGCCAAGCCCCGCAAGGTCGAGGTCCACGTCGGCGAGGCCAAGACCATCGAGGCCTGACGAGGCCACCCACCGCGCCCCGGGCCCGGGGGGTGTCGCGCCGGGCCCGGCCACTACGCTGCGGTCCATGGCGGTCGACGAGCAGGACATCCAGGGTGAGGGCGGGGGCCCGCCGATCGCTCCCGTCCCCCACCCCATCGAGGAACGGCTCGAGCAGCTCGCGAAGCTGCGCGAGCAGGCGTTGCACGCCGGGAGCCCGGCGGCCGTCGCCCGCCAGCACGAGCGCGGCAAGCTGACCGCTCGCGAGCGCATCGACAAGCTCCTCGACCCCGGCTCCTTCGTCGAGCTCGACATGCTCGCCCGCCACCGGGCCCACGGCTTCGGGATCGAGAACACGCGTCCTCTCACCGACGGCGTCGTCACGGGCTGGGGGACGGTCGACGGCCGCAAGGTGTTCGTCTTCTCGCAGGACTTCACCGTGTTCGGGGGCGCGCTCGGCGAGGTGTTCGCCGAGAAGATCCACAAGGTCATGGACCTCGCCGAATCGGTCGGCGCGCCGATGATCGGCCTCAACGACGGCGCCGGGGCCCGCATCCAGGAAGGCGTCGTCTCGCTCGCCGCCTACGGCGGGATCTTCCACCGCAACGTCAAGGCCTCGGGCGTCATCCCCCAGATCAGCGTGATCATGGGTCCCTGCGCGGGTGGCGCGGTCTACTCGCCGGCCATGACCGACTTCGTCTTCATGGTCAAGGGCACCTCCCACATGTTCATCACGGGTCCCGACGTCGTGAAGACCGTGACCGGCGAGGACGTGACCCAGGAGGAGCTCGGCGGGGCCATGACCCACGCCAGCAAGTCCGGCGTCGCCACGTTCGTCGCCGAGAACGAGGAGGCCTGCCTCGAGCAGGTTCGCTACCTGCTCTCGTTCCTCCCCTCCAACAACCTCGAGGATCCGCCGTACTTCGCGCCCGCCGACGACCCCGAGCGTCGCTGCGAGTCCATCGTCGAGCTGATCCCCGACGCGCCCAACAAGCCCTACGACATGAAGAAGGTCGTCGCCCAGGTCGTCGACGACGGGGACTTCTTCGAGGTGAACCCGTTCTGGGCGATGAACATCATCTGCGGGTTCGGCCGGATCGACGGCCACGTCGTGGGGATCGTCGGCAACCAGCCCCAGGTGCTCGCGGGCACGCTCGACATCGACGCGTCGGAGAAGGCGGCGCGGTTCGTGCGCACGTGCGACGCGTTCAACGTCCCGCTCGTCACCTTCGTCGACGTCCCCGGGTTCCTGCCCGGCACCGACCAGGAGTACGGGGGGATCATCCGTCACGGCGCGAAGCTCCTGTACGCCTACTGCGAGTCGACCGTGCCCCGGGTCCAGATCGTCACCCGGAAGGCCTACGGGGGCGCCTACGTCGTCATGAACTCCAAGTCGATCGGGGCCGACCTCGCCTTCGCCTGGCCCTCGGCGGAGGTCGCGGTGATGGGCCCCGACGGCGCGGTGAACATCATCCACCGCAAGGAGCTGACCGCGGCCGCCGAACCCGAGGTCCGCCGGGTCGAGCTCATCGAGGAGTACAAGGAGCGGTTCGCCAACCCGTACGTGGCCGCCGAGCGGGGTTACGTCGACGACGTCATCGACCCCCGCGACACCAGGGCCGTCCTCGCCCGATCGCTGGCCATGTTGCGCTCCAAGCGGGAGCAGCTCCCGCAGCGCAAGCACGGGAACGTCCCGCTCTAGGCCACGCCGATGGCCCGCTCCGTGCTCCGGTCCGTCAGCCCCGACGCCACCCCCGAGGAGGTGGCGGCGATCGTCGCCGCCCTGGCGGTGGTCGAGGCCGAGCAGCAGGCGGCCGCCGCGGCCGGCGCGGAGGCGGTCCCCGAGGACCGGCTCGACGCGTGGGTCGAGGCGGCGCGCCTCAGCGCCCGGCGGGCCGGCTACCTGCGGGGGACCTGGCGGCTGTCGGGTCGCATCGGGCGGCGGACACGAGCCTGAGGCCCGGGGGCCCCGTGGATCTCGTCCGCAACGCCGAGCTGATGAGCGTCGGGGTCGACGAGGTCGTCGTGACCTTCACGACCGGCACCGACGTGGAGATCACGACCCGGGTCGGCGACCACGACGTCACCACCACCGGCCCGTTCCACGTCGCCCGGGTCACCGGGCTCGAGCCCGCGACGGTCTACCCCCTCTCGGTCGAGACCGAGCCGGTCACCGACTTCCTGCCCGACCGGGTCCGGACCCTCGACCGCCCGGCGGGACGGCTCCTCGCCACGGTGGCCACCGCCAACGACGTGCACTTCGGCGAGACCGAGTGCGGCAAGCTCGGCCACGAGGTCGAGCTCGGGCCCGTGCTGGGCAGCCGGCCCGGCGAGCCCCCGTACCCGGAGGTCATGAACCGGGCCGCGGTCGACGAGATCGCCGCTCTGGACCCCGACGCCGTCGTCGTCAAGGGCGACCTGACGAACGTGGGCTCCGAGGAGGAGTACGGCCGGTTCCTCGAGGTCTGGTCGGAGCTCGGCGAGCGGATGCACCACGTCCGCGGCAACCACGACGCCATGATCAGCGAGCGGATCGCCGCCCACGCCCCGTTCGCCGTCGTCCTGCCGGGGGTCGTGCTGGCCGTGCTCGACACCGTGACGCCCGGGACCGACAGGGGGCGGGTCACCGCCGACGAGCTCGCCTGGCTCGACGCGCTCGCGGCCGGGTCGACCGACCCCGTCCTCGTGTTCGGCCACCACCACCCCTGGGACCCGGACTCCAACACCCGCCCCGAGCACTACTTCGGGATCCACCCCGACGACAGCGTGGCCCTCTGCGAGGTCGTCGCGCCGCGAGGCGATCGCCGGGTACTTCGCGGGCCACACCCACCGCAACCGCATCCGGCACTTCGCCGAGGCCCGGTGGGTGCCCATGGTCGAGGTCGCCTGCGTGAAGGACTACCCGGGCGCGTGGGCCGAGTACCGCGTCTACGAAGGTGGCTACACGCAGGTGATGCGGCGCATCGGGGCCGCCGGCGCGATGGACTGGACCGAGCGGACCCGGGAGATGTTCGCCGGGCTGTACCGGGACTACGCCCTCGGCTCTCTCGCCGACCGCTGCTTCAGCCAGCCGTTCTGAGGGACTCCCCCTTCTCCCCCGAGTCGGCGCGGTTTCGGGGCTCTGGACCCCGATTCCGCGCCAACCCGGAGGGAGGTGGGGGTATCCCGGAGGAGGTCGAGGTATCCGGGAGGAGGTGGAGGCGCCAACCGGGGGGGAGGAGACCCGGCTCGCCCGCGGGGTGACCACTAGTGTTGCCGGGATCACGGTGCGTCCATGACGGCCCGGGCCGCGGGCGCAGCGAGCGGCAGACCCCGGAGGGAGGTCCCCGTCGTGGGCGGGTGGCGAGCATGCGGGCTCCTCGTCGTGCTGGCGGCGGCGCTCGCCCTCGCGGCCTGCGAGGGCCCGGAGGGCAGGGGCGGCCCCACCCTCGTGCGGGCCGGCGACGCCACCGTCGACGTGTCGGGCCACGACTTCGACGCGAACGTGACCCGCACCACCATCCCCGTCGCCGAGGCCGAGCAGTCGGCCACGGCCAGCATGGGGTCCGCCTTCGTGAAGTTCCGCGACTGCCTCGAGCGCGAGGGCTGGGGTGACGAGCCGCTCCCGAGCGGACCGAACGACCTCGAGGGCGTCGACCCCGAGTACCTCAAGGCCCTCGGGAAGTGCAACACCCAGACCGGCCTCGTCGAGACCCTCCAGGAGTTCCAGCGCGAGACCGAGAACCTCGACCCCGAGCAGATCGAGGAGCGCAACCAGCAGATCATCCTGTTCCGGGAGTGCGTGATCCGGCGAGGGTGGGAGTGGGGCGAGCTGGTCCCGAACGAGAACGGCCTGCTCGGGCCCCGGGGCGCCCCCGTCGCTCCCGCCAACCGCGACAGCGACCGCGACTTCGAGGAGTGCGGTCGGTACGTGCAGGAGCAGATGGCCGCCGCCGGCGACGGCGGGAGCGACGCGGACGCCGGAGGCGAGTCGTGACCAGGAAGCGCGTCGTGATCGTGGTCGCCGTCGTGGTCGCCGTCGTGACCGGGGGACTCGTCGTCCGCTCGCGGGGCGGGGCCTCCGAGGAGCGGGGTGGCGACGTGATCGTGTTCGCCCCGGTCGAGCGGCGGACGCTCCAGGACGTCCTCACCGTGAACGGCGAGGTCCGCCACGAGGAGATCGGGACGCTCAACATGCTCGCGCCGGGCCGGGTGACCGGCGTCGAGGTCGACGACGGCGACCGGGTCCAGGCGGGCGACACCGTCTTCGCGGTCGACGGCCGGCCCGCGATCGCGGCCCAGGGCGACTTCCCGTTCTGGCGGCCCCTCGAGGACGGCGCGGTCGGCTTCGACGTCCTCCAGCTCGAGGAGATCCTGGCCTCCGAGGGTTACGACCCGGGCCCCGTCGACCTCGACTTCACCGCGGCGACCCGGTCCGCCCTCGTCCGGTGGCAGCGCGACCGGGGCTACAGCGCGACGGAGAAGGAGCCCGACGAGACCGTCACGTTCCAGCTCCAGAGCGGCAAGGGGTACGACGTCGGCCGGAGGGGCAGCGCCGGCGGGACGATCGTCGAGGCCGCCGGAGGGACGCCGCCGGCCCGGGCCGGGATCGCCCGGGGCCGGGCCCGGCCCATGGCCCCCGGAGACCCGACGGTGAGCATCGCCGCCAGCCCGACGCGGGTCGCCGAGGGCGAGGCCTCCCGGTTCATCATCACCAGCGACCTCGACCCGCCGGCCGACGTCACGGTGACGTTCACCCTCTCCGGCACGGCCGCCCCGGGGTCCGACTACGACGCCCTCGCCGGCCAGGCGAAGCTCGAGGTGGGCGAGAGCCGGGTGGAGGTCGTGCTGTCGACGTTCGACGACGCCGTCCTCGAGCCCGACGAGACCGTGATCGCGACCGTCCAGGCGGGGGCCGGCTACAACGTCGGGCCGTCGTCCAGCGCCACCGTGACCATCGTCGACGGCACCATCCCCGAGCTGACCATCACCCCCACCGAGGTCAGCGTGAACGAGGGCGGTACCGCCACGGTGACGATCGTCTCCGACCAGCCGCTCAAGGAGGACACCCAGGTCCAGCTGTCCGTCGGCGGGTCGGCGACCGGGGGCGACCCGGCCGACCCCGACCAGGACCAGGACGTCGACTACGTCGAGATCGAGGAGCCGGTCCTCATGCCGGCCGGTGCCACCCAGGTCGAGATCGACGTCGCGACCGTGGCCGACTCGATCATCGAGATCGAGGAGGACGTCACCATCGAGATCCAGGAGGCCCAGTTCCCCCCCGACGCCTACGAGGTCGGGGCGGTGTTCGAGGCGACCGTGACGATCCTCGACGACCCCGACGACCTCCCGACCCTGAGCATCCGGGCCGACGACGACCGGACCACCGAGGGCCAGGCCGCCGGCTTCGTCGTCGAGTCCGACTTCGAGGTCACCGGCGACCTCACGGTGTCCTACGTGGTGTGGGGCACGGTGACCCCCGACCAGGACTACCCCGAGCCGTCCGGTGAGCTGTCGTTCGCCAACGACGACGAGACGACGCTCGACGTCTCCACCAAGGACGACGACCTGGTGGAGCCCGACGAGGCTCTCGCCGTCACCCTCCTTCCCGGCGATGGCTACCGGCTGGGCGCCGCCTCCAGCGCGACGGTCCTCGTGGAGTCCGACGACCTGCCCGAGCTCGACGTGACCGGCGGCGGGAAGGTCGTCGAGGGCGGCACGCTCCGCTTCACGATCACGGCCGACCAGCCCCCGGCCGAGGACACCGCGGTCTCCTTCTCGGTCGGCGGCACGGCCCAGGCCGGGGCCGACTTCGAGGCCCTGGAGGGTGTGGTCCTCCTCCGGGCCGGGGCCGACCGGATCGACGTCGAGGTCGTGACGATCGACGACGACGCCGTCTTCCAGCCCGGCGACTTCGTGGTGGGCGAGTGGCCGACGCGCATCGGCTCGGTCCTCGTCGACCTCGGGGAGTTCGTCCCCGAGGGGAACCCGCTCATGACCCTCACCGAGGACGAGCTCACCGTGACCATCGAGATGAGCCCCAGCGACCGGGCCGAGCTCGACGAGGGGCTCCGGGCGACGGTGGAGCTCGCCGCGACCGGTGTGACCGCGCCGGCCGTGATCGAGGAGCTCGAGGACGCGCCCGACGTCGACCAGTCGGGAGGCGAGACCTACGCGGGGACCGTCACCGTCGAGGGTGATCTCGCGGTGGTCGACGGGGCGACCGTCAGCGTCGACGTGGTCCTGGAGGAGTCCGTCGACGTGGTGACGGTGCCCGTCGCCGCGCTCGTCGGCGTCGGCGACGAGACCGAGGTGCGCGTCGTCCGGAGGGACGGCTCCCTCGAGCGCGTCGCCGTCGTGACCGGGCTCACGGAGGGGGCGTTCGTCGAGATCCGCGAGGGGCTGTCGGGGGTGAGCAGGTCGTCGTGGAGGTCGACCCCGCGTGACCGCGGTCCAGTCCCCGGCACCGCCGGTGCGGTCGGGCGACGACGGCCCCGAGGTGCTGATCGAGCTCGAGGACGTCACCCGGGCGTACGGCGAGGGCGTGAGGGTGTACGCGCTCGGCGGGGTGTCGCTGCGCATCCGGGCCGGTGACTTCGTGTCGATCGTCGGCCCGTCCGGGTCGGGGAAGTCGACGATGCTCGGGCTCCTCGGGATCCTCGACGTCCCGACCTCCGGCCGCATCCTCGTCGGGGGGATCGACGTCGCGACCCTGGACGACCGCGAGCGGTCACGCCTGCGTGGCGACTTCGTCGGCTTCGTGTTCCAGCAGTTCCACCTCATCCCCCACCTGACCGCGCTCGGCAACGTCGAGACCGCGCTCCTCTACCGCGGGATCCGGCCGGCCGAGCGCCACGATCGGGCTCGCGAGGCCCTGGCGCGCGTCGGGCTCGAGCACCGGCTCGACCACCGACCGATCCAGATGTCGGGGGGCGAGCAGCAGCGCGTCGCGCTCGCCCGGGCCATCGTCGCCAGGCCCCGGATGACCCTGGCCGACGAGCCGACCGGCGCGCTCGACACGTCGAACGCCGCCAACGTCATGGAGATCCTCGACCACCTGGTGACCTCGGACACCGCGGTCGTCATCGTCACCCACGACCGGGGCCTCGCCGCCCACGCCGAGCGGCGGGTCTCGATGCTCGACGGACACATCGTCAGCGACGAGCGGGCACCGAGGGGCACCCCGCTCGGGCCCGCCTCCGAGCTCCCGGTCCCGAAGGCACCCGGGGACCGCCGGTGAGCCGGTTCCGGGAGATCCTCGGCACGGCCCTGGCCGGGTTGGGCGCCAAGAAGGCCCGGACCGCCCTCATCACGCTGGGGCCGCTGCTCGGCGTGGGCGCGATCGTCGGCGCGGTCGGCATGTCCGAGTCGGCCAAGGGCGACCTCAAGGCGGCGTTGCGGGAGCTCGGCACCAACCTCGTCGTCGTCAACGCCTCCGACACCTTCGGCGGGGCCGGCGGCGACCCCGTCCTCCCCGAGGACGCGGCCGAGCGCGCCCTGCGGGTCACGACCGTCGAGCAGGTGAGCGCGATCCACGCGGTGAGCGGGCTCACCGTGACGCCGACCGAGGAGGGCACGGAGCACTTCGAGGCCCTGCCGACCGGCGTCAGGGTCGCCGACGACCAGCTCCCGACCGTCCTCGACGTCGACCTCCTCAGCGGCCGGTGGCTGAACGACGCCGACTCGTCGTCGGGAGCCCGGTCGGCGGTCCTCGGGGTCGACCTCGCCGACGAGTTCCAACACCTCGGGAACGAGCTGCGCGACGTGCTCATCGAGGGCCGGCGCTACGCGGTCGTCGGGGTGCTCGAGCGGGTCGACCTCGTCCCGACGGTCAACAACACCGTCTTCGTCACCCAGCGGGCTGCCGCGGACGACTTCGACGCCGACCCCGAGCCGACGTCCCTCTACGTTCGGGTGGCCGAGGGGACGACCGACGCGAGCGTCGAGGTGCTCCCCACCGCCATCGGTCTCGGGGGGAGCGAGACCGTCACCACCGAGGTGCCCTCGTCGTTGCTCGAGGCGGAGGCGCAGGTCGACAAGACCCTGCAGGCCGTCGTGATCGCCATGGGCGGGCTCGCCCTGGTCGTCGGTGGGGTGGGGATCGCCAACGTGATGTCCATCTCGGTCATCCAGCGCTCCTCGGAGATCGGGATCCGCCGGGCGATCGGACACAGCCGGGGCATCATCGCCGGCCAGTTCCTCATCGAGGCCTTCGTCGTCGGGGTGGTCGGCGGCGCGGCCGGGGCCGCGGCGGGAGGGATCGCCGTGAACGTCGGGGCCCGGGTGCAGGGCTGGGTGTTCACCCTCAGCCCGCTGCTCCTGATGTGGGCCGGCGCGCTGGCGGTGGCGGTGGCCACCGTCGCCGGGATCTACCCCGCGATGAAGGCGGCCCGGCTCGAGCCGCTCGAGACCCTGCGACTCGGGTGAGCGGGCCGCGGCCTCACCTCCTGCGCCGGCTCGGTGGGTCCGGCCACCTGCGGGTCGCGGTCGGCGTGGTCGGCCTCGCGGTCGCGGTGGTCGCGATCGCGGTCGCGGTCGCTGGCGGGGGCACGGACGGGACGATCGGGGAGGAGCCCGGGGCCATGACCGTCCCGCTCGGCCCCGCGCCGGCCTCGATCGCGGTCGGGGAGGGCTCGGTCTGGGTGACCGACACCGACGAGGGGACGCTCGTCCGGGTCGACCCCGCCGGATTCGGGGTCACGGGCTCGGTGGAGGTGGGCCGGCAGCCCGTCTCGGTGGCGGTGGGCGAGGGGGCGGTGTGGGTCGTGGCCGAGGGCGACGCCGCGCTGGTCCGCGTCGACCCCGACGACCTCTCCGTGACCACGATCGACGTCGGTGGCGACCCGGTCCGGGTGGCGGTCGGTGAGGGAGCCGTGTGGGTGGCCGACGTCGAGCGCGACGCGCTCGTGCGGGTGGACCCCGGGGAGGGCGAGGTCAGCGACCTCGTCGAGGTGGGCGACTTCCCCGTCGGGGTGGCCGTGGGCGCGAGCGCGGTGTGGGTCGCGCTGGCCCGGGAGGGCGCGGTCGCCCGGGTCGATCCCGAGACCCTCGAGGTCGTGGAGACGATCGGGGTCGGGGAGCGGCCGACCCGCCTCGCCGTGGGCGAGGGGTCGGTGTGGGTCACGAGCGAGGACGACGCCACGGTGACCCGGATCGACCCGGGGTCGAACGACGTCGTCGACACGATCCCGGTCGGCGACGGCGACCTTCTCACGGGGGTCGTGGCCGGTGGTGGGTCGGTGTGGGTGTCGAGCGGGACCGGGGTGACCCGCATCGACCCCGGTCGTGGCGCCGTGGTGGCGACGATCGACGTCGGGGCCCGGCCCGTGGCCGTGGCCCACGGCGAGGACGCCGTCTGGCTGGCCGACCGTGACGACCGCAGCCTGACCCGGATCGGCTGAGCGCCGGCTCCGGGTCCGGCGGTCACCCGTCGTCGGGCCGGGTTCGGGTGCGGTCGTGGGGCGCCACGTATCCTCGGCCCCGTGCAGGCGCTCGAGGGCCTCCGGGTCGTCGACATGGCGACGTTGCTCGCCGGGCCCAACGCGGCGCGCTACCTCGCCGACTTCGGGGCCGACGTGGTGAAGGTCGAGGCCCCCGGTGGCGACGGTACGCGCCGGCTCGGCTGGCTCGACCCCCGCGGCGGCGAGTCGCTCATGTGGAAGCTCGTCGCCCGCAACAAGCGCACGGTGGTGATCGACCTCAAGTCGGAGGACGGGCGCGAGACGATGCTGGCCCTCCTCGACGACGCCGACGTGCTCGTGGAGAACCTCCGGCCCGGCACGCTGGAGCGTCTCGGTCTCGGTCCCGACGTGCTCCACCACCGCAACCCGGGTCTCGTCGTCCTGCGGGTCACCGGCTTCGGCCAGGACGGCCCGTACGCCGACCGGCCGGGCTTCGCCACCCTGGCCGAAGCCATGGGGGGCTTCGCCGCCATCAACGGCGAGCCGGACGGGCCACCGCTGCTCCCCCCGATCGCCCTGACCGACGAGATCGCGGCCCTGGTCGGGGCCTTCGCCGTGCTCGCGGCCCTGCGCCACCGGGACCGGACCGGCGAGGGGCAGGTCGTCGACGTGAGCCTCCTCGAGTCGATGCTCCAGATCCTCGGCCCCCTGCCGGACGCGTTCGCACGCCTCGGCTACCTCCAGCCCCGCCTCGGCGCGGGGATCCCCTACACCGTTCCCCGCGGCACGTACCGCTGCGCCGACGGCGTGTGGGTGGCGCTGTCCACGTCGGCCGAGTCCGTCGCGCGGCGGGTCCTCGACCTCCTCGGCGTGGGGTCCGACGAGCGGTTCGCCACCTTCGACGGCCGGGCCGCCCACCGCGACGAGCTCGACGAGCTGGTCTCGGCCTGGATCGGGGCCCGACCGTCGAGCGAGGTCCTCGCGACGTTCCGCGCCGCCCAGGCGGCGATCGCCCCCGTCTACACGATGGCCGACATCCTCGCGGATCCCCACGTCCGGGCCCGGGGCGCGCTGGTCGAGGTCGACGGGGTCCTCATGCAGGCACCGGTCGCCCGGATGTCGCGCACCCCCGGGGCGATCCGCCACGCCGGGCAGCCGCTCGACCACGACGCACCCCGCTGGGAGGGGACGGCGGCCGGAGGCGGAACGTCCCGAGGAGCGTCGGAGTAGAGAATCCCGCGCGGGCGGGGCCCCAAACGATCTCCTCGGGACGAGCCGGGCACAGTATCCACCATCTTCCCCAGGTTTTCCAGACCCCCTTGTGGATATCGGTCGGCCCCGCCGGCCACGCCCGGCAACGCGACGAGCCCGGACCGCGGAGAGATGGGCCGTCCTGCCGGTGCGCCCGACGCCGGGATGGGGTACGAATGGTCCCCAGAGGCTGTGGACGAAGGGGGCGACATGGGGATCACCAACGAGCAGCTCGCGGCATCCGTCGAGGGCCTCACCGTCCCCCGCCTGTTCGCGGCCACGGTGCGCGAGCGCGCGGACGCCGTCGCGCTCCGCTGGCGGGAGGGCGACGGCTGGGGCGAGTGGACCTGGGCCGGCTACGCCGACCGGGCCGCCCGGCTGGCGGCGTCGCTGGGGGACCTCGGGGTGTCGCGAGGCGACCGGGTCGTGATCATGATGCGCAACCGCCCCGAGTTCCACGTAGCCGACCTCGCGGTGCTGCTGTGCGGGGCCACGCCGGTGTCGATCTACAACTCCTCGGCCCCCGAGCAGATCCAGTACCTCGCCCACCACTGCGGCGCGGTCGCCGCCGTCCTCGAGGACGTCGAGTTCCTCGAGCGCGTGCGCAAGGTGCGCGGTGACCTCCCCGACCTGCGCGAGATCGCCGTCGTGGAGGACCCCGACGGACGGGCCCCGTCCGACGTCCGCCGCTGGGACGCGCTCCTCGCCGCGGACCCCGTCGACCTCGACGAGGCCGTCACGATCGTCGCGCCCGACGACCTGGCGACGGTCATCTACACGTCGGGGACGACCGGGCCTCCCAAGGGCGTGATGCTCGACCACGCCAACGTGTGCTGGACCGCCGAGAGCCTGTTCCTCGCGCTCGGCCGTGACGACCTCCCCGGCCGGCGGGTGGTCTCCTACCTCCCGATGGCCCACATCGCCGAGCGGATGGCCTCCCACTACCTCGCCATGCGCGTCGGCTTCGAGGTGACCACCTGCCCCGAGACGAACCAGCTCCCCACCTACCTCGGCTGGGTCCGGCCCGAGGTGTTCTTCGGGGTCCCGCGGGTGTACGAGAAGATCCACGCCGGCGTGCACGCCGCGGTGGCGGGGAACGAGGAGCAGGGCCGGGCGATCGAGCACGCCATCGAGGTAGGCCTGGCCGTGAAGCGGGCCGAGCTCGACGGGCGGCCCGCCCCGTCCGACCTCCTGGCGGAGCACGAGCAGCTCGAGGAGCTGCTGCGGCGGCCGGTGCGCGAGCTCCTCGGCCTCGATCAGCTCATCACCGCGATCAGCGCGGCCGCGCCGATCACCGTCGAGCTGCTGGAGTACTTCCTCGGCCTCGGCCTGCCCGTCTCCGAGCTCTACGGGCTGTCCGAGTCGTCGGGGCCGATGACGTGGGATCCGGTGGAGATCAGGCCCGGCATGGTCGGTCGGGCGATCCCGGGCTGCGAGGTCCGGCTGGGTGAGGACGGCGAGGTGCTGTGCCGGGGCGGGAACGTGTTCCGCGGCTACCTGGACGACCCCGAGAAGACGGCCGAGACGCTCGACCCCGAGGGGTGGCTGCACACCGGGGACATCGGCGTCATGGACGGAGACGGGTACCTGGACATCGTGGACCGCAAGAAGGAGCTGATCATCACGGCCGGCGGGAAGAACATCGCACCGGCCAACGTCGAGGCGGCCCTGAAGGCCTGCGACTTCATCGGCCAGGCGTGCGTGATCGGTGACGGCCGGCCGTACATCGGGGCGCTCGTCGTCCTCGACGGGGAGTTCGTGCGGACCTGGGCGCAGCGCCACGGCATCGAGTCCGACTCCCTCGCCGAGCTCGCCCGCCATCCCGAGGTGATGGCCGAGGTGGAGGCCTGCGTGCAGACGGCGAACGAGCGGTTCTCGCAGGTGGAGCGGGTGAAGCGGTACGTGGTCCTCTCCGAGGAGTGGCCGCCCGACTCCGACGAGCTGACGCCGACGATGAAGCTCAAGCGGCGGGGCATCCACGCGAAGTACGCAGCGGAGATCGAGTCCCTCTACGCCTGACCCCCCACCACCTCGTCGCGTTGGCGCGATTCGCGCCCGTGGAGGTGTCCGGACCGCGCCAACGCGAGCGTCGGACGGCGTCGGTCGGTCAGTCGGTCGGGGCGATCTCGACCCGGTCGTAGCCCTGCTCCCGGGCCCGCTCGAGGGCCCGGCCCGCCATCTCGACGAGCTCGGCCGCGCCGAGGGCGTGGGTCGGGTAGCAGGCGATCCCGGCCGAGATCGTGAGCTCGCTGCCCACCGGGCTGGCCAGCAGGTTGCCCCGCACGCGCTCGGCAGCCCACATGGCCCCGGCCTCGGTCGTGTCGAGCAGCACCGCCCCGGCCATGAGGTCCCCGATGCGGCAGGCCGCGTCGCACTCCCGCAGCGTGGACCGGATCACCTCGCCGAGCACACCGAGCGCCTGGTTCTTCACCTCGTCGTCGGCGGAGCCGAGGCCGTCGACCTCGAAGAGGACGACCGAGACGGGTTGGAGCTGGCGGCGGGCGGCGGCGACGCGCTGGTGCACCAGCACGCCGAGGAACCGCTGCTCCAGCAGTCCCGAGACCCGGTCGACCACTCCGGTGGCGGCGGGGTCGGAGGCCGAGGATCCGTCGGAGCCGTCCATCCTCTCGTCACCGAGCGCGGATCGGGCCGACTGGAGCGAGGCCTCCTCGGCCAGCGCGGCGGCCAGCGTGTCGACTTCGCGGCGGAGGCGCTGGAGATCCTCGGCGGCCCGTGCCAGTTGGTCCTCGGCGGTGCGCGCCTTGACGCCGATCGCCGCGGCGGCGATGCCCGCGACGAGGCCCGCGACCCCGGCGACCAGCCCGAGCCCCGCCGCTCCGGTGAGCGCGGCCATGACCCCCGCGGCCAGCGCGGCGACGGCCGCGCAGGCGGAGACCACCAGTCGGTGATCCATCATCGGTGTTCCATCGACCGGTTCGGGCGCTCGTCTGAGCCGTTTCTCGCCCCCGGCCTCGCCGCGCCGGGCGGCGATCCCCAGCTCGGCCAGGTCGGCCATGATGTCGACCAGGCGGAAGTCCTTCGGCGTGTACACGCGGGCCACACCGGCCTCGAGCAGCTTGGGCTGGTCCGCTTCGGGCACGATCCCTCCGACCACCACCGGCACGTGCACGCCGGACTCGCGCAGCAGGCGGAGCGTCTCGGGGACGAGCTCGAGATGGGAGCCCGAGAGGATCGACAACCCGACGACGTCGACGTCCTCGTCACGGGCGGCGGCGGCGATCTGGGCCGGCGTGAGGCGGATCCCCTGATAGACGACCTCCATCCCGGCGTCGCGGGCGGCCACGGCGACCTGCTCGGCCCCGTTGGAGTGCCCGTCGAGGCCGGGCTTGCCGACGAGCAGCCGGATCGGCCCACCGAGCTCCGAGGCCGCGGCGCGGACCTGCTCGCGGACCGAGGCCATCGAGGCCACCGGGGCTGCGGCGACCGCGCCCACTCCCGTGGGCGCCCGGTACTCCCCGAAGACGTCGCGCAGGGCCCCGGCCCACTCGCCGACCGTGCCGCCCGCCTGGGCCAGCGTGACGGTCGCGGCCATGAGGTTGTCGGACGTGAGGGCCGTCTCGCGCACGAGGTCGATCGCCGCGGCGACGGCGTCGGGATCGCGCCGGGCCCGCCAGGCCTCGAGGTGCTCGAGCTGCTCGGCCTCGGCGGCGGGGTCCACGACGAGGATGCTCGCCTCGCCCTCGAGCCCCTCGACGAGCGGCGACGGCTCCGTCTCGGTGAAGCAGTTCAGCCCGACGACCTCCTGCTCCCCGGACTCGACGCGCCGGACCCGCTCCGCGTGGCTCTGCACGAGCCGGCCCTTGAGCGCGTCGATCATGGCGAACGCCCCGCCCCCGTCGAGCACCCAGGCCAGCTCCGCGTCGGCCGCCTCCTCGAGCTCGGCCGTCTTGGCCTCGACGACCCGGGAGCCGTCGAGGAGGTCGTCGTACTCGAGCAGGTCGGTCTCGTAGGCGAGGATCTGCTGGATCCGCAGCGACCACTGCTGGTCCCACGGGCGTGGGAGGCCGAGCGCCTCGTTCCAGGCCGGGAGCTGGATGGCCCGGGCCCGGGCCGAGCGGGAGAGCGTGACCCCCAGGGCCTCGAGCACGATGCGGGGGACGTTGTTCTCGGGCTGCTGCTCGGTGAGGCCGAGCGAGTTCACCTGGACGCCGTAGCGGAAGCGGCGGAGCTTCTCGTCGGCGACCCCGTAGCGGTCGCGGCAGAGCCGGTCCCACAGCCGGCTCATGGCCCGCAGCTTGCAGGTCTCCTCGACGAAGCGGATCCCGGCGTTGACGAAGAAGGAGATGCGGCCCACGACCGCCGGCAGCCCCTCGGGCCTCACCTGCCCGGACTCCCGCACCGCGTCGAGCACGCCGCACGCCGTGGCCATGGCGTAGGCGATCTCCTGGACCGGCGTCGCGCCGGCCTCCTGGAGGTGGTAGGAGCAGACGTTGATCGGGTTCCACCTCGGGACGTGCCGGACCGTGTGGGTGACGAGGTCGACGGTCAGCCGTTTCGACGGCTCGGGCGGGAAGATGTGGGTTCCCCGGGAGAGGTACTCCTTGACGATGTCGTTCTGGGTCGTTCCCGTGAGGCGGGCCGGGTCGACCCCGCGCTCCTCGGCGAGGGCGACGTACAGCCCGAGGAGCCACATGGCGGTGGCGTTGATGGTCATCGAGGTGTTCATCTCCTCGATGGGGATGCCGTCGAAGAGCGTCCGCATCTCTCCGAGGTGGGGGACGGGCACGCCGACCTTCCCGACCTCGCCCCGGGCCATGGGATGGTCGGGGTCGTAGCCGGTCTGGGTGGGCAGGTCGAACGCGATCGAGAGCCCGGTCTGCCCCTTGGCCAGGTTGGTGCGGTAGAGCTCGTTGGACGCCCGGGCCGAGGTGTGGCCCGAGTAGGTGCGCATCAGCCAGGGACGGTCGGTCATCGCACCATTGTCCCGGCTCGGCGGCGGCCGTGCCACACGCCCCGCGCCATCCCGAGAGGGGAGGTGCTGCGTCCCGGGTGTGCTCACCGCCGCTGGGCGGGGGTTTCGACACCCGAGACGGGAGGTGCTGCGTCCCGGGTGTGCTCACCGCCGCTGGGCGGCTACTTGCGGTGGTAGTCGTAGAAGCCCCGGCCGGTCTTGCGGCCGAGGAGCTCCGCGCTCACCATCCGCCGCAGCAGCGGGGCCGGGGCGTAGTTGGGGTCCTTGAACTCGGCGTAGAGCGCCTCGAGGATCGAGAGGCTCGTGTCGAGCCCGACGAGGTCGAGGAGCTCGAGCGGGCCCATGGGGAAGTTGCAGCCGCCCTTCATCGCCGAGTCGATGCCCTCGCGGGTGGCGACCCCGGCGTCGAGCAACCGCACCGCGTTGTTGAGGTAGGGGAACAGCAGCGCGTTCACGATGAAGCCGGCCTGGTCCTTGACGACCACGGGGTCCTTGCCGCAGGCCTCGGCGAACGAGCGGGCGGCCTCGACGGTCTCCTCGGACGACGTGATGGCCCGCACCACCTCGACCAGCGCCATGGCGGGGGCAGGGTTGAAGAAGTGGATCCCGCAGACCCGGTCGGGACGCCCCGTCTCCATCGCCATCTCGACCACGGGGAGGGTGGAGGTGTTCGTGGCCAGGATGGCGTCGTCGCGGCAGATCCGGTCGAGCTCGTTGAAGAGATGCTTCTTGGTGGCGAGGTCCTCGACGATCGACTCGATCACGAGGTCGCAGTCGGCGAGCTCGCCGAGGTCGGCGACGGCGGTGACGCGGCCGAGCACCGCATCGCGCTCGCCGGCGTCGAGCCGGCCCTTGTCGACCTGGCGGGCCAGCGACTTCTCGAGGCCGGCGATCATCGCGTCGGCGGTCGGCTGCTGGCGGCTGCGCAGCACGACCTCGTAGCCGGCCTTGGCGGCGACCTCGGCGATGCCCGAGCCCATGATCCCCGAGCCCACGATCCCGACGCGCTTGATGGACATCACGCTCCCCCTCCGGAGACGACGAGGACCCGCATGCTACCGACCGGTAGGCACGGCGCTCCAGCGGTGGACGGGCAGTAGGCTGCCGACGATGTCTCTGGCGAGGCGACTCTTCGCGGCCGGCTACGACCCGCTGATGTCCGCCGCGGAGCGCGGGTGGCTGGGTCGGTTCCGGGCCCTGCTCCTCGACCACGCCCGGGGCGAGGTGGTCGAGGTGGGCGCCGGGACCGGCGCCAACCTGGCCCGCTACCACGACGTGATCCGGGTCCACGCCACGGAGCCCGACGCCGAGATGCGCCGGCGGATGGAGCGGAAGCTCGACGCGGCGCCCGTCCCGGTGGAGGTGAGCGCCGCCCCGGCCGAGGACCTCCCCTTCCCCGACGCCAGCTTCGACACCGCGGTGTCCACCCTCGTGGTCTGCTCGTTCCGCGACCCGGCGCGGGCCCTCCGCGAGATCCGTCGCGTGCTCCGGCCCGACGGGCAGTACCTGTTCCTCGAGCACGGCGGCGCGACCGGTCGCCGGGGGACTGGCAGCGGCGGCTCGACCCGATCTGGAGCCACCTGTCCGCCGGGTGCCACCTCGACCGCAACGCGGCCGACCTCGTGCGGGACGCCGGGTTCGAGGTCCTCGAGCTGGAGCGCCTGGAGCCCAGGGCCCCCGGCCTGTTCCGGCCCATGACGCTGGGGGTGGCCAGGCCGTGAGCGGGAAGCGGACCTCCGGCACCCTCGCCCTGCTGGGCGGAGGCGAGTGGCGCGACGGGAGCAAGGACCTGGACCGTGAGCTGCTCGAGGCGAGCGGAGGCGACCGGGTGGTCGTGCTCCCCACCGCCGCGGCCTTCGAGCACCCCGAGCGGGCCGTCGAGCGGGCGACGGCCCACTTCGCCGAGCTGGGGGCGCAGGTCGAGGGCCTGATGGTGCTCCATCGGTCCGAGGCCGAGGATCCGGAGGTCGCCGAGAAGGTCGGGGCGGCGAGCTTCGTCTACCTGTCCGACGGGTCGCCGCTGCACCTGCGGTCGGTGCTCAAGGACTCGGCGCTGTACGAGGCGATGGTGGCGGCGTACCGGCGGGGGCGGTGCTCGCCTGCTCGGGGGCCGGGGCGACGCTCGTGTGCGACCCGATGGTGGACCCGCGGGGCGGGGCCTACACGGTCGGGCTGGGCCTGGTCCGCAACCTGGCCGTCTTCCCGTACCACGGCACGGCCGCCGACCACATGCGCGAGCGCTCCATCGAGTTGCTGCCCCGCAGCGCGCTCTTGGTGGGCGTCGACGAGGAGACCGCGCTCGTGCGCGATCCGTCGGGGCGGTGGCGGGTGGCCGGCGCCGGTCGGGTGACGGTCTACCGGGGCGACGAGGTCGAGGTGGTCGCCTCGGGCGAGGACCTCCCCGACCTCGACCGCTGACCGGGCCGGTGGCGTACCGCCCGGCGGTGACCGGTCGGGTCAGGGTCCGGTCAGGACCGGGTCAGGACTCCTCGATGGTCACGCGCTCGATGACCACGGGACGGGTCGGGGGACCGTCGCCGCTCGGCGGGGCCAGCGACTCGATCGTCTGGGCCACCTCGAGGCCCTCGGTGACCGTCCCGACCACGGCGTAGTCGGGGGTCAGCTTGGCCGGACCGTCCGGCGACGTGACGATGAAGAACTGGGACCCGGCCGTCCCGGGTGCCTCGCTGCCGCCCTTGGCCATGGCGACCGAGCCGAGCTCGTAGCCGTCGGCCGGGACCTCGCCCTGCAGCGAGTAACCCGGGCCACCCGCGTTGTCCTGGGTGGGGCTCCCCGCCTGGACCACGAAGCCCGCGGCCGACCGGACGAAGGCCAGGCCGTCGTAGAACCCCTGGCGGGCCAGGAACACGAAGTTGTTGACGCTCTGGGGAGCCGTGGCGGCGTCGAGGGCGATCGCGATCTCACCGCACGTCGTCTGCATGCGGGCGGTGTACGTCCCTGCGGGGTCGATCTCCATCGCCGGCGGCTCGGGGAACGAGACGTCTTTGGGAGCCGGGGCCTCCACCTCCCGGCAGCCCGCCGGCAGCGCCGAGGAGGCCGAGGTCGTGGTCGAGGCCACGGTCGTGGTGGTGGCCGACGACTCGTCGCCCTCGTCGTCGTCGCCGAGCACCGCGAACAGGACGAAGACCACCACACCGATCACGGCGAAGATCAGGACGTTGCGAAGGGTGCGGCGCTGTCGCGACCTGCGCTGCGCGGCCTCGCGGGCCTGCCGGGCGGTCTCGCGGTTCAGGCGCTGTCGCTCTCGTTTGGCTGCCTTGGACACGGCGGGGAGTCTACCCAGCGGACCGCGGGACGCCCTTGCCCGGCGGCGGTCCCGACGCCCCGACCGGCGCCCGGGCCGGCGTCCTCCTGGCCGTCCCGATCGCCGGCCCGGCCCCGTGGCCATCCCCCGGTCCCCGGACTCCGGCGCCGGAATCGTTCTCGGGACGCCGGGCCGGCCTTGGTACCGTGGCCGAGTGATCTCCGAGCATCCGCTCGTCGTCCAGAAGTTCGGCGGCAGCTCCGTGGCCGACCCCGACCGGGTCCGCGCCGTGGCCGACCACATCGTGCGGACCCGCCGGGCCGGCCACGACGTCGTCGTGGTCGTCTCGGCGATGGGCAAGACCACCGACGAGCTGCTGCGGCTCGCCCACGACGTGTCGCACCGGCCGAGCGAGCGGGAGCTCGACATGCTGCTCACGGCCGGGGAGCGGATCAGCATCGCCCTGCTGTGCATGGCGATCATCGACCTCGGCCAGCCGGCGGTGTCGTTCACGGGCTCCCAGGCCGGGATCGTCACCGACACCGCGCACGGCCGGGCCAAGATCCTCGAGGTCCGGGCCGACCGCCTGCGCGATGCGCTGGCGGCGGGGAACGTGGCCGTGGTGGCCGGGTTCCAGGGCGTCTCCACGACGTTCGACATCACGACCCTCGGTCGTGGGGGATCCGACACGACGGCGGTGGCCCTGGCCGCGGCCCTCGGCGCGCAGGCCTGCGAGATCTACACCGACGTGGCCGGCGTCTACAGCGCCGACCCGAGGATCGTTCCCGAGGCGCGCCGGCTGGGGCGCCTGTCGTACGAGGAGATGCTCGAGATGGCGGCCTCGGGTGGTCGGGTACTGGCCCTGCGGTCGGTCGAGTTCGCCCGCAACCACACGGTGCCGGTCCACGTCCGGTCCAGCTTCACCTGGGAGCCGGGCACCTGGGTACAGGAGGAAGACCCCTCGATGGAGCAGGCGATCATCTCCGGCGTCACCCACGACACCTCCGAGGCGAAGGTGACGATCGAGCAGGTGCCCGACCGGCCCGGCATCGCCGCCACGATGTTCCGGGCCCTCGCCGAGGCCGAGGTCAACGTCGACATGATCGTGCAGAACGTGTCGACGGCCGACCACACCGACATCTCGTTCACCGTGCCGAAGGAGGACCTGGCCCGGACCCTCGAGGTGATGGACAAGGTCGTGGCCGAGGTGGAGGCGACCGGGCTGCGCCACGATCCCGACGTCGGGCGCGTGTCGCTGGTGGGAGCGGGCATGAAGACCCACCCGGGCGTCGCGGCCACGATGTTCGAGACCCTGGCCGAGGAGGGCATCAACATCGAGATGATCTCGACGTCGTCGATCCGCATCTCCTGCGTGGTGCCGGCTGGCGACGTGGAACGGGCCGTGCGCGCGCTCCACCGGACCTTCGGTCTGGACGAGGGATAGGGAATGACACGGATCGGGGTGGTCGGGGCCACCGGCCTCGTCGGCAACGAGATGCTGCGCATCCTCGAGGAGCGGAAGTTCCCGGTCCAGGAGCTGCGGGCCTTCGCGTCCTCACGCTCCGAGGGGCGCCGCGTCCCCTTCGGTGAGCGCTGGGTCCGTTGCGAGGTGCTGCGGCCCGGGTGCTTCGAGGGCCTCGATCTCGTGATGATCGACGTCGACGACCCGCTCGCGGTGGAGTGGGCTCCGGTGGCCGCGGAGGCCGGCGCCAAGGTGGTCGACAACTCGGCCGCGTTCCGGATGGAACCCGACGTCCCCCTGGTCGTGGCCGAGGTCAACCCCGACGACGTCGACGAGATGCCCCGGCGGATCGTGTCGTGCCCCAACTGCACGACGATGGTGCTGCTCACCGCGGTCGCTCCTCTCCACCGGGCCGCGGGCATCGAGCGGATGGTCGTCTCCACGTACCAGTCGGTCTCGGGGGCCGGGCAGGCGGGCATCCGGGAGCTGGACGACCAGTGGACCCGCGACGTCAGCCGCACGGAGCGGCTGCGGCGGGCCGGCGCCCTCGAAGGGCTGATCGTGCCGGGCCAGGTCTGGCCCAAGCCGATCGCCGCCAACGTCATCCCGCTCGCCGGGTCGGTGGGTGAGCGCGGCTACACGTCGGAGGAGTGGAAGCTCGTCCACGAGACCCGCAAGATCCTCCACGACGACTCCGTCGCCGTCACCGCCACCTGCGTCCGGGTGCCCGTGTACGTGGGGCACGCCATGGCCGTGAACCTGTCGTTCCGGTCGCCGGTGACGCGGGGCCAGGCGCTCGAGCTGCTCGGCCGGGCCCCCGGGGTCCGCCTCGTCGACGACGGCAACGGGTATCCCACGCCGCTCGACTCGGCGGGGATCGACCCGGTGCTGGTGGGTCGGGTGCGGTCCGATCCCTCCAACCCGGGTGGCCTCGACCTGTGGGTGACGGGCGACAACCTCCGGAAGGGCGCGGCGCTCAACGCCGTGCAGCTCGCCGAGCTCATCGTCGACCGGGAGTAGACGGGGAGGCGGTCGGGCCCGGGCGCGCCAGCGGCGCCCGCGTGGGCGCCGCTGGACGAGGTGAGTTGCGCCTCGGTGGTCGGGATGCCGGGATTCGAACCCGGGACCTCAGCGTCCCGAACGCTGCGCGCTAACCAAACTGCGCTACATCCCGGAGGGTCACGATTCTAGCGGGGCGCCCGCCGGCCGATCCGAGCCGGCGAGCCGCCGCACCGCCCGCCGCAGCGTGCCGGCGTCGACCGGCTTCACGAGGTGGTCGTCGGCGTCGGCGCGCCGGGCGAGGAAGCGGTCGGCCTCGCGATCGAGGAGGAGGAGGATCGGCGCGTGGGGCAGCCGGCCCGCCGCCTCCTCGAGGCGCAGGTCGATGGCGATCGCGATGCCGCCCATGTTGCCGATCTGGAGGTCGAGCACGACGACGTCGGGCTCCTCACGGTCGACCGCGTCACGGACGTCCTGGCCCCGGCGGACCTCGAGGACCTGGTCGTCGGGCCCGACCAGGGCGGCTCTGACCTGCTCCTGGACCCAGTGGGCGTCGGCGGCGACGAGGATCTTGGGCATCGGCCGCAGGCTAGCCGGGGGCCGGAGGCGGCGGCGAAGGGATCATGTCACCGTCGCGGTCCGGGCGACCCCCGCGTCAGCCCGCGTCCGAGATCGGCGCGACGAGCCGCGCGGGGAGCGAGCCCTTGACGCCAGCGCTGCCGAAGCCGAACCGGCGGCCATCGCGGTCCCACAGCACGTAGCCGCCGGTCCCGACCGAGGCCAGCCCCGTGATCGGAGCGCCCAGCGCGAGACCCGCGAGCGAGCCGTGGAACTCGGCGTCGCCGAGGGCGAACACGCCGCCGTCGGTGGCGGTGAGGACCAGACCGCGTCCGGAGGGTGTCGCCGCCGCGTCCACCACGGGCCCCACCAGTGGGGTCCCGAAGAGGCTTCCCGGGAACGCCGCCTCGCCGAAGGCGTAGGTGGCGCCGTCCTCGCCGACGAGCACGTAGCCACCGGGGACCACCGCTCCGGCGGCGATGGGCGCCGAGAGGGCGGTGCCGGCGAGCGAGCCGTGGAACTCGGCGTCGCCGAAGGCGAACACGCCGCCGTCGACCCCGAACAGGTAGTACCCGTGGCCCGACTCCGTGATCGCCACGTCGACCACCTGCCCGTTGAGCACCAGGGCGATGAGCGATCCGAAGAACCCCGCGTCGCCGAACGCGAACACCCCGCCCAGTGCCGTGACCACGACGTAGCCCAGACCGGTCCGCGTGCGGGAGATGGCCGCGGGCGCCGATCGCAGGGTCAGCCCCGCGAGCGACCCGTGGAAGGACGCACCGTCCACGGCGAACACCCCGCCGTCGCCCGCCACGGCCACCGAACCCACGGGGTTCGCGTCGACGGCCTCACCGCCGACCCCGACGTCACCGGGGTCGCCAGGACCGGGGTCGCCGGGGTCGCCGGGGTCGCCGGGGTCGCCGGGGTCGCCGGGGTCGCCGGGGTCGCCAGGACCGGGGTCGCCGGGATCGCCGGGATCGCCGGGATCGCCGGGGTCGCCAGGACCGGGGTCGCCGGGATCGCCGGGATCGCCGGGGTCGCCGGGGTCGCCGGGGTCGCCGGGGTCGCCGGGGTCGCTCGCCGGCCGGACGACACTGACGATCTCGCCCTCGTCATGGTCGAACCGGAGCGGCTCCTCGAAGACGAGGGAGCCGAAGCCGGCGATCGTCACCTGCTCCTCGTTCGAGCCACCGGGGTTGACCACGACCACGTCGCCGACCTCGAGCCACTCGTCGACGCCGGGCTCGAGCTCGAGGTCGCCCTCGGACGCGATCTCGATCGACGTGTCGCCCGCCGACGCGCCCGCGGTGCTGACGCTCTGGGGGAGGACGCGGATCTCGAGGACGTACGGATCGTCAGGCGAGGTCGAGAGCCCGCCGGAGAGCCCGTCGGAGGCATCGTCGGCGCTGGCGTCGGGATCGTAGGGCTGCCAGCCGTCCTCTGCGCTCCAGACCTCGAGCTCTCCCGTCTCGGTCATGCGGAGGATGACCGCGTCGGGGTCGCGCTCGAAGACGGCCTGGCAGACGGTGGGTTCGACCTGGGTGATGCGCAGCATCACCGAGGTCCCTCCGCCAGCACCGCCGGCGTCGTCACCGCCGTTGGAGCAGTCAGGGTCGATGAGGAAGTACGTCTTGGGGCTGAAGTACCCGGCCGTGTCGGCGTCGGTGTCGGAGATGGGCGTGAGCTCACCGGGATCGTCGGAGAGCAGCTTGACGTTCGCGCCCCGCACGTACAGCCGCCCACGGGTCCTGGTCTGGTCGGAGATGTCGAACCAGCTGTGTTGCGGGTCGAAGCGCGCCGCCCGGGGCGTCGCTCGCGGCATCCACGTGAACATCGAGTCCGAGCCGGGCGTGTGCGCGGAGTGCTCGATCATGTAGCCGTTGCGCCCGGCGGGGTCGTTCCACGAGGCCGGCTCGACGTGCTCGAAGCCGAGCTCGTGGGCCCGCTCGTAGAACTCGATGCGCCGTTCCTCGGGCAGCAACCGGAGATCCTCGTTCGCCGCGAACATGAGGTCCATGTCGCCGGTGACCGGCTTGAGGCCGTCGCCGCGGTCGATCCTCGGGATCCACTGCGCCCGCCCGTCGGCGCCGACGACCGTGTCGAAGTCGAACGGGGACCGCTCGTAGAGCACGTCGTCGGGGGCAGCGACCGCCCGGCCGCCACGTTGGTCCTGAAGTCGAGGGGCGCGCCCTCCTTCGGTACCGGGAAGCCCTCTCGTGCCCAGGCGACGAACTTGGCCCGGTAACTCGTCGAGTAGTCCCCGCCGAGGCCGGTGAAGACGTCGACACCTTCGCCGTACCACTCCTCCATCCGCTTGTTGTGGCGCGCGATCACCTCGGCGCGCAGGTCCGGGCTCGCGCCGATGTCGTCGAGGGCGGCGATCACCTCTCCGCGTAGAGGCGGTTCCTTGATCGCGACCGTGTCGAGGTCGTCGAGGAAGCCCAGGAAGGCGACGTCGGCCCGGGACGTGTTCTTCGGCTTCATGTGGAACGGTTTCGGCCCGTGGGTGCCCGCCTCGATCTTGGCGATCGAGCCCGGGCCGCGACGGCGGACCCCGAGCACGACGCCGAAGTCGTCGGCGAACTCCTGCACCTTGTCGTTCATGACCCGGTCGATGCCGAAGGTGTTGCGTCCGTGGATCTCGTAGCTCAGCGGCGCGCCGGTCGGGATGTCCGCGGCCGACGGGTTGGGTCCGAGCGCATCGAGCTGCGCGATCAGCGCGGCCTCCTTGGCCGCCGCCGCGCGCCGCGCCCAGGGCGTGCTCCTGGCCAGGAGCTTGCACACTCCGTAGGCGCGGCTCAACGCCTGGAACGCGACGTCGGGTGCTGCGCCGGTCTGGCGGCCCCACCACTGCGCGACCGTCGTGTAGTCCCCGGTCTCCCACGCCGTGGTCAGCTCGGTGAACGACGCCAGCGCGTGGGCCTCGACGGCCGCGCGAGCGTCGACCAGCGCCATGCCCGTGGACAGCTCCAGTGCGCTCGCCCAGCTGTTCAGCCAGGCCTCCCGATCCTCGGGCGCGAGGTTCTCGTGAACCTCGTACACGTACTCGGCGACCTTGTCGCTCGCGGCCCTGAACGCCGGCAGCCACTCCCAGGGCTGGAGGAGGAACGCCGTGGCCTGGATCGCCATCAGCCCCATGCCGCCCGCGAGGTCGGCGAACGTCTCCAGTGTCGACGCGCCGTAGGTCCAGACGACCTCGCCGACCGACGACTCCGGCACCCGCTCGCGGGTGTCGACCGAGACGACGTGCTCGCCGGCGCCCGCCGCGACGAGGATCTGCTCCTCGGTGAGCGCGGTCTTCGTGCCGTCGTCCTCGACGACGGCGCCGGTCGGCTCGTAACGCACCGTGCCCCGGGTGCCCCCGTCGAGGATCGTGCGTACCGGCACCGCGAACTCGATCTCCTCGCCCGGCGCGAGTCGGCGGATCACGCCGATCCCGCACTCTTCGTCCGGCGGCGGGTCCAGGTGCGGGATCGGGACCGCGTAGTGGGCGTTGCCCTCCAGGAGCGGGAGCACCGCGATCTCGATCGTCTCGTCGTGGGTGCGGTTCTCCATCGTGCCGACGATCTGCCACTCCTGGCCGCCGACCACCCACGGACCTTCCGCCCCGTCGGGCGCCGGCCCGAGCGTGTCCTCGTCGATCTCCGCGTCGAAGAAGAGCTTGACGTCTGCGCCGATCTCGATCCGGCCCGTGCCACCGCCGGTGACGTTGAGGGGGGGACCGTCGTCTTGGGGGACCGAGCCCGTCACGACCACGCTCAGGTCCACCGTGCCCGCGTCCAGTGCCCGGCCCGGCAGCTCGTGGGTGATCGTGGCACCGGCGGGGATCGGGTCGTCGAGCTCGATGTCGCCCGGGTCACCGGGGACCGGATCGGCGGGGTCGGGCGGGTCGGAGCTCACGAGGTAGGTGAACGCCTCGTAGCCGAGCGGCGGCACGACCTCGGTCACCAGCTCCGGCGGCTGGACGCGCAGGGTCACGTCGTCGACCGGCGTGTCGAAGGGGTTCGTGACCTCCACGGTGACGGTCACGTCCTGGGGCTCGGGGCCCGTCTCGTCTTCCTTCTCCTCGAGGTCGACCGTGTCCGGATCGGCCGTCACCGTGACCTCGAGCGCTCCGATCCGACCGCTGCGCTCCGTCACCACCGGCCCGACGAGCCGCCCTGCGGCGTCGGCCCCGGTCGCGGTCGAGCTGACGGTGAAGTCGCCGGGCTGAGCCGCCTCGAGCTCGTAGTCGAAGCTGACCTCCTCTCCCGGCGCGAGCGTGAGCCCGTCCGGGCCCGGGAGCTGCCCGGGATCCGGAGCCGACACCAACGTCAGCGCCACATCCGGAGCGACGTCGAGCGGGTCGCCCACGAACGTGACGTTCGAGAGGTCGCCCACCCCGTCGGTCGCGCTCAGCGACACGCGCACCGGTACGGGGTCGCCGGGCGCGAACAACGTGGAGCCGGCCCCGGGGAAGGACAGCCCGACCCCGAGGCGAGGCGCCGCGACGTCCACGGTGCTGCAGTCGACGGAGTCGCTGACGAAGTTCCCGTCCGTCACCGTCAGGGTCGCCTCATAGGCGCCGGGCGTCGTGTAGGTGTGGTTCGTGAACGGGGGTGCCGGGGCGGGCTGGGTGGTGCCGTCGGCGAAGTCCCACTCGTAGACCAACCCGCTACCGACCGGGTCGAGCGAGCCGGAACCGTCGAACTCCACGTACCCGGGGACCGTGGGAGACGGAAGCACGTCACAGACGGCGGTGGGCTCGTCGTCGAACTCGACGCCCCACGAGAACCCGCACAGCCCGTTCGGGGCGGTGTACACCGCGGCGCCGCCCGAGTTGATCGCGCCCTCGTTGCGGTTCCCCCAGATCACGTTCCCGTCCGGTGACCAGCCCACGAACACGTCTGGGAAGCTCGACGTCGCGACCTCGCTCCCCAGACCCCCGGCCGGAGTGGTGACCCGGATCCGCACGCCGCCGATCTCCGGGTGGGCGAAGACGATCCTCGTACCATCGGGCGACCAGTCGGGGACCTGGCTCCCGAGATCCGGCTCCTCGGAGTACGGGTTCCCGGTGAGGCGCTGCTGGCCGCTCCCGTCGGCGTTCATCAGCCACAGGTCGAGGTGGTCTGCATGCCCGTAGGCGAAGCCGGCGTCGTTCACCTTCCACGCGCACCCAGCGGGTGAAGACGATCTGGTCGGTGGTGGGAGACCAGCTCGGAGAGAGGTCCTGTTCGACGAACGCGAAGTAGGGATCGCCGTTGGGAGCGGTGCCGGTCTCGAGTGGCGCCTGCGCGTGGTCGGGGTCGGGGAAGGTGAGCTGGGTCGCCGCGCCGCCCGACCAGCCCGCGACGAAGATCCCGTCGCTCCCCGGGCCCGAGCTCGTACCGCGGGTGAAGACGATCCGGCTCCCGTCACGCGACCACGACGGACGGAAGCCGATGCCGACCAGATCCTCGTCCGTCCCGTCGAGGCTGTTGGTGTAGACGCGCAGGTCCCGTTCGTACGCGATGCGGCGGCCGTCGGGCGAGAACTCCGGAGCGCGCCCCGCGCCGACCGTCGTGACCACCCCGGTGCCGGGGTCGTAGGTCTTCACGTCGATGATGCCGAAGCTCTCGTTGCAGTTCTGAGGCGTACGGGGTTCGGAGAAGGCGATGAGACCCGGTGCACCGGGGAACGCCGCCGCGGCCTCGTCGGCGGCCGGCTCCGCCCCGACGAGCGATGCTGCGACGAGGAGCATCGTGAGTCCCGATGCCGCGACCCTGGCCGCACGCGAACGCCGCCGGTCGTCCGCCATGCCGCTCGCCTCCCGTCCCGAAGCCCAGACGCGGGGAACGCCCGATGTCACCCTTCGTGACCGGCCGCTAGTATGACCGGCGCCCGGTAACAGATCGGTCACAGGAGTCGCCGTGTCCGGAGGCCTCTCCGTCGCGGTCCTCGGCCCGACGGAGCTCCGCCGCGACGACGCGATCGTCGCCCTGCGGCCGAGGGAACGGGCCGTGGTGGCCGCGCTGGCACTACGGCACCAGCGGCCCGCGACGACCGACGACGTCGTGGGCCTCCTCTGGCCCGGAGGACCCCCTCCCACGGCGCGCAAGGCGGTGCAGAACCACGTGGTTCGGGTGCGGCGAGCCGCGGGGCCGGGTCTCGTGGTCTCGACCCCAGACGGCTACGGCCTCGGCGGATCCGTCGTCGTCGATACGGAGCGCGCCGTCGTGACGGTGCGGGACGCCGACGACGCCGCTCGTCAGCGTGACCACGAGCGACGGCGGGCGCTGCTCCAGGGGCTGCTCGGCGGCGTTCGTGGCGTCCCGTTCGCCGATCTCCCCGACGGGCCGGCGGTTCTCGCGGCGCGTCGGCGCTTCGCCGAGATCCTCGCCGAGGCCGAGGACGGACTCGCGGAGGCCAGACTCCTGCTCGGGGACGCCGCTCACGCCGCCAGCCGGCTCACCCACCTCGTCGAGGAGTTGCCCGCCCGGGAGCGGCGCTGGTGGCTCCTGATGCTCGCGCAGTACCGCATGGGTCGGCGTCGTGACGCCCTCGCCACCTACGCGCTCGCCCGTGAACGACTCGTCCGGGAAGCTGGCATCGAGCCCGGCGACGAGCTCCGTCGACTGGAGCGGCTCGTCCTCCAGGACGACCCCGTCCTGCTCACGGGGGTGCTGCTCGCGCCACCGGCGTCGCGCCCGGATCGCTCCGGGAGCCTCCTCCCGGGCCCGTTCGTCGGCCGAGGTGACGAGCTCTGCTCGCTCGAGGCGTGTCTCGACCGGGCCGTGGCCGGGGAGCCGGTGCTGGTGCTGGTCGAGGGCGAAGCCGGCATCGGGAAGACGGCGCTCGCCCGAACGTTCGCCAGCCGGGCGACCGGCCGGGGCGCCCGGGTCGTGTGGGGATCGTGCGAGGCCGCTCCGATGGTCCCCCTGCAGCCGTTCGGACAGGCCCTGGAGGAGCTCGCCGAGGCAGAACCCCGGCGGTTCACGGGTTGGCTCCCCCACGACCGAACCGCGCTCGCGGTGCTCTCTCCCCGGCTCGCCGAGGTCGTGCGGGCGATCGGCGAGCCGCCCCGAGATCCCGGGCGCCACCGCCTCGTCGACGCCGTCGTGCACGTGCTCGCAGCAGCCGCGTCCGAGCGACCTCTCGTCCTCGTGCTCGACGACCTCCATCGGGCCGCGCCGGCGTCGCAACGGCTGGCTGTGCAGTGTCTCCTCGGCGGTGCTCGCCTCCTCGTCGTGGCCACGTGCCGGAATCGACCGGCGGCCGTCGACCCCGACCGGGACGCGGCCCCGGGAGGGGGCGTCCGGGAGATCGAGATGACCGGCCTCTCCGAGGAGGACGTGGCCCACTACGTGGGCGAGCTCGCCGGCGCGAGCGACGAGGCGGCTCGCGCGGCACGGCGGATCCACCGCTGGACCGGCGGCAACGCGCTGTTCGTCTGCGAGATGACCCGTGCGCTTCTCGAACGGGCGGCGCTGGAAGGGCCGGAGCGCCCACTCCGGGTGGGCGGTCCGACAGACGTTCCCGAGGCGGTCCGCGACGTGGTCCTCGAGCGGCTCGGGGGACTCGCCTCGGACACGGTCGCGGCGCTCCAGGCCGCCTCGGTGCTGGGGGTCCGCTTCCGCCCCGACGATCTCCAGGCCATGGTCGGGCCCCCTGGACGGCAGCTCGCCGAGGCTCAGAGCGCCGGGTTCGTGAGACCCGCACGCGCCCCTCGCGAGATGGAGTTCGCCCACGAGCTGCTCCGACAGGTGGTCCACGACTCGCTGTCCGAGGGCGAGCGGGCGGAGCTCCACGACCTGGCGGCGCTCGCCATCGACCGGGGCGGTGCCGACGCCAGGCTGGCGGAGGTGGCGGAACACCACCTCGCCGCGGCCCCGCTCGATCGCGACCGCGCCGTCGAGAGCGCACGTCGGGCGGCCACGGCCGCGCTCGAGCTGTACGCCTACGACGAGGCGGCCGACTTCTACGGACGTGCGTTCACCCTCCTACGGGAGACCGGCGCCGGTGAATCCCGGTCGGCGTGCGAGCTGGCCATCGCTCACGGCGGCGCTCTCCGGCGGGCCGGGAACCCGGCCAACGCCGAGGTGCTCGTCCGCGCCGCCCAGCTCGCCGAGACTCTCGGGGACGGCGACCTGCTCGCCGAGGCCGCCCTCTCGCTGTGCCAGCTGGGTCCGACGAGCGAGGCAGGGGGGAGCGACGAGCGGGCCGCGACGATCGCTGCCCGCGCGCTGGAGCGCGCCTCCGATCCGAGGCTACGCGCCGAGGTCGCCGGGGCCGCGAGCATGGTCCACAGCCTCGAGGGCGAGCCGAAGGCGTGTCGTCGGCTCTTCGAGGCGGCCGAGCGAGAGGCCCGCGTCACCGGTCGACCGGAGGTGCTCGCGCGGGTCCTTCCGTACGCCTATCTCGCGCTGCCCACGCCCGAGGACCTCGAGCGGCGCGGCGCCCTCGCCCTGGAGGTGATCGACATCGGGAGGGCGCTCCCCGACCTCACCACGGAGTGGGAGGGGCACCACCTGCTCTTCTCGGTGCTCCTCCAGCGAGCCGACCCGTCCCTCGAGGCCTCGCTCGAGAGGCTCGAGGAGATCGCGGCCGTGGTCAAGGAGCCAACCCGCGACTGGTCGATGTGCTACCTGCGGGCGGCGATCGGGCACCTCCACGGTCGTCTCGACGCCTCGGAGGAGGAGATCAGCCGGTCGCTGGGCTTCGCCGGCGCCGTCTCCGAGTCGCGTGTGCTCGCCGTCTACACCGGCCAGCTCCTCGGGATCCGGGCCGACCAGGACCGCCTCGGCGAGCTGATACCCGCGGTCGAGCAGCTCGTCGACGACCAACCCGGTGTTCCCGCGTGGCATGCGGCGATGGCGCTCGTGGCGGCCGCC
This sequence comes from Acidimicrobiia bacterium, assembly GCA_027494165.1. Classification (GTDB taxonomy): domain Bacteria; phylum Actinomycetota; class Acidimicrobiia; order IMCC26256; family JAOSJM01; genus JAOSJM01. The sequence continues at coordinate 296,070 of JAOSJM010000006.1, read as the reverse complement.
AGCGGTGACCGCCGTCGGGTCCGTCGGGAGTTCGACGTGATCTCGGTCGGCGACTTCGCGCCACTTCCGAAGGACTTCATCTGGACCGCGGCCATGTTCGTCCTGGGGCGGGCCGTCGCGTCGGTAGGGGACGGCGACCGGTCGCGTCGGGCCTACCGGTGTCTTGCGCCGCTCGCAGGGCGGATGAGCTGGTTCGGCACCGGTACCTACGGCCCGATCGATCAGGTGCTGGGGGAGTTGGCGCGAGCGATGGGCGACTCCTCGGGCGCCCGAGAGCACTTCGACGCGGCGACGCGCATCGCCCGGAGGCTCGACGCTCCCGTGTTCGCGGCACGGGCCGAGGTCCGCCTGGGGGCCCGGTGAGGCAGGCCCGTGCTCCGCTCGCGTTGGCGCGATCCGCGCCCGTGGAGGTGCCCGGATCGCGCCAACGCGGAGGGACGAGCGTTCAGCCGTCGAAGAGGTGGTGCCCGACGAGGCGGAGGCTCGCGAAGTCGTGCACGTCGCAGGCCAGGAAGGGGACGTGGACCACCGTGGCCGAGCCGATCCGGTCCTGCACGCCGGACAGGGTCCGCTCCTCGCGGTCGGCGATCTCCTGGAACTCCGCGAGGTTCGAGTAGAGGGCGGCGAGCCGGCCGGCGGCCGCCTTCGCCTCGGGATCGTCGTCCTTGCCGGTCAGGGTGGCCGCCCGGGCCTCGAGCCCCTCGGGCCGCTCGTCACCGAAGCGGGGGTGCACGCGGTTCACCACCAGGGCCGCCACCGGCGTCTCCGTCTCGGCCAGCCGGTCGGCGAAGAACTGGGCCTCGTCGACCGCGTCCCGGCGGGGCGACGTGATGAGCACGAACCGGGTGCCGGGGTCGGCGAGAAGCTCCATCACCCGCTGGGCCCGGGTCCGGAAGCCCTCCTCCATCCCCTCGAAGGCGCGGAAGAACTCGATGACGTCGTCGATCACCTCGGACCCGACGACGCGACCGACCGTGTGGAGGAAGGCCTGGAGCGCGCCCCCGACCACCCGGAGGGAGGTCCGGGTCGGCACCATCAGCAGCCGGAAGATCCGGTTGTCGAGCAGCCGGGTCATCCGGTGCGGGGCGTCGAGGAAGTCGAGGGCGTGGCGGCTCGGCGGGGTGTCCACCACGATCAGCTCGTAGCCGCCCTCCTCGTGGAGCTCGTGGAGCTTCTCGGCCGCCATGTACTCCTGGGTCCCCGAGAGCGCGCCCGCCACGTTGCGGTAGAAGCGGTTGGCCAGGATCTGCTCGGCCTGCTCCGACGTGAGCGCGAACCTCCGTACCAGCTCGTCGAACGTGGTCCGGGTGTCGAGCATGAGGGCCGACAGCCGGCCGCCCGGTGCGGCCGTGCGGTCGACGTCCCAGAGCGACCGGTCGATCTCGTGGGCGGTGGCGGCCAGCTCCTGGAGCCCGAGGGCGCTCGCCAGCCGCTTGGCCGGGTCGATGGTGACGACGACCGCGTCGCGCCCTCGCCGCGCCCCCTCGATGGCGAGGGCGGCCGCGGTGGTCGTCTTCCCGACGCCGCCGGTCCCGCAGCAGACCAGCACCCGCGACCCCTCGACCAGCGGGCCCAGGCTCGCCCCCTCCATCAGGTCCCCGTCCCGTCGAGCGCCTCGACCTCACGGGCGAGCGCGTCGGCGAGCCGGTCCACCTCGGCGGGGCCGATCTCGGCCGAGAAGAGGAACGGCAGGCGGAGCTGGGGCAGCGGGAGCTCCCGCGCCAGCCGGTCGGCCTGCTCCTGCTGGACCTCGTACCGGGCCCGGCGGAACGCGGCGGCGGCGACGAGGTCGCGGGTCTCGCGCTCCGACACGAACACCCCCACCCGCTCGGCGTCGCGCTGCACCGACTCGGCGTCGGGCCCGCCGTCGAGGTCGAGCGGCTCGTAGCACCCGTTCACGACCACCGGCCCCAGCGCCACGCCCACCCGGTCCTCGATGGCGAAGGCGGTCTCGACCAGCTCGGTGACCGGCGTCTCCTCGGGGATGGTGACGAGCAGCACCTGGCAGCGCCCGGGGTCGGACAGCAGCTCGATCACGTCGGCGGCCTGCTTGCGGACCGGCCCGACCCTCACGGCGTCGAGCAGCCCGCGAGGAGACATGAGGAAGCTGACCGCATGCCCCGCGGCCGGCGCGTCGATGACGATGAGGTCCGCCACCCGCTCCAGGTCGAGGGCCTTGACCTTGCCGAGCACGAGGATGTCCTTCATCCCGGGCACGGCCGTGGCCACGACGTCGAGGGCTCCGGAGCTCGCCAGGCGCTTCGAGATCCGCTTGAGCCCGTGGCTGTTCAGGTAGTCGAGCAGGGCGTCGTCGGGGGTCAGCGTCCGGGCCCGGATGCCCTGGCGGACCTCGGCCTCCTCGTACCCGAGGGCGGACCCGCCGAGGGCGGCCGCCAGCCCCGATTTGCCCTCGACCTCGACGATCAGCACGCTCAGGCCGGCCCGAGCGGCCATCACCGCGAGCGCGGCGGTGACCGTCGTCTTGCCGACCCCGCCCTTGCCCGCCACGATGACGACCCGGGCGGTGGAGCAGAAGCGTCCCGGCTCCATCGCCCTCATGCTACGGGAGCACCGATGCCGCGCCCTCTCCGGCGATTCCCCCTGATCCTCCCCCGGCCTGGTCGCCCTGGCCGGTCTGGCCGGCCTCCTCGCCGGACCGGCCGCCGTCGCGGCCGACGGCGAGCCGCCCGGGATCGACGTCGTGCAGGTCGACGGGCTGCTCGACCCGCCGAACGTCTCGCTCGTGCTCGACGCCATCGAGGGGGCCAACGACCGGGGGTCGACCCTGCTCGTGCTCCAGGTCGACTCGGGCGGTGGCCTCGACGGGGACATCGACGAGGTCGTCGACGCCGTGGAGGCGTCGGCGGTCCCGGTGGCCGTGTGGGTCGGGCCGTCGGGTGCCACGGCGAGGGGAACCGCCGCCGTGCTGCTCCAGGCCGCGCACGTGGCCTCGGTGTCGTCGGGCTCCTCGGTCGGGCCGGCCCATCCCCTGCGCCTGGACCGCCCGGGCGCCGTGGGCCCCGAGGACGTCGCCGACCGGTTGGCGGCGCTCGCCGGGAGTCGAGGGCGGGACCCCGACGGTGCCCGCCGGACCGCCACGGACCGTCTCGGGGCCGACCGGGCCGTCGAGGTCGGGGCGGTTGACGGGTCCCACCCGATCCTCGGCGACCTCATCGTCTCCCTCGACGGCGAGGAGGTCGAGACCGCGGCCGGGACGGTCGTCCTCTCGACGGCCGAGGTGGTCGGGGAGGGGGCGGAGCGGAGGCGGACGACCAACCAGGACGTGCGCTTCCGGCGGCTCGGGCTGGGCGGACAGGTGGTCCACACGCTCAGCAGCCCGGCCGTCGCGTACCTGCTCTTCGTGGCCGGGCTCTGCCTCGTCGTGTTCGAGTTCTTCACCGCCTCCATCGGCTTGGCGGGGCTCGCGGGGGCCGGCGCGCTGGTGGGGTCGCTCGTGGGCTTCTCGCACCTGCCGGTGCAGTGGTGGGCGGCGGCGCTCGTCGTGGCCGGGATCCTGGGGTTCGCGGTCGACGTGCAGGCCGGCACGCTGGGGTTCTGGACCGGGTTCGGGACCGCCGCCCTCGTGGCCGGCTCGTTCACCCTCTACGGGGGTCCTCGCGCCTCGACCCCTCCTGGTGGGTCGTCGTCCTCGTGTGCCTCGGAACGGTCGTGTTCATGGTGGGCGGGATGACAGCCATGATCCGGGCCCGCTTCTCGACCCCCACCGTGGGGCGGGAGGGGATGGTCGGCGAGACGGGCGAGGCCGAGGTGGACGTGGCCCCTGACGGGGTGGTCCGGGTCCGGGGCGCGCTGTGGCGGGCCCGGACCAATCGGGCCACGCCGATCAGGGCCGGGGACCGGGTCCGGGTCGTGGAGGTCGTGGGTCTCGTGCTCGAGGTGGAGCCCGAGGAGGGCGGGGCGCGCGAATCCCGGCACTGAGCGCCGCTGACGCGCAGCGCGCGAGGCGGCGGCTCATCTCGCGGAGATCGTCGGGAAACATCGGGCACGACGGCCGCGGATCGTGGCCGCGACGTGGACGGGCCGGGCGGTCTCGCCCGGAAGATCGCCCCTTGTCCCGGTCCGGGGTCCGGGAGTAGCGTCGGCCGTCGGAGACCGCACGACGACCCGAGGGGGGGTGCGTGGGCGGCACGATGCTGCACCAGACCTGGCAGCTTCGGGCGGCATGCCGGGGACCCGAGTCGAGGATGTTCTTCCCGCCGACCTACCCGGAGCGGCGGGACGAGCGAGAGGCGCGGGAGCGCCGGGCCAAGGCGATCTGCGCGAGCTGTTCGGTGTGCCACGACTGCCTCGACTACGCCCTGAGCATCCGTGAGGCGCACGGCATCTGGGGTGGCCTCACCGAGGCGGAGCGCCGGGTGCTGCTCGCGCGGGAGGCCGGCTGATCAGCCGTCGTCGGACCGGCGACCGGCGGGGCCGGCCAGGCGCTCGTCGCCCCGACGCCGGGTGACGCCCTCGGCGTCGAGGCGGGCCAGGATCGCCAGCACGTAGCGTCGGGTGGAGCCGAGCAGGTCCCGGACGTCGGCGACCGTGAGGGTCCCACCACCGGCCAGCGCGCCGCGCACCCGCTCCCGGGCCTCCTCGAGCGCGTCCGGGCCGAAGAGGATCCCGTCGAGGTCGACCAGCGCGCCCTCGCGCACGAGGGCCCGGGCGACGGCCGCGTCGACCCCGGCTTCGGCGGGTGACGGCGGCGAGAACGGGGTGGCCGCGACCGCGTCGAGCAGGCGCCGCCCCTCGGCCGAGTCGGCCGCCCGCACCCGGTGGGACCTCCGGCGGACGACCCCCCGCTCGACCACGAGGTCGGGGTCACGCGCGAGCGCCGCCCGCAGCCGGTCGGGCTCGATCCGCAGGGTGCCGGCCAGCTCGGGCAGCTCCACCCCGGCGTCCAGCGGTGCGTCCCGGTGCCGGACCGACACCACCTCGCGGGCCCGGCGGTGCACGTCGCCGAGCACCGCCGGATCGACGAGGTGGCCGCCGACCTCCAGCGCCTCCCCGCCGGCCACGAGCTCGCGGGCGAGGTTCTCGGCCTCCCGAGGGGCGAGTCCGCCGAGCCGGGCGAGCGTCTCGCGCCCCAGCCACGGGTGCCCGGCGAGGAGCCGGCGCCCGAGGGGGAGCGCGAGGCGCTGAGGGGCGTCGCGGGCCCGGCCCGCCGGGGCGACGTCGAGCACCTCGGCCCCGCCCAGGGTTCGCTCGGGTCCGGGGTCCCGGAGCACGAGACGGTCGTCCGGAGCGAGCGGGACCGGTCGCTCGAGGCGGAGGCGGGCGAACCGGCCGGAGTCGTCGAGGAGCCGGAGGTGGGCGCCGAGCTCGCCGGAGCCGACGTGGGCGTGGACCGTCCCCCGCCGGGGCGGGCGATGGTCGAGGCAGAGCTCCACGTCGACGACGGTGGGGAACACCCACCGACCGGGCGTCACGAGGGCGTCGCCCCGTCGCAGGTGCCGGTGCTCGATCCCGGCGAGGTTGAGGGCGACCCGGGAGCCGGGCCACGCACGGTCCAGCCGCCGGTGGTGGGTCTCGATCCCCCGGATCCGCGCCGGTCGCCGGTCGGGTCCCACGACGACCTCGGTGTCGACCGCCAGGGCGCCGCCCGCGAGCGTGCCGGTCACGACCGTGCCCGCCCCCCGGGCGCTGAACACCCGGTCGATCCAGAGGCGTGGGCGCCCGCGGTCCGCCGGTGCCGGGGTCCCCACCAGCACCGCGTCGAGCGCCTCCGCGAGCTCGGCCAGACCCCTTCCCGACCGGCTGTCGCAGGTGACGACCGGGGCCCGGGCGAGCGGCGAGGAGGCCAGGCGCTCGTCGAGCTCGAGCCGGGCGACCGCCAGGGTCTCGTCGTCGACGAGGTCGGCCTTCGTGAGGGCCACGACCCCGTGGCGGACGCCGAGGAGCTCGAGGATCCGCAGGTGCTCCTCGCTCTGGGGCATCCAGCCCTCGGTGGCGGCGACGACGAGGACGGCCACCTCGACCGCCCCGACGCCGGCGAGCATGTTCTTGAGGAAGCGGACGTGGCCGGGGACGTCGACGAAGCCGACCTCGAGACCCGAGGGCAGGGTCGTGAACGCGAACCCCAGGTCGATGGTGAGCCCGCGCGCCTTCTCCGGTACGAGACGGTCGGGGTCCGTCCCGGTGAGGGCGAGCACGAGCGACGACTTGCCGTGGTCCACGTGCCCGGCGGTGGCGACGGTGCGCGTCGCTGCCGGCCCCCCATCGGTGGTCGCGTTCACCCCGGAAGGGCCTCCCGGACGGCCCGGAGCGCGTCGACCAGACGGGCGTCGTCGGAGGCGTCGACGCTGCGCAGGTCGCAGACGAGCGCGCTCCCCTCGACCCGGGCCACGACGTCCCGGTTTCGCAGGATCTTCGTGGCCGCGGCGGCGTCGGCGGTCTCCAGGGCCACCCCGACCGAGGGGATCGCCCGGCCGGGCAGGGAGCCGCCGCCGGCGACCGCCTCGGTGTCCACCACCTTCAGGCCGCCGGCGGCGTCGGCGACGGCTTCGGCCCGGGCCCGGAGCTCCTGCGTCGGCCGGGTGGCCATCCGCCACAGGGGAAGCGTCCCGGCCCGACCGTCGAGGTAGGCGAGGGCGACGGACTGGAGGGCGGCGAGGGTCATCTTGTCGGCGCGCACCGCGCGGGCCAACGGGTGGCGGGCGACCCGGCCCAGCAGGTCGGCCCGGCCCACCAGGATCCCGGCCTGGGGGCCGCCGAGGAGCTTGTCTCCCGAGAACGTGACGAGCGCGGCGCCGTCCTCGAGGGCCTGGCGGACGCCCGGTTCGTCGCGCAACCAGCCGGGCCGCCGGTCGAGCCACGGGGTCGTCTCGTCGAGGAGGCCCGATCCGGCGTCCACGATCACCGGGGGCCCCAGCGAGGCGAGCTCGCGGACCGGTGTGGACTCGACGAACCCGACCATCCGGTAGTTCGAGGCGTGCACCCGCAGGACCAGGGCCGTCTCGGGGCCGAGGGCCGCGGCGTAGTCCGAGCGCCGCGTCCGGTTCGTCGTGCCGACCTCGACGAGCCGGCAGCCGGACTCGGCCATGACCTCGGGGATCCGGAAGCCGCCCCCGATCTCCACCAGCTCGCCTCTCGAGACCACGACCTCGCGGCCCCGGGCCAGCGCCGCCAGCGCGAGGAGGACGGCGGCGGCGTTGTTGTTCACGACCAGCCCCGCCTCGGCTCCGCAGGTCCGGGCGAGCAGCGCACCGGCGTGCTCGTGGCGGGAGCCGCGCGTTCCGGCGTCCATCCGGAGCTCGAGGTTCGAGGCGCGGCCCGCCACGTCGTCGACCGCGGCCCGGGCCTCGGCGGACAACGGGCTGCGGCCGAGGTTGGTGTGGAGGAGCACCCCGGTGGCGTTCACGACCGGGCGGAGCAGCCGGCGCCGGAGCCGCCCGGCCCGGTCGCGGGCGTCGGCGACGATCTCGGCCTCGGGTGGGGACGGGTGGCCCGACTCGACGCGCGCCCTGGCGGCGTCCACGGCCTCCCGGGCGCAGTCGACGAGGAGGGGGTGGGGGAGCCCGTCGAGGCTCGCGACGACCCGGTCGACCGCGGGGAGCGACCGGCGCGGATCGTTCCCGTCCATCCCCGCAGGTTACGCCGGCGCGCACGGGCGGCCGGTGGCGCCGGGAAGCCGGGCCCGGCCGACCCCTACAATTGTGTCGTGCCCGCCGGCCTCCTCCCCGTCCCGTGCCCGAGAGGCGACGCGCCGTGGTGACGCCCCGTGACGCGTCCACGGTGATGCTGGTGCGAGACGAGCCGGATCTGCACGTCTTCATGCTCCGGCGCCACCTCAACGCCGACTTCGTGGGCGGCGCGTACGTCTTCCCCGGAGGGGGCGTCGACGCGCAGGACCGCGATCCCGAGGTGCTCGCGCGCTGCGTGGGTCTCGACGACGTCACCGCGAGCCGGACGGTGGGCGTGGCGTCGGGCGGCCTGGGCTTCTGGGTGGCGGCGGTGCGCGAGACGTTCGAGGAGGCCGGGGTGCTCCTCGCCCGTGACGCGCTGACCGGCCGGCCGGTCGACCCGTCCGACCCGGGGAGGGCCGCCCGCCTGGGCTACCACCGGGCCGCGATGGCCCGCAGGGAGCGAAGCTTCGTCGACGTGCTCGGGGCGGAGGACCTGCTGATCGACACGGGAGCCCTCCACCTGTTCGCCCACTGGATCACGCCGGCCGGAGCCCCGCGCCGCTACGACACCTGGTTCTTCGTGACCGAGGCCCCGCCCGGGCACACCTACCTGCACGACGACGCCGAGACCGTGGCCTCGGAGTGGGTGCGCCCGGCCGACGCGCTGGCCCGGGCCGAGCGGGGCGAGCTCGAGATCATCTTCCCGACGATGCGGAACCTCCAGGCCATCGGCCGGTTCGAGCGCTCCTCGTACCTGCTCGACGCGGCCCGCGTGGCCTCCGGCTCGGGGGCCGACGGGATCCCCACCGTGCTGCCCCGCATCGTCCGCGACGCCAGCGGCGCCCGCATCGTGCTCCCCGGCGACCCGGGCTACGACGAGACGCCCGACCTCCCCGACGGGGCGTTCGACCCGATCGCGGTCGCCGACGCCGCCCGAGCGACCACGCCGGGGGAGGGAGCAGCCTGATGGCCGATCTCACGCCCGGCGTCCCCAGCGCCCTCTCGCCCCTCGTGCGCCGCATCGTGGCTCCCAACCCGGGCCCGATGACCGGCCCGGGCACGAACACGTACCTCGTCGGCATCGACGAGGTCGCCGTCATCGACCCGGGTCCCGACGACGCCGGCCACGTCGAGGCGATCATCGGAGCCTCGATGAGGGAGCGGGTCCGCTGGGTGCTCCTCACCCACACCCACCCCGACCACTCCCCGGCGACGACCCGGCTCGTCCGGGCCACCGGCGCCGAGGTGCTCGCCTTCTCGAAGAAGGAGGGCGACGTCCCGGTCGATCGCACCGTCGGCGACGGCGACGTCGTGGAGGGCACGGAGTTCGGGATCGAGGTGCTCCACACGCCCGGCCACTGCCCCAACCACCTCTGCTTCGTGCTCGAGGAGGAGCGGGTGCTCTTCACCGGCGACCTGGTGCTCGAGGGCACGACGAGCGTCGTGTCGCCCTCCGGTGGCGGCGACATGGCCCAGTACCTGGCGTCGCTCGAGCGGCTCCGCAAGGGTCGGTACTCGCGCATCTGCCCCGGCCACGGCGACGTGATCGACGACCCCAAGGCCAAGATCACCGAGTACCTCGAGCACCGGGCCATGCGCGAGCGCGAGATCCTCCGGGTGCTCGAGGACGGCCCCTCGAAGATCGAGGACGTCGTGGCCCGGATCTACGCCGAGACCCCCGAGGCGCTGCTGGAGATGGCGGGGAGGCAGGTGCACGCCCACCTCCTCAAGCTCCGGGCCGAGGGACGCGTCTCCGGGCGGGACGCGAGGTCGCCCTGGAAGCTCGCCTGAGCGCCGGCTGAGCACCCGCGCCGGCTGGTCTCCTTTCTCCGCCCGGGTCGGCGCGAAAGCGGGGTCCACAGCCCCGAAACCGCGCCAACCGGCCTACGGGTACCGGCGAGGTCGTCGGGTCGCGGCCGCTGACGTACCCTGGGACCGGACGGGTCGAATGGACCCGCCCGATGTGGCCGCGATTCGGGGGGAACGGCCGGTGGGAGCAGAGGACGCGACGCTGGAGAGGGCGCGGGCGGCGCTGGCGCGCTTCGACTGGCCGGCGGCGTACTCCATGCTCGCCGGCACCGCGGAGGCCTCGGGGCCCGAGGCGCAGGCCGTGCTGGCCGAGGCGGCCTGGTGGCTCGGCCAGCTCGACGAGTGCATCACGGCCCGGGAGCAGGCCTACGCACGCTTCGAGCGCGCGGGTGAGGGCCGCGCCGCGGCGCGGATGGCGATGCTCCTCTACGACGACCAGTGCTTCAAGGGTCGGCGGGCGGTCGCCCGGGGGTGGCTGCAGCGGGCGAAGCGCCTGCTCGAAGCCGAGCCGGCGTGCCTCGAGCGCGGCCAGCTCCTCACGCGCGAAGCGGAGGTGGCCCACGGCGAGGCGGACCTGGAGCGGGCGATCGACCGGGCCCGGCAGGCGCTCGAGCTCGGCCGTGCGCTCGGGGACGCGGACCTCGTCGCGGACGCCCTCCAGTGCACCGGACGTCTCCTCATCGCGGCGGGGAGACCGGCCGAGGGTCTCGCGTTCCTGGACGAGGCGATGCTCTCCGTGGCGGAGGGGACCCTCGGGCCGTTCGCCACGGGGAAGGTCTACTGCAGTCTCATCAGCGCCTGCGAGGAGCTCGGCGACTACCAGCGAGCGCTGGAGTGGACCGACGTCGGCGCCCGGTGGTCCGAGGACCACCCGTCCGCGGTCTTCCCCGGGCTCTGCCGGGTCCACCGGGCGGAGCTGCTCCAGCTCAAGGGCGCCTGGGCCGAGGCGGAGGAGGAGGCCCGGCGGGCCTGCACCGAGCTGTGCGACGTCCACCTGTTCAACGCCGGGGCCGGCTTCTACGGGATCGGTGAGGTCCGTCGCCGGCTCGGTGACCTGGACGAGGCGCAGGCCGCGTTCCGGCGCGCCGAGGAGATGGGGTTCCAGCCCCAACCCGGGCTCGCGCTGCTCCGGCTGGCCGAGGGCAGGGTGGACGCGGCGGCGGCCGAGATCACCCGAACCCTCTCCGAGGAGCCGTGGGACCGCCTCCGCCGGGCGAAGCTGCTGCCGGCCTACGTCGAGATCGTGCTGGCGGCCCACGACGTGGAGAGCGCCCGGATCGCCGTCGAGGAGCTCGACGCGATCGCGGCCGAGTACCGGACGCCCGGCCTGAGCGGCGCCGCGCTCCTGACGCGCGGGCGCCTCGCGCTGGCGGAGGGCGACGTGCGGGTCGCCTGCGGGACGTTGCGGCAGGCCCTCCACGAGTGGGAGGCCCTGGACCTGCCCTACGAGATGGCGTCGACGCGCGTCCTGCTCGGGCTGGCCCGTCGCGAGGCGGGCGACGAGGACGGGGCCCGGGCCTCCCTCGACGCGGCCGTCGCGCTGTTCCAGCGGCTGGGGGCCGGCGCGGACGCCGGCCGGGCGCGCGCGCTGCGGGAGGACGGAGACCCGGCGTCCCTGCCGGCCGGTCTCACCGCCCGGGAGGCCGAGGTGCTGCGGCTCGTCGCCACCGGGCTGACCAACAGGGACGTCGCCGGCGAGCTGTTCCTCAGCGAGAAGACGGTGGCGCGCCACCTCTCCAACCTGTTCGTGAAGATCGCGGTCTCGTCCCGGGCCGCGGCGACGGCCTGGGCCTTCGAGCACGGGATCGTGAGCGCCCACGTCCCGCGCGACCGCACGCGCGAGATGGACAGGACGACCCACGCCCACCGTTGACGGGTTGGGTCGTCCGCCCGATGCGGCGTGCCGGCGCCGGCCTCATGATGACCACACCAGACGAAGGGGGACGGACGATGGATGGATTCGAGCAGCTCGACCTCGCGATCCCCGCGCTCGGCAAGCTGGTCGAGGGGGTCCGCCGGGACCAGCTCGACGACCCGACGCCGTGCGCGCGGTGGAAGGTGCGTGACCTCCTCGCGCACCTGGTCGAGGGTGGTCACATGTTCGCGGAGGCCTTCCGCGGCGCTCCGGTGCGGGACATCTCGCGACCGGATCCCGGGGTGATCGGCGACGACCCGGCGAAGGCCTTTGCCGGCTCGTTCGCCGACTTCACGGCGGCCATCCGGGCCCCCGGGGCGATGGACCGCACCCTCACCCTCCCCTTCGGGGAGGTCCCGGCCCCGGTGTTCCTCCGGCTCGCCGCGTTCGACCTGACCGTCCACGCGTGGGACGTCGCCACCGCGACCGGCCAGCGGTTCGACCCGCCCGACGACCTGGTCGCGGAGGCCGACGAGTTCGCCCGCCAGGCGCTGGGACCGGAGACCCGTGACGGCGACACGTTCGCCGTCGCGGTCGAGCCGCCGCCGGGAGCGAACCGCCTCGAGCGGCTCGTCGCCTTCTCCGGGCGCCAGCCCTGACGGACGGCGCGACGGCGCCACGGGAACGGTGAGCCACCGCACGCCGCCCGGGCGGCACGCCCGGGCGGCGGCGGGTGCGAGCGCGAGGAGGAGGTCGAGACATGGCTGCGATCAGGCGATCCGACGTCCCGACGACGATCGAGAACGACGAGGTCGAGTTGCGGATGTCGGAGCTCGGTGAGATGACGGCGTCGTTCATCCGGCTCCGGAAGGGGGCCGACCTGGGCCCGGCCCTCGCCGGTCTGCCCGACGACCGGTGCCCCTGCCCCCACTGGGGCTACATGCTCGAGGGACGCCTCGCGATGCGGACCGGCTCGGGTGAGGAGGTCTACGAGGCCGGGCAGGCCTTCTACTGGCCACCCGGCCACGTCCCGGTGGCCCTCGAGGACTGCTCGTACGTCGACTTCTCGCCCACCGAGGAGTTCGCCTCCGTGATCCGCCACATCACCCAGGGGTAGCCGCCGGACGACCGTCGCGCTCCCGGTCGGGGTGCGGTTCCGGCCACGACGTCGGAACACCACCGATCGGGTGGCCGGGTCTTGCCGCCGGCGGTCGCTCCCGCCGGTCAGTCGGGACGGGGCGGGCCGGGAGAGGGAGAGGGAGTCGAGCCGGCCAGCTCGAGGATGCGGGCCGTGCAGCCCGACATCTCGACGGGCGGGAGGAGCTCCTCGGCGATGCGGGCCGCGATCTCGCGGAACGCCGTGCCCGCCGGGCCGAGGGGATCGGAGCGGACGACCGGGATCCCGGCGTCGCCTCCCGTGGACACCGCAGGCTCGATCGGGATCCGGCCCAGCAGCGGCACACCCACGTCACGGGCCAGGGCCGCGCCGCCGCCCTCCCCGAAGATGGCGTGGTGGGACCCGTCGGGGGCGACGAAGGAGCTCAGGTTCTCCACGACGCCGGTCACCTTGAGGTAGGAGCGCCGGGCCATGTCGGCCACGCGCGCGGCGACGCGCTGGGCGGCGAGCGCCGGGGTGGTGACCACGAGGACCTCGGTGCTGGGGAGCAGCCGGGCCAGGGCCATCTGGACGTCTCCGGTCCCCGGGGGCATGTCGACGAGGAGGTAGTCGAGCTCCCCCCAGGCCACGTCGGTGAGGAACTGCTCGACGGCCTTCGACAGCACCAGGCCGCGCCACATCAGGGCCGTGTCCTCGTCGTCGACGAGGAAGCCCATCGAGACGACCTTGACGAGGCCGCCGGGGCCGCGGCCGCCGGTCGGGGGAACCTCGACCTCGTGGGGGCGGATCTTGCCGTCGGCGCCGCCCAGCCGGCCCTCGACCCCCAGCATCCGGGGCACGCTGAAGCCCCAGATGTCGGCGTCGAGCACCCCGACGGTGAGACCCCGGGCGGCCAGGGCGGTCGCCAGGTTGACCGTGACCGACGACTTCCCGACGCCTCCCTTGCCGCTGGCGACGGCGAGCACCCGGGTCGTGGCGGCGATCTCGGTCTCGGGGGCCCGCCGGCGGCCCTCCCAGCGGGCCCGGGCCATGAGGTCGCGCTTCTCGTCGCCGGTCATCTCGCCGTACTCGACCCGCACGTCGGCGACGCCCGGGAGACCGCGGACCTTCGACTCGACGTCCTGGCGGATCTGGGTCCGCAGCGGGCAGCCGGCGGTGGTGAGCGCCACGTGCACGGCGACGGCGCCGCCGGCGGTGACGGAGACGTCGCGGACCATGCCGAGGTCCACGATGCTCGCATGGAGCTCGGGGTCCGAGACGCCCTGGAGGATCCGCCGGACGTCGTCGGGGCTCGGGGGCGTCGCGGCGGGGCCGGCCGGGTGGGACCGGTCGACGCCGTCGGCGGGGGACGGGGACATGGTCTCGTCGGGGGACATCGGTCTCCTCGGCGGTCTCGGTACCCGCGCGGGACGGGCGATCCGGCAATAAAAACAGGCTTTGCCTTGAAAATATGCCCGGGGCCGGGTACCGTCGAGTGACGATGGAACGGAAGGCGGCGCCCCGGGGCCACCGGGGGCCGAGGGACCGGGGGACTCGGTGGCGGACCTGCTCGTCGTGCTGAAGGCCCTCGGCGACGAGACCAGGTTCGCCATGTACCAGGAGCTCGTGCGGTCGACCGCGCCGCTCTCGGCCCAGGACCTGGCCGATCGCCTCGGCCTGCACGCAAACACGGTCCGGCTGCACCTCGACCGGCTCCGCGAGGCCGGCCTCGTCGAGGGCGAGGCCCAGCACCGGGGAACGGTCGGGCGTCCCCAGCACCTCTACTTCCCGGCCGCCGGCGCCCCGGGGCTCGGGCTCGACCCCGCGGCTCACACCCTGCTCGCCGGCTTGCTGGGCGAGCTGGCCGAGCGGGTCGGGGCGGGGGCCGACCAGGCCGCATCCACCGGTCGCGCGTGGGGCGTCGAGGCCGCCAAGCGGGCGAGCTCGCGCAGTTGCCTGCGGGCCCTCGAGGCCGAGCTGGCCCGCCTCGGCTTCGAGCCCACCCTGGGCGACGCGGACGGCGGGCAGCGGATCGACTTCCTGCACTGCCCCTTCCGGGAGTTGGCCGAGGCCTACCCCGAGCTGGTGTGCAACCTCCACCGGGGGATGTGCGAGGGCGTCGTCGACCAGGTCGGCGGCGGAAGAGTGGAAGACTTCGCCACGTTGTACGACCACGAGCCCTGTCACGTCACGGTGGCCGTGGGAGCCGAGTCCGACTGAATCGGAGGAAGTGATGCTGACCCTCAGCGAGACCGCCTCGACGAAGGTGAAGGAGCTCATCGAGTCGGAGGGCAACCCCGAGCTCGTCCTGCGGGTCGCGGTGCGGCCTGGGGGCTGCTCGGGCCTCAGCTACGAGATGTTCTTCGACTCCGACGTGACCGCCGACGACGTGACGGCGGAGTACGGGGGCGTGCGGGTCGTCGTCGACCCGGCCAGCTCCCAGTACCTGCAGGGAGCCTCCCTCGACTACAAGGACGGGCTCCAGGGGGCCGGGTTCACGATCGACAACCCCAACGTGACCCGCACCTGCGGCTGCGGCCAGTCGTTCACCTGATCATCGCCCGGCCGTCACCGGACCCTCCCGGCACCCTCTCCCACGCCGGGTCGGCGCGCTTCAGGGGTCCACAGCCCCGACTCCACGCCGACCCGGGTCCCGGCCCCTCGACACGGGCCGGTCGGGAGGGCCCGAGGCGCCCGGGCCGACCGCGCGGGCGGGCGGTCAGGCCGTGAGGCCGTCGATCAGCTCGCGGATCTCGTCGCTGGAGAAGGCGCCGTCGAGGCGCCCGGCCACGCTGCCGGCCCCGTCGATCCCGAAGAGCCACGGCTCGCTCTCGAGCCCCCAGGCCACGACGGTCGACACGAGGTCGTCGGTCGTGAGGTTCTGGTACACCTCGACGTGCACGAACGTGACGCGGTCGCCGTACTCCTCGGCCAGGGGCAGGAGCTGGTCGAGGACCGGGCCGCAGTAGCGGGTCTGGCAGCGGGCCGGGGTGGCGAACATCACGACCACCGGGGTCCCCTGGCCGATGGCGGCGTCGAGCGACACGTCGTGGAGCGGGCAGGGAGGTTCGCGGGTGCAGAGGGGGTCGACCCCCATGGGGTCGGCCGTGGTGGGCGAGGGTGCCCCCGGTGCCGCGCTCCCCTCGACGGGCATGATCGGCTCGGCGGTCACCTGGAAGGGGAAGGTCACGTCCCGCCCGTCGACGTCGACGAAGGCGTCCCAGATGCCCTCCTGGGGGAGCACGGCCCTGACGGTGTACACCGCCCGCCCCTCCGGGAGACCCTCGGTCCGGGGCGTCGCGGCGACGGGCGCGCCGGTCTTCCCGTCGGGGGCCCGGAAGGCGATGCTGACCCCCGCGGTCGAGAGGAACGTCGAGCCCTCGGCCAGCGCGAACGCGAATCGTTGAGGATCCGTCGACACGTAGAGGTCACTCGAGATCCGCAACCCCTGGACCGTGGCGCCGCCGTTCGGCTGGCTCCCGTCCGCGCCGCCGTTCCCGTCGTCGTCGCCACAGGCGGCCACGACGAGGAGCCCGCCCGCGGCCGCGAGGAACGAGCGCCGGGTGAGAGGGTGGGGTGCCACGGCCAATATCCTGCCGCCGCGGAGGTCAGGTTGTCCGATCGGGTTCGCTTCACCTGCGACGGGGCCGACGTCGACGTCGAGGTCGCCCCGGGTGAGTCGTTGCTCTCGGTGCTGCGGGAGCGGCTCGGGGTCGTCACGGTCAAGGACGGCTGCGCCCCCCAGGGACAGTGCGGCTGCTGCACCGTCCTGGTCGAGGGTGAGCCCCGGGTCGCCTGCGTCACCCCGGCCGCCCGGGTGGCGGGCCGGGCGGTGACGACGGTCGAGGGGCTCGACGCCGGCGTCCGTGAGGCCTTGGCCGACGCCCTCGTGGCCACCGGGGGCTCGCAGTGCGGCTTCTGCACGCCGGGCATCGTCGTGCGCGCCGCGACGCTCGTCCGCAAGGGCCGGACCGCGCGGCCCGACGTGGCCCGGGCTCTCGCCGCCCACCTGTGCCGCTGCACCGGGTGGCAGACGGTGGTCGAGGCGATCGAGCGGGTGGGGGCCGGGCAGCCGGCCGCCCTCTCCGGACGCGACCTCGACGCGGCGGCCCGGCGGGCCGAGCTCGAGGGTGGGCGACCGCAGGGGTCTCCACCGACGTGCCGCTCGGCCACGGGGGGTTCGCCGACGACCGGGCGCCCCGGGACGCGGTGGTGGCCGTGCCCGTCCCGCCGGGCCTCGAGCCCGCCGACGGCGAGGTCCACGAGGCGGCCGGGCTCCGGTGGGTGCTGGGCGCGTCGCTGCTGGAGGCCCGGCAGCGGGCCGGCAAGGTCCAGGGCCGGCGGACGACGGTGGGCGACCGGCCCCCGATCCCGCTGCCGGACCTCCCCGCCGGGGGTGTGCGTCTGGCCACCGGCTGGGTCGAGCCCGCCTACCTCGAGCCGGACGCGTCGTGGTGCGAGCCGGGCGGGGACCCGGCCTCGCCGCTCGCCAACGGCGGGGCCTTCGGGGGGAAGGAGTCCTCACCGGCGCCGCCGGCCGCCCGGGAGCTGGCCGACCGGCTCGGGCGGGCCGTGCGGGTGGTGCTCGCCCGGGAGGACGTGGTCCGGCTGGGGCCCAAGCGGCCACCGATGGCCGGCGCCGCGGTGCTCCGCGACGCCACCGTGTCCCTGTCGGGAGCGGTGGCCCGCGGCGGCCTCCCCGCCTTCCTCGCTCCGGTCGACCTTCCCTACGCCCTGAAGCTCGACGAGCGCTGGGACCCCGTGGACCTCCGGGGTCCCGAGGTGTCGGGGGCGCTGCGGGCGAGCGGGCTGGCCGAGCGTGCCCTGCTCGTCGAGGGTGCCCTCGACGCCGCCGGCGTGGACCGGGGCGCGCTCGTGGTCGACGACCGCGCCGCCACCGTGCTGCTGGACACGTGCGCCGGGGCGCCGGGAGGGGCGCGGGCCGGCGCCCGGGTGCACCTCGACCCCGGGAGCGGAAGGTTGCAGCGCGTGGAGGTCCGGGTGGCCGCCGGCGACCCGCTCGACGAGGTCGTGCTCCGCGGGTTCGCCGTGGGCGCGAGCCACATGGCGCTGGGCTGGGTCCTGACCGAGGGGATCGCGGTGGACCCCGAGACCGGCGAGGTCCACGACCTCACCATCCGGTCGTTCGGCGTGCTGCGGGCCGCCGACACCCCGCCGATCGAGGTGCAGATCGTCGACGACCCCGGTCCGCCCCGGCCCCGCTCGTCGGATGCCGTGTTCGCCGCGGTGGCGTCGGCGACGTGGAACGCGCTGGCGAGGGTCGAGGGGGAGCGCCCCGAGGCCCTTCCGGCGCGCGACACGCGGACCGGGAGGGCGCCGCGCCGCTGACGGTGACGGTTCGTGTGTCCCGGGTGGTCGGATCGTCCGTCCCCACGGGCTCGACCGCTCCGTCTCGGGTGTGCTCACCGTCGCTGGGCGGGGGTGGGGACACCCGGGTCGCCGGTCGCGGGTCCGAGTAGGGTCCCGGCGAGCCGAGAGGCGAGCCCGGAGACGAGTCGAGAGAGGAGCCGTCGTGCCCGTCGAGTCCGTCCCCACCCCCAGCGCCCCGCCCGTGGCGGGTCCGTACTCGCCCGCCGTGCGGGCCGGCGACTGGCTCGTGCTGGCCGGCCAGGTGGGCCTCGACCCGGCGACCGGGCGCCTCGTCGAGGGGGGTGTCGAGGCCGAGGCCCGCCAGGTGATGGCCAACATCGCCGCCGTGCTCGCCGACTGCGGGGCCACCGTCGCCGACGTCGCCAAGGCCACCATCTTCGTCACCGACATCGGGGACTTCGGCACCGTCAACGCCGTGTACGGCGAGGCCCTCGGCGACCACCGACCGGCCCGGTCGACCGTCCAGGTCGCGGCCCTCCCCGGCGGCGCGGCGGTCGAGATCGAGGTGTGGGCCCACCACCCCGGACGTTAGGATCGGGCCGTGGCCGGTGCGGTCGTCATCGTCGTGATCATGGTCCTGGTCGGGCCGATCGCCGTGTTCCTCGGCGGTGCCGTCTGGAGCGCTCTCACGGGCTGGCTCCTCGCCGAGGACGCCGACGCCCGGGCCGGGGCCGCCGACGCCGGGGCCGCCGACGCCGGAGCCGCCTGACTCCCGGCCCCCTCCGGCGTTCCCCTTGCTCCGACCTCGGGTGTCCCTACCCCCGCTCAGCGACGGTGAACACACCCGGGACCGGGAACTCGACGACTCGGGTGTCCCTACCCCCGCTCAGCGACGGTGAGCACACCCGGGACCGGGAACCCGACGTGGGGACTCGGGCTCGGGGTCCGTCCGCTCAGGGTCCCTCACCCTCGCCGCCGGGGAGCCAGCGGGGCTGGCCGAAGCGGTAGCCGACCGACCGGACGGTCTGGATCCACCCGGCGCGCTGCTCGCCGAGCTTCGCCCGCAGCCGCCGCACGTGGACGTCGACCGTGCGGGCCCCGCCGTAGTACTCGTAGCCCCAGACCCGCGACAGCAGCTGCTCGCGGGTGAAGACCTTGCCGGGGTGCGTGGTGAAGAACTTCAGCAGCTCGTACTCCATGTAGGTGAGGTCGAGGGGGCGGTTCCCGGCCGCGGCCTGGTAGGTCTCGAGGTTCAGCATCAGGTCGCCGTACTCGACGATCTCGGGGCGGGTGCCGCGGCCGGTCCGCCAGAACAGGTGGCGGAGCCGGGCCTCGAGCTCGCGCGGGTGGAAGGGGGCGAGGCAGAAGTCGTCGAAGAGGTCCTCGCGCAGCTCGAGCTCGTCGAGCTGCGTGCCCGGGACGAGCAGGAGGATCGGCTCCACGGCGACGTCCCGCTTGCGGAGCGCCCGGCAGATCCCGAACGCCCCCTCGGGATCGTCCGCGGTGCAGACGACCGCCCCGGCCCAGCCGTCGGGCGGCTCGTGCTGGACCGCGACCGATGCGTTGGCCGCCGCCTTCCACGGGTACCCGCCGAGGTCGAGGGTCTGGGCCAGGTCCGGCGGCGGCGGATCGGGGAAGACGAGCAGCGGTTCCACGGCCGATCCGGTCCCTCAGAGCGTGCCGAGGTAGCGCTCCACCTCGAAGGGGGTCACGTAGGCCTTGTAGTCGGCCCACTCCCGGCGCTTGTTGCG
Organism: Acidimicrobiia bacterium; assembly: GCA_027494165.1. Lineage (GTDB taxonomy): Bacteria > Actinomycetota > Acidimicrobiia > IMCC26256 > JAOSJM01 > JAOSJM01. The sequence goes on along the minus strand of JAOSJM010000006.1, from coordinate 276,600 downwards.
GATGAAGTACTCGAAGACGTGCTCGCCCAGGGCGTCGGCCACGAGCTCGGAGGCCTCCATGACCTCGATGGCCTCGCCGAGCGAGCGGGGCAGCGACTCGATCCCCTCGGCCGCCCGCTCCTCGGGGGTCATCTCGTAGATGTTGTTGGTCGCCTCGGGGGGCAGGGCGTAGCCCTCCTCGATGCCCCGCAGGCCCGCGGCGAGGATGACGCTGAACGCGAGGTAGGGGTTGCAGGCGGGGTCGGGTGAGCGGAACTCGATGCGGGTGGACTCCTCCTTGCCGCGCTTGGTGAGGGGCACGCCACCAGGGCCGAGCGGTTGTTGCGGGCCCAGCAGACGAACACCGGCGCCTCGTAGCCCTCGATGAGGCGCTTGTAGGAGTTCACCCACTGGTTCGTCACGGCGGTGATCTCGGGGGCGTGGCGGGTCAGGCCGGCGATGAACGACTGCCCCACCTTGGACAGGCCGTACGGATCGCCGGGGTCGTGGAAGGCGTTCACGTCGCCCTCGAACAGCGAGACGTGGGTGTGCATGCCGGAGCCGAAGGCGCCCTGGATGGGCTTGGGCATGAAGGTCGCGTGGACGCCGAGCGCCGTGGCCACCTGCTTGACGACGAGGCGGAAGGTCATGACGTTGTCGGCCATGGTGAGCGCGTCGGAGTAGCGCAGATCGATCTCGTGCTGGCTCGGGCCGTTCTCGTGGAAGCTGTACTCGACGGGGATCCCCATCGCCTCCAGGGTGAGGAGGGTCTGGCGTCGCAGCTCGCTGACCATGTCGAGCTGGGTGAGGTCGAAGTAGCCGGCGCTGTCGAGGGGCTCCGCCGACTCGGCCGACTTGAAGTAGAAGAACTCCATCTCGGGCCCGGCGTAGAAGGTGAAGCCCTTCTCCCGGGCCCGTTCGAGGTTCCGCTTGAGGACCCACCGGGGGTCGCCGTCGAACGGCTCCCCGGAGGGCAGGTGGATGTCGCAGAACATGCGGGCCGCGGCCGCCTCCTCGCCCCGCCAGGGGACGATCTCGAAGGTGTTGGGGTCGGGCCGGGCGAGCATGTCGCTCTCCTGCACGCGGCTGTAGCCCTCGATCGCCGACCCGTCGAAGCTCATGCCCTCCTCGAGCGCGCCCTCGAGCTCGGCCGGGGTGATGGCGAAGGACTTGAGGAACCCCAGGACGTCGGTGAACCACAGGCGCACGAACCGCACGCCGCGCTCCTCGACCGTCCGCAGCACGTACTCCAGCTGGCGCTCCATGGGTGGCTCCCTCGCCCGACACGCTCGCGGGCCGTCCCGTCGTGTCCAGGTCCCCGGCGCACCGGCCCGTTCGGTGCCGGGCTCGTGCGGGCCGGAGGCGCGACGCCGGGGCGCCGCTCGACCACGAGTCTGGCAGGTGGCGTCGGCCCCGTCCCGCCGGAGGCGGCCCGGGTCGGGGGCGGTTAACAGAGCGTTCATGGTCGGGCAACAGGAGCGAAACCCCTGGCTGGGAGGGTCACGCCCGGGGGATGCGTGCCTCGGCACGCCCGGGATCGGGCGTGAGACGGCGCGTAGGATCCGGCCCGGTCGCCGCGCCCGGCGGCACTCTGACGTGGAGGTACTGGTGGAGCAGCGGACACCCGGCGACGTGCTCAAGCTGGTGAAGGACGAGGGCGTCGAGGTCGTCGACGTCCGCTTCTGTGACCTCCCCGGTCTCATGCAGCACTTCTCGATCCCCGCGCACGAGCTCGGCGAGGACGTCTTCGAGGAGGGCCTCGGCTTCGACGGCTCGTCGATCCGGGGCTTCCAGGAGATCCAGGAGTCCGACATGCTCCTGCTCCCGGACTCGAACACGGCGGTGATCGACCCCTTCCGGCAGCACAGGACGCTGAACATCAACGCGTACGTCCACGACCCGCTCACCGGAGAGGCGTACTCGCGCGACCCGCGCCACATCGCCAAGAAGGCCGAGGACTACCTGCGGGGGACCGGCATCGCCGACACCGCGTACTTCGGGCCCGAGGCGGAGTTCTACATCTTCGACTCGGTCCGCTTCGACCAGAACCAGTACTCGGGCTACTACTTCCTCGACTCCGTCGAGGGGGTCTGGAACTCGGGCCGGGAGCGCGAGCTCGACGGCAGCCCGAACCTCGCCTACAAGCCCCGCTACAAGGAGGGCTACTTCCCGGTCCCGCCGATGGACCAGTTCCAGGACCTCCGCTCCGAGATGGTCCGGGTCCTCGAGCAGGTCGGGATCGCCATCGAGGTGCAGCACCACGAGGTGGGCACCGCCGGCCAGGCCGAGATCGACATGCGCTTCGACACGATGGCGCTCATGGCCGACAAGCTCATGCTCTACAAGTACGTGGTGAAGAACGTCGCCCGGGCCGCCGGCTACTCGGTGACGTTCATGCCCAAGCCGATCTTCCAGGACAACGGGTCGGGTATGCACGTCCACCAGTCGCTGTGGAAGGGCGGCGAGCCGCTGTTCTTCGACGAGAAGGGCTACGCCGGCCTCTCCGACATCGCCCGTTGGTACATCGGCGGGCTGCTCCAGCACGCCGGGGCGATCCTGGCCTTCACCAACCCGACCACCAACTCGTACAAGCGGCTGGTGCCCGGCTACGAGGCCCCGGTGAACCTGGTGTACTCGCAGCGGAACCGCTCGGCGTCGGTCCGCATCCCGCTGTACTCGAAGAGCCCGAAGGCCAAGCGCCTCGAGTTCCGCTGCCCCGACCCGTCGTGCAACCCGTACCTGGCCTTCTCGGCCATGCTCATGGCCGGTCTCGACGGGATCCAGAACCGGACCGAGCCCCCCGACCCGGTCGACAAGGACCTCTACGACCTCCCGCCCGAGGAGCTGGCCCAGGTCCCGCAGGTGCCGGGGTCGCTCGACGCGGCGCTGGAGGCCCTGGAGGCCGACCACGACTTCCTGCTCGCCGGAGGCGTGTTCACGCCCGACGTGATCGAGACCTGGGTGGGCTACAAGCGGGATCACGAGATCGACCCGGTCCGCCTGCGCCCGCACCCGTGGGAGTTCTACCTCTACTACGACATCTGAGCCGAGCCCTCGACCGATCGGACCGCCGGCCCCACGGAGACGTGGGGCCGGCCCCGTTCGGGCCAGGGCTCGGTCCGGTGGCACGAGGCGTCCGGGAGGGGATGGCCGGCCATCCGACCCGTGATCAGGGCGTGGGTGGCCGGTCCCGCTCGCCGGCCTCTCGCTCGGCGATCGCCTTCACCCGTTCCAGGCTCCGCGCGATCTGGGGGCGCATGTCGGCGTGGTGCCGCATGAGCGTTCGCGTCACCAGGCTCACGGGGAAGCGAGGAGGAGCCTCGATCTCGTACCCGTGGGTGAGGAGCGTTCCCCCCTCGTCCTCCTCGAGGCGGTACCGCCAGAGGGTGGAGTCCTTGTTGAGCCGATCGGGCAGGGTCCGGAAGGCGAGCTCCCGACCCGGCGTGGCGGTCACGACCTCGACGAGCCGTGACCAGCGGACGATCCCGGAGCGGTTCCAGCCCCGGAAGCGGGCCCCCGGCGTCGCGTGCGTGGCGTCCCCGATCCACGCGCAGCGCCGGCACTCCGGGCTCCACTCGCCGGTGCGGGTGACGTCGGCGACGACGCCGTACACGGTCTCGGGGGTCGCGTCGACGCGGACCTGCACCTCCCCCGCGGTCCTGAGCTCCATGGTGCGCCCTCCTCCTCGAGTCCCCGAGGGACGCTCTATGTCTTGGAGCATTACTCTAAGGCCATGGTTCGAACCGTCAAGGGGCGCCGTCCGTACCACTCGCCGAGGCACGCCGAGCTGCGTCGCCGGACCCGGCGTTCGGTCGTCGACGCGGCTCGGGGGCTGTTCGCCGAGCGCGGCTACGCCGCGACCACCGTCGAGGCGATCGCCGAGGCGGCGGATGTCGCCGTGCAGACCGTCTACGCCGCGTTCGGCAACAAGCGGGCCGTGCTGTGGGCGCTCCTCGAGACGTCGGTCGCCGGCGACGACGACCCGCGCACGCTGCAGGACCGCGACGACCCGCGCACGCTGCAGGACCGCCTCGCCGGCGCCGTGGCCGGCGTCGAGGACCCGCGCGCTCGCCTCCGGGTGGTGCTCCGGTTCGGGTGTGCCGCCATCGAGCGCTCGGCCGACGTCCACCGCATCGTGCGCGGAGCCGCCGCCGGCGACGACGAGATCCGCGCGGCGCTCGACGAGGGGGAGCGCCGCCGCCGTGTGGACGCCGCGGCCTTCGTCGACCTCGTCACCGCCGGCCGATCCGCAGCTCGCCAGCGGCGGCGGGCCGCGGACGTCTTCTACGTCGTGACGAGCTACGAGGCGTACGACCTGTTCGTCGGGCGCCTCGGCTGGACGCCCGCGAGCTGGCTCCGGTGGGTGGAGGAGACCCTCGCGGCCCCCCTCCGTCTCGAGCGAACCCGCTGACCGCAGGCCCGGCCGAGCCACCGGGGCCGCGGGTGCGACAATGCGGTCGGACGCGCGCGCGAGCCGGGGTCGTGCCCCCGCCGGTCGTGCGGGTCCTCGTCACGGGGGCGGTGCGGGGCCGAGCCAGGAGGTGCGACGGTGGCCGAGGTGCCGAGGATCGGCGAGACGGGATTGGGTCCGGCCCACCTGGTGCTGTGCCACCACAGCCTGCTCGGCGTGGACTTCGAGGACCGGGTGGCCGCCGCGTCGGCGGCGGGCTTCGACGCCGTCGGCCTCAACCTGCGCGAGTACCGGAGGCTGCGCGACGAGGGCCGGACCGACGACGAGCTGCGCCGGACCCTCGAGCGGCACGGGCAGTGGCTCTACGAGATGGAGGCGCTCGGCGGCTGGTCGAGCTCGGGCGAGGAGCGTGAGCGGTCCCGCCGGGCCGAGGAGGACTTCTTCCACATGGCCGACGCGTTCGGCGCCCGCTATCTCCAGGCGGTCGGGCCCCACGAGGGCAGCCTCGACGACGCGGCCGAAGCGTTCGGCGCGCTCTGCGACCGGGCCGGCGAGCACGGCCTCGTCGTCGGGCTCGAGTTCCTGCCCTTCACGAACATCCCCGACGTGACGACCGCGCTGCGGATCGTCGAAGGGGCCGACCGGCCCAACGGGGGGATCTGCGCCGACTCCTGGCACTTCACCCGCGGGACTCCCGACTGGGAGGCGCTCGAGCGGGTGCCGGGCGACCGGGTCGCCGGTGTCCAGATCGACGACGGCCCGCTCGAACCCGAGGACGACGACTACCTGCGCGACTGCCTCGAGAACCGGCGTCCGCCCGGCCAGGGGGACTTCGACCTCGAGCGCTTCGTGTCGATCCTCGACCGCATCGGGTCGACCGCGCCGATCGCCGTCGAGGTCATCAGCGTGCAGCTCCAGGAGCGCCCCGCCGCCGAGACGGCCCGGATCCTGGCCGAGTCGACCCGCGCCCTCCTCGGGGCCGTCAGGGCCTGAGCCCCCGACGGGCCACGCCCCGGGCCGGTCACGAGCCGGTCCCGGTCAGGGGCCCGCCGGGACCGGTCAGCCGGCGCCCGCGGGCGCGGGCGGCGACCCGAACGGCCCCACCAGCTCCGAGTCGGCCTCGAACCAGCGGGAGACCATCGCCCCGTGCACCTCGGAGGCGGCGTCGACCACCAGGCAGGCGCCGCTGACGTAGGCGGCGTCGTCGCTGGCGAGGAACAGCGCCGCCGCGGCGATGTCGTCGACGTGGCCCGGCCGCCCGAGAGGGGAGCGGGAGCCGATCCGGGCGTACGCCGCGTCGGTCGCGGTGGGGTCGCCGGCCGCCGCGTAGGCGGTCATGGCCGTCACCGTCCCCCCCGGGGCGATGCAGTTGACCCGGATTCCGTGGCGGCCCAGCTCGGGCGCGACCGAGCCCGTCAGCCCGACCACCCCGTGCTTCGCCGCGGTGTAGGCATGGGGTCCCAGGCCCGCCCGCACCCCGGCGGTGCTGGCGGTGCTGAGGATCGTTCCCGAGCCCTGCGGGATCATCACCCGTGCGGCGTGCTTGATGCCGAGGAACACGCTGCGCAGGAGCACCGCGAGCGTCGTGTCCCACGCCTCGACGCTCGTGCCGACGATCGGCCCGACGGCGCCCAGGATCCCGGCGTTGTTGAACATGCAGTCGAGCCGGCCGAGCTCGGCCACGGTCCGGTCGACCGCCGACGCCACGTCCTCCTCGACGGTGACGTCGGCCCGGGCGAAGGCCGCCGCCGAGCCCAGATCATCGGCCAGCGTCCGGCCCCGCTCCTCGTCGAGGTCGACGACCATGCAGCGGGCGCCCTCGGCGACGAAGCGCCGCACCGTGCCCTCACCGATCCCGGCCGCGCCGCCCGTGACGAGCGCAACCTTCCCCTCGAGCCGTCCGCCCATGCCGTCCCTCCTGCTCGGCACGTCACCTCACGGGTGCCCGCCGCCGCCCGGCCTTCCCGCCCCGCGGGGTCGTGCGCTTCACATCGTACGTTGAACGCAAACAGTCAGCATGTGGCTCCGCCGGCGGGATGTCCGGTCAACCATCCGGTGGACCCGGGCGTCGGAACGGGCGAGAGACGGCAAACGCGCCGGAAGTCAGGGAAGCGCCCACTTCGGGTTGACAATTTCGCGGCCGTTCGCCACTCTTGGTGCTCAAAGTGACGAATTGCGTCATCGGGTACTCGATGCCCGGGCTGGAAGGGGCGGACCATGGGCTGGTTGCGCAGCGCGCGCGTTCGGCGCGCATCGGCGGTGGCGGCCGCCGTGAGTCTCCTCGGCCTCGCCGGTGGTGGGACGACGGCCGGGGCGGTCGCCGATCCCAACGACCGGGTCACGCGGGTCAACATCGCGAGCGACGGCACCCCGGTGCCGGCGAAGTTCTTCCTGGACCTCTTCGGGAACTACGACAGCATGAACGCCTCGATCAGCGCGAGCGGTCGCTACGTGGTGTTCGAGTCGAACTCCGACAAGCTCGTCCCGGGCGACAACAACAAGAAGACCGACGTCTTCCGTCACGATCGAGCTACCGGCGAGACCGTGATCGTGAGCCTGCGGGACAACGAGAACCCCGTGACGGCCACGCAGGGGCTCTTCAGCCTGGCGGGGAGCACCAACCCGTCGGTGAGCGCCGACGGCCGCTACGTCGTCTTCGAGTCGACCGGCACCGACCTCAGCCCCGTCCCCACCGGTGACGGACGGATGAAGGTGTGGCTGCGCGACGTCGTCGCCGGGACGACCCAGCTCGTCAGCGCGAGGGCCGACGGCGCCTGCTGCGTGAGCGACGGCCTCGAGCTGTTCCCCGTGGGCAGCAAGAACCCGGTGATCAGCGCGGACGGCCGCTACGTGGCCTTCGAGTCGCACGACAACCTGGGCACCGGTGCTCCCCACTCGACCAACTGGGCGACCGACGTGTTCCGCCGCGACCTGGTGACCGGGACGGTCGTGGGCGTCGACGCAGGGGCGAACCCGTCGATCAGCGCGGACGGCCGTTTCGTCGCCTACGAGTCGGGCGGCCAGGTCGAAGTCAAGGACATGGTGGGCGGGACGGTCGAGACGGTGAGCGTCTCGACGGGCGGTGTGGCGGGCAACTTCGGCAGCTCCCACCCTTCGATCAGCGCCGACGGCAGCGTCGTGGCGTTCCGCTCGATCGCGAACAACCTGGTGGCGGGGGACACGAACCAGGAGTGGGACGTCTTCGTCCGGGTGCGGAACGCCGGGACGACGGTGCGGGCGAGCGTGAGCGCGTCGGGCCAGGAGTTCACCTCCAGCGCGGGAGCCCCCTCGCTGAGCGGGAACGGCCGGTACGTCGCCTTCCACACCGGGGCGCCGCTCGCAGCCGGCGACAGCGGTGGGGGCACGGACGTGTACGTGCGGGACCTGCTCACCGGCGGGGTCGTGCTCGCCAGCGAGTCCGCCGAGGGCGGTTCCGGCAGCGGCCTCAACCCGTCGGTCGATGACAGCGGCAATCTGGTGGCCTTCGACTCGGACGACGGGAGCCTCGTCCTCGGCGACGACAACGGGCTCCGTGACGTGTTCGTGTGGAACCGGAACGGCGCGCCGTCGCCGTTGGCGGCGGGGCCGTTGTGGCTGGCGGCGTCCGACGGTGGCGTGTTCACCTACGGCGGGGCCCGGTTCTACGGTTCGATGGGTGGAGTGCCGCTCAACGAGGAGATCGTGGGGATCGCTCGCACCCCGACGAACGGGGGGTACTGGCTGGTGGCCGCGGACGGCGGGATCTTCGCGTTCGGCGACGCCGGGTTCTTCGGGTCGATGGGCGCGGTCGCGCTGAACCAGCCGATCGTGGGGATCGCGGCGACGCCGAGCGGGAAGGGTTACTGGCTGGTGGCCTCCGACGGCGGGATCTTCGCGTTCGGCGACGCCGGGTTCTTCGGGTCGATGGGCGCGGTGCCGCTGAACCAGCCGATCGTGGGGATCGCGGCGACGCCGAGCGGGAAGGGCTACTGGCTGGTGGCCTCCGACGGCGGGATCTTCTCCTTCGGCGACGCCGGGTTCTTCGGCTCGACGGGCAACATCGTGTTGAACCAGCCGATCAACGGGATGGCGGCGACGCCGAGCGGCGGTGGCTACTACATGGTGGCTTCCGACGGCGGGATCTTCGCCTTCGGCAACGCCCCGTTCCTCGGGTCGGCGGGGGGCCAGGACCTCGACGCCCAGGTGGTCGGGATCGCGTTGACCTCGACCGGTGACGGGTACCGGCTCGTCCAGTCCGACGGGACGACGATCCTGTTCCGGGGCGACATCAGCATCGGCGGCAAGTCCCAGGACCCCAGCGGCCAGCCCGCCCGGCCGATTGTGGGCGTGGCGGCCGGCTGACCGCTCCTCGGGACCCGATCGCGCCCCGGCTCCGGCCGGGGCGCCATCGCGTGGCGGCCCTTGGTCCGCGCGACCCGTCAGGACACCGAGCCATGGCCCGATCCGAGAGAGCCCAATGATGCTCACGTCGGGTTGACAATGACGGGGGCTTTCGCCACGCTAGGTGTTCAGTTGACGAGATCCTCGTCACGGGGCGGTGGGCGCCCGGGGGGTGGAAGGGGGCGGACCATGGGCTGGTTGCGCAGCAGGCGTGCTCGGCGCGCGTCCATGGCGGGGGTGATCGTCGCAGGCCTTCTCGGAGTCGCCGGTGGGGTGACGACGGCGGGGGCGGTCGCCGATCCCAACGACCGGGTCACGCGGGTCAACATCGCGAGCGACGGCACGCCGGTGCCCGCCAAGTCCTTCCTGGACCTGTTCGGCGACTACGACAGCACGAACCCGGACATCAGCGGAGACGGTCGCTACGTGGTCTTCGAGTCGAGGTCCGACCAGTTGGTGGCCGGGGACACGAACGGGCAGGTCGACGTCTTCCGCCACGACCGGGCCACCGGTGACACGATCCTCGTCAGCCTGCGTGACAACGAGAACCAGGTGGTGGTCACCACGGACCTCCTCCACCCGGTCGCGGACCCGGATCCGGCGATCAGCGCCGACGGTCGCTACGTGGCGTTCGAGTCCACGGGCACCGACCTCGGTCCCGTACCCGCCGGTGACGGACGGACGAAGGTGTGGGTCCGCGACGTCGTGGCGGGCACGACGCGCATCGTCAGCGCCGACTCGACCGGCGCCTGCTGCACGAGCGGCTCCTTCCTCGACCTCTTCCCGGCGGGGAGCACGAACCCGGCGATCAGCGCGGACGGCCGCTACGTGGCCTTCCAGTCCGGCGACCAGTTCGACGGCCTCGGGGTCAACTCCACGATCGACGTGTTCCGCAAGGACACTCAGACCGGCGCCATCGTCCTCGTGGCCGACGACGCGGCGAACCCGTCGGTCAGCGCGGACGGCCGCTTCGTCGCCTACGAGTCGGGCGGCCAGGTCGAGGTCCGGGACATGGTGGGCGGGACGGTCGAGACGGTGAGCGTGTCGTCGGCCGGCACGCCGGGGAACTACCCGAGCACCAACCCTTCGATCAGCGCCGACGGCAGCGTGGTGGCGTTCCGCTCGATCGCCAACAACCTGGTGGCGGGGGACACGAACCAGGAGTGGGACGTCTTCGTCCGGGTGCGGAACGCCGGGACGACGGTTCGGGCGAGCGTGACCGTGGCCGGACAGGAGCCCACCCGCAGCGCGGGAGCCCCCTCGCTGAGCGGGAGCGGGACCCACGTCGCCTTCCACAGCGCGGCGCCGCTCGTGGCCCACGATCCCGACGTGGCCGACGACGTCTACGTCCGCAACCTGGGAACCGGCGAGATCGTGCTCGCCAGCGAGTCCGCCGAGGGCGGTTCCGGCAGCGGCCTCAACCCGTCGGTCGACGACAGCGGCAACCTGGTGGCCTTCGACTCGGACGACGGGAGCCTCGTCCTCGGCGACGACAACGGGCTCCGTGACGTGTTCGTGTGGAACCGGAACGGCGCGCCGTCGCCGTTGGCGGCGGGTCCGTTGTGGCTGGCGGCGTCCGACGGTGGCGTGTTCACCTACGGCGGGGCCCGGTTCTACGGTTCGATGGGTGGAGTGCCGCTCAACGAGGAGATCGTGGGGATCGCCCGCACCCCGACGAACGGGGGGTACTGGCTGGTGGCCGCGGACGGCGGGATCTTCGCGTTCGGCGACGCCGGGTTCTTCGGGTCGATGGGCGCGGTGCCGCTGAACCAGCCGATCGTGGGGATCGCGGCGACGCCGAGCGGGAAGGGTTACTGGCTGGTGGCCTCCGACGGCGGGATCTTCGCGTTCGGCGACGCCGGGTTCTTCGGGTCGATGGGCGCGGTGCCGCTGAACCAGCCGATCGTGGGGATCGCGGCGACGCCGAGCGGGAAGGGCTACTGGCTGGTGGCCTCCGACGGCGGGATCTTCTCCTTCGGCGACGCCGGGTTCTTCGGCTCGACGGGCAACATCGTGATGAACCAGCCGATCAACGGGATGGCGGCGACGCCGAGCGGCGGTGGCTACTACATGGTGGCTTCCGACGGCGGGATCTTCGCCTTCGGCAACGCCCCGTTCCTCGGGTCGGCGGGGGCCAGGACCTCGACGCCCAGGTGGTCGGGATCGCGTTGACCTCGACCGGTGACGGGTACCGGCTCGTCCAGTCCGACGGGACGACGATCCTGTTCCGGGGCGACATCAGCATCGGCGGCAAGTCCCAGGACCCCAGCGGCCAGCCCGCCCGGCCGATCGTGGGCGTGGCGGCCGGCTGACCGCTCCTCGGGACCCGATCGCGCCCCGGCTCCGGCCGGGGCGCCGTCGCGTGGAGGCCCGTCCGCTCACTCCCGTCCGTAGAACACCTGCTCCACGACCTTGCGGGCCCGCCGGGTGACGCGGCGGTAGTCCTCCCGCAACGACGGCTGCGGGCGGTGCAGGTAGCCCAGCATGCGCCCGAGGCGCTCGGCCACCTCGGTCTCGGCCGGCAACGAGTCGCCGGGCCGGCCCGTCAGCAGGTAGCGGAGGTTCCGGGCCCGCTCGCAGAAGCGATACGACTCCTCGAGGACCCGGGCATCGTCCGGGTCGAGCAGGCCCGCCCGCGTGAGCGCGCCGAGGGCCTCGACCGTGGGCCCGACCCGGACCTCGGGGTAGGCGGCCCCGTGGACGAGCTGGAGGAGCTGCACGGTGAACTCGACGTCGGAGAGCGAGCCCCGGCCGAGCTTGAGGTGGAACTGGGGGTCCTCCCCGGGTGGGATCCGCTCGCGCTCGATGCGGGCCTTCATCCGCCGGACCTCCCGCACCGCTTCCTCGGGGAACGGGTCCCGGTAGACGAAGGGCTCGACGAGCTCGGCGAAGCGGGCCTGCAGCGAGGGGTCGCCGGCCACCGGCCGGGCCTTCACGAGCGCCTGGAACTCCCACGTGAGGGCGTACCGCTCGTAGTAGGCCCGGTAGCTGTCGAGCGACCGGGCCAGCGGCCCCTGCTTCCCCTCGGGACGCAGGTCGGCGTCGATCCGGAAGGTCTGGCCCTCGGTGGTCGTCGCGCCGATCTCGTGCATGAGGGCCGTGGCCGTCGCTTCGGCGGCGTGGAAGTCCGAAGGGCCGTCGCCCTCGAAGACGAACAGGACGTCGATGTCCGACGCGTAGGAGAGCTCGCCGCCGCCGAAGCGGCCCATGCCGATCACCGCGAAAGGCAGCGGGGGCTCGAGCGACCGGAGCGCCGCCTCGACACAGGCGTCGGCCAGCGCCGACAACTCGGCCTCGGTCGAGGCGACGTCGGCCAGCCCGAGCAGGTCGCGTGCGGCGATGCGCAGGAGGTGCCGACGCTTGAACCGCCGGAGGCCCTGCCTCCGCTCCTCGACCCCGGGTCGCCACTCCAGCGTCTCGAGGCCCTCCTCGACGAGCTCCTCCCGGGAGCGCTCGTCGAGGGCCGGTCCGCCGGCGAGCGCGTCGACGAACTCGGGTTCCCGTCGAAGGGCCTCACCGACCAGGCGGCTCGAGCCGAGGAGGTGGCACACGCGCTCGGCGGCGACCGGCGACTCCCGGAAGGTGCGGGCGAGCGCCGCCGACCGGGCCGCTCCCTCGGCCAGGCGGCGGAGCTGGAGCAGCCCCAGGTCGGGGTCGGGGGCGGCCGACAGCCAGCCGAGGATCACCGGGAGGAGCTGCTGCATGAGGCGCGATCGGCGGGTGAGGCCGCGGGTCAGCTCCCGTAGGGCCGCCCGGGTCCGGTCGGCGTCGCGGAAGCCGAAGGCGGCCAGCCGCTCCTCGGCGGCCTCCGCGGACAGCGGCCCGGTCCCCGCCAGGGTCTCCAGCAGGGGCGCGAAGAAGAGTTGCTCGTGGATCGAGCGGACGATGCCCTGGTGGCGGCGGTGGGCTCCCTCGAACTGCTCGAGCGCGGACTCCCCGCCCCGGTCGCGGTAGCCGAGCACCCGGGCCAGGCGGGTACGGGCCGCGACGTCGGCGGGGAGGGTGTGGGTCTGCTGCTCGTCGTGGAGCTGGAGCCGGTGCTCGACGACCCGGAGGTGGCGGTAGGCGCCGTCGAGCCGCCGGGCGTCGTCGCGGTCGACGTAGCCGGAGCCGGCGAGCTGGCCGAGGGCCTCGAGGGTGTTGGCCGACCGGACCGTCGCGTCGACGCGGCCGTGGACGAGCTGGAGGAGCTGCACGGCGAACTCGATGTCGCGGATCCCGCCCCGCCCCCGCTTGAGCTCGCGCTCGTCGAGGCCCTTGCGCCGCACCAGGTCCTCCGAGCGGGCCTTCATGGCCCGGATCTCCCGCACCGCGTCGGGGTCGAGGGCTTCAGGCCAGACGAACGGCTCGACGAGCTCGACGAAGCGGCGCCCGAGGTCGCCGTCGCCCGCGACCGGCCGTGCCTTGATGAGCGCCTGGAGCTCCCAGGTCTGGGCCCAGCGCTCGTAGTAGGAGGCGAACGCGTCGAGGGACCGGCTGAGCGGACCGGAGCGTCCCTCGGGGCGCAGGTCGGCGTCGGTGCGGAAGACGATCCCGGCCTCGGTGGGTGCGCTCATGATGGCGAGTATCGCCCGGGCGGCCCGATCGGCGGCCGCCGGGTCCCCGTCGTGGACGAAGAGCACGTCGACGTCGCTGGCGTAGTTGAGCTCGCGGCCCCCGAGCTTGCCCATCCCCACGACGACCATCGGGGTGTCGGGGGCGGCCAGCTCGAGCGCCCCGCCCAGGCAGACGTCGGCGAGCGCGGCCAGCTCGCGCCCGACGGTGGGGAGATCGGCGACGCCGAGGAGGTCGCGCCCGGCGATGCGGAGCAGCTCGCGGCGCTTCCACCGGCGGAGGTCCCGGGCCGGGTCCCGCCCGTCGGCCGCGAGGAAGGCCCGCCAGGAGCGGCCGAGCGAGGACGCCGTGTGCTCGAGGGCGAAGCTCGCGTGGTCGCGCAGGGGCTCGAGGAGCGTCAGGTCGCCCACGACCGCGGACGAGAGGGACCGGGAGGCGACGGCGAGCGCGACGAGGACGTCGCGGACCAGCGAGTCGGCCCCGATCTCGTCGGCCAGCACCGGGTGCACGTCGAGGAGCCGCACGAGGTACTCGCGAGCGGTGACCGGGTCGGCCGAGCGCTCCAGGGCCCGGACGATCGGCGGTGTGTCGAGGACGTGCGGGGGCGCGGTCACCAGCGGCAGTGTCGCGCGACGCGCGTGCTCGCCACGGCGTCCGATCGGTCCGGGCCGTATCCTGTCGTCGTGCGCCTGCGAGTGGCCGCGGCCCAGATCGACACCGTCGTCGGCGACCTCGCCGGCAACGCCGAGCGGATCCTCGCCGCCTACGAGGCGGCCGAGGCGGAGGACGCCGACGTCGTCTGCTTCCCGGAGCTCGCGGTCACCGGCTACCCGCCCGAGGACCTGCTGCTTCGGTCCACGTTCGTGGGCCAGGCCGCCGAGACCCTCGACAAGATCGCCTCCCGGACCGGGCGGGCCGCGGCCGTCGTCGGTTTCCCGCAGGCGGGTCGTGACCTCTACAACGCTGCTGCCGTCTGCGCCCACGGGGAGGTGGTCGGCGTCTACCGCAAGCACCTCCTCCCCAACTACGGGGTGTTCGACGAGCAGCGGTACTTCGCTCCCGACCCGACCGACGGCCCTTTGTTCGTCGTGGGCGGGGTGCGGATGGGCGTGTCCATCTGCGAGGACGCGTGGAGCCCCACCGGGCCGGTGGCCTCGCAGGCCGCGGCCGGGGCGGAGGTCGTCGTGAACATCAACGCCTCGCCGTACTACGCGGGCCGCCTCGCGGAGCGGGAGACGATGCTGGCCACCCGGGCCGCCGATGCCTCCGTGCCCCTCGTCTACGTCAACCTGGTCGGCGGCCAGGACGAGCTGGTCTTCGACGGTGCCTCGCTCGTCTTCGACGAGCGGGGGCGCATGGTCGCCCGGGCCCGGCAGTTCGTCGAGGACCTGCTGATCGTCGACGTCGACGTCCGGGGCGTGTTCCGCAAGCGGCTGCTCGATCCCCGGGGCCGGGCGACCGCACCGCCCCTGCCCGAGATCACCGTGAGCGAGCCCCGCATCCACGAGGTGGCGGCCCACCCCCGGATCGAGCCCGTCCTCCCCCCGGTGCTCGAGGTCTACGAGGCCCTCGTCCTCGGCACCCGGGACTACGTCGAGAAGAACGGGTTCCGCGAGGTGGTGATCGGCCTCTCGGGCGGCATCGACTCGTCGCTGGTGGCCACGATCGCCGCCGACGCCATCGGCCCCGATCGCGTGATCGGGGTCCTCATGCCCTCCCGCTACTCGAGCGAGGGCAGCGTGGCCGACGCCGAGCAGCTCGCCGCCAACCTGGGGATCCGGACGCTCACGATCCCCATCGAGCCGGCGCACCGGGCCTTCCTCGACATGCTGGCCGAGCCGTTCGCCGGGACCGAGCCGGGCACCGCCGAGGAGAACGTGCAGGCCCGCGTCCGCGGGACAGTGCTCATGTCGCTGTCGAACAAGTTCGGATGGCTGGTCCTCACCACCGGCAACAAGAGCGAGACCGCCACCGGGTACTCCACGCTCTACGGCGACATGGCCGGCGGCTTCGCGGTCATCAAGGACGTGCCGAAGTCGCTCTGCTACGCGCTGGCGGTGGAGCGCAACGAGCGTGAGGGGCGTGAGATCGTGCCCAGCACGGTCATCGAGAAGCCTCCGAGCGCCGAGCTGCGGCCCGGCCAGCTCGATTCCGACAGCCTCCCGCCGTACCCGGTGCTCGACCCGATCCTCGAGCAGTACGTCGGGGAGGACCGGTCGGTCACCGAGCTCGTCGAGGCCGGGTACGACCCCGACGTCGTCGGGGCGGTGGCCCGGCTGGTCGACCGCAACGAGTACAAGCGTCGCCAGGCCCCTCCCGGGGTCCGGGTGTCGGCCAAGGCCTTCGGGAAGGACCGCCGGCTGCCCATCACCAGCCGCTGGCCCGGCTGAGCCGTGGCCGCGCCGGCGCGACGCGTGGGCGAGGCGGCCCTGGTCGGTGCGGCCTTCCTCTACGGGTCGACGTTCGTCGCGGTCCAGGACGGCGTGGAGGACCTCACGCCGGCGGCGTTCCTCGCCCTGCGCTTCGGGCTGGCCGCCGGAGTCCTCGCCCCTCTCGCGCTCCGGCGTGGCCGGCGCCCGTTGCTCCGGGCGGCCTGGTGGCCGGCGGGCGTGCTGGCCGGGGTGGCGCTCTTCGGCGGGTACGTGCTGCAGACCGTCGGGCTCCAGTACACGACCACTTCGAGCTCGGCGTTCGTGACCGGTCTCTACGTGGTCTTCACGCCCCTCGTGGCCCTGGTGGCCCTGCGGCGGTCCCCGGCACCGGCGGTGCTCGCGGCCGTACCGCTCGCGGTGCTGGGGCTCCTGCTCCTCACCGGTGGGGGCGGCGGGCTCGGCCGGGGGGACGCGATCACCTTGGGGGGCGCCGTCTGCTTCGCGATCTGGCTGGTGGTCCAGGACGCCCACAGTCGCCGGTTGGACCCCGTGGCGTTCGTGACCGTGCAGGTCGCGATCGTGGCGGCCGGCTCGGCGGTCGCGATGCTCCCCGCGGGGGTCGGCCGGGTCACCGGGAGGTCCCTCCTCGCGGTGGCCTTCACGGGCGCGCTGGCCACCTCCGTGGCGTTCCTGTTGCAGCTCGCCGGCCAACGCCGGGTGGGGCCGACCCGGGCCGCCCTGCTGCTGCTCCTCGAAGCGGTCTTCGCCGGCCTGCTGGGCTACGGCGTGGGCGAGCGCCTGGGCCCCGCCGGGCTGGTCGGGGCCGGCCTGATCCTGGTCTCGATCCTCGTCGCCGAGGTGCCCGCGGGACGGCACGCCCACGGGCCGGACCGGTCGTTGACCGGCCAGGGTCAGGGAGCGACAATCGGCCGGCCTCCGTCCCGACGATCCGAGGACGCCCTGTGGCCGACCCCTCCGAGCTCTCGAGTGTGAGCGGGCGGCGCGCGGCGCTTCCCGGACGCTTCGACCTCGTGGAGTCGGCCCGCCGCCTGGGCGCGTGCGCGTGGGTGGAGGAGCGGCTGTTCGAGGTGCTGGGGAGCTGGGTCCAGGGCGTGCCGGAGCCGGCCGTCAAGATCGCGCTCGCTCGCCACTCGCGGGGCCACGCCGCCCACGCCCTGCTCCTGTCGGAGGCCGTCCCGCGCCGTCACGACGGTGAGGACGTCGTCGTCGCCGGAGCGGACGGGCTGGCGGCCGTCGTGGAGGCGTTGGTCGGGACCGAGGGCACCGTCGAGCGCCTGACCGGCGTCGTGCGGGTCGTCGTCCCCCGCATGGTGGCGGCCTACGCGTACCACCTCGAGGGCACGAGCCGGGTCGCCGACACGGCGACGGCCCGGGCCCTGCGCATGGTGCTGGCCGACGAGATCGACCACTGGCGCGAGGGCGAGACCCTCCTCCAGGGCCTGCTGCGCACCCCGCGAGACGTGGAGGCGGCGGCCCGGGCGCAGGGTGCGCTGGAGTCTCTCGTCGTCGCCGCGGGAGGGATCGCCGGGCCCGGTACCCTCGGTTGAGGATCTCGTCCCCGACGGGTCGAGCGGAGTCGGGTCGGGCGTCGTTCGGGGCGTTCCGGAGCACGTGAGCACCCGTTCCGCTGTCCACAGCGCTGTGGATAACCCGGCTTGACGGGGCCGGTATCCTCCAGAGGTAGCGAACTCCTGGGGGCGCGGCGTTCGAGGGTCGCGCCTCGTGTGCACTGGTCGCTACCGGCGAGTAACCGACCTTCCTGCTGCGGAGGACCGCGTGGCCAAGGAGCGCGCCGAGCGCGACGAGGAAGATCTCGTTCGCCTCTACCTGACCGACATCGGGCAGTACCCGCTGCTCACCAAGGACGACGAGGTTCGCCTCGCCCAGCTCATCGAGGGAGGGAACGCCGCTCGCGAGGACCTCGCGAACGGTGCGAAGAACCTCACTCCGGCGAAGAAGCGTGAGCTACGTCGCGTCATGCGCGACGGCGACGACGCCCAGCGCACCTTCGTCCAGTCGAACCTCCGTCTCGTGGTCTCGATCGCGAAGAAGTACCAGGCCTCGGGCCTGCCGCTCCTCGACCTGATCCAGGAGGGCAACCTGGGGCTCATGCACGCGGTCGAGAAGTTCGACTGGCGCAAGGGCTTCAAGTTCTCGACCTACGCCACCTGGTGGATCCGCCAGGCCATCACCCGGGGCATCGCCAACACCGGACGGACGATCCGGCTGCCGGTGCACGCGGGCGACACCCTGGCCCGCCTCCAGAAGGCCCGGTCCCGCCTCGAGCTGAAGCTGGGCCGGCCGGCGACCCTGGCCGAGCTGTCGGCCGAGGTCGAGATGCCCGAGGACAAGGTGACCGAGGCGCTGCGGTTCGCGGCCGAACCCCTCTCGCTCTCCGAGCCGCTGCGCGAGGACGGTGACGCCGAGCTCGGCGACATCGTCGAGGACCGCTCGGCCGAGTCGCCCTTCGAGGTGGCGGCGACGGCCCTGCTCCCGGCCGAGATCGAGAAGCTGCTGGCCCCCCTCGACGAGCGTGAGCGCCAGATCCTGGCCCTGCGCTTCGGTCTGGACCGGGGCGAGCCCCGGACCCTCGAGGAGGTGGGCGAGCACTTCAACCTCACCCGGGAGCGGATCCGCCAGATCGAGGCCCGGGCGATGTCGAAGTTGCGCCACCCCTCGGCCGACACGGGGGCGCGCGACCTGCTCGCCGTCTGACCCCACCCGTTCGCGAGGTCTCGGGACCCGGCCCTCGGCCGGGTCCCGTCGCGTGCGGGCACGTGCCGAGCGGGCGTGCGCTCCCGTGCCCCGACCGTGCCCGACTGCCACGGTCCGTCGCATGGGTGGCGCTCCGGGCGCGCGTCCGGCGGTAGCCTCTCCTGAAGGTTCGCTGACGGAGGTGACACCGTGGACGAGTCGGTTCCTGCTCCTGTGTCCGACCAACCTGCCGGGTCCGAGGCCGGCTCCTCGTGGCCGGCGTCCGGGGAGGCCGAGGGTGCCGCCACCGGGGTGCGGGACCAGGTCCGGCGGGCCGGTGCCCCGGACGCCGGTCCAGGGGGCGGGAGCCTCCTCACCGAGCCGGTCCTGGTGGTGAACCAGAAGGTCAAGCTCATCGAGCTGACCAACGAGTACCAGGTCTTCGACCAGCAGGGGAACGTCCTGGGCTCGGTGGCGCAGGTCGGGCAGAGCGCGCTGAAGAAGGCGGCGCGGTTGCTCACCAGTCTCGACCAGTTCATGACCCACACGCTCGAGATCCGCGACGCGGCCGGCGAGCCGGTCCTGCGGCTGACCAGGCCCCGGAAGATCTTCAAGTCGAGCTTCGTCGTCGACCGCGCCGACGGGACCCAGGTCGGCACGATCCGCCAGAAGAACGTGTTCGGCAAGATCCGCTTCGGCTTCGAGTCCGGCGGGAGGGAGATCGGGTCGCTCCACGCCGAGAACTGGCGGGCGTGGGACTTCCACGTCAAGGACGCCGGTGACCGCGAGGTCGCCCGCATCACCAAGACGTGGGAGGGGCTCGCCAAGACCATCTTCACCACGGCCGACAACTACGTCGTGGCGTTCCAGGAGCGCCTCGAGGACCCGCTGCTCAGCATGGTCGTCGCGTCGGCGCTGTGCATCGACACCGCGCTGAAGCAGGACAACCGGGGCTTCAACTAGCCCGACGGGCTCCGTCACCCGGGTCGTGCGTTGGCGCGATCCGGACACCTCCACGGGCGCGGATCGCGCCAACCGCGGCTGGGCCGCGCGCCCCCTCGTGGCGGTCAACCATCCGGGGCGTGACGCGTCATAGGGGGCATGCTGACCGCGATGGGGACGGAGCGCTCGGACGAGCGGTTGCCCTCCGCCGTGCCGGCGGTCGTCGCCGAGGACGTGCTGCGGCGGATCTTCGAGGAGCGCTACGAGTCCCTGGTGGGCCTGGCCCGGCTCCTGCTCGACGAGCGCGGGGCTGCCGAGGAGGTGGTCCAGGAGGCCTTCGTGCGGGTCTGGGACGGGTGGGACCGGCTCCGCCGTCCCGACGACCCCCTGCCCTACCTCCGGTCGACCGTGATGAACCTGGCCCGGGGCCGGCTGCGGCGCCGGGTCGTCGCCCGCCGCAAGCCGGTGCCCGCCGTCGTCGACGGCCCGTCGGCCGAGGACCACGCCGTCACCCGTGACGACCGCCGCCGCGTCGCGGAGGTGCTGCGCACGCTCCCGGGGCGCCAGCGCGAGTGCGTCGTGCTCCGGTACTACCTCGAGTGCAGCACCGCCGAGACCGCCGTCACGCTCGGGATCTCCGAGGGCTCGGTGAAGACCCACCTCCACCGGGCGCTGGGCGCGATGGCCCGGGAGCTGGAGGATCTGCGATGACGCTCGACGAGCGGGTCCGGCGGGCGCTGCGGGCCGAGGGCGACGGCGCCCACCCCACGTCCGAGATCTGGGAGCGCGTCCGGGCCGGGGTCGGGGCCCGGCGCCGACGCCGGCGGATGCTCGCCCGGTCGGCGGCGGCCGGTGCCGTGGCCGCGGCGGTCGTGGCGGCGGTGGTGGTCGTGGCGGCGGGAGGCGACGGCGGGGAGCCCTCGGGGGTCGTGGCCGGGCCTCCCGCGAGCACGGCGCTCCCGGAGGGGATCGTGGCCGTGACCGAGGACGGGAGGGTGGTGGAGCTGTCGCCGGAGACCGGCGAGGAGGTGCGCACCCTCCTCGACCCCGACGAGGCCGGCCTGGCGCAGTACCCGGTCGGCGCCAACTTCTCGGCACCGACGGTCGCCGTCGCCCCCGGTGGCCGGATCCTCTACCTGGCCCGCCCACGCGTCGACCCCGCCTGCGCCCACGCCGAGCAGCTCGACCAGGAGATCGTGGCCGTGCCGCTCGGTGAGGGGAGCGCCGAGGTGGTGGCGGCCGTCGGTTCCCATCCGGCCGTCAGTCCCGACGGCACGATGCTCGCCTACGTCACGACCCGCAGCGGCGAGGCCTGCGACCCGTCGCGGGTCGTGGCGGTCGAGGATCTCGCCGGTGGCCGGGCGTGGGTGCTCGATCCGTTCGCGCCGCCCCCGGGAGAGGCCGACCACCGTGGCGAGCTCGTCGCGACGGGCCCGCTCGCCTGGAGCGTCGACGGACGGACCCTCTCCCTGTCGGACCTCGCCCCGCGGCCGGAGTCCTACGGTGTGCTGGTGGACGTCCGGGGTGACCACGAGCAGGACCGCTACGTCCGGACCTTCGGGGACGGGCGCGGTGGCCCGGCGGCGACGTTCCTGGGGGACCGGGGCCTGCTCGCCTTCGACGACTCCGACGAGGAGGTGCTGCGGGTCTCCACGATCCCCCTCGACGTGACCGACCCGGTGTTCGAGGACGTGACGCCGACGATGATGTTCGAGATGCCGCTCCCCGAGCGCTCGATCGCCTCCGTCCGGAGCCTCCGCTCGGATCCGAGCGGCGAGCACGTCCTGCTCGTCGCCGAGGTCTCCGAGCCCGGGTCCGCCACCGCCACCCGCCTGCTCTACCGGTGGAGCCGGGGAGACCGTGAGCCCCAGCCCCTTGCCGAGGGGATCCTCGACGCGGCGTGGACGGCCGAGCCGCGGCGCTGCTCGGCCGACGGCGTCGTGGTCGTTCCCGGCGGCGACCTGCCGGCCGCGGTCGCGGCGACGGCCCGGGCGATCGTCGACGCGGCAGCGGACTGCGACTTCGATCGCCTCGCCGGGCTCATGGCCGACGACTTCGCCTTCGGGTTCGGTGGGCTCGTGGGGCCGGACGCCGCGGTCGAGCGGTGGCGGGACGACGAAGCGCGAGGGGTACCGGTGCTGGCGCGCCTGGTCGGGGTCCTGTCGCTGGAGCCGGCGGTGGACCCGGACGGCGCGGGGTGGATCTGGCCGGCCGCGTTCACCTGGACGTCCGACGACTGGGCCCGGGCCACGCCGGGGGAGCTGGCGCCGCTCACCGAGGTCTACGGGCCCGGGGTGGTCGAGCAGGCCCGGGATGTCGGCTTCCTCGACCACCGCCTGGCGATCGAGGCCGACGGAACCTGGCGGTTCTTCGTGAGCGGCGACTAGGCGGCGTCGGGCACACCGTGTCTCCCCGTCGCGGGGAGCCCGCGTCCGCGCCGCTCGCGTGCGTCGCACCGCGTGCGTCGGCGCGATCCGGACACCTCTGTGGGCGTGTTGTCTCGCGGGACATCTCTGACAGTTCCTGTCGCGCGGCATCGCTGACGCCTGTGTGGGCGCGAATCGCGCCAACGCGGGGAAGGGTGTGGCGAGGTCAGCCCCGGGCCCGGTCGCCCGCGGTGATCCAGCCGATGAAGTCGTGCGGGTAGCCAGGCTCGATCGCGCTGGCCTCGTCGAGGCGCCGCTCGTGCTCGGGGTCGAGCCGCCAGCCGGCCGCCCCCAGGTTGTCGTCGAGCTGCTCGGGCGTGCGGGCCCCGACGATCGGGGAGATGACGCCGTCGCGGTGCAGCACCCAGTTGAGGGCCACCTGGGCCCGGCTCCTCCCGCACTCCTCGGCCACGGCCCGGACCGCCTCGGCCACGGCGTGGTTGCGCTCGTGGGCGAGGCGCCGGCGGATGTGCGAGGCCGACGGCGAGGCGTCCCCGGCCCGGGTCCCCGCCGACGGCTCCTCCCCGGGCCGGTACTTCCCGGTGAGGATCCCGCCTCCCAGCGGGCTCCACGGCAGGACGGCCAGGCCCTCCTCGCGGCACAGCGGGAGCAGCTCGCGCTCGGTGTCCCGGCACACCAGCGAGTACTGCGGCTGCAGCGACGCGAACGGCTCCCAGCCGTGGAGGGCCGACAGCCCGAGGGCCTTGGCGAGCTGCCAACCGGAGTAGTTGCTGGCCCCGACGTAGCGGACCTTCCCCTCGCGCACCAGGTCGTCGAGGGTCGAGAGGGTCTCCTCCAGGGGGGTACGAGGGTCCCAGCAGTGGATCTGGTAGAGGTCGACCCAGTCGGTCCGGAGTCGGCGCAGCGAGTCCTCGATGCCCGCCCGGATCCGCCGGCGCGAGGCGCCCAGGTCGTTCACTCCCCCGCCGACGGGCATGCGGACCTTCGTGGCGAGCACCACCCGGTCCCGCCGGCCCTCCAGCGCCCGTCCCACGATCTCCTCCGAGGCGCCCCCGCCGTACACGTCGGCCGTGTCGACGAAGTCGCCGCCGGCGTCGAGGTAGCGGTCGATCATCGCCCGGCTCGTCGCCTCGTCGGTCTCGCGCCCGAACGTCATCGCCCCCAGGCACAGCTCGGTGACCCGGATCCCGGTGCGGCCCAGCCCGCGGTGCTCCACCCGTGCTCCTCTCTCCTGTGCCCGTCTCGCTCGCGCTCACCCGGGGCTCCCGGGGGATCCCGCTCGGCGGTCCACGCCCCGATCCCGCCGCCGGGGCTCGTGCCGCACCGCAGCGCGGCCGGCCGTTCGACGCGAAGCGGAGGTGGCAGGAATCGAACCCACCGGACGGGGGACACCCGTCCCACTCGTGTTGAAGACGAGGGGGGCCACCAGACCCCGTTCACCTCCGTCGGGAGGTTCTAGCCGGTGGCTCGTCGCCTGTCAGGCCACGACAGACCCGGAGGACCGCCACCGGGCGGTTTCGCCGGGGTCCCCGAGCCGTTAGCATCGGGGCGCACCCGAGGAGGTCTCATGAAGAAGCTGCTGCTCCTGTTCATCGTCGTCGCCATCGGCGCGGTCGTCGCCAAGAAGGTGCGCGAGGCCTGAGCACCGGCCGGGCCCCGGCCCGGCGAGCATCACGAACCTACCGGACCCGCCGGCGTGCTGGACCCGCCGGCGGGTCCCGCGTCCGGGATCGGTGCCAGGCCTCCGATCGCGGCGACGTAGCGCTGCGCGAAGAGCGCCGGTGCCCCCCGGTGTGCCAGAACACGACCGTGTCCGACGGGCCGATCGTCCCGTCCCGCACCGCCGCGAGCAGACCGGCCATCGCCTTCCCCGTGTACACGGGGTCGAGCACCAGCCCTTCGAGCCGGGCCGCCAACGTCATGGCCTCGACGGCCTCCTCCGTGAGCCTCCCGTACCCCGCCCCGTAGCGCCCGTGGTCCACGAGGACCGGCCCCTCGGGCGCGCCGCGCCCGGCCACCCCGGCCGCCTCGGCGGCGAGCCGGGGTACGACCTCGTCGAGATCGGGGCGGGTGCCGACGTCGACGCCGAGGACCCGGGCCCGGCCGCCGAGGCCGACCAGCAGCCCGGCGTGGGTGCCGCCCGACCCGTCCGCGACCACGACCCAGTCGGCTCGCGGCCCGGACCCGTCGGCGTCGAGCTGGGCGAGGAGCTCGACGGCGGCGTCGGCGTAGGCCACGACACCCGGTACCGACGCGCCCCCCACGGGGATGGCGTAGGGGCGGCGACCGCCCGCTCGCAGGCGATCGGCGACGAGCTCGATGGCCGCCTCGAGGTCGTAGTAGCGCGGCGCGTCGACGAAGTGCAGGGTGGCGCCGAGGAGGCGGTCGAGGAGGAGGTTGCCCGAGGCGACCGCCGGCTCCCCCCCGGCGACGGCCAGATGGCAGTCGAGCCCGAGGCGGTTGGCGGCCGCGGCGGTCATGCGCGCGTGGTTGCTCTGGTGGCCCCCACCGGTGACGAGCACGTCGCACCCCTCGGCCAGTGCCTCGGCGCAGAGCCGTTCGAGCTTCCGGGCCTTGTTGCCCCCGAGGGCCAGGCCGGTCTGGTCGTCGCGCTTCACGAGCAGGCGGGGGCCACCCAGGTGCGCGGCGAGGCGGTCCATGGGCTCGAGCGGCGTGGGCAGGTGCGCGAGCCGCACCCGCCGCCCCCGGGCTCCCGGCCGGGGCCGGTCACGGCCGGGTGAGCGCCGCGGCCGCCCGACGGGCCGCGGAGACGGCACCGGCGGCGTGGCGGAGCGCGTCGGTGGTCGCGCCAGCGGCCGTCCGTCCCCGGGCGAGCGTCGAGGAGAGCCGATCGCTCCACGATTGCGCGGCCGTGGCGCCGTCGCTCCGCCTCCGCCACCACCAGTAGGCGGCGAGGCCCGCCCCCGCCCCGGCGAGCACCCCACCGACCGCCAGGGTGGGTCCCGCCGGCGGGGACGGGACCCGGTCGCGCAGGCGCACGGGCCGCTGGAAGACCTGCACCTCCCACTCCCGGTCACGGGCCGCCCGGGCCAGCTCCCGGTCGGGGTTCACCACGACGGGGTGGCCGACCACCTCGAGCATCGGCAGGTCGGTGATCGAGTCGCTGTAGGCGTAGGAGGCGGCGAGGTCGATCCCCTCGCGAGCCGCCATCTCCCGCATGGCCTGGGCCTTGAAGGGCCCGTAGGCGTAGAAGGCCAGGTCGCCGGTGTACCGGCCGGCGGCGTCGATCTCGGCCCGGGTGCAGATGGCCTCGTCGGCCCCGAGGAACTCGGCCAGCGGCTCGACGACCTCGGCCGGCGACGAGGAGACGATCACGACCTTGCGGCCCGCGGCCTTGTGCTCGGCGAGCAGCTCGAGCGCCTCGGCGAAGATGATCGGCGACACCACCTCGTCGAGGGTCTCGCGCACGATCGAGGCCACGTGGGTCTGGTCCCAGCCCCGGGTGAGGGCGAGCATGGCCTCGCGAACCCGCTCCATCTTCGCCTCGTCGGCGCCGACGAGCATGTAGACGACCTGGGCGTAGGCGCTGCGGACCACCGCCCGGCGGGAGAGCAGGCCCTCGCGGTAGAAGGGCCGCCCGAAGGCCAGGACCGAGCTCTTGGCGATGATCGTCTTGTCGAGGTCGAAGAACGCGGCCTCCACGCGGCCCACGATACGACAGGACCCTTGACACCGCGCGCCGGGAGACGTACGTTCGCCGCGACTTCCCCTTCCTTCCTCGCCGCTGCCGTCGCGCGCCCTGAAGGAGGGGACCCGTGCTCCTCGCGCTCTGGTCGTCCAAGGGTGGTTCCGGCACGTCCGTGCTGGCCGCCGCCTGCTCGCTCGTCCTCGCCCGCCACCACTCCCGACCGGGCGACGCCGCCTCAGCAGTGACGCTCGTCGACCTCGCCGGCGACCAGCCGGCCGTGCTCGGCCTCCCGGCCGACCCCGAGCCCGGCCTGGCGGAGTGGCTCGCCCTCGGTCCCGAGGCGCCCCCCGAGGCCCTCGACCGCCTCGCCGTCGACGCCGCGCCCGGGGTGCGCCTCCTGCCCCGCGGCCTCGCGCGCCGCGGTGCTGGCCCCTCCGCTCCTCGCCGAGGCGGGCGCGGCCCTCGCGGTTTCGCTGCCCGACGGGCCGGCGGTGGCCGACCTCGGGACCGCGGCGGGCGCGCCCGAGCGGGCCGTCGCCGAGGTCGCCGACCGC
Source organism: Acidimicrobiia bacterium (assembly GCA_027494165.1). GTDB lineage: Bacteria > Actinomycetota > Acidimicrobiia > IMCC26256 > JAOSJM01 > JAOSJM01. The sequence goes on along the minus strand of JAOSJM010000006.1, from coordinate 250,657 downwards.
AGCGTCCTCGTGCTCCGGGGCTGCTACCTGGCCCTGCGCCGGGCCGTGCGCTCCCCGCTCGCGCCGCGAATCGCGGGCGTCGTGCTCGTCGAGGAGCCCGGTCGATCGCTGGGTGCCCGCGACGTGGCCGACGTGCTCGGGCGCCCCGTCCTGGCCCGGGTACCCGCGCAGGCGTCGATCGCCCGGGCCGTCGACGCCGGGGTCCTGGCGGCCCGGCTCCCCGAGGCCCTCGCCCGCCCGGCCACCCTCCTCCTCGACCGGCTCGGTCTCATCGACCGGGCCGGTCGCGCGGCATGACCGGCCACGCCGGGGCGGCCGCGGTGGGCCCGGCGGTGGGGGCCGCCGAGCGGGTCGTGAAGGAGCGCGTCCACCGCCGGCTGCTCGCCTCCGACGGCGTCCTCGACCTCGCCGGCCCCGGGAGCGGGCGCCGGCTCCGGAGCCGGCTCGCCGAGCTGCTGCGCGACGAGGCTCCCCTGCTCCCGGCCTCCCGGTTCGACCTGCTCGTGGCCGAGCTCGCCGACGAGGTCGCGGGGCTGGGGCCGCTCGAGCCCGTCCTCGCCGACCCCTCGGTGGTCGAGGTGATGGTGAACGGTCCGGGCCGCTGCTACGTCGAGCGCGACGGCCGGCTCGAGCCCGTCGTGCTCGACCTCGATGCCGACGGGATCCGCCGGCTGGTCGAGCGGGTGCTGGCGCCGCTCGGCCTCCGGCTCGACCGGTCGTCGCCACTGGTCGACGCCCGGCTCCCCGACGGATCCCGGCTGCACGCCGTGGTCCCCCGCTGGCCGTCGACGGTCCCTGCGTCACCATCCGCCGGTTCGGCGCCCGATCCCTGGACCTCGAGGCCTTCGGGGTCGACGAGCGGGCGGCGAGGTTCCTGGGCTGGGCTGTCGAGGCGGGCTGGAACCTGCTCGTGTCCGGTGGCACGGGAGCCGGGAAGACGACGCTCCTCAACACCCTGTCGGGCGCGGTGGGCGCCCACGAGCGGATCGTGACGATCGAGGAGACGGCGGAGCTGCGCCTGGGCCGGCCGCACGTCGTCCGGCTCGAGGCCCGCCCGCCCAACGCGGAGGGAGCCGGCGGGGTGTCGATCCGCGAGCTCGTGCGGGCTGCGCTGCGCATGAGGCCCGACCGGGTCGTCGTCGGCGAGGTACGTGGGCCCGAGGCCCTCGACATGCTCCAGGCCCTCAACACGGGCCACGCGGGGTCGCTGTGCACGGTGCACGCCAACAGCGCCCCCGACGCCCTGACCCGGCTCGAGACGCTCGTCCTGCTCGCCGGCGTGGGACTTCCGGTCGGAGCGATCCGGGCCCAGATCGCCGCCGCGGTGGACGCGGTCGTCCACGTCACCCGGGCCGCCGACGGCCGGCGACGGGTCGACGCCGTCGGAGAGGTCGTGGCCACCGGCGACCGGCTCTGGCTCCGGCCGCTGCTCGCCTCGCCCGGGGGGTCGTTGCGGGCCATCGAGCCTCCGACCCGCTCTGCCCGCCGGCCCGAGGCCGGCCCGGCCGATCGGGCGTGGTTCGAGTGCTGACCGGAGCCGGGTGCCCGCCATCTTGGGTCCGAGGGGAGCGCGGGTGATCGCCAGGGCCGCGATCCTCGGCGCGGTCGGATCGGTGCTCGTGGCGTGGTTGGTCGCGGCGGCGCGCCGCGCCGGCGCGCTCGACCGGGCCCGGGGGCTTCGCGCGCGGGCGGCCCGCCACCTGCCGGGTGGGGTCCGAGGGACCCTCGCCCGGGCGCTCACCGACGCCGGTGTCGGGTCGGAGCCGGAGCAGGCCGTGCGCCTGTGGCTCGGGGGGACCGGCGTGGCCGGGCTCTGCGGGCTCGCGATGGGGTCCGTCCCGGCCACGCTCGGGGTCCTGGGAGGGCTCGTCGCCGGGCCGGCCGGGCTGGCCCTGGCCCGGTCCCGGGCCCGGCTCCGGGCCGCGTCCGCCGTCCCCGCCGGTCTCGAGCGCGTGGCCGCCGAGCTGCGGGGCGGGGGCACCGTCGAGACCGGGGTGGCGGTCCTGGCCGGGCGCGACGGGCCCCTGGGCCCGGGGATGGGGCGGGTGCGGGCCCGCCTCGAGCTGGGAGCGACGCTCCCCGATGCCCTCGACGCCTGGTCCCGTGAGCTCGGCACCCCGCAGGCCCGGGCCGCGGGCGGGGCGATGGCCGTGGTGGCGACCGTCGGGGGCAGCGCCGCGGACGCCCTCGACGGGCTCGCCGCGTCGCTGCGCGACCGCCTGGCGGCCCAGGCGGAGGCCCGTGCCCTCTCGGCCCAGGCCCGCCTGTCGACGCTCGTCGTCGCGGTGGCGCCGCTGGGCTACCTCCTGTTCTCGAGCCTCGTCGACCGCGGGGCGACCTCCGTGCTGCTCGGCTCGGGCGTGGGCCGTCTGTGCCTCGGCGGCGGGCTCGCGCTCGAGGCCGTGGCCGGGCTGTGGATGCGCCGCCTCCTGCGAGTGGAGCCGTGAGGTGAGCGGCGGCGGCACCGTCGTGCCGGCCTGGGGCCTCGGGATCGCCTGGGGATCCTCGCCGCGCTGCCGCTCGGCCTGGTCGCGCGACGAGCCGCCGCCGGCGATCGCGCGGCCGCTCTCGTCCGACGGTCGTCGCGCCGCCGGGCACCGTGGGGCCGGCGCGCGACCCGTCTCCTCGGCCCCGTGGGCCGGGTGGCCTCCGGGCTGTCCGCTCGCCGGCGGTCTCGCCGCGACGAGGCCGTGCTGATCCGCGAGCTCCCGGTCCTGCTCGACCTCCTCGGTCTCGCGGTCGGGGCCGGCTGCACGCCGTTCCTGGCTCTCGAGGTGGCTGCCCGGTGGGCGCCGCCGGCCACCGCCGCGCGGGTCGCGGCCGTCGTGCGGTCGTGCCGGTTGGGGGTCCGGCTCGTCGACGCCCTCCGCGAGGGAGCCCGGGCGTGCCCGGTGCTCGCGCCGGCGGCCGACGTCCTCGTCGCATCCGAGACCACCGGTGCCCCGGCGGGCCCGGCCCTGGCCCGGTTGGCCGCCGAGGCCCGCTCCGCGGCCCGGCGCCGGGCCGAGGCGCATGCCCGCACGGTCCCGGTCCGGCTCCTGTTCCCCCTCGTCTTCCTCGTGCTGCCGGCGTTCGGGCTGCTCACCGTGGTCCCGGCGCTCCTCGCCGGCCTCGCCCGCTCCTGAGGGCCCCCTTCCCCTCCGTCGTCGTGTTGCCCCCGGGTCCGAGAGGAGGAGCCCATGCTCCGTCGTGTCCTTCGCCGTGTACGCCGTTGCGCCCTGACCGTGGCCGAGGTCGGTCAGACCACCGCCGAGTACGCGCTGGTCATCCTCGGCGCCGCCGCGGTCGCGACCCTGTTGATCACGTGGGCCACGAAGAGCCACGCCATCACGCGCCTCTTCGACGTCGTGATCGACAAGGTCGTGCCGTGAGCTCCTGACGTGATCGGTGTGTCCGGGCCATGGCGGTCCGCTCGCCGCCCGCTCCTCGGAGCGGGCGGCGAGGCGGGCCAGGCCACGGTCGAGCTCGCGCTCGTCCTGCCGATGCTGCTCTTCGCCGGGCTGGCGGTGCTCCAGGTGGCCTTCGTCGCCCGCGACCAGGTGGCGGTGGTCCATGCGGCCCGCGAGGCGGCCCGGGCCGCGAGCGTCGACCCCGACCCGGCGGTCGCGTCGGAGGCGGCCCGGCGTGTCCTCCCGGCGGCCACCGTCCGGGTCGGGCCCCGGGGCGGGGTGGGTACCCCCGTCGAGGTCGAGGTGTCGTTCCGGTGCGTGACGGACCTGCCGCTCGTCGGGCCGCTGTTCCCCGACCCGACCCTGTCGGCGCGCGTCGTCATGCGGGCGGAGCGGTGAGGATGGGGCTGCACGCCGGACGATCCGGTCCAGGAGGAGAGCGGGGCTCCGCCGCGGTGGCCCTGCTGGCGATCCTGGCGCTGGGGATCGCCCTCGCGCTCGGCGCCGCGCGGCTCGCGGCCGTGACCGTGGCGAAGGCCCGGGCGGAGGCGGCTGCCGACGCCGCCGCGCTCGCCGGGGCCGACGCGCTGGCCCTGGGGCGAGGGCACCCGGCGGCCGTCGCCGCGGCCCGCGAGACCGCGGAGGCCAACGGCGCTCGCCTGGTGTGGTGCTCGTGCCGGGGGCTCGAGGCCGAGGTCCTCGTGGAGCTCACCGAGGTGGTGACCCGCCGTGACGTCCGGGCCCGGGCCCGGGCCGAGGTGGTGCCGGCGTGCCTCGTCGGGGGATGCGAACCGGGATGACACCCCGCCGCGGCGGCGCTACGAGACGGTCACGGTGAAGACGAGCGTCCGGGCCCCGGGCTCGGCGGGCTCCCACGAGCGAACGTAGCGGAGCTCGATCACGGTCTCTCCGGCGCCCTCGGCCCGGAACCTCAGACGCTCGGTACCACCCGAGCCGACGAGGTCCTCATGGGTCTCGAAGGGTTCGTACGTGCTCTCCACGTAGGAGAGGATCCGGTCGTCCGGCGGCGTCGTCAGGCTCCAGGAGTACCCGGTGGTGGGGTTGGACTCGAGCTCGATCACGAGCTCCTGGCCGGGCTCCAGCGTGACGGCGGAGTCGGCCTCGGTGATCACGACGACGCCGCCGTCCCCGCCGTCGTCACCGCACCCACCGAGGGCGAGGACCGCGCCGAGCACGAGCGCCGCGCGGCGCAGGCGGGACCGGGCCCTCCACGTCGTGGCCATCGCCGTCCAGGCTACGGCCGGTGTCGCGATCGGCGACGCATCGGGGTCAGGCCACCGGACCGGCCAGGGCGCCCAGCAGGAAGACGGCGGCCTCCTTGTCGAGGTACTCGTTCCAGTTCCCGCACTTGGGGGACTGCACGCACGAGGGGCAGCCGTCGTCGCACGGGCAGGCCGAGACGAGCTGGAGGGTCGCGCGGACGTGGCGGTCGAGGTCGGCGAAGGCCAGCTCGGCGATGCCGGCGCCCCCGGGGTAGCCGTCGTAGACGAAGATCGTCGGCTCGCCGGTGTGAGGGTGCAGGGCCATCGACACGCCCCCCACGTCCCACCGGTCGCAGATGGCGAACAGCGGCAGCAACCCGATGAGTCCGTGCTCGGCCGCGTGCACGGCCCCGAGCACGCGGTGGGCCGTGACCCCGGCCCCCGCCAGGGTCTCGGCCGGCACCGAGTACCAGCAGGCCCGCGTCGGCAGGGTCCGGGGTGGCAGGTCGAGCTCGACCACCTCCACGACCTCGTTGGTGGAGACCCGCCGTCGCTGGTACGCCACCACGTGGCTCGTGACCTCGACCGAGCCGAGGTGGGCCCGGCCGGCCCCGAAGGCGACGGCCCGGTCCTCGGCCGTGACCACGATGTCGGTCTCTTCCCGGGGCTGGGTGTACTCGTCGGCGTCGTCGGCCTCCACGACCGAGGCCAGGTGCACCTCGGTGTCGAGGTGCTCCACCCGGTACTGGCGACCCTGGTGGAGGTAGACCGCCCCCGGATGCGCCACCTGGAACACCCGGGCCGCGTCGACGGGCCCGACCGTCCGGTCCCGGGACCGGTCGACGAGGCGGTACTCGACGGAGGACCCCGTGCGCAGGCCGACCTCGGGGGCCGGTGGCCTCCGGCCGGTCCAGTGCATCCGGCCGGCCCGGGGCTTCAGGCGCTCGTCGAGCACGAGATCGCGCACGGCGTCGTCGAGCGAGTCCCCGAAGTAGGCCCCGTCGTCAGGCGTCAGGGGGAGCTCGTGTGCCGCGCAGGCTACCTGGGGGCGGACCACGAACGGGTTGTCGGGGTTCACGACCGCGGCCTCGGGCCGGCGACCGAACAGCTCGGCCGGGTGGGTCGCGTACCACTGGTCGAGCTGGTCGTCGCCCGCCACGAGCACCGCCGCGGCCCGCTGACCGCCCCGGCCGGCCCGCCCCACCTGCTGCCACAGCGACGCCAGCGTCCCCGGGAAGCCGTTGAGGATCGCGGCGTCGAGCCCACCGACGTCGATGCCGAGCTCGAGCGCGGTGGTGGCGGCCACGCCGAGGAGGCGACCGGAGGTGAGGTCGCGCTCGAGGGTCCGGCGCTCCTCGGGCAGGTACCCGGCCCGGTAGGAGGCCACCCGGTCGGCCAGCTCCGGAGCCTCGTCGGCGAGGAGCCGGCGCGTGTGCGACGCCACCAGCTCGGCTCCCTTGCGCGACCGGGTGAAGGCCAGCGTCTGGCGGCCGTCGCGCACGAAGCGGCCCAGGATCCGGGCGGTCTCGAGGTTCGCCGACACCCGGGCTCCCGAGTGCGCGTCGAGCAGGGGCCGCTGCCAGCAGGCGAAGCACCGCTCTCCCCGGGGCGACCCGTCGTCGTCGACCGCCTCGACGGGCAGGCCGCACAGGGTGGCGGCGAGCTCGGCCGGGTTGCCGATGGTGGCGCTGGCGAAGCAGAACGACGGGTGGGCGCCGTAGTGGTCGCAGACGCGGCGGAGGCGCCGGAGGACGTGGGCGACGTGGCTGCCGAAGATGCCCCGCAGGGTGTGCAGCTCGTCGACGACGACCCAGCGCAGGCGCATGAGGAAGGTGGCCCAGCGGCGGTGGGAGGGGAGGATCCCGAGGTGGAGCATCTCGGGGTTGGTGAGCAGGACGTTGGCGTTCCTCCGGGCCCAGGCCCGGTCGTCGGGCGGCGTGTCGCCGTCGTAGGTCACCGCCTTCAGCCCCGGCACGAGCCAGGAGCGCAGGGCGCGGAGCTGGTCCTGGGCCAGGGCCTTGGTGGGGAACACGAGGAGGGCGGTGTCGGGACGTCCGGCGACCACCGACTCGACGATCGGCACCTGGTAGCACAGCGACTTCCCCGAGGCGGTCCCGGTGGCGACGACCGCGTGCCCTCCGGCCCGCAGCACGTCGACGGCGCGGGCCTGGTGGGTGTAGAGCCGCTCCGCCCCCCGGGACGCGAGGCGGGCGGCGACCTCGGGGTGCAGCGGCTCGGTGGGCTCCGCGTGCCGGGCGGGCCGGGCCGGGAGACGCTCCCGGAACACGACGCGCCCGGCGAACCGGGGGTCCGCCGCCAGAGCGTCGAGCGTGTCGCAGGCGTCGCCGCACGAGTCCACCCCTGGAGCGTACCGACGGGTCGTGACCGCGGCGCCGGCCGGCCGACTTCCCGGTCTCGGGTGTCGATACCCCCGCTGAGCGACGGTAGAGGCACCCGGGTCGGAGTGAGCGAGGTGAGGCCGGGCGGAGGTGGGGAGGTGGGAGCGGGAGGGGGCCTCGTCGGCCGGTCAGTGGGACTGGAGGACGCCGTCGTCGCGGAAGTCCTCGAAGAGACCCTGGGCCGCTCCCGCGAGGGCCAGGTTCGACCCGCGCCCGCTCCCCACCGGCACGACGACGTTGCGCACCTGCGCGGGGTCGATCGACAGGCCGAGGCGGGCCAGGCGGTAGAGGTCACCCAGGCCCACACCGTCGAGCGTCGTGTGGCGACCGAGCACGGCCAGCCCCTTGAGGGTCCCCGCGGCCCCCGTGCCCTGGGCCCGGAGCTGGGCCAGGGCCGAGATGATGAGCAGACCCTGGTTCTCCGTGCGCTTGATGTCGCCCGTGGGGTGGTCGTAGCGGTCGCGCGAGAAGGCGAGGGCCTGGGCGCCGTTCATGTGGGTCGGGCCGGGCGCGAAGACCGCCCCCGAGTAGTGATCGTCCATCGCGTAGGGGACGTCCACGTCGAGCCCGCCCATCTCGTCGACCATGGCCTGGAAGCCGGCGAAGTCCGTCTCGATGACGTAGGGGATGTCGATCCCGACGAGGGCTCCGATCGTCTGAGCGGTGAGCCGGGGCCCGCCGTAGGCGTTGGCCGCGTTGATCTTGGTGGTGCCGTGACCGGGGATGGGCACGCCCAGGTCGCGGGGGAAGTTCAGGATCGTGGCCTGGCCGAGGGCCTTGTTGACCCCGATGAGGTGCAGGGCGTCGCCCCGGCGGCCGTCGACGCCGGGGCGGTAGTCGTTGCCGATCGCCAGCACGAACACCGGGCCGTCGGGCCCGTCGCTGAAGTGGGCCTCGCCGGTCTTGGTCACCTGGAACCAGGTCGTTCCCGAGGCGACCGGTACCCGGATCCCGGCCAGCCACGCTCCGACCAGCAGCCCGGCCACGAGCATCGCGCTGAGCGGGAGCGAGACGATCAGGATCACGGCGCGGCGGACGTAGCGGGCCCGGCGGCTGCGCACGGCGCTCTCCCCGGTCACGGCGTCACCTCCGCCGTGGTTGTCGTGGCCGGGTCGAGCCCGGGGCCGTCGCGCTGCACCGCCATGTCGTAACCGGCGATCCTCCACCCCTCCGACGTGGGCGCGAGGACGAGCTCGCCGCCTCGACGCACGACGAGCGTGCCCCCCTCCACCTCCGCCTCGACCTCGAGGGCCAGGCCGGCGGCGACGAGTACGACCGTTCCCGCCTGGTCGGCCAGGGCCGTGAGCGTGGCCGTCGCGGTAGTGGCGGTGACGTCCCCCGAGGCCAGGGGCAGGCCCTCGTCGACGAGGGTGGCCCGGTCGGGCCCGGTGAGCCGTGTGGCCGCCGGCTCCGCGAAGAGCGCCGTCAGGTCCCCGACCTCGCCGCCGGTCAGGGGCTCCACGGTGGCCGCCTGGACGTAGGCGTCGACCGTCGCCCGGATCGCCTCGGCGACCTCCCCGGGAGCTCGACGGGAGGACCGGCGCTCTCGACCGCCACCTCGCCGAGCCCGACGGTGACCTCGACCACGGGCTCCGGTTCGGTCGTGGTCGTGGTGGGCGCGGCCTCCTCCCCGGCTTCCGCGTCCCCGCCCCCCGAGCAGCCGGCGGCCAGGAGAGCCGGCACGGCGAGGCAGACGACGAGACGGGGGAGGCGGGCGACGCGCATCGCGTGCTCAGGATGCCATGGGCACCGGCGACGATGGCGAACCCGAGACGGCGGGTGACGCTCCGTGGCCTTCCCGGGTGTGCCGGTCGAGCGTGGGGAGGGGTACCGTGACGCTCCGTGGCCCTGCGCAAGCTGGTCGAGCGCATCACCAAGCCGACCTCCGAGCTCGACCGCGAGGAGCTCGCCGCCTTCTGCGACGAGCTCGGCCTGACGCCGATGGACGAGATCGTCCCGCGCTCTCCCTGCCGGGTGGGCGGCGAGGTCAAGGCGGTGCGGATCGTCCCCGGGCCGGAGCCGACGCCCTCGAGGCGACCGTCTCCGACGGTCGGGGCCAGGTGGTGGCCGTGTTCCTCGGGCGCCGGAAGGTCGCCGGCGTGACCCCGGGTCGCCGCCTCGTCCTCGAGGGCGTGCTGGCCGAGGACGGCAACCGCCTGGTCGTCTACAACCCCGTCTACACGCTGCTGCCCTGACGCCGCTGCCCTGACCCCCCGGCCGCCGGCCGGACGCCCGCGTCGGGTCACCAGCCTGCTGCACGCGCGCGTTCTGCGACCCGACGCGGGTGGTCACTGGCCGGTGAGGAGCCTCCGGACCTCCTCCTCGGAGTCCGGGGTGACGAGCGCGAGCACCTCGTCGCCCTCCTCGAAGACCGTGTCGCCGCGGGGCATCACGACGTGCTCGTCGCGGACGACGGCCACGAACGTCGCGTTTCGCGGGATGTCCATCTCGGCGATCGACCGGTCGATGGCCGGCGAGTCGCCGGCCAGGGTGACCTCGACGAGCCGGGCCAAGCCCCCTCGAACGAGAGGATGCGCACCAGTCGGCCGACGGTGACCGCCTCCTCGACCAGCGCGGTGATGAGGTGGGGCGTCGACACCGAGAGGTCGACACCCCAGTTCTCGTTGAACAGCCACTCGTTCTTGGGGTGGTTCACACGGGCGATCACGCGGGGCACCCCGAACTCCTGCTTGGCCAGGAGCGAGATCACGAGGTTGTCCTCGTCGTCGCCCGTGGCGGCCACGACTACGTCGCAGCGCTCCAGCCCCGACTCCCGCAGCGAGGAGACCTCGCAGGCGTCGGCGAGGCACCACTCCACACCCGGGGCGGCGCCCCCGGCCGATGACGGCCGGGTCCTGCTCGATGAGGAGCACCTCGTGGCCCGTGGCCCGCAGGTCGTTGGCGATGAAGAGCCCGACGTTGCCGGCCCCGGCGATGGCGACCCGCATCAGGCCTCCTCTCCGAGCTCGAGGCGGGCGTTGAGCGCGTCGAGCGAGCCGACGTCGGTGAGGAAGTGGAGGATGTCCCCCTCCTGGCCCACGAGATCCGGGGTGGCGACGCGAGCCTCGCCGAGGCGGGTCACGGCGACGAGCGAGAATGCGCCCGGCTCGTTGAGCGGGGCCAGCTTCTTGCCGGTCCACCGGGCCGGGGCGGCGAACTGCACGAGGCCCACCTTCCCGCTGGGGTCGACCCAGTCGTGGGGCTGCTCGCCGGGGAGGAGGCGCCGCAGCACCTGGTCGGTCGTCCATCGCACGGTGGCGACCGTGGCGATCCCGAGGCGCTGGTAGATCAGGGCGCGGCGGGGGTCGTAGATGCGGGCGACGACCCGCTCGATGCCGTAGGTCTCGCGGGCGATCCGGGCGACCAGGATGTTGGAGTTGTCGCCGTTCGTGACCGCGGCCAGCGCCCCGGCCCGCTCGATCCCGGCTTCGGCGAGCTGGTCGCGGTCGAAGCCGAAGCCGGTGACCGTGCTCCCCCGGAACCCGGTCGGGAGGCGTCGGAACGCCTGGTCGTTCTTGTCGATCACGGCCACGGTGTGCCCCCGCCTGCTCGAGGGCGCCGGCGAGCTCGCTCCCGACCCGTCCGCATCCGACCACGACGACGTGCACGGCGATCATCCCTCCCGCGTGACGCGCAGGATGCTATCCGGCCTCCGCCGGAGCCCTATCGTCGGACGTGCGCCCGCGTACGATGCGAGAGCCCGAGGGCGCGCCGCCCGCCGGGCCGAGCGACCGGGGAACACACGTGGCGATCCTCAAGCGGCTCCTGGTGGGGCGTCCCCTGGCGACGACCGAGCAGGAGCACCAGCGCATCCCGAAGACGATCGGGCTGGCGGTCTTCTCGTCGGACGCGATCTCGTCCACCGCGTACGCCACCGAGGAGATCCTCTTCGTGGTGGCGGTCGGGGGCTCGAGCCTCGCCCTGGGCCTCAGCAAGCTGGTCCCGATCGCGGCGGCCGTGGCGGTGCTCCTGGCCATCGTCATCACGTCCTACCGCCGCACGATCTACGCCTACCCGGGCGGCGGGGGCAGCTACGTGGTGAGCCGGGAGAACCTCGGCACCAACGCCTCGCTCGTGGCGGGCGCGTCGATCCTCGTCGACTACGTCCTCACCGTGGCGGTGTCGATCTCGGCCGGGGTCGCCGCCATCGTGTCCCTCCCCGCCTTCGAGAGCCTCAGGGACCACCGGGTCGCCCTCGGGATCGGCCTGATCGCGCTGATCACCTTGATCAACCTCCGGGGGGTGAAGGAGTCGGGCCGGATCTTCGCCGTCCCGACCTATCTCTACATCGTCACGTTGGGGACGCTCGTCGTCTACGGCCTGGCCCGCTCCTACTTCGGCGACATCGGCACGGTCGAGTTCGACCCGGAGCAGTTCGAGGGGGCCCGGCAGGTCGGGGGGACGCTGGGGCTCTTCCTCATCCTCAAGGGCTTCTCGTCGGGGGCCGTGGCCCTCACCGGGATCGAGGCGATCGCCGACGGGGTCCCCGCCTTCCGGCGCCCCTCCTCGAGGAACGCCGCGACCACGTTGGTGTGGATGGCCCTGATCCTCGGGACGCTCTTCTTCGGGACCGCCACGCTCGCCCACCGGCTGGAGCCGTACCCGAGCCACGAGCAGACGGTGCTGGCCCAGCTCGGCGAGCTCGTGTTCGGCCACGGCCCGCTGTTCGTGCTGCTCCAGTTCGCGACGGCCGTGATCCTGGTGCTGGCGGCCAACACGGCCTACGCCGACTTCCCGCGGCTCTCGTCGATCATCGCCAGCGACGGGTTCCTGCCCCGCCAGTTCGCCAACCGCGGTGACCGGCTCGTGTTCTCGAACGGCGTGATCTTCCTGGCGGTGGCGGCCTCGCTGCTGATCTTCGCGTTCGGCGGGATCACGAACGCGCTCATCCCCTCTACGCGGTGGGGGTGTTCACGTCGTTCACGTTGTCCCAACTCGGCATGGTCCGCTACCAGCTCCGGCAGAAGGCGGGCGGATGGCGCCTCGGCGTGACCGTCAGCGCGGCCGGGGCGACGGCCACGTTCCTGGTCCTCATCGTGGTGGCCACCACCAAGTTCACGAGCGGGGCGTGGCTCCCCGCGGTGGTCATCCCGTTCATCGTGCTGATCTTCAAGAGCGTGAGGCGGCACTACTCGAAGGTCGCCGACGGCCTCCGGATCACCCCGGGCTTCCGGACCCGGAGGATGAACCACACCGTGGTCGTGCTCGTGGGCGGGGTGCACAAGGGCGTGCTCGAGGCGCTCGCCTACGCCCGTTCGCTCGCCCCCAACCACCTCTTCGCGGTCACCGTGGTCACCGACGAGGAGGAGCAGGAGCGCATCGAGCGGCAATGGGAGGACCACGGGATCCAGGTCCCCCTGGAGATCGTGTACTCGCCCTACCGCGAGCTGACCCGCCCGGTGCTCGCCTACATCGACGAGGTCGACGCCCGCTTCCCCAACGAGATGGTCACCGTCGTGATCCCCGAGTTCGTCGTCAAGCGGTGGTGGGAGCACGCCCTCCACAACCAGAGCGCCCTGTTCCTGAAGGGCCGCCTCCTCTTCCGCAAGGAGACGGCCGTGCTGTCGCTGCCGTACCACCTCGAGTGACGGTGGTGCGTCGCGCCGGCGAGAGCGGCCGGCTCGGTTCTGGGGCCGGTCGCGGGCGCCCGGCCACAGATTGACACTCGTTCCGGCGCCCTCGTACCGTTCCCCACCACGTTCACGACCCGGGCGGGCGACGGCGCGCGCCCGGCGCGCCCCTCGAAGGAGATGCGACCTTGAGCAACATCCTCGCGGCCGAGGGCGGCTGGCAGAGCTTCGACCTGGGCGGGGCCGAGTGGTTCTGGCTGGTGTTCTCGGCGGGGACGGCCCTGCTCGCCCTCCTCGTGGGCGTCTTCCTGATGCGCAGCGTCGTCGAGGCCGACCAGGGCACGCCGAAGATGATCGAGATCGCCCGGGCGATCCAGGAAGGCGCGATGGCCTACCTGCGCCGCCAGTTCCGGACGATCCTCGTCATCCTCGTGCCGGTGGCGATCATCGTGTTCGCGACCTCGACCGAGGTCCTCAACCCCGACACCAGTGAGGGCCTGAGCTTCGCGGCGTCGGGGATCTTCCGGACCCTGGCCTTCCTCGCCGGCTGCGTCATGTCCGGCCTGGCGGGCTTCATCGGCATGAGCCTCGCCGTCCGGGGCAACGTCCGCACCGCGGCCGCCGCCCGAACCGGGTCGCTGCCGGCGGCGCTGCGGGTCGCCTTCCGCACCGGGGGCGTGGCCGGGATGTTCACCGTCGGCCTCGGGCTCCTCGGTGCCTCCGTGATCATCATGCTCTTCCAGAACACCGCCTCGGCGATCCTGGTGGGCTTCGGCTTCGGTGGCTCCCTCATCGCTCTGTTCCTCCGGGTCGGCGGGGGGATCTTCACCAAGGCGGCCGACGTGGGCGCCGACCTGGTCGGCAAGATCGAGCAGGGCATCCCCGAGGACGACCCCCGCAACCCGGCCACGATCGCCGACAACGTGGGCGACAACGTCGGCGACTGCGCGGGCATGGCCTCCGACCTCTTCGAGAGCTACGAGGTCACCCTGGTGGCCTCGATCATCCTCGGCGTCGCGGCGTTCGACTCGATCGGGGCCAACCCGGCTCTCGGCCTGATCTTCCCGCTCGCCGCGCGGGCCATCGGCGTGCTCGCCAGCATCGTCGGCGTCTTCGCGGTCCGGGCCACGGCCAAGGACAGGTCGGCGATGGCCCCCATCAACCGCGGGTTCCTCACGGCCGGCGTGCTCACGGTCCTCGGCACGCTGGTCGTGTCCCTCGTGTACGTCGGGAACGACCACAACAACGAGGGGTGGCGGGTGTTCGGAGCCGTGGTGGTCGGCCTGGTCCTGGCCCAGGTCGTCAGCCGCCTCACCGAGTACTTCACGTCGACCGAGACCGCCCCCGTACGTGAGATCGCCGACGCCACCCGCACCGGCCCGGCCACGACGATCCTGTCGGGCATCAGCTCGGGCATGGAGAGCGCGGTCTGGGCGATCATCGCCATCGCCGGCGCCATCGCCGTCGCCATCGGGCTCGGCGACGGCAACATCCAGTTCTCGCTGTACCTCGTGGCCCTCACGGGCATGGGCATGCTGGCCACCACCGGCGTCGTCGTCTCCGAGGACACCTTCGGGCCGGTGGCCGACAACGCCGCCGGCATCGCCGAGATGTCGGGGGAGTTCGGAGGCGAGCCCGAGCGGATCATGGTGAGCCTCGACGCGGTCGGCAACACCACCAAGGCCGTCACCAAGGGCTTCGCGATCGGCTCGGCCGTCATCGCCGCGGTGGCCCTGTTCGCCTCGTTCATCGAGACGATCGGGTCCGAGCTCAACCTCGAGCTCGAGGGCTCGGAGCTGTTCAACGACGTCGCCACCGCGATCAACGTGGCCGATCCCAAGACCTTCATCGGGCTGCTCGTCGGCGGCTCGATCGCGTTCCTGTTCAGCGCCCTGGCCATCCGGGCCGTGGGTCGGACGGCCGGGACCGTGGTCGAGGAGGTCCGCAAGCAGTTCCGGGAGAAGCCCGGCATCATGGACGGCACCGAGGAGCCGGAGTACGGCCCGGTGATCGACATCTGCACCGCGGCGTCGCTGCGCGAGCTGGCCACGCCGGCGCTCCTGGCCGTGCTGTCTCCCGTGATCATCGGCTTCGGGATCAACTACTTCGCCCTGGGCGCGTTCCTCGCCGCCATCATCCTCACCGGCCAGCTCATGGCCAACTTCCTCAACAACGCCGGCGGAGCCTGGGACAACGCCAAGAAGTTCATCGAGGACGGCTACATGGGCGGCAAGGGCTCCGAGGCCCACAAGGCCGCCGTCATCGGTGACACCGTGGGCGACCCCTTCAAGGACACGGCGGGCCCGGCGCTCAACCCGCTCATCAAGGTGATGAACCTGGTGTCGCTCCTGATCCTGCCGGCGGTCATCAACCTCCAGGACAACGACGGCGCGCGATACGCGATCGCCGGGGTGAGCCTCGTCGTGCTCCTGGGTGCCATCGCCTTCTCGAAGCGCAAGACCGGCGGCTTCGGGGAGTCGGCTCCGGCGGCGGAGGCGATCGAGGTCGAGCCGGCCCGGTAGCGCGACGGGAGCGCACGCTCGCTCGACGGATGACCTCGGTCGGGCAGGGACGTCAGTCGCCGGCTGGTGGCCGGCGGGCCGGCGCTCACCCGGTAGCGTCGCGGCCCAGGACTCACCGGCATCCTTCGGCACCTCTCCCGCCCGAGGCGCCGTCACCGACAGCCGCCGAACCCCGATCGGAGCAGACCGCATGAGTCGCACCGTTCCGGACCGACGTGACCCCCAACCGCCGGCGAGGAGAGGCGACGGCGTCGCCGGCGGCATACGGCACGCTGCATACGGCGCCCTCATGGGCGCGGCCGACACGGTGCCAGGGGTCTCGGGGGGCACGGTCGCGTTCGTGTGCGGCATCTACCCGCGCCTCATCGACGCGCTGCGCGACGGCGCCCGGGCGCTCGGACATGTGGCGAAAGGTCGGTTCCGCCAGGGGTGGACCGAGCTGCGGGGGGTCGACTGGGCCCTGCTCGTGCCGCTGCTCGCGGGCATCATCGTCGCGATCTTCTCCCTGGCCTCGGTAATGGAGCGAGGCCTGGAGGAGCACCCGGTGCGGCTCTCGGGGCTGTTCCTCGGTCTCGTGGTCGGCTCGGTGGTCGTGTCGGTGCGCCAGATCCGCCGACCCGACCGCCTCGGTTGGCTGCTCGTCGTGGCGGTCGCGCTCGCGCTGTTCCTCGTGCTCGGGCTGCGCTCGGAGACCACCGGCGAGACCGGCGACCCGACCTCGGTGCCGACGTGGGCGTACCCGGCGGCCGCCGCGGTGGCGATCTGCGCCATGATCCTCCCGGGCATCTCCGGCGCGTTCATCCTCGTGATGCTGGGGATGTACGGGCCGGTGCTCGGGGCGGTCAACGAACGTGACCTCCTCCGGCTCGGTATCTTCGCGATCGGAGCGGTGCTCGGGTTGGGCGCGTTCTCGCGGCTGCTGGGCGCGTTGATGGACCGGTACCACGACCGCGTGGTGGCGGTGATGATCGGGCTGATGCTGGGCTCCGTGCGCGTGCTGTGGCCGTGGCCCGGCGGCACCGACACCACGACGCTCGCCGTTCCCCGTGACGACGTCGTCGTACCGGTCGTGCTCGGCGTGATCGGGTTCGTCGCCGTGGTCGTGCTCGCCCGGATCGCGAACCTGCGCGAGGAGCCGGTCCCGCACCCCGGCTGAGGCCGGCCGGGTTCGGTCCCCCCCGGGGGCGGCGAATCGCCCCGTGCCGACCAACGGGGTGGCCGTGCCGGTACGGTCTCCCCGTTTGACAGGGGGTCCCCGGTCGTGGCACCACGGAAGTCGGGGAGGACCGTCCTGCTCCAGTCCGGGTCCGTTCCGGCCGACACGCGTGCCGGATGAGCGAGGAAGCCGTGCCCAAGCCACTGGTCATCGTCGAGTCACCGGCCAAGGCCCGCACCATCGCGGGCTTCCTCGGCGACGACTTCGTCGTCGAGTCGAGCGTCGGCCACATCCGCGACCTCCCGCGCAGCGCGGAGGACGTTCCCGCCGAGCTGAAGGGGACGCCGGCAGGCCGGCTCGGCATCGACATCGAGGACCACTTCCGGCCGGTCTACCTGGTGACGCCGGACAAGAAGAAGGTGGCGACCCAGCTGCGCCGGGCCCTCAAGGACGCCAGCGAGCTCTACCTCGCGACCGACGAGGACCGTGAGGGCGAGGCGATCGCCTGGCACGTGCTCGAGGTGCTGAAGCCGACCGTGCCCGTGAAGCGGATGGTGTTCCACGAGATCACCCCCACCGCCATCCGCGAGGCGGTCGGGAGCTGGCGGGACCTCGACATGAAGCTGGTCGAGGCCCAGGAGGGTCGGCGCATCCTCGATCGTCTCGTCGGCTACGAGCTCTCGCCCGTCCTCTGGAAGAAGGTCATGCCGCGGCTGTCGGCCGGCCGGGTGCAGAGCGTCGCCACCCGGCTCGTCGTCGACCGGGAGCGGGCGCGGATGGCCTTCCGGACCGGCTCGTACTGGGATCTCGAGGGGGACTTCTCGGCCCGGGGGGTCGGCTTCCGGGCCACGCTCGTCGCCCTCGGAGGCAGGCGGCTCGCCACGGGCCGGGACTTCGATCCCGCCACCGGACGGGTCGCAGGCGATCTGGCCGGCGAGGTCGTGTGCCTCGACGAGGAGGAGGCCCGGGGGCTGGCCGACCGCCTCGACGGCGCGGACTTCTCGGTGGCGTCGGTCGAGTCGAGCGCGTGGAAGCAGTCGCCGCACCCTCCCTTCATCACGTCCACGCTCCAGCAGGAGGCGGGCCGGAAGCTGCGTTTCAGCTCCGCCCGCACGATGGCGGTCGCCCAGCGGCTCTACGAGCGGGGCTACATCACCTACATGCGGACCGACTCCACCCACCTGTCCGAGCAGGCGATCACCGCCGCCCGCCGGCAGATCGGCCAACTCTACGGCGAGGAGTACCTCCCGCAGGCGCCCCGGCAGTACCGGCGGAAGGTCAAGAACGCCCAGGAGGCCCACGAGGCGATCCGCCCCGCCGGTGAGGCGATCCGCACCCCCGACCAGGTCGCCGGCGAGCTGGACGCCGACGAGCGCCGGCTCTACGAGCTCGTCTGGAAGCGGACCATCGCCTGCCAGATGACCGACGCCCGCGGCCGGCGGGTGTCGCTCCGCCTCGGGGCCACGTCCTCGGCGGGCGAGCAGGCCACGTTCGGGGCGTCGGGCCGCACGATCGAGTTCCCGGGCTACCTGCGCGCCTACGTGGAAGGCGCCGACGACCCCGACGCCGAGCTGGAGGACCGCGAGACGCCGATGCCCCCGGTCACCGAGGGCGAGGCGATCGCGTGCGAGGAGCTCGCGGCCACCGGGCACACGACCCAGCCGCCGGCCCGGTACTCCGAGGCCAGCCTGGTGAAGGAGCTGGAGGCGCGGGGGATCGGCCGGCCGTCCACGTACGCCGCGGTCATCCAGACGATCCAGGACCGCGGCTACGTGTGGAAGAAGGGGTCCGCGCTGGTCCCGTCGTGGACGGCCTTCGCCGTGATCCAGCTGCTCGAGGAGCACTTCGGCCATCTCGTCGACTACGGGTTCACGGCCCGGATGGAAGAGGACCTCGACCAGATCGCCCGGAACGAGGGCGAGTCCGAGAAGTGGCTCGAGAGCTTCTACTTCGGGAACGGGCAGGTCGGGTTGCGCGACCTCGTGGCCGAGGAGCGCATCGCGTCCATCGACGCGCGGGCGGTCAACACCATCCCCCTCGGGGTCGACGCCGAGGGGCGGCCCATCGCCGTCCGGGTCGGCCGCTACGGCCCCTACCTCGAGCAGGGTGAGGAACGGGCCTCGCTCCCCGAGGACCTCGCCCCCGACGAGCTGACCATCGGGAAGGCCGTCGAGCTCCTCGAGCGCGGGCGCGGGGGCGGCCGGGTGCTCGGGGTCGACCCTGCGACCGGTCTGCCGGTGACCGTCCGCGACGGCCGCTACGGGCCCTACGTCCAGCTCGGGGAGCCGGCCGAGGGATCGGGCGAGAAGCCCCGCACCGCGTCGCTCTTCAAGAGCATGCAGGTCGAGAGCGTGACGCTGGAGGAGGCGCTGGCGCTCCTCTCGCTCCCCCGGGTCGTGGGGGTGGACGCCGAGGGTCGCTCGATCACCGCCCAGAACGGCCGCTACGGCCCGTACCTCAAGCGGGACACCGAGACCCGCAGCCTCGACACCGAGGAGCAGCTGTTCACGGTGACGATGGAGGAGGCCGAGGCGCTCCTCGCCCAGCCCAAGCAGCGGGGACGCCGGACCCGCGCGCCGCTCGCCGAGCTGGGACCCCACCCCGACAGTGGCGCGCCCGTGCGGATCCTCGACGGTCGCTTCGGGCCGTACGTCACGGACGGGACCACGAACGCGTCGCTGCCCCGTGGCGTGACCCCCGAGGACGTGACCATGGAGGAGGCGCTGTCCCTCCTCGCGGCCCGGGCCGGGAAGGGCCCCGCTCGCCGCCGGAAGGGCACCGGCCGGACCGCCGCGAGGCGGGCTCCGGTGAAGAAGCCGGCGGCGAAGAAGGCGGCGGCGAAGAAGGCGACGACGAAGAAGGCGGCGGCGAAGAAGGCGGCGCCGAAGGAGGCCGCGACGACGGAGCCCACGGGCGAGAAGGCCGCGGCGGGCACGGCGGGCCCCGGCCCGGCCCGGCCCGAGACGGGGACGTCCGGGGACTGACCCCGGCCTCGTCCGACCGGGGGCGCCGAGAACCTAGGCTTCGGTCGGTGGAGCAGGCTCCCTTCATCCCTCCGGGTCCGGACGAGGAGGTCATCCCCGAGGCGACCTGGCGGGTCTTCGGGTCGGGTCACTTCTTCCGGCTCTGGATCGCCCAGGTGTTGTCCAGCCTCGGCGACTGGATCGGTCTCCTCGCGATCCTCGCCATCGCCAACCGCGTCTCCCAGTCCAACGCGGCGGCGCTCAGCCTGGTGATGGTGGCCCGCATGCTCCCGGGCTTCCTCCTCGCCCCGGTCTGCGGTGCGCTGGTCGACCGTTGGGATCGCAAGCGGGTCATGGTGGTGTGCGACCTGGGCCGGGCGGCCATGCTCGCCCTCCTCCCGTTCGTGGACTCCCTGACCGGGCTGGTCCTGGCGTCCTTCGCCCTCGAGGTCCTCACGCTGTTCTGGGGCCCGGCCAAGGACGCCTCGGTCCCGCACCTGGTACCGGCCGAGTACCTCACGGGAGCCAACTCGCTCTCCCTCATCGCGGCGTTCGGCACCTTCCCCCTCGGCGCGCTGGTCTTCGCGAGCCTCGCCGGGCTGACCGAGTGGCTCTCGGGGTTCGACGCGCTCGCCGACGTCAACCGCGAGTCGCTCGCCCTCCTCTTCGACGCCGGGACCTTCCTGGCCTCTGCCCTGGTGATCGCCGGCCTGCCGATCCGGTCGAACCACGGGCGGGTGCGCCCCGGCGTCGACTGGGGCCAGACGTGGCGCGACATCAAGGAGGGGGTCCGCTTCATCGCCGGTCACGAGCTGGTGCGGGGGGTGATGATCGGCCTCAGCGGGGGCTCCTCGGTGGAGGGATGATGATCCCCCTGGGACCGGTCTTCGCGACCGAGGTGCTCGACGAGGGGACCTCCGGCTTCGGGCTGCTGATGTTCGCCCTCGGGTTCGGCGCGGCCGTCGGGGTCGTCACCCTCGTCGTCTTCCAGCGCAAGCTCCCCCGTGAGCACGTGTTCTGGGGTGCCGTGTTCGGGACCGGGGTCGGGATCGTCGTCGCGGCGTCCTTCTCCGCGCTGCCTGCCGCCATGCTCGTGGTCGTGGGGGTGGGTGCCGCCGCGGGCACCGGCTACGTCACCGGCTTCACCCTCCTCCAGGAGAACACCTCCGACGACGTGCGGGGCCGGACGTTCGCCGCCCTCTACACGATCATCCGGGTCTGCCTCCTGCTGTCCCTCACGGTGTCGCCGCTGTTCGCCAGCCTGTTCGACGAGCTGTCGAGGATCGTCCTGGACGACCGGGCGGTGACCCTCGGCGGCCAGACCATCGCGCTGCCCGGCGTGCGCCTGGCCCTGGTGTTCGGGGGTCTGGTGACGATGGGGGCGGGCCTGCTCGCCCGCCGGGAGATGCAGCGCGCCCGCCACCACGAGGCCGAGGCGGAGGCCGCGTGACCCGGGGATCCTTCCTCGTGCTCGAGGGAGGAGAGAGCGTCGGGAAGAGCACCCAGGTCGCGAGGCTGGCGGCCCGGCTGCGAGCCCTCGGGCGCGAGGTGGTCGAGACGTTCGAGCCCGGGGCGACGGCGCTCGGTGCCCGGCTGCGTGCCGTGCTCCTCGACGGTTCCGATCCCGTCGACCCGGTGGCGGAGGCGCTCCTGCTCGCCGCCGACCGGGCCCAGCACGTCTCGGAGGTGGTGCGACCGGCCCTGGAGCGGGGCGCCGACGTCGTGAGCGACCGCTACCTCCCCTCCTCCCTCGCTTACCAGGGTCGGGCACGGGGGTTGGGTGTGGAGGAGATCGAGCGGGTGAACCGGTGGGCGACCGGGGGGTTGGAGCCCGATCTCGTGGTCGTGCTCGACGTCCCCGAGGAGGTCTCCCGGGCCCGCCAGACCGGCGAGCCCGACCGCCTGGAGCGGGCCGGGACCGAGTTCCACGCGACCGTCCGTGCCGCCTACCACGAGCTGGCCGAGGCACGCGGCTGGGTCGTCGTCGACGCCACCGCCGATCCCGACGCGGTCGGCGACGCCGTGTGGGAGGCCGTGTCCCGGTGCCTGTCCCCGACCGCGCGCGGCGGGCCGGGACCCTCGGGACCCGACGACGCCCGCGGGGTGCACCGGTAGGCTGGCCGGCCGTGTGGGACCGGGTGGTGGGCCAGGAGCGGGCGGTCACGCTGCTGCAGCGGGCGGCCGGGCGGCCGGGGCACGCGTACCTCCTCGTCGGGGCCCGGGGGTCCGGCGTGGAGGAGGCGGCCCGGTGCCTGGCGGCCGCGCTCCTCGACGCTCGTGGCGACCCCGAGGCCGACCCGGAGACCCGGGATCGGGTGCTGCGGCGCCACCACCCCGACGTGGTCGAGGTCGACCCCGACGAGTCGTACATCCGCGTCGAGCACGTCGGAGAGCTGGTCACGGAGGCGCACCGCAGCCCCGTCGAGGGGGCGCGCAAGGTCGTGATCGTGATCGACGCCGAGCGGCTCACCCCGGCGGCCCAGAACAAGCTGCTGAAGACCCTCGAGGAGCCGCCGCGACACACCGTCGTCATGTTGGTCACGGCTTCCCCCGACGACCTCCTCCCGACGGTCCGGTCGCGCTGCCAGCGGGTGGACCTGGCCGCCCTGCCCGAGACGACGGTCCGGGAGCTTCTCGAACGGGACGGCGTGGGACCCGAGCGCGCCGAGCTCGCCGCCCGCCTCGCCGGGGGCACGTCGACCGGGCCCGGGAGCTGGCCGGCCGGCTGGGGCCGCTCCGGGACGCGTTCGTCGGCGTCCCGTCCCGCCTCGACGGCAGCGGGGCCGCGGTTGCCAGGATCGTCGACGAGCTCATGGGGGCCGTCGACGGCGCCGTCGAGGGGATCCGCGCCCGTCACGAGGTGGAGCAGGCCGAGCTGGAGCGGGAGATCCAGCAGGCCGGCTACCCCGACCGCGCCGCCCAGGCCCTCCGCAAGCGCCTCGAGGGCCGGCACCGGCGCGAGGAGAAGCGAGGCCGGCGGGAGGCGCTCCGGGAGGGGATCACCGCGATCGAGGCCCGCTACCGCGACGTCCTCGCCGCGCCGGCACGGCCCCGCAACCCCGACCAGCCGGTCCTCGGCCTGGATCCCGCCGCCGCGGCCCGGGCCCTGGACACCGCCCGGGAGGCCCGGACCGCGCTGGCCCAGCCCGTGACGGAGCGCCTGCTGCTCGAGCACCTCCTCCTGGCGCTCCCGGTCGCGCCGGCAGGCGGTGGCCGCGAGCCCCGCCGGTAGACTGCGCGTCCGCGCCCGCAGGGGCGCCGCGGCCGGAGTAGCTCAGTCGGCAGAGCAGCGCACTCGTAATGCGCAGGCCAGGGGTTCGAGTCCCCTCTCCGGCTCTGGTCACTGCGCGTGCGGCACCGGGCGACCGGCGTGTCATCGGGCCCGGACCACCCGTGTGGGTCCCGGCCGGTCCGGCGTCGGCCCCGGAGCCCACAGCGCGACGTACGGGGAGGTCCCGATCCCGAGCCGGATCGTGGACAGGGGGAGCGCCACGGCGAGACCCCTCCGGCCGGCCGGCTTGCCGCCCGTACCCCTCCATGCGCCCATCTCGGTCCCTCCTCCTCGGTTCCCGCCCGATCGTCGACCGGATCGATCGGCTCCACGCCAAGGGCGTGTGAGGGTCAGGTGAGGGGTGGCCCGGGACGCGTCGCGCCGTGGCCGGGCTCCGGACGGTGGGTGCCGGGGGTGGGCTCGGTAGGCTTCGGTCATGGCCGACCAGGCCCGTTTCGCCGAGCTCGCCATGCCGTACATGTCGGCGCTCTACTCGGCCGCGCTCCGGATGACCCGCAACCCCGCCGACGCCGAGGATCTCGTCCAGGAGACGTACCTGCGCGCCTACCGCGGGTTCGGGGGGTTCCAGGAGGGCACGAACCTCAAGGCCTGGCTCTACAAGATCCTCACCAACACGTTCATCAACACGTACCGCGCCAAGAAGCGCCGTCCCGACGAGACCGACCTCGACGACGTCGAGGACTTCTACCTGTTCCGCCGGCTGGGTGGGCTCGAGGCCGTCGACGCGTCCAGGGGGCCCGAGAGCGAGGTGCTCGACCTCATCCCCGAAGAGGACGTCAAGGAGGCCCTCGAGTCCCTCCCCCGAGCAGTTCCGGATGGCGGTCCTCCTCGCCGACGTCGAGGGCTTCTCCTACAAGGAGATGGCCGAGATCATGGACGTGCCGATCGGGACGGTGATGAGCCGGTTGCACCGGGGAAGAAAGCAGCTCCAGAAGCGGTTGTGGGACTTCGCGGTGGGGCGTGGCCTCGTGCCGACGAAGAAGCCCGGGGGTTGACGGGGAGACGATGGACTGCGAGAAGGCCATCCACCGCCTGTACGGCTACCTCGACGGTGAGCTGACCGAGGCGAAGCGCCGGGAGATCGCGCGCCACCTCGACGAGTGCCCACCCTGCGCGCAGGGTTTCGACTTCGAGCTGGAGCTGCGGACGGTGATCGCCTCGAGGTGCCGTGACGAGGTGCCCGCTCGCCTCAAGGAGCGCATCGCGAGGGCGATCGAGCTCCGGGTGGGACCCGAGGAGCACGGCGCTTGACCCCGTGCCCCGCCACGGGTCCCCGTCAGCCCGCCGGCACCTCTACGATGAGCAGGTCCGAGATGATCCCCACTCCCGGAGGACCCGAGTGAAGACCCTCCGCACGCTCGCCCTCTCGATCGGCCTCGTCCTGCTCGGGGCGACCCCTGCAGCCGCGCTCGCGGGCGCGGAGATCGAGCGTCCCTGGTTCTACTGGATCGCTCCCGTGCTCGTCCTGAGCTTCCTCGGGATCACGCTGCTGTTCGTCGTCGGCTACCTCGTGAAGGTCGTGCGGCCGCGGATGCGGGGGCACTGACCTGCCGGGAGCCGTCCCCGACCCGGTCGACTGGGGCCTCGCCGAGGCGGTGGCCCGCCGGGTGGCCGGGCGCGAGCCGCTCGGCTCCTCCTACCTCGCCGGCTCGCTCGCCCGGGACTTCGAGGCGGTGACGGCGGAGGCCGAGGCGCTCGTCGCCGAGCTGACCGGCCTGCGTGCCCCCGGTGCGGCCCGGGCCGCGGTGCTCGACCGGAGCGACTGGGTCTCGGCGAACGTCGGCTCGATGCGCGAGATGCTCGCGCCGTTCACCGAGCGGGTCGCCGAGCGGATGGCCCGGAGCCCGATCGCACCGGTCGGCCGCCGCGTCGCGGGCACGGAGATGGGGGTGCTCCTCGGGTACCTGGCCCGGCGCGTCCTCGGCCAGTACGACCTGCTGGTGCCCGACGAGGCCTCGGGTGCCCACGGCGACGCCGTCTACTACGTGGGGCCGAACGTCCTCGTCCTCGAGAAGCGGTTCGCGTTCCGGCCCCGGGATTTCCGCCTCTGGATCGCGATCCACGAGGTCACCCACCGGGCGCAGTTCACCGGTGTGCCCTGGATGCGGGGGTACTTCCTGTCCCTCGTGGAGCAGGCGTTCACCGTGCTCGACCCCGATCCCCGGCGGCTGGTCCAGGCCCTGGTGCGGGCGGCCGACGAGCTCCGGCGCGGACGGAACCCGCTCGACGAGGGAGGGCTCGTGGCCCTGATGGCCAACGCGGAGCAGCGCGGCCTCCTGGCCCAGGTCCAGGCACTCATGTCCCTGCTCGAGGGGCACGGCAACGCCGTGATGAACCGGATCGGCCGGTCCCACGTCGCGGGGCAGGAGCGCATGGCTCGCGTGCTCGACGCCCGGCGCCGTGCCGGCGGGGTCACGGGGGCCCTCCAGAAGCTGCTCGGGCTCGAGATGAAGATGCGGCAGTACGAGGTGGGCGAGGCGTTCGTGGCGGCGGTGGAGCGGGAGTCCGGCCTCGGGGCCCTCGACACGGCGTGGCGCGGCCCGGAGTGGTTGCCGACGCTCGAGGAGCTGAGCGCGCCGGAGGCGTGGCTGGCGCGCGTGGACCGGAAGGACGCGCGCGCCGCAGGGGCTCGGTAACCTGGCCCGATGGCGCTGGTCCTCGTCGTCGACGACGAGCCCGACGTCCGGGACCTCATCCAGATCAACCTGGAGCAGGCCGGGTACCGGGTCGTCACCGCGTCCAACGGTGAGGAGGCGCTGGAAGCCATCCGCCTCGAGCCGCCCGACGCCATGTTCCTCGACGTGATGATGCCCGGCGTCGACGGCTGGACGGTCCTGGAGCAGCTGAAGGCGGCGAGCGACCACGACCTCTCGCGCATCCCCGTGCTCATGGTCAGCGGGATGACCGACCGGGAGCACCGTCTCCGCGGCGGGATCGAAGGCGCGCTCCGCTACATCACCAAGCCGTTCGAGGCTCGCGACCTCGTCGCCGCGCTCGAGGAGGTGCTCGATCCCCACGCGCCGCCGGAGCGGGTGCAGCGACGCCAGGTCCAGGCCGCCTCGCTCGAGGAGCTGGCCCGGGTCGAGCGCGGCGGTGGCGGGGCGGGCACGCCCGAGCCACGGGTCCGCCTCACCAGGCTGGAGCACGTCCCGGCCGCGCCCGCCCCGTCCCCGCGGATCCGGGAGGCCCGGGAGCGCCTCGCCGGCCTCACCGACAGGCAGCGCGAGCTCCTCGAGGCGCTCGCCGCCGGGACGGCGGTGACGGCCGTGGCCCAGCAGCTGGGGATGAGTCGCAGCAACGTCTACGCGAGCCTGCGGCGCATCGGTCGTCGCATCGGGCTGAAGGGGACCGACGAGCTCCTGGCCCTGCTGCGGCAGGGCATGCTCGTCGAGCGCCCCCGGGGTGAGCGGGGTGGAGCCGTCCGAACCCCTCCGCCCCTGGCTCGCTCGCCTGCGCGGGGTCGCCGGGCTCGACGCGCCCGTGGTCGTGGGGTGCTCGGGCGGGCCCGACTCGGTGGCGCTCGCCGTCCTCGCGACGGCTGCCGGCCTCGAACCCGTCGCCGTGCACGTGGACCACGGCCTGCGACCGGGCAGCGAGGGCGACGCCACGGCGGTCGCCGCGGCGTGCGGCCGGCTGGGGATCCCGTGGGAGGGACGCCGGGTCGCCGTCGCGCCCGGCGCGAACCTCGAGGCCAGAGCCCGTGAGGCCCGCTACGGCGCGCTCGAGCTGGCCCGGCGCCAGCTGGGGGCCTCGGCGGTGCTGGTGGGCCACACCGCGGACGACCAGGCCGAGACGGTCCTCCTGAACCTGTTGCGGGGGAGCGGATCGACCGGCATGGCCGGGATGCCGGTGCGGCGCGGATCGCTCGTCCGTCCGCTGCTCGACCTGCGCCGCGGCGACACGCGCGAGATCTGTGCCCTCATGGGGCTGGCCCCGGTCGACGATCCCATGAACGCCGACTCGCGGTACCGGCGGGTCTGGCTGCGGCGCGAGCTCGTGCCCGCGCTCGAGCGCGGCGCGGCGCGCGACCTCGTCCCGGTGCTCGCCCGCCAGGCCGAGGTCCTGAGGGAGGAGTCCGACTACCTCGACGAGGTCGCGAGGGCGGCGTGGGGTGGCGAGGCGCCCCGCGCGGCCGACCTCACGGCGCTCCCACCCGCGCTGGCGCGCCGGGCGGTCCGTCGCTGGCTGGGACCTCCGCCGCCGTCGCGGGCCGAGGTCGAGGCGGTGCTCGCCGTGGGGCGGGGCGACCGCCGGGCGGTCGACCTCGCCGGAGGCCGTCGCGTGCGGAGGAGCGGAGGGAAGCTCGTGAGGGAGCCGGTCGGGAGGGACGTCCCGGTCCCGTTCCCGGGCCGGGCGGCGGGGTTCGGTCTCCACCTCGAGTCCTGGGTGGAGCGTGACGCCCCGGTGCGATGGCCCGACGGCCGGTGGACCTGTGTCGTGGACGCCGATCGGGTCGGTCCCGAGGGACGCCTCGAGCGGGCGGAGGGACGCCCGGTCCTGGCCGGCGCGGGCGGGGAGCCGGTCTGGGCCGTCGGCTACGGTATCGACGACCGGGTGCGGGTCGCGAACGACACCCGGCACTACCTCTGGATCACGGCGACGGAGGACGCGGAGGACACGATGGCGGGGTCGTCCAGGGTCTCGGACACGGGGGAGCCCACCGCGTGAACGACCCGCACATCGGCCGGGTCGTCGTCGACCAGGAGGAGCTCCAGCAGCGCGTCGCGGAGCTCGGCAAGGAGATCACCTCCGACTACAGCGGCCGCCCGCCGCTCCTCGTCGGGGTCCTCAAGGGTGCGTTCATGTTCATGAGCGACCTCGCCCGCGCCGTCGACCTGCCCGTCGAGTTCGACTTCATGGCGGTGTCCTCCTACGGGTCGGCCACCCGCACGAGTGGCGTGGTCCGGATCCTCAAGGACCTCGACCTCGACCTCACCGACCGCCACGTGCTCATCGTCGAGGACATCGTCGACTCGGGCCTCACGCTCGCGTACCTCCGTCGCAACCTCGCCGCCCGCCATCCGGCCTCGCTCGAGGTCTGCGCCCTCCTCCTCAAGGACGGGCTCCAGCGGGTCGATCCGGACCTCCGCTACGTCGGGTTCCGGATCCCGCCGACCTTCGTGATCGGCTACGGCCTCGACGTCGCCGAGCGGTACCGGAACCTCCCCTACGTGGCCGAGTACCGGGGTCCTCTGCCCCAGGCGTAACGGGTCCCCTTCACCGGTCGCGACGCCGGCCTCTCGGCCGAGGGGTCGTCGCGCGGCTAGCCTGAGTGGTCTCCCACCGCGCGATTCGCCGATCGAGGGGGGGTTCGTGAGGAAGCTGCGCCGCAGCGTGATCGTCTGGGTGGCCCTGGCCCTCGCGGTGGTGTTCGCTGTGGCGCGGTTCCTGCCTCGGGGCGAGAGCCGGGAGGACCTCGACCTCGCGGCCTTCGAGCGCCTCCTCGAAGACGGCCGGGTGGCCGACGCGACGCTCCACGACCGCGACCACACCATCAAGGGCGAGCTCGACGACGGCACCCGGTACGAGGTCCGGTTCCCGGAGGGGTACACGGAGCCGATCACCAGGGAGGTCGTCGCCGCCGACGTCGAGCCCTTCGAGGTCGACAGCCAGAAGGAGAACTTCTGGCTCACCCTGTTCGTCAACTTCCTGCCGTTCCTCTTCATCATCGGGCTGGTCCTGTTCCTGATGAACCAGGTCCAGGGCGGCGGCAGCCGGGTCATGAGCTTCGGGAAGTCACGGGCCAAGGTGGTCTCGAAGGACCAGCCGACGCTGACCTTCGCCGACGTCGCCGGCCTCGACGAGGCGGTCGAGGAGCTCCGGGAGATCAAGGACTTCCTGGCGAGTCCCGGCCGCTTCCGTGACATGGGGGCCCGGATCCCCAAGGGCGTCCTCCTCTTCGGGCCGCCCGGCACCGGCAAGACCCTGCTCGCCAAGGCGGTCGCGGGTGAGGCCGGCGTGCCGTTCTTCTCGATCAGCGGCTCCGACTTCGTCGAGATGTTCGTGGGCGTCGGGGCCTCGCGGGTTCGCGACCTGTTCGAGCAGGCCAAGGCGTCCGCCCCGGCCATCGTGTTCGTCGACGAGATCGACGCCGTCGGGCGCCATCGGGGTGCCGGGCTCGGCGGCGGTCACGACGAGCGGGAGCAGACCCTCAACCAGCTCCTCGTCGAGATGGACGGCTTCGACACGCGCACGGGCGTGATCCTGCTCGCGTCCACGAACCGCCCCGACATCCTCGACCCGGCGCTCCTGCGTCCCGGGCGGTTCGACCGCCAGATCGTGGTCGACCGTCCCGACCTGGCCGGGCGCAAGGCGATCCTCGCGGTCCACGCCAAGGGCAAGCCGCTGGCCGCCGGCGTCGACCTCGACGTGATCGCCCGGCGCACCCCGGGCTTCACCGGCGCCGACCTGGCGAACCTCGTCAACGAGGCCGCCCTGCTCGCGGCGCGCCGTGAGCTGCGCGAGATCGGGGTCAGCCAGCTCGAGGAGGCCATCGACCGGGTCATGGCCGGCCCCGAGCGCAGGAGCCGCCTCATCTCGGAGCGCGAGAAGCGGGTGATCGCCTACCACGAGGCCGGCCACGCGCTGGTCAGCCACGCGCTCCCCAACACCGACCCGGTCCACAAGGTGTCGATCATCCCGCGGGGCCGTGCCCTCGGCTACACGCTCACCCTGCCGGTGGAGGACAAGTTCCTCGTCACCCGCAGCGAGCTCCTCGACGAGCTCGCCATGCTCCTCGGCGGGCGGAGCGCGGAGGAGCTCATCTTCGCCGACCCGACCACGGGGGCCCAGAACGACATCGAGCGGGCCACGACGGTCGCTCGCCAGATGGTCACCGAGTTCGGCATGAGCGAGTCCCTCGGCCCGATGCGCTTCGGGCACGCGAACGGCGAGGTGTTCCTGGGGCGCGACCTCTCGTCGACGCCCGACTACTCGGAGGAGGTGGCGGCGACCATCGACGGTGAGGTCCGCCGGTTGATCGAGTCGGCCCACGACGTGGCCCGGCGGATCCTCGGCGCCAACCGGGCGTCGCTCGAGGGCCTGGCCGGAGCCCTCATGGAGCGGGAGACGCTGGAAGCGGAAGAAGTCCAGGAGTTGCTCGGTTCCGTACTGCAGTGGAACCGGGCCTCCGGGGAGGCGCGTGCGGGGCGCGTGTCGTCGGCGGCCGCCACCGACTCGCCGACCAACCGGAGGACCTCGACGTGACCGAGACCGTCAACCCGCTCCACGCCGTCCCCGATCGGCCCGGCGTCGACCAGGCCCGCGTCGAGCGCGCCGTCCGTGAGCTCCTCATCGCCATCGGTGAGGATCCCGACCGCGACGGCCTGCTCCGCACCCCGGCCCGGGTGGCGGAGATGTACGCCGAACTGTTCGGCGGGCTCCACGAGGACCCGACCCGGCACCTCTCGGTGACCTTCGAGGCCAACCACGACGAGATGGTGATGGTGCGGGACATCCCGCTGTACAGCCTCTGCGAGCACCACCTCGTCCCCTTCCACGGACGGGCCCACGTCGCGTACATCCCGGGCCCGGACGGCCGGATCACGGGGTTGTCGAAGCTGGCCCGGCTCGTCGAGGGCTTCGCGCGCCGGCCCCAGGTCCAGGAGCGCCTGACGACCCAGATCGCCGACGCCATGCAGCGGGTCCTCGAGCCGGCCGGGGTCTTCGTGGTGATCGAGGCCGAGCACCTGTGCATGGCGATGCGGGGTGTGCGCAAGCCGGGGTCCCTCACGGTCACGTCGGCGGTGCGGGGGCTGTTCAAGGACAACCCGGCGACCCGGGCCGAGGCCATGAGCTTCATCGGCCAGGCCGGGCTCCGGCACTAGCGACCGGCGCCGCACGGTGACCGAGGTGCGCCCCTCCGGAGGCCCGACCGGCCTCCGGTCCGCCCGTGACGACTTCGGTACGCTTCCCGCCGTGCTCGGGAACGACGGTCCCCGGCGGCCCCGGATCATGGGGATCCTCAACGTCACCCCCGACTCGTTCTCGGACGGCGGGAGGTGGCTCGACGCCGACGCGGCCGTGCGCCACGGCCTGGCCCTGGTGGCCGACGGGGCCGACGTCGTCGACGTCGGTGGTGAGTCCACCCGCCCGGGAGCCGCTCCTGTCCCTGCCGACGAGGAGCGCCGGAGGGTCGTGCCGGTCCTCTCGCGCCTCGCCCGGGAATCCGACGTCGTGCTTAGCGTCGACACGACGAAGGCCGGCGTGGCGGCGGCGGCGCTCGAGGCCGGGGCCTCGGTGGTCAACGACGTGTCCGCCGGCCTGCTGGATCCCGATCTCCTCCGGGTCGTCGCCGACGCCGGAGCCGGTTACGTCGTGATGCACATGCAGGGGGAGCCCCGCACGATGCAGGTCGACCCTCGCTATCGCGACGTCGTGGACGAGGTGGCCACGTTCCTGGTGGAACGGCTCGACGCGGCGCGGGAGGCCGGGGTGGCGGAGGGTCGGCTCTGGGCCGACCCCGGCATCGGGTTCGGCAAGACCGGCCGCCACAACCTCGAGCTCCTCGCCGCGCTCCCGGTCCTCGCGGCCCGGGTCCGGGTCCCGGTGCTCGTCGGGACGTCGCGCAAGTCGTTCCTCGGCGCCCTGGTGGGGCGGCCCGGCGGTCGTCCCGACGAGCGCGACGACGCGACGCTCGCGACGGTCGCGTGGGCGCTGGAACGGGGTGCGAACGGCGTCCGTGTCCACGACGTCCGGTCAGCGGTCCGGGCCCGGGACCTGCTCGACGTGTTGCGAAGGGCCACCCCGGACGGGCTCGACCCCGGCCGCGACGGGGTGGCTGCATGAGAGGCCGTTGGGCCCAGGGCCTCGAGCCCCGCTACTTCCACTGGATCATCAAGGACCGGCTCGCGGCGTGCGAGCGTCCGGGAGGCTTCGCGCGGAACCATCGCAAGGTCCGCCGCCAGGAGGAGCTGATCTGGATCGCCGCCCACGGGTTCACGCACGTCCTGTCCCTCCTCGACTCGCCGCACAACCTGCGGGCCTACGAGGAGGCCGGGATCGCGTACGCCCACGTCCCCATCGGGCGGCACGAGGACCTGCCCCGGCGCCTGCACGAGATCTACGCCACGCTCGCCGAGTGGCTCGACGACCCGTCCGAGCGGATCCTGGTCCACCACGAGGAGTTCGGCGACCGGCTCCTCGGGATCCTGGCCGGCTACCTGCTCTACGCCGGGCTCGTGCGCGAGGGGCCCCACGCGGTCCTCGTCGTCGAGCGCATCACCGAACGGCAGATGGGTCCCGAGGGCGTGAGATCGTGGCCGTGACCGTGGCGGAGCGGATCATCCGGGCCCGTTGACGGTCGGTCCGTGGCGCCCGGTGGCCGGGCGGCGCCGCGTGCGCCGCGCCGGATGGTATCGTGACCGGGTGGTGACAACGCTGCCCGGGGGGTGGCGGTGACGAGGCAGCAACCGCTCGTGGTCCTGGTGACCGACGAGCCCGAGGCCGTCGGGTCGTCCCTCGCCGTCTTCGGGGTCGACCCGGCGGTGACCCGTCTCGTCGTCTCGTCCGCCTCCGGCGAGGCCCTCGACCTCGTCGTGGGGGCGTTCCAGTCCGACCCCGACGCCGAGCTCCCCTCGGTCGTCCTCGTCGACCTCGCCGAGCCGCTCACCCGGGGGATCGAGATCGTCCGCCGGCTCCGGGCCGACGAGCGCACGTCCTCGGTGCCGGTCGTCATCCGCGGGCCCGGCGCCGATCGCTCCGTGGACGAGGCCCGCTTCTCGAGCGCCGTTCGCGATCTGGGCCGGTGCTGGGTGGTCCTCGACCACGAGACCGTCCCCGGCCGTTCCTGAGCGCCGACGCCTCCTCGACGGGCGCCGCTCAGGCCCGCACGATCCGGACCGAGTCGGTGCTCCCCGCTCGGGGTCCGGGCGCGCCGGTGACGACGGCGGCCAGGGCCCCCCGGGTCAGGAGCCCGGCGCGCCGGGCGGCCGCGACCGCGGCATCGGCCGTCCGCTCCGGGTCCTCGGGCTCCCCGGCCGGGAGGGGGAGCACCCCCAGGTCAGCGTCAGCCCGCCGAGCACGTCCGGGCGGGTGGACAGCCCGGCGACGGGAACCCCGGGCCGGAACGCGGCGACCCGCCGGGCGGTGGCCCCGCTCCGGGTCGGGCAGAGGATGGCCGCGACGCCGAGGTCCTCGGCCGCCTCCACCGCGGCGTGGGCCACGGCCCACGAGACCGGGTCCTCCCGGAACGCCGCGTCCGAGGGAGGGTGCCGGTCCCGGGGCCAGCTCTCGGCCCCCCGGGCGATGCGGGCCATGGTCGCCACGGCCTCGACGGGGAAGCCGCCGACCGCCGTCTCCTCCGAGAGCATGAGGGCGTCGCTCCCGTCGATGACGGCGTTCGCGACGTCGGCGGCCTCGGCCCGGGTCGGGAGGGGCGATCGGGTCATGGATCCCAGCATCTGGGTGGCGGTGATCACCGGCCGGCCCGCTGCGTTGCCGGCGGCGATGATCTCCTTCTGCAGGAGGGGGACCATGCTCACGTCGACCTGGATCCCGAGGTCCCCTCGTGCGACCATCACGGCGTCGGCCGCCTCGATGATGCCGTCGAGGTGCTCCAGGGCGACCCGGGTCTCGATCTTGGCGACGACCCGGGGGCGGGGGCGACGCTTCGGGAGGAGGGAGCGCACGCGGACGACGTCGGACGGGACGCGGACGAACGAGACGCCGACGAAGTCCACCCGGAGGTCCAGGGCCAGGGCGAGCGCAGCCTCGTCGGCGGTCGTGAACGTGTCGAGGAGGTGTTCGGACCGGGGGAGGGACAGCCCCTTGCGCGATCGCAGCGCCCCACCCCGGACGACCTCGGTCCTCACGTCGTCGCCGTCGACGGCCTCGACGGACAGGACGATCTGCCCGTCGGCGAGGAAGACCTCGTCACCGGGGTGCACCATCCCCGCCAGGCCGGCGACGGTCGTCGTGACCCCGTGCTCGTCGCCGTCGACGGGGGCGCCGGCCAGCGTGAAGCGCTGGCCCGGGACCAGCTCCACCTCGTCGCCCACCACGGGGCCGGTCCGCATCTTCGGACCCGGAAGGTCCATCAGGACCCCGACGGGCCGCCCGAGCTCGTCCGCCCGGGCCCGCGCGGTGCGGGCCGCCTGCCGGTGTGCCTCGGGGGACCCGTGCGCGCTGTTGAGCCGCACGACGTCGGCCCCGGCCTCCAGCAGGGCCCGGACGACGCCGGGCGCCCGGCTCGCGGGGCCGAGCGTGGCGACGATCTTGGTGCGGCGCAACCGGTCCTCCTCGTGCTGCGCCTGGAGACTAGGACAGCCTCGGGCGCCTCGGGCCGGATCGCCCGGGACGGGCTCGCCTCCCGTGCCGCCCGGGGGCCGGGCGGGGCTTCGGGCCGCGGAATAGGGTGGCGGTATGGGTCACATCGTCATCGCGGGGCTGCGCGAGCTCGGGGTCCACGGCGTCCTGCCCGAGGAGCAGTCGCGTCCCCAGCCCTTCGAGGTCGACGTGGAGCTGCGGGTCGACCTCGAGGCGGCCGGCGAGAGCGACGACCTGGGTGACACCGTCGACTACGCGGCCGTGGCCGAGGCCGTCGGTCGGGTGGTGAAGTCCGAGCGCTACCAGCTCCTCGAGCGGCTCGCGACCCGCATCGCCGAGGTGTGCCGATCGGACCCGCGGGTCACGGCCGTGTCGGTGACGGTCAGGAAGCTCCAGCCCCCGGTCCGGGCCATGGTCGACCACGTGGCCGTCCGCATCGACCGCTGATGGCCCTGCGCCGCGCCTACCTCGGGCTCGGTTCGAACCTCGGTGACCGCCTCGAACGGCTCCAGTCCGCCGTCGACGGTCTCGCCGCCGCGGAGGGCGTCACCGTCGTCGCCGTGTCGCCGGTCTACGAGACCGAACCCGTGGGCCCGCCCCAGCCCGACTACCTCAACGCGGTCGTGTCGATCGACACCCAGCTGACGCCTCGCCAGCTCCTCGAGGTCGCGCGGCGTCTCGAGGCCGAGGCCGGGCGCGTGAGGGGTGAGCGGTGGGGGTCGCGGTCGCTCGACGTGGACCTGCTGCTCGTCGGCGACGAGGAGGTGTGCGAGACCGACCTCGTCGTGCCCCACCCGCGGCTGCGGGAGCGGGCCTTCGTGCTCGCCCCCCTGTCCGACCTCGCGCCGGACCTGGTGGACGTCCCGACCGCCGGCTGGGCGGGTGTCCGGCGAACCGAACTAGCATTGCGGGTGACCGAGTAGTCCGGCACCCGTGGTGGGCTGGAACGAGAGGTTGGCGTGCAGGATCCTGAGACCCCCGGAGCGCTCGCGCTCGTCGGCCCGGGTCGGGCCGGTGCCACGGTCGCCGCCGCGCTCCAGGAGCGGGGATGGCGGGTGACCGCGGTCGCCGGGAGGTCCCCGGAGGCCGGGTCCACCCTCGACGTGGCGGCGATCCTCGGAGCCGAGCCCGTGGGGGTCGGCGAGGCGGGACGCGAGGCCGATCTCGTCGTGCTGGCCACCCCCGACGCGGCCATCCGGGAGGCCGCGATCGCGGTCGCCCCGTCGGTGCCGGCGGGGTCGCTGCTCGTCCACCTCGCCGGCTCGCTGGGGCTCGCCGTGTTCCACCCGGTGCGGCGCTTCCGGGGGGACCTGCGCTTCGGCGCTCTCCACCCCCTCGTGTCGATCCCGTCCGTCACCGTCGGCCTGGACCGCCTCCCCGGGGCCTGGTGCGCCGTCGCGGGCGACCCCCGCGTGCGGGGGCTGGCGGCCCAGCTCGGCATGCACGCGTTCGAGGTCGCCGACGCCGACCGACCCCGCTACCACGCGGCCGCGGCCGTCGCGGCCAACCACCTCGTCGCACTGCTCGGGCAGGTCGAGCGGCTGGCCCGCGCCGTCGGCGTCCCCTTCGAGGCGTTCCTCCCGCTCGTGCGCGCCTCGGTGGAGAACACGGC
Organism: Acidimicrobiia bacterium; assembly: GCA_027494165.1. Taxonomy (GTDB): domain Bacteria; phylum Actinomycetota; class Acidimicrobiia; order IMCC26256; family JAOSJM01; genus JAOSJM01. The sequence goes on along the minus strand of JAOSJM010000006.1, from coordinate 215,266 downwards.
CGAGCTCGGGCCCCGGGCCGCGCTCACCGGCCCGGTCGCGCGGGGCGACCAGGGCACCGTGGCCCGCCACCTCGCCAGCCTCCCCCGGGACGAGCGCGCGGCCTACCGGGCCCTCGCCCGCGAGGCGCTGCGGCTCGTGGATCGGCAGAACGCCCTGCTCGCGGCCCTGCTCGAGGAGCAGGCGGGCGACGACGAGCCGGTCGTACCCCGGGCACGTCGCCACCGCCCGCGGCGTTCGGTCGCTCCCGTCGACGAGACCCCGGTGGAGGGGTCGTGATCACCGCGTCCGGCGTGGCCGAGGTGCGGTCGGCCTGCGACGAGGCACGGAGGGCCGGCCGCCGGGTGGGCTTCGTGCCGACGATGGGCTTCCTCCATCCGGGCCACCGCTCGCTGATGCGGGCGGCCCGGGTCGGGAACGACGTGGTCGTGGCGAGCATCTTCGTGAACCCGCTCCAGTTCGGGCCGACCGAGGACCTCGAGCGGTACCCACGTGACCTTGCCGGCGACTCGGCGGCCGCCGAGGCCGAAGGCGTCGACCTGCTCTTCCTGCCCGCGGTCGACGAGATGTACCCGGAGCCTCCCTTGACCACCGTGCACGTGGCCGGGCTCTCGGAGGTCCTGTGCGGTGCCTCGCGCCCGGGGCACTTCGACGGCGTCGCCACCGTGGTGGCGAAGCTGCTCTCGATCGTCGGTCCCTGCACCGCCTACTTCGGGCGCAAGGACGCCCAGCAGCTGGCCGTGGTGCGACGCATGGTGTCCGACCTGCACCTTCCCGCCGACGTCGTGGGCTGTCCGCTCGTCCGCGAGCGCGACGGGGTCGCGATGTCGAGCCGCAACGCCTACCTCTCCGAGGAGGACCGCCGCGCCGCGCCCGTGCTCTTCGGTGCCCTGCGGGCCGCGGCGGCCGCCGTCACGGGCGGTGAGCGCTCGGGAGGGGCGCTGCGCCGCCTGATCGCCCGGGAGGTCGCCCGCGAGCCCCGGGTCGCGCTCGAGTACGTGGCCACCTGCCGTCCCGACGACCTCGAGCCCCTGGACCACCTCGAGGGGGACGTCCTGGTGGCGGTGGCCGCTCGCGTCGGGTCCGCCCGGCTCATCGACAACATCACGCTGTGCATCCGTGACGCCGACGTCGTCGCCGACCTCGGCGTCGTCACCGATCGTCCCGAGAGCGAGGTGCTGTGCGCCGAACGATGATGAAGTCCAAGATCCACCGGGCGACGGTCACGGGGGCCGACCTCAACTACGTGGGCTCCATCACGCTCGACCGGGAGCTGATGGCGCTCGCGGACATCCTCGAGTACGAGCAGGTCCACGTGCTCGACATCGACAACGGTGCCCGCTTCGAGACCTACGTCATCCCCGGCGGACCCGGCGAGGTGGTGCTCAACGGCGCTGCGGCCCGCCTGGTGCACCCGGGCGACAGGGTCATCGTCATCACCTACGCCGAGTACGAGGAGGCCGAGCTGGAAGGCCACGAGCCCCGCGTGGTGCACGTGGACGCTCGCAACCGGCCGACCGACGAGGTGATCGACGAGCTGGACCGCCAGCTCCGCGAGCTGTCCTCCTGACCCTAGGCTGCCCGGGTGCACGACCTGCTGGTGCTGGGGAGCGGGATCGCCGGGCTCTCGGCCGCGGTCCACGCGGCCCGGGCCGGGCTCTCGGTGCTCGTCCTCACGAAGGGGGAGCTCGCGCACTCGGCGACGCGGTTCGCCCAGGGCGGGGTGGCGGTGGCGGTGGGCGGGTCCGACTCGCCGGACCTGCACCTCTCCGACACGCTCGCGGCCGGTGCCGGGCTCTGCGACGTGGACGCGGTCAGGACGCTCGTCGACGAGGGTCCCGAGCGCGTGCGGGAGCTGGTGGCGCTCGGAGCCGACTTCGACCGCGCGGGCCCGGGAGCAGCGGCGCCCCTGGCCCTCGCCCGGGAGGGTGGTCACTCCCTGGCTCGCGTCGTCCACGCCGGGGGCGACGCCACGGGAGCGGAGATCGAGCGCGCCCTCGTGGCCGCGATCGAGCGCTCCGACGTCGAGGTCCGCGAAGGCTGGATGGCGATGGACCTGCTCGTCGAGCGGGGACGCGCGGCGGGGGTCGTCGCCCTCGATCCGTCCGGGGTCGCCGTCAACGTGCGTGCCGTCGACACGCTCCTCGCCACCGGCGGGGCCGGCCAGTGCTACGCGGTCACGACGAACCCGACGCTGGCGACCGGCGACGGGATCGCGCTCGCCCTGCGGGCCGGTGTGGCGGTGCTCGACGTGGAGTTCGTGCAGTTCCACCCCACGGCCCTGCACCACCCCTCGATGCCCCGGCCGCTCCTGTCGGAGGCGCTGCGGGGGAGGGGGCCGTGCTGCGCGACGACGAGGGCTCGGCGTTCATGGTGGGCGAGCACCCGCTCCGGGACCTCGCCCCCGGGACGTGGTGGCTCGGGCCATCCATCGGCGCATGCGCGAACGGGGCCTCGAGCACGTCTGGCTCGACGCCACCGGCGTCGAGGACCTCCCGAACGCTTCCCCACGATCTGGTCCGCCTGCCGGGACGCGGGGCTCGATGCACGCCGGGAGTGGCTCCCGGTGGCGCCGGCGGCCCACTACCTGTCCGGCGGCGTGGCCACGGACCTCGACGGGGCCACGACGCTGTCGCGACTCTGGGCGTGTGGCGAGGTGGCCGGGAGCGGCGTCCACGGTGCCAACCGGCTGGCGTCGAACTCGCTGCTGGACGGGCTCGTGTTCGCCCGGCGGACCGTCGACGCGATCCTCGCCGGGAAGGACGGGGCCTCCGAGACGGGGGTCATGCGCGGCGTGCTGGGGACCGTGCCCGCACCGACCCCGCCGCCGGCGCGTCCCGTACGCGGCGGTGCGCCGGCTCCCGAGGCCGAGGCGATCCGCAGCGCGATCCAGCGGACGATGGGCGTGGAGGTGGGCGTGGAGCGCGAAGCGGACGGTCTGGAGCGGGCGCTCGCCACCGTGCACGACCTTTGGCGGCTGGCCGACGACCTCCCGCCGCTCGAGCCCTCGACCTACGAGGTGTTGAACCTGGCCCGGGTCTCGACGGCGATCGGCGAGGCGGCCCGGGCCCGGGAGGAGTCGCGCGGCTGCCACACCCGGGCGGACTTCCCCCGGGCGCGCCGGCGCTTCCTCGGGCGGTTCGTCCTCACGGGGAGCGGCACCCCGACGTTCGTCCCCGTCCCCGCCAAGGAGCCGGCCCGATGAGCGGTCACCGCCCGATCGGCGACCTCGATCCACCGCTCGGCGCGGTCCGCGAGGCCGTGGCCCGGGCGCTCGGGGAGGACCTCGGCGTCCTCGGCGACATCACCTCGATCGCCGTCATCCCCGAGGAGGCGGTCGGGCGGGCCTCGGTCGTCGCCCGCCAGGAGGGCATCCTGGCCGGGACCGCGGCCGCCACGGAGGCGTTCCGGCAGGTGGATCCGAACGTCGCGGTCACGTGGTCGGTCACCGACGGGCACGAGGTTCGCGACGACCAGGTCCTCGGACGGGTCGAGGGATCCCTGCGCTCGATCCTGACCGCCGAGCGCACCGCGTTGAACTTCCTCACCCACTGCTCGGGGGTCGCCACCCTGACCCGCCGGTTCGTCCGGACCGCCCGGGGGCGCGCCCGCATCCGCGACACCCGCAAGACCCTGCCGGGGCTCCGGGCGCTGGAGAAGGCCGCCGTCCGGGCCGGCGGCGGCTTCAACCACCGGGAGTCGCTGGCCGACGCGGTGCTGATCAAGGACAACCACCTCGTCCAGCTCGGGCTCACCCAGGCCATCGAGCGGGCCCGCGCCCGCTGGCCGGGCCGGGTCGTCGAGGTCGAGTGCGACACCCTCGAGCAGGTGGCGCACGCCCGGGACGCCCGGCCCGACCTCGTGCTGCTCGACAACATGACACCCGACGAGGTGCGCCAGGCCGTCGCGCTGCTCGGCGGCTCGATCCCCACCGAGGTCTCCGGAGGTGTCACGCTGGCGACCGTCGGCGCGTACGCCGAGGCCGGGGTGGACTTCGTCTCGGTGGGCGCCATCACCCACTCCGCGCCGGCGCTCGACCTGGCGCTCGACCTGGACTGACGGGAGGCCGGGATGCTGCTCGCGGTCGACGTGGGCAACACGCAGACCGTGGTCGGGCTGTTCAACGGGAACGAGCTGGCCGACCACTGGCGGATCGCGACGGTGTCCGAGCGGACCTCGGACGAGCTGGCCCTGCTCATCCAGCAGTTCCTCGGCTTCCACGGGTTCTCGTTCGACGCCCAGGTCACCGGGGTGGCCATCTCGTCGGTCGTCCCGCGGGTCACCGCGGCGTTGCGGGAGATGACCGAGAAGTACTTCGGGTTCCACCCGCTCGTGGTCGAGCCCGGGGTCCGGACCGGGATGCCCATCCTCTACGACAACCCCAAGGAGGTCGGCGCCGACCGCATCGCGAACGCGGTGGGCGCCTACGACCTCTACGGCGGTCCGTCGGTCGTCGTCGACTTCGGGACCGCGACGACCCTCGACGCGGTGAGCGCCAAGGGCGAGTACCTCGGCGGGGCGATCTTCCCGGGGATCGAGGTCTCGATGGAAGCGCTGTTCGGGCGGGCCGCGGGGCTCCGGCGGGTGGAGCTGGTCCCGCCCAAGCACGTCATCGGGAAGTCGACCGTCGAGTCGATCCAGTCGGGGGCGCTCTACGGGTTCACGGGCCAGGTCGACGGTCTCGTCGAGAGGTTCGTCGCCGAGCTGGGGGAGAGCTCGATCGTGGCCACGGGCGGCCTCGCCGAGATGATCGCTCCCTTCTCGCGCACGATCCAGCACCACGAGCCGTGGTTGACGCTCCATGGCCTTCGGATCGTCTTCGAGAGGAACCGGTGAGCGACCGGGCTCCCGAGGAGGTGGCCGTCTCCGGCGAGCCGGCCGACGAGCGGGCCCGGCGCCTCGCCAAGGTCGACGCGCTGCGCGACCGGGGCGTCGACCCGTACCCGGTGCGCTTCGACCGCGACCGCACCCTCGGCCGGCTCCGGGCGGAGTTCGGCCACCTGGCCCCGGGGGAGGAGACCCGGGTCCGGGTGCGGGTGGCCGGCCGCGTCCTCCTCCTGCGCCGCCAGGGGAAGCTGACGTTCGCCACCGTGCGCGACGGCACGGGGACGGTCCAGCTCTTCGTGTCGCGAGCCGTGGTGGGCGAGGACGCCCACGACGAGTTCGACGACCTCGACCTCGGCGACTGGGTGGGCGTCGAGGGCACCGTGATGGCCACCCGCAAGGGGGAGCTCTCGGTGAAGGTCGACGGCTTCCGGCTCCTCGCCAAGTGCCTCCGACCGCTCCCCGACAAGTGGCACGGGCTGGCCGACGTCGACACGCGCTTCCGCCAGCGGTACGTCGACCTCATCGCCAACGACGACGCCCGCCGGGTCTTCGAGATCCGGTTCGCGGTGATCGCGGCGCTGCGTGAGATGCTCACCGAGCGGGGCTTCGTCGAGGTCGAGACCCCCGTGCTGCAGCCGATCCCGGGCGGGGCGGCCGCCCGCCCGTTCGTCACCCACCACCACGCGCTCGACATGGAGCTGTACCTGCGGGTCGCCCCGGAGCTCCACCTGAAGCGGCTCCTCGTCGGCGGCCTGGAGAAGGTCTTCGAGGTCGCGCGCGTGTTCCGCAACGAAGGGCTCTCCACCCGTCACAACCCCGAGTTCACGATGCTCGAGGCCTACGAGGCCTTCGTGGACTACACGGAGATGATGGGTCTCACCGAGGAGCTGGTCGTGCACGCGGCCCGGGAGGCGGTGGGGACGACGGTCGTCGAGATCGAGGGCCGGTCCGTGGACCTCACGCCGCCGTGGCCCCGCGTTCCGTTGCTCGAGCTCGTCCGTGAGTACGCTGGGGTCGAGGTGCACCCTGGCATGCCCGTCGAAGCGCTCGAGAAGGTCTGCGACGACCTGGGCATCGCCCGGGAGGAGGGGTGGAGTCCCGGGAAGCTCGTCCTCGAGGTGTTCGAGAAGACGACGGAGCCCAACCTCCTCGGGCCCACCTTCGTGCTCGACTACCCCCGTGACGTGTCCCCGCTCGCCCGCACGCACCGCGACGACCCGACGCTCGTCGAGCGCTTCGAGCTCATCGTGGGTGGCCGTGAGATCGCCAACGCGTTCAGTGAGCTGAACGACCCCCTCGACCAGCGACGTCGCTTCGAGGACCAGGCGGAGCTCAAGGCCCTGGGCGACGTCGAGGCGCACGGCGTCGACGCCGACTACGTCCGGGCCCTCGAGTACGGCCTGCCGCCGTGCGGCGGGCTGGGCATCGGCGTGGACCGGCTGATCATGATCCTCGCCGGCGTCCACTCGATCCGCGAGGTCATCCTCTTCCCCCACCTGCGACCGGAGGTCGAGGGATGAGGCGGGTGCTCGTCACCGGCATGGGAGGGCACCTGGGCACCCGGGTCGCGCAGCTGCTCGAGGAGCGCTCCGACGTCGGCGAGATCCTCGGGATCGACTTCGTGCCCCCGCGCCGGCGGTTGCGCCGCAGCGCCTTCCGGCGGATCGACCCTCGTGACCGGGATCGGCTCGAGGAGGCGGTCCTCGACTTCGCGCCCACCGCGGTGGCCCACTTCGGCGTGTACGAGCCCGGGGCCCGCAGCAGCTTCCGGTCGGCCGTGGAGCGCACCCACGCCTGCACGGTGGGGACCCTCGGTGCGGCGGCCCGGGCCGGGTCCCTCGAGCGGGTGGCGGTCCGCAGCGGCATCGAGGTCTACGGCCGGGGTGCCGGACGCCCGCTCGTCCCCGACGAGGACGCGCCCCTCGCGCCCACGACGCCGTATGGCCACCTGTGCATCGAGGTCGAGAGCGTCGCCGCCGGGCTGCACCGGCGCCTCGACGTCCCCGTCGCCGGCCTGCGCATGGCCCCGGTGGCCGGCTCGAGCGTCCCGAGCCCGCTCGGTCGGGTGCTGCGCCTGCCGGCGGTACCGGTGCCGGCCTGCTCCGACCCGCCCTTCTCGCTGCTGCACCAGGACGACGCCGCCCGGGCGATGGTCGACGCCCTGGGGCGGGGGCACCACGGGCCGCTCAACGTCGTCGGGCCCGGGGCGGCGAGCCCGTGGCAGGTGGTCCGGCTGGGTGGGCGGGTGCCGGTGCCCGTGCTCGGCCCCGGCTGGGCCGTGGCGGTGCGGCTGGCGGAGGTGGCGGGCGCCCCCGTCCCGCCCCACGTCCTCGAGCTGCTGCGCATGGGGCGCACGGCGGACGGGGGACGGGCCGTCGACGTCCTCGGGCTCACGGACCTCCGGTCCACCCAGGAGGTCTGCACCGAGCTGTACGAGTGGGCGACCGTCACGCGGCTCCGGCCCGTCGCGGCGGTGGCGTGATGGGCGCGTACCCGCTGACCAACACCTCGCTCGACGCGGACCGGACCCACGAGCTCGGATCGTGGCGTGACGCGCTGCGCCGGCGGATCGAGGGTCGGTACCCGATCGACCCGTTCGGCGCGGACCTCCAGCTCCAGGACGCCCTGTGGCCGCTGGTGGGCCCGGTCGTCCGGCTGGAGGTCGATCACGCCGAGCGCCTGCCCGAGGTCGGGGCGGCGGTGCTGCTCGCCAACCGGGGCCTGGGGGTCGGCGAGCCGCTGGCGCTCGGGGTGGCCGTGCGCAAGGTGGTCCGCCGTCGCCTCCGGGTGGTCGGCGCCCCGGACCTCCCGCTCGCCCGGGAGCTGTTCCACCGGCTCGGAGCGGTGGGTTCGCGCCACGAGGACCTCGGAGCGGTGCTGCGGGCCGGGCACCTGGCCGCCGTGCCGCTCGGGCCCACGTGGCTGCGCACCGGCGCCGGCGAGCCACCCCTACCCCTGCTCGTCGCCGCGCTCGGCTTCCCCGTGATCCCGGTCGCGGTGAGGCCCGGGGGCCCGCTGGGCCTCCCGCTGCGTCCCTGGCGGGTCACCGTGGGCCGTCCCATCGAGCAGCTCCCCGGGGTGGGCAGGGGTGACACCCTCGCCGCCGCCGAGCTGGCCGAGCGGGCCCGGGTCGCCGTCGAGGGCATGCTCGCCGCGGGGTAGGCGGGTCGGTCAGGGACCGGACAGCTCTCACGTCGCACGTCCTACGGGTGGGTAACCTCGTCCGGGGCGCCGGGGCCGGCCCCCGGGCGCGGGAGGAGCAGAAGTGCCCCACATCATCGCCAGCGACGGGGTGGAGATCGCCTACGACTCCTGGGGCCGGCGCGACGGCGAGCCGCTCCTGATGATCATGGGCCTCGGGGTCGACTCCCGGGGCTGGGCCCTCCAGCGCGTGGCGTTCGGACGCCGGTACCGCTGCCTGGCGGTCGACAACCGGGGCACCGGTCGCTCGGGCCGGCCCCCCGGGCCGTACTCGCTCGAGCAGATGGCCTGGGACGCGCTGGCCGTGCTCGACGCCGAGCGGATCGAGCGGGCCCACGTGATGGGGGCCTCGATGGGAGGGGCGATCGCCCAGATCATCGGGGTGCGGGCCTCCGAACGGACCCGTTCCCTGGTCCTCGCCTGCACCGCGTGCCGCCACCACGATTGGCGGCGCGAGCTGTTCGTCGAGTGGATCGACGCCGTGAAGGCGCGCGGGATGACCTCGCTCGGCGAGCTCGCCCTGCCCTGGCTGGTGGGGCCGCGGCTCCGACGCCGCTTCGGCGTGTGGCTGAACCTCCTCGCGCGCATCGTCCTCCAGGCACCACCGGAGCCGTTCGTCGCCCAGGTGCAGGCGATCCTCGACATGGACGACTCCCTGAACACCGAGCTGGTCGAGGTCGCGGTGCCGAGCCTGGTCATCACCGGCTCCCAGGACGCCCTCACCCCGGTCGGTGACGCCGAGGAGCTCGCCGAACGGATCCCGGGGGCCCGCCTCGAGGTGATCCGGGGGGTCGCCCACGGCCTCATGGTCGAGGCCCCCAACGCCTTCAACGAGACGGTGCTCGACTTCCTCGCCCGGGTCGACGACCTCGGCGAGACCATGGCCCGGGCCGAGCCCGAGGCCGCCGAGTCCGCCTGAGGAACCGACCGGTCGGCGTCTCCCGGGCCCGCTACGAGGAGCGGCCGACGAGGCCGTCGACGAGTCGCCGGAGCGCCGTGCAGACCTCCGGGTCGAGCCCGGGGCTCGACGCCAGCGCCTCGTCGGCGGCCTTGGCGTGGGACCGGGCCGTGTCGTAGGCGGCCTCGATCGCGCCGTCGGAGGTGGCGAGACGGCGGATCTCGTCGAGCCGGTTCGGCGGGATCGGGCGGCCGAGATGGTCGCGCAGCGTGGGCGACGAGCGAAGTCCCACGATGACCGGGAGCGTGTACACGCCCTCGAGGAGGTCCTGGCCCGACGGCTTGCCCAGGGCCTCCTCGGTGGCGGTGAGGTCGAGCACGTCGTCGACGATCTGGAAGCACAGGCCGAGGTGGCGGCCGAACTCGCCGAGCGAGTCGAGGGCGTCGTCGTCGGCGCCGGACACCATGCCGCCGATCCGGCACGCGGTCGCCATCAACGACGCCGTCTTCCCCTCGATGGCGGCGAAGTAGCTCTCCTCGCTCCGCTCGACGTCGAACAGGTGCTGGAGCTCGAGCACCTGACCCCGGCACAGCTCCCCGATGGTGGAGGCCAGCAGCGCGGCGACGTCGGCCCCGAGCGACGCCGCCAGCTCCGAGGCCCGGGCCAGGAGGAAGTCACCGGCCAGGATGGCGACGATGTTGCTCCACCGCGCGTTGACGCTGGGGACGCCGCGTCGGGTCTCGGCCTCGTCGATGACGTCGTCGTGGTAGAGGGACCCCAGGTGCACCAGCTCGACGGCCACGGCCCCGGTCACGACGTCGGCCGGTACCGGGTGGCTCCCGTCCCGGGAGGCGTACGCGGCGCAGAGCGTGAGGGCGGGCCGCAGGCGCTTCCCGCCCGCCCCGACGAGGTGTGACGCCACCTCGCCGAGGAAGCGGTCGCGATGGCGCACCGACTCCTCGAGGGCCCGCTCGACCCGGTCGAGATCGCCGCCCAGCGGTGCCAGCTCGAGGGTCCGGGGCAGGTTCATGGGTGGAGGGCGGAGGCGTCGCACCGGGCCGGGTTCCCCCTCGGGACGCCGGCCCCGAGGAGCGGTCGGGGGAGCCGGGGTGCGGGGGTGCGGGGCGCGGTGCGAGGCTGCCCCATGGGAGGGAAGGCTAGGCAGGTCCGGACCGCGACACCAACCGGGCCCGTCGGACCGGCCGCGGTCGTTCCCTTCAGCGCCGCCGGGCGCGACCGATCAGGTCAGCGCCGGAGCGGACCGCGGCGGAGGGCCCCGGGCCGGCCGATACAATGACTCGACCGGGGCAGGCGTCCGGAACCGATCGCTGCACCGAACCAGACGGGGGGCTCGCAGGAGATCCGGAACCCGACCCCGCTCCACGAGAGATGCTCCACGAGAGGCGGTTGAGACAGTGTTCGAACGCTTCACCGACAGGGCCCGCCGAGTGGTCGTCCTGGCGCAAGAGGAAGCGCGCCTGCTCAACCACAACTACATCGGGACCGAGCACATCCTCCTGGGTCTGATCCACGAGGGCGAGGGCGTCGCCGCCAAGGCGCTCGAGTCGCTCGGCATCTCGCTCGAGGCGGTGCGGGCCCAGGTCGAGGAGATCATCGGGCACGGGGGCTCGGCGCCGTCGGGCCACATCCCCTTCACCCCCGGGCCAAGAAGGTCCTCGAGCTCTCCCTGCGCGAAGCGCTCCAGCTCGGCCACAACTACATCGGGACCGAGCACATCCTGCTCGGGCTGATCCGCGAGGGCGAGGGCGTCGCCGCCCAGGTGCTCGTGAAGCTGGGGGCCGACCTCTCCCGCGTCCGCCAGCAGGTCATCCAGCTCCTCTCCGGCTACGCGGGGGGCAAGGAGCCCGCGGCCCAGGGCGGCGCTGCCGGCGAGGCCCAGCCATCGGGCTCGCTCGTCCTGGACCAGTTCGGCCGGAACCTGACCCAGCTCGCCCGCGACAAGAAGCTCGACCCGGTCATCGGGCGCGAGAAGGAGATCGAGCGGGTGATGCAGGTGCTGTCGCGCCGCACGAAGAACAACCCGGTCCTCATCGGCGAGCCGGGCGTCGGGAAGACCGCGGTCGTCGAGGGCCTCGCCACCGACATCATCGAGGGCACCGTTCCCGAGACGCTCAAGGGCAAGCAGCTCTACACGCTCGACCTCGGGGCGCTCGTCGCCGGTTCCCGCTACCGCGGCGACTTCGAGGAGCGCCTCAAGAAGGTGCTCAAGGAGATCCGCACCCGCGGCGACATCATCCTGTTCATCGACGAGCTGCACACGCTCGTCGGGGCCGGCGCGGCCGAGGGGGCGATCGACGCCGCCAGCATCCTGAAGCCCATGCTGGCGCGGGGCGAGCTCCAGACGATCGGGGCCACCACGCTCGACGAGTACCGCAAGCACCTCGAGAAGGACGCCGCGCTCGAGCGACGCTTCCAGCCCATCAAGGTCGACGAGCCGACGGTCCCCCACACCATCGAGATCCTCAAGGGTCTGCGCGACCGCTACGAGGGCCACCACCGGGTCACGATCACCGACCAGGCCATCGTCGCGGCGGCCAACCTGGCCGACCGCTACATCTCCGACCGCCACCTCCCCGACAAGGCGATCGACCTCATCGACGAGGCCGGGTCGCGCCTGCGGATGCGCCGCATGAAGGCTCCGCCCGACTACCGCGAGCTCGAGGACGAGATCGCCAAGATCCGCCAGGAGAAGGAAGCGGCGATCGAAGGCCAGCAGTTCGAGCGGGCCGCCAAGCTGCGGGACCGCGAGAAGGAGCTGCTCGAGCAGAAGACCGCCAAGGAGGCCCAGTGGAGGGCCGAGGGCGTCGACCTGTTCAACGAGGTGACCGAGGAGTCGATCGCCGAGGTCCTCGCGCTGTGGACCGGCATCCCGGTCTACAAGCTCACCGAGGAGGAGACGGCCAAGCTCCTGCGCATGGAGGAGGAGCTGCACAAGCGGATCGTCGGGCAGCACGACGCGGTGAAGGCCGTGTCGCAGGCGATCCGGCGGACCCGCGCCGGCCTCAAGGACCCCAAGCGCCCGTCCGGCTCGTTCATCTTCCTCGGGCCCTCGGGCGTCGGGAAGACGGAGCTGGCCAAGACGCTGGCCGAGTTCCTGTTCGGTGACGAGCACGCGCTGATCCAGCTCGACATGAGCGAGTACATGGAGAAGCACACCGTGTCGCGGCTCGTCGGCTCGCCTCCGGGTTACGTCGGGTACGACGAGGGCGGCCAGCTCACCGAGGCCGTGCGGCGCAAGCCGTTCTCGGTCGTGCTCTTCGACGAGATCGAGAAGGCCCACCCCGACGTCTTCAACGCTCTCCTCCAGATCCTGGAGGACGGGCGACTGACCGACGCCCAGGGCCGCACGGTGGACTTCAAGAACACCGTGATCATCATGACCTCGAACCTGGGCACCGCCGACCTCCGGAAGGCCAGCATCGGCTTCACGAAGGCCGACGAGGCGGTCACCTACGAGAAGATGAAGGAGAAGGTGACCGAGGAGCTCAAGCGGCACTTCCGCCCGGAGTTCCTCAACCGGATCGACGAGGTCATCGTCTTCAGCGAGCTCAGCCAGATGGAGGTCACGGAGATCGTCGACCTGCTCATCCGGCGGGTGCGCGAGCAGCTGGAGAGCCAGGGCCTCGCTCTCGAGATCACCCGGGAGGCCAAGCTCCACCTGGCGTCCAAGGGTTACGACCCGACCCTGGGGGCCCGACCGCTCCGCCGGGCGATCCAGCGCCTCGTCGAGGACCCGCTCTCCGAGCGGATCCTGTGGAAGGAGTTCCACGCCGGCGAGACCATCGTCGTCGACGCGGTCGACGACGAGATCGTCTTCCGCTCGATCGAGGGTGTCGAGCCGCCGCCGGTCGAGTGGGCCGGGAGCGGCTCCGAGGGCTGATCGCGTCCGCCGTCCCGCCGGGCGCCGTGGCGCCGGGACGGCCTGTGGGAGACTCGGCGGCCGTGTCGGCGCGTGGACGGGGCGCGAGGCCGTCGAGGCCGGGCCTGGTGGCCCTCGTCGCGCTCGCGGTCCTGCTCGCGGGGTGCCGGGTCGACGCCCTCGTCACCGTCGACGTCCGTGACGACGGCGGGGGCACCGTGGGCGTCGAGGTCGCGCTCGATCCGGCGGCCGTGCAGGCCGTGGAGGCGGGCGGCGGGGCGATCGACGAGCGCGTGCGGCTCGACGACCTGAGGGCGGCGGGTTGGGACGTCTCGGAGTGGGAGCGCAGCTTCGACGGCAGCGCCACCGTGCGGCTCTCGAAGGGCTTCGCCGACTCCGAGGAGCTGGGCGAGCTCGTCGAGGAGCTGAACGGTCCCGACGGGCCCCTGCGCGACCTGTCCCTCACGCGCGAGCGATCGGTCCTGCGGACCGACTACCGGCTGGAGGGCGAGGTGGACCTGTCCGCGCTCGCTGCCGGTGTGGCGTCGGACCCGGAGCTCGTCGAGCAGCTCACCGGCCTCGCCGACCCGACGGGGATCGAGGAGCAGCTCACCGCCGACCTCCGCGAGGCCCTGAGCCTCGAGGTGACCGCCCGGCTCCCGAGCGGGGCGGAGCGGTCGTGGCGCCCGGCCGCGGGTGAGCGCGTGCGCATCGAGCTGTCGTCCACGGTGGCCCACCCGAAGCGGCTGGGCCTGCTGGCGCTGGGCGGGGTCCTGGCGTTGGCGGCGATCGTGCTCCTGGTGGTGGGCGAGGCGCGGGGACGGCGGCGCCGCCGCGGAGGGCGACTCCCCTCCGGCTCCCGGGTGTCCTGAGCCCCGCTGGGCGGGGGTGGAGACACCCGGGTCGGCGCTCTCGGCTCTCGGGTGCCGTTACCGTCGCTGGGCGGGGGTGGAGACACCCGGGTCGGCGCTTCTCGGCTCTCGGGTGCCGTTACCGTCGCTGGGCGGGGGTGGAGACACCCGGGTCGGCGGTCCTGGCGTCGCCGTCACACCTCCCGGGTACGGTCCCGGTCGTGACGAAGACGCGGACGATCCATCGCTGCCGGGAGTGCGGGGCGACGTCGGCCCGGTGGCTGGGCCGCTGCCCCGAGTGCGCCGAGTGGGGGAGCCTCGAGGAGCTCCCGTTGGCCAACGGCGCCGGCGCCGTCCTGCACGACGCCGAGCGTCCCGTGCCCGTCGCCGAGGTCGACCCGCTCGGTGCGGCCCGCCGGCCCACGGGGCTCGGGGAGCTCGACCGCGTGCTCGGAGGCGGGCTCGTCGCCGGCTCGGTCACGCTGCTCGGCGGGGAGCCGGGAACCGGGAAGAGCACGATGATGCTCCAGGCCCTTGGCCTGATGGCCGAGCGCGGTGCCCGCTGCCTCCTCGTGAGCGCCGAGGAGTCGCGCGAGCAGGTGGGCCTGCGGGCCCGGCGCCTCGGCGTGTCCGACCCCGGCGTGCTCGTCGTGTCGGAGACCTCGCTGCCGCGGATCCTCGCCCACGTCGACGACGTGGCGCCCGACGTCCTGGCCGTCGACTCGGTGCAGACCATCGTCGATCCCGACACGCCCGGTGTACCCGGTTCGGTCGGTCAGGTGCGGGAGTGCGCCCACCGGCTGGTGCGGGTGGCCAAGCAGCGAGGGCCGAGCGTGCTCCTCGTCGGCCACGTCACCAAGGAGGGCACCCTGGCCGGCCCGCGGGCGCTCGAGCACGTGGTCGACACCGTCCTCTCCTTCGACGGCGACCGTCACCACGTGCTGCGCCTGCTGCGCGCCACCAAGCACCGCTTCGGCTCGACCCAGGAGGTCGGCCTCTTCGAGATGACCGGAGGCGGCCTCGTCGGTGTGCCCGACCCGTCGGCGCTGCTCCTCGCCGACCGGCCCGCCGGCGTCCCGGGCTCGGTCGTGGCCCCGGTGCTCGAGGGGGACCGGCCGCTCCTCGTCGAGGTGCAGGCCCTCGTGGCGCGCACCTCGGCACCCCTTCCCCGACGGTCGGCGCAGGGGCTCGACGGTGGGCGGGTGGCGCTGCTCCTGGCCGTGCTGGAGCGGCGGGTCGACGTCCCGCTGTCGGGCTTCGAGGTCCACGCGAGCGTCGCCGGTGGGGTACGGGTCACCGAGGCCGGGGCCGACCTGGCCGTCGCACTGGCGGTGACCGGGGCCCGTCTCGACGCGACGCTCCCGGCCGGCACCGTCGCGCTCGGCGAGGTCGGGCTGGGCGGCGAGGTCCGCCGGGTGCCCCGCGCGGACCGGCGCCTGGCCGAGGCGGCCCGCCTCGGCTTCAACCGGGCGGTCGGGCCGGTGTCCCTGCCCGACGTCGAGGGGCTCTCGGTCCTGCGTGTGGGCACGGTGCGCGACGCGGTCGCCGCGCTCGGTCTGACCGGTTGACACCAGGAGTCCGACCGGTGCCCACCGTCCGAAGCGCGGGATCCTTGGTATCGTGGCCTCGACTCTGCGTGCCGGGGGATCAGGTTCGTCGTGAGGGGTTGAGACCGGTGGCAGCGCAGCCTCGATCGGAAGCGTTGCTCGCAGCCCTGGCTCTCGTGGCACCGGGCCGGGACCTGCGCGAGGGACTCGACCGGATCCTCCAGGCGCGCATGGGCGCCCTCGTGGTCGTCGGCGACGGACCCGAGGTGCTCAGCATCTGCTCGGGCGGGTTTCTCCTCGACGCGGAGTTCACGCCCCAGCGCCTCTCGGAGCTGGCGAAGATGGACGGGGCGATCATCCTCGCCGGGGACTGCTCGCGGATCGCCCGGGCCAACGTGCACCTCGTCCCGGATCCCGACATCCCGACCTCCGAGACCGGGACCCGGCACCGGACGGCCGAGCGCGTCGCCCGCCAGATCGACGTCCCGGTGATCACCGTCTCGGAGGACATGCAGGTCGTCGCCATCCACCGGCGGGGGCTCAAGCGAACCCTCGAGCCGATCCCGCGGGTGCTCGCCCGGGCCGATCAGGCCCTGCAGATCCTCGAGCGGTACAAGACCCGGCTCGACACGGTGAGCGGCTCGCTGTCGGCCCTCGAGGTCGAGGACCTCGTCACCACGCGCGACGTGGCCACGGTGCTGCAGCGGGCCGAGATGGTCCGGCGCATCTCCGAGGAGATCGAGGGCTACGTCGTCGAGCTCGGCAGCGACGGCCGCCACGTCCTGCTGCAGCTCGAGGAGCTCATGCACGGGGTCGAGGACGACCGCCGTCTCGTCGCCAAGGACTACTTCGTCGAGTCGTCCGACTGGGAGCTGAGCGACGTCATGAAGCGGCTCGCGGACCTCGACACCGAGGCCCTGCTCGACCTCCGCGAGGTGGCCTCGGTGCTGGCCCTGCCGCACGACGCGGGGTTGGACAGCCCGCTGCAACCCCGAGGGTTCCGGCTCCTGCACAAGATCCCCCGGCTGCCCGAGATCGTGGCCGACCACGTGGTCGACCGGTTCACCAACCTGCAGAAGATCATGCGCGCCGGGGTTTCGGACCTGGTCGAGGTGGAGGGGGTCGGCGACGCGCGGGCCCGGGCGATCAAGGAGGGCCTGTCCCGCCTGGCCGAGACCTCGATCCTCGAGCGCTACGTCTAGGACCGCTCGGGCGACGAGCGTCACCCGACACCACTCCAGGAGGCACGCACCACGATGGGAGCACTGGCCGAGGGACCCTGGGAGAACGAGTGCGAGCGCGTCACCCTGAAGGGCTCCGACGGAACCGCCGTCGAGGGGATCCACGCCCGGCCCACGGGGATGCCCCGGGCCGGGCTCGTCCTCGTCCCGGACCTCATGGGCGTCCGCCCGCTCTTCGACGACCTCTGCCGTCGGATCGCCAGCCACGGGCTCGCCGTGTGGGCGGTCGAGCCCTTCGCCCGCTGCCCGGACCGGGCCGGGCTCGACGTCGAGGGGAGGATGGCCCGGGTCCGGGACCTCGTGGACGAGCACCAGCTCGGTGACCTCGAGCGGGCCGCCGACCGGCTCGTCGTCGAGGACGACGTGGCCGAGGTCTCCGTGATGGGTTTCTGCATGGGCGGCATGTACGCCCTCAAGGCGGCGGCCACGGGCCGCTTCGACCGCTCGGTGGGCTTCTACGGGATGCTGCGGGTCCCGGAGCAGTGGCAGGGGCCCGGGCAGCGCGACGCGCTCGACACGGCGGCCGACGCGTGCCCGACGCTCGCCGTACTGGGAGGGAGGGACCCCTGGGTGCCTCCCGAGCACGTCGAGCAGCTCCGGGCGGTGTGGGCCGGCCGCTCCGACTGCGAGGTCGTCGTCTACGAGGAGGCCGAGCACGGCTTCGTCCACGACCCTGACCGCCCCGCCCACCGGGCCGACGACGCCGCCGACGCCTGGCGGCGCGCCCTGGCCTTCCTCGGCGGGTCCTGATCCGGCGCCGGCGCCGGCGCCGGCGCCGTCGAGCGGCGAACCTTCGCCGGGCGCGCCCGGAGGTGACCCGGGCTACTGGCTGGAGCGGTCCTCGAGCGCGGTGCGGTCGAGGATCCGGTAGTGGTTGCGGCCGCTCACCTCGATCCAGCCGAGGCGGATGAACAGCGCGATGGCCTTGTTCACCCGCTCCCGGGACGCCCCGACCAGCCCGGCGAGCTCCTCCTGGGTCAGGGGGAGGAGGAACTCGTCGGCGTCACCGGCCAGGTCGATCAGGCGCTTGGCCGTGCGAGCCGGGACGTCGAGGAACACCGCGTCCGCCAGCGCCTCGTCGGTGGCCCGGAGCCGCTGGGCCAGGATCCGGACGACGACCCAGAGCGCTTCGGGCTGCTGCCGCAGGGCCAGACGGACCGGCTCGTAGGGAAAGGCGAGCACCTCGGTGTCGGTGAGGGCCCGGGCCTCGGCCGAACGGGGGGCGTCGTCGAACAGCCCGAGCTCGCCGATCAGCCCGCCGTCCTCCAGGACCGCCACCACCGTCTCGCGTCCGTCGTTCGATCGCGACGCGATCGCCACCCGGCCGTGGAGGAGCAGGAACAGCTCCCCCGAAGGGTCGCCCTGGCGGAACAGCACGTCACCCCGGGTGTACTTCCGGCTCGTGGCCTGGACCAGGAGCCCGGCTCGGACCGTCTCGGGCATCGACGCGAAGAGATCGGTGTCGAGGAGCCGGCGCTCGTTCACAGGGGTGCTCCTTCGGGGCGCGGACCAGCCAATCTACCGGTGCGCGGCGCCCGGGGGAGAGCCGACGGGCTCGCGGGGCCGATTGGTGGGTGCCAGCGCTGAACGGTATCTTGGATGTTCTGCCAACGCCGTGGAACGCACGGTGAGCGGACGGTCTGGACGGCACGCAGGCACATGACCTTCGACGTGGGCGACAAGGTGGTCTACCCCCATCACGGGGCGGCGACGATCGAGAAGCGCGAGAAGAAGGACGTCTTCGGCGAGAAGCGCGACTACCTCGTGCTGCGGCTCGCTTACGGGGATCTGACGTTGATGGTGCCCGCCGACAACGCCGAGGAGATCGGCCTGCGGGAGGTCATCAACGACGAGGAGGTCGAGGAGGTCTTCGCGGTCCTTCGCAAGAAGGAGGCGAGGATGCCGACCAACTGGTCCCGCCGGTTCAAGAACCACGTGGAGAAGCTGAAGAGCGGCGACATCTACCAGGTCGCCGAGGTCGTCCGGAACCTCTCGATCCGCGAGAAGGACAAGGGCCTCTCCGCCGGCGAGAAGCGCATGCTCGCCAAGGCTCGCCAGATCCTGGTCTCCGAGCTCACCTTCGCCATCGGCGTGGACGAGGAGCAGGCCGAGGCCAAGCTCGACGAGGCGCTCGCCAAGTAGGGCGGGGCCACCGCGCTCCCGGGCGCCCGACGACCGTCGACTCGTCCCCTCACTCGCGTCCCGGCATCCCGCCCACGGTTCAAGGCCCCGCGGGCGGGAGCCGATCCCTGGAGGGAGAGGATCGCCCGGGGGCCGCACAGGGACGCGCCGTGTTCGTCGAGATCGTCAGACTCTTCATCGTGGTCCTGGGGACCGCCGGCGGCTTCCTGGCCGGCCGCGACCTGGGTTCGCCCGACGCGGTGGGGGCGGTCGGGGGCATGCTGGGTTGCCTGCTCGGCTACGTGACCGGTGGGATCCTCGGGCGGCTCCTGGAGCGGGCCGTGGGCGTGGTCGAGCGACGGGCCGACCGCCTGCCCCCGGCCCAGGTGCTCGCCGGCATGGTGGGCGGGGTGGTCGGCGGCGCGACCGGTGCGCTCTTCGCTGCTCCACTCGTCGTCCTGCTGAGCGCGCGACTGGCGATCCCTCTCGTCGGTCTCGTCGCGTGGGTCGTGGGCTACCTCGGGTTCCGCGTCGCGGCGAGGAAGAGCGAGCAGCTCTTCCACCTGGTGGGACTCTCGACCCGGCCGCTCGTGAGGGTGACGCCGTACGACCGCACCGAGGGGTTCCTCGTCGACACCTCGGCGATCATGGACGGCCGGCTCCTCCCGCTGGCCCGCTCGGGGCTGCTGGACGGCGACCTCCTCGTCCCTCGCTTCGTGGTCGACGAGCTGCAGGGCCTGGCCGACGCTCCCGACGGGACCCGGGCCCGCCGGGCCCGGCGCGGCCTCGAGGTGCTCGACGTGATCCGCCGCGAGGGGCCACCCCGCCTCTACCTCCTGGACGACGAGGTACCCGAGGTCGACGCCGTCGACGCCAAGCTCGTCGCCCTCGCCCGCCGGCTGCAGATCCGCCTCCTCACCGACGACGCCAACCTCAGCCGGGTCGCGGAGGTCCAGGGCGTTCCGACCTGCAACCTCCGGCGCCTCGTCGCCGACCTCGGCCCGGAGGTGGTCCCGGGCGAGGTCGTGCGCCTCGCCCTCACCCGCCCCGGCCGCGAGGAGGGCCAGGGTGTCGGGTTCCTCGAGGACGGCTCGATGGTCGTCGTCAACCGGGGCGCCGGGCTGGTCGGACGGGGTGAGCAGGCCTTCGTGGTGGCCTCGGTCGTGCCCACGTCGGCGGGACGGTTGCTGTTCGCCCGCCCGACCGGGGCCGTGGACCGCGACGAGGAGGCCGCGACGCGGGACCGCCGGACCACGGCGGGGTCCGCCTGACCGGATCCGCGTCGCGGCCCGCCTCGGGGACCGGACGCCCGCCTCGGGCCATACTGACCCCGTGGAGACGTGGGCGATCGTCGCGGCCGGCGGGCTGGGGACCCGGTTCGGCCGGCCCAAGCAGTTCCTCCCGCTGGCGGGCCGGCGCCTCGTGGACCGGGCCGTGGAGGTGGCCGGAGCGGCCTGCGACGGGGTCGTGCTCGTCCTCCCGGCCGGCGCGGTGTGGGACGGTCCCGGGGTGACCGCGGTCGTGGAGGGAGGTCCCACCCGGTCGGCGTCGGTGCGGGCCGGCCTCGCGGCGGTGCCGGATCGCGTCGCCGTGGTCGTCGTGCACGACGCCGCCCGACCCCTCGCGTCCCCGGACCTCTTCTCCGCGGTGATCGAGGCCGTGCGGGCCGGCGCCGACGCCGCCGTGCCCGGGCTCCCCGTCCCCGACACGCTGAAGCGCGTCGTCGGGGACCGGGTCGTCGAGACCGTGGGTCGCGACGACCTGGTCGCGGTCCAGACCCCGCAGGCCTTCCGGGCCGCGGCCCTCCGCAGCGCCCACGCGACCGGCGCGGACGCGACCGACGACGCCGCGCTGGTCGAGGCCGCGGGCGGTTCGGTCGTGGTCGTCCCCGGCGACCCCCGGAACCTGAAGGTCACCGGACCCCGGGACCTCCTGGTGGCCGAGGCGCTCGACCGGGTGGGGTTCCCGTGACCTCGAGGGTGGGGCTCGGGTTCGACGTCCACCCCTTCGACGAGCGCCGCCCGCTCGTGCTCGGAGGGGTGACGATCGAGGGTGCGCCCGGGCTCGCCGGCTTCTCGGACGCCGACGCCGTCGCCCACGCGGTGGCCGACGCCCTGCTGGGCTCGGTCGGCCTGCCCGACCTCGGGATCCTCTTCCCGGCCGGCGACGAGCGCTACCGCGACGCCTCGTCGATCGAGCTCCTGCGGGAGGTCGCCGAGCGCGTGGTCGCCGTGGGCTGGTGGATCGTGAACGTCGACGTGGTCGTGGCCGCCGAGCGGCCCCCGCTCGCACCCCATCTCGAGGCGATGGTGGCCCGGTTGACCGAGGCGCTCACCCCGGCCCGGCGGCCCCTCGGCGAGGGCGTGCACGTGTCGGTGAAGCCGAAGCGGGGCGAGGGCCTGGGTGCGGTGGGCCGGGGCGAGGGCGTCGCCGTGTGGGCCGTCGCGCTCCTCGAGCGAGGCTGACCGCTCCGGGGCGGCGCCGCGGGCCCCGACGCCTCCGGGGGAGGAGGATCGCAGGCGGTACCCTCCCCCCCATGCTCCGGATCCACGACACGATGGCCGGCGGGAAGGTCGAGCTCACGCTGCGGGAGCCGGGGAAGGTCGCGGTCTACGTGTGCGGCCCGACGGTCTACGACGTCCCCCACCTCGGTCACGCCCGGACCGCCCTCGTCTTCGACGTGATCCGGCGGTACCTCGCGTGGTCGGGGCTCGCGGTCAGGTTCGTCAGCAACGTCACCGACGTCGACGACCGGATCATCGCCCGGGCGGCCGAGGAGGGCAGCACGGAACCCGAGCTGGCCGCCCGCTACGAGCAGGCCTACTGGGAGCAGCTCGCCCGCCTCGGGGTCCTGCCGCCCGACGAGACGCCCCACGCCACCGAGTACGTCGACCGGATGCTGGACCTGATCGGTGAGCTGGTCGAGACCGGCCACGCCTACGTCGTCGAGGGCCACGGTGTGTACTTCGACGTCGCGTCGCACCCCGGGTACGGCGAGCTGTCGCACCGGAGACTCGCCGACCTGCTCGAGGCGGCCGGCGCGCGGGTCGAGGTCGACGAGGCGAAGCGGAGCCCCGTCGACTTCGCCCTGTGGAAGGCGGCGAAGCCGGGCGAGCCGACCTGGGGCTCGCCGTGGGGACCGGGCCGACCCGGATGGCACATCGAGTGCTCGGCGATGTCGCTCCGCCTGCTCGGCGAGGGCTTCGACATCCACGGCGGCGGCGACGACCTGGTCTTCCCCCACCACGAGAACGAGCGCGCCCAGGCCGAGGCGGCCGGGTACGCCTTCGCCCGGCACTGGATCCACTCGGGGATGGTGGTCATCGAGGGCGAGAAGATGTCGAAGTCGCTCGGCAACTTCGTGACCCTGGCCGAGGCCCTCGAGGAGTTCGACCCCCGGGCCCTGCGCCTGCTCGTGCTCCAGACCCACTACCGCTCGCCGATGGAGATGGGCCGGGCCGAGCTGGCCGCCGCGACCGAGGCGCTCGCCGGTCTCGACGAGCTCGCCGAGCGGGTCGCCCTCGCGGGGGTCGGCGACGGAGCCGGGCCTGACGACGCCACCGTCGACGCGTTCCGTGCCGCGATGGACGACGACCTCAACACCCCGGTCGCCACGGGGGTGGTGTTCGACGCGGTGCGGAAGGCCAACCAGGCGCTCGACGCGGGCGATCGCGAGACCGCCGCCGTGCTCACGGGCACGATCAGGGAGCTGCTCGGGGACGCCCTCGGCCTGGCGTGGTGCCCACCCGTGGTGACGGAGCGCGAGGTGACGATCGGCGACGCCACCGTGGTGCTGCGCCTGGTCCACGACGTGCCCGCCGCGATCGTCGAGCTCGTCGAGCGGCGCGCCGTCGCCCGGGCGTCGCGGGACTTCGCCGCCGCCGACGGGCTGCGCGACGAGATCGCGGCCCGGGGCTTCGCCGTGAAGGACGAGCGCGACGGCGTCGTGGTCCGGGCCGCCCGGCGATGAGCGAACGGCCCGCGGGCCGCCGGCGCCGGCCCCGTGGCCGGCCCCGCGACACGTCGACCCCGGCCGGGTTCGGCGAGGGGCCCGGTGGGGAGCAGGTCGAGGGACGGCGGGCGGTCCGGGAGCTCCTCGCGGCCGGCCGGCGCCCGGTCCGGACCGTGTGGCTGGCCGAGGGTTCGAGCCCGAGCCCCCTGCTCGACGAGATCACGGGGCTGGCCCGGGCCGCGGGGGTCCCGGTGCGGTTCGCGTCCGCCGGGAGGCTGGAGGAGCTGGCGCGCTCGGCGGCGCCCCAGGGTGTGGTCGCCCTCGCCGAGCCCCTCCGGGCGGTTCCACTCGCCGAGCTGCTGGCGCGTCCCGACGCCTTCCTCGTGGCCCTCGACGGCGTCACCGACCCGCAGAACCTCGGCGCCGTGGCCCGGACCGCCGAGACGGCCGGCGCCAGCGGGCTGGTGCTCCGGCGGCACCGGTCCGCCCGGTTCACGCCGGCTGCCACGAAGGCGGCGGCCGGAGCGATCGAGCACCTCCCGGTGGCGATCGTCCCCGGGCTCCCCGCCGCCCTCGACGAGGCCCGGCGGTCGGGCCTGTGGACCGTCGGGCTCGACGCGGACGGCCCGACCTCGCTCTTCGAGCTGCCGGTGGCGGACCAGCCCCTCGTGCTCGTCCTCGGGGCCGAGGGCGCCGGGCTGTCGCGCCTCGTGCGCGACCGGTGCGAGGTGCTGGCCCGGATCCCGCTGTGGGGCGCGCTCCCCTCCCTCAACGTGTCGGCGGCGGCCGCGCTGGCGTGCTTCGAGGTGGCCCGGCGCCGGCACGCCTGACGACGGGGGGTCGAGCGCGGGGCGTACCCGCCACGGCCCGGCCGTGCCGCGCCGGGGCCGGGCGTCTAGCCTCGCTCGGCGTGCCGGAGTAGCTCAGCTGGTCAGAGCAGGCGCCTTGTAAGCGTCAGGCCGTCGGTTCGAATCCGACCTCCGGCTCCCGACCGGTGGGGCCCGCGTGGTCACGCACGCGAAATGCTTGACCCTCGGGTCCTCCCCGGCCAGGATCGTGCACCGATGGAGTTGACGGAGCGTGAGCGTGCGATCATCGACTTCGAGCGAACGTGGTGGACCCGGCCCGGGCCGAAGGAGGCCGCCATCCGCGAGGAGCTCGCGATCTCTCCCACGCGCTACTACCGGCTGCTCGGCGCGCTGCTCGACGGAGAGCCCGCCTTCGCCTACGACCCCCTCACCGTGAAGCGCCTCCGGCGCCAGCGTGACATCCGTCGCCGGGCCCGCCTCGAAGGGCGCGAGCGACATCCGGGGTCCCGGTGACATCCCGCGCCGGTGCCGTGGACGGCGCGACGGCGCCGGGGCGACGTCGGGCCACGCCCGGAGGGGGCTTCTACCGGTCGATGGCCTTCTCCGCGGCCCGGGGTGCCGGCCTCGTCGCGCTGGCCGTCATCCTCGGGATCGTGCTGCTCCAGGTCGTCGACGACGGGACCTCGGGACCGGCCGGCGATGGCGGCGGCGGGGCTCCCGTCACGACCACCACCGAGGCCGGGGACACCGACGTCACGACGACCACCGCCGCGGTCGTTCCCGAGCCGCGCCCGCCCGCCGAGCTCACCGTCCAGGTGCTCAACGGCGGGGCCGCGGCCGGCGCGGCCGGCGCGCTCACCGCGCAGCTCGCCGAGGCCGGCTACCAGACCGTCGAGGCCACCGACACCACTCCAAGGACCGGCAACGTCGTGCTGTTCCAGGCCGGGCTCGAACGCGAGGCGGCGACGCTCGCCACGCTGGTCGGCGAGGGCACGGTCGTGGAACCGGCGCCCGAGCCGCCGCCGGCAGGGGCGGGAGACGTCGACCTCGTCGTCGTCCTGGGAGGGACGGGCTGAGCGGTTGAGCGTGGACCCCCGCTGGCGGCCCCTCATCGAGCGTCCCGACCGGTCGGCCGTCCTGCTCGACTTCGACGGTTCGCTCTCGCCCATCGTCGACGACCCGGCGACGGCCTCGGTGCTGCCCGAGGGCCGGGAGGCCCTGGCCCGGTTGGCCGGGAGCCTGGCCCGCGTGGCGGTCATCAGCGGGCGCCCGGTCGACTACCTCGTCGACGCCCTGGGGCTCCCGGGGGTCCTGTACTCGGGCCAGTACGGGCTCGAGCGGATCCAGGACGGCCGGCCCTGGGTGGATCCCCGCGTGGGCCCCTACGTGGCGGCCGTCCGGTCCGCGGCCGACGAGGCCGAGCGCGCCCTGCCCGGGGTGCTCGTCGAGCGGAAGGGGGAGGTGGCCGTGGCGCTGCACTGGCGGACGCGTCCCGAGCGCGCCGAGGAGGCGACACGGGTCGGGGAGGAGCTCGCCGGGCGCCACGGCCTCGCCGCCCACCCGGGGAGGATGGTGCTGGAGCTCCGCCCGCCGGTGACCGTCGACAAGGGGACCGCCGTCGAGTCGCTCCTGGATGGGCTCGAGCGGGCCGCCTTCGCGGGCGACGACCGGGGCGACCTCGCCGCCTTCGACGCCCTCGACCGGCTCCGGTCGGCGGGCCGGCTCACCGACGCGCTGCGGGTGGGGGTGCGGTCGAGCGAGGCACCACCCGAACTGCTCGCCCGGGCCGACGTGGTGGTCGACGGCCCGGCCGGCCTGGCCGTCGAGCTCGCCGCCGTCGCCGACGCCCTGGAGCGCGGCTAGCGGCTCGGCTCCTCGCCCTCGGCGTGGGCGACGAGGTCCGCCAGCCAGTCGGAGGGGCTCCGAGCGGCGGCCAGGTCACGCAGCCTCCCGGCGAGCGCGGCTCGCTCGGCCGGCGGCATCGAGAGCGCGCGGTGGAGCGCGTCGGCGGTCTGGGTGAGGTCGAACGGGTGCACGGGGAGCACGGCCTCGCGCAGCTCGTCGAAGGCGCCGGCTCCCGGGGACAGGCAGACCACGCCGTCCCGGCGGTTCAACAGCGGTCCTTCCTTGGCGACCAGGTTGAGGCCGTCGCGCATCGCGTTGACCAGCAGGACGTCGTAGCGGGTCAGACCGGCGACGCTGCGGGGGAAGTCGTCGCGCGTGTCGAGCAGGACGGGTACCCAGCCGTCCGTGCCCCAGCGCTCGTTGACCCGGTCCACGGCCTGCTCGATCTCCTGCGCGTACGCGAGGTACTCGGGCCGTCCCTGCCGGGACGGGTAGACGAGGGCGACGAAGACGACCCGCTCCCGCCACTCGGGGTGCTGCTCCAGGAGGAGGTCGTAGGCGAGGAAGCCCCGGACCACGTTCTTCGACGGTTCGATGCGGTCGGTGCGGAGGATCACCGCCCGGTCGCCGACGAGGTCGTCGAGGTCGCGGCCGGAGGCCCTGGCCTCCGGTGAGGCCGCCACCTCCTCGAGCGCCGCGGCGTCGGGCCCGAGGGAGGCGACGAACCAGGGGGCGATGTCGGCGTCGTCTCCGAGGACCTCGCGGGTCGACGCCTCGTAGGCCCGGGCCCACCGGCGGGTGTGGAAGCCGCACGGGACCGACGCCATCGACCCGCAGAGGGTCGTGGCGACGTCGTCGGGCAGCACACGGATGGAGTTGGGTCCACAGAACGGCGTGTGGGTGAAGTGGACGACTCGCAGGTCGGGGCGCCGGGACCGGACGAGGCCGGGCACGAGGGCGAGCTGGTAGTCCTGGACCAGGGCGATCTCGTGCTCGGCGGCGACGCCGACGACCCGGTCGGCGAAGGCCCGGTTCACCTCTACGTAGCCCTCCCACGCGGCGCGGAACCGCCGGTCGAAGCGGGGCTGGCGGATCAGGTCGAACAGCCCGTGGTGCAGGAACCAGAGGGTGGCGTTGGACACCACGTCGTAGTGGAGCCGGGAGAGCTCGGGGTCGAGGTCGAGGAGGTGGAGGTGGATCTCCTCCACGACCTGCTCGCCCCGGGCGGCGGCGAGGCGGTCGCCCGGGGCGATCGCCGCGGCGATCCACGTGGTGTCGGGTCGCCCCGACAGCAGGGGGAGGAGCGCGCTCACGACGCCGCCTGCGCCGCGCCGCGTCGCGAGCGAGCCGTCCTCGCGCCGGGTGAAGCTGAAGGGACCGCGGTTGGCGACGACGATCATGGACGGGTGCCGGACCCCAGGTCGTGGAAGAGGCGCAGCCAGTCCTCGAGCTCCCTCGTGGACAGGAAGTTGGCCCGGACGTGGGCCCGGCCGCTCGCTCCCAGCTCGTCGGCCCGCTCCGGGAAGCTCAGGAGCTCGACGGTGCGGGTCGCGGCCTCCTCGACCGAGTCGACGAGGAAGCCGTCGACGCCGTCGCGGATCTGGAGCTGGATGCCGCCCGCCCGGCCGCCGACCACGGGCCGGCCCTTCCAGAGGGCCTCGCTGACCGTCAGGCCGAAGCCCTCCCGCAGCGACTTCTGGAGCACGACGTGCGCGGCGCGCTGGAAGGCGTTGATCTGCACGGCCCCGATCTGCTGGATGTTCGAGAGGAGGTGGATGTCGCGGTCGCCGCCGCGCGCCTCTTCGGCCTCCTCCCACACCTTGAACCCCTCCGGGTCGTCGGTGGCCATCGACCCGGCCAGCACGAGCTGGACGTCCGGGATCTCCTCGCGAACCAGCCGGTAGGCCTCGATCACCCCGACCGGGTCCTTCCAGGGGTCGAAGCGGCTGACCTGGCACATGATCGGCCGCTTCGTGTCGATCCCGTACTGCTTGCAGATCTCGACGACGAACGGGTCGGCGAGGTCCAGGTTCTTCACGGCCAGCGGGTCGATGCAGGGCGGGGTCACGATCACCCGGTCCATGACCAGGGAGGCGGGCACGAACTCCCGCATCGTCCACACCGAGGCGTCGTGGAGCTCGACGAAGGGACGGAAGAACTCCCACACCCGTGCGTTCGCCGTCGTGAGGTCGATGTGGCAGCGCCAGATCCAGCGGGTCTCGGGGGAGAACACGGGGGTCTCGCGCAGGAAGCTGAGGAGCGCGGCGGGCTGGGGATCGTGGATGACGACGAAGTCCCAGCCGTCGTCCATGGCCAGCGCGTTGTCGAGGACCCGCTCGAGGTAGACGCGCTGGAGCTCGGGGGTCCACTCGACCTCGGCTCCCTGGAGCCCGTTGTGCGCGGTCTTGGTCACGTGGAAGAACTCGTCGCTGCCGTGCAGGACCCTCCAGTCGGCGTCGATGCCGACGCTGCGCAGGAGCGGGACGTGCGTGGCGAGGAGCTCGGCCACGCCTCCGCCGTAGGCCGTGGCGTTGAGGTGGAGGACCTTCGCTCCCTTCAACGGCTCGGCGAGCTCGTGGATCCGGTCGAGGACCTCGTAGTCGACGACCGATCGGTAGTCGTCGAGGTCCTTCTCGAGGAGGGGGACGCGTTCCAGCACGTGACGGTCTCCGAGGGGGGTGGTGGCTGCACGAGGGATCGGGCATCGATCAATCTATCGGCGTGCCGTGCGCCGTCGCGTGTCCCGACAAGTTCCGAGGCACCCTGAGCGCGGTCGGAGCTGCCGCGGCCGTCGCCGCCGGGCTGCGCACCGCGGGGTGGGGGGACGTGCGCGAGGTGCCCCTGGCCGACGGCGGAGAGGGAACCCTCGACGCCCTGCTCGCCAGCCGGGGTGGCTCACGCCGCACGGCCACCGTGACCGGCCCGCTGGGAGATCCGGTGGAGGCCCAGTGGGCGCTGCTCTCCGACGGCACGGCGGTGGTCGAGATGGCCCGGGCCAGCGGCCTCGCGCTGGTGGAGGGGCGCAACGATCCGCTCCGGGCGACGACGCGGGGCACGGGGGAGCTGATCGCGGCCGCGGCCAGGTCCGGGGCCCGCCGGATCGTCGTCGGGGTCGGTGGGAGCGCCACGACCGACGGGGGCCTGGGGGCGATCGAGGTCCTCGGGTGGTCGCTCGCCGGCCTCGACGTGACCGTGGCGTGCGACGTCACGACGCGCTTCGGCGACGCCGCCGCGGTCTACGGGCCGCAGAAGGGGGCGACGGCGGCGCAGGTGTCGCTGCTCACCCGGCGGCTCCAGCGCCTGGCCGACGAGTACGTGGACCGGTTGGGTCGGGACGTCCGCGACCTCGAGGGCGGAGGGGCCGCGGGTGGCCTCGCCGGAGGTCTGGCCGCCATCGGGGCGACCCTGGAGCCCGGTTTCGAGGTGGTCGCCCGGGCAGCCGACCTCGAGTCGGCGCTCGAGGGGGCCGACCTCGTCGTGACCGGGGAGGGAGGCTGGACGTGACGAGCTTCGAGGGCAAGGTGGTCGGCGGCGTCCTCGGCTGGGCGGCCGACCTGGGTGTGCCCCACCGGGCCGTCATCGCCGGCCAGGTGACCGACGAGGCCCGCCAGGAGGCGTCGGTCCTCGGCGACGTCTGGGTCCTCGCGCTCACCGACCGGGTCTGGCAGGCCGGTGAGGCGTTCGCCCGGGCCGCGACCCTCGTGGAGGAGGCCGCCGTCGAGGTCGGTCGCCGGGCGCTCGGGCGAGGGTGACGGGCGGCGGGGCTCCGGGCCGTCCGTCCTCGGGAGCTCAGCTCTCCAGGAGGAGCTCGACCGCCTCGGCGAAGCCGGCCCCGAACCCGTGGCGGGTGACCCGGGCGTTGGGGACCCCGGCGACCGCCTCGGCGAGGCTCGGGTCCTTCTCGACGCCGTTGCGCACGACGAAGCACTGCGCCACCACGTCGGCGCAGGCCAGGTCCGAGGAGGCGTCGCCCACGACCGCGCACGCGGAGGGATCGAGGCCCCGGTGGTGCTGGTCGGCGACGACGCCGTCGCGCTTGGAGATCCCCTTGGGGGCCAGGTGGTACACGTGGACGTGCGCGAGGGCCAGCCGCTCGAAGCGGCGCGGGATGACCCCGTTGTCGAGGAGCTCGGCCCATTCGAAGCCTCGCTCGGCGAGGAGCCGTCGGGCGGCACCGGCGTCGACCTCGCCGCGGAGCATGAGCGACACGTGGCGGTTCTCGTTCCACGGGTCGTGCGGTTCGAGGTGCCCGGGGAAGGCGTCGACGAGGAGCGTCGCGGCGTCCCGGAGCGCTTCGACGGGGTCTCCGGGCCCGCAGAACGCCCCCCGTTCGACGTGGGTCTCGAGCCCTCCTTCGTAGACCCGCACGCCGCCGAGCTCGGCGATCCAGGCGGGGAGCCCGAGCAGCCGGCCGAGCTCGAACATCCGCGGCGCCGACCGGCCGCTGAGGCCCACGACCTCCAGCCCGGCCTGGCGGGCGCGGATCAGTGCCCGGACCGCCTCGAGCGACGGCGAGCCGTCCCCCGCCAGGAGCAGGTTGCCCATCGGGCCGACGAGCGTCCCGTCGACGTCGGCGTAGAGCACGCGCGGCAACGGACGACCTCAGGCCGTGAGCTCGCGGCCGAACCGGGACCGGTAGGCCGGGATCTCGCGCATCGGGGGCGCTCGCCCAGCTCCACCGGGACGCGCTCGGCCGTGCGCGGGTCCAGGAAGCGCAGAAGGTCCTCGACGGCGGGGCCCGTCCGCTCCATCCGGGCGCGGCGCAGCGCGGTGACGAGGATGGCCAGCCCCTGGGGCCCCAGCTCCTCGAGGGGCCGGTTGCGGTGCTCGCGCACCCCCAGGTCCACCTGGGCGAGCGCCGACGTGCCGATCAGGGCGGCGACGTCGACGAGCAGCCCCAGCTCGACCCCCCAGCCCTGGGCGAAGGGCACCGCGTCGAGCACGTCACGCCGGCCCGCGTACTCCCCGGCGAGGGGTTGCACGACGTGGGCCAGGTGGGGGAACAGGTGCGAGAGGAGGGGCCGGGCGACCAGCTCCGTGACCCGTCCCCCGCCCCGGGGATCGTCGTGCAGCGGCCGCTCGTAGCAGCCCTTCACGAACCCGACCGACGGGTCGGTGAGCAGGGGGCCGAGGAGCCCGACGACGAAGTGGGGGCCGAAGTTGCGGATGTCGGCGTCGAGCCAGCACAGCAGGTCCCCGCGGCAGACGTGGAGCGACTTCCACAGCGCGTTCCCCTTCCCGGAGCCCGGGGGCAGGTCCGGGAGCACGTCGTCGACCGCCTCGACCCTCGCCCCGGCCCGGCGGGCGACCTCGGCCGTCCCGTCGGTGGAGCCGTCGTCCATCACGACGACCTCGTCGACCAGGCCGACCCGGTCGACCAGCTCGCGACGGACCCCCTCGACGAGGAGCCCGATGGTGGCCTCCTCGTCCCGGGCGGGGAGGCAGACCGACACGCGCTGGGCGCGGCGAGCCTTGACCTCGGCCAGGTCGTGGGCCCGGAACTCGCGGTGGTGGCGGGGCGCAGGCGGGAACGCCATGGCCGAAACCCTAGGCGACGGCCCATCCGTGCCGATCGGAGGGCAGCGGGAGAGTGGTACCATCTCTCGCTACGCGCTCATCCAGAGCGGCCGAGGGACAGGCCCGTAGACGCCGCGGCAACCAGCTCCCGGGGGGATCTCCTCCCGGAGCCAGGTGCCAATGCCTGATCGATGAGCCGCCGAAGAGCGGACCTCCGCTCGAGGCGCTCGAGAGCGCGTCGAGGACGGCGGGGACCCGGTCCCCGCCACGAGCAGGAGGTCCGTCGTCGTGGCGTACGTGCAGGGACTTCGATGCCGTGAGTGTGGGCGGGGCTACGACATCGCCCCCGTCTACACGTGCGAGTGGTGCTTCGGCCCGCTCGAGGTGTCCTACGACTACGACGCCATCGCCTCGGTCCTGAGCCGGGAGCGGATCGCGTCCGGGCCGCCGAGCATCTGGCGGTACGCCGAGCTGCTGCCCGCGGATCGTGGCAACGCGGTCGACCTCGGGGCGGGTTTCAGCCCGCTGGTGAGGGCCGACCGCCTCGCGGAGTCGCTCGGGCTCGGTGAGGTATGGGTCAAGAACGACACCGTGAACCCCACGAACTCGTTCAAGGACCGGGTCGTGTCGGTGGCCCTCTCCAAGGCGCTGGAGCTCGGGTTCAAGACGGCGGCCTGCGCCTCCACCGGCAACCTCGCCAACTCGGTGGCCGCCCACGCGGCCCGGGCCGGCCTGGCGAGCTACGTGTTCATCCCCGCGGACCTGGAGCAGGGGAAGGTCGTCGCGACGGCCGTGTACGGCGGCAACCTCGTGGCCGTCGACGGGAACTACGACGACGTCAACCGGCTCTGCGCGGAGCTGGCCGGGACCTACCGCTGGGCCTTCGTCAACGTGAACATCCGCCCCTACTACGCCGAGGGCTCCAAGACCCTCGCCTTCGAGACCGCCGAGCAGCTCGGGTGGGAGGCCCCCGACCACGTGGTCGTCCCGATCGCCAGCGGCTCGCTGCTCACCAAGATCCGGAAGGGCTTCGAC
Source organism: Acidimicrobiia bacterium (assembly GCA_027494165.1). Taxonomy (GTDB): domain Bacteria; phylum Actinomycetota; class Acidimicrobiia; order IMCC26256; family JAOSJM01; genus JAOSJM01. Next base: position 183,544 of record JAOSJM010000006.1, on the reverse strand, counting down.
GAGCTGCACCGGGTGGGTCTGCTGGAGCGGGAGCCGCAGGTGCGCGTGTCGGGAGCCCAGGCCACGGGGTGCTCGCCGGTGGCGACCGCGTGGCTCGAGGACTCCGACACGATCCGGCCGGTGAAGCCGCACACGATCGCCAAGTCGCTGGCGATCGGGAACCCGGCCGACGGCTACTTCGCCCTCGATGCCGTGCGCCAGACCCGGGGTGGCATGGCGTCGGTCTCCGACGAGGAGGTCGTCGAGGGGATCCGCCTCCTCGCCCGCACCGAGGGGATCTTCGCCGAGACGGCGGGCGGGGTGACCGTCGCCGCCCTGAAGCGGCTCGCCGAGGAGGGGATCGTCCGGCCCGACGAGCGGGTCGTGGTGTACGTGACCGGGCTCGGCCTCAAGACCCTCGAGGCCGTCGCCCCGCACGTCGGTCCGACCGCCACCATCCCGCCGTCGCTCGACGCCTTCCGCGAGGTCTTCGACCCGGACACCGAGGAGTGAACATGGCCGTCACCGTCCGCATCCCCACCCAGCTCCGCAGCCTCTCCGGTGGCGCGGCCGAGGTGTCGCTCGACGCCTGCGGCACGGTCGCGGAGGTCCTCAAGCAGCTCGAGGCCCGCCACGAGGGCTTCGCCGAGCGCCTCTTCGACGGCGACCGGTCCCTGCGCCGGTTCGTGAACGTCTTCGTGGGCGACGAGGACATCCGCTTCCTCGAGGGTCTCGACACCCCGGTGCCCGACGGCGAGACCGTCAGCGTCGTCCCCGCCGTCGCCGGCGGCTGACCGGCCCGGCGCGGGCCGGGCCCGTCCGTGCGCCGGGGATCAGGCCGAGGCGGCGGACACGTACATGCGCTTGGCGATCTCGGGCGGGATGACGTGCTCGCCCGCCGACGTCCTCACCACGACCCCCTCGGTACCGCTGCGCACGATCGTCGCGCTGTGCCCGGGGACGAGCCGGGCTCGCGAGAGCAGGGCCAGTCCCTCGTCGTCGGTCTCGACGCGCTCGGTGATCCGCGTGACCGTCACCCGGCCGGGTGGGGCGGAGCTGAGGGCCACGGTGTCCTGCTGGTTGACCGTCCGCTTCGAGCCGGGGATCGGGTTGCCGTGGGGACAGGTGCTGGGGTCGCCGAGCAGCTCGACGAGCTTCTCCTCGACGTCGGCGGAGATCGCGTGCTCCCAGCGGTCGGCCTCGCGATGCACCTTCTCCCACTCGAGGCCGATCACGTCGGTGAGGAGCCGTTCGGCCAGGCGGTGCCGGCGGGTCACCGTGGTGGCGAGCCGGCGCCCCTGCTCGGTCAGGCGGAGGCTGCGGTCGTCGAGCAGCTCCGCGTACCCGAGGGTCACGAGCCGGTTGACGGTCTCGCTCACCGCGGCCGCGGAGAGACCCAGGCGCTCCACGATGCGTGCCCGCATCGGCGTGACCCCCTCCTCCTCGATCTCGAGGATGGTCTGGAGGTACTCCTCGGTCGTGTCGTGCAGCTCGGCCACGAGGCGCTCCGGGGCTCGACGGTGGGCCAGGTTGGGCGACTCCTCAGGTAAGGATACCCTGAGCACCGTGCACCGGACCCTGCCGACCGCCCATCCCGACCTCGCCGCGGCCGTCGTGGCGTGCCGGGACCTCGTGAAGCGGTTCGGCACGGTCCTCGCCGTCGACCACGCCGACCTGGAGGTCCGCGCCGGCGAGCTCCTGGCCCTCCTCGGGCCCAGCGGGTGCGGGAAGACCACGACCCTCCGGCTGATCGCGGGGTTCGAGCGGCCCGACGCCGGGCGGATCGTCCTGGCCGGCAGCGAGGTGGCCGGGGCGGGCACGTTCGTCCCGCCCGAGCGACGCGCGATCGGAGTCGTCTTCCAGGACTACGCCCTCTTCCCGCACCTGACCGTGGCCGAGAACGTGGGGTACGGCGTCCGGGACCGGCAGCGGCGGGCCCGCCGGGTCGCCGAGATGCTCGACCTGGTCGGTCTCTCTCCGCTGGCGGCGCGACACCCCCACGAGCTGTCGGGTGGCCAGCAGCAGCGGGTGGCGATCGCCCGGGCCCTGGCCCCCGAGCCGGCCATCCTGCTGCTCGACGAGCCCTTCTCCAACCTCGATGCCGCCCTGCGGGTCCAGATGCGGGCGGAGGTCCGCGCCATCCTGCGCGCGGCCGGGGCCACGGCGGTCTTCGTGACCCACGACCAGGAGGAGGCCCTCAGCCTGGCCGACCGGGTGGCGGTCATGCACGCGGGGCGGATCCTCCAGGTCGACGAGCCCGGACGCCTCTACGCCGAGCCGGCCGACCGCTTCGTCGCGACGTTCGTGGGCGACGCCGACCTGCTCCGGGGACGCAGCGACGGCCGGGAGGTCGTGACCCCGGTGGGGACGCTGAGTCTCGGGGAGGGCGCGCCGGCCGGCGAGGTCGAGGTGGTGCTGCGCCCGGAGCGCGTGCGCCTCCGCCTCGACGGGAGCGGGCACGCCTTCGTGCGCGACCTCACCTACTTCGGACACGACCAGCTCGTCGAGGTCGTGCTCGACGGCGGCCAGGTGCTGCGATCGCGGATGGGGCCTTCACGGTCCTTCGAGCCCGGCGACCAGGTCTCGGTGGTCGTGACCGGTCCGGTGCTCGCCTACCCCGCGGACGAGGCCCGGTAGCGCCGGCCCGTGGGTTCGGCCGACGTCGTCGTGCTGGGCGCCGGCCCGGCCGGCCTGGGCGCCGCGTACCGCCTCGCCCGGGCCGGGCGCTCGGTGGTGGTGCTCGAGCGCGCGGACGAGCCGGGTGGGCTCGCCGGCAGCTTCGAGGTGGCCGGGGTCAGGGTGGACCACGGCAGCCACCGCCTCCACCCGGCGTGTCCCCCACCCGTGCTCGAGACGCTCCGGGAGCTGCTGGGCCCCGGGCTCCGGCGCCGGCCCCGCCGGGGCGCCTCCGGCTGGCGGGGCGCTGGGTGGCGTTCCCGCCCCGGTTGGGCGACCTCGCCCGCCACGTCCCGGCGCGCGTCGGCGCCCGCCTGGCTGCCGACGTCGTGGCCGCCCCGTTCCGGGCTCCTCGCGGCGACGGCTTCGCCGACGTGGCCCGGGCCCGGCTCGGCCCGACGCTCGCCGAGCACGTGCACCTGCCGTTCGCCCGCAAGATCTGGGGGCTCGATCCCGAGGAGCTCGACGGGGAGCTCGCCCGGCGCCGGGTCGGTACCCGCTCGCCGGCCCAGCTCGTCCGCGGGCTCGGCCCGGGACGGCGCGATCGGGGCTGGTTCTGGTACCCGCAGGGGGGCTTCGGCCGCATCGTCGAGCGGCTGGCGGAGGCGGCCGTGGAGGCCGGGGCGGAGCTGCGCCTGGGTGCCGAGGTGCGCGCCGTCGAGCTGGGGGAGGAGGAGTCGGTCGTGGCGGCCGGGGGCGTGCCGGTCCGGGCCGGTCAGGTGTGGTCGACGCTCCCGCTCCCGATCCTGCCCGCCCTCGTGTCCTCGCCGGCCGCCCCGCCCGAGGTGGTCGAGGCGGCGGGGGCGTTGCGGCACCGGGCGTTGGTGCTCGTGTACCTGGTCCTCGAGCAGCCCCGCTACACGCCCTTCGACGCGCACTACCTGCCGGGCCCGGCGGCGCCGTGCAGCCGGGTGTCGGAGCCGAGGAACTACCGCGAGGGAGGCGACGACCCCCGGACCGGACCGTGCTGTGCGCCGAGGTGCCCTGTGACGTCGGCGACCGCCGGTGGCACGCGCCCCCCGAGGCGCTGGGCGACCTGGTCGCGGAGGGCCTGGAGCGCGAGGGCCTGCCGCCGTGCCGTCCGGTGGCGGTCGAGGTGCGTCGGGTGGCCCACGCCTACCCCGTGTACCGGAGGGGCTTCCGCGACGTGGTGGAGGTCGTGGACTGGTGGGCGTCGGGGCTCCCCGGTCTCCTCACCCTCGGCCGCCAGGGGTTGTTCGTCCACGACAACACGCACCACGCGCTGGCGATGGCCTGGGCCGCGGCCGACGCGCTGGACGCGTCGGGTCGGGTGGACCCGGCCCGGTGGGTCGAGGCCCGGGCGTCGTTCTGCTCCCACGTCGTCGAGGACTGACGGCGAGAGGCGTGCTCTCGGGTGTCGTCACCGTCGCTGGGCGGGCGTGGAGGCACCCGGGTCGCCGAAGGTGTCCTCTCGGGTGTCGTCACCGTCGCTGAGCGGGCGTGGAGGCACCCGAGACCGATCCTCCGTCTCGCCTCCGGGTCGCCGGGCGGCGCGTCAGGTCGAGCGCAGGGTCCGCCACACGGCGGGGACGACGTGGCGGAGGTAGGGCCCGAGCCGCACGAACGACCGCCCGGTCGTGCGGAAGCGGTACGAGATCGGCACCTCGGCGTAGCGGAACCCCTTGGCCAGCAGGTCGAGGGTGAGGACCTGGGCGTAGTTGTAGTCGTGGGCCACCGTCGCGGCCTCGGCGGCCTCGGCGGACAGCGCCCGGAAGCCGCTCTGGCCGTCGGTGATCGGGGCGCGCGCCAGCCGGGCGAGCACCCCGGTGAGCACCCGGTTGCCGATCCGGCGGTGCGCGAGCATCCCCTCGGTTCCCCCGGCGAACCGGGACCCCACGACGTAGTCGGCCCGTCCGGACAGGATCGGCTCGGCGAGGCGGGGGAGCTCTGCGGGGTCGTACTCGCCGTCGGCGTCGCAGAACGCCACCACGGCCGCGTTCCGGACGACCCCCTCGGCGAGCCCGTGGCGGACCGCCGCGCCGAGGCCGAGCCCGGGCAGCCCGACCACGACCGCCCCGGCCCGGGCCGCCCGGGCCGCCGTGGCGTCGTGCGACCCGTCGTCCACGACGACGCGCACCACCGGGTGACCGTCGATCGAGGGCGGCGCCGCCTCGAGCACCGCGGCCACGGTGGCCTCCTCGTCGCGGGCCGGGAGGAACAGCACGATGGGGCGAGGGACGGGCATGGTATGGGAACCCTAACTTTGGTTAGGTGAACTTTACAAACAGCGGGAACGTGTGTCAGGATCCGACCATGTCCCGCCGTCGATCCCTCACCGTCGCGCTCGCCGTCCCGGTGGCGCTGGCGGCCGCCGCCTCGCTCGCCGCCTGCTCGGGCGGTGGTGACTCCGACCGTCTCACCGTCTACTCCGGACGGACGAAGAACCTCGTGGGGCCGCTCCTCGAGCAGTTCTCCGAGGAGACCGGCATCGGCATCGACGTCCGCTACGGCGACTCCGCCGACCTCGCTCTGCTCGTCGACACCGAGGGTGACCGGTCGCCGGCCGACGTCTTCCTCTCCCAGAGCCCCGGGGCCACCGGCTACCTCGACGGCGAGGGCCGGCTCCTGCCCCTCACCGACGAGGTCCTCGACCTCGTGGACCCGGCCTTCCGGGCCGCCGACGGCGAGTGGGTGGGGATCTCGGGCCGGGCCCGCACGCTCGTCTACAACACCGAGATGGTGGAGGAGGGCGAGCTCCCCGACTCCGTGCTCGACCTCGTCGATCCCCGCTACGAGGGGCTGGTGGCCCTGGCCCCGACGAACGGGTCCTTCCAGGACTTCGTCACCGGCATGCGCGACGTCCTCGGTGACGACGAGACCCTCGCCTGGCTCGAGGGCATGCGCGACAACGGCGCCCGGACCTACGCCAACAACACCGCCATCGTCGAGGCCGTCGGGCGGGGAGAGGTGGCGATGGGCCTGGTGAACCACTACTACAACGAGCGGGCCAAGGCCGAGGACCCCGACGTCGCCAGCGAGAACCACTTCTTCGAGGGCGACGACATCGGGAACCTCGTGCTCGTGACCGCGGTGGCCGTGCTCGACACCGCCGACGACCGGGACGCGGCCGAGCGCCTCGTCGAGTTCCTGCTGTCGGAGCAGGCCCAGGAGTTCTTCGCCGGCGAGACCTTCGAGTACCCGCTGGCGGCGGGCGTGGAGCCCGCCGTCGACCTCCCGCCGCTCGAGCAGATCGGCTCGCCCGCCCTCGACCTCAGCGACCTGGGCGGAGGGCTGCTCCGAACCAAGGAGCTGATCGAGCAGAGCGGTCTCGAGCGGGCGTGACCGCGACGGGGACCGCCGAGGCGGCCCGGCGCGGGACACCCGCACCGGCGCCTCCGGGCCGGTCGTCCCCCCACCGGGCCCCGGCCGGCCTCGTGGCCGTCGGGGGGCTCGTGGCGCTGCTCTTCGCGTCGCCTCTCGCCTACCTGGCGGTCCGCAACGCAGGTCACGCCGGCGACTTCCTCGACGTCGTCACCTCCGACCGGGCGCTCGACCCCCTGCGGACCACCCTCCTGCTCGCCGGCTCGGTGGCCGGGGCGTGCGCCGTCCTCGGGACGGCGCTGGCCTGGATCACGACGCGCACGGACCTCCCCCTGCGGAGGTTGTGGCGCGTGCTCGTGGCCCTGCCGCTCGTCGTGCCGTCGTTCGTCGGGGCGCTCGCGCTCGTGGGCGCCTTCGCCCGCGGCGGGCTGCTCGACGAGCTGATCGGGTTCGGGACCCTCCCCGGATCGAGGGCTTCTGGGCCGCCTTCGTGACGCTGACCCTGTTCAGCTACCCCTACGTCTACCTGCCCGTGTCCGCCCGGCTCGCGGGCCTCCCGGCCTCCCTGGAGGAGAGCGCCCGGGGACTGGGACGCTCGCCGGGGGCCGTCTTCCGCACGGTGGTGCTCCCCCAGGCGACCGGGGCCGTGTGGGCCGGGTCGCTCCTCGTGTTCCTGTACGTCGTGAGCGACTTCGGGGCCGTCTCGCTCCTGCGGGTCGACACGCTCACCACGCGCATCGACTCGGCGCGCCTCTTCGATCCGACGACCGCCCTGGCGCTCGGCCTGCTCCTCGGGGTGGTGGCCCTCACCGTCGTCGCGGCCGAGCGGGGCGTGGCCCGCCGCCGCCTGCACACCGAGGTCGGTGCGAGTGGCCGCCCCGCCCTGCGGACCCCGCTCGGCCGGTGGAAGCCGCTCGCCACGGCCTTCGTGGGAGCCGTCGTCGGCGTGGCGCTCGTGGCCCCCCTGGCCGTGCTCGGCCACTGGACCTGGCGGGGCTTCCGCGGCGACGGCCGGGCCGGCCCGGGGCTCGAGCTGGGGAGCCTCGTGTCGCCGACGCTGCGGACCGCGGGGGTGGCCGTGGTCGCGGCGGTCGTCACCGTGGCCGTCGTGCTGCCGGTGGCCTACCTCACGACGCGCTACCGGTCGCGGGCCGGTGGCCCCGTCAACGCCCTCGTCGTCGGTGGCTTCGCCCTCCCGGGCCTGGTGATCGCCCTCGCCCTGGTCTTCTGGGTGCTGCAGGCGCCCGTCGTCAGCGGCCTCTACCAGACCCTCCCGCTCCTGGTGTTCGCGTACGTCGTCCACTTCGGGGCCCAGGCCATGCGCGCCTCGCAGGTGGCCGTGAGCGGGGTCCCGAGGAGGGTGGAGGACGCGGCCCGGTCACTGGGTGCCGGCCGGCTCCGTCGCCTCGCCACCGTGGAGATCCCGCTCATGCTCCCCGGGTTGGCGGCGGGGGCCGGACTGGTCCTGCTCTCCACGATGAAGGAGCTCCCGGCCACCCTCTACCTGGCGCCCATCGGGTTCGAGACCCTCGCCACCCGGATCTGGGGGGCCACCGCCGACGGGTTCCTCGCCGAGGCCGGCCTGCTCTCGCTGGCCCTGGTGGCGATCTCGGGGATCCTCACCTGGCTCCTGACCATCCGGAGGATGGAGCGACTGTGAGCCCGGGCCGCACCACTCCCCGCCTGGCCCCCGTCCTCGTCCTCGTGGGCCTGGGGGTCGCCCTCTGGGTGGCCCCGGGCGCCTGGGCCCGGGCCACCGAGGGCGCCCGGACGACCGCCGACGAGCCCCAGTACCTCATGACCGCGCTCAGCCTGGCCGAGGACCTGGACCTCGACGTGAGCGACGAGCGGGCCGAGGGCCGCTACCGCGAGTTCCACGAGGTGGGCCTGCCGCTCCAGGAGGAGGTGCGGCCCGACGGCCGGCGCGTGAGCCCGCACGACCCGCTCCTCCCCCTGCTGCTCACGGTCCCGATCGCGGTGGGAGGGTGGCTCGGCGCCAAGCTGGCCCTCGCGGCCACCGCGGGGGTGCTCGCCGCGGCCCTGGTGTGGGTCGCCGTGCGTCGCCTGGCCGTACCGGTCCCCGCCGCCGTGCTGACCGTGCTCGTGTTCGCCACCGCATCGCCGCTCGCCGTCTACGGCACGCAGGTCTACCCCGAGCTCCCGGCCGCGCTGGCGGTGACCCTGGCGATCGGCGCGCTCACGGGGCCGCTGGGTCGCGGGGGCGTCGCGGTCCTCGCCGCCACCGTGGTGGCCCTGCCGTGGCTGTCCGTGAAGTACGTGCCGGTGGCCGCGGCCTTGACGCTCGTCGGGCTGGTGGCCCTGGTGCGGCGAGACGAGCGCCGGCGGGCGGGGGTGCTCGCCGGCGTCCTCGCCGTCGCGGGCCTGGCCTTCCTCGTGGCCCACCACGCCCTCTACGGCGGGTGGACCGCCTACGCCAGCGGCGCGCACTTCTCCGCCGGCGAGGCCAGCGTCATGGGCGCCGACCCCGACGTCTTGGGTCGGAGCACCCGGATGCTCGGGTTGGTCGTCGACCGGGGCTTCGGTCTCGCGGCCTGGCAGCCGGCCTACCTGCTCGCCGTGCCGGCCCTCGCCGCCGTCGTCCGGCGGCGCCCGCCGGGGTGGGCCGCCCTGGCGCTGCCGCTCGCGGCGGGCTGGCTCACGGCCACGTTCGCCGCCCTCACGATGCACGGCTGGTGGTGGCCCGGCCGGCAGGTCGTCGTCGTCCTCCCGGCCGCCGTGCTGGCGGTGGCCTGGTGGGCGGCCCGGCTCCGGGCGGCGCGATGGCTCCTGCCGGCCGCCCTCGCCGTCGGGGCGGTCACGGTCGCCTGGCTCGTCGGGGAGGTGCTCCTGGGGCACCGAACCCTGATCGTCGACTTCGAGGGCACCGCCAACCCGCTGTACCGGGCCTGGCGGCTCGTCCTGCCCGACGGCCTGCGGGAACCCGGCGGTACGGACGCCCTGCGGGCCCTCTGGCTGGCCGCGGTCGCGCTGCTGGCCGCCTGGGGGTGGCGGACCGAGACCGCCCGGGTCGCGTCCACGGATGGGCGGTCGGGCGCCCGGTCCGGGGAGGCGCCGGAGCGTCCGGCGTCGTGGGAGGCACCGGGCCGGAACGGCCGGGCTCCGGCCGCGGGTCCGCGCGACCCGGCAGCCGGCCCGGGGATCGGGATCAGTCGAGAGCACCGAGGAGAGGAGCGCAGATGCGTGGACGTGTGATCACGGGGCTGGTCGCCCTGACGGCGCTGGCGTCGCTGGCCCTGGTGGGTTGCGGCGACGACGACGGCGCCGGCGTGCGGGAGCTCGACGGAGAGGGGAGCGCGACGGGGTCGGCGTCGGCGACCGGGTCGGCGTCCGCGACCGGGTCGGCGAGCGCACCCGCGGAGTGCGTGCCCGTCGGCGACCTGTCCGAGGCCGACACCGTCGTGAACACGGTGCTCGACGAGTGGTTCATCGCGCTCGACGCGCCGTCGGCTCCCGCCGGTGACGTCGGCTTCGTGGCCGAGAACGTCGGCGAGGAGAACCACGAGGTCGTCGTCGTGAAGGGCGTGGCCCTCGAAGACGTCCCGACCGACGAGAACGGGGCCATGGTCGAGGACGAGCTGCCCGACGGCGCGCTGATCGGCGAGATCGAGGCGTTCCCGCCCGGAGAGACCTGTGACGGGACCTTCGCGCTCGACCCCGGCGACTACCTGCTCATCTGCAACATCGTCGAAGAGGAGCCCGACGGCACCATCGAGAGCCACTTCGCCCTGGGCATGGTCACGGACTTCACGGTCGAATGAGCGGGCTGGCGGGCGCCCGGGCGGTGGTCACCGGATCGGCCGGGTTCGTCGGGTCCCACCTGGTCGAGCGGTTGGCGGGGGCCGGGGCGGCGGTGGTGGGCGTCGACCGGCGTCCACCGCGCCCCGGCGCGCCCGGGTGCCACGTCCGGCTCGACCTCGCCGAGCCGGGTCCGGCCCTCGCCGAGCTGCTGCGCGACGCGGACGTCGTGTTCCACCTGGCGGGCCGGGCCGGGGTGAGGGGCGCGGGCCCGGGGGCGGAGGCCGCGTATGAGCGCGACAACGTCGCGGCGACCGAGCACCTCTTCGCCGCGACCCTCCTCCCCACGCCCGTCGTGCTCACGTCCTCGTCGTCGGTCTACGGCGGGGCCCGGCCCTGCCGGGGGAACGGCTGGCGTCCGTCGCGCGAGTCCGACCGTCCGGCCCCGCGAGGCGTCTACGCGCGGTCCAAGCTCGCCGTGGAGCGGCTCGCCGCGGCCCGGGTCGCCCGCGGCGGGATCGTGGCGGTGGCCCGGCCGTTCACGGTCGCCGGCGAGGGCCAGCGACCGGACATGGCCCTGGCCCGGTGGCTGGCCGCGGCGTCCGAGGGGACGCCCCTCCCCGTGCTCGGCGGCCTCGACCGGGCACGCGACGTCACCGACGTCCGCGACGTCGTGACCGCGCTCGTCCTGCTGGCCCAGCGCGGCCCGGCCGTCGTCAACGTCGGCACGGGCCGCCCGCGGACGCTCGCCGAGATGGTCTCGGCCGTCGCCGCGGCGGTGGGGCGGCCGGTCTCCGTCGCCGTCCGCCCGGCGGGCCGGGAGGAGCCGCGGGTCACCCGGGCCGACGTCTCGCGCTGTGCCCGCCGGCTCGGGTTCGTCCCCCGCACCGACCTCGAGGGCGTGGTGGCCCGCCAGCTCGGCGCGTCGCGCGCCGGGGCTCCGGGGCGGGACCGTGCCCGCCCGGGTCGAGTTGCACTCGCCGGGTGAGAGTGCCAACATGCCTTTAGCACTCGCACCTTCGGAGTGCTAACGCGAGACCACTGCTCACCAACCACTCGTGCTCCTGCCCCAGGGGGTTTGACGCCAATGCCGAAGCAGATCGCCTACGACGAGCACGCTCGCCGGGCCCTCGAAGCGGGCATGAACAAGCTCGCCGACGCGGTCCGGGTGACGCTCGGCCCGAAGGGCCGCAACGTCGTGCTCGAGAAGAAGTGGGGTGCTCCCACCATCACCAACGACGGCGTGTCGATCGCCAAGGAGATCGAGCTCGAGGACCCCTACGAGAAGATCGGGGCCGAGCTCGTCAAGGAGGTCGCCAAGAAGACCGACGACGTGGCGGGCGACGGCACCACGACCGCCACCGTCCTGGCGTGGGCCATGGTGCGCGAGGGCCTGCGCAACGTCGCCGCCGGCGCCAACCCGATGACCCTGAAGCGGGGCATCGAGACCGCGGTGGAGGCCGCGGTCGACGCCATCAAGTCGGCCTCCAAGAAGGTCGAGACCGACCGGGCCCAGATCGCCAACGTGGCGGCCATCTCGGCGGCCGACAAGGAGATCGGCGAGATGATCGCCGAGGCGCTCGACAAGGTCGGCAGCGACGGCGTCATCACCGTCGAGGAGAGCCAGACCTTCGGCATGGAGCTCGACCTGGTCGAGGGCATGCGCTTCGACAAGGGCTACATCTCGCCCTACTTCGTGACCGACCCCGAGCGGATGGAGGCGGTCCTCGACGAGCCCTACCTGCTGCTCGTCAGCAGCAAGATCTCGGCGGTCAAGGACCTGCTCCCGGTGCTCGAGAAGGTCATGCAGTCGGGCAAGCCGCTCGTCATCATCGCCGAGGACGTCGAGGGCGAGGCCCTGGCCACGCTCGTGGTCAACAAGATCCGCGGCACGTTCCGGTCCGTGGCCGTGAAGGCCCCCGGCTTCGGTGAGCGCCGCAAGGCCATGCTCCAGGACATGGCGATCCTCACCGGGGGCCAGGTGGTCTCCGAGGAGGTCGGTCTCAAGCTCGAGAACGTGGGCCTCGACCTGCTCGGCCGGGCGCGCAAGATCGTCGTGACCAAGGACGAGACGACCGTCGTCGAGGGGGCCGGCTCGCGGGCCGACGTCCAGGGCCGGATCAACCAGATCAAGGCCGAGATCGAGAACACCGACTCCGACTACGACCGCGAGAAGCTCCAGGAGCGCCTGGCCAAGCTGGCCGGCGGCGTGGCGATCATCAAGGTCGGCGCGGCCACGGAGGTCGAGCTCAAGGAGAAGAAGCACCGGATCGAGGACGCGGTGCAGACGACCAAGGCCGCGGTCGAGGAGGGCGTCGTGCCCGGCGGCGGTGTGGCGCTGCTGCGGGCCCAGGCCAAGGTGCTGGCGCTGGCCGACGAGCTCGAGGGCGACGAGAGCACCGGGGCCCGGCTGGTCGCTCGGGCGCTGGAGGAGCCGCTCAAGCAGATCGCGGTCAACGCCGGCATGGAGGGCGGCGTGATCGTCGAGAAGGTGAAGAACCTCAAGGGCTCGAACGGCCTCAACGCCGCCACGGGCGAGTACGAGGACCTGGTGAAGGCCGGCGTCATCGACGCGGCCAAGGTCACCCGCTCCGCGCTGCAGAACGCGGCGTCGATCGCGGCCCTGTTCCTCACCACCGAGGCCGTGGTCGCCGAGAAGCCCGAGGAGAAGAGCGCCGCTCCCGGGATGCCCGGCGGCATGGAGGGCATGGGCGAGTTCTAGACCGTCCGCCCCGGAACGCACCGGCGGGCCGCCTACGGGCGGCCCGCCGCGCGCGTGGCCTTCGTCCCGATTCGGACGGGATCGGGGACGTTCGGGACGGGCATGGCCACGGAGAGTGGTACGGTGGTCGGCCGACGTCGAGGAGGCCCCCACCCATGCGAGTCCGGACGATCGTCATCGCGACGGCGGCGGCGCTGCTGGCGCCGGCCTGCGGAGGTTCCGGGGACCCAGCGCCGACGAGTCGGTCCCGGTTCGTGCGGTCGCGGTCGTCGAGGCCGCCGCCGACCGCACGATCGAGGCCACCAGCGCGCGGATGAGCTTCTCGATGGCCTTCTCGGAGGGAGAGGTCGAGGGTGACGTCAGGGCCGACGGCGTCGTCGACTTCGGCAGCGGTGACAGCGCGATGACCATGGACATGGGGCCGCTCCCGGGGGGCGGAGAGCTGGAGTTCCGGATCGTCGACGCCGTCACCTACTTCCGCTTCCCCGAGGTGATGATGGCCGCGCTCGGTGCCGAGACGTCGTGGGTCCGCCTCGACCCCGCGGAGCTCGTCGACGGCGCCACCGGGCCCGAGGACCTCGGGCTCGACCAGCCCGACCCGCGCGAGGCCCTGGCCTACCTGCGCGGGGTCTCCGACGACGTCGAGGAGCTCGGCCGAGCCGAGCTCCGGGGCGAGGACGTGACCCTGTACGAGGTCGTCCTCGATCTCCGCGCCCTCGTGGAGGAGGGCGCCGGGGAGCTGTCGTCCGAGGAGGAGGAGCTCGTGGCGCAGGGGATGGACGAGCTCGAGTCCCTCGGCCTCGACACCCTCACCGCCCGCGTCTGGATCGACGACGAGGGGCGGATGCGGAAGATGGCCTACGACCTCGACCTCCCGGCCCACGAGGGCGGCGGTACGGCGTCGTTCGAGATGGAGCTCTACGACTTCGGCGTCGAGGTGGTCGTCGAGGCCCCGCCGGACGACGAGGTCGTGGACTTCACCGAGATCTTCGGGGACCTCTTCGGCGGGAACGCCCCGGTGACCGTCCCGTCCTGAGCGCAGGGGCGGGTCGGCACCCGTGGGCCCGGCTCCACGGCGGCCCGGGCCGGCGGTACCCTCCGGTCATGGAGCCCGTGGAGCCTTCCGTCGGGTGGGGCGTCCTCCACCTCTTCCTGCGCGTCGACCGTGACCGCGCCGAGCACGAGCCGTCGGGGGCCAAGCGGATCCTCGACGCCGTCGCCGGCCTCGAGGCGCACGGTCACCAGGTGCTCGCCTTCGCGGTCCTCGGCCACAAGGCCGACCTCGGCCTGATGGCCCTCGGTCCGGACCTGGCCCGGCTGCAGGCCTTCCAGCAGGAGGTGCTCGCGGCCCCCGTCGCCGCCGCCGACTCGTACCTGTCGCTCACCGAGCTCTCGGAGTACACGCCCACCGAGGATCACGAGCGCACCCGGCTGGCCGCCGACGAGGGTCTCGCGGGGAGGCGCTCGAGGAGCGGCTGGCCGCCTGGCGGCAGCGGATGGACGACTACCAGGAGCACCGCCTGCACCCGCGCCTCCCGGAGAGGCGTGCGATCTGCTTCTACCCCATGTCGAAGCGCCGGGCGCCGGGGGCGAACTGGTACGAGCTCCCCTACGAGGAGCGCCGCCGGCTCATGGGCGGCCACGCCCGGGTCGGGCGGGGGTACGCGGGACGGGTGCTCCAGCTCGTCACGGGGTCGGTCGGCCTCGACGACTGGGAGTGGGGCGTCACGCTCCTCGCCGACGACCCCGCGGCCTTCAAGGAGATCGTCTACGAGATGCGCTTCGACGAGGTCTCGGCCCGCTACGCCGAGTTCGGGCCGTTCCTCGTGGGTCTCCTCGTTCCGCCCGAGGAGGCGCTGGCGCGGGTAGGTCTCAGGACCTGACGCCGCGGGCTCTCGCGCCGCCGTGCGGGACAGGCCGGAATCGGGTCAGGATCGCGGGCGATCACCCGTCGTCGACAGGAGAGGCCGTGGGCGCAGTCCGATTGTTCGTGTCGTTCCCCGAGGAGCTCGTCGGCCGGCCGATGATCTACGAGGTCGTCAAGGCCTACGACGTCGTGCCGAACATCCGCCGGGCCAACGTCGAGGCCCACTCCGGCTGGGTGATCCTCGAGCTGTCGGGCGAGGACGACCAGCTCGACGCAGCGGTGGGGTTCCTCGAGGCCGCGGGCTGCACCGTCAACCGCATGGAGGGCGACGTCCTCGAGGGTTGAGGTGTCGGCGCCCCTTCGCGGTGCCGGCACCGCCAGGGCCCCCGGCGCCTCTCGGGCCCGACGGAGGCGGCCCGCGCGGCAGTATGTGACCCTTCGTGGTAGCATGAACACTCAGCGTTGCCAAACCATCGACGCCACGGGGCAGGCGGGGCGAGGGAGGGCCAGGGGGTGAGCGAACGCCCGTCCGCGCGGGAGCGGGGTTGGAGCGGCGGGGCGTCGGTCCCCTCGACCACCCCGGTGGGGGACGCGTCGCCATGACCGCACGCCACGCCACCGAGCGGAACCAGGACCAGGCCGAGGAGGCGCTGCGCCAGAGCGACGAGCGGCTGCGCGCCCTGGTCCAGAACCTCTCCGACGTCATCACGGTCTTCGACCGCGACGGGACCATCCGCTGGTCGAGCCCGGCGACGGAGCGGGTGTTCGGTCGCCGGCCGGGCGAGGACGACCGCGCCCATCCCCTGAACCAGATCCATCCCGACGATGCCGAGCGGGTCGAGGCGCTGCTGAGCTCCCAGCTCCCCCGGCCGGGCGTGGGCGAGCCGATCGAGTTCCGGGTCCGCCACGCCGACGGCTCGTGGCGCCACGTCGAGGCGGTGGTGAGCAACCTGCTCGACGATCCCGCCGTCGGGGGCATCGTGTTCACGACCCGCGACATCTCCGAGCGGCGGGAGGCCGAGGAGGCGCTGCGCCGTTCGGAGGCGCGGTACCGGGCCATCGTGGAGGACCAGACCGAGCTCATCGCCCGCCACCGGCTCGACGGGACGCTCACGTTCGTCAACGATGCGGCCTGCCGCTACTTCGGGCGGAGCCGCGAGGAGCAGCTCGGGGACAGCTTCGTGCCCACGGTCCACCCCGACGATCGGGAGGCCGTGGCCCGGGCCCTCGAGGCGCTGTCGGCCGAGCGCCCGGTGGCGGCGATCGAGAACCGCGTCGTGCTGCCGACCGGCGAGGTCCGCTGGCAGCAGTGGACGAACCGGGCGATCCTCGACGGCGAGGGTCGCGTCGTCGAGTACCAGGCCGTGGGGCGCGACATCACCGAGCAGAAGGAGGCCGAGGCCCACCTGGCCGACCAGGCCCGGGTGCTCGAGATGATCGCCAAGGGCAGGCCCCTCCACGAGACGCTCGACGAGACCTGCCGGATCGTGCAGCGCCGCTTCCCCGGCGCCCTCCCGGTCCTCCTCCTCATCGACGACGACGGCTCGAGCTTCCGGGTGGAGGCCGCTCCCGGCCTCCCCGAGGGCTGCGGGCCGGCGCTCGAGGAGGTCGGGTTCGTGCCGCCCACGAGCTCGTTCGAGGCGCGGCACCGTCGCCTCGTCACCGACGGTGCCGCCCCGGGGTGGGCGGCCTTGCACGAGGTCGTCGCGGCCCACGGGCTCTCGGTGTCCTGGGCCGCGCCGATCCTCGAGGCGAGCGGGGAGCGCGTCCTGGGTGCCCTCGTCGTCCTCACCGCCGAGCCTCGCGGGCCGCAGCCCGGGGAGGAGCGCCTCGTGGCCCAGGCCGTCCACCTGGCGTCCATCGCCGTCGAGCGGAAGGCCTTCGAGACCCGCCTGGCCCACCAGGCCCACCACGACCCGCTCACCGGCCTGCCCAACCGGGTGCTCTTCGTCGAGTTCCTGGTCCACGCCCTGGCCCGGGCCCGGCGTCAGCTCACGTCCGTGGCCGTGCTGTTCCTCGACTGCGATCGCTTCAAGGTCGTGAACGACAGTCTGGGCCACGACGCCGGCGACGAGCTGCTCGTCCAGCTCGCCCGGCGCCTCCAGACCGTGCTGCGACCGGGCGACACCGTCGCCCGGTTCGGCGGTGACGAGTTCGTCGTGCTCTGCGAGGACCTGACGGCGGCGTCCGCCCGGCAACAGGCGGTCGAGGTCGCCGAGCGGCTGCTCGAGGCCATCCAGCAGCCGTTCGTCCTGAACGGCGACGAGAGCTTCCTCAGCGCGAGCATCGGCATCGCCCTCTCGGGAGGCCCCGACGAGGGTCCCGAGGCGCTGCTGCGCGACGCCGACGTGGCCATGTACCGGGCCAAGGACCGGGGCAAGGGCCGCTGGGAGCTCTTCGACGAGGCGATGCGGGCCACCGCCCTCGCCCGCCTCGAGACCGAGACCGCCCTGCACCGGGCGATCGACCGGGGGAGTTCCGGGTCTTCTACCAGCCCGTCGTGTCGCTGCGCGAGGGACGGTGCGTCGGCGCCGAGGCGCTGATCCGCTGGCAGCACACGGCCCGGGGCCTCGTGGCGCCCCACGAGTTCATCACCCTGGCCGAGGAGACCGGCATCATCGTCCCGCTCGGGTCGTGGGTCCTCGAGGAGGCCTGCCGGGAGGCGGCCCGGTGGTGTCGCGACCACCGGGGCCCGGAGGGCTTCGTGATCTCGGTGAACCTCTCGGCGCGCCAGCTCGCCCAGCCCGACCTCCCCGACCAGGTGGCGCGGGCACTCGGCCTCGCCGGCGCCGATCCCCGCTTCCTGTGCCTCGAGATCACCGAGAGCGCGCTGATGGACGACGTCGACACGACGATCGGCGCCATCCAGGAGCTGAAGGCCCTGGGGGTCCGCCTCAGCGTCGACGACTTCGGGACCGGCTACTCCTCGCTCGGCTACCTCAAGCGGTTCCCGGTCGACTCGGTGAAGGTCGACCGCTCCTTCGTCGACGGCCTGGGGACCGACCCGGAGGACTCGGCCATCGTGGCCGCGGTCGTGAGCCTCGGGCGGGCGCTCGGGCTCACCGTCGTGGCCGAGGGAGTGGAGACCGAGGAGCAGCTCTCGGAGCTGATGGAGCTCGGCTGCGACCAGGCCCAGGGCTTCTTCTTCGCGCCGCCCCAACCCGGCATCGACATGGCGGCGCTCGTGGCGAGGGCACCGAGGTGGCGCCTGCCCGAGGGCGCCGGCCGCTCGTTCCTGTC
Source organism: Acidimicrobiia bacterium (assembly GCA_027494165.1). GTDB lineage: Bacteria > Actinomycetota > Acidimicrobiia > IMCC26256 > JAOSJM01 > JAOSJM01. The sequence continues at coordinate 166,022 of JAOSJM010000006.1, read as the reverse complement.
GCGGTCACGCCGCCACGCCGGCTGACGGGGCGGGCCCGGTCCTGCGCGGGCCCGCCGTCGAAGACCGGCCGATCCGGAGGCCCGAGTTCACGCGCCCGTAACGGACGGGCCACCGGACCGAAACAGGCCACCGTCACGCTGCCGCAAGATCGCAGAACGGAGGTGACCCGGTGGACATCGACACGGGCGACACCGCGTGGCTCCTGGTCTCGACCGCGCTCGTGGTGTTCATGACTCCCGGCCTCGCCCTCTTCTACGGAGGGATGGTCAGGGCCAAGAACGTGCTCGGGATGCTCATGCAGAACTTCTTCACCATGGGCATCGTGAGCGTCCTGTGGGCCGCGGTGTGCTTCTCGCTCGCCTTCGGCGATCCCGGCAACGGCGGCGTGATCGGGAACTTCGAGTTCCTGTGGCTGCGCGACCTCGCCGGCGAGGTCTCCGGTACCGTGCCGGCCCTGGGGTTCATGGCCTTCCAGATGACCTTCGCGGTGATCACCCCGGCCCTGATCACCGGGGCCATCGCCGACCGCATGCGCTTCCCGGCCTGGGTGTGGTTCGCCGGGCTGTGGCTCCTGCTCGTCTACTCCCCGGTCGCCCACTGGGTGTTCGCCGGAGGGTGGCTCGCCGATCGGGGCGCCCTCGACTTCGCCGGGGGGACCGTCGTCCACGTCAACGCGGGTGCCGCCGCGCTGGCGGCGGTCCTCGTGCTCGGTCGGCGCCGGGGCTGGCCCAGGGAGCCGATGCCCCCGCACTCGCTGCCGCTCACCCTCATCGGGACGGGCATCCTGTGGTTCGGGTGGTTCGGGTTCAACGCCGGCTCGGCCCTGGCCGCCGACGGTGTCGCCGCCCAGGCCCTGGTGAACACCCACCTCGCCGCGGCCGCCGGCATGCTGGGCTGGCTCGCCGTGGAACGTCTCCGGTCGGGCCACGCCACGACCCTGGGGGCGGCCTCGGGGGCGGTCGCCGGGCTGGTCGCCATCACACCGTGCGCCGGGTTCGTGGGCGGGATGGCACCCGTCGTGATCGGCGTGATCGCCGGCGCCGTCTGCATGCTGGCCGTGAGCCTGAAGTTCCGGTTCGGCTACGACGACTCGCTCGACGTCATCGGGGTCCACCTCGTGGGCGGGGTCGTCGGATCGGTGCTGCTGGGCCTCTTCGCCGACGTCGCGGTGAACCCCGCCGGGGCCGACGGGGCCTTCTTCGGCGGAGGCTGGGGCCTCTTCGGCGAGCAGGTCCTTGCGGTGGGGGCCACGCTCGTCTACTCGTTCGTGGTCACCTATGTGATCTGCGTGGCGCTGCGAGTCCTGCTGCCGGGCGGGATCCGGGTCTCCGAGGAGGACGAGGAGGTCGGGCTCGACCTCACCCAGCACTCCGAGGTCGGGTACTCGCTCGAACGGACGTGATGGCGAGGAGAGGGAATGAGACTCATCACGGGCATCATCAAGCCCTTCAAGCTCGATGACGTGAAGGAGGCGCTCAAGGAGCTCGGGGTCCACGGCCTCACCGTGAGCGACGTGCAGGGGTTCGGGCGCCAGCGCGGCCACACCGAGGTGTACCGGGGCGCCGAGTACACGATCGACTTCGTCCCCAAGGTGAGGGTGGAGATCCTCGTCGACGACGACGACGTCACGAGGGTGACCGAAGCCCTGGTCGTCGCGGCCCGGACGGGCAAGATCGGCGACGGCAAGGTGTGGGTCACCGCGGTCGACGAGGTGATCCGCATCCGGACCGGTGAGGTCGGCGCCGACGCCCTCTGAGGGCTCGCCCGTCGCCCTGCGCGCCGCCCGGGATCGGTTCGTGGCCGACCCGGGCCTGCGGGGTCGCGCCTTCGGACTGGCCCTCACCCGGCTCCTGGACCGGGCCCTGAGCGACGCCTTCCGGGCCGCGGAGCCTCGCGGGCGGGTGGTCCTCGTGGCCCTGGGCTCGTACGGGCGGCGGGAGCTCTGTCCGGGCTCCGACGTCGACGTGGCGCTCGTCCACGACGGCGTCCGTGGTGTCGCCGCCGTGGCCGACGCGCTCTGGTACCCGCTGTGGGACGCGGGGTTCGTGCTCGGGCACTCCGTCCGGACGGTGAGGGAGGCCGTCGCCCTGGCCGACGCGGAGCTCGACGCCCTCACCGCCCTCCTCGACGCCCGGCCGGTCGTGGGGGACGTCACCCTGCACCGGGACCTCGAGGGACGGATCCGGCAGCTCGCCGAGCGTCGCCGGAGGCGCGTGGTCGAGGAGCTCGTGGCCGGGGCGGCCGAGCGCGAGGCGAGGTACGGACCCGTCGCCGAGATGCTCGAGCCCAACCTCAAGGAGGGTCGCGGCGGCCTCCGTGACACCCAGGCCCTGGCCTGGGCCGGGTTCGCGCTCGGTGGGCCGGGCGGCCTCCCGTCCCTGGTGGCCCGGGGCTACCTGCGCCCCCATGACCCCGGCCGGATCGGAGCCGCCGCGGACCTCCTGCTGGACCTCCGGGTCACCCTCCACCGGCTCAGCGGGGGCCGCTCCGACCTCCTGAGCCTCCAGGACCAGGACGCGGTGGCCGCCGCCGTCGGCGAGCGGGACGCCGATGCCATGGTCCGGAGGCTCTCGTCGGCGGCTCGCGAGGTCGCCTGGATCAGCGACGACGTGTGGGACCGGCTCCGTTCCACCGAGCGCGGCCCCGTCGGGAGGCTCGTCCGGGGCGACCGGCCCCTGGGGTCCGGGGTCGTGCTCCGGGAGGGGAGGGTCGCGCTCGTCGCCGACGTGGCGATCGACGCCGGCGCGGTGCTGGCGGTCGCCGCGGCCGCGGCCGAGCACGACCGCCCGATCGACCGGGTCACCCTCGAGCGGCTCCGGTCGACGGGCGACCCGACCTGGGCGCCTTCCCGGACCGCGACGTTCCTCCGGCTGCTGCGGGCCGGCCGGCCGGCCATCGCCGTCTTCGAGGCGCTCGACCACGTCGGGGCCCTCGTGCACCTCCTGCCCGAGTGGGCTCACGTCCGGTCGCTGCCGCAGCGCAACGCCTACCACCGCTTCACCGTCGACCGGCACCTGCTCGAGGCGGTCGCCGAGTGCGCGACGCTGCTCGACGGCGGCGTCCGCCCCGAAGGGCCGGGGGAGCTCGACGACGAGGTCGCCGCGTCCCTCGATCGGCCGGACCTGCTCCTGCTCGCGGCCCTCCTCCACGACGTCGGCAAGGGGCTCCCCGGGGACCACAGCGAGGCCGGGGCGCGCACGGCGGCGGCGATCGGCCGGCGCCTCGGCCTGGGCGGGGAGGACGTCGACACCCTCGGGTGGCTCGTCCGGCACCACCTCGTGCTGGCGGAGACGGCCACGAGACGCGACCTCTCCGACGAGGCGACCGTCGCCCGGATCGCCTCCCTGGCCGGCGATCCCGAGCGCCTCCGGTTGCTGTACCTCCTCACGGTGGGGGACTCGCGGGCCACCGGCCCCGCGGCCTGGGGACCGACCAAGGCCGCGCTCGTGCGGGAGCTCTTCGTCAAGGCCTTCGGGCTGCTGGAGCGGGGTGGGCTGGCCACCACCCGGGCCCGGCGGGAGGAGGTGCGAGCCGCGCTGGGACCCGACGCGGACCGTTTCCTCGACACCATGCCTCCTGCCTACGCGTTGGCGTTCGAGCCGGCGGCCATGGTCCTCCACCGTGAGCTGTTCGAGGCGGCCCACCCCGCCGTGCGGTGGGCCCGACGCCCCGACGGGCTCCTCGAGTGCACGGTGGTGGCTCCCGACCGGACCGGGCTGCTCGCCACGGTGGCCGGGGCCCTCGCGCTCGTCGGGCTCGACATCCGTGAGGCCGTCGCGTACAGCCGGGGTGACGGGCAGGCGCTGGAGGTGTTCGCGGGGACCGACCCGTTCGGGCGCCTGAGCGGGTCGTCGGCCCGGTCCGAGGCCGCCACGACGATCCTGCGAGCTCTCGGCGGGGAGCTGCCCCTCGACGAGCTGCTGGCGGAGCGTATCCGGCGCTACCGGCGACGCTCGCGGGCCGGCCGGCCGCGCGGCGGCGTGGAGGTGATCTTCGACCTCGACGCCTCGGACCTGGCGACCGTCGTGGAGGTGCACGCCGACGACGAGATCGGCCTGCTCGCCCGCCTGGCCCACGCGTTCGCGGACCTCGATCTCGACGTGACCCTCGCCAAGGTGGAGACCCTCGCCGACCGGGTCGTCGACGTCTTCTACCTCCGTGACGCGTCGGGGGCCAAGGTCGTCGACCGGCTCGCCCTCGACCGGCTCCGGGCCACGCTGGTCGCTCGCCTCACCACCGAGTACGCCCTGCCGTAGGCTCTCCGCCCGTGACCGACCCGCACCCCGTGAGCGCCGCCGACCTGCTCCGCTGGGCCGAGACGCTGTCGGGGATCGCCCGCACCGGGCTCGGCTTCACCCGGAGCCTCTACGAGCGGGAGCGGTTCGAGGAGGTGCTGAAGGTCGCGGCCGACATCCGGGCCGCGGCGATCGAGGAGGCCGAGTCCGACGCCCTCTTCGAGGAGTGGCTGGCCAGCGTGGGCGAGGGCGTCGCCGGCTACGTCACCCCGAAGGTCGCGGTGGCCGCGGTGGTCGGCAACGAGGCCGGCGAGATCCTCCTCACCCAGCGGGCCGACTCGGGTCTGTGGCTCTACCCCGTGGGGTGGGCCGACGTCGGCTACTCACCGGCGGAGATCGCGGTGAAGGAGGTCTACGAGGAGACGGGGCTCGAGGTCGAGCCGGTGTCGCTCATCGCGGTGCTCGACGGCCTGCGCCTCGGGTTCGCCCGGCTCCCGCTGTACTCGCTCGTGTTCCACTGCCGGCTGCTCGGCGGCGAGCTGCGGCCGCACCCGCTCGAGACCCGCCAGGTCGGCTTCTTCCCACCCGATCGCCTGCCCCAGCCCCTGGCCGGCGCCCACCGGTGGCTCGGCGTCGCGCTCGCCGCGATCCGTGGCGAGGCGCCGCTCTGCGACTTCGACCCGCCCCGGACGCCGCCCTGGCGCGGCTGAGCGACGCGGGCGCCGGTGCGCCCCCGGGTCGGCCCGCGCCAGGTCCCTACGAGCTCCCGAGCTGGCCGAGGAGCTGGTCGACGATCGAGATCCGGCCGCCGCTGCGCTCCCACTCGTCGCCGATCCGGTCGTGGTCCGCGAGGCCGGCCGCGTCCGGTGCCCGGCCGACGGCGTCGGTCGCGGCCCTGGCGAGGGTGGCCGGCTCCAGCTCGTCGTCGAAGGCCGCGTAGCACTCGAGGCCGTCCCAGAGCGAGCCGAGGGCCCGTTCCTCGCGGCCCAGGTGCAGGCGATCGGGCGACCCCGTCGCGAGCTGGGAGACGACGTGCTCCCACAGGTCGTAGTGGGACAGCCCTGCGGGGGCCCGGTACCCGGCCACCGGGTGGAGCCGCCACTCGAGCGTGGCATCGCCGGGCCCGTCGTCGGTGAACCAGGTCTGCGAGCCGTTGACGTAGCTGTCGACGGGAGGCCCCAGGTGCTCGTCGAGCGCCGCGACCAGCTCAGGCGAGATCCGCCACACGCACGTCGCCACGAGCGTGCCCACGGAGCGAAGGCTAGCCGCGCGCCGGTCGCCGGCCAGGGGGCCCTCCCGGCGCGGCTAGCGTCGGGCACCGCATGGGACCTGGAGCGCGCCGATGAGGTCCGGACCGGCCCAGGGCTCCCGCCTCCTGGCCCTCACGTGCCTGGCCGCCGTGCTCGCCGGGTGCTCGGGCCGGGCCGACCCCCGCCTCGTTCCCGACGAGCTGGCGGCGCGCGCCCAGGCCGTCTGCGTCCGCGCCGCGGAGGCCGTGGCGGGCCTGGACCCCGTCGATCTCCGCGACGGGGAGGCCGCGGCGCTCGGCGTGCGCGACGTCGTCGAGGTCCAGCGGGAGGCCCTCGACGACCTCCTCCTGCTCCCGCCCCCGGGCGAGCTCGAGGACGACTACGCCCGCTGGCTCGACCTGGTGGGCGACGCCCTGGCCCAGGCCGAGGCGCTCGCCGTCGCGCTCGAGACCGGCGACGTGACCGCCGCCGAGGACGCGAGCGCCCGGGCCGGGGATCTGAGCGAGGACGCCGACCGCGTCGCCCGCGAGCTTGGCCTCGACGCGTGCGTCGCCGGGTGACCGCCGGGTCGCGGGGCGCCGACGGACTGGACCGACCGGTCAAGTAGGCTCTCTCGCCGATGACCCAACTTCACGAGCGGCCGGGCGACGCCAGGGAGCGCCCGCGCAAGCAGGAGCAGGAGCCCGCCTCCCCGGAGGTCACCGAGGTCGCGCCGGGCGTGCTGCGGATGCAGCTCCCGATCTGGATGCCCGGCCTCGGCCACGTGAACATGTACGGCCTCGTCGACGAGCGGGGCCTCGCGGTCGTCGACCCGGGGCTCCCGGGACCGAGCTCGTGGAGGACGCTGAAGCGCCGCCTCGGCGCGGCCGGCTACCGGCTGCGCGACGTGCACACGGTGATCGTGACCCACTCCCACCCCGACCACTTCGGGGGGGCCGGGCGCCTGGCCAAGGAGGCCGGGGCCCGGCTCGTGACCCACGCCTCGTTCACGACCTGGGCGCTGAGCCGGCGGGAGCACCGCCGCTCCCTCGGGCTGGACGAGGCCCTGGAGGTCGAGCGCCAGGCCGCGATCGCGGCCCGGTCCCTCGCCCTGGAACCCGACGAGGACCTCATCGCCCGGCTCGAGGCCGAGCGCGACGAGGCCGACGACCCCCTCCGGTCCGAGGCGGGGTCCGCAGCACGCCAGAGGGCCCCGTGGGGCGGTGACACCCCCTGGGGTGGTGCCAAGCACCCGATGCCGCCACTGCGCCGCCGCCTGCTGAGCAGGCTCCTGAGGATGCTCTTCGTCCCTCCGACGCCGACGTGGCGGATGCGCCACGGCGAGGTGCTCGAGCTGGCCGGCCGGCCCTGGGTGGCCCTCCACACACCGGGGCACACGCTGGACCACCTCTGCCTGTTCGACCCCGAGGGAGGTCTGCTGCTGGCGGGCGACCACGTCCTCCCGTCCATCACGCCCCACATCTCGGGGGTCGGGAACGGGGCGGACGCGCTCCGCTCCTACATCACGACGCTCGAACTGGTGGCGGGGCTCGACGGTGTCCGTCTGGGCCTCCCCGCCCACGGTCACCCCTTCGACGACGTGCCGGGACGGGTCCAGGCCATCAAGGACCACCACCGGGAGCGGATGGAGCGTATCCAGGAGGTCTCGGCGGCCCTCGGCTCGGCCACGGTCGAGCAGATCTCCCACGAGATCTTCCCCCCGAAGCACTGGGGGATCATGGCCGAGAGCGAGACCTTCGCCCACCTGGAGCACCTCGTGCTGGCCGGCCGGGCCGAGCGCTCCCGCGGCGAGGGCGCGTACCACTACCGGGTCGTCCCGCCGGAGCCCCCGGAGGGTTGAGGGCGCGGGCGGTCGGTTGTCCCGGCCGGGCGGGCTCCGTAGGGTTCGGGTGATGGGCCGCGACGACCCCACCGCCGAGGTCATCGACCTCCTCCAGCAGCTCATCCGCAACGCGTGCGTCAACGACGGCACCGTGGCCTCGGGCGGCGAGGCCCGCAGCGTCGAGCTGCTGTCGGGCTTCCTGGCCGGTGCCGGGCTCGACCTCGAGCGCTACGAGCCCCGGCCCGGCCGGGCCAGTCTCGTGGCCCGGATCGAGGGCCACGACCCGACCGCGCCCACCCTCCTCCTCATGGGCCACACCGACGTCGTCCCGGTGAACCCCGAGGGCTGGAGTCGCGACCCCTTCGGCGGCGAGCTCGTGGACGGCGTCGTCTGGGGGCGGGGTGCGGTCGACATGCTGAACCTCACGGCCTCGATGGCCGTCGCCGTCCGCCGCCTCGCCGACCAGGGGTTCCGGCCCCGTGGCAGCCTCGTCTACCTCGCCGTGGCCGACGAGGAGGCCCTGGGGACCTGGGGCGCGGAGCACCTCGTCGAGCACCAGCGCGACGCCGTGATGGCCGACTACGTGGTCACCGAGTCCGGTGGCCTCCAGGTACCCCTGGGCGAGGGGATCCGGTTGCCGGTGCTCGTGGCCGAGAAGGGCACGTACTGGTCGAAGCTGGTCGTCCGGGGGACGCCGGGCCACGGGTCGCAGCCCTTCGGGACCGACAACGCCCTGGTCACGGCGGCCGAGGTCGTCCGGCGCCTCCACGAGTACCGCCCGGCCACCCGGATCCAGGAGACCTGGCGGCGGTTCGTCGAGGCGATCGGCCTGCCCCGCGACGTCGCGGCCGACCTGGTGGATCCCGAGCGCCTGATGGCCCGCTGCGAGGAGCTGCCCCTGTCGCTGGCCCGGATGGCCCATTCCTGCACGCATACGACCTTCGCTCCCACCGTGGCGCGCGGCGGGACCAAGACCAACGTCATCCCCGACCGGGTCGAGCTGGAGGTCGATGTCAGGACCCTCCCCGGCCAGAGCGGCGACGAGGCGAGGGCGATGCTCGACGAGGCGCTCGGTGACCTCGCCGGGAGCGTGGAGATCGAGTCCCGGGACGACCCCGCGACCGAGTCGCCGGTGGAGACGCCGCTGTGGGACAGCCTGGCCCGGGTCAGCGGCCGTCTCGTCGAGGGATCGGCTCTCGTGCCGATGCTCATGACGGGTGGGACCGACGCCCGCTTCTTCCGGCGGGCCGGCTCGGTGGCGTACGGCTACGGGCTGTTCAGCGCGCGAATGGGTTTCGAGGACTACTACTCGATGTTCCACGGCAACGACGAGCGCGTCGACGTGGAGTCCCTCCGGCTCTCCACCGAGCTCTGGGAGGCGGTGGCGCAGGACCTCCTGGGATGAGGGTCCGGAGCGCCGGCCTGCTCCGCCCGGTGGCCGGTCAGCCGTCCCGACGCTGGTCGCGCAGGAACCGCTCGAGCTCGGCGGCGAGGGCGTCGCCCGACGGCAGCTCGCCCGACCCGGCCCCGAGCTCGCCGGTGAGGTCCGGCGGTCGGTCGGCCTGCTCTTCGAGGCGGCGCACGTAGGCGGCCACCTGGGGGTCGTCGGCCACCACCTCGTCCACCGACGCCCTCCAGGCGTGGGCCAGGACGTCGAGCTCCCGGAGGTCCAGGGACAGGTCGGCCAGACGGCCGAGACCCGACAGCAGCCCGCGGGTCGCCGGGGGGTTCGGCGGCGAGGCCACGTAGTGAGGGACCGGCGACCACAGCGACACCGACGGGACACCCGCCTGCCGGCAGGCGTCGTGGAGCACGCCCACGATCCCGGTGGGCCCCTCGTAGCGGGAGCCCTCGAGACCCGTGCGCGCCGCCAGGTCCGGCTCGGTGGCGGCCCCGGTGATCCGCACGGGGTGGGTGTGGGGCACGTCGGCGAGGAGGGACCCGAGGGTCACCACGAGCTCGCAGCCCGCCTCGCGGACGACCGTGAGCACCGTCGCGCAGAACGAGCGCCACCGGTAGCTGGGCTCCGCCCCCGTGAGCAGCACCAGGTCCCGTGACGCGGCCCGGGCGGCGACGAGCTCGTACGCGGGCCAGCGGATCTCCTTCACCACGCCGTCGACGAGCTCGACCCGCGGGCGGGTCGACTGGTAGTCGACGTGCTCCTCGGGGTCGATCATCGCCAGCGGGCCGGTGTCGAGGCGCCGGCGGAGCCACTCGAGCGCGTCGGAGGCGGCGTCGGCCGCGTCGTTCCAGCCCTCGAAGGCGGCGAGGAGCAGGGGCCGTTCGAGCGCCGGACGGTCGTGCCAGACGAGTCCGTGCATCGTGCCCACCTTACGCCGGGCGGCGTGGCGGCCGGACGCCGGCGGTCCCGCGCGCCGGACTACGGTCGCACGACGGGGTTGCGCAGCGTGCCCACGCCTCCGACCGAGACCTCGACCATGTCGCCGTCCACGAGCCAGCGCGGTGGCGTGCGGGCGACCCCGACACCGGCCGGGGTCCCGGTGAGGATCACGTCGCCCGGCTCGAGGGTCGTCCCCGGGAGAGGTGGGCCACCAGCCGGGCGATCGGGAAGACCATCTGGCTCGTGCGCGACGCCTGGACGACCTCGCCGTTGAGGCGGGTCTCGAGGGGCACGTCGTCGACGTCGACCTCGTCGGGGGTGACGAGCACCGGGCCGAGGGGGCAGAACGTGTCGAACGACTTGGACCACGACCACTGGCCGGTGACGAACTGGTGGTCGCGACTGCTCACGTCGTGGGCACAGGTCACGCCGGCGACGTGGTCGAGCGCCTCGTCTTCGGGGACGTCGCGGCCCCGGCGACCGATCACGACCGCGACCTCACCCTCGTAGTCCGGCTGGGTCACGTGCGGCGGGACGACGATCGCTTCGTCCGGGCCGATCACGGCACCGGGAGACTTGACGAAGACCGTCGGCACCTCGGGCAGCGAGCCGCCCGTCTCGGCCACGTGGTCCCGGTAGTTGAGCCCGATCGCCCACACCATCCGGGGTCGCGGGACGGGGGCGTCGAGCCGGGGAAGCGGCACCACGTCGGGCCGAGCGCCCGGCAGGAGCGCCGTCGCCGCGGCCACGCCCCCGGGCGAGGAACGACGCCGGGTCGGACGGGAGCCCGGTGAGCCCGCCCAGGTCGACCGCGCCCCGGCCGTCGGTGGTCAGAGCGTGGATCCGTCCCCCGATCGTGACCAGTCGCACCCCGGCGCCCTCCTTCGCGTGTGGCCAGCGTAGGGGGGTCCGCTGGCGGCCGCTCTTGTATCCGGAAGGTCACAGACGGATACTCGCGAGGTGGCCTGCCCGGGGCCGCAGGGGGGAGAGAGCCGATGAAGGGCGCCACGGTCATCAGCTGGGGTCCGCCGGTCCGGGGACGGGAGCGCCAGAGCCTGGAGGTCTTCGGGCGGGCCCTCACCTTCTACGACGACCTGGCCAAGGAAGGGCGGATCGAGGGGCACCGCGAGTACTTCAACCTCATCGGGGCCGCAGGCGGGATGATGCTCGTCGAGGGGGACCTCGAGGAGCTGCTCGCCCTCCAGGCCGAGGAGGAGACGCGCCGGCTGCACGCCGAGGCGAGCTCGATCGTGGAGGGTTTCAGGGTCGAGCTCTGCATGGGCGGCAACGAGCAGTCGGTGCAGGAGGCCATGGGCACGTACACCGGGGTCATGGAGGCGCTGGCGCTCCTGTAGCCCCGACGGGTCACCGCCGTTCCGCCCCGGGGCCGGGGCGTTCCGCCCCGGGGTCGCGGCGGTCAGCGGCGCAGCGCCGCGATCGAGGAGCGACCGGCCCGCTCGAGGGCCGCCCCGGCGAGGACGGGGACACCCTCGCCGAGTCCCGCGAAGCCCTCGCCCACGGTCTTGCCCATGAGGAACCGGGCGTGGATCCCCTCGAGGATCACGGCGAGCTTGTAGCTGGCGAAGGCGACGTACCAGTCCAGGGCGTCGACGGCCCGACCGGCCCGGGCCGCGTAGCGCGACACGATCTCGTCGCCCGAGAGGAACCCCGGAAGGCGGCGGACCGCGGCACCGGCCGGAACGGCGTCCCCGTCGACCTCCCCCAGAACACCAGGAAGAAGCCGAGGTCGGTGAGGGGATCGCCGAGGGTCGCCATCTCCCAGTCGAGCACGGCGACGATCCGCCCGGGGTCGTCGGGGGCCAGCATCGTGTTCTCGAGGCGGTAGTCGCCGTGCACGATGGCCGGTCGGCCGGGCTCGGGGAGCGCGGCTCGCAGCCGACGGGCCAGCTCGTCGACCTCGGGGAGCTCGCGGGTCTTCGAGCGCTCCCACTGCTGGCCCCAACGGCGGACCTGGCGCTCGAGGTAGCCGTCGGGGTGCCCGAAGTCCCCGAGGCCGACGCGCTCGTGGTCGACGGAGTGGATCCGGGCGAGAACGTCGACCAGCGCGTCGGAGCAGCGGGTGGCCTGGGCGGGGTTCAGCGTGGCGAGGTCGTCGTGGGTGCGCAGGACCCGTCCCTCCACCCGCTCCATGACGTAGAACGGGGCCCCGATGACCCCGGGGTCGGCGCAGATGGCGAACGTCCGGGGCACGGGGACGTCGGTGGCCGCGAGGGCGCTCAGCACCCGGTGCTCGCGGGCCATGTCGTGCGCGGTGGGCAGGACGTGGCCCAGCGGGGGACGGCGCAGGACCCACTCCTGCGCGCCGTCGGAGACGACGTAGGTGAGGTTGGACCGACCACCCGGGACGAGGTGCGCGTCGAGCGGCCGATCCGCGGCTCCGGTGACGTGCTCGACGAACCAGGCCCGCAGCGCCGCCAGGTCGACGCCGTCGGGACCGGTCTCCGGACCGGTGCTGGACACGCCCCTCCCCTCGTGGTGCCTCGGCGGGAGGCTACCGGTCCGGGGTGGGCCGGTGTCGGGCGGTGCCCGGTGCGACGTCAGGCGACCCGGGGCGTGCGAGGCTGCACCGGCGTGCCGTCGCCCTTCGGGTAGCGGGCGACCCGGCCGACGGGCATGTCGACGCGGTAGCCGGCGGCGGCCCGCTCCTCCTCGGACTCACCGCCCCAGAAGCCGTACTCGCGCTGCTCGCGGGCCCAGTGGCGGCAGGGCTCGAGCACCGGGCACTGCTCGCAGACGGCCCGGGCCTTGGACTCCCGCAGGATCCGGGCCTCGGGCCGCTCGCCCGGAGGGGCGAAGAACAGCACGCTCTCGCCGCGACAGACGGCCCGGCTCATCCAGGTGAGCGGGCCGGTGAAGATGCGATTGGACACGGCCTCCGCGGCCACACGACCTCCCGAGGACGGTGGGTTGGAAATCGGGGAGCCGGCTGGGGGAAGCCGGCTCCCCGATTCGTTCTCCGACGGAACATGCAACACCACCGGACGGAATCTGTCCAACGGGTAGAAGTGATAGTATCCATCTATCCTGACGATGTATCACCCAGCGTGAGCACCCGGGAGGTCGCCATGGAGCTGCGCCATCTCGACACCCTCCTCGCCATCGCTGAGGAGGGCTCCTTCACCGCGGCCGCCGATGCCCTGAACACGGTGCAGTCGAACGTCTCGGAGCAGATCCGCCAGCTCGAGGAGCAGCTCGGCGTGACCCTGCTCACCCGCAGTCGCCGCGGTGCCACCCCCACGGAATGTGGCGAGGTCGTGCTCGAGCGGGCCCGCCGGATTCGCCGGGAGCTCCAGGCCATGCGGGCCGACCTGTCGATGCTCCAGGGCCTCGAGGCCGGCTCGGCCAGCATCGGGGTCGTCGGGACCGCCAGCCGCTGGCTCGTGCCCGCGCTGGTGGCCGACCTCCGGGACCAGGCCTCCGGCATCCGTCTCCGGGTGAGCGAGGGTGCCTCCGAGCGGCTCGCCAGCGACGTCGTGGACCACGAGCTGGCCCAGGCGGTCGTCACCGAACCCGTCCTGGACCGGCGACTCGTCGTCGAGCACCTCATGGAGGAGGCGCTCGTCGTCCTCGCGCGCGAGGACGCGCCCCTCCCCGAGGAGCCGATCGACGTCGGGGTGCTGGCGACCCTGTCGCTGGTGCTCCCTCCCGCGGGCAACCCCCTTCGTCTGGAGGTGGAGGCGGCGGCCGCGGCGCAGGGGTTCACCCTGCACGTCCCGATCGAGGTCGAGGGGATCCGGCTCATCGCCGAGCTCGTCGCCGCGGGCGGTGGGGCCTCGGTGCTCCCCGAGACCGCCGTGCCTCCGGTGCTCGAGGGGCTCCGGACCCTCCGGATCGCGGGCATGCCCCCCCGTCGCCTGGCCCTGATCACGGCCCACGACGCCCACCTCTCGCTCGCCGACCGGGCGGTTCGAGAGGGCGTGCTGCGCCTCGTGGCCGGCCAGGAGCGCGGCGCGGGGGTAGCGTGAGCGCGAACCGGGAGGTGCTCATGGTCGAGGAGCGCGGACGCAGGGCACGGAAGCGGCGCGGCGACGAGGCCGAGGCTCCCGCGCCGCGGGTGCAGCGCGGGAAGCTCCTGGGTTTCGCGGTGGTCCTCGTCCTGCTCCTGTGGCTGGGCCTCGTCAACCGCGACTCGGTCGAGGTCAGCTACATCGTCGGAGACTCCGAGCTCCCGCTCGTCCTCGTGATCCTCGTCTCGGCCGTGCTCGGGGCCGTGATCGGCTGGATCGTCGCCGTCGCGCGGCGGCGCTGACCCGGCCCCTCGACCTCCCGGGGGATCCTCAGTCGACGACGGCCACGAGGCGGGTCCCCGCGATCAGGTCCTCGCGTCGCGACCCCGGCTGGCGGTACTCGAGCCGGTCGACGCCCGGCGCCCCGCCGCGCGACTCCAGGCGCACCCTCGCTCCTCCCGGCCAGGCCAGCTCCACCCAGCCCTCCCCGGACTCGATCTCCTCGCCCTCGAGCAGGCCCGTGTAGAGGCTCCGGGTCTCGGGGAGCGACGGCGTTCCGATCACGACGCGCCGCATGGACGCGCGGGGCCCCGCGGGCGGCGCCGGCGGCCACCAGGCGGGGTTCCCCCGGGGGCCGTGGTCGGCCACGTGAGCGAGGAGCTCGGCCCGATCCCCGAAGATGTCCGCGGCCTGGGCGAGCTGGACGACCGTCCCTTGGACCTCGCGGGGATGGAGGAACGCCTCCATCCAGGCCGGGTTCGAGAGGTCGACGTTCACCGGGTGGAGCCCGGCGTCGCCCACGCGCTCGAGCGTGGCGCGCAGGTCCGGGACCTTGAACGTCAGGTGATGCGGTCCCTCGCCGTCGCGTTCGAGGAAGCGGGCGAGGAAGTCGGACCGATGCGTGTCCCAGGGTTCGAGGAGCTCCACGTTCATGCCCTCGTGGGCGTCGCCGATCCGCAGCGTCATGGGCCGGAACCCCGGTCCCTGCCCCCCGAAGAGGATCGTTCCGCCGAGCCGGCCCACGAAGAAGTCGAGGGCGTCGGTGACGTCGGCGGTCGCGAGGGCGACGTGGTCGAGGTCCATGCCGGGACAGGTTCGGCCACGCTGCGAGAGCGCCGCAACTCCGCGGGCTTCAGGCCGGGGCGGTCACCCCGCCGAGGTCCGGTCGCGGTTCGCCCCTCCCGGCCCTCGTGAACCTGCGGGCGAGGAGGTACCCCACGCCGAGGACCACGAACCCGCCGACGGCGTCGAGGAAGTAGTGGTTGCCGGTGAGGACGATGGCGGTGACGGTGAGCAGCGGGTACAGCGCGAAGAGCACCTTGGCCCACGTCCCTCGGGCCCGGGGGACCACGACGCACGCGCACCACAGGGCCCAGACGCAGTGGACGCTCGGCATGGCCGCGTACTGGTTGGAGATGTTGCTCATCGTCTTCGAGTTGAACGACCAGAAGGTCGGGTACCTCGCGAGGGTGTCGACGAACCCGAAGCCGTCGGGCAGCAGCCGGGGGGCATGAGCGGCCAGAGCGCGAAGCCGATGAGGGCCATCCCGGTGGCGATGCCCAGGGTGTTCCTCCACAGCGGGTAGTGGTCACGGAACCTCCGGAAGAGCCAGATCCCGACCCCCGCCGTCACGACGAAGTGGAGCGAGCCGTAGAAGTAGTTCATGAACACGACGAGCGGCTTGAAGTGCAGCGCCCAGTCCTGGAGCGTCTCCTCGTGGTAGATGCCGAGGTCGCGCTGCCAGCGGATGATGTCGAGGGCGTGGGAGCGGGCCGCGGCGGTCCCGCCCTCGGTGCTGTTGCGGATGGTCGAGTACACGCCGTAGAAGGCGAGGATGGCGACGAGCTCCGCCCACCAGTAGAGGCGCCGTCCGTCGCGCAGCACCTTGCCGCCGGGGGAGGCGGAACCTCCGCTCGGCGGACACCTCCTCCGAGATGGCGGGTGGCGAGTGGGTCTGCTGCGTCATGGCTGGTCGGCGGGCGCGGGGTGGCGGTGGCCCACGGCGAAGGCGGGGGCCCCGAGGAGGCTCACCAGCAAGGTCATCGCGTACCAGAGCAGCCCGACGCCGATGGCCGGACCGGCCGAGACCCCGAGGGAGCCGAGGAACAGGACGAGCATCCCCTCGCGCACCCCCAGCCCGGACAGCGACAGCGGGAGCACCTGGGCCATCGCCACGGCCGGGGCGAACGCGAGCACCGCCGCCACGGGCACCGAGACGTCCATGGTCTTCACGGCGAGGAGGACCACGAGCACGGTGGAGACCTGGTAGACGAGCGCGGCGGCCAGCACCGAGGCCGCGAGGCGCGGCCGGTGCCGGAGGCGGTCCACGCCGAGGTGGACCGCGCCGATGAACCGCATCCAGTTCTCGTGCTCGGCGAAACGCCCGGCGAGGCGGGGGCTCGCCGCGACGAGCAGGATCCCGACGAGCACGACCAGCGTGACCCCGGAGATCGCGAGGGCGATCCAGGCCCGGTCGGCCTGGAGCAACGACGGCCGGGCGAGGACGCCGACGACGCACAGCAGCGGGAGGGCCACGAAGCCCGTGAGGCGTTCGAGGACCACCGACGCGAACGACGTCGCCCCCGAGCCGGTCGTCTGGGCGCCACGGCTCACCCGCAGGACGTCGCCGCCGATCGTCGAGGGCAGCACGTTGCCCACGAACTGACCCGCCAGGTAGTGGGACACGAGCGTGCGGAGCCGGACGTGGGTGTCGAAGACGACGAGGACCCGCTGCCACCGCCAGGCCGAGAGCACGATCCCGAGCAGGGTCACGACCACGCCGGCGGCGAAGAACGCCAGGGTGGAGAGGTGCCGCTGGCGTGGGAGGACCGCGTCGAGGTGGATCCGCGACACGAGGATCGCCAGCAGGACCGCGCTGACGACCAGCCTCACCCAGACGGCGCGCGAGGACCGTCTTCGGTCCCCCACCCGCGTCACGTCCCCCGCCGCCTGGGTCACGGCCATCCCCGTAGGATACGGTCCGGTGGCCCGTTTCGTCGTCGGATCCGGGAAAGGTCGGGAGACCCGTTCGGGCGGCGTTCCCGGACTCGCGGCGCCGGACGGGCGTCGGGGAGGGGAGGCTCCGTGCGCCTGACCGTGGACGACGGTACCGAGATCGAGGTGCTCGACGTGGCGGGCCCGGCCCGAGCGCCGGCCCTGCTGCTGGTCCACGGGTTCGGCGGGGCCAAGGAGGACTTCGGCGACCACCTCGAGGCGCTGGCCCGGACCCACCGCGTCGTCACCTTCGATCACCGCGGTCACGGTCAGAGCGGCGCTCCGGCCGATCCGGCCTCGTACACCCTGGACCGGCTGGTGGACGACGTGCTCGCGGTGGCCGACGCCCTGGGGATCAACGCCTTCCGGCTGCTCGGCCACTCGATGGGCGGCATGGTGGCCCGCCGGCTCGTGCTCGCCCACCCGGACCGGGTGGAGGCGCTCGTGCTCATGGGGACCGGGCCGGGCGCCGTGCCCGATCTCGACCGGGCCGGCGTCGAGATCGCCGGTGTGGTCGCCCTCGACCAGGGGATGGGGGCGCTCAAGGCCCTCCTCGACGAGCACGCCCCGCTGGAGAGCCCGGCCGGCCGGAGGCTCCGGGAGGAACGGCCGGGGTACCAGGAGTTCGCCGACCGCAAGCTCCTCGCCATGGCCCCGGTCGCCTGGGCGACGCTGATCCTCGAGATCCAGGACCAGCCCGACCAGCTCGCCGACCTCGTCCGGGTCACCTGCCCGACCCTGGTCGTCGTGGGCGAGCAGGACGGTGCCTTCCTCGGGCCGTCGCGGGCCATGGCCGATCGCATCCCCGGCGCCTCGCTCGTCGTCGTCCCGGACGCGGGCCACTCGCCCCAGTTCGAGAACCCGTCGGTGTGGTGGGAGGCCGTCGACGGGTTCCTGCACCGGGCCGCGGCGGCTGTCGGAGGTCGATGATGGAGGCCCACGGCGGCCGGCTCGCCGCCGAGGTGCTGTGCCGTCACGATGTCGACACCGTCTTCACCCTGTCGGGAGGGCACCTGTTCCCCCTCTTCGACGGCTGCGTGCAGACCGGCATCCGGCTCGTGGACACCCGCCACGAGCAGACGGCCACCTTCGCCGCCGAGGGCTGGGCCAAGGTGACGCGCCGGGTCGGTGTCGCGGCCCTGACCGCCGGTCCGGGGGTCACCAACGGGGTGAGCGCGATGACCGCGGCGTCGATGAACGGCTCTCCGCTGGTCGTGCTCGGCGGCCGCGCGCCGCAGCTCCGGTGGGGCGCGGGGTCGCTCCAGGAGCTCGACCACGTCCCCATCGTCGACAGCGTCACGAAGCACGCGGCCACGGCCACGGCCACGGCCGCCATCCCCGCCGGGGTGGATGCCGCGCTCGTCGCCGCTCGCACCCCACACCGCGGACCGGCCTTCCTCGATGTCCCCCTCGACGTGTTCTTCGGTCACGCCCACGCCGACGTCCCCGAGGCCCCGGAGGCGGCGGCGCTGGCGGGCGTCGAGCCGGATCCCGACGCCGTGTCGACGATCGCGGCCCTGGTCGCCGGGGCCGAGCGCCCGGTCCTCATGGTGGGCGGTGACGTGTACTGGGCGGGGGCCGAGGCTCCGCTGCGGGCCTTCGCCGAGACCGCGAGGGTCCCGGTGTTCGCGAACGGGATGGGCCGGGGACGGTCCCGGCGGACCACGAGCTGGCCTTCTCACGGGCCCGGTCGACGGCGTTCAAGGAGGCCGACCTGGTGGTGGTGGCCGGGACGCCCCTCGACTTCCGCCTCGGCTTCGGCTCGCTCGGGGACGCCCGGGTCGTGCACCTGGCCGACGCCCCCGAGGGCGTCGCCGGTCACGTCGAGCTGGCCGGGTCCGCTGCGGGCGACCTGGCCCGTCTGCTCGCCGGGCTCGCCGATGCGGCGGCGGTCGGGCCTCGGCCCGACCACGACGGCTGGCTCGAGCGGCTCCGGGGAGACGAGCGGTCCCGTCGCGAGGCGGAACGTCCGGCCCTCGAGGCCGACACGTCGCCGGTGAAGCCGTCCCGGGTCTACGGGGAGCTCCTCCGCCGTCTCGACCGCGACGCCGTGGTGATCGGGGACGGTGGCGACTTCGTGTCCTACGCCGGCAAGCTCGTCGACACCTTCGAGCCGGGGTGCTTCCTCGACCCGGGGCCGTACGGGTGCCTGGGGATGGGGCCGGGGTACGCCCTGGCGGCCGCGCTCGCCCACCCCGACCGCCAGGTCGTGCTGCTCCTGGGCGACGGTGCGGCGGGGTTCGCGCTCGGGGACCTCGACACGCTCGTGCGCTTCGGCGCGCGCGTCGTCGCGGTCGTCGGCAACAACGGGATCTGGGGGCTCGAGAAGCACCCCATGCGCATGGTCTACGGCTACGACGTCGCGGCGGAGCTCAGGCCCGGGACCCGCTACGACCTCGTGCTCGAGGCGCTCGGCGGCCACGGCGAGCTCGTGACCGGGCCGGGCGAGCTCGGCCCGGCCCTCGACCGGGCCTTCGCCGCCGACGGCCCGGCGCTCGTGAACGTGCTCACCGACCCCGAGGACGCCTACCCGAGGTCGAGCAACCTGGCCTGAGCGCCGGCCCGACCGCTCATTCGAGCAGGCACGGCCGCCAGTCGCCGTCCTCCTCGAGCACGTCGATCCCGAA
This sequence comes from Acidimicrobiia bacterium, assembly GCA_027494165.1. Taxonomy (GTDB): domain Bacteria; phylum Actinomycetota; class Acidimicrobiia; order IMCC26256; family JAOSJM01; genus JAOSJM01. Next base: position 146,784 of record JAOSJM010000006.1, on the reverse strand, counting down.
GTCCTCCTCGCCGGTGATGCCGAAGTCGATGGTGAACTCGACGACGGCCCGGTTGCCGTCGACGTCGCCGGAGTAGACGTCGAAGCTGCGGATGGGCCCCTTGTCGGCGAACGTGGTCTCGAAGACCTCGGTGAACTCCTCGAGCGTGTAGTCCTCCTGGTTGCGGGAGCAGGCCTGCTCGTAGGCCTCCGCGTAGCGGCCGTCCCTGACGTCGCGCAGCATGGCGTTCGTGGCGTCGATCGGCGGCTTGACGGTGCGGACCACGAGGACGGCCACCACGACGAGGCCCACGACCACGACGCCGAGGACGCCGAGGAGCACCCACAGCCAGGTGAGCTTGCGCTTCGGTGGTGCGGGCGGCGGTCCCCAGCCGGGGGTTGCCGGTGGCTCCCAGCTCCCGCCGGGTGGCCCCCAGCCTCCGCCGGGCGGGGCGGGAGGAGGCGGTGGAGCAGCCCAACCCGGGTCACCGGGCCCCGGTGCGTCCCTGCGGTCGTCCTCGCTCACGGCGCGCTCCCTCGTCGTCCGAGGCGGGTGGGCCCGGTCAGGCGGCTCCGCCGGCCTTCTCGAGGAAGCGACCCCGTTCCACGACCACGCGGGTGATCCGGCCCGCGGCCACGAGGCCGTTGCCGTCGTTCACCGAGACCCGGAAGGTGAGCCGGCGACCCTCGATGGTGGCCAGGTGGGCCTCCGCCTCGACGACCCCTCCGACGGGCGTCGGCGCGAGGTGGTCGAGCTGGACCCGGTAGCCCACCGTGGTGGTGCCGGGCTCGAGCTGGCCCTCGACCGCGGCCACCGAGGCCTGCTCGGCCAGCGCCACGACCCGCGGCGTGGCGAGGACGGGGACGTCGCCGGAGCCGACCGCCAGCGCCGTGTCGGCGTCGGTGACGGTCATGCGAACCTGCGCGCTGAGCCCGGTCTCGAGAGGCACCGGCGTACGATAGGCACGCTGCGACACCGGAGGCACTTCCAGCCGCCCCGGGAGCGGCTCCCTGCCCGTTCCGTCCCGCCGGAGGCCCGGTGATCGACGACGCCCTCCTGGAACGCACGCTCCGGGCCGCTCTCCGGCGGGGCGGCGACTTCGCCGAGGTGTTCGCCGAGGACCGTTCCACGTCGACGGCTCGTCTCGATGACGGGCGGGTCGAGGAGGTCGTGTCCGGCCGCTCGCGTGGGGCCGGGATCCGGGTCGTGCGGGGCGAGACGACCGGGTACGCCCACACCGCGGACCTGTCCGAGGCCGGTCTCCTGGGCGCGGCCGAGGCCGCGGCGGCGACGGCGCGGGAGGGTGGGGGCGGCGCGAACGTCGTGGCCCTGGCCCGCCAGACGGTGCCCCCGCCCCACGAGGTGCGGCTGCTCCCCGGAGACGTCGAGAAGGCCCGGAAGGTGGAGCTGCTGCGGAGGGCCGACGACGCGGCCCGCTCCGAAGGCGACGCGGTGCGCCAGGTGAGCGCGTCCTACGCCGACAGCCGGCGCCGGATCCTGGTGGCGAGCTCCGACGGGCTCCTCGCCGAGGACGACCAGGTGCGCACCCGCTTCTTCGTGCAGTGCGTCGCCGTCGGCGACACCGGCCTCCAGACGGCCATGGAAGCCCCGGGCCGCACGGTCGGCTTCGAGCTCTTCGACGAGATCGCGCCCGAGGACGTCGGGCGGACCGCGGCCCGCCGGGCGCTCACGCTGTTGCGGGCCCGCCCGGCGCCCAGCGGCCGCATGCCGGTGGTCCTGCGGCGGGGCGCGGGTGGCGTGCTGTTCCACGAGGCCTGCGGTCACGGGCTCGAGGCCGATCTCGTGGCCAAGGACGCCTCCGTCTTCCGGGGTCGGGTCGGCGAGCAGGTGGCCTCCCCGCTGGTCACGGTGGTCGACGACGGGACGTTCGCCCGCCAGTGGGGCACGGCGGCGATCGACGACGAGGGTCAGCCGTCGCGCCGCAACGTCCTCATCCAGGACGGTGTCCTCACCGACTACATGTGGGACCTGCTGCGGGCCCGCAAGGAGGGGCGGCCGGGGAGCGGCAACGGCCGGCGGGAGAGCTACCAGCACCTCCCGATGACCCGGATGACCAACACGTACCTCCCGGCCGGGTCCGACGACCCCGACGAGATCGTGCGGGCGACGCCGCGGGGCATCTACTGCGTGCAGCTCGGCGGCGGGCAGGTCGACACGGCGACGGGCGACTTCGTGTTCGGGGTGACCGAGGCGTACCTCATCGAGGACGGGGAGATCACCGAGCCGATCCGCGCCGCGCAGCTCATCGGCAACGGCCCCGAGACCCTGCGCCTCGTCGACGCGGTCGGTGACGACTTCGACACCTGGGCCGGGACCTGCGGCAAGGAGGGTCAGGGGGTCCCGGTCTCCTCGGGCCAGCCCACCCTCCGGGTCGCCGAGCTCACCGTGGGAGGGACGGCCGGTGCCTGAGCCATCCGACCTGCTGGCCCTGGCCCGCCGCCTGGCCGGGGCCGCCCGGCCCGGCGAGCAGGTCGAGGCCTACGCGGCCCGGTCCCGCGACACCGAGGTGAAGGTCTTCGGCGGCGACGTCGAGTCGCTGACGGTCGCCGAAGTCGGTGGGGTCGGCGTGCGGATCTTCGTCGAGGGGCGGCTGGGCTTCGCCTGGGCCGGATCGCTCGACGCCGAGGTCGTCGACTCGACGCTCGCCGAGGCTCGCGACAACGCCTCCTTCGGCGAGCCCGACGAGCACCAGGGACTGGCCTCGCTCGACGAGGCGGGGGCGTCGGGGCCCCGGCGCTCGACCTCTGGCGCGAGGAGCTGCTCTCGGTGCCGACGGACGACAAGGTCCGCCTCGCCCTCGAGCTGGAGGCGGCGACGCGGGCCGCCGACCCCCGGGTCCGCACGGTCGAGTCGGCGTCCTACGGTGACGCGGCCGTCGAGTCGGCCCTGGCCAGCTCGTCGGGCGTGGAGGCCGAGGCGCGCCGGACCGTGGCCTCGTGCGCGTCGTTCGCCGTCGCCGGCGATGGGACCGACGCCCGGACCGGGTACGGCTTCTCGGTCGGCCGGTCCTTCGCCGATCTCGACCCGGTCGCGGCGGCCGGGGACGCGGCCGAGCGGGCCACCCGCCTCCTGGGTGCCCGCCAGCCCGCGGGCCGGCGCCTCCCGGTCGTCCTCGATCCGCTGGTGACCAGGTCGCTGCTCGGGCTGGTCGGCGCGGCCCTGGGCGGAGAGGCCGTCCTCAAGGGCCGCTCGATGTTCGTGGGACGCGAGGGGGAGGACGTCGCGGCGGCGGGCGTGACGCTCGTCGACGATCCCACCCTCCCCGAGGCGCTCGGGGCCTCCACCCACGACGCGGAGGGTGTCCCGACCCGCCGGAACGTCCTCGTCGAGGGGGCCGGCTCGTCGGCTTCCTGCACAACGTGTACACGGGGAGGCGGTCCGGGCGGGGCACCACCGGGTCGGCGGTGCGGGGCGGCTACCGGTCGACCCCTGGGGTCGGGCCCCGTGCGCTCCACCTCGTCCCCGGGATCCGCTCGCCCGAGGAGATCCTGGCGTCGGTGCCCGAGGGGCTCTACGTCCAGTCGGTGAGCGGGCTGCACTCGGGCACGAATCCGGTGTCGGGCGACTTCTCGGTGGGCGCCGAGGGGCTGATGGTCCGCGACGGCGCGTTCGCCGAGCCGGTACGTGAGGTGACCATCGCGTCGACGCTCCAGCGCATGCTGCTCGACGTCGTGGAGGTCGGCTCCGACGTGCGGTGGCTGCCCGGTGCGGCCGCCGGCGTCACCCTGCTCGTCTCCGAGATGACGATGAGCGGCGCCTGACGCGACCGGGGGGCGAGCGGAGCTGCAGCCCGACCCGCAGCACGTCTGCCATGCTCCTGGACCCGACGCCACGAGGAGGACCGGGCGATGAGTCGAGAGGTCGGCCCCAGGCAGGCCGAGGCCGGCGACGTCTCGCCGGCGCGCATCGAGGCGGCGGCGGCGCTGCGCCGGCTCGGGCACGCGATCGTCGCCCACCACGCCGACGACGAGACCTTCCGGCGGATCACCGTCGCGGCCCGGGAGCTCGAGGCCGAGGTGGCCGCGAGCGCTCCCCGCCGGCGCGACGTCGACGAGATGAAGCGGACGCTGTTCTCCGGTGACCTGCTCGAGGGCGGGCGGTTGCAGGACTTCCCCGACTGCATCGTCTCCGGCGAGGCGAACCCGATGGGGATCGGCATGGTGGCCCACCAGGTCGGTGAGGAGGCCCACGCCCGGGTGATCCTGGGTCCCGCCTTCGAGGGGGCGCCCCGCCGGGCCCACGGCGGCGTCGTCGCGGCCGTGTTCGACGACGTGATGGGCTTCATGCTGGCGATCAAGGCCCTGCCGGCGTTCACCGGCGAGATGACCGTGCGCTACCTGGCTCCGGTTCCGGTCGGCGAGGAGATCGAGTTCCGGGGCCGCCTCGACGGGCAGGACGGGCGGAAGCTCTTCATGAGCGCCGACGCCTGGTGCGCGGGCCGGCGGATCGCGGAGTCGAGCGCGGTGTTCATCGCCCTCCCGCTGGAGCGGTTCGCCCGGGGGCCCGGCCGGGCACGGGCGGGGGGACGACCTGAGCTCGACCTGCGCGAGCCCGGCGCGGGCGCATCGGCTCCCGGCATCCGGCTCTCGGGTGTCGTGACCGTCGCTGGGCGGGGGTGGAGACACCCGGATCGGAGGTCTTCGGGCTCTCGGGTGTCGTGACCGTCGCTGGGCGGGGGTGGAGACACCCGAGAGGAGTGGGACAGCCCGGTCTCAGCCCCCCGCGTCCGTGCCGAGGGCACGGTCGAGGACGGAGAGGACGAAGGGGTCCTTGGCCTCCGCGTAGTCGTTCGGGTCGTCCCACTCGCGGCGGGCGAGGTCGCGCTTCAGGGCCTCGTAGGCCACGGCGTCCTCGGGGTGGGCGCGCAGCCAATCGCGGAACGCCAAGGTCCGTCGCTCGCCGTACCCGCCGGTCTCGCACACGTGGACGTGGAAGGCCCGGGGTCGCTCCGGGGGCCGGCCGAAGAAGGGGTAGCGGTCGACGCCGTCCTCGTCGGGGTAGGGCACGTAGCGGTAGCCGAGTCGCTCGAGCGGCGCGAGGTACGGCGCCATCGGCAGGACGGTGCGCACCGAGATCTGGATGTCGACGACGGGCTTGGCCGCCAGGCCCGGGATCGAGGTGGAGCCGACGTGGTCGATCCGCAGCGCCAGGGGACCGAGCGCGGCGCGGATGCGGGCCGCCTCCGCGGCGAACCGCTCGGGCCAGGCGGGATCCGGCGGGACGAGCTCGATCCTCACCGGGTCCGGCGGACGCCCCGCCGCTCGAGGATCCGGTCGAGCTCGGCGAGGGCCTCGAAGGGGTCCTCGCCGAAGTGGACGGTCTCCATGCCGAGCGCCCGCGCCGCGGCCACGTTCTCGTGGTTGTCGTCGACGAAGGCGACCACGTCGGGGGCCACGCCCAGGCGCTCGCAGGTGAGGCGGTAGACGCGCGGGTCGGGCTTGCGCATGCCGACGTCGCTGGAGTCGACGACGACCTCGAACAGCTCGTCGACCGGGAAGGTCGTGCGCCACCGCTCGCCCCACTCCCTCACGTTGTTGGTGAGGAGGCCCAGCCTCAAACCCCGGTCGCGCAGCTCCCGGGCCCGGTGGACCACGGCCCAGTGGACGCCGATGGGCATCCTCGAGAGGAAGGTGAAGTAGGCGCCGGTGTCGAGGGGTGCCCCCAGCACCGCGGGCGCCCGCTCGACGACGCCCGCGAGGTACTCGTCGAGGCCGATCTCCCCGACCTCGAGGCGGTGCCAGTCGTGGGTGACGGCGTGGCTCGCGGCGGACGCCCGCTCGACGTCACGGGTCGAGGCATGGGCCCGACCCTCGACGCCGATGTAGGCGGCTTCGCCGAAGAGCAGCTCGAGCACCGCGCCCGGCGGATAGCCCATGTCGGCCTCGAACCGGCCGACCCCGCGGAAGAGCGGGCTGGAGATCACCCCGCCGTAGTCGAAGATCACCGCCTCGATCGGTCCCGGCACGCGCAGCAGGCTAGCCAGGCGGGACCGGTGCCGGCCCGGCGCCCGCCCGGCGCGCCGGGTCAGCGGGGATCGAAGGCGCGTCGGGTCACCAGGAGCGCGCCAGCGTGCCGTTCGTGACCCGACGCGAGCGTGGGAGGGAAGGGGGGTCAGGTGAGCCAGAGGAGGACGGCCGACACGGGCGCCACGACGAGCAGGTAGAGGGCGAAGGCACGCAGCGAGTGCGTCCGCAGGAAGCGCAGGAAGCCCTCGATGGCGAGCCACCCCGAGACGAGCGCGGCCACGAACCCCGCGGCCACCGAGGCGGTGAGGTCGAACTCGCCGCCGGTCACGTCGGGGATCTGCGTGATCACCGCCCCGAGGATGGCGGGGATCGACAGCAGGAACGAGAACCGGGCGGCCTCGGTCCTCGTGAGCCCGAACCCGACCCCGGCGGCGATCGTCGTCCCGGACCGCGAGATCCCGGGGGTGATCGCGGCCGCCTGGGCCACCCCCATGCCGACCGCCGATCGGGTGCCGACCGTGTCGGTGGTGGCCGGGAAGCGCTCGACGTGGCGGTCGGCCGCGAGGAGGATCAGCGCGGTCACGACCCAGAAGCCGCACACCCAGCCCGGCCGCTCGAACAGGTCCTCGAAGAAGCTGCCCAGGGCCAGCCCGGCGACGCCCGCCGGGATGCTGCCCACGACGAGGAGGCCGAGGAGGCGGCGGGCCCGGGTCGGATCGGGGCCTCGCCCCAGCAACCCCAGGACCAGCGCGACGAGGTCGGCCCGGAAGGCGAAGACCACGGCGAGGAGGGTTCCGAGGTGCAGCACGAGGTCGAAGGTGAGGGAGGGCTGCTCCCAGCCGAACAGGGCGGGGACGACGACGAGGTGGCCGCTCGAGGAGACGGGGAGGAACTCCGTCAGCCCCTGGACGATCCCGAGAACGATGTCCTGCAGCACGCGTCCTCCGGCGGCGTCAGGGCCAGGGCGAGCACGCCGTTCGCGCTGGCGTAGGCGAGCCGGGTGGCCTCGTCGGTCGTGACGAGGAGCGTGACCCCGAGGCGAGTGCCCGGGCCCGCGTCGGCCGAGAGGCTATCCGCGCCGCCGGCGTCGACCTGGACCACGAGCGCGGCCCGGGCCGCCACGAGCGTCGGCTCCACCCCCTCGCCGACGAGGGAGGGGTCGAGGGTGACGAGGACGTCGACGGTGGCACCCCGGTCGGGACGCAGGGTGTCGGTCGCCACGACCCGGACGGCCCGCATCCCCTCGGGCACGATCCCGTCGAGACCGGACCGCTCGGCGGGGGTGAGGTGCCGTGCGAGGACCGTGCCACCGCGCAGGACCGGCACGGCGACGACCCGGCCCACGGCGTCGCGCGGGTCGAGCAGCGCGCCGTCGGGGACCTCGGAGGCGTGGAGCCGGCGGACGGCGAGGTCCTCGGGGTCGACCGTCGACCCCAGGGCGAGGTCGTGGCGGGCCACGACGATCTCACGGGGATCACCGAGCGCCCGGGCCTGCCGGTGGAGGGCGGCGAGGTCCTGGGCCGCCATCCGGGCGGTGGCGAGACCGACGACGGCGGCGCCGGCCCAGAGGAGGGCGGCACGGGGTGATCGGCGGAGCATGGGGACGTCCCTCCCGGGCGCGACGGGCCGGCGGGGAAGGACGGGGAGGTGGCGCCGAGGCTACCCGGACGGCTCGCCGGACGGAAGGGGCTCGACCGGTGGGAGGGGTCCCGGCGCCTCGGCGCAGGTGCAGTCCCGCTCCCCGGGGAGCCGGGGATCACGGCGAAGAGCAGGTCCCGGACCCGCCCCACGTTGCGCTCGAAGAAGGAGAACACCAGCTCCTGGCTCACGGGCTCGTGGCCCGGGTCGTCCTCGACCCCCGTGTCGTAGTCGGTGATGAGGGCGATGCCCGTGTAGCACAGGCCCAGCTCCCGCGCGAGGTGCGCCTCGGGGTACTGGGTCATGTTGACGACCTCCCAGCCCTGGGCCCGGAACCAGCGGGACTCGGCCCGGGTCGAGAACCGGGGCCCCTGCACCACGACGACCGTGCCCGACCGGTGGACGGTCGTGCCCGTGTCGCGGGCCACGTCGGCGGTGAGGGTCGAGAGGGCGGGGCAGTAGGGATCGGCCGAGGAGACGTGGTGGGCCACGGGCCCCTCGTAGAACGTGTCCGGGCGGCCCCAGGTCCGGTCGACGTACTGGTCGCAGACCACGAAGTCCCCGGGGTGCACGTGGGGCTGGAGTGAGCCGGCGGCGAAGGGCGCGAGGACCCGGGTCACGCCCAGCATGCGCATCGCCCACAGGTTGGCCCGGTAGTTGATGCGGTGGGGGACGAGCTCGTGGTGGGGGCCGTGGCGGGGGAGGAAGGCCACGCGGCGCCCCGCCACCCGGCCCAGGTGCAGGGCCGCGCTCGGGGGGCCGTAGGGCGTCACCAGCTCGAGCTCCTCGACGTCGTCGAGGAACGAGTAGAACCCCGATCCTCCGAAGACCCCGACCTCGGCGACCGCAGCGGTCACGCCGTCTTGGCCTCGGCCTTCGACGGGGTGGTCGAGGCCTCGGGCGACGGCTTCGACTTCGGCGTCTCCGCGGGCTTCGAGGACTCCGACGTCTCGGTCTTCTCGGTCTTCTCGCGCCGGGCGCCCTTGGACCGCGAGCCGTTGTCGGTCTTGTAGAAGCCCGATCCCTTGAGCACGATGCCCACCGGGCTCAGCACCTTCACGAGCTTGCCGCCGCAGCCGCGGTGGCGCTTGAGCGGCTCGTCGGTGATCGACTGCCAGGTCTCGAACTGCTCTCCGCACTTGCCGCAGCGGTACGAGTAGGTCGGCATCGGCTGGCACCTCTCTGACGGGCGGGGTTCCCGCCCCCGAGGACGGTCTAGCAGTCGCGGTTCTCGACTGCTAATGGTACCCGGTCGGGAGGGTCCATTTGACGGGCCCTCCAGGTGCGGGAGAATGCCGTCGATGGCCGTGATCGCGCTGCTGGTGCCGCTCGCCTACCTCCTGGGGACCTTCCCCAGCGCGACCCTCGTCGGTCGGGTGGGTGGCCACGACGTGCTCCACGAGGGCTCGGGCAACCCGGGCGCCTCGAACGTCATCCGCCTCCTCGGCTGGCGGGCCGGGCTGCTCGTCCTCGGCGCGGACTTCGGCAAGGGGGCGCTCTCCGCGGGTGCCGGGCTGGCGATCGAGGGTCGGGCCGGCGCCTACGTCCTGGGCGTGGCCGCCCTCGCCGGTCACGTCTTCCCGGTCACCCGGCGGTTCAAGGGGGGCAAGGGCGTCGCCGTGGCCGGGGGCACGCTGGTCGTGCTGTTCCCGTGGATCGTCCTCGGGCTCGGCGTCTGCTGGTTCGTGCTCGCCCGCGTCACCGGCAAGGCGTCCGTCGCGTCGCTCGTGGGGACCCTGCTCTTCCCCGTCGCCGTGGCCCTGTCCGGCTACGGATGGGTCGACGTCGCCGTGGTCTCGGGGCTCGCGGTGGCCGTCGTGGCCCGGCACGCCTCCAACCTCCGAAGGCTCGTCCGGGGCGAGGAGCTCTCGCTGCGCCCGGAGCACCCCCCGGCGGGGGCCGACGGCGGCCCGCCGACCGCGCAGCGGTAGCGTTCTCCGGGTGACCTCCGGACCGAGGGGCGACCGATGCAACCGGTGAAGAAGGTGGTGATCCCGGCCGCCGGGCTGGGCACGCGATTCCTGCCCGTCACCAAGAGCCAGCCGAAGGAGATGCTGCCCGTCGTCGACAAGCCGGCCATCCAGTACGTGGTCGAGGAGGCGGTCCGGGCCGGTCTCACCGACGTGCTCATCGTGACCGGTCGGGGCAAGCACGCCATCGAGGACCACTTCGACCGGAACTTCGAGCTGGAGGTCCAGCTCGAGCGGGCCGGCAAGCGGGCGCTGCTGGACGCCGTGCTGAACCCGTCCGAGATGGCGGCGATCCACTACATCCGCCAGAAGGAGCCCAAGGGCCTCGGGCACGCGGTGCTCACCGCTCGCGACCACGTCGGCGACGAGCCGTTCGCCGTGATGCTGGGCGACGACATCATGGTCGACGACGCCGAGGTCCTGCGCTCGATGCTCGACGTGCACGCCCGGTACGGACGGTCCGTGGTCGCGCTCCAGGAGGTGCCGCGCGGCGACATCTCCGCCTACGGGTGCGTCGAGCCCGAGCCGGTCGACGACCTGCTCGTGCAGGTCCGTTCGATCGTGGAGAAGCCCGACCCGACCGAGGCGCCCTCCAACCTCGCGGTCATCGGACGCTACGTCTTCACGCCCGAGATCTTCGACGCCCTGGCCCGGATCACGCCCGGGGCGGGCGGCGAGCTGCAGCTGACGGACGCCATCGCGCTGCTGATCGAGAGCCAGACGGTGTACGGGTGGACCTTCGAGCACGGCCGCTACGACATCGGCAAGAAGGTCGACTTCCTCCGGGCGAACATCGAGCTGGCCCTCGATCGCGACGACCTCGGGCCCGAGCTCGAGGCCTTCCTCGTCGACCTGGTGCGGAGGCGGAAGCTCCTCTGATGGGTGGAGGCTCGGGCGCGTGCTGATCCCCCTCGAGGAGGCCCGGGCCGGGGTGCTCGACGCCGTCGGCGTGCTCCCGGCCCGTCCGGTGCCCCTTGCCGGCGCGCTCGGCCTCGCGGTGGCCGAGGACGTGGTCGCCGACGAGGCGGTCCCCCGTTCGCCAGCTCGGCCATGGACGGGTACGCGCTGCGGGCCGTCGACACCGCCGGCGCGTCGAACGGCTCGCCGGTCCGGCTCGCCGTGGTGGGCGAGCTCCCGGCGGGGCGGGCGCCCACCGTGGCCGTCGGACCCGGCCAGGCGATCCGCATCATGACCGGTGCCCCCGTGCCCGACGGGGCCGACGCGGTCGTGATGGTCGAGCGGACCGAGGCCGAGGGCGACTCGGTGCTGGTGCACCAGGAGGCCCGGGTCGGTGACCACGTGCGGGAGGCCGGCGGCGACGTGCGACCCGGCGACCTCGTGCTCCCGGCCAGCACGGTGCTCGGGCCGGCCCACCTCGGGGTGCTCGCGAGCCTGGGTCGCGTCGAGGTGCTGGCCCGGCCCCGGGCCCGGGTGGGGGTGCTCTCGACGGGCGACGAGCTCGTCGAGGGGGCCGCCCCGCTGGCGCCCGGCCAGATCCGCGACTCCAACCGGCCCATGCTCCTCGCCCTGGTGGCCGAGGCCGGTTGCGAGCCCGTCGACCTGGGCACGGCCCGCGACGACCAGGCGCTCATCACGTCGGTCCTGGAGCGGGCCCTCGACTCCTGCGACGCGGTGCTCACGAGCGGCGGCGTCTCGGTCGGTGACTACGACTTCGTGAAGGCGGCGCTCGACCACCTGGCCGGGGAGGTCGGCCGGGGCGGGACCTTCCGCTGGTCGCAGGTGGCGATCAAGCCGGCCAAGCCCCTCGCCTTCGGGGTGATCGGGGGCGTGCCCGTCTTCGGGCTGCCGGGCAACCCCGTGTCGTCGCTCGTCAGCTTCGAGCTGTTCGCCCGGCCGGCGCTGCTCCAGGCGATGGGTCACCCACACCGCTTCCGTCCCGAGGTGCCGGCGGTGGCCGGTGCGCCGCTGCCCCGCCGGCGTGACGGCAAGCTGCACCTCGACCGGGTGCGCCTCCACGTCGAGGACGGGCGGTTCGTCGCCGACCCGGTGCGGGCCCAGGCGAGCAACGCCCTGGCCGCGACCGCCGCCGCGAACGGCCTCGCGCTGGTTCCCGACGGCGAGGGCGTCGAGGCCGGGGAGGCGGTCCGGGTCCTGCGCCTCGACGTTCCCGCCGACCACTGACGCACGGCGGCCGGGCCGGCCGCGGGTCCGGCCGCCTCAGGCCGGCGCACGGGGTCGGCGGCGGGCAGCTCGCGCGAGGACCAGGCCGGCGGCGAGGCACGTCGCGCCCAGGGCGGCGAGCCGTCCCGGGCGCCCGCCCGTGGCGGGGAGGCCCCCGACCGCGGGCGGTACCGGATCCGGTCGTCCGGCCTGCTCCCCGGCCACCTGGACCGGGAACTCGAGCACGACACCGACGGTGGTGGGGTCCCCGGCCGTCGTCACGCGGACGCCGATCAGGGTCCCGCCGGGCGCGAGCAGGCCGGCCCCGCCGCGCGCCTCGACGACGGTCCCGCCGCCCGGTTCCGCGACGTCGACGGAGCAGTCGGACCCGGTGGGGACGTCGACGACGACCGCCGAGGAGGGCGCCTCGGGGATCACCGGGATCCGGCGCTCCTCGATCGTCGACGACGACGTCTGCACCGGGACCCCGTCGACGACGGTCTCCACGACCCCGGACACGCACTCGATGCGCAGGACGACCACGCCGCTGCCCGCACGCGACGACACCTCCACCACGAGGTCGCCCCCGGCGTGGGGGCCGGCTCCGCCCCGGTGGCCGGGTCACCGCCGGGGGTCGCGCCACGCCGGGCCCGGGGGCGGGGGCGTCGCCGGGAACGGGGTCGTCGGCCGGGTCGCCGGCCGGGCCGTCGGGCGCGGGGACGCCCGTGACGCCGGCGGCGGGCTCCGGAGCCGGATCGGCCTCGGCGTCGTCGGGATCGGCGGTCGCCGGGGCGGGCGGGCCCTGGGTGTCCTCGCCGCCCGTGCCGGATCCGACGGCCGCCGTGGCGGGCGCCGGGGCCGGGAGCAGGAGCAGGGCGACGCCCGCCGACCCGGCCGCGACGAGCGCGACGAGCTTCCCCGGAGGCCGGAACGCTGCTCCGCCCATTGGCGCCCCTCGGGACCCGGTGCTCCCACGGCGCCGGGCCCCTCCAGCGCGGACCATAGCGGCCCCGTGAGGCGACGACGACCGCGGTGGGCGCGAGGAGGCCGGGGGTACAGGGGGTCTCGTGGCGGCCCGGGGGCGGGTTCGCTCTGGCTCCCCGCCGGCTCAGCGACCAACTCCCGCCGACGGATCCTCGCCTCCCCGGGGGCGTGACCTGCTCCTCCGGTGCGTCCGGGGTGGGGACGCCCCCGGCGCCGGTCACGCCTGCCACGAGCATCTGCCTCCCATGGCAGCTCCGCCCGCCCGGCGGCCAGACGAAGCGTGGTCAGTATGGCACTCTGCGTGGCACACCGCAAGCCCCCTCGGGGCCGCTCCGCGTCGAGGAGGGGCTCCCGACCGCTCTAGGCTGGTGGCATGGCCATGCCGCTCGTCGATCCCTACCGCCGGCGGGTGAAGGACCTGCGGATCTCGGTCACCGACCGCTGCAACCTCCGCTGCACGTACTGCATGCCGGAGGACGGGCTGGCCTGGCTGCCCCGTGCCGAGCTCCTCACCTACGAGGAGCTCGCCCGCATCACCGGGGTCTGCGTCGAGCGCTTCGGGTTCGACGCGGTGCGCGTCACCGGCGGCGAGCCGACCGTGCGCCACGACCTCCCGCGCCTCTTCGAGCTGCTCTCGCCCCTCGGCGTGGACGTCGCGATGACGACGAACGGGGTCAAGCTCGCCGCGATGGCCCACGAGCTCGCCGGGGCCGGCCTGCGGCGCGTCAACGTGTCGCTCGACTCGCTGCGGCCCGATCGGTTCGAGCAGCTCACCCGGCGGAACGCGCTCGACCGCGTCCTCGCCGGGATCGACGCCGCCCTCGAGGCCGGGCTGCGCCCCGTGAAGGTGAACGCCGTCGTCATCCGGGGGGTGAACGACGACGAGGTCGTGGACCTCGCCGCGTTCGGGCGGGACAAGGGGGTCGGGGTTCGCTTCATCGAGTTCATGCCGCTCGACGCCGACGGCGCGTGGAGCCGCGACGCCGTCGTGCCGGCCGGCGAGATCCTCGAGCGGATCCAGGCGGTGTTCCCCCTCGTCCCGGTGCGGCCGCCGGGAGCGGGTCACGAGGAGCCGGCCGAGCGCTTCGAGTACGTCGACGGCCGGGGGACGTCGGGGTCATCGCCAGCGTCACGGCACCCTTCTGCGACCACTGCGACCGCGTGCGGGTCACCGCCGAGGGCAAGTTCCGGACCTGCCTGTTCGCGGTGAAGGAGTTCGATCTCCGCGAGATCCTGCGGTCCGGGGGCAGCGACGACGACCTGGCCGAGGCCATCCGTGGCGCCGTCGGCACGAAGTGGGCCGGCCACCGGATCGGCCAGGTCGACTTCGTCCGCCCCTCGCGCTCGATGAGCCAGATCGGCGGCTGAGGCGAGCTCCGGGGATCGCCTGCCGGGGCGGTCCCCGACGTCCCACGAGCGTCCGGCCCGCGCCCAACCTAGACTGTGGCGATGGCCACGGAGTTCACCCATCTCGACCCGCTGGGGCGCGCCCGCATGGTGGACGTGACGGCCAAGGAGCCGACCCACCGCCGGGCGGTGGCGCGCTGCCAGGTGCAGATGCAGCCCGAGACGGCGTCGAAGATCGCGTCGGGGGCCATCAACAAGGGCGACGTGCTCGCCGTCGCGCGGGTCGCGGGCATCCAGGCCGCCAAGCAGGCGGCGAACCTGCTGCCGCTGTGCCACCCGCTGCTGGTCGGCTCGGTGTTCGTGAACTTCCGCATCGAGGACCACCACGTGCAGGTCGAGGCGCAGGTCGACACCGTCGACCGGACGGGGGTCGAGATGGAGGCGCTCACGGCCTGCGCCGTCGCGGCGCTCACCATCTACGACATGTGCAAGTCGATCGACCGCTCCATGGTGATCGACGAGCTGGCGCTGTGGGAGAAGAGCGGCGGTCGGTCCGGCACCTTCCGGCGCGCGCCCTCCGCGTCCGACTGACCACTTTCTTGCCCACGTCGTCCCTGGTCAGCGACCCGCGGGCGCGCGTCCCGGGGTGTCCCGACGCTCCGCCTTGACGGAACCGCGATCGGCGACGCTAGCCTGCGCACCGGGCCGGAGATCCCCCACCTCCGGGCCCCGCTTTGTTAGCGTCCCGACAGAAGGCGGTCGAGGAGCTCGTGACCATCGTTGCGTTCCTGATCCTCGTGGTGCTCTGGGCGGCGGTCCTGATCCAGCCCGCTCTGCGCGGGCGGGTCGAGGGGCGCAGGGCCGACTCCATCGGCGACTTCCACTACCGCCTCGGCGTGCTCGGGCGCACCGGCGGCCACGCCGCCCTGCCCGTGGGTCCGGGCCTGCCCTCCCACCTCCGGGACGCCGGGGCACCGGGATCCCGTGCGATGACCCCCGCCCAGCGCCGGCGGCGTGACGTGCTGGTGTCGCTCCTCGTGGCCGCCGGCCTCACCCTGCTCCTCGCCGTGCTGGGCGGCGGCTCCGAGCTCCTGTTCCTCCACCTCCTCGTCGACGGGCTGCTCGCCGCCTACGTCGGGCTCCTCGTGCGCATGCGCCGTCTCGCCAGCGAGCGGCGAGCGAAGGTCCGGTACCTCCCGCAGCCCCGGGCGCCCCAGCTCGCGCTGCGCCGCACGGCCTCGTCCTAGCGTTCCCGGGTGGACCGGTCGAGCGAGATCGCCGCCGCCGGCCGGAGCGCCCGCGACGTCCTGGAGGAGAAGCACCGGGCCCGCGAGGTCACGCTCGCGGCGGGACGGAAGGCGATCCAGGCCTCCGCGGCGGCCATCCGGGCCGTCCACCGGGGTGAGCTGGACCGGGCCCGGGACCTCGTGGGCGAGGCACGCGATCGCCTCGCCGAGGCCGACGGCGCCGTGGCCGACCACCCTGACGTCCGCTACTCCGGCTTCCTCCACGACGCCCGCAAGGAGTACGTCGAGGCGAGCCTCACGCTCGCCTTCACCGCTGGCGAGCCGGTCCCGGCCGCCGGCGAGCTGGGCGCCGAGGCACCCGCCTACCTGAACGGGATGGCCGAGGCCGCGAGCGAGCTGCGTCGCGACGTCCTCGACTGCCTCCGCCACGACCGGCTCGAACGGGCCGAGGAGCTGCTCGGCGTCATGGACGACGTGTACTCGGTCCTGGTGACCGTCGACTACCCCGACGCGCTCACCGGGGGGCTCCGCCGGGCGACCGACGCGTTGCGGGCGGTGCTCGAGCGGACCCGCGGCGACCTCACGACGACGATGGTGGCCCAGCGCCTGCGGGCCACGATCGAGGCGGCCCGGGCCGAGGTGGAGCAACAGGTCGAGTGACCGTCCCGGCACCGGCTCCGGCGGAGGGGCCCGGCGGGCCCGGTGGTAACCTGCGGGACCCGACGGGGGTGTAGCTCAGTCCGGTAGAGCGCTACGTTCGCAACGTAGAAGTCGTGGGTTCAAGTCCCATCACCTCCACCCCGACCTGCATTCCGACCTGCGGTGGTGCAGTGCGGTCCCGGGAACGATTCCCACCGCGGCACACGCCGGGCGCGATGCCGGTGGCGGGACGTCTTCGCTCCGCCTCGGGCAGTTTCCCCAGCTCGTCGTGTGGGAACGCCCCGGATGCAGTTCGCTCGCGCAGTTCCGAGTCGAGTGCGTGACCGCGGGCGTCATGGTCTCTGTCGAGCGCTGTGACGGCGGATGGCGTCGGAGCGCGCCCTGGCTGTGCGGGTCCCGATGGCGAACGCTCCGGCGCCGACCGCGATCGCGATCACCGCGTCCCGAGAGATCAGGTACACCGCCGCGGCGACGACGAGCGCGATCCCCAGCAGGACGCCCTGGACCCGTCGGTCCGAGCGCGGTGACGAGGTTGCGGGTTGTTCGGGAGCGACGGGTCGTGGAGCCGTGTCGACACGCCGCGCGTCCGTCTCCGTGATCGGGTGCGCGGTCGCGGTCTTGCCCTGCCATGCGTCGCGCAGCTTCAGGGTTGCGCCGGTGTGGAGGATGGCGCCCGAGTAGACGCGACCGCCGAGGATCACGAGCCCGGCGATGGCGACGAGCGTGAGCACGACGGCGACGACCGGGTCCCACCACGTGGCCGCGCCCATGGCGATGCGGTTGGGCATCGCGAACGGTGCCCAGGCCGGGAACCACGACACGAGCCGAGCCCAGGTCGTGGATGCGCTGCCGATGGCCGCGAACGAGGCCAGGAATCCCACGACCAGCACGACGGTGACGGGTCCGGCGATGCTCTGCGCGTCTTCGCTGCGCGACGCGAGGGACCCGAGCGCGCCGAAGACGGTGGCGTAGAGGGCGAAGCCGAGTATGAACCACACGACGGCCCACACGATCACCGCGGCGCGCACCGCCGGGAGGTCCACCTCGGCGACCGTGGCCTTCGCGACGAGGGCGACGACTCCGATGAGGGCGATCTGGGCCAGGCCGAGGAGCCCGATCCCGGCGATCTTTCCCGCGAGCAGGTTCCGGGCGGGCATGCGTGCGAGGAGCACCTCGACGGTACGGCTGGACTTCTCCTCGACGACGCCGCTCAGGACCATGGCGCCGTACGTCGCGATGGCGCCGAACAGCACGAGGGTCATGACGAACGCGGCGGTTTCGTCGTCGGGGCTGCGACCCTCGACGATGCCCAGCTCGACGTTCGTGATCGGTACGGGCGCGAGCAGGGCCGAGAGGTCTTCTGGACTGATACCTGCGGCGGTGGCGCGCTCGCGGATCGCGACGAGTTGGATCGCGCCGCTGACGACCGCTCTGAGCTGCTCGTCGGCGCGCTTCCGCCACTCGAGCCGTTGGCCGTCGATCACGAGGACGTCGACCTCGCCGTCCCGGACTGCTTGTTCGCCGGCCGTACGAGATTCATAGGAGTGGATCCGCACGGTCGTTCCCACGGCCTCGCCCTGAGCTCGTACCAGGGCGGGCAGTTGTGACGGCGTTCTGCCGGTGACGCCGACGTCCTTCGCTCCGCCGGTGTCGAGCACCGCGGGGAGCACGATGGCCGCGGCGACGCCCAGCACCATCAGGACCACCGACGCCAGGAACCCGCCCGATCGACTTCGTTCGCGGATCTCCCGAGCCGCGACGAGGCGCACCTGGCGCGCGCCGTTCATGCCGCCACCGCCTCGCGGAACACCTCCGACAATGTGGGCGGTTCATAGGTGAACGAGATCAGGTCGACGGCGCTGCGCGCGGCGTCCACGATCCCGGCGAGGTCGACGTCGGGCCCGACCCGCAGGCGGGCGTGTTCGTCGTCCGTCTCGAGGACCTCCACCGACGGTATGGCCGACCAGTCAGGCGGCGTACCTCGGAAGCGGACGTCCACGAAACGTTGGGGCACCGCCGCCCGCAACTCGGCCAGGTCGCCCGCGATGACGACATGGCCCTGGTGGATGATGACCACGTCCTCGCAGGTGTCCTCGACCAGATCGAGTTGGTGGCTCGAGAACAGGACGGTGCCACCCGCGGCGGCGATCTCGGCCAACAACGCGGACATGTTCGCGACCGCCAGCGGGTCGAGACCCGAGAACGGCTCGTCGAGTACGAGCAGATCAGGTTCGTTCACGAGAGCCGCGATCAGTTGTACGCGCTGCTGGTTTCCGTGCGACAGTGCGTCGACGCGGTCGTTCTGCCGGTCCGCGAGGCCGAGTCGCTCGAGCCACTGGTCGATGCTGCGACCGACCTCGGTGCCGTTCCTGCCGCACAGGCGTGCGAGGTACAGGAGCTGGTCGCGTACTCGCATGCGTGGATAGAGGCCGCGTTCCTCGGGCATGTACCCGAATCGTGAGCGCTCCGGCATCCCGATCGGGGCCCCGCGCCAGCGCACGGTGCCGGCATCGAGCTCCACGAGCCCGAAGACCGCGCGCATCGCGGTCGTCTTCCCTGCGCCGTTCTGACCGAGGAAGCCGGTGAGCCGACCCGGTTGGGCAGTGAACGTGCAGGCGTCGAGCGCGAGGACGGAGCCGAAGCGCTTGCTCGCTCTGTCGAACTCGAGCATGACCGTCCTCCCCACTCGAGCATCTCTCACTGGGCCCGGGCCCCAGAAGGGCACAAGGTCCACTTCGAGGTGAGCTCCCAGCTCGGGTGTGGAGCGCGGGGGTGCCCCGTCGACCGGGGCTGCTCCGCCGGTCAGCGCCGGGCGGGCTCGGCCCCGGCCGGCGCAGCCCGGGTGAAGTGCTCGTCCCGCACCCAGGCCCCGAACCGCTCCCGGCCGACCGCGGCGATCAGGCCGCTGGTCTGGCTGGCCTGGGCCTCGAGGGCGCTGACCTTCCGCTCGAGGAGGTCGTCGGCCAGCCGCAGGTCGAGCACCAGGTCGTCGCGGCGGGCGCGAGGTGGCGGGGCGTCCGGGAAGACGAGCCGGTTCAGCTCGGGGTGCTCCTCGACCCAGTCGTGGGTCTTCGTGGCGAACAGGAGCCGGGTCCCGCGGGGGGCGTGCTCGTGGACGGCGAACGCCGTCCACGCCGACACGGCGCGGTGGTCGGGGTGACCGGTCATGCCGTCGGGCCCGAAGGTCATCACCGTGTCGGGCCGGACGCGCCGGATCGCGGCGCCGATCCGCGCCACCGCGTCCGGCGGGTCGACGCCGGCCAGCCCGCCGTCGGGGTAGTCGAGCCACTCGTGGTCGGTCACGCCGAGGATCCCGAGGGCACAGGCGAGCTCGGCCTCGCGGATGGCGGCGAGCCGGTCGGGCGGCCACCGGAGCGGGTCCGCGGTCTCGCCCGCCTCGCCGCGCGTCGCGGTCACGCAGGCCACCCGCTGCCCGGTATCGGAGGCGCTCGCCATGACCCCGCCCATGAGGTACGCCTCGTCGTCGGGGTGGGCCCAGACGCCCAGGATCGTGCCCAGCTCCTCGACCGGCGCCATCGCTCCCCCCGCTCGCTCGCTGCCTACCTCGCGCCCATCGACCGGTAGAACGCCAGCGCGCCCTCGAGCATCTCACGCGTCCCCGGCGTCTCCCCGACACCGTCGGTGGACTCCCATCGCTCGAGCTCGCGCTCGACGTCCTCGCACCAGCGCACGACGAGCTCGTAGAAGCCCGCCACGAAGCCGGCGAAGAGCATGTTGAGGTGGAACCGCTCGGGAAACGCCGCCTCGCCGCGGGCGTATTCCTCGAGGGTGGGGGCGATCTGGCTCGCGACCTGCGAGACCTGCTCCCGGGTCGTGCGGATGGTCCGGCGGAGGTCCTCCTCGGAGCCCTGGTCGGCGAAGAGCACCCGCAGCGCCAGCTCGAGCTCGAGCCGGGGAGGCGTCGGGGAGCCGTCGGCGAGCCACTCGTGCAGGGCGGCCCGCCCGGGCCCGGTGATCTCGTAGCGGGTGCGGGCGCGCTGGCCGGTGCGCTCCTCGACCGCCGAGACGAAGCCCAGCGCCCCGAGCCGCTTGAGCTCGTGGTAGAGGTTGGCCTCGGAGCGCAGCCACGCCCAGCGCAGGGCCCGCCGCATCTGCCGGGTCAGCTCGTAGGCCGTCGAGGGGCGGATCGCCAGGAGCCCCAGCAGCGCGTAGCTCGTCGGTGTCGTCCTCGTCGCGTTCGTCGCGTGCCTCGTCATGGGCGTTGACGATACTCCAGACTGGAGTTATTCTATAGTCCAGACTGGAGTATCCGGACTGGATCAACATGGCCGGGCCCGAGGGGCCCTCGACCCGGGGGGGACGACATGACGACCGTGACGAGGGACGAGACCAGGATCGACGGGACCACGATCGACGAGGAGAGGCTGGGGGAGTTCGTCGGGCGGGTCGTGTCCGACCTGGCCGCGGCCGAGAGCGCCGCGGTGGCGTACCTGGGCGACCGTCTGGGCCTCTACCGCGCGCTGGCGGGCGCGGGGCCGCTGACCCCGGCGGAGCTCGCCGGCCGGACTCGGACCAACGAGCGCCTCGTGCGCGAATGGCTCCACAACCAGGTCGCGGGCGGCTACGTCGGGCACGATGCCCGAACCGGGACCTTCGAGCTGCCGGCCGAGCACGCGGCCGTCCTCGCGGACGAGTCCTCGTCGGTGTTCCTCGCCGGCGTCCTCGAGATCGTCGCGGCGATGTGGGCCGACGCCGGTCACGTCGAGTCGGCGTTCCGCGGCGATGGCGGCCTCCACTGGGGCCACCACGACGAGCGCCTGTACTCGGGGACCGAGCGGCTCTTCGCTCCCATCTACCGCAGCCAGCTGACGAGCGAGTGGATCCCGGCGCTCGACGGCGTCGAGCAGAAGCTCCGGGCCGGAGCCCGGGTCGCCGACGTGGGCTGCGGGACCGGGGTCTCGACGGTCGTGCTCGCGCAGACCTACGGCGCGTCGCGGTTCGTCGGCTCCGACGTCCACGCCGGCTCGGTCGAGACGGCACGCCGGAGGGCCACGGAGGCGGGGGTCGACGACCGGGTCGACTTCCGGGTGGAGGACGCCACCGCCTTCTCCGGGTCCGGCTTCGACCTCGTCTGCTTCCTGGACTCCCTGCACGACATGGGCGACCCGGTGGCCGCCGCCGCGCGCGCCCGGGCCTCGCTCGCCCCCGGCGGGACGCTGCTCGTCGTCGAGCCCATGGCGCAGGACCGGCTCGAGGACAACGTCAACCCGGTCAGCCGGCTGTACTACGCCGGGTCGGTGTTCCTGTGCACGCCGAGCTCGCTCGCCCAGGACCCGGGGACGGGCCTGGGGGCCCAGGCCGGGCCCACTCGCCTCGTCGAGGTGCTCCGGGCGGCCGGGTTCCCCCGGGTCCGGGTGGCGCTCGAGACACCGTTCAACCTGGTGCTCGAGGCCCGTTCCTGACGGACCCCGCGCCCCTCCGGTCGGGCCCACGTCGCGCGGGCCCGACCGGCGCGCGGCGGCCGGGGTCCCGGGACCGGACCATCCACCGTCGTCCCGCAACGGTGTGCGAGCCTTTGGGCGGTGCGGGCGCGTGGTAGGGGGTAAGGGCATGCCGGGTATGGAGGTCGTGGCCTCGCTGGAGATCGGCGGGGTCCAGGTCGCGGTCTACGGCCACTACGGCGAGGGGACGCCGCAGGGTCACTACGAGTGCTTCGACGTCTACGTCCTCAACGAGGATGCCGGCCTCCAGGAGCTGGTCGACGTCGGTGAGCCCTTCCGGCGGCGGCCCACCCGCGACGAGCTCGAGCGGCTCGTGGGCGAGGTCTCGGCGCCGTCCAACGTGCGCCGCCTGGACGAGCAGCGCAGCGCCATCGGCTGACTCGCGCTCCCGGGCTCCGCCGCCCCCGCCCCGCGTCGACGCGCCTCCTGCCGGCCGAGTTCCGGCCCCGGCTCCGACTCCACCACCGCACCCCCCGTGCTCGGGAGACCCGGCACCAACCGGCCCACGGGTGGGTGACGGCCGGGCGACCGGTACCCGCCGCCGTAGGCTGGCCCCGTGACGACCTGGGAGTACCGGCTCGAGCTGCTCGAGACCCGGATGCGCGAGGACGACCGGGAGGACGCGGAGGCCCGGCTCGACGCCCTCGGGACGGAGGGGTGGGAGGCGGTGGCGATGGTGCCGTCGACCGCGTCCCGCCACGGCCTGACCGAGGTCGAGACGGCGAGCCTGGTGGTGCTCCTGAAGCGGCCTCGCTCCGCCGGCCGGTCCGGCTGACGGGGTCGCGCGGTGCCCCCCGGCCCGCTCTCGGGTGTCGATACCCCCGCTGAGCGACGGTGGAGGCACCCGGGACGCCGGTCCCCCGCTCTCGGGTGTCGATACCCCCGCTGAGCGACGGTAGAGGCACCCGGGACGCCGGTCCCCCGCTCTCGGGTGTCGATACCCCCGCTGAGCGACGGTGGAGGCACCCGGGACGCCGATTGGCGGGCGCGCGGCGGCGCCTCCGGTGTGACGCGTAGGGTGAGCGCCGGACCGGCGACGCGCGATGGGGGACGGCATGCGGATCGGGCTGGACGTGGCGCAGCAGCGCCTGGAGTGGGACGAGCTGGTCAGCCGGGTCCGGTTGGCCGAGGACGCCGGCTTCGACGGGGTCTGGGGCTTCGACCACTTCCAGCCCATGTACGGCGAGGGTCCCGGCCCGTGCTTCGAGGGGTACACGACCCTGGCCGCCCTCGCCTCGCTCACCGAGCGGGTCCGGCTCGGCCTGCTCGTCACCGGGATGACGTACCGCCACCCCTCGCTCCTGGCCGCCGAGGCCGTGACGGTCGACCACGCGTCCCACGGCCGCCTCGAGCTGGCCCTGGGTGCCGCCTGGTTCGAGGGCGAGCACCGGGCCCTCGGCTTCGAGTTCCCACCCGCGGGCGATCGGGTGAGCCGGTTCGAGGAGGCCGTCCAGGTCGTCGACGCCCTGCTGACCACCGACGGCGTCTCGTTCGACGGCCGCCACTTCCGTCTCGCGAACGCCACCCTCCGGCCCCGGCCGGTCCAGCAGCCGCGCCCACCGCTGTGGATCGGTGCCCACGGGGAGCGGATGCTGGGGATCGCGGCCCGGTTCGCGGACGCCTGGCACAGCTTCGGCGACGTCGAGCACCTGTCGCGCGTCTCGGCCCGGCTCGACGGGCTGGCCGAGCGGGCCGGTCGTGACCCGGCGGCCATCCTGCGCGCCGCGTCGCTGTCGCTGTCCCAGTCGTGGGACGACGTCCGCCGGGCCGTCGACGCCTGGACGGCGGCCGGGTTCGGCTACCTCGTGGCCGGGTGGCCCTCGGAGGGGCGCGGGCGGCTCGAGGAGTTCGTCGAACGGGTGCTGCCGGAGATCGCGGCGTCGTGATGCCGGCTCTCGGGTGTCGATACCCCCGCTGAGCGACGGTGGAGGCACCCGGGAGGTGCGTCATCCGGCTCTCGGGTGTCGATACCCCCGCTGAGCGACGGTAGAGACACCCGGGACGCAGGTGACGGGAGCGCGCGACGCGCTCGGGACGTCGGTCCCTCAGGCGAGCGGTGACCAGCTCGCGCTGCGCAGGAGCCGGCTCTCCCAGTCGTCCCGCACCGCGAGCGCGTCGTGCATCCAGGTCCCCGGGGCCCGGTGGACGGCCGGGATCTCGCTGCCGAGCAGCGCGGTGAGACGGGACGGGTCGACGACCTTCTGCCAGAGGATCACCTCGCGCCGCCGCCCCGTGCCCCACGCCGGACGAAGCACGGCCTGGAGCTCGAGGAGGGCCCGGCCGCCGTGGCGGCCCTCGGTCAGGCTCGGGGCGTAGTGGTCGCGAGCCGCCTCCAGGTACCGGGAGAGCATCCCCTCGTGGGGCCAGGCGGTGTCCTCCATGAACAGCCCCGGCGGGTGCTCGCGGCCGTCGACGGGGACCGCGGTCCAGTCCTCGACCAGCCCCGGGGACCAGTCGACCGGCATCAGGATCTTCCCGTGCACGTCGTGGCGGTACCCGTCGACCCGCTCGGCCCAGGGCCGCAGGTCGCCGCACTCCACGCGCCGGGCCAGGCGCTCCCAGGCCGACCCGTCCCGGACCCCGGTGACGGTCACGACGACGTACGCGCGACCCGTCCCGTGGGCCTGGTGGCCGAAGAAGAGGAGCCGGGCGTCGTCGCCGGCGGCGAGCGCCGGCATCCAGCCCTCCCGGAAGGCGTCGGCGAAGGCGCCCTCGTGGACGCCCGTCACGCGGTGCGTCTCGTGCAGGAGCAGCACGCCGTCCCCCCTCCGACCGTGACCCGGGGGCCAAGGCTAGTGCGGGTCCGCGCCGGGGCTCCTCGACGCCCGCGACGTTGGGGACGCCGACGCCGCCCGGACGCTACGACGATCGTTGCGCCTCGACGAGGTAGTCGATCGCCCGGGTGAGGGTAGCGACGTCGTCGGGCTCGATGGCCGGGAAGAGCGCGATGCGGAGCTGGTTCCTCCCGAGCTTGCGGTACGGCTCGGTGTCGACGATGCCGTTCGCCCGGAGGGTGGTGGCGAGGGCCGCGGCGTCGACGGTCTCGTCGAAGTCGACGGTGGCGGTCACCGGGCTGCGCTCCGACGGCTTGGCCACGAACGGGGTGGCCACCGGGCTCGCCTCGGCCCAGCCGTAGAGGATCTCGGCCGAGCGGTCGCAGCGCGACGCCGCCCACTCCAGGCCGCCCTGACCGAGCATCCACTCGACCTGGTCGGCGAGGAGGAAGAGGGTGGCGAGCGCCGGGGTGTTGTAGGTCTGGTCGAGCCGCGAGCTCTCGAGCGCCACGGCGAGGTCGAGGGACGGCGGCACCCAGCGACCCGACCCGGCGATCCGCTCGATCCGCTCGATCGCCGCGGGTGAGCAGCACGCGACCCAGAGGCCCCCGTCGGCGCCGAAGCACTTCTGGGGCGCGAAGTAGTAGACGTCGAACCGGGTGGGGTCGACCCGCAGGCCTCCGGCCGCCGAGGTGGCGTCGACCGCGACGAGCCCCGCGGCGTTCGGGCGGCGGATCTCCGTGCTCACGCCCGTGGACGTCTCGTTGTGGGTGAGGGCGTAGACGTCGACGGTCGGATCGGGCCGGGGCTCGGGGTGGGTGCCCGGCGGTGACTCGACGACGTCGGGCTCGTCGAGGTGGGGGGCGGCCGCGACGACCCGGGCGAACTTCGACGAGAACTCGCCGAAGGCGAGGTGCTGGCTGCGCCGCTCGACGAACGAGAAGGTCAGGGCGTCCCACAGCGTGCTCGTCCCGCCGTTGCCGAGGAGGACCTCGTAGCCGTCGGGCAGGGCGAGCAGCTCGGCCACGCCCCGGCGGATCCGCCGCACGACGGACCGCACCCCGTCGCGCCGGTGGCTCGTCCCCAGGTAGGTGGGGGCGGTCGCGGCCAGGGCGGCCACGGCCTCGGGGCGGACCTTCGAGGGCCCCGAGCCGAACCGGCCGTCGGCCGGGATCAGCTCGGGGGAGCCGGGCGGGGGTCGGGGGTCGGCCGGGGTCGCCATGGACCCGAGACTACCGATACGGGCCGCCCGGACCGGACCGAGCCGCCACCCGTTCGGCGGGCTCTCCGGTCACCTCCTCGTACCAGCGCGGCCGGTGGAGGCGGGCCCACCGGGCCGACACGCGGCCCCGGGTCATCCCCCGCATGGCCTCCGGGTCGGCGAGGGCCAGCAGGACGTGGCCCGACACGGCCAGCCACACACCGAAGGCGAACCAGTCGTGCACGAAGGTGGCCCCGGTGCGCCAGGCGTCGGGGAACGGCTCGAACCAGTGCATGATCGAGCCGGTGCCCAGCATGACCACCGCGGCGCCGGCGAGGAAGGCGGCGTTGAGCTTCTGGCCCGGGTTGAACTTGCCCAGCCGGGCCGAGGGCCGGTGGCGCCGGCGCAGCCAGCGGAAGTCGCTGCGGGACCAACGGTCGAGCCGGCGCAGGTCCTCGCGGAGGCGGGCCCCGTGGCGACCGGCGAGGCCCATCACGAACGGGACCGGCAGGGCCAGCCCGGACCAGACGTGGACGGTGCGCACGAGGACGCGGTGGCCGACGGCGGCCGAGAGCGGGCCGACGTAGAGCACGGCCCCGGTGACCATGAGGGTGAGGAACAGGAGGGCGTTGGCCCAGTGGACGGCCCGCTCGACCCGGTCGAAGCGCAGCAGCGGCGGAGGCTCGGGGGACGGACGCTCAGGTGGCGGGGTCATCGTCGCGTCCGTTCGAGCCGCCCACCCAGGCGTCGACGTCGTAACCGAGCCGCTCCCAGTACCCGGGGACGACCTCGTCGGTGACCTCGATCTCCTCCAGCCACTTCAGCGACTTGTACCCGTACATCGGGGCCACGAGCAGGCGGGCGGGCCCTCCGTGGGCGGTGGAGATCGGGTCACCCTCCATCTCGTAGGCCACGAGCACGTCGTCGCGGCGGGCCTGCTCCAGGGTGAGGCTCTCGGTGTAGACGCCGTCGAACGAGAGGAACCGCAGGGCGGTCGCGCCCGGCCCCACCCCGGCCCGGTCGAGCAGGTCGGACAGGAGCACGCCCCGCCAGCGGACGTCGGAGACGCGCCAGCCGGTCACGCACTGGAAGTCCCGGGTCAGGCCGGTGGGGCGCATGGCCAGGAGGTCGCCGTAGCCGAGGTCGAGCGGCGTGTCGACGAGGCCACCCACGCGGAGCCGGTACTCCTGGGGGCTCCGCTTCGGCAGCGTCCCGGTCACCGTGTAGATCCGGAACCGCCCGACGGGGAGGAAGGACGAGAGCCCCGTGCCGTCGCGGGCCACCACGGGCGCGAGGGTCCGCTCGAGCCAGTCCTGGGCCCGGGAGCCCCACGCCACGCCGGCCGCGCCGAGGGCGAGGAGGCCCAGGAACACGCGCCGGCCCACCGGCGTCCCCCCGTCCACGGTCCCGAGGATACGGGCGCTCGCGCGGTCCCGGGTCCCGGTCGGCCTTACGAACCGGTGAACTCGTCGGGGCCGCGTGCGTGGCCCGAATCGGGCCGGCGGGGGCGTCCACCCGGCTCGTTCGTCCGTCTCGGGTGCCGATACCGTCGCCGAGCGGGGCTCAGGACACCCGGGAGCAGGGAGGGGCCCGGGTCAGGCCCCGTACTTCTGGAGCCGTCCGGCGTTGGCGAGCATGATCGCCATGAGGTGCTTCATGGGCCGCAGGCCGAGGCCTCCCCGCAGGCACCACCGCTCCCCGAACCGGTCGACGTCGTCGCGGCCGCAGCGCTCGCTCCACAGCACGACGGGTACGGGGTGCCAGGAGTGCGCGGCGAGCTGGCTGGGCGTGGAGTGGTCGCCGGTGACGAGGATCACGTCGGGGCTCAGCGCGCGCAGATCGGGGACGACGGCGTCGAGCTCCTCGATGGCCGCGATCTTCCGGGCCCGGTCTCCGTCCTCGCCAGCCGAGTCGGTCCGCTTGTGGTGGACGAAGAAGTAGTCGTGGTCTGCCCAGGCGTCGCGCAGGGTGGCGAACTGCTCGCCCAGGTCGGAGGGGCGGCCGAGCACGTCCATCCCGAGGAGGCGCGCGATGCCCCGGTACATCGGGTAGATGGCGACGGCGGCCGCCCGCAGCCCGTAGCGGTCGCCGAAGCTCGGGAGCTCCCGGTGGGTGTCGAAGCCCCGCAGGAGCAGGCCGTTGGCACGGGGCTCGCCGGCGAGCAGGGCCGACACCTGGTCGGAGAGGTCCTGGACCAGCTCGGCGGTGCGCTTCGCCTCGGGGACGGCGGGCTCGGGCGCGAGCGGGGGGACGCCGGTGCGCTGGGGGTCGGTGTCCCCGACGGCCGGGTCGAGGCCCGGCCCCCGGAGCACCACGAGGACCCGGTGCTCGCGCTCGTGCCGGAAGAACACCTCGACGCCGTCGAGGCGCACACCGTCCTGGAGACGGTCGACGATCCCGCGGGCCTCGTCGTCGGCGACCCGGCCGGCCCGGCGGTCGGCGACGGTCCCGTCGGCGGCGAGCGTGCAGAGGTTGCCGCGCGCGGCCACGTCGCCCGCCCGGAGCTCGAACTCGAGCCCGGCGGCGGAGAGGGCGCCGCGCCCCAGCTCGAACGCCTCGGGGTCGTAGCCGAACAGGCCCAGGTGCCCCGGGCCCGATCCCGGCGTGATCCCCGGCCCGACGGGGTCGGCCAGTCCGGTGACGCCCTCGTGGGCGAGGAGGTCGAGGTTCGGGGTGGTCGCCTCCTCGAGCTCGCTGCCGTGCTCCGCGTCGGCGTAGCCGCCGAGGCCGTCCATGAGGACGACGAGGAGCTTGGAGTCGGCGGGCTGGATCAGGGGCGTGAGGTCCATGACCTCACGCTATCGCCGGGCCCCATCGAGCCGGCAGCCGGCCCCGCTCAGCCCGGGGCGGCGGAGGGCGTCGGGCCCGTCGCCGGGGGGATCGTGCTCTCGACCGGAGGCGAGGTCGTGGGAACGGTCGTGGTGCTCGGAGGGGTCGTCGTCGAGGGGGCGGTGGTCGGCGACGCTCCCCAGGACCGCACGTCCCACCTCGTCTCGACCTGGCGCATCGCGGCGGCCGCGATGATGTTGCCTCCGGCCCGGGTGAAGTGGACGCCGTCGGGCGCCCGGACCTGCACGAGCTGCCCCTCGTCGTTGGGGAGGTAGTCGGCGTAGCGCCCCTCGGCGTCGAGCAGGAGCGGCCAGGCGTCCACGAACAGCACGTCGCCGGCCCGGGCCGCGGCCTCCTCCCGGTAGATCCCGTTCAGGAGGTCGAAGCGCTCGCTCTGCTCCTCGTTGCGCACGGCGGGGATCCCGACCCAGATCACCGTGCGCCCCTCGCCGATGACCTGGTCCATCAGGCCGCCCACGCGCCGGCGGTACTCGGCCACCCAGGACTCGCTCCCGAAGGCGCCGATCTCGGTCCCCTCGGGTACGCCGGTCATGTAGCCGTGGTCGTCGTTGGCGCCGAAGGTGAGCACGACGACGTGGGGGTCGAGCCGGGCCGTCTCCTCCTGGACGTGCTGGGCCCAGTTGAACACGTCGGGCCGTCCCAGCCCGGTGGAGACCCGGGCGTCGACGGGGCCGAGCACGTCGATGACCTTGGTGTCGCCGGCCATGTTGGTCAGCGACTCACCCGGCGTCTGGGCGAGCGAGTCCCCGGCGATCCACATCCGCAGCGGCTGCTCCGGGGTCATCACGGGACGGGCTTCGGCGGGGGGCGCGGTGGTCTCGGTCGGACCCTCGGCCGGTGGAGCCGTGGTCGAGGGCGTGGTGGGGTCGGGCAGGGTGAGGACGATGTCGTCCACGTCCTCGCGACCCAGGGCGTCGAGGATGAGCTGGCGGGGCCGGTCGGTGTGGAGGAGGTGGCTGACCCGGTCGAGCGCGCCGGCGAGCACGACGGCGCTGCGCTGCCTCAGGGTCCCCCGGTCCTGGTTCTTCGCCGTCTTGTGGAGTCCGGGGGCGTTGAGCAGGGCTCCGACGAGCAGGGCGACGATCATCGTGAGGATGGCGTGGCCGGCGGCCATGGGGCGGACCCGGGCGGGGGCCGGGCTCGGGGCGTGACGGGCCGGCGGCCGGGGGCCGGGTGCGGCGGGCGGACGGGTCGGGTCGTGGTCACGGCTGGATCAGCGCGGTCAGAACTGGAAGTAGATGAACGGCGCGACGCCCTGGGGTCCCAGGGTGTCGATGAGCAGGAGGGCGAAGCCGAGGGCGACGCCCTGGGCGACGGGACGGAGGCGGGAGAAGGCGGCGATGGCCCGCTCCACCGTCGCCCCGGAGACGTACTGGGCGCCGATGCCGACGAGGACGGCCAGGAGCACCGACCGGGTGACGGCCGGTGAGGGCTCGCCCCAGCCCGACACCAGCCGGCCGAGCACGGCCCGGGCGTTGGCGAACGACTCGGCCCGGAAGAACACCCACCCGAGGCAGACCAGGTGGAAGGTGACGAGCCGCCGGAGGGCCCGCCGCCCCGGGGTGTCGGGCGGCGGTGGCATCCCACGGGCCGCCCGCAGCTCGCGCCGCCAGTGCTCGAAGGCCTGCAGGCCGCCGTGGAGCGCGCCCCAGGCCACGAAGGTCCAGGCGGCACCGTGCCACAGTCCGCCCAGGACCATCGTGATCATGAGGTTCCGGTAGGTCCGGCCCCGCCCGTGCCGGTTCCCCCCGAGGGGGACGTAGAGGTAGTCGCGCAGCCAGCGCGACAGGGTCATGTGCCATCGCCGCCAGAAGTCCTGGATGGACGTCGCCGTGTACGGGCCGTCGAAGTTCTGGGGGAAGCGGAAGCCCATGAGCAGAGCGAGGCCGATGGCGATGTCGGTGTACCCGCTGAAGTCGGCGTAGATCTGCACCGCGTACCCGTAGACGCCGACGAGCACCTCGAGGGAGGAGCGCTGCCCGGGGGTGGCGAAGACCCGGTCGACGATGGCGGTGGCGAGGAAGTTGGCCAGGACGACCTTCTTGAAGAGGCCCGCGGCGATCAGCCAGAAGGCCCGGCTCGCGTCGACCCGGCGGGGGTCGTGGCGCTCGCGGAGCTGGGGGAGGAGCTCGGCCGCGCGGACGATCGGGCCGGCGACGAGCTGGGGGAAGAACGAGAGGTAGACGGCGAACTTCACGAGCCCCACCGGCTCGATCTGGCGCCGGAAGACGTCGATCACGTAGCTGAGGGCCTGGAAGGTGAAGAAGGAGATCCCCACCGGGAGGGTGACGGTGACGATCCGGGGCGAGATCCCGATCCCGAGCTGCTCCAGCAGGTTCTGGGCCGAGCTCACGAAGAAGTCGGAGTACTTGAAGTAGCCGAGCGTCGCGAGGTTGCCGGCGACGGCAAGGCCCAGGAGGGACCGGCGTGCGGTCTCGGGGCCGCTGCGGTGGATCAGGACGGCGAAGGCCTGGTTCCAGACCGTGGAGGCGACGAGCAGGCCGACGAACCGCCAGTTCCAGTAGCCGTAGAAGAAGTAGCTCGCCCCGAGCATGAAGATCCGCCACCGGGCGGGTCTGGGCATGAGGAGCCAGCTGGTGGGCAGGACCACCAGGAAGAAGAGGGCGAACGTGACGGTGGGGAACAGCATGGGTTCTCGGCGGCCGATCGAGGGGTGCCGTGTTGCCGGACGACGTCACGTGCCCCGGCCAACGCTACGTGGTCCCGCGACGGGACGGGGGCATGGGAGGCGACCGCGCTCGCCGGGGTGCGCGGGCTGCGGTACCGGCGGCCGGGTGGCGGACGTCTAGCCGGTCTGGGAGCGACCCCGCTCGACGATCCCGGCCCGTCGCCGCTCGATCTCGGCCGGCTCGAAGCTCCAGTTGCGGAAGTGCTCGAGCTCCAGCTCGACGGCCTCGGCGCCGGTGACCTTCCAGCCGCGGTCGTAGAGCGCCTTGAGGTGCCGGACCGCGCGCTGGTCGTTGCCGGCGACGTCGGCCGCGATCCGCCGGGCGGTCGGGAGCAGCTCCTCGTGGGCCACCACGTGGTTGACCAGCCCGAAGCTCAGCGCCTCCCGGGCGCTCAGGTAGTTCCCGGTGAGGCTCATCTCGCGGGCCTTGCGCAGGCCGACGGCCTGGGGGAGCAGGACGCTCATCCCGCCTCCGGGGCTCAGGCCGACGCGGGCGTGGGTGTCGGCGAAGGTCGCCCGCTCCGAGGCCACGAGGAAGTCGCACGACAGGGCCAGCTCCAGGCCGCCCGTGACCGCCGGGCCGTTCACCGCGCCGACGACGGGCTTCGTGCCCTTCCAGAGCGCCCCCCAGGGACTCGACCGGGCATCGTCGCCGGCGCCCCGGAGGTTGCCGGCCGTGCTGCCGAGCTCCCGGAGGTCGAGACCGGCGCAGAAGGCCGGGTCCGTGCCGGTGAGGACGACGACGGCCACCTCCTCGTCCTCGTCGGCCGCCCACAGGGCCTCCGCGAGCACGCGTTGCAGCTCGCTGCTGAGGGCGTTGCGCGCCTCGGGGCGGTTGAGCGTCAGGGTGCGGACGCCGTCGGCGGTCTCGACGAGGAGGACGTCGCTCATCCCCGCACGGTAACGCCGGGTCGGCGCGGACGGCTACCCGATCTCGAAGACGACCTCGACGGAGACGGTCAGCTCCTGGCTGCCCGGTTCGATGGGTACGGCCTCCGCGGCCTCGTCGACCCGGAGCCGGGTGGGGATCGGCGCGGGGCTCTCGGTCTCCTCGATCGACCGGACCGCGCCGAGCTCGACGCCGGCCGCCGTGGCGAGCTGCTCGGCCTGGGTCCGGGCCTCGGCCACGGCCTGGGACCGGGCCTGCTCCACGAGGGGGCCCGTGTCTTCGATCGAGAACTGGATCCCCTGGACCCTCACGTCGTCGTCGGCGACCGCCACGGCGTCGTCGACGATCTCCCCCGCCCGCTCGATCTCGCGCACCCGGGCCGTCACGAGGTTCGTGACCTCGTAGCCGGTGATGTCCCCCTCCTCGTCGAAGGTCGGGAAGATCGAGAGCTGGCTGGTCTGGAGGTCCTCGGCGGCGACGCCCGCCCCCTTCAGGGTGTCGATGACGGCCCGGGCCCGTTCCGCGTTGCGGGTCAGCGCCTCGCTCGCCGACGCGGCGCGGCTCTGGACGCCGATCGTCATGGTCAGCGTGTCGGGCGTGCCCGTGACCCGACCGACGCCCCGGGCGGTGATCGTGGCGGCCTCGGCGGAGCCGTCCTCCTGCTGGGCCGGCGTGGAGACGGCCTCCTCCGCGCCGTCGCTGCACCCGGCGAGCAGGAGCGCGGCGACGGTCGCGGCGCCGATGAGGTGGGCGGTACGGGGATGCGGCATGGACGTCTCCTTCCTCGTCCCTCTTGGTGTTCGACGTCGGACCGGCGCCTCGGGTTCCGGGTAGCGTGCGCTCATGGTCGCACCGGTGTTCTCCGGCGTCGGGGTCGCCCTCGTCACGCTGTTCGACGACTCCGGGGACGTCGACGCTCCCGCCACGGCCGACCTCGCGTCCCGGCTCGTGGAGGCGGGCGTGCACGCCGTGGTCGTGGCCGGTACGACCGGCGAGGCGGCCTCGCTCGCGCCCGAGGAGCGGATCCGCCTGGTCGAGGCGGTGCGGGCGGCGGTGCCCGCGGACGTGCCGGTCGTCGCCGGGACCGGGGCTCCGTCCGCCCGCCAGGCCGCCTCCCTCACCCGGGACGCCGTGGACCACGGGGCCGACGCCCTCCTGGTCCTCTCCCCGCCCGGCGCCGCCGACCCCCGCCCCTACTACGAGGCGGTCGCCAGTGTCGCGGCCGGCCGGGTCCTGCTCGCCTACCACTACCCCAAGGTGTCCGCGCCGGGGATCGACGTGGCCGTGCTCCCCGACCTGCCCGTCGCCGGGATCAAGGACTCGACCGGGGACCCCGAGCGCCTCCTCGAGGAGCTCGAGGTCTGGGACCGGCCGGTCTACACGGGGTCGTCCGCGGTGCTGTCGTTCGCCGGCCCCCTGGGCTGCGCCGGGGCGATCCTCGCGCTGGCGAACGCCGAGCCGGAGCGGTGCGTCCGGGCTCTCGCCGGTGACCCCTCGGCCCAGCGGGAGCTGACCGCGACGCACCTCGCCGCGAAGCGGCGATTCCCCGGGGGGCTCAAGGAGCTGGTCGCCCGGCGCTTCGGGACGTCCTGCGCCTGCCGGATGGGCTGAGGGCGCGGGCCGCGCGGCCCGGCCGCTTCGGGGCGTCCGGCGACAGCGCGCGTAGGCTCGCCCGATGGCTCTGGAGCTGCCCGACGCCGTGTTCCACGCCGACGGCGACCGGTTCGTCCCCACCGACCTCGCCCGCGGGCCCTGGTACCCCGACGCCATGCACGGCGGGGCACCGGCTGCCCTCGTCGCCCGGGCCGCCGAGCGGTTCGAGCCGGGGCCGGCCACCTTCGTCGCCCGGATCACCCTCGACATGCTGCGGCCCGTCCCCATGTCGCCCCTCACGGTCGAGGCGACGGTCCTGCGGCCCGGCAAGCGGGTGCAGATCGTCGACCTGGCCCTGCTCGCCGGGGGAGAAGCCGTGGTGCGGGCCCGGGCGGTCCGGCTCCGCGAGGCCCCGGTGGAGCTGCCCGACGACGCCGTCGCCGCGGAGCCCGTGCCGCCGGGTCCCGAAGGGCTGCCGGAGATCCATCCGCTCGAGGGGCTCCCGATCGGGTTCCACTCGGTGATCGAGCCCCGGGCGGTGGTGGGGAGCTTCGGCGAGCCGGGTCCGGCCACCTGCTGGTTCCGCCTCCGCCGCCCGATCGTCGCCGGGGAGGAGACCTCGCCACTGGTGCGGGCCGGGGCCTTCTCGGACTTCGGCAACGGGCTGAGCTCCGTCCTGCCCTTCGACTCGTACCTCTACATCAACCCCGACATCACCCTCGAGCTCCATCGGCGCCCCGAGGGGGAGTGGCTGTGCCTCGACGCCCGCACCTGGGTCGAGCCCAACGGCGTGGGCATGGCGGAGAACGCGCTCCACGACGCGCGCGGACGGGTCGGCCGGGCCGTCCAGACCCTCCTGGTCGACCGGCTCCGGGCGCCCTGACGGCTCGCCGCCGATCGCGGCGCTCGGTCCCGGACCGGTGCCATGATCGGGGCGACGTGAGGGGACTTCCGTGTCCGAGGAGCCGGTCGGTGGCGTCGAGCCCGCGCTGTTCACCTTCGAGCACGCGCGCTCGAGGGCCCGCACGGCCCCCTGCTCGTCGACGTCGACGGCGAGGTCCCGCCGGTGGGGGTCACCGTGGTCGTCGGGCCGTCGGGGGCGGGGAAGTCGACGTTGCTGCGGCTCTGCAACCGCCTCGAGGTCCCGAGCGCGGGCCGGGTGCTGATGCGGGGCCGGGACCTGGCGGGCCTCGACCCTCGCCGGCTGCGGCGCCGGGTCGGAATGGTGTTCCAGCGGCCCACGCCGTTCCCGGGGACCGTGCGCGAGAACCTCGGAGTGGCCGAGCCCGGCCTCGACGACGAGGCGGCCAAGAGGCTGCTCGAGCGGGCCGAGCTGAAGGGCGATCTCCTCGATCGCCCCGCCGACGAGCTGTCGGGCGGGGAGGCCCAGCGGGTGTGCCTGGCCCGGACGTTGGCCACCGACCCCGAGGTGCTCCTGATGGACGAGCCGACCTCGGCGCTCGACCCGCAGGCCCGGGGAGGCCTGGAGCGGCTCGCCCGGGACCTGGTGGCCGGCGGGACGCCGATCCTGTGGGTCACGCACGACCTCCACCAGATGCGGCGCCTGGCCGACCACGTGCTCGTGCTGGTCGCCGGGAGGCTGTGCCACGCCGGCCCTCCCCGACCGGCTGGCCGACGGGGCCCCGGAGGAGGTCGTGGAGTTCTTGCGGGGCGACGCACCGGTCCTGGGGGAGGGCGGCGATGGACGGTGACATCGGCTGGGGCGGTCTGGCCGCCTCGCTCGTGCTGGTGGCCGTGGCGGTCACCCTGTCGCTGTGGCGGCGGTTGGGGCTCGAGGGGAGCATGGTGTGGGCGTCGGCCCGGGCCCTGGTCCAGCTCCTCCTCGTGGGCGCAGCCCTGAAGCTCCTCCTCGAGCCCGACGTCCCGCTCGCCTGGTCCTGGCTGTGGGTCGTGGCGATGCTGCTGTTCGCCGCCGAGACCGTGCGGCGTCGCGCCCGGGAGGTGCGGGGGTTGTTCCCCCTCGCCCTCGCGGCCTTCGGTGTCGCCGCCGTGGTCTCGCTCGGCGTCCTGTTCGGGCTCGGGGTCTTCGAGGTGGACACCCGGACGCTCATCCCCCTGGCGGGGATGATGGTCGGCAACTCCCTGAGCGCCACGGTGCTCGTGGCCCGCCGGGTCCACGACGAGCTCCGGGACCAGCGCGACGAGGTCGAGGCCCGGCTGGCCCTCGGCCAGCCCTCGGTCGAGGCGGCCCGCCCCTACGTCCGCCGCGCGCTGCGCACCGCGCTCGTCCCGCAGATCGAGACGACCAAGGCGGTGGGGCTGGTGTTCCTCCCGGGGGCCATGACCGGCCTCATCCTCGCCGGTGTGGAGCCGCTCGACGCGGTCCGGGTGCAGGCCGCCGTGATGTACCTGGTGCTGGGCTCGGCCGCGACGACGACGACGGTGATGGCCCTGGGGGTGTCGCGGCGCCTCTTCACCCGGGACCACCGGCTCGTGCGCCTGGAGCGTCCCGCCGGGGCCTGACGACCGTGCCCCCGTTTTCGCCGGGTTGGTCCGGAATCGGGGTCCACGGCCCGAGAAGCGCGCCGACCCGGGAGATCAGGGGTGGGCGCGAGCGGTCGGGGCGTCCCCGGTGGGGTCAGCGGCGGCCGGCGTTGGGCCGCTTGCCGTGGTTGGCCTTGTTGCGGCGGGCCTTCAGCTTCCGCTTGCTCGTCTTCTTGCTCATCGTCGCCTCCGGTCCCGCCGCCCGGGCCGGGTACCGCCGGGGGTGGACCGGGACAGGGTAGTGGACGGGCGCCCCGGGGGCGGAGCCCGGGGTACCCCTAGGCGAGAGGAGCCCGGACCGGAGCCCCGGGTAGCCTGATCCCGTGGAGCACCTCGGTCTCGTCGGCCTCCCCAACTCGGGCAAGTCGACCCTCTTCAACGCCCTCACCGGTGCCGACACGCCGGTCGCTCCCCACCCGTTCTCGACCACCGAGACGACCGTGGGGGTCGCCACGGTCCCCGACGACCGGGTCGACCGGCTCGCCGAGATGTCCCGGTCGAAGAAGGTGGTGCACGCGACGGTCGAGGTCGTCGACATCGCCGCCCTCGTCAGGGGCGCCAACGCCGGCGAGGGCCTCGGCAACCGCTTCCTCGGCGCGCTGCGGGACTGCGACGCGCTCCTCTACGTCCTGCGGGCCTTCGAGGACCCGGCCGTCCCGGGCGACACCGACCCCGAGGACGCGCTCGCCACCCTCGAGATCGAGCTCGTCCTCGCCGACCTCGCGTCCGTCGAGGGCCGGCTCGACCGGCAGCGCCGGGCCGCCAAGGGCGACAAGACGCTGGCGGCCGAGATCGCCGCCCTGGAGCGGGCCGCCACCCTGCTGGGCGACGGGGTGCCCGTCTACCGCAGCGACCTCGCCGCCGAGGAGCGCGCCCTCCTCGCGCCGGTGTTCCTGCTCACGAACAAGCCGGTCCTGGTCGTGGTGAACGTGGGGGAGGGCGAGCTCGACCGGGCCGGGGAGCTCACCGCCCCGTTCGGCTCCGGAGCGCTCGCCGTCTGCGCCCAGCTCGAGGCCGAGGCGGCGCGGCTCGACCCCGAGGACCGGGCCGAGCTGCTGCAGGGTCTGGGTCTGGGTGAGGGGGTCGTCCCCGGGTGGCCCGGGCCGCGTACCACCTCCTCGGCCGCCGGACCTTCCTCACCACGGGAGAGAAGGAGAGCCGGGCGTGGACCTTCCGCGCCGGGGCCCGGGCCCCGGAGTGCGCCGGCGTCATCCACTCCGACCTGGAGCGGGGGTTCATCCGGGCGGAGGTGATCCGCTGGGAGGAGCTGCTCGACATCGGGTCCTGGGCCAAGGCCAAGGAGCTGGGGCGGCTGCGGGTCGAGGGGAAGGACTACGAGGTGCAGGACGGCGACGTCCTCGAGATCCGCTTCAACGTGTGAGGTCGCGGTGGCGTGGCTCGTCCGCGAAGGAGACGTGCTGGCCACCGCCGAGGTGGCCTCCTCCCGCCGGGATCGGCGCCGCGGCCTGATCGGTCGTGACGGTTTCGACGGGGCGTTGGTGATCCGGCCCGCCCGCCACGTCCACACGGCGAGGATGCGGTTCCCCCTCGACGTCGCCTTCTGCGACCGCGACGGCACCGTCCTGCGCACCGTGTGCCTCCGCCCGTGGCGGCTGTCGCCCGTCGTGCTCCGGTCGGCGTTCGTCATCGAGGCCCAGGCCGGCTCCTTCGATCGGTGGCACCTCCGGTCCGGCGACGTCGTCGACGTGCGCGAATGACCGGGGGGAGCCGCGGGGACCACGGGGAGCTGGTGCTCGTCGCCACGCCGATCGGCAACCTGGGCGACCTCGCGCCCCGGGCGGTCGAGACCCTCCGCTCGGCCGACTTGATCGCGGCCGAGGACACCCGCCGGACCCGGGCGCTCCTGAGCCACGCCGGTGTTCCCGGAGGCCGCCGGCTGCTGGCTCTCCACGCCGCCAACGAGCGTCGCCGGGTCCGCGAGGTCGTCGAGGCGGTGCGGGGCGGCGCCCGGGTCGCGTACGTGACCGACGCCGGCATGCCGGGGATCTCGGACCCCGGTGAGCGGCTGGTGCGGGCGTGCCTCGACGCCGGGCTGGCCGTGGGGGTGGTCCCGGGGCCGAGCGCGGCGCTCGCCGCCCTCGTGGTCTCGGGGCTCCCGACTCAGCGGTTCGCCTTCGAGGGCTTCCTGCCCCGCAAGGGTCCGGGCCGCTCGGAGCGGCTCGCCGCCGTGGCCGCGGAGCAGCGGACGGTCGTGCTCTTCGAGTCGCCCCACCGCCTCGCGGCCACCGTGGCGGACCTGGCCGGGGCCTGCGGGCCCGGACGGGCGGTGGCCCTGGCCAGGGAGCTCACGAAGCTCCACGAGGAGGTCTGGCGGGGGACCCTCGGCGAGGCCGTCGAGCACGTGGTGGAGCGGGAGCCGCGTGGCGAGTACGTGGTCGTGCTCGCCCCGGCCCCGGCGCCGGAGGTCGCCGTCGACGACGACGTGGTCGAGGCCCTGCTCCGGGCCCGGTTCCGGGGCGGGGCCAGCGCGCGGGACGCCGCGGCGGCCGTGGCGGCCGAGCTGGGCGTCCCGAGGCGGCGGGTCTACGACCTGGCGGTCCGGGTGCGGCGCGAGGAGGGCTGACGGGGCGCGGGGTCCCTTCCCCCGCCACCCCGCCCCCCTCGTCTCGGGTGTCTCTACCGTCGCTGGGCGGGGGTATCGACACCCGGGTCCGGATGCCCGACGTCTCGGGTGTCTCTACCGTCGCTGGGCGGGGGTATCGACACCCGGGTCCGGATGCCCGACGTCTCGGGTGTCTCTACCGTCGCTGGGCGGGGGTAGAGACACCCGGGACCGGGTGCCGCGGCGAGGTCAGTCGGCGGTGAGCTGGCTCGTGCAGCCTCGGCACACGAGCTTCCCGGCGAACTCGCGCAGATCGAGCGCCGTGCCGCAGAAGACGCAGCGCTCCTCGATCTTGGAGAGGACGATCCGGTCCCCCTCCACGAAGATCTCCACCAGGTCGCCCTCGCGGATGCCGAACAGGCGCCGGAGCTCCGCGGGCAGGACCACGCGACCGAGCTGATCGACCTTGCGGGCCATGCCGATGGACTTCACGGACGGGGCCGACCTCCTCGCGTCCGGCACGCCGGCCGCGATGCCGGGGGGCCGATCGGACGCAGTCGGTATCGTAGCGACGCCCCCGAGGCGAGGAGCGTCCGAGTGGCCAGGCCCTTCTACGTCACCACCCCCATCTACTACGTCAACGACGCTCCCCACATCGGTCACGCGTACACGTCGGTGGCCGCCGACGCGCTCGCCCGTTGGCGCCGGCTGTGGGGCGACGACGTGGTCTTCCTCACCGGCACCGACGAGCACGGCCTCAAGGTCCAGCGGGCGGCCGAGGCCCAGGGGCTCGGCCCCCAGGAGCTCGTCGACCGCCACAGCGCCCACTACCGCGAGATGGGTGAGCTCCTCGAGCTGTCGAACACCGACTTCATCCGGACCACCGAGGCCCGCCACCGCACGGCCGTGCAGCAGTTCCTCCAGGCGGTCCACGACCACGGCGACATCGAGCTGGGCACCTACCAGGGCCTCTACTGCGTCGCCTGCGAGGCCTACTACACCGCCGACGAGCTGATCGAGGGTGAGCGCTGCCCCATCCACGAGCGTCCGGTGGAGCACGTCACCGAGGAGAACTACTTCTTCGCGCTCTCCCGCTACCAGGACCGGCTGCTCGAGCACTACGCGCAGCACCCCGAGGCCGTGCAGCCCCAGGCCCGCCTCAACGAGGTGCTCGGCTTCATCCGCCAGGGCCTGCGCGACTTCTCCATGAGCCGCAAGTCGATCTCGTGGGGGATCCCGCTGCCCTGGGATCCTGAGCACGTCACGTACGTGTGGTTCGACGCCCTGTTCAACTACTGCACGGGGGTCGGCTACGGCGAGGACCGCGCCCGCTTCGACCGCTACTGGCCGGTCGACTACCACCTCGTCGGCAAGGACATCCTCCGCTTCCACGCCGTCTACTGGCCCGCGATGCTCATGGCCGCCGGGGAGGCCCCGCCCCGGTGCGTCTTCGCGCACGGGTGGCTCACCGTCGGCGGCGAGAAGATGTCGAAGACCAAGCTCAACGCCATCGCCCCGGCCCAGCTCGTCGAGGAGTTCGGCGCCGACGGCTACCGGTACCACTTCCTGCGCGACCAGCAGTTCGGGCCCGACGGCGACTTCAGCTACGAGGCGATGGTCGCCCGCTACAACGCCGACCTCGCCAACAACTTCGGCAACCTCGCGAACCGGGTCCTCACGATGGCGGTCGCCTACGGCGACGGGGTCGCGCCCGGCGCCCGGGCCGAGGGCCCGCTCGTGGCGGCGTCGCGTGCCGCACTGTCCGGTCTCGAGCAGGGTATGGATCGTCTCGACTTCGCCGGGGGCTTCGGCGCGATCTGGGACCTCATCCACGCCGCCAACGCGTTCATCGAGGACCGCCAGCCCTGGGCGCTCCGGAAGGCCGGCGACGCCGAGGCCGCCGCGGCGGTCCTCGGTGACTGCCTCGAGGTCCTGCGGATCGTCGCCGTGCTCGCCTCGCCCCTGATCCCGGGGGCCTGCGGCGAGCTGTGGCGGCGCCTCGGCCTGCCGGGCCGGCCCGAGGACGAGCGTCTCCCCGACGGCGTCGAATGGGGCAGGATGCCCGCCGGGGTCCGGCTCGAGAAGGGGGCACCGCTGTTCCCCCGCATCGAGGCGTGACCGCACGCGGTGGCGACGGGCACGCCGGTCATCGACCCCCCGAGGCCGCGTGGGTCGACAGCCACTGCCACCTCCAGTGGCTCTCGGGGGGCCCCGACGCGGCGCTCGACCGGGCCCGGTCCGTCGGGGTGACCGGGTTCGTCTGCGTGGGGACCGACCTGGCGAGCTCCCGCGAGGCGGTGGAGCTCGCGCGGCGCCACCCCGACGTCCGGGCCACCGTGGGCCTCCACCCCCACGACGCCTCGCGCCTCGCCGGGGAGTGGGAGGGGATCGAGGCGCTCGCGCCGGCCCCCGAGGTCACGGCGGTCGGTGAGACGGGCTTCGACCTCCACTACCGCCACTCGGAGCCGGCGGAGCAGGAGGAGGCCTTCCGGGCCCACATCCGCCTGGCCCGGCGCCTCGACCGGACCCTGGTCGTCCACTCGCGGGAGGCCTGGGACGACACGTTCCGGGTCCTGGCCGACGAGGGCCCCCCGGACCGGACCGTCCTGCACTGCTTCACCGGCGGCCCGGGGGAGGCGAGGCGCGCCCTCGACCTCGGCGCGTGCCTGTCGTTCAGCGGGATCCTGTCCTTCCGGGCGGCCGACGACCTCCGGGCGGCGGCCGCCCTCACGCCGCCGGACCGGGTGCTGGTGGAGACCGACGCGCCCTACCTGGCCCCGGTGCCCTACCGGGGCCGGGAGAACGAGCCGGCCCTCCTCCCGTTCGTGGGCGCGGCGCTCGCCCGGGCCACGGGTCGCGCCGAGGTCGAGGTCGCCGCGGCCACGTCGGGCCTCGCCCGGGGGCTGTTCCGGCTCCCCGCGCCCGGGACCCGAGGCGGCGTCTGACCGCCAGACTGGGAGAATCTTCCAGTCAGATTGACGTCCCGGTCGGGCGTGGATACGTTCCCGCCGGTCGCCGGCGGCCCACCTGGGGGAGCGCTTCCCCCGGGCGCCTGCCGATCAGCGGTCTCGAGTCGGGAAGGGCGGACCCGATCGCCGATTCCACGATCACCGGCCCGCGGCACGCGCCGGGGAGGTCCCAGCCACGGGGCCCGCGGCACGCGCCGTCCCCACGCGTCGAGAGGGCGGTGCGGCCGTCCCCGGCGCGGGCCCAGGCGCCCGAGCCGCGGGCGTGGCTGCCGCTCGTGGACCTCGCCGACCTCCCGGCTCTCGAGGAGCTGCTGGCCCCCGACCGGCTGGTCGATTCCGGCCAGACCCGCGCCCTGCAGGGCCACGACGTCGCCCGATGGGCCGGTCGGCCCTCGCCGGCGCGGGCCCAGGCGCCCGAGCCGCGGGCGTGGCTGCCGCTCGTGGACCTCGCCGACCTCCCGGCTCTCGAGGAGCTGCTGGCCCCCGACCGGCTGGTCGATTCCGGCCAGACCCGCGCCCTGCGGGACCTGCGCGAGCTCGACGACCCGGCGCTGGTGCCCCGGCCGGTCCCGGCCGTCCCGCCGCTGCGGCGGCCCGGCGCCGACGAGGGAGCCGGGGAGCCGGCGGCCGGCCCGGAGCCTCCCCCGGCGTCGACCCCGCCGCGGGGTCCGCGCCCTCCCTCCACCGGACCCGGGCCGAGATCCGCCGGGCCCGGCGGTCCCGGCGCCTGCGCCACTGCGTGGTGGCCGGGCTGGCGGCCCTCGCGCTCGCCGGCGGGTTCGCGGTCGTCGGGCGCACCGTTGGCCACCAGCACGAGGTCACCGTCTCGGCGGACGGGAAGGAGCTGAGCCGGATCACCGGGGCCGACACCGTCGGCGCGGTCCTCGCCTCGGCGGGGGTCTGGGTCGGGCCCTTCGACCGCGTGGAACCGGGCCCCGAGACGCCCCTGCGCGACGGGCTGGAGATCGCCGTGCGGCGTGCCGTGCCGGTCGTCGTCGAGGTCGACGGCGAGGCCCGCACCGTCATGACCGCGAGCGGCACCGTCACCGACCTCCGGGCCGAGCTGGGGCTCCCGCGCCGGCTGGCCGAGCGGACCGGCCCCGAGACCCTCGGTCCGGGGGCCACGGTCGTGCTGCGAACCCCGCACGCGGTGACGCTCGTGGTCGACGGCTCGGTCCGGGCCCTCGACACGACCGCCCTCACGGTCGCGGAGCTCCTGGAGGACGAGGGCGTGACGCTCGGGGAGGAGGACGAGGTCGTCCCCGCTCCCACCGAGCGTCTGGCCGGCAGGTCCGTGGTGTCGGTCACCCGGGTCGAGAGCGGCCTGCGGACCAGGGAGGTCGCCGTCCCCTTCGCCACCCGCCGGGTCGAGGACCCGTCGCTGGCGCTGGGGCGGACCGAGGTCGTGCAGACCGGCCGGACCGGGGTCGAGCGGATCGTCTCCCTCGCCACGGTCCACGACGGCGAGCTCGTGTCCGACGAGGTCGTCACCACGGTCACGGTGGAGGAGCCGGTCGACCAGGTCGTCCGGGTGGGCACCAGGCCGGCGGCCCCGGCCCCCTCCGGGTCGGGCAGCCGGGTCGAGACGGGCCAGGCCACCTGGTACGAGATCACCCCGGGCACCTGCGCCCACAAGACGATCCCGAAGGGCACGGTCGTGAAGGTGACGAACCTGCAGACCGGTGCCTGGACCACCTGCGTGGTCGCCGACCGCGGCCCCTACGCCGCCGGCCGGATCATCGACCTCTCCCACACCACGTTCGCCGAGCTCGCGCCCCGGTCGACCGGGGTGATCCCCGTCCGGATCGAGTGGTGAGTCGGTGGCCCGCCCCGGGCCGCCGCCCGCCGCCCCCTCCCGGCCCGTCCCGCCCACCGTTGGGTGGCCGGCGCGACGATGGCGGCGTGCCCCCGGTCACCGCCACCCGCATCCGGACCCTGCTCGCCCGCCACGACCTGCGTCCCCGGCGCTCCCTCGGGCAGCACTTCCTCGCCGATCCCAACACGGCCCGACGGATCGTGCGGCTCGCCGGGGTCGAGGCCGGCGACCACGTGCTGGAGATCGGTCCCGGCGTCGGTTCGCTCACCGTGGCCCTCGTCGAGGTCGGAGCGCACGTCGTCGCCCTGGAGATCGACCGGCGCCTCCTCCCGCTCCTCGAGGAGGTGGTGACGGGGGCCGGGCCCGGCTCGGTGCGCGTCGTCCGGGGCGACGCGCTCGAGGCCGACCTCGGTGCGCTCCTCGAGCCGGCCGGGGTCCCCTGGGCCGCGGTCGCCAACCTGCCCTACAACGTGGCGACCCCGCTCGTCGTCCGGGTCCTCGAGGAGGTCCCGGCGATCGGGAGGATGCTCGTGATGGTCCAGCGCGAGGTCGGCGAGCGGCTCGCCGCCTCGCCCGGCTCGCCGGCCTGCG
The DNA here is from genome assembly GCA_027494165.1 of Acidimicrobiia bacterium. Taxonomy (GTDB): domain Bacteria; phylum Actinomycetota; class Acidimicrobiia; order IMCC26256; family JAOSJM01; genus JAOSJM01. The sequence goes on along the minus strand of JAOSJM010000006.1, from coordinate 102,949 downwards.
GGGCCGTCTCGGTCAAGGTGGCCTTCTACGGGGAGGCCCGGGTCGTCGGGCTCGTGCCCCCACGGTCTTCGTCCCGGTGCCCAACGTCGACTCCGCCCTCGTGCGGGTCGTCCGCCACCCGGCGCCGCCGGTCGAGGTCCCCACGCCCGAGGCCCTCTTCGCCCTCGTGCGGGCCGGCTTCGCCCAGCGGCGCAAGACCCTGCGGCGGGCGCTCCGTCCCGTCCTGGGCGAGCGCGCCGGCGACGTGCTCGCCGCGGCGGGGATCGACCCGGGCGCCCGGGCCGAGACCCTCGACCTCGGGGCCTGGGCGGCGCTCGCCCGGGCCGCCGGCCGGTGACGGCCGTGGTCCGGGTCGACGCCCTCGCCAAGGTCACCCTGTCCCTGCGGGTGCTGGGGATCCGACCCGACGGCTACCACGACCTCGAGGCGCTCACGGTCTCGGCCACCGATCCCCACGACTCGCTGGCGCTCGAGCGCCGGACCGCCCCGGGCGTGGAGCTGGCGGTCGAGGGCGAGACCGGCGACGTCCCGCCCGGGCGCGACAACCTGGCGGTTCGGGCCGCCGAGGCCCTGCTGGCCGGTGCCGGCGTGCCCGCGGGCGTGAGCCTCCACCTCCGCAAGCGGATCCCGGCGGGCGGGGGTCTCGGGGGAGGGTCGGCCGACGCCGCCGCCGCGCTCGTGGGCGTGCGCGCCCTGCTCGGTCTCGACGTCGAGGACGACGAGCTCGCCCGCCTCGGCGCCGGCCTCGGCTCCGACGTGCCGTTCTGCGTGCGAGGCGGCGCCGCGTGGATGCGCGACCGGGGCGAGCGGCTCCAGCCGCTCGCGCTCGACGAGCCGCTGCGGCTCCTCGTGGTCGTCCCCCCCTTCCGGCTCGCCACGCCGGCCGTCTACCGGGCCTGGGACGAGCTGGGCGGGCCCTCCTCGGACCGGGCCGTCCCTGCCCCCCGGCGCTGGCGTCCCTGCTCCCCGAGCTGGGCAACGACCTCGAGCCCGCCGCCGAGCGGGTCGAGCCGCGCCTGGTGGCCTACCGGGAGGCGCTCGAGGCGGCCCTGGGGGCGCCGGTGCTGCTCGCCGGCAGCGGCTCGGCCCACGTCGCCCTCTTCGCCGAGGACGGGGCCTGGCGTGAGGCGCACGCCCGGGCCGAGCGGGTCCCGGGCGCCCGGGTCCACCGGGCGCGCTCGGCCCCGGCGGGCGTGGTCCCCGTGCCTGACCGGCGGACGCGGACCGGCCGCCCGGAGGCGGCCGATCGGGGAGGAGCGCGGTCGCGGGCTCGTCGGCCCGGTGTCGAGATCGAGCTCCGGCGCGGGCTAGCGGCCCTGCTGGCGACGCTGCCAGCGGGTCTTCTTGAGAAGCTTCTTGTGCTTCTTCTTCCGCATGCGCTTGCGGCGCTTCTTGATGAGGGAGCCCATGGCGAACGGCGACGCTAGCGGCCGGGCCGGGCGGCTGTCACATCGTCGGCCGGGCTCCGGTGGCCTCCGGGGACGCCCAGAGGCCGGTGGTGCCCTCCCGGGGCGGTATCGTCGATCAGGTCGGTCGGGGGTGGTGTAACGGCAGCACGGGGTCCTTTGGAGTCCCAGGTCGAGGTTCGAAACCTCGCCCCCGAGCTCCGGGACGGCGTGGTGCCGGCCCCGGCAGCCGAGAGGAGGAGCGCGATGGGTCAGTACCGACCACTGGCTGCGGTCGTCCTCGCGGCGGGTGAGGGCACCCGCATGCGTTCCAGCACCCCGAAGGTCCTCCACCCGCTCTGTGGCCGGCCGATGCTGCTCCACGTCGTCGACGCCCTCCTCGCCCTGCCCCTCGACCGGATCGTGGTCGTCGTGGGTCACGGGGCCGAGCGGGTGACCAAGACGCTCCAGGAGCAGACCGCCACCGAGACGCCCATCGAGTTCGTGGAGCAGCGGGTGCAGGCGGGGACCGGCGACGCCGCCAGCGTCGCCCTCACCGCCTTCCCCGAGGAGCTCGACGGCGAGGACGACATCCTCGTCGTCCCGGGTGACACGCCGCTCCTACGCCCCGAGACCCTGGCCCTGGTGGCCCGGGAGCACCGGGCGGCGGACGCCGCCGCGACCGTGCTCACGGCCCGGCGCGCCGACCCCGGCGACTACGGCCGGATCGTGCGCGACGGCCGTGGCCTCGTCGACCGGATCGTCGAGCGGTCGGACGCCTCGGAGGAGGAGCTGGCGATCGACGAGGTCAACACGTCGATCTACTGCTTCCGGCGGGGGCTGCTCGCCCCCGCGCTCCGCCGGCTGAGCCCCGAGAACGCCCAGGGCGAGTACTACCTCACCGACGCCGTCGGGGTGCTCCGCCAGACCGGGCACACGGTCGTGGCCGTCGAGGCGCCCGACCCGGTCGAGCCGACCGGGGTCAACGACCGGGCCCAGCTCGCCGCGGCGGAGTCGTGCCTGCGGGCCCGGATCAACGACCTGTGGATGCGCGAGGGCGTGACGATGGTCGACCCGGACCGCACCTACGTCGACGCCACCGTCGAGCTCGAGCCGGAGGTCCGGCTCCTCCCGGGCACGATCCTCGAGGGGCGGACCGTCGTCGCCTCCGGGGCCGTGGTCGGTCCCGACTCCCACCTCGTCGACACGATCGTCGGGGAGGGGGCCGTCGTGGAGCGGTCCGTGGCCCGCGAGGCCGAGATCGGCGACGGGGCCGTGGTCGGGCCGTTCGCCCACCTCCGTCCCGGCACCCGCCTCGGCCCGTCGGCCAAGGCCGGGAGCTTCGTCGAGACCAAGAACGCCGAGGTCGGTGAGGGGGCCAAGGTGCCCCACCTCGCCTACGTCGGCGACGCCGAGGTCGGCGAGGGGTCCAACCTCGGCGCGGGGACGATCACGGCCAACTACGACGGCCGGTCCAAGCACCGCACCCGGATCGGGCGGAGGGTGCACACGGGCTCCAACACCGTGCTCGTGGCCCCCGTCGAGGTGGGCGACGACGCCACGACCGGCGCCGGGGCGGTGGTGGTGGGGGACGTGCCGCCGGGCGCGCTGGCCAAGGGCGTCCCGGCCCGCAACGAGGAAGGTTGGGCGGCGGCGCGGAGGATCGTGGTGAAGGTCGCGGGCGCGGCGGGCAGGAGTAGGCCATGGAGGTCGTCACCAAGAAGAAGCTGATGCTCTTCAGCGGGCGGGGGAACCCCGAGCTCGCCGAGGAGATCGCCGCCGGCCTGGGCGTCCCGCTGGGGAAGGTGGTCCTGTCGAGCTTCGCCAACGGCGAGCTCTACTGCCGGTTCGGCGAGAGCATCCGGGGCGCGGACGTGTTCGTCCTCCAGACGCACTGCGTGCCGATCAACGACCGGATCATGGAGCAGCTCATCATGATCGACGCCGCCAAGCGGGCGTCGGCCAAGCGGATCACGGCGGTCTGTCCCTTCTACGGGTACGCCCGCCAGGACCGCAAGGCCGAGGGGCGCGAGCCGATCACGGCCCGGCTGCTGGCGGACCTGCTCACCGTGGCCGGGGCCGACCGGATCGTCACCGTCGACCTCCACACGGGCCAGATCCAGGGCTTCTTCGACATGCCTGTCGACCACCTCACGGCGGTCCCCCTCCTCGCCGAGTACGTGGCCGAGCAGGTCACGGGCGAGGTCACCGTCGTCTCGCCCGACGCCGGCGGCGGCAAGCTCGCCCGCCGGTTCGCCAACTGCCTCGCGGCCGTCCACGTCGACTCCGACCTGGCCTTCATCGACAAGCGGCGCCCGCGGGGCACCCACAACGTGGCCGAGGCCACCGAGGTCGTGGGCGACGTGAAGGGACGGACCTGCGTCCTCGTCGACGACATGATCGACACCGCCGGCACGGTCACCAGCGCCGCGGAGCTCCTCATGGAGCGCGGGGCCGCCGAGGTGTTCGTCATGGCCACCCACGGCGTGCTCTCCGGCCCGGCCGTCGACCGCCTGAAGAACGCCCCGATCCGCGAGGTCGTGGTGACGAACTCCCTGCCGATCGCCGAGGAGAAGCACTTCCCCGCCCTGCGGGTCATCTCGATCGCGTCGATCGTCGCCGACGCCCTCGACGCGGTGTTCGAGGACACCTCGGTGAGCGAGATCTTCCGCGGCGAGAACATCTGACCGTCGGCGCGCCGCCGCCGGACCGCCCGGCCCCCGGGTGGTCGCGGCTTGGCGTCCCGGCGCGATGGCGCACAATGGGAGGCCCGCCCCACGGCGGCGGGCCCCCGATCACGCCCCGATCACCCCCGAAGGACAGCTCGCGTCATGGCCGACGTCACGCTCACCGCCGAGAAGCGCACCACCACCGGCTCGGGACCGGCCGGCCGCCTGCGCCGCCAGGGCCTGCTCCCCCGCCGTCGTGTACGGCCTGGAGTCCGAGGCGGTGCCGGTGACGGTCTCGGCCCACGACGTGGATCGAATCCTCGCCAGCGGGGCCAACGCCCTCATCACCCTGCAGGTCGACGGCGAGGAGCACCTCACCCTCGCCCGCCAGGTGCAGCGGCACCCGGTCCGGGGCGGCCTGGTCCACGTCGACTTCGTGCGCATCCGCCGCGACGTCGCCGTCGCCGCCGAGGTGCCCATCCACCTCGAGGGCGAGCCCGAGGGCGTGCGCGACGGCGGCCTGCTCGACCAGGTGCTCTTCAGCCTCACCGTCGAGGCCAAGCCGACCGACATCCCCGCCGCGATCACCGCCGACGTCTCGGCCCTCCAGCTCGGTGACCAGGTCCGGGTCAGCGACCTGACGCTGCCGGCGGGGGTCGTCGCCCAGCAGGATCCCGACGAGCTCGTCGCCCACGTCGCGATCCCGCGGGGTCGCGCCGAAGAGGAGGCCGCGGAGCTCGTCGAGGGCGAGGAGGTCGTCGCGGCCGCCGAGGGCGAGGAGGCGGGCGCGGCGCCCGAGGGCGGCGAGGAGTAGCCACCGGTGCTGCGGCGCGGGCCGCGTGGCGGCACGCCGCGCAGCGGCACACCCGCCGACCTGCTCGTCGTGGGGCTCGGCAACCCCGGCGACGAGTACGCCCGGACCCGCCACAACGTGGGGGCCGAGACGGTCGAGATCCTGGCCCGCCGTCACGCGGGGAAGCTGCGCCGGTCCAAGGAGCGGGCCCTGGTCGACGAGGTCCGCCTCGACGGCCTCCGGGTCGCCCTGGCCGTCCCCCTCACCTTCATGAACGACTCGGGGATGGCGGTGGGGCCGCTCGTGCGGCGGTTCGGGGTCGAGCCCGACCACCTCGTCGTGGTCCACGACGAGCTCGACCTGCCGGTGGCGGCGCTGCGGGTGAAGGCCGGGGGTGGCCTGGCCGGGCACAAGGGCCTGCAGTCGATCAGGGCGCACCTCCACACGGCCGACTTCGTCCGGGTCCGGATCGGGATCGGCAAGCCCGTGTCGAAGGAGCGAGGCGCCGACCACGTGCTCCGCCGCTTCTCGAAGGCGGAGCGGGTCGAGGTCGACGTGACCCTCGAGGAGGCCGCCGACGCCGTCGAGGTGATCGCCCGTGAGGGCGTGGAGGCGGCGATGAACCGCTTCAACGCGCGCGATCCCGCCTGAGCCTCCCCCGAAGGGGCGGTGTCCACGTGGGACCGGGCGACCGTCCGTTCAGGACGAGTCACTGGAGGTCACGGAGAGGGAGCGGCGGTCCGATCCAGTCGGTCAGAGAGGCTGGACATCGAACACGTGTTCGTGCATGGTGAGCGGGACGCTTCGTGGCCGGGCGTCGAACGGCCTCCTCCGGTACAGGTGTCCTGTCGAGGAGGTCCGATGGCGCGTTCGGCGGTCGTGGGATCGGTCACCCCCGGCGTGCGCGCCGTGCGCGACCCGGCGGTGGCGCAGGTCGCGGAGGTGGTCTCGCGACTGGAGGCCCTGCTGAGGGCGGCGGTGCCCGGGCGCCTGGAGAGCGACGACGCGCTGTCGCTGCTGGGGTCGTTCACCCGGCTGCGTCGCGTAGCGGCCGCCGGCGAGGTGCTCGCGGCCCGGAGGGTCGAGGAGCTGGGGCGCGTACCGCAGGGCCGGGCATCGCTCGACGGCCCGGCTGTTGGCGGTCGGAGGCGCCACGTCGCTGTCCCGGGCCACCGAGGTGGTCGAGACGGCCCGGCGGCTCGATGCGTCTCCGGGGACCGAGGACGCCTTGCGAGCCGGTGCGGTGTCGGTGGAGCAGGCCCATGCGATCACCAGGGCGGTCGAGGCCGTCCCGTCGGCCGAAGGGGACCTGCTGGCCCTGGCCGCCAAGGCGGGCCTTCGCCACCTGCAGGAACGGGCCCGCGGCGTCCGCCTGGAGGCCGAGGACGACCGCCTGGGCCGCTATCGCCGTCAGCACGCGGCGCGCGGCCTGGTCCACGGCCGCGACGACGAGGGGATGGTCTGGGGGCGGTTCCGCCTCCCGCCCGACCTGGGAGCCATGGTGGTCAACCGGATCGAGCACCAGGCCGACGCCGAGTTCCGCGCCGGGTACCGCGAGGGGCGCCGTGAGACCCACGACCGCTACCTCGCCGATGCCCTCGTCACCCTGGTCGGCGCGACCGGTGGGGTGGCCGTCGCCGACACCGGACCGACGTGCGACGGCGACAGCGGCAGCGCGGGCGGCGCCTGTGGTCAGCTCCACCTCGTCGGAACCGCTGACCGGACGGCGGAGAACGTGCCGTTCCGGCCTGCCGCCGGGACCAGCGAGGTCGGCCCGGCCGGTGCCCACCACCGGGCGGACGAGGACTCCGAGACCCTGGCGACGGGCCAGCCGTCACCGGCCACCCGCGTGGTTCGGGCCCGGCCCCGCGTCGACGTCGTGGTCCACGTCTCCCACGAGGCGTTGCGGCGCGGTCGGGTCGAGCCCGGCGAGACGTGTGTGATCCCGGGGGTCGGGCCGATCCCCCTGGAGCGGGCCCGCGAGCTCATGGACGACGCCTTTCTCAAGGGCGTCCTGGTCGACGGCACCGAGGTCACGAGGGTCCGCCACTTCGGCCGGCGCATCCCCGCCGAGCTGCGCACCGCGCTCGAGGTCCGCTCCGTCCTCACCGACGGCGACGTCGTCTGCTCGGTCGAGGGCTGCGGCCGCCGGGCCGGCCTCGAATGGGACCACCGCGAACCCCACGCCGACGGTGGGCCCACCAGCTACGACAACACCCAACCGCTGTGCAGGCCCCACCACCGCGAGAAGACCGCTCGCGACCGGGCCCGACGTGGCCGCCCTCGCCCCCGGACCGGCGGCGCCGGTCCCGATCCGCCCTGATCGGCACGTCTCGGGTGTCCCTACCGGCGCCCAGCGGGGCCGGAGACACCCGAGAGACCGGGAGGCGTCGCGCAGCGGCAGCGACGCCAGACGGCAGGCGAGACCGGTGGCGCCGGTGGCGCCGGCTCGGGGTCGCGCGTGCCCCGGTATCCTGCCTCGCAGGCCCTCCCCGAGCTCCCGGGGCGGGGCCTTGCGCGCGCCCGCGTCCCACGCGTGCGTGACTGCCCGAGGTGACCGCCCGCCGTGACCCCCTGAGATGACTGCCGACCCGACCGCCCACCCCGCCGCCGACCTGCCCCTCGGGCACCTCCCCGACCTCCTCGCCGAGGAGTCGGCGGTGCGCGCCGTCGCGGCCGGGACCGAGGCGGTCGTCGCCGTCCCCGAGGCCGCCCGGGCCCCCTTCGCCGCGGCGGTCGCGCGGGGCGCCGGTCGCCGCAGCGTCCTGCTCGCCGTCCCCACCGCCGCCGAGGCCGAGCGGCTCGTCCACGACCTCTGGGCGCTGCTCGGCCGATCGTCGGTGGAGCTGTTCCCCCGCCTGGGAGACCCTCCCCTTCGAGCGGGTCTCGCCCTCCCTCGAGACCATGGGCCGTCGCCTGCGGGTCATGTGGCGGCTCCGCCGTCTCCGCGACGGCGCCGACGACCGGCCCCTCCTCGTCGTGGCGCCGGTGCGGGCGCTCGTCCAGCGCCTCGGCCCCCACGTCGAGGACGTCGAGCCCGTCGTCATCGCGCCGGGGGACCGGGTCGACCGCGACGAGCTCGTGGCCCGGCTCGTCGCCGCCGGGTACCGGCGGGAGTACCAGGTCGAGGCCCGCGGCGAGGTAGCCGTCCGGGGCTCCATCGTCGACGTCTATCCGACCACCGACGACCACCCGGTCCGCATCGACCTGTGGGGCGACGAGGTCGACCGCCTCTCCTCGTTCTCCGTCGCCGACCAGCGATCCACCGGCGACGTGGCACGGGTCGAGGTGTTCCCGGCCCGCGAGCTCCTCCCCAGCGCCGAGGTCCGTGAGCGGGCCGCCGGCCTGGTCACCACCCAACGCTGGGGCGCCGAGCAGTGGGAGCGGCTCGCCGAGGGCCAGGTCTTCGACGGCATGGAGTCGTGGCTCCCGTGGCTCTGCCCCGACGAGCACCTGCTGCCCGACCTCCTCCCTGCAGGCTCGCGGGTCCTCCTCGTCGAGCCCAAGCGGATGCGGGACCGGGCCCAGGAGCTGCTCGACGACGAGGCCGCGCTCGCGACGAGCCTCTCGCGCACCTGGGGCGCCGACGCCTCCGGCGAGACCCCCCGGCTCTCGCTCCCCTTCGACCGGCTCCTGGCCCACACCGAGGCCGGCGCGGTCTCGCTCCTCGCCGCCCCGGAAGGGCCGCAGACCGCGCGGGTCGCCGCCACCTCCTTCGACCCGGTCGTGGGCGACACCGAGGCCCTCGCTTCGCGACTCCGCTCCCTCCGGCACGAGGGCTACCGGGTGCTGGTCGCGGCCGACGGGCGCGGATCGGCCGACCGAATCCGCGACCTGCTGGCCGCAGAGGGGCTCGAGGTCCCCATCGTCGAGCGGGTGGACCCCCACGTCCTCGCCCGACCCGGCGTGCACCTGGTCGTCGAGTCCCTCGAGCGCGGCTTCGTGCTCCCGTCGCTCCAGCTCGCGCTCGTCGCCGAGGCCGACCTCACCGGCCGGCGCCGGGTCCACCGGCGCCCGCGGGGCGCCCGGCGGGCCGTCGACTTCTACGAGGACCTCGAGCCCGGCGACTTCGTCGTCCACCACCACCACGGCGTGGGCCGCTACGCGGGCATGGTCCGCCGGGCCATCGGCGGGGTCGAGCGCGACTACCTGCTCCTCGAGTACAAGGGCGGCGACCGGCTGTACGTGCCGACCGACCAGGTCGGCGCCGTCCGCCGCTACACCGGCGGGGAGACCCCGACGCTGCACCGCATGGGCGGCAGCGACTTCCAGAAGGCTCGCTCGAAGGTGCGCCGGGCCGTCCGGGAGATCGCCCAGGAGCTCGTCGTCCTCTACCGGCGGCGGCTCGCCACCCCCGGCTTCGCGTTCCCCCCGACACCCCGTGGCAGCGTGAGATGGAGGACGCCTTCCCCCACGAGGAGACGCCCGACCAGCTCCGGGCCGTCGCGGAGGTCAAGGACGACATGGAGCAGCCCGTGCCCATGGACCGGCTCGTCTGCGGCGACGTCGGGTACGGCAAGACCGAGGTGGCGGTCCGGGCGGCCTTCAAGGCGGTGCAGGCGGGCAAGCAGGCCGCGGTGCTCGTGCCCACCACCCTCCTCGCCAACCAGCACGGCCAGACCTTCCGGGAGCGCTTCGCCGACTACCCCGTCCGGGTCGAGATGCTCTCCCGCTTCCTCACGCCCGGCGAGCAGGCCGGCGTGGTGGCCGGGCTGGGGGACGGCACCGTCGACGTGGTGGTGGGCACCCACCGGCTGCTCTCCGAGGACGTGCGCTTCGAGGACCTCGGCCTGCTCGTGATCGACGAGGAGCAGCGCTTCGGCGTGGCCCACAAGGAGCGGATCAAGGCCCTGCGGGCCGAGGTCGACGTCCTCACCCTCACCGCCACCCCCATCCCCCGGACCCTCGAGCTCTCCCTCACCGGCATCCGGGACCTGTCGCTCGTCAACACGCCGCCCGAGGACCGCCAGCCCATCCTCACCTACGTCGGCGAGTACGACGACCGGGCCGTCGCCGAGGCGATCCGTCGCGAGCTCCTGCGGGAAGGCCAGGTGTTCTACGTGCACAACCGGGTCCAGGACATCGAGCACGTCGCCGACCGGGTGCGCGACCTCGTGCCCGAGGCCCGGGTGGCCGTCGCCCACGGGCAGATGGACGAGGGCCGGCTCGAGGAGGTCGTCCTCGACTTCTGGGACCGCCGCCACGACGTGCTCGTGTGCACGACCATCGTCGAGAGCGGGCTCGACATGCCCACGGTCAACACCCTGGTCGTCGACCGGGCCGACCGGCTCGGCCTCGCCCAGCTCTACCAGCTCCGGGGGCGGGTCGGCCGGCGGGGCCAGCGGGCCTACGCCTACCTCCTCCACCCGCCCGACCAGGTCCTCACCGAGGAGGCCTACGAGCGGTTGAAGACGATCGGCGAGCTCACCGACCTCGGGTCGGGCTTCAAGATCGCCATGCGCGACCTCGAGATCCGGGGGGCGGGGAACCTCCTGGGCGGCGAGCAGTCGGGCCACATCGCCGCCGTCGGCTTCGACCTCTACTGCCAGATGGTCACCGAGGCCGTGGGGGAGCTGACCGGAGAGGAGCCGGCCAAGCCGATCGAGGTCACGATCGACGTCCCCGTCGACGCCTACCTGCCCCGCGAGTACGTGTCCCGCGACGACGTGCGGATGGAGGCCTACCGCCGCCTGGCCGCGGTCGCGAGCCAGGGCGACGTCGACGACGTGCGCGAAGAGTGGCTCGACCGGTACGGACCGCTGCCCGAGCCGGCCGAGGCCCTCCTCGCCGTCGCCCGGCTCCGGGCCGAGTGCGCGCGCCTCGGGATCCACGGCGTCACGGTCCAGCGGGGCGTCGCCCGCATCGCCGGCCTCACCCTCCGGGAGTCCCAGAAGGTCCGGCTCCGCCGGCTGGTGCCCCGCTCGGTCGCCAAGGACGGCGAGGTCGTCGTCCCGCTCGGCGCCGGCGCCGGTGCCGCGGCCGCGCCGGACCTCACGGCTCTCCTGCAGGAGCTCGTGCCCGCCGACCTGCCGGACCCGGCCGGCACCGTTCCTCCCGATCGTCCCGGCCCGCGACCGAGACGGTAGGATCCTGCGCCCGTGAGCCGCTCCCGCCGTGCCAGCCTCCTCGTCGTGTCCCTGGTCCTGGTGGCGAGCGCCTGCTCACGGCTCGCACCGCCCGCCGCCACCGTCGACGGCCACCGCATCGAGCAGGACGACTTCCTCGACGAGGTGGCCGTGCTCGGCGCCCACCCCGAGCTCGTCGGCGCCCTCTTCGGCCCGAGCGCCCCCGCCACCGAGGGAGCCGGCCCCGACACGGTGAGCTCGTCGCTGAGCGCCCTCTGGCTCACCCAGCTCGTCGCCCAGCAGGTCCTCGACCAGCGCTTCGAGGACGCGGGCCTGGAGCTGACCACCGAGGACCGCCAGTCGACCGACGCCCGCTTCGAGCAGGCCGTCGGTGAGGACACCTGGAACCGGGTCCCCGGCTGGTTCCGTGAGCGGCTCGTCGACCGGATCGCCCGCTTCACCCTCGCCGGGGCCGGTGCCGAGCCCACCGACGAGGAGCTGCGGATCCTCTTCGAGGCCCGTCGTGAGGAGCTGGCCGCGAGCTGCCCGTCGGGTCGGGTCGTGTGGCACGTCCTCGTCGACACCGAGGCCGAGGCGCGCGACGTGGCCGAGGAGGTGCGCGAGGGCGCCGACTTCGCCGAGATCGCCGCCGCCCGCTCGCTGGACCCCGGCTCGGCCGCGAACGGAGGCTTCCTCGGCTGCCTCGAGCCGGGGGCCTTCGTGGCCGAGTTCGAGGCTGCCGCGAACGGGCTCTCCGACGGGGAGGTCTCCGACCCCCTCCAGTCCGAGTTCGGCTGGCACGTGATCCTGGCCCGATCCTCCGACTCGTTCGAGGCCTGGCGCGACGCGCTCCTCGGCGAGGCGCTCCAGAGTCGCCAGGCCACGTTCGCCCAGGAGCTGACCCAGGCGCTGCTCGACGCCGACATCACCGTCGACGCCCGCTTCGGCACCCTGGTCCAGGACGAGCAGTTCCGGATCGAACCACCCGGGGTGCCCCTGGTCCGGGAGCGGCCCGACACGACGCCACTCGCGCCCTCGCCGTTCGAGACGGAGGGCTGAACGGGTGCCGGGGCGGGTCGTGGTCGTCGGCCTCGGACCGGCCGGCGCCGACCTGCTCCTCCCGGTCGCCCGGGCCGCCCTCGAGCGCGTGCCGGTCCGCTTCGCCCGCACCGCCCGGCACCCGGCGGTCGCCGAGCTGGAGGCGGCCGGTCTGGCGTTCGAGGCCTTCGACGACCGCTACGACGCCGCGGAACGGATCGAGGACGTCTACGGGGTCATCGTCGACGCCCTCGTCGAGGCGGCCGGGGCCGAGGGGGAGGTCGCCTTCGCCGTGCCGGGCAACCCGGCCGTGGCCGAGCGGACCGTGGCGCTCCTGGCGGCCGAGGCCCGGGCCGGCCGGGTCGAGCTCGTCGTCGTCCCCGGCCTCTCGTTCGCCGAGCTGGCCTGGATCCGTCTGGGCGTGGACCCGACCGGGGGCGCCCGCGTCGTCGACGCCCACGACCTGGGGATCGGGGGCGCGGGGGTGTCCGGGCCCCTGCTCCTGGTCCAGTGCGACTCACCCCACGTGCTCTCCGAGGTGAAGCTCACCCTGCTCGAGAGCCTCGACCCCGCCGTGGCCGTCACCGTGCTCCAGCGGCTGGGCCTGCCCGACGAGCGCGTCGAGGTGGTGCCCCTCGTGGACGTGGACCGGGTCGTCGAGCCCGACCACCTCACCGCCCTCTTCGTCGACACCGGGGAGCTGGCCCTCGCGCCCGAGCTGGCCCGGTTCGTGTCGCTCATGGAGCGGCTCCGGGGGCCCGGCGGTTGCCCGTGGGACGCCGAGCAGACCCACCACTCGCTGGCCCGCTACGCCCTCGAGGAGGCCTACGAGGTCGTCGACGCCATCGAGGCCCTCCCGCGCGAGGCCCCGGCCGGCCTGGCGCCCGGGGCGCCGCTCCCCGAGGGCTACGGGGCTCTCGAGGAGGAGCTGGGCGACCTGCTGTGCCAGGTCGTGTTCCACGCCACGCTGGCCCGCGAGGCCGGTGCCTTCACGATGGCCGACGTGGCGCGGGGGATCCACGACAAGCTGGTCCGCCGCCACCCCCACGTCTTCGGCGACGTCGAGGTCGCCGGTCCCGAGGCGGTCCTGGCCAACTGGGAGGAGATCAAGCGGGAGGAGAAGGGCGCCGCGTCGCTCGTCGACCAGATCACGCCGGGGCTCCCGTCGTTGCTCCACGTGCACAAGCTCCTGCGCAAGGCCGCCACGGTGGGGCTGGAGCCCGCGTCACGGGCCGACGCTCTTGCCGGCCTTCGCGCCGCCGCGCGGCGGCTCGGGGAGGCCGAGGCCGCCGGGGAGGCCGAGGCCGACCGGGCACTGGGCGAGGTGCTGGCCGCGGCGGTCGAGGTGGCCCGGACCGCCGGGCTCGACGCCGAGACGGCGCTGTCGGCCTGGGCGTCCCGCTTCCGCGCCAGGTTCCGGGCCCTGGAGCACCTCGCCACCGAACGTGGCCTCGACCTGGCGCGTGCGGACCCGGCCACGGTCCGGGCGCTCTGGGAGGAGGCGGCCGCGCCGGGCTGACCGGTGCTGTGCTCCAGCGGCTCATTGGGCTACCGTCTCAACACCAGCAACACCAGCATCAGGCCGTAGGACGGGGCCGTGAGCAGCATCATGGAAGTCGTGGGCCGGGAGATCCTGGACTCCCGGGGCAACCCCACGGTCGAGGTCGAGGTCGAGCTCGTGTCCGGCGCCTTCGGGCGGGCCGCGGTCCCCAGCGGGGCCAGCACCGGCGCCCACGAGGCCGTGGAGCTGCGCGACGGCGACCGCCGGTACGGGGGCAAGGGGGTCCTCGGGGCGGTCGGGCACGTCAACGGCGAGATCGCCCGGACGGTCACCGGCCTCGAGGCTCTCGACCAGCGCTCCGTCGACGCCGCCCTGATCGAGCTCGACGGCACCGACGCCAAGTCGTACCTGGGCGCCAACGCCGTGCTCGGCGTGTCGCTCGCCGTGGCCAAGGCGGCGGCCATGGAGAGCGAGCTCCCCCTCTACCGCTACGTGGGAGGGGTCAACGCCCACGTGCTCCCGGTACCGCTCATGAACGTCCTCAACGGGGGGCGCACGCCGACAGCAACGTCGACCTCCAGGAGTTCATGCTGGTCCCGGTGGGGGCGGCGAGCTTCCGGGAGGCGCTGCGCTGGGGGGCCGAGACGTACCACGCGCTCCGGCGGCTGCTGCACGACCGGGGGCTCGCCACCGCGCTCGGTGACGAGGGCGGGTTCGCGCCGGACCTGCCCTCGAACGAGGAGGCGGTGAAGCTCCTGCTCGCGGCGATCGAGGCGGCCGGCTACGTGCCGGGCGAGGAGATCGCCCTGGCCCTCGACGTGGCCGCCTCCGAGATCTACGCCGACGGCCGCTACCGCCTCGCCGGCGAGGGCGTCGACCACGACGCCGCGGGGTTCGCCGGCTACCTCGCCGACCTGTGCGACCGCTACCCGATCGTCTCGATCGAGGACGGGATGGCCGAGGACGACTGGGACGGGTGGTCCGCCCTCACCGCCACGCTCGGCGACCGCGTGCAGCTCGTCGGCGACGACCTCTTCGTCACCAGCGCGGAGCGCCTCCAGCGGGGGATCGACGCAGGGGTGGCCAACTCCATCCTCGTGAAGGTCAACCAGATCGGGTCGCTCACCGAGACGCTCGACACGATGGCCCTGGCGAGTCGTCACGCCTACACCGCCGTGATGTCGCACCGCAGCGGCGAGACCGAGGACGCCACGATCGCCGACCTCGCGGTGGCGACCAACTGCGGGCAGATCAAGACCGGGGCCCCGGCCCGGAGCGACCGGGTGGCCAAGTACAACCAGCTCCTGCGGATCGAGGAGCAGCTCGGCGAGGTGGCGGCCTACCCGGGAGCCGGCGCGCTGGCCCGGGCCGCCGGGGGCGGTGCCGGTGGCTGAGGCGACCCGCGAGCGGGCTCCGGCGGCGCAGGTCGCGCTCATCTCGCTGGCGATCGTCGCGCTCCTCTTCCTCTTCGTCTTCCCGACCCGCACCTACCTCGAGCACCGCTCCCGCCTCGACGCGGCCCGCTCCCGACTCGCGCTGCTGCAGGAGGAGAGCGCCCGGTTGGAGGAGGAGGCGGCCCGGCTCCAGGAGGACGAGGAGATCGAGCGCATCGCCCGTGACCGCTACAACCTCGTCATGCCGGGCGAGGAGGCGTTCGCGGTGGTTCCCGCGCCACCGAGCACGACGACCACCATCGCGCCGCCGGCACCCGGTGGCCCCGCGGGCGGCGCGGACGGGCCGGCGCCGCCGCCGGAGGGCTGAGGGCCGTTCGCCGAGGGCCGCCCGCCGGAGGGCCGGGAACGGCGCCCTCCTACACTGCGGGCGTGCCCCCCTCCGCCGAGGACGTCGCCGTGCTCACGCGGCTGCTCGGGCGGGAACCTCGTGCCGACTTCGAGGTCGTCGTACGGGACGCTCGCGGCGAACCGCTCGTGATCCGCAACGCGCCGCTGCTGCGCGACGGGACGCCCATGCCCACCCGCTACTGGCTCGTCGACCCCGACCTCTCCCTGGCCGTGTCCCGCCTCGAGGCGGCCGGAGGCGTGCGGGCGGCCGAGGCGGCCGTCGACCCCGACGAGCTCGCGTCGGCCCACGCGACCTACGCGGCGGAGCGGGACGCCGCCCTGCCCCCGGCCACGCCGGTCCCCGGCCCCACGGGGGGGTGGGTGGAACCCGCCGGGGCGTGAAGTGCCTCCACGCCCACTACGCCTGGTTCCTCGCCGGAGGCGACGACCCGGTGGGCCGGTGGGTGGCGGAGCAGCTCCAGCGGGAGACCGCTCCGTGACCCGGCTCGCCGCCGTCGACGTGGGGACGAACTCGGTCCGGGTCCTGGTCGCGGAGGTGTCGGGCTCGGGTCCCGGCGCCGGGCTGCGCACCCTCGACCGGCAGATGCGGATCACCCGGCTCGGCCAGGGGGTCGACGCGTCCCGCCGGCTCCACCCCGACGCCCTCGAACGGACCCTGGACGTGCTGCACGAGTATCGCCGCGTGCTCGACGAGCTCTCGGTCGAGCGGGTCCGGGCGACGGCGACCAGCGCGGCGCGTGACGCCGCCAACCGGGAGGAGCTCTTCGGGCCGGCCCGGGACGCGCTCGGCGTCGAGCTCGAGCTGCTGCCGGGTGAGGAGGAGGCCCGGCTCTCGTTCCTCGGGGCGACCGCCGGGCTGTCGGAGCCGTCCCCGTTCCTCGTGGTCGACATCGGGGGCGGATCCACCGAGCTCGTCGTCGGCACCACCGGGCCCGAGGGCCTCGTCTCCCTCGACATCGGCTGCGTGCGCCTCACCGAGCAGTACCTCCACTCGGACCCCCCCTCGGCCGAGGAGCTGTCCCAGGCGGTGTCGGTCGTCCGCGCCCACCTCGGCGACGTCGACCGCCTGCTCCCCGCGGCGCGGGACGCCCGGACGCTCGTCGGCCTGGCCGGGACGGTCACGACCTTCGCCGCGCTCGAGATGGGGCTGCCCGAGTACGACCCCGACCGGATCCATCACTTCCGCCTCACGCACGAGGCCGCCGAGGACGTGTTCCGGGCCCTCGCGACGGAGCCGGCGGCGCGGCGGGCGCACAACCCGGGCCTCGAACCGGGCCGGGTCGACGTCATCGTCGGGGGCCGTCGTGCTCGTGTGCGTGTTCCGCCACTTCGGGTTCGAGGAGATGCTGGTCTCCGAGGCCGACATCCTCGACGGTCTCGTCCGCAGCCTCGCCTGACGGTCCCGCGTCCCGCCGTGTTCTCGGGTGCCTCTACCGTCGCTGGGCGGGGGTAGGGACACCCGGGAGGGGGTCGGTCGCGTCCCGCCGTGTTCTCGGGTGCCTCTACCGTCGCTGGGCGGGGGAGGGACACCCGAGAGGGCACGGGGGGCCGCAAAAGCCCTACAACGCGCCCGGACGTGCCGAACTACCAGGTATGGAGCTCGCGGAGTTCACCGGGGCCCTGGCGCAGATGTCGAGGAGCGACCTCCACCGCGTCGCGGAGGCGATCTCCTCGCATCTCGCCTGCGCCGGTGACGAGGTCGACGCCTGGCACACCACCCTGGCGATCGACCGTGCCCTGCGGGTCGAGCGTCGCCAGCGCCAGGCCGCCTGGGCCGCCTACGCGGCCTCCCAGGCCGTCCTGGCCGCCGCGGACACCGCCGGCATCCCGCGGCCGGACCCCGAGGTCACGTTCGTGGCCCGCGCCGCGGCCGAGGTGGCCCGGGGGATCGTCGCCGGCGAGGCCGTCGCCCTGGAGGTGCGGGGGCTCCTCGCCTCGTGGCGGCCGGTGGTCGGCGTCGCGGCCTGAGTCGCCGGGACCGCTCGCGGCCAGCGCCGGGACGGGCGGCGACGCGAGGCCTCGCTAGCATGCGGCCCGTGCCACTCACCGACCGCCTCCTCCTCGGGCCCGGCCCGTCGAACCCCTATCCCGAGGTCGCCGGGGCGCTCGCCCGCCCGCTGCTCGGTCATCTCGACCCCGACTTCCTCGACCTCCTCGACGACACGGCGGCCCGGCTCCGTCGCGTGTTCCGCACCGCTAACGAGCTGACCGTCCCGATCAGCGGGACCGGCTCGGCCGGGATGGAGGCGTGCTTCGTCAACCTCCTCGAGCCGGGCGAGACCGCGATCGTCGGCGTCAACGGGGTGTTCGGCGAGCGGATGTGCGAGGTGGCCCGCCGGTGCGGCGCCACCGTGGTCCGGGTCGACGAGCCCTGGGGCCGGGCCATCGACCCCCAGCGCCTCCTCGACGAGCAGCGTCGCCACCCCGACGCCCGGTTGGTGGCGGTGGTGCACGCCGAGACCTCGACGGGGGTCGAGAACGAGATCGCCCCGCTCCGGGCGCTCCGCGAGACCGGGACGCTGCTCCTCGTCGACACGGTCACGTCGCTGGGGGCATCCCGGTGGAGGTCGACGGTTGGGGGATCGACGCCTGCTACTCGGGGACCCAGAAGTGCCTCGGCGTGCCCCCCGGGCTGGCCCCCCTGACCATCTCGGCCCGGGCGATGGAACGGGTGCGGGGACGGTCGTCGCCCCCGCAGTCGTGGTACCTGGACCTCGGCCTCATCGCCGACTACGTGGGCTCCGCCCGCCGGTACCACCACACGGCCCCGGTGGCCATGGTGTTCGCCCTCCACGCCGGGCTCGGGGCCCTGCTCGACGAGGGCCTGGAGGCGGCCTGGGCGCGGCACCGGGCGGTGGGCGACGCGCTCCAGGGCGCCCTGCCGGACCTGGGGTTCCGGCTGTTCGCCGAAGAGGGTCGGCGCCTCCCGCAGCTCACCTCGGCGTGGCTCCCGGAGGGCGTCGAGGACGCGGGGGTGCGGCGGGCCCTCCTCGACCGGTTCGGCATCGAGGTCGGCGGTGGGCTCGGGGAGCTCGCCGGGGAGGGCCTGGCGCATCGGCCTCATGGCCCACGCGGCCCGGGAGCGCTCGGTGGCGGCGCTGCTCGGCGCGTTGGGTGAGCTGCTCGGTCGAGGGTGAGGAGCGCCGGGGCGGCTCAGGCCCTCGGGCGCGACGGCGGCGGCACGAAGAGCTTCTCGCGGTAGAAGCGCAGCTCATCGACGGACTCCCGGATGTCGCCGAGGGCCCGGTGCGCCTCGGTCTTGTTCGGCCGGTGCCGGTAGAGCTCGGGGTACCAGCGGCGGCAGAGCTCCTTGATCGAGGAGACGTCGATGCTCCGGTAGTGCAGGTGGGCCTCGACCTCGGGGAGGTGGAGGGCGAGGAACCGCCGGTCCATCCCGATGGTGTTGCCGCACAGCGGGGCGGTGCGGGGCTCGGGCACGTGGCGGCGCAGGTACTCGAGCACCCGGCTCCCGGCTTCCTCGAGGCCGAGCGGCGAGGCCTCGACCTCGGCGATCAGGCCCGACTTCGTGTGCATGGTCCGGACCACGTCGTCCATGAGGGCGAGGGCCTCGGGGGTCTGGTGCACCACGAGGTCGAGGCCGTCGTCGAGGGTCCGGAGCTCGGCGTCGGTCACGAGGACCCCGATCTCGACGATGGCGTGGCGGGCGACGTCGAGGCCGGTCATCTCGAGGTCGATCCACACGAGGCGGTCGTCACGGGAGGGCTCGGCGGGCACGGCGCGACCCTAGGTCACCGGTAACCTGACCGCCGTGCCGGAGACCGTGGTCACGCGCGTCACGGGGAGGCGGGCTCGTGCGCTCGCATGAGCTCCGCACGATCGCCGGGCCCCGTGTGGTGCTCCGGCCGCTCAAGGCCTCCGACTTCAAGGCCTGGAGCACGGTGCGCCAGCGGAGCCGCGACTGGCTGGAACCGTGGGAGCCCCTGCCCGACCCCGGGATCCCCGACGCCGCGCACGACCTCGAGGCCTTCCGCGCCCGCTGCGGTGCCTGGGAGCGCCAGCGGCACTTCGACAGCGCGTACGGCTTCGGGATCTTCCTGCACGACGGCACGTTCGTCGGCGAGGTGAGCCTGGGAAGCGTGCAGCGCGGGCCGTTCCAGTCGGCCTTCGCCGGGTACTGGGTCGACGAGGCCATGGCCGGGCAGGGCCTCGTGCCCGAGGGGATGGTCCTCCTCCTCCGGTACGCCTTCGAGGATCTCGGGCTGCACCGGGTCGAGGTGGCGATCGTCCCCGGAACCGGGCCAGCCGCCGGGTGGCCGAGAAGCTCGGGCTGCGCGAGGAGGGCGTCGCGCTCGGGTTCCTCCAGATCCGGGGGGTCTGGGAGGACCACGTGCGCTACGCCATCACCGCCGAGGAGTGGACCGACCGGGGCGCCGAGCTCGGGGAGCGGTTCCTGGGCGAAGTGTGAACGCGACCACCTGTCGCGGCGACGCCTCGCCGTCGGATGGCCGGGAAGGGCCGGGCTCACCCGAGCAGCTCGAAGGCGTCGAGGAACCGGTCGAGGCCCGGCGGGTCACGGTCCGGTGAGCCCACCACGAGCAGACGAGGTCGCGCGCCGGGAGGAGCCCCACCGCCGCCGGCTCGTTCGACTCGAGGGTCCCCCGGTGCCGGACGCGTTGTCCTGGGCCCGCCCTGGAGGGCGACATCGGGGGGTGGGAGGGCGACGTCCGGCGGGTAGTGATCACGGTGACGACGAACGCGGGTCGTCGCCCGCTCGCTGCCTCTCCCTCCATCCTTTCAACCCCCTCACCGACTCGAACGGCACCGAGACCTCGCCGGGGGCGTACCCTCCGCGCCGAGCCTCCCCGGACGCGTCGGTGACCGTCGCGTAGAGGCCGAGGCCGAGCAGTCCGAGCAGGGCGAGGCCGACGAGCGCTCCCACCACGACGAGCACGACGCGACCCGCACGCCACCGGTGGCCGGTCCTCGCCGACCACGGCGCGGGGGCGTGGGCGGGATCGAGCAGGTCGGCCCACGAGGGCTGGGGCGGTGGGGCGGGGCGCGGGAGGGGGAGCGAGGCTCCCCGGTGAGGGCCGGGGACCGGGTCGGCCGGCGCCACGACGCCGACGTGGCACCGCCAGCAGGACGTGGTGCCGGGGTCGAGGAAGGCTGCGCACGCGGGGCACCGCACGGCGCGGATCCTACCGCTTTGTCCCGAACGTGCCCGCCGGCGCGACGTGCTCAGGTGTCGCGGACGACGGCCGGCGAGTGCCGGAAGAACGTCTCGACGTCACGCTCGTAGCGGTAGGTGGGCCGGGCCTCGCCGATCACGTGCTCGAGGCGCGTGCGGCGGGCGAACGCCTCGACCGTCTGAGCCGACGTGAACCGCAGGTCGTAGCCGGCCCGCTTGAAGCGCGAGTTGTCGACGCCCCGCCCGTGGCGCAGCACGTCGAGCATCTCGTCCGGCAGCGCCGCGCCCAGCCATCGCAGCGGCGTGGCCGCCGTGCGGGTGAGGACCGGGGGGAGCGCCACCCGTCGCTTGTTCATGATCGTGCAGACCTCGCTCCAGGGGGAGGACACCGTCGCCCGCCACGTTGTAGATCCCGGGGACGTCCTCGACCGCGGTGAAGACGATCGAGCCGATGACGTCGTCCTCGTGGGTGAACTGCAACCGGGGGTCGAACCCGAGGACCTCGGGGACGAGCGGGAGGCGCAGGGCCCGCGTGAACGGCGTCTCGATGTGGTCGCCGAGCACGTTCGCGAACCGCAGCAGCGTCACGTCGACGTGCGGGTTGTCCTCGGCGAAGTCGTGCAGGTACGACTCGACCTCGAGCAGGGAGCGTTCGACGGGGGTGCGGGCGGATCGCGAGCGCGCCACGTGCTCGCGGAAGAAGTACGGGTCCTCGGCGTTGGCCCCGTAGACGAGCGTGGAGCTCTTCACCACGACCTTGCGCACGGTGCTGCCGGCGGCGCCGGCGGCGGCCAGGAGGTTCAGGGTCCCGATCACGTTGATCTCGTGGAGCCTCTTCCCCCCACCCCGGGTGGAGTCGACGACGAGGTGGGTGTGCAGGATCGTGTCGATCTTGGTCGCCCGTACGATCCGGCTGAGGATGGAGTAGGAGGAGTCGGCCCGGACGAACTCGGTCCGCTCGAGCGGGAGCCGGGGCTCGCGGGTGTCGAGCCCCACGATCACGTCGATGCCGTCGACCTGCTCGAGGTGCCGCGCGAGGCGGCTCCCCCAGAACGTCCCGAGGCCGGTGACGAGGATCCGCATCAGCCGAACCACACGCTCCGCCGGCGGCGGAGCAGGTCGTAGAGGGCGTCCTGGATCATGTCCCGGATCCGCTCCGCCTCGTCCATGACCCGGCTGCGCGGGTAGCGCTCCTGGTCCGGCTCGACGTCGAAGCGCACCGGCGGCAGGACGCGCACCCGGAACTTGGCCGGCAGGGGGCGAACAGTCCGACGACGGGCCCGTAGACGAGCTGGTTCGCCGTGACCGGGACGTACGGGACCCCGATCAGCCGGGCCAGCGGAGCGACGTTCCAGAGCATCGGCATGGACTCCTCGCTGCCCATCACCGCGACGGGGACGACGGGGACGCCCGCCCGCATGGCGATCTCCACGAAGCCACCCCGCCCGAACCGCCGGAGCCGGTAGCGGTCGGCGAACGGCTTGCTCGTGCCCTTGGTCCCCTCGGGGAACACGAGCACGAGCTGGCGGTCGTCGTGCAGGAGGCGGTAGGCGTTGTCGGGGTGGGCCGTCACGCCCCCGACCCGGGACCACATCGTCCCCAGCACCGGGACCCGGCGGAAGAGGAAGTCCGCCAGGCCGTAGACCGGGCGGCCGAGCTCGGTCTCGATCCCGTGCATGATCACCGGCGCGTCGGAGGGATGGGGGCGGAGTGGTTCGACACGAGCAGGGCCCCGCCGTCGGCCGGCACGTGCTCGAGGCCCTCCCACTCGGCCCGGAACCAGTGGCGGTAGACGGGGTCGTACAGGCGGCGGGCCACCGACCGCACCCGCTCGCTGCGCCCCCAGGCGTCGACGTCGGATCGGCGGATCTCGGGGTCGTCGGGCATCGTCTCGCCCAACCCGGCGAGGGTTGCGACCAGGTTCGCCCGCCCGGGCGTCGCGCCGCGCACGGGCACCAGCGACTGACCGGCGACGTCGGGGCCGGGCCCCGGTCCGACGTCGACGGTGCGCCCCTCGGGTCGGTCGGCCATCCGCAGAGCAAACCGCGTCGAGGGTCGCCGCGCAACCGCGGGCGGGGCCCTCGAGCCGGACGGGTAGGGTCGTTCGTCGCCATGCCTGACTCGTCGCCCTCCCGCGATCCACGCGCCGTGGTCCCCCCGGCGAGGTCGCCGCGCCCCCGGTCGGAGCTCGGCCCCGGGGGCTCCGCCACGCCTTCCGGGCCCTGCGGAACCGCGACTTCGCCCTCTTCCTCACGGGCGCCTTCCTGTCGAACGCCGGGTCGTGGATGCAGAACATCACCGTCCCCTTCGTGGTCTACGAGGTCACCGGCTCCGCGAGCTGGGTCGGGTTCGTGGCCTTCGCCCAGTTCATCCCGGCAGTCGTGGTGGGGCCGCTCGGCGGGGTCCTCGCGGACCGGATCTCCCGCCGGCGGATCCTGCTGGCGACGAGCCTGCTCGGCGCGCTGGCGGCGAGCGGTCTCGCCGTCGTCTGGGCCGACGGTCACGCCAGCCCGTGGGTCACGGCCGGCCTCGTGACCGTCACCGGCGTGAGCATCGGCCTGATGCTCCCCGCCTGGCAGGCCATGGTCCCCCAGCTCGCGCCCCGCGACCAGCTGCTGAACGCGATCACCCTCAACTCGGCCCAGTTCAACGCGTCGCGCACCGTGGGGCCGGCCCTGGGCGGTGTGGTGCTCCTCCGGTTCGGGGCCTCCACGGCCTTCACCGTCAACGCGCTGTCGTACGTGGCGGTCATCGTCGCCCTCCTGGCCATCCGCGCTCCCGAGCCTTCGTCGGAGGCCGGATCCGGGCGGGTCCGCGAGCAGTTCCGCGAGGTGATCGCCTACTCGCGGGAGCGGGCGGGCGTCGTCGTGGCGCTGGTGGTGGTGGCCTGCGTCGCCTTCTTGGGGAGCCCGGTGCTGCAGCTCGCCGCCGTCCTCAGCCAGGAGCAGCTCGGCGTCGGCGAGGACGTCTACGGCATGATCGTGGCGGCGTTCGGGGCCGGCGGCGTCATCGGGGCGGTCGTGGTGAGCGGCTATGCCGACGGCGTGAACCGCTCGAGCCTCGTCGCGGCCTCGGTCGTGCTCTACGGGCTCGGGCTGGTGGCGGTGGGGCTGTCCCCCTCCTATCCGGCCGCGCTCGCGGGCATGTTCACGCTCGGCGCCGCCTACCTCGTCGCCGTGAGCACGGCCAACACGTCGATCCAGCTGCTCGTGGGCGAGGAGGTCCGGGGTCGGGTGATGGCGCTCTACTCGATGGCCATCACGGCCGGGATCCCGCTCGGC
Source organism: Acidimicrobiia bacterium (assembly GCA_027494165.1). Taxonomy (GTDB): domain Bacteria; phylum Actinomycetota; class Acidimicrobiia; order IMCC26256; family JAOSJM01; genus JAOSJM01. Next base: position 79,266 of record JAOSJM010000006.1, on the reverse strand, counting down.
GCCCTCCTGCAGGGTCGGCTCACCGACCTCGTCGGCGTGCGCGAGACGCTGACGGGCGCGGGGTTCCTGCTCCTGGCCGTGGCGGTCGGACTGGTCGTCCGGCCCGCGTTGCGGAGGACCCTCGACGAGCAGGCGGGCGTGGTGACGATCCCGGCCTCCGTCCCGGGCGCCCGCTGAGCCGCCGCCGAACTCCGCGGGCTCACGTTCCCGGGGCCAGGGCGCCGGTGACGAGCCAGCGCCCGCCCGCGAACCTCCAGGCGTTGCCGGCGAGCCTCGCCACCATGAGCAGGCAGAGCGCCGCCCAGAGGGCCATCAGACCACCCCCCAGCTCGAGCACGCCCACGGCCAGGGGCACGAACACACCGATGCCGGCCGCGACCATCGCCCCGGCCAGGTAGCGGGCGTCACCCGCGCCGATGAGGACACCGTCGAGGACGAACACGACCGCGTTGAGGGGTTGGAGGGCGGCCACGACCCACAGCACCTCGAGCGCCAGGTGGCGGACGTCGGGGTCCTCGGTGAACAAGGGCGCCAGCCACGGGCGGGCGAGGGCCAGCCCGGCCCCCAGGGTGACGCCGAGGGCCAGCCCGAGCTCGACCATGCGGCGTGCCGCCGCCCGCGCCTCGGCGGGGTCGCCGGCACCGAGCAGCCGGCCCACCATCGCCTGGCCCGCGATGGCGAGGGCGTCGAGCGACATGGCGAGGAGGATCCAGACCTGGAAGGCGATCTGGTGGGCCGCCACGGCGTCGTCCCCGATGCGCGAGGCGACCGCGGTGGCGGTGAGGAGCGCCGCGAGCAGCGCCGCGGTCCGGACGACGAGCTGCCCGCCCACGACGGCTGCCTTGCGGACGCCGCCGGCCCGGGGTCGCGTCGCCGCGCCGGCGGCCCGGGCCGTGCGACCGAGGACGCCCAGGTACACGGCGGCCCCCCCGACCTGTGCGATCACCGTCGACCAGGCCGAGCCGGCGATGCCGAGGTCGAGCCCGTAGACGAGCACGAGCTCGACGGTGAGGTTGGCGACGTTCGAACCGACGGCGACGAGCAGGGTCGTGCGGGTGTCCTGGAGCCCCCGCAGGTAGCCGGCGCCGGCGAGCATCACGAGCATGGCCGGGGCCCCGAGGAGGCTGATGCGCAGGTACGTGAGGGCGTGGGGCGCCACGTCGGCCGAGGCGCCCATGGCCGAGACGACGGCCGGGGCCACGGCGAGGCCCAGCACGGTGAGCGCCACGCCCAGACCGGCCGCGAGCCAGGTCCCGTCGATGCCCTGCTCGGCGGCGGCCCTCCGGTCGCCGGCCCCGACCTGGCGGGCCACCGCGCCGGTGGTGGTGTAGGCGAGGAAGTTGAAGATGGCGAAGGCCGAGGTGAGCACGATCCCCGCGACGGCCAGACCGGCGAGGGGCTCGGTGCCCAGCCGGCCGACGATCGCCGTGTCCACCAGCACGTAGAGCGGCTCGGCGGCCAGCGCGCCGAGGGCGGGTACGGCGAGGCGGAGGATCTCGCGGTCGTGCGGATCGCGACGCCGGAGCGTCGCGAGGCGGACGGTCACGGCGGCGACGGTAGCCCTGCGGCGCCCACCTCGACGTCCCGCGGGGCGGGGGTCCGGGTGGGCCGGAGGCCGTGGCGGGCCGCCAGGCGGGCGAGGACCGTGGCGTCCCTGACCGCACAGGCGTGGGTGTCGTTGTTGAAGAAGACGAAGACGTCGTCGTCGGGGTCGAAGCGCTCGGCGATGCGCTCGACCCACCAGGTGAGGGCCCGCTTCCCGTAGCAGGGCGCCGGCCGGGCCCGCCCGCCGTGGAGCCGGACGTAGCCCCAGCGGGCGGTCCGGTGCAGCGGCGGACGGCGGTACTGCCAGTCGACCAGGCAGAGCGCCGCGTCGTGGTCGGCCAGCACCTCGAGGACCTCGTTCACGAACCACGAGTCGTGGCGGGGCTCCACGGCGACCCGTACGTCCCGGGGGAAGCGGTCGAGCGCGTCCCGGAGCCGGCCGGGCTCGGCCTCGAGGGTCGGCGGGAGCTGCAGGAGCACCGGCCCCAGCTTCGGGCCGAGGCCCCCGGCGTGGTCCACGAAGCGCCGGACCGGCTCGGCCGGGTCCTTCAGGCGCTTGACGTGGGTGAGGTAGCGGCTCGCCTTGAGCACGAAGACGAAGTCGTCGGGGCTCCCGGCCGCCCAGTCCTCGAAGGTCGAGCGCTCCGGGAGCCGGTAGAACGTGTTGTTCACCTCGACGACGGCGAAGCGGTCCGCGTAGTGCCCGAGCCAGTGGGCCTGGGCCAGGTCCCGGGGGTAGAAGGCGCCCCGCCAGTCCCGGTACTGCCAGCCCGACGTGCCCACGAGGAGCGCCATCCGACTCCTTCGCCTCCCCGGGGCCGACCGAGCGGCCCCCCGGTAACTGTCGCACCTCCGTGGGATGCTCGCGCCGTGGACGCCTTCCCCGCGTTGCGCTTCGCCCGAGCGGCCCGCCTGCTGGGGGCCGCGGCGCGCGCCAGCGGCCTGGCGGTCCCGGCGTTCCGGAGCCCGCCCCGGCTCCCGGGCACGCCGCGCACGATCCGCCGCCACCCCGGGGGCGCCGTGGTGTCCGTCCAGCTCCGGGGCCGCCCGTTCGACGCGGTGGTCGACGACATGGTCGAGGGGATCGTCGTGGCCAACCGGCTCACCGGCGAGGCCGCGGCCCGACTCCGCGCCTCGCTGCGGGAGGTCGCCGCCACCACCGGCGACGGTGCGCGGCCCGAGGCCGCCTGACCGGGGCGCCCGGGGGTCGTGGCGCGCCGTAGCCTTCCCGCAGGCCCGGGTGGCGGAACGGTAGACGCAGGCGGCTTAAACCCGCCGGCCCGCGAGGGCGTGGGGGTTCGACTCCCTCCCCGGGCACGTGGTCGCTCTCCGGGCACGTTCGGCCCGACCCGCGAGCCGCCTGGTCGACGGACACGATGTCGGGGGGCTCGCAGTTCCCCGATCGCCACGTCGCGACGATCGAACCTCCGACCCACGACGGGGCGATGCGCCTCGAGGCCCGGGAGCCGGAACGGAGCCGAAACTCGCTGGTCGCGCTGCGCGACGGGACTGCTCACCACCATCGTGCCGTTCTGACGGTGTCTCGCGACGAGCGGCCGGGACGACCTCTCGTGGGCCGGTTCCCCCTACTGACGGTGTGCCGGTGGACCGGCGATCAGGTCACCCTCTCGATCGCAGGCACGCCCGCGTCTTCGCAGGTCAGGCCGCGGGGACCGGCTGGGGTGGGGGCGGGCCCACGTAGCGGGCCGAGGGGCGGATGAGCCGGTTGTCGGCGGCCTGCTCGAGTACGTGGCTCGTCCAGCCGATGACCCGGCTCGACGCGAACGTCGGGGTGAACATCTCCCGGGGCAGCCCGCAGGCGTCCATCACGATCGCGGCGTAGAACTCGACGTTCGTGTAGAGCTTGCGCCCTGGCTTGAGCTCCGCCAGCACCCGCACCGCGGTGGTCTCGATCTCGCGGGCCAGCTCCATCTTCGGGCCGCCGAGCCGCTCGGCGACGCCGCGCAGCATCACCGACCGGGGGTCGTCGGTCTTGTACACACGGTGCCCGAAGCCCATGAGGCGCTCGCCCCGCGCCACCGCGTCGCGCAGCCACGGCTCGGCCCGTTCGGGCGTGCCGATCTCGTCGAGCATGGCGAGGGCCCGGCTCGGGGCCCCGCCGTGGAGCGGCCCCGACAGGGCCCCGATCGCGCCCACGACCGCGGAGCCGAGGTCGGCGCCGGTGCTGGTGATCACCCGGGCGGTGAAGGTGGACGCGTTGAAGCCGTGGTCGATGGTCGAGATGAGGTACTGCTCCACCGCGCGGACCTGGTCGGCGGGACGCTCCTCCCCGAACACCATCTGGAGGTAGTTGGCGGCGTAGGGCAGGTCGGGACGGGGGTCGACGGGCTCGAGGCCCCGCTGGAGCCGGTACAGGGCCGTGAGCAGGGTCGGCACGACCGCGCAGGTGCGCAGGGCCTGGGACCTGAGGGTGTCGGCGGGGACGTCCATCGACGGGGGGAACCCGAGCGACGTCGCCATCAGCGAGTACGTCGTCCGCAGCATGTCGAGGGGAGGGGCCTGCGGGTTCAGCCGGGCGACCCGGGGGAGGAGCGCCTTCACGTCCTCGGGCACCTCCCGCAGGGGCGCGACCTCCTCGAGGAACCGGGCGCGTTGGGCGAGGGTCGGGAGCTCGCCCTCGACGAGCAGGTACCAGACGTCTTCGAGGGTCCGCTTCTCGGCGAGCTCCACCGCGTCGTACTGGCGGTAGTGGTAGAAGCCCTCGAGCCCCCGGACGTGGCCGATGGAGGTCTCGGCCACCACCACCCCCTCGAGCCCCCGCGGGACCTCGTGGGCGAGCGAGGCGGCCGGCTGGAGCTGGGCGATCCTCATGAGGTCGCGCATCGACACGATCCCCACGAGCTTCCCATCGTCGACCACGGGGATGTGCCGGTAGCCGCGCTCGGAGAGGCTGTCGAACGCGCTGTCGACGGTCTCGTCGGGGGCCACCGAGTCGGGGTCGGGCGTCATCCACGTCTCGACCCGGTCATCACCGGTGGTGGCCCCGGCCGCCGCGATCTTCACGAGGTCCCGCTCGGTGAGGATCCCGATCGCCAGGCCGCCGCCGTCGACCACGACCACCGAACCGACCCGGAGCTCGCGCATCCGCCCGGCCGCCTCGGCGATGGTCTCGCCGGGAGCGGCGGTGACGACCGGCTGGCTCATGATCGAGGCGACGGTCCGTGATGCGACGCCGTCGGCTGCAGCCATGTGCGCTCCCTCGTCCGCGGACGCTCCCGCGGGAGTCTACGGCGCCGCCTCCCGCGCTTCTCACCGGTCACGGTGAACGTCAGGTATCGGGAGCGTCAGGTATCCAATCGTGCCTCTCGGGTGTCTTTACCGTCGCTGAGCGGGGGTATCGGCACCCGAGACGCGGGATCGTGGGAACGCACACGCCGGGGACGTCGCCGCCGGCCCGGCCCAGCGCTCAGGCGAGGGGTCGGCCGCCCCGACCCTCCCCCGCCGGCGAAGCGGGCCGCGCCCGCGGCGGTCTCGCCCGACGCCAGGGTCGCGAGGCCGTGGCCCAGCTCGCCGGCGATCGCCTCGTCGAGCGGCAGCGCCCACTGTTCGTAGGTCGAGAGGCGGTCCTCCCGCATGCAGCGCTGCGGGAGGCGGCTCAGGTCGTGGGCCAGGCGCAGGGCCTCGGCGAGCGCCCGGCCCGGCTCGGCGAGGCGGTTGGCCAGCCCCATCTGCAGCGCTTCGTCTCCGGAGACCCCCGGCCGGTGAGGATCAGGTCGAGGGCGTGGCTGTGGCCGATCAGGCGGGGGAGCCGGACCGTGCCGCCGTCGATGAGCGGGACGCCGAACCGGCGGCAGAAGACGCCGAAGACGGCATCGCGCGCGGCGACCCGCAGGTCGCACCAGACGGCCAGCTCCAGGCCGCCGGCCACCGCGTGCCCCTCGACCGCCGCGACGACCGGCTTCCCGAGCAGCATCCGGGTCGGCCCCATGGGGCCGTCGCCGTCCGCCGCCACCCGGTTCCCGCGGCCGTCGGCGACCGCCTCGAGGTCGGCGCCGGCGCAGAAGGTGCCCCCGGCTCCGGTGAGGACGGCGACCGCGAGCGCGTCGTCGGCGTCGAAGGACCGGAAGGCCTCGGTCAGGGCGGCGGCCGTCGGGGCGTCGACCGCGTTGCGGACCTCCGGCCGGTCGATGGTGACGACCAGGACCGGGCCGTCCCGCTCGGTCCGGACGGTCATCGCGACTCCACCGCCCGCTGCTCGTCGCGGTCGCCGAGGAGGTGACCGGTCTCGTTCAGGCTGGCCAGGGACCGGGGCCCCGAACGGGAGGCGACGATCCGGGTCACCGACGTGTAGGCCGGCTCGAACCACAGGAACCGGTCGAGGTCGAGCACGTGGGCCGCGTACACGTTGATCACCCCGCCGTGGCACACCACCGCCACCCGCCCGCCGGGGAAGCGCTCCACCAGCTCCTCGACCGCCGGCACCACCCGCCGACGGAACGACTCGGGGTCGCTGCCCCCGAAGACCTCCCAGCGCCCCTCGAGCATGGCGGTCCAGCGGTCGTCGCGGGTCCGGCGCAGCTCCTCGATCGGGATGTAGAAGTCGGCCCTGGCGTCGTACTCGGTGAGGCCCTCGACCACCTCGGGCTCCAGGCCGTGGGCCGCCGCGACCGGGGCCGCCGTCTCGCGGGACCGGCGCAGGGGGCTGGTGACCACGTGGTCGATCCGCTCGTGGACCAGCCAGGCGGCGAGCCGCCGGGCCTGCTCGTGGCCCAGCTCGGTGAGCCCGGGGTCGGCGGGCGCGCCGCCGCCGGGCTCGACCCGGACCGGCTCGGCGTGGCGGACGAGGAGCAGCTCCATCGCCGGCGAGGCTACCCGTCGCTGCGGGCAGGGTCCGGGGCGACCGGCGTCGAGGGCGTCCGCGCGTCCGGCCCGGTGTCCACGGGTCGCGACGTGACGAGCACGAGCGAGGGAGCAGCACGAGGGTGGCGCCCCAGCTCAGGATCATCAGCGAGGCGAGGAAGGTCCCGACGATCAGATAGGGGACCAGGGAGGAGGCGAACAGCGGGAGGAAGCCCACCGCGATGATCACGGCGTTGCGGGTCAGGGCCCGGGCCGGCTCCTCGAAGTACTCCCGCAGGGCGACCTCGGGCGACCCGTGCTCCGCGTGGAGCTCGCGGTAGCGCTGCACGAAGTGGATGCCGAAGTCCACCCCGATGCCGAGGACGAGCGCCGAGAGCACCGCCATGGGCATGTCGTAGTCCTTGCCGATCCAGCCGGCGACGCCGTAGACGACGAGGATGGCCCCGATCACCGGCACCATCGCCAGGACCGCCCAGCGCAGGGAGCGGAACAGCAGGAGCATCAGCACGAGGATGACGGCCAGGGTCCCGAGGAAGGCCTCGACCATCCCGGTGACCATCTTGTCCTGCCACACGAGGTTGAGGTACGTCTCGCCGGCCCACTCGGCGCGGATCCCGGAGGGGAGGGGCTGCGCGGCGAGGTGCTCGTCGGTCGCGTCGACGACCTGCTGCATCGACCGGTTGTCCCCGTTGCTCAGCAGGACCTGGACGTTGGCCCGCTGCCGGTCGGCGGTGACCAGGCTGGCGACGAGCTGCCCCCGGGGCTCGGCCTCGGCGGCCTCGAGCGCCTCCTCGACCTCGGCGCTCGTCGACGCGCCCGGCGCCGCGACGTCGACGACGTCGACGTAGGAGGTGGTCTTCCCGACGACCTCGATGGCGTCCCAGCGCTCCTGGAGGTCGGCGACCGCGGCCACGGTGGCCGGGTCGGTGAGCCGTCCCGGTCCGTCGGCCTCGAGGACGAAGCTGGCGTTGTAGGTGCCGGGGAACCGCTCGTTGAGGTGCTCGGTCGCCTCGCGGACGCCGACCCCGGACTTGAACCACCGGACCGGGTTGTCGTTCACGGTGATGCGCAGGACCCCGGGGACGGCGACGGCGGCGACCACGACGAAGAGCGCGGCGACGTGGCGAGGGAAGCGGGTCGTCACGCGGCGGACCCAGTGCAGCCCACCGGTGAGGATCCGGTTGCTGCTCTCGACCGGGTCGGCGAGCACCCGGCGGAGTCGCTGCTCGTCGAGCAGCATCACGAACGCGGGGACGAACACCATCGTGAGGGCCCAGGCGGCCACGACCCCGAGGGCGACGAAGCCTCCGAACACCTGCACCGGGGGGATGGGGGCGAGCATGAGGGACGCGAAGGCGACCGCGGTCGTCAGCGAGGTGTAGGTGAGGGGGAGGAACAGCTCCCGGTAGACGGCGTGCAGCGTGGCCCGCCGGTCGTGGAAGTGCTGGTACCGGTCGAAGAACTCGCTGAGCACGTGGATGCTGTCGAGGATGGCGATCGGCATCAGGAAGATCGGGATCATCGAGCTCATGATGTGGACCTCGAACCCGGTCCCGATGAGCAGGCCCATCGTCCAGATCACGCTGGCCATCGCCACCGCCATCGCGGCCAGGACGAGCGTGAGCTTGCGGAAGAAGTAGAGCATCAGCAGGAAGATCAGGAGCCCGGCCAGCGGGGCCAGCAACGCCATCTGCACGAACATGTCGGCCCCGAACTCCTCCTCGGCCAGCGGGAGGCCGGCGAGGTGGTGGTCCGTCCCGGAGAGCACGGGGTCGTCCTCGACGAGGTGGTCGATGGCGTCGGCGACGTCGTCGGCGGCGCTCTTGGACTCGAGCGTCACGAACACGCCGAGGGCCGTGCCGTCGGGGCTGACGACCCGGTCGGCGAGCAGCGGGTTCTCCTCGACGGCCCGGGCGATCTCCTCGACGTCCTCGGGATCGAGCGGAGCGGCGGGGACCTCGGTGGCCGAGGCGAAGCTGAACACCCCCGGGCACGACCCCGTCGAGCGCGGAGACGTCCTCGACCAGCACCGCCGCCGCCCCGAGGATCTCGGGGGTGAGGACGCCGCCTTCCTCCACGATCCCGAGCGCGACCATGTCGCCGGTCCCGAAGTCCTCGCGCAGGGTCTCGTTGAGGATCCGGACCGGCTCGTCGTCGCGCAGCATGTTCTCGGGGTCGGTGTCGGTCTCGATGCGCAGGGTGAGCGCGGCGAGCACGAGCGAGAGCCCGACGACGACCGCCACGACGACCCGGGGGTGGCGGATCCCGAGGTCGACGACGGCCCTCCCGGTCCAGCGGGTCGCCGGCGGGGTCACGGGTTCCATGCGCATGCTCCTGGTCGTCGGTCCGGCGGTCGTCCCCGCAGCTCGATCCGGCGGTCGCACGCCGATCGTCTCGAGCCCCGAGCGGATCGCGTCCCGGAGCTTGCCCGGGCCGCGGCCGGCACTCTAGCATTGTTCCAACGATCCATAGAACACTGGAACAAGTGCCCGGACAAGCGCGGGGGTTGCGGTGGCCGGCGACGGCGAGCAGTGGCAGCAGGGCGGGCCGGTGGGCGGCGGCGGGAGCGAGGCGAGGCAGGCGCTCTACGAGCAGTTCGCGCGGATCGGCAAGGTCGTCGCCCACCCGAAGCGCATCGAGCTGCTCGAGCTGCTGGCCCAGGGCGAGCGATCGGTCGAGGCGCTCGCCGAGGTGTCCCGCACGGGCGTGGGCAACACCTCCGCGCACCTGCAGGTGCTGCGGCGCGCCCGCTTCGTCGAGACCCGCAGGGTCGGCACGCAGGTCCTGTACCGCCTCGCCTCCGACGAGGTGGCCCGCTTCCTGGGTGCGCTGCGCGACGTCGCCGCGGCGCGGCTCGCCGAGGTGGCCGAGGTCGCCCGCGACTACTTCGAGGCCCGCGACGAGCTCGAGCCCGTGCCCCGCTCCGAGATCGTCGAGCGGGCCCGGGCCGGCGAGGTGGTGATCGTCGACGTCCGGCCCAGGCAGGAGTACCTCGCGGGGCACCTCCCCCACGCCGTCTCGATCCCGCTCGGGGAGCTCGAGGATCGGCTCGCGGAGCTCCCCGAGGACGCCGAGGTCGTCGCGTACTGCCGGGGCCCCTACTGCGTGCTCGCCGTCGAGGCCGTGACGCTCTTGCGGCGCGAGGGGCGGAGGGCGCGGCGCCTCGAGGACGGGCTTCCCGAGTGGCGTCTCGCGGGCCTGCCGGTCGCGGTCGGAGAGGAGTGAGCATGGCGAAGGTGATGGTCCTCGTCCAGGGGCCGGCCTACGGGGACGAGCGGGCCTTCAACGGGTTGCGCCTGGCGGGCTCGCTGAGCCGGCGCGAGGGCGTGGAGGTGAAGGTCTTCCTCCTCGGCGACGCCGTCGGGTGCGCCGTCGCCGGGCAGCAGGTCCCCAACGGCTACTACCACCTCGACCGGATGGTCGAGGTGGCCGCCCGTCACGGAGCGGAGGTCGGGTGCTGCGGCACCTGCATGGACGCCCGGGGCCTCAAGGACGAGCAGCTCACCGGGTCGTCGAGGCGCTCGACCCTCGAGGAGCTCACGGACTGGACGCTCTGGGCCGACCAGGTCGTCACGTTCTAGGGAGGCGGCGATGTCCGATCGAGCTGTGGTCGTCCTCGGTGGGGGTATCGGCGGGGTCGTCGCCGCCCGGAGGCTCCGCCAGCGCCTCGACCCCGGCGCCCGGGTGGTCCTGGTGGAGCGCGACCCTCTCCTGCGGTTCGCGCCCTCGTTCCTGTGGGTGATGGCCGGCTGGCGCACCCCGGAGGGGGTCACGGCGGACCTGCGCCGCCTGCGGCGTCGGGGGATCGAGCTGGTCGAGGCCGAGGTCGAGGGCGTCGACCCCGACGGGCGTGCGGTCGCGACCACGGCGGGGCCGCTGGCTTACGACCGCCTCGTGGTCGCCCTCGGCGCCGAGCTCGATCCCGAGGCGCTGCCCGGCTTCGCCGAGCACGCCCATTCCGTCTACACGCTCGACGGCGCCGCGGCCGCGGGCCGGGCGCTGCAGGGGCTGGACGAGGGGCGCGTCGCGGTGGTGGTGTCGAGCCTCCCGTACAAGTGCCCGGCGGCGCCGTGGGAGGCCGCGTTCCTCGCCGACGCCGTGCTCCGCCGCCGGGGCGTGCGGGAGCGGTGCCCCGTCGACGTGTACACCCCCGAACCGTTCCCGATGCCGACGGCCGGGCCCGAGCTCGGAGCCGAGCTCCGGGCGATGCTCGAGGGGCGGGGGATCGGGGTCCACACCGAGCGCTCCGTGCAGTCGATCACCGGTGACGGGCTCCTGCTGGCGGGCGGCGAGCAGGTTCCCGCCGCCCTCACGATCGGCGTTCCCCCGCACCGGGCGCCGCGACCGGTTCGCGACAGCTCGCTCGCCGGTCCAACCGGGTTCGTGCCCGTAGACCCGGCGACGCTGGCCACCGACGCCGAGGGCGTGTCCGCGATCGGCGACGTCACCGCCATCCCGATCGCCGGGGGGAAGATGCTCCCCAAGGCGGGCGTGTTCGCCGAGGGCGAGGCCGACGTCGTCGCCCGCCGGCTGGCCGACGAGCTTCACGGGCGGGTTCCCACCGCCGAGTTCGACGGGCGCGGCTCCTGTTTCGTCGAGCTCGGCGGGCACCGCGCGGCCTTCGCCACCGGCCGCTTCTACGGGGGAGGACGGCCCCGCGGTGCGGATGCGCCGGCCGGGCCGGCACTGGCACCTGGTCAAGGTGGCGTTCGAGCGGTACTGGCTGCGCCGCTGGGCCGCGTGACGGTCGGCCGGACCGGGATCGGCGATCTCAGAGGGGGAAGCCCAGGAGCTCGGCCAGCTCGGTCAGGGCGTCTCCCGGGTCGGTCACCTTGATCGTCGCCATCCCCAGGGCCCGGGCCGGCTTGAGGTTCACGCCGAGGTCGTCGAGGAACACGCGCTCCGGCGGCTCGACCGAGAGGCGGTCGCAGGTGAGCACGGCGACCGCGGCTCGGGCTTGCCGAGGGCGTGATCGGCCTCCACGCGACCGAGTGCGCTCGCCACGAACTGGCGCGGCGTCGACGACCTCGAGCTCGCCACCTCGAACTGGGTGTGGTGCTCTAGCCTGATGAGGACTTGCCGAACCACGGGGATCTGGAGAACCACGGGTGGGAGATCGCCATGGGCATGGAGCTGCTGGAGGACCTTCCCGACAACGTGGTCGGGGTGCGGGCTGTCGGCGAGGTCGAGGACGACGACTACGAAGACGTTCTCGTCCCCGCGGTCGAGGAAGCCCTCTCCCGGTACGACAAGATCAGATTGCTCTACGTCCTCGGGCCGGAGTTCACCGGCTACGAGGCTGATGCGATGTGGGAGGACACCAAGCTCGGGATGAGGACCTTCACCGACTACGAGCGCATGGGCATCGTCACCGACGGCACCTGGGTGCGCCGCTCGGTCAAGGCGTTCGGGTGGCTCATTCCCGGTGAGGTCAAGGTCTTCCCCTACGACCGCCTCGACGAGGCCCGGGCCTGGATCACTTCCTGACGACGTCCACGGAGGACCAGACTGCGGCCTCGGGTTGGAGTTGACCCGGTCGGCGCGTACACCCCCGAACCGTTCCCGATGCCGACGGCCGGGCCGGCACTGGCACCTGGTCAAGGTGGCGTTCGAGCGGTACTGGCTGCGCCGCTGGGCCGCGTGACGGTCGGCCGGACCGGGATCGGTGACCTCAGACGGAGAAGCCCAGGAGCTCGGCCAGCTCGGTCAGGGCGTCTCCCGGGTCGGTCACCTTGATCGTCGCCATCCCCAGGGCCCGGGCCGGCTTGAGGTTCGCGCCGAGGTCGTCGAGGAACACGCACTCCGGCGGCTCGACCGAGAGGCGCTCGCAGGCGAGCAGGTAGATGGCCGGGTCGGGTTTGCGGAGCCCCTCCACCGAGGACTCGACCACGACGTCGAAGACGCCGTCCATCGCCGAGCCCCGGTCCCGTGCCGCACCGGCGGCGGCCCAGTTGTTGGTGAGCGCGGCCGTGCGCAGGCCCCGGGCCCTGATGGTCCCCGCCGCGGCGAGCATCTCCTCCCGCGGGGCGAGCCCCCGGGCGAGCGCGGCCATGAGCTCGGTCGCGACCACGCGCCCACCGGCCTCGTGGCACTCCGCCTCGAAGGCGACGCAGAACTCGGCGAAGTTCAGCTCGTTGCGCTCCAGCCGGGCCCAGGCCCCGCGCTCGCCGCTCGCGGCGACGACGCTCCGTACGAACCGGGCCGGCAGGCCGGCCGCCTCCTCGTAGGCGGCGAAGGCGTCGAACGGCGACGGGAAGACGACCCCCCCAGGTCGAAGATGACGGCGCGGTACCCCACGGCGGGCACCGTAGTCCTCGACCGGGTGGCGGATCGCGCTCCGGATCGCTCCTCCGGCCCGTCCGGCCCGACGGTCCGGCCCGCGAGGAGCGCCGGTAGGCTTCGACCGCGGTTCCTCTCCGACGCAGCGCCGCGACCGTTCCCCGCGGTGCGGGAAGGACGGGCATGCCTGCAGACGTCCGCTGGTTCGAGGAGCTCACCAAGGACGACGTCGAGGTCGCCGGCGGCAAGGGAGCCAACCTGGGCGAGCTGCTGCGTGCCGGCCTGCCGGTCCCGCCGGGCTTCGTCGTGACGGCCCCCGCCTACCTGGCCGCCATCGGCGAGGACGGGGTCCGGGACCAGGTCCGGGAGGCCCTCGCCGTCCTGGACCCCGACGACCCGGCGGCGCTGACCGGGACCGCCGAGTCGCTCCAGGAGCTGGTCCGCAAGGCCGCGATGCCCGAGGGGCTCCGGCGCCAGGTCCTCGACGCGTACCGCCGGCTGGGCCCCGACGCCGTCGTGGCCGTGCGGTCGTCGGCCACCGCCGAGGACACGAGCGGCACGTCGTTCGCGGGCATGAACCAGACCTTCACGAACGTCAGCGGCGACGACGCGGTGCTCGACGCCGTGGTCGACTGCTGGGCGTCCCTCTTCGGCGAGCGGGTGTGCGCCTACCGGGCCAGCCAGGGTGTGACCGAGGAGCCGGCGATCGCGGTGGCGGTCCAGGAGATGGTGGACTCGCAGCGCTCGGGGGTCATGTTCTCGGTGGATCCCTCGACCGGCAACCGCTCCCGGGTCGTGATCGAGGCCGCGCTCGGTCTCGGCGAGGTGGTGGTGGGCGGGCTGGTCGAGCCCGACACCTACGTGCTCACCAAGGAGGGACCCCGGTTGCTGCACGCCCGGGTCGGCCACCAGGCCTTCCGGATCGTGCGCGGCCCCGACGGGCGCGACCGGCGTGAGGACCTGTCCCCCGAGGAGGGCGGGCGGAGGGTGCTCTCGGACGAGGAGGCGGTCGAGCTGGCCCGCCTGGCCCTCCGCGTGGAGGAGCACTACGGCAGCCCGCAGGACATGGAGTGGGCGATCGGCCCGGACGGCCGCACCTGGCTCGTCCAGTCGCGGCCGGTCACGGCGCTCGAGCCGGAGGCGGTGACCGGGGCCCGCCCCGGCGAGACGCTCGTGAGCGGGCTGGGGGCCGCCCCCGGCGTCGTGGCGGGTCGGGTCCGGATCCTGCGCGACCCGAAGGAGGGGTCCCGCCTGCAGAGCGGCGAGATCCTCGTCGCCCCCATGACCAACCCCGACTGGGTGCCCACGATGCGCCGGGCGGGCGCGCTCGTCACCGATGGGGGCGGCATGACCTGCCACGCCGCCATCGTCAGCCGCGAGCTGCGCGTCCCCTGCGTGGTCGGGACCCGCGACGCGACCCGGGTGCTGCGCGACGGCGAGCTGGTCACGGTCCACGGGGCCGAGGGGACCGTGTACGAGGGCGACGTCACGTCCTCGCTGGGTGCCGGGGCCCCGAGGGTGGCGGTGCGGGGCGAGGCGGCGTCGGCCGGGGCGGTGCCGGCCGCGGAGGGAGCCGTCGTCGAGCCGCTGGCCACCCGCCTGTACGTGAACCTGGCCATGGCCGAGCGGGCCGACGAGGTGGCGGCCATGCCGGTCGACGGCGTGGGCCTGCTCCGGGCCGAGTTCATGATCACCGACGCCCTGGGGGGCATGCACCCGCGCCACCTGCTCGCCCTGGGACGCCGCGGCGAGTTCCTCGACCGCATGTCGGCGTCGCTCGTGCGCATCACCCGCGCGTTCGCGCCCCGCCCCGTCGTGTACCGGACCATCGACTTCCGCAGCAACGAGTTCGCCCGGCTCGAGGGCGGTGAGCGCTACGAACCGGTCGAGGCCAACCCGATGATCGGGTACCGGGGCTGCTACCGCTACGTGAAGGAACCCGAGCTGTTCGAGCTCGAGCTCGAGCTGCTGGCCCGGGTCCGCGAGGAGACCCCGAACCTCCACGTGATGATCCCCTTCGTGCGGACGCGCTGGGAGCTGGAGGCGTGCCTGGAGCTGATCGACCGCAGCCCGCTGGGGCGCCAGCGCGGGTTGCACCGGTGGGTCATGGCCGAGGTGCCGTCGGTCGTGTACCGCATCCCCGAGTACGCCGCCCTCGGGGTCGACGGGGTCTCGATCGGCTCGAACGACCTCACCCAGCTCATGCTGGGCGTCGACCGCGACTCCGAGGTCTGCGCGGAGCTGTTCGACGAGGCCGACGAGGCCGTGCTCGACGCCATCGGCCGGATCGTCGGCGCCGCCCGCGAAGCGGGGATCACCTCGTCGCTGTGCGGCCAGGCTCCGTCGAACCGTCCCGAGTTCGCCGAGCACCTCGTGCGCTTCGGGATCACGTCGGTGTCGGTGAACCCCGACTCGGTCGACGCGGCCCGCGGGGTCATCGCCGCGGCGGAGCGCCGGCTCCTCCTGGAGCAGGCCCGCGCCGCGCGCGGCGGGGAGGGCTAGCCCGGCGACCCCGTTCCTCCGGGTTGGAGCGGAATCGGGGCCCACAGCCCCGAAGCGCGCCAACCCGGGCGATGGAGGAGGCGGTTCACGCGCTTCATGCCACGAGGCGCCAGCGCGGATGCACGAGGGCGGTCGGCGGCGGGGACGGGTGCTCAGCGCAGGGGGCGACGAGCACGCCCGGGTTGAGGATCCCGCCGGGGTCGAGGGCGTGCTTGGCGGCCCGCAGGGCGGCCGCGAACGGCTCGGGTCGCTGGCGGTCGTACCAGGGCCGGTGGTCGCGGCCGACGGCGTGGTGGTGGGTGATCGTGCCGCCCGTCGCCAGGATCGCCTCGGACGCCGCCTGCTTCACCGCGGCCCACTGCTCGAGGAGCGCCCCGGGCCGGCCGGGGGCGACCACGGTGAAGTAGGGGGCCGGCCCGTCGGGGTAGACGTGCGTGAAGCGGCAGGTGACCAACCCGCCGGGCGCCCCGACGGCGGCCAGGGCGTCCCGGACCGCCGCCGTCACCGCGGCGTGCAGCTCCTCGAAGCGGTCCCAGGTGACGGCGGTCTCGAACGTCTCGTTGAGCATCCCCATGGCGACGAGCGCGTCGCGCAGGTACGGGGCCCGCAGGAAGGCCTGCCGCCACGACTCGGCGGCGCCCGCCCCCTCGCCCCCGCGCTCGTCGCCCGCCCGGCTCCGCACCTCCTCGTCGTGGACCGTCCCGCCGTGGTCGCGGGTGAGCTCCACCGCCCGTGCGATCCAGGCGTCGAGGGGATGGTCGGCCGACTCGAAGGCGACGAGGAGCAGGTGGGCGGATCCGTCGTCGGTCCCGGTCACCAGGGCCTCGGCCGCGTCGACCAGGCGGCAGTTGGCCGGGTGCAGCCCGCTCTGGGCCAGGGCCCGGGCCGCCATGGCGCCGTCCTCGAAGCGCGCGAACCGCGCCGTCGCGGAGGCCCGGAACCGCGGGCGGTCCTGGAGCCGCATCCAGGCCTGCGTGATCACCCCGAGGATGCCCTCGGAGCCGACGAAGAGCCGGTCCGGTGACGGTCCGGCTCCCGAGCCGGGCAGCCGGCGGGTCTCCACCGTGCCTCCCGGGGTCACCACCCGCAGCGACTCCACGAGCTCGTCGACGTGGGTGTAGAGCGTGGCGTAGTGACCCCCGGAGCGGGTGGCGATCCACCCGCCGAGGCTGGACACCTCGAAGGACTGCGGGAAGTGCCGGAGGGTGAGCCCGTGCGGGCGGAGCTGGTCCTCGAGGGCCGGGCCGTACACGCCGGCCTGGATCCGCGCCGCGCGGGAGGCGGTGTCGACCTCGAGGACCCGGTCGAGCCGCCGGAGGTCGAGCGAGACGACCCCCGGTAGGCGTCGCCGACGTCGCACTCGACGCCTCCGACGACCGAGGACCCGCCCCCGTAGGGCACGACCGCCACCCCGGCCGCCGCGCACCAGTCCAGCAGCCTGGTCACGTCGGTCTCGTCGGCGGGCAGGGCCACGAGGTCGGGCGGGTGGGGATAGCGGCGCTCGAAGGCCCGCACGACGTCGCGGAACGACTTGCCGTAGGTGTGCCCGGC
Source organism: Acidimicrobiia bacterium (assembly GCA_027494165.1). Lineage (GTDB taxonomy): Bacteria > Actinomycetota > Acidimicrobiia > IMCC26256 > JAOSJM01 > JAOSJM01. Next base: position 62,568 of record JAOSJM010000006.1, on the reverse strand, counting down.
CCGCTCCTCGGGATCGGCCGTGCACAGCGGGGCCAGGGAGTCGGGAGGCTCGAGCCGGGGCGCCCGGAGCTCGAGCTCGGCGACGGTGGGGGGCTCGGCGATCGCCACGTCGCCGAGCCCGAACGTCTCCGAGAGCGTGCGGGCGATCCGGGCCTGCTGGTCGCGGTCGGGCCCCTCGCCCTCGAACCCCAGCCCCAGAATCGCCGCCTGCGCACCGGCGCACAGCCTCGCGCGCCGGCGGCGCTACCGCTCGGTGGCCTCGAGGATCTCGTCGAGGCGGACGATCTCCGCCGTCGTCACGACGCCGAGGAACTTCCCGTCCTCGACGACGGGCAGCCGGTCGACGTCGGCCCTCGACATCGCCGCGGCGGCGTCGCGAACCGTCCAGTGCGGCCGGAGGATCGGGAGGTCGGCGTGGAGCAGGTCGGCGGCGGTCGTCGTCCCCCGCTGGTCGCGCGGGACCTTGGCCACGTCCTGGAGCCGGACCATGCCGAGGAGCCGTTCGCCGTCGACGACCGGCATCGAGCGGGCCCGGGCCTGCACGAAGTGCACGTGGAGGAGCTCCTCGACGGTCGCGTCCGACGGGCAGGCGTGCACCCCGGTGACGACCGCGGCTCGCACGGGCAGCGTGAAACGCCGTTCCACGTGCCCGGTGCGCATCCCCTGCTGGTACGGGGAGACGGACTGCGAACCCATCACGAGCTGCGCGAAGACGGTGGCGATGAGGGCCGGGACGACGAACCCGGGGCGGCCGGTCGACTCGGCGACGAACATCACGGCCGCGATCGGGGTGCGGTAGCCGGCGCCGAGGAAGGCCGCCGCCCCGACCAGCGGGAACAGGCTCGTGGAGGCCCTGCCCGCGACCTCGCCGACCAGCCGGCCCAGGAGGGTGCCCTGGACCACGAGGGGGATGAACAGCCCTCCGGCGCCGCCCCCGGCGACGGTGAGCGACGTGGCGAGGGCCCGGAGGACGAACAGGAGGGCCACCAGCTCGAAGGCGTGCCGGGTGTCGGCCCCCACCGGATGGCCTGGTAGCCGAACCCGAGGACGAGCGTCTCGTCGAACAGCGGCTGGCTGGCGGCGACGAGCGCGGCGAGCCCGCCTCCGCCGAGCAGGAGGCGCTTCCATGCCGGCCACCCCGTGACGATCGCCTTGGCCTTTCGCACGAGCCAGGCGAAGACCCGGGCCCCGCCGCCGGCCAGCAGGCCGATGGCGATGGCGCCGAGGAGGTCGGGTGCGTCGAAGGCCGGGCTCCCCGAGCCGGCGAGGATGGGAGTCGTGCCCTCGAAGGCCACGAAGGTGAGGTACGACGTGGCCGAGGCGACCAGTGCCGGGAGGGCGGTGCGGGCGGCGAGGTCGCTGCGGTAGGGCACCTCCAGGGCGAAGATCGCGCCCGTCGCGGGGGTCTTGAAGATGGCGGACACACCGGCGGCGGCGCCGGCGACGGTCAGGACCTTGATGTCCTCCCGGGAGAAGAACCGCGCGAACTGGCGCTGGACGAACGACCCGATCGAGGCGCCCATGTACAGCGACGGCCCCTCCATGCCCATCGCCCCGCCGCTCCCCAGCGTGGCGATCGACGCCACGACCTTGGCGGGCGTCCGCCGCAGCGAGACGTGGTGGAAGGGGTCGTGGAAGTTCCGGATGTACTCGTCGGCCGTCCCGGGGCCGGTCCCGGGAGCCGGGGCGAGCCACCGCAACGCCGCCCACGCCACGCCCAGGCCCAGGATCGGGCACACCATCTGGAGGCCCCAGGGGAGGTCGAGCACCCACTCGAGCAGCACCTGGCTGGTGATCCACTCGAAGCCGGCCACGGCGAGCCCGGTGAGCGCGCCGGTGACGGCCGTGAGAACGAGGACGCGCTGCCAGCGGTGCTGGAGCTCCCGGAGGCGCTGGGCGCTGGGAAGAGCGCGGAAAGCCGGGGAGAAGAACCCGGCCCGTGCGAGCTCGCTTCCCTCTTCTCCCGTCCTCGCCACCGCTCCCTCTCGCTCGTACTCCGAGCGTACCGTGTCCCGCGTGCGACGATGGGGGTCGTGACCGGCGGCGGCGCGGCCCCGCGGGCCCCGCTCCCGCCGGGACCGTGACCGTGCCGCACCGTGGGAGGGGACGTGACCGACCAGGAGCTCGTCGACCAGCTCGAGGCGGTGTGGGCGTCGATGGAGGCCCTCGCCGCCGAGCTCTCGCCCGAGGAGTGGGGGCGGCCCACGGCCTGTCCCGGCTGGACCGTGCAGGACCAGATCGCCCACGTCATCGGGATCGAGTCCACCATCCTGGGCCGTCCCGGCCCGGAGCCCGCGACGGTCGACGCGTCGCACGTGCACAACGACATCGGGCGGGTCAACGAGGCCTGGGTCGACAGCCGGCGCCCCCGCTCGGGGGCCGAGGTCCTCGAGGAGCTCCGGGAGGTCACCGCCGCGCGCATCGCCGGGTTGCGCGCCCTCCCTCCGGAGGGCTTCGACGCCGAGTCGTGGACTCCGGTCGGTCCGGGCACGGTCCGCGACCTCCTGCCCTTCCGGGTCTTCGACTCGTGGGTCCACGAGCAGGACGTGCGCGAGGCCGTCGGTCGCCCCGGCCACCTGGAGGGACCGGTCGCCGAGGCCGCGGTCGACCGGCTGGTGGCGGCCATGCCCTACGTCGTGGGCAAGAAGGTGCGACCCGGCGAGGGCGCGACGGTGGCCTTCGAGGTCACCGGCCCGGTCCGGCGCTCGTTCGTGGTGGGTGTGGAGGGCGGCCGGGCCCGGATCCTCGAAGGGCACGGGGGCGAGCCCACCGCGCGCCTCGCCATGGACGCCAGGACCTTCTGTCGCCTCGGCTGCGGGCGCCTCGCCCCGACCGGCGCGAAGGTGACCGTGGAAGGCGACGAGGCCGTGGGCCGGGCCGTCCTGGAGCGGATGAACATCCTGTTTTGAATCGACCGGGCGAAGGCCCTCGCGGGAGGCGAGATCGATGACGCTGGTGACCAACGTGGTGAAGGGCGGGACCGCGGAGCGCCTGCTGCTGCTCGTCCACGGCTTCGGGGCCGACGAGCGCGACCTGGGTGGGCTCCTTCCCTACCTCGACCCCGACGGCCGCTTCGTCACCGTCCTGCCCCGGGGCCCGCTGTCGGCCGGTCCCGGCTTCGCCTGGTACGACATCAGCGGCGTCGTCGAGGCCGGCGAGGGCCGCGCCCCCGCCGGGTTCCTCGAGCACCTCCAGGAGCTCGACGACCTCGTCGACGAGGCGTGCGTCGAGCACGGCCTGGCTCGCGAGGGTGCCGTGGTCGGCGGCTTCTCCCAGGGTGCCGCGATGGCCCTGGCGCTCGGGCTGCGGCGCAGCGAGCGCCCCCATCCGGTCGCGGTCCTGGCCATGAGCACCTACCTCCCGGAGATGGCGGGCCTCGACTACGACTGGGAGGCGGCCGCGGGGATCCCGGTGCTCGTCCAGCACGGCACCCACGACCCGCTGATCCCGGTGAAGCGGGGCCGGGCCCTCGCCCGCGCCCTCGAGGCGCACGGCGTCCCCGTCGTCTACGGCGAGTACCCCATGGAGCACCAGGTGGCCCTGGAGAGCGTCCAGCAGGCGCGCGGCTGGCTGGACCGGGTGATCGCCGGGGAGCGGCCCGCCGAGCCCGTCCCTCCCGACCCGGTCGAGCTGGTGCCCGCGGTCGACACCGCGTCGTTCCCCCGCGAGGTGCTGCAGAGCGACGTTCCGGTGATCGTCGACTTCTGGGCCCCGTGGTGCGCGCCGTGCCGCCAGGTGAGCCCGATCGTCGAGCAGATCGCCGCCATGCGCCAGGGCTCCTACAAGGTCGTGAAGGTCAACATCGACGAGGAGCCGGCCCTCGCCCAGCAGTACGAGGTCCAGAGCATCCCGTTCATCGGCCTGTTCCGGAACGGCCGGCTCGAGCGCGGGTCGCTGGGGGCCAAGCCCCGCCAGCAGCTCGAGGCCGAGCTGGGGATGCTCGTCATCCCCTGAGCGGTGACGTCGCGCGACGTCAGCGTTGCGATCGAACAGGACGATCCCCGCTTCGACCTCGGCGGCGAAGCGGGGCCCAGGCCTCGACCCGAGCGGTGTCCGCACGAAGAGGTCCACCCGATCCCCAGCGGCTGCCGGGCCTACTCGTGGGCCCGACCCGGCTCGGAGCAACGGCGCTCGTCGACGAGCACCACGACGTCGGCGTCGCTCGACGCCGACCACGTGCCCTTGGCGAGCGATCCGATGAGGATCACGCGCGCACCTCGGGTCGTTCCCCGAGCTCGGTCGCGTAGCGACGCAGGCGGGCGAGGACCGCGTCCACGTCAAGCCGGCGGACGCAACGCTCGACATGTTCGAGCACCTCCTCGGCCAACCCGATCGCTCGCTCGGCTTGCGCCCCGTGTAGCGGCTTTCACCGCCGCCTGGTGCGACGCGAAGCACGCCCACTCGAACCATCCGTCGCGAGCTAGGAGCGGGCGACGTCGAGATCGCCGTGCCTGATCGAGCCAGTCGTCACCGCCCTCACGAGACACGACGCTACCGCTCTGCGGGCACGACCGGCTCCACCACCGCGAGTCCGACCGGGCCGGTCCACGGGCGGAGGTCGCCCGCTCAGGCCGCCCTCAGGTTGGCGGCAGCAGCACGTGCGGGTTGAGGATCCCGCGTGGGTCGAGGGCCGACTTGACCGCCCGGAAGGCGGCGATCTCCTCGGGGCTGCGACCGAGGTGGAGCAGGTCGCGCTTGGCGGTCCCGATGCCGTGCTCGGCGCTGATGCTCCCACCCAGCTCCGCCACGAGGGTGAGGACGGCCCGGTCGACGCGCCGGTCGTCGGGTGCCGCGCCGACGACGTTGACGTGCAGGTTGCCGTCGCCGACGTGCCCGAAGAGCACGCAGCGGGCCCCGGGGACCGCGTCGTCGACGGCCCGGCGCACCCGCCCCTCGAACTCGGCCAGGCGGGAGGCCGGGAGGGCGACGTCGAGCTTGTGGGGCACCCCGAGGGTGGCCACGACCTCGGTGTGGGCCTCCCGCAGCCGCCAGAGCGCGGCGCGCGGCCCGGGCTCCGTCGCCATCACCGCGTCGTCGAGGTCTTCCAGTCCGGCGAGGGCGCCGGCCATCTCCCCGGTCGGGTCGCGGTGGTCGGCGCACTCGGCGAGGAGGTACACCGCGTGCTCGCCGGGGAGGGGCGGGGCGACGCCGAGGTGGTGGCGGACGAGCTCGAGGCCGTCGGCGAAGAGGATCTCGAGGGCGTCGAGGGCCGGAAGTCGGTCGCGCAGCACGGCGAGCGCGTCGAGCGCGGCCTCGAACGAGCCGAAGGCGAGGAGCGCCACGGCCCGGTGCTCGAAGCGGGGGACCAGGGCGAGCCGCACGCGGGTCACGACGGCCAGGGTGCCCTCGCTCCCGGTGAACAGGCCGGCCAGGTCGTAGCCGGTGTTGTCCTTCACGAGCCCGCTGAGGCGGGAGAGGACCGAGCCGTCGGCTAGCACCGCCTCGACGCCGACGACCTGGTGGCGCATGTCGCCGAAGCGCACCACCCGGAGGCCGCCGGCGTCGGTGGCGACCATCCCGCCGACGGTGGCGCTGTCGCGGGCGGCGAGGTCGACCCCGAGCTCGAGGCCGGCCCCGGCGACGTGGGCCTGGAGGGCGCCGAGGGTGGCACCGGCCCCGGCGGTCACCTGCCGGGCCCGGCGGTCGACGGGCCCCAGGTCGTCGATCCGACGGAGGCTCAGGACCACCTCGCCGTGGAGGGGGACCGAGCCGCCGACGAGCCCGGTGTTCCCCCCCTGGGGGACGACGGCCACCCGGTGCTCGTGGCACCACGCGAGCACGGCCGCGACCTCCCCGGTGGACCCGGGCCGGACCACGGCCGGGGTCGATCCCCGGAACCGCCCGGTCCAGTCGACCTCGTAGGACCGGCGCAGCTCGGGGTCGACGAGGACGTGGCCCGGGCCGACGACGGCGCCGAGGGCGGCGACGAGCTCGCCCCTCGGGGAGTCGTGTCGCGGGTCGGCGGGGCCGGGTCCGGCGGGCACGCCCCCATTGTGGCGGCCGGCGCGCCGGCGTCGTCAGTGGACCCGGATCCGCGGGCCGGTCGGGCCGGTCCCGGCGGGTGCCGCCGCCACCTCGCCGACGACGGCCGCCACCGGGGTGCCGTGCCTCGCGAGCGCCCCGACCAGCTCGGCGGTCCGGTCGGCCGCCACCGCGAGCAGGAGGCCCCCGAGGTCTGGGCGTCGGCGAGGAGGAGCCGGCCGTCCTCGCCCAGCCCGCCCCAGTCGACCTCGGGGTCCACGAAGGCGAGGTTGCGCCGCGTCCCACCGGCGACCATCCCGGCGGCCAGCAGCTCCGGGACGCCGTCGATCACGGGGACGGCACCGGCGTCGACGTCGGCCGTCGCGCCGGAGGCCACGAGCATCTCGCGCAGGTGGCCGAGCAGGCCGAACCCCGTCACGTCGGTGGCGGCGTGGACGGCCCCCCCGAGCTCCCGGGCGGCGTCGCGGGCCCCGGCGTTCAGCGTCGTCATGAGGCGCACCGCCTCGGCGATCAGCTCCGGTGGGGCCGAGTCGTGCTTCAGCGCCGTGGAGACGATCCCGAGCCCGACCGGCTTGGTGAGGACGAGCCGGTCGCCGGGGCGGGCCCCGGCGTTGGTGAGGACCCGGTCGGGCTCGACGGTGCCGACCACGGCCATCCCGTACTTCGGCTCGGCGTCGTCGATGGAGTGCCCGCCGCCGACGAGCGCGCCGGCCGCCCGGGCCACGTCGGCCCCGCCGTCGAGGACCCGGGCGAGCAGGTCGAGGGGCAGCTCCTCGCGGGGCCAGGCCACGAGGTTCAGCGCGAGCAGCGGGACGCCTCCCATGGCGTAGACGTCGGAGAAGGCGTTGGTGGCGGCGATCCGGCCCCAGTCGTAGGGGTCGTCGACGATCGGGGTGAAGAAGTCGGTGGTGACGACCAGGGCCAGGTCGTCGCGCACGCGGTACACGGCCGCGTCGTCGGCGGTGTCGAGGCCGACGAGGAGGTCGGGGTGCTCGACCGGGCCGAGCCCGCGGACCAGACCCAGGACCCGGCGCAGGTCGGCTGGGGACAGCTTGCAGGCGCACCCGGCGCCGTGGGAGAGGGACGTCAGGCGGATCGGATCCGGGGAGGCGGCCACCGGCGCATGGTACGGGGACCCGGGCGCCCGACGCCCGCGGCCGGTGGCGTCTCCGTCCGGCGCCGGGCGGGGTCCCTAGCCCGGACGGACGGCGCCCATGACGCTGCCGATCGGGGCGACCTTCACCACGTCACCCGTCTGGGGCGCGTTGATCATCATCCCGTTCCCGACGTAGAGCCCCACGTGGGCGCTGCCCCCCGGGCCCCGGAAGACGAGGTCGCCGGGCTGGAGCTGGTCGAGCGGGACCTTCGGGAACATGGCGTACTGGGCCCCCGAGTAGTGCGGCATCGAGACGCCTCCGGCCCGCCAGGCCATCATCGTGAGGCCCGAGCAGTCGTAGGAGTCGGGCCCCACCGCCCCGTATCGGTACGGCTTGCCGAGCTGCTCGCGAGCGAACGCGATGGCCGCCGCCGCACCCGGGGACGGCGCCGGCACGTTCGGGAAGGCCTCGGCGTTGGACCGGCCGCGGCCCCCCGCCCCGGAGGCGGCGGCCCGGCGTGCGGCGGCGGCCCGGCGGGCGGCTTCCTCGGCCTGGCGCCGGGCCTCCTCCTCCCGCCGCCGCTGCTCCTCCTCGATGAGCTCCTGGAGCTCCCCCTTGGTCTGGTCGAGCAGGCGCATCTGCTGGGCGTTGAGGGACTCGAGCTCCTGGCGCCGGGCGTCGAGCTGCTCCTGCTGGGCCCGGGCCTGGGCGCCGACCTCCTCGAGGCGCGCCTGCTCGACCTCGAGCTGCTCCCGGATCCGGGTGAGCTCGTCGACGATGGCCTCGTCGCGGCTCGTCGCGGCGGCCGCGTACGTGGAGCGTGAGGCCAGGTCGGTCACGTCGTCGACGTCCATCTCGGGGAGGAGGGCGTTGGCGCCCCCACCCGCCCGCTTGTAGAGGGTGGCGGCCCGGGCGGCGAGGAGCGACCGCAGGCGGGCCTGCTCCGCCTCGGCGGCGGCGACGCGGGCCTGGGTCTCGGCGATCGCGGCGCTCGTCTCGTCGATCTGGAGCTGGGTGGCGTTGTACTGCTCGCCGAGCGCGGCGATCCTGGCCCCGTTGGCCTCGATCTGGTCCTGGAGGCGGGCGGCCTGGGCCCGCTTGTCGTCGATCGGCGTGCCGCCTGCGGTGGCGGGGAGGAGCGCAGTGGCGCCGAGCCCCACGACGAGGGCGATGACGGTGAGGCGCCGGCCGGGCCGGTGGTTCATGGGGACTCCCTGTGCATGCGGCGTGGCTCCGCTGCCGCCAGGCGGTCGGTCCTTGCGAACGATCGGTCCTCTTGGTGGTCGGTACGCGAGCGTCCCGATCTTGAGCTTCCATCCCGCGAGCCGGTTCCTCACGGGCGATCCGCCACCGTCGGGTATCGCACGAAAACGGTATCTGGGTTCGAGAGGCTAGGGGGCGACCATGGCGGGCCGCCAGCCCGGGCGGCCTCAGGCGGCCCAGCCGCTCCCGGCCGGCGGGTCCCCGGGACCGGCCACGAAGGGCTCGGTCCAGGCCATGGCCTCGGCGAGACCCTTGGCGACCCGCTGCCACTCCCGGGGCTCCCAGCCCTCGGCCGCGGCGACGAGGGTCGTGTCCTGGCGCAGGTGCACGAAGGCCGGCAGGCGCTCGAGCCCGAGGCTCCCCGCCAGCTCCCCGCCGGGGTCCACGAACACGAGGAGCCCGTCGGCCTCCGGGCCCAGCAGCCGGCGGGCCACCTGCTGGTTGCCCCCCGTCACGCACACGGCCGTCCGGCAGTCGGCGTCGCCGAAGACCCGGAAGATCCGGCGGATCGCGGGCAGCCACTCGACGGCTTCGGGGCGGGCCGGCAGCACGACGAGGCACAGGTGGAACATGGTGAGCCAGTCGTCGAGCGGCCGGGTGGTGCCGTCGAGGCTGGTGACACCGAGGGTCGGGTCCGGGTTCCTGGCCACCGCACCTCCTCGGGTCGGTCGTCGGGTCGGTCGTCGGGCGTCGGGGCCGCCGGGAACGCTAGCGCGCCCGGCCTCCCGGACCGGAGCCCGCCGACGGTAGGCTCGCCGCCGAGCGCGCGAGGGGGCCCGGCATGAGCCGTCGAGACCAGATCCGGATGACCGACGACGAGGTGCACGCCTTCCTGGAGGAGGGACGCACCCTCCAGGTCGCCTCCATCAACGCCGACGGGACGCCCCACCTGATCGCCATGTGGTACGTGGTGCTCGACGGCGAGATCGCCTTCTGGACCTACGGCAAGTCCCAGAAGGTCGTGAACCTCCGGCGCGACCCCCGGATCACCGTGATGGTCGAGGCCGGGGACCGCTACGAGGAGTTGCGGGGCGTCACCGTCGCCGGCCGGGCGGAGATCGTCGACGACCGCGACGCCGTCCTCGCCCTCGGCGAGCGGGTCTACGAGCGCTACTGGGGCCCGGTCACCGACGACGCGGTCCGGGAAGGCGTCCGGACCATGTCGGCCAAGCGCGTCGTCGTGGTCGTCAAGCCCGAGCGGGTCGTCTCCTGGGACCACCGCAAGCTCGGCGGCACCTACTGACCTCGGCGGCCCGGGGATCCCCTTCTCCCCGGCCCGCGGTCAGGCGAGGCCGATCGCCCGGAGCATCGCCGGCGGCATCGACTCGTCGCCCCGGGCGAGCATGGCCGCCCGTTCGACGTTGATGGCGTCGCGGTCGCGCTCCAGCCAGCCGTCCCAGGGACCGGCGGGGATGGCGGCGGGGTCGCCGTCGGCGGCCACGCAGTGCCGCAGGTACGCCTGGAGCTCGCGCACCTCGGCTTCACCGCCGATCGGACCGTGGCCGGGGACGATGGTGTCGGCCAGGCCGGTCACGGCGTCGAGCACGTCGGCCCAGGTCGCCGGGTCGCCCTGGAACGCCAGGGGCGTGACCCCGAAGAAGCAGAGGTCGCCGGCGAAGAGGACGTCGGCGTCCTCGACGAGCACCATGAGGTCGCCGGCCGTGTGGCCGGTGGCGGGCAGCACCTCCACCCGGGGCGAGAGGTGGGCCGAGCCCTCCACCAGGTGGGTGACCGTCCGGGTCCCGGTCTCGGCGAGGGCGTCGAGCTCGTCGGCGAAGGCGGGCATGAAGGCCCGGTAGGCGGGGACCGGCATGGGCTGGTCGAGCAGGTCGCTCGTGACGGGAGCGGCGAGGATCGCGGCGTGCGGGAACTGGCGGGTCCCGCCGACGTGGTCGATGTGGGCGTGGGTGAGCACGACCCGGCGGACCGGCGATCCCAGGTCGGCGACGGCGGCCGCGAACGGCTCCCACTGCGACCGGACCATCAGGGTGTCGACGACCGTGAGGCCGTCGTCGTCGACCACGACCCCGGCGTTGCTCACGCCCGACTCGCCCCCGGGCTGGAGCCAGGCGTACACGCCGTCGCCGAGGGGCGTCAGGGCGGGGGCTGGTCGGGCTGGTTGGGCCACGTCCCGAGGGTACCGGTACCCTTCGTCCCATGTCCGAGCGCACCCGTGACCTGCCCCGCCGCTCCTGCCTCTCGGTGCCCGGGTCCAGCGAGAAGATGCTGGGCAAGGCCCCGGGCCTCGGCGCCGACATGGTCTTCCTGGACCTCGAGGACTCCGTCGCGCCGCTCGAGAAGGAGGCGGCCCGCCAGAACGTCGTGAAGGCGATCAACGGGAACGACTGGGGTGACACGGTCCTGTGCGTCCGGGTGAACGCCTGGGACACGAAGTGGACCTACCGCGACGTGATCGAGGTCGTCGAGGGTGCCTCGGAGCGGCTCGACGAGCTCATGCTGCCCAAGGTCCAGTCGGCCGCGGAGGTCGTCGCCCTCGACCTGCTGCTGAGCCAGATCGAGGAGACCACCGACCGGCAGGGTCGGGTCGGCATCGAGGCCCAGATCGAGACCACGCGGGGCCTCATCGACGTCGAGGAGATCTGCGCGGCCTCCGACCGCCTCGAGACGATCATCTTCGGCCCCGCCGACTTCGCGGCCTCGATGGAGATGCCGGTGCTCACCGGTGGCGTGCAGATCCCCGAGTACCCGGGCGACCACTTCCACTACGTCTTCTCGAAGATCCTCATGGCGGGGCGGGCCAACGGCCTCCAGGTCATCGACGGCCCGTACCTGAAGATCCGCGACCTCGACGGCCTGCGCGACTACGCCAACCGCACGAAGATCCTCGGCTACGACGGCAAGTGGGCCCTCCACCCCGACCAGGTGAAGGTCATGAACGAGGTGTACTCACCCACCCAGGAGCAGTACGACCACGCCTGGGACATCCTCGAGGCCTACGAGCACGCCACGGGCACCGAGCGGCGGGGCGCCGTGATGTTCGGCGACGAGATGATCGACGAGGCCAGCCGGAAGATGGCCACGAAGTTCGTGCGCCGGGGCGGGCGCGCCGGCCTGAGCCGCAGCCCGAAGGACGCCTGAGCCGCAGTCCGGAGGACGAGGGTCAGCCACTCCGACCCTGTCACCAGACGTCTACGATCGACCCGGGATCCGTCGTCGCCGTCCGTCGTCGCGTTGACCGGAGCCGCCCGTGCTGGCCGTCCTCGCCATCCTCGTCTTCCTCACCGTGATGGGGCTGATCGTGCGGGCCGCCTCCTACGCCCTCGTCGAGACCGGGATGACCGAGGACGCGGCCCGCTTCCAGAGCTGGTCGGCCCTCACCGGGACCGGGTTCACGACCCGCGAGGCCGAGCTCATGGTCGCCCACCCGGTGCGGCGGCGCGTCACGCTCGGGCTCATGATCCTCGGGGCCGCCGGGTTCGTCACGGTGCTGTCGAGCTCCGCCTACGCGTTCCTCACCGCCGGGACGACCGGTAGCGTCGTGTCGCGGGCGTTCTGGATGGCGGTCGGTCTCGCCGGCCTGGTCGTCGTCGCCCGGAGCCGGGCTCTCGACCGCTGGATGCGGCGGATCACCCGGCGGCGCGTCCGGGCGTGGGTCGCCGCGGGCGGCCGGCAGGTGGTGCTGGTCGAGCTCGGGGCCGGCAACGTGGTGGCCGGTGTGGTCGTCGCTCCCGACGGCCGGCTCGTGGGGTGCGAGGTCGGGCAGGTCGGCCGGGACCTGTCGCCGGGAGTCGTGCTGGGCCTGCGCGCGACCGACGGCACCTACCTCGACGTCCCCGACGAGGGGCGGCGTCTCGTCGTGGGCGACGTGCTCGTCGTGCACGGGGACCGGGCGCGCATCCGGGAGGTCTGCGGCTCCGTCGACGGCTGACGGTGCCGAGATCCTCGCCGTCAGAGGAGGGCGCGCCGGCGGGACGACCGCAGGGACAGGCCCCCCACCAGGATCGGGAGCCAGTAGGTCAGCACCCGGAAGGCGAGGACGGTCACGACCGCGGGGCCCGGGAGCGAGCCCACGGCGGTGAGCCCGGCGACCAGCGCCCCCTCGGTCGCGACGAGACCGCCCGGGGTGACGGCCGCCGTGGACACCGCCGCGGCCGCCAGGGACACAAGGGCCGCCTCGGCCGGCGAGACACCGGCGTCGAACGCGCCCGCCGAGGCGAGGAAGGCCAGCGTGGTGGAGGCGATCACCCCGGAGGCCCCGCCGAGCAGCACGAGCCCTCTCACGGGCCGCCGCAGCACGGACGCCAGGTCCGTCTCGCCCCTCCCGGCCGGACCGGCGAGGGGGCGCCGGCCCGGAGCGGCACGCAGGAGGAGACCGACCGCGGCGAGCGCGACAACCACACCGACCATGACGGCCCACCGGTCGGGGAGGTCGACGTCTCCGACGCCCTCGCCGGCGACGTAGGCCCCGACGAGCAGCAGCGCGCTCCCGTGCACCACCGAGACGGCGGCGCCGGCGAGGGTCACGGCGGCGGTCGCCGCGGAGGCGTCGAGGCCACCGCGCTGGAGGAAGCGGACCCTGATCGCGCCACCCCCGGCGGCCCCGGGCGTCACCCGATCCGCGAAGGAGCCGGCGAGCTGGGCGACCACGGCGTCCGGCAGGGCCGGCCTCCGCTCGACCACCGCGAGCTGGGCGATCGCCGCGCAGACCGGGGCCGCGACGGAGAAGGCGAGACCGGCGGCCAGCCAGCCGGGCGAGGCGCGCTCCAGCGAGTCGGCGACCTCCCGGGGCCCGCCGAACCAGACGAGGAGCGCGCCGGCGGCCAGGCCGAGGGCCGCGACGACGGCGAGGTCCGACAGCCCGCCGCGCCGGAGGCGCACCGGTACGGGCGGCTCCGTCCCGGAGGAACGGGCCACGAGGCGGCGCACCTCGTCGAGGACCCCGGTCGGGTCCGGACCGCCCGGCGGGTCGTCGGGGAGAGGGCGAGGGGCGCCAGCAGGGGGAGCGCGGACGCGAGCTCGGTCGGCTCCAGGACGCCACCCGCGCTCGCCACCGCCCGCTCGGGGCCGACGACCGTCGCCAGCGACGCGAGGAGCTCGGCCAGGTCCGCGGCGAGGTCCCGGTCGCCCGCCGAGGGGACCGCGACGGCGAGGTCGACGATCCAGGGGTGGCCGCCGTCGTCCACGACCACGTTTCCCGCCCGCAGCTCGCGATGGGCGATGCGGGAACGTCGCAGGAGCCGCACCTGCCCCCAGAGGTCCCGGAGCACCCGATCGTCGACGTCCGGCAGGGTGTCGAGGCCACGGCCCGGCACGACCCTGCGCACGAGGACGGCGCTGCCGTCGTCGAGGGCGGCGGTCGTCGCGACACGGGGGGTGCGAACCCCGGCCCGCTCGGCGAGGAGGGCCACGTAGGCCTCGTGCTCGACGGCGCGCGAAGGTGTCGTGAAGGGCGCCTCGTCGGCCGGGCCGCGCCGCGACACCCAGCGCCAGGCCCGGGCAAGGGTGTCGGTGTCGCGCTCCTCCCGCCCGAGGACCTTGCAGAACACGTCCTCCCCCTGTTCCGTGCGGCCCAGGAGGGGGGCCGACCCCGGGGTTTCGATGCCCGGGACCCACAGCTCGGCCAGGGGCGTCCCGCCGGCGCGCAGGGCGGCCCGGACGGTCTCGACCGAGGGGATCCTCCGGGGAGCGCCGAGCACGAGGTGGACGGCGGCGCCGATGGCCCACCCGAGCGCCACGCCCCCGATGACGTCGACGGGGAGGTGGGCGCCGGCGTACACGCGGGCCGCCGCCACGACCCACACGACCGCCCAGGCGAGGTGGCGGAGGGGCCGGGGCAGGTGCGGGGCCGCGGCGGTGGCGAGGGCCGCAGCCACCGCCGCGTGGCCCGAGGGGTACCCCAGACCGTCGGCGTCGGTGAACCGGTGGAGGGGTACCGCCAGGACCTCGGCCGGCCGGCCCCGGTCGACGACCTCCTTCAGCACCCGGGCCCCGATCCAGGCCAGCGCGCCGGCGACGCCCAGGTCGCGGGCGAGGAGCTGCCGGCCGGCGAGGAGGGCGATCGCCGCGGCGACGACGACGGCGAGGAGGGTCCCCGCCTGCATCACGAGGGTGACCGGCGGCTCGAGGGCGTCGGGCAGGTCGTTGAGCAGCCGGAAGAGGTTCTCCTCGGCCCGGGGGAGCGGTGACCGGCGGGCCACGATCGCTCCGAGGGCGACGACGGCGCCACCGAGGACCACCCGCAGCACGTCGCCGGGGTGGCGCCCCGCGGCCCGGACCCGCCGCTGGAGCTGGCGACGGGTGGCCCGCGAGGCCGGCGGGGCGGTCGCGGGTGGCGCGGGTGCTCCGGTGCGGGCGACGGTGAGGGCACCGGGGTGGTGGGGGTGTGCTCCTCGGTCGGCTCGGGCTCGCCGGGCGGGTTCGGGGCCACCGCCGGATTGTGGCAGCCCCACCGAGCCCCGTGCCCGGCCGCCCTCCCCCGATCGTGTCCCTCCCCCGATCGTGTCCCTCCCCGATCGTGTCCCTCCCCGATCGTGTCCCTCCCCGGGTTGGCGCGGAATCGGGGTCCAGAGCCCCAGAAGCGCTCCAACCGGCGCAGTCGGGGGTGGCGGGTTGGTGCGAAACCGAGGTCCAGAGCCCCAGAAGCGCTCCAACCGGCGCAGTCGGGGGTGGCGGGGGCGCCGGCTCAGCCGAGGATCCGGGCGGGCCCCGACACCCCGGCCCGGCGGTTCACCAGGTCGAGCTGGTCGGCGGTGACCCGCTGCAGCGACCGGAGCCGGCGGGGCGTGAGGACGTCGCAGACCCAGTCCCAGTGCAGCGCCACCCGGGCACCCGGCGCGAGCCCCGGGACGAAGCCCACCCCCTCCACCGCCCGCACGGCCTGCTCCACCCGGGGCTCTCCCAGCCCGAGCGTGTGGCCGTCCCACGTGAGCGGGCGGGACCGCACCCGGGCCACGTCCCCGTCGACCGCGACGACCTCCCCCCAGCGGACCCGGCACCGGTCGAGGACGTGGAGGGGCTGGTCCACCCGACCCGTGCGGAGCAGCCCCACCCACGGGTACACGGCGAAGACGTGGAAGGCGTGGTGGGGCACCGCGCCGACCGGGACGACCTCGGTCAGGCCGGACCAGCCCCGCCCGGCGGGTCCCCGGAAACGGGTCTCCAGCGAGTCCCCCAGGAGCCCGGCGGGAACCCGGTGGAGAAGGTCGTTGCCGATCCAGTAGGCCTCGACGACCCGCGGGTCGAGCGGGTCCGGGATCCCGGCCGCGCCCGCGATGAGCTCCAGGTAGGGCCAGGCGCCCTCGAAGCCCCGGGCGAGCTGCACGAGGCCGGCGTCGGCGACCCCCGCGGACCCGTACTCGAGCAGGGCGCCGTGGTCGGCGGGCCCGCAGTAGCCGAGCCGGTTGGGCGGGTAGGCGAAGCGGGCGAAGAGGACGGCGCCGTTCACGCCGGCCGCTCCACCCACCGGCCCCGGCGGGGCAGGAGGAACACCGCGGCGCCGGCGGCCAGGAGCAGGAGGCCGGGGGCCTGCGGGGCCAGCGCTCCACCCCGCACACCGGCGTCGAGGACGGCCGTGACGAGCGCCCCGAGGACGAGCACCGCGGTCACGTCGACGGCCTGGGCCCGGGCCAGGGCCGAGTACCACGTCGCCACGTAGGCCGTGAGGATCGCGCCCGTGAGCAGGGCCCAGGCCCACTGCCACCCGGCGAGGCCGAGGAGGTCGGCGGCCCGACCGGTGGTGGCGAGCCACGCCAGGAGCACCGCGGACCCGACCGCCATCCGGGTGACGCCGACCGTGAGCGGCGACAGCGAGGCGAGGAGCCGCCGGGCCACGACGACCTCGACCGCCCAGCACAGCGTGGCCCCCAGGACCAGGGCCTCCCCCGTCCCGATCCCGACCGACGGCCAGCCGTCGCCGAGGAGGGCCTGCCCGAGCACCAGCAGCACGATCGCGGCGCCGTGCAGGGGCCCGAGGCGCTCGCGCAGCAGCGGCACGGCCAGGGCGGCGACCCAGACCACCAGGGTCTTGTGGAGGAACCCGGCGTCGGTGGAGCCGGCGCGGGCCAGCCCCTCGAAGAAGAGGAGGAACGCGACCCCGCCGCCGAGCACGCCGACCAGCGCCAGGCCCAGCCGCTCGCCGGACCGCCGGGGCGGGGTGAGGCCCTCGGGCGACCGGGCCGCGCTCGTCGCCGCCAGCACGAGGAGCAGGAGCACCGCGGCGACGAGGTTCTTCGCCGTCGTGTAGACCGACGGGTCCGGGAACCGGCGCACGGCGTCGCCGTTCACGAAGACGGCCACGCCCGACACCAGCGCGGTGGCCGCCGCCAGCCCGATCCCCAGGGCGCGGGTGCCGGGGATCCATCCGTCCGTGCGCGTCATCCCGTGCCTCCTCCGTGCAGGGTCCGGTGCAGGTCCACCAGCTCGGCGGCGCGGTCCTCGTCGAGCAGGTCGACCGCGAGCCCGGTGTGGACGAGCACCCAGTCGCCCGGCGCGACCGGGCGCTCCTCGAGGACGAGCATCGCCAGCGACACCCGGCGGGTGGAGCCGTCGACGTCGACGGTGGCCTCGTGACGCTCGCCGTCGACGTCGACGACCCGGCCCGCCAGGCTCAGGCACACGGCGCACCTCCCGGTCCGGCTGTCCCGGCCCCGGCCGGCGTCCCGACGATCGCCGCCACCCGGGCCGCGGCACCGGCGACGGCGCGCTCCACGGCGGGCGACAGCCCCGGGCCGTCGCCGAGGTCGGCGACCTCGACGCCGAGGACCACGAGGCGCCCCGGCGCTCGACCGACCGCCCGGGCCAGGGCGACCGCCTCGCCCACCCCGAGCGCGTGGGAGCCGCCCCTCGCCGCCCCGGCCGGGAGGGCCTCGATCGACCGGTCGAGGACGTGCACCGTCCCCGGCGCCGCACCGGTGACGACGGCGTCGACGACGACCGCGAGGTCGGCGCCGTCCCAGGCCTCGACGATCCGGGCCGGCTCGCCGTCGAGCTCCCGCACCGCCACCTCGGCGGAGAGGAGCGGTCGCGCCGAGGCGACCACCCGCCACCCGACGCCGTCGTCGCGCCGGAAGGGGTTGCCGAGGCCGATCACGACCGCGCTCACCGACGGTCCACCCGGAGGTCGAGGAAGTGGGTCGCGCAGGAGATGCACGGGTCGTAGTTGCGGATGGCCTGCTCGCACCGCAGGCCCAGCGCCTCGTCGTCGAGGTCGAGGTGCTCCTCGACCAGGTGCCACAGGTCGTGCTCGATGGTCGGCTGGTTCTGCGAGGTCGGCGGCACGATGCGGGCGTCGAGGATCGTGCCCCGTTCGTCGAGCTCGTAGCGGTGGTAGAGGAGGCCCCGGGGCGCCTCGGTGGCGCCGTGGCCCACCCCGGCCCGGGGCGGCACGTCGACGAAGGGCCGGTCGGGGGCCTCGTAGCCGTCGATGATCCGCAGGGCCTCGTCGCACGCGTAGAGCACCTCGACGGCCCGGACCACGATGCTGCGGAACGGGTTCGTGCACCGGGGGCCGAGGCCGGCCCCGGTGGCGGCCTCCCGGGCGACCCCGGAGAGCCGGTCGGAGCAGAGGCTGTAGCGGGCCAGGGGGCCGACGAGGTAGTGGTCGCCGCCGACCCGGCGCCCGTGGAGGGCCGTGGAGTGCTCGACCTGCTCCTCCACGAAGTGGTCGGGGAACCGGTCGACGGGCAGGTCGAGCCCGCTGCTCGTGACGACGCGGCCGTCGTCGATCGGGTACTCGTCGGGCCGGGAGAGGCACACCAGCTCGTGGTCGTGCTCGAAGTCGGGGAAGTCGAAGCCGGCCACCCAGGCGACGGTGTCGAGCGCCGCGTCGCGGGCCCACCGGAGCCGCTCCGCGACGGGTCGCAGCTCCCGCCGGGTGGGGACCCGGTAGAAGCCGCCGACCCGGATGTTCACCGGATGGACGGCCCGGCCCCCGACCAGCTCGAGGAGGTCGTTGCCGACCTTCTTGAGGGACAGGCCGCGCTGCACGACCTCACGGTGGTCCTCGGCCATGTGCACCGCGCTCTCGTAGCCGAGGAAGTCGGGGGCGTGGAGCATGTAGACGTGCAGGGTGTGGCTCTCGATCCACTCCCCGCAGTAGACGAGGCGTCGCAGGTCGCGCAGGGGACCGTCGACGGTCACGCCGCAGGCGTCCTCGACGGCCCGGCACGCGCTCATCTGGTAGGCGACCGGGCAGATCCCGCAGATCCGGGCGGTGATGTCGGGCGGCTCGGTGTGCCGGCGGCCCCGCAGGAACCCCTCGAAGAAGCGCGGGGGCTCGTAGATGCGGAGCTGCACGTCGGTCACCGCGCCGTCGCGGACCTCCACGAACATGCCGCCCTCGCCCTCCACCCGGGCGAGGGCGTCGACCTCGAGGGCCCGGCTGGCCGGGCTGCGGTGGGTCACGGCCGGCTCCCCTCCCGTCGCCGCTCCGCGGCCTCGGCGGCCTCGGCGGCCTCCCGGAACGCCTCGGCGCCGGCGTTGAAGGTCTGGAACATGCGGGCCAGGTCGCCCCCGTCGGTACCCCGCTCGCGCAGCCAGCCCGAGAGGGACGCCGTGTTGGGGGACTCCATCGGCCCGAAGCACCCGTAGCAGCCGCGGTGGTAGCCGGGGCAGAGCGCCCCGCACCCGGTCTGGGTGACAGGGCCGAGGCAGGGCGTGCCGTGGGCGACCATCACGCAGACGTTCCCCCGCTGCTTGCACTCCAGGCAGACGCTGTGGGTGCGGACGGCGGGCCGGCGACCGTGGAGGAAGGCGTCGATCACCTCGAGGAGCTGGCGCTTGTCGATGGGGCAGCCCCGCAGCTCGAGGTCGACCCGCACGTGGGCGGCGATCGGGGTCGAGGTGTCGAGCGTGCTGATGAACTGCGGGGTGGCGTAGACGACGGCGAGGTACTCGCGGACGTCGGCGAAGTTGCGCAGGGCCTGGATGCCGCCGGCGGTGGCGCAGGCCCCGATGGTCACCAGGTGGCGGGAGGCCCGGCGGACCTCCTGGATGCGCTCGCGGTCGGCGGGGGTCGTGACGGAGCCCTCGACGAGGGACAGGTCGTAGGGTCCCTCGACCGTGGTTCGCGAGGCCTCGAGGAAGTACGCGATGTCGACCGCGCCCGCCACGTCGAGGAGCTCGTCCTCGCAGTCGAGCAGGGTGAGCTGGCACCCGTCGCAGGAGGCGAACTTCCAGACGGCGAGCTTGGGGCGGCCGGCCATCACAGCTCCCGGACGGCGAGGAGGGGCGCCGCCCGGTCGTAGGGGAGCACCGGTCCGTCCCGGCAGACGAGGGTGGGGCCGAGCTGGCAGTGCCCGCAGAGGGCGACGGCGCAGTGCATGTTGCGCTCCAGCGACACCTGGATCCGGTCCGGCGCCACGCCCTGGTCCTGGAGGGCGGCCGCGGCGAAGCGCATCATGACCTCGGGCCCGCACACCAGGGCCGCCGTCCGCTCCGCGTCGAAGGGGATGCGGGAGACGAGCTTGGTGACCACCCCGACGTCGCCGTGCCAGCCGGGACCGGCGTGGTCGACGGTGACCTCCACGTCGGTGTCGAGGCGTCCCCGCCACCGCTCGAGCTCCCGGGCGAAGAGGAGGTCGGCGGGGGAGCGGGCACCGACGAGCACGACGACCCGCCCGAGGTCGTCGCGCGCTGCGAGGAGGTGGCGGATCGCGGGCCGCAGGGGAGCCAGGCCGAGCCCGCCGGCGACCACCACGACGTCGTGCCCCCGGGGGAGGTCGAGGCCCCAGCTCGTCCCGTACGGCCCCCGCAGGCCCACGACCGTCCCGGGCTCCGCCCGGGCCAGGGCCTCGGTGACCGCCCCGACGGCCCGTACGGTGTGGAGCACCGGGCCGGTGCCGGCCGCCAGGCCGCTCACCGACACCGGGGCCTCGCCGACGCCGAACGCCCACGCCATGTGGAACTGGCCGGGGAGCGCGGCGGGCAGCGCCCCGCGGACAGGGCCCAGCGCCAGGGTCACGGTGTCGGAGGTCTCCCGCTCGGTCCCCACCACCCGATAGGGGAGGGGGGCCGTCGGCTCGACCGGGGTGAGCTCAGGCTCGGTCGTCACGGCCGTAGACGTCGAGGAGCTGGAGCCGGGTGGCCTGGAGCCGCTCCTGCATGATGCGGGCGAAGCGCCCCATGAGCTCGTAGCCGAGGTGGGAGTCGTCCTCGCACTTGCCCCGCAGGCAGGCGCCGTCGAGCGCCACCGCCCGGGTCTCGTCGAGGGACCGGGCGTCGAAGCTCCACCGGTACGGGGGGAACAGCCAGGACCAGCCCAGCACCTCGCCGGCCCCGAGGGTCTCGATGAGGATCGGGCCTCGCTGGGGCGCGTTGACCTCGATGGCCACCTTCCCCTCGCGGATGACGTAGAAGGTGTCGGCCGGCTCGCCCTCCCGGAAGATGCGCTCGCCCGGCCGGAAGTGCACGTTGCGGCCGCAGCCGGCGATCAGCTCCAGGTACGGCGGCTCGAGGCCACGGAAGAACTCGTGCTCCTCGACGAGGTCGCGGATCGACTTCATCGGTGCTCCTCTCGTCCCGGGTCCCCGTCCGACCCGAGCATCGCCCGGACCTCCTCGGTGAGGTCGATGCCGACCGGGCACCACGTGATGCAGCGACCACAGCCCACGCAACCCGACGTCCCGAACTGGTCCCACCAGGTCCCGAGCTTGTGGGTCATCCACTGGCGGTAGCGCGACCGGTTCGAGGGTCGGACGCTCCCGCCGTGCAGGTGGGAGAAGTCGACGGTGAAGCAGGAGTCCCAGCTCCGCCACCGCTCGACCCGGTCGCCGGTGAGCCCGGTGGTCTCCTCGACGGCGTGGCAGAAGCAGGTCGGGCAGACCATCGTGCAGTTGGAGCACGTGAGGCACCGGGCGGCCACGTCGTCCCAGCGCGGGTGCTCGAGGTTGGCGGCCAGCAGGTCGCGCAGATCGACCTCGGGCATCTCCCGGCCCATGGCCGCCCGGGCGCTCGCCACGACGTGCTCGGCCGACGCCACGTCGTCGGGGGTCGCGGGCCGGTGGGGGCACCGTCGCCAGCACCTCGGCGCCCCGGGCGCTGCCGACCTCGACGAGGAGCTCGTGGCGCCCGCGGTCGAGCAGCTCGGTGAGGGCGAGGTCGTAGCCCGCGGTGACCCGGGGGCCGGTGCCCATCGAGGCGCAGAAGCAGGTGCCGCCCGGCTCGCCGCAGCTCACGGCGACCAGGAAGGCGTCCCCCGGTTGGACGCGTAGGTGGGGTCGGGGTGGTCGCCGCCGAGGAAGACCCGGTCCTGGATGTCGATGGCGTGCAGCCCGCACGACCGCACCCCCGACGAACGCGTAGCGGGGCGGCTCGGGGGGCTCGCCGGCCAGCTCGAAGCCGTCGTCGGTGCGGCGGGCCCGCCACAGCAGGGAGCGGGGCGGGAACAGGTACCGCTTCCACGAGTGGGGCCCGACGGCGTAGCCGAAGAGGGCGTCGTCGTCGCGGCGGTGGAGGCGGTAGCGACCGCCGTCCTGTTCGTCGGTCCAGCCGGCCGGGAGGTCGTCGAGCCCCTCGATGTCGTCGTAGAGCACGGCGCCGTCCCGGACGGTGGGGCCGATCACCCGGTGCCCGCGGCGGCGGAGCTCCCCGAGGAGCGCGCCGAGCCCCGCGGGGTCGATGACGGCTCGCTCGGCGGGTGCGGCGCCGGTGGTCGGGTCGGCCACGGGGTCAGTCTGTCGCCGGCGGCCGGGCGACGGAAGGGGGCGGAGGTCACGACCGGCCGTGACCTCCGACCGGCCGCCCCCGGTTTCGCCGGGCCGCCCCCTGCCCCCGGCGGCCCTGCCGGGCCGGCCCCCCCGGTTTCGCCGGGTTGGCGCGCTTTCGGGGTCGTGGACCCCGATTCCGCTCCAACTCGGGGTCAGGAGGGCTCGGGGACGGAGTTGCCGGGCCGGCCCCCTGGCTTCGCCGGGCCGGCCCCCTGGCTTCGCCGGGCCGGCCCCCCGGTTACGCCGGGTTGGCGCGCTTTCGGGGTCGTGGACCCCGATTCCGCTCCAACTCGGGGTCAGGAGGGGGCCCGGGGTCAGGAGGGGCTCGGGGGCAGGGGGAGGTCGGACCCTCGGACCCGGCCGCAGACCCGGCCGGCCCGCAGGCACGTCTCGACCAGCTCCGTGAGGACCTCGGGCTCCCAGGCCGCGAGCACGTCGGCATGGCCCGTGAGGGCGGAGCCGGAGGTGAGCGACACGTTCCTCCCGCCCTCGATCGGGTACACGACGTCCAGCACGAGCCGGGGGAGAGACACCGGGTGGCTCGTCGGGCAGCCCGCCCCGGCGGGCCAGGCCACGTGGGTGCGGTGGCTCGGGCTGTCGAGGTGCTCGCCGTCCCAGCAGTCCGGGAAGCGCACCCGCAGGTGGAGCGTCGAGCCCTCGGGGCACGCCGGCACGGTGCGGGACTCGGCCCGCCCGCTGCGGTCACCGCAGCCCCAGGTGACGACGGTGGGGCTCTGCTCCCGGGTGGCGAAGGCGTCGCCCGAGACCATGGCCAACCCGGTGGGGAACGGCCCGATCGTCGCCGGATCCTTGCCGCCGGTCAGGTAGTACGCGTCGACGTGGGTCGCCTCCACCGGCCGGTCCCCGTCGATCAGCGTGGGCGCCCAGTAGGCGCTGCGGTCGCCGTCGACCGCGCAGGTCGTGGCGGCGGCGAGCAGCGACGCCGCGGTCGAGCCGGCGTCGGTCGACACGTTGCCGAAGAACGTGTGGTCGTGGGAGGCGCCGTCGTGGCCGAAGTGCACGATGGGGTCGTCGGGGGCCCGGTGGCTGACGTCGCAGCGGACCGCGAAGCCGACCTCGTCGGCGAGGGCCGTCGAGGGCGTCGAGGTCGCGTCGTCCTTGCCGCCGGGAGACGCCCCGTCCGGCGCCGGGTCGTCACCGCCGCCCCCCTGCGAGCAGGCCGCGGTGACCAGGAGCACGACGGCGAGCACGAGCCGACGCACCGGCGTCCTCCCCCGTCAGCCCCCGGACGCCTCGAGCGCCTGCTCGGCGAGCCGGCGGGCGATGACCCGCAGGCACAGGGTCTCGTCGGCGCCCTCGAAGATCGACAGCACCCGGGCGTCGACGAAGTAGCGGGACACCGGGTACTCCTCGGCGTAGCCCATCCCGCCGTGGATCTGCAGGGCCTCACGGGTGACCCACTCGGCCGCCCGGCACACGTAGGCCTTCACCATCGACGCCTCGAGCGCCCCCTCGCCGCGCGCCATCTTCCGGGCCACCTCGTAGGAGAACTGCCGGCCGGCCTGGACGAGCGTGGCCATCCGGGCCAGCTTCGCCCGGGTGAGCTGGTAGTCGGCCACGGCCCGGCCGAACACGATCCGCTCCCGCGCGTAGTCGAGGCCGGCCTCGAAGGCCGCCTCCATGAGGCCCACGGCCCGGGCCGCGGTCTGGAGCCGGCCGTTCTCGAACCCCTCCATCTGGAGGTAGAAGCCCTTGCCGAGCCCTCCCTCCTCCCCGACGAGGTTCTCGGCGGGGACGAACCAGTCGGAGAACGCGACCTCGAAGGAGTGCATCCCCCGGTAGCCGATGGTGTCGATGGCCCGCCCCTCCATCGTGCCGCCGCCCTCCTGGGTGAAGGCGAAGGAGTGGCCGGGGGCCGGTTCCTTCTCCACCACGAAGATGGAGAGGCCCCGGTGGCCCTTGGAGCGGTCCGGGTCGGTGCGGGCGAGGAGCATGAGCAGGTCGGCCCGCCCGGCGAAGGTGGCCCAGGTCTTGACCCCGTTGATCAGGTAGCCGCCCTCGGTGGGCGTGGCCGTGACCTTGACCCCGGCCACGTCGGACCCGAAGTCGGGCTCGGTGGCCATCACACCGACCATGGCCTCGCCCGAGGCGATCCGGGGCAGCCAGCGCTGCTTCTGCGCCTCGGTGCCGCCCCGCACCAGGGCCCGGGTGAGGATCTCGGGCCGGGTGATGAGCGAGCCCCCGATGCCGAGGGAGCCGCGCGACAGCTCCTCGGTGGCCACGACCATCCCGAGGTAGTCGTGCTCCCCGCCGGACGCGAACCCCCCGTACTCCTCGGGGACCGAGAGCCCGAAGCCGCCGATCTCGGCCAGGCCCTGGATGATCTCCTCGGGGACGTCGCCGTTCGTGCGGTGCACGTGCTCGGCGACCGGGACGATCTTGTCCCGCGCGAAGCGGCGGAACGTGTCACGGACGAGGTCGAAGTCCTCGGAGAGGTGGGCCGGACCGGTGCCGTGCTTCGCCACGTCGTCGGCGAGCGTCTCGAGGAACGCGGGGGACCGGTGCGCCTCGAGGAAGGGGAGGGCCGGCGAGAGGTCGGACGCCTCGACGCCCCAGAGCGCCTCGCGCCCGAGCACCTTGCTCCCGAGGTCCCCGATCGCGTCGGCGACGAACGCCCGGGCCAGGGCCGACTCCAGCTCCCCGTGCCGGGCGTACTCGAGCATGACCCGGCAGCCCTGGATGGCGCTGGCCGCGTGGGCGAGGTCGTACGCGAGCACCTGGTGGGCGTCGAGGCGCTCCACCGAGATCCGCCCGTCGACGGCGCTGGCCTGGGCGAGGTGGCGGGCGGCGCCGGCGACGAGGTCCTCGGCCACGTCGACGGCGGCCTCGGCGGCGGTGAGCTGATCCGTCATGCTCGGCAGCCTACCGACGGGTATTCGTCCGCTCACCTCGGTGATCCGGTGGGCCTGGCTGTCGTGGCCGGGACCGGTCGTGCGCAGCCCGCTACCCGCCCCCGGGTGCGGTCGTGGTCGGGCTCGGCGGGATCGTGGTGGTGCTCGCCGCCGCCGTCGTGGAGCTGCTCGGCGGCGTCGTCGTGCTCGTCGGCGCCGCGGTGGTGGGCGGCGTCGTGGAGGACGTCGCGGCCGGCGCCGAGGTGGTGGTGGCCGGCGCGGTCGCGTCGGTCGTGTCGGTGGTCTCGGTGGGCACGGTCGTGGTCGTCCCCGCCGAGCCGGAGCCCGACCCGGAACCGGAACCCGACCCGGACGAGCTCGACGAACCCGGGAGGCGCGAGCTCCCCCTGGTCTCCCAGACCTCCTTGGGGGCTCCGAACACGGCCTGCTCGGTGATGCGCCACTCGGTGTCGAGGGCCCCGAAGACCACCTCGGCCAGGTGCTGCCCCCCGGAGGTCGTGAAGTGCACGCCGTCGCCGTCGCGCATCCGGACGACCTTCCCGTCGGAGTCGGGGAGCGAGGCGGCGTAGTTCCCGTTGGCGTCGGCGAAGAGCGTGTAGGCGTCGACGTAGACGACCGACGGGCGCTTCGAGGCCTCCTCGGCCATGACCTCGCCGAGCTGGCGCACCTGGGAGGCCATCGACGACCTCCCCATGATCGGCGGCCCGATCCAGTAGACGGATCGGGCGTCCTCGCCCTCGCCGCCGACGAACAGGTCCATCATCTCGCCCACCCGCTCCGCGTAACCGGCGACCCAGGCGGCCCGGCCGTCGGGCCCCTCGGGTTGGGGCTGGACGACTCCGGCGTCGTTGGCCCCGACGATGAACACGACGACCTCGGGGTCGAGGCGGGCCATCTCCTGGGCGGCGTGGCGGGGCCAGTTGAAGAACCCGGGCGACGTCAGCCCGCTCGAGGGGCGGGAGTCGTACTGGGGCTGGACCACGCCGGTGTCGGCGGTGATCCTGCCGAGCGAGATCCCCAGGGCACCGGCGAGCGAGTCGCCCCCGATCCACAGCCGCAGCGGCTCGTCGGGGGTGAGCGGGCGTCGGGGAGGCGCCTCGGGGTCGGGCGGGCTGGTCCGCACCACCCTCGAGGGGTCGGCGGAATCCACGGCGGGGCCGGGCGGCCACGGCCGGGCCGTCCCCGCTGGGGAGGCGGACGGTGTCGGTCAGCACGAGCGCCAGCGCGACCGCCGCCGCGACGGCCGCGACGCCCGCGGCGACGCGCCGCTGCTGGCGCCGGCGGAGGTGGCGGCGGTGGCGAGCGCCCATCGGGACCATCTCGTCCGCGGGCAGGTCGGGGGTGGGCTCGGGAGGCACGGTGACGGTGGGAGCCGACGCTGGACGCCGGGAGAGGACCCGGGCGGACCGGGCCCGTGAGCCCTCGATGCTACCGCCCGGGTCCCCGCCGGCCACGACCCGGCGGGCCGGCGCGGGCGCCGCCGGGCCGGCTCAGGCGGGCTCGGCGGCCCGGTGGAGCTGGGTCCGGTAGAGGTCCGAGTAGAGGCCGCCGAGCCGGAGGAGGTCCTGGTGGCGGCCCTCCTCGACGATCCGGCCACCGTCGACGACGAGGATCCGGTCGGCCCCCCACGATGGTGGAGAGCCGGTGGGCGATCACGAGGGCGGTCCGCCCGACGAGGGCCTCGCCGAGGGCCCGCTGGATGGCGAGCTCGGACTCGGAGTCGAGGTGGGAGGTGGCCTCGTCGAGGATCACGATCGCCGGGTCGGCGAGCAGCACCCGGGCGATGGCCAGCCGCTGCTTCTCGCCCCCGAGAGACGGTAGCCCCGCTCGCCGACCACGGTGTCGTACCCGTCGGGGAGGGAGGCGATCAGCTCGTGGATGCGGGCCGCCCGGCACGCGGCGACGAGCTCCTCGTCGGTGGCGTCGGGCCGCACGTAGCGGAGGTTGGCGCGGACCGTGTCGTGGAACAGGTGCGGGTCCTGGGTGACGATGCCGACGGTGCTGCGGATCGAGTCGACGGTGACGTCGCGGACGTCCTGACCATCGATCGTCACCCGGCCGCGCGTGGTGTCGTGGACCCGGGGGACGAGCATGGCGATGGTGGTCTTCCCCGCCCCCGAGGGGCCCACGATCGCCACGGTCTCGCCCGGCTCGACCGCGAAGCTCACGTCGCGCAGGATCCACTCCTCGCCGTCCGACGAGGGCGCGGCGAGGCCCTCCTCGAGCGACGGGATCGACACGAGCGGTGCCGGGGGTGTCGGAACCACACGTGGTCGAAGACCACCCTTCCGCGGGCACCTTCGAGGGGGACGGCACCCGGCCGGTCGGTGATGAGGGGCGGGAAGTCGAGCACCTCGAAGACGCGCTCGAAGGAGACGAGGGCCGTCATCACGTCGACCCGCGCGTTCGTGAGCTGCGTGAGCGGCTGGTAGATCTGCCCGACGTAGATGACGAAGGCGGCGACGGTCCCGATGGAGATGGCCCCCGAGATCACGAGCCGCCCACCGATGTAGTAGACGACCGCGGTGCCGACCGCGGCGACGAGCCCCAGGGCGACGAACAGGGCCCGGGAGTACATGGCGGTGCGCACGCCGATGTCGCGCACCCGGCCGGCCCGGCCGGCGAACCCGTCCCGCTCGTGCTCGTAGCGGCCGAAGAGCTTCACGACCAGGGCGCCGGCGACGTTGAACCGCTCGGCCACGGTGTTGTTCATCGAGGCGTTGAGCTGCATCGCCTCGCGGGTGGCCACCTGGAGCTTCCGGCCGATCCGCCGGGCCGGGATCACGAAGGCGGGCAGCACCAGCAGGGTCAGGATGGTGAGCCGCCACTCCAGCCCCAGCATCACGCCGAGCGTGACGGCGAGCCCGATCACGTTCGAGACGACGGTGCCCAGGGTGCTCGTCACCGCCTGCTGGGCGCCGACGACGTCGTTGTTGAGCCTCGACATGAGCGCGCCGGTCTGGGTGCGGGTGAAGAACGCGACCGGCATCCGCTGCACGTGGTCGAAGAGCGCGACCCGCAGGTCGAAGATGAGGCCCTCACCGACCCGGGCCGACACCCAGCGCTGGAGCAGGGACAGGGCCGCGCTGGCGATGGCCAGGGCGACCGCCGCGAGGGCCAGCACCGTCACCATGGTCTGGTCCTCGCGGGGGACCGCGGTGTCGAGCAGGGCCCGGAACAGCAGCGGTGGGATGACCGCGACCACCGACTGCGCGATCACGGCCAGGACGAAGCCGACGAGCATCGCCCGGTAGGGCCGGGCCAGGCCGAGCACGCGCCGGAGGAGGTCGCGCTCGAACCGCTTCCCGCGTAGGGCCTCCGCGTCACGGCGGAACCCCGGACCGTCTGCCAGTTCATCGGTGGCTCCAACCTACCGGGACGAGCGCGCGATTCCCGTTCCGCCCCCGCGTGAGGTCGGTCGCCCGGCCCTCGCTAGGCTCCCGGGCCGTGCCGACCGACCCCGACGTCCGGGCCGAGCTCGTCGCCACCGTGCGGCGCTTCGTCGAGCGCGAGGTCGCGCCCGTGGCCCTCGAGCTGGAGCACGCCGACGAGTACCCCGCGGCGCTCGTCGAGCAGATGCGCGAGCTCGGCCTGTTCGGGGTCACGATCCCCGAGGAGTACGGGGGGCTCGGCCTCGACCTGCTCACCTACGTGGCCGTCGTGGAGGAGCTCTCGGCCGGGTGGATGTCGCTCTCGGGCGTCGTCAACACGCACCTCATCACCGCGCACCTCCTGCGCCACCACGGCACCGAGGAGCAGCGGCGCCGCTGGCTCCCCCGCCTGGCCGCCGGCGAGCTGCGGGGATGCCTCTCCCTCTCCGAGTCCGACGCCGGCAGCGACACCCGCAACATCGCGTGCCGGGCCGAGCGCGACGGCGACGAGTACGTGATCACCGGAACGAAGATGTGGGTGACCAACGGGGAGCGGGCCGGCCTCGTGTCGCTGGCGGCCCGCACCGACGAGGGCATCACCTGCTTCATGGTGGAGAAGGAGCCCGGTCCCCGCAGCGGCGCGATCACCGTCTCCCGCAACATCGGCAAGCTCGGGTACAAGGGCATCGAGACCGTGGAGATGGTCTACGACGGCCACCGGGTGGGGGCCGACGCCGTGCTCGGCGGCGAGGAGGGGCTCGGCCGGGGCCTCGGGTTCGTCCTGTCGGCCCTCGAGACGGGCCGCATCAACATCGCCGCCCGGGCCGTCGGGGTCGCCCGGGCCGCCTTCGAGGCCGCCATCCGCTACGCCCGGCAGCGCCGCACCTTCGGGCGGCCCATCGCCGAGCACCAGGCCATCCAGGCCAAGCTGGCCGACATGGCCACCCGGCTCGAGGCCTCCCGCCTGCTCACCGAGCGCGCCGCCGTCCTGAAGGACACCGGCCAGCGCTGCGACGTCGAGGCGGGGATGGCCAAGCTCTTCGCCAGCGAGACCGCCTTCGAGGTGGCCACCGAGGCCATGCGGATCCACGGCGGCGTCGGGTACACCACCGAGCTCCCCGTCGAGCGCTACTACCGCGACGCCCCGCTGATGCTCATCGGCGAGGGCACCAACGAGATCCAGCGCCTGGTGATCGCCCGGGGCCTGCTGGCGCGCTACCGCGACGACGCGTAGGCGACCCGGCGCCTACGACGCGATCGGAGCGATTCGCCACCGGGCGGGGCCTCTCGTATCGTCGGGTCGCCTGCCGATGCGACCGCAGCGAGGTTCCCATGACCGTGCACGAGCGCCCCTTCGGCCGCCACTTCGAGGACTTCGAGGTCGGTGACGTCTACCGGCACTGGCCGGGCAAGACCATCACCGAGTACGACGACCACCTCTTCTGCATGATCACGATGAACCACCACCCGCTCCACACCGGCGCGTGGTTCGCGGAGACCCAGACCCAGTTCGGGAAGAACGTCGTCGTGGGGAACCTCGTGTACTCGGTCGTCCTGGGGATGAGCGTCCCCGACGTGAGCGGCGCGGCCATCGCCAACCTCGAGGTCGAGACGCTCCAGCACAAGCGCCCCACGTTCCACGGCGACACCATCTACGCCGAGACCCGGGTGCTCGACAAGCGGGAGTCGTCCAGCAAGCCCGACCGGGGCGTGGTGACGGTGGAGACGTTCGGGTTCAATCAGCGCGGCGAGGAGGTCTGCTACTTCCGCCGTAAGGTGATGGTCCCCAGGCGGGAGGCGGCCCAGCCCCGCCAGCGGCCCTACACCTCCCCGGAGCCGGCGGCCGGGTAGCCCGGGCGGCGGGGCACCCGGCGGGGGCGGCGGTGCCGGGCCGGGACGAGGGCTGCGCCTTCTGCGACGTCGTCGCGGGGGAGCGCGACGCCCACCGGGTCCACGAGGACGCGGCCACGGTCGCCTTCCTCGACGCCCGCCCGCTCTTCCACGGGCACACCCTGGTGGTCCCCGGGACCACGTCGAGACCCTCATGGACCTCGCCCCCGAGGCGACCGGGCCGCTGTTCACGGCGGTCGGCGCCCTGGCCCGGGCCGTTCGGGAGGCGTGCGGGTCGGAGGGGATCTTCGTGGCGGTGAACAACCGGGTCAGCCAGAGCGTCCCCCACCTCCACGTCCACGTGGTGCCGCGCACGAAGGGCGACGGCCTCCGGGGCTTCTTCTGGCCCCGCACGCGCTACGAGAGCGAGGAGCAGGCGGCCGCGGTGGCGGCCGCCATCCGCGACGCGCGGCGCTGAGCGCGTGGACCCGGCCCTCCCGGTGTGCAACGATGTAATCGTGTAATTACCACCCCATCCATCGCGGGGAGGGACGATGGCCGACGCGACGTTGCAGGGCTGGTTCGCCGGGCGCCTCCCCGAGGGCTGGTTCACGGGGCCGCCCGAGGTGCACGCCGACCGCGAGGAGATCCTCGTCGTCGGGACGCTCCCGGACCCCGACCTCGGGACCGGCGCCGACGCCGCCGCCCGGGCCGAGGCCCGCCTCGCCCGCATCGTGGGCTTCCGGGAGGACACCCGCCAGCAGCGGATCCGCGTCGCCGAGGAGGCCGAGCGCCGCTACGGGCGGAAGGTCGCGTGGGGCGCCGAGTGCGGGGACGTGCGGCGCGTCTTCACGAGCCTCAGCGTCCCGGTGATGACCCGCCTGCGCATGGCCGAGCGGCGGGTGCTCGACACCCTCGTCGACGCCGGCGTGGCCCGCAGCCGCAGCGAGGCCCTGGCCTGGTGCGTGCGCCTCGTGCGGGAGCACGAGGGCGAGTGGATCGAGCAGCTGCGCGAGGCCCTGGTCCACGTCGAGCGGGTGCGGGCCGAGGGCCCCGACCCCCGCCGGAGCCGCTGAGCCCGTCGCCGGCTGGCCCCGTCACCGGAGCGGACCCGGCGCCGCGGACGCCGGCCCGCCGCGGAAGCCCGGGTCAGGCTCCGTCGAGGAACCCCACCACGAGGGGGTTCACGACCTCGGGCCGCTCCAGGTGGAGGAAGTGGCCGGTCGCCTCGACGATCTCGAGCGTCAGCCCCGCCGGGAAGAGCGGCTCCAGCTCGTCGCGCACCACGAGCTCCGCGCCCAGGCAGCCGTCGTCGGCGCCGTGCAGGTTCAGGGTCGGCACCGGTGTGGGCTCGGTGAGCTTCGCCTGGACCGGCTCCAGCTCCGCGGCCGGCGGGGTGGTCCCGAGCATCGCCCGGTAGTAGGCGAGCGCCGCCTCGGCGCCCCCCGGGGCTCCGAGGGTGTCCTTGAGTCCCCGCATGAACCCGGGGTCGGGCTCGTGACCCGGCGACCAGTCCCGCCAGAGGAGCTCGACGAGGGCGAAGTCGTCGGCGGGGAGGAGGAGCTCCGCCCCGGGCTGCTGGAAGAAGAACATGTACCAGGACCGCTTGAGCTGGGCCGGCGTGGAGAGCATCCGGGCGAAGACCGCCCCCGGATGGGGGACGGCCATCGTGACGAGGCGCGAGAAGCGCTCGGGGGCGTGCGCCGCCGCGTGGTAGGCCGCCACCGCCCCCCAGTCGTGACCCACCAGCACCGCCTCGCCGTCCCCGGCCAGCGCGTCGGCCAGCGCCACGGCGTCGAGGGCGAGGGCGGCGCTCTGGTAGGCGCCATCGGGAGCCGGGCCGGTGGGCGCGTAGCCGCGCATCCACGGCGCCACCGCGTGGTGGCCCGCCGCCGCGAGGTCCTCGAGGAGCGGACCGAAGGTGGGGGCGTGGTCGGGGAAGCCGTGGAGGCAGAGGGCGAGGGGACCGTCGGCCGGCCCGGCCTCGAGGTAGGCGAAGTCGACGCCGTTGGCGGTGACGCGTCGGGGCTCGGACCCGGTGGGCTCCATGGCGGCCGAGCCTAACCCCGGGCCGTCGCGCCGGGCCCGGAGCGGGCGGCGAGAGGTGTGCCCGACGTCACTTGGGCGGGAAGTGAGTCCTGGTTATCCTCTCCCCCCGTGCCGCGACCCGGGACGACCGTCACCTTCTACGGTGTCCGGGGGTCGACGCCGTGCGAGGGGCCGGCGTACGAGCGCTACGGCGGCCACACCTCCTGCGTCGTCCTCGACGCCGCCGGTGAGGACCCGCTGATCTGCGATCTGGGGACCGGGCTGCGGTGCTTCGGCGAGCATCTCCGTCACTCCGGGAGGACCCCCGGGTTCCGCGCGTCGGTGCTCCTCACGCACCTCCACTGGGACCACGTCCAGGGACTCCCGTTCTTCGCCCCGCTCGAGCACCCCGACTCCGTCGTCGACGTGTACGGGCCCGGCCGGCCCGGCGGGATGCTCGCCGACGTCTTCGCCGGGCTCATGCGCCCGCCCTACTTCCCGATCGGCCCCGAGGACCTCGCGGGCAGCGTCCACTTCCACGACGCCGGGGTCGACGACTTCTCGGTCGGGTCGGCTCGGATCCGGGCGCGGTGGGTCCGCCACACCGGACCCACCCTCGGGTACCGCGTCGACCGGTCCGGGACCTCGGTGGCCTACGTGTCCGACCACGGCCCCGGGTGCCGTCCCGACGACCCCGACGACCACGTCCCCGCCGAGATCCTCGAGCTCTGCGACGGCGTCGACCTCCTGATCCACGACTCCCAGCACAGCTGCGCCGAGTTCGAGGCCAAGCGGCACTTCGGCCACTCGAGCGTCGACTACGCGCTCCACGTCGCCCGGGAGGCCGGGGTCCGGACGCTGGTCCTGTTCCACCACTGCCCGTCGCACTCCGACGACGACGTCGACCTCCTCCTGCGCCACACCCGCCGCCTGGCCGAGGCGCGCGGCGGTCCCGAGGTCATCGCCGCCCACGAGGGGATGTGCCTGGCGATCGGATCCCGCGTCGTCGACGTGTCGAACCGGGAACGGCCGGGTCCGGAGGTCCGGAGCGAGGGCCTGCTCGACCTCGACCTCGGGGCCCGTCGGTGAGCGACGGGTCGGCGCTCCCGCCCGATCCGGCCTCGTACCGGACGGTCCTGGGGCACTTCGCCACGGGGGTCACCGTCGTCACCGCCCTCGACGGCGGCGATCCCGTCGGGATGGCGGCGAACTCGTTCACCTCGGTCTCGCTGGACCCGCCGCTGGTCCTGTTCTGCGCGTCGAAGACCTCCACGACGTGGCCGCGCATCCGGCGGGCGGGGGCGTTCACGGCCAACATCCTCGGCGAGCACCAGGAGGACGTGTGCCGGGTGTTCGCCGAGCCGGGGGCAGACCGGTTCCGTCGCGTCGGCTACCGCGTCGGCGCCGGGGGCTCGCCGATCCTCCGGGACGCGCTGGCCTGGGTCGACTGCCGCATCGAGACCGAGCACGACGCCGGCGACCACGTGATCGTGGTCGGGCGGGTGATCGAGCTCGGGGTCGGCTCCGGCGCCGGGCCGCTCGTGTTCTACCGGGGTGGCTACACCCGGCTCGCCGTCTGACCGGGTCGATGGCCGGCGCCGGTCGGGGCTGCCCGTGAGCTGGGGGGCGTCCCTCGCGCTCGCCTCGCGGCTGGCCGTGTCGGTGGTCCTCGCCGCGGCGGCCGGCGCCAAGGTCGGGGACCGCGCCGGCGTGCGCCGGCAGCTCGCCGTGTCGGGCGTGCCCCCGGGCCTGGTCCCCGCGGTGGGCGTGCTCCTGCCGGCGACGGAGCTCGCCGTGGCCGTCCTCCTCGTGGCGTTCCCGTTCTCCGCGGCGCCGGCATGGCTGGCCGTGGCCCTGCTCGCGACCTTCACGGTCGTGGTGATCGGGAACCTGGGCCGGGGCCGGCGGGATCCGTGCCCGTGCTTCGGTGCGCCGGGCGCGTCGGCGACGCCCATCTCGGGCCGCACCGTCGTGCGCAACGGCTGGCTGGTGGCGCTGGCCGTCGCGGCGACGGGCTCGGCGCGCGGCGCCGATCCGCTGGCGACGGTCGTGCTCGCGGCGGTCCTGGGGGCCGTGACCGTGCTGGCGGTGCGGGCCGGGTGACCGGCCGGTGGGGCCGCCGACCGCCGTCCGGGCGGTACGGTCGGCCCCGGCAGGGGCGGGGACGGCGGCGGGGCCCGCGGTGACGGTGAACCGGGAGCGAGGGTGGGGGACATGGCGAAGGTGACCGCGTCGGACGTGATCGAGGGCGTCGTGGTGGTCGAGCCGCGGGTGTTCGGCGACGACCGCGGGCTCTTCGTGGAGACCTACCGCCACGAGTGGCTGCCGGGCACGCCGACGATGCTCCAGGCCAACCGGGCCGACCGGTGCGAGGGCTCGCTCGTCGGGCTGCACTACCACCTGCACCAGGCCGACTACTGGTACGTGCCGGCGGGCCGGGCGCTCGTGGCGCTCCACGACCTGCGGGCGTCGTCGCCGACCGAGGGGGCGTCGCTCACCCTCGAGATCGGTCCCGACCACCGGGGTGTGTACATCCCCCGGGGGGTGGCGCACGGCTTCTACGCCCTCACGGACCTCACGATCACCTACCTCGTCGACCGCTACTACGACCCCGACGACGAGCTCGGGGTGGCCTGGGACGACCCGGCGCTCGGCATCGACTGGCCCACGACCTCGCCGGTGCTCTCGGAGCGCGACCGCCGCAACCCGCGCAAGGCCGACATCCCCGTGGAGCTGCGCCCCCGCTGATCGACCCTTCTCGGGTCTCAGCGGGTTGGCGCGCCCCTCACCCCCGCCGGGTTGGCGCGTTCCTCACCCCCGCCGGGTTGGCGCGCCCCTCACCCCGCCGGGTTGGCGCGCTTTCGGGGCTGTGGGCCCCGATTCCGCGCCGACTCGGGGAGGAAGAGCCCGGGCTGTGCATTGACCGGACCGGTCCCGGTGGGCTCAGGGGACGGCCGTGGGCTCAGGGGACGGCCGTGGGCTCAGGGGGAGGAGAGCGCTCAGGTGACGGCGGTGGCGAGGGCGCCCGTCCCGACGTTCCCCACGAACCGGGCCAGCACCCGCCCTTGCGCGTCGGCCAGCAGCACGGTCGGTGCCCGCCGGACGTCGTGGCGCAGCGCCAGCTCGGGGCTCTGCGAGACGTCCACGGTGACGAGCGCGGCGGTCGGGTCGAGCGCGGCGATCCGCTCGAGCACGGGCCCGCACGAGGCGCAGTAGGGGGTCGTGAACACGACCCAGGTGCGGCGCGCCCCGGCGACGAGCGAGCGATGGAGGGGCACCTCGGTGTCCCGGGGAGCGGCGAGCCGCGCCTCGCGCCGCCGGTGCGCGACGGTCCCGATGCCCGTGAGCAGCACGAGGCCGAGCACGACGGCGAGCCGCAGCGTCACGTCGCCTCCGGTCGTCCCTCGCGACGCCGGTACCAGAGGTAGATCTCGCAGCCGACGCACACGCCCGTGGCGGCCGCGAGCGCGGCGAGCGCGGCGACGACGAGCGCGAGCACCCAGGCCAGCCCGTCGAGCCCGACCAGCAGGGCGAGGGTGGCGAGCCCGAGGAACGCGGTGCCGACGGCGGCGGCGAAGCGCGGGGGCCGGGGTCCTCGAGGTCGGTCGGCGGGCCGAGGCGGGGGGCGACGACCTGGGCGTAGAGGCGGAGCACGGGCCCGTAGCGCGGGCCGAACGCCGCGCCGAGGGCGAGCACCACGCCCCACACCGGGATGACCCAGGTCGCGCCGAACACGAACCCGCCGAGCAGCACGACCGTGAGCACGCCCTGGTTGAAGCGGGGCATGCGGGCGTCGATCGGCGGGGGGATGCGCGTCGCGCTGGCCACGGACGCCACTCTAGCCGCAAAATCCGACCATGCAACTCGGGTTTGGATCACGCCACGCGGTGGCACGATCGCGCTCGCCGCGGCCGTAGCGCCCGATTCGTGCGTGGGCGAACACCGAGAGTGGCCGACGCGGGCTAGGCTGGTCCGGTGGACGACGGGCCGGACGGGCCGGACGCGCGGGGCGGGTCGATGGAGCTGGCGCTCCTGGGCCGGTCGGGGGTGCTGAGGAGCTCGGTCGCGGACGTGGCGCGCCTGCGCGAGGCGCAGCGGCGCCGCAGGCTCGGGCACGTCGCGATCGCGCTGAGCGTGGTAGCGGCCTGGGCGTGGTGGCGATGGCTGTCGGGCCGACCGATCGGCCTCGGCCTCCCCACCTCCCCCGGGGACGGCCGACTACGCCCCCGCCATCCTGCTCACCTCGGCGTTCGTCCTCGCCGCGGTGATCCCGCTCGCCTTCGCCGGACGCTCGCCGCACGTCGAGTTCCGGCCCAGCGAGATCGCCGTCGGCTTCGACGACGTGGTCGGGCTCGGAGTCGTGAAGGAGGAGGTCGTCCGCACCCTCAACCTCTTCCTGGCGTACAAGACCTTCCACGACCGCATGGGCGGCAACCCGCGCAAGGCCATCCTCTTCGAGGGGCCGCCGGGGACGGGCAAGACCTACATGGCCAAGGCGATGGCTCGCGAGGCGGGCGTGCCGTTCCTCTACGTCTCCTCCAGCGCGTTCCAGTCCATGTACTACGGCCAGACGAACCGCAAGATCCGCACGTACTTCCGCAAGCTCCGGGCCGCGGCCCGGCGGGAGGGCGGTGCCATCGGGTTCATCGAGGAGATCGACGCCATCGCCGGCGCCCGCTCCGGGATGCGCGACGCCGCCTCGCCCCGGCCGGCCGCCGACCCCGCGTCGGACGGCGCGGCCGGCGGGCGCGACGTCGCCCGGTCGGGGGTCCGGGAGGGCATCACCGGCGTCGTCAACGAGCTGCTCGTGCAGCTCCAGTCCTTCGACGAGCCCACGCGGCTCCAGCGGATCCGGGGTGCGCTCGTCGACGCCCTCAACCGCTGGCTCGCCGAGGGCAACCAGCTCCGCAAGCCTCCGCCCCGCCTCTCGAACATCCTCGTGATCGGGGCCACCAACCGGGCCGCCGACCTGGACCCCGCGCTCCTGCGGCCGGGTCGCTTCGACCGCTCGATCCACTTCGACCTGCCCAACCGGTCGGGCCGGCGCGAGATCATCGACTACTACCTGGCCCGCAAGGCCCACGTCCCCGAGCTCGACAAGGACGAGCGGCGCGACCAGCTCGCGGCCATCACGTTCGGGTACTCGCCGGTGATGATCGAGCACCTCCTCGACGAGGCCCTCGTGTGGGCCCTGCGGGACGAGCGCGACGCGATGGACTGGAACGACCTCCAGCAGGCGAAGCTCACCGAGGAGATCGGCCTCAAGCAGCCGGTGGAGTACACGGAGGACGAGAAGCGCACGATCGCGACCCACGAGGCGGGGCACGCGGTCGTGGCCTACCTCGTGGGCCTCACCGGGCCGCGCCGCAAGCTCGAGGTGCTGTCGATCGTGAAGCGTCGCGACGCCCTGGGGCTCCTGGCCCACTCCGAGACCGAGGAGCGCTACACCCGGACGCGCTCGGAGCTCGTGGCGGCCATCCAGATCTCCTTCGGCGGGATGACGGCCGAGGAGCTGTTCTTCGGGGAGTCGGGGACCGGCCCCGGGGGAGACCTCGCCATGGCCACCCGGGTCGCGGCCCAGATGGTGGGCTCGTTCGGGATGGCGGGGTCGCTGGTCTCCTTCGACGCGGTCGAGAGCGGACCGATCCGCCAGGGGATCGTGGCCAAGGTCCTCGGTGACGAGGAGGGGCGGGTCGCGGTCGAGCGGATCCTGAACCAGGCCAAGGACGAGGTCCGCCGGATGCTCGACGGGAACCGTGACGTGGTCGAGGCGCTGCGCGACGAGCTGCTCGCCCGGGAGGAGCTGGTGGGCGACGAGATCGTCGAGGCGATCGAGACGGCCCTGCGGGTCCGGCAGCTCCCCGCCGCCCCCTGACCCGGCGGCGCCGTAGGCTCCCTGGTCGATGTCAGCCGTGCGGAGAGGGCGTGCGCCGGCGGAGCTGCTCGCCGGCCGGGTCGTGCTCGTGGCCGGGGCCCGCGAGGGCGCCGCGGCCGCCCGGGCCCTGGTCGACGCGGGCGCCGCGGTGGTCGTCGTCGACCCCGACGCCCGGGCCGCCGGGTCGCTGTGCGGCGAGCTCGTGGCGGCGGGCGGCCGGGCCGCGGTCTTCACGGGGGATCCGGCCGACCCGCGTGACCGGGACGCCCTCGCCGAGATGGTCACCGAGCTCTTCCCCTGACCCTCTCGCGTTGGGTCGCAAACGGGCGCGATACGTCGTCCTGGTGACCCAACGCGAGCGGGAGCACGGGAAAACTGGAACCGGTTCTCCCTGGTAGCCTCCCGGTGGGCGCCCCGGTCGCGCTGCCGCACCCGAGCGGAGTGCCCTCCGCGAACCCATGGGAGCGGCGGTGACGACCGAACGGGAAGCGCGAGGAGCCGGATGGCGCCTGATCCGGGGCGCGCTCCGCCCCCAGTGGCGCTGGGTGGCCTTCGGGATCGGCTCGGGCCTGGCGTGGACGGTCACCAAGGTGTCGGTCCCCTGGCTCGTCAGCCGGGCCATCGACCGCGGCCTCACCCCGGGTGACACCGACGAGCTGCGCTTGTGGGCGCTCCTCATCGTCGCCGTCGGCCTCGTCCAGGCGCTGGCCACCGCGGGACGGCGGTACTCGGCGTTCCGGCTGGCCCTGCGCACCGAGACGAACCTGCGGGCGCGGCTCTTCGCCCACCTCCAGCGGCTCCACTTCGCCTACCACGACCAGGCCCAGACCGGTCAGCTCATGGCCCGGGCGGCGACCGACATCCAGCAGGTCCACATCTTCGTGGTCCTCTTCCCCCTCACCGTCGCGAGCCTGCTGACCCTCGCCGCGGTGGTCGTGGTGCTCGTCGCCTCCAACCCGGTGCTCGCGCTCTTCGCCCTGGCGACCCTCCCGTTCGTGAACCTCGCCGCCCGCCGCTTCACCCTCCGGATCCAGCCGGTGACCCTGTCGCTCCAGGAGGAGCTGGCCGACCTCTCGGGGGTCGTCGAGGAGACGGTCTCGGGCATCCGGGCCGTGAAGGGCTACGCGACCGAGGACCTCCAGGCCGGGCGGCTGGACCACGAGGCCGACTCGGTGCTCGACCGGGCCCTCGCCGCCGCGCGCCTGCGGGCCGGGTTCATCCCGCTCATGGAGCTCCTGCCCACGCTGGCCCTGGTGGCCATCCTTTTCGTCGGCGGCCACCAGGTGCTCGACGGGCGGCTCACCATCGGCGAGCTCGTGGCCTTCAACAGCTACGTGTTCATGACCATCTGGCCGCTGCGCCTCCTCGGCATGCTCATGGCCCAGGCGCCGCGCTCGGCGGCCGCCGCCGGACGGGTCGCCGAGGTGCTCACCACGGCCCCGGCGGTCGCCGATCCGGCCCGGGCGAAGGCCCTCCCGCCCGGCCCGGGTGAGCTCCGCTTCGAGGGGGTGCGCTTCTCCTACGGCGAGGGGCGCCCGGTGCTCGACGGGCTCGACCTGGTGATCGAGGGAGGCGAGGCGGTCGCCCTCGTCGGGCCGACGGGCTGCGGCAAGTCGACGCTGGCCCGGCTCCTCCCCCGCTTCTACGACCCCGACTTCGGCACCGTGCGGCTCGACGGCGTCGACGTGCGGGAGCTGCGGCTCCAGGAGCTCCGCCGGGCCATCGGGATCGTCTTCGAGGACACCTTCCTGTTCTCCGACACCGTCCGCGACAACATCGCGTTCGCCGACCCCGACGCCCCGCTCGAGAGGGTGCGTCACGCGGCCGCGCTCGCCGGGGCCGACGAGTTCGTCGAGGCGCTCGCCGAGGGCTACGAGACGGTCATCGGCGAGCACGGCTACTCGCTCTCGGGCGGGCAGCGGCAGCGGATCGCCATCGCCCGGGCCGTCCTCTCGGAGCCCCGGGTCCTGATCCTCGACGACGCCACGTCGTCGGTCGACCCGACCAAGGAGCACGAGATCCGGGCCGCCCTGCGCGAGGTGATGGCCGGGCGGACCACCCTCATCATCGCCCACCGGCCCGCCACGATCGCCCTGGCCGACCGGGTCGTCCTCCTCGGCGAGGGTCGCGTGCTCGCCGAGGGCACCCACGAGGAGCTGCTCGCCACGAGCGCCGCGTACCGGGACGTGCTGGCCCACGCCGAGGCCGAGGAGGTGGTGCGGGCGGCGGCCGGCGCGCTCGGCGACGGCGACCCGCCGGCCGGGGGCCCCGACCGGGGTGACGGCTCGGGCTCCGGAGGGCCCGCGGGCCGGGAGGGGACCGGGCGATGAGGGCGATGATGGGCGGTCGCAGCATGGCCGACCGGGCCACCGACGACGTCCTCACCCGCGAGGAGGCCCGCGGGGTGCTGCGCCGGCTCGTCGGCAGCCTCGGCAGGTACCGGCGGCGGATCGCGATCGCGGGCGTCGTGGTGATCGTGCACACGGCGGCGGTGCTCGCCGGACCCGCGCTGATCCGTCACGGCATCGACCACGGCCTGCGGGGCGACGACACCGGCGCCCTCAACCTGGCGGTGGGGCTGTTCCTGGTGGCCGCCGTCTGCGCGTACGTGCTCGGCCGGGCGGTCGTGCTCCTCGTCGCCGGCGTCGGCGAGCGGTACCTGCGCGACCTCCGGAGCGGTGTGTTCCGGCACATGCTCCGCCAGGGCCTCGACTTCTTCGAGCGGGAGCGCACCGGCGTGCTGGTGTCGAGGATGACCTCCGACATCGACGCCCTCCAGGAGCTCGTGTCCCAGGGGCTCGTCCTGTTCGTCACCAACCTGGTGCTGTTCGTCGGGGCCATCGCGGTGATCGTCTCGATGAGCCCGGTGCTCGCCGCGTTCCTGCTGCTGATCGTGCCCGGGGTCGTGTGGGCGAGCGTCTGGTTCCGCCGCGAGTCGAACCGCGCGTACCTCCTGGTCCGCGAGCGGATCGGCAAGAACCTCACGACGTTGCAGGAGGGCCTGGCCGGCGTGCGGGTCGTGCAGGCCTTCGCCCGCGAGCAGGGGTTCGCGGCCCGGTTCCGGGAGACCAACGAGGCCCAGTACGACGCCAACCTCCTCGCGGTGCGGATCTCGGTGCGCTACTTCCCGGTGATCGAGCTCGTGGGCGTGGTGGCCACGGCGCTCATCGTCGGGATGGGCGGGTGGCTGTCGACCCGCGACGTGGTGACGGTGGGGACCGTCGCCGCCTTCGTCCTCTACCTCCAGAACCTGCTCGAGCCGGTGCAGCAGCTCGGGCAGCTCTTCAACACGCTCCAGCAGTCGGGCGCCGCGCTCCACAAGCTCTACGGCGTCCTCGACTCGCGGCCGTCGGTGGCCGAGCGGGCCGGGGCCTTCGACCTGCCGGCGCCCGGCCCGATCGAGGTCGACCACGTGTCGTTCGGCTACGGCGAGACCCTGGTGCTCCACGACGTGTCGCTGCGTATCGAGACCGGCGAGCGCCTGGCCCTGGTCGGTCCGACCGGGGCGGGGAAGTCGACGCTGGCCAAGCTCATCGCCCGCTTCTACGACCCGCGGGAGGGCGCGGTGCGGATCGGCGGCGCCGACCTGCGCGACGTCACGCTCGAGTCGCTGCGCGACACGCTCGTGGTCGTGCCCCAGGAGGGGTTCCTGTTCCAGGGGACGGTGCGCGACAACGTGCGGCTCGGCCGCCCGTCCGCCTCCGACGCCGAGGTCGACGCGGCCATCGACGCCCTCGGTCTCCGGGCCCGGTTCGAGGGGCTCCCCGACGGCCTCGACACCGAGGTGCGGGAGCGGGGCTCGCGGCTGTCGGCGGGGGAGCGCCAGCTCGTCTCGCTGACCCGGGCCGCGCTGGCCGACCCGCGGATCCTCGTGCTCGACGAGGCCACCTCGAGCGTGGACCCGGGCACCGAGCTGCTCGTGGAGCAGGCGCTCGAGCGGCTGATGGGCGGGCGGACGGTCGTGCTCATCGCCCACCGGCTGTCGACGGCGGCCCGGGC
Organism: Acidimicrobiia bacterium; assembly: GCA_027494165.1. Lineage (GTDB taxonomy): Bacteria > Actinomycetota > Acidimicrobiia > IMCC26256 > JAOSJM01 > JAOSJM01. Next base: position 20,586 of record JAOSJM010000006.1, on the reverse strand, counting down.
CGACCGGATCGCGGTGGTCGACGACGGCCGCCTCGTGGAGCTGGGTACCCACGAGGAGCTCATCGGCCGGGAGGGCCGCTACGCGTCGCTGTACGCGGCCTGGACCTCGGGCCGGGCCTCGGGGGCCGCGCCGGTCTGAGCGGCCGGGGCGGCCGGGAGGGAGTCGAGCGACACCACCGGGTCGAGGCGGTGGGCGAAGCGGCGCAGGGTGCGCAGCACCGCGACCCCGGTGAGGGCGACGAGCAGGGCGTTGGCGAGCGCGCCGGCGGCGTCCCATCCGAGCGAGGTCGCCACGTAGAACGACCAGTACCGCCGCAGCGTGTCGGCCAGGGTGAGCCCCGGCTCCCACGACAGCTCACCGCCCCGGACGAACGGCCAGAACCACAGGTTGAGGATCGCCCCGTAGAGGAACCCCCACACCCAGCCGTAGGCGGCCAGGATCCCCGCCTCGAGGCCCGGGCGCAACCGCCGGGTCGCCCGGCCCACCAGGCCGGCCCCCGCGCCCATCCATCCGAGGCCGAGCATCTGGAACGGCAGCCAGGGGCCCACCCCGCCCGTGATCACCGCCGAGACCGCCATCGCGCCCATCCCCAGCAGCAGCCCGAACCGGGGACCGAAGGCGGCGCCGGCCAGCACCACGAGGAAGAAGATGCCGCTGCCCCCGCCGGGGAGGTCGAGGAGGCGCAGCAGCCCGGCGATCGCGGAGAGGACCCCGAGCACGGCGACGGTGGCGCCGTGCATGGTCCCCCGGCGCACCTCGAGGGCCACGGCCGCGACCACGAGCGCCCCGACCCCGGCGGCCACGAGGGGCGCGTCGCCGCCGTGGGCCCGGCCGGGCAGGGCGTCGGACGGGATCCAGAACGGGTAGAGGAACGCGCCGGCTCCGAGGACGACCATGAGCGCGTAGACGAGGACCGGCCGGGCGCTGCCCCCGCCCTCATCCCCGACCTTCCCCGTCGCCTTCCCCCGGCTCACCCCCCGGCTCACCCCCGGCCTTCCCCCTCACTTCCCCGGGTTGGTGCGGAATCGGGGTCCACGGCCCCGATAGCGCGCCAACCGGCCGACGGGGTGGGGGCGGCCCCGCCTTCGCGCTCGCGGCTCACCGGTCCGCCTCCCCCTGCCTTCCCCGGGTTGGTGCGGAATCGGGGCCCACGGCCCCGAAACGGGCGCCGACCGAGGAGGGGAGGTGGGAGGGGGATGGCCCCCGCCGGTCCCGCCCGGGGTGCGCATCGCCGCGGTGATCTCCTCCACGGTCAGGAACGGCGGCGCCACCCGCAGCACCTGGGGGCGAAGAGCGACCCGGCGAGGACGTCGCGGGCCGGGCCGTCGGCCACGACGTCGCCGTCGCCGAGCACCACGGCCCGGGTGGCGCAGCGGGCCGCCAGCTCCACGTCGTGGGTGGCGAGCACCACGGCCCCGCCGCCCGCCGCGTGCTCGCGCACCGCCCGCTCGAGGGCGGTGCGCGAGGGGGCGTCCATGCCCCGGGTCGGCTCGTCGAGCAGCAGCACCTCGGCGCCGCCGACGGCGACCGCGGCGACGGCCACCCGCTGCCGCTCGCCGCCCGAGAGGCTCCGGGGGTGCCGCTCGGCCACCGCCGCCAACCCGAGCGCGGCGAGCCACCGGTCCACCTCCCCCCGGTCGGGCCGGCCGAGCAGGCGCAGGGTCTCGAGCAGCTCACGGCGGACGGTTGGGGCGAACAGCAGCGTGTTGGGGTCCTGGGGTACGTAGGCGGCGGTGGCGGCGCCGTCGACGGTCCCGCGGTCCGGTTCGAGCAGCCGCCCGAGGGTCCGCAGCAGCGTGGTCTTGCCCGCGCCGTTGCGGCCGAGGAGGGCCACGACCTCGCCCCGGGCGACCTCGACCGACACGCCCCGCAGCACGGGCCGACCGCCCAGGCCGATGTGGAGGTCCGTCCCGGCCAGCAGCCGCTCGCCGGGCCCCGGGGCCGGCCGGGGCGGGAACGCCGTCGAGGCGAGGGCGACGAGCGCGGCCAGATCGGAGTCGCCCCCGGCCCGCTGCCGGGCGTCGCGCACCGTGAGCGGCGGTGGCTCCCAGCCCAGCAGGCGGCCGAGCCGGGTGACCGCGGGGGCGCCGGGGTAGCCGGCCAGCACCTCGCCGGGAGGCGCCGGCGCGCCGACCCGGCCGCCGTCGACGACCACGGCCCGGTCGGCGAGCGGCGCGCCCCGTTCGAGGCGGTGCTCGGCGAGCAGCACCGTGGTCCCGAGGTCGGCGTTGAGCCGGCCCAGCGCGCCGAGCACGTCCTCGGCCCCCTGCGGGTCGAGCTGCGAGGTGGGCTCGTCGAGCACGAGCACCGACGGCGCCGCGGCCAGCGCCCCCGCGATGGCGGCGCGCTGGCGCTCGCCGCCCGACAGGGTCGCCGGCGAGCGGTCCCTGAGGTGGGCGATGGCGAGGGCGTCGAGCACCTCCTCGACCCGGCGGCGCATGGCCTCGGGGGGCAGGCCCAGGTTCTCGAGCACGAAGGCCACGTCGGCCTCGACCCGGTCGACGACGAACTGGGCCTCGGGGTCCTGGTGGACGAAGCCGACGACGTCGGCGAGGTCCCGGGGCCGGTGGGTGCGCGTCGACCGGCCGCCGGCCAGGACCTCGCCGGCGAACCGGCCGCCGCTGGCGTGGGGGACGAGCCCGTTGGCGCAGCGCAGCAGCGTGCTCTTGCCCGAGCCGGAGGCCCCGGCCACGAGGAGGATCTCGCCCTCGGCCACGTCGAGGTCGACCTCCGTGAGCGCCGGCCGCGGGGCGGGGCGGGCATCGCCGCCGGGCGGGTAGGCGAAGCCGACGCCGCGGTACTCGAGGGCGGCGGTCACCGCGCCGCCTCCGGCACCGGGAAGTTGTCCGATGGCCGCAGCGCCAGCGGGGCGAGGAGGCCGGCGAGGGTGAGCGCCGGCAGGATGCCGAAGGTCGGCCACCGCAGGGGACTCGCCGTCCAGGTGAGGCTGCCGTCGCCGGTGAGGGCGAGCACGGCCAGGCCGGCGGGCGTGAGGACCGACGCCCCGGCGACGGCCCAGTCGGCCCGGCCGGGGAGCCGCCGGCGGTGGTGGGTGCGGGGCGAGCCGGCGGAGGCGAGGGCGACGGCGGCCACGAGCAGGGCCAGCCCGGCCAGGCCGAGGGCGGCCGCGGCCGGCCGGGCCCGACCGACGAGCGCCACGAACGCCCCGGCCAGGGCGAGGAGGGAGCCCATCCCGCACCAGGCGGCCAGCCGGTCGGCCCGTCCCGCGTCGCCCCGGGCGAAGCCTCGAGAGTCCATCGACTCGGCCAGGTGCACGGCCCGCTCCATCCCGCTCTCCAGGATCGGCACGGCCAGGCGCAGGAGGCGGCCCCGGCGGACGGCCCGGCCCCCGGTGCGGGCCCGGTCCGCCTCCCGCACCGCCCGCACCGCCTCGATCGTCGACGGCACGAAGGCGATGGCCACGGTCACGATCAACCCGAGCTCGTGGAAGGCGCGGGGGGAGGAGCGCACGAGCTCGTCGTGGGAGACGACGGCGTTGAAGGCTCCGAAGACGGCCATGAGCCCGACGATCACGAACGCCTCGGAGGCGGCCTGGAGCACCACGGGGAGCTCGACGGTCCCGCCCACGGTGAAGCCGCCGAGGATCCGGGGCAGGGTGACGGCCGGCGTGGTGAAGAGCACGTCGCCCACGCCGTGGGTGGTGGCCGCGGTGAGCACCACGCGCACGAGCCCGAAGGCCACGCCGAGGCCGACGAGGAGGGGGAAGGCGCGGGCGAGCGGCCCGCCGCCGGCGTGGACCTCGACGAGCAGGGCGGCGAGCGCGATGACGACGGCGACGTAGACGGGGCTGGGCGCGAGCTGCACGGCGGCGGCGCCGGCGAGGGCCCACACGAGCCAGGTGAGGGCGTGGAGGGGCGGCCCGCTCACGTCACCCCCCGCCCCCGGCCGACGTCTCGCCACGTCTCGGGTGTCTCTGCCCCCGCCCCCGCTGCGTCTCGGGTGTCTCTACCCCCGCTGGGCGACGGTATCGGCACCCGGGAGGGTGCCGTCTGCGTCTCGGGTGTCTCTACCCCCGCTGAGCGACGGTATCGACACCCGAGACGGCGCACGCTCACCGGGTCCGCCTCCTGCGCACGGCCACCGTCCCGCCGCCGAGACCGCCGAGTGCCGCGACGAGCCCCAGGAGCGACCACGCGCCCGGGCCGCCACCCCCGGAGTCGGTGTCGCCGCCCGAGTCGCCGCCGGAGTCGCCGCCGGAGTCGCCGCCCGCGCGGCCGGCGGCCTGCCCGTCGCTCCCGTCACGGTCGCCGCTGTCGTCCCGGCCGCTTGTGCCACCGCCCGGGCTGCCGTCACCGGCCGCCCCACCGTCGGCGCCGTCCTCCCCCCGCGTCGCGGTCACACCCTCCACCGCGGTCTCGGGGTCGGGGGACTCGGCGGCGGTCGTCCCCGGCGTCGAGCCGGTCCCGACCTTCCCCGCCGTCCGCTGGCGAGCCGCCGCCCGGAGGTGGCGGCGTCGCGGCCGGCCCGGCGCCCCCGGCGGGAGCCGGGCCGCCACCGGCCGTCGCGGGCGGGGCCGTCGTCGGGGCGGGCGGCTGGGGTGACGTCGTCGGGGGCGGCGGGGCGAGGTGGTCGGCGGCGGGTCGACCTGGTCGAGGGTGAGGAACGGCGGGGCCTCGCCGTATCCCCACTTCCAGCCCTCGACGTCGCCGTCGTGCACGGCCGTGCTCCCGGCCCCCGCCCGGGAGTAGGTGTAGGAGGTCGCGCCGGCCGCGGCGCGGTGGTAGGCCCAGTACCGGCCCTCGGCGCAGGTGAGGCAGGAGGAGTCGGCCGGGCAGCCCGTCCCGCACAGCTCGCAGACCGCCCCACCCTGGCCGGCGAAGGCGTAGACCACGGGGTCCATCCCGGCCCGCTCGAGCGCGTCGAGTCCCGAGATCGACTCCTCGGTGAAGCGCACGACCGCGGTCCTCACCTCGGTCCCGGTGTCGACGACCACGAGGGCCCGGTGCTCGCTCGCCGCGCCGCCGGCACCGGGAAGCCCGAGGCCACGAGGGCCGCGACGGCCGCGAACGCCGCCGCCCACCGCAGCGGAGGGCGGCGGCGTCGCCGGGTCACGGCCGGGCTCCCGCCCTGCGACGGGCGGCCACGACGACGGCGGTGCCGAGCCCGAGCGCGCTGACCCCGGCGAGGGTCAGCGGCCACGACGAGGATCCGGCCCCCGTGGCCGGCAGGGTGCCCGACACGGTGCTGCTCGCCACCGCGGTGGTGGGGGAGCCGTGGTCGGGACCGTGGCCCCGGGCGAGGCCGCGGTGGTCGGGGTGGTGGTGGGCGCCGGAGCCGTGGTGCTCGGCGGCGGAGCCGTGGTGGTGGTCGTCGGGTCGTCCTGGGGGTCGGGGTCGTCCACCGGCGGGTCGGGGCAGGGCTGGGCCTCGGCCCGGACCACCGGCAGCCAGCCGGCGAGGAGGCCCTGGATCGCCTGGGACGTGGCGAAGGTGTTGACGCCGAAGGCGTCGTTGGGGCTGGCGATCCGGCCGTCGGCCTGCTGCTGGGTCCGGACGAACGAGGCCGGCGCCGTGTAGGGGTTGCCGGCGAGGTCGGGCCGGGCGGCGTCGCGCCAGCACGCCTCGGCGGGGTCCCAACCGGCGGCCCGCAGGGCCAGGCTGGCGACGGAGGTGGAGTTGGGGTCGGGGGAGCCGAAGGCGCTCCAGCTCCCGTCGGCGCCGTGCTGGCCGGCGAGGAAGGCCAGGGCCTCCTGCACGTCGGCGTCGCCCGGGGAGGCCCCGGCCGCGATCAGCGCCTGGACGGCGAGCGCCGTGGTGTCGACGTCGCCGTCGGGGCTGGCGGTGCCGGCGAAGTTCCAGCTCCCGTCGTCGTGCTGCACGCCGCGGACGTAGGTGGTCGCGGCGGCGGGCACGGCCCCGCCGGCGAGCCGCTCGGCGAGCATGGCGTAGAGGGTGGCGTTGAGGACGCCGGCGCCGTAGGAGCCGTCGGGCAGGGCACCGGCGTCGACGATCGCCATCAGGTCGACCGGGTCGGCCGTGTCGTCGGAGGGTCGAAGTCGGCGGGGTCGAGGCCGAGCGGCGCGGCCACCAGCACGACCAGCTTGGCGGCCTGGCCGGCCGACAGGCCGCCGGCGTCGACGAAGTCGTCGAGGGCGTCGAGGGGCGTGGCGCCGCCGGCGACGAGGGCCTGGACGGCGGCGAGCGCCTCGGCGGTGCTCCAGGTGCCGCCGGTCTGGGCGGCCTCGGCGATCGCCAGCACGGCGTCGGGCGTCTCGAAGCCGGGGAACCCGGCCACCTCGAAGCCGCCGTCGGCCTGCTGCTGGGTCGCCAGCCAGGTGGCCGCCTGCTGGGCTGCCGCCGCGTCGGCCGGGTCGGCGGCCCGGGCCGGCCAGGCGGTGGCGAGGGTCAGGGCGAGCGCGAGGGCGAGGGCGGCGAGCCCGGTGCGGGCGACCGGGGTGGTGCGGTCGGTGCGAGTGAGGTGCGCGGTGTGCGCGGCGCGGGCGCGCGCGGGCGCGCCGAAGGAGAGGGAGAGGGAACGGGTACGACGATGCATGGTGGTCCTCCGCCGGCCCCTGGTCCACGAGGGCCGTCTGTCCGCCGCCTCTCGGCGGCTCCGCTACGGGAACACCGGTGGCCCGGTGGACAGTGGCGGGCATCCTGGCTCACGGCGCCGGGCGGGTTGTGGGCCCACCCTCGCCGCTCACAGTTGCGGGTCAGCGCCGGTCTCTCACCGGCTTCCCCCGCCCCGCCGGATCGCTCCGGCGGGACCACCTACGACGTCCGGGTCGCAGGTGACCGCTGTCCCCCGCACCGTACCGCGATCGCCCGGGGCGAGGTCAACCATCGGGTGCCCGGGCCGCCTCTCGGGCCGCCTCTCGGGTCGGCGTCCCTCGCTCTCGGGTCGGCGGTACCTGCGTCTCGGGTGTCGCTACCCCCGCTGGGTGGCGGGGTATCGACACCGGGGAGGGCTCCTTCTGCGTCTCGGGTGTCTCCACCCCCGCTGGGTGGGGGTATCGACACCGGGGAGGGCTCCTCCTGCGTCTCGGGTGTCTCCACCCCCGCTGGGCGACGGTATCGACACCCGGGATGGGGGCGGGCTCGGGCGCACCCGCCGGAGGGATCGGCGGGCGCCGGTCAGGACAGCGGGACGTAGCCGGGGACCCGGTGGTGGGGGGTGTCGAGGTACACCTTGGCCTCGGGAGGCTGGGCGAAGCGGCCGTGGCTCCAGCGGATCTCGACGTGCCCGTCGAGCACGGCATCGCCGCCCCCGCCGCGGTCGCGCACGGTCGCCCGCCAGCGGACGGTCGGCTGGCCGGCCTCGTCGCCCCACACGTCGAAGCGGCGGAGGTCGAAGCGCTGCCGCCAGTCCCAGGGGGTCATGATCCGCAGCCGCAGCGGGCGCCCCTCGGCTGCGCCGAGCACGAAGTACGGCGCGGGGCCGATCCGCAGCAGCCGCCACAGCATCGCCTCACGGGCCCGCTTCGTCCCGAGGGCCTGGCGCCACCGCTCGGCCGACGCCCGGGCGACCTCGCCCGCGAAGGCCCGGTAGGCCGCCACGGCACCACCGGGCGGCCATCCCCTCCGCAGCGCCTCGCGGAGCGCGGCCCGGTGGTCGGGCGCGAGGTCGGCGGCGTAGGGCGGGAGGTGCAGGTCGGCCGGGAGGCCGGCGCGCACCTCGGCGTAGAGCTCCTGGTAGGCGCCGGGAGCGGCGCCCAGGTACCAGTCGGGGCCGGTGACGCCGGGCCCGCCGGCCAGCGCACGGTCGAAGAGGTGGGCGGGCGAGGCGTTCACCAAGATCCGCGAGAGGTACTTGCAGCTCACGAGGTACACGTGGTCGACCCGCAGGTCGGCGGGGACGGCTCCCTCCGCCGGGTCGCGGTGCGGACCCTTCCACTCCACGAGGAGCGGTACCCGGCCCCGCAGCCCGTCGTCGGCGCGCAGGAACGTCGCGCCGTTCGCCCAGGCGGCGGCGAACTCGAGCCGGAACCGGCCCTCCCGCTCGAGGGCGGCGAGCCGCTCCCAGCGCTCCCCGCTGACGTTGCGCAGCGCGGGCGGGTGGGCGGCCAGGGCCCAGCGGAGGTCGTCGTGGCCGAGCATGGCGAGCCCGGTGACGATCTCGGTGACCTCGGTGCGGGGAGCGGCCACGGTCAGGCGCGCCGGGCCGGAGCCGGCGCGGGGAGCCGGACGCCGGCGAGGTCAGGGGTCGGCGGCGTCATCGTGCGTCACCCGGCGTCGTCACGGGGCGCGACGAGGTCGCCGACGGGCTCGCCGGCCGACGACCCGCCGGCGTACTCGCGCAGCCGGGCCCGGGCGGCCGCCGACCGCACGTCGAGGGCGTCGCAGAGCAGCTCGCCCCGGGCGGCGCGCAACGCCGCCCACCCCGTCGAGCGCCGGTCGGGGAGGTCGGTCGTGAGCACGAGCAGCGGGGGGAGCTTGCCGAGCTCGGCCCGCAGGACCCCGGCCCGGCCGAGGGCACGCCAGAGGACATCCGCGCGCCGCAGCCCGGTGCGGGGGGTCGTGAGCCCGCCGCACACGTCGACGTACCACAGCGTCCCGGCCCGGTCACGGGCGGTGAGCGCCAGCTCGACCGGGAAGCGCCGGCCCCGGCGGTGGGGCTGCACCTCGGTGAAGCCGCAGTCGCGCAGCAGGGCCGCGGCGACGTCGACGAGCTTGGCACCCCCGGCGAGGGCCCGATCGGCCTCACCCTCACCCTCGTCCCGACCCTCGCCCTCGCGCCCGGCCCGCGCCCCGGCCTCCACCGCGTGTCGAGCCGCGCCCGCTCGGCCTCGACCCGCCGCATCGCGGCGTCGACGTAACCCGGGTCGGTGTCGTATCCGACGAAGCGGCGCCCGGTGCGCAGCGCGGCCACCGCGGTGGACCCCGAGCCCATGAACGGGTCGAGCACCACGTCGCCCCGGTAGGTGTACAGCTCGACGAGCCGCTGGGGGAGCTCGACCGGGAACGGGGCCGGGTGGCCGACCCGGGTGGCGCTCTCGGCCGGGATCTCCCACACGTCGGTGGTGGCCTCCATGAACTCGTCCTTGGAGATCGTCGCCTCGGACGGCAGCCGGTTCCGGGCCCGTTCCGGCCCGGCGAGCGCCCGGTCGAAGCGGCCCTTGCTGGCCACGACCACCCGCTCGGTGAGGTCGCGCAGCACCGGGTTGGCCGGGCTCCGGAACGAGCCCCAGGCGCACGACCCGGCGGCTCCCCGGGCCTTCCACCACAGGATCTCGCCTCGCAGGAGGAGCCCGAGGTCGTCCTGGAGGATGCCGATCACGTCGGCCGACAGCGACCGGTAGGGCTTGCGGCCCAGGTTGGCGACGTTGACGGCGATGCGGCCCCCGGGCTCGAGCTTGTCCACGCACGTGGCGAACACGTCGCGCAGCATCTCGAGGTAGTCGAGGTACGAGGCCGGGATGTGCCCCTCTCCCAGGGCCTCCTCGTACTCCTTGCCGGCGAAGTAGGGCGGTGAGGTGACGACGAGGGCGACCGAGGCGTCCTCGAGCTCGGGCATGTCGCGGGCGTCGTGGGCGTAGATGCGGTCGAGGCCCCCGGGTGGCGTGGCCCGGACCTCGTGGTCGTCGGAGAGGTCGGGGGCGCTGAACCGGGCGTAGAAGTCGGTGGCGTCGTGGCTCTCCCGCCGGCCCACACCGAAGGCGGAGGTCGACGTCGGCCGGCGCTTCCTCACGAGGTCCTCCTCACCGAGCCCCCATCCTACGGACCACCCGCCCCGGGGGTGGGGAGGAGCGCCGGCGCGAGGTGGGCCGGCAGCGAGCATACGGGGACCCTGTGACGTCCACGGGCTCGTCGGGCCCGCCGGACCAGCCGGACCACGGCCGACCCGTGCGGCGCCGGACGTCAGGACCGGGCCGCCCCGATCGCCTCGGCGAAGGGGAGGGACAGGCCCTCGTCGTAGGCGGCGCGGAAGGCGTCGGGCCCCAGGCGGGCCCGGAGCTCCTGCCCGGTCCGCTCGTGGGCCGCCTCGTCGGGCCGCCACACCGGAGCGCCGACCGAGCGACGGGCCGCCTCGGCCGCGCCGAACAGGCGCGCCCCGAGCCCGGCGTCGCCCTCGGCGAGGGCGAGCGCCGCCAGCCCCTCGAGCGCCCGCGACGCGGCCTCGCGGCTCTCCATGAACCCCGTCCGGGCCAGCGCCTCGTCGAGCGTGTCCCGGGCCGGCCCGTGCTCGCCCAGCTCCAGGTGGGCGCGGCCGAGGTAGACGAGCGAGTAGGCGAGGAGGACCTCGGTGCCGATCTCCCGGGCGTGCTCGGCGGACCGCGCGAGGACCGGGGCCGCCTCGTCGGCCCGACCGGCGACGAGCAGGACGCTGCCGAGGCCCAGCTCGGCGGCCGCGAGCGCCCACAGGTTGCCCGCCACCCCGGCATGCTCGATCGCGTCGCGGGAGGTCGCCTCCCAGTCGGGCGATCCGGCGGCGGCCCGGATCACGCCGAGGGGCATGGACACGAGCGCGAGCCCCAGGTCGTCGCCCAGCGCTGCGAAGGTGCGGTGGGCCTCTTCGAGGTGCGGGGCGGCGCGCTCGTAGTCGCTGAGCCCGAAGGCCAGGTGGCCGAGGACGTAGCTGGCGTCGGCCCGCTCGCGATCGGTGAGGTGCTCGACCCGCGCCAGCACCCGGGCCATGTGGTCGATGCCCTCGCGCAGCAGGCTCCGGACCCACCAGAAGCGCCAGACGGCCCGGGCGAAGCGCGTCGCCTCGGCCGCCCGCTCCTGGGTGACGAACCAGTCGAGCGCGCTCCGCAGGTTCTGATGGTCGGCGGTGAACCGCTCGACCAGCCCGATCTCGCCGCCCCGCTCGTAGTCGGCCTCCCGCTCGACGACCAGGTCGAGGAAGTGGCAGGCGTGGCGCTCGCGCAGCTCGTCGAGGAGGCCCCGGCGCTCGAGTCGCTCCAGCGCGAACTCCCGGATCGTCTCCAGCATCGTGAACCGGGGACCTCCCCCCACGGCCCCGGCCGTGCCGACGAGGCTGCGGTCGACGAGCGACGACAGCGTGTCGAGCACCGCGTCGGGTCCCACCGACCCGCAGAGGGCCTCGGCGGAGTCGAGGGAGAAGCTCCCGACGAGCACGCCGAGGCGGTCGAGGAGGTCGCGCTCGGCGTCGGTGAGGAGCTCGTAGCTCCACTGGATGGTGAGGCGGAGGGTCCGCTGGCGCTCGGGGAGGTCCCGGGGCCCACCGGTGAGGAGCCCCAGCCGCCGGTCGAGGCGGTCCAGGAGGTCGGGCGGGTCGAGGAGGCGGGTCCGGGCCGCGGCCAGCTCGATCGCCAGGGGAAGCCCGTCGAGGCGACGGACGATCGACGCCACGGTGTGGGTGGTGGCGTCGTCGAAGGCCAGGTCGGGGCGCACGGCGCTCGCCCGGTCCATGAAGAGCTGCACGCCCTCCGAGTCGCGCTCGTCGTCGGGGCGGGCGCCCTCGTCGGGGACGTCGAGGGGCGGCACGGTGAAGACGTGCTCGCCCGAGATCCGCAGCACCTCCCGGCTGGTCACGAGGACCCGGAGCCCGGGAGCGGCGGCGAGCAGGTCCGCGACCAGCGGCGCCGCCTCCACCACCTGCTCGAAGTTGTCGAGGACCAGGAGCAGGTCCCGCTCGGCGAGGAAGGTGCGCAGCTGGTCGAGCGCGGACGCCCCGTGGGTCTCGGTGAGGCCGAGGGAGCTCCGGACGGCGTCGAGGACCTGGCCGGGGTCACGGGTCGACGCCAGGGTGACGACGTGGACGCCGTCGCGGGGGTCGCCCGCCACGGTGGCGGCCACCTCGAGCGCGAGCCGGGTCTTGCCGATCCCCCCGGGTCCGACCAGGGTCACGAGGCGCGTGCCCGGGTCGCCGAGCAGGCCCCGCAGCTCGCGCAGCACCGCCGACCGGCCCACGAAGCGGTCGAGCGCCGCCGGCAGGGGGCGGGCCGCGCCCGCCGATGGGGGGGCCTCCTGTGGCGCGACGGGGGCGAGGCCGTCGGAGAACCGCTCGCTGAGCAGGACGGCGAGGTCGTCGGCGAGGAGCGTCGCCAGCTCGTCGGGCTCGCGGAACGACCGGTACGAGACGTCGTCGGAGCGGATCCGGTCGATCAGCTCGGCCAGCCGCGGGTCGCGCTCGTCGGCGGGTTCGCGGAGGTAGACGAGCTTGGGCTTGCCGGCGGCGGCGAGGTACTCGTCCTCGATCCCCGAGATCGTCTCGCCCGGGGCCACCCACCCGTAGCGCTGCCAGTAGATGCCGACGAAGACCTCGCTCTGGCGCAGGTACGCCCGGTACAGGTCCCGGGGCGGGTGGGGTCGGGCCCCGAGCTCGAAGAGCACCGGGGTGAGGCGGAGCTGCTCGACCGCCCGGGACACCGCGGCGCGCTCGGCCGCCAGCTCTCCCATGGTGGAGCTGACGAACACGCGCAGGCGACGGTCCGGGGTGTGGATCACCCCGACACCACTAGCAGGAGCCGGCCGGGCCGTACGGTCACGTCACCTCCGGGCCGGCCCGGGCGCGATTCGCGGGCCCAACCGGATCGGCGACCGGGAGGCGGAGCACCTACCCTGACGTGAGGGTCGCGACACCGGGACGCAGAGCGGCTCACCGCCCGTAGAAGCGCTGTACCGTCGTGGGCGAATGAGGCGACCCTGACAGCGCGTGAGGGTTCGGGAGGAGGCGCGACGATGGTCCGGTGTCCGAGCTGCGGCGAGGACGAGGCGCTGCGGGGCCGGCGGTGCGACGACGGCGTCGAGGTGACCTGCGAGTCCTGCGGTACGCGATGGACCCGGGTCCCCGGTGCGAGCTGCGACCGCTGCGGGAGCACCGAGGTGTGGGTGGGGCTGCGGGCGCTCGTGGAGCGGTCCCGGGGCACCCAGCTCTCGATCGTCGGCACGGTCGACGTCACGATGTGTTGGCACTGCGACCGCGCGGTGCTCGAGGAGCACGCCCGCCGGACCGACAACCGGCTGCTCATGCCCTCGGTGATGCCGAACGTCAGCGGCGACCACCCCGCCCCGGGGAGCCCGTCGTGAGCCGTCCCCGGGCGGTCACCGATCCCGGCCTGCGCCAGATCGGCGAGGTCGCCGAGCTCGTCGGGCTCTCCCTCCGGACGATCCGGCACTGGGACGAGGTCGGCCTGGTGGTCCCGTCGGGCCGGAGCGCGGGAGGGTTCCGCCTCTACACCGACGCCGACGTCGAGCGGCTGGCGCTCGTGAAGTCGTTCAAGCCGCTCGAGTTCACCCTGGCCGAGATGCGCGACCTCCTCGAGCTGCGCGACCGGCTCGCCGCGGGTGAGCGGCTCGACGAGCAGGAGGCGGGCCGGCTCGTCCTCTACGCGGAGGCGGCCGCGTTCCGTTGCCAGCGCCTGCGGGGACAGCTCCAGGAGGTCGAGTCGCTCGCCCGGGTGCTCGCCCGCCAGGCCGAGAACGCCCGTCGCGGGGAGGGACGGGGACCGCGCCCGTGACCGCCTCCCCCGTCGTGACCGAGGCGGCCCGGCGCCGGACCTTCGCGATCATCTCCCACCCCGACGCCGGCAAGACCACCCTGACCGAGAAGTTGCTGCTCTACGCCGGGGTGATCGACGTCGCCGGGTCCGTCCGGGCCCGCCGGGGCCGGCGGGACTCCACCTCCGACTGGATGGAGCTGGAGCGCCAGCGCGGCATCTCCATCAGCTCGACCGTGCTGCGCTTCGAGCACCACGGCATGGTCTTCAACCTTCTCGACACCCCCGGCCACGAGGACTTCTCGGAGGACACGTTCCGGGTCCTGGCCGCAACGGACGCGGCCGTCATGGTGATCGACGCGGCCAAGGGCGTGGAGAGCCGGACCCGGACCCTGTACGACGTGGCCCGCCGCCGCGCTCTCCCGGTCGTCACCTTCGTCAACAAGTGCGACCGGCCCGGCCTCGACGCCATCGAGGTGCTCGACCACGTCGAGGCCGAGCTCGGCGTCGCCGCGACCCCGCTCACCTGGCCGGTGGGGATCTTCGGCGACCTGCGGGGCGTCGTCGATCGCCGTACCGGTTGCTACCACCGGTACCGGCGCACGCCCGGCGGTGCCACGGTGGCGGGCGAGGAGGTCCTCGACCCCGTGGCCGCGGCTGCGCTCGAGGGCGAGGCGTGGAGCCGGGCGATCGAGGAGGTGGCCCTGCTGGACGCCACGGGCCTCCACCACGACGAGGAGCGCTACCGCGCCGGCCAGGCCACCCCGACGCTGTTCGGCTCGGCGCTCGACAACTTCGGCGTGGGGATGCTCCTCGACTCGCTGGCGACGCTGGTGCCGTCACCCGGGCCGCCCCCGACGGTCGACGGGCCCCACCGGTCCCTCGACGCGCCGTTCACCGGGCTGGTCTTCAAGGTCCAGGCGAACATGGACCCGGCCCATCGCGACCACGTGGCCTTCGTGCGGGTCTGCACCGGACGGTTCGAGCGCGGGATGACCCTGCGGCGGTCGTCGAACGGCCGGCAGGTCACGACGAAGTACGCGCACACCGTGTTCGGCAACGAGCGCGAGACCCTGGACGTCGGCTACCCGGGCGACGTCGTCGGGATCGTCAGCCCCGGAGGGGTCCGGATCGGCGAGACGCTCTACGACGGCCCGGCCGTGGAGCTCCCTCCGATCCCCGCGTTCAGGCCCGGGCTGTTCGCCCACGTCCGGGCCCACGACGTGAGCCGCCACAAGCAGCTGCGGAGCGGGCTCGAGCAGCTCGCGGCCGAGGGGGTCGTGCAACTCTTCCGGGCCGGTCCGCAGGGACCGCTCACGGTCGCCGGGGCGGTCGGGTCGCTGCAGTTCGAGGTGGCCACCTACCGGCTGCTCCACGAGTACGGCGCCGGAGCCACCTTCGAGCCCCTGGGGGTGCGTCACGCCCGGGAGGTCACGCCGTCGAGCGCCGAGCGGCTCGCCGCCCTGCGCGGCGTGCGGGTGCTGATCCGCGCCGACGGTGCTCACATGGCGGTCTTCGACACCGACTACAGCCTGCAGCTGGTCCAGCGGGAGCACCCCGAGCTCCTCGCCGATCACCGCATCTCCTGATCGGCCTCCGGTCGGGTTCCCGACGCGGTTGGCCCGGCCGGTCTGCTCCGTACCATCGTGGTCGAGGGCCGTCGCGGCCCCCGCGCCCCCGATGAGGATCCTCGCCGCCTCCGACGTCACGGTCCTGGCCGCCTTCGGCGGAGGGATCATCTCGTTCCTCTCGCCCTGCGTCCTGCCGATCGTGCCCGGCTACCTGTCGCTCGTCACCGGCCTGTCGGTCGGGGAGCTGCGCGAGGGCGACCCGCGCCACCTGGTCCGCATCGCCGCCAACACCGGTCTGTTCGTCCTGGGCTTCGGGGCGGTGTTCACGCTGCTGGGGCTGGCGGCCACCAGCGCCGGCCAGGCCCTCTTCGACAACCAGGAGATGCTCACCCGGGTGTCGGGCGTGCTCGTGTTCCTCATGGCCCTCTACCTGGCCGGCTCGCAGATCCTGATGCTGCCGAGCGTGTACCAGGAGTTCCGGGTCCACCCCCACCTCGAGCGGTTCGGGCCGATGGCCGCCCCGGTGGCGGGGGCCGCGTTCGGGTTCGCCTGGACGCCCTGCATCGGCCCCGTGCTGGGGTCGGTCCTCACCGTGGCGGGGCAGTCGGGGGAGCTGGCCCGGGGGACGGCCCTGCTCGTGGCCTACAGCCTCGGGCTGGGGGTCCCGTTCCTGGTCGTCGGGCTGGGCTTCGGGAAGCTCACCGGTGCCCTCGACTGGTTCAAGCGCCACTCACGGACGATCACGTTCGTCTCGGCGGCGGTCCTCGCCGTGTTCGGCGTGGTCCTCATGACCAACAACCTCTCGCGGGTGACCGCCGAGCTCCAGAGCTTCCTGGAGTCGGTGGGCCTCGAGTGGATCGTCGAGCTCGGCTGATCCCAACTCCGCTCGTCGCGCGCGTCACGAGGTGCACCGATGCGCACGCCCGGTGACCCGACGTGCGCCGCATCGGGTGCGCACCGCGCGCCTGTGACCCATGTCGCTACCGGGCCGATAAATCCCATGATTCAATAGCAAGAGTTACGTGAGTTTTCCCACGGTTCTCTGACCACGGGTCGCTGCCGACTGCCGGAGGCTGCCGGAGCCCGTGGTCGAGCAAGTCCCTGCCAGTCCCGGGATCGGCGGTCCGTGCCGAGGTCTGGCCGATCCCGGGATTGGCGGGTCGTCAAGGCGACGAGGGAGGGCGGGTGATGACCGTGACCACCAGTGCGGTCGGCGAGCTGTCCGGACGGCTGGCGGACCTGCCGCCCCGGTTCCACCTCGACCCGGCGGCGCCGCCGGACGCGATCACGTGGGAGGAGCTGCTCGAGCCGATCACCCTGCGATTCTGGCTCGACCGGTACGCGAAGTCGCGGCACATCGACGAGCCCCAGATCGCGGCGTCGCTGTTCGTCGAGACGCTGGCCCGGCACCTGACCGGACCGACGCTCGCCGGCCCCGTCCTCCACGGACGCCTGCTCCGGGTCCCTCCCGGCGGGCTGCACGTCGCCCCGGTCGATTGCGTGGGGGGTCCGGGATTCCGGTTCGCCGCCACCGACGGCGACGTCGAGATCGCCGAGGGGGTGGACGCGGCCCCCGGTCTGCTCGACGGGTGGGCTTCCCACTGGGCCGACGGTCACCTCCGGGACCTCGTCGATGCCGTCCGGGAGGTCCAGCAGGTCGGCGAGCGGCTGCTGTGGGGGAACGTGGCCGCGGCCGCCGTGGCTGCGACGGTGTTCCTCGACTGGTGGGCCCCGGACCGGGATGTCCGCTCGCTGGCCGAGCACCTGCTGACGACGGGCCGGCCGGCCATCGGCGAGTACGCCCGCCTGACGACCCTGGGGCACCGCGGCCGGATGGGCCTGGGGGCGGTGCGCACCACGTGCTGCCTGGCGCTGCGGCTGAACGGGGCCGAGGCCTGCCCGGGGTGCCCGATGGTGAGCCCCCAGGAGCGCCTGGCGAGGATCCGGGTCCACCTGCGCCACCTCGACCGGATGCAGGCGGTCGCGGCCCGGTTCCGCTCCCACGCCGGTTCCCGGGTCGGCCCCGCCGGCTCCCGGTCCACCGGCGCCCACCGGCCCGCCGGTCGCCCCTGACATCTTTCCTCCACCCGTCTCGGGTGTCTCCACCCCCGCTGAGCGGGGGTATCGACACCCGGGTCGCACTCTTCCCCGTCTCGGGTGTCTCCACCCCCGCTGGGCGGGGGTATCGACACCCGGGTCGCACTCTCCCCCGTCTCGGGTGTCTCTACCGTCGCTGGGCGGGGGTATCGACACCCGGATCGCCTGTCCCCGCCTCTCGGGTGTCTCCACCCCCGCTGGGCGGGGGTATCGACACCCGGGTCGCCCGTGCGGGTCGGCGGCCGAAGGCGGCGCGATGATCGCGACGAGGTGAGATGCCCGGCCGAGCCCGCGAGCGGACCGGGCGTGGCATGGACGGCAGCACCGCGGCGCACTGGGAAGCGGTCTGGGCCGCGCAGGATCCCGAGGCCGTGAGCTGGTACCAGCGCGACCCTGCGGTCTCGCTCTCGCTGATCCTCGAAGCCGTCCCCGACCATGACGCGGCGATCGTCGACGTGGGCGGGGGCGCGTCGATGCTCGTCGACCGGCTGCTCGACACCGGGTACGTCGACGTCACGGTGCTCGACCTCTCGCAGGTCGCGCTCGACCACTCCCAGGCCCGGCTCGGCGAGCGGGCCGGCTCGGTCAGCTGGGTGCACGCCGACGTCACCATCCATCGCTTCGACCGGGTCTTCGACCTGTGGCACGACCGGGCCGTGCTGCACTTCCTCGTCGACCCCGACGACCGCGCCCGCTATCGCGAGGCCGCGTCCGCCGCCGTCCGGCCGGGCGGCCACCTCGTGGTCGCGACGTTCGCCCTCGACGGCCCCGAGCGGTGCAGCGGCCTGCCCGTGGTCCGCCACGGACCCGGCGAGCTCACCGACTTGTTCGCCGGGGCGTTCGAGCCGGTGGGTTTCGTCGGCGAGGTCCACGTCACCCCGGCGGGGGTGCCCCAGCCCTTCCAGTACGGCCACTTCCGCCGCCGCTGAACCGGGTTCCGAGCCCTCGGCCCATGCCGAGTCGCACGCCTCCCCGCGCGCCCGTTGATCGCACGCCCCAGATCGTGGTAGAAGCACATACTTCGGGCGAAGCACGCGGGACGGGCAGCCGGGTCGGAACGCACGGAAGCGGTCAGGTCCCCGCACGTCCAGGGAGGGGAGGCACCGTGGCGGAGGACCCACGCGGGCACCAGCACGCCCCGATCGACCCACCCGGCGGCCCGTCCCCGCGCGCTTCCGTCCCCGGCCTCGACCGCCCGCCGGCCGCCGGGCCGAGCCGGCGCCGGTTCCTCGGGAGCGCGGCGGCCGGGTGGCTGCTCGCCTCGGCCCCCGGTCTCGGCCTCACCCTCCTGCGGAGGGCGTCGCGGGCCGAGGCGCTCGGGCTCGACCTCACCGAGGGCCGCCGCCTCACCCTGCGGTCCCTGTGGGACGCGTCCGTGCCGGGCACCTGGAACGGGGTGGTCGAGGACGAGCTCGAGCCGGGCGTGCCCGCGCCGGGCGCCGACGACGCCCGGGTCCAGGAGTGGCTCGAGCAGGTGGCGGGCACGCTGCCCAGGCCGCTCGACGGCCTCACCACCGGCTTCCTCGCCTTCTGGGCCGACGACCTCGACCTGTGGGCCGACGTGTTCCACGGCCGCTGGTTCGACGGTGCCCCGAAGTTCTGGCAGCTCCCGCTCGACCCGTCGCCGCAGGGGCGGGGCCGCCAGCACAAGGTGATCCTCATGCAGGCCCTGTTCCACACCGTCTTCGACCTCGAGTACCTGGGGGCGATGCTGCTGGCCCGCATGGCGTTCTTCTGCGACCTGTGGTTCGAGCGCAACGAGCCGGAGATCCGGGTGGGGCGGGCCTACATCGGCTTCCCGCTCCCACCGGGCACCACGCCGTACACCGGCGTGAGCTACCAGCGGACCCTCAACGACGGCGACCCCCGGCTGGTCCGGGTCGGCTCCCGGGACCTGGTGGCGGCCCCGTGAGGCCACGGGGCGGGTGCGGCCGGCGGCGTGGGCGGGGGCCGTGACGCGGAGGCGCGGTGGGCGGGGGAGGCGGCGGTGGGCGTGATCGACCGGGACGTCTGCGTCGTCGGCTCCGGGTTCGGCGGCGGGGTGGCGGCGCTGCGGCTCACCCAGGCCGGTCGCAGCGTCGTGGTCCTCGAGGCGGGGCAGCGCTGGGACCGCTACCCGGGGGCGCGGTCGTTCCAGCAGACCCAGGGCGACTTCGAGTACTGGCTCGACCTGTTCCAGGCCACGGTCGGCCTCGACTGGGCGAAGAGCGCGGTGTCGGCGGTGATCGGCGGCAAGGGGCTGGGCGGGGGGTCGCTCGTCTACTCGATGGTGTCGCTGCGGGCCCCGAGCGTCGCCTTCGAGGACCCGGTGTGGCCCCCCGAGGTCGACCGGGCCTCCCTCGACCCGTACTACGAGCGGGCCGAGGAGCAGATCGAGGTGGCCCAGCTCCAGTGGACCGGCGGGCCCGGCGAGGAGTGGAAGGTCGTCTCGAGGCGCGATGGGGCGTTCGCCGCGGCCTGCCGGGCCGCCGGGGTGAGCTGCGACCCGGTCCCCAGCGCGGTCGGCGACCGCTGCGGGAACCTGGGCTGGTGCACGGCGGGGGTGCCGGCGGGGCGCCAAGCGCAGCGTCGACCGGCGGTACCTGAACCCGGCCGAGGACGCCGGGGCCCTGCTGGTCACCGAGGCGGCCGTGGTGAAGGTGGCGCCCGATCGCTGGGGCCGGAGGCGCTGGGAGGTCCTGTACCGGCAACCGGGCCGGTGGTTCCCGTCGGTGGTGCGGGCCGACACGGTGGTGATCGCCGGCGGGGCGGTGGGCTCGCCGACCCTGCTCATGCGCTCGGCGGGCGACCTGCCCGGAGGGATCTCCGAGCAGGTGGGGCGGAACCTGTCCCGGGGCGGCGACATGATGCTGATGGGGCTGCTCCCCGACGACATCGGCGACCTCGAGCCCCTCGAGATGCACCCGGGGAAGGTGATCGGGGTCTGCTCGTTCCACCACCTGTTCGAGCCGCCGCCGGGCTTCGGGCCCGGCTGGCAGCGCTTCGTGCTCCAGCCGATGATGGTCCTGCCGGTCATCACCTCGGCCCTGCTCGCCGACCCCGACGGGCTGACCCCCACGGCGACATGCGCATGTTCGGGCTGGGCCCCAAGCACCTGATGCGCAAGTGGGGGAGCCGGCTGCTGCACGTGGGGGTGATGGGGATCGACGGGATGGACGGTCGGGTGACCCTGGGTCCCGGCGGTGTCCCGACGGTGTCGTTCGACACCGATGCTCGCACCCGGGCGATGTGGGCGGCGGCGAAGGCCGGGTTCCGCCACGTCATCGAGGACGGCGCGGGCGGGCGGATGCTGCCCTCCTGGGAGGAGATCCGCGACGACTCGTTCACGATCCACCCGCTGGGGACCTGCCGGATGGCCACCTCGCCCGAGCTGGGGGTGGTCCGCCACGACGGCGCGGTGTGGAAGGCCGGCGGCGGCGTGCACGAGGGGCTCTACGTGATGGACACGAGCACGTTCAGCGCCCCCATCGGGGTGAACACCTCGCTGACGGCCGCCGCGGTCGCCGAGCGGGCCTGCGACCTCATGGTGTCGGCCGGGGTGTGACGGGCGGCGC
>JAOSJM010000005.1 GCA_027494165.1 Acidimicrobiia bacterium | reverse complement strand
CATCAACCGGTCGATGCCCCCCCGTTCGTGCTCGAGCTGACGCATGAGCTGTCGCCAGCTCCCGTCGAGCGCGCCCACGAGGTTCGCGGCGGGAACCCGCACGTCCTCGAAGACCACCTCGCAGAAGTGGGCGTCGCCGGTCATGTCGATGATCGGCCTCACGGTGATGCCCGGGCTCCTCATGTCGACGATGAGCTCGGAAAGCCCTTCGTGGGGCCTGGCGGTCGCGTTCGTGCGGGCGATGAGGTAGCAGTAGTCGGCCTCGTGGGCCCAACTCGTCCAGATCTTGGCCCCGTTCAGCACGAACTCGTCGCCGTCCCGCTCGGCCCGGGTCCGGATACCGGCGAGGTCCGAGCCGGCGTCGGGCTCGCTCATCCCGATGCACCAGCACGTCTCACCGGCGAGGATCCCGGGCAGGAACCGCTCCTGCTGCTCGCGCGTGCCGAACGCGATGATCGACGGTCCCATCTGGCGGTCGGCCACCCAGCTCGCCGCGATCGCTGCTCCGTGGATGATGAGCTGCTCGGTGACGACGAAGCGCTCGATCGGCGGCCGCCCACCACCACCGAACTCGACGGGCCAGGTCATCCCGAGCCAGCCGCGCCGACCAACCTCACGCGAGGCTCGCGGTCGAACCCGACGATCCAGGAGTTCTCGTACTCCTCGCGGTGGTCGAGGGCGAGCGCTCGCGCCTCGTCGGCGAGCACCCGAAGCTCCATCGGCCAGTCGAAGTCCATAACAGCGCGCGTCCGGACCGGGCCGGACCCCTACTTCTCACCCTTGCGGGTCATGAACTCCTCGACCTTGGCGTGGTGCTCGGGCGTCACGAACGACTCACTCTCGGCCGCGATCGCGAAGTCCATGACGCCGTGGAAGGCACGCTTCATGTGGAGGTTCAGGCTCCGCTTGGTGTCCTGCACCGAGGCCGGCGGAAGCTTTGCAAGGCGATGGGCCAGGGCCAGGGCCTCGGTCATCAGGTCGTCGTGAGGGACCACCCGGTTCACCAGGCCCAGGCCCAGCGCCTCCTGGGCCGAGACCCGGGTTCCGAGCAGGAGCAGCTCCTTGGCCTTGAGGATGCTCATCATGAGCGGCCAGGAGGCGGCGCCCCCGTCGCCGGCCACGAGACCCACGGCTACGTGGGGGTCGGCGAAGTACGCCTTCTCCGAGGCGAACACGATGTCGCAGAGCACCGCGATACTGCAGCCCAGCCCGACGGCGGCACCGTTGATCGCGGCCACGACGGGGACGTGGCAGTCGAGCATCCGGTCGGCGAGGTGGCGCGTCCCCCGGAGCTGGTAGCGCCGCCAGTCGATGTCGGTGGCGGTGTCACCGAAGGTGCTGATGTCCCCACCGGCGGAAAAGGCCTTCCCGGCGCCGGTGAGGATCGCCGCCCGCACTTCCCGGTCGTCCTGCATCTGCTCGAACGCCAGCCGCAGGCCACGGTGCAGCCCGGGGTTGACCGTGTTGAACTTCTCCGGCCGGTTGAGCGTGATGATCCGCACCGGCCCATCGAGCTCGACGCGGACTTCTTCGGGCAGATCGTACTCCACCGGAGTCTCCTCACTCGGGGGCACGCGACGTCGCTCGGCCAACCGATGCCGACCGCCCGGACACTAACTTCTTGTTGACAGAAGCGTCAAGTGGCTGCTGGGTGCACGACCGGCGAGCGCGTCTCCGCTCCGCGCCTGGGCCCGGTCAGCCGCCCGGCGAGGGAAGTTCCCCCTCGAGCCTGACCAGCCGATGGGCGAACACCCAGCGATCCCCGTCGGGGACGAGGACGTCGCGGTAGCGGCCCCACTGGGCGACGCCGTGGTTCAGGATCACGAAGAAGTAGGAGGACACCCGGACCTGCGTCGAGGACAGGTCCGTGACCAGCACGTTGGACACGTGGTGGCGGACCACCGGGACCTCGCCTCCGCGGCCCAGGTTCTCGGTGAAGTCCCGGGCCACCGAACGGATGTACTCCTTGATCGCCGTGCGCCCGCGCCGTGGCTCCTGCCCGTGGACCTCCAGGACCCCGTCCTCGGCGAACTGGCCGGCGAGCTCCTCCGCCCGACCGCGATCACCCGCGTGGTTGTAGCGGGCGAGCGTCTCGCGGATGCGCTCACGCGCCGACAACTCCCAGAGCTCCATCTTCTCGGACCCTCAGAGGACGGCGCCCGACTCCTTGTGGGCGATGATCTGGTCCCAGTCGAGACCGAGCAACTCCATGAGCACGGCCTCGGTGTGCTCTCCGTGCTCGGGCGCGCGGAGGAGGTCGGGCGGAGTCTCGTCGAACTGGACCGGGTTGGCCGGGAGCGAGAACGTGGCCCCGCTCCCGCTCTCCACCGGGCGCAGGTAGCCGTTGGCCAGCACCTGGGGGTCGTCGTGGACCTCGTGGGGCGTCTGGACGACCGCCCACACTCCCTCCAGGTCGCCCAGGACCTCGCGCCACTTCGCCAGCGTGCGCTCTGCGAAGACATCGCGCAAGAGTCGGATGCACTCCCGAGCGTTCTGGAAACGGGCGGCGGCGTCCTTGAACCGCTCGTCGTCGATCCACTCCGGCTTCCCGATCACCCGGCAAATCTCGGGCCAGTACCGGTCGGACTCCAGCATCACGAGGTTGATCCACCGGCCGTCCGAGGTCCGGTACATGTTCACGATCGGGTTGGGGATGGAATCCCAGTCGATCCGGGGTAGCGGAGCGTCGCCGAAGAGCTTGGCCGCCGTGATGTCGGGCATGAGGTTCCACATCGCCGTGGCCAGCAGCGACACGTCGACCACGGAGGTGGCGCCCGTCGTCGCCCGCCGCAGAAGAGCGGCAGAGATCCCGCCGGCCAGGGCCAGCCCCCCCATCACGTCACCGAAGGCGGGGCGCTGGGCCGGCGGGAAGGGCGCGGCGGGATCGCCCAGCATGTCGGCGATCCCACCCCGCGACCAGTAGGCCGCGCTGTCGTAGCCGCCCTTCTCAGCCTCGGGACCGCGCACTCCTGACCCGAGCCCCGCACGTAGACGATGTCGGGGTTGCGCTCGCGGATGTGCTCGAGATCGATCCGCAGGCGCTGGCGCGCGGCGGGCAGGAAGCTGGTGAGGAACACGTCGGACGTCTCGGCCAGCCGGTACAGCAGTTCGAGACCGTCGGGGTGTCCGATGTCCAGCCCCACGCTACGCTTACCCCGGTTCGGGCCCTCCATCATGTGGTTGACCCCACCGGCCCCGGGCACGAGCCCCGACGAGACGAGACCGCGTTGGGGGTCGCCGCTGACGGGGTGCTCGATCTTGAGCACGTCGGCTCCCCAGTCGGCGAGGACTGCTCCCGCCGCTGGGACGAACGTCCACGAGGCGACCTCGAGCACGCGGACCCCTTCGAGCACCTTCGTCATGGCGTCACGCCTCCTCGTCGCCCGGCACGCCGGCGGTCCCAGATCCCGGTAACTTGACGTATTCGTCAACAATCCTAGTCGCCCGGCTCCCGGCCCGTCACGTGAGGTGCCACGCGAGGCCGCCCGGGCACGACGGGTCGGGGCTTGCTCCCCCGGCCTGGGCGCGTCCCTCGGGACGGCTGCCCCGGGGCGGTCCAAGACGGGGTCGGTCCGCGCCCCTCCAGATCGCCCGGGTGCGGGGCCTCGTCGGCCGGGTGGCGCGACGCTTGTTCCTCTCCGGGACCAGTCCGGGGCGCGGCGTGGCCGGAACCCGAGCCACCCACTCGACCCTAGTTGACGAGAACGTCAAGTCATTCGCTACACTCCCCTTCCCGTGGACCCGCGTTATCCGCCGGAGGCCGAGGCGTTCCGAGGCCAGGTCCGCTCGTTCCTCGCCGAGCACCTCCCGGCGGACTGGTGGGGCATCGGCGCGCTCGACCCGGAGGATGCGACCGCGTTCGTGGCGTCCTGGCGCCGCACCCTCTACGAGCACCGGCTGCTCGGCCTGGCCTGGCCGACCGAGTACGGCGGTGGCGGCCGGACGAAGCTCGAGCAGGTGATCCTGGCCGAGGAGTGCGCTCGGGCGATGGTCCCGCTCGGACCACCCAGTGACACGGTCACCGTGAAGATGATCGGCAACACCGTCTTGCGCTGGGGTACCGAGGAGCAGAAGCGGTACTTCATCCCCCGCATCCTCTCGGGCGCCGACACCTGGTGCCAGGGCTTCTCCGAACCCGACGCCGGCTCGGACCTCGCGGCGGTCAGGACGAGCGCGGTGCTCGACGGCGACGAATGGGTCATCAACGGCCAGAAGATCTGGACCTCGTTCGCTGACCGGGCCAACTGGATCTTCGTCCTGGCCCGCACCGATCCCTCGGCCGAGAAGCACAAGGGCCTGAGCTTCCTCCTCTGCCCCGTGGACCAACCGGGGATCGAGGTCCGCCCCATCGCGATGACCACGGGGCAGAGCGACTTCAACGAAGTGTTCTTCGAAAACGCCCGGACCCCGGCGCACAACATTCTCGGCGAGATGAACGGCGGTTGGGCCGTCGCGATGTCACTGCTCGGCCACGAGCGGGGCGAAGAGGCCGCGGTGAACCCGATCATGTTCCGTCACGAGCTCGACCGCCTCTTCGAGCTGGCCAGGGCGTACGGCCGGGACCGGGACCCTCTGGTCCGCCAGCGGCTGGCGTGGTGCTACACGAAGGTCGAGACGATGCGGTACCTCGGCCTGCGGATCCTCAACGATTACCTGCAGGAAGGCGAGCTCGGGCCGGCGGCGTCCATCTCGAAGCTCTACTGGAGCGAGTACCACCGGGAGGCCGCCAACCTCGCCATGGACGTGATGGGACCGGCCGGGCTCGTCCCCGAGGGTCACGTGCCCCCCCGGCCCTACCGGACCGATGACCCCGGAGCCCCCAACTCGACGGCATCGTGGACCCACGTCTTCATGCTCAACGCCATGGCCGGGACGGTCTACGCGGGGACCTCCCAGGTGCAGCGCAGCATCATCGGGGAGGTCCTCCTGGGACTGCCCAAGGAGGCGCCGGCGACGCCCTGACGTCGCACCGACACGAGCGATCCGGCTCCCGGGTGTCTTCACCCGCGCTCAGCGACGGCGGAGACACCCGACACGGGAGGGGCGCGATCGCGCTCAGTTCCCCATCGACGTGCTCACGTCGACGCCGACGGGCATCGTGCCGAACAGGGCAGCGACGCCGTCGACGAGCTCGTCGGCCGTGAGGCGACCGCCTTCGCGACTCGAGTAGGCGCCCACGGCGGTCCAACCCTGCATCCGCTGGAGGACGTTCCCATCGATCCTCAGCACCTGGCCGGTCAGCCACTTCGAGGCCGGGGAGGCGAGGTAGGCCACGACCCCCGAGGGATTGGCCGGGTCCAAGCGGTCGAAGCCCTCCTGGACGGTCCGCTCGACCGCCGCGGTGGCCACCATGCGCGTGAACGCGATGGGGGAGACGGCGTTGGCGGTCACGTCGTAGCGCCGCATCTCCAGGGCGGTCACGAGGGTCAAGCCGACGATCCCGGCCTTCGCAGCGGCGTACGCGGCCTGGCCGATGTTCCCGCGCAGACCAGCTCCTGAGGTCGTGTTGATGACCCGGCCGTCGTTGGTACCGCCGGCCTTGGCGACCGAGCGCCAGTGGTCGCACGCATGCTTCGTCACGTTGAACGTGCCCTTGAGGTGCACCGCGATCACGGCGTCGAAGTCCTCCTCGGTGAGCGAGGTGATCATCCGGTCGCGCAGGATGCCCGCGTTGTTCACCACCGCGTCGAGGCGCCCGAAGCTCTCGACTGCCTGCTCGACGATACGCCTGGCGCTATCCCAGTCGGCGACGGTGTCATAGTTGGCCACGGCCCGGCCCCCGGCCGCCTCGATCTCGGCCACGACCTCGTCGGCGGGCCGTTCCTCCGTGCCCTCGCCCCGGACCCCGACCCCGGGATCGTTCACGAGGACGCACGCGCCGCGGCGGGCGAGCTCATGCGCGTGGGCGCGGCCGATGCCCCGCCCTCCACCGGTGACCACCGCTACCCGACCTTCGAGCGACACCGCCATGCGGGACCTCCCGTTCGCCGCCGGGGCCGGATCCGAGGGATCGTGAGGCCGCCGAGCGGAGCAGTTGACAGTTTCGTCAAGTACGATACTAGAGTCGGGCCGTCCGCGACGAGACGGCACGGTGGCGGTGGCGATGAGCTGGAGCACGGTCAAGGACAAGGTCGCGATCGTCGGGATCGGTCAGACGACCTTCGGCAGGGGCCTCGAGGACTCCGAGCTCTCGCTGGCCTGCCAGGCGATCTCGGCCGCGCTCGACGACTGCCGGATTCCCGCCTCCGAGGTGGATGGGCTCTCGTCGTTCACCATGGAGCCGCACCGCGAGGTCGAGGTCGCCAGGAACGTGGGGCTGGGGGACATCACGTTCTTCTCCCAGATCGGCTTCGGCGGCGGTGCGGGGTGCGCCACGGTCCTCCATGCCGCGATGGCCGTGGCGACGGGCCGGTGCCAGGTGGCGGTGGCGTGGCGGGCCCGCAAGCGGGCCGACAAGGCCAGCCGGATGTGGGCCCAGACGCCGCGCGTCCTCTCGGACGAGTGGCAGTGGAGCCGGCCCTGGGGCCTGCTTCGCCCGGTCGACGAGGTCGCGATGCTGGCCCGCCGCCACATGCACGAGTACGGGACCGCCCGCGACCACCTGGCCAACGTGGCCCTGGCGTTCCGCAAGCACGCCAACCGCAACCCTGGGGCGATCATGCACGCCAAGCCGCTCACCCGCGACGACTACATGCAGGCGAGGTGGATCTCGGAGCCGCTGTGCCTGCTCGACAACTGCCTCGAGACCGACGGCGCGCTGGCCGCGGTACTGGTGCCCGCCGAGCGGGCCCGCGACCTCCCCCAGCGGCCGGTGTACGTGCACAGCGGAGCCCAGGGCCTGCCCCGCCAGCACCAGACCATGGCCAACTTCTTCAACGACGATCCGCTCGAGGGCCCGTCGTGGGCGACGGCCAGGCTGCTGTGGCGGGACGCCGACTTCGGGCCCGAGGACGTGAAGGTCGCTCAGATCTACGACGCCTTCAGTCCGCTGGTTCCTCTGTCGCTGGAGGGCTACGGATTCTGCGCCCGGGGGGAGGGCGGTCCCTTCACCGAGGGCGGGGCGCTGGAGTGGCCCGACGGGCGCCTGCCCACGAACACGGCCGGAGGCTCCCTGAGCGAGGCCTACGTGCACGGCATGAACCTGGTACTCGAGGGCGTGCGCCAGCTCCGGGGGACCTCGACGAGTCAGGTCGACGGGGCCGACACCTGCCTCGTCACCAGCGGGGAGGGCGTCCCCACCAGCGCCGTCCTCCTGCGGAGCTGAGGGGCCTCGATGGAGACCGGTTTCCTGCTCCCAACCCTCGAGGACCCCCTCACGAGGCCGTTCTGGGAGGGCTGCGCCCGGGGCGAGCTCCTCGTCCAGCGCTTCGTCGCCTCGGGGCGCCTGGTCTGGCCTCCACGCCCCATGGACCCCCACTCGCGCACCCTCGACCACGAGTGGGAGAGGGTCTCCGGGCGGGGCACGGTCTACTCCTACGTGGTCCCCCACCCACCCCTGCTGCCCAGCTACCAGGAGCTGGCCCCCTACAACGTGATCCTCGTCACCCTCGACGAGGACCCTTCCATCCGCATGGTCGGCAACCTCCTGGCCACGCCTGACGGAGCGGTCAACGAGATCGATCCGGCCACCATCCGCATCGGGGCGCCGGTTCGGGCGGTGTTCCAGGAGGTGGACGGAGTGCACCTTCCCCGCTGGGTGCGGGCCTGACCGTCGCGCCGGTTCACGCGTTCGGCTCAACCCCCGACGACGGAGAGGAACGAGACGCACTGGCCGGGGACGCCCCCGAGGTTGTGGGTCACCGCGAGCTTGCGTCCCGAGGCCACGCTCTTGATCGTCCGCTCGGGTGGCGCCTCCCCCCGGAGCTGCAACCACGCCTCGAACATCATGCGCAAGCCCGTGGCGCCCACGGGGTGGCCGAAGGCCTTCAGTCCACCGTCGGGGTTGACCGGCAGCTCGCCCTCGAGGTCGAAGACCCCGTCGAGGACGTCCTTCCAGGCCCGACCCCGTTCGGAGAAGCCGAGGTCCTCCATGAGCACCAGCTCCGTGGGGGTGAAGCAGTCGTGGACCTCGGCCATCGCGATCTCGGCGCGCGGGTCCGTCACCCCCGCCTGCTCGTACGCGTCACGGGCCGAGGCGACCACCTCCGGAAAGCTCGTGAAGTCGTACTCGGGGTCCGCGCTCCCGGCTGCGGGTCCGGCCACGAACGAAAGTCCCTTCACGTAGAGAGGCCGATCGGTGTAGCGGTGGGCATCCTCCGCGCGGACGATGATCGCCGCCGCGGCCCCGTCGGCGACGCCCGAGCAGTCGAAGATGCCCAGGTTGCCGGCGACCCGCGGTGAGCGCGCGATGACCTCCTTCGAGACCTCTCGGCGGAACTGCGCCCGCTCGTTCCGGGCCCCGTTGTAGTGGTTCTTCCAGGCGAGGCGGGTGAGGACCTCCTTGAGCTGCGCCCCCGTCGAGGCCGTACTTCTCCGAGTACGCGGGACACAGCAGGCTGAAGTTGGCCGGCGCGCTGAGGTCGGGGCCCGTGCCGTCGTCGGAGACGAACGCAGGGGGGAGCCCGGCGATCCCGGAGTCCTTGAGCTTCTCGCCGCCGATCGCCATCGCCACGTCGTAGGCGCCGGCCGCGACCGCGTAGCAGGCGTTGCGGATCGCCTCCGAACCGGTGGCACACATGTTCTCCACCCGGGTCACGGGCCGGTCGTGGATCCCGAGCGGACGGCTCAGGGTGAGTCCCGAGATGCCCGAGATCTGGGTCCCCAGCCAGAACGCCTCGACGGCGTCGAGGGTGACGCCGGCTGAAGCCACCGCCTCCTTCGCCGCGTCGACCAGCATGTCGTCGAGGCTCTGGTCCCAGCGCTCGCCGAACCGGGTGCACCCCATACCGACGATCGCGACCCGATCACAGATCCCCCTGGACATGATCACGCGTGCCTCCTGGGCCGGGCCTTCCAGAAGTAGTTGTGGATGCCCTCGGCCGTCACGATCCTACGGAACGTCATCTCGACGCGGTCGCCCACCCGCAGCTCGTCGGGGTCGACGTCGGTCAGCTGACAGCGGAGGCGACCTCCGCCGTCGAAGTCGACGACGGCACCGACCAGAGGCGGGCTCGGGGTGTACGCCAGCTCGTCGATGGTGAAGGTGGCCACCGTCCCCGTGACGTCCGCGAGGGGCGCGGGGTCCATCTCATCGATGGTCCCGCAGCTGGCACAGGCCCGCCGCGGTGGGAGGTAGACCATCGCGCAGGTCCGACAGCGGCTTCCGGTGAACGCCAACTTCCAGTGCAGCGACCGGTAGGCCGCCGGAGCCGATGGACCCCTCGGGTCGGGCCGGCGCGGTGGCTGGCGGGGCAGGAAGCCCCGCCAGGAGAGGAAGGTGGCATACGACAGGCCCGGACGGCCCGCCGCGATCTGGTCGGCCACGCTGCGGGCGGCCCGGCGTGAGACGAGGGCCTCGGTGGTGCGCAGGAGCACGACCGAGGCCCCGTCGGCCAGTACGAGCAACGCGATCAGCTCCCCCGCCCCGGCCCGGTCGAGGACGTCGGCGAGCACCAGACCGGGATGGGCCGTGCCGGTGTTGCCGATCACCGAGGTCAGGTCGTCGACGACGGCCTCGGCGGGTACCCCGGTCAGCGCGGCGGCGGATCGCACGGCCCGGGGGTGCACTCCCGTCACCACGAGGTGATCGACATCCTTCGGACCGAGCCCGGCGCGCTCCAGCGCATCCGCGAAGGCGCCCCTCGCCAGCGGCAGGTAGACCGTCTCGCCGAAGCGCTCCTCCCAGACCCGAGAGACCGCGTCGCCGGGGAGGCGCCAACGGTCGATGAACTCCGCGCTCCTCACCGCCTCGCCGACGACCTCGGCGAGGACCGGGACGTCCCCGTCGCCGTCGAACAAGAACGCGGCCGCCCCGTCACCGCCGTCGCGCTCGTCGGAACCGCCGGGCAGGCCCACCCGGATGTCAGAGAGCACGACCACGGTCGGGACCCGGGCCTCGGCCCCGGCCCAGAAGGCTCCGACGCCCGAGCGCACCGCACCCCCCATGTCGAAGGCGGCCGCCTCCGGGGAGAGACCGAGCGCGGCGTGGATGGCCGCGGCGTTGGTCTTGTCGAGGTACGCGGGGCTGGCGGTGGCGAAGTAGAGCCGCTCCACGCCGGCCCCGCCAGACAGGTCGGCCAGCGCGATCCGGGCGGCCTCGACGCCCATGGACGTCGTGTCCTCGTCGTAGGACGCCACCGCACGGGTCCCCTGCCCGCCACCCGAGCCCAGCGTCGCCCCGATCGCGCTCCGCTCGAGGCGGTGGTAGGGGACGTAGGCCCCGTACGCCACGATGCCACCCACGTGTGTGCTCCCTTCGGGCGAGCGGACGGCCTCGAGCCGGTCCGAGACTCACGTCGACGCTAACCGGAAGTTGACGATATCGTCAAGTTCGTCGGAAACGGCTCGCTCGGCGGAGCCCACTCAGCCCCGCTGCGCGGCGGCCGCCGCCAGATCCGCCCGATGATCGGGACGGGCCACCGCGACCAGGGCCTCGGCCCGTTCCCGGTCGCTGCGGCCGCGAAGGTCGGCGACCCCGTGCTCGGTCACCACGACGTCGACGTCGGTACGTGGCGTCGAGACCGTCGTCACCTTCTCGACGATGGTCGAACGACCCCGGTGGCTGGAGCGCAGGACGATGACCGAGAGCCCGCCGGGGCAGCGGCACGCTGCCCGACAGAAGTCGGCGTGGCCACCGACCCCCCTACGAGGTCGTCGCCGATCCGCTCGACGTTCACCGAGCCGTCGAGGCCCACCTCCAGCGCCGTGTTGATCGCGACGAAGCCCGGCTCGGCCGAGAGGCGCCCGATGTCGTGGGTCTCGCTGACTGGGGCGAGCCGGATCCGCCCCTCGGCGCCCATCGCCCAGAGCTCGTCGCTACCCCAGAGGTATCCGGCGACGACCCGGTCGCGCAACCGACCGTCCCGTTCCAGGGAGAGGACGGCGTCGGTGACCAAGCCGGAGAGGATCCGCACGGGGCGGTCGATCGCCTCGACGACCGCGTCCAGCAGCGGGCCGGGCCCGTACTGGAGCGTCGGTTCGGGCGGGAGGAGCGATACGACCTTCTCGGCGATGGCCCGGTCCAGCGCGTCCGGGACCCTCCGGATCGTCGCCGGTGGGGGTTCCGCTTCGACGGCGCCGGCCACCGGCCCCGGGATCCGGGGAGCCTCGACGCATGGAGCGCGCTCGTCCGCCTCGACGACGACCGCGTCCGACACGGTCGCCGCCGCGTGGGCCCAACCGACGCTGCGCCCGAAGCACCACCCACCCTCGGAGGGACGGCCACCGACGACGGTGACGAGCGGTCGCGGCAGCGAGGCGACGAACCGCGGCACCGTGCTGATGTGCACCGGGATGTAGGTCACCCGCCCCGCCCGGATCGCCTCGCGAAGGCCGTAACCACCCATGACGGCCCGGGCGCCCCGGAGCTCGGCCACCCAGTCCTGGTGGTCCGGGACCCAGCCCACCACGACGTCCAGCCCTTCCAGTCGGCCCTCGGCGGCCAGCCCGGCCGGGACGACCCGTGCCCCGTCCACGCCGTCGGCCAGGACCAGCGTGCGCGCACCCTCGAAGAGATCCCGAAACCGGGACAGGTCGGCGCCCGTCACGTCGGTCCCGACCGACCGGGCGTCGCTCACGTGGGAAGGGACGAGGTCCGGCCCCGGACCAGGCGCACGGGCGTGTACACGAGCACGTCCTCCCCCGTTGGTTGCGGACCGTGTTGCGGGTGGTGACGATGCCGCGCTCGTCCCCCTTCGACGTGGGCCGGGACTCCGGTCACCTCGACCGTGACGTCGATCGTGTCACCGACGAAGACCGGGCCGCGGATCTCCAGCTCCATCCCGAGGAACGCGAGCCCGGTCCCGTGCAGGACGGTCGACTGCATGACGAGCCCCTCCGCCAGCGTGTAGGTCAGCGCCCCGGGCACGACCCGACCCTGGTAACCGGAAGCCGCGGAGTGGCGCGCGTCCCAGAAGAGCGGCTCCGAGAACCCGCCCAGGGTGACGAAGTTGACGAGGTCCGTCTCGGTCACAGTCCGGGACGCGGTACGGAAGGCCCAGCCGACCGGTGTGTCCTGCCAGCACCGGCCCCTGACGAGGGGTCGAGGAGCGTCCTGGTCCTCGGGCACGAGCACCCCCTTCTCGTCAGCGTCCGCTCGCCGGAGCGGTCGGTTCGGGGATGCGCCACTCCTCCCCTCTGAGCGCCCAGGAGTTGTCCCCCTCGGAGGAGGGGACCGCCACGGTCGCCGTGCAGGCGGTGCACACCGTCTCGCCGACCGTGACGGCGATGTCGAGAGCCACCCAGGTGACGCCCTGGTCGCCCGGGCTCACGTCGGTCACGGTGGCGTTGAAGACCATCTCGTCGCCCGGGCAGATCGACGCGCGCATGCGAAAGGCCATACGTCCGATCCGTCCGGTGGGACCGGTCCAATCGGTGACGTAGCGCCCGATCCACCCGGCCTGGGTGGGAGTGTTGAGGAAGATGTCGCGGGTGCCGGCTCGGTTGACGGCCCAGTCGTGGTCATGGTGCTGGGGCTGCCAGTCCCGGGTCGCCGAGGCCCCGATGACGACCGTCGTCGCCGTCACCGGAACCCGCAGCTCGGGCAGGCGATCCCCGACCCGGACGTCGGCCGCGGTGAGGGTGCGGTACGGGGCGTTCATCGCTCAACCCTCCCGGTTGTAGCTGTACATCTGGTACCGCGCGATGCCGACGAGCTGGTCGTGCTGGTTGAAGTATCGGACTTCGACCGTCCACGAGCGGCCCGTTCCGAGTCGGTTCGTGCGCTCCTCGCCGATGTCCGTCACCCGCTCCACGCAGCGCAGTCGATCGCCGAGGCGGACCGGCTCGTGGAACTCGGTCTCGTACCCCCCGACGATGCCCTCCTTCAGCCCCATGAAATCCTTGAGGGCGAAGTGCGTCTCGAGGGACCGGCGCGGCCGGGGCTTGTCCGGGTCCTGGTCGACGTGGGGATCCCAGAACTCGTCGGGCCGACGTGGTGACCACCGCCAGGCCATCAGCCAGGTCAGCATCATGTTCGGCGGGGCCACGACGCCACCGGCGACCTGCTCGGCGACCGTCTCGTCCCAGTACAGGGGGTTGCCGTCCTGCGTCGCCTCGAGCCAGTGGTCGATGAAGCCCCGCTCGACCACCACCTCGCCGCGGTCCTCCCTCTCGAAGGCCAGCCAGCCGTCGATCGTCTCCGGCCACGTCGTCATGCGTCGTCCCTCCGGTGCACGTCTGCGCTCAGATCGGGTTCGGTAGCCCCAGACCCCGCCGGGCGATGATCGTGCGCTGGATCTCGTTCGCCCCGGCGCCGATCGCGGGGATCACCATCGTGCGGTAGAGCTGCTGGAAGAAGCCCTCCATCGGCGCATGGGCCGAGCCGCGCCGCAGCCACGCGCCCGGCCCGACGATCTCGAGGACGGCGTTCACCAGCCGCTGGTAGAGCTCGCTCCACCAGACCTTGTTCATGGCGGCCGGGACGGTGGCGGGGAGTCCGTGCACCATGTTGTCGACCACCCGGATGCTGTTCATCCGGGCGACCTCCATGTCCCTCGCGAGCTCGGCCACCGTGCGCCGAACGGCGGGGTCGTCACGCAGGGGAACGCCGTCACGCTGGGTCGTCTTCACGAACTCGAGGAACATCTCGAACATCCGCGGCAGCATGCTGTACGGGAAGAGCGTGTGGCGTTCGTAGTCGAGGGCCTCCGACACGTAGTTGAAGCCCTTGTTCACCTCGCCCACGGCGTAGCGGTCCGACACCCACACGTCGTCGAGGAACACCTCGTTGGTGCGCTCACCGTCGATGCAGCGCATCTCCTGCACCGTGATGCCCGGATCGTTCATGGGCACGATGAACAGCGTGATGCCGCGGTGCTTCGGCGCCTCGGGGTCGGTACGGGCGGCCAGCCAGTACCAGTCGGCGAAGTGGGCCGAGGTCGTGAAGCGCTTCTGGCCGTTCAGCCGCCAACCTTCGCCGTCCCGGGTCGCCCGGAGCTTCAGGGAAGCCAGGTCGGAGCCCGCGTCGGGCTCGGAGTAGCCGATGGCCCACTCGATCTCGCCGCGCAGGATCTTCGGGAGGAACTCCGCCTTCAGCTCGTCGCTGCCGTGACGGATGAGGGTCTGGCCGATGATCCCGACGCCCTTGCCGGACTGGGGTGCGCCGGCCGCGGCGAGCTCCTCCGCCAGAAGGTAGTCGTAGGTGATCGGGAGGCCCTTGCCGCCGTACTCCTCCGGCCACGACACGCCCAGGTAGCCACAGTCGGCCAGGGCCCGCATGAAGCCTCGCCGCTCGGGGGTGTCGACGTAGCGGGTGGCGTCACAGCCCTCGTTGACCACCCCTTCGGTGAGGTGCTCCTGGATGTACGCGGCCGCTTCCTCACGGAAGGCCTTCTCTTCGGGAGACCAGTCGAAGTCCATCGGTGCCATCCTTCAGTCGAGGATGCTGCTGGCGATCACTTCTTCGAGGTACCGGGGATCGCACCAGGAGACCTGGCTCTGCTTGGCGCGCCGGTAGTACAGGTGCATGTCGATGTCCTCGGTGAACCCGATGCCGCCGAGCACCTGCTGGCCGGTCGCGGTGGCGAGGCGCGCCGTCGCGCCGCTGAACGACTTGGCCATCGCCGCGAGCTGCCGTGAAGGAAGGCCGACGGACTGCGACCAGGCGGCCTCGTGGACGAGGGTGCGGGCGCCTTCCACCTGGATGGCGGCCGTCGAGAGCTGGTGGGCGACGGCCTGGAAGCTGCCGATCGGCCGGCCGAACTGGACCCGCTCGGCCGCGTACTCGGTGGCCATCTCCAGGGCGCGCGCAGCGCAGCCCACGTCCCATGCGGCCAGGGCGACCCAGCCGGCCTCGAGGACGAGCTCCCATTGGTCCCATCCGGAGCCGGGGTCCCCGATCCGCGCCGAGGACGGGACGGCCACGTCGTCGAGCTGCACCTCGTACTGCGCTTCGCCCCCCATCGTGAGCAGCTGGATGAGCGTGACGCCGGGTGACGCCGGATCGACGAGCAAGAGGTCGACGGCCCGCTCTTCGTCGCCCGTGCGCACCAGGGTCAGGAGACCCTTGGCCGCCCGGGCGAACGGGACGCAGGTCTTGGTACCCGAGAGCCGGTAGCCGTTGCCCTCGACCCGGGCCGAGAGCTGCACGCCGAGGGGCCCTGAGGACCCGCCCGGCTCCAGCCACGCGGTGGTGAGCACGGTCTCGCCCCGGGCGATCGCGGGCAGCCACGCCTTCTTCTGCTCGTCGTTGCCCGCCCGGGCCAGGAGGCCACCGGCCATGACGGCGCTGACGAAGTGGGGCGTCGGGGCCAGGGCCCGGCCGAGCTCCTCGTAGAGCACGGCGACCTCGAGGAGGGTCTGGCCCGACCCGCCGAACTCCTCGGGGAGCGCGAGCCCGACCAGGTCCATGTCCACGAACGCCTTCCAGAGCTCGGGTGGGTAGCCGACGGGGTCGTCCTCCATCCGCCGGACCACCTCCGGACCCGACTTCTCAGCCAGCGCGTCGCGCACCGCGTCGCGCAGCATGGCCTGCTCGTCGGTCAGCCTGAGATCCACGTCCGATCCTCCTCCGGTCTCCGTTGCGGGCAGGGGCGGGCGAGCCGCTGCGCACCGGATGGGGTCTCCGACACCTTCATCCCACGATCCCCTCGCGCCGCAGGGCCTCGAGCGCTTCGCCCGTGATGCCGACCTCCGCCAACACTGCCCCGACGTCGGTGGCGCCCGGACCGGGGACCGGGACCGCCTCCCGTAGGCGGGCCGCGCCTGGCACGATCGGCCCGACCTGGCGGAAGCGTCCGTGCTCGGGGTGGTTCACGGCGACGAAGACGTCCCTGGCGCCCAGCTGCCGATCGTCCACCACCTCGGCGATCGTGTTCACCGGCGAGACGCAGGTGTCGAGCGGGCCGAGCTCGACGACCCACTCGTCGCGGTCACGGGTCGCGAAGACCCGACGGAACGCCTGGCGCACGGCGTCCTGGTGCTCGTCGTCGTACTGGTGGGGGATCCACTCCCTCGCACCCGAGGGCCCGGCAGAGGTTGGCGAAGAACCCCGACTCGAGCGCGCCGACCGCAAGCCATCCACCGTCGCGGGCCCGGTACACGTCGTAGCAGGCGTAACGACCGATGGTCGTCGACGTGCCAAAGCTCGGTTCACGCCCGGTGGCCAGGAACTCGTCGACGTGTAGGGACATCAGGTACAGCACGCCCTCGGTCATGGAGACGTCGAGGTAGGTCCCCTCCGAGGCCGTCGCGCGGCGCACCAGCGCGGCGAGGACGGCCAGCGCGGCCTGCATCCCACCGCCGGCCGTGTCGGCCACCGTGAGGCCGGGGAGCGCCGGGCCACCGTCGGGGCGGGGCTGGGTCGTCGCGAGCATGCCCGCTGTGGCCACGTAGTTCAGGTCGTGGCCGGGCCAGCGCGCGGCCGGACCGGTCTGGCCGTATCCGCTGATCGAGCAGTACACGATCCCCGGGTTCACCCGGGCCACATCCTCGTGGGAGATCCCGAGCCGGGCCGCCGCCCCCGGCCGGAAGCTCTCGATCACGACGTCGGCTACCGCGGCCAGGCGCAGAAACACCTCGCGTCCCCGGTCGTCCTTGAGGTCGATCGTGACACGCCGCATGCCCCGCCCGGCCCCGTAGAGATAGAAGGGCGCCTCGATGCGTTGGCTGCCGTCGCGGGGTGGGGGTGCGATGCGCGTGACGGTGGCGCCTAGGTCGGAGAGGATGCGGGTGCATCGTGCACCGGGACCGACGTTCGAGAGGTCCAGCACCGACACACCTGACAGAGGACCTCGGCCTGCTCCCTCGCGAGCCACAGGGGATGGCTCGCTCGCGGTCTCGGCGCTGGACACGGCGTGAGCGTAGCGATCACTTGACAGTTCTGTCAACTTTCTCCCTGTCATCCGGGCCGAGCTGGGAGCCACCTTGCGGTCGGGCCGCGGCCCCCGTCGACACCGGTGAGGGGCCGCGGGGTAATCGTGCCGGCCCGCCGGCGCAGGCGTGACGTGGCAAGTCCGGCGCGCGGGCCGGCTCACTCGGTGCCCTCAGGTGCGCCAAAGCGCGTGTTGACGATATCGTCAAGCCCATGGCGCTGACGAGCGAGCTCACCGACCAGGTCCTCCACCTCACGCTGAACCGACCCGAGCGCTACAACGCGATCGACGTCGAACTGCGGGACGCGCTGCTCGGAGCGCTGCGCGGCGCTCCCGAGCAGGGAGCGCGCGCGATCGTCCTGCGCGGCGCCGGCAAAGGTTTCTGCGCCGGGGTCGACCTCAAGAGCGACAACATGACCGCGCGGGGCCACGGCACCGAGCGGCTCATGAGCGTCTCGTCCCACGTCCTGCTACGGGCGGTCGTGGACTGCCCGCTGCCGATCGTGGCGGGCATCCACGGGACCGTGGCCGGGATGGGGTTGGTCCTGGCCCTCGGCGCGGACGTCTGCATCGCCACCGAGGACGCCCGCTTCGGGGTCACGTTCATCCACCGGGCCCTGGTCCCCGACGCCGCCATCGCTCGCCTCCTCCCGCGCATCATCGGCTACTCGCGGGCCCGCGAGATCATCCTGCGCGGCAGGACGATCGAGGCTGCCGAAGCCCATCGTCTGGGGATCACGTCCCATCTCGTCCCGGCAACGGAGCTCGACGCCGCGGTCCGGGATGTCGCGGTGGAGCTAGCCCAGCTCCCCACCGTCGCGATCGGCTACGCCAAACGGCTCCTCCTCCGGGGCTATGAAACCGACCTCGACACCTTCCTGCTCGAGGAGCGGGCCTACCAGGGGCTGGCCAGCACGACTATCGACTACGACGAGGGGATCAATGCCTTCCTCGACAAGCGCCAACCCCGCTTCCAGGGAAGGTGAGGCCGCAGCGCCCCGCGCGGCGGGCAGGCAGGTCAGTTCCGCGGCAGGCCGAGCATCCGCTCGCCGATGAGGTTGCGTTGGATCTCAGGGGTGCCGCCGCCGAAGATGTAGGCGAACTGCTCCCGCCACCCACGGCTCAGCTCGTTGACCCAGACCGCGTCGGGTCCGAGCAGGTCCATCTGCAGCTCACCCACGACTCGTTCGGCGTCGGCGGTCGCGAGCTTCACCATGGAGGCTGCCGGCCCCGGCTGGCCCATCCGCCGCACCTCGCTGATCGAGCGAAGGCTCATGGCGAAGAGCGCGTCGGCCGCGGCACTGGCCCGAGCCCATCGGGCAGCCGCGTCGGGCGGAGCCCCGGGGTGATCCACGTATTCGGCCAGCCCCGCCACCCGCTGGCGGAGGCGCACCTGCTCGGCCAGGAACGCGGTCCCCCGCTCGAAGGACAGCGTGGTCATGGCGGTCCTCCAGCCGTTGTTCAGATCCCCGACCACCCGCTCGAGCGGGATACGAGCCTCGTCGTAGAACACCTCGCAGAGATGGTGGTCGTCGGCCGCGGTGCGGATGGGCCGGACCTCGATGCCCGGGGTGTCCATGTCCGCGACCACCCAGCTGAGGCCCTGATGGCGCGGTGCCTCCGGATCGGTGCGGACGAGGAGCTCCTGGCGGTCGGCGACCTGGGCGTAGCTCGTCCAGATCTTCTGCCCGGTGACCACGAGGACCGAGCCGTCGACGACGCCCTTGGTCCGGATGGCGGCCAGGTCGCTGCCGGCCCCCGGCTCGCTGAAGCCCTGGCACCAGATGTCCTCACCCGAGAGGATCCGGGGCAGGAACTGCCGCTGGATCTCCGGGGAACCCGCGTGGATCAGCGTCGGTCCGGCGTGGGCCAGGCCGACGAAGAGCGTCCCGAGGTCCGGCGCGCCGGCCGCGGCAGACTCCACGTGGAAGATCAGCTCCTCCACCGGGCTCAGACCGGCTCCACCGTACTCCCTCGGCCACGAGAGCCCTGCGTAGCCCGCGGCCGCCAACTCGCGTTGCCACGCCACGTCGAACTCCCGACCCGCGGCCAGGTCGCCCAGGGGCCGGGGCTCGCCAGGCACGTGCGTCTCGAGCCAGGCGCGCACCCGGTCCCGGAAAGCCCGCTCGTCGTCAGTCAGCAACAGGTCCATGGGTGTGCGCCTCGCCGTCCGGGACTCGACCCCGCTCGACGTCGTGAGTTCTTGACATTACCGTCAAGCTTATGTTCCGATCAAGCGAGCGCACGCCCTCATGGGCCGTACGGTTGCGGGATCGAGTAAGTTGACGATCTTGTCGAGTTGGTGCTCGCCCGTCACCGATCAGCCCGTCCGCCGAGGCGCTGAGAGGATCCCGGCCGCATGAAGGACCTCGTCCAGTTCGCGATCCTCGGCCTCGGAGCGGGCGCCGCCTACGCGCTCCTCGCCCAGGGCATCGTGCTCGTCTACCGCGGCTCGGGGATCGTGAACTTCGCGCACGGCGCCCTCGCCATGGTGGGCGGTTACGTATGCTTCGTGACACTTCAGGAAGACCACGCCTGGCCCCTCGGCCCGGCGTTCCTGGTCGCCGTCCTCTTCGCCGCGGCAGCGAGCCTGGCGTTCCAGCAGCTCGTGCTGCGGGCCCTGGAGCGCGCCGCCCCGATCGTGCGCCTGATCGCGACCCTGGGGCTCCTCACCATGCTCCAGGCCCTGGTCACCATCAAGTACGGGGTGACCTTCCGGCCCGTGGACCAGTTCCTCCCCGACGACGTCTACGACGTCGCCGGCATCGCCGTGCAGCAGGACCGGCTCATCCTGGCCGGGATCGCCGGCCTCGTGACCCTCGGACTGTGGGCCTTCGTCCGCTTCAGTCGGACCGGGCTGGCCATCTCGGGTGGGGCGACCAACGAGCGGACGATCGCGTCGCTCGGTTGGTCCCCCAACGCCCTCGCCGCCCTCACCTGGACGGTCGGAGGGGCGCTGGCCGGGTTGGCGGGCATCCTCGTCGCCCCCCTCACCGGCCTGTCGGTCGGGGCCCTCACCCTCGTGGCCACCATCTCCGGGCTCGCCGCGGCCCTGCTCGGCGGGTTCCGGTCCTTCCCCCTCACCCTGGCCGGCGGGCTGCTGCTCGGCATCGGCGAGAGCGAGGTCACTCGCTACCAGATCGAGATCAAGGACTTCCTCGGCGCCGAGAACCTGAGCGGCCTGCCCCGGGCGGTCCCCTTCCTCGTCATCATCATCGTCCTGGTCGTCCGCGGCCGGGGCCTGCCGCTGCGCAGCCACGTGGCCGAGCAGCTTCCCAGCCTGGGCACCGGCCGGGTGAACCTGCCGGCGGCAGGAGCGGCGGCGGCTGCGCTCGCCGCGCTGAGCCTCTGGGTCTTCGACACGCGGTGGCTGACCGCCACGACCCTGTCCGTCGTGGCTGCGCTGTTCATCCTGTCGATCGTCGTCCTCACCGGGTTCACCGGGCAGCTCTCCCTCGCCCAGTACACGCTCGGGGGAGTTGGAGCGCTCATCGCCGCCAAGCTCGTCGCCAACGCGGGCTGGACGCCGGAGCTCGCCTTCCTGGCCGGGATCCTGCTCACGGTCCCCGTGGGGCTGCTGTTCGCCGTTCCGGCCCTGCGGACTCGCGGCGTCAACCTGGCCGTCGTCACCCTCGGTCTCGGGTTCACGGTGCAGGAGATGCTCTTCAACAACCCCAACTACACCGGAAACCCGGTCGACGGTGGGACCAAGGTCGGGCCTACCGAGCTGTTCGGGATCGACGTCGACGCGGTGACCTACCCGGAACGTTGGGCCGTCGTGTGCATCGTGGGATTCCTGCTGGGCGCCCTGGTGGTCGCCAACCTGCGACGGTCGCGCACGGGTCGACGCCTGATCGCCGTCCGCACGAACGAGCGGGCCGCCGCCTCTCTGGGCATCTCCGTGTTCGGCGCCAAGCTGTACGCCTTCGGCGTGTCCGCCGGAATCGCCGCCTTGGCTGGCATCCTCCTCGCCTTCCAGAACCCCACCGTGACCTACGGGGCCTTCAACCCCTTCGAGTCGATCAACGCGGTCGGCATCGCCGTGATCGGCGGGATCGGCTGGGTGCTCGGAGCCGTCTTCGGGGGACCCAGCGCCCCCGGGGGGTTCGCGTCGCTGCTCCTCGAGTCGAAGGCGATCGGCCTGGGTGAGTGGGTCACCTTCATCAGCGGCGCGCTCCTCGTCGTCATCCTGATCGTGAACCCGAACGGTCTGGCCGACGGCGCGATCGCAGCGATCCGCAGGCTGGGCGGCCAGCTAGTGCGGCGTCCGCCCACGGTCGCCACCGAGACCCTGCCCGAGGCCACGGCCGGACGGGTGCCTCACGCCGTCCTGGAGGTGCGCGACGTCGTCGTCCGCTTCGGTGGCGTGACCGCGGTCGAGGACGTGAGCCTCGACCTGCACCCGGGGGAGGTCGTCGGACTGATCGGGCCGAACGGCGCCGGCAAGACGACGCTCATCGACGCCATCACCGGGTTCGTGAAGCCCGTCCGGGGCTCGATCGCCCTCGGGCAGCGCTCCCTGGACCATGCCAGCGCCTCACGCCGAGCGCGGGCGGGGCTTCGGCGCTCGTTCCAATCGCTGGAGCTC
This sequence comes from Acidimicrobiia bacterium, assembly GCA_027494165.1. Taxonomy (GTDB): domain Bacteria; phylum Actinomycetota; class Acidimicrobiia; order IMCC26256; family JAOSJM01; genus JAOSJM01. Next base: position 1,515,982 of record JAOSJM010000005.1, on the reverse strand, counting down.
TTCGAGGACGTGACGGTGGCCGAGAACCTCCGCGCCGGCGCCGACCGGGCGAGCCGGCTCTCGTGGCTGACCGACCTGTTCCGGCCGGGCCGCCATCCCCTCCCGCCCACCGCCGTCGACGCGATCCGGACCTTCGGGCTCGAGGACGACCTGCCGCAGCGCCCCACCCAGCTCCCCTACGGCCGGCGGCGGCTCGTGGGCATCGCCCGGGCGGTGGCCTCCGGCCCCTCGGTCATCATGCTCGACGAGCCGGCGGCCGGTCTGGACGAGACCGAGTCGCAGGAGCTCGCCACGCTCATCCGCGCGCTGGCCGACGAGCGGGGGATGGCCGTGCTCCTCGTCGAGCACGACGTGCGCCTGGTCATGTCCACCTGCAACCGGGTGATCGTGCTCGACTTCGGTCGGGTGATCTCCCAGGGCACACCCGAAGAGGTCCGCAACGACCCCGCCGTCATCGCCGCCTACCTCGGCGGGCCGGCCGAGCACGGAGAGCCGGCGGAGGCGACGCGATGAGCGGCGAGGGCACGCCCCTCCTCGAGTGCCGGGACCTGTCCGCCGGGTACGGGCGGATGGCCGTCGTGCGCGGTCTGGACCTCCGGGTCGAGCCGGGGCAGGTCGTGGCGCTCATCGGTCCAAACGGCGCGGGCAAGACGACGACCCTGCTGACCCTGAGCGGGGGTCTCCCCTCCCTCCGCGGAGCGGTCCTCTGGAAGGGGACCCGCACGCGTGAGCCCCTGTTCAAGCGGGCCCGCAAGGGGCTCTCCCTGGTCACCGAGGAGCGCTCGGTGTTCATGGACTTCACCCTCGCCGAGAATCTCAAGGTGGCTGGCGTCCCGGTCGAGCGCGTGCTCGCGCTGTTCCCCGAGCTCGAGCCGATGATGAACCGGCCCGCCGGTCTCCTCTCGGGGGGCGAGCAGCAGATGCTCACGGTGGGCCGCGCCCTCGGTCGCAACCCGGAGGTGCTCCTCGCCGACGAGCTCTCGCTGGGGCTCGCGCCCATCATCGTGCGGCGGCTCCTCGGGGTGGTCCGTCAGGCCGCGACGGAGCAGGGGATCGGCGTGTTGCTCGTCGAGCAGCACGTGAGCCAGGTCCTGACCATCGCCGACCAGGTGCACGTGATGCAGCGCGGCAAGGTCGTGCTCTCGGGGGCCCCGACCGAGATCGGTGACCGGCTGTCCGACCTCCAGGACGCGTACCTCGCCGACACCACGCGCTCCGGCACCACGCCCCACATCTGATCTACGCCGCCCGATCGGGTCGCGTCCCGTCGAGGAGGCAGGACGCGGCCGCTCACACGAGGGCGCGTCGCAGCACCTTTCCGCTGGGCGTTCGCGGGAGTTCCCGGGTGAACTCGATCAGCGCGGGGACCTTGAAGTGGGCGAGCCGATCGCGGACGTGCGCCTGCAGGGCCGCCGCGGTCACCTCCGCTCCCGGCCTCGTCACGACGACGGCTTTGACCACCTCCCCCCAGCGACGGTCTGGCACGCCGACGACGCAGGCTTCGACGACCTCAGGATGGGAGACGAGCACTGCCTCGATCTCGACCGGGTAGATGTTCTCTCCCCCACGCACGATCCGGTCGTTGCGCCGCCCGTGCAGGAACACGTAGCCCTCGGGGTCAAGGCATCCGAGGTCCCCGGTCCGCCGCCATCCGTCGGCGTCGGCGTCGAAGGCGTGGGGAGCCCGGACGACGAGCTCCCCGATCCCCTCGGCGTCGGGATCCTCGATCTGCAGCTCGACCTCGGGCAGGGGGCGCCCGACCGAGCGGAGCAGCGAGGTGTCACCGCTTGCCGCACGGACGTGGTCGTCGTGGGAGAGCACGGTGATCGGGCTGACCTCGGTCTGCCCGAAGATCTGGATCAGTCGGGTCGACGGCGCGGCGCGGATCGCCTCGGCCAGCGTGTCGGGATGGATCGGCGCCGCGCCGTATTGTAGGACGTGCAGGGACGCGTCGAGGTCCCCCTCCGCCAGCAACCGATCGATCATGGTGGGGACCAGGAGAGCATGGGTGGGGTCGAGGGACCGCAGCCTCCGCCACTCGGCGGGCGTGAAGCCCGGGCACGGGATCACGGCCGCGCCCGCCGCGAGAGCGACGAGCGCCATGCCCATCCCGGCCACGTGGTGGTAGGGCGACGCCGAGCAGTAGCGATCGCCCGGACCCAGCTCGATCGCCGACGAGTAGATCCGGGTCCGCGCGACCAGCGGGGCGTGGCGCATGAGCACGGGGCGCGGGGTTCCCGTGGTGCCCGAGGTGTGGATCACCGCCGCGACGTCGTCGGGACTGCCGCGAGGCGCGGTCAGGTCGACGGGCTCGGGTGCGCGCTCGACGAGCGCGAGCTGGGCTCCCGTCCGCCGGGCCACCTCCCCCGCCAGCTCGGCCCGGGCCGGTTCGCCGACCAGCAGCCCGGCCCCGAGCCCCGCCATGGCAAGCGCCAGCTCGTCGGCCGGCAGCTTCGTCCCCAACGGGGCGAGCGACCGTCCTGACAAGGAGGCCCCCAGCGCGATCGCGATCGCGGCCGGCGACTCGTCGAGGAGCGCGGGGACCGGCCCGCCCTCCGGGGCTCCCAGCTCGTCCAGCCAGGCCGCCGCGCCCGCGGCCCGCCGGATCAGCTCGGTACCGGCCCACACCTCGTCCGGACCGCCGACCACCGCCGGGTCGGCGTTCCCTGCCCAGTGGGCGAGCAAGTAGGCGTTCAGCGTGTCGGCCAACGCTCCGCCCAACCCCTTCCTCCAGTGCGACCGGCATGCTCGCAAGCGCTGGCGCCGGGAACGAGGCGGTGCGCCGCCCCGGAGCCGAGCTCCGCGCTACTCATCCGTCACCGGCCTGGCGGACCGGGAGCATCAGGATCTCCTGGGCGAGGAACGCGCACCGCGTCTTCGCGCCTCCATCTGATGACCTGACGGTATCGTCAATGATTCGCTTCGCATTCCGCGGACTCATGGATCCCGGAAGTGATTTTTTCTCGACAGTTGACGAAATCGTCAACTCCGGTTAGCTTCGTCTCGTCGCGCGTCGGGCGCTTCCCCGTCGCGCCGGATCCGGGAGACGCCACGTGACCGACCGGGTGCTCTTCGAGTGCGACGGCCCGATCGCCTTGATCACGAACAACAACCCCGACAAGCACAACGCGTTCGACGAGGAGATGGACGAGCAGTTGTTCGAGATCTTCGACGAGCTGCGGGGGCGTTCGGACATCCGGGCGGTCATCTGGAGGGGGAAGGCAAGTCGTTCTCCTCGGGGCGAGACGTCTCCGCCATCGGCAGCCACACGATGCCCCGGACCCATCACGAGATGATGCTGCAGGGTCACCGGGCTACCCAGCACATCTTCGAGATCGACGCGCCGATCATCGTCGCGATCAAGGGCTGGGCGATGGGCGGTTCGTTCCAACGAGCGCTGCTCTGCGACATCCGGGTCGCCGCCGAGGGCTCCCGCTTCCGGCTGCCCGAGCTCACCCACGGCGTGATCCCCGACACGGGCGGCGTGAGCCGGCTGTTCCAGATGTGTGGTCACGGGGTGACGAGTGACCTCGTGCTCACGGGGCGGGTGATGGACGCCCAAGAGGCCTACCAGCATGGGATCGTCTCCCGGCTCGTCGCGCCCGAGGCGCTCGACGACACCGTGTGGGAGATCGCCCGCCAGGTCGTCTCCGCCCCGTTCGCCTCGGTGAAGATGGCCCGCCGGGTGATCCAGCAGCTCGGCGAGCCCGAGGTCCGGGCCTCGATGAACGTCGAGATGATCGGCCAGACCTTCGTCAACAAATCCGACGACTTCGCGGAGTTCCGCGCCGCACGGGCCGAGGACCGCGAGCCGCGCTATACGGGGAGCTGAGATGACCGAACCCATCGGTCTGCCCGACGCGCCTCCCCTGGGGGAGAGCGCGCTGCCCGCGGGGACCTTCGACGGGATGTGCGTGCTCGTGACCGGAGGTGGCACCGGCCTGGGGAAGGCGATCGCCCTCGAGTTCGCCCGTCTGGGAGCCGATCTGGTGATCGCCAGCCGCAAGGAAGAGCACGTCGAAGCCGGCCGGGCCGCGATCGCCGAGCTGGGGCGACGTGCCCTGGCCGTGACCTGCGACATCCGCCAGCCCGACGACGTCGCGGCCGCCTTCGACGCCGCCGAGGCGGCGCTCGGGCTCCCGGGCGTGCTGGTCAACAACGCGGCGGCCAACTTCCCGGTGCCCGCCGAGGACATGTCGCCGAACGCTTGGCGCACCGTCGTGGACATCACGCTCAACGGAACGTTCTTCTGCGCGCGGGAGTTCGGCCGCCGCCACCTCGCCGCGCGGACGCCGGGCTCGATCGTCAACGTCGGCGCGTCGTACGCCTGGACCGGCGGGCCCGGCTTCGCGCATTCGGCCGCGGCCAAGGCCGGCGTGAAGAACCTCGTCGAGACCCTGGCCGTGGAGTGGGGCCCGTACGGGATCCAGGTCAACGGCCTGGTTCCCGGCCTCTTCCCCCACGAGGACATGACGACCGACATCCAGGGTGCGCTGGGGACCCGCAGCGAGAAGGATTCCCTGCAGCCCGCGATGCGCGCCGGACGGCCTCGGGAGCTCGGCTGGGCGGCGACCTTCCTGGCGTCGCCCTACGCCCGTTTCATCTCCGGCCACACCCTGGTCGTCGACGGCGCCAACTGGCAGCGGCGGACCCTCACGATGGCGTCCGTCGTCACCGTGCGCCGGCAGATGGGGAAGGGCCCGTTCGATCCCGACGAGCGGAGATGACGCGGTCGGGACGCGTGGCCGGAGAACGAAGCGAGGAGGATCCGGTGGTTGACGAGCCCGAGGCGAGCACGATCCCCAGGATGGTCCGGAGCGCTGCCGAGCGCTACGGCGGGGCCGAGGCCGTCGCCGACGGCGACACCCGACTGAGCTTCACCGACGTACTCGAGGCCTCGCGGGAGGCGACGCGAGCGATGATCGCCGCCGGGCTGGCGCCCGGCGAGCGCGTCGGCATCTGGGCGCCGAACGTCCACGAGTGGATCGTGTGCGCCTTGGGCATCCTGTCGGCGGGCGGCGTCGTCGTCCCCGTCAACACCCGGTATCGGGGCCAGGAGGCCGCGTACATCCTGAACAAGAGCCGGGCCCGCATGCTCTTCACCGTGACCGGGTTCCTCGACACCGACTACGTGGCGCTCCTGCGCGGCTCCGGCGAGGACGTGCCGTCGCTCGAGCGGATCGTCGTTCTCCGGGGCGATGCCGCGGAGGGCTCGACGAGCTGGGCCGACCTCCTCGCCGCGGGCACCGCGGTGAGCCCCGAGGAGGCCGAGGAGCGCGCCCGGGCGGTGGAGCCCGGCGACACTTGCGACATCCTCTACACGTCGGGCACGACGGGCCACCCCAAGGGGGTTGTCTGCCACCACGAGCAGGCCCTGCGCACGTACCACTCCTGGACCGGGATCATCGGGATCGCCGAGGGCGACCGGTACCTCATCGTCAACCCGTTCTTCCACAACTTCGGGTACCGGGCCGGGTGGCTCTGCTCGATGATGCGTGGGGCCTGCTCGGTCCCCATGGCCACCCTCGACATGGACGAGCTGCTCGGGAAGGTGGAGGAGGAGCGGATCTCGGTCCTCGCCGGTCCCCCGACCCTCTTCCTGGGGATCCTCAACCACCCGAACCGGTCGGACCACGACCTGTCGTCCCTCCGTCTCGGGGTCACCGGGGCCGCGGCAGTACCGGTCGAGATGATCAAGCGGATGCGCAACGAGCTCACCTTCAAGACCGTCATCTCCGGGTACGGCCTCACCGAGGCCACCGGCCTCGCCACGATGTCGTACCCCGACGACGACCCCGAGATCATCGCGACGACATCGGGGCGGGCGATCCCCGGCACGGAGATCCGGATCGTCGACGACTCGAACCAGGAGGTCCCCCGGGGAGAGCCGGGCGAGCTCGTGGTCCGCGGGTACAACGTCATGACCGGGTACTTCGAGGACCCCGAGGGGACCGCGGCGGCGATCGACCACGACGGCTGGCTGCACACCGGCGACATCGCGGTCATGGACGAACAGGGGAACGTCCGGATCACCGACCGCCTCAAGGACATGTTCATCGTCGGCGGCTTCAACGCCTATCCGGCCGAGATCGAGAACGCCCTCCTGACCCACCCCGCGATCGCTCAGGCTGCTGTCGTCGGGATCCCCGACGGACGGCTCGGCGAGGTGGGGATCGCCTTCGTGATCACCCGGCCCGGCCAGACCGTCGACCCCGGCGAGGTGATCGCCTGGTGTCGGGAGCGGATGGCCAACTTCAAGGTCCCCCGCCGGATCGAGGTCGTCGATTCCTTCCCCCTCAACGCCACCGGCAAGGTCCTCAGGTACGAGCTGCGCGAGCGTGCCCGGATCGAGGGGCCCGACTGCTCTTCGTGAGGCCCTGGGTGTGACCGTTGACACTCGTCGGGCTTACCGATATGATTACGGGAACTACTTCCGGATGGCTCACGCCACGGGCCTGCCCGCCGAGGAGAACAGCCGTGACCGACAAGTCCTCGCTCCCCCTCGTCTACTCGTGCTCGGGATGCTCGAGCTCGGCCCAGATGTCGAACCACTTCGCCATCGCCCTCGACCGCCGCGGCCTCGCCGAGATGTCCTGCATCGCCGGGGTGGGCGGCGACGTGCCCTCCCTGGTGAAGGTGGCCAGGAAGGCGGCCGAGACCGGGCGTCCCATCATCGCCATCGACGGCTGCGCCCTCACCTGCGTCCAGCACGCCCTGGCCCGCCACGGCATCGAGCCGACCGTGGCCCACGAGCTCCAGAACCATGAGGTCAGGAAGATCAAGGGCCAGGACTTCGACCCCGACGAGGCCAACGAGGTCTTCGAACGGGTGATCCTTCCCACGGTGCCCCAGCCCATCCCCACCGAGACGACCTGAGACCGCGAGCCCTCTCGGGGCGTCGGCCCCAAGCGGTCCCGGTCCGACCGGCGCGGTAGCGTGGCCCTTTCCGATCGACCCCCGTACCCCAGAAGGGGATCGAGGCTGGTCTCTTCGTCGGGGAGTTCTGGTGCGCCCGACGGGCAGGTGAGCCGATCGACCGGTGTGGGGTCCGACGAAGCGACGAGGGAGGAAGGGGTGGTGGCGTTGGAGGTCAAGGCGGGAACGCGACTTCGCAGCGCGGTGTGCGACACCGAGGTCATCGTCGTGCGGGCACCGGCGAGCGATCTCGACCTGAGGTGCGGCGGGCAGCCGATGATCCCCCACGGCTCGGAGCCGCCGGTGGACGCCGGACTGGATCCCGCGCACGGCGAGGGCACCCTCCTCGGCAAGCGCTACGCCGACGAGGAGCTCGGCCTCGAGCTGCTGTGCACCAAGGCCGGGAAGGGCTCGCTCTCGGTTGGGGAGGTGCCGCTCGGCCTCAAGGAGGCCAAGCCGCTGCCGTCCTCGGACTGAGGGGGCGCCACCATGAACGTCGCGATGCTGCTCGAGATGGCCGCCGACGGCCTCGGCGAGAGGATCGCCGTCGGTTCCCGCTCGGGTGGCCTGTCCTACGCGAGCCTCCTCGAGCGGTCCCGCCGTGTCGCCTCCTGGCTCGACGGCAAGGGCGTCGAGAACGTCGGCTTCGTCGACCTCAACTCCGAGGCGCTCCCCATCGCCCTCTTCGCCAGCTCGATGGCCGGCACGCCGTTCGTCCCGCTCAACTACCGGCTCCCCCGACGAGCAGCTCCGCGCCCTGCTGGCCCGGATCGCGCCGGCCGTCGTCGTCGTCGACGCGCCGGTGGTCGAGCGGGTGGGCACGGTCGACGGGATCGAGCTCGTCACCCGCGACGAGCTGCTCGCCCGCGCCTGCGACGAGGGCGCACCTTCCCCCGAAGGCTGGACCGGCGACCCGGACGCGATCGCGGTGCTGCTCTTCACGAGCGGCACCACGGGGGAGCCGAAGGCCGCGGTCCTCCGGCACCGTCACCTCGTCTCCTACGTCATCACGACCGTCGAGTTCATGGGCTCGTCGGAGGACGACGCGGCGCTCGTGAGCGTCCCGCCGTACCACGTGGCGGGGATCTCCGCCGTGCTCACCTCGGCGTACTCCGGGCGGAGGATGATCCAGCTCGCGTCGTTCGACCCCGAGTCCTGGGTCCGCCTCGCCCGCGACGAGGGCGTGACCCACGCGATGTTGGTCCCCACCATGCTCCAGCGGATCCTCGACGTCGTCGAGGAGGCGGGGGAGGCGTTGCCGGACCTCCGCCTGCTCTCCTACGGGGGTGGGCGCATGCCCGTCCCGATCATCGAGCGGGCCCTGCAGGCCCTTCCCCACGTCGACTTCGTCAACGCCTACGGCCTCACCGAGACCAGCTCGACGATCTCCGTCCTCGGCCCCGAGGACCACCGCGCGGCCATGGCGGGCGACGACCCCGCCGTGCGGAGCCGCCTCGGCTCCGTCGGGCGGCCCCTCCCGACCCTCGAGCTCGAGATCCGCGACCCCGCGGGCCGGCCGGTGGCCGACGGGGAGCGCGGCGAGGTCTGGGTGCGCGGGGAGCAGGTGTCGGGCGAGTACCTGGGCCGGCAGGCCACCCGGGAGGACGGGTGGTTCCCCACCCACGACAGCGGCTACCTCGACGCCGAGGGCTACCTGTTCGTCGAGGGACGCCTCGACGACGTGATCGTGCGCGGGGGCGAGAACATGGCCCCCGGGGAGATCGAGGAGGTCCTGCTGCGCCACCCCGGCGTGGCCGAGGCGGGGGTCGTCGGCCTCCCCGACACCGAGTGGGGCGAGAAGGTCGTCGCCGCGGTCGTGCCGGCGGACGGGCAGGCTCCCGGTGAGGACGACCTGCGGGCCTGGGTGCGCGACCACCTCCGGTCGTCGCGCACGCCGGAGCGCATCGTGTTCGTCTCCGAGCTCCCCTACACCGAGACCGGCAAGCTCCTGCGGAGGGTCCTGCGGGCGGACCTCGCCACGTCCTGACGGTCACCGCGTCGGGACGACCGCCCACGGCGTCGATCCCGGACCGGCGGTCAGGAGCGCCCGGCCGCCGGCGACGCCGGGCTGGTCCCCACCCGCTTCTCGTGCGGGACGCCGAGCAGGCGGGCCGCGTTCCCACCCATGACGGCCCGCTCGGCCGCCTCGGAGGCCCCCAGCGCGCGGAGGGCACCGACGGCCTCCCAGGGGCCGTCCGCGTCCCAGTGGGGGATGTCGGAGGTCCAGACCAGGTTCCGGGCCAGCCGGTCGAAGACCTGGGGGGACAGGTACAGGCGGTCGCCTCCCTCGAAGGCGACGAACACCTGCCGCTCGAAGATCTCGCTCGGCGGCGTCGTGGCCCGGGGTTCGTAGTCGCGGAAGTGCTCGACCGGCGGGCAGTGGAAGCCCTTGTCGAGCCGGTAGAGCACCTCGCCGACCCAGGAGTGCCCACCCTCGACGAAGTAGACGTTCAGGTCAGGGAACCGATCGGCCATCCCTCCCAGCGTGATCTCGCCGAGGGTGACCAGGTTGTCGATCACGAAGTCGAGGTTGACGTGGATCGAGTAGAAGGCCGGCCCGGATACCGGGTGCTCGATCTTCTCGTCGGCCAGCCACTGGCACGCGCTGTTGAGATAGTTGTTGAGCGCGGCGTGGACGCAGAGCGGCCAGCCCATCTCCTGCATCCGGGCGAACAACGGCTCCCAGTGGGGATCGGAGAGCGGCGGGCCGGGGGTCGAGCCCGCCACGATCACGCCCCGGAAGCCCTTCGCGGCGGTCCGCTCCAGCTCCGCGACGGCCCGGTCCGGGTCCGCGGTCGGAAGCAGCGCCTCGGGGACCAGCCGCCGCGGGTCCGCGGCGCAGAAGTCGCCGACCCAGTCGTTGTACGCCCGGCACAGGGCATCGACCATGGCCGGGTCGGGCAGGCTCGTGACGCCGGCCATCAGCGTGTTGCGCACGATCGTCACGTCGATGCCCTCGGCGTCCATGCTCGCCAGGCGCTCGTGCGGATCGAAGGCGCCGGGATAGACGTAGTCACGGTCCTCGAGGTTCAACGGCCAGCTCTCGGCGGCGTCGAGGCCCATCCGGTACTTGGCGCCCCGGAGGGCCGTCATGGCGGGGGTGCGCCCGCGGGCGAGCGCCCCGAGGGTCGCCGGGTACAGCTCGCCGAGGACGATCGTGACGGGCTCCCTCCAGCGCTCGTCCAGGTACCCGGTGAAGATCTCCGGCTGCTCGTAGACGTGGCTGTCCAGATCGACCACCGGGTACGGGAAGCTCGCCGGCCGCTCGTGCGGCATCGATGACCCCTTCCGTCGGCGCGGGCCAGCCTAGGCGCCCCCGCCTCCGTCGCTCAGGCCCGGCGCTCCCCGGTGAGGGCGTCGGCCATCCGCAGCAGCTCGACCGGCACGGGGAAGACGAGCGTCGAGTTCCGCTCGGCGGCCACGTCGACCATCGTCGACAGCACCCGGAGCTGCATCGCCCCCGGGTGGGTCTCGAGGACCGCGGCCGCGTCCCCGAGAGCCTCGGCCGCCTCCCGCTCGCCGAGGGCGTGGATGACCTTGGCCCTCCGGTCGCGCTCGGCCTCGGCCTGACGAGCCATGGCCCGGCGCATCGAGTCCGGCAGCTCGACGTCCTTCACCTCGACGAGGGTCACCTTCACACCCCATGGGTCGGTGACGTCGTCGATGATCTGCTGGAGCTGCCGGTTGATCTCGTCCCGGTTCACGAGGAGCTCGTCGAGCTGGACCTGGCCGAGGATGCTCCGCAGCGTCGTCTGGGAGACCTGCGACGTCCCGTACCGGTAGTCCTGGATGGCCACGACGGCTCGCACCGGGTCCACGACGTTGAAGTACGCGACGCCGTTGACCCGCACCGTGACGTTGTCCTTCGTGATGATGTCCTGGGGCGGGATGTCGGTCGTCACGGTCTGCAGGTTCACCTTCACCATCCGGTCGATGATCGGGATGATGAAGAACAGGCCGGGGCCCTTCGCCCCGATCACCCGGCCCAGGCGGAAGATCACCCCGCGCTCGTACTCCTTGACGATGCGCACCGCCGACGCCAGGAGCAGGAGCGCGACGCCCGCGGCCACCGCGAGCCCGATCAGCAGAGCATCACTCATGAGCACCTCCGTGGTCTCGTGACGGCGGCGGCGTCCCCGCCGCGGTCGCCTCGTCCGGGGCCGGCTCCACCAGGAGCACGAGGCCGTCGACGCCCACGACCCGGATCCTGCGGCCGTCCTCGGGTTCCCCGGCCGCCCCCTCGGCCCGGACCTTCCACCAGGCCCCGTCCAGGAAGACCTGGGCACCGGCCCGGTCGTCGCGGCGGACGACCGCGACCCGGCCCCGGAGCGCGTCGGATCCGCTGGACGGCGGAGCCCGCCGGGACCGGAGCGCCAGGCGGCCCGCCACCACGACCGCTCCGCCGACGACGATCGCGACGGGGAGCACCATGGCCAGGCTGACGCTGAGACCGGGCGTCTCCTCGAACAGGAAGAGGGCGCTGACGACGAGGAGCGCGGCCCCGCCGGCCGCGAAGCCGGCGAACCCGGGGGCGACGACCTCGGCCACGAAGAGCGCCGCCGCGAGGACGAGGAAGACGACCCCGACGGCCCGCACCGGCAGGACCGACAGCCCGAACAGGGCCAGGACCAGCAGGATGACCCCGGTGACGCCGCCGAAGCCGACACCCGGGGTGGCCAGCTCGTAGATCAGCCCCAGCGTCCCGAGGGAGAGCAGGAGGAAGATCACGTTGGGGTCGGCGAGGAACTGGAGGATCTCGCGGAACAGCCCGAGCTCGTAGCGGTCGACGGCGGCGCCCGCCGTGCGGAGCCTCTCCACGGCACCCGACGCCAGCTCGACGGGGTCGCCGTCGACCAGCTCGAGCAGCTCGGCCAGCGAGCGGGCCTCGAGGTCGACGGCACCGATCTCCACGGCCTCCTCGACGCCGGCCGAGCGGCCGTCGCGCACGGTGTCCACGGCGAAGTCGGGGTTGCGACCCCGGACCTCCGCGACCGCCTCGACGTACGCCGCGGCGTCGTTCACGACCTTGCCCGACACCTCGCCACCCTCCAGCGAGACGGGGGTGGCCGCACCGATGTTCGTGCCCGGGGCCATCGCCGCCACGTGCGCCGCGAACGTGATGACGGCGCCGGCCGAGGCCGCCCGGGCTCCCCGCGGGCTCACGTAGACGATCACGGGGACGTCGGCACCGAGGAAGCGCTGCACGATCTCCCGCATCGACGTGTCCAGGCCGCCCGGCGTGTCGAGCTCCACGACGAAGGCGTCGTAGCCGTCACGCTCGGCCCGGGCGACGCCGTCCCGGAGGTGGTCGGAGACGACCGGCGTGATCGCGTCGGCGACCCGGCTGACGAGGACGCGGGGCGCGTCCTCCTGGGCCCCGGCTCGCGGTCCACCGGCGAGCGCGACGAGCCCGAGCAGCGCCGCGGCACCCGCGACCCACCGGCGGAGGCGGCGAGCCGGGCCGGGGGTCACCGCGACCCTTCGGGCGGGCACCCGTGCGGGGCGGCGCACGTCCCGGTTCGAGACCCCGAGGGAGCCGTGCGCCGACTCCCCGGGTGGTCCACCCGGCGCCGGCCCGGGCTACGAGCGGTCGTCATGGGCGATCCACCCCACGCTAACGGCTGGGCACCGCGGAGGGGCCGCGTGGGGCGGGGTCGTGCCCTCGCCGCGCCGCCGTCGCCCGGCGCGCGGCGCGCGGCGGAGCCGGTCAGGGGTGACGGGCCCGGGCCAGGCGCAGGCGGGCGGTCCGCTCGACGACCGCGACGAGCGCCCCGACGAGCAGCACGCCGGCCGCGGCGGCGAGGGCCACGGACACGACCGGGCTGGCCACGCCGTCGAGCTCGTACCCGGCGAGCGGGAGGCTCTCGAGCACGGGGGTCCGGGCCAGGGAGGCGAGGCCCCGGTCGAGCGCCACCCGCTCGAGCCCGTCGGGGCTGGCGCTCGCCCACGGGGCGACGAGCACGCCGGCGGCGAGCGCGGCGACGCCGAGGGCCACCGGGCGGAGCCGGCGAGCCAGCGCCACCCCGGCCACCGTGAGGACGACCTCCCCGGCGCCGATGGCGAGGTGGACGAGGAGCATGTGCCCGGCGACGGCGGACGGGTCGGCCGTCCCGAGGCCGGCGAGCGCGTGCTCGGCGGAGAAGGCCAGCGCCGCGGCGAGCACCGACAGCAGCGCCGCGAGCTCGACCCGGCCCCCGCGACGCAGGACGAGCCACGCCGCCACGCCCGGCACGAGCGCCATGTTCACGACGTTGAGGCCGAGCGAGGACGTGCCGCCGTCGGCGAAGGCGAGGGCCTGGACCACGATCACGGCGGTCACCGAGAGCACGCCGAGGGCCGGCCCGAGGAGCGCCACCGCCAGGGCTGCACCGAGGAGGTGGCCGCTCGTGCCCTGGGCCACGGGGAAGTTCAGCATCTGCCCCGCGAAGACCGCCGCGGTCACCGCGGCCACCCGGCCCGGCCGGATCCCGGGGAGCTGCCTCGCCGCCACCTTCGCCGCGGCGGCCACACCCCCGACGGCGACGACGCCGGCGGCGGCCTCGGCGTGGCCGGAGAGGATCCCGTCGGGCAGGTGCATGGTGCCTCCCGGAGGACGACGGCCGGTCGCCCCGAGGCTACCGGCGTCCACCCGGGCGGGGAAGGTCGGCCCCGGTCACGGTCTCGGGCCCCGCAGCCGGGGCCGGCGCTCCCCTCCGGAACCCCGGCCACGGGCCCGACCCGCGGCACGCCGGTCTCGCCGCGAGGCGGTCGGCCGGCCGGGGCGGCCTCATCCGTACGCGCCGGCGGCTGCCGGTGGCGCGCCGATCGGGGCGCCGTCCGTCCCGACGACGTACCAGAGCTCGTTCAGGCCCTGGCCGTTCACGTCACCCGCGGCGGCGTCCCCCGCGTAGAGGTACAGGGGCGCCTCGCCGATGGTGACCTGGCGGCTGCCGTCGTCACGGGTGATCGTCCCGAAGCCGGCCGCGTCGAGCCCCGGCCCCACGGCCACGTCGCCGTCGACGGTCACGGGCGGCCAGGCGTCCGCGCAGGTCCCCGAGCAGGTGCTCGTCCCCCCGGTGTCGTTCAGGAAGACGTAGAGCGTACGGCCGTCCCCGTCGACCAGGATCTCGCCGAGGTCGCTCGACGCCGTGCGCACCGTGGGCGCGTCCGTGCTCCCCGCGGCGTCGCCCGACGGCGGCGCGCTCGTGCTCCCCGCGGCGTCACCGGACGGCGGCGCGGTCGTGGCCTCCGGGGACCCGGTGCCGGCCGGCGCGGCGTCGGACCCGTCGTCGGATCCACAGGCGGCGAGGACGAGGGCCGCGACAGCGGCGACGACGGCGAGCGGGCGGGCGGTCCGGCGCATGGGTGCCTCCGACGGTCGCGTGCGGGGTCACGACGGGATACGGACGCGGACGCCACCCGGTTCACCGGGCCGCCGCGGGCCGGGCAGGGTCGGGGGGCGCCGGGCGTTGAACCCGACGCGGCGCCCGTCCGTATCCAGGGACGGGGAGGACCGGGGGAGAGGACCGGGGAGGGGTGCGAGTCGGTCGATCCGGGACCCTCGGCGGCGACGACGGCCTGCGGGCCGCGTACGCGGCCCACGGGGGCGAGCTGTACCGGTTCGCGCGCCGGGCGCTCGCCGACGACGGCCTCGCGGAGGAGGCCGTGCAGGAGACGTTCCTGCGCGCCTGGCGAGCCGCCGACCGCTTCGACGAGACCCTGGGATCGTTGCGCACGTGGCTCTTCGCCATCGTGCGGAACGTGGTCGTCGACCTCGGCCGGGCCCGCGCCGCCCGACCCGCGGTGCGCCACGACCGCACGCTCGCCGAGCCGGCATCCGACGGCGAGATCGAACGGGTCCTCCTCGCCTTCCAGGTCGAGGAGGCCCTGCGGCGGATCGGCCCGGACCACCGGGTCGCCCTCGTGGAGGTCCACTACCGGGGACGCCCCTACGACGAGGTGGCCGCCGACCTGGGCGTCCCGACGGGGACGGTGAAGAGCCGGGTGTACTACGGCCTCAAGGCGCTCCGCCTGGCCCTGGAGGAGATGGGGTGGACCGATGACGGCTGAGTGCCGTGACCAGCGGGGCGACCTCGCCGCCGAGGCGCTCGGGCGCCTCGAGCCGGCGCGGCGCACCGCGCTGCGGGCCCATCTCGACGGCTGCCCCGAGTGCCGCGACGAGCTGTCGGAGCTGGAGGCGGTGGCCCGCGCGCTCCCGGCCGCCGACCCGTCCCGGCTGACGCCTGCCGAGGAGGCGCCGCCGGACCTCTCGGAACGGGTCCTCGGGCGCGTGGCGCGCGAGCGGGTGCGCCGTCGCCGCCGGCGGGCCGGCACGGTCGCCGGGCTCGCCGCCGCCGCGGCCGCCGCGCTCCTGGTCGTCGCGCTCGTCTCCGGATCCCCGTCCTCGGGGGACCGGGAGGTGGCCTTCCCGGTGCGGCCCGCCGGCAGCGAGGCGGTCGCCGTCCTCGCCGAGCGCCCGTGGGGGCACCGAGGTGGCGCTGGAGGTCAGGGGCCTGGAGCCCGGGAGCCGCTACTGGCTCTGGCTGACCGGTGAGGACGGCCGGCGAGTCGGTGCCGGGAGCTTCCGGGGCACGTCCGGGACGGCGCGCTGGTCCTCGCCTCGGCGCTCCCGCTCCCCGACGTCGACCGGGTGTGGCTCACCGACGGGGACGACGAGGTCGTCCTCGACGGGTGGCTCGACCCCTGATCCCCTCCGGGCACCTGCCCGGCGGAGGGCCGGCGCCGATCCCCGGGGCGGGCGCCGCCACCGGTCCGCACACCGGGTGCCCGCGCGGGTTTGGCCCCGGGAGCGGACCGGGTAACACACGCCCGCATGGCTGCGAGCACCGATCCGGACCGGGAGAACGACGTCGACGACCAGTTCCGGGCGCTCCTCGAGGGTCTTCGCACGACCCTCCCCGGTGTGCAGGTGCTCATGGCCTTCCTCCTGATCCTCCCCCTCCAGGGGGAGTTCGCCACCCTGGGGACGATCGAGCGCGGCGTCTACTACACGGCGTTCCTGAGCGCGGCCGTCTCCTCCGTGCTGTTGATCGCCCCGAGCGTGCACCAGCGGATGCGGTCACCGCGGACCGGGGTGGAGCGCCACTCGCGACGCCACCTCATGACCGCGGTGCGGCTCGCGATCA
This sequence comes from Acidimicrobiia bacterium, assembly GCA_027494165.1. GTDB lineage: Bacteria > Actinomycetota > Acidimicrobiia > IMCC26256 > JAOSJM01 > JAOSJM01. Next base: position 1,499,942 of record JAOSJM010000005.1, on the reverse strand, counting down.
CGGGGACGGCGCTGCTGGCGGTCGCTCTCGGCGCCGCCGTCTACCTCGTGTCGTCGCTCGTCTACGACGTCACGGCGGCCGCCGCGGCCACGGCCGTCGTCGCGGGTCTCGTCCTGTGGGCCTGGGCGTACCTCCCCCTCGTCGCCTTCGGCCCCCAGCACCACTCGGACCGCCTCCGGTCGCCCGAGCGCGAGCAGGGACCGGCGGGCCGGCGCCGGCCCTGACGCGTGGTCGCCCGGTCCCCGGGTGCCGGGACTCCACGCCCTTGACAGATAGGGATGGGGGTATAGGTATTGAGGAAGGTCGGGGGACTCGTCCGGCCACCGATCCGGGGGGATCCGAGATGACGCACACGGAGCACGACCGTTCCGGGACGGTCCGGCGGCCCGGCGGCAGCCTCCCCGCCGGTCCGGGCCCGGAGCAGGGGTCCGGGCCGTCGCGCCCCGGGTCCCGGCCGGACCGCGGTCACGAGGGTCACGAGGGTCACGGCGGGCACGACGACCACGCCGCGATGTTCCGCCGCCTCTTCTGGGTCGACCTCGTGCTGACCCTCCCGGTGCTGGTCTTCAGCGAGACGATCCAGGGCTGGCTGCACCTCACGCCCCCGAGCTTCCCCGGCGACGGCCTCGTCGCCCCGGTCCTCGGCACGGTCGTCTTCCTCCACGGGGGCCGGCCGTTCCTCGCCGGAGGCTGGCGCGAGGCCCGCGACCGGCGACCCGGGATGATGCTGCTCATCGCCATGGCGATCTCGGTGGCCTTCGTCACCTCGGTGCTCGGGTCCCTGGGCGTCCTCGACCTCGAGCTCTGGTGGGAGCTGGCGGCGCTGATCGTCGTCATGCTCCTGGGTCACTGGCAGGAGATGCGGGCCGTGGGCCAGGCCCGAGGGGCGCTCGGCGCGCTCGCGGAGCTGCTGCCGGACGAGGCCGAGCGGGTCGTCGACGGCGGCACCGAGACGGTCTCCATCGCCGAGCTGACCGTGGGCGACGTCGCGCTGGTCCGCCCCGGCGCCCGGGTGCCCGCCGACGGGACCGTGGTCGACGGCGAGGCCGAGGTGGACGAGTCCATGATCACCGGTGAGTCCCGGCCGGTCCCCCGGGGGGTGGGCGACCGCGTCGTGGCCGGGACGGTGGCCACCGACTCGTCGATCAGGGTGGCGGTCGACGCGATCGGCGACGACACCGCGCTGGCGGGCATCCGGCGCCTCGTCGAGCAGGCCCAGACCTCGCGCTCCCGGGCCCAGGCCCTCGCCGACCGGGCCGCGGCGCTCCTCTTCTACGTGGCCCTCGCCGCCGCGACCGTCACCTTCGCCGCGTGGCTCCTCGCCGGCGACGCCGCCGACGCGGTCGTCCGGACCGTGACGGTGCTCGTGATCTCCTGCCCCCACGCGCTCGGGCTGGCGATCCCCCTCGTGATCGCCCTCTCGACCGCGCTGTCCGCCCGGGCCGGGATCCTGGTGAAGGACCGGCTCGCCCTCGAGCGGATGCGTCAGGTGGACGCCGTGCTGTTCGACAAGACCGGGACGTTGACCCGGGGCGAGCACGCCGTGACGGCCGTCGCCGCGCTCGACGGCGACGAGGACCGGGTCCTCGCGCTGGCCGCCGCGGCCGAGGCCGAGAGCGAGCATCCCCTGGCCCGGGCCATCGTGGCCGAGGCCCGGGAACGGGGGCCGGTCCCGGACGGGCGGGACTTCCGCTCCATCGCGGGGCGCGGCGTCGAAGCCTCCGTGGACGGGGCCGCGGTGGCGGTCGGCGGCCCGGCTCTCCTGCGTGAGCGTGACCTGCGCTCCCCCGGCGCGCTGGCCGACACGGTCGAGGAGTGGTCCGCGCGCGGCGCAGCCGTGCTGCACGTCGTCAGGGACGGCGAGGTCGTCGGGGCCATGGCGCTGGAGGACGAGGTCCGGCCCGAGTCGGCCGCGGCCGTGGAGGAGCTCCACCGCCTCGGGGTACGGGTCGTCATGATCACCGGCGACGCCCGCCCGGTCGCCGAGGCCGTCGGTGAGCGACTCGGGATCGACGAGGTCATGGCCGAGATCCTCCCCGAGGACAAGGACGCCAGGGTCGCCGAGCTCCAGGAGCGCGGCCTGCGGGTGGCCATGGTGGGCGACGGGGTGAACGACGCCCCGGCCCTGGCCCGGGCCGACGTCGGCATCGCCATCGGCGCCGGCACCGACGTCGCCATCGAGTCGGCCGGGGTGGTGCTGGCGTCCTCGGATCCCCGAGCGGTGCTGGGCGTCGTCCGGCTGTCCCACGCCGCGTACCGGAAGATGGTGCAGAACCTGGCCTGGGCCGCCGGCTACAACGTCGTGGCCATCCCGCTCGCCGCCGGGGCGCTGGCCTGGGCCGGGGTCACGATGGCCCCGGCCGTCGGCGCGCTGCTGATGAGCGCGTCGACGGTGATCGTGGCCCTCAACGCCCAGCTCCTCCGGCGGGTCGACCTGCGCGCCGACGGGCCCGACCGCGACGACCGGGACGGTGTGCCACGGGCGCCCGGCCGCACGCCCCGGACCGTGGACACACGCTGAGCTTCCGACGGGAGGAGGGACCGTGTGGAGCACGCTGATCGGCAGCCTGCCGGCTCATCGCGGAGACCACGACCACATGTGGGGCGACGGTTGGGGCTGGATGTGGCTCCTGGGCACCGTCGTCATGGTGGCCCTCGTCGGGCTCGCGGTCGCCGCCCTCGTCTGGGGAGCGCGGGCCGGCCGGGCACCCGGGGCGGGCGACGGCCGGGCCCGGGCCCGCGACATCCTCGCCGAGCGCTACGCGCGGGGCGAGATCACGACCGAGGAGTACCGGGAGCGCCTCCAGGAGCTCGGCTGACGCGGGCGCGCCGGGGCGTCATCCGGAGGTCCCGGGCGGCGTGGCGGCCGGGACGGTCTCGCCACCGAGGGAACGCAGCACGGGTCGGGCGGTCCGGACCGTCCTCGGGCTCACGGCTCGCACCTCGACGACGACCGGCGCCGCCGGGACGTCGGCGAAGGTGAGCTCCCACGCGTCGGAGAAGCCCGCGTTCCTCGCCGCCCCCACGAGCGTCCCGACGTACACGCCGAGCGCCAGCCCGCCGAGGCCCAGCGCCGACAGGCCACCGGCCCTCCCCACGGCAGGGGGCCCGACAGCACGAGCGCCACCGCCGCTCCCAGCACCGCCCCGACGAGCCCGCCCGCGACGCCGCCGCGCACGATCCCGCCGCCGAAGCGGTGCATCCCCCGGGCGTCGAGCGCACGGGTGTGGCGGGGATCCCGCGCCTGCGAGGCGGCCGGGTCCCGCAGCACGATGGCCTGACCGTCGACCCCGGCCCGCTCGAGGGCCTCGACCGCCCGGTGCGCGCTGCCCACGTCCCGGAACGTCGCCTGCAGCACCCGGACGGGGGGCTCCGTCCTCGCCTCCCGGTGCATCCCGCACCTCCGCGCCGACCGCTCCCCGCGCCCCCTTCCTAGCCGGGACCGACCGCCGCCGCCACCCCGGGTGTGACCGGTGCCGCCGGCGGCTGACGGGAAACCGGGGCCGGGCCGTGCTTGACTCCATGGCGTGGCTCGCACCGCCCGGCCCGGACGCACCGACCGGCGCCGGGACCACCCATGAGCGCGCGGGGTGCCGGCGGGCTCGACCGGAGCGCCGTGGCCTGGGGTCTCGTCGCCGTCGCCGTCACCGTCGCGCTCGTGGTCCTCGGCAGCAGCGGGCTGCGCTGGTTCGACGCCGCGCTCGTCGGGTACCTGTTCGGCACGCTCTTCGCCCTCTTCGGCGTCGTGTACCGCTACGTCGTGTGGCTCCGCCGCCCGCCGACCGCGATGCTGAACCGCCGGGGCTGGGAGGCCTTCTGGCGCCGGGGTGCCCGGGTGCGCAACGTGGGTTCCCTCCCGGGCCTCGTGCTCACGAACCTCGCCGCCCAGGGCTTCATCCGGCGCCGGTCCGGGGCCCGCTGGGCGGCCCACCAGCTCGTGTTCTGGGGCTGCGTGCTCGCCGCGCTGGTGACCTTCCCGCTCGTGTTCGGGTGGCTCCACTTCGAGTCGGTGGGGCAGGACGCCCGCGAGTACCGCACGTACGTGGCCGGCATCGGCACCTTCAGCTTCGACTCCCGCGGCGTCCTCGGCTGGTTCGTCATCCACGCCCTCGACGTCGCCGCGTTCCTCGTGCTCGCCGGCGTCTTCATCTTCCTGTCGCGCCGGCTGCGCGACCCCGGGGCCCTCGCCGTGGAGCGGTCGAGCGACTTCCTCGCGCTCGCCGGTCTCTTCGCCGTCTCGATCACCGGGCTCCTGCTCACCGCGTCGAACCTCTGGATGGAGGGCCGCTTCTACACCTTCCTGACCACGGTCCACGCGCTCACCGTGATCCTCGGCCTCATGTACATCCCGTTCGGGAAGCTGTTCCACATCTTCCAGCGGCCCGCGAACCTCGGCATCGCCTACTACAAGGCCGAGGGTGAGTCCGGGCCGCAGCAGCACTGCGTCGAGTGCGGGCGGCCGTTCGCGTCGGCGCTCCAGGTCGGCGACCTCAAGGCGGTCCTGCCGCGGGTCGGCTTCGACTACTCGGCCCCCGGCGGCGGTCACTACCAGGACGTCTGCCCGCCGTGCCGCCGCCGGCTCGTGACCCTGGCCCAGTCGCGACGGGTAGGGGGCTTCGGCTGATGGCCCGACCCCCGATCTCCGAGGAGGAGCTCGTCGCCCGGTACGGCCCGCACCTCAACCAGGCGCCGCCGGGTGGCTGGGACGCGGGCCTCGAGGTCGACCGGGAGGTGAAGACCCACTGCTGCTTCTGCGGCCAGCAGTGCGGCATCGTGCTGAAGGTCGCCGGGGAGCAGGTCGTCGGCTTCGAGCCCTGGTACGAGTTCCCGTTCAACGAGGGGGAAGCTCTGCCCCAAGGGCGTGAAGCGCTACCTGCAAGGCAGCCACCCCGACCGGCTCCTCGACCCGCTCGAGCGCGACCCGGCCAGCCCCACCGGATTCCGGACCGTGACCTGGGACCACGCGCTCGACCGGGTCGTGTCGGAGATCCGGCGCATCCAGGAGGCCCACGGCCCCGACGCCTTCGCCATGCTGTCGGGCGTCTCGCTGACGAACGAGAAGTCCTACCTGATCGGGAAGTTCGCCCGGCTGGCGCTGGGGACCGCCAACCTCGACTACAACGGCCGGCTCTGCATGGTCTCGGCCGGGGCGGCGAACAAGAAGGCCCTCGGTGTCGACCGGGCCGCGAACCCGTGGAGCGACATCCCCCTGGCCGACGTGGTCTTCGTCGCCGGCGCGAACGTCGCCGAGTGCGCCCCCATCACCACCAGCTACATCTGGCGGGCCCGCGACCGGGGGCGAAGCTCATCGTGGCCGACCCGCGGGTGACCCCGCTCGCCCGCACCGCCGACGTCTTCCTCGGGCTCCGGCCCGGCACGGACTCGGCCCTCATGGGCACGATCCTCCACGTGCTCGTCGAGCGGGACTGGCTCGACCACGACTTCATCGACCACCACACCGAGGGCTTCGAGGAGGCGGTCGAGGCCGTCCGCGACCACACCCTCGAGTGGGGCGCCGAGGTCACCGGCGTGCCCGCCGCCCGCATCGAGCAGGCCGCCGAGCTGTGGGGCACCTCCGCCACCGGCATGCTGCTCCACGCCCGGGGGATCGAGCACCAGAGCAAGGGCGTCGAGAACGTCCTCTCGTGCATCAACCTCGGGCTCGCGACCGGCAAGTACGGCAAGCCGGGCTGCGGCGTCACCACCATCACCGGCCAGGGGAACGGCCAGGGAGGCCGGGAGCAGGGCCACAAGTGCGACCAGCTCCCCGGGAACCGCGACATCACGAACCCCGAGCACCGGGCCTACGTGGCGTCCGTGTGGGGCTGCGACGTCGACGAGATCCCCGGCAAGGGCCTGACGGCCGAGGAGATCGTGGAGGCCATCCACGCCGGGGAGATCAAGGGACTCCTGTCCATCTGCTTCAACCCGGCGGTCTCGTTGCCCGACGCCGCCTTCACCGCCGAGGCGCTCGACAAGCTGGAGTTCTACGCCGTCATCGAGTTCTTCCTCTCCGAGAGCGCCTTCCACGCCGACGTGGTGCTCCCCGGCTCGCTGCACGAGGAGGACGAGGGGACGTCGACGACGGTCGAGGGGCGGGTGGTCAAGATCAACCCGGCCACGGCGCCGCCCGGCCGGGCCCGGCGCGACTGGGAGATCCTCCTCGACATCGCCCGCCGGCTCGGGCAGGGCCGGTACTTCCCCTACACGAGCACCCGGGAGATGTTCGACGAGATGCGCGTCGCCTCCCACGGGGGGACGGCCGACTACCTCGGCATCACCTGGGAGCGGGTCGAGGACGAGCAGGGCGTGTTCTGGCCCTGCCCGGAGGAGGGCCACCCGGGCACCCCCCGCCTCTACGAGGGCGGCCGGTTCTTCACCGAGAACGGGCGGGCCCGGTTCCACCCCGTCCGCTACCGGCCCCCGGCCGAGGTCGTCGACGACGAGTACCCGGTGTGGCTGACCACCGGGCGGGTGGTGAGCCAGTACCTCTCGGGCACCCAGACCCGCCGGATCGGCCCGCTCCTCGCCCAGTACCCGGAGCCGCTCTGCGAGATGCATCCCCTCCTGGCGGAGCGCCACGGTGTCGCCGACGGCGACCTGGTGCGAGTCACGTCGCGCCGGGGGACGATGACGCTCCCGGCCAGGGTGGTCGCGACGATCCGCCCCGACACCGTGTTCATCCCCTTCCACTGGCCCGGCGACCGGGCGGTCAACCAGCTCACGAACCGGGCCCTCGACCCGGTCTCGAAGATCCCCGAGTACAAGGTGTCGGCCGTGCGGATCGAGCGGGTGGGTCCGGGGCGGTCCCTCACCGACCAGCGGGACCTCGAGCTGAAGACGGAGCCGGACGCGTGAACGCGCTCCCGGGCCTGGCCGACAAGGTCTTCGTCATCGACCAGAGCCGCTGCATCGGCTGCCAGGCCTGCGTGACGGCCTGCGAGGAGTGCGGGACCCACCGGGGGCACTCGCTCATCCACCTCGACTTCGTCGACCCCGCGACGACCCCCCAGACGGTCCCGATGGTCTGCATGCACTGCGAGGACCCCACCTGCGCCGAGGTGTGCCCCGCCGACGCCATCAAGCAGAACGAGGACGGGGTCGTGCAGTCGGCCCTGAAGCCACGCTGCATCGCCTGCTCGAACTGCGTCCTGGCCTGCCCGTTCGGCGTCCCGAAGCACATGGCGGGTCTCGAGCAGATGATGAAGTGCGACATGTGCTACGACCGGTCCTCGGTCGGCCTCGCGCCGATGTGCGCCTCCGTCTGCCCCAGCGAGGCGCTCTGGTTCGGCACCCTCGACCGGTTCGCCGCCACCCGGACCGGGCTCCTCACCGGTGACTTCGTCTTCGGGAACCAGCCCGTGCGCACGAAGGTGCACACGGTCGTGGTCTCCGAGGGGCCGATCGACGTGCTGGGGACCCGGGACACCCGCTGGCTCGACGACCCGTTCGGGATCGAGGAGGGATCGTGACGCAGGACGCGACGAACGAGGCGACCTGGCGGGAGGACTTCCCGTACACGTCGGCCGGCGAGGACGACGTCACCCGGCGGGAGTTCGTCCGCTACCTCGTGCTGGCCTCGGGGGCGTTCGCCGCGGGCAGCGTGGGCATCGCGGCGTGGGCCTCGCTGCGGAGCGTCAACGAGGGGGAGCCCCGCCCGATCGTCGCGCTCGACCGGATCCCCGAGGACGGCACGTACCTCTTCCGCTACCCGGGCTCGCAGGACCCGGCGATCCTGGTCCGCTTCCCCGACGGCGAGCTCGCGGCCTTCAGCCAGAAGTGCACCCACCTCGGCTGCGTCGTCTACTACTCGGCCGCCGAGGAGGAGCTGGTGTGCCCCTGCCACGAGGGGTTCTTCGACGCCCGGACCGGCGACGTGCGGGCGGGGCCTCCGCAGCGCCCGCTCGGCCGGATCGACGTCGAGGTCCGATCCGACGGCACGGTCTGGGCGCTGGGGGCCCGGCCCGGATGAGCCGGCTGGGCCGCAAGGTCTCCTCCGCGGTGGGCGTGTACGTGATCGTGCTCCTGTCCCTGCAGATCTTCCTGCTCACCGTCGGCCTCGACGCCCTCCTCGCCGACGACCCCGGCCTGGCGTGGGTCTCGGCCGCGTGCTCGCTCGTGCTGGCCGCGGGATCCGTGGCCTTCTACCGGTACCTGCGGGAGCGATGACCGACCGCGGCGACGGCGACGACCGGCCACCCGGCGCGGGGTCCGATCCCCGGCCCGCCGAGGCGCCCGAGCACCCGAGGCGGCCGGGGCCGATCGGAGGCGACATGGCCGCGGTCGTCTTCGGCCTGGCCCGCCGGGCCCGCATCCCCGCCCTCACCGCCCGGCGCTCCAACACCACCGTGATGGGCCTGTTCGCGTTCGTGAACGGGCTCATCTCCATCGCGATCATGGCCGCGGCGGCGTGGGTGACCGGTGAGCCGTTCGTCTTCCCGTCGCTCGGCCCGACCGCGTTCCTGCTCTTCTACACGCCGACGGCGCCGGCGGCGTCTCCCCGCAACACCGTCGGGGGTCACGCCATCGGGGCGGCGGCCGGGTACCTGGCCCTCGTCGTGTTCGGGCTCACCGACGACCCGCCGGCCCTCGCCACCAGCGTCACCGCGGCACGGGTCGGCGCCGCCGCCCTCTCGCTCGGCCTGACGAGCGGGGCGATGGTGTGGGCCCGGGTACCCCACCCTCCCGCCGGCGCCACGACGCTCATCGTGTCGCTCGGGATCCTGCGCGAGCCCGAGCAGCTCCTCGTGCTCATGCTCGCCGTCGTCCTGCTCGTGATCCAGGGCTTCGCCATCAACCGGCTGGCCGGCATCGACTACCCGATCTGGTCGCCCCGCCCGGCCGGCCCGACGCCACCCCGTCCCTGACCCGTCGTCGCCGACCCCCGGACGGCTCTCGCGTGACCGCCGGTAGGCTGCGGCCATGGTGACGCTCCCGGCCGACCCCGGCGGCCACGACGACCCCGCCCGGTACCTCGATCCGGGCGAGTACGTCGACTCCGACGACCCCGGCGTGGTCGCCCGGGCCCGTGAGATCGTCGGCGACGCCGCCACCGACCGGGAGCGGGCCGTCCGGCTCTTCCACGCGGTGCGCGACGGCATCCGCTACGACCCCTACACCGCGGTCGACGACGTGTCGTCCTTCCGGGCCAGCGCCGTGCTCCAAACCCCCGCGAGCTTCTGCGTGCCCAAGGCCGTGCTGCTCGCGGCCCTCGCCCGGGCCGTCGGCATCCCCGCCCGGCTCGGCTTCGCCGACGTCCGCAACCACCTCCAGAGCGAGCGGCTCCGGGAGCGGATGGGCACCGACCTGTTCGTCTTCCACGGGTACACCGAGCTGTACCTCGGCGGCCGCTGGGTGAAGGCCACCCCGGCGTTCAACCGGGAGCTGTGCGACCGCTTCGGTGTGAAGCCCCTCGAGTTCGACGGCGTCCACGACGCCCTGCTCCAGGAGCACACCGCGGGGGGCGACCGGCACATGGAGTACCTCGCGGACCGGGGCACCTACGCCGACCTGCCGGTCGACGAGATCATGGCCGCCTTCCTCGAGCACTACGGACCCGTCGCCGTGGCGGGCGGGCGCCGGCCCGGCGAGCGCGACGAGCTCTTCGACGGCGATCCCCGGGGTGAGCTAGCCGCCGGGGACCGCCGGGTGGCGCCGGCCGGGACCGCCGCGGCGCTGGCGGCCCGGGCCCCTTCGACCTCCCCGATGCCCCCGGGACGGCGGCCGAAGCGCCAGACGGCGAGCAGGCCCGTGAGCGCCGTGAGCCCGATCCGGGTGAGGTCGAGCACGGGACGGACCGTGACGCCCTCCGGCCCGACGTCGATGACCGCGACGGGACGGCCCTCGCTCGACCCGCCGAAGCCGGCCCCGCCGCCGGCCCCACCCCCTCCCGGGGGTCGCTGCCGGATCCCGCTCCGAAGCCGAACCCCCGGCCCGCTGCACGACGGACGCCGTGATCACGGTCCGCTCCCCGACCTGCACCGGCGGGCCGAACACCTGCGCCGCCGTCGTGTCCTCGACCAGGCGACCCAGGCAACGCTCCACCCGCGCACCGAGGTTCTCGAGGACCGCGGGGTCGGGCCCCTGTCCCGGCCCCGACGGAGGGACGGTGGGCTCGCTCATCGTGACCTCCTCGCTCGCACGACGAGGACCGCGGCCAGGGCCGCGATCAGGATCCCGGCGCGGATCCGGGCCTCGCGTCGGGGAACCACGACGACGCGACGCTCCCCGCCGGTCTCGGTGACCTCCACCCGCCGGGGACCGGTGCGCGCCCAGAACACACCCCCGCGCTTCCCGCCGAACCGGAGGCCGACGGTCGCGGCGACGGGGACGATCGTCCGGCCACCGGCCTCGACGGCGGCTCCGTGGGACTCCCTGGACACGAACGCGATGCGCGCACGCTAGCGACCGGCGGTCGATCCGCCCGCGCGCCCCCCACCGACCGCGGTCCGGGCCCGCCGCCAGGGCCCGTTCGGCCACCCAACGCGCGCAGCCGGGTCGCTGCGCGGCAGAACCGGGTACAGTGCGGCGGCCCCAGATGCCGATGTGATCCTCGTGAAGCGCCCGTGGTCGCGCCCGTGGTCGCGCCCGCGCCGGCGGCTCGCCCGCCCGGCGTCGATCGTCGTCGCGCTGGCGGCGTCGTGGCCGGCGGTCGTCGGCGCGGCGAGCCCCACCACCTCCGGAGCGGCAGGCTCCACCTCACCGGCGGTCCGCGTCGCGGCGCTCGGCCGCCAGGTCACCGACGCCGAGGCCCGGCTGCTCGCCGCGTCGCAGCACCGGGACGGCCTGTACGCCGACCTCGTCGACACCCGGGCCCGCCTCGAGGACGCCGAGGCCCGGACCGTGGCCCGCCAGATCGAGGCCAAGGACGCGCTCGCCCGCTACGCCACCACCCGGGCGAAGCTCGAACGGGTGGCGGTCCGGGCGTACGTCGGGCGGGGGGACCTCGGGGAGCTCGAGGCCCTCGCCAGCGCCGACGACCTCCTCGACGTGCGGCGGCGGGCCGAGCTGTTCGCCCAGGCCAGTGACGAGCGGCTCCGGCTCGTGCAGCGGCTCCGGGAGGACGAGGCCACGGCCCGCGCGGCGCTCGAGGCCGTCGTGGCCGAGCGCCGCCAGCTCGGGGAGCGGCTCGTCCGCCTCGAGCAGCAGATCCCCGAGGCCGAGGCGGCCGTGGTCGACGCCGAGGCGGCCCTGGGCCGGGCCCGCTGGGCCCTCGACCGCTGGACCTCGGTGTCCGCCGGGCCCGGCACGCCGATCCTCGGGCGCTCCCGGCTCAGCGGCGACGAGCTGGCCGCCTGGTTCGAGTCGACGGGGGTGCGCGCCCGCACGACCGTGCCGATCCGGGAGCTGGCCCGGATGTTCGTGGAGGAGGGCGCGGCGGAGGGTGTCCGGGGCGACGTGGCGTTCGCCCAGTCGGTGCTCGAGACCGGCCACTTCTACCTCCCCGACTACGGCCAGGTCCGGACGACCGACAACAACTTCGCCGGCATCGGCGCCTGCGACAGCTGCGACACCGGGTACTCGTTCCCCGACGCGCGCAGCGGCGTGCGGGCCCAGATCCAGCTCCTGCGGGCCTACGCCGACGCCGGCCTCACCGTCGACGCGCTGGCGAACCCCCCGGTCCTGCCCCGCCTCGGGGAGTTCCAGCTCCGGGGCGTCGCCCCGACGTGGGGCGGCCTGACCGGGACGTGGGCGACGGCGAGCCACTACGGCGACGCCATCTTCACGGTGTACTTCCGCATCCTGGCCTGGGTCTCGGACCACACCGCCTAGCCCGGGGAAGCTCCGTCCCCCCCTCCATCCCGGGTTGGCGCGCTCCTCCATCTCCCTCCATCTCCTCCATCCCGGGTTGGCGCGCTTTCGGGGTTCTCGACCCCGATCCCGCACCAACCGGACCCGTCGTCTCGCCGGGTTGGCACGCTCCTCCATCTCCCTCCATCTCCCTCCATCCCGGGTTGGCGCGCTTCGGGGTTCTCGACCCCGATCCCGCACCAACCCGACCGGGGACGGTTCATCCCTCTCGACCGGATTGGGACAACCGGGTAGGCTCGCCGCGACTGGTGTCCTGACCGGCGGAGCGGGGCATGGTGACGCACCCTGGTGCACTCAGAGGCGCTCTGGGATGGATCGTCCTCGTGGCGATCGCCGCGGGCTGCGGCCGCGGGGCCGGGGCGGGCGCCGATCCGGCGAGGCGTCCCGTCCCGGCCCCACCGGCGACCTCCACGACGACCGGCGATGCCGCGCCCGGGCCCGCGTCGACGCCGGCGCCGGACACGACGCCGACCACCGCGGTCACGGCCGCGCCGGCGCCCGACCTGTCACGACCGCTCCCGGCCGGCTCGCTGCACGGCATCCCCCGCCCACGCATCGTCAACACCGGCGACGACCACGCGGCGATCCTGGCGTCGCTGATCCTCGCGTCACGATGGATCGGGGAGAACCCCGACCCGTCGCTCCTCGACGAGGTCTACGTCCCCGGGACACTCCCCTACGAGCACAAGCTCGCCTGGCAGGAGCTCCTCGTCGAGCGCGGGTACCGCTGGGCCGACGCGGGGTACCAGGTCCTGTCGGTGGAGGTCCTGTCGGTCCTCCCCGACGCCGCGAGCCTCCGTCTCGTCGACCGTCACGAGAGCGAGCGCATCGTCGACGCGAGCGGGCAGCTCGTCGAGGAGTGGCCCCGGGGGACCCCGTACGCCTGGACCGTCGTGCTCGTCGCCGACCGGGGCGGACGCTGGCGGATCGCGGACTGGTCGGCGGCCGTCGAGGACCTGGTGGTGGAGCTGTGACCGGACGGGCCACCGACCCGCCCGGCCCCGCCCGGCGCACGACGTCGGTCGCCGCCGCAGTGGTCTCCGCGGCCATCGTCCTCCTCGTCCCCCGGACCGCGCTCGCCGACGGGCAACCGTCCCACGGGGGCGGCCTCGACCCCGACGGCACGATCACGGTGGAGATCGGGATTCCCGGGACAGCCGGGTCCGGCGGCTCGGGGACCTGGGAGGCGGTGGGCCCGGGCGGGGCGGGTGGTCCGGACGTCGTGCAGCACGTGTGGGTCGCGGCCGACTCCCCGGGAGCCGGGGGGACGCCGCTCGACCACCTCTGCGACACCGGACCCCCGGAGCACGCCCTGGGCTGGTCGTACCGCCTCCTCACCCTCGACCTGGCCGGGAACCTGCTCGCGTCCGAGACGGTCTGCGTGCCCTACGACCTCGGCGGGGAGCCTCCCGCCCCACCTCCGCTGCCACCGGTCCCGTCGATCGGGGAGATCTGGGCCCGGGCCCTGTCCCAGGTCCCGCCGCCGCGCACCGGGACCAGCCCGCCCGTCGGGCTGGTGGGGATGGCCACGGACCTGTGGTACGACGGCCCGACCGAGGTGGCGGTCGCGGTGTCGATCGGGCCGTGGACGGTCACCGGCACGGCGCGCCTCGCCGCCGTGGCATGGGAGACCGACCGCGGCGAGACCGCCGAGGCCTCCGAGCTGCCGGGCCGGGCGGGGGACCCCGCGGCGCGGCTCGACTTCGAGATCCGGGGCTCCCGCTCGCTCACGGTCCGGGCGACCTGGACCGCGGACGTGGTCCTGACCGGCCCCGGCATCGCGGGCCGTCCGGTCCCCGTCGGGAGCGCGCGCCTCTCCGCCGGCACGGCCTACGCGGTCCACGACGTCGTCGGTGTCCTCGTCGAGCCCTGAGCCCGGAGCGCTCGGTTGGAGCGGAATCGGGGTCCAGAACCCCGAACACGCGCCAACCCGGGCATGTCATTTCAACCGGGTTGGAGCGGAAACGGGGTCCACAGCCCCGAAAGCGCGCCAACCCGGCAGGAGACCGGCCCCGCACGCGCCGACCCGGGCATGTCACTCAACCGGGTTGGAGCGGAATCGGGGTCCAGAGCCCCGGCGCGCCGACCCCATGTCATTTCGGCCGGGTTGGAGCGGAACCGGGTCCACAGCCCCGAAAACGTGCCGACCCGGCAGGAGACCAGGGGCCCTCCCGCGCGCCCTCAGGCGTCGATGAGCGCGGCCCGCACCTCGCGCAGCCGGGCGATCGAGGCGAGCGCCTCGCCCTGGTCGTCGGCGAGGTGGCGCACGATCACGTCCGTGTAGCCCATCGACCCGAGGTCCCGGAGCTCCCCGGCGACCTCCTCCACCCCGCCCACGACGCAGACCCCGGGCCGGAACCCCCGGTAGCCCCGCTCCAGCACGCGTTCGGCGACCCGGCGGGCGTCGGCGGGATCGGCCCCCACGTGGACGTCGCGGCGGATGGCGATCGCGCTCGGGGTCCGGCCGTGGACGTGACAGCGCTCCCGGTACGCCTCGAGCAGGTCCCGGGCCTCGGCGGGGAGCAGCTCCGGCCCGGCCAGCCACCCGTCCCCGAGCCGAGCGGCCCGGTCGACGGCCGGTGGGGCATGACCTCCCACCCACACCTCGACCGGCTCGGGCGGCAGGGGCGCGATCCGGGTCGGTCCGATGCGCCACGGCCCGTCCGAGGTCACCTCCTGGCCGCGGAGGAGCCGGCGGATCACGTCGAGGGCCGCCTCCATGCGGGACGCCCGGTCGGCCGGGGCCACGCCGAGCGCCCCGAACTGCCCGGCCCCGGCGCCGACCGCGCACTGCATCACGAACCGTCCCCGGGCGATCGCCGCCAGCGTGCCGACCTGCTCGGCCACCAGCACCGGGTGCCACAGGGGCAGGAGGTAGAGCGCGCCCGCCGGCCGGTCCCCCCACTCGGCGAGCAGGCGACCGAGGATCGCGGTGTTCTGGTAGTAGGGGACGGGCACGGCGTGGTGGTCCCCGACGAAGAGCGAGTCGAGCCCGGCCTCGCGCGCCACGACCGCCCGCTCGACCATCCAGCGTGCGCCGACGCGGGCGTCGTCGACGGCGTGCGCGCTGCGCAGCGAGATCCCCAGCCTCATGGCGTCCCCTCGTCGGTGCGGCACCAGCCTGCCACCGTCCGCCGCTCGTCACCGGAGCAGGGAGCCGACCCGCCCCCCCGGCGGGGGCCGACGACACCTCGGGGAGCGAGTGGACGCGCCGGGCGGCCGGCGCCGGCCGGCGGGATCGCCGGCCGAGCCCGGGACCGCGGGTGCGCCTCAGGGATGGACGAGCGCGACCGCGGCGGCCGGCTCGAGCACCCGGAAGGCGAAGGTCTCCCGGAGGAAGAGCGTGACCGTCTCGGCGTCGTGGGAGCGGTAGCCGATCTCGAAGTCGACCCCGCTCACGAGCTCGTAGTCGCCACCCCGCGCGCTCAGGACCACGGCCCCCGACACGGTGTCGGCGGGGACGATCGGCCCGTCGAGCACGAGCTTGAGGTGCTCGATGACCGGGTAGCCCCGTTCGGTGGTCTCCAGCACGCCGGCGTGGCAGCGGGGTCCGAGCACGATGCCGTAGGGACCGCCCACCCCGGCCCGCCGGAGCTGCTCGACCGCCCTCGTCACGAGGGTGGGGTACTGGGTGTAGTCGTCGCCGATGCCGATCGGCTCGTGCGGCGACGCCGGGACGATCCCCGGCAGGTCGCGCTCGTCGATGCCCTGGAAGACGGCCCGATCCTCGGCGAGGGCCGCCCGGCGGGCGGCCTCCAGCACGGGCTCGAGGTCGGGCTCGCCCCCGCGCTCGATCGTCTCGAGCCCGGCCCGGCGCAGGGTGAGGTCGACGCTGGTCTCGACGACGGGCTGGCTCTCGCGCAGCGCGACGTCGACGCCCTCACCGAGCCAGGCCCCGGTCGACCCGAGCCGGCCGACCGGGATCGAGGCCAGGTCGAACCCGCGAGGGCCGCTGAAGTCCACGAACCGGCGGGCGGCGAGGAAGTGGCGTAGGGCCCGGCGGGCTTCGTCGTCGACCGCCGCCCAGGCCGCGCCGGAGATCGGGGCCGCGTCGCGCAGGAGGCGGTTCATCGGGCACCCTCCCGGAGCGAGCCGATCCCGAGACCGGCGGCAGCATCCCCTTCGGCTCCTCCGTCACCGCCGCCGCCCTCCTCGGCCTCCTCGATCTCGGTGACCGGCGCCTCGGTGAAGAGGTAGGTCCGCAGGTGCCCGTCGAGGGCGGGGTCGCGCCGGCGGAGCCACTCGAGGAGCATGGCGGCGTGCTCCTTCTCCTCGTCGCGGTTGTGGGCGAGGATCTCGGCGAGCTCCGGGTCCCCGGACGCGTCGACCCGCTGGTCGTACCAGTCGACGGCTTCGAGCTCCTCCATCAGCGAGACGACGGCCCGGTGTCGCTCGATCGTCTCGGGCCGGAGCTTCCCGGCCTCCTCGTGCAGCCCTGCGCTCCCTGCGGCCATCGTGTGGCTCCTCCCCGTCATCCACGCTCGCCGGTCTGCGGCGGCCCGGCTGGTCCGACGGCAGGTCCGACGGCCGGGCCGGCGTCGCCCGCGCGCCGGACCGGCCGGACGAGACGCTAACGGACACCCCGGGAGGATGCACCGCGCCCGGGCCACCCGGGTGTGCCCCCCGCCGCCCGACGGGGCCGGAGACACCCGGGAGCCGTCGCCGGTGGCGACGCCGACGCCCGGGGCTCAGCGGCGGTGGCCGGCCGCCCGCTGCTCCGCGAAGACGCGCTTGAACACCACGAAGGGCAGCAGGAACCGGGCGACGAGCGCCACGGCCCAGACCAGCACCGTCGCCAGCACCCACGTCCCGGCGTCCGAGATCCGCAACCCGTCCGTGACGGCCACCGTGACGACGAGGCTGGCGAGGGTCGCGACGAGCGCGCTGCTCCCGAGCAGGGCGGGCGCGCTCCGGAACGCCGTCTGACGGATGAGGGGCTCCACGATGACCTCGACCACGGTGAACACGAGCACCGCGACCACGAAGCCGTCTGGCTCGAGCGCCATGCCGTCGAGCACGGCGGCCCCGACGACGAGCGCGACCGCGCTGGCGACGAGGCTGACGACGCCGGACGCCACGAGGCGGATCACGGTCGCGCTCCCGGAGCGGCTTCCGTTCGGGAGGCGCCGGGATCCCGCGTCGTGCGGCGACGGACCGCACACCCGTGGGGCCACGCGGATCGCCCGGACCGGTCCACGAGGCGAGAGCGTAGGCCCGCTCGCGCGCCCGGAGCGCGCGGGCACCGCGGGCCGGACCGGAGAGTGCGCGAGGGGGGACTTGAACCCCCACGTCCTTGCGGACACAGGAACCTGAATCCTGCGCGTCTGCCAATTCCGCCACTCGCGCGCGAGCGTCGCAATCTACCAGGCGACGGGGGCCGCTCCTCCATGGCCCCGGTCGGCCCGGCGCACGATCCGATCGCCGGATCGGCGCCACGACACGGGTCCTTGCGACCCCGCCTCGCCTCCGCCATGATCCCGCCACGCGGGCCGGCGGCCACCCCTCGGCCCCCGACGGGCCAGCGAAGGGACGGGGTCATGTCCGAGCACGAGCCTCTCCGGGTCCCCGCCGACGACGTGGTCCGCCACCCGGTGGACCGCCGGGTGTTCCTCCGGTGGGCCGGGCGCACCAGCCTGGCCGGGATGGCCCTGCTCGGGGCGTGGGGCGGGCTGTCCGGCTGCGGCGACGACGACTCCGACCGGACCGGGCGGACCACCGGGACCGGCACCGGCGACGGCGAGGGCGACGGCGGGACGCTCCCGCCGACCCTCAAGATCGGGGTGATCGCGCCCATGGAGGGGCTCGGGAAGTTCATCGGCGACATCGTCGACCACTCCCTGAGATCCGCCATGGAGCACATCGAGCGCGAGGGCCTCGTCAAGGGCACGAAGGTCTCCTACGAGATCGTGAACGCCAAGGCCGAGGAGCTGGCCGACGCCACGGGCAAGGCGTACGCCCAGCTCGTCGCCGACCCCGACGTCGTCGGCATCCTCTGGTGCTCGCCCGTCGGGCTCCCCGAGTCCCGGGCCCAGATCGCCCGCGACGGCATCCCGGTGATCTCGGTCTTCTACGACGCCTGGTCCGAGGACTGGCTCTACCCCGACGGGCCGGAGCGCTCGGTGTTCCAGCTCCTCATGCCCGACTCGATGGCCATGGACGTCCTCATGCGCTACGCGAAGGAGGACCGCGGCTACGCCAGCGCCGGGCTCTTCTACGACAGCAGCATCGGCGAGGTCTACCGGACGGGGTTCGAGCGGGCCATCGACAAGCACGGCCTCTCGGTGGCCGGCGTCGAGCAGTTCAACATCTTCAGCGCCGACTACGGCGCCCAGCTCCAGCGGCTGGGGGACCAGGGAAGCCACTGCCTCTTCGTCTGGGGCCTGGCCGAGAACACGGCCGGGATCGTCCAGGGCCTCGACGCGATCGGCGCGAGCTACGTCGACACGCCCACGGCCCGGGGCTCGCAGTGGCGCCCGCACGTCCTCGGCTCCCCCGGCGGGACCGGGGAGAAGAAGTGGGCCGAGCTGGCCGGCGACGCGGCGAAGACCGGGACCCTCACCGCCTGGCACATGGGCGGCCTCATCGGCCTGCCCTCGCTTCCGATCCGCACCTGGATGCAGGACTACCTCGGCGTCCCCGCCACCGGGGGCGAGGAGTCCCCCGCCAACGGCCTGTGGGCCCTCGTCGAGGCCGTCCGCCGGGCCGGGACCACCGACCGGCGGGCCGTCGTCACCGCCCTCGAGGGCCTCACGACCACCTTCGCCGGCCTCGAGTACGGCTTCGAACCCGACCGCCACCTCGCCATCACCGAGGACCAGGTGGTGCTGGTGTCGCTCGAGCGCTACACGGGTCCCGCCGAGACCGACCCTCCCTACCAGCTCGGCCGCGAGTGGGAGGAGGTGTGGCTGCCCGCCTTCCCCGACTACGTCGGCCCCACCCACCTCGTGCGCCCGACCCTCGAGGCCAACCGCCGGGCCTTCCCCGACACCGTCACCGAGATCCTCGAAGGCGGGTGGGGCACCCTCTGCACGGTCGACCCGCCCGACGCCACCGGCGAGGACATCGAGCTCAGCAACGACTGCAAGATCCACTGAGCAGGCGACGGCGGGTCGGGCTCGCCCTCTTGCACCCGATCGTCGCATAGGTCACACTCGCCCGACTTCCAGCGGATCCGCGCCCTCCGGGGGCCCCACACAGGAGGCGGCCGTGGCCGAGCACGAGCCCATCCGCATCAGCGCCGACGACCTGATCCGCCGCCCCGTCGACCGGCGGGTGTTCATGGAGTGGGCCGCCCGCAGCAGCCTGGCCGGGATGGCCCTGATCGGGGCCTGGGGCGCTCTCGCCGGGTGCGGCGGCGGCGACGGCGACGGCGGGGACTCCGGCGGGAGCCCGAGCACGGGGGGCACCCGGAGCACGACGGGGACCGGCGGGAGCGGCGGAGGCGACGGCGGCACCACCCTGCCGTCCAGCCTGAAGATCGGCGTCATCGCCCCCCTCGAGGGCCTCGGCCAGTTCGTCGGCGACGTCGTCGACCGCTCGCTCCGGGCCGCCATGGAGCACATCGAGCGCGAGGGCCTCGTCAAGGGCACGAAGGTCACCCTCGAGATCGTGAACGCCAAGGCCGAGGAGCTGGTCGACGCCACGAACCGGGCCTACGCCCAGCTCGTCGCCGACCCCGACGTCGTCGGCATCCTGTGGTGCACGCCCATCGGGCTCAAGGAGGCCCGCCCCCAGATCGCCCGTGACGGCATCCCGATCATCTCGGTCTTCTACGACATGTGGTCCCAGGGGCTCCTCTACCCCGACGTCCCCGAGCGCTCGATCTTCCAGTTCATCCAGCCCGACAAGATGGCCTTCGACCTCCTGGTCCGCTACGCCAAGGAGGACCGGGGCTACGCGAGCGTGGGCCTGGCCTACGACAGCACCATCAGCCAGACGTTCCGGGAGAGCTTCGAGCACGCGGTCGCCAAGCACGACATGCCGGTCGCCGGCGTCGAGGAGTTCACCCTCTTCACCGCCGACTTCGGGGCCCAGCTCCAGCGGCTCCAGCAGTCGGCTCCCCAGGCGCTCTGCCTCTGGGGAGCCGCGGAGAGCGTCGCGGGGATCGTGAAGGGGCTCGACGCCCTCGGTGCCGGCTACGTCGACACCCCCCACGGCCAAGGGCCCGGCCTGGCGCCCGCACGTGATGGGCTGGCCCGGCGGCACCGGCGAGAAGAAGTGGGCCGAGCTGGCCGGCGACGCGGCGAAGACCGGGAGCCTCACGACCTGGCACATGGGCGGCCTCATCGGCCTGCCGACCTTCCCCATCCGCACCTGGATGCAGGACTACCTCGGCATCCCCGCCACCGGGGGCGAGGAGTCCCCCGCCAACGGCCTGTGGGCCCTCGTCGAGGCCGTCCGCCGGGCCGGGACCACCGACCGGGAGGCCGTCGTCACCGCCCTCGAGGGCCTCACGACCACCTTCGCCGGCCTCGAGTACGGCTTCGAACCCGACCGCCACCTCGCCATCACCGAGGACCAGCTCGTCCTCATCACCCTCGAGCGCCACACGGGCCCCGCCGAGACCGACCCTCCCTACCAGCTCGGCCGCGAGTGGGAGGAGGTGTGGCTGCCCGCCTTCCCCGACTACGTCGGCCCCACCCACCTCGTGCGCCCGACCCTCGAGGCCAACCGCCGGGCCTTCCCCGACACCGTCACCGAGATCCTCGAAGGCGGGTGGGGCACCCTCTGCACGGTCGACCCGCCCGACGCCACCGGCGAGGACATCGAGCTCACCAGCGACTGCAAGGTCCACTAGCCCGTCGCGACTCGGGGAAGCGGCCGATCCCTACCGTCCGGTAGCGTTCGGCCGCCGGGGAACGGCGCGAGCCCTGGCGGCGGGAGGCGCGATGGGGAAGGTCGTCCAGGTCGTCGTGTTCACGAGCACGATCGGGTCGATCTACGCCCTCGTGGCCCTCGGCTACAGCCTGATCTTCTCCACGACCCGCATCGTCAACTTCGCCCAGGGGACCCTCGTCGTCGTGGGCGGCTACCTCGCCTGGTGGCTCTACTCCGAGGTGCTCGACGAGAACGTCCCGCTCCCGCTGGTCACGGTGGCGGTGGTCATCCTCTCGGGCCTGGTCGGGTTGGCCTTCGACCTGGTCGCGGTGGCCCCGCTCGGACGGTTCGACCCGTCCACGAGCATCGCCTGGCTCGTCACGACCTTCGGTGCCGGCATCGTCGCCCAGGAGATCGTCGCCAAGACCATCAGTGACAGCGGCCAGACCGTCCCCGACCTGGTCTCCTCGGTGTTCGGCTGGACGGGATCGGTCGTGCGCGGGGTCGCCATCCGCCCCAGCGACATCGCCCTGATCGGAACCACCCTCGTGCTCGTCGTGGCGATCGAGGCGATGCAGCGGCGGACCCGGATCGGCCAGGCCTTCCGGGCCGTCGCCCAGGATCGGCAGGCCGCGGCGCTCATGGGGATCAACCCGGCGATGATCGTGGCGATCAGCTTCGTCATCGCCGGTGCGCTCGCCGGCCTCGGCGCCGTGCTCGTGGCCCCCCGGCTCGGGATCCGCTTCAACATCAGCCTGAGCCTCGGCGTCTTCGGGTTCATCGCCGCGGTCATCGGCGGGCTCGGTTCGACCCGGGGTGCCGTGGCCGGCGGCTACCTGCTCGCGCTGGTCGGCGGCGTCGTGGGCGTGGCCACCAGCGACGCCGACACGTGGGGCCCGCTGGTCACCTTCGCCGTGTTCATCGTCGTCCTCGTCTTCCGGCCGACGGGCCTCTTCGGCCGGCCGGTGATCGAGAAGGTATGAGCCTCGACACCGGCTCCGCCCCGGCCGCGCCGGCCGCCCCGGCCCCCCGACGCCGGGGGTCGGGCGATCCGAGGTTCGGGCGGGCTCACCCCGCTCTCCCGGTGGGCCGTCCGCCTGGGGCCCGGGCTGGCGCTGATCGCGTTCCTCGCCTGGTTCGGCCAGAGCCAGGCCGAGGACCGGTTCTGGATCCAGCTCGGCGTCACGGCCATGTGGTGGGCCACCGCCGTCGTCGGCCTCAACCTGCTGCTGGGCTACGCCGGCCTCCTCTCGCTCGGCCACCACGTGTTCTTCCTGTACGGCGGGTTCGTCGGCGCCGTGTGGGCGGTCGAGGACTGGGGGCTGGACCCCTGGCTCGGGTTCCCCGCGGCCTTCCTCGCCGGCATGGTCTTCGGCGCGCTGCTCGCCCTCACCTGCTGCCACCTCCGGGGCTTCTACCTGACCGTCGTCACCCTCGCCTTCGCGCTGATCTCCACGTCGATCGCGCTCCTCTTCGACGGTGCCTTCGGCGGCCTGGGCGGCCGGACCGTGGCCGAGCCGCTCGACACCGCCTTCTCCTGGATCCCCGCCGACAACCCCCACCGGTACCTCGTGGGGCTCTACTGGATCGGCGCCGCCCTGCTCGTGATCGCCGTCTACGTGAGCTGGAACCTCGTGCACAGCCGGTGGGGACGGGCCTACCAGGCCATCCGCGAGTCGGAGCTGGCGGCGCGCTCCTGCGGCGTCAACACCTACTGGTACAAGGTGTCGGCGTTCTCGGTGTCGGCCGGCCTCGTGTCGTTGGCCGGCGTCCTCGCCGCCCAGACCACCCTCCAGGTTGCCGTGCTCGACGGGACCCAGACCATCGGTCAGTCGTTCCGCTACGTGATCTACCTGTTCTTCGGGGGGCTGGGAACGCTGGCCGGCCCCGTGGTCGGGGCGTTCGTCTTCACGCTCGGCTTCGGGGTGGACCTGGGTGGGAAGTCCACCAGCGAGTGGCTGGGCCGCAGCGAGCAACTCGTCCTCGGCGTCCTCGTGGTGGTGAACGCGATCCTCCTTCCCCGCGGGCTGGTCGGCCAGGTCCGCCATCTCCGGGAACGGCGGCGGCCGGCCCGCCGGCCCGGCCCGGCCCGGCCCCTCCCCGAGGAGCTCGCACGACCCCGTCCCCGGCCCCGACCCGGGACCGCCGAGGCGGGCCCGTTGCTGTCGGTCTCGGGCCTCACGAAGCGCTTCGGAGGCCTCGCCGCCCTCAGCGCGGTGGACCTCGCCGTCGCGCCCGGGACCGTCCATGCCCTCATCGGTCCCAACGGATCCGGCAAGTCGACCTTCGTGAACGTCGTGACCGGCTTCTACCGGCCCGACGCCGGCCAGGTCAGCTTCCACGGCCGCGACGTCGCCGGGCTCCCGCCCCACCGGGCCAGCCAGGCCGGGCTCGCCCGCACCTTCCAGGGCTGCCAGATCTGGCGGCGGATGACCGTCCTGGAGAACGTCATGGTGGGGGCCCACTCCCGCACCCGCTACGGGCTCGCCCGGTCCATGGTCCTCCCCGAGCCCGCCCGGGCCGAGGAGCGGCAGGTGCGGGACCGGGCCCGCGGGCTCCTCCGGTTCGTCGGCCTCGAGGACCGGGCCGACGTCCGGGCCGACGCGCTCCCCTTCGCCGACCAGCGCCGGCTCGAGATCGCCCGGGCCCTGGCCGGTGACCCGGATCTCCTGCTGCTCGACGAGCCGGCCGCCGGCATGCACCCCAATGACCTCCACGAACTCGCCGACCTGATCCGCACCGTCCGCGACGAGGGAGTGACGGTCCTCCTCATCGAGCACCACATGGAGCTGGTCATGGCGCTCTCCGACGTGGTGGCGGTACTCGACTACGGGGAGAAGATCGCCGAGGGGACGCCCGACGCCGTCCGGGCCGACCCCCGCGTCGTCCAGGCCTACCTGGGGGACCACGCGTGAGCTCCGGCGTGGAACCGGTCCTGTCGGTGCGGAACCTGACCGTCCACTACGGGGCGGCCCGGGCCCTCGGCGACGTCAGCCTCGACGTGCTCCCCGGCGAGATCGTCACGATCGTCGGCGGCAACGGGGCCGGCAAGTCGACCCTGCTCAAGACGGTCTCGGGGGTTCCCGAGCTGATGAAGAGCGTCCGGGGATCGGTCACGGTCCTGGGCCGCCGCGCGACGAGGCTCTCCGCCCACCGGATCGCCGGTCTCGGCCTCGCCCACGTCCCCGAGGGCCGGCGGGTCTTCCCCGAGTCCACGGTGGCCGAGAACCTCCTGCTCGGCGCCTACCGGCGCCGCGACCGCGCGGCGGTGGCCGCGGACCTCGAGGCCGTGTTCGACCGCTTCCCGGTGCTGCGGGAACGGCGGCGGCAGGCCGCCGGGCTCCTCTCGGGCGGCGAGCAGCAGATGCTGGCGATCGGTCGGGGCCTGATGTCGCGTCCCCGCGTCCTCCTCCTCGACGAGCCGTCGCTCGGTCTCGCCCCGATCCTCGTCGACGAGGTGTTCGCCATCGTCGAGGCGCTCCGGGCCGAGGGCACGACGATCCTCCTCGTCGAGCAGATGGCGGCGCGGGCCCTCGCGATCGCGGACCGGGCCTACGTGCTCGAGACCGGCACGGTCGTGGCCGAGGGACGCGCGGCCGACCTCGCCGCCGACCCCCAGGTCCGGGCGGCCTACCTCGGGGCTGAGCGACGGTAGGGACACCCGGGTCAGCGGAACCTGGGTCTCGGGTGTCTGTACCCCCGCTGAGCGACGGTAGGGACACCCGAGTCAGCGGAACCTGGGTCTCGGGTGTCTGTACCCCCGCTGAGCGACGGTAGGGACACCCGAGTCAGCGGAACCTGGGTCTCGGGTGTCTGTACCCCCGCTAGCCAGGCGAGGGCCCGCCGGTCCGGGCCGGCGCCACCTCGTCCGCCCCCGCGAGCATCCCGGGCCGTTCCCCGGGGGAGAACGTCTTCAGCCACGGCGTCCGGTCGGCCCACATGAGCAGCGGCGGCAGCACGACCAGCGCGGACACCAGGGCCACGAGCACGTTGAGCGCCACGACGATCCCGAAGTCCCGCAGCAGCGGGAACGCCGAGAAGGCCATCACCCCGAAGCCGCCCACCGTCGTGAGACCCGAGGCCACGAACGCCCGGCCGATGCGCACCGCGCCGTGGGCGACGGCGTCGTCGGGGTCGCGCCCCCGCTCGCGCTCCTCCACGTACCGGGCCAGGATCAGCACCGAGAACTCGGTGCAGGTGGCGATGACGAGCGGGCCGGTGACGCTCGTGAGCGGGCTCAGCTCGATGCCGGTGGCGAAGATCACCAGGGAGGACAGCCCGACCGCGATCGTGACCGGCACGAGGGGGAGCAGCGTGGTCACGATCCGCCGGTAACGGATCAGCAGCCACAGCGCCACGGCCCCGAGGGCGAGCCAGGTCATGAGCGCCCGGTTCGCCTCCAGCGCGTCGACCAGCTCGACGCCCACGTACACGAGCCCGGCCGGCAGGACCGACACGCCTTCCGGCGGCCCGGTCAGGCCCACCTCGGCGTCGAAGCCGGGTGGCAGCTCGAGGTCGGCCAGCATCTCGTCGACGAGCTCCTCGCGCTCCCCGAGCGTGACGTCGGTGATCGGGAAGATGAGCGCGGTGCTCGTCAGGTCCGAACTCATGAACTGGACGACGAAGTCGCGCGGGGCGACGGTGTACTCGGGGTCCTCCTCCAGGGCGTCGCCGAGCAGCAGCTCGACCTCCTCCTGACCGGGCGGCACGCCGGTCACGCTCATGGCCACGGCCGGGAGGCTGGTGCCCCGGATGAGGGCCTCGTGCTTGCCCTCGATCTCGGGAGCCTCGAGCGTGTTCGCGTAGCCGGCCTGCTCGATCGTGAAGACCTGGATCCACTCGCTCACCGGCGTCGCGGTCACGTCGTCGGCCTCGATGAGGAGCTGCAGCTCGCTGGAGAACCCCGTGTCCTCGCGGAGCTCCTCGAGGCTCCGCACCGTCCGGCCGTCCTGGGGGATCCACTCCTCGGGGTCGGTCTGGATGGTGAAGCGGCCCTCCAGGGCCAGGCCCACGAAGATGACGCCGAGCCCGGCCAGCACGACCGGGAGGATGAAGGTCCGGGCGCTGAAGCACATCCACCGGACGATCCGCTCGAGCACGCCGTGGGGGACGCTGGCCGCGCCGGCGGGGGTGGGGTGCCGGCGCTCGCGCCACACGAGGATCGAGGTCGGGACGGTGATCCCGGCGACGAAGAGGGCGAAGATCCCGAGGGCGAGCATGACGCCGAAGTCGCGGATGAGCGGCACCTCGGAGACCTGGAGGGCGAGGAAGCCGGCCACCGCCGCGATCATCGCCACCGCCAGCGCGGGGGTGAGCCAGCGCATCACCCGACGGACGGCCGACTCGGCGTCTCCGTCGTGGTCGATCTCCTCCTCGAAGCGGCTGTGGGCCTGGATCGAGAAGTCGACGCCGATCCCGATGAGGATCGGCAGCCCGGAGATCGTGATGAGCGTGAGGGGCAGGCCGATGTAGCCCATGATCCCGAAGCCCCAGATCGCCCCGAGGATCACGATCACCATCGAGAGGAGGCGCCATCGGACGCGGAACACGAACCACAGCACGACGATCATCACCAGGAACGAGAGGCCGCCGAGGGTGGCCATGCCGCCCTGGAGGTAGTCGTTGATGTCCTGGAGCAGCTCGGGTGGGCCCGTGGCGAGGACGTCGAAGCCCTCGAAGCCCGCCTCCCGCACGGCGTCCTGCACCGCGTCGGCCGCCGCGCCCATGTCGGCGATGTCCACGTTCCCGTTGAGGCGGGCGATGGTGACCGCGTGGGTGCGGTCCAGGAAGTTGTCCCGCAGTACGGGCCGGACGATGCTCTCGTTCTCGTCCTCGTAGAGCAGCACCTCGAGGAGGTCGCGGTTCTCGAGCAACTCGTCGTTGTTGCTGATCGAGGCGGGATCGGTGAGAGCCCGGGCCGTGATCCCCGGCTCGGCGGCCTCGAGCCGGCCGGCGAGGGCGAGCAACCGCTCGGTGAACGCGGCGGCCACCTCCGCGGCGGCGGCCTCCTGCTCCTCGGGGCCGGCGCCCGCGGCGGCCGCCTCCTCCCGGGCCCGCTGCTGCTCCCGGACCGAGGCGGCCTCGAAGAGCCCGTTGCCGACCGTCATCTGGTTGCGGGCGAACTCGAGCGCGACGAGCGGGCTGAGCACGGCATGGAAGAGGCCGGTGTCGCGCAGCGACTGGTCGAACGCCTGGAGCCTCGGCAGGTTCTCCTCGTCGAAGAGGTCCAGGACGTCGTGGCCTTCCTGCGCGGTCAGGAGCACGATCATCGGCTCCCCGCCGAACTCGTCCTGGAACCGCTCGTTGTCCTGAGCGACCGGGTTCTCCTCGCCGATCAGCGACACCTGGCTGGTCTCGAAGTCCAGCAGGGGGATCCCGACCGCCAGACCGGCGGTGGCGAGCAGCGCCAGCACCAGCACCAGCCGGAAGCGACGCGCGATCACGGTGGCGAGCCCGTCCCAGAACGCTCTCATCGACCTGCCCGTTCGACGCCGACCCGGCCGCCGGTGATGGCGCCGGCACCCCCACGCTATGCCGCCACCGCCGCCCCGCCAACGCGATCACCGGGCGCGCGGGGCGCGCCGGCAGACCCCGTGGGCCGTGCCGGACCGCCGGTACACTCGCCGGTCGTGGGACTCCAGAGCTTCGAGCGCCGGCTCGAGCGGCTGGTCGAGGGTGCCTTCACGAAGGCGTTCCGGTCCGGCCTCCAACCCGTGGAGATCGGCCGGAAGATGGTCCGGGCCATGGACTCCGGGCGGACGGTCGGCCTGCGCGGGACCGTCGCCCCCAACCGGGTCACGGTGCTCCTCTCCCAGGAGGACGCGGAGCGGTTCGGCTCCTTCCACGACGCGTTGGTCCGCGAGCTGGTCGAGGCGGCCCGGAACCACGCCCACGAGGAGGGTTACCACTTCGTGGGCCCGGTCACCGTCGAGCTCGTCGTCGACCCGGGTCTCCGCCGGGGCGACCTCGACCTCCTGGCCGACATCGCCGAGGGCGCGGGGGGTCGGGTGGGAGCGCTGGTGCTCCCCGACGGCCAGCGCGTCGGCCTCGGTGAGGAGCCCGCCACCATCGGGCGGCTCGCCGAGTGCACGATCACGATCGAGGACCCGCGGGTCTCCCGCCGCCACGCCGAGGTCCATCCCGACCTCGACGGCTACGTCCTGCGCGACCTCGGCTCCACGAACGGGACCACGGTGAACGGCGTGCAGGTCCGCGAGCACGCGCTCGCCGACGGCGACGCGATCGGCGTGGGCGAGACCACCATCAGGTTCGAGGCCTCGTAGCGGGGGCGGGCATGTCCGAATCGTTGCTCACCGTCCTCAAGATCTGCTTCCTCGCGCTGCTGTTCCTGTTCCTGCTGCGCGTCGTCCGGGTCGTGACGCTCGAGCTGCGGGCCGCTCCGGTCACCGTGCCCGCACCACCGGAGCCGTCAGCCGAGGGACGCCGCCGGTCCACCCGGCGAGGCCCGCGCCTCCGCCTCCTCGAACCGCCGTCACGGCGCGACGAGGTCCACACGATCGGCGACGAGCTGACGGTGGGCCGGGCCGGGGGCTGCGCGCTCGTGCTCGCCGACGACACGTACGTGTCGCAGGTGCACGCCCGGCTGTTCTCCCGCGACGGCCACACGTGGGTCGAGGACCTCGGCTCCACGAACGGGACCCTCGTGAACGGGCAGCGGATCGAGTCCCCCACCCGCCTGCGACGGGGCGACCGGGTCCAGTTCGGCCAGACGGTCGGGGAGGTCGTCCGTTGAACGGCGGCGCGCCGGGGAGCGAGGGATGAGGCTCACGGCGCGGGGCGCGACCGACGTCGGGCGGGTCCGGGAGGAGAACGAGGACGGCTTCCTCGTCGACGAGCGGGTCGGCCTGTACGCCGTCGCCGACGGGATGGGCGGGCACCGGGCGGGCGAGGTCGCCAGCGCCACCGCCCTCGAGGCCCTCCGGGCGTCGGTCGCGGCCGGGAGCGCGGTACGGGACGCGGTGCTCGCCGCCAACGCCGCGGTCCACGAGAAGGCCGCCGGCGACGCCGAGCTGGCCGGGATGGGGACCACGCTCACCGCCGCCACCCTGGCCGCCGGGGGGACCCTCCTGGTCGCCCACGTGGGCGACTCGCGCGCCTACGTGTTGCGCGACGGCGAGCTCCGCCAGGTGACCGTCGACCACAGCCTGGTGGAGGAGCTGGTGCGCGAGGGCCGGCTCACCCCCGAGCAGGCCACGGTCCACCCGCACCGCTCGATCATCACCCGCGCCCTCGGGGTCGACGCCGAGGTCGAGGTCGACCTGTACTCGGTCGAGCTCCGGCCCGGTGACCGGGTGCTGCTCTGCTCCGACGGACTCACCTCGATGGTCCGCCCCGACGGCGTCGCGACGGTCCTCCGGCGCGAGGACGACGCCGAGCGTGCCGCCCGGGCCCTCGTCGACACCGCCAACGCGGCGGGGGGCGAGGACAACATCACCGTCGTCGTGGTCGACGTGGAGGACGGTGACGACCCCCGGCGGTGGCAGCACGACCTCCCCGGGTCGAGGAGCTCCCCGAGGCCCCCTCGGCCGCCCCCCCGCCGCCTCCTCCTCTCCGCCGGCGCGTGACCCGGCGCGCCGGACGGCTGCTCCTCGCCGCCCTGCCGGTCCTCGTCGTGGTCGGGGTCGCCGTCGGAGCGGTCGGCTGGTTCGCCCGCCGGCCCTACTACGTGGGCCTCGACGGCGAGCAGGTGGCCCTCTACCGGGGGGTCCCCGGGGGACTCCTCTGGTGGGATCCGACCCTCGAGGAGCGAGCCGACCTCACCACCGACGACCTCACCGAGGCCCAGCTCCGGGACCTCGACGGCGGCCACCGCTTCTCCTCCCGTTCCGGCGCCGAGGCGTTCGTCGCCCGGCTCGAGCGTGACGCCGAGGAACGGGACGCGGCCACGACCACCACCGTGACCACGACCGCGCCGGACACGGCGCCGCCGACCACCGCGACCCCGGCCGACGGAGCGGCCCCGGGAGCGCCCACCACGTGAGCCCGAGCCCTCTGGCCCGCGCCCGCCGCACGCGCGAGCTTGGCCTCGGCCTGCTGGCCGTGCTGCTGACTGCGGGGGGCTACGTCCTCACGGCCCTGGCCGAGGACCCGGACATGCCCGCCGGGATCTGGGGGTTCCTGGCCGTCGTGGTCGGTCTGTTGCTCGCCGCCCACCTCGCCGTGCGCCGCCTGGCCCCCCGGGCCGACGCCACCCTCCTCCCGCTCGCCGCCCTCCTCAACGGCCTCGGCTTCGTCGCCATCTCCCGGCTCGACCAGGACCTCGCCGCCGCCCAGGCCACCTGGACGGCCGTGGGTGTCGGGGCGTTCGTCGCCACGCTGCTCCTCGTGCGCCGGACCAGGGTGCTCGAGCGCTACCGCTACAGCTTCGCCCTCCTCGGGATCGTGTGCCTGCTGGCACCTCTCGTCCCCGGCATCGGCCGTGAGGTGAACGGCAGCCGCCTGTGGGTGCGGGCGGGTCCGTTGAACTTCCAGCCCGGAGAGGCCGCCAAGGTCCTCCTGGTGGTCTTCTTCGCCGCCTACCTCGTCGAGCGGCGCGAGCTCCTCGCCGCGGGGAACCGCCGGCTGGGCCGGCTCATGCTGCCCGATCCCCGCCACCTCGGCCCGCTCGCCCTCGCCTGGGGCGTCTCGATGGTGGTGATGATCCAGGAGAAGGACCTGGGGTCCTCGCTGCTGTTCTTCGCCGTGTTCGCGGCCATGCTCTACATGGCGACGAACCGGGCCGCGTACCTCCTGGGTGGTCTGGTCCTGTTCGCCGCCGGAGCCTCGATCGCCTACCAGCTCTTCGACCACGTGCAGGTAAGGGTCGAGACCTGGCTCGACCCCTGGGCCGACCCCCAGGGCACCGGCTACCAGATCCTGCAGTCGCTGTTC
Organism: Acidimicrobiia bacterium; assembly: GCA_027494165.1. Taxonomy (GTDB): domain Bacteria; phylum Actinomycetota; class Acidimicrobiia; order IMCC26256; family JAOSJM01; genus JAOSJM01. Next base: position 1,469,423 of record JAOSJM010000005.1, on the reverse strand, counting down.
GCCTTCGGGACCGGCGGCTTCGCCGGCACGGGACTCGGTCTCGGGAGCCCCGACAAGATCCCCAACGCCGCCACCGACTTCGTGTTCGCGGCGGTCGGGGAGGAGCTCGGCCTGCTCGGGACCGTGGGGATGGTGATCGCCTTTCTGCTCCTCGTGGGCAGCGGGTACCGGATCGCCGTCCAGGCCGAGCGCCCCTTCGCCAAGCTCTTCGCCGCCGGCCTCACCACCATCGTCGGAGTGCAGACGCTCCTCATCCTCGGGGGCGTGACCCGCCTCATCCCGCTCACCGGGATCACCCTCCCCTTCGTCTCCTACGGCGGGTCGTCGCTCGTGGCCAACTTCGTGATCCTCGCCCTGCTGCTCCGCATCTCGGACGAGACCGCCGCCGACGCCGAGGCCGAGGCCCCGGCGGCCCGGGCCGTGTCCGCGGTGACGCGATGAACCGCGGCATCCGACGGGTCGGCGTCGCGGTCGTCGTGCTGTTCCTCGCCCTGGTGGGGCAGCTCGTCCACCTCCAGGTCTTCTCGGCCGAGACGCTCGAGAACGACCCCCTCAACGTGCGTGCGCTCGTTCGCGACTACGCACGGCCGCGCGGGCGCATCCTCACCGCCGACGGGCGTGAGGTGGCACGCTCCGAACCTACCGACGACGAGCTCGAACGACAGCGGGTCTACCCGCTCGGTCCACTGCTCTCCCACGTCGCCGGCTACCAGTCGTTCCTGTACGGCAACACGGGCGTCGAGGCCTTCTACAACGACGAGCTCGTCGGGCGCGACCTCGAGCTGGCCCTCCGCGGACTGGCCGACCTCTTCGGCGAGCAGGACGCGACCGGGACCGTGGTGCTCTCCGTCCGCGCCGACATCCAGGAGGTGGCACGCGACGCCCTCGGCGACCAGCACGGCTCGGTCGTCGTGCTCGAGCCGGGGACGGGGGCGATCGTGGCCATGTACTCGAACCCGTCGTTCGACCCCCAGCCCCTGGCCGGCCACTCCCAGCCCGAGGTCGAGGCGTACTGGACCCTCCTGAACGCCAACCCCGACCAGCCGGCGCTCGCCCGCGCCTACCGGGAGATCTACCCGGCCGGGTCCACCTTCAAGATCGTCACCACCGCGGTGGGTCTCGAGCAGGGGGTCGTCGAGACCGACACCGAGTTCCCCTCGGTGCGCGAGATCGAGCTCCCCCTCACGACCAACACCCTCCGGAACTTCGGTGGCCAGGTGTGCGGGGGCGACCTGGTCGAGAGCTTCGTCCGCTCGTGCAACACCACCTTCGGGGCGCTGGGCCTGGCCCTCGGCGAGGGATTCGTCACCGGCATGGAGGCCTTCGGGATCGGCTCGGCCCCACCGCTCGACCTCCGCCCCGGAGCGGTGGCCAGCACGGGGCCCGAGCCCGGCACCTTCGAGCGCAACCAGCCGTTGTTCGCCTTCGCCGGCATCGGTCAGGGCGACGTCGCGGTGACGCCTCTCCAGATGGCCCTCGTCGCCGCCGCGGTGGCCAACGACGGCGTGATCATGGAGCCCCACGTCGCCGACCGCATCGAGGACGCCGACCTCCAGGTCGTCCGGCGCATCACGCCGGAGCCGTGGCGCCGGGCGATGTCGCCGGCCACCGCGGCCACCATCCGCGAGATGATGGTCCAGGTCGTCGAGCGCGGCACCGGGACGGCGGCCCGGATCCCGGGCGTGCAGGTGGCGGGCAAGACCGGCACCGCCCAGCAGGACGGCGGACCGCCCCACGCCTGGTTCGTCGCCTTCGCCCCGGCCGACGCGCCCGAGTACGTCGTCGCCGTCCTCGTCGAGCGGGGCGGGAGCGCCGGTGACGAGGCCACCGGTGGCGCGGTGGCCGCCCCCGTGGCGGCCCGGGTGCTCCGGGCCCTCCTGGGGGTGTGACCGGGACGTGGCCGGCACGCCGCGAGACGCGACGGGAACCCGGGGCGGCGGGTTCCCGGCCGGGTAGGGTGTCGCCGGATGTCCCTCGGAGCCCGGACCTTCTCGAACCGATACGAGATCCAGCGCGAGATCGCGCGGGGCGGGATGGCCGAGGTGTACCTGGCCCGCGACCAGCTCCTCGACCGGCCGGTCGCCCTCAAGGTCCTGTTCCAGGAGTTCGCGCGCGACCCGTCCTTCGTCGAGCGGTTCCGCCGGGAGGCCCAGGCCGCGGCCAACCTCAACCACCCCAACATCGTCGCCATCTACGACTGGGGCCAGGAGGACGGCACGTACTTCATCGTCATGGAGTACGTCGAGGGCCGCTCCCTGCGTGACCTCATCCGGTCCGACGGGCCCCTGGACCCCTCGACCGCCGCCGACGTGGCGGCCGAGATCGGCAGCGCGCTCTCCTACGCCCACCGGGGCGGGGTCGTGCACCGCGACGTGAAGCCCGGCAACGTGCTCATCACACCGTCGGGCCAGGTGAAGGTGACGGACTTCGGGATCGCCCGGGCCGGGACCAGCGAGGCCCTCACCCAGACCGGCGCGGTCATGGGCACCGCCACCTACTTCTCGCCGGAGCAGGCCCAGGGGCTTCCCGTCGACGGCCGCTCCGACGTCTACAGCCTGGGCGTCGTCCTCTACGAGATGCTCACGGGCGTCCCGCCGTTCACCGGCGACAACCCCGTGGCCGTGGCCTACAAGCACGTGCGCGAGCAGCCGGTCCCACCCTCCCAGCGGATGCCCGGCACGCCTCCCGACCTCGAGCGCATCGTCCTCACCGCGATGGCCAAGGACCTCGAGGCCCGCTACCAGTCGGCCGAGGACCTGCGGGCCGACCTCCTGCGGTTCCGCCGGGGGCGCCCGCTCGTGGCCACCCCGCTCACGGCCGAGATCGCCATGGCCACCACGGGGATCTCGACCGCCGCGGGCCCCGCCGACGCTGGCCACGACCCCGGTGGCCCCCCGTCCCACGAGCACCGGCCCGCCCCCGCCCCGCCGCAGCCCGTGGGCCGTCGCCGCCGTCGTGATCGTGCTCCTCCTGCTGGCCGGCCTCGTCGGCTTCCTCATCGTCGACCAGCTCGGCGACGACTCCGGCCCGGCGACGGCCGACGTCCCCGGCGTGGTCGGCCTGACCATCGACGAGGCCCGTTCCACCCTCGAGGAGGCCGGCTTCGAGGTCGACGAGGAGCGGGTCGCCAACGAGGACGTCCCCGAGGACGAGGTCTTCGACCAGGAGCCTCCCGAGGGGACCAAGCTCCGCAAGGGGCAGCCGGTCACGCTCAAGGTGAGCGCGGGCCAGGGCACCGTCGAGGTCCCGAACGTGGTCGGCGACAGCGCCGACGACGCCCGGGCGGCCATCGAGGCCGCCGGGCTGGTGTTCGTCCCGCAGTTCGAGGAGAGCGAGCGGCCCGTCGGCACGGTCATCCGGACCGACCCCCCGGTGGGCGAGGAGCTCGAGCGGGGCACCGAGGTGACCGTGTTCCTCGCCGTCGCCGAGCAGGTCGAGGTACCCGAGGTCGAGGGCCTCGACGCGGTCACCGCCGCGAACCAGCTCGGCGCGCGGGGCTTCGTGACTCGCCAGGTCACCGAGCCCAGCGACGACTTCGCGACCGGTCAGGTGATCCGCACCGAGCCGCCCGCCGGCGAGCTCGTGCCCAAGGGCGAGACGATCGTGATGTTCGTCTCGTCGGGACCCGAGACGGCGCGGGTCCCGAACGTGGTCAACCTCAGCGAGTCGGCCGCGCGGGAGGCGCTGGCCGGCGACGGGTTCACGAACGTCGTCGTCGTCGGGGTCACCGTGGCCAACCCGGCCAGCGCCGGGAAGGTCGTGGCCCAGGACCCGGTGGCCGGGACGACCTGGCCGTTGGGGGACACGGTCACCCTCCAGATCGGCCAGACCCCGCCCACGACGACGACGTCGGCACCGCCTCCGACGACCACGACCGTCGCCCCGTGAGCCCGCTGGCGGCCTGGTACCGCCGCCACGGTCGCCACGACCTGCCGTGGCGCGCGACGCGCGACCGGTGGGCGGTGCTGGTGTCGGAGGTGATGCTCCAGCAGACCCAGGTCTCCCGCGTCACCCCCGTGTGGGAGGCGTTCATGGCCCGCTATCCGAGCCCCGCGGCCATGGCCGCGGTCGCGCCGGGCCGGGTCATCGCGGCATGGGGCCGGTTGGGCTACCCGCGCCGGGCCCGCCGGCTGTGGGAGGCGGCCACACGGATCGCCGCCGAGGGCTGGCCCGACGACCTCACCGAGCTCCCCGGCGTCGGCCGGTACACGGCGGACGCGGTGGCGGCCCAGGCCGACGGCGCGGACCGGGCCGCCGTCGACGTGAACGTGCGCAGGGTGGTGCAGCGGGTGGCGGGGCAGCGGCTCACCGACGCCCGGGCCGAGGAGGTCCAGCGGGCGGTGGCGGCGGGGCTCCCGCCCCGGGACCGGCTGCTCGCCCTCATGGACCTGGGCGCCTGGTCTGCCGGGCCGGCGAGCCCCGCTGCGACGGGTGCCCCCTGCGCGGCGGGTGCCGGGGCCGGGGACCGGTGCCCGGCGAGGCGCGTGCCCGCCAGGCCCGCTTCGAGGGGTCGTTCCGCCAGCGGCGGGGCCGGGTGCTGGCCGTGCTGCGGGAAGGCCCGGCCCCGACGGGCACGCTCGACGGGGAGGCCCTGGCGTCCCTGGCGACCGACGGCCTGGCCACGGTCGAGGACGGCCTCGCCCGCCTCCCCTGACGCACCCTCCCCCTCGCCGGGTTGGTGCGGAATCGGGGTCCACAGCCCCGAAAGCGCGCCAACCCGGGCACGGCATCCGGCCGGAACGCACCCTCCCTCGCCGGGTTGGTGCGCCTCCTCCTCGCCGGGTTGGTGCGGAATCGGGGTCCACAGCCCCGAAAGCGCGCCAACCCGGGGGTAGGGGGAGGAGCGCGAACCGGGACCGGTGCCCGCCGGGCGGGGTCAGCGGTGGGCGCCGGAGGTTCCGGCGGGCGGGTTCAGCGGTGGGCGCCGGAGGTCCCGGCGGCGGCGAGGAAGTTGCGGAGCAGGTCGTGGCCGCCGGCGGTGAGGATCGACTCGGGGTGGAACTGGACGCCCTCGATCGGGTGGTCGCGGTGGCGCAGCCCCATCACGAGCCCGTCCTCCGACTCGGCGGTCACCTCGAGCACGTCGGGGACCGAGGCCCGGTCGACGACGAGGGAGTGGTACCGGGTCGCGGTGAGGGGGTCGGGCAGGCCTCGGAAGACCCCCTCGCCCCGGTGGTGGATCAGCGACGTCTTGCCGTGCATCACGTACGGCGCCCGGACGACCCGGCCCCCGTAGACCTCGCCGATGCACTGCAGGCCCAGGCAGACGCCCAGCACCGGTACGCCCCGCTCGCCGAAGTGCCGGATGGCCGCGTTCGAGACGCCGGCGTCGCCGGGCCGGCCCGGCCCGGGCGACACGAGCACGGCGTCGGGCCCGAGCGCGTCCATCTCCTCGAGGGTGACGGCGTCGTGACGGTGCACCACCGGCTCGGCCCCGAGCTCGCCGAGGTACTGCACGAGGTTGTAGACGAACGAGTCGTAGTTGTCGACGACGAGCACCCTCGGCGGCACCCGCTCACCGTACCCAACGGCCACGACCGCCCGCCCACTATTGTCCGGGCGTGCCCAAGTCCAAGAGCAAGCGGTCCCGGTACACGCCGCCGCCCCCCAAGAAGCCGCCCCCCAGCAAGCTCTGGGTCCCGGTGGCCATGTTCACGCTGCTCGGGCTGGGGACGCTCGTGATCGTGCTCAACTACGTGGGCCTGCTCCCCGGCGGCACCTCGAACCGGTTCCTCCTCCTGGGCCTCGCCGAGATCACCGCCGGCTTCCTGTTCGCCACCCAGTTCCGCTGAACGCGCGCTCGGTCGCCGATACGGGCCCAGAATCCCACGGAACGTGGCATCGCCACCACGACTTGAATGCCACGGCTGTAACTTCCCACAAGGTTGTCCACAGGTTGTGGAGAAGTCGCGGGCTGGTTCAGCCCCCGTCGGCGTCGGCCTCCACGACGAGCGCCATGTCCTCGCGGCAGTGCCGTGGAGCCTCGGGCACCTCGTCGGTCGGGGCGGCCGTCATCGTGACCTCGGCCCCGCAGACCACGCACCGGTAGCGGTGGTGCACGGGACGGAGCTCGCCGGGCTCGGGCTCCTCGGGGGCCGGGATCCAGAACTTCCTCAGGATCGCCGCGGCGATCAGGTAGAGCACCAGCGCGGCGCCGATCGCGATCAGGATGCGGGCGAGGGTCCACATGCGACGGGGGCGCCCGTCGGGCGCCCCCGCAGTCTACGGCTCCCCGGCTCCGGCTCCGGCCCGGTCGGCCGGGGCCGCCCGCCCCTCTAGCCGAGCCGCTCGATGATCGTGGCGTTGGCCATGCCTCCGCCCTCGCACATCGTCTGGAGCCCGAACCGACCGCCGGTGCGCTCCAGCTCGCAGAGCAGGGTGGCCATGAGTCGCGTCCCGGAGCACCCCAGGGGGTGGCCGATGGCGATCGCGCCGCCGTTGGGGTTGACCCGCTCCATGTCGGGGTGGTGCTCCTGTTCCCAGGCCAGCACGACCGGGGCGAACGCCTCGTTGATCTCGACGACGTCCATCTGGTCGATGGTCATCCCCGCCCGGTCGAGCACCTTCGTGGTGGCGGGGATGGGGCCCGTGAGCATGGTGACCGGGTCGACGCCGGCGAGGGCGAAGGTGTGGAAGCGGGCCCGGGGCGCCAGACCCAGCTCGTTCGCCTTCTCCTCGCTCATCACCAGGACCGCGGCGGCACCGTCGCTGATCTGCGAGGAGTTCCCCGCCGTGATGACGCCGTCGGGCTTGAACGACGGCTTGAGGCTCCCGAGCCTCTCGAGCGACGTGTCGCGCCGGAACCCCTCGTCGACCCGGAGCTCCTCGGTGCCCTCCTCGGTCCTGACGGTCACCGGGACGATCTCCCGGTCGAGGCGGCCCTCGTCGGTGGCCCGGGCCGCCCGGAGGTGGGACTCGAGCGAGAACGCGTCGAGCTCCTCGCGCGACAGCCCCCACTTCTCGGCGATGAGCTCGGCCGAGATGCCCTGGGGGACCATGTCCGGGTAGCGCTCCAGCATCTTCGACCCGAACGGCATCCCGCCGACGGTCGCCGACGTGCCCATGGGGACCCTGGTCATGACCTCGACGCCGGCGGCGATCACGACGTCGTAGGCGCCGGCGATGACCCCCTGGGCCGCGAAGTGGGCCGCCTGCTGCGAGGAGCCGCACTGGCGGTCGACGGTGGTCCCGACCACGGACTCGGGGAACCCGGCCGCGAGGGCGGCGTTGCGCCCGACGTTGATGGACTGCTCGCCGACCTGCATGACGCAGCCCATGATCACGTCCTCGACGAGGGCCGGATCGAGGTCGTTGCGCTCGACGAGGGCGCGCAGCGTCATCGCGGCCAGGTCGACGGGGTGGGTGTCCTTGAGCTTGCCGTTGCGGCGTCCGAGCGGGGTCCGGACCGCGTCGACGATGACGGCCGTCGCCATGAGCTGTCTCCTCGGGGTGGGGAACGCTCCCGGACGGGAACGGACCGGGTGGTCGATTGTCGGCGGTGGGGCTCGGCCCGGTCAACACCGCGGGAGCCGGCGGGACTCCCCGGGACGGCGCCCGGACCGCTAACGTCCCCGGCCGTGGCACGGGACATGGACCGCTCCCTCGGCGACGGCGGCATGCCGCTCCTCGGTCGGCTCGGGGTCGCCTTCGACAGCTACGGCGAGGGCTGGTCGGGTGCCGGGTGGGTCCCCACCGAGCTCGCCTGCAACCCGATCGGCATCGTCCAGGCCGGCGTCCACGGCGTGGTGCTCGACGCGGCCATGAACTTCGCCATGTCGGCGGCCCTCGACAAGGGCGAGCACGGGGCGACCCTCGAGATGAAGATCTCCACGATCCGGCCCGCCCGAGCGGGCGACCACCTCCGGGTCCGGGGCGAGGTCGTCCGCCTGGCCCGCCAGGTCGCCTACCTCGAGGCGACGGTGTGCTCCGGCGACGGTGAGGTCGTGTCGAACGCCACGGGCACCTTCATCGTCCGGCGGAAGGACGGCTGAGTGCCCGGACCTCCCGTGGTGGTCGTGGGCGGCGGGATCATGGGCGCGGGCATCGCGTTCGTGGCCCGGACGGCGGGCTGCCCGGTCACCGTGGTCGAGGCCGACCCCGACGCGCTCGGTGCGGCCCGCGACCGCGTCGAGCACTACGAGCGGCGGGCCCGGGACCGGGGCGGGGACCTCGACGGGCTCGGCGCTCTCGACGTCGTCGCCGACCTCCCGGCCGCGGTGGGAGCGGCCGAGGTGGTGGTCGAGGCCGTCCCCGAGCACCTCGGGCTCAAGAGGGCGGTGTGGGCCCGCATCGGCGCCGCGGCCGGCGACACCTCCCTGCTGGCCTCGAACACGAGCGGCCTGTCGATCCAGGTGCTCGGGGCCGCCAGCGGGCGCCCGGCCCAGGTGGTGGGCCTCCACTTCTTCAACCCGGTCCCGGCCATGCGCCTGGTGGAGGTGGTGCGCTCCCCCGAGACGTCGGCCGCGACGCTCGACGCCGCCCTCGCCTTCTGCGCCCGGCTGGGGAAGGAGACGGTGGAGATCCGGGACCTCCCCGGCTTCGTCACGACCCGGCTCGGCACCTTGCTGATGTGCGAGGCCGTCCGCGCCTTCGAGCAGGGCGTCGCCAGCGCCGAGCACATCGACACCGCCATGCGCCTGGGCTACAACCACCCGCTGGGCCCCCTGGAGCTGGCCGACCGGGTCGGGCTCGACACCCTGCTGGCGATCCTCGACGACCTGCGCGAGGCCTTCGGCGACGCCTTCCGCGCTCCGCCCCTGCTCCGCCAGATGGTCGCGGCCGGCCACCTGGGGATGAAGTCCGGGCGCGGCTTCTACGACCACACGACCCGGCGCTGACCGGTGCCCGCGGGGCACCCCGGGTTCAGGAGGGCGTGCTCCGCCAGATGGTCGCGGCCGGCCACCTGGGGATGAAGTCCGGGCGCGGCTTCTACGACCACACGACCCCGGCGCTGACCGGTGCCCGCGGGCACCCCGGGTTCAGGAGGCGACGGCCCGGGGCGGCGGCTCGCTCGCGAGCCGGTCGGTCTCGATCCGGGCCGGCTCCGGACCGACCGCCGGGAGGGTGAACGAGAAGGTCGACCCGTGTCCGGGGGAGCTCTCGACCCACACCCGGCCACCGTGCAGGTCGACGAACCGCCGCACGATCGCGAGCCCGATGCCGGTCCCGCGGCGGGACCGGTCCCCTTCGGGCGCCCGGTAGAAGCGCTCGAAGATCCGCTCCTGCTCCTCGGGCGGGATGCCGCACCCCTCGTCGCGCACCGACACCACGACCTCGGCGTCGACGACGCGCGCGGCGAGGCGCACGCACGAGCCCGGCGGCGAGTACTTCACGGCGTTGGTCAGCAGGTTGACCAGGACGTGCCCGAAGGCCTCCGGGTCCACCACGACCACGAGCGCCCGGTCCACCTCCACGAGCACCTCGTGGTGCTCGAGCACCGGGGCGAGGTCCTCGACCACGCCCTCGGCCAGCTCCCGCAGGCGCAGCCGCTGCGGGTTCATCTCCACCCGGTTGGCCTCGATCCGGGCGAAGTCGAGGAGCTGGCCGATGAGGCGGGCCAGCTCGTCGGCGTTCCCCGACGCCCGCTCGAGGAGGCCCCGCCGGCGGTCCTCGTCGAGACGGTCCCAGTGGAGGAGCACGGTGTCGACGAACCCCTTGGCCGCCGTGAGCGGCGTGCGCAGCTCGTGCGACACCAGCGCGAGGAACTCCGACTTGAGCCGGTCCGCCTCGGCGAGCTGCTCGGCGGCGGCTCGCTCCTGCTCGTAGGCCTGGGCTCGGGCGATGGCCAGGGAGGCCTGCTCGGCGTGGGCCTCGAGCAGCGCGACGTCGTCGCGGCTCACCCCGTCACGCCGAGCGAAGCAGGCCCCGAGCAGCCCGGTCACCTGCCCGTCCGCCCGGAGGGGGACGAGGGCCATCGACCGGTAGCCGAGCCGGACCATGGCCGTCCCCCAGTGCTCGGACCAGGCCGGGAAGCGCGCGTCGCCGCCGGTGTCGGGAACGACGACGGTCCGGCCGGTGGCGAGGGCGAGGGCCAGCGGGCTCCCCTCGCCGAGGTCCAGCTCCTCGGTGGTGTAGGCGGCCACCTCCTCGGGGGTCCACATCCCGGTGACCGCGCCGGGCGAGGCGAGGACCAGCCGGCCGGCGGAGCGCAGGAGGATGCCCGCGAGACGGGCGTCGACCGTCTCGGTGACCGAGGCCGCCAGCGCGTCGAGTGTCGCCGACAGGTCGGGCGTCGACGGCAGGGCCCGGAGAGCCTCGTGGAGCCGGGCCAGGGAGGACGCCGTGCGCCTCCGCTCGCTCGTGAGCGCGTCGATCATGAACGCCAGGGCGACCACGAGGAAGACGAACAGTCCCAGCGCGAACGCGTGCACCTGGTCCTCGGTGGGCGCCAGCGCGTTGGCGACGAGCGCGCTGGCCGCGGCGACCGCCCCCACCGACAGCCCGAGTGCCAGCCCGCCCACGCAGGTGTAGAAGGCGAGCATGATCACCAGCCCGAAGAGACCCGCGGTCAGGGCTCCGGGCATGACGAGGACCGCCACCGTGAAGACCGCGACGACGATGAACGGGTCCACCACGCGGACCACGCGAGCGGTCCGGGGACGCGCCGGGCCAGGGCGTCGAGCGCGACGGCGACGAGCACGTAGCTCAGCGCCGCTCCGCTGAGGAGGAGCCGCTCCTCGAGCACGAGGCCCGGGAACAGCGGGAACGACACGGCGAAGAGCGAGCCGAGGACCACGCGGATCCGCAGCGACAGGCGGCGTACCCGGTCGTCGCTCAGCTCGTGGCCCGGAGTGGCCGCGAGCTCGTCGAGCACCTGAGCGAACCAGCGCGCGCGCGGGATCCCGCTCGCGGCGCGCCCGTCGTCGGGCCGGATCTGTGCCCTGTTCGCCATGGTCTCGTCCTCGACGCCCGGCGGATCCCCCGGGCCTCCACCCACCGGCGTCGTTCGGGGCACGCGCGTCACGCGCGACACCGTGCCGTCATTCTCGGGCGCTCCCGGTGCGCGCGCCATGACCCGATGCGACCGTTTGCCCGGCTCGTCACGGGCCAGGCGAGATCGTCACATTCGCCTAAACCTCCTAGCCCGAACGGGCTAGTCCCACGGCGCGCGAGCCCGGCCCGGCGGCGGGATCGCCGGACCACGTGCCGGGCGGTCGCAGCGGGCCGACGACGCCGTCAACGGCGGCGGGCCACCAGGTGCACGCGCACCCGGGCGTCGGGGTGGACCCTGAGCATCAGGACGCGCGGGGGCCGGACCCCCCAGTCGCGCACGTCGAAGACCTGTTCCCCGTCGAGGACGACCGTGCGGGCGTCGGGCCGGCGGACCACGAGCTCGCCCTCGACGTCGCAAGTCTCGCCGTGGAAGGTGAGCCGGCCGGTGGTCCGGTGACGCCCGTCGCCGAGGTGCTCCATCGCCACGAGCTCCCCCACGATCTCGGGGAACCGGTCGGCGTCGATGCGGCGCGCCCCCTCGCGGTCGTAGAGCGGGTTGCCGGAGCGGAGCCGGTCGACGGCGACCACGAGACGTCCCCGCGGAGACGGGCTCGGGCGCCACCGCGCCGTCCTCGCCGACCTCGGCCTCGAGGTAGCCGGTGAGGCCCGTGGCGTCCATGGTGACGGCGTGCAGGCTCGAGCTGGCCCGCACGTGCACCCCGGACTCCTCGGGGACCAGCTCGTAGCGCACCCCGCCTCCCCTCGCCGCCTCCGGTGGCGATCCGTCCGGCGACGCCGAACGCCCGACAGCTTGCCCGGCCCGGCACGCGCCCCGGGCGCGCCCTTGCCATCGGGCGGCCGGCTGGCCAGGCTCCTCTGGCGTGAGGCTGCTGATCGTCCACCACACCCCGTCGCCCTCGACGCACACGATGCTGGAGGCCGTCCGCTCGGGGGCCACCGACGAGCGGATCGAGGGCGTCGAGGTCGTCGTCCGGGCCGCGCTGGCGGCCACCGAGGTCGACGTGATGGCCGCCGACGGCTACGTGCTCGGGACCCCGGCCAACCTGGGCTACATGTCCGGGGCCCTCAAGCACTTCTTCGACCGGGTCTACTACCCGTGCCTCGAGGAGACGGCCCGGCGCCCCTACGGCCTCTACGTCCACGGCAACGACGACACCACCGGGGCGGTGCGGGCCGTCGAGAAGATCGTGACGGGCCTGCGGTGGCGGCGGGCCCAGGAGCCGGTGACCGTGCTGGGCGAGCCCGATCGCCAGGATCTCGACGCCTGCCGGGAGCTCGGCGCGGCGATGGCGGCCGGTCTCGCCCTCGACGCCTGACGGTGACGACGGGCGTGGGAACCGGCTCGGCCCGCGCCCGGAGCCGGCCCGCCCATCCCCGCCGGACGGAGCCCGATGCTTCAATGGGCCGATGCGCACCCTCACCCGCCGGACCGGTCCGCTGCTGCTCGCCGCCGTCGCCGTGCTCGCCACCGCCGTGGCGCTGCCGGCGGGCGCGGCGACCCCCATCCACCCCGAGAACCGGCCCAACTCCCTCTCGGGCCAGGTCAACGGCGAGGTCGCCGCGAGCGAGCTCGTCCGGGTGGGGCCGGGCTGCCTGGCGGCGCGGGGCACGGGGCCCAGCCTCGGCCTCCTGTTCTCGCTGGCCCGGGCCGAGGGGGTGGGCCTCGGGGCCGAGCAGTGCTACCGGCCGCTCCAGGAGCAGGTCGTCATCCGTCAGCAGGCCCTGTCGGGCGGCAACCCCGCCTGCGTGGCGAGCGTGGGGACGAGTCCGACGGGCAAGCCGGTGGGGCGGTCGATGCACGGGTGGGGCAAGGCGGCCGACCTCGAGGACCCGGACGGGACGCTGACCTTCGGCTCGCCGGCCTACGCCTTCCTGAAGCGCGAGGCCGGCCCGGTCGGCTGGAACCACCCCGGCTGGGCGGAGCCGGGTGGCAGCGCCTGCCCCGAGCCCTGGCACTGGGAGTGGGTGGGCGACGGCGGGAACCTCGGGCTCGACCCGATCCGGGCCGACGTGGTCGGCCTGCTGCCCAGCGCCGACGGGCAGGGATACGCGACGGTCACCGGTCTGGGCGGTGTCGCCGTCCACGGCGACGCGGTCGACCGGGGCTCGATGGCCCGGGTGCCCATCGCCTGGGTCGTGGTGGGGGCGGCCCCGACCCCCACGGGCGGGGGCTACTGGCTCGTGGCCGCCGACGGCGGCCTCTTCGCCTTCGGCGACGCCGGGTTCTTCGGCTCCACCGGCCACGCGCGCCTCAACGAGCTCGTCGTGGGCATGGCCGCCACCCCCACCGGCGACGGCTACTGGCTCGTCGCTGCCGACGGCGGCGTCTTCGCGTTCGGCGACGCCGGGTTCCTGGGTTCCACCGGCGACGTCCGGCTCAACCGGCCCGTCATGGGGATGGCGCCCACCCCCACCGGCGACGGCTACTGGCTCGTGGCCTCCGACGGCGGTGTGTTCACGTTCGGCGACGCCCGCTTCCTGGGTTCCACCGGCGACGTCCGGCTCAACCGGCCCGTCATGGGGATGGCGCCCACCCCCACCGGCGACGGCTACTGGCTCGTGGCCTCCGACGGCGGTGTGTTCACGTTCGGCGACGCCCGCTTCTTCGGCTCGGCGGGCGACCGGTCGCTCGACTCGCCCGTGGTCGGCGTCGTCCCGACCGCGACCGGGAACGGCTACTGGCTGGTCGCCGCCGACGGGACGGTCCTCGCCTTCGGCGACGCGAGCTGGTTCGGGGACGGCTGACCGGGCGACGGACCGCTCCCCTTGTGGTGCGGGCGCTCCCGTGCCACGATCGCCGTGACCGTCCGGTGACGGGACCGAGGGGGGTTCGGCCGTGCTGTTCGTGACGACGTACCGGTTCCGCGACGACCTCGACAAGGACGCCGCCCGGGACATGATGAAGCTCTTCGCGGAGAAGGGGACCACACCGGGGACGCGCGCGCACTACGTGTGGGCCGACGGCGGCGGCGGACTCCTCGTCGAGGACATCACCGACGCGACGACCGCGTACGAGTGGGCCCTGGCGTACTCCGAGTACATGGACCTCGAGACCCGCCCGGTCATCACGGTCGACGAGGCGCTCCCCAAGATCTCGGACTGGCTCGGGTAGCCCGGCCGGGAGCGGCGACGGACCTCGGCCCGCGGCCGGCCTCCGGGTGACGGAGGCCGCGCCGCTACACGCCCAGGGACCGCCCGATGATCTCCTTCATGATCTCGTTGGCGCCGCCGTAGATCCGGGAGACCCGCGCGTCCTGGTAGGCGCGCGCGATGGGGTACTCGACCATGTACCCGTACCCGCCGTGGAGCTGGACGCACTGGTCGACGACCCGACCCTGGAGCTCGGTGCACCACAGCTTGGCCTTGGAGGCGTCCTCGGCGGTGAGCTCGCCGGCGTTCAGCAGCTCGACGCAGCGGTCGACGAACACCTGGCCGATGTCGAGCTCGGTGCGCATCTCGGCCAGCTTGAAGCGGCTGTTCTGGAACGAGCCGATCGGCTGGCCGAAGGCCTCGCGCTCCTTGACGTACTGCAGCGTCCAGTCGAAGGCGGTCTGGGCGTGGGCCAGGGTTCCGCAGGCGATCGACAGCCGCTCCTGGGGGAGCTTCGTGACGAGGTGGAGGAACCCCGAGCCCTCGTCCCCCAACCGGTTGTGGACGGGGACCCGGACGTCGTTGAAGAACAGCTCGGCCGTGTCCTGGGCGTGCAGCCCGACCTTCTCGAGGTTGCGGCCGCGCTCGAACCCGTCCATGCCGTCCTCGACGACCATGAGGGTGATGCCCCGATGCCGCGCCTCGGGGTCGGTCTTGGCGGCCACGATGACGAGGTCGGCGTTGATCCCGTTCGTGATGAAGGTCTTCGCCCCGTTGAGCACGTAGTGGTCGCCGTCCCGGATCGCCGTCGTGCGCATGGAGGCCAGGTCGGAGCCCATCCCGGGCTCGGTCATGGCGATGGCGGTCATCAGCTCACCGGAGCAGATCCCCGGGAGCCAGCGCTTCTGCTGCCCGTCGTCGGCGGCCGCGAGGAAGTAGGGCAGGCAGATGTCGTTGTGGAGGTTCATGCAGATCCCCGACGTCATCACGTCGGCCCGGCTCAGCTCCTCGGCCTGGATCTGGTTGAAGCGGAAGTCGGGCTGGCCACCGCCACCGAGCTCCTCGGGGGCGGCCATGCCGAGGAACCCGGCCTCGCCGGCCTTGCGGAACATGGCCTTGTCGACCCGGCCGGCCGCCTCCCACTCCTGGTGGTGGGGGACGATCTCGGCCTCCACGAACCTCCGGAAGCCCTCGCGGAACAGATCGTGCTCCTCGCCGAAGCAGCTCCTCGGGATCAACGGCTCACCTCACCCTCTGGCCCGTCACGCCGACCGGCCGGCGCCAGATCATCGATGCTCGCACCCCCCGCCCGCCAGCCGGGAGGAGCCCGGGCCTCGCCCCTGGCGGGTGCGTCACGCCGCGCGGGGCCGTGCTCGAGGCCTTCCGGCCGAGGACACGCCGGCGAGCGGGCGGTAGGGTACGCGGCCGGTGGAGTGGCGCAGCGCGCTCCGTGAGGATCTGGCCCGGCTCGCGCCCGGCGAGTACCTCAGCGTCGTCACGCTGACGCTGTTCCGCCTCAGCCAGGGGCTCTCGGACCCGCGGTTCGGTCCTCTGCGCCACGTGCTCCTCCCCCTGGTCCTCCTGGTGAAGTTCGTGTGGATCGAGCTCCTCATGAGCGCCCAGCTCCCGAGGGCGGCCCGGATCGGTCCGGGCCTGCGGCTCCCCCACGGCGGGCGGGGTGTCTGCATCCACCCCTTCACCCGGATGGGCCGGAACGTCACCGTCTTCGAGTGGGTGAGCATCGGGGCCATCGAGCAGCTCGACGACCGGGGTCGCGCGCTCCCCGCCGACCTGGTCCTCCCGGTGATCGGCGACGACGTGTACATCGGGACCGGCGCGTCGATCTTCGGACCCGTGCACATCGGTGACCGGGCCCGGATCGGCATCGGAGCCGTGGTGTTCCGTGACGTGCCGCCCGGCGCGACCGTGCTGCCCGCGCCGGCCCGGGTCGTGCTCAGGGAGCCCGCCGGGGACGGCGACGCCGGGTGAGGTCCCGGCGTGACGGCTCCCACCGCAGCCGGGTCAGGCGGTGAGTCCACCGTCCACGACCAGCACCTGCCCGGTGACGAACGCCGCTCCTTCCGAGAGCAGGAAGTCGATCGCGGGCAGGACGTCGGCGGGGGTCCCGAGCCGGCCGAGCGGCGTACGGCGGACGATCTGGGTCATCTGCCGCTCGGTGAGGCCGTGGGTCATCTCGGTGTCCAGGTAGCCGGGGGCGATGCCGTTCACCGTGATCCCCGCCTCGGCGACCTCGCGCGCCAGGGCACGGGTCATGGCGTCGAGCGCACCCTTCGTCGCGCCGTAGGCGACGAGGCCCCGGTAGCCGCGCAACCCGATGACCGAGGAGATGTTGACGATCCGCCCGGCCCGGGCGCGCAGCATGGGTCGCAGGCAGGCCCGGGTCACGAGCAGCGATCCCTTGAGGTTGACGTCGACGAGCGTGTCGATCTGGTCGACGGACTGCGTGGCCAGGAGGCCGTCGCGGGCGATCCCCGCGTTGTTGACCAGCGCGTCCAGAGCGCCGAACCGCTGCACCGTCGCCCTCACGAGCTCGCGGACCGATTCGGATCGGGCGATGTCGAGCTCGGCGAAGAGGAACCGGTCGCAGCGATCGGGGTCCCGCTCGACCGCGTCGACGAACGGGGTCCGGCTGCGGCTGCAGGTGGCGACGGCGTCACCGCGGTCCAGCAGGTGCTCGACGACGGCCTGCCCGAGCCCGCGGCTCCCGCCCGTGACGACGACGACCCGGTTACCTGCGGACGAGCTTCCCGCCATCGTTCTGCTCCAGGGAGTCGACGATCCGCAGGATGCGGGGGATCTGGTGCGGTTGGAGGTGGAGCCGGCACCGGTCGAGCAGGGCCTTCCGGAGCTCCTCCCCGTCGGTGTCCCGAACGGCGACCACGTCCGCCCGGACGAGCTGGCCGGTCACCGAGCTGGCCGTGCCCGAGACACGCGCCGCCCGGACCCTGGGCTCGGCCAGGAGGACCTCCTCCACCGCGCGCGGGTGGACCTTCTGCCCCCCCACGTTGATGCTCTCGTTCCGCCGACCCCGGAAGTGGACGCGGTCGCCGACGACCTCGACGAGGTCCCCGGTCGGGTACAGCCCGGTCCCGTCACGCGGGTCGTCCAGGCCGACGTAGCCGCCCATGGCGTGCGGTGACCGGACGTGGAGCTCGCCGTCACGGATCGTCAACCACACGGGCAGCTCGTCGCTCTCGAGGTAGGCCGCGGGGAACCCGGCGAGCCCGTCGTGCACCGAGAAGCACGTGCCCATCTCGGTCGAGGCGTAGATGTGGGTGACGCGCGCCGAGGGGAACCGGCGGCCGATCCGGTCGAGCAGCGGCTGGTCGACGGGTTCGCCTCCGAGCGTGAGCTGGGTCGGGCGCAGCCCGTCGGCGTCCCCGCCCATGAGGAGCATGCGGAAGAACGTCGGGGTCGCCGAGACGTGGGTGATGCCCGGGCCGAACGCGCGCAGCGCCGCGGCCGGAGCATCGCCACCCAGCACCACGGCACCCCCGTTCAACAGCGCGTGGAGGAGCACCTGGAGGCCCGCGAACGCCGAGAGGGAGTAGGCCAGCAGCCAGCGGGCACCGGAGAGCTCGGGGCTGCGGTGGACCCGGGCCGCGAGCGACGCCCAGGTGTGCCGGGCCGCCTTGGGCGTGCCGGTCGTCCCCGACGTGAAGAGGACGACCTCCGGGCCGCCCTCGCCGCCCGCGGGGACCGTCGAGGGGAGGGGGCGGCCGACGACGAGGTGCAGGCCGAGCTGCTCGACCAGGCCGTCCACGGCCGCGTCCGGGGCGCTGGGTGGCACGAGGTGACCGCGCGCGCCGAGGGCGTCGAGGGCCAGCAGCCACAGCACGGTCTCGCGCTCGGCGGTGGCCCGGAGACCCACGCGGGCTCCGCGCAGGTCTCGATGCGACCGGACCAGCTCGTCCACCCGGGAACGACACTCCCCGTAGGACAGCTCCCGCAGGACCCCGTCCGTCGCGCGGTCCAGGAGGAACGGGCGGACCGGGTCGTGGGCCGGGAGGACGGAGGAGATCACCCGCCGGTCCCGTCCTCGTAGAGCTCGACGAAGCCGCCCAGCGTCCCGATCTCCACGTCGCCGTGCTCGAAGGGGTCGATCTCGAGCTCCTCCTCCAGCACCGCGACGACCGTGGCGATGTCGAGCGAGTCGAGACCCAGCCCCTCCTCGCCCATGGGGACCCCGTCGTCATCGAGGTCCGCGGGAAGGCCCTTGTCCTCGAGCACGCGCCGGATCGCGGCCAGGACCGCGGGACGACTGCCCATCTCCCCCTCCTCGTCGAGCCCGTCCGTCCGGCAAACCTAGCTGCCGTCCGGGCGCCCGTCTCCGGGGCCGTGACCCTCGCGTGCGCCGCGGTGCGCCGCGAGCAGCCCGTAGCCCAGCGTGCCGTCGTCCCAGAGCCCCTCCAGCACGGTGCAGGAGTCCACGAAGCGCGCCCAGCCTGCCTCGCCGAGGAGGGCGACGACCTCGTCACCATGGCGCCGGGCGTTGTCGCGCCAGCGCGCGAAGGTCGGGCGGGTGGCCGCGGTGAGGTCCGTCAGGCCGTCGACGACCAGGCCGTGCTCCTCGGCGAGCTCGGCGTACCGTCCGAGCGGTTCCATGTGGGCGTCGCCGAAGACGTGGCGCAGCAGCGTCAGCGGCTCCCGCAGCCGGCGGACGTCCGAGAAGGACAGGGGCCGGCGCAGGACGATGTCGCAGAGGGCCAGGACCCCGCCGGGGCGGAGGACCCGCGCGCACTCGGCGATCAGCCGCCCGCGAGCCCGCATGAGGTGGGAGGACTCCAGGACCCAGACCCGATCGAACGAGGCGTCGGGGTAGCCGTTGTCGGTGCCGTCGCGCACCTCGAACCGCGCGAGCCCACCCACGCCCGCGGCGACGGCGCGGGCCGTCGCGGCTTCGACGCCGACCGGGCTCGTCGTGATGCCCGTGACGCGGGCGCCGTGGTCTCGGGTGAGGACGCAGGCCGGGGTCCCCGTCCCGCAGCCGACGTCGAGCACCTCGACGTCCGGCTCGATCGCGGCGGCTCGAACCATCCGGTCGGTGAGGGCCCGCGTGGCTTCGGCCAGCGTCTCGGTGCCGGTGGCGAAGAGCCCGTAGTGGAGGTCGTCGCCGAGCAGGAGGCCCCAGGCCCGGGTCACCCGGTCGTAGTGACGGGCGGCGTCGTAGCTCGGATCGGCCATCGGCGTCCCCGGCGCGGTGACGGGTCGAGAACCCGAGACGGCGACACGCGAAAAGGCGCCGCATCGAACCGCGAACGTAGCCGAGAGTCGCGGCCACTTCCATCGCGAGGAACGGGGTTCTTCGTGCCCCCATGAACCCGGCGTTCCCCTGACCACGCCGGGACGAACTGGGGTATCGTTGCCCGGAGGAGCCGGGAGCACCCGAGGATCGGACCCTGTCGACCCTGTCGATGTTCCCGGTGGGGCGGTGAGAGGGGGGCCCGTGGCGTATCTCGAAGAGGGCGAGGTCGGTTTCTTCGAATCGGTCAGGGCCGATTACCAACGATTTCGCGCCATGCGAGCGACCGCGGGCGGGTCGAACCTGCGACGAGCCGTCGACATCTTGACCTGGCCGATGTTCCACGCCGTCGTCGTGTTCCGCCTCGCGCGAGCCGCCCAGAGGAACGGTCTCGGGCCGATCGCGCGGATCCTCATGTACGTCAACGAGGTCGTGTTCTTCGTCGAGTTCTCCCCGAAGGCGGTCGTGGGCCCGGGGCTCGTGGTGCTGCACCCGGGATGTGGGTGCGCGGCCGGGACCAGGATCGGACGCAACTGCACGTTCGTGATGTTCGTGCAGATGGGGGTCGCGGGCCGCGGGGACCCGCGTCGCGACGGCCCACCCACCATCGGCGACGACGTCGTCCTGAGCGCCAACAGCTCGGTGTGGGGGCCGGTCACCGTCGGCTCCCGGTCGGTGATCGGAGCCGGTGTGAGGCTCCACCAGTCGGTGCCGGAGGACTCCGTGGTCATGGCCGAGCAGCCCCTGACCATCAGGACGAAGAAGCGCCGCGCGGTGCCGTCCACGCCCCTGGACGCCGAACCGTCGGAGGTCGCCGGCTGAGCGGGAGCCCTGGCTTCCCGGCCGCCCCGTACGGGACGGTCACGCTCACCAGATGGGGAACGGCATCTCCGTGACCCCTTGCTGCCCGGGGGAGATCCAGGTCAGACCGCTGCCGTCGGCGCGTACCGTCCAGAGCCCGAACTCCCGGTGGTGCGCGGGCGAGGTCTTGTAGAAGACCAGTTGCTCGTCGGACACCCAGACGGGGTTCGTGTTGATGTTCCCGTCGGAGAGGATCCGGCGCGGGTTGCTGCCGTCGGTGTTCACCACCCAGAGGTCCCAGACGAGACCTCCCGGGTTCGTCTCGAAGGCGATCATCGATCCGTCCGGCGACATCATCGGGTCGTGGGCCCGGACGGGTAGGTCCACGACCATGCGGGGCGAGCTCCCGTCCTGGTTCACCACCCAGACCCGGTACTGGTCCGGCGGGCACGACGGGTAGTCCGACGGGTCGGCGCAGTTGACGTAGACGATCTGCTTCCCGTCGGAGCTCCAGACCGGATCGATGCCGTCGCCGACCCGGTAGAGCGGGACGCCGTCCGTGTCGGTGACCACGATGCCGTCGTAGACGACGCCACCGAACATGACGAGCCGGGTGCCGTCCGGGTGCCACCAGGCGTGGCCCTGCACCCGCCAGCCGTACTGACCGTTGGCGATGAGCTCGCGGAGCCCGCTGCCGTCGCTGCTCATCATCCACAGGCTGGTCTTCGTGTAGTCGAGGTCGTGCACCCCCGCCGGGGTCCGGTAGAAGAGGATCCTCGTCCCGTCCGGTGAGACCCTCGCCCACCACGAGTCGAAGCGGGGATCGTCGGTCAGCTGGGTGACCGCCCCGGTTCGCACGTCGCGCCGGTAGATCTCGAAGTTGCCGCTGGCGTCGGAGTCGTACACCACCTCGGCGAGCGGTCGCGACGGCGTGCCACGGGCGGCGACCAGCCAGTACCCGGCGCCGGTGCGGGTCGAGACGACCCCGACGACGAGCTTCCCCACACCCGTCAGGTCGGTGCCTCCCATCGACCCGTGGAAGGCCGCGTCGCCGAACGCGAAGATCCCCCCGTCGGAGGCCACCAACCAGTACCCACCGCCGCTCGGCGTCGCCGCCATCCCCACGATCGGCCGGTTCAACGCCACCGACCCCATCGACCCGTGGAAGGCCGCGTCGCCGAACGCGAAGATCCCCCGTCGGAGGCCACCAACCAGTACCCACCGCCGCTCGGCGTCGCCGCCATCCCCACGATCGGCCGGTTCAACGCCACCGACCCCATCGACCCGTGGAAGGCCGCGTCGCCGAACGCGAAGATCCCCCGTCGGAGGCCACCAACCAGTACCCACCGCCGCTCGGCGTCGCCGCCATCCCCACGATCGGCCGGTTCAACGCCACCGACCCCGTCGACCCGTGGAAGGCCGCGTCGCCGAACGCGAAGATCCCCCCGTCGGAGGCCACCAGCCAGTACCCACTGCCGCTCGGCGTCGCCGCCATCCCCACGATCGGCCGGTTCAACGCCACCGACCCCGTCGACCCGTGGAAGGCCGCGTCGCCGAACGCGAAGATCCCCCCGTCGGAGGCCACCAACCAGTACCCACCGCCGCTCGGCGTCGCCGCCATCCCCACGATCGGCCGCGTGAGGTCCATCGCGCCCGTCGACCCGTGCTGCCCGGCGTCGCCCATGGCGAACACGTCCTCCCTGCTCGCCAGGGCGGCGAGGGAGGCGGCGGTCACGGGCGCCTCGGTCCCGGGCGCCGCGCTCGCGCTCGTGACCCGTCCGGGCTCCAGACCCCGTGCCTCGCGCTCGAGCCCGCCGTGGAGGCCGGCGAGCCCGCCGACCACCGCGGCGAGGACCGAGGCACCGATGAGCTTGCTGGCCAGTCCCGTCAACGAGGTCCCCGCCCGGTCGCGCTGCGCTTCCCCTCGTGATCGGCGGGGAGCCCGAGCGGGTTGAGCCCGGCGCGCGGACCAGGCGGCCGGTGGATCCCGGGGTCGGGGTCACGCCGTCGGCCGGTCGAGGGCCCACCAGGAGCCTCCCGGGCGGCGCCAGCCCGTCTCCAGTGGTGTGCTCAGCCGCGGAGCCCGAGGTCCCACCCGCCGGGGTGGACGTGGGTGTCGTACCGGGGATGGGCGAAGTCGTGGGCGACGTAGACCTGGTCGTTCCAGGCGGCGGGGATCCGCCGCTTGTGCCGGAGCCCGTGGATCGGGCTGACCTTGATGTGGTCGTGGCCGGCGTTGAAGTCCTCGATGGCGAGCAGCTCCCCGGCGTACGGCGAGTGGATCTCCCAGTCGTCGCCGATGACGTCGTCGAAGTAGCAGTAGACGCGCGGCAGCCGGAGCTCGGGCGGAGCGTCGAGGAGCCGCATGGCGGCGACGGTCGACGACCAGTAGTCCAGGTCGAAGGCGACGAAGCCGACCGGCGGGTACCCGCCCTCCTCGACGAAGGCCGGGACCGTCGTGGCGACGTCGCCGATGACCAGACGGGCCGACCGGAGGCGGTGACGGAGTGCCGCCTCGTCCATGGCGAACGAGCCCGGACGCCACACGTAGGCCAGGTCCCGGTGGTCGGCCGGCTCCGGCATCCCGGAGCCCGCGTCGAAACCGACGGTCTCGATCCGGATGCCGACCAGGTCGGCGACCGTGCCGGCGTGCTGCTCCAGCAACACGAGCCCGTTCCCCCCCGCGACCCCGAGCTCGACGACGCTGAGCGCGTCGTGGCCGAGCGCCTTGGCCAGGCGGGCGGCGTGGTACGTGCAGTAGGCGTAGTGGGGCCGATCGAGCGCGTCCCACTCCAGGCGCCGCTCGAAGGACGCCCTCGACCGCTTGACGAGCGCGCGCACGGCCAGTCGAGGATCGGCCAGCACGTTGATCAGCTTGTCGGCGTCCACGTCCCCCATCTCCGCGACCGACGACCCGCGTCTTCGCCGCCGGACTCTACCGGCATTCGGCGGTACGATCTCCCCCGGCGGCGATATCGGCCGGGATCCGGGGGAGGCGCACTTGGGCATTCGGACCCGACTCAGGGACGCCGTGGACGCGATCTACATGCCCGTCATGGGGCGCACCGGCCTGCCTCCCTACAGCCTTCGCAGCCACGTCGGACCCGTGGACGAGTACGAGAGGACCCCGCGGAGTACCTCGCGTACTTCAGACTTCTCTGCGGCCTCCGCATGGACGAGCGGGTCCTCGACATCGGCTGCGGCACCGGTCGCTTCGCGGCCGAACTGCTCGGCCGACCTCACTTCTTCACGGGCCGCTACGAGGGTTTCGACATCGACGACCGGGCGGTGCGCTGGGCCACGGACCACGTCACCCGGCGCCATCCCAACGCGCGTTTCGCCCACGTCGACTTGTACAGCTCGCATTACCGGCCGGACAGCACCGCGCGCCCGGAGACCTTCACCTTCCCGTACGACGCCGGGCCTTCGACTTCGCCTTCGCCGTCTCGGTCTTCACTCATCTACCGCGTTCCGCCTGCGAGCGGTACCTGCAGGAGACGGCCCGGGTCCTCGGCCCGGGTGGGAGGGCTCTCTTCACGTTCCTCTTGTTGCCAGAGCCGGTCGACACGCTCACTCCCATCGCTCTCGAGCGCGGGGACAACGAGATCCTGGAGCGCAAGGGTCTGGTCGACCGCAGAGATCCCGGGAGACTCCACCGCCTCGATGGTGGTTGCTGGACGCTGACTCCCGCGGCGCCGGAGATCGTCATCCTCTACGAGGAAGCGGCGCTCGAGGAGCTCGCCCGGCGGGCCGGCCTGTCCGTGGACGCCGTCCATTACGGGTCGTGGAGCCGAGAGCAGGGTGGCCCGGCGTTCCAGGATCTGGTGCTGCTGTCTCACGCCGAGGTGCCCGGAAGGTCGCCCGGGGCGGAGGCGAGGTCGCCTGGCGCTTGACCGCGTACACACGCAGGATGTCCCGCAGGTTGACCGTCAGGTGGACCCGATCGAGCCGCAGGGTCTCGACGGCCCGGGAGACGGCCCCGCCCAACTGCGGTGATCGTACGGCCATCCCCCGGGCGAGGCGGCCCAGACGAAGCGTCCGCCCGGTCGCCTCACGGCGCACGATCCGGAACCCGGCCTCCTCGAGGAAGCGGGCGCAGGTCGTCCGGGTCATGAACAGGGTGTGGTCGAAGACGTAGTGACGGTGCCGGCGTCCCATGATCCGCGTCGCCGTCGCGTCGATGATCGGGATCTCCACGGCGAGGATCCCGTCGTCGGCGAGCGTCCGGTGGATCACCGCGAGCGTCTCCTTCGGGTCCGTGAGGTGCTCCATCACGTGGAGCATGGAGACCACCCCGAACGAGCCCGGCTCGAAGGCTGCCTCCGTCAGCAGCTCCTCGCGGATGTCCAGGCCGAACTCGCGTCGTGCGTAGCCGGCGGCCCACGGATCCGGCTCGATGCCGACGGTGTCGAAACCGGCCGACCGGGCCTCGGAGAGGAAGTGGCCGGTCATCGAGCCGACGTCGAGCAGCGGACCCCGGGCTCCGAGCTCGTGCAGTCGACCCAGGATCGCCCGGAAGTCCCGGACCTGGTCGGCTTCCTTCTCGATGAACACGTCCAGGAGGGGACCGGGCGTCTCGCGCCGGATCGCGGCCCACGACGACAGCCGGCGCGAGCGCGTGTAGCGGAGACCGCACCCGCGACAGTCCACGACCTCGCCACATTCCGGATGGTCGAAGACGTGGTCGTGACCCGTGACCCCGCACAACGGGCACCCGTCGAACAGGACGACCGGCCCCGGTGATCCCACGGGCAGGGTCATCGGTCCACCTCCCGTTTCGGGCCCGTCCGTTCGGGCCGAGTCGTCGACTCGGCCGGGGCTCGCGGAACCGCCGGCTCTCCGGTCGCTCTCCGCTCACGGATCCGGCGACCCAAGCGGAGCAGGCCGTATCCCCCCGCCAGGCTCACGAGCGGCTGGAGCACGGAGCCCGCGGCCATGAGGATGAACGACGTGAAGACGAAGAAGCCGAGCATCCCGCCGACGAGCGCGAAGTGGTCGTACTCCGTCCCCGAGACGCGCGACACGAGCCATCCGGCGACCGCCACGATCGCCACCTCCAGGATCAACGTGACGAACGCCGGCACGTGCCACGCCGCGAACAGGTAGCTCACGACGAAGAACGCGAACATCCCCCAGAACCCGGAGACGGCCAGGCGCTTCGGCGTGGTCTCGATCGGTGGTCCGAGGGCCATCGTCGCGGGCAGCAGCCGGGCGACGGCGACGAGCACGAGGACGACACCGGCGGCGATCAGGTAGTGGGGAGGCGTCGGGTCGAACCGGAAGAGCGCCAGGGCCGCCACGAGCATCCCGGCCACGAAGACCGCTCCCAGGACGGGCAGGGTGCGGCGGCGCACCCACGGTGTCGACGCACGGTCGGGGAAGAGCAGGGTCGTGAGGAAGATGGGGATGGCGATCGAGAAGACCGCGTGCACCACGATGAGGTGGAAGGTGTACGGCCAGTGGACGCCGGCCCACGTGCCGTACTGCATCTGGGGGCCGAGGTTCGTGCGTTCCAGGTCGAAGAAGACCTTCGTCGACAGACCCTCCTCGCAGATGCCGTAGGCCGCTCCGAGCGCGAGCGTCGTGGGCCAGCCCTTCCTCCAGGCCAGGGTCGCCTCACGGATGAGGATGGCGGCGCTGCCGTAGTAGGCCATGACGTACACGAGGACGACGGGGTTGAAGAACACCTGCGGCGGCATCGCGCCTGCGAACCCCTCGAGGCAGAACGGAGCGAGGAACGCCAGCGTGAAGGCCGGGGTGCGGAGCCGCCGCCAGCCGCGCGGACCGTCCGGAACTTCTCTTCCGGCGGCGAGCCGCGCCGCCCGGGCCCGGCGTCGCCGGCGCCAGAGCACGACGCCGACCACGAGCAGCGCCAGCAGGACGAGCCCCGGCACGGGGTTCGCGTCCTCCTGGCGCTCGCCGGCCGCGGCGAGGACCGACGAGGGGAGGACGAGACCCGCGGGCGCGGTCGCGAGGGCCATCCCGGTCAGGAGGAGTTGAAGCAGTCGGACCAGCGCTGCATGGCCTCACCGAGCTCGACGAAGACCTCTCGGTAGTGCACGGGTACCGACGCGCGGGACGCCTCCTTGCGGTACTCCTCGGTGAGGTCGGCGAACATCCGCTCGTACGGTCCGGCGTCGATCCGGTCCACGGCCGCGTCGACCAGGGCGTAGAAGGCCGTGGAGGTCAGGTGCATCCAGTGCTCCATCATCATCACCCGCTCGAGGGCGGACTGGCGCGTGTGCTCGACGACCGGCCGGCCGTAGCTGAAGAGGTGGCCCCGCAGATCCATGAGCTTCTTCAGGACGTAGCCACCCCAGATGTCGTCGTGGCGCGAGAGCTGCCAGGTCCCGTTGACCCAGACGTCGGGGAGGAAGAAGTACGCGGGCGTGACCTCGGCCCGGAAGGCCGTGTTCATCCCACAGACGGGGATGTGGCCGAGGGCGATGTGGTTCCTGGGGCCGCGCAAGCCGGGTTCCAGCGGCGGTTCGGCCTGGATCTTGTCGATGCCGTTGAGGTCGAGGACGTTGTCCCACACGCCCATGTTGACCATCACGTCGCCGGTCGCCGTGGTCTCCTCCACGACCGAGTCGACCGGGTTGCGGTACTCGTAGGGGTAGCCGCGCGCGTAGAATCCGGGCGCCTCGATGCTGTTGATCCACTGCCCGCGCAACGCCGGCGCGTCCTGCACCGGCGCGAGCCCGGCCAGGTGCTCGTCCAGCCACCCGGGCCGGGTCCGGCAGTCGTAGTCGAGGGCGACGATGACGTCGAAGCCCTCCTGATAGGCGAGGTAGTGCGCGAAGTTGCGGGTCGCGGCGCTCTTGTGCGGGATCGCCGGGTAGTGCCGCCCCATCACCTCCTCCTGCGCGGCGTAGTCGTAGAACCGGACGTTGTCCCGTGGCGCCGGGCCGAGCCGGCCGTCGCTGTCGTCCACGACGAGGATCGGGACGTCGTCGGGGATGGCGTCGAACAACGCCCAGTCGGGGTCGTTGGGGATGGGGATGGCGACCGCGACGCGGGACGTCGCGCTCGGGGGCGACGCGTCGGTGGAGTCTCGGGTCATCTCGTCGGTCACCTCGACCTCCTGTGGGTGGCACCTCTCGGGATCGCGCTTCTCGCTAGACATGGCCGCGCTGGAGGGTCGCCCGGGCCCGCCGGAGGTGGGCGCGGCTGCGCTGGTCGTCTCCGTCGCGCGGTCGGAGCAGCGACCGGCCTGCGTAGGCGAGCGCCCTGGACACGTACCCGGTGAACTGGGCGGCCCGGGCGACGGCACCGGCGGCGACACCGTGGCGCCGGGCGAAGTAGTCGTTGAAGTTCCGGATGGCCGCGGGGGACACGGAACCCGTCTGCCGCTCGGTGCTCTGTCCCATGAGGTGCACCACCTCGGCGACCGGGTCGTACCAGACCCGCCAGCCGGCGGCCCGGAAGCGCTCGCAGAGGTCGACGTCGTCCATGTAGCAGAGGTAGCGCTCGTCCATCAGGCCGATCTGGTCGAGCGCCTCACGCCGGACCAGCATGCACGCGCTCGAGACCCAGTCGGGGCAGAAGGGCTCGCGGACGTCCTCGGCGAGGAAGAGGCTGCGCCGGGCGGCCGCGGCGGAGAACCGCTCGGCGAACAGGAAGTAGCTCGCCACCGAGGTCAGATCCGGAGCGCGACCCGCCGTCCACCGCTGGAAGCTGCCGTCGCCGTAGACCAGCCGGGGACCGACGGCCGCGGCCCGCCGGTCGGACTCCAGGCGGTCCAGCATCGTGCCGATCGCGCCGGCGCGGACCTGCGCGTCCGCGTTGACCAGCAGGAGGTACCGGCCGCGGCTCAGCCCGATCCCCCGGTTCGTGGCCCGCTGGAAGCCCTCGTTCTCCCGGTTGGCCACCAGCACCACATCGGGCCACTCCGACCGGACGAGCTCGACCGATCCGTCGGTCGACCCGTTGTCGACCACGACGACCTCGAGGGTTCGTCGACTGGGTGCGTGGACCTTCAACGACTCGAGGCACTCCCCCAGCAGGTCGCAGGTGTTCCAGCTCACGACGACCGCCGAGACGTCCACCGTTCCCGGCGGCTCGTGCGCGCGACGCGCCACCTCGCGCGGGGAGCTCCGCGTCGTCGCGCCGGTCATACGCCCACCGGCACGGGCTCGGGCGCCGACGCGCCGACCGGCGGGCGTGCGGGCCGCGGGGTCCGGACGGGACGGCGGGCCCGTCGCTCGTCCTCGCGTATGCGGACGCACGCCATCGTCATCCCGGCGAAGATCCAGAACACCGTGAGCGGCACCTCCTGGCGCAACGAGTAGGACAGCTGCTCCGCGACGAGGTGGAGGAGGAGGATCCCGAGCATGGCCGCTCCCATCGCCCGGAACAGCGGGTCGCGACTCCCCAGGAGCGCGACCGAGTTCCAGGCCAGCGCGATCCCTATGGCGAGGAGACCCGCCAGGCCGACGAGGCCGGTCTCCGCAGCGGTGAGGATGAAGAGGTTGTGCGACGGGTAACCCGGGAAGATGAGTGGCTCCTCGGTGTACTCGTCCATGACCTGGGTGAAGTTGTTGAGACCGACCCCGACAAGCGGGGAGTCCTCGATCATCCGCCAGCCGACGTCGTTGAGCTGCGTGCGCGAGTTGACCTCGAGGCCGAAGTGCCGGGATCCGAAGTTCCTCTCGTAGAACTGCTCGATCTGGGGCGACAAGGCGATGGCCCCGATCAACACCGCGAAGATCCCGGCCGTCCAGGCCCGGGCCGAGACCCGGTGGTGCGCCGCGCCGATCGCGAGCACGACCACGAGGGCCGGGACGACGCCGAGCAGCGGCCCGCGGGCGTAGGCCAGGTAGATCTGGCCCAGGCACGCCAGCACGATCACGACGCACACGAGCCGGATCCATGTCCGCCGCAGGTAGAGGGCGAAGGCGAGCGCGACCACGGCGATCGTCGCGACGGTGATCCCGAGGAACACCGGGTGGACGAGCGTGCCGAACGGACGCCCGATGGTCCCGATGTCCGTGGTCCGCCCGACCGATTCCGCGTCGGCGGCGAGCAGGCCCAGTCCGATGATCCCGACCTTCTGGAGGACGACGACCCCCGCCTCGAGCAGGGCGATGGCCCCGAACGTCAGGAGGATCCACCCGATCTCGTTGCGGGTGTGGACGCGCGCCCCGAAGTACAGGAACAGCGCGTACATGAAGGACCAGTAGACGAGCTGCGAGAGGACCAGGTAGTCGTTCCTGGCCGCGCCGACGCTGAAGCAGGCGAGGAACATCGCCGCGAGCGGGGTCCAGAAGACCGGACGCCGGAACGCCCGTACGACGTCGCGCACGAACGTCCCCTCCACCATCCACGCGACGTACAGCAGCCCGAGCACGAGCATGGTCGAGCTCACGACCAGGCCGGGGGCTCCGGCGTGCGTGCCCTCGACGAACGGGCCGAGCAGCTTGTGGACCGGGAAGATCAGCGACGCCACCACCGCGACCATGAGGACGAGGGACCGGTCGCGAGCCAGGAGGAGCGCGATGCCGAGCGCGCCACCGAAGATGGCCGCGGCCCCGAGGAGGATCATGAAGAACGCCCCCCCGAGGAACAGGGTGGTAGCCATGCTCACGAACCCACCTGCGCCTCGGCCCGGGGTCGGGTCACGAGCGGGACGGGGTGCCGGGTCGGCGCCTCCCGGTAGCCCCGGTTCGTGTGGTGGGAGAGCACCTTCCAGTACAGCCACCGGCTGAGCCGCGTGTTCGACTCGATGCGCGACAACCGGCGCTGGACGGGCGGAACGGTCACCGCGTTGAACAGCGCCATCCGTGCGAGCCCCCGGGCCACGGCCCGGGGGCGGTTGCGGAGGGAGAAGACCCCGTAGCGCTCGAGGAGATCCCGCTCGGGCACCAGCACCTCGAGGTCGCGCAGGCCCCGCCCGATGGTCTCCTGGAGGCGGCACGCGCTGTCGAGGCTGTGGGGGTGGTAGTGCTCGCCCCACGCCTCGGGGTGGTACACGAGCCGGTCGCCGGCGCTGACCCAGCGGTAGCCGAGCTCGACGTCCTCGCTGCCGATCTCCGCCCAGTCCTCGTGGAACAGGAGGTTGCGCTCGAGCATCTCCGAGCGGGGCAGGGAGAGGTTCATCGTCCAGAAGTAGCGCCAGTCCAGGGGCTCGCCGGCCCGGTCGGCGATCTCGTGGTAGGCGAAGGGCCGGTACCACTCGATGAACGGGTCCCGGGGCATCCGCGGGGACTGCTCGACGTGGCCGAGGACCGCGACCGGCCCGGGGTGGAGCTGGTGGGCGCGCTCGTGCTCGGCGAGGAAGTCCTCCCGGACCCAGACGTCGTCGTTCATGAAGAGCACGAGGTCGCCCGTCGCGGCCCGCACCGCTTCGTTCCGCTTGACGGCCGGCAACCGGTGGGAGCTCCGCAGCAGGCGAACGGGCACGGCGGCGCGGCGGGCGACGCGCTCGACCATCTCGGGGGTCCCGTCGGTCGAGTTGTCGGCGACGAGGATCTCGTACCGATCGCCGGGGTAGTCGCACGCGAGGAGCTGGCGCAGCGTCTGCTCGACGACGTCGCAGCGGTTGTACGTCGGCAGGATGCACGAGAAGCTCGGGCGTCCGTGGCCGTTCACGCGGTCGCCTCCGCGAGGGTCACGCCGTCGTCGGTCGTCCTGAGGAGGGACGCGAGGTCGCGGGGCGCGACACCGAGCAGGAACAGGGTCGGCACGTACACCAGGGCGCCGCACGCGGCCGCCGGCCACACCCCGACGCCGGCGACGTCGAGGCCCACGGCGACCACTCCGATCGCCGCACCGGCCCCGACGACCCTCGCGACACGGGAGACGTCGACGCGGGCGTCGGTCATCCGGCGGACGAGGCGCCCGGCCCATGCTGCCGTGAGGAGCCCGACGGCGAGCACACCGAGCGCGGCTCCCGTGGCGCCGAGCCAGGCGATCAGCACCGGGTGAACCACCGCGGCGACGCCGAGCATGGCCGCCGTGTACCGCACGATCAGGTGCTGCTGCCCGACGGCCAGCAGCACGATCGCGTACCACGCGCTCAGCGACATGACGACCAGGCCGAACCCCAGCAGCCGCATGGGCGTCGTCGCACCCCGGTACTGACCGGAGTAGACGACGTCGATCGCCGGACCGGCGACGACGGCGAGCAGGACCGCCATCGGCAGCACGAAGGCGAGGAGCGCCTCGGTCCCCAGACGGTACACGGCCACGAAACGGGCGCGATCGGTCACGTGATAGCGCGCCAGCAGCGGGAGCAGCACGCTGACCAGCACCACCGCCGCGACGGCGAGGTACTCGACCGGGGCGTAGGCCGCGCCGTACAGACCCACCTCCCGCCGGGGCCGCAGGAGCACCAGGACGAACGTGTCCAGCTTGATGAGGACGATGCCGACGAGGCTGGCCGCCGCGAGAGGGAGGGCACCCCGGATCAGGGGCGCCATCCGCGAGGCGTCGAACCGAGGCCGGAGCACGAGTCGCCGCCGGGCCAGGACCACCGCGACCGCCGCGGCCACCCCCGTGCCCAGGGCCGCGGCTCCGTAGAGCTGGCTCAGCGAACCGTGGTGGCGTACGAGCCAGAGGACGAGGCCCGTCTCGATGATCTCGCCGAGGAGGAGGGTGAAGGCCGGGATGTGCTGCTGGAGCCGGACCTCGAAGGAGATGACGACGCTCATCAGCGCGCTGGCGACGAAGGTGAGCGACGCCAGCGCGGCCGCGGTGTGCACCTCGGCGCTCCGGCCCAGGCCGAGCAGGACCGCCTGGAAGACGCCGGCCGCGACGACGGCCAGGCCGAGGCGGAGCGCGATCACGGTGCCCACCACCTCGGGCTCGTCGCTCTCGTGGGCGGCCACGTCGCGGACACCGAGCTTGTTGAGGCCGAAGTCGGCGACCAGCCCCGTGACGGTCATCATGGTCATGACGAGCACGTAGTCGCCGTAGCTCGACGGGGGGAGGTACCGGATGATCACCAGGCTGCTGACGACGTTCAGCAGCATGTGGACCACCTGGGAGCCCACCTGGCTCGACGCGCTCACCACGACGCCGCGCGCGATCCCGCGATCGTCCGCGGGCAAGAGCGCCGGCGCAGGTCCTGCGGCCGGGACGTCCCCTCCCCAGGCCGGCGTGGGGACGGGCTCGCCCATCAGGCCTCCCGGCCGATCGGCGACGGACGGGCTCGGCGCGCTCGCGAGGCGGCGAGGACGAGACCGGCGCGGGCCATGAGCGCCCCGTAGACCACCGGCCGGAACGCCCGGCGGAGGCCGGTGAGGTGGTGCTTGGCGTAGTACCGGTAGGCGCTCTCGTGGAACGCCCGGACCTGGTGGGGGCGCGGGCTGCGCCGCGCTCCCTCGTCGTGGAGGACCTTCGAGCGGGGTTCGCACACGACCTGGTGCCCGCCGTCCTTGACCCGCCGGCACCAGTCGGCGTCCTCCCAGTACATGAAGAACGCCTCGTCGAAGCCGCCCGTCCGGTCGGCGAGCTCGCGGCGGATCATGAGGCACGCGCCCGAGACCCAGTCCACCGGGAAGACCCCGCTGTCCGGCTGCTCCCGCCCGATCAGGTACCGCCGTGACCACGGGTTGCCCGGCCACAGCCGGGTCAGGGGCGACCGGCGCCCGAGGAGCGCGGCCGCCGGGGTCGGGAAGGACCGGGCGGTGCCCTGGTCGGAGCGGTCGAGGTTGAGGAGGCGTGGCGCCACGATCCCGATCGACTCGTCGGTGTCGAGGAGCTCGACCAGGTGGTCCAGCGATCCCGGGTCGGCGACCGTGTCGGGGTTGAGGACGAGGACGTGGCGGCCCCGGGTCCGGGCGATGCCCCGGTTGTTGGCCCGGGCGAACCCCAGGTTGGCGCCCGTCTCCACCACGACGGCGTCGGGAGAGACCGACCGGACGAGATCCGGGGTGCCGTCCGACGAGGCGTTGTCGACGACGACGATCTCGAAGCGGTACCGGCACAGGGCCTGCCCCAGCGACTCGAGGCAGGCACCGATGTGTCGTCGCGAGTTGTAGGTGACGATGACGATCGAGAGGTCGGGGTTCCCGCTGTCCGCCCTGGGTCCGCCGGTCCGGCTCCTGGAGACCGGCCGGGCCCCCGCGTTCCCCCGGGCTCCGACCTCAACGTCCAAGTAGGGCTCCCGCCGGACGGACCCGGTCGCCGAACTCCGTACGCAGGTAGTCCTCGAGCGCCTCCTCCCAGGGTCGCATCGTGTTCATGCCCTGGAGCTCGAGAACGCGGTTGCGCATCTGCTCCGAGGGCGGCCTCGGCGCGAAGTACTCCTCGGCGAAGTACTCGGAGCCGACCGGCAGCAGCTCGACGTCGTCGCGCCCGAGCACCCGCAGGATCTCCCGGGCGACGTCGTAGCGGCTGCCGCCCCCGTTCCCCGTCATGTGGTAGAGCCCGTAGCTCCCGCTGGAGACCAGCTGGCCGAAGCACCTCGAGAAGTCGAGGGCGTAGGTCGGCGTCCCGAACCGGTCGGCCACGGCCCGGACGGTGCGCGCGCCGTCGTCGAGCTGCTGCACGATCAAGGAGACGAACTTGTGGTCCGTGCGCGGCCCACCCCCGACCATCCAGCCGGCCCGCACGATGTAGTGCTCGGGTACGAGCCGCTCGACGAGGCGCTCCCCGTGCAGCTTGCTGGCGCCGTAGACGTTGATGGGGTTGGGCTCGTCGAACTCGTCGTAGAAGCCGTCCTTCCGGCCGTCGAAGACCCCGGCGGTGCTGATGTACGCCAGTGGCACACCCGCCCGGCGGGCGGCCAGCGCGACGTGCTTCGTCCCGATCGCGTTCGTGAGCATCGCGTCGTCGGGCCGCATCTCGCAGACCTCGAGGCTCGTCTCGGCGGCGAGGTGGGCGACGAGGTCGGGATCGAACCGCTCCAGGGCCGCGCCGACCTCGCCCGGCTCGCGGACGTCGAGGTGCTCGAGGACCGGCCCGCCGGCCCCCAGGGTCGGGGATCCGACCGGTCGATGTCGGTCGCCACCACGGAGTGCCCGTCGTCCACCAGTGCCGGTACGAGCGAGCTGCCGAGCATGCCACCGGCCCCGGTGACGAGGATCCTCATGGCGGCCATCCCCCTCCCCGAGGCGGGGATCCCCCTCGGCGCTGTCCGGCTCCTCTGGCGTCGCCGCCGCCGCGACCGCCTCGGTCTCGTCGGCGGCCGGTTCCTCGCCGGCCTCCCCGCCCCCACCGGCCCGGTCCTCGCGCGGGGCGCGCCCCGGACCGGGGTGGAGGTCGTCGTCGCGGGGGAACAACGTCTCACCCCGCCGCCAGACGGCTCGGGCGGTCAGCCCCAGGCCGACGAGCGATCCGAGGACGATGCCGATCCCCATGTAGAGCCAGCGCTTCGGGGACACCGGGTAGACGCTGGCCACCGCCTCGTCGAGGCGGGTCAGCTCGACCGGCTTGGTCCCGGCGTTCACCTGGCCCTGCTGGTACTCGACCTGGAGCTGGGTGTACGCGGCGAGCGAGGTGTTGTACGCCCGCTGGAGCTGCTGGTAGCTCGACTGCTGCTCGGGCGAGAGCTGCAGCGCGAGCGCCGGGGTCAGGGTGTTGGGACCCAGCACCGCCGGGTCGATGCCGTTGGCCTCCGCGAAGACCGCCAGCTCGGTGGCCGCCGCCTGCTGCTGCTGGCCCAGCAGCTCGAGCTGCTGGGCGAGGTTCTCCATGTTGGCGGTCACGTCGGCGACAAACTGTTCCTCGGCGAGCTCGATCAGGTAGTCGGCCGCGACATCGGCGATCGCCTTGGCGTCTTCTGGTGTGTCCCAGCGCCCGGTCACCTCGATCACGTACGAGTTGCCGACCTGCTTGGCCTGGAGCCCGCTCTCGGTGTCCTCGACGGCCTGGTCGAAGTCGTCCAGCTCCTCGTACGTCCCGTGGACCAGGTACGAGTACGTGAACTTGAAGGCCTTCGCGAACCCTCTCTTGAGCGTCGCGAACCAGCCCTTCTCGTCCTCCTCCTGGTCGAGACGGAGCTCGCGGACCACCTTGGTGGCGATCACGTGGTTCTCCATCAGCGCGCCCTCGGTCTCGGCCACGATCCTGGACAGCGCGGACTGCTCGAACGCCGTGCCCTGGTCCTCCAGGGTGCTCCCGTCGTTGCCGAGGAAGGTGACGTTGTTGACCCGGTTCAGCACCCTGGTCTTGGCCTCGTACGTCACCCCGAACAGGTACGAGGCGCCGAACCCCAGGATCGCTCCGATCACCGCGACGACGGGGATCCGCCAGAACCGGCGGAGGCTCAGCATCGGAGTGGTCGTGGTCGGCGTCGTCACGGGTCGCTCTCTCCCGTTCCGGGGACGGCTTCGGCGGGCGCGGCGTGGGCTCACAGCGCCCCGATCATCCGGACGACCGTTCCGGGCGTCCGGCGGAGCACCGAGAGGTCGAAGCGGAGCGAGCGCGCTCGCACGTACTCGAGGTCGTGCGCGATCGTCTCCTGGAACCGGAGGATGTTCCGGCCGCTGATCTGGGCCAGCCCGGTGACACCGGGCTTGACCGCGAACTTCACCAGCTCGTGGGGCTGGTAGTACCGGACCATCTGGGGGATCTCCGGCCGGGGACCGACGAGGGTCATCTCGCCCTTGAGCACGTTGACGAAGTTGGGCAGCTCGTCGAGGCTCGTGCGCCGCAGGTACCGGCCGAAGCGGGTCAGCCTCGGGTCGTCGGCCAGCTTGAAATAGAGCGTGGGAAGCTCGTCGTCGGAGTGGTCGTAGGCGTACAGGTGGGGGAACCGCTCCGCCGCGTCTGCGTACATGGTTCGGAACTTGTAGAAGTGGAACAGCCGGCCGTCACGACCGATGCGGACCTGTCGGAACACCGCCGGTCCCCGGGAGTCGAGGACGATGACGGCCGCGATCGCCAGGATCAGCGGCGACGCGACGACGAGCACCGTGAGACTCACCACGATGTCCAATACCCGCATCACCAGCCGGTGAGCTCGGGTTTCGCGTGGCCGACCGATCCGATCGAGGATGGAATCGATGTCGGCGACATCGGGAAATACGCGAATCTCCGTCGAGTCGACGGTGCGCTCCCCGACCGCCTCCACCGCCGGGCCGGCGTCGACCGCGCCCGCCCCCGGGCCGTTGTCGACCATCCGGTCGACGACCGCCGAGCCGTTGAGCTCCGCGCGTAGCGCGTGCTCCGCGGGTCCGATGGCCGCGCGCCGTGGGATCGCGCTCATCGGGACACCCGTCCCCGCCCGGACCGCGATCGCTCGCAGCCCCGCCGGCCCGGTCCGCCCGGTTCACCCGGATCGCACCGCATGATCCGCTTCATGCCCCACCCCCCAGTTCGAACGGCTCGGTCTGCCTCGTCACCTTGTGCCGTATTCGAACCCGCCCTCGTCGGAGCAGGGCCCAGAACCTATTGCCGTGGGGCAACGCCGTCAATAGGGGATGGCGGTCCCGCGCGTTCCGAGCCGTCAGAGCCCGGAAACGCTCCGCATCGGCGATGCGTCAGTGGGACCCTCGGCACGGCTCCCTCTGCCCCCTGGGGATGCCCTTGACCGGACCGGTCCCCGGCGTTACCGTCCGCCGGCCGCGCGTTCTTGGCGGGCGACCACAACCGACGATCCCGGAGAGGACTCCGCTCTCATGCGAGTCGCGGTCGACGGCCGCTCGCTCGGATCCGGCCTGGGGGGCGACGAGAGCATGCTGCGGGGGTTCCTGCGCGGCCTCGCGGCGTGCGCGACCGGCGACGACCGCTTCGTCGTGCTCCTGCCGGCGGACGCTCGGCTCCCGGACCTCGGGGACGGGCCGCGTTTCGACGTTCGGCGCGTTCCCCGCCGCCGCGGCCCGGTGCACTTCGCGCTCCTGCTCCCGCACGAGCTGCGCGGGCTCAGCCCGACGCCGGAGGCGGTCTTCTCGGTGACGCACGCCCCGGCGTGGGGGAACGTACCGAGCGCGCTCATGGTCAACGACGTCTCGCCCCTGCGCGATCCGGCCTGGTACCCGGCGCCGACGAGGTGGCGGCTGCGGACGGCCTTCCGCGTCCAGGTCCCCGAGCGAAGGTCGTGCTCACCGTCAGCGAGTTCTGCAAGCGGGAGATCCTCTCCGAGTTCCCCCTCGAGCCCGAGCGCGTCTTCGTCGTACCCAACACGATCGATCCGCCCCGCTCGTTGACCGAGGAGGAGGCCGGGGCGTGCGCCGGCTGGCTCCGGGCGGCGGGCGTCGACCGGCCCTTCGTGCTCCACCTCGGCAACCTCCATCCGCGCAAGAACGTCGCCCGGCTGATCCGTGCCTTCGGGCGCGCGACCCAGGAGTCAGGCGAGCTGGCCGGGTGCCAGCTCGTCGTGGCCGGGGCACGCTGGTGGGGCCGGGACGAGGAACGGGAGCTCGAGGGCGCTCCCCCGGGCTCCGTCGTCATGCTGGGGAGGGTCGACGACATCCAGCGCGAGCACCTCCTGCGCTCGTGCCGCGCGCTGGCGTACCTCTCGCTCTACGAGGGTTTCGGCCTCCCCCCGGTCGAGGCGATGGCGCGGGGCGCGCCGGTGCTCGCCGCCGACCGCGCCGCCCTGCCCGAGACCACCGGAGGCGCCGCGCTCCTTGTCGATCCCTGCGATCTCGACGCCATCACGTCCGGCCTCATCGACGTGGTCACCGACGACGTGCTGCGGGACCGGCTGCGGACGCGAGGCCGGGAGCAGGCGGCCCGCTACTCGATCGCCGCGACGGGAGCGCGAGCGGTCGCCGCGCTCGCGGCCGCGACGGCCTGAGCCGGCCGAGTGCGTGCCGGGAGGGCCCGGTGCGGTGCCGCGAACGCCGCCTCCCCGGATGGGGCGAGCCCGAGGTTCACGACGAACCAGCCGAAGATCGTGACCACGGTCCTGATGAACTCGACGCCGAGCGCGAGGTGCCCGCCCTGGAACCACACGACGTCCTTCGGCTCGCCAGCCGCCTCGTGGAGCGCGCGCGCCGAGTCGGGCGGGACGATGGTGTCGGCGTCCCCGTTGATCATCAGGACCGGGCGCGGGCTGACCAGGCCCACCCAGTTCGCCGGGTCGATGGGGTCGAGCTCCTCGACGGCGTCGTCGAGGTTGGCCGCGCTCTCACGGGCCCAGCCCAGCTCCGGGAGCTCGGTCTGCTCGAAGAAGGTGCGCCAGTCCCCGCCCCCGACCACGAGCGCCGTCGCCCGCACCCGTTCGTCGGCGCCCGCCACCACCGCACCGAGGAACGCCCCCATGCTCAGACCGAGGAAGCCGAGCCGGTCCTCGTCGCACTCGGGGCGCCGCGACAGGTAGTCGAGGCCGCGACGCAGGTCCACCGCCGTCCCTTCCAGGACCGCCCGCATGTCGACGGCGTTGCCCGACGCCGCCTCGAGCTGCGACGGCGTGCCGCGCTCGCCGTGGAGCCGGGCGTCGATGGCCAGCGTCCCGAACCCGGCGGCGGCGAACGGCCCCCACACGCCGCGAGCGTCCTCCTTGCTCCCGTTGAACCCGTGCTGGACGACGATGCAGGGAAACGGTTGCCCGCCGGCGGTGGGGAGCGAGAGGTAGCCGGGCACCGTCTCGTCGAGCGATCGGTACGTCACCTTCGTCGCGACGAACGCCCCCGTACGCTCGACCGGCTCCTCGGTGGCGTCGAGCGTCGCGTCGGGGTCGTACTCCCGCAGGGCGCCGGCGCCGGGAACCCGCTCGTCCTCCCGACCGCCCTCGTCGTCACAGGCCGCGCCGATCAGGGCGATCGCGAGGAGCAGCACGAGACCACGGCGCGGAGCCTTCGGGCTCACGCGCGGAGAGTGTAGAGAGCGCCGAGTCGGGCCGGAGCAGGCACCGCGACCGGGTGGGACCGGCCGCGTGACGCGCGGGACGGCCACCCGCTCGGCACGGCGGACGTCGATCTCAGCTCCCCGTCGTCTCGATCGGGAGCCGGGCCGGGCCGCACTCGAAGAAGGTGGGGACGTTCTCGAGCTCGTAGCCGGGGGCCAGAGCGAGCGACCCGGCCGGGAAGCGCCGGAGGAGCGCCGCGATCCCCACCCGGGCCACGGTGCGGGCGAGGTTCGCCCCGGGGCAGACGTGGGGTCCGTACCCGAACGTGAGGTGCTGGTCCGCGTTGGGTCGGTCGACGTCGAACACCTCGGGGTCCGCGAAGACCCGCTCGTCCCGGTTGGCCGAGGCCGTGCCGGCGACGATCCGCTCGCCGGGCTCGATCGGGCAGCCGCCGACCGACGTGCCCCGGACGCAGCCCCGGGGCACGAACAGCACGGGCGGGGCGAGCCGCAGGCTCTCCTCCACCGCCCGGGCCAGGGTCGCCTCGTCCCGACGGACCGCCTCCTCGAGGCCCGGGACGGTGAGGATCTCGTGGATCAGGTTGCCGAGGAGCTGGCTCGTCGTGGTGAGCCCGCCGGTGATCAGGTTGCGGACGAGGGCCCGGACCTGGCGGCGCCCGAGGCGCTCGCCGTCGACCTCGAGGTGCAGGAGCCGGGTCAGCACGTCGTCGGTCTCCTCGCCCCGCTCGAGCTCGGCCACCCGGCGGTCGATCCGGTCGTCGATGTAGCCGGCGAACTCGGGGAACGCGGCGGCGAAGCCCTCGCCTCGCGACGTCCGGTTGGTGGCCGGGAACGGGCTCTCCATCAGCTCCTTGGCCCACGCCGCGAGGGCCTCCGCGTCCCCGGGCGGGAAGCCCAGGAGGTGCACGGTGACCCGGTTGGGCAGCGGGACCGTGAAGGTCGGCACGAGGTCGGCCGACCCCGGGACCGGGA
This sequence comes from Acidimicrobiia bacterium, assembly GCA_027494165.1. Lineage (GTDB taxonomy): Bacteria > Actinomycetota > Acidimicrobiia > IMCC26256 > JAOSJM01 > JAOSJM01. The sequence continues at coordinate 1,429,645 of JAOSJM010000005.1, read as the reverse complement.
CGGCGTCGAGGAGGGCGGCGGCGGTCGCCTCCACGAACGGCTCGACCCGGTGCACCACCCTGGGGAGGAGGGCGCCGACCATGACCCGGCGGACGGCCGTGTGACGGGGCGGGTCGAGCTCGCCGAGGATGCGGTCCTCGAGCGGGACGACCACGCCGGGCGCCTTGAAGCCCGACGCGTTGGAGAACGACTCGGCGTCGCGCAGGACCTCCCGGCACTCGGCGTGGTGGGCGACGTAGTGCATGCGCTCGCTGATCGGCACCACCGGGCCCTCACGGCGCAGCTCCCGGAGCAGCGGCCAGGCGTCGTGGGCCTGGGTCGCGTCGAACGGGTCGAACCTCGCCATGGCCCCCCTCCCGACGGCTCTCCCGTCCGGGCCGCCTCGGCACTCCGCAGCCCACGGGTCCGCAGCGCCGATGCTACGCCCCGGGCCGGACGCGGGGGCGAGCTCTCCCCGACCGGCCCGGCCCCCTACTCGCTCTGCCGGGCCCGTTTGGCCGCCCGGCCCCGGGTGGCCCGGTCGAGGACGACCTTGCGCAGCCTCACCGAGACCGGGGTGACCTCGATGCACTCGTCCTCGTCGATGAGCTCGAAGGCCTGCTCGAGCGACACGAGGCGGGGCGGGATGAGCTTCTCGAACGCCTCGGCCGTCGACGAGCGGATGTTGGTGAGCTTCTTCTCCTTCGTGGGGTTCACGTCGATGTCGTCGGGCCGGGAGCTCTGGCCCACGACCATCCCCTCGTAGACCTCGACGCCCGGCCCCACGAACAGGGTGCCCCGGTCCTGGAGCGACAGCAGCGCGTACGCGGTGGTGGTCCCCCGGCGGTCGGCGACGAGCGCGCCGCTGCGCCGGGCCTTCAGCTCGCCGGCCCAGGGCTCCATCCGCTCGAAGACGTGGTGGAGGAGACCGGTGCCGCGGGTCTCGGTGACGAGCTCGGTCCGGAAGCCGATGAGCCCGCGGGCGGGTACGAGGTACTCGAGGCGGACCCAGCCCGTGCCGTGGTTGACGACCTGCTCCATCCGGCCCTTGCGCAGGGCGAGGAGCTGGGTCACCACGCCCAGGTACTCCTCGGGGACGTCGATGGTGACCCGGTCGACCGGCTCGTGGACCCGGCCGTCGACCTCGCGGGTGAGGACCTGGGGCTTGCCGACGGTGAGCTCGAAGCCCTCGCGCCGCATCATCTCGACGAGCACGGCGAGCTGCAGCTCCCCCCGCCCCTGGACCTCCCACGCGTCGGGACGGTCGGTGGGCAGGACCCGGATGCTGACGTTGCCGACCGCCTCCTGGTCGAGCCGGGCCTTCACGAGCCGGGCGGTGAGCTGCGACCCCTCCTGGCCGGCGAGCGGCGAGGTGTTGATGCCGACCGTCATGGCCAAGCTCGGCTCGTCGATGGTGATGACCGGCAGCGGTCGCGGGTCGTCGGGGTCGGCGAGGGTCTCGCCGATCGTGATGTCGGGGAAGCCGGCCACGGCGACGATCTCGCCCGGGCCGGCCTCGTCGGCCGGGACCCGCTCGAGGGCCTCGGCCACGTACAGCTCCGTCACCCGGGCCGGTGAGACGGTGCCGTCGGCCCGGCACCAGGCGACGGTCTGCCCCCGCCGGATCGTCCCCGAGCGGACCCGGCACAGGGCCAGGCGGCCCAGGTAGGGCGACGCGTCGAGGTTGGTGACGAGCGCCTGCAACGGGGCCGACGGGTCGAAGGCCGGGGCCGGGATGCGCTCGACGAGCAGGTCGAAGAGCGGGCCGAGGTCGCTGTCCGGAGGCAGCCCGGCTCCGTCGGCCGGACGGTCGAGGCCGGCCCGGCCCTGGCGGGCCACGCAGTAGACGATCGGGAAGTCGAGCTGGTCGATGTCCGCGTCGAGGTCGAGGAACAGCTCCTCCACCTCGTGGACGACGGCGGCGATCCTCGAGTCGGGCCGGTCGACCTTGTTGACGACGAGGATCACCGGGAGTCGGGCCTCGAGGGCCTTGCGGAGCACGAACCGGGTCTGGGGCAGCGGGCCCTCGGACGCGTCGACGAGCAGGAGGACGCCGTCGACCATGGAGAGGCCCCGCTCGACCTCGCCTCCGAAGTCGGCGTGCCCGGGAGTGTCGACGATGTTGATCTTCACGTCGCCGTAGCGCACCGCGGTGTTCTTGGCCAGGATCGTGATGCCCTTCTCCCGCTCGAGGGCCATCGAGTCGAGGACCCGCTCGGCCACCTCCTGGTGGGCCCGGAACGCCCCCGACTGCCACAGCATCTGGTCGACGAGCGTGGTCTTGCCGTGGTCGACGTGGGCGACGATGGCGACGTTGCGCAGGTCGGCGCGGACCGAGCGCCCGGGGTCGGGGGCGGTCACAGGAGGGAGCGCAGCAACGCTCGCGTGCGGGCACGCTCCTCGGGACGCCCGTACTCGGCGGCGGCGAAGTCGGTGACCCCGACGTCGGCCAGGTGGCGGATCTGGCGCTCGACCTCGGCCTCGTCGCCGACGACGGCCACGTCGCCCGGGCCCTCGACGCCCTCCCGGTCGAGCATGGCCCGGTAGGAGGGGAGGGCCCCGTAGGCCCGGTAGATGCGGGCGGCCCGGTCACGGGCGGCGTCGGGGTCGTCGCTGACGCAGACCGGGAAGCCCGCCGCGACCCGGGGCGCGGGCCGGCCGGCCCGCTCGGCCGACGCGGTGATGGCGGGGACGGTGTGGGACTCGAGCGTGCGCGGGCCGGTCATCCAGGTGACGGTGCCGTCGGCCATCTCGCCGGTGAGGGCGAGCATGCGGGGGCCGAGCGCGGCGACGAGGACCGGGCAGGGCGTCGACCCCGGCACGTCCACCGTGGCCTGGGCCGCCACCGTCTCCCCCCGGAACTCGACGCTCCCCTCGCGGACGAGCGGGAGCAGGACCGACAGGTGCTCGCGCAGGTACCGCACGGGCTGCTCGAAGGAGAGGCCGAGGACGTTCTCGATGACCCACGGGTGCGAGAGCCCGAGTCCGAGGACGAACCGGCCGCCCGAGGCGGCCTGGGCGGTGCGCGCGGCCTGGGCCAGGGCGACGGGGTGGTGGGTGTAGACGGGGACCACCGAGGTGACGAGCTCGATCCTCGGGACCTCCCGGCCGACGAGCGCGAGGGTCGTGATGGCGTCGAGCCCGAAGATCTGGGGGAGCGCGAAGCCGTGGAAGCCCTGCTCCTCGGCGGTCCTCGCCGCCTCGACGACCTCGTCGATGCCGCGCCCGACCACGTCGCCGCCGTAGATCCAGATGCGCACCGGGCTGCCCTCCGCTCCTCGGGCCGGGTCTCGGATGCTACCGACCTGCTCGCCGCCCCCGCCGATGCGGCCAAGTCCCCCCTCTCCCCCTGGCCGGGTCGGCCCCCATTCCCTGCCGCCGGGTTGGCGCGCTTTCGGGGCTGTGGACCCCGTTTCCGCTCCAACCGAGCGGCCATCAGATCCAACCGGGCGGCCATCAGATCCAACCGGGCGGCCATCAGCGGCCCCCCCCCTCTCTCGCCGCGGCGGCCCTCCCTCCCGCCGGGTTGGCGCGCTTTCGGGGCTCTGGACCCCGTTTCCGCTCCAACCGAGTGACCGTCACCGGCCGTCCTCGCCGGCGAGGGCGCGGATCCCGGTCATGGCGAGCTCCGGCGGCGCTCCTGCTCGTAGTACTGGCGGAGCTTCCGCTCCTCCCACGTGCTCGCCCGCCCCCAGCTCGCCATCAGCGCGTTCACGGCGGTGATCACGAGCGGGATCCCCATCCCCAGGCTCACCCAGTAGAACCACAGCGCGTCGCTGCTCGTGAGCAGGTTCACGGTGATGACGATGGCGTTCACCAGGAGGTAGATGCCGAGGAAGCTCCAGAAGTCCTTGACCGCCTTGACTCGCTTCTGGGCCCGCTCCATGGCCTCGTCGTCGGGCGTGGTGGGTTCCGTCATCGTGCCCTCCGTCTCGTCGCCGCCGAGGGGCCCCTCGGGAAAGGATCTTCCCGCGGACCATTGTCCCCGGCCGAGCCGGCGCGGCGCGGCAGCCCGCCCGGTCCACTCGTCCAGCCCACAAGGTTCCAGGGCCGTGGACCGCACCGAGGACCGGTGCGCCCGGGCCCCGCCGCGGCTACAGACGGGGTGGGAGGCCGAAGGCGGCGAACAGGTCCGTGTCGAGGAAGGCGTGGAACTCCGAGATCCGGTCGCCGGACACCTCGAGGACCTGCAGCGCCCATGGTCGGTGACCGCCCGCCGGGTCCGGGCGGTACTGACCGAAGGCCGCGCTCCCGTTGGCCGCCGTCGGCAGCAGCCGGGAGCCCCGACATCCGCGGCCCGGACCGAGCAGCCAGCGCCCGATCTCGGTCGATCCCCGGATCCACATCGCGTAGGGCGGCATCGACTGGACCGCGTCGTCGTGGAGGAGCGTCACCAGCGTCGCCACGTCGTAGCGCTCGAACGCGTCCACGTACCGGGCCAGGAGCTCGCGCTGGTCGGCGCCCACAACCCGCGGGCGCGCCTCGTCCGGAAGCGCCGCGAGGGTGGCCCGGGCCCGCTGCACGGCGCTGTTGACCGCCGCCACACTCGTCCCGAGCAGGTCGGCGACCTCGGTCGCCGGCCAGCGCAGCACCTCGTGGAGGATCAGCGCGGCCCGTTGCCGGGCCGGGAGGTGCGACAGCGCGGTGACGAAGGCCAGCCGGATGCTCTCGCGCGACACCGCGATCGCCGCCGGGTCGCCGTCCTCGGGCACGACGCGTCCGTCGACGACGGGCGAGATCCAGGCGCGCTCGGGGAGCATCGGCCCGAGGAGTGACTCTTCGGGCGGCGAGGACGGTCCGAGCTCCATGGGCCGGGCCCGCCGCCTCCGCCCCCGCAGCATGTCCAGGCACACGTTCGTGGCGATGCGGAACACCCACGACCGCACGCTCGAGCGGCCCTCGAACCCGTCGGCGGCCCGCCACGCCCGCAGCATGGTCTCCTGTACGGCGTCGTCGGCCTCGAAGCCCGACCCGAGCATCCGGTAGCAGTAGCCGGTCAGCTCGCGGCGGTACCGCTCGAGCTCCTCCGGTGCGGCGGCGTGCGAGCTCAACGTCACTGCCCGCATGGTACGGCGAGGGGTCCTCCGACGGAGGTCGAGGTCCCGGACGTCAGGGGCCCGAAAGCCCCGCGTCGACCCGGCGGCGCACCGATGACTTCGCGCCCCCTGCGACGTCCACCTCCTGACGAACGACCCGAGGAGGAACCATGACCGTCGCCCAGCCCCGCATGCTCTTCGTGAACCTCCCCGTCCGGGACCTCGACAAGTCCGTGGACTTCTTCACCCGGCTCGGCTTCGCGTTCGACCCGCGGTTCACCGACGAGAACGCGACCTGCATGATCCTCAGCGACCAGGCGTACGTCATGCTCCTCGTCGAGGACTTCTTCAAGACCTTCACGACGAAGGACGTCTGCGACGCGACGACGCACACGGAGGCCATCCTCGCCCTGTCGGCGGGGGGCCGGGCCCAGGTCGACGAGCTCGTCGACGAGGCCCTGGCCGCCGGGGCCTCGCCGGCCAACGAGCCGGTGGACCAGGGCTTCATGTACGGCCGGAGCTTCCAGGACCTCGACGGCCACCTCTGGGAGGTCATGTGGATGGACGAGGCCGCCCTCGAGCAGGAGCCCTGACCCGCGAACCCCTCCCCTCGTCCCCTGACTCCCCGCCGGGTCGGCGCGGAATCGGGGCCGTGGACCCCGGAACCGCGCCAACCCCGGGGGACGGGCCACTCATGCCGAGGCACCGCCTGTTCGCGACGGCCTTCGACGTCGGCGACTTCTGCTTCATGCCCAGGCAGATGCTCGGGATCAAGGCCCGGGCCGAGCGCCGCCTCCCGTCGGCGCGAGCTGGACCGGCAGCCCCACCTACCCCACGGCGGTGAGGCGCGGTGAACCGGGCCTCGCCGGCATCGCGATTCCCCCGTCGGCGCGGCGGTGCGGTGGAGACGATGGAACTCGAACCCACGACCCCCTGCTTCGCAAAGCAGCCCAGGCGGTCGGCGTCGGTGCTGGTCAGAGCGCGGACGCCCTGGTCACGGCGTACTTCTGGTGATCCGGCGTATCGCCGCGTACCGCCCCGTACCAGTGCTCTCGCGGAGTTCTCGCGGAGTGCATGAGGTGGGCCAGGCAGACTGAGGACCATGACGGGCGGCGAGGTTGACGGTGCTCCGGCGGGAATCCACGCGCCGGTCGTCATCACCGGCTACCTGACGCAGCGGAAGTTGGAAGCTGGGCTGCTTCAGATCGTCGGTGACGCTTGGCAAGGGAGCGAACGAAGGGTCATCAACGGCCGCAACCTCCGATGGGACATGGTGTTCCTAGGACCGGGAGGAGCGATCTATAGCCGTGGGGCGGGGGGGAGGGCCACCCCTCAAGAACCTCCCTGGTGGGGGGGGTCGGGAGGAAGAGGGGCGACCCGCCCGCCGTATGCGGGTCGGTTCGTTCCCTTCCTGGATCAGCCCACCCAGCACGGTGACTCAGAACCTATACCTAGCGAGGAAGGGGGCCCAGGCCCTCCCCCACCCCTCCTTCACCACCAAGATCTTCCCTGCGTCCTACTGCGAGTTGGGCGTGGCCCGATTTCTGGAGGAGCTCGAAAGCCTCCCGTCGGAGGTACGCGCCGCCGTGGCCCAATCACTCAGCGACCGGGCGGCGGAACACGGACTGGAGTACGTCCTTCCGTCCGACCTGCGATCGTTGATCGAGTAGAACGCAGGAACCGCAACTGCCCCGTGAGGCTCGGCCCGCAGCGCAGGGGTCGGGGATCCCGGATCAGGCGGCGAAGGCCGCTCCGCAAACGAGGCAGTGGACCTGCGAGGTCGCCTCGTCAGGCACCTTCAGCGGTTCGTTCGGGTGGCACGGCGGCTCAACGATCACCATGTCGTCTGGCTCCGTCAGTTGGCCCGGATTGTCGACGTCGAGCCGGAGGTTGCGATTCGGGCTCACCTTGACGCCCTTGACGCCGCGGAACGCGTCCCGCAATGCGTCGCCGATGGCTCGCTCGATCTCGGGAGCGGCCGCGCTCTGCATGTACGCGAGTTGGTCTGGGGTCCACCACGAGTCGGGCGCGGCGGCTACGCCGCACCTTGGGCAGTGGCACTGATCAACGCGCTCAGCGTCGGGATCGTCTTCCTGGTGGTGGTACCACTTGAACTCCTGCTCGCAGTTCGGGCACTTCGCGTCGGAGGAAGCCGTCGCTGTCGAGTGGGAGTTGCACCGGGATGCTGATGTCCTCACCCATTGCTCATCCGTTCAAGTCGATGAACACATCTTGGGACACGACGTCCCCCGACTCGGTCTTCGCGGTGATGGTCACGTCGAAGGCTGCCGACTTCTTCGCGCCCATCATTCGTAGGGAGCTGAGGACATCGATCGTGACTGACTTTCCTGGCGGGATCTTGTCGATGACCGCGTCTTCAGTACGACTCAACGCCGCGCCCTTGGGAACTGAGAGCGCTACGTCAAAGGCCGTCTCGCTCCCTAGGTTGACCACCGTAAGTTTGTCGATCCGGTTCCCACCCTTGTTGATGTAGCGAAGGTCGAAGTCGATCGGCTTCCTCGAGACTGGGGCCGATGGCACTCGCCGACCAAGAGGCAGTCCGCCGCCCGGCGCTGGAGGAGGCGTGAAGTCACCGACGCTGTGCCAGTCCTGCCCGCTGAGGTCGACCGCACAGCCCGCTGTCTGTAGTCGCGTGGCGAGCGCCTGGCGGGTGGCGACGGTGTTGCCCAATCGGACGACGTGCCGACCACCCACGTCACTGAACGGGCGCACGTCGCCTACCTCCACGAGGATCGTCCTCTCTTGGTCGCGTCCCAAGGCCATGCCTGCCTCGAAGAGCACGTTCGGCCGTGCCTGCGGCGCTGGTTGGATCTCGGGATCATCGTCACCGTGTCCGTACTGCGGCTGCAGGTAGGCAACCTCGTCCGGCGTCATCAAGACGACCACAGCCGACGCCTCGTTGAAGGCGGCATCAAGCACCTCACCGATGTATGGCGATCCCTTCCCAGTCAGCGCGACAGCTTGCGTCCATTCAATGGGCTGCAGACCGATGGCCCGCAGGAAGTCGAACATCGACCGACGAAGGGCTTCGTTCCGGACCGTGGACGACGAACACTGCGCTGCCGGGCACCGCATTGTGAGTACCGGTTGTCATGCCCTGCTCCATCAACGGTGCCGCCTACGCGGTCGCCAGTCGAGCGCTGCGCCGGTCGATCTCGATCTCTGCCTGTCGAAGGAGGTCGGTGACGGCGCTCAGATCGAGATTGCTGAGGTCCCAACAGTGGCGGAAACCGTGGCGAAGGAGTTCTAGGTAGAGGTGGCTCGGCGTGCGCTGCGAATCATCGTCGAGCATGCGCTGAACGACTCCGCGGATCGCATCGCCGTCGGGGACAATCCTCGGGTCGCTCCAGCTTCCGCGCACCTCAGTGTGAGCACGAGGTCGAGGGTCGCCGAGTTCTCAAACCCGGACGCCAGGCCCTTCACGGAGCGCTGCCCCTTGTCAAGCGTCGCTATGTACTCGGGGATCACCTCCGGGCCAGCAGCCTCGATCGCGCTGCACGAGCTGCCAGACCTCACCCGAACTGTTGCCGAAAACCATGGTGATCAGTCCATCGGGCTTCACGACGCGCGGCACTCCCGCAGAGCGTCGGTCAGCAGCCGTTCGTAACGGTCGGCGGTCCTCTCGCTGACCCGGTATCGGCGCGATCGACCACCGCCTCCGCCGCCGGGTCCGTCGTCTCGCCCAGCCACGCCTCCCTGAAAGAGGCTCATGTCTGAGTAGAAGATGTTCGATCCGAACGGCGGGTCGGTGAACACGTAGTCGACAGAGCCGTCGGGTAGCGGGAGGGCGTCGGCGCTTGCCAGGTCGTAGGCGACGTCGATGCCGTCGGTGCTGTCGAAGAGCGTCCCAGCACCTCGCTGGTGCGCAATCCACTCGTCAGACTTGATAGCCGCCTCGACCTTCCGGGCGAAGAGATCGAGCACGTTCCACTCGTAGAAAAACCGGCGCCACGTAGTAGTTGGCGTTGGCCGCGAGTGAGCAGTCGCTGGCGCACCACTGGTAACGCTTGCTCGCACGGGTGAGGATGGCCGGAAGGCGAAGAGCAGCTTCGAGCGCAGAGCCGGGTCCTCGATCCGCGCGATCGCACCGTGGAGCACAGCAAGGACGGCCAGGTTCCGCTGCGAGTAGAAGGTGGCGGTGGAGGTCGGCCGTGTCGACCAAGAGCGGACGCCAGGTACACATCTGCCGAGTGGGCTCGATCGGCTGATCAGGCCCTCCGGCCTGCAGCATCCACGGGCATGAGCGGAGCCGTCCAGGGCTGCTGCGTTGCGTGCAGGAGCAGTCGCACGAGATCGAATCGAGTACCGGGTCCTCGCCGATGCACGGTTCCAGCTGCTGAAGGGGCGCCTCGCAGTGAGGCACCTCATCTTCGGCTTCTGGAAGTCGGCGGCCTCCAGCGCTCGGTAGAAGTTCACCGTGCGGTGCAAGCGCCGCACTCCATCACGACGCTCCAGACGGTCTTGGCGAGCTGCGCCCCCCCGTCGCACCCATCGCATCTGACCGCATAGACGCGGCCCAGCCGCTCGACCACCTCCTCGGCGACCTCCTAGTGGCCCACTTCCGAAGGAGTTCGGGGTTCACCAGGTTGGTGTAGTTGCGGCCGATGTGTCGTCCGAGCACGGAGACGTCGAACAGCCGGGCTCGACGCCCAGGGCGAGGCTGCCACTCCGGTCATGCTGACCCGGCGAACGGATCACGGCACGGCATCGCCAGGCGCCGTGAACGCTTCGATGAGGGGGATCCCGGGCCAGGACCTTCGTGAGAATGCGCGTGCGCCATGTAGACAGGAATCGCTTCGCCGCACCTCGATGGCTTCGGGGAGCGTTGGCATGCGGTCGGTGGCATGTCGGTCATGTTACTCATCGTCTGCAGCCCCAAAGTGTGCAGCGTCGCACCCTGCCCACCGGCATCATGACCGGAGGCAGTGACAATGTAACGCTGACGGCCGACTGGCCCGGCCGCAGGGTTCGTGCACTCCGTCTCGCCGCAGGGCTCTCGCAGGAGCATCTGGCGGACAAGGCGGGGCTGCACCGCACGTACGTGAGCAGTCTCGAGCGAGGCCTCCCGCAACGTTGGGCTGGACAGCATCCTCCGGCTGGCCGAGGCCCTCCAGATCCCGCCGTCCACTCTGTTCCGGGGACCAGGGCTGATGGGGTTCAGGGGAGGACGCCGACTTCGCTCGGTTCGTGTCGATGGGGCGGTCGGCACCCGCTGCGGTTGCCCGCAACCTCCGGGATCCAACACGGCCACGCCGATCGAGCTGGAGCTATGCCGCAGCCAGCAAGGTCTGGCAGACGAAGGTCAAGCGACTCAGGCCCCGACCTGGCGTGCGTCCCGGGTGCGGACGTCGCGTCGAGATCGCAGGCCAAGTCAAGCTGGGAATCATCCTCTCCTCCGACACCCCCGGACGGGAAGTGGCATGCCGGGGGATGCGTCCTGACGACTGGTACGCCTTCTTGAGCCGACCTGTCAGTCTTCCCTGCCTACGCAGGATCGCCCCACCTCCTTCACCACCGCGCGCTCCACCGCTTCGGTCGGCGGTGCAAGCGCTCCGCTCCGAGCGGCGTCCGAAGGGTCGGGTGACCCTCACGTGGCCGGCGTGGGTTCCGGAGGTTCCCGATGGTTTCGTGGCGTCGATGACGAAGGCCGGATCGTCTGCGAGTGGGAGGACGGGCGAACGACGAGGGTACTGGCAGTGGAGGAACTGGCCCGAGCCCCGCTACACCTACCTCGATCCTGGCGACTCCATCCTGGGCGAAGAATCCATCGTCGCCGGGGTGGTCGCCGCTGCTTCGAGCTGGGCTGCCCAGGAACTCTGGGATCTCGCCTCGGATCTCGACGCTTGCCCGACGCTGTTGATCGGTACGCCGCGATCAAGGCGGTTGGCGCGACCAATCGAGTCGACCTCGCGCCACGCCTCGCTCGCACCACCGAGCACCCGGAGGAGGACTGGCGGGGTTCGAGTCGAGGCTTACGGCAGCCTGGCTCGCCTGCAGCCCGAGGCATGGACCGACCAGCTCCAGGAGCTCGCGGCGGACCCCGAGGGCGCGGCCGAGCAGCACATGGAGGCCGTGTTCGTGCTCTCCGGAGATCCCGACCGAGGAAGCTGCCACCGCACTCGCGACCGTCGCCTCCAACCGTGATCTGGCTGTCGAGGTCCGCTCTGCGAGCGCCTGGGGGCTCGGCCAAGGTGCCGCGCCCTCCCCTCACCTCCTGCTGCCCATCACCGTCGACGACGATCCTCTTCATCGCGCTTCACGCGCGATCACTGCGATCGAGGACCTCCCCGACGACCTCGCCCCCACGCTCATCGGTTGGATGGCGGAACCGGATGAACGACGGGCTGCGGTCGCTGCACAGCTCCTGCAGCGACATCGGAAGGTGGCTGCCTGCTCGATGCAGCCGACACGAACGCCGAAGCACGGCTCTGGGCACTTCGCGCTGGGCGACCTCGCCCGCGGTCGTGCGGGTTCTCGCCGGGGATCGGCTGACTCCCGACGTCATTCGCATCCTCGAACCGATGTGGCGAGGCCAGTCCGACTGGCTCCGAACCGAGGGGGCAGACGGTCTGGAGGCACTTGACGTTCAGAAGGTCCGCTTCGACCCAACCACCCTGGACTAGTCCGAACGCGACCCACGCGCCCTACTAGCAACCCCGCGCTAAATGACGCAAATGTCATTCCAGACAGCGCGGCGCAACCGCCGTCTTCCTGAGGCCCTTCCCCTACTCTCAACGGCGCCGAAGAGCTCCGCTAGAGCACGGGCTGCGCGGCGAATGCTTCGCACCGGTCACTCACCCAGCGTTCGGGGACGTTCTCTAGGCCCGGCCTGCGCCGCTACGGCGTTCTTGTCCACGGGCTCAGTGTGCGCCGAGACTGACGGCCGACGTGACGGCCGACGCTGCGTTCCGGACAGGAAGCGCTTCATGTTTGGCAGTCGACGCAGATTCTGTCCTCGTCGAAGAGATGCTTCGCCTTGACCAACCCGCACGAGATGCACACCTTCGAGCGTTCGCTACGCCGATCGCATTCACAGCGTTTGCACCGCGGGCAGTAGGGCGTTCGGCAGTCGGTGCACGGGTACCCGCGGGAAGGTCCCGTCGAATCCGCAGTCGGGACATCGGTGCGTGAGTTCCGGGTCGTGTGTCGCGTTGGCGTTGCTCGGGGGGGGTGGAACGTGATCGTCTGCCAAAGGTCGTTGGCGGCGAAGATGGCGGAAGGTCCAGTCGCGTTCGCGTATGCTCATGTAGAAGCGGACTCGGTCGCCGTTCGGGTACGGCCACCAGCTTTCGACGTGACGTTGCTGGCCGTCTTCGACGTAGCGGACGTTATGTGTGTCCGGGACCGGGTTCCCTGCCAGGCGTACGGTCGGGTGTCGTCGTGGCGGGCTGCGAAGTAGACGTGCTGTGTGCGGACGTCGATGATCGCGACGAAAGCCTTCGCAGGCCTCTGTTGAGCGATGCGTACTGCGCAGGCGGAACGCGATGCGTTCGTGCTTTGAAGATCGCAGCGAGGCCACGGGCGGTAGGCGGTGTTCCGATGGCGGTAACGATGTCGTCGGGGATCAGTAGCCGGCCAGCGACGGCTTCGCAGACCTCTTCGAGCTTCGGTGCGCCCGGCTGGCTAGCGTGATCCAGTCGATCGCCTTGTCGTCGTTCTCGACGAGTTGGTGGGCCAGTTCGTGTGCCACGGTGAAGTTCTGCCGGTCGCTGAACGTTAGCCGGTAGTAGATGGTGGTTGCGTCCAAGGAACGAGAAGCCGTCGCAGCCTGCCGCCGTGACCGCTGCTCGTTCAGGTTCGAGGCTCGACGAGCACACAGTGGGAAGTCGTCGCGGGCGGCCGCGAGCGGATCGCGCAATACGTTCGCGAATCGCGCGGTCGACCTTCCGCGACGATCCGGGCGGCGACGCTATCGACGCTGCTCATCGCGGATCTGTTCGAGGGCGAACCAGCGCTTCACGCCACGCGTCGTTGGTGTAGTTGCGGAACGCGGCTGCGCCAACGAGTTCGCGAGCGGCCTCGATGGTCTCGAACGAGATGCCGAAGCTCGGCCGCGAGTTCTTCGATGAGCGTCTGGGCTTCTTCGAGTGCCAGGTAGTCGTCGAGGGTGGGCGTGGCGCGGCCCGACCCGGCCGCCTCGAGCGCACCGACCGTCGTGCGCAGGATCGCAGCGAACCGTGCGGCGAGATCCCGTTCGACATTGACGGTCGGCGTGTTCGTCAGGCGCAGCAGTTCTGCCGGTCGCGCCGGTCGTCCGCCTGTGGTGAGGCGCTGCGCGGGAGTTCGCTGAACGGCACGCCTGCACTGCTCGCGGCCTCCCTCAGCGCCGCGGTGGAGATCGTGATGGTCGGCTCCGTGCGATCAAAGCCGAAGCGCTTGGCGACCGGGTCTTCCTCGATGGGCGGCATTGGTACGGCTCGGGTTCGTCGAGCAGCTCGAGCGCTCGGGAGTTGTCGGCAAGCTGCGGCGCTGTCAGATTCGTCAAGCAGGCCGATGTCCGGTTCGTCATGGACGCCGGTGGTAGGCGAGGTAACGGTCAACGAAGTCGAGTACGTGGTCGTCGGGGGTCGCGTTCGTCTGCGGGTTCCTCACTCTCCCTCGTTGCTTGGTCAACGGCGGTCGTTCGATGATGGTCGTGGTTGCGAAAGCACCTTCCGGGAAAGCTCCGCAGCGCCGGCTTTTCGGAGCTGGGAGATGTTCTGCGGCTCGCACTGCAGCTCGTCGGCGACGTCCTTGACCAGCCGGCCGTTGATGACGTTTTCTTGATCACCACGTAGCGCTCTAGTTCAGTCAGAGGTGCATCTTCGCTTGGGCCTGTTCAGCGAGCACGATGGTCTCGACGTCGGTGGCCACATCGGTGAGTTCGAGCGAGGTTTCGTGCTCCGGCGGACGTTTCGGTGATGCGCTAGCGGATTCGCGCATTCGCGTAGTTGGCGACGATGCCGCGCAGGTACGGTCGCAGCCGGTCTGCCATCTCGGCGGGGATCTCACCTTTTGCCTTCGTACAGGTCCGCGATCACGTCGCCGACGATGTCGTCGGCCGAGCATCCGAGGGTCTGTTCGTGGTCGGCGCCGAGCTTGCGGACTGCGGTCTGGTTCATCGACGCGATACGCGCAAAGCCAGATCGCTTCGGGGTCCGGGTTCCCGTCTCGTACGGTCGCGATCCACGTTCGGCCCAGTCGGTGATGGACTCTACTGTCGCAAGTCTCGCTGGTGTCGCGAGGAGCTGCCGATACGGGCGAGGCGGCCAGTGCGGGTGCCGGCACCCCGCCCCAATCCGCCGACCTGGTACGCCGCGATGTGGGCAACACCGCAGGTGATCGCCGACTTCACGTAGGAACGCATCGTCGACACCGTCGAGCTGCGAAGGTGGACGTCTCGGACGTTGCATCGGGCCGTCGGCCGGGAGCGGATCGAGGTCCCACGCCAGCGTGATCTCCGGCACCGGCGACACGTCGTGTTGCACCGACGAGCTGTGCGTACGCGCGACCGGGACGCGAGGCGCTCGACACGCAAGCCGGGCCGCATGCTGGTTCAACGCGCATGGATAGCGCTCAGGCTGGGCGATCGTCTGTTCGCTGCCGTTCAGGTCAGGTGGCGACGGACGATGAACGGTACCCTGGATTCGGTCACGGTCGCGAACGCGTCGGGGGAATAGCTCCGCTGCCGGTCCTTGCGGGCCCGACCTGTTCACCGCAAGCGTGAGCAGGCCGGACCGCGGTGCCAGATCCCGACGGCGAGCGTCGGACCCTACATAGCGCCCGTGCTCGCAGCAGTTCCGCGAGCGATCATCGCGCACCTGCCTTCGCAACCGTCGCGTCAGGCGCCCCGGCTTCCAGCCATTCGCCGCATGCGGCGCCACCAGTCTTCGCACGATCATCGGATGTAGGCGACGAGGCGCATCCGAGGCCCATCGCCGGAACCGCGCCGTGCCGGCGGACCATCGTGAACCACATACACAGGGACCCGTGCTACAGTGATGTGGCGATATCGCGGATCGGCGGGTCGCAACCGCTTCCATCACGTGCACCGACTACAGATCGTCGTAGCGATCCGAGAAAGCGACTCGCACGAGGCGGGCGCCGATCGTCGTGATCGCGATGACGAAGGACAACACGTAGATGAAGTGCCCGGCTACATACTCGAAGGTCGACGTGAAGAACGCGGAAGCGCCACGCAGCCGACCTGTTCGAAGCGCGCCGTCACGGCGTCGAGGAACCAGGCCGTGTCAGACAATGATCGTCTCCGTACGCACGCGCCGCTTCGCCGCCGCCCCCGACCCCAGCAGCCCGGCGCCGGTGCCGCCGTCACGCAGACTGTTGATGAGTGCCGCGCCGTGCGTTCCGGCTGGGGCAGGCGTACGCACGCAGAACACCTCGGCGAGCAGTTCGGTCGCCTTGACCTTGTCGCTGGTGCTTGATCGCTGGCGGTGACGCCCGTCGCGGCAGGCCGACAGGCGCTGATGACGATCTCCTTTGCCGACGAGCAGCTTGATGGGGACCGACACGCCGGCGGGGTCGGGCGTGAGGTTCACGGCGAGCGACGTGGCTGCGTGTTCGAAGAGCGTCGCGACGGCTTCGGCGAGCGAGAGAAGCGTCGTGATCGCCTGAGGCCGAGTGCTTCGAGTGTTGAACGACGAGAGCGCCGGGTTCGAGTACTGGCAGTTCCACGCCTTGACGGCCCGGATGGCCTAGAAGCGCGGGACCGGCGCAGCTCTCGGGTGCCGGCGTTCAGGAGCTCACAGTGCTTCTCGGGGTCGGACGGGTCCCACTTGATTTGCGTCGAGGTTCGGGATCCACGCCCGGGCCCGCGCGCGGGTGAGCGCGATGACCAGGTCGACAGTCGGGTCCTCGCCGTCCCAGGTACGGCGCGTGGAACTCGACGAATCCCGCGCTTCAATCTTCTTGACGATAGCTTTCCGGGTAGAGCTTGCAGCTCCCGGCCCGAGGAACGCCTGCATCTGTTCGACGTCGAGAAGGCGGTTCGTTGTCGCCGTCAGGCCCCAGCGCCGGAGCGACCGGCGGTCGAGCGCGACTCCGCCGTCACCGTCAGAACGGGACGATTGACAGCGCAGTCGCGACCGACCCCAAGCCATATGAGCGGAGGGCACCGGGAACGTAGCCCTGTCGCCGGACGATGTCCCGGCGAGCTCGCACGTCCGCCAACCGGACAGCGGGGTCTTCCGCGATCTGGTCGCGGACGCTGTTGGTGATATCTTCTGCGTGGCTCATCGCCACCTCCTTGTTCTTGCGACGAGCACATACCGCCGGGTCTCTTCACGCTGGGTGGTTACACAGACCGGCAGAACAACCGGATCTCGAATTCTAGGCGTGAAGCCCCCGATCACCCCTTCGCGCCAGGAGTGGAGACACCTACGCCGGGACGCTTCGGTCACGCCGGCGGCCGTCCACGCCGACTCCGGGAACTGCCCGCGCAACGTTCGTGAGCCATCTGACCGAAGTCCCGACTTCCTCATTCCGGCGGCGAAAGGGACTTCAGCCAGGCCAACAAGTCCGGAAGCAGTCGTATTCGACTTCGAACCGGTTGGCGTGGCGTCCCGACGTGCCGTTGAAGGGGCACCCCTTCGGATATGAATGGATGCCTTAACGGAGGCCCGGGGCAGGAGGTCGATATCGCAGCGGGACGTCCAACGGGATGTCGAACGGGAGGTGGGCCAGAGCCGGTGCTGGCCGCGGGTTGTCGTGCGGGCGTCGTAGGGGATGCCACGGCTGTCCCGTAGCGAGCAGACGGCGCGGGTCGAGGTGCTCTGCTCGGGAGCTGCAGCCACGGGCCTTGAGCCCCAGGGTTTGCCGAGGTGCGCCCTGAACAAGTCTGAGGCCCTTACCGGTCGAGTCGGGGAACCTGGCTGGCGAAGCTCGCCGACGCCAGGGCGATCGCTGATACGCTCGATCGAACCGTCCGGCCGCGCTATCGACGTCGCCGACGACACGTTGATGGCAACGGCGATCGTGACTCGGGCGCAGGGAGTCGAGGGCCGTTGACGGGCCTACCCCATCCGTGGAGCGACAGACGGGTGCATTGGCGCGACCGGTAGGTCGGAGACGACGCCCACAGGCCGAGTGGTCCTGATGATGCGGGTCGACGTTGAAGGCCACGGCGCGAAGCTGCCAGGGTTGCTCCTTACTGCGCAGGGCTCGCCGAGGGAACGCAGGCAGCCGGGCGTGGGCTGCGGCCAGTCGACTACTACTTGGATCCGGACGAGCCACCGGGCCGCTGGCGTGGCGCCAGGCTCTGCGCTGGGACTGGGTCGACGGTCGCCGGCGGCAGACTGCGCGCCCTCCTCGAGGGCAGGCATCCGGTCACTGGCGATCCGTTGGGCCGCCAGTTCGGTCACCGGTCGGCCGCGCGTTCGGCGCGACGTTCTCGGCACCTAAGTCGGTGTCGGTCCTGTGGCCCCTGACCCCGGACCCGTCGGCGCGGGCCGAGGTGCTCGCCGCCCATGGCGCGGCGATCGGCGCGGCGTTGGGCTGGTTCGAGGCGGCACGGGGCCGTTACCCGCCGGGGACCGACGGCGTGTGGCGGAGTCGACACCGGAGGGATCACCGCAGCGGTGTTTCGCCAGCACGTCCCGGACCATGGACCCGCAGCTGCACTCGCATGCGATCATCGCCGCCAAGGTCAGGACCTCACCGGCCGGTGGCTGTCGCTGGATGCCCGGTTCCTCAAGTATCAGCAGCGCAGCGTCGGCTGGATCTACGACGCCGCCTTGCGGACAGAGCTGACGACCCGGCTCGGGGTCGGCTGGATCGACCGCGGCGACGGCATGTTCGACCTCGCCTGCATCCCCGAACCGGTCGAGACGCCTTCTCCGAACCGGACGCACCAGGTCGACGCCAAGCTCGCGGAGCTCGTACGCAACTGGGCCGAACACCCGGCGGACGCAGATCCCGACCCTCGCACGATCGCCCGGCTCGAACGAGACGCCGTCTTGAACTCCCGTCCGGACAAGGTCCACGGTCTCGGCGCCGCCGAGCTGCACACCAACGATGGGCCACTGAGGCTCGCGACGTCGGGTTTTCGACCCTGGGCGCCTCGTCCCCAAACGCATCGGCGCCCATGGGTCGGTTGGCCGGGAGGTGGACGAGGACCTGATCGACGAGGCGCTCCCTGCACGCCACCGAGGAGTCAGCGACCTGGTTGCGTGCCGACCTCGCGCAGCTCCTCTCCACCCTCGTCGCGCCCGACCACGCCGGAACCGCCGAACAGCTCGTCGCCGAGATCGACCGGCTCGCCGCGCTCGCCGAGAAGCGTTGCGTGCCGCTCGGCCCCAACCACCGGGCCAGGACACCCCCGCCGGCGCGACGGCAGGCCGGTCACCGAAGCAGTCACGGACCGGCACTCCGACCCGGACCGTGCTCAACGAGGAGCACCTCCTGCAGGCCTGGGCGACCGCACGCACCCGGCCTGTCGAGGCCGGCGACGATCCGCAACACGCCGCAGCTGACGCCATCGCCGGTCACGACCCGCTCGTGCTGCTGGTCGGACCTGCCGGGACCGGCAAGACCCACACCACCGCCCGCGCCGTCGAGCAACTCACCGCGGCCGGCCGTCCGGTGGTCGGCCTCGCCCCGTCCGGCAAAGCCGCCGACGTTCTCGCCCGCGAGGCTCTCTGTCCGACCGACACGCTCGCCGGGTTCCTCACCCGACACCACCACCAGCCGTCACCCTGGCCCGCGGGCACGACCGTGATCCTCGACGAAACCGCCATGACCGCGACCGCCGACCTCGCCGCGCTCACCCGACTCGTCGACGCCCACCGGTGGCGACTCGTCGCTGTCGGCGATCCCGACCAGCTCCCGCGGTCGGCCGCGGTGGCGTGTTCGCCCACTGGTGCGACACCCTCCGCACCACACCCTCGGGACCCCCGCCGGTTCGCCGAACCATGGGAAGCCACCGCCAGCCTCGCCCTCCGCGCCGGAGACCCTGACGCCGTCGGCGCGTATCTCGAGCACGGCCGCCTCCACACATCGCATCCGCGCTCGTCGCCACCCAAGTCGCCCGCGCCTACCACGACCACACGAGAGCCGGACGGACCGTCGCGATCACCACCACCAACGCCGATGCCGCCCGGACCATCAACCGGGAGATCCAACACCTCCACAGTCGCCGCGGACGGCGCGTCCCGCTCCACGACGGGACCACCGTCCACGTCGGCGACCAGATCGCAACCCGCCACAACGACCCCCGACTCCGCACCACCACCGGGGAACGGGTTCGGAACCGGCACACCTGGACCGTCACCGACATCCACGCCGACCGAAGGCTCACCGTCGCGCACCCGGACCGTGGCACGGTCGACCTCCCGGCCGCGTACGTCGCCGAACACGTCGAGCTCGGCTGGGCCGTCACCGGCTACGGCACCCAAGGCGACACCGTCGACATCGGCATCGCCGTCCTCGACCCCACCACCAGCCGCAACCACGCCTACGTCGCGCTCACCCGCGGCCGGACCGCCAACCACGCCGTCCTCACCGACCCCTCCAGCACCGAGAACCCGGCCGACCAACTCGCCCAGATCATCACCCGGCCCGCCGCAGCGACTCCGCCCTCACCACCCAAGCCCGCCTCCACGCCTCCGGCCAAGACCCACCTGCCGCAGACCAACACGACCAGGTGGAGCAGACAGGCCCGGCCGAACCGAGCGCACCGCCACTCGACGACGAGTTCCAGGCCAAGATCGACGCGCTCAACCGGCGCCTCGACCACCTGCAGCACCGCGCACCCGCCCGTGCCGGCCCCTCGCGCGGCTTCTAGCGCGCACGGTCGTGGCACGATGGGGCGATCGCTCGTCGGCGGCGTACGTCGGCCTCTCGATTCGGACCCTCGCGGTCCGTGCCCGGAAGGCCCGTACCCATGGCGATCAAGCGACTGCCCAACGGACGCTGGGAAGCGTCGTACCGCGACCCCCGCCGGCCGTGAGCGCGTCAAGCACCACCGCACCCGCACCGAGGCGGACCGGTGGCTCACCACGGTCAAGAACCAGCTGAACCGCGGTGACTACGTCGACCCGACCCTCGGTCGACGACCCTTCGCGGCATGGGCATCCGACTGGCTCGCAGGGACTGCCCACGTCCGGCCCAAGACCTACGCCCACTACGAATCGGTCCTGCGAGTCCACGTCCTGCCCAGCTTCGCCGACGAGCCAGTCAACGCGATCCGTCCCGCCGACGTTCGGCGCTTCATCGCCGAACGCGTCGCTGCCGGGGCCGCTCCTGGCACCGTGCGGTCGGCGCGCAGGTCCTGCGCCTCGTGTTGGCAACCGCGCGAGCCGAGGGTGCGATCCGCTCCAATCCTTGTGACGGGGCACGCGTCCCCGCATCACCCAAGGCCGAGATGGTGTACCTGACCGCCGAGCAGATCGAGCTCCTCGCCGCCGCTATCGACGTCCGGTACCGGACCCTCGTCCGCCTCGCCGCCTACACGGGAATGCGCCCGGCGAGATCTGCGCGCTCCGGGTCGGGCGGGTCGATCTTCGCGCCAGGCGCATCACCACCCGGTGGGCCCAGCCCAGCGCAGCCAGGCACCCGGGCCGGGGTGGGCCCCTGATTCCGTCCTCGGCTCGTGCACGACCCGGGCACCGAAGACGGCCGGGTCGAGCGCCTCCGCGAGCTGCTCCACGCCGACCCGGCGGCGGTCGCGCCACGGGTCGATCACACGTTCGCCGGGCGCGACCGTCGCCGGATCGACGCGGCCGAACGACCGACCGTGGCGACCCGGGAGAGCACCGACGTCGAGGCCTCGCCGGGACCGGGACGACGACGCCGGTTGCCGGGCCCCGCTCGGCGGTGACGCCGGTATCGGTAGAGTCCCCGGCGACGCGGCGGAACAGGGAGGCCGACCGGTGCCCGACTCGGAGGGGAACTGGACCGAGGAAGAGCTGGACGAGTGGGTCACGAGCCGCTACGGCCCCCGACTCGAGTCTCTCGACGAGATCTACGGCGACTTCCCCGAGTGGTCGGACAACGTCCCCCACGACGACTTCTGGCGGTTCGGACGGGCGTGGCACGCGCTCGAGGACTGGCTGAGACCCGAGCCGGGATCCTTTCCCGCCGGCGGCCCGGTCGGCTTCCTCGACCGCTGGCAACGGTTGTCCCTCGAGGCCAAGATCTGGTGCCGTCGGGCGGACGAGCAGCTCGCCATCTGGCGCGAGCTCAGCCGCACGTTGCCTCCGGAGGAGCAGATCGCCGGCGAGATCACCTACCCGGTGGGAAGCGGCTTCGTTCCCGGCGACGACGCCCCGCGTGAGGACGCCGAGGGCGAGCCGCGTGGCTCCGGCGGCTCGGGACGGGCATGGGTGGTCGTCGCCGCGGCAACCCTGGGTGCTCTGGGCCTCCTCGTCCTCCTCCTCGTCCTCCTCGGTGGAGGCGACGAGAGCGGAACCGCCGAGGAGGCCGACGGATCGACCGCCTCCACGTCCTCGGCGCTCGAACCGTCGGACGAGCCGACGCGCGACGAAGTGGCGGAAGAGGCAGCCGAGAGCGACGACACCCAGATCACGGAGTTGATCACCTCCACCGGAGCGCTCGTGAGCTACACGGGGCCACGAACCATGACGGCCGGCCAGACCGTCGACCTGGTCGTGGTCGTCCTCGATTCGAACGGCGCTCCCGTGGTGGGGCAGGTCGTGAACGCCACGATCGGCGAGCCTCCCGGCTCCGAGGACGCTCGCCACGGGCAGGCCACCACCGACGATCAAGGTCGGGCGGTCGTCACCGTCGAGGTACCCGCCGGGACCGGCTCGACCACCTCGCGGATCGCGATCGACGGCGAGGTGCACGTGGTCGACGAGCCGGTGATCCGGTCCGGGTCCTGAACCCGCGCGCCACCGCGCGCCGCAGGCCGGACCCACAGGGGTTCGCCCTCCACGAAGCGCTCGGGCGACCCGGGATCGCCGGCCGAACGGGGCGATCTCAACAGCTGAGATGCGTCCTCGGAGCGGCCCGATAGGCCCGTGCCCCGGGCGGTATCGCGATCCCGCCCGGCTCGCGGGACGCCCGGGCCGGGTGGGGCGGCGCTCAGTGCACGCCGACGCCCTCGAACACCGCGGCCTTCACGCCCCGGTGGGAGAGCTCGGCGAGGAACGGGACGGGGGCGACGGCCTCGGCCAGGCCGTGGACCCCGGGGGCGAGCCCCGGTCCCGCGCCGGGCACCAGGCCCGCCAGCGTCGCCGCGGCCACGGCCAGCACCGTGCCGGCGGCCACCGCGGTCCGCTCGATGACCCCGTAGACCACGACCTCCCGGGCGGTCCCCCGCCGGCCCCAGACCTCGACCCGCACCGCTCCCCACGAGGACTCGTCGTGGTGCCGCCGGGCCCCCGGCCGGCGCCAGCGAGAGGAACGGGGCGGCTCGCCGAGACGGACCGACGCCCGGGCCAGGCCCGGGAAGGCCCGCACGAGCAGCGCCACCCCGTCGGGGGTCGTCGCGCACTCCTGGGCACCCACCGGGTCGGGGAACCACACCAGCTCGCGCGTCGGGCGGCGCCCGGTGCGCCACCCACCCTCGACCCAGTCGACGGGCCGCTCGTGCAGGGCTCGTTCCACGGCCGCCACCGAAGCCCGCCCCGCGGCGCCGCAGCGGGCCACGTGGACCTCGTCGACCTCGTCGAGGGCCCCGGCGGCGTGGCGGGCGAGCACGTCGGCCAGCCCCGGGGCCAGGCCGCACCCCACGAGCACGCCGACCCCGGCCGCTCGTGCCGCGCCGTCGAGGCCGAGGAGCTGTTCGAGCCCCCGGTGGTCGTCGGCCGAGGACACGGCCGGGACCCCGGCCTCGACGGCCTGGCTCAGCGCGCGGACGTCGGCGGGCGTCGGGAGGGCCGACACGACGACGTCGAGCCCGTCGGGCAACGGGTCCCCGGCCCGCCAGCGGAGCGCCTCGCCCCGGTCCCCCAGGGCACGGGCGACGGCCTCACCCCGGTGACCCCGGCGCTCGGCGACGACCACCTTCTCGACGCCGGGGGTCTCGACGAGCTGGCGCGCCGCCCGGACGCCGACGGCGCCCGCGCCCGCGACCAGGACGACGCTCACCGGAACTCGGGACCCTCGAGCTCCCGCCAGCCCCCGCTCCTGGGGGCGTGCCGCCCTTCCCCCGGAGCTTCACCGCGAGGCCGACGAGCACGGCGAGGGCGGCAACCAGGAGTCCACGGCGCACGGCTTTCACGCCGGCGAGTCTACCGGTGCGCGGGCCCGGGACCCGAGGGATCCCGACGGGCCACCGCGACCGGCACGGCGCGGGTCAGAACGGACGGAGCGCCATCGCCCGGGTGAGCGCGTCGGCCACCGCGTAGCGCTCCCCACCGGGGAGCCGGCGGCTCGCCGGGGCTTCCGACGGCAGCGAGAAGGCGCCGGACGTCGACCACGCGCCGAGCCCGCGCTCGTCGCTGACGAACCGTCCCCACCATCCGCCGTCGTCCGCGCCCTCGGCGGCCGTCTCCCGGGCCAGGTCTTCCTGTAGACCGGTCGTCATAGTCATGGGCTCAGTGTAGGTAGACCGATCGTCATAGTCAAACGATTTTCGCCCTGCCCCGCCTCGTGGTGCCGGGATCGATCGGCCGGGGAGCTCCCGCCGCGGATCGGGCCGAAGGGTCTCCGGCCCCGGGGTCCGCGGGCTCGGGATCCCCTCCACGGCGTGCGCAGGGCGGGCCCCGGGCGCCGGCGAGGGACGGGGACGACCGACCCCCGGCGCGCGACGGCCCGCCGGTGCTCCGGCGGGCCGATCCGGTGGGGCTAGGTGGAATCGAACCACCGACCTCACCCTTATCAGGGGTGCGCTCTAACCGACTGAGCTATAGCCCCGGGGCCCGCCGATCGTACCAGCCCCGCTCCCCGGCTCCCCCGGGCACGACCGGCGCCCGGGGAGGCGCCCCGCTCAGACCGCGTGGGCGTCCTCGTCCTCGACGACCGTGACCTCCAGGCCGCCGACCATCTCGGAGAACAGGTTGTAGAGGGCGGCGGCGAGCACGGTGATGATCGTCATGAGCGCGACCAGCACGAGGCCGATGAGCGCCGCGCCCTCGAGGATCGTCGAGGAGAGGAACTCGAAGTCCTCGGAGCTGAGGAGCTCCCGCATGAAGTCCTCGACGTTCTCGATGACCCCGAACCCCGACGCCACGAGCCACAGGACGACGCCGGCCAGGATCGTCACCACCAACGCGCAGAAGTAGAAGCACAGTGACAGCTTCAGCACCGACCAGAGGTCGACCTTCTTGACCTTCTGGCGGTACCGCCGCTCCTGCGGCCCGGTCCGCCCCGCGGCCACCACCACGGTCCGCTGCTTGCGGCGGGACCGCTTGGTCTCCTTCGCTTGCCCGACGGCCAGGCCCATGGTCCGCTAGGCGTCCTCTCCCTCGTCGGTCTCGAGCACCGGAGCCACCGCGACCACCGTCTCGCCCTCGGCGAGCCTCGCCACTCGCACGCCGGTCGCGTCACGTCCCTGGGAGGAGATCTCGTCGACTCCCATGCGAATGATATTTCCACTGGAGGAGAACACGAGGATCTCCTCGTCGGGCCCAACGGTAAACGCGGCCACGACCTCGCCACGCGCGGCCGTCATCTTCATGCCACGGACCCCCTGGCCGCCGCGGCCCTGCCGGTGGAAGTGCGCCAGCGCGGTCCGCTTGCCGTGCCCGCTCGAGCTGACGAAGAGCATGACCCCCTCGTCGGTGGCCACGGCGCAGCTCACGACCGCGTCGCCGGGCCGGAGCCTCATGCCCCGAACGCCGGCGGTCGCCCGCCCCATCGGCCGGACGTCGTCCTCGGAGAACCGGATGGCCATGCCGTTGCGGGACACCATGATGATCTCGTCGCTCCCGCTCGTCTGGATGACCCTCACCAGCTCGTCGTCGTCACGGAGGTTGATCGCGATGAGCCCCGTGCGCAGCGACGAGTCGTACTCGCCCATGCGGGTCTTCTTCACGATCCCCTGCCGGGTGGCGAAGAACAGGTAGGCACCCTCCTCGTAGGTGCGGGTGTCGATGATGGCCTGGATCCGCTCACCGGGCTGGAGGGGGATCAGGTTCACGAGCGCGGTGCCGCGGGCCGTGCGGTCCTTCATCGGGATCTCGTGGGCCCGGATCCGGTACACCCTTCCCCGGTTCGAGAAGAACAGCAGGTACGAGTGCGCGGTGGTGGCGAGCAGGTGCTCGACGTGGTCCTCCTCGCGCAGCTTCGCCCCGGCCACACCCCCGGCCACCGCGCCCCTGGCGCCGGAACGCGTCGGCGCTCACGGTCTTCACGTAGCCCTTGTGGGAGAGGACGACGACGACCTCCTCGTCCTCGATGAGGTCGAGCTCGTCGAGCTCGCCGGTGTCGATCGTGACCAGCGTGCGACGGTCGTCGCCGAACCGGTCCCGCACGTCGGTGAGCTCCTCCTTGACGACGCCGCGCAGCTTCGCCTCGTCGGCCAGGATCGCCTCGAGCCCGGCGATGGTGGCGAGCAGCTCGTCGTGCTCCTCCTGCAGCTTCCGGCCCTCGAGCTGGGCCAGCCGCCGGAGCTGCATGTCGAGGATGTGGCGCGCCTGCACCTCGGAGAAGGAGAACGGCTCGGCCATCAGGCCCTCGCGGGCTGCCTCGGCGTCCTCGGATCCCCGGATGAGGGCGATGATGGCGTCGATCATGTCGAGGGCGCGCAGGAGGCCCTCGACGATGTGGGCGCGGTCGCGCGCCTTGCCCAGCCGGTACTCGCTGCGGCGCCGCACGACCTCGACCCGGTGGCCGACGTAGACCCCCACCATCTGGGCCAGGTTCAGCAGCCGCGGGACGCCGTCGACGAGCGCCAGCATGTGGACCGCGAACGTCGTCTGCATCGGCGTGTGCTTGTAGAGCTGGTTGAGCACGACCTGGGCGTTGGCGTCGCGCTTGAGCTCGACGACCAGACGCACCCGGTCACCCGACGACTCGTTGCGGACGTCACGGATCCCCTCGACCCTCCGGTCGTTCACGAGCTCTGCGACCTTCTGGCCGATCACCTCGACCGACGTCTGGTAGGGGACCGCCGACACCACGATCCGCTGCGCGCCGCGACGGTCCTCCTCGATCTCCGCGACCGCGCGCATCCGGACCGAGCCCCGCCCGGTCCGGTACGCGTCGAGGATGCCCGACCGCCCCAGGATCAGGCCGCCCGTGGGGAAGTCGGGGCCCTGCACGTGCTGGAGCAGGTCGTCGGCGGTGGCGTCGGGGTGGTCGAGCACGTGCAGGGCCGCGTCGACGATCTCCCGCAGGTTGTGCGGTGGGATGTTCGTGGCCATGCCGACCGCGATCCCCCGACCCCGTTGACCAGCAGGTTGGGGAACCGGGCCGGGAGCACGGCGGGCTCGCGGTTCTGCCCGTCGTAGGTCTCGGCGAAGTCGACCGTGTCCTCGTCGATCTCCCCGAGGAGCTCCATCGCGAGCGGGGCCAGCCGGGACTCGGTGTAGCGCATGGCCGCCGGGCGGTCGTTGGGATCGGGGGAACCGAAGTTCCCGTGCCCGTCGACCAGCGGGTACCGCAACGAGAAGTCCTGGGCCATGCGGGCCAGCGCGTCGTAGATCGCGGAGTCCCCGTGCGGGTGGTAGAAGGACATCACCTGTCCCACGGCCTGGGCGCACTTCTTGTGTGGGCGGTCGGGACGCAGCCCCTGCTCGTACATCCCGTAGAGGATCCGGCGGTGCACGGGCTTCAGGCCGTCGCGGGCGTCGGGCAGGGCCCGCGAGGTGATGACCGACATGGCGTAGTCCAGGAAGGAGCGCTCCATCTCTTCCTGGATCTCGATCGGCTCGATGTTCCCCAGCGTCTGCTGGATCCCGTCGTCGGGCATGCGGTTGTGGCCTTCCTCCTCGTCAGCGGGCTCGGCCCGGACCGCGCCCGCCGGCCGGCGCGGGTCGCACGGGCATCCTCCGGACCGCCCTCAGATGTCCAGGAAACGCACGTCCTTGGCGTTCTCCTGGATGAAGCCGCGCCGGGCCTCGACGTCGTCGCCCATGAGGGTCGAGAAGATCTCGTCGGCGATCGCCGCGTCCTCGACCGAGACCTGGAGCAGCGTGCGTGTCGCCGGGTTCATCGTGGTCTCGCCGAGCTCCTGCCAGTCCATCTCGCCGAGCCCCTTGAACCGGCTCACGTCGAACTTGCGACCCTCGTGCTCGGCCTCGAACCGGCGGAGCGCGGCGTCGTCCTTGAGGTAGACGCGCTCCTTGCCGATGTCGGCGCGGTACAGCGGCGGCTGGGCGATGTAGACGAAGCCCCGCGTCACCAGGTCCCGGAGCTGCCGGTAGAAGAACGTGAGCAGCAGGGTGCGGATGTGGCTGCCGTCGACGTCCGCGTCGGTCATCACGATGATCTTGTGGTACCGGACCTTGTCGGCGTCGAAGTCCTCGGCCACCCCGGCCCCGATCGCGGTGATGAGGGCCTGGATCTCCTCGTTCTTGAGGGTCCGGTCGATCCGGGCCCGCTCGACGTTGAGGATCTTCCCCCGGATGGGCAGGATCGCCTGGTACCCGGGGTCGCGAGCGCGCTTCGCGCTGCCCCCGGCGCTGTCGCCCTCGACGATGAAGAGCTCGGCCTCCTCGGGGTTCCGCGAGGCGCAGTCGGCGAGCTTGCCGGGCATGGCGGCCGACTCGAGCAGCGACTTGCGCCGGGTGAGGTCGCGCGCCTGGCGAGCCGCGACCCGGGCCCGGGCGGCCTGGCTGGCCTTCGTGACGATCTGCTTGGCCTCGGCCGGGTGCTCCTCGAACCAGTCGCCCAGCTTCTCGTTCGTGACCTTCTCGACCATCGACCGCATCTCGGTGTTGCCCAGCTTGGTCTTGGTCTGGCCCTCGAACTGCGGGTTGCGGAGCTTCACCGAGACGATCGCCGTGAGCCCCTCGCGGATGTCCTCGCCGAGGAGGTTGTCGTCCTTCTCCTTGAGGATGCCCTTGGACCGGGCGTACTTGTTCACCGCGTTCGTGAGGGCCTTCTTGAAGCCCTCCTCGTGCATCCCGCCTTCGGTGGTGGCGATGTTGTTGGCGAAGGAGTGCAGCCCCTCGTGGTAGCCGCTGTTCCACTGCATGGCGACCTCGACCTCGCCGGCTCGGTCGGCCTCCTCGAAGGAGACGACCCGCGTGAACAGGGGCTCCTTGGCCGCGTTGAGGTGCCGGACGAAGTCGACGATCCCGCCGTCGTAGCGGTACGTCTGGTCGAGGGGCTCGGCGGGGCGCTCGTCGCGGAAGTGGATCTCGAGCCCGCGGTTGAGGAACGCCATCTCCCGCAAGCGCTCGAGGAGCGTCAGGGCCCGGAACTCGACCTCCTCGAAGACGGTGGGGTCGGGCCAGAACGTCACCGTGGTGCCCGTGCGCGCCGAGTCCTCGACGCGGGTGAGCGGGCCCTCGGGGACCCCTCCGTCGACGAAGGTCTGCACCCAGCGGGCGCCGTCGCGGTGGATCTCGAGCTGGAGGCGCCGCGAGAGGGCGTTGACGACCGAGACGCCCACTCCGTGGAGCCCCCCGGAGATCTTGTAGCCCTCGCCGCCGAACTTCCCGCCGGCGTGGAGGGTGGTCATGACGACCTCGGCCGCCGACACGCCCGGGTAGTCGGGGTGCTCGTCCACCGGGATCCCGCGGCCGTCGTCGGTGACGCGGCACGCACCGTCGGCGAGCAGGACCACCTCGATGCGGCTGCAGTGGCCCGCGAGCGCCTCGTCGACCGCGTTGTCGACGACCTCGTAGACCAGATG
The DNA here is from genome assembly GCA_027494165.1 of Acidimicrobiia bacterium. Taxonomy (GTDB): domain Bacteria; phylum Actinomycetota; class Acidimicrobiia; order IMCC26256; family JAOSJM01; genus JAOSJM01. Next base: position 1,400,908 of record JAOSJM010000005.1, on the reverse strand, counting down.
GTGCAATCCCGACAGACCGGTCGAACCGATGTACATGCCGGGGCGCTCCCGCACCGGTTCGAGACCCTTGAGGACCGTGATGTCCTTGGCGGCGTACGCCACGCGCGACTACCTCGCTCGGGGGGACGGACGGTGGGCCCGACGGGCGGCGCTCTCCGGGGGAAAGTCCAGGTCAGAGCCCATGACCTTACCCATCGAGTGTACCAGACGACGCCGCGAACGCCCCGGACCGCGCGCACCGCGCCGGGCCGGGTGCGCCCTCCCGGCGCCGGCCTTCAGGCGGGCGGCCCGGCGTGGCCCACGACGACCCGCAGGCCGGTCACCACCCCCTCGCCCACGACGGAGGCCAGCCGCTCCAGGAGGGCCGCCTCGAGGTAGCGCAGCTCCGTCGCCCACTGGGCGCCGTCGACCTCCACCACGAGCACGCCGGCCCGCAGCGAGCGCGGCCGGGCGTGCGTCGCGAGGGCGCCGCCCACGAGGTCGTCCCACCCGCCCGTCACGACCGCGAGCGTCCCCGGGTCGGCCAACCCCAGCTCGTGGGCCACCCGAGCCAGGCTGTCGGTGAGCGGGACCGGCTCGTCGCCTCCCGCGCGGCCACCCCCCGCCGACCTCGCCCGGCGGTCACGCGACCTCCTCCAGCCGGCCGTGCGTCACCCTCAGGCGACACTGCGGCACGATGCCGTCGGGCACGATGCCGGCGCTGGTGAGGAGCGTCTGGCCCGGCGGCAGGTGCTCGACGAGCGCCGCGGCCCGTCCCGGGTCGAGCTCGCTGAACACGTCGTCGAGCAGCAGCACCGGCTCCTCCCCCACCACGTCCGTGCACACCCGGTGGCCGGCCAGCCGCAGGGCCAGGGCCAGCGTCCGCTGCTCGCCCTGCGACGCGTGGGAACGTGCGTCCAGGCCCCCCAACCCGAGGCGGAGCTCGTCGCGGTGGGGACCGGCCAGGGTGACGCCACGCTCCAGCTCCGCGCGGCGGCGAGCGCCGAGCGCCTCCCGGAGCCGATCCTCGAGCGCCCCGGGGTCCTCCCCCGCCCACTCGGACTCGTAGCCGACCTCCACCCCCGGGTCCTCCCGGGCGAGCGCCCGGTAGGAGGCGTCGACCTCGGGCCCGAGCCGCGCCACCAACCGGAGGCGGCCGCGGACCATCTCCCCGCCGGCCCGGGCGAGCTGCTCGTCGAACACGGCCAGCGTCGTGCGGTCCTCCTCGCTGCGCACCCCACCGCGCAGGAGGGTGTTGCGGTGGCGCACGATGCGCTCGACGTCGGCGCGCGTCGCCGCGAAGCGCGGCGCGACCGCCACGAGCAGGTCGTCGAGGTACGCCCGCCGCTCCGACGGCCCGCCCTTCACGAGTTGCACGTCGTCGGGGGCGAACACCGTGACCCGCAGGTGCGCCGCGAGGTCCCGCAACCGTGGCAGCGGCTTGCGGTTGAGCTGCACCCGGTTGCGTCCGGCGGCCCGGATCTCCGCCTCGACGAGGGCCTCGCTCCCGGCCCGCTCGAGCTGCACCCGGAGGATCGCCCGCTCCGCGCCCGAGCGGACCAGCGCCGCGTCGGGCACCCCCCGCAACGACCTCGCGGTGGCCGCCCACGACACCGCCTCGAGGAGGCTGGTCTTCCCCCTCGCCGTTCCCGCCGACGATGAGCGTGCACCCCGGCGGGAACGCGACGTCGAGCGCCTCGTAGCAGCGGAAGTCGGTCAGCCAGACCCGCTGGACCCTCATGGGGTACCGGTGCGACCGGTGCGGGTCAGGAGATCCGCACCGGCATGAGCAGGTAGAGGTAGTCGGCGCTCTCGATGGGCCGCAGCGTCGCCGGCTTCAACGGGTCGAGCGTCTCGACGACCACCTCGCCGCCGTCGGCCGCCTCGAGGCCGTCGATCAGGAACTGGGAGTCGAAGGCCACGACCAGCTCGCTGCCCTCGTACTTGGCGTCCACGACCTCGTGGGCCTCCCCCACCTCCTGGGCCGCCGCCGTCAACTCGAGGCCCTCGCTGCTCATCGCCAACCGGATGGGGGACCGGTCCCGGGCCTGCCCGACGATCCGGACCCGCTTCACCGCGTCGGAGAGCGCCTCGCGGCTCACGGTGAGACGGTTGGGATAGCCGCTCGGAATGAGCTGCTCGTAGTTCGGGAACTCCCCCTCGATGAGCCGGGTCGTGACCTCGGTGGCCCCGATCCGGAACACGACGTCACGCTCGGCGAGCACCACGTCGATCTCGCCGTCGCCGAGGAGGCGCTGCACCTCGGCGAGGCCCTTGGCCGGGACCAGCACCCGCTGACCCTCCTGCAACATGCTCACCCCGCGCAGGTCCCGGACCGCGAGCCGGTAGGAGTCCGTGGCCACGAGGCGGAGCCCCGTCGGGGACGCGGTGAGGAGCACGCCGGTGAGGATCGGGCGGGCCTCGTCCCTCGACGCCGCCGGCACGACCTGCCGCAACGCCTCGGCCAGCGCCGCCGCCTCCACCCGCACTCCCGGCTCCGACACCTCGGGGAGGCGAGGGAACTCGTCGCCCGAGAGCACCCGGACCGTGAAGCTCGACCGTCCGGCTTCGATGCGCGCCTCTTCGTCCTCCAGCGTGAACTGCACCACGCCCGGTTCCACGGCCCGGATGATCTCGCTCGTCAACCGGGCCGGCAGCACCGTCGTACCGTCGACCTCGCCCTGGGCCGGGATCCGCACCCGGATCGTCAGCTCGAGGTCGGACCCCACCAGCTCCAGGCTGTCGCCGCTCACCGAGGCACGCAGTCCGGAGAGCACCGGCAGCGCTCCCGTCCGGGACGCCACCGCTCGCTGGGCGGTGACGATCGCCTCGGCCAAGGTGTCGCGCTCGCACCGGAACTTCACGAGGAACCTCCCTCGAACAAGAAGAAGAGAGGATCTTCTTGTCGTAGTCGTAGGGGCTGTGGATTGGGGACAGTCCGGTGATGTCCCAGGTCAGCGGCAGGATCGTCGTCCCGGGTCCGTCCCCAGTCGTCCCCAGGCCCGACCGCGGCGTTCGCCACGGCGAGCGCGTCGTACACCGGTGGGCGAGGATATCCCCAAGCTTCCACAGCCTTATCCACCGGTTCCGAGCTTGATGCGGCTGATGAGCTCGTTGACCTGCTCGAAGATCGTGTGGCGTTCGGTCATCAGGCGCTTGATCTTCTCGACGGCGTGCATCACCGTCGTGTGGTCGCGGCCCCCGAACTCCTCGGCGATGCGGGGGTAGCTCAGGTCGGTGAGCTCGCGGAAGACGTACATGCCGATCTGGCGGGCGACGACGAGCGGGCGGCGCCGGCTCTTGCCGCACAGGTCCTCGACCGTCCAGCCGAACATCTTGGCCGTCTCGTCGAGGATGAGCTGGGGTGTGATGACCCGCGGCTTGGTGGCGGGCAGCAGGTCGGCCAGCACGTGGCGGGCGACGTCCTCGGACAGTGGAGCCCGGTTGAGGCTGGAGTAGGCGGCGACGCGGATGAGGGCGCCCTCGAGCTCGCGGACGTTGTCGACGATGTTGGACGCGATGAACGCGAGCACGTCGCCGGGGATGCCTTCGAGGTGCTCGGCCTCGGCCTTCTTGCGGAGGATGGCGAGCCGGGTCTCGAACTCCGGCGGCTGGATGTCGGTGATCAGCCCCCACTCGAACCGGCTGCGGAGCCGGTCCTCGAGCGTCGCGATGGACTTGGGCGGCCGGTCCGAGGAGATGACGATCTGGCTGTCGGCGCCGTGCAGGGAGTTGAACGTGTGGAAGAACTCCTCTTGGAGCTGCTGGCTGCGCTCGAGGAACTGGATGTCGTCGACGAGGAGCACGTCGACCTCGCGGTAGCGGCGCTTGAACTCCGGGGTGGTGTTGGTGCGCAGCGCGTCGACGAACTCGTTCATGAGCGCCTCGGTCGACACGTAGCGGACCCGCATGTTCTTGAACATCTCCTGCACGTGATGCCCGATCGCGTGGAGGAGGTGGGTCTTGCCGAGCCCGGCCGGACCGTAGATGAAGAGCGGGTTGTAGGACCGGGCGGGCGACTCGGCCACCGAGAGAGCCGCCGCGTGCGCGAACCGGTTGGAGCTCCCGATGACGAAGTGCGAGAACATGTACCGGGGGTTGAGCGTGCGGGTCGGGCGGGCCGGGGTGGTGGCCCGGTCGGCCGACCCGTCGGAGGCCGCGAGCTGGGTGGGCACGGCCGGCGTCGCGTCGGGCGGGTGGAGGACCGCGACGGGCTGGTCGTCCCGGGGCGCGGTCTCCACCACCAGGTCGACCGCGAGGTCGCGGCCGGTGGTGTCGCGCAGGGTGTCGGTGATGAGGCCGAGGTAGCTCGAGCGGATCCGCTCGCACGCGAGCGAGCTGGGGATCCCCAAGGTCAGGACGCCGCTGTCGTAGCCGACCGGCCGGACACCGTGGAACCAGGTGTTCCACGTCGCCGCCGCGAGCTGCGATCGCAGCATCGCGGCCCCGCGCTCCCAGAGCTCGTCGGCGGTTGCGGCGGCGGCGCTGTTGTCCACAGGCAGATCCACAGTTGTGGAGAAAGACGACTCGGAGCGACCGAGATGGTCGCTCCGGAGGCCGAAGGCGACGGCACGCTACCACCCGCCCCGTAGACCGACAAGGGGCGTGCCGAGACGCGCGCGACCTCACGAACGCGGGCGAAAGTGGCGGCGTCCACAGCCTCCCGGGAGGCCCCGGAAGAGCCCGGGGAGGCATCCACCGGGAGGCCGCGGGAGCCCACGTTGCAGCGCGGGGTGAGCCCCCTAGAATCCCTGGCCTGCCCGTTCACCGCGTGGCCCGACCTCGCGACGCGCCCCGGTGGGGGAGATCGAACGGGTGCCCCTCGAGGAGGCTGTGCGTGAAGCGGACCTTCCAGCCGAACAACCGCAAGCGGAAGAGGAAGCACGGATTCCGGGTTCGGATGCGGACGCGCGCCGGCCGAGCCGTGGTCCGGGGCCGGCGTCAGCGGGGCCGGGCCCGGCTGACGGCCTGATCTGGCGCATCCGCGACCATGCGACGTTCCAGGACCTCGCGCGTGCCCGCCGTTGGCGACGCGGCCCCGTCGCGGTGCGGTTCCTCGCCGTCGGCTCGACCGGCCCGCCCCAGGTCGCGTACGCGGTGGGTCGCCGGGTCGGGGGTGCCGTGGCCCGGAACCGGGCGCGACGGCGCTTGCGGGCGGCGATCCGAGCCTGCCGCGACCAGCTCGTACCCGGGGGCGCGTACCTGGTCTCGGCCGGGGCCCCGGTCGTGACCATGCCCTTCGGGACGCTCGTCGACGCGCTGTCGGACTGCCTGGCAGCGGCGGAACGAGGGTCGCGATGAGGGCGCGCCGATCGGCGGGGGCCCGCCTGCTGGCACGGGGCATCCGTGCGTACCAGGCCACGCGGGCCGGGAGGGTGCCGCGCTGCCGGTACTGGCCGACCTGTTCCCACTACGCCCTCGAGGCGATCGAGCTCCACGGGGCCACGCGGGGCTCGTGGCTGGCCGTCCGCCGGCTCGGGCGCTGCCATCCCTGGGGAGACCACGGCGTCGATCCGGTCCCGGAACCGAACAGACGTTCGCCTCGTGAACGGGTGAGCGCGACGATCGAGGCGAGGCCGCGGTGATCGAGAGCTTCCTGGACGGGATGGGCGCCCTCCTGGCGTTCTTCTACCGGATCATCCCGAACTACGGCGTCGCCATCATCCTCCTCACCGTGACGGTGCGGCTCCTGCTGTTCCCGCTCACGGCGAAGGGCATCCGCTCCATGCAGGCCATGCAGCGGATCCAGCCCGAGATCAAGAAGCTTCAGGCGAAGTACAAGCACGACCGCCAGAAGCTCAACGAGGAGATGATGAAGTTCTACCAGGAGAACAAGATCAACCCCTTCGGGGGTTGTCTGCCGCTCCTGGCCCAGGCCCCGGTGTTCATGGCCCTGTACCGGGTCCTCACGAAGCTCAAGGACCACACGCCGGTCGACTCGCGGCTCTACCACGACATCTGCGGGTCGGTGGCCCCCGGTGACTGCGACCCCAAGGGCCTGGACTTCCTGGGTATGGACCTGTCGACCGCGGCGACCGCGGACCACGGCGCCTGGACCTCGGCCCTCCCCTACTTCATCCTCGTCGGCCTCGTCATCGCCACGGCCTACCTGCAGCAGGTCCAGTCCATGCGTCGCCAGCAGCAGGTGAACCCGCAGATGCAGATGATCGCCCGCATCATGCCGGTGTTCTTCGGGTTCATCTCGCTCAACCTGCCCTCGGGTGTCGTGCTCTACTTCCTGACGAGCAACGTGTGGCAGATGGGCCAGCAGTCGATCATCTACCGTCACGCCGACGAGGAGCCCAGGGAGCGTGCCGGTCGGGGTGGCCTCATGGGACGACTCCTCTGGTCACAGGCGGCCCGCCCCGACCGCGCCGAGGAGTCGGCGACGGAACCCGAGCAGCACGAGGAACCGCAGGAGAAGGCCCCGACGAAGAAGCCGCAGCCGCGGAGCAGGAAGCGGGGCAAGGGCAAGCGACGGCGGCGGTAGGGACGGCGATGGAGTGGGTGGAGACGACGGGACGGAGCGTCGAGGAGGCGATCGACGCAGCGCTGGACCAGCTCGGGGTCCACGAGGAGGACCTCGAGTACGAGGTGATCTCCCAGCCGAAGGGCGGCTTCCTGGGGCGCTTCGGGGGGAGCGAGGCCCGGATCCGTGCCCGGGTCCGGCCCGTCTCCCGGGAGAAGCCCGGCGAGCGCCGGCGCCGGTCCCGGCGGCGGGGCGGTGCGGGCGCGGGTGGTGGCCCGAGCGAGGAGCGAGGCGTCGGCGCGACCGCGAGGCCCGAGAGCGAGCGGGCGGGTGCGGGGACGGGCCCGGCTGCGGCGCCGCCGGCGGCGGCGGGGCGGGGCAGGATCCGGGGACCGGGGCGGCCGGAGTCAGCACCGGCCGAGCGGATCGAGCGAGGTGGGGAGCAGCAGGTGGACGTACCGATCGAGGAGCAGGTCGGGGTGGCCGAGTCGTTCACCCGGGGTCTCGTGGAGGCGTTCGGGGTCCCGGCGACGGTCCGGACGCGGGTCGACGACGACGAGACGGTCTGCGTCGACATCGAGGGGGGAGATCTCGGGCTGCTCATCGGGCCGCGCGGCGCCACGCTCGCGGCGCTCGAGGAGCTCGTCCGTACCGTCGTGCAGCGGCACACGGGCGGGCACAGCGCCCGGGTCGTCGTCGACGTGGCGGGCTACCAGGTGAGGCGGCGCGGCGAGCTCGAGGCGTTCGCCCGGACGCTGGTCGAGCGCGCGCTGGAGACCGGCCGCGAGCAAGTCCTCGAGCCGATGAGCTCGGCGGACCGGAAGGTGGTCCACGACGTCGTGGCCGGCATCGACGGCGTCGAGACGGCCTCGGAGGGTGAGGACCCGCGTCGCCGGGTGGTGATCCGCCCGGTGTGAGCGGCATCCCCGCCGCGGCCCGCCGGCATCTCGTCGAGGTGTTGCGGCGGGCCCAGGAGCACGGTGTGCTCGGCCCGGGCGATCCACAGGCCCATCTCGACCAAGCGCTCGGTCTCGCCGCCCGGCTCGCCGTGCCCGACCGCTTCGTCGACCTCGGCTCGGGTGCCGGCATCCCGGGGCTCGTGCTGGCGCTGGCGTGGCCAACCGCCCACGGCACGCTCCTGGACGCCTCGATCCGGCGGTGCGAGTTGCTGGCCGAGGCGGTGCAGGCACTGGGTCTCGAGGGTCGCGTCCTGGTCCGTGCCGGGCGAGCCGAGACGCTGGGTCACGACCCGGATCTCCGCGAGCGGGCGGAGCTGGTCACGGCCCGGGCCTTCGGGCCGCCCGCGGTCACCGCGGAGTGCGGCGCGCCGTTCGTGGCGGTCGGGGGCTGTCTCGCCGTCACCGAGCCACCGGCGAGCACGGCCGGGAGGTGGCCCGAGGACCCGCTTCGACGGTTGGGCCTCGTGCGGGAAGAAACCCGGACCTTCCCGGGCGGGAGCGCGGTGATCCTGCGGAAGGTGGAACGACTCGACGCGCGGTACCCGCGGCGGGACGGCGTACCGGCGAAGCGGCCGCTCTGGAGGCCCCAGCCAGCGTGAGTCTCACGTGGACCCCTCGATCGCCGGCGCCGCTCCCCTGCATCGCCACGAGCGGCCGCCGGAGACCTCCGACCGGTGAGGAGACGTGCTGTGACCTCTTCGAGCGGGGATCGAGACCCTCGGCCGAGGCGGCCGATGCCGTCCAGGTCCAGATCGCCTGGGATCGCGGTTCCTCCGGCACACCAGGGCGCCGCGGTCCGAGTGGTCGTCGGCTGCCCACGAGCTGCCGCGGGGCCCGCCGTCCCCCGGCCCCGCCGTCGTCACACCGGGATCTGGTTTCCCGTGGAACGATGACCGCCGCCGACCGGCCCGGTCCTCGCGGTCGACGGTCGTACGGAGGTCGAGTCGCACCGGGCGGAGGGGGACGCCACGAGGCGTGCTGATCGGCGGTACTCCTGGATCCGGAAGACGACGACGATCGCGCCGGGGCGCGGGTCGGAAGAGGCGCCCAGGCCGCCCGCCTCAGGGCGGAGACCCCGGCCATGACGAGGTATGGACCGCGCGCGTCGGCGCCGAGCCTCCAACCTGGGGTATCCGGTTCCACGTGGAACCTGAATCAGTGCTTGACCCAGGCAGCGCCTCGCGCCCAGGATGGGCCCTGAACCGGGAGGTGGGATGGGAAGCGACGAACAGGAAGTCCGGCGACGAGGTCGCCGGATCTTCGGCGCCTTGCGACGCGACCGGGGCGAAGAAGGCGAGGAGGAGGCCCTCGGCCCGTCGGATGCAGGGCTACCCCGCGAGGAGGGTGACCCGGGGGCGGTCACGAACCACCCCGAGGAAGGAGCCCGGATCCTCGGGGACGAGATCGCTCGGAAGAGCCTCGAGGCCGATTCCACCGGGGTGGCCGAGCCGGCCGCACCGGCCCCCGCCGACGAGATGAGCGCGGCGGTCGGTGCACCGGAGGCGGGGCCCATGAGCGGGACGGGGGAGGCCGAACCCGTCCACGCGGCCGAGCCGGCCGCACCGGCCCCCGCCGACGAGATGAGCGCGGCGGTCGGTCCACCGGAGGCGGGGCCCATGAGCGGGACAGGCGAGGCCGAACCCGTCCACGCGGCCGAGCCGACGGGGGAGGGGTCCCCGCGGAGCTCCCCCGATCGAGCTTCCCCGGATCGTCGCCATCGCCAACCAGAAGGGCGGGGTCGGCAAGACGACGACCGCGGTGAACCTGGGGGCGGCGCTGGCCGAGCTCGGGTTCCGGGTGCTCGTCGTGGACCTCGACCCGCAGGGGAACGCCACCACCGGCCTGGGGATCAACTCCCGGAACCTGCAGGCGTCGGTGTACGACGTGATCATGAACGACGTCGCGGTCGAGGACTGCGTGGAGCCGACGAGCCTGCGAAACCTGTTCGTCGTCCCCGCGACGATCGACCTCGCGGGAGCCGAGATCGAGCTGGTGCCCTCGTTCAGCCGGGAGTTGAAGCTCCGCCGGGCGCTCGAGGAGGTGCGCGACGAGTACGACTTCGTGCTGATCGACTGCCCCCCGTCCCTCGGGTTGCTCACCGTCAACGGTCTCGCCGCGGCGGACGACGTGATCGTGCCGATCCAGTGCGAGTACTACGCCCTGGAGGGGCTCGGGCAGCTCCTGCGCAACGTGGCGCTCGTCCGGGCGAACCTGCAGCCCACGCTCGACGTGCGGGGCATCATCCTGACGATGTACGACGCCCGCACCAAGTTGGCCGATCAGGTGGAGATCGAGGTGCGCGAGCACTTCGGACCCAAGGTGTACCGGACGGTCGTGCCGCGAACCGTGCGCCTCTCCGAGGCGCCGTCGTTCGGGCAGCCCATCACGGTGTTCGATCCGACGTCCCGGGGCGCGATCGCCTATCGGGAGCTTGCGAAAGAGGTGAGCCGTGGCGCGACGCGGCGGACTGGGTAAGGGACTCGGGGCGCTCATTCCTCCGGGGTCGACCGATCTCGGGGAAGGCGGGCTCCAGGAGGTGCCGCTCTCGGCCATCCACGCCAACCCCTTCCAGCCACGGCGGCACTTCGACGAGGAGGAGCTGGCGGCCCTGGCCGAGTCGATCCGGGAGGTGGGGATCCTCCAACCGGTGCTCGTGCGACCGGCCGGCGACGGCTTCGAGCTCATCGCGGGGGAGCGGCGGTGCCGGGCCGCTCGACGGGTCGGGCTCCAGGTCGTCCCCGCGCTCGTCAAGGTCACCGACGACCCCTCGGCGCTCGAGCACGCGCTGGTGGAGAACCTCCATCGCTCCGACCTCGATCCGCTCGAGGAAGCCGCCGCGTACCAGCAGCTCATCGAGGACTTCTCGTTGACCCACGAGGAGGTCGCGGCCCGGGTGGGGCTCAGCCGGCCGGCGATCTCGAACAAGCTGCGGCTCCTCCAGCTCCCCGCCGCGATCCAGCGCCTGGTCCAGGAGGGGAAGCTCCAGGAGGGCCACGCCCGGGCGCTGCTCGGCACCCCCGACCGGGCTTTCCAGGAGCAGCTCGCCCGGCGCGTCGTTAACGAGAACCTCTCCGTGCGGGCGGTCGAGGAGGCCGTCCGGCTCCACGGCAGCGCCGAGGACGCACCGGCCCCTCGCACCCCGGCGTCTCGCCTGCGGCCGCCCGGGCTCCTCGAGCTCGAGGAGCTCCTCGGCGACTACCTCGACACGCGCGTGAAGGTCACCATGGGGGCGAAGCGCGGGCGGGTCGTGATCGAGTTCGCGACGCTCGAGGATCTCGAGCGGATCTACCGCGTCGTGACGGGGCCCACCCCAGAGGGCTGAGGAAGCGCCCCACGCGGCCGGTCAGGGGGTGAGGTCGTCGGGGAGCGGCTCCTCGACGGCCCGGCGCACACCGGTCACGATCGCCTGGGCCACGGTCCCCGAGTGCTCCACGAGCCGGGCCATGGCCGTCGCGTCGCCGGCCCGGGCCAGCTCGCACACCACGGCAGCCATGCGGGTCTCCCGGAGCAGTCGGTACGCGTGGCCCGCCACCTGCGTCGGGGTCACATAGCTGGCAAGTTCTTCCAGGACGGCGCCGGCGACGCGGTGGCCGGTCTCGGAGCGGAAGGAGCCGGAGGCGAAGTAACAGCAGCGGCAGCCCGGACCGTCACCCGCGCGCAGGGCGAGGCAGAGGTCGGCGCCGAAGCGGTTCGCCTCGGCGGCGAGCCGCGAGTCGTCGCCGCCGGAGTGGTCGTAGACGGTGTCGGCGCCGGCCGCGGTGAGGCCGCGGGCCACCTCGGCGCCGATCGGTTCGAACCCGGGGGCGGCCGCCAGGAAGACCCGGCGACCGGCGAGACCGTGCGGGTGGCGGAGCGACTCGCGCTCCCGAACGCTGGCGACGGAGCCCGCCGCGAGCGAGCCCAGACGGTGGAGGGCGGCCACCGTGGCCGGGCCGCAGATCCCGTCGACGGCGACGCCGGCGTTGCGCTGGAACTCGCGCAGCGCCCCGGCCGTCTGCTCGCCGAGGATGCCGTCTTCGCGGTCGGCGTCGAAACCCAGCGCGTTGAGGCGCCGCTGCAGCTCGGCGACGTCGTCGCCGCGGAGCATGGGCTGTCGGTGGTAGAGCAACCGGTCACCGAGGCGGAACCCGCTCTCGACGAGGGAGGCCCAGGTCTCGGGCCCGCAGATCCCGTCGACCCGGACACCGCGATGCTCCTGGAAGGCGCGCACCGCGGCCTCGGTCGCCTCACCGAAGCGGCCCAGCTCGTCGTCGGGCAGCGCGTGCCCGAGCGCGCCGAGGCGCTGTTGCAGGTCCCGTACCGCCTCGCCGCTCGCCCCGCGCCGGAGGTCGGGAGGATCCGTCAAGCGATGTACTCGCTCAGGTCCTCGAGCAGCTGCGACTTGCCCTTCGCCCCCACGAGGCGCTTCACGGGCTGGCCGTCCCGGAACACGAGCAGGGTCGGGATGCTCATGACCTGGAAGCGGCGGGCGGTGTCGGGGTTCTCGTCGACGTTGAGCTTGGCGACCGTCAGCCGGCCCTGGTGCTCGGTCGCGATCTCCGCGAGCGTCGGGGCGATCATCTTGCACGGGCCGCACCACTCCGCCCAGAAGTCCACCACGACCGGGACGTCCGCCCCCCCGACGGTCTCGTCGAAGGTCGCGTCGGAGACGGTGAGGATGTTCTCGGCCACAGCGCCGTCCTTTCGTGCCCGGATGGCGGGAGTCTATCGACGGTGGGATCCGGGCTCCCCAGCCGGCCGCCCGGGCCGGGGGATCAGCCGGGAGCGGTGGCGGCGTGCGCCCGGGCCGCGAGCCAGCGCTCGGCGTCGATGGCGGCCATGCAGCCGGACCCGGCCGCGGTGACGGCCTGGCGGTACACGTGGTCCTGGACGTCGCCGCAGGCGAAGACCCCCTCCACGGTGGTGCGGGTGGAGCCGGGCTCGGTGACCAGGTAGCCCGCGCCGTCCATCGCGAGCTGGCCGGCGAAGAGCCCGGTGTTCGGGGTGTGGCCGATCGCCACGAAGAGGCCGGTCACCGCGAGCTCGGACCGCTCGCCCGTCTCGACGTCGCGCAGCAGCACCCGCTCCAGCTTGCTGTCCCCCACCGCGTCCTCGACCACGGTGTTCCACCGGAACGAGATCTTGGGATCGGCGAAGGCCCGTTCCTGCAGGATCATCGACGCACGGAGCTCGTCGCGCCGGTGGATGACGGTCACGGAGCGCGCGAACTTGGTGAGGAAGAGGGCCTCCTCGACGGCCGAATCACCCCCGCCCACCACGGCGATGTCGTGGTCGCGGAAGAAGAACCCGTCGCAGGTGGCGCAGGTCGAGACCCCGTGGCCGAGCAGGCGCTGCTCGAAGTCGAGGCCGAGCATGCGGGCCGACGCACCGGTCGAGACGATGACGGCGTGGGCGCGGTGCTCGGTGCCACCGACCCGGACCCGGAACGGCCGCTCGGAGAGGTCGACCTCGTCCGCGTCGGCGGTCACGAGCTCGGCACCGAAGCGGGCCGCCTGCTCCCGGAAGCGGGTCATCAGCTCGGGACCCAGGATCCCGTCGGGGAACCCCGGGTAGTTCTCGACGTCGGTGGTGAGCATGAGCTGGCCACCGGCCGCCAGGCCCTCGATCACGAGGGGGTGCAGGTTGGCGCGGCCCGCGTAGATCGCCGCCGTGAGGCCCGCGGGTCCCGAACCCACGATGACGAGCTCTCGTACGTCGTTCATCGGACCTCTTCCGGCAGGGGAGCTGCGGCGAACCCTAACGGCGTGTCCAGCAGAACCCTCCACTCACGACGAAGATTCCTCCGAGGACCAGCCACGCCGACCAGGTACCCCCGGGGAGGTAGCGGTCGAGGAGGCGGAACGCACCCAGGGTGACCAGGGCGAACGCGGTGGCGACGAAGAACACGACGAGCAGGCCGTAGACGACGGCCCGGGTGGCTCGTTGCGCGGGCTCGACCGTCCGCTCGCGGACGGTCGTGACGATCTGCTCGATGCTGTCGGCGGCCTCGGTGGTCCAGTCGCTCATGGATCGCTCCTCGCGCGCGCTCGGCCCGGGAGCGTACATGCCGGGCGGACCGGGGTCAGGGCCCCCGCGCGGGGACGGCCTCGGGCGGGGTCGACCGTCGGAGCGGTGAACGCGCGGCTCAGAAGGAGACGGCCACGAGGACCTCGCAGGTGCCGGCGTCGGTGACGAAGGCGACCACCCGACCCGCGTCGCGGATGGCGACGACCACGGCGGGGATCCCCTCGTACACGGCGTCGGCGAGCAGCAGCACCTCGTCGGCGTCGCCGACGACCTCCCCGGCGCAACGAGCCGCGGCCCCGGGCGGGACCGTGGCCTCGGGGGCGGTCGGCGCGGTGCTCGACGTCGCCTCGAGGTCCTGCGGTTCGCTCGCCGGGGCTCCACCGAGGTCGCCGTCCCCGCCGGCTCCCTCACCGTCGGCCGCCTCCGGCGCCGGAGCGGCCCCGGACGCCCGACCGAGCCGCTCCTCGAGGGCCGCGCGCAGGGCCTCGTCGTCGGCGAGCTCGCCGAGCGAGCCCACGTAGGCGGCGTCAGCAGCCGCGGTGCGGGAGGCCTCGGACCCGGTGTCCGCCCGCTCTCCGTCGTCGCCGTCGCGCAGGGCCAGGATCGCGCCCGCGCCCACGAGCGCCACGAGAGCCGCCGCGGCGCCGGCGGCCAGCCACCGGCGAAAGACGTCGGGGCGCGGGGACGCCGACGGGGTCGCGGCGGCGAGGAGCCGGCGGCGGGTGAGCTCGTCGAGCGGGGGGACCGGGGCGCCGAGCGCCGCTCGCGCCCGATCGAGCGCCGCGGACCGGTCGGGGAACGCCGGTTGCGACTCGAGCAGGGTCCGGGCCTCGGCGGTCGTGACGCCGCGCTCGGCCGCCCACGCCTCGAGCTCGTCGTCGAGGAGCGCGGAGATCCCCTCGTCGAGCTCGTCGGCGGGGAGCCGGCCGAAGGTGGGGTCGTCGCTCATAGGGTCCGTCCGGTTGGACGCTCGGGAGCCGGCGGTGGGTTCCCGAGGCGGCTCGCCAGCGCGGCCCGGCCTCGCGCGATCCGTGACCGTACGGTCCCCGGCGGCACGTCGAGGACCGACGCGATCTCGGCGTAGTCGAGGTCGCAGAGGTCGCGCAGCACGACCGCCACCCGGAACTCCTCGGGCACGCCGCCCAGGGCGGCGTCGAGGTCCAGGCGGGCCGCCACGGCGTCCTCGGGCCCCCGGGCGTCGGGTGGATCGGGCAGGGACTCGACGGGGAGGGGTCGCCGGCGCCGGCGCCGGGCCTCGTCGAGCGCGGCGTTCGTCGCGACCCGGTAGAGCCAGGTCGAGAAGGCGGACCGGCCGTCGAACCGGGTGATCCCCCGCGTCACCGCGATCAGCGCCTCCTGAGCCGCGTCGAGCGCGTCGTCGGGGTCGGTGACGATCCGGCGGCACAGCGCGTGGACCCGGTCGGCGTGGCGGTCGAGCAGCCGCTCGAGCGCCCTGCGGTCGCCGCGCCGCGCGGCTGCCGCCAGGTCGGCGTCGTCGGGTTCAACCGCCAACGCGCACCTCGGCGACGTGCAACTGGCCGGAGGGGGGAGGCGGGTCAGCCACACGAGCACGGAGCGGCCCTCGGCCGCGGGATCGAGGACGACCCGGACCTCGCGACCCGGGGCCGGTCCGGTCGTGGCCCGGACCGGCCCCCAACCGTCGAGGTCCGCCGACGGCTCGGCGGCGACGTGGACGGTGGCCTCCCAGCCCTCCTCGAGGGCGTCGATCTCGACCGTTCTCACCGCCCCGGGCTCGCCGAGCTCCAGCACCAGTCCCACCCCGCCCTTCGTCCGGCCGAAGTCCGCGGACGCGTAGCGCTCGGTCTCCCAGGTCGTCGCGGGGTCTCCGTCGACGACGAGATCCACCTGCTCGGGATGCTCCCGGCCGTTGTCGCCCTCGGGGTCGAAGTCGGAGACCGCACGCACCGCGAGGGGGCGGGCCTCCGCCGAGGCCTCGGGCGGGTCGGACCGGCCGGTCAGCAGGACCGCCCCGGCGATCGCCCCGGCCCCGAGGAGCAGCCCCGCGACGAGGAACCCGCGACGCCCGGTCCTGGTCACGACCGCCTCGACGCCGTCGGGGGAGGATCGGGCCGGTGCCGTTCCCCGAGGGCGGGCCGGCCGTCGTGACGTCGGCGCGCGCGATCGCGTCGTGCAGGGCCGTCCGCATCGCGGCCGCCGAGGGGAGGCGCGCCGAGGGGTCGCGAGCGAGGGCGCGCGCGACCACGGCGTCGAGGGCCGGGGGCACGTCGGGCCGGAGCCGGCTCGGCGGCGGCGGATCGGTCGTGAGCCGGGCCAGCGCGACCGCGACCTCGGTGTCGCCCCCGAAGGGCAGCTCGCCGGCGAGCATCTCGTAGAGCACGAGGCCCAGCGCGTACACGTCGGCCCGCTCGTCGACGAGGCGGCCGTCGAGCTGCTCGGGGGCGAGGTAGCGGGCCGTGCCGACGACCGTGCCCGAGCGGGTGAGGTCGCGGTCGCTCCCGGCGGCTTTGGCGATGCCGAAGTCGGTGACGCGCACCCGCCCGTCGGCCTGGACCATCACGTTGCCCGGTTTCACGTCGCGGTGGACGATGCCCTGCTCGTGGGCGCGTTCGAGCGCGTCGGCGATCTGCATGGCGAGCTCGGCGGCCCGGGCGGGGGAAGCGGTCCGTGGTCGTCGAGCAGGTCCCGCAGCGTCGTTCCCTCGACGAGCTCCATGACGATGTAGGCGAGGCCGTGGTCCTCGCCGGTGTCGTACGTCGCCACGATGCCGGGATGGATCACGCGGGCGGCCGCCGTCGCCTCGCGGCGGAAGCGGGTGCGGGCCGAGTCGTCGACGCCGAGCCGGGGGTCGAGGATCTTCACCGCCACCCGGCGCGACAGCGTGGAGTCCTCGGCCTCCCACACGCTGGCCATCCCACCCCGCGCCAGCTCGCGCACGAGGCGGTAGCGCCCGCCGACGATGGTCCCGGGGGTGACGAGATCGGGCACGGCCTCCTCACGCTACCCCGGGGGCGCCGGTCACCGGTCGGAGCCGTCGGGGCTAGTGCCGGGCGACCTGGAAGGTCACGCCCACGACACCGGGGCCGGCGTGGGTCCCGATGACGGGGCCGACCTCGCCGACCACGATCTCCCCGGGGCTGAACGGCTCGAGCATGGCCAGGAGCTCGTCGACGTCGGGCGCGTCGCCCTGGAGCACGGCGAGGTTCTCGATCTCGGTCTCCTTGACCTTCTCGACGAGCGCCCGGAGGGCCTTCGAGCGCGTGCGGACCTTGCCGGCCTCGTTGACGACCCCGTCGCGGATCTCGACGAGCGGCTTGATCGACAGCATGGATCCCAGGAGCGCCTGGGCCCGGCCGATGCGCCCGCCCCGCTGGAGGAACTCGAGGGTGTCGAGGACGCCGAAGAGCTTGGTGCGGTCGCGGCGGTCGACCACGTCGGCGACGATCTCGGGGAGGTCCGCACCGTCACGAGCCATCCGTGCCGCGGCCAGGCAGAGGTTGCCGAGGCCCATCGAGACGTTCATCGAGTCGATGACCTCGACCGGGCACACACCGTCGAGCGCCTTGGCCGCGACCTGGGCGGCCTGCATCGTGGCCGACACGCCCGACGACAGGTTCACGCAGATGATGCCGGTGGCTCCGTCGCCCGCCAGTCGCGTGAAGGCCTCCTCGAACGCACCGGCCGACGGGGCCGCGGTCTCGGGGAGGGCCGACGAGGTCCTCAGGCGGCGCCAGAACTCGGCCGTGGTGAGCTCGACCCGGTCGACGAGCTCCTCGTCGCCGAAGCGGATGGTGAGCGGGACGATGACGATCCCCAGCTCGTCGACGAGCTCCTGGGGTAGGTCACAGGCGCTGTCGGTGACGACTCGGACACCCATGGCGTCCCTCCTGACCTCGTGCGGCTGGTGCAGCGGACCGGTGCTGCGGATCGGCGCTCCGGGACGGCGCCCGCGGGAGCCGGGCAGCGGTGTCCTTCCGACTCCGGCCGGACCCCAATGGTTGCACGCGCGGTCAGGGCCCGGCCACGGGTCGGCGACGCAGGAGCAGCCGGGCCTCGTCGACCCGGAGGACGGCGAGGGAGGCGACGTAGACGACCGCCCCGGCGAGGATGCCGACCGCGAGGGTCGCGACGGCCTCCCGGGGCCCGGCCCAGTCCAGGACGCGGGCGACGGCCCAGGCCGCGAGGGCCGTGGCGGCGCCCGCGACGACGACCCGCGTGGCGACGGTGGCCAGGCGGCGCCCGTCGAGGCTCGCGATCCGTCGCCGCAGCGCCACCAGCGCCACCCCCGCCCCGAGCACGTACGCGAGCGAGAACGCCAGGGCCAGACCCGGCACCCCCAACCAGGGGTAGAGGGCGAAGGCCAGCACCACGTTCATGCCGTTCTCGAACGAGTTGACGAGGAACGGGGTCCGGGTGTCCTGCAGCGAGTAGAAGGCGCGCAGGGTGAAGAGGTACACGGAGAACGGGACCAGGCCGAGGGCGAACATGGCGAGCACGTCGGAGGTGAGCGCGGTCGACGTCGCGCCGAACTCTCCCCGCTGGAGCAGGGCCGTGATGATCGGTCCGGCCAGGGCCAGGTACCCCGCGGCGGCCGGGACCATGACGAGCGCGATGAGGCGCACGCCCAGCGAGTAACCACGCCGCAGCTCGCCCAGGTCGCCCCGCGTCGCGGCCGAGGCCAGGTCCGGAGCGAGCGTCGTCATGAGGGACACGGCGAGGAGCCCGAAGGGGAGCTGGAAGAAGGCGTACGCGTACAGGTAGGACGACACGCCGCCGCGTTCCCCCGTTGGCGAGGACGAGGACGACCCAGAGGGCCACCTGGTTGGTGGCGACGTAGCCGACCGTCCAGCCCGAGAGCCGGAGCACCTTGGCCACCGCCGGATGGCGTGGATCGAAACGCGCGCGCAGCGCGATGCCGGCGCGCCGGAGGGCGGGGAGCAGGGCCAGGGCCATGGCGGCGATCCCGGCGGTGGTGCCGAGACCGAGGGCGAGAAGGAGGCCGGTGTCGGACCGGACCCGCTCGATCGTGAGGTCTCCGCTCACCACTCGGGGAAGGGCCAGGAGGACCGCGATCACGACCAGGTTGTTGAGGATCGGGACGAACGCCGGGGCGGCGAAGCGACGCCGCGAGTGGAGCAGGGCGGTCGCGATCGCCGTGAGCCCGTAGAAGAACATCTGGGGCATGAAGAGCCGGAGGAGGTCGCTGGCGACGGCCTGCTGCGCGGCGCGCTCGGAACCCTCGAGGCGCAGCGTGTACAGCCGGACGATCCACGGTGCGGCGATCACCCCGGCCACGGTGACCGCCGCCAGCGCGACGAGGGCCATCGTCGTGACCGCGCTCGTCGCCTCGTCGTCGTCGCGCTCGAGGTGCTCGACGAAGACCGGCACGAACGTCGCCGAGAGCACGCCGCCGAGGAGCAGCTCGTAGACGATGTTCGGGGTCTCGTTGGCGAGGTTGTACGCGTCGGCGAGGGCCGTCGTCCCGAGGACGTAGGCCAGCACCGCGATCCGGAGGAACCCGGTGAGTCGGGACAGGGCGGTCCCCGCGCCGACCACCGCGCTCGCGCGGATCAGCTGTCGCTGCACGTCGGTCACGTCACGGGCTCCGACCCGGTGCCCGGCGGCCCGGGGTCCCCGGGACCGCCGCCGGCTCCGTCGGGAGCCGGCCGGGCCCGTCGGTCACGGCGGCTCCGGCCCCAGTGGGTGAGCCACCAGCCGACGAGGAACAGGCCGGCCCCGACCGTCAGGAAGAGCCCGACGCCGCTCACGACGGTCGAGCGGATGGTGAGGCGTGCCCGCTGCACGATCAGGTGGCCGTCGGTGGCGGTGACGGTGAGCAGGAGCGGGAAGGTGCCCGACGCCCGGGTCTCGACGGAGAAGCGGACGGTGGTCGTGCGGGGCGGGAGCTCCACGACGTGGGCGGCCCCCTCGGGGAAGAACAGCTTGTCGCTCTGGAGGACGACCCGGACCGTCACCGTCTGGCCCGTCTCGTTGCGGAAGGCGACGGGGATCTCCGCCCGCCGGGCGGTCAGGGTCACGCGGCGGCCGTCGGGGGCCCGGATGCCGGCGAGGAGCTCGGTGATCGCGTCCTCGGTCATCTGGAGCTCCGCCGCGACCCGGGCCCGGCCCGCCGGGCCGGCCCAGGCGGAGGAGGGGACGACGCGGAGCGCCCGCTCGCCCCGGACGACGCGGGGATCGTCGTCGGGGACGAAGGTCCGGAAGGAGTCGAGGTCTCGGCGGGCCTCGGCCAGCGCCTCGGCCGTGACCGCGACGTCTCCGGGGGTGACGGGGGTGAGCTGGCGCACGAGCGGACCGCCGCCGTCGGACTCCGACACGGGCACGTCGTCGAGGAGGCTGTCGATCCCCACCGGCTCGAGGAGCGGGTGCCCCCGGAGGCCGGCCACGAGGGCCGCCAGCAGGTCGGTGGGCGGGTCCCATCGCTCGGGGGTGTGCACGACGACCCCGCGACGGACGCTCGGCTCCTCGAGCGCCACGAGGGCGAGCCCGGCGAGGAGGCGCTGGGCGTCGAGCGCCGGCTCCCCACCGCCGGTGAGCAACGACGACAGGCCCTCGTCGGAGGCCGCCGACAGGAAGAGGCGCTGGCCGCTCTCGAGCAGGAAGGGCCGGGCGGGGGGTGAGGCGGGAGTAGACGGGCCCCAGGGCCTCGGGGCGGACGACGAGCCGGTCCGCACCGGTCTCGCGCAGCCGCTCGAGGCTCGAGGCGTCGACCGGGTCGACGAACCGGGTCCTCGGGTCGACCCGGGTCCCGAGCACCGACGTGAGGGTGTCGGTGCCCAGGGCGAGCTGGGCCGGGATCTCGGCGTCGAGACCGTGGGCCTCGAGGGCGGGCAGGTCCAGCGGAACGTACGGGCCGGCGAGGACCTGGTGGAAGGGGGCGGCCCCGAGGAGCGCGTCGATGCCGGGCGCGACGGTGGAGTCGATCGCGGCGAGCTGCTGCCACGACTCGAGGGTCTCCGGCCCGGGGAGCAGGGTCAGGGCGACGTCGTCGGGGACCGCGGCGGCGATCCGGCCGAGCCGGCCCTCGGGCCGCAGCTCCGCCAGGACCTCCGGATCCGGGTTCCCGTCGGGGAGGAAGGCGGGATCGGCGACGATGCTCCAGATCGTCGCGACCCGGAGCGGCTCGTTGGTCACCGGCTTGCCCTCGGTCGCGGGCTCGATGGCCACGAGGTAGGTGACGAGCCGGTGGAGCGCCTCCCCGGTCTCGCGGTCGACGAGCTCGACCTCCACGGGGTGGACCCCGGTCTGGCGGATCCGGACGCGGGTGGCGTCGGCGGTGCCGGCGGGGTCCTGGAGCGCGAGGGTGAAGACCCGGTTGCCGTCGCGGTCCAGCGGCAGCGAGTCGACGGGGGCCGAAGGGCGGGGGAGCAGGGAGGCGCCGAGGTCCTCACCTTCGACGGTCCGGTCGAACCCGATGCGGGACGTGATCCGCTCGTGCACCACCACCCGGAGGTCGAGACCCTGGGTGTCGCCCGTGACGGTGACGTGCAGCGGGAGGCTCCCGCCGAGCGGGATCCAGGCCGGTTGGGAGGCGAGGAGGACCCTCGGCTGCACCCCGACCTGGGCCGAGGAGGGGCCGCCGGCCCACCGGCGAGGGCGGTCGCGACCACCACGCCGGCCGTGACGGCCGCCGTGGCGAGCCACCGTCGTGTCACAAGGACCGCCCGAAGACGCACAGGCCGACCGGGAGCCTCCGGAACCCGCACGCCTCGTAGAGCCGCAGAGCGGCGTCGTTGTGGAGCTGGGTGTTGACGAGGGTGCGCTCGACCCCGTGACGGGCCATCCAACCGAGGGCGTCGGCCACCAGGGTCCGCCCGAGGCCCCGGCGGTGGACCGCCGGGTGGACCGCGAGGCGCTGCAGGTACCCGTGGGTCCCCGCCCGGCCGGCGATGGCGTATCCGGCCAGGTAGACGTCGGGGTCGTCGACCACCCTGAATCGCACCGCGGGCGTCGCGACCAGCGTGTCGCGCAGCGCCCGGGAGTCGATGCGCCACGGAGGCTCGAAGCACAGCGCGTCGAGCGCGAGGACCGCCGGCTGCTCGGAGCGGCGGGCCCGGCGGGTCGGATGGCCCGGCGGTGGCAGCGGTGCGCCGGTGTCGTGGGCCAGCAGGTGCAGCCGCTCCCGGACCGTGAAGCCCGCGTCGACGAAGGCCAGGGCGCCGGCGGGTGACAGGGCGCCCGTCACGACGGCGCGATAGCCGAGGGCTCGCAGGCGGGTGAGGCAGTAGCCCACCAGGTCGGGGGTCGCGGGCGTGTCGGTCGAGACCGTGATCAGGGCGACGTCGTCGTGCCCGCGCCACGGCCCGACCCTGGCCCAGGTACCACGCCAGTGGAGGGTCTGCGTGCTCACGGGGCGAGGCTCCGGCAGCGGGGCATGTCGGACGGAGCGTACCGTCACGTCCCGGGGCGGATCGCCCCGCGGGTGACGGTAACCTCCGATGGATGCTGCTCGTCGCGTCCGACGGGACGTTCGCCGACCACGATCCGGGCCCCGGGCACCCGGAGCGGCCGGCCCGCCTGCGGGCGGTCCTCGAGGGGGTCGAGGAGGTCGCGTGCGCCGGGGTCGTCAGGCCCCTGGAGGCCCGGGACGCCACCGAGGCCGAGCTCCGGCGGGTGCACACGGCCGGTCATCTCGAGCGCCTCCAGGCGCTGATCGGCTCCGGGGGCGGGCCGATCGACCCCGACACGGTCGTGTCCGGGGGATCGTGGTCCGCCGCCGTGCGAGCGGCCGGCGCGGGCCTCGCCGCGGTCGAGGCCCTCGAGGAGGGCGACGGCACGGCCGCCTTCTGCGCGCTGCGCCCTCCCGGTCACCACGCCACGGCGAACCGGGCGATGGGGTTCTGCCTGCTGAACAACGTCGCGGTCGCGGCCGCCGCCCTCGCCGAGCGGGGCGAGCGGGTGGTCGTCGTGGACTGGGACGCCCACCACGGGAACGGGACCCAGGACATCTTCTACGAGGACCCACGGGTCCTGTACGTCTCCTTCCACGAGTGGCCCCTGTACCCGGGGACCGGCCGGCTCCACGAGACCGGGGCCGGTGCCGGTGCCGGCACCACCTGCAACCTGCCCCTCCCGGCCGGGGCGACCGGAGACGTCTACCTCCGGGCGATGGACGAGGTCGTGGGCCCGCTGGCCGAGCGCTTCGCCCCGACCTGGGTCCTCGTCTCCGCCGGGTACGACGCCCACCGGGCCGACCCGCTCACGGGCCTCGGGCTGTCGGCCGGCGACTTCGCCGACCTCACGGCGCGGGTCGCGTCCCTGGCCCCGGGGCCCGGGCGCCTCGTCGCGTTCCTCGAGGGGGGCTACGACCTCGACGCGCTCCGGGACTCGGTGGTCGCCACGCTGGCGACCCTGGCCGGCGAGGGCGGCGGGCGGGCCGAGCCGCCCACGGCGGGAGGGCCGGGCCAGCCGGTCGTGGACGCCGCGGCCGACCTGTGGAGCCGGGACGGCGACGGGCTCCCTCAAGAAGCGGGCCGCGACCGCCGATAGGACACCGCAGCGAGGAGGCTGTGGTGGTCGAGATCGACGAGCTCCTGCGCCACGCGGTCCAGCGGGGCGCCTCCGACGTGCACATCAAGGTCGGTTCGCGACCCTACGTGCGGATCGACGGGAGGCTCGCGGAGACCGAGTTCGACCAGGTGACGCCGGGCGACACCGAGCGGATCGCCTTCGCGATCATGCCCAAGCAGCGGGCCGACGAGTTCCTCACGACGAACGAGGCCGACTTCGCCTACGCGGTGGCCGGTCTGGGTCGGTTCCGGGTCAACGTGTTCCGGCAGCGGGGATCGGTGGGCCTGGTCCTGCGGCGGGTGCTGCCCGGGATCCCGAGCTTCGAGGCGCTGGGGCTGCCCCCGGTGGTCCGGCGCCTCGCCGAGGAGCCGCGGGGGCTCGTGCTCGTGACCGGTCCGACGGGTTCGGGCAAGACCACGACGCTGGCGGCGATGATCGACCACATCAACGAGACCCAGCGGCGCCACATCGTGACGATCGAGGACCCCATCGAGGTCCTCCATCCCGACAAGCAGAGCATCGTCAACCAGCGGGAGATCGGCACCGACACCGACGACTTCCACTCGGCGCTCAAGCGCGTGCTGCGCCAGGACCCCGACGTCGTGCTCATCGGCGAGATGCGCGACCCGGAGACCGTGTGGGCCGCGATCGCCGCGGCCGAGACCGGTCACCTGGTGCTGTCGACGCTCCACACCATCAGCGCCACCGACACGATCAACCGGATCATCGACTTCTTCCCGCCCCACCAGCAGCGCCAGGTGCGCATGTCGGTGGCGAGCGCGCTGCGCGGCATCGTCAGCCAGCGCCTCCTCGACCGGGGGACGGGGAGGGACGGATCCCGGCGGTCGAGGTCCTCGTGGCCACGGGCCGGGTGTTCGACCGGATCGTCGCCCCCGACGAGACCCACGAGCTCGAGGGACATCATCGCCGAGGGCGAGTTCTACGGCATGCAGACCTTCGACCAGAGCCTGCTGGGCCTCTACCGCCGGGGGATGGTGGGCCGGCGGGAGGCGCTGGCCACCGCCTCCCACCCCCACGACCTGCGGCTGAAGATGGAGCAGGTCGACCTGGAGCGCCGCGAGAGCGAAGCCCGGTCGGCCTGAGCGGGGCGAGGGCCCGGAGCGGCCCGGTCAGGAGCCCGGGGACGGCGAGGTCGTGGCGGGAGCGGGCCCGTCGCCGCGCTCCCTCAGCAGCTCGGCGAGGCCGCCCACGGTCCCGAAGAGCCCGGACATCTCGGCGGGCAGGAAGATCTTCGTCGCCCGGCCGTCGGCCACGGCCCGGAGGGCCTCGAGGTACTTCACGGCGACGAGGTCCGGCGTGGGGTCGCCGTCGTGGATCGCCTCGTAGACCGAGCGGATGGCGCCGGCCTCGCCCTCGGCCACCTGGAGCTGCCGGTAGCGCTCGGCGTCGGCGAGTCGCTCGACGGCCTCGGCCTGGCCCTGGGCCTCGAGGATCTGGCGCTGCCTGGCGCCCTCGGCCTGGAGGATGGCGGACTGCTTGTCACCCTCGGCGCGGGTGATGGCGGCCTGGCGGACGCCCTCGGCCTCGGTGACCACGGCCCGGCGGTTCCGCTCGGCCTTCATCTGGTGGTGCATCGCGTCGACGACGTCGGGCGGGGGGTCGATCCGCTGGATCTCCACCCGCACGACCCGCGTCCCCCACTTGTCGGTGGCGTCGTCGAGGATCTCGCGCAGGCGGGCGTTGATGACGTCGCGCGAGGTGAGCGCGTCGTCGAGCTGCATGTCGCCGACGACGTTCCGAAGGTTCGTCTGGGCCAGCTTCGTGACGGCGAGCTGGAAGTCGGCCACGTTGTAGGCCAGGCGCTGGGGGTCGGTGGCCTCGTAGTAGATGACGGCGTCGACCGAGACGACGACGTTGTCGGAGGTGATGACCTCCTGGGGCGGCACGTCGACCACCTGCTCGCGCATGTCGACGGGGACCAGCCGGTCCACGAAGGGGATGATGAACCGGAGGCCGGGGTCGACGGTGGCCTTGAAGCGGCCGAGGCGCTCGACCAGGCCCCGCTGGTAGGGCCGGATGATCCGGACCCCGCTCGCCGCGAAGACGAACAGCAGGAAGGCGAGGACGGCGAGGACGATGACGGCGGCCATGGGGGCGCTCCTGGGGTCGCGAGGTCAGCCTTCGGGGACCGGGCCGGAGGTACCCGGGACGTCGGACCCGGCGGGGGCGCGGTCCGGAGGTTCGGGTGCCTCGACGACGAGGCGCGTGCCGTCGACCCGCACGACGCGCACGCGGGTACCCGAGGGGACGGCGCGACCGTCGGCGCTCTCGGCCCGCCACTCCTCCCGCTCGACGCGGACGAGCCCGGTCTCGTGCACGCCCTCGGGGATCTCGGCGAGCACGACGGCGTCCTGGCCCACCCAGCGGTTCGCGCCGGCGCCGGGGCCCGGGTGGACGCGGTCGAGCCGCCGGCCGATGGGTACGAGCACCGCCAGGGATCCGGCCGAGACGGCGACGAACAGCACCCACTCGAGGACGATCCCCCGCCGAGGAAGGCGGTGATCGAGGCGGCGGCCGCGCCGAGCGCGAACGAGATCATGAAGAACGTGCCGGGCACGAAGATCTCGCCCAGGGCGAAGAGGACCATCGCGGCCAGCCAGACCCACCGCCAGCTCTCCGGGCTGTCGAAGTCCAACGCCGCACCTCCGCCGCGCAACGTGACGAACCTACCACCGGGGCCCGGGACGAGGCGGCGAGGTCGCCCCGCGCGCGCGGCCGTTCGGGGTGACCCGTCCGCAACCGCGACAATGGTGGTCATGAGCGTCGTCCCGGCGCGACTCCGTCCCCTCCTCGACCCGGCGTCGCCCGTCCAGGAGCTGGCCGCGCGCCTCGTCGACGCGGGGCACGAGTGCTACCTGGTCGGCGGGAGCGTGCGCGACGCCCTGCTCGACATCCCGCACGAGGACGTCGACCTCGCCACCGATGCCCGTCCGGACGTCGTGGAGGAGCTCGTGCGGGGATGGGCCGACCACGTGTGGCTCCAGGGCCAGCGGTTCGGGACCGTGGGATGCGAGCGGGCCGGGGTCCGCATGGAGATCACCACGTTCCGGGCCGAGGTCTACCGGCCCGAGAGCCGCAAGCCCGAGGTGGCCTACGCCGACGACGTCGAGACCGACCTGTCCCGGCGCGACTTCACCGTGAACGCGATGGCCCTGCGCCTCCCCGAGCCGCTCCTCGTCGATCCCTTCGAGGGAGCGGCCGACCTGGCCGCCCGGCGGCTCCGCACGCCGCTCGCACCCGAGGTCTCGTTCCTCGACGACCCCCTCCGGATGATGCGGGCGGCCCGCTTCGTCGCGGCCTTCGGTCTCGAGCCGGAGCCGGATCTCGTCGCGGCGGTCGAACGCCTGCACGGGAGGCTCGAGATCGTGAGCGCGGAGCGGATCCGCGACGAGCTCTCGAAGCTGCTCCTCGTCCCGGACCCGTCGGCCGGCCTCTGGTTCCTGTCGAGCACGGGGCTCTCCGACGAGTTCCTGCCCGAGCTCAACGCGCTCAGGCTGGAGCAGGACCCGGTCCACCAGCACAAGGACGTCCTCGCCCACACCATCGCGGTGGTGCGGAACACGCGTCCGGAGCTCCGGGTCCGGCTGGCCGCGCTGCTGCACGACATCGGCAAGCCCAAGACCCGGTCGGTCGGCCCCGGGGGCGTGAGCTTCCACCATCACGAGGTCGTGGGCGCCCGCATGGCCGAGGAGCGGCTGCGGGCCCTGAAGTTCCCCAACGACCTCGTGGAGGACGTCACCGAGCTCGTCTTCCTGCACCTGCGGATCCACACCTACGCCATGGGGTGGACCGACCGGGCCGTGCGCCGGTACGTGCGCGACGCCGGCGGCCTCCTCGACGACCTCAACCATCTCCAGCGGAGCGACTGCACGACCCGCAACCCGAAGAGGGCCCGGGCCCTCGCCCGGCGGATGGACGAGCTCGAGCAGCGCATCGAGGAGCTGCGCGCCCAGGAGGAGCTCGACCGCATCCGCCCGCCGCTCGACGGGCGCCAGGTCATGGCGTTCCTCGGGATCGAGCCGGGGCCGCAGGTGGGGGAGGCGCTCGACCACCTGCTCGAGGCCCGGCTCGACGAGGGACCCATGGAGGAGGACGAGGCGTACCGCCGGCTGGCCGCCTGGGCCCGCGAGCGGGGGATCGGGACGCCGCCTCCGGGAACGCCCGCCCGACCAGGCCCCGTGGCCCGGCGGGGCCGGGGGACCCCGCCGCCGCCGGCGGGTTAGTCTGACGGAGCGTCAGATCCGGTCGAGGAGCGGGCCGTCGTCGGCCGGGGTCCGGCGCGAGGGGGAGACGGGGCTCTCGGCCCCGGGGATCAGGAGCGCGGCCATGCGAGAGGACTTCCCGAAGATCATCTCGGTCGACGACCACGTGGTGGAGCCGGCCAACGTCTGGGTCGACCGCCTTCCCGCGAGGTACCGGGAGGTCGGGCCGCGGCTCGTGCGGGCCCCGGTCGGGTCCATGACGTTCGTCGGGGGTCGCTTCGCCTGGGAGCCGGGTGACGAGGGACCGCTCGCGGACTGGTGGTACTTCGAGGACCTCCGCATCCCCACGACCCGCCTCTCCGCGGCGGTCGGCTTCCCGCGCGAGGAGGTCACCGTCACGCCGGTCACCTACGACGACATGCGCCCGGGCTGCTTCGATCCGAAGGCCCGGCTCGAGGACATGGAGCTGGCCTGGATCGAGCGGTCCCTGTGCTTCCCGAGCTTCCCCCGCTTCTGCGGCCAGACGTTCGCGGAGGCGAACGACCGGGAGCTCGGGCTCCTCTGCGTGAAGGCCTACAACGACTGGATGGTGGACGAGTGGTGCGGCGGCTCCGGGGGCGCCTCCTCCCGCTCTGCATCATCCCCCTGTGGGACCCGGCGCGCGCGGCCGAGGAGGTCCGCCGCAACGCCGCCCGCGGGGTGCGGGCGGTCGCGTTCTCGGAGATCCCCCCGTACCTCGGCCTGCCGTCGATCCACGACCCCGACCGCCACTGGGACCCGCTGTTCGCCGCCTGCGACGAGACCGGCACCGTGATCTGCATGCACATCGGGTCGGGCTCGAAGATGCCGTCCACCTCCGAGGACGCGCCCCCGGCGGTGGGCTCGACCCTCACCTCCGTGAACACCGTCATGTCGCTCGTCGACTGGCTGCTCTCGGGCGCGTTCGTGCGCTTCCCCCGGCTCAGGATCGCCTACTCCGAGGGCCAGATCGGCTGGATCCCGTACTTCCTGGAGCGGGCCGACCACGTCTGGGAGACCAACCGGGGATGGGGTGGCGTCGCCGACTCGGTGCCCGAGCCGCCGAGCACCTACTACTACGACCACGTCTTCGGGTGCTTCTTCTCGGACGCCTTCGGTCTGCGCAACCTCGCCGACGTCGGCGTCGACAACGTCACGTTCGAGAGCGACTACCCGCACTCGGACAGCAACTGGCCCCACACCCGCGAGGTCGCGGAGAAGATGACCGAGCACCTCGACGCGGTCACCGTGGAGAAGATCATGCGGGGCAACGCCATCCGCATGCTCGACCTCCCCGAGGAGCTCGGGTAGGGCGCTCCCCTCGCTCCCGCGCGGGCGCGGGCTACATGCCCTCCTTCCGGGCACGCCAGACGATGGTGGAGGGGACGAGCGGCATCGTCTCCGCGCCCGTGGGCCGCGGCTCGAGGATCGCGTCGACCCTGAAGCCCGTGCGCCCGAGGGCCACGAAGACGTCGGAGACCGTCCTCGGGTGCACGACGACGGTCTCGCCGCCGCGCTCGTCGGCGATCGGCGCGTCGTCGAAGTACGACCGGCGCACGACGAGGTCGCCCAGGGGGAGCGCCGCTCCCTCGTCCGGTGCGTGCTCGCGCTCGACGCACAGCGCCATCGGGTGCTGGTACGAGAAGGCGAAGATCCCGTGGGGCCGCAGCACGCGGTGGACCTGCCGGAACTGGCGGTTGACGTCTTCGACCTCGGCGAGGGCGTAGGCGCTGAAGCAGACGTCGATCGAGTCGGCCCGCAGGAAGGCGAGGTCGGCCAGGTCGCCGTGGTGCCACTCGACCCGGGCCTCCTCCTGCTCGGCGAGCCGGCGAGCCTCGGCCAGCCGCGTCGCGCTCGTGTCGACGGCGATGGCCGTGGCTCCCTGCCTCGCGAACGCGATCGACGCCTGCCCGGTCCCGCAGCCGAGCTCCAGGACACGCTTCCCCTTCAGGTCGCCGAGCAGGCGCAGCTCGCGCTCGCCGGGGATGTCGGGCCCGTAGCGGGCGGCGTGGTTCCCGGAGCGCTCCATGGGGACATTCTCGCGGCCCGGGGGCGGGGCAGGCGTGATGTCCGCCCGCCCTCACCGGCCCAGCATGGCGGCGGACACGAGGGGGACCGGCACCGACCCGTACGCCAGCAGCTCCGTGTGGAACCGGCCCAGGTCGAAGTCGGGGCCCTCGCGCACGCGCCAGGCCTCGCGCAGCGCCAGGATCTCGTCCTTCCCGATCGCGTAGCAGATCTGGTACGTGGGGCTGGAGGTGTACCGGCGCACCTCGGCCCGCGCGTTGGCCGGCTCGAGGTCGGCGACCTCGACGAGGTAGCCGACCGCGTCGTCGAACCCCATCTGCCCGCAGTGGAGCCCGACGTCGAGCACCACCCGGGCCGCCCTCCAGAGCTGGTCCTTGAGCTGGTAGAGCCGCAGGTCGAGGTCGTCGCCGAAGTAGCCGTCCTCCGCGAGGAGCTGCTCGCAGTAGTGGGCCCAACCCTCGATCGTGAGGGCGGACCCGGCCAGGGTCCGGACGAGACCGGCCGACCGGTTGGCCCTCGTGAGCTGGAGGTGGTGGCCCGGGTACGCCTCGTGCACCGCGGTGAGCACGATCGAGGGGAGCGAGTGGCCCCGGAGCCGCTCGGCGGCGTCGGGGCCCTCCGGTACCGTCACCCAGAAGATCCCCCGCTGGTCGTCCTCGAAGTACCCGGGCGGGTCGTAGGCGGCGTACGGCATCACGTGCGCCCAGAAGCGGGGTGTCGGCCGTACGTCGAGCGGCGCGTCGCTGTCGGGGGCCAGACCGGACGTCACGACGTGGGCCCGGGCCCGCTCGGTCTCGACCCGGTAGACGTCGAGGAGCTCGTCGGCCGCGGGGTGGCGGTCCTTCGTCCGCTCGAGGCGTCGACGCCAGGCGGGATCCAGGTCCTCGAGCAGCGCCAGCGTGTCGTGGACCAGGCCGTGGCCGCGCCGGGCCACCTCGGAGGGCGAATCGGTGAGGTGGTGCTCGACCCCGAGCCGCTCGGCGAACGCGTGCTCGCCGACGGCCCACGGGGCGTCGACACCGAGGTCCCGGACCCGGCGGGCGGTCCACTCGAGCGCATCCGCCGCTCGCGACGCCGCGGCCATGACCTCGTCGCGCCGGGTGCTGCCCTCGAGGGCGCCGTCGAGGTCGCGGCGCAGGAACTCGGCGCCGAAGAGGGCCGAGTCGGCGGCGAGGTCGGCCCAGAGGGTGGGCACGTCGGACCACGTGCGGGCCGCCCCGGCGAGGAACTCGGGCACGGCCTCGAGCCGGTCGTGGAGGGCGGCGACCCGGTCGGCGAGGGGCGCGTGGTCCCGCAGCAGGAGCGCGAAGCACCCCCCGAGCACGGTCTCGATCGCCCGATCGGGGTTGCGGCGCCACTGCTGGTCCTGCTCGAGCTCGAGGAGGGTGGTGGCCAGCACGCCGTCGAGCGCACGGGCCTCCAGCACGTGCCCGGGGTCGAGGTCCCCGCCCATCGAGGCGTCGAGGTACTGGTACAGCTCGCCCCGGAGGGCCTCGACGGACGCGGCGTGGTACTCGAACACGTCGGGGTGATGCTCGCCCAGGCGGTGGTCGTGCTCGTGGCGGCCGAGGTACGTCGCGCTGACCGGGAAGGCCTCGCACACGAGCTCGACGTACTCTCGGGCCAGGTCCTCCACGGGGCGCACGGGGCGAAACGCTACCCAACCTCCCATTCGACCGGGGGACCGTCGACCGGCGGTGGCCGCCCACCGGTCGTCGCGACCGCCGGTACACTGCCGCGCGTGCGCCGCCACACGGACTACGCGCTGGCCCGGCGGGCCGTGCTGCGAGACCTGCGGCGCGGTGCGATCCGCCGGCTCGACGTGTGCGACGCCCACCCGGAGCTCCTGCGGGCGGCCCGCCACCTGGGACGGGTCACGGGCCGGAACTGCCCCGTCTGCGCCGGGGAGCTGCGCCACGTCTCCTACGTCTACGGCGACGGCCTCAAGGCGGCCAACGGTCGCTGCGTCGCCGACGACGGCGAGCTCGAGCGCCTCGGGTCCGAGGTCGACGAGTTCGCGTGCTACGTCGTCGAGGTGTGCCTCGACTGCTCGTGGAACCACCTCGACCGGCGCTACCTGCTCGGTCGCCGCCACGCCGGCTGAAGCGGCCCCTCCGCGCGCACCGCCCCGTCTGCCGCGACCGCGAGGCCCGGGTGCGGCGAGCGGCGTCTCGCCCGTCCGACCGGGTGGCGGTGGCGCTGGGCGGCCACGCCCGTGAGGGCTACGATGGAGGCGCCGCCGGGAGCCGAGCGTGCCCTGGACGGTGGAGGTGCTGCCGATGGGCTCGGTCACGCCCGCCCGTGTCACCGCGCCGGACGTCAGGTCGCGCAAGGGGGACGGCCCGCCGCTCGTGATGGTCACGGCCTACGACGCGCCCACCGCGCGCATCGTCGACGAGGCCGGCGCCGACCTGATCCTGGTCGGGGACTCGGTCGCCATGGTCGTCCTCGGTCATGACGACACCCTCCAGGTCACCACCGAGGAGATGGCCCACCACGTCGCCGCCGTCGCGCGGGCCCGCCCCCGGGCCCTCGTCGTGGGCGACCTCCCCTGGCTCAGCTACCACGTCTCGCGCGAGGAGACGGTCCGCAACGCGGCGGCGCTCGTGCGGGCGGGGGCCGGAGCCGTGAAGCTCGAGGGCGGCCGCAAGCGCCTCGACGCGGTCCGGGCCATCCTCGACGCCGAGATCCCGGTGATGGGGCACCTGGGCCTCACACCGCAGTCGGTCCACGCCCTGGGCGGGTTCCGGGTGCAGGGCAAGGAGCTCGAGGCCGCCCGGACCATCGTCGACGACGCCGTCGCGCTCGCCGAGGCGGGGTGCTTCGCCGTGGTCCTGGAGTGCGTCCCCGACGCCGTCGCCCGGATCGTCACCGACTCGGTACCCGTCCCCACGATCGGGATCGGTGCCGGCCGCCACTGCGACGGGCAGGTGCTCGTCCTGCACGACCTCCTGGGTCTCGAGGACCGCACGACCCCCAAGTTCGTCCGCCGGTACGCGACGTTGAAGGCCGACGCCACCGCGGCCGTCGCCCGCTTCGCGGACGACGTGCGGACGGGACGGTTCCCCTCGAGCGGCGAGACCTACCACATGGCCGACGAGGTGGCCGAGGCGCTCGACCTCACCGACCTCTCCGACACCCGGGCGTGAGCGACCGGGCCCCCGAGCCGTCGCCCCGTGGGGCACGGCGGGGGTCCCGGGCCGGCGCGGTGGTCGTGCTGGTGGTCCTCGGGATCGCCGTGGCGGGTGCGCTGGCGGCGGTCGTGGGCGGGTCCGAGGGGGACCCGCCGGCGAGCGTGGCGGGCGACGCGGAGGGCAGGACCGAGGTCGCGTGCGCTCCGGTCGAGGGGGACGACCCGCGCGCCGACGGGAGTCGTCTGCTCGCCGAGGGCTTCGGCGAGGCGTGGGTCACGGTCGGCCGGAGGTGCCTGCGGGTGCTCGTCGCCGACGGGCCCGACGAGCGGATCCGGGGCCTCAGGGGGTCGACGACCTCGGGGCCCACGACGGCATGGTCTTCGTGTTCGACGGCCCGACGCGAGCGGCGTTCACGATGGGCGGCACGCCGATGGAGCTCGACGTCGCCTTCTACGACGACGACGGCCGGCTCGTGGCCCGGCACCGGATGGCGCCCTGCGAGGGGGACGGGGCCGGATGCCCGACGTACTCGGCCGGGGCGCCCTTCCGGTACGCGCTCGAGGTCCCGGCAGGCCGGCTCCCCGGGGGCTCGCTGGTCTTCACCCCGGGGTCCTGACCGGCCGCCGCGATCGGGGCGGCAGGCCGGTGGTCGCCCGCCGGCCCGGGCGCCCCTCGTCGCCGTCACACCCCCGCGGTACGGTGACCCGTGATAGGACGCGTCGAGGACGGCCCTGCTAGCCTCGTCCGGTTCCGGTCTCCCCGAGACCGGTTCCACGTGCACCGATCCTGCTCCCCGGCGCCGAGGCGGGCGGGGAGCCCGCATGCTGCGCGCTGCGGTCCGAAGGAGGTACCGGCCGATGCGGCCGTACGAGGTCATGGTCATCTTCGACGCGGACCTGGAAGAGGACTCGATCCGGTCCGCGCTCGATCGCCACCGGCAGCTGCTCGAGTCGAAGGGCGCCGAGCTCGGCTACCTCGACGTGTGGGGCAAGCGGCGGTTCGCCTACGAGGTGAACCACAAGTGGGAGGGCTACTACGTGGTCTTCCAGGCTCGCGCCGAGCCGGCCGCCATGGACGAGCTGCACCGGGTCCTGTCCCTTGCCGACGAGGTCATGCGTCACAAGGTGCTGCGGATCCCCGAGGAGGCCTACGGGCCGCCCGCGACCGCCCGCAGCCCCGAGGCGGAAGGGTAGGGAGGACGGACGATGGCGAGCAGCAACACGATCACGATCGTGGGCAACCTCACGCGGGAGCCCGAGCTGCGGTTCACGCCGAGCGGTGCAGCGAAGGCCGCCTTCGGTGTGGCCGTCAACCGGCGCTGGCAGAACCGCCAGACCCAGGAGTGGGAGGAGGCGACGAGCTTCTTCAACGTGGTCTGCTGGCGGGACCTCGCCGAGAACGTGAGCGAGTCGCTGCCGAAGGGCGCCCGGGTCATCGTGACCGGACGCCTCGAGCAGCGGAGCTGGGAGA
This sequence comes from Acidimicrobiia bacterium, assembly GCA_027494165.1. Lineage (GTDB taxonomy): Bacteria > Actinomycetota > Acidimicrobiia > IMCC26256 > JAOSJM01 > JAOSJM01. Next base: position 1,367,115 of record JAOSJM010000005.1, on the reverse strand, counting down.
CCGAGGACGGCGAGAAGCGCAGCATCGTCGAGATCGTCGCCGACGAGGTCGGGCCGAGCCTTCGGTGGGCGACGGCCGAGATCACGAGGAACGACCGGCGGGGCGCGGGCGAGGCGGGTCCTCGTCCCCAGGCGGCGGCGGCCGCGGCGTCCACGTACGACGACTACGGCGAAGAGCCGTTCTAGGGGTGAGCCACGATGGCGCGTGAGCGCAGGAAGTCGAAGGGCGCCGCGGCCGAGCGGCGCCAGAAGCAGCAGAAGAAGAAGGTGTCGATCCTCACGAGCGAGAGGATCACCTACGTCGACTACAAGGACGTGAACCTGCTCCGGCGGTTCATGTCCGAGCGGGCCAAGATCCGTGCCCGGCGGGTCACCGGCAACTCGACCCAGCAGCAGCGTGAGGTCGCGCGGGCGATCCGCGTCGCGCGCGAGATGGCCCTGCTGCCCTACAGCGTCCGCCAGGTGACCCAGCGCGGCAAGGGTGGGCGACGGGACCGGGATCGGGACCGTGATCGCGACCGGGATCGGGACCGTGATCGCGAGCGCGAGGCACAGGCGGTCGAGGGTCGTGCCGGCGAGGGTCCGCCGGCGGAGACCGCCGAGGCCCCGGAGACCGCGCCCACCGGTGCGGAGCCCACCGCGGGCTCGGGCGGAGCCGCCCCCTCGGAGGCGGCTGCGCCCCAGGGGGGTGACGCGTGAGGGTGCTGCTGCGAGCCGACGTCGACAACCTGGGTCGCAAGGGCGACCTGCTCGAGGTGGCGGAGGGGTACGCCCGCAACTACCTCGTTCCCCGTGGCCTCGCCATCCGGGCGACCAAGGGCGCGGTGAAGCAGGCCGAGGCCATGCGACGCAACCGTGAGGCACGCGAGGTCCGCGAGCGCGAGGCGGCCACCGAGCTCGCGGCCCGGCTCACCGGCGTGCGGATCGAGGTCCGGGCCCGAGCCGGCGAGGGCGGGCGGCTGTTCGGGTCGGTCACGGCCGCCGACGTGGCCGAGGCCGTGGAGGCCCAGACCGGGGTGCAGCTCGACCGCCGGAAGCTCGGGCTCAGCGAGCCGGTGAAGGAGCTCGGACCGGTCGAGGTGCCGGTGAAGCTCCACGCGGACGTGGAGGCCTTCCTCCAGGTCGAGGTCGTCGAGGCGTAGCCCGCGACGATCCACGGCGGCGAGGGTCGAGGGCCCCCGCCTCGGGCGGGGGCCTCGTCGCGCGGGCCGTCCACGTGCCCACGCTGCGTTCGCGCACCGGCCCGGGCGGAACGGACGTCCCGGCGGCGAGACGGAGCCGGCCCTCCCGGGTGGCGCGTGGCGGGATGCGCCGTCCGGCGGTGACGGTCACACCCCGTCGGGAAGATGTCGTGGGGATCCACAGGCCTGGGGATCCACGAGGTCACAATCCACAGTGAGACCACAGCAACAACAGGGGTTGTCCGTCTTCAAACCCACAGGCCCGCGGCGCGAGGATCGCTCGTCGGGTCCGGGGTGGTCGAGAGGGGTGCATCGGTGGTCCAGTCGATCGAGGACGTGCGGCGGCGTCAGCAGGCGAGCGGCGGTCGAGTCCCACCGCACAACCTCGAGGCCGAGGAGTCGCTCCTCGGCGCCATGCTGCTGTCCCGGGACGCCATCACCTCGGCGGTCGAGGCCCGGGTCGACGACGCCGACTTCTACAAGCCGGCCCACGCCCACGTGTTCGAGGCGATCATGTCGCTCTACGGCCAGGGCGAGCCGTCCGACCCGGTGACCGTCGCCGAGGAGCTCCGTCGCTCCGGCCTCCTCGACCACGTGGGCGGCAAGGCCGCGCTGCTGCGCATCCAGGCCGCCACGCCCGCCTCGGCGAACGCCGGCCACTACGCCCAGATCGTCCGCGAGCTCTCGCTGCTGCGGCGGCTCATCGCCGTGGCCGGCGAGATCGCCGAGTTGGGCTACTCGGATCCCGACGACGTGACCGAGACCCTTGACCGGGCCGAGACGCTCGTGTTCGAGGTGGCCGAGCACCGGGTCGCCGAGACGATGGTGGGGCTCCACTCGTCGCTGCAGTCGACGCTCGACCAGCTCGAGCAGATGTACGGGCGTGACGGTCACATCACCGGCCACCCCACGGGCTTCCTCGACCTCGACGACCTCCTGCTCGGGCTCCAGCCGTCGAACCTGGTGGTCGTGGCCGCCCGTCCGGGCCAGGGGAAGACCTCCTTCGCGCTCGGCGCCGCGGCCCACGTGGCCCTCGAGACCCGCAAGCCCGTGGTCTTCTTCTCGATGGAGATGGGGAGCCTCGAGCTCACCAAGCGCCTCCTCGCCGGCGAGGCCCGGGTCGACGCCCGCAAGCTGTCGACGGGCAACATCCCCGACGCCGACTGGACCCGTCTCAGCCACGCGGTCGGGCGGCTCGCCGAGGCCCCGTTCTTCATCGACGACAACGCGCACTGCACGGTCATGGAGATGCGGGCCAAGGCTCGCCGGGTGAAGGCGCGCCACGGCGACCTCGGCCTCGTCGTGGTCGACTACCTCCAGCTCATGAGCTCGTCCCGCCGGGCCGAGAACCGCCAGGTCGAGGTGTCGGAGCTGTCCCGGGGCCTGAAGATCCTCGCCCGGGAGCTCGACTGCCCGGTCATGGCGCTCTCCCAGCTCAACCGCTCGCTCGAGTACCGCCAGGACAAGCGCCCGATGCTCGCCGACCTTCGCGAGAGTGGATGTCTCACGGCGGACACCAGGGTGGCCAGGGCCGATACGGGCGAGGAGGTCACGCTCGGCGAGCTCTTCGAGCGGGGTGAGCGCGACGTCCCCGTCTGGACGCTCGACGAGCACTACCGGCTGATCGCGGGGACCATGACCCATGTGTTCAGCAGCGGTCGCAAGCCGACGTTCGAGCTGCGCCTCGCGTCGGGCCGCCGACTCCGGGGGAGTGGCAACCACCCGTTCCTGACCGTCGACGGTTGGCGCCGGCTCGACCAGCTCGCCCCTGGTTCGCGCATCGCGACGGCTCGCCGGCTCCCCGAGCCCGCGATGCCGGAGGGCTGGAGCGACGCGAAGGCCGTGCTCCTCGCCCACATGCTGGGAGACGGATGCCACGTCCCCCGGCACTCCCTGCAGTACACGACGACCGATCCCGCGAACGCGGAGGTCGTCGCTCGAGCGGCGCGAGAAGCCTTCGGGGTGGAGGCGCGGATCGTCAGGGAGAGGACGTGGATTCAGACATACCTCGCGTCGCCGGAGCGTCTCGCTCGCGGGCGCCGGAACCCGATCGCGGCGTGGCTCGACGGTCTGGGTCTCTGGGGTCGTCGATCCTGGCAGAAGCACGTCCCGCCGGCGGTGCTCGGCCTCCCGCACCGACAGGTGGTGCTCTTCCTCCACCACCTGTGGGCCACGGATGGGAGCATCACCGTCACGCGCAAGGGCGCGGTGCGCGTGTACTACGCCTCGACGAGCCGTCCGATGGTCGAGGGAGTGCAGGCGTTGCTGCTCCGACTGGGGATCCCGTCGCGCGTCCGGCGGACCCGGGGGAGCCCGGGGCGTCCCGGGTACACGGTCGATGTCTCGGGGCGTGACGATCAGCTCCGCTTCTTCGACGTCGTCGGTGCGCACGGTGCCCGAGGAGAGACGGTGCCGCGGGCTCGCGAGCTCCTCGAGGGAAGGGAAGCCAACCCCAACGTCGACACCATCCCGGCCGAGGTGTGGGATCACGTTCGCCGGAAGCTCCTCCCCGAGCTCGGCGTCACGTCGAGGGAGCTCGCTTCGCGCCTCGGGATGTCGTACTGCGGTTCCACGCTGTATCGACACGGTCTGTCTCGCGCCCGGATGGCTCGCCTCGCCGACGCGTTGCCCGACCCGTGGCTGCGCGACCTCGCGACGTCCGACGTGCTCTGGGACCGGGTCGTCGAGGTCGTGCCGACCGGCGTGGAGCCGGTCTTCGACGCCACGGTCCTCGACACCCACAACTTCCTGGCCAACGGGGTCGTCGCCCACAACAGCATCGAGCAGGACGCGGACGTGGTCTGCTTCATCTACCGCGACGAGGCCTACCACCCCGACTCCGACCAGCGGGGCACCGCCGAGATCATCGTCGCGAAGCACCGCAACGGACCGACCGGCTCCGTGCGGCTCGCCTTCCTCGACCACCTCACGAAGTTCGCCAACATGGCCCGTGACTGAGGTCGCGGTGGGGTCCGGGGGCGCCCGGTGAGGCTGGTCCGGCCCGCGGCCGTGCTCGTCGCCGCCGGCCTGCTCGTGCTCGGATGCGGCGACGGGACCGGCGAGCCCTCCGGTACCACGACCGGGCCCGTGCCCACCACGTCTCCTCCCGCCTCCGGCCCGGGTGGTCCGGACACCCCGACCTCCGGGCCCGGCGGCCTCCCGGACGTCCCGACCGCCCCGGAGCGGGTCGAGCCCGACCCCTCCGCGGTCGACGCCCGTCCCGTCCCCATCGAGTCGTGGGCGACCGAGGACGCCGGGCGGACCCTCCTCGTCCGCTTCTGGTCCGGGGTGGCGCCCTGCTACGTCCCGGCGGGTGTCGACGTGGTCGAGACGCCCGAGCAGGTGACGGTCACGGTCCTCGTCGGTCGGGACCCGTCGGCGGGGCCCGACGTGGTCTGCATCGAGCTGGCCAAGCTCTACGAGGTCGCCGTGACGCTCGAGGAGCCGCTGGGAGACCGGGCCGTCGTCGACGGTGCCGGCCGGTAGGCGGGGTCGGCGTCGCCACGGTCGGGGTCAGAACAGGTCAGAACAGGCGGAGCTCGTTCGACGCGGAGCCGCGGAGGGTCTCGAGGTCGACCTCGACGCACTCGACGCCCCGGGCCGTCGCGAACACCCGGGCCTGCGGCTTGATGCGGGTCGCCACCAGCATCCCCCGGGTGGGCGAGAGGCGGGTGTCGCGGTCGAGGCGCTCCTGGTAGCGCAGGAGCTGCTCGACACCGGCGATCTCGCCGATCCGCTTCACCTCGATCACCACGGCTCGCCCGTCGCCGTCGTGGCAGAGGAGGTCGACCGGGCCGATGTCGGTGGGGTACTCGCGCCGTACGAGGCGGAGGTCCTCCCTCAGCGACTGGACCCGCTCGGCGATGAGCGCCTGGAGCTCGGCCTCCACCCCGTCCTTCTCGAGCCCCGGGTCCTCGCCGAGCGGGAAACCGGTGTCGAGGAGGACCTCGTGCAGCTCGACGACGAGCCGCTCGCCCCTCGGGTTCACCGCCACGATCGACCCGTCCTGCTCGACGACGGTGCACGGCGGGCTCATCCAGTTCAGCGGCTTGTAGGCCCGGGCGTCGGAGTGGACCGCGACCGACCCGTCGGTCTTCAGGATGACCAGCCGCGGGGCCGGCGGGAGGCGGGCCCCGAGGCGCCCTTCGTAGACGACCGAGCAGCGTGCCACGACGAGTCGCACGGCCGGCGTTGTAGCACGCGTACCCGGTCCCCGTACGACCGGTCCCCGGCCCCGGGGCCGGTACCCTCCCCCGATCGTGACGAGGGATCGCCGGGTCGGGGTCGGCGCGATGGTGCTCGCGACCGCGGTGATGCTGACCGGTCTGGGCGCCGCGTACGGCGACCCGGCACCCGCCGACCGCCGGCCGGCCCCCTACGAGGAGCCGGCCGCTCCCCACGACCCGCAGGCCCGGGCCGAGCTGCTGGAGCTGTTCGATCGTGGGCAGGAGACCACCTGGCGGGTCGGCTTCGCCTTCCGGCGGGAGCTCTCCGACGGCCGGATCCTCGAGGGCACCCTCGTCGAGCTGCACCGGCCGCCGGACCACCTGACCGCGGCCTTCGGGTCGGTGAACGGGGTCCTGCGCGGCGAGCGGGTCGCCTGCGCGGCCACCGAGGACGGCACGGTCTGTGACCGCCCCCGCCCGGCCGCCACCGACGACGGGGTGCTGGAGGGGCTGGCCGTGCTCACGACGGGTGCCGAGGGCGCCTACGCGGTGACGGCGGGGGCGCCTGCGGTCGTGGCGGAGGAGGTGGCCCGCTGCTACGTCCTCACGGCCCGGCCCGGGGACCGGGCCGTGACCCTGGGCGATCGGCTCGAGTACTGCTTCGCCGACGACGGCGTGCCGCTCCGGATCCTCGTCGACCGGGGGACGTCGGTCGAGACGCGCCGGGCACTGGCGGTGGACCGGTCCGTGACCGACGCCGACCTCGACGGCCTGCTCGCGAAGGGGGTCGCCGCCGAGTCGGCTCCCTGAGGCCTCCTCGGTACCATCTCGTCCGTGGACTTCTACGACCAGGTGCTGCGGGAGCTGGTGGCGGCCCTGGGCGCTGCGCTCTTCGTGGGCAACCTGATGGCCCTCCTGCGCCGGCGGGCCGACGCCCGCCGGGCCGCGGCCGGCTCGGGCGACCTGGCCCAGGCCCCTGTGGCCCGGACCGTCGCCTACGCGACGCTCGGCTTCGTGATGATGGTGGCGGGCATCGCCGCCATGGTCGCCTCCTAGCCCCCGCTCCGGGGCCCGGGTCCCCAGGTCGGTCGTCCTCGCCCCCGACCGGCGGGCCCCGCTCGCCGTGCGGGGTGCTCCGGGCTCGGCGTCGGACCCGAAATCCGACGCGGACGTAAACCTCTCGGAGGGCTCGCGCCTGTATGGAGGGGTGAGGTGAGAGGCCGGCGTCCGGGTGCCGACGGGCGTCGCCTCTCGCCGCCGGACGGCATCGCCGGGCGGGCGCCGGCTTCGTGCGGAGGAGGAGTCGCCGTGCGCCTATGGACAGGTCCGCTCCGAGCGGTCGTGACAGCACTGACAGTAGGAGTCATGGGGCTGATCGTCGCGTTCGCCTCGTGGGGGTCGTCGCCGACGTCGGGGCCGTCGAGCGCGCCGCCGGTCCCGCCCCGGCCGGCAGCACCCCCGCCGGCCCTCGTGGCCGAGGCCCCGCCGGCCGACCTCGGGCCCTGCGCGGGCCTCGAGGCACCGGATCTCGAGGTGCTCTCGCCCGCCGAGGGGTCACCGACCCTGTGCCTGACCCTCGAGGGCTCACCTCCGGACGTGAGGGCGACCCTCTACGTGGACGGTGAGCGACGAGCCAGCCACACCCACGACGCGTGCTCGTGGCCGAACGCCGGACGATGGGTCGCGGCGGCCACGCTCCCGCTCGACGACGGCCGGGCCATCGTGTGGGGCTCGGCCCGGGCGGGGGTCACCACGCTCGTGGCCCGGACCGAGGGAGGGGCCGAGGTCTCCATCCCCGCCGTCGCCCCGGCCTCGGGAGGCCCCGAGGTGCACTTCGCGGCCGTCGTGCCCGGGTCGATCCGGCCCGACTCCTGGGAGACCCCCGGCGTGGCCGACCCACCGGCCCCGGTCGCCGTGGCCGCGTGCGCGGAGAAGTACCGGTGAGGCGGCGCATCCGGCGCCGTGGGCCCGTCGGACGCGCCGTCCTGGCTCCGGCGGTGGCGCTCGCCGTCGTGACCGGAGGCCTGGTGGCGGGTTCCGGCAGGCGCCCCGCGTCGGCCAACTCCAGCTACTGGACGATCTCCGTGTCGAACCAGTACGGGAGCTGCGTGGAGCACGTCTCCCACTTCCGGAACCTCTACGGCTACGCCATCGGCCGGACCGGACCGTCGCCCGGGACCAGGTGCTGGGGCAAGTACGCGCGCGTCTTCTTCCCGTACCCCACGGGGACCGGCTGGGCCTCGGGGCCCACGTACGCGTACGACGTGGTGGCCGTCTCGCCGTACCAGGCCGAGCCCGACTACAGCGAGCACGACATCTGCACGGGCGTGTTCGCGTGCCGGGGCACCTACGGGCTCTGGTAGGTCGCGGTGACGACGGTGAGCGCGTCGCGCTCGTCGGGGTCCGGGGAGCACCCCGGCACCCGGCGGCATCCGGGCCGACCTCGGGGCCGACATCTGCGGGAGCGAGCCGGATGCCGTCCCCGCGGCCCACTGGCCCCGGTGACCGACCGGGCGGCCCGGTGGTGCCACGGGCGTCCGACCCTCGGTGCACGTCCCGCGGCGGGGCGCGTCGCGTGTACAACTGCTCTCCGAGGACGGGAGCGCGGTGTGGTCGCAGACCCCGAGGCCGACCTGGAGCAGGTCTTCCGGTCCGCCTACCCGGGTGTGGTGAGGACGGTCTCGCTCATCGTGGGCGACCGGGAGACCGCGCGCGAGATCGCCCAGGACGCCTTCGTGCAGCTCGTCACCCACTGGGAGAAGGTCCGGCGCTTCGAGCAGATCGGGGCGTGGGTGCGCCGGGTGGCCATCCGTCTGGCCGTCCGCCACCGGGCCCGGCCCCGCCCGGCGCTCCTCCCGGACCGGGGGTCGCGGGGTTCCGACGCGATCGACCGGCGGCTCGACCTCGAGCGGGCGCTCGGCGAGCTGTCGAAGGCCCAGCGGGTGGCGGTGGTCCTCCACTACCTCGAGGACCTCCCGGTCTCCGAGGTGGCCGCGGCGCTCGGCTGCAGCTCCTCGACGGCCAGGGTCCACCTCCACCGGGGCCGGCAGCGGCTCGGTGAGCTCCTCGAGGGGGTGCGTGACGATGTCCCTCGATGAGCAGCTCCGTCGACGGTTCCAGGAGGTACCCGAGCCCGTCCTCGACCTCGACGCCGACCTCGAGGCCGTGCGCTCGCGCGCCCGCCGCTTGCGGGCCCGCCGGCGGTGGGCGGGGATCGTCGCGGGCGCGGCGGCGGTCGTCGCCGCGGTGCTGGCCGTGGCGAGCGTGGGGTCGTTGCGCGACGACGGCTCCGAGGTCGACGTCCGCACCGGGGGAGGCACGAGCACGCTCGCCCCCACCACGAGCCCTGCCGGGCCCGGGGTGTTCGCGACCGGGACCTCCGGGGAGTACCGCTACGAGCTCGTCTCCGACGCCGACCCGCCGCGGGTCACGCTCCGCCTCGACGGCGAGCCCGTGGCGTCGCAGGCGGTCGAGAGCGGGGCTCCGTCGGGGGTGCAGCCGGGCTGGTCGCCCCTCCCGGGGGTCGAGTCACGCTGGGTCGTGTGGGGCTCGGCACCGTCCTCGGGGGCCCAGGTGCGCCTGAGGCTCGAGGACGGCCGGTTCGTGACGGCCCTCCTCCACCCCCGGACTCCCGGCGGCCCCGACGCCTGGTTCGTGGCCGTGACCGACGCGCCCCCCGACTCGGCCGCCGCGGCGGAGATCCTCGACGCCGGAGGGCAGCGGCTGCCCTCCGGTCCCGCCAGCCGCTGACCGGGCGCAGCCGGTCGGGGTCAGGGCCGGGCCGGGCCCGCCCCGGCGCCGGTCCGACCGATCGCGGCGGCGATCTCGTCGAGGTCGGCGTCGGTGAGCTCGAGGTCGGCGGCGGCGATCCACCCTCGACCTGCTCGGGTGACCGGGCACCCACGATGGCGCCGGTGACCCCGGGCCAGGCCAGGGTCCAGGCCACCGCCACCGCGGCCACCGTGACCCGCGGCGGTCCGCCACGGGCCGTAGCGCATCGCGGAGCGCGAGGGAGCGCGAGAGCGACGGCTCCCGGAACCGGGCGTCGCGCCGGCGCCAGTCGTCCTCGGGCAGGCCGCGCGCCCTCTCGGCGGTGAAGCCGTCGGTGAGCAGGCCCGACTGCAGGGGGCTGTAGACGATCACCCCGGTGCCGTGCCCGGCGCACCAGGGGATCTCGGCGGTCGCGGCCCCCCGCTCGACGAGGGAGAGCGGCGGCTGGAGCGAGTCGACGTGGCGGACCGTCTCGGCCCGCTCCAGGAGCGGAACGTCGAAGTTCGAGACCCCGCCCGCCCGGACCTTCCCCGCCTCGATCAGCTCGACCATGACGGCCCAGGAGTCCTCCACGGAGGTGCCGCCGGAGCGGTCGGGCCAGTGGAGCTGGTAGAGATCGACGCGTTCGACGCCCAGGCGCCGAAGCGAGGCGTCGACCTCCTCCCGGATCGCGTCCGGGAGCAAGACGCGCTCCAGGGGTGCCATGGGGTCGGCGGGGTCCCAGCGCAGGCCGCACTTCGTGAACACGAGGGGGCGGTCGGGCTCGGGGAGGTCCGCCAGCACCCGCCCCACGACCTCCTCGGAGTGCCCGAGCCCGTAGGCCGCCGCGGTGTCGATCCAGTTGACGCCCTGCTCCAGGGCGTGGCGGATGGCGGCGAGTGACGCCTCGTCGTCCTGGGGGCCCCAGCCGAAGCTCCACCCGCCCCCGCCCGTGGCCCAGGCCCCGAACCCCACGGTGCTGATCTCGATCCCGCTCGTCCCGAGCGGCCTGCGCGCCAGGGTCACCGGCACCACCTCCCCGGCGTCGTGCCTACCACCCCGTGGGCCCGCCTGCCGCGCGGACGGCCGAGGACGCGGCCGTCCCGGTCGCTCCCGCCCGAGGCTCGGCGGCCTAGGGTTCACGTATGCGTGGGTCGGGGGCCGGCACCGGTTCTCGGAGGTCGTCGGGCTGCTCGGGGTGGCCTCCGCCATCGTGCTCGCCGGGTGCGGGAGCGGGTCGGGGACGAGCAGCGCGCCGTCGACGGCGGGGACGGTCCCCACGTCGTCCACGACCCGCCCGGAGCTCGCGGGCGCGCCACCCGCGGTACGGCTCGTCGACCTCCCGGGCCTCGGGGTCCGGTGGGAGGTCGCCGCGAGCACCAGCCTGCGTACGGCCGATCACGTCGTCGCCGACGAGACCACGGTCGTCGTCTTCGACGCGGCCTGCGTACAACCCGCGGTCGCCGGGATCGACCGTTCCACCGGCGAGGTCCGGTGGGAGCGGGGCCCGGCCGGCGGTGCCGTCCTGCTCGACGTCACCCGCCACCGGATCGGGATCGCCGACGGCCTGCTGGTGGTCCCCGGGAGCTGGGGACGGGTCACTTCGGGCTGGCCGCCCTGGAGGTCGGTGACGGTGCCGAGCGGTGGACGGTCGACGTCCCGGGCCTGGCCGCGCTCGAGGCCGGCGGCCCGGTCGTGGTCGCGGTCGCGGTCGGCGAGAGCGGCTCGGCCCGGCTCCTCGGGCTGGACCGTGGGAGCGGCGAGGCCGTCTGGGAGCAGGACGTCCCCGAAGGGCTCACCGTCGTCGGCCTCGTGTCCGACGGGAGGCGCGTCTACGCCAGCGCGTACGCCCGCGAGGGGACGGGCAACGAGGTGCTGGCGGTGCCGCTGGACGGCGGCGACGTGGCGTGGAGGCGTGCGCTGTCCCCGGGGTCGGACCGGTCGACCGTCGAGGTCGCGGGCGACGTCGTGGTCGGGACCGACGAGGCCACGGGGGACCTGCTGGCGCTCGACGCCGGGACGGGGGACGAGCGCTGGCGGCTTCCGGGCTTCTCCCTCCCGCAGCAGGGCGAGGGCTCCACCGGGACGGCGTCAGAGACGAGCGACCTCGTGGTCGTCCTGGCCGCAGGCGGCGTCGGTGTCGTCGACCCGTCGTCCGGCGCGCTCCGCTGGTCGCGGACCGCGGCGGACCTCGGCGCCGCCGAGGGGGTCGCGCTCGTCGGCGCGTCCGGCGACACCGTGGTCCTCGGGGCCGACGACGCGCTGGTCGGTCTGGATCCCGGCGACGGGAGTCTCCGGTGGACCGTGGCCCACGAGGAGCTCGCCGCGCTCGGCCCCGCCGGCGGATTGGTGCCGACCGAGGGGGGCGCGTTCGTCCTCGGTCCCTGCGGCGCGGGCTGAGCGCGACGCCCCCGTCGGCCGGGCCGGCTCCCCGGGCTCCGCCGAGCGGTCCCGGCCCCGGATCAGCCGCGACGGTCCTTCACCCCTTGCTCGATCCGGGCGCCGTAGTCGGGGTCGGCCCGGCGGAAGTGGGCGATCGACCGTTCCACGATGCCGTCGCGGGACACCTGGGCGAGCCCGCCGGCGATGTTGTCCACGAGCCGGACCTTGGCGTCCTCGGGGATCAGGCGGTAGAGGTTGCCGGCCTGCTCGAAGTCGTCGCACCCCCGCCGGTCCCAGTCGTAGGTCCCCGAGAGGCCGTCGGTCGTGAGCCCTCCGTAGAGGGGCTCACCGGTCTCGACCGGCCCGCCGAAGCTGTTGGGCTCGTAGTTCTTCTCCCGGCCGCGGTTCCCGTCGAAGCGCATCGCGCCGTCGCGCCCGTAGTTGTCGGCCGCGGTGGCGTGAGGCCGGTTCACGGGGAGCTGGGTGTGGTTGATGCCGAGCCGGTACCGGTGGGCGTCGCCGTAGGCGAACATGCGGGCCTGGAACATCTTGTCCGGGGATGGCCCGATGCCGGCCACGAAGTGGCCGGGATCGAAGGCGGCCTGCTCGACCTCGGCGAAGTAGTTGTCGGGGTTGCGGTCGAGCACCAGGCGGCCGACCTCGATGAGCGGGTAGTCGCCGTGGGGCCACACCTTGGTCAGGTCGAACGGGTTGATCCGGTAGCCCGCGGCGTCGGCGGCGGGCATCACCTGCACCTTGAGGGTCCAGGACGGGTGGTCGCCCCGGTCGATCGCCTCCATCAGGTCGGCGGTGTGCGACTCGGGGTTCTCGCCGGCCAGCCGGGCGGCCTCCTCGGTGGTGAGGGTCCGGATGCCCTGGTCGGTCTTGAAGTGGTACTTGACGAAGAACTGCCCGCCCGCGGCGTTGACCCACTGGAAGGTGTGCGATCCGTAGCCGTTCTGGTGCCGGTAGCTGGCGGGGATGCCACGGTCGCCGAAGAGCCAGGTGAACATGTGGGTCGCCTCCGGCGACAGCGAGAAGAAGTCCCAGACGTTGTCGGGCTCCTGGCGGTTGGTGTAGGGGTCGGGCTTCTGGGAGTGGATGAAGTCGGGGAACTTCAACGGGTCCCGGATGAAGAAGATCGGCGTGTTGTTCCCGGTCAGGTCGTAGTTGCCGTCCTCGGTGTAGAACTTGACCGCGAACCCCCGCGGGTCGCGCACCGCCTCGGGAGCTCCCCGGCTGCCGGCCACGGTGGAGAACCGCACGAAGGTCTCGGTGCGCCTGCCGACCTCGGACAGGAAACCCGCCCGGGTCCAGGCGGTGACGTCGCCGGTCACCTCGAAGTAGCCGTGCGCGCCCGAGCCCCGGGCGTGCACGATGCGCTCGGGGACCCGCTCGCGGTTGAACCGGGCGAGCTTCTCGATGAGGTGCTGGTCCTGGAGCAGCACCGGCCCGCTCGGTCCGGCGGTCTGGGAGTGCTGGTTGTCGGCGACGGGCGCGCCGGACTCGGTGGTCAGGATGCGGCGGTCGGGCATCGTCGTCCTCCTCGGTCGTGCGCGGCCTCGGGCGATCGCGGCGCCCCCGCCGCGGAGGCGGTTCGTCACCACACGCTGACACGCACGCCGTCCCGGGGAACAGGGCCGAAGGCCCCGAAGCGCAGGGCGGAGGGACGGCCGCGACGTGCGACCCCGGCTGATCGGGCTCAGGAGCGGGAGTGGCGGCCCGGCGGCTCGGGGAACGGGTCGAGCCGGGCTCGCACGGGCCGCCCTCGACCAGGGGCACCCCCGGACGGAGCCGGCCGCGCGGCGTGGCACCTGTCGCACCACCCCCGCCCAGGGCGGCATCCCGCCCGATCGGGGCCCGAGGCGGGAGCACCGGTGGTCTCGCGTGTCTCATTCCGAGGGGTCGGCTGCGCAGACGCAGAACTCGTTGCCCTCCGGGTCGGCCATGAGGATCCAGCTGGTGCCGTGCTCGTGGAGCTGCTCGGCCCGGAGGCGCCGGGCGCCGAGGACCTCGAGCCGGCTCGCCTCGGCTTCGATGTCGAGAGCGTCGAGGTCGAGGTGCATCCGGTTCTTGACGGTCTTGGGTTCGGGGACCTGCTGGAGGAGGAGCTTCGGTCCGGAGCGACCGTTGGGGACCAGGAGCACGTACGCCCCGGCCCGTCCGACGTCGACGTAGTCGAGGGCGGCGGCCCAGAAGCCGGCGAGGGTGGTCGCGTCCCGGCAGTCGAGGACGAGACCGATGGCGAGCGGCGCGGTCATGGGCGTGCTCCCGGTCGCAGGGGTCCGAGGGACCGCTGACCCTACCTGCGGTGCTCCGCGCAAGCCGTCAGCCGGAGTCCTCCATTCCGCGAGGACGGGGAGTACGGCCCCGTTCCCTTCGCGTGCACGGAGGCGCCGGGCGACTCGGTCCGTGGTGACCGTGGCTGGAGGAGGGCCGGACGGCACATCCGTACCGGGGGCCCAACGCGACGAAGGCCCGGGCGCCGGATCCGACCGGCCGACCCGGGCCTTCGACCTGGGGTGGGGGGTGATGCCGTGCGCTACGCGCCCGCCTCGGCGAGGATCGGGGTCCCTCCGACGGGTTCGAGCCCGGGAACGGGCTCCGCCGCCGGCATGCGCGGCGCGATCAGCACGGCCGACGCCACCGCACCGACGGCAGCGAGCACGGCACCCACGAGGAGCGCGTGGTGGAGGCCGTCCACGAACTCCCTGGGTGCCCCGCCGAGCACGGCGTGGCCCGGGATGAGCGCCCCGAGCGCCGCCACGCCGACCGCGACGCCGATGTTGCGGAAGGCGTCGTTCACCCCCGCGGCGAGGCCGCTCTGGTGCGGCTCGACGTGGCCGAGCGCGACCGCGCTGAGGGCGGGGTTGAACAGGCCCGTGCCGATGGAGGCGAGGGTGATGCCGGGGAGCATCACGGCCCACGAGGAGTCGGTGTCGGCGAGCGTGCACGTGACCAGGCCGGCCGACACGAACGCCAGGCCCACCACGATCATCGTTCGCAGCGAGACGCGCCGCAGGAGCTGGGCGGACGCACCCGAGATCACGAACAGCAGGATCGACGGCGGCACGTAGACCAGGCCGGCCTCGATCGGCGAGAGCCCCTTCACGACCTGCAGGTACAGCGTCGTGTAGAGGAACACCGCGAAGAACGAGCCGGAGATCGCGAAGGCCGCGACCTGCGCGCCGGTGAACGACGGGTTGCGGAACAGGCGGAGGGGGAGCATCGGGTGCCGGACGAGGTGCTGGGTCACCAGGAACGCCACCAGCAGCACCCCTGCGCCGATGAGCTCGGCGAGGATCGGCGCCGACGTCCAGCCGTCGGTGTTGCCGCGCAGCAGGCCGAGGACGAGCAGGAACAGCCCACCGGTCAGCAGGATCTGGCCCGGCCAGTCGAGCGGCCGCCGGTGCGGGTCGCGCGACTCGCGCACGCCGGCGACGGTCATCGCGATGCACGCCAGGCCGAGCGGGATGTTGACGTAGAAGATCGCGCGCCACCCGAACCCGCTCGTGAGCGCTCCGCCGACGAGCGGGCCGAGCGCGAACGAGGCGCCGATGGTCGCGCCGTAGGCCGCGAACGCCTTGGCCCGCTCGCCCGCCTCGGGGAAGGCGTCGGCCAGGATCGCGAGGCTCGCCGCGAACATGACGGCTCCACCGACGCCCTGGACGGCCCGGGCGGCGTCGAGGAACACGATGTTGCCGGCCACGGCGCACCCGACCGATGCGACCGTGAACAGCGTGAGTCCCACGACGAGGCTGCGCTTGCGGCCGAAGCGGTCGTTGAGCGATCCGGCGCTGAGCACCGCGGCGGCGAGCGCGAGCGTGTACGCGTCGACGACCCACTGCATGCCGGAGAGTCCGGCGTTCAGGCTGCGCCCGATGTGGGCGAGCGCGGTGTTCACGACCGCGATGTCGAGCATGAGCATGGCGGTGGCCGCGCACACCGCGGCCAGGGTCAGTCGACGGGAGAACCCCGTCGGTCCCCGTTCGTCTCGGCTGGTCAGGGGCGGCTGCATCGATCGCTCCTCTGTGGGCGGGCCGCGTGGCGGCCGTCGGACCTGGATGCAGCATCGGGTAGGGCGGTTGGCGGAGCGTTGAGGGGCGCTTGGCGCCCGGGCGGACTCCCGGCGGAGCCGGGGCCAACACGACGCCAAGCGGGGCACAGCGGCCCTTCACCGGGCCCCCCGGCCGGTGATGCGGGTCGACGATCCTCACCGTCCTCGGTGACGGCACGGCGGCGTGCCCCCGGACCGACTCGGCGTCACCGGGAGCCTGGGGTCGGCGTCTGGGAGTCGCGTGAGCTCACGCAGCTCAGCGAGCTCGGACGTGGTCGACGAGCGCGGTGGGCGCGTGGCCGTCGTTGGGAAGGGGGGGGGAGGCGGTGCGTCGTTGGGGTCATGATCGTCTCGTACTCGATCGGGGTCAATCGGCGGGGGGGGTGGGGGTGGGGGGTTGTGGTAGGTGCGTTCGATCCAGGTGACGATGGCGATGCGGGTCGTCGCCGGGTGGCCCAGCGGTGGCGGCGGTCGAGCACGTTCTTCTGGAGCAGAAGAACGATTCCATCGCTGCGTTGTTGAGCCCCCCCCGGGTCTTTGGGGGTGTGTGTTTGTTGGGGGGGGGGGGGTGGGGGGGGGGGGGTTGGGGGGGGGTACCGGTCGTTTCGTGCGCGGGGGGTGGGGTGTCGCCCAGGGCGCTGTGGAGGCGCGGCGTTGTACCAGTCGATCCACTCGACGATGGCGAACTCGGTGCGGGTCCGGGTGCGCCATGGTCCGTGGCGGTGGATCAGCTCTGCCTTGAACGTTCCGTTGAGCGCCTCGGCCATGGCGTTGTCGAACGAGTCGCCGACGCTGCCGATCGACGCCGCAATGCCGGCGTCGCGGAGGCGGTCGGCGTAGCGGATCGAGGTGTACTGGCAGCCGGCGTCGCTGTGGTGCACCAGCTGGCCGGCGGTGAGGTCTCGGCGGGCGATGGCCATCTCGAGGCGTCGAGGACCAGGTCCGTGCGGAGGTGATCAGCGATCTGCCAGCCGACGATGGCTCGCGAGTACACGTCGAGCACGAACGCGACGTAGAGCCAGCCCTGCCAGGTCGACACGTAGGTGATGTCGGCCACCCACAGCTCGTTGGGTCGTGTCGCGACGAACTGGCGGTCGACCAGGTCCGGTGGCCGGGCTACGTTGTCATCGGCGACGGTGGTGAAGCGCTTCTTGCCTCGGATCACGCCGCCGATGCCCATCTCGGTCATCAGCCGCTCGACGGTGCAGCGGGCGATCCTGTAGCCCTCCCGGCGGAGCTGCTTGTGGACCCGCCTCGGCCCGTAGCAGCTGTAGTTGGCGACCCACACGGCGCGGATCTTGACCTTGTGGGCCTCATCCGCGACCGCCCGGGCCGACGGAGGCCGCCCTTCGACGCGTAGTAGGTGCGCTCGTTGAGCTCGATCGACGCGCACATCGCCTTGACCGGCCAGGTATCGCGGTGTTCGTCGACGAAGGCGATCATGACCTGGAGCGGGGGTCGGCCTCCTTCGCGAAAGTAGGTCGTCGCCGCCTTGAGGATCTCGATCGTGCGCTGCTGGTCGCCCGCCGCCTTGCGCAGCTTCTTGATCTCGGCGAGCTCCTCGGTGGTCGGGCCCTCTTCCAGGCCCCGGTCCACCCGGGCCTGCTTGACCCAGTTCCGACGCGTCTCTGGCGAGCCGATCCCCAGATCCCGGGCCACGTCGGGGATCTTGCGGCCCCGTTCGATCACCTCATCGACAGCTCGGCGGCGCAGCTCGTCGCTGTACTTGCTCGGACGGGACTGCCGCGCGTTGAGGTGACAAGTTGGGTTAGGCGGCGGCTGCCGTCGTTGGGGTCATGATCGTCTCGTACTCGATCGGGGTCAATCGGCCGAGGGCGGCTTGACGGCGGCGCTGGTGGTAGGTGCGTTCGATCCAGGTGACGATGGCGATGCGGAGCTCGTCGCGGGTGGCCCAGCGGTGGCGGCGGTCGAGCACGTTCTTCTGGAGCAGCGCGAAGAACGATTCCATCGCTGCGTTGTCGCTGGCGGAGCCGACCTGGCCCATCGAGCCGACCAGGCCGTGGCGGGCCAGAGCCCGGTGCACCTTCCGAGCGCGAAATTGACTGCCCCTGTCCGAATGCAGGATGCAACCCGCGACAAGACCGCCTCGGCGGGCGACGGCCATCTCGATGGCGGCGACCACGAGTCGGGCCTTCATGCGGGAATCGATGGCCCACCCGACGATCCGGTTCGAGAACAGGTCCTTGATCGCGCAGCAGTAGAGCTTGCCTTGGTCGGTCCAGTGCTCGGTGATGTCCGCGACCCAGGTCTGATTCGGGGCATCCGCGGTGAACCTCCGGCGCACCAGATCGTCATGGGATGGCGTACCGGGCTTGGACCGCTTGCCACGCTTGGGCTTGCCGAACCGGGACCACCAGCCGTTGTCCCGGCAGATCCGCCACACCACCCGGTCCGACACATCCGGGTGATCACCGAGACGGACCTCATCCGCGAGGAACCGATACCCGAACTCTGGATCGTCGCGATGTGCGTCGAAGATCGGGTCACGTCCTCGGGCGTGGTGTATGACGGCGCCCGCGTCAACCTCGTGATGTTCTAGCTCGCGTGTTCGAGGGCGGGCACCTCCTCGGTGTCGTTGTGGTCGCTGGTGATGACGTGCAGTCGTGCTTTGGCGAGGCTCTCGACGCTCATGTAGCGCCGTCCGACGGCCCATTCGTCGTGCTGCTCGGCGAGCACGGCGCCGACGAGGCGGATCACCGACGGCCGGTTCGGGAAGATCCCGACGACGTCGGTGCGCCGACGGATCTCCTTGTTGAGCCGCTCCTGGGGGTTGTTGGAGCGGATCTGGCGCCAGTGCTCCTTGGGGAACGTGGTGAACGCCAAGATGTCGGGCGCGGCGTCGACGAGCATCGCGGCGGCGTCGGGGAACCGGCCGGTGAGCTGGTCGACGACGCGGGTGTGCTGGGCCCAGGTGGTCTCGGCGTCGGGCTGTTCGAAGATCGAGCGCACGAGCGTCGCGACCATCGCCTGGGCCGACTTCGGCACCCGGGTCAACAGGTTGCGCACGAAATGGGTGCGGCATCGCTGCCAGCCCGCGCCGGGCAGCACCGCGGCGATCGCCGCCTTGAGGCCCTCGTGCGCGTCGGAGATCACCAGCTGCACGCCCGACAGGCCCCGGGCGACCAGCCCGCGCAGGAACGCGGTCCAGGCCGCGCCGTCTTCGGTGGTGATCACGTCCACGCCGAGGATCTCCCGGTATCCCTGGGCGTTCACGCCCACGGCGACGACGGTGGCGACGTTGACGATCCGGCCGCCCTCGCGCACCCGCTGGGTCAGCGCGTCGACCCACACGTAGGTGTAGGGCCCCGCGTCCAGCGGCCGACACCGGAACGCCGCCACCTTCTCGTCCAGGGACTTCGCGAGCTCGCTCACCTGACTCTTCGAGATCCCGGTCAGGCCCATCGACCGCACGACGTCATCGACCCGACGCGTGGACACACCCTCGACGTAGCACTGCGCGACCACCGCGATCAGCGCCTGCTCCGCGCCGGCGCGGCTCCAACAGCCAGTCGGGGAAGTAGCTGCCCGACCGCAGCTTCGGGATCGCCAGGTCGATCGTGCCGACCCGCGTGTCCCAGGCCCGCTCGCGGTAGCCGTTGCGGGAGTTCACCCGCGCCGGCGTGCGCTCCCCGTAACCCGCGCCGCACGCAGCCTGCGCTTCTGCCGCCATCAACTGCTCGGCGAACGTCTCGAGCATCGAGCGGCACAGATCCGGGTCCGCCTCAGCGAGATGCTCCCGCAGCCACGCCACAAGGTCCATCATGTTGGGGACAGCCACCGTGTTCCTCCTCAGAACGATCCTTGGTCGGTTCGAACTGAGGTTGACGCGGTGGCCGTCACACGTGAGGGATGCTCAACCCTCACCCCGAGACCCCGCCCGTACACCACCCCCGTGGACGCAACTCGAAGATCGCGTGCCACACGCCTCCTCCCCCCCGAACTGGCTGTCGGTGACCGGCTCGTCGAGCCACCGGTAGTACTGCTGGCGGCAGAGGTTGAGGACCCGGCACGTCACCGTGACGGGGATCCCGTCGACGGCCAACTCACGGACGAGCGGGAACATCATTTTCCCGGCAAGTTCGCCTGGGACAGATACGCCGCAGCACGGCGCAGTACCTCGTTCTCCTGCTCACGCCCACCCCACCGCCGGTTCGCGTGCAGCGTCGTCGCGCGCCCGACGATCGCCGCGGTGTCGCGGTTCACGGGTTGGAGGTAGGTGAGCGTGAGCTCGGAGGTGAGCACCGCACGACCGGGTTCGAGCCCGCACAGGATCGCGGTCGACAGCGGTGCATCAGCGAGCCACGCCAGGATCCCCGGGTCCACGAAGCCGACGCCGTTCTGGAGCCAGGGCGTCACCGGCAGGGTGAAGGCGGTACGGCCCGTGCCGGCGGCGGTGGGTCGCAAGCCCGTGAGGTGCGAGATGGGCGGCGGCTCCATCGTGCCGCGCACCGCCGCCGAGAGGAGATCGAGCCCTGACCAGTCGGCCGGTGTTGGCTGGCCGTACTCCCCGCGCAGCGGCTCCTCGTCGACGAGCAACGTCGGCCATCCCCCCACGGGCACGGTCTATCGCGTCTGCGATCCCCGCGCCGGGCAACCATCAGCTGGATCGGGGTAGGCGGCGGAGCGGTCGCCGGCGTCCTCGAGAGCGAGGCGCGACTCGTCGTTGACACGCGCCTAATTGTTCTGGTCTGCTGAAGTGCGCGGTACGGGCTCTCGGTGCCCACGGGAAGAGGTGACGGCATGGCCCAGGAAGAGATCTACGACGTCGTGATCATCGGGGCCGGCCACAACGGCACGACGACCGCGGCGTACCTGGCCAAGAGCGGTCTGAGCGTGTGCGTCCTCGAGGAGCGCCCCGAGTCCGGAGGGGCGCAGGAGACCGCCGAGCCCATGGCCGGCGTGCGGATCCAGCCCCACGCGATCGCCAACTACGGCGGGTCGGCGCCGGGCTGGGAGCAGCTCGAGCTGTGGAAGTACGGCTTCCGGATGGACTGGAACCCCAACGTCCCCGTCGAGCACCACTTCGGCGAGCGCTACATGTACACACGCGACGGGCTCTCGCTGGTCACCGACAAGGACAAGATGGGCTGGGCCAAGATCGCCTGCATGTTCGCCGGCCCCCACGCCTACCGCGACCTGATGCGCGCGACGTTCTGGTGCCCGCCCCACCCGCCCCACGTCGAGCTCGACGAGTACACGATCCCGTTCATGCAGGTCTACAAGCAGCACGAGCCCGAGGTGTGGACGCGCGAGCTGCTCGAGATGACCATGTTCGATCTCATGGACGAGTACCTCGAGACGGAGCCCTTCAAGGTCAATCAGGCCTACATCGCCCTCAGCTCGGGTGGACACGGCCACATGGAGGGGGTGGCCATCCCGGCCCTGTGCAGCGTCGCCACCGTCGGACCCCCGGCGACCGCCAAGCCCGTCGCCGCCCGCGGCAACATGCACGGCTACTACCACGCGCTGTTCCGGTGCGCGGTCGCCAACGGCGCCGTCTTCCGCACCTGCTGTCCGGTCGAGGAGATCCTCATCAGCAACGGCCGGGCGACCGGGGTGCGCCTGCGGGACGACGCCACCTGGGCCACCAAGGTGATCCGGGCCCGCAAGGCGGTCATCAGCGCGGCCCACATCAAGCCCACCTTCCTCGACCTCATCGGCCCGAGGCACCTCGACGCCGGCTTCCTGCAGCGCATCAAGGATCTCAGCCTCAAGGGCGGCAGCCTCTACATGAGCCACTACTACACGCGGGAGCAACTGCGGTACCGCCCCGAGTACCGGTCTTCGCCCGACAACGTGTCGTTCACGGGCGCCTTCTTCAACATGGAGTCGCGCGAGATCTACTTCAAGAACGTGGAGAACGTGCTCGGACGTCAGGAGAACCTGACCCTTTCCCCCGACGAGGCGATGTGGGGCATCGTGGCGAGCGCCATCTACGACCCCACCAATCCGCAGTGCACCCGCCCCGACCGCTGCATCAACGGACCTCTGTGGATGATGGTTCCGACGCCGCAGTACAACGTCGACGGGGCCGACGCCATGGACCGGGACGAAGAGAAGAAGAGGTGGGACGAGTTCATGCGGGCCAGCTTCGCCTGCGTGGTCGAGAACCTCGACGACGACAACCTGATCCGCGTCATCAGCGATACGCCCTACGAGCAGGAGATGCGCAACACCGGCATGCTCGGCGGCTCGTGGTACGGGATCCGCTGCGACCGCGACCAGTGGTGGAACGAACGGCCCCTGCCCGAGCTCGCCCGCTACCGCGTACCCGGCATCGACGGCCTGTACCTCGCCCACCAGTCGGCGGCTCACCCCGGCGGTCTGTGCCTGATGGCGGTCGGCTACAACCTCATGCACATCCTGATCGAGGACGGCGTCGCCGAACCGGGCGACTGGTGGTACGCGTCCCCGTGGTACATCCCCGAAGAGGGCAAGCGGTCGGCCGCCCGCAACTGATCGCGGGCTGGCTTCCACCGGAACGACGATCGGTGGAGATCGGCAGGTACTGACCGCCGGCCCCGCCGCAGAAGGAGTGCCACACGATGGTGAAGGAACTTGTGGGACAGCCTCATCCCCAGTCGTTCTTCTCGGAGTTCCCCTCCGAGAGCGAGTGGGACGTGGTCGTGATCGGTGCCGGCCCCAACGGCCTCATCAGCGCGGCGTATCTGGCGAGGGCCGGACTGAAGGTCGCTCTCGTGGAGCGGCGCTACGAGATCGGCGGCGGCCTCGCCACCGACGAGATCCTGTTCCCCGGCTACTACACCAACGTCCACGCCGTCTACCACATGATGGTCGACTTCATGCCGGTGCTGAGGGACTTCGACCTGAGGCGCCACGGCCTGGTCTGGATCAAGCCCAACCTGCAGACGGCGATGGTCTTCGAGGACGGCAGCTCGCTGCAGCTGACCCGCATGATCGAGGACACGGTCGACTCGATCCACAAGTTCTCGACCAAGGACGCGGTGGCGTTCGGCCGGGTGATGCGCGACTGGCGCAAGGTCGCCCGCGAGGTCGTGGCGCCGGCCACGTACATCCCACCGATGGCCCCGCTGGACCTGACCGCGGCGATGCAGCGCACGTCGGCGGGCAACGAGCTGCTCGAGCTGAGCGAGCAGAGCCCGCTCGAGATCATCAACGAGCGGTTCGAGAACGACCGCGTCCGGGCCCTCTTCCTGTACACGACCTGCATGTGGGGCCTCGACCCGAGGGAGACCGGGGTCGGCTTCTTCGTCCCGTTGCTCCTCGATCGCGGGATGAACAAGTGCTACTGCCAGGGCGGCTCCCACAAGCTGGCGGCGTCTCTGGCGCGCGAGCTCGTACAGGCCGGCGGCGTCATCCTCGACTCCTCCCAGGTCAACCGCATCACCACGCACAACGGCGCGGTCACCGGCGTCGAGCTGTGGGAGGGCCGCACCCTCAACAGCAAGGCGATCATCTCGACGCTCGACCCCGAGACGACGTTCCTCGACCTCGTCGGCGCCGAGAACCTGCCCGGCGACCTGAAGGACGCCGTCTCCAACTGGGAGCTCGACAAGTGGAGCTACTCGACGCTGCACGTCGCGTCGGAGAAGGCGCCGCACTTCGCGTGCCGTGACTCCTCGGTCGACGAGAGCTTCATGACCATCGTCGGGTTCGAGAGCACCGACCAGATCCTGGCCCACTGGGAGAACGTGACGTCGGGCCGGTTCGACCTGGACGACCTGGGCGGCCACACCACCTGCCAGACGACCTTCGACCCGCACCTGAGCCGGGTGCCCGGCAACCACGTCTCGTTCCTCCAGACGCACGCTCCCTACGACATCGCCGGTGGCTGGGACGAGCGCGGCCCCGAGGTGGAGGAGGCGCTGCTGGCCAAGTGGCGCAAGGCCGCTCCCAACATGGTGCCCGGGAACATCCTCATGACGGCCCTGGAGACGCCCGAGGACATCGCGATCCGGCTGCCGAACATGCGGCGCGGCTCGATCAAGCACGGCGACTACAACCCGCTGCAGCTCGGCTGCTTCCGACCCAACCAGGACTGCTCGGGGACCGACACACCCATCGAGGGGCTCTACGTCGGCGGTGCCTCCACCTACCCGGGCGGGCTCGTCATCGGCGGCCCGGGTTACCTCGCGGCCAACAAGGTGGCGGACGACATGGGAGTGGAGAGGTGGTGGAAGCCCACCCCCGAGATGGAGAGGTACGTCAAGACCTACCTCGACTGAGTCCTCCGCCGCTGCTCGGCCACGACGAACCTCGGCCGAGACGGCCCGCTCACCATCGGCCCGTCCAAGACGTGCCGGGCCCAGCGATGCCCCGGCCAACGGGCCTGGCCTCTCCGGGATATGTCACGATCTCCAAGCTCGGACACGCGAGCCAGCAGGCGACCGTCCTCCACCAACACGCCACCCGCGAACGCGCCATCGCCGACGCACTCGACACGCTCATCGGCGGCGCCGACGTCCAGCGCCAAGAGGGCGCAGCGTCTTCAGTCCGCCAGGTCGCGACGCCACCGGCCAGCGAGGTAGTCGTCGACCCAGTTGCGTGAGCTCCGCCACTGGCCGTCGCCGCCTCGTGTGGCCTGGAGGCGCCCGCGCAGCGCTGCGACACGAAGCGCGTCCGCGGTGATTCGATCGTCGACGAGGGCAGCGAGCGGAACGAGACGCGCCGGGCCGGCGACGGCGGGGACGATGAACTTGTACAGGTTGTCGAGGATCGCTCGCGCGAGGAGCTCGCCGAGCTGTCCGGGGTCACCGGCGTCCGCGCGGCGGAGCGCGCGCAGGTACGAGAGGCGATCGCGCTTGTAGATGATCGCCGGTGGATACCCGAGGCGAACCAGGATCAGGTTCAGCACGAGGCGACCGGTGCGCCCGTTGCCGTCGAGGAACGGGTGGGTGTACTCGAACTGTTGATGTAGTCGAGCGAGATCCTCAGGGAACGTCAGCGTTCGCGCCTCGAGTGCGTTCGCGGCGTCGATCCACGCGTCTACCTCTGCCGGGACGAGTGGCCACGAGGGAGGTGTCATGCCGCCGGGGAACGGCTCGATGTCGTGTTCCCGGAAGTTCCCGGGTCCTTCTCGCTCGGTGGCGTGCGGATGAGGTGCGACGTCCCAGACCGGGGTCATCGCAGCGCGGTGGATCTGGCGGAGCTCCGTGAGCGAAAGGAGGCCGTCACCTGACCACGCTCCGGGCTGGATCGCTTGGCGATACACCCAGTCGGCGGCATCGGCGTATCCCCGGACCTCCAGGTACTCGCGGAGCTCCTTGTCGCCGACGGCTCTGCCCTCGGCGAGCAGCACCTCGACTTGCTTCAGGACGAGCGTGTTGCCTTCGATCGCCGTGGAGTGGTGCGCCTCCTCGAACCAGATGCCACGCCAGATGTCGAGGGCCTCGAGGGGGTCGGGCAGGCCGCCCAGGCGCTGCCATAGCTCCTCGATCTGGAAGTCGAGGCGCTGGTAGACGTCCTCGCGCGGCGGTCGACCTCTCCGGCTCCGAGTTTGTTCGTTCATCTCGGAGTGAAGTGTACCGAACAAATCCGCGATTTGCGCGAGCACGCGGGAACGAACCGAACCGAACCACGGTCACACCGGTGTCATTCGTCTCTCGTCAGCGGCCGTGCCCATCGGGGATGCGCCGCACCTCCGCACACGATCCGAAGGGTCACGCCAAGGTCACGCGGGGCCAACAACGACCGATCGGCACGGCTACGCCGACGTCACGAACGAGCCCTGACCAGGGCCGATGTGCTGGAGCGGGTGACGGGAATCGAACCCGCGTTCTCAGCTTGGGAAGCTGATGTTCTGCCTCTGAACTACACCCGCGGGCGGCCCCGGGGGCGGGGCCGCGGACGGGCAGGGTACCAGAGCAGGGCCCCGGGCCGTCCCGACGGGTCCGGCCGTGGGGGGCACGACCGGGGTCCCGGCGCGACGTGTCCGGCCCGCCGGGAAGCCGGCCGGGCCGGGTAGGCTGCGCCGCCGTGATCCTCTCCGACCGCACCATCCGTGAGGAGCTGGCCGCCGGACGCATCGTCATCGACCCGCTCGACGAGGGCGACGTGCAGCCGTCGTCGGTCGACCTGCGGGTCGACCGCTTCTTCCGGGTCTTCCGCAACGACACCACGCCCTACATCGACCCCAAGGAGAACCAGGAGGACCTCACCGAGCTGGTCGAGGTGCCCGACGGCCGGGCCTTCATCCTCCACCCCGGCGAGTTCGTCCTCGGCTCGACCTTCGAGCGGGTCAAGCTGCCCGACGACCTCGTGGCCCGCCTCGAGGGGAAGTCGAGCCTCGGCCGCCTCGGCCTGCTCATCCACAGCACGGCCGGGTTCGTCGACGCCGGGTGGGACGGCCACCTCACCCTCGAGCTGTCGAACGTGGCCAACCTGCCCATCGCCATCTACCCGGGCATGAAGATCGGCCAGATCTCCTTCCTGCGTATGACCACGCCGGCCGACGAGCCCTACGGCAGCGGCACCAAGGGCTCGAAGTACCAGGGTCAGAAGGGGCCGACCCCGAGCCGCTACTACCTCAACTTCCGTACGGCCGGCGACGACGGGTAGGGGCGGCCCGGTCCGGGAGCCGCCGCCACCCTCCGCCCCGGGTCCGGCCGCGACGCGCTCGTGCCTGCTCGTGCTCAGCCGAGCGGCGCGCCGGCATCGCGGCCGGCGGCGAGCTCGAACACGACCCACGCCCCGCAACGGGAGCAGTCGACGTCGTTGCCGTAGCAGCAGAACGGCGTGACGAGCCGCTCGCCGTCGAGGTAGAGCGGCAGCACGGTGGCCTTGGCCGGGCAGGCCGCGGTCACCACCGGGGCTCGCCCGGGTGCCATGAGGTCGAGGGCCCGGCCCCGGTTGCGGACGAACCCGGGGTGATGCTGCTTGAGCTCCCGCACCGTCTCCACCGCGACCATGCGATCCTCGAGGGTCGCCCAGCCGAGCCCGGAGGCGTCCGCGGCCGGGGGCACGTAGAAGCTGAACGTCACCCAGCCCACCGGGGTGTCCCGCAACAGCTCGACGAGCTCGCCGAGGTGGTCCTGGTTGGCCCGGGTCACCGTGCACTGCACCTGGACCGGTGACGAGAACCCGGTCGGGAGCCGGGCGAGGGTGCGCATCACCCGGTCGAAGGTCCCCGCTCCGCGAACCGCGTCGTTCGGGCCCGGCGGCCCGTCGAGCGACACCACGTAGAGGACGTCGGCGCCGAGGTCGACGAGCGGGACGGTCCCGTTCGTGACGACGGTGTTGTGCGGGAAGAGCCGCACACCCCGCTCGACCAGCCGGCGGCGCAGGAGCGGCTCGCCCCCCATCCACAGCATCACCTGGACGCCGTGGCGGTCGCGCAACCCCTCGATGATCTCGAGCAGCTCGTCGTCGGGGATCTCCCGGCGCGCCGGGGCCGGCTCGTTGGGGTTGTCGTCGCGGTAGACGAAGCAGTGCGCGCACGAGAGCGTGCACCGGTTCGTGACGTTCACGAACATCGCCGGGTAGCGGGCGCCCTCGCGGAAGCCGTTCGACAGGACGACCCGCTCGCTCAGGTCCACCCCCACAGGCCGCCCCCCGCCGTTCCGCCGGCTGGCTCGCCGGCGCCGGTCAGACCCCTGTCTGGAAGCCGGCCGGGCTCGCGCCGGCTTCGCGCTCGATCGCCTCGAGGAGGATCTCGGCGATGTCCTGGACCCGGACCTCCTCGTCGCGGCCCTTGTCCTTCACGCCGTCCTCCAGCATCACGTAGCAGAACGGGCACGCCACCGCGATGCGGCTCGCCCCGGTGCCCAGGGCCTCCTCGCTGCGCTCGATGTTGACCTTCTTGCCGACGTGCTCCTCCATGAACATCCGGGCGCCACCGGCGCCGCAGCACATCCCCCGGGTGCCGTTGCGGGGCATCTCGACCACCTCGATGCCCCCGAGCGAGCCGATGACCTTGCGGGGGGCCAGGTACACGTCGTTGTGGCGGCCGAGGTAGCAGGAGTCATGGAAGGTCACCCGCTCCTCGAGCGTGGCCCCGGCCAGCGAGAGCCGGCCGTCGCGGACCAGCTCGGCGAGGAGCTGGGAGTGGTGGATCACCTCGTACTCGCCACCGAGCTGCGGGTACTCGTTGCCCAGGGTGTTGAAGCAGTGCGGGCACTGGGTGACGATCTTCGTCACGCCCATGCCGCCGAGCGTCTCGATGTTCTGCATGGCGAGCATCTGGAAGACGTACTCGTTGCCCGAGCGGCGGGCCGGGTCGCCGGTGCAGAGCTCGCTGGGGCCGAGGATGGCGAAGTCAACGCCGGCCCGCTGCAGCAGCTTGGCCACGGCCCGGGTCGTCTTCTTGTTGCGGTCGTCGAAGGATCCCGCGCACCCCACCCAGTAGAGGTACTCGTGGCCGAGGGGTCCCGACCCGTCGACGATCTCCACGCCGTCGAGGTCCTTGGCCCAGTCGGCCCGGTCGTTCTGCGACATCCCGTACACGTTCGACGAGTTCTCCATCGAGCGGTACGTGTTGCCCAGCTCCGTGGGGAAGTTGCTCTCCATCAGGGAGAGGTAGCGGCGGATGTCGAGGATCTTGTCGAGGATCTCGATGTTGACCGGGCAGATCTCGTCGCAGGCCTTGCACGTGGTGCAGGCCCAGATCTCCTCGGGGGCGATCCGCTCGAAGACCGAGTCGGCCTCGATCGTGATCTCGCGGTCGACCCCGACGGGCGGCGACACCGGCGGGGTCCCGGTGGCCGCCATCACCTCGCCGACCTTGAGGACGATCTCGCGGGGGTCGAGGGGCTTGCCGGTCGCGTGGGCCGGGCACACCGAGGTGCATCGCCCGCAGATCGTGCAGGCGTCGGTGTCGAAGAGCTGCTTCCAGGTGAAGTCCTCGATGGTGGAGGCACCGAAGGTCTCGAGCTCGGTCTCCATGAGGTTGGGCAGCGGCTTCATGGCGCCCTTGGGCCGGTCCCGGTCCCGCAGGTACATGTTCATCGGGGACGTGATCATGTGCCGCAGCTTCGTGGTCGGCAGCAGCACCAGGAACGCCACGAAGGCGACGACGTGGACGCCCCACGCCCACCGGTGGAGGTCGCGCAGCGTGCCCGCCGACCATCCGTCGACCACGCCCGAGATGGTCCAGCCGACGAACGACCACTCCTCGAAGGAGGGCCGCTGGGCCAGGGCGATCCGCAGCCCCTCGACGACGAAGCCGCCCACGCCGATGACGAGGAAGGTCCCGAGGATCATGGCGTCCTCGGGCTTGGTCTTGATGCGGATGCGGTAGGGACGCTGCACGTACCGGCGGGCGATCGCCCACAGGATCCCGACGACGAACACGACGCCGAAGAGGTCGGCGGTGAACGCGTAGCCCTGGTACACGCGCCCGTGGAGGAACTTGGCCGACTCGGGGAGCTGGTGGTCGATCTCGAGGAGCACGGTGGCGATGAACAGCACCAGGAACCCGAAGTAGATGAAGGAGTGCATGATCCCGGCCTGCGGGTCGCGCAGCAGGGTCTGCATCCACACGCCGGCCCGGAAGTCCTCCATGCGGCGCTTCAGGTTCTTCCGGGTGGTGCGGCGGTCGTCGGGCTGGCCGCGCTGGTAGTTGCGCATCCTCAGTGAGACGAGCCAAGCGACGACGAACAGCATCGTGGAGGCCGTCGCGTAGAACGCCCAGTAGAGCGGGTCGGGGACGTTGACGAACACGACCCTGCTCACGGGCGACTCGTCGTGCCACTCCGTGATCCGGGGGACGATCCCCGACGCGATCGTGCCGAGGGCGGCGAGGACGCCGATGGCGAGGACCAGCTGATGCGGCTTGGGCCGGCGCACGGGGACCTCCTTGCGAGCAGGCGGGTCCACGCTAACCGCGCCGGTGCCTCGCCGTCCGTTCCGGCCGCCGCTCGTCCGCGACCGGTGACGCCACGGGTGACGGCGGCCCGGACCCGGCCCGGCCGGCGTCCGTCGGCGCCACGCGGGAGCGCCTGCGTCCGATCCCGGAGGGGGTGGGGGTCCTACTGGACGCTGCGGGCGTCGGCCTCGCGCAGCCGCCGGGCCAACCCGGCGAGGAGCTTGCGGGCGAAGCCGGGGACCTCGTCGAGGAGGCCGGCGAACTCCCGCTGGCCCAGCACGACGAGCTCCATGGGCGTCTCGGCCGAGACCGAGGCGTTGCGGGGGGCGCGGTCGAGCAGGGCGAGGTCGCCGAAGAAGTCTCCGGGCCCCAGCACGGCGACCTTCTTGCCGTGGCGGCTGACCCGTGCGTTGCCCTCGATGATCACGAAGAACTCGTGACCGGGGTCGCCCTCGGTGACCAGCACGCGACCGGCGTCGACCTTCACGTCCTCGACCCGGCGGGCCACGAGACCCAGGTCCTTCTTGGAGCAGGCGCTGAACAGCGGCACCTTGGCGAGGTGCTCGATGAAATGGTCCCGTCGCGGCATGCGCGCAATGTAGCGGAACCGGCGCCTGCGCGTCCGGGGGTGGGAATCCCGTCAGGGAACGGAGCCCGTTCCGTAACCGGGCCGAATCGGGCCGGCAACCCGACGGCGCGAGCGTGCCCGGGACAGCCGCACGATGCGCGCAGCGCGTGAGGGGGTGATGCCGTTGTCCGGGGACGAGGTGAAGGCCCTCCTCGACAACACCTGGGTCCTGGTCGCCGCCGTCCTGGTGGTGTTCATGCAGGCCGGGTTCGCGATGGTCGAGGCAGGGCTGACGAGCGCGAAGGACGTGGCCAACATCGTCATGAAGAACCTCATGGACTTCATGATCGGGGCCGTCGCGTTCTTCGCCGTCGGGTTCGCGCTCATGTTCGGGTCCGGGAACGGTTGGTTCGGGCACGACAACTTCTTCCTGAGCGGGTTCGGGGAGATCTGGGGGAGACGACGCTCTGGACCCCGACGTTCTTCGTCTTCCAGCTCGCCTTCGCGGCGACGGCGGCGACGATCGTCTCGGGGGCCATGGCCGGGCGGACGAGGTTCAAGGCGTACGTCGTCTACAGCCTGTTCATCACCGCTCTCGTGTACCCGGTCTTCGGGCACTGGATGTGGGGCGGCGGGTGGCTGGCCGAGCGGCAGTTCCTCGACTTCGCCGGCTCCACGGTCGTGCACGCGACGGGCGGTTGGGCCGCCCTCGTGGGAGCCTGGTACCTCGGGCCCCGGCTGGGGAAGTACGGGAAGGACGGCAAGCCCCGAGCCCTCCCGGGCCACTCGATCCCGATGGCCATGCTCGGGGTGTTCATCCTCATCGTCGGCTGGTACGGGTTCAACCCGGGGTCGCAGCTCGCGGCCGACTTCCCGATCGTCGCCGAGGTGGCGGTGACCACCACGCTGGCCGCGGCGGCAGGGGCGATCGCGGCGATGACCTTCACCTGGATCCGCAACAAGAAGCCCGACGTCTCGATGACCGCCAACGGCGCCCTGGCCGGGCTCGTGGCCATCACGGCGGGCTGCGTGTTCGTGTACCCGTGGGCGTCGCTCGTGATCGGCGCCGTCGCGGGGCTCGTCGTCGTGTCGGCGGTGAGCTTCTTCGACCGGGTCCGCGTCGACGACCCCGTCGGCGCGATCTCGGTCCACGGGGTGTGCGGCGCGCTCGGGACGCTGATGGTCGGGGTGTTCGCCGCCCCGGCCCTGGTCGAGCAGGCCGGGCTCGGAGGGGCCGAGGGGCTCTGGTACGGCGGGGGTCTCACCCAGCTCGGCCGCCAGGCGCTCGGCGTCGGCTCGAACTTCGTGTGGGTGGTCCTCACGACGGCGATCCTCTTCGGGGTGATCAAGGCGACCGTCGGCCTCCGGGTGTCCGAGGAGGACGAGCTGCGGGGCCTCGACATCGCCGAGCACGGCGCGTCCGGCTACGGCGAGATGATCCCCACCGGCGCCGGCGGACCCTCGGGCTTCTCGGGGGTGTCGGCGGCGTCGATGGCCACGGCGGCTCGCGCGCCGGAGAGGAGGCCGGGATGAAGCTCGTCACCGCCATCGTCAAGCCCCACGTGCTCGACGACGTCAAGGAGGCCCTGCACGCCGACGGGATCGCCGGGCTGACGGTCACCGAGGTGAAGGGGTTCGGGCGCCAGCGCGGGCAGACCGAGGTCTACCGCGGGGCGGAGTACACGATCGACTTCGTGCCGAAGCTGAAGCTCGAGGTGCTCGTCGCTCCCGGCTACGAGGCCAAGGTGGCCGAGATCGTCGCCTCCGCGGCCCGGACCGGCAAGATCGGCGACGGGAAGATCTGGGTGACCTCGCTCGACGAGGTGATGCGCATCCGGACCGGCGAGACCGGCGTCGACGCGATCTGATTCGTCCTGATCCGTCGCCGCCCACGCCCCGGCGTCGGCGCGATCCGGGTACCGGGCCCGGGTCGCGCCGACGCGCGTCCCCGGACCGTTCCCCGTCACGCGTCGGCGCGATCCGGACACCCATACGGTCGCGGATCGCGCCAACGCTCCCGGGGGGCGGGAACACGCGTGGTCCTCCGTGGGTTGACAACGCTACACTCAAGTTCTCTGGAACGACGTCCGACAGGTTCCCCGGCCCGTCGGTTTCCCCCTACCCCTCACGGAGGCGCTGCATGAAGGCCGTCGGCATCGACCTCGGCACCACGAACTCGGTCGTCTCGGTCCTCGAGGCCGGCGAGCCCACGGTGATCCCCAACGCCGAGGGCTCGCGGACCACTCCCTCGGTCGTGGCGTTCTCGAAGACCGGTGAGGTGCTGGTCGGAGAGGTCGCCAAGCGTCAGGCGATCACCAACCCGGACCGCACCATCCGGTCGGTGAAGCGCCACATGGGCACGGGCTGGTCCGTCGACATCGACGGCAAGCAGTTCACGTCCCAGGAGATCTCCGCCCGCATCCTCCAGAAGCTCAAGCGCGACGCCGAGGCCTACCTCGGCGACACCGTCGGCCAGGCCGTCGTCACGGTCCCGGCCTACTTCGACGACGCCCAGCGCCAGGCGACCAAGGAGGCGGGCGAGATCGCCGGCCTCGAGGTGCTCCGGATCATCAACGAGCCCACCGCCGCCGCGCTCGCCTACGGGCTCGACAAGGAGCACGACCAGACGATCCTCGTGTTCGACCTCGGGGGCGGGACCTTCGACGTCTCGGTCCTCGATCTGGGGGAGGGCGTGTTCGAGGTCAAGGCGACCGCCGGGAACACCCACCTCGGCGGCGACGACTGGGACCAGCGGGTCATCGACTGGCTGGTGCAGGAGTTCAAGAACGCCCACGGCGTCGACCTCGGCGTCGACAAGATGGCCGCGCAGCGCCTCAAAGAGGCGGCCGAGAAGGCCAAGATCGAGCTGTCGACCCTGCAGGAGACCACCGTCAACCTGCCCTTCATCACGGCCACCAGCGAGGGGCCGCTCCACCTCGAGCTGACCCTCTCTCGGGCCAAGTTCCAGGAGCTCACGGCCGACCTGCTCGACGCGTGCCGCGGCCCGTTCGAGCAGGCCATCAAGGACGCCGGCTTGAGCAAGGCCCAGATCGAGCAGGTCATCCTGGTCGGTGGCTCCACCCGCATGCCCGCGGTGGTCGACATGGTCCGCGAGCTCACGGGCAAGGATCCCAACAAGGGCGTCAACCCCGACGAGGCCGTCGCCGTCGGCGCGGCCATCCAGGCCGGGGTGCTGAAGGGCGAGGTGAAGGACGTCCTCCTCCTCGACGTCACGCCGCTGTCGCTCGGGATCGAGACCAAGGGTCAGATCATGACCAAGCTCATCGAGCGCAACACGACCATCCCCACCAAGCGCTCCGAGACCTTCACCACGGCCGACGACAACCAGCCGAGCGTGGAGATCAAGGTGCTCCAGGGCGAGAGCGAGATGGCCTACCGCAACAAGACGCTCGGGACCTTCCACCTCGTGGGGATCCCGCCGGCGCCGCGCGGCGTGCCCCAGATCGAGGTCACCTTCGACATCGACGCGAACGGCATCGTGCACGTGTCGGCCAAGGACCTCGGCACGGGCAAGGAGCAGGCCATGACCATCACCGGCGGCACCGCCCTGGGCAAGGACGAGATCGACCGCATGGTGAAGGACGCGGAGGCCCACGCCGAGGAGGACCGGCGCCGGCGCGAGGAGGCCGAGACCCGCAACGCGGCCGACTCGCTCGTGTTCCAGACCGAGAAGCTGCTCAAGGAGCAGGGCGAGAGCGTCACCGCCGACGAGCGCCAGAAGATCGAGGGCGCCCTCCAGGCGCTCAAGGACGCGCTGGCCGGCCCCGACGTCGACGCCGTGAAGCGGGCCCACGAGGGTCTGCTGCAGGCGAGCCAGGAGTTCGCCCAGCGCATCTACCAGCAGGCGCAGGCCGAGCAGCAGGCCGCCGCGGGTGGCGGCGGCGGTGAGGCCGGCCCGTCGGCCGGTCCGTCCGACGAGGAGGTCGCGGAGGCCGAGATCGTCGACGAGGAGGGCGCGTGACGCCGGAGTGGGACGAGTCGCCGGGGGAGCCCGAGGGCTCCCCCGTGGCCGACCTCGCCGGGGAGACGGCCGAGGAGGCCGAGGCCGCGGCGGTCGTCGAGGCCGACCTGGCCCGGCTGGCGTCGGAGCGCGACGAGTACCTCGACGCGCTCCGGCGCGTGCAGGCCGACTTCGAGAACTACCGCAAGCGCATGTTGCGCGAGCAGACGGCGCTGGTCGAGCGGGCCACCGAGGGGCTCGTCGAGCAGCTCCTCCCCGTGCTCGACTCGCTCGAGCTGGCCGTGCGCAACGCGGAGCCCGGTGAGAGCGCCGAGTCCGACAAGCTCCTGAAGGGGGTCGAGCTGGTCTTCGCGGAGCTCCTGGGGGTGCTCGAGAAGGCCGGGCTCCGCCGGATCGACGCCGAGGACCGACCCTTCGACCCCAACCTCCACGAGGCGGTGATGCAGGTCGACGGGGAGCACGAGGAGCCGGTGGTCGCCGACGTGATGCGGACCGGCTACGAGCTCAAGGGTCGGGTCCTGCGGCCGGCCATGGTGAAGGTCGCCCGGCGGCACGCGGCGGAGTGACGGATGGCCCCTCAGCGCGAGTGGTTCGAGAAGGACTACTACGCCGTGCTCGGCGTCGGGAAGGACGCGTCCGAGAAGGAGATCACCCGCGCCTACCGGAAGCTGGCCAAGCAGTACCACCCCGACGCCAACCCGGGTGACAAGGTCGCCGAGGAGCGGTTCAAGGAGGTCTCGGCGGCCTACGACGTGCTCGGC
Source organism: Acidimicrobiia bacterium (assembly GCA_027494165.1). Lineage (GTDB taxonomy): Bacteria > Actinomycetota > Acidimicrobiia > IMCC26256 > JAOSJM01 > JAOSJM01. Next base: position 1,332,465 of record JAOSJM010000005.1, on the reverse strand, counting down.
GACGCCGAGAAGCGCAAGGAGTACGACGAGGTCCGCCGCATGGTCGCGTCCGGGGCCGGCCCGAGGTTCGGTCCCGGCGGAGGCTTCGGTGGGTTCGAGGGCGCCACGTTCGACGTCGAGGACGTCGGCGGGCTCGGTGACCTCTTCGGCGGGCTGTTCGGCCGGGGCCGCCGGCGGGGGGCGGTGGAGCCCAGCGGGGCGCCGACCTCGAGACCGAGCTGCACCTCGACTTCCTCGACGCCGTGCGCGGCGTGACCGCGCCCGTCCGTTTCACGGCCGAGGCGTCCTGCTCCACCTGCGGGGGGAGCGGGGCGAGGCCGGGGACGGCCCCGGAGATCTGTCCCGAGTGCGCGGGCCGCGGCTCGGTGGCCGTGGACCAGGGACCGTTCTCGTTCTCCCAGGTGTGCCAGCGCTGCGGAGGCCGGGGGCAGGTCGTCCGGGACCCGTGCCCGACCTGCCGGGGCCGGGGCACCGAGGTACGGCCCCGCGAGGTCAAGGTCCGCATCCCGGCGGGCGTGGCCGACGGCCAGCGCATCCGGGTGAAGGGGCGAGGCGCCGCCGGTCGGGGCGGCGGTCCTCCCGGCGACCTCTACGTCGTCGTGCACGTGCGCCCGCACCCCCTGTTCGGACGCCGGGGACCCGACCTCACGGTCAAGGTGCCCATCACGTTCGCGGAGGCGGCCCTCGGAGCGTCGGTGCGGGTCCCGACCCTCGGCGACCCGGTGACGGTCAAGGTCCCCCCCGGCACCCAGAGCGGCAAGACCGTCCGGGTGCGGGGCCGGGGTGTCGAGCGGTCCAAGGGGGCGCCGGGCGACCTGCTCGTGACCTTCGAGGTCGTCGTCCCGACCCATCTCAGCGACGAGGAGCGCAAGGCGGTGGAGGCGCTCGGGGAGGTCCTCGCGGCCAATCCCCGGGAGCACCTGGGGGTGTGATGCATGGATCCTGACCGGCGGGCCCTCTACATCATCTCGGTGGCAGCCGAGCTGGCGGGGGTGCACCCGCAGACCCTGCGGATCTACGAGCGCAAGGGGCTGATCAGGCCCAAGCGCACCGAGGGCCGCAGCCGGCGGTACTCCGAGCGCGACATCGAGCTGCTGCGGCGGATCCAGGAGCTGACGACGGCCGGGGTCAGCCTCGAGGGGGTCAGGCGCGTGCTGGCCCTGGAGGACGAGCTCGCCGCGGCACGGGGTGAGATCGGCCGGCTCCGCCGCGAGGTGGAGCGGGTCCGGCGGGAGGCCGAGGAGGCCGTGCGCGACGCCCACCGGCACTACCGGCGGGAGCTGGTCCCGGTCCACCACGGGACGGTGGTGCGGGTCCGCCGGTCGTGACCGGCGGACCCGCGTCCGCGCGGCGCGTGAGGGAGAGAAGGAGATAGACTTGACAACCCTGTTGTCAAGTTTCGAGCCCGGTCCGAGCTGACGAGGTCCGCCCATGCCGCTCGATCCGAACCGCTTCACCCGCAAGACCGGCGAGGCCATCGGGGCCGCGCAGGCCTCGGCGCGGGACGCCAACCACTCGCAGGTGGCCGCCGAGCACCTCCTCGCGGCGCTCCTCGGCCAGCCCGAGGGCGTCGTGCTCCCCGTGCTCGAGCGGATGGGCGTGGCCCCCAAGGTCGTCGGCGACCGGGTGGCGGAGGCGCTCGAGCGGCTCCCCCGCGTCTACGGCACCACCACCCAGCCCCCCGCGCTCGCCCCCGAGGCCTACCGGCTCCTCGAGGCGGCCGACGAGGAGCGCCGGACCCTCGGCGACGACTACCTGTCCACCGAGCACGTCCTTCTCGCCATGACCACCGTCCCCGGCGGGGTCGGCGACCTCCTGCGCGGCGTCGGGGTCGACCACGACGCGGTGCTCGAGGCCCTGCGCTCGGTCCGGGGCAGCCACCGGGTCACGAGCGAGAACCCCGAGGAGCAGTACCAGGCCCTCGAGCGGTTCGGGCGCGACCTCACCGAGGAGGCCCGGCGGGGGAAGCTCGACCCGGTGATCGGGCGCGACGAGGAGATCCGCCGCGTCGTCCAGGTCCTGTCCCGGCGGACGAAGAACAACCCGGTGCTCATCGGCGAGCCCGGGGTGGGCAAGACCGCCATCGTCGAGGGTCTGGCCCGGCGCATCGTCGAGGGTGACGTGCCCGAGAGCCTCCGGAACAAGCGCCTCGTCGCGCTCGACATCGGCGGCATGGTCGCCGGCGCCAAGTACCGGGGCGAGTTCGAGGAGCGGCTCAAGGCCGTCCTCAAGGAGATCGCCGACTCCGAGGGCGAGGTGGTCACCTTCGTCGACGAGCTCCACACCATCGTCGGCGCGGGCGGCGCCGAAGGGGCCGTCGACGCCGGCAACATGATCAAGCCGATGCTCGCCCGGGGCGAGCTGCGCATGATCGGTGCCACCACGCTCGACGAGTACCGCAAGCACATCGAGAAGGACCCGGCGCTCGAGCGGCGCTTCCAGCAGGTCTACGTGGGCGAGCCGTCGGTCGAGGACGCCATCGCCATCCTGCGGGGGCTCAAGGAGCGCTACGAGGTCCACCACGGGGTCCGCATCCAGGACGCGGCCCTCGTGGCCGCCGCCGTCCTCTCCGACCGCTACATCACCGGCCGCCAGCTCCCCGACAAGGCCATCGACCTCGTCGACGAGGCCGCGTCGCGCCTCCGCATCGAGATCGACTCCATGCCGTTCGAGATCGACGTGGTGGAGCGCCGCATCCGCCAGCTCGAGATCGAGAAGGCGGCGCTGGCCAAGGAGACCGACGACGCCTCCAGGGCCCGCCTCGCCGCGCTCGAGGCCGAGCTGGCCGGCCTGGCCGAGGACCGCGACGGCATGGTCGCCCGCTGGCAGACCGAGAAGGAGGCCATCGGCCGGATCCGCGAGCTCAAGGAGCGGCTGGAGCAGGCCCGGCTGGAGGCCGAGCGGGCCGAGCGCGACGGCGACCTCGAGAAGGCGGCCCAGCTGCGCTACGGCACGATGCGCGAGGTCGGGGCCGAGATCGAGGAGCGCACCCGCCGCCTCGACGAGCTGCAGCGCGAGGAACCGATGCTCAAGGAGGAGGTCGACGCCGAGGACGTGGCCGAGATCGTCTCCAAGTGGACCGGCATCCCCGTGTCGCGCCTCATGGAGGGCGAGATGCAGAAGCTCGTCCGCATGGAGGAGGCGCTCCACCGGCGGGTCGTCGGCCAGGAGGACGCGGTCACGGCCGTGGCCAACGCCATCCGGCGGTCCCGGGCCGGCCTGTCCGACCCCCACCGGCCCATCGGCTCGTTCCTGTTCCTCGGCCCCACCGGCGTCGGCAAGACCGAGCTGGCCCGCACCCTGGCCGACTTCCTCTTCGACGACGAGCGGGCGATGGTCCGTATCGACATGTCGGAGTACATGGAGAAGCACACGGTGTCGCGCCTCATCGGCGCGCCCCCCGGGTACGTCGGCTACGAGGAGGGCGGCCAGCTCACCGAGGTCGTCCGGCGCCGCCCCTACGCGGTCGTGCTGCTCGACGAGATCGAGAAGGCCCACCCCGACGTGTTCAACGTGCTGCTCCAGATCATGGACGACGGCCGGCTCACCGACGGCCAGGGCCGCACGGTCGACTTCACGAACACCGTGCTCATCATGACCAGCAACCTCGGCGGCGGGGCCGGCGAGGCCGCCGTCATGGCCGCGGTGCGCGCCCACTTCAAGCCCGAGTTCCTGAACCGGGTCGACGAGATCGTGATGTTCCACCGGCTCTCCGAGGCCCACATCGCCGACATCGTCGGGATCCAGGTCGAGCGCCTGGCCGGGCGCCTGCGGGACCGTGGGCTCGACCTCGAGCTCACCGACGCGGCGGCGGCCTGGGTGGCCCGGGCCGGCTACGACCCCGACTACGGGGCCCGGCCGCTCAAGCGGGTGCTCCAGCGGGAGATCGCCGACCCGATCGCCCTCGACCTGCTCCAGGGCGCCTACCGCGACGGCGACACGATCGTGGTCGACGCCGGCCCCGACGGCCTGGTGTTCTCGCGCCGGGAGCCCGCGGCCGTCGGCTGACCCCGCCCCGGATGGGCCGAGGTGCCCGAGTCCCCGGTGCCTGCCGGGCGGTCAGGACCGGACGGTCAGGGCCAGGGGCTGCCCGTACCAGTGGTACAGGAAGACGACGTTCAGGATGTCGCCGCTCGCCGGTGACGGACCCCCGGTGTTGGACACCTTGATGCAGCCCATGGACCGGTAGTGACTCTCGCTCCACGGGTAGGTGCTGTGGACGAACAACTCGGTCCGCCAGGTTCCGTTCCAGCACTGGACGTTGGGGAGCTGGAGCACCGGGCCCTGGATGACGCCTCCTCCCCAGTTCCACGACCACCCGGTGAACCAGTAGGTGAGGCTCGGGAGCCAGCCGTGGTTGACCCGGCATTCGTCGGTGGCCTGGGCCAACGTTCCCGTTCCGCTCCCGGATCGCCACGACGCCACCTTCGTCGTGTAGGTCGGGTCGCCGACGAACCAGAGCGACAGCTCCGACTGCCACGGGTCGCCCCAGTTCTTCGTGAAGTAGTACTGGTAGTTCGTGGTCGTGGCGCCCGCCCGCTCGACGCTCGAGGGACCGAGGAGCGCCGTGAGCATCAGCAGGCGCGACGAGCGCCGTCGTCGCCCGGCGGCCCTTCGAGGAGCTGGTACCGGTTCTCACTGCTCCTCCTCCACGTCGCTGGCCGAGGGTCGGCTCGGGTTGCGCAGGGGGGTGAGCTGGTGGCCCGCCCCCGGCTTGTCGAGCGGCACCGCCTGGCACGTCGCGGTGGCGACCTCGCAGTCCACGACGATGTAGTAGGGCTCGAACGGCTCGGGCGGTTCCGGGGGTTGGTCGGGGTCGGCAGGCTCGGGGAGCCGGTCGATCGAGATGGCCTGGACCCGGCGGTGGTCGTCGGTGAAGTACGGCTCCTCGGCCCAGGGGGCCACCGATGCGTCGACGGGGATCACGGTGGACAGGGCCAGGGCCGGGCCCTCGGGGTCCCAGTCGAAGATCGCGAGCGCGGGTTGCCCATCGGCGACCTGGCCGTCGTCCAGCGCGAAGAGGCTGGTCTCGATGACGACCTGGTCGCCGTCCCAGGCTCCGAGGGGCAGCGCTCCTCCGAGGACCTGGCCGGCCGGGACCGCACCGACGTCGACCGTCCCCGCGGACCGGCCCGTGGCCACCTCCACCAGGCCGTAGCGCAGGCCGTCGAGTGATCGGCCGCCCTCGCTGTCGGTGAGGACGAACGCGTACCGCCCGTCGGGGCTGAGGCCGAGGAGCGTGGTGGTGTCGGGGCCGAGGGAGTGGATGCGCCCGGGGCCGGTGGCGGCGAGCAGCTCGCCACCGCCTTCCCGTTCGGGCGGGACCCGGTGGAAGAGGAGGTGGTCGCCGGCCCAGGCCAGGACGATGTAGCGGTCGGAGGTGTCGGTCCAGCGCTGGGGCGGGCTCGACAGGGAGTCGCGCACGACCACGTGGCCGACGTAGCGCTCGTTCATCCGCCACACCGGGTCGTCGGCCTGCGTGTAGGCGACCGGGCCCTCGCCGCGCCAGGCGATCGTCTGGGCTCCCTCGGCCAGGACGGTGTCGGTGCCCCGGGCGAGGTCCTTCACCCGGATCGCCGGCGTCGCGACGGGGTCGCCGGGCCGCCGCCCCGCCATCTCGGTCTCGGACTCCCACCGCCACGAGTTGTAGAGCACGACCTGGTGGTCCGCAGACCACAGCGCCATCGGGCTCTGGCTCCCGAAGAGGGAGCGTGACGCGTCTACGAGGGCGATCTCCTCGGCGTCGCCGGGCGCCTCGATCCGGTCGTTGCCGACGAGGGTGCCGGCCACCACCGCGGCGGCGGCCGGGTCGCCGGACCCGGCGCGCACGGAGGCCGACGGCTCCGAGGATCCGTCGCCGCATCCGGCCAGCAGCACGCCCGCGAGGGCGATGACGCCCCAGGAGCCGAACGAGCTGAGCCGAAAGGGAAGGCGCCCGAGACCGTGACGTGGGGGACGGGTTCGAACCATCGGCGAGCTCCGATCCATCGTGACGATGGGCCCGGTGATCGGAGGCGCCCGCCCTCATGACACCGAGATGAACGCTAATCCCCCCCCATCGGTGTCAAGGGACCGGTCGGAATTCGTTCTATGAGGGGGAGTTCCACTGCGGGTCGGTGGGCAACCCGATCCGGGTGATGCTCCACGAGCGCGACGAGACCCGTGACCTCCTCGTGGCCCTGCGCGAGCTCACCGCGGGCTACGCCGTGCCCGACGACGCGTGCCCGAGCTACCAGGCCCTGCTCGACGGCCTGGCCCGCTTCGAGCGCGACCTGCACCTCCACATCCACAAGGAGAGCAACCTGCTGTTCCCGGCCGCCCTGGCCCGGGAGGAGGGGCTGGCGGACGTCTCCTGACGGGTGGCACGCGGGTCGTGTGGTCGCCCCCGGGGGCCGGGAGCATCCGGCGCACACGGGTCGGCAGGGGTGGGTCGATGAGGGGAGCACCGGCGGCGCTGGCCTCGGTCAGTCGCAGGCGACCGCGACGGCGAGGGCCGCGCAGACCTCGCGCATCCGCTCGTCGCCGAGGCGGCCGAGCCGCTCCACCAGCAAGCCCACGGCCACGCTCTCGACGGAGTCGAGGTTCACCACCGACCGTCGGGGCACCGGGTCCTCTCCGGGTTCGAGGACGACCTCGCTGGGGAGGCCGCGGATCGTGGTCGTGCAGGGCCCGACGATCGCGCGCCGGAGCCTCCCGATCGCGACGTCACGTGAGAGGACGACCACGGGGCGGCGTCCGATACCCGGCGGCTCGCACCACCAGACCTCGCCGCGTCGCGCTGTCGTCACGACGAGCTGGCCGCGGCCCGGAACGACGCGAGGTCGCCCCACTCGTCGGGTTCGTCGAGCGGGTGACGGTCGTAGGCCCGGTAGGCGTCGTCGACCTCGGCAGCCCGGTGCGCCGCGACCAGCGCCCCGAGTGCCGCGTCGAGCAGCGAGGCGTCGTTGCCCCACTCGCGCAACCTGCGTGCGGCCGCGAGCAACTCCCCGTCGACCGTCGTGCTGACCCGTGCCCGTGTCATGCCACTATTATAGCATAATGATGCCATTGTCGGCCCCCGGCGCGCCGGGCCGGCCGAGGCCCGGCCGTGCCGCCGGTCCCGGGACGGGGCTCCGGTCGGGCACGGCACCCGTGTCGAGCTCACCGTGGATGGCCCGACGGCTCGATCGAGGGCACGGACGACAGCCCGGGTCCCGGTCCCCCTGAGCCGACGACCGGCCAGCCCGGGACGCCTGGTCTCGGAGGCGCTACACGCCGGCGGCAGCCTCGGCGCCTCCGACTACGAGGTCGCCGGCGGAGACCCGTACCCTGGGACGACACGACCAACGGAGGAACGACGTGATGGCGATCGACCCGCAGGTGCCGGTGGGCCGGCTCGTGGCGGAGCGGCTCGGCCGGGCCGAGGTGCTGGAGTCCTTCGGCGTCGACTACTGCTGCGGCGGCGCCCTGCCACTGGCCGAGGCCTGCACGGCCGCCGACGCCGACCTCGACGAGGTGACCGCGGCGCTCGCCGCGTCCGACGCCGCGCCAGCCCCGGCGGAGACGGCCGAGGAGCCGCCCGAGGGCCTCGCCGCCCTCTGCGACCACATCGAGGCGGTCCACCACGTCCCGTTGTGGCCCGAGCTGCCCCGCCTGAGCGAGCTGGCGGCCAAGGTCGAGGCCGCCCACGGGGACCGCCACCCCGAGCTCCACCAGGTCCGGGCCGCCTACGAGACCCTGCGGGCCGAGCTGGAGTCGCACCTGGCCAAGGAGGAGCAGATCCTGTTCCCGCTCTGCCGGGAGCTGGAGGCCGCGTCGTCCGCCCCGGAGTTCCACTGCGGCTCGGTGGGCAACCCGATCCGGGTGATGCTCCACGAGCACGACGAGACCCGCGACCTCCTCGTGGCCCTGCGCGAGCTCACCGCGGGCTACGCCGTGCCCGACGACGCCTGCCCGAGCTACCAGGCCCTGCTCGACGGCCTGGCCCGCTTCGAGCGCGACCTGCACCTGCACATCCACAAGGAGAGCAACCTGCTGTTCCCGGCCGCCCTGGCCCGGGAGAGCGAGCTGGCCCGCGCCGGCTAGACGGTCGCCGCCCGCCACGTCGCGGAGCGTCGGGCCGCTAGCGTCGGCCCCGGTGTCCGCGACCTCCCCGCCCTCTCCGCTCCACGGCGCCACGGCGATCGTCACCGGAGCCGCGGTCGGGCTCGGCGCGGCCTTCGCCCGAGCCCTCGGCGAGGCCGGGACGCACCTCGTGCTCTGTGACGTGCGGCTCGAGCTCGCGGCGAGCGTCGCCGAGCTCGACGACCTCGGCGTCGCCGTGGTGGGGGTCCCCGGCGACGTGTCGCTCCCGCAAGACGTGCAGCGCGTCGTGGAGGCCGCCCGGGCGCGCTTCGGCGGGGTCGACGTCCTCGTGAACAACGCAGCCGTGTTCCGGGCCTCGCCGCCGACCGGCCCCTGGGCGAAGGGCCTCGACGACTTCGAGGCGGTGGTCGGGGTCAACCTGAGGGGGCCTTCCTGTTCGGGCGGGCGGTGATCCCCGAGCTGGTCGAGCGGGGCGGAGGCGCGATCGTCAACGTGTCGAGCGACCACGTCCTCAACTGCGGTTACCCGGTCCCGTGGCCCCACGACGAGTCGCCGGGCTGCCCGTGGGCCGGGGGCCCGGCTCGCCGCCCCGGAGCGGGTGGGGACATGGACGTCTACGACGCCACGAAGTGGGCGCTCAACGGCCTGACGCTCAACTGGGCGTGGGCGCTGCGGGACCGCGGGGTCCGGGTCAACGGTCTGTGCGTGGGGGCCACCGACACCCCGATGATGCGCGGCGTGCTCGGCGGTCCGGGCGACGGGTCCTCCACGCCGGCGAGGCCGCCCTGGCTCCTCGAACCCGAGCAGGTGGCGAGCGTGCTCGTCGAGCTCCTCGAGGAAGGTCCCTCGGGCCGGACGGGGGAGAACGTCGGCGTGTGGCCCGGGCATCCCGCGCGGCTCACGGCGAGCTCCGGGCCGTTGCGGCTCGGCTCCCCCGCCCGGGCACCGGGGTGGGCGTGACCAGGAGGACCAGGAGGACGAGGTGGACCAGGTGGACGACCGGCGCGCCGAAGGGGACGACCTGGATCGGCTCAGGGCCCGGGTGGCCCGCCTCGAGGCGAGGGAAGAGGTGCTCGACTGCTTCCGCGAGTACCTGTACGCGCTCGACGGTGGTCGGGTGGACGACCTCCTCGACGTCTTCACCGAGGACGTGACGTTCGAGGCGGTGAACTTCCCGCCCGGCTCGGGCGAGACGGTCGCGCGGGCGGGCCGCGAGGCGCTGGCGGGACTCTACGGCCGGTACCCGGCCTCGATCCGCCGGCACCACGCCGCGAACACCAGCGTGGAGGTCGGGGAGGGCGGCGACACCGCCGAGCTCAGCTCCTACTACCTCACGACCGGGGCCTACGAGCTGGCCGGAGGCCTCTACGAGGGGACCTTCCGGCGCGACGGCGGTCGCTGGCGCATCGCCCGCTGGCGGGTGACGAGCCAGTGGGGCTGGCGCCTCCGGGAGGAGCGGCCGCCCTACCTCGCCGACCCGCTGGATCGGGGGACCATGCGAGGCGGTCGGCCGGCCGCCGGCTGCTGAGGGTCGCGCCGGGCCGCGCGGGGCCCGCCTCCGGGCGCCCGGCGGTCCGGCGATCAGGTCACGCCCAGGAGGCGGCCCAGCTCGGACCGTGAGTCCGCCAGCGTGAAGAGCGTCCGGGCCCCGCGGACGTCGCCTCCCCGGTCGAGCCACGAGCGGGCGAGGATCACGAAGACGAGTAGGTGCTGGATCGTCATCAGCACCTGGTAGTAGCGGAGCCCCGCCGGATCGATCTCGCGCCCGGTCCGGCTCGCGTACTCGCCGAGCAGCCGCTCGTCGGGGAACAGCCCGCACGCCAGGCCGTCCTGGCGGTAGGCCCAGAGGGTGAGCTGCCCCAGCTCCTCGTGGAAGTCGGTCACCTTGGACGCGTCCCAGTCGATGACGGCCCGTACCGACCCGTCCTCGCCGAAGATCAGGTTCCCGGGTCGGAAGTCGCCGTGGATCAGGACCTCCTCGCCCCACTGGTCGGCCCGGGCGGAGAGCCACCCGAGGGCCAGGTCGACCAGCGGGTCGGGGCGCAGCTCGGCCTGGCGGTAGAGCGACTCGACGCGCTCCAATCGGGCGCGCAGGCGGGAGAGGGCGTCGCCGGCGGTCTCCTCGACGAGCCCCGAGCCCCGCCAGTCGGCCGCGTGGAGGGCGGCGAGGTGGTCGAGGAACACCGGCCCCAGGGACTCCCGGATCCGGTCGAGGAGCGCTCGCCCTTCCGGCGTCCACGGCGTGAGGACCGACCCCTCGACGTGCTCGGTGACGTGGAGGGGGGCGCCCACCGGCTCCTCCCCGGGGGCGACGCCGTGCACCCGGGGGACGGGAAGTCCCGCCCGTCGGGCCACGGCCATCGCGGCCGCCTGCCGCTCCACCGGAGCCGGGATCGCGCTCAGGAGCAGCTCCGGCCACTGGGCCCGGACGACCATCCGCTGAGGCGTCCCGCCGGCGGCCTCGACGGTGCACACCACCGTCTCGGCCGCGAACCCCTGGGTCGTGCCCGCGATAACGGTGATCCGCAGGTCGGGGGCGTCGAGGCACTCCGCGAGGAACGCCTCGAGGCGGGCCCGGACGCCGGGGTCGGCGAGCGAGCGGCCACGGCCCTCCGCGGCGACACCTTCGGGAGGTGCCCCACCCGCAGGCCCGAACAGGGCGGCGTGGCGGCGGGCCAGGTCGCGGGCCAGGTAGGAGCGCACGGCCGGGTGGGCCAGGAGGCCGTCACCCCCTCCGGCGACCCGGTCCCGGAAGACGGCCGCCAGCCGGCCCCGGAGGTCGTCCCCGCCCGGCCCGAGGGCGTCGAGCACGTCGAGCACGCCGGTCAGAGCGGCTTCGTCGTCGGCCAGCTCGGCGGGGAGGTCCTCGACCAGGCCGGCGAGGAGGCGCAGGGTGCTGGCCAGCGCGTACAGCTCGCCGCGGAGGTGCTCGCCGTCGGCGGCCGGGGCCAGCCGCCCCTTGACCGTGGCGGCCAGCCCGCCGAGGTAGGCCGCGAGGCTCGGGGGCCGCGGTCCGGTGGTCACGACCACCCCTCCGGGCGGTCCACGACCTGCTGGCTCTCGACGACCCCGAGCACCTCCTGGTCGCCGCGCCGGATGCGGGCCGGGCAGCGGTCGATCCACGCCAGCTTCCCGGCCAGCGGCCCCCGGCCCTCGAACACCGACGGCGCCGCGCCGAGCAGGGTGATCTCCAGCTCCTGGCGCCGCGAGCGGTCGTCGCGCACCTCGACCGCCAGATCGACGGGGAGGGGCTTGCCCCCGGTGGCGTCCCAGGTCACCTGCTCGTCGGGCCAGGCGACGACGTCGGCGGGCCGGTGCCCGTCCCACGTCCAGCCGACGACCTCCCGGACGTCCCCGGCGACGATGCGGGTGGTGGCGAGGGCCAGGTCGGGGAAGGGCGCGTAGATCCACAGGTACTGGTCGATCCCGAACCAGTCCCGGTCGCCCCACGAACGGTCGCGGAAGGTGGGCCCCTCGACGGCCAGCTCCTCGTCGCCGAGGCGCAGCGTCCCCCGCATGACCCCCATCTGCTGGATGTGCCCGGCGAAGAAGGGGAGGAGCAGGTTGGTCGGGAAGGTGTAGAAGGGAGTGGTGGCCTCGAAGGCCAGCTCCAGTCGGGCCGGCTCGACCGGTCCCCGCCCGGGGCCGTCGGGGCGCATCCACGAGGGCGGCATCCGCAGCGCGCCGGGCGAAGCGGCGTGCGGCCCGACGACCGGCCCGTCGAAGGTGACCCGGTGGCGGCGCATCGGGTCGACGGTGGCGATCTCCAGGCCGGCGCAGCGGTGGGCGCGCTCGTCCCGGTCGACCGGTCCGTGGTCGAGCCGGCCGTACTGCCTCCCGTCGCCGGTGCGGACGGCGAGGGCCAGCCCGGCGTGGTCCTTGTTGAGCCGCTCGCCGACGTACTGGTAGCACCACAGGTCGAGGGCCTGGTCGCAGACCTCGAAGTACAGGCTCTCCCGCCAGGTCGGCGACGCGGACGGCGCGTGGGGGAGGTCGTCGTGCTCGCCGACGTCGAGCACCTGGCGGGTGGGCCGGTGACCGCTCATGGCGCCTCCGAGGGGGTGGGGGCCGGCCGGGCTCCGGCGAGGGTGCGATCCCAGGTCCTCTCCGTGACGCCCGCGGCGCGCAGCTCGACCTTGCGGACCTTGGCCGTCGGGGTCTTGGGGAGCTCGTCGACGACCTCGACGTAGCGCGGGACCATGAAGCGCGGCATGCGAGGCTCGAGGTACCCGATCAGCTCGGCCGGGTCGAGGCCCTCCTCACCGGCGGGGACCACGACGACCTTGACCTCGTCCTCCCCGTGCTCGGAGGGCACGGCCACCGCCGCGCACTCCGCGACGCCGGGGTGGGTGGCCACGATCGCCTCCACCTCCGTGGAGGAGACGTTCTCGCCGCGCCGGCGGATCGTGTCCTTGAAGCGGTCGACGAAGTAGTGGTTCCCGGCCGCGTCGCGCCGGAACCCGTCGCCGGTGTGGAACCAGCCGTTGCGCCAGGCCCGGGCCGTGGCCTCGGGCATCCCGAAGTACCCGGCGTTGAGCGTCCAGGGCTCGTCGCTGCGCACGAGGAGCTCGCCGACCTCCCCCAGCGGGACCTCCCGGTCGTGCTCGTCGACGACGCGGAGCTCGTAACCGTCCCGCACCCGACCGCAGCTCGCCGGGTCCTCGATGTCCCAGGTGACCAGCGGGACGCTGATCTCGGTCATGTTGTAGAGCGTCCCGACCCGGACGCCGAACCGCCGGGCGAAGTCGTGGACCTCGGGGATGGGCGGCACCATGACGACCTTCTCGAGCGGGGTGGCCGCGTCCTCGGGGCGCGGCGGCTGGTCGTGGAGGAAGCGGGCCATGGCGAAGATGAGCATGCCGTAGGTGCAGCCGTGCTCGGCGACGTCGTGCAGGAACTCCTCGGTCGAGAACTGCTCCCGCACCACGGCGGCCCCGTCGCACAGGAGCATCAGGTACAGGGGACCCTTGGCGCTCACGTGGTAGGAGGGGAAGGGCACGTACGCGACGTCGTGGTCGTCGAAGTCCTCGATCGGGACCTGGCCGACCGCGGTCGCGTGGAGCTGGGCCCAGGGCACCAGGACGCCCTTGGACGGCCCGGTGGTGCCCGAGGTGTAGAGCACCGAGGCGATGTCCCACGGCTCCGGCTCGGGGAGGTGCGAGGCGGGCTCGGACCCGAGGAGGAACTCGGCCCGGCCGACGACCTCGAACGGGAGCGGGGGCAGCGTCGGCGGCAGGTCGTCGAGCACGACCACGGTGCGCAGGCCCGTGCACGCCGGGCCGACCGCGATCAGGCGGTCGAGCCACCGTCGCGAGATCACCATGACCTCGGCCCGGGAGTCGTCCACCACGTACTGGAGCATCGTCCCGAGGTACTGCGTGTTCACCGGGACCTCCAGCGCCCGGAGCCACCCGATACCGAGCCACACCGCGTGGGCGTCGATGCCGCTCGGCAGCATCACGAGCACGCCCTCGCCCGGCGCGACCCCGGCCCGGGCGAGGGCGCTCGCCCAGATGAGAGCCTCGTCGGAGAGCTGGGCGTGGGTGACGCGACGCCCCCGACCTCCGTGACGAAGACCCGGTCCGGGCGCTCGGCGGCCCGCCGCGCCAGCAGTTGGGGCATCACGTGATCCCGGTCGAGCACCTCACCCTCCCTCCGGTCCACCGGTTCGGGGAGCACACCCCGCGGGGGCCAGCGCCTCGAGCGCCTCGTCGACCTGGCGCCGCCGCTCGTCGCGGTCCGGGCCGCAGCCCATGAGGTAGACGTGGAGCCGGTCGAGGCCCCCGTCGAGGAAGCGGCGCAGGCCCTCGCGGCACTCACGCGCCTCCCCGGCGACGCCGAACGCGTCGAGGAGGTGGTCGGGCACGACGTCGGCCGCCCCGTCGGTCCCCGTCGCCCGGGCCTTCTCCACCAGGGCGTCGATGTCGTCTCGCAGGCCCATCCGGGTGAGGTGCGCGGCGTACACCGGGACCCGGGCGTAGGCGAGGCCGAGGTCGACGAGGGCTCGCCGGCGCTCGGCCGGGTCGCCGCCCACCACCACCGGGACCGACATGACCGTGGTCGGGGCCGGGCGCCCCGCCGCTGCCGCGGCGGCTCGCGCCGGTTCGACGACCCGTTCGATCCGATCGGGGGGCACCATGTAGAGCACGACCCCGTCGGCCTCGCGTCCGGCCAGGGCGAGCATGTCCGGTCCCAGGGCCGCGAGGTGGATGGGGAGATCGGGGGCCGGCTCCACCCCGAGCCGGAACCCCTCGACCGCGATCGCTTCGCCCTGGAAGCTCACCTTGCCCCCGTCGAGGATCGCCCTGACGGCGCGGAGGGTGTCGCGCACGCGCTGGTACGGGCGGTCGTAGGGCAGCCCCATCCAGCGCTCCGTGATGGCAGACGACGACGCGCCGAGCCCGAGCACGAAACGGCCGCCCGAGAGGTGGTGGGCCGCCGCGGCACCCATGGCGACGAGGGGGGGTGGCCGGGTGAAGGCCGACACGATCGCCACACCGAGCTCGGCCCGGCGCGTGGCCTGGGACAGGGCACCGGTCAGCGCGAAGGCGTCCCAGCCGTCGCGCTCCCAGGTCCACACCGACCGGTACCCGAGGTCCTCGGCCCGGCGCACCAGGTCGGGGATCTCTCCCAGCGTGACGTCGGCCGGGGGACGGTGAGCCCGAGGGGGAGGGGGATCCCGGGTCCATGGCGGCCCCACTCTGCTCAAGGTATTTTCTTACGTCAAGCGTGAAGTTCGGTGTCCACAGGCACCGGCGAGGAGGGCCGGCCGTTGCCGTACCGGGTGATCCAGTGGGCGACGGGCGTCGTCGGACGGTACGCGCTCCGGTCCATTCTGAACCGCCCCGACCTCGAGCTCGTCGGCGTGGTCGTGCACGACCCGGCCAAGGCCGGCCGGGACGCCGGGGAGCTCGCCGGCGTCCCGCCGACCGGGGTGAGGGCCACCGCGGACCCCGAGGAGGCGTTCGCGCTCGACGCCGACTGCGTGTCCTACATGCCCGCGCCGTCGGCCTTCTTCGCCGACGACCCCGACCGGGACACCGAGGTCCTCTGCCGGCTCCTCGCGGCCGGGAAGAACGTGGTCACGACGACCGGGTACCTCTACCCGGCGGCGCACGGGGCCGCCCTCGTCGCGCAGCTCGAGGCCGCGTGTCGCGAGGGTGGGACGTCGCTTCACGGAACGGGACTCAACCCCGGTTTCATGGGTGACCTCGTACCGCTGGTGCTCTCGGGCCTGTCCGCCCGGCTCGACCGGGTCTTCGCCCGGGAGTCGTCGGACATGACCGGGTACGCGTCGCCCGGCGTCATCGTGGACCTGATGGGCTTCACCAAGCCCCCGGAGCGGTACGAGGTCGACGCCGTCCCGTACCGGCGCTTCATGCTGAGCTGCTTCGCGGAGAGCATCCACCTCGTCGCCGCCGGCCTCGGTCTCACGGTCGAGGAGGTCCGGGCGTTCGACGAGTACGAGCTGGCGACGCGACGTCTCGAGATCGCGGCGGGCGTGGCGGAACCGGGCACGGTGTGCGGATCCCGGTGGGCCTACACCGGCGTCGTGGACGGTCGGGACCTCGTCACGCTCGAGGTCGTGTACAAGGTCCACCCCGACGTGGTGACCCGCTGGTGCCCGCCCGGGTTCGCGGTGCGCATCGAGGGGCGGCCGCGGCTCGACCTCGAGGTCGGCGGGGAGTGGATCCAGAACGGGCTGCTCGCCACGGCGGCCCACGCGGTGAACGCGATCCCCCTGGTCTGCGAGGCGCCGCCAGGTGTCCGGACCCTCCTCGATCTCCCGCTGGTGACCGCACGCGGTGTGGTCTCCGGCGTCTGACCGGGCCGGTCGGGGTAGGAGCGAGGACCGCGACCGGCAGCCTCCGTTGGGTGAGACTGGGACCGTGGTCGAGGACCGTGCGCAGGTGGCGCGAGCCGAGGCGATCGCGGAGACCGAGCGCTGGTTCCTGCGGCGCGGCGTCCCCCACTTCATCGACCGCTACAACGCCTCCGAGGACATCCTCACCCGGATCGTCCCCCTCCTCACCCTCGTCTTCGTCGTCGAGGTGCTGCTGGCCACCAAGTGGGGATGGGCGTGGTGGCTCAACGCCCTCGCCGTGGCCGGCGGCTTCGGGATCCTCCTCGGCGGCTGGGCCCTCGCCAACCGCGCCCGGGGGAGGCCGGCCCTGGCCCGCCCGGTCGACGTGGGCCCGGTCGAGGTGGTCGCCTTCGTGGTCCTCCCCGCCCTCCTCCCGTTCGTGTTCGGCGGGCAGGTGCGCGACGCGGTCCTCACCGCCCTGGCCAACCTCCTGCTCCTCGCCGCCGTCTTCCTCGTCGCCAGCTACGGGCTGGTGCCGATGACCCGCTGGGCCGCCGGCCGGCTCGGCCGCGAGCTGGGGGCGGTGCTCGGGCTGCTCGTCCGGGCCCTCCCCCTCCTGCTGCTCTTCGTCACCTTCCTCTTCGTCAACGCCGAGGTCTGGCAGCTCGCGTCGAACCTCCGCTGGCCGGCCGTGCTCACGGTCGTGGCCCTGTTCGCAGCGGTCGGGACGCTCTTCGCGGCGATGCGGCTCCCGCGCCAGATCGGTGAGCTCACGCGCGAGGAGCCCTGGGAGGACGTGCGGGAGCGGGTCCGGGGGACCCCGGCCGCGGCGCTGGTCGAGCTCGCTCCTCCCGGCGCCTCCCCACCCCTGGGACGACGGCAGTGGGGGAACCTCGGTCTGGTCGTCCTCGTGAGCGAGGGGATCCAGGTGATCCTCGTGAGCCTGCTCGTCGGCGGCTTCTTCGTCCTGCTCGGGTTCCTGGCCGTGTCGTCCGACACGGCCGGCGCGTGGCTGGGGCACCCGCCGGAGGTGCTCGCCACCGTGGAGCTGTGGGACCAGGAGATGGTGCTCACCCGCGAGGTCCTCAAGGTCGCGGTGTTCCTCGGCGGGTTCACCGGCTTCTTCTTCACCGTCTCGCTGCTCGTCGACGCGACCTACCAGCAGGAGTTCCTCCAGGATCTCCTCGACGAGGTCCGCGAGTCCCTGGCCGTGCGGGCCGTCTACCTGGGGGCGCTCGTCCGGGAACCGGGAGGCACGGAGGCCTCCCCGGCGAGTACCATGTCGGAAACGTGATCGCCTGCGCGACCGTTCCCGGCCCCCTGCGACGCCCCATCGGGCGCGCCACCGGCCCGGCTTCGATGCTCCGAACCCCCTGTTCCAGGAGGCACGCGTGCCCGGCACCGTGATCGTCGGCACCCAGTGGGGCGACGAGGGCAAGGGTCGCTTCACCGACTACCTCGCCGAGGAGAGCACCCTCGTCGTGCGCTACCAGGGTGGGCACAACGCCGGCCACACCATCGTGGTCGACGGCGAGACCTTCGCCCTCCAGCTCGTCCCGAGCGGCGTGCTCCACTCCCACGTGACGCCGATCATCGGCAACGGCGTCGTCGTGGACCCCGCCGTGCTGCTCGACGAGCTCGACATGCTGGCCGGAAAGGGCGTCGACGCCAGCCGGGTCCGGCTCTCGGGCAACGCCCACCTCATCATGCCCTACCACCAGGAGCTCGACCGGGTGACCGAGCGCTTCCTGGGTCAGGCGAAGCTCGGCACCACCAAGCGCGGCATCGGACCGGCCTACGCCGACAAGGCGGCCCGGGTGGGGATCCGGGTCCAGGACCTCCTCGACCCCAAGATCTTCCGGGCCAAGCTGGAGCTGGCGCTGCGGGAGAAGAACGGGGTGCTGGCCAAGGTCTACAACCGCCTCCCCCTCGAGGCCGACGAGATCTGCGAGCGGTACCTGGGCATGGTCCCCCGGCTGGAGCCGCTCATCGCGGACACCGTGCACCTGGTCCACGAGGCGCTCGAGGCCGGCCAGCAGGTGCTCTTCGAGGGGGCCCAGGCCACCTTCCTCGACCTCGACCACGGCACCTACCCCTTCGTCACGTCGAGCAACCCGGTGGCGGGCGGGGTCTGCACCGGGGCCGGCGTCGGCCCTCGCGCCATCGACCGGGTCGTCGGGGTGACCAAGGCCTACGTCACGCGAGTGGGGAGCGGGCCGTTCCCGACCGAGCTGTTCGAGGGCGACCCGGTCGGGGACCTGCTCGTCGAGCGGGGCGGCGAGTTCGGCACGAACACCGGGCGGCGGCGCCGGGCGGGGTGGCTCGACGCGGTCATGCTGCGCCACGCGGTGCGGCTCAACACCTGCACCGAGATCGCGCTCACCAAGCTCGACGTGCTCGCACCCCTCGCCGAGCTGAAGGTCTGCGTGGCCTACGAGGCCGACGACGGCACCCGCTACGACCACGTGCCCTACCACCAGTCGGTCCTCCACAAGGTCCGCCCCGTGTACGAGACCCTCCCGGGTTGGAAGCGGGAGATCGACGGGGCGCTCCGCATCGGCGACCTCCCCGCCGCCGCCCGCGACTACGTCCGCTTCGTCGAGGAGCTGGCCGGGGTCCCGGTCAGCTTCGTGTCGGTGGGCCCGGGCCGGGAGCAGACGGTCGTGCTCCCCCAGGCCGCCTAGTCTCCCGAGGATGGGCGCGAGGATCCCGCGGATCACGAACGGCCGGGCGATCCGCCCGGCGTCCGGGCCGTGAACGGGGACCTGCGGGTCCTCGTCGTGGGCTCGGGCGGGCGCGAGCACTCCCTGGCCTGGGCCCTGCGGCGCTCCCCGGCCGTGAGCGAGGTCGTCACGGCGCCGGGGAACCCCGGGACCGCCCGCCTGGGTCGTTGCGTCCCCGTCGACGCCTCGGATCCGGCCGCGGTCGCCTCCCTGGCCGAGGACCTGGGGGCCGACCTCGTCGTGGTGGGGGCCCGAGGCGCCGCTGGTGGCCGGGGTGGTCGACGCCGTCGAGGCCCGGGGCCGCCTGGCGTTCGGGCCGGTGGCCGCCGGCGCCCGGCTCGAGGGCTCGAAGCGATGGATGAAGGACGTCCTGGTCGAGGCGGACGTGCCGACCGCCCGCCACGGCAGCTTCACGCAGGGGCAGGAGGAGGAGGCGCTCGCGTTCCTCGCCACCCTGCCCGGCCTCTACGTCGTGAAGACCGACGGCCTCGCCGCGGGCAAGGGCGTGGTCGTCACCGAGTCGCTCGCCGAGGCGGGCGACGCCGTGCGGGCCTACCTCTCGGGCCGGGCGTTCGGCGACGCCGGCCGGACCCTCGTGATCGAGGAGGGGCTGCGCGGGCCGGAGCTGTCGCTGCTCGTGCTCTGCGACGGCTCCACCGAGGGTGTCCCGCTCGCCCCGGCCCAGGACTTCAAGCGGATCGGGGACGGCGACACCGGTCCGAACACCGGGGGCATGGGCGCGTACTCGCCCGTCCCCTTCGCGGGCCCGGAGCTCGTCGACGAGGTGATGGCGAAGGCCGTGGGCCCGACCCTCGCGGCCCTCCGCCGGCGAGGCGTCGCGTACCGCGGCGTCCTCTACGCCGGGCTGATGTTGACGCCCGCGGGGCCCAAGGTGCTCGAGTACAACGTGCGCTTCGGTGATCCCGAGTGCCAGGTCGTGGTGCCCCGCCTCGCCAGCGACCTCGCCGTCCACTGCCTCGAGGCGGCCCGGGGGCGCCTCGAGACCCCCGTGAGGTTCGCCGACGAGGCCTGCGTCACCGTGGTGCTCGCGAGCGAGGGCTACCCGGCGTCGCCCAGGACCGGGGACCGGATCGACGGGATCGAGGCGGCCGAGGCCCTCGACGGCGTGACCGTGTTCCACGCCGGCACCCGCCTCGCCGACGACGGGTCGCTCGTCACGGACGGCGGGCGGGTGCTCGACGTGACCGCGATGGGCCCGACCCTGGCCGAGGCCCGCCGGCGGGCCTACGAGGCCGCGGACCGGGTGTCGTGGCCCGGCCGCCGGCTCCGGCGCGACATCGCGGAGCGGGTGGCGTGAGGGCGACGGTGGCGGAGACGTCAGTACGTGGGGGTCGGCTGGCGGCGCAGCTTGCGGGGCCTGATCCCGGCCGCCACCAGCGCCACTCCACGCACCGCAGCACCGCCCGGTTCCCCGCCGGCGGGAGCAGGCACTCCCGGCACCAGGGCTCGCCGCAGTCGTGGCAGACCCCGGCGACGTCCTCGTACACGTGCTTCGTGCACTTGATCGCGCGAGCCATCCCTGGCTCCTCCTCGTCGTCGATCCGTCCGGCCGCCCGGGGCGCCGCGGCACCGTTCGAGCGGTTCAGGGTGAATGTCGGCATCGGGAGGGTCGCACTTGATACCCCGGTACTCCCTGGCGCCCATGGCCGTGCTGTGGAGCGACGAGGCCCGGTACGGGACGTGGCTGGAGGTCGAGGTCCTCGCCGTGGAGGCGTGGGCCGAGCTCGGCGTCGTCCCCCGGGAGCACGCCGCGGACGTGCGCGCCCGGGCGGGCTTCGACGTGCAGGCCGTCGAGGACCGCGAGCGGGTCACCGAGCATGACGTCGCCGCCTTCGTCGACGTCGTCCAGGAGCGGGTCGGCCCGCCGGCCGCGTCCTGGGTCCACTACGGGCTCACGTCGAGCGACGTCGTGGACACCGCGCTCTCGGCCACGCTGGTGCGGGCCTCCGACCTGCTCCTCGACGCGGCCGCGGCCCTCGAGGGCACCATCGTGGCCCGGGCCCGGGAGCACGCGGGCACGCCGATGGTCGGCCGGACCCACGGCGTCCACGCCGAGCCCACCACCTTCGGGGCGAAGCTGGCCCTGTGGGCGCTGCAGGTCCGCCGCGACCGGGTGCGGCTGGCCCGGGCGCGCGAGGCGGTGGCCGTCGGCAAGCTCTCGGGCGCCGTCGGCACGTACTCGAACGTGGATCCGCGGGTCGAGGCGCACGTCTGCGAGCGCCTCGGGCTCCGACCCGTCCCCGCGACCCAGGTGCTGGCGCGCGACCGCCACGCCGAGCTCCTCTACGCCTGCGCCTCCGTGGGAGCCAGCGTCGAGTCGTTCGCCCAGGAGATCCGGCTGCTCCAGCGCACGGAGGTGCGGGAGGTCGAGGAGCCGTTCCGGGGCGGGGCCCAGAAGGGCTCCAGCGCCATGCCCCACAAGCGGAACCCGGTGAAGTGCGAGCAGCTCTGCGGCCTGGCCCGGGTGCTGCGGGCCAACCTCCACGCCGGGCTCGAGAACGTGGCCCTCTGGCACGAGCGCGACATCTCCCACTCCTCGGTCGAGCGGATCGTGCTGCCCGACTCGACCACGCTCGCCCACTACGTGCTCGTCCGGTTCCGTGACGTCGTGGAGCGCATGCAGGTGTACCCCGACCGCATGCGCGAGAACCTCGACGCCTCGTACGGACTCGTCTTCAGCCAGCCCGTGCTGCTGGCGCTCGTCGAGGCCGGACGGTCGCGCGACGAGGCCTACCGCATCGTCCAGCGCGCCGCCATGGCCACCTGGGAGCAGCGCCGGCCGTTCGCCGACGTCCTGCGCGAGGACCCCGAGGTCGGGCTGGACGAGGACCGGCTGGCCGCCTGCTTCGACCTCGACCGGGCCCTGGCCCACGCCCACCGGACCGTCGACGCGCTCGACGCCCTCGACGAGCCGGTTCGCGTTCCGCTGCCCGATGTCGTCGGCGAGGCCTCCCGGTGAGCCCCGTCGGGCTGCCCCATCTCTGCTCGGGCAAGGTCCGGGAGCTCTACGAGGTCGGCCACGACCGGCTCCTCATCGTCGCGACCGACCGGATCTCGGCTTTCGACGTCGTCCTCGACGACCCCATCCCCGACAAGGGTCGGGTGCTCACGGGGCTCTCGGTGTGGTGGTTCGAGCGCACGGAGCACCTCGTCCCCAACCACCTCGTGTCGGCCGACCCGACGGACCTACCCGAGACCGCCGGTCCCGAGGTCGCCGGGCGGGCCATGCTCGTGAGGGCGGCCCGACCCGTCCGGATGGAGTGCGTGGTGCGCGGGTACCTGGCCGGCTCGGCCTGGCGCGAGTACCGGGAGCGCGGCACCGTCCACGGGGAGCGCCTCCCCGAGGGGCTGCGGGAGTCGGAGCGGCTGCCCGAGCCGCTCTTCACCCCGACGACGAAGGCCGAGCAGGGGCACGACCAGCCCCTGACCCGCGCCGAGGCCGTGGCGCTCGTCGGCGAGGAGCGCTTCGAGCAGCTGGCCGAGGCCTCGCTGCGCCTCTACCGCTTCGGGGCCGGTCACGCCGAGTCCCGGGGGCTGGTCCTCGCCGACACCAAGCTCGAGTTCGGCGAGATCGACGACCGGCAGCTCGTCATCGACGAGCTGCTCACGCCCGACTCCTCCCGCTACTGGCCCGCCGAGGAGGTCCGGCCGGGCAGCTCGCCGCCGTCGTTCGACAAGCAGTTCGTCCGCGACTACCTCGACTCGACCGGTTGGGACCACCGCCCCCGGCGCCCCGCCTCCCCGCCGAGGTGGTCGAGGGCACGCGCTCCCGCTACGTCGAGGCCTACGAGCTCGTGACCGGGAACGGCTTCGACGAGTGGTTCGGGGCGCAGGGTTAGGATCGGCGGGGCGGCCGTCGCGCCGCCCGGAGGTCGCATGGCGTACGAGGCGCGCATCGAGATCACGCACCGGCCCGGCATCCTCGACCCCGAGGGAGCCGAGGTGGAGCGGGCCCTCCCGGCCCTCGGGTACCACAACGTGTCCCGGGTCCGGGTGGGCAAGAGCATCCGGCTCGTGGTCGACGCGGCCGACGAGGCGACGGCTCGGGCCCAGGTCGACGAGATGTGCCGGCGGCTGCTGGCCAACCCGGTGATCGAGGCCTTCTCGATCGAGCTCGCTCCTCCCGTCGCGGAGGGCTCGTGACCGCCCGGGTCGGGGTCGTGCTGTTCCCGGGGACCAACTGCGAGCACGACGTGGTCTGGGCCGTCGAGCGTCTCGGCGGCTCGGCCGAGCTGCTGTGGCACGGCGACCGCACCGTGGCCGGTGTCGACGCGGTGGTGATCCCGGGAGGGTTCGCCCACGGCGACTACCTCCGCACGGGGGCTATCGCCCGCTTCTCGCCGGTCATGGACGCGGTAGCGGCGTTCGCCGCGGACGGCGGACCGGTCGTGGGGGTCTGCAACGGCTTCCAGGTCCTCACCGAGGCCGGGCTCCTCCCCGGGGCCCTGCAGAAGAACGCCGGCCTGAAGTTCCTCTGCGAGACGGTCGAGGTCCGGATCGAGACCACCGAGACCGTGCTCACGAGCCGGGCCCGCCCGGGCGACGTGCTGGCGATCCCCGTCAACCACTTCGAGGGCAACTTCACCTGCGACACGGAGACCCTCGACCGCCTCCGGGCCGAGGACCGGGTCGTCCTGCGCTACGTCCAGAACCCCAACGGCAGCCTCGACGACGTCGCCGGCATCTGCAGCGAGGGGCGCAACGTCGTGGGTCTGATGCCGCATCCCGAGCGGGCGTCCGAGGCGATCCTGGGCAGCGACGACGGGCGCGTGCTGCTCGCCTCGCTCCTGGCCGCCGCCTCGGAGTGGGCCGGGGCGGCTCCGGGTCCGGCCGCTGTCGGCCGATGAGGCCGGCCCAGGCCGAGCTGGCCGGCGCGCTCCGGGAGTACGCGCTGCGGACCGGGGACTTCGTGCTCGCCTCGGGCCGGCGGTCGACGTGGTACGTCGACGGTCGCCAGGTGACGTTCCGCGGCGACTGCGTCGAGCTGGTGGGCCGGGCGGTCGTGGAGGCCCTCGACGCCGCGGGCGGGCTCGAGTTCGACGCCGTCGGCGGCCTCGCCATCGGGGCGGACCCGGTGGCCGTGGCGGTGGCGCTCGTCACGGGTTGCCGGGCGTTCGCGGTGCGCAAGGAGCCGAAGGGTCACGGGGTCGAGGGTCTCATCGCCGGCCCGCTGCGGCCGGGAGACCGCGTGCTCGTGGTCGAGGACACCGTGACGAGCGGGGGTTCGCTCGTCACGGTGCTCGACGCGGTCGGGCGCTTCGGGGCCACGGTGGTGGGGGCGAGCTGCCTCCTCGACCGGGGCGACGAGCTCGCGGAGGTGCTCGCCGGCCGCGGCGTCCCGTACTTCCCGGTGCTGGCCCCGGCCGATTTGGGGTTCACCGCCGACCCGTGACCGGTCGGAGGAGCGTCGCTCCGGACGCTCCTCCGGATCTACCGGGTTCCCTCAGGAAGCCGTCAGGAGCTACGGCCGATACCGGCTCGGCTCAACACCTCGGCCGGGACACCGAGCTCGCGCCAGGCGGCATACGAGATGCCCTTGCGCTGGGCGTACCCCTTGGCCACCTTGACGAAGCCCTTCTCCAGGTCGGCCAGATCGGCCTTGGCGTCGAGGTTGGCCAGCTCGGCCTGCAGGTCCATGCGCTCCTGACGGAGCTGGAGCTCCTTGAGGGGTGCGACGTCGCCGGCCAGGCTGGCGTCGATGGCGGCGAGCCGCTTGCGGATCGAGTCGGGGGCCCGCTTCCGGCCCCGGCGGGGACGGTGGCGCTGCAGCGCCTCCAGGTACCTCCGGACGACCCGGCTCTGCTCCCGGCCCTCGGCCAGGGCCTGCTTGTGTGCCGCGGTCATCGTGCCCTGCTTGCGCGCTTGCGCCATGGTCAGCTCCCTCGCATCGCCCGATGTGCATAGAGGAGTGTGAATCGACCGTTTCTTTCTATCACACCACACGGCTTCCGGGCATGTCAGCCGCGAGAGATGCCGGTACTGGGGTATCGGAAGTCGACGTGAGGTACCCCGGGCCGAGCGGGCACGCGGAGGGCGCGACGACCATCCGTGCCGGGACAGGGCCGCCAATTAGGCTCGTCGCCGTGGCGCCCTCGAACGAGCCCCTGCACCGCAAGCTCGGCCTGACCGACGACGAGCTCGACCGGGTCGTGGCGCTCCTGGGCCGGGGCCCGAGCGAGCTCGAGCTGGCCATGTACGCGGTGATGTGGTCCGAGCACTGCTCCTACAAGTCGTCGCGGGTGCACCTCCGCCGCTTCCCGACCGAGGCCCCGTGGGTGCTCGTCGGCCCCGGCGAGGGGGCCGGGGTCGTCGACGTGGGTGAGGGCCTGGCGGTGGCGGTGCGGATCGAGAGCCACAACCACCCCTCGGCCATCGAGCCCTACCAGGGGGCAGCCACGGGTGTCGGCGGCATCATCCGCGACGTCTTCTCCATGGGGGCCCGGCCGATCGCGCTCATGGACCCCTTGCGCTTCGGGACCCTCTCCGACGCCCGCACGCGGTACCTCTTCGAGGGCGTCGTCTCGGGCATCAGCGGATACGGCAACGCGGTCGGCGTCCCCACGCTCGGGGGCGAGGCCGTCTTCGACGACTGCTACCGCGAGAACCCGCTCGTCAACGTCCTCTGCCTCGGCGTGCTGCCGAGGGAACGGCTGGTGCTGGCCCGGGCCGAGGGGCCCGGCAACCTCGCCGTGCTGCTCGGCTCCTCGACCGGCCGTGACGGGATCGGAGGGGCCAGCGTGCTCGCCTCGGCGGGCTTCGAGGAGGGAGCCGAGGAGAAGCGCCCGTCGGTCCAGGTGGGCGACCCCTTCGAGGAGAAGAAGCTCATCGAGGCGTGCCTGGCCCTCCTCGACGCGGGCCTGGCGGTCGGCGTGCAGGATCTCGGGGCGGCCGGGCTGTCGTGCGCGGCGTCGGAGACGGCCGCCAAGGGGGGCGCCGGGATGGACGTCGACGTGGCCCGGGTGGCCCGGCGCGAGCCCGGGATGAACGCGGTCGAGGTGATGACGTCCGAGAGCCAGGAGCGCATGCTCGCCATCGTCCGCCCCGCCGACCTCGACGAGGTCCTGGCCCTGTGCGAGCGGTGGGAGGTCCGGGCCGGCGTGGTCGGCCAGGTCAACGACACCGGCCGCTTCCGGGTGTACGAGGGACGCTTCGACGCGCTCGGCGTGCCCGGGGAGAACCCGCCGCCTCCGCTCGGCGAGGCGCCGCCGCCGGTGTCGTCGGACCGCGAGCCGGTCGCCGACGTCCCGGCCGAGAGCCTCGGGGAGGGTCCCGTGTACCGGAGGCCCGTGGCCCGGCCGGCCGGCCAGGACGCGCTCCAGGCCGCCGACCCCGGTCCGGTCCTGGCGCAGCGCTTTCCCGCGGGGACCGACGTGTCGGGCGAGCTCCTCGCGCTCCTGGCCACGCCCACGGTCGCGGCCAAGACCTGGGTGTGGCGCCAGTACGACCACCAGCTCTTCCTCAACACCGTGGCCGGCCCCGGCGCCGACGCCGCGGTCCTGCGCCTGAAGGGGACCCGGCGGGCCCTGGCCCTGTCCACCGACGGGAAGGCCCGCTTCTGCCTCCTCGACCCGCGTCCGGGGGGCCGGCTCGCCGTCCTCGAGGCCGCCCGCAACGTGGCCACCGCCGGGGCACGGCCGCTGGCCCTCGTCAACTGCCTGAACTTCGGCAACCCCGAGCACCCGGAGGTCATGTGGCAGTTCGCCGAGGTCGTGGAGGGGGTGGCCGAGGCCTGTGAGGCCCTGGGGATTCCGGTGATCGGCGGCAACGTCAGCTTCTACAACGAGTCCCGTGGGGTCGACATCGACCCCACGCCGGTCGTCGCGGTGCTCGGCCTCGTCGAGGACCTCGCCGACCCGCCGCCCCCGGCGCGCCTCGGATCGGGCCAGCACGTCGTCGTGCTGGGGATCACCCGGCCCGAGCTGGGTGGCTCGGAGTGGGCCGCGGTCGTCCACGCCCTGCGGGGCGGCCGGCCCCCGCTCGCCGACCTCGGCGCCGCGGCGGCGCTCCACGAGCTCGTCCGGGGGCTGGTGGACGAGCGGCTCGTCGCCGGCGTGCACGACTGCGCGGACGGAGGCCTCGCCGTGACCCTCGCCGAGATGGCGATCGAGGGCGGCACCGGGTTCCGGATCGACCCGTCGGCCCTGCCGGTGGACGGGCCCCCGTCCCCACCCGCCATCACGCTGTTCTCCGAGTCGGCGTCCCGGGTCGTGCTGGGCGTGGCGCCGGGCCGGGTGGAGGAGGTGCTGGCCCGGGCGGCGGTGGCGGGGGTCCCCGCCGCGGCGGTGGGCGAAGCCGGCGGTGACCGGCTCGTGGTCGACGGGGCGGTCGACGTCGACCTCGCCGAGGTCTCCAGGGCCTGGTGCGACGCGATCCCGACCGCCATGGGCGCCCCCGGGGCGACGGTCACGGCGACCTGAGCGCGAGGGCCGCCCGTGCGCGGGCCCCACCGCTTTCCGAGACCTCGAGGCCGCGGATCGCGCGCGAGGCGGGTGTCGGGTTCCCCGGCGGAGCGTGCGATACTGCGTTCGTTGGACACCCACATCGGTGAAGCTTGCGGCGTCTTCGGCGTCTACGCCCCCGGGCACCCGGTGGCCGACCTCACCTACCTGGGGCTCTACGCCCTGCAGCACCGCGGGCAGGAGTCGGCCGGGATCGCGGTGAGCGACGGCGAGACGATCACCGTCGTCAAGGACATGGGCCTGGTGGCCCAGGTGTTCGACGAGCGGCGGCTCGCCCCGCTCCAGGGCCATCTCGCCATCGGCCACGTCCGGTACTCCACGACCGGCTGCAGCAGCTGGCGCAACGCGCAGCCCCTGTACCGGTCGGTGGCCGAAGCCGGCTTCGCGCTCGGCCACAACGGCAACCTCACGAACACGGCGGCGCTCGCCGACGACCTCGGGATGCTCCCCGGGATGGGGGTGGTCGGCGACGCGGGCGACTCGACGACCGACTCGGACCTCGTGGCCGAGCTGCTGGCCCGGGAGTACGCCGAGCATCCCCGCTCCGACGGCCGGGATCTCGAGGTCGCGCTCGAGCGGGTGCTGCCCCGCCTGGCCGGAGCCTTCTCCTTCGTGCTCATGGACGAGGCACACCTCATCGGCGTGCGCGACCCGCACGGTTTCCGGCCGCTCGTGCTCGGCCGTACCGAGGGCGGGTTCGTCGTGGCCAGCGAGACGGCGGCCCTCGACATCGTGGGGGCGCACCACGTCCGCGACGTCGAGCCCGGGGAGATGATCGTCATCGACGCCTCGGGCGTGCGTTCCCGGCGCTTCGGTGATCCGTCGCCCCGGCTGTGCCTGTTCGAGTTCGTGTACTTCGCCCGACCCGACAGCGAGCTGTACGGGCAGAGCGTCCACGCGGCCCGGCAGCGGATGGGCGAGGAGCTGGCCCGCCAGGCGCCGGTGGCGGCCGACATGGTGATGCCGGTGCCGGAGTCGGGCATCCCGGCCGCGCAGGGCTTCGCCCGCGCGTCGGGGATCCCCTACGGCGACGGTCTGGTGAAGAACCGCTACGTGGGTCGTACGTTCATCCAGCCCAGCCAGTCCCTCCGGGGCCGCGGGGTGCGGCTCAAGCTCAACCCGCTCGTCGAGAACATCCGGGGCAAGCGGCTGGTCGTGGTCGACGACTCCATCGTGCGGGGGACGACGACCCGCCAGGTCGTGGCCATGCTGCGCGAGGCGGGGGCCACCGAGGTCCACTTCCGGGTGTCCTCGCCCCCGTACCGCTGGCCCTGCTTCTACGGCATGGACACCGGCCGGCGCTCCGAGCTGCTCGCCGCCGACATGTCCGTGGGGGAGATCCGCGGCTTCCTCGGCGTCGACTCCCTCGCCTACCTCGAGCTCGACCGCCTGCTCGCGGCCACGGGTGCCGGACCCGGCTCGTTCTGCACGGCCTGCCTCTCGGGCGACTACCCCGTCCCGGTGCCCGAGATCGACTCGAAGCACGTGCTCGAGGCCGAGCCCGCGGCGCGCGCCTAGGTCGATGCCGCGACGCGACCGGACCCCGGAACCGCTCACCTACGGGAGGGCGGGAGTCGACATCGCCGCCGGCGAGATCGCGGTCGAGCGCATCAAGGACCACGTCCGCTCCACCTTCCGGCCCGAGGTCGTCGGCGACATCGGCGGGTTCGGGGGCCTGTTCCGCTTCGACCCGTCCCGCTACCGGGAACCGGTGCTCGTGTCGTCCACCGACGGCGTGGGGACGAAGTCCCTCGTCGCCCGGCTGGCGAGGACGTACGACACGATCGGGGTCGACCTGGTCGCCATGTCGGTCGACGACATCGCCGTGCAGGGGGCGGAGCCCCTGTTCTTCCTCGACTACGTCTCGGTCGGGCGGCTCGAGCCCGACGTGATCGAGGCCATCGTCGCGGGGGTGGCCGACGGCTGCCGGCAGGCCGGGTGCGCGCTCCTCGGCGGAGAGATGTCGGAGCACCCGGGGGTCATGGAGCCCGGCGAGTTCGACCTGGTCGGGTTCGCCGTCGGCGTGGTCGAGCGGTCGGCGGTCCTGCCGGCGGGCGTGAGACCGGGCGACCGGCTCGTGGGCCTGGCCAGCCCCGGCCTGCGCTGCAACGGGTACTCGCTCGCCCGGGCGGCCCTGCTCGAGCGGGAGGGCCGGAGCCTCGACGGGCCCGCCTGGCCCGGGGCTCGCCACACCCTGGCCGAGGAGCTGCTCCGGCCGAGCCGCATCTACGCGCCGGCGCTGCTCCAGCTCCGCCGCCACGTCGAGGTGCACGCCTTCGCCCACGTGACCGGCGGCGGGATCCCCGGGAACCTCCAGCGGGTGCTGCCCGAGCGCTGCGACGCGGTCGTCCGTCGCGGGAGCTGGGAGGAGCCCCGCATCTTCGCCGAGGTGCAGGCGGCCGGGGATGTGGCCGACGGCGAGATGGAGCGGGTGTTCAACCTGGGTCTCGGCATGATCGCGGTCGTGCACCCCCGGGACGCGTTGAAGGCCGTGGACCTGGCCCGGGCGGCCGGGCACCACGCCTGGGTCGTGGGCGAGGTGCGTGAGGGCGACGGGAAGGTCTTCCTCGCCCGGGCCTGACCCGACGGCCCTCGCGGTCTCGGGTGTGCTCACCCCCGCTGGGCGACGGTGGAGGCACCCGGGTGGCCGGTGGTCGGGGTCTCGGGTGTGCTCACCCCCGCTGGGCGACGGCAGGGACACCCGGGTCGCCGTTCGTTGGGGTCTCGGGTGTGCTCACCCCCGCTGGGCGACGGTAGGGACACCCGGGTCGCCGGGGATCAGGCGAGCCAGGACACCCGGACCCACGTGCGGCGCTCGCAGGCGGGGCAGCGGAGCAGGCGCGAGTAGCGACGGCCGGGGATCCAGAGCCAGACCGGGAGGTGCCGCAGGGCCAGCTCGAGCACGTCGACCCGGGTGCGGCCGTGGCACGACGAGCACTCCAGCACGACGGTGCCGGGGCGCCGGACGGCGGTGGAGTACAGGGCCTCCTTCCCCGGCGAGCGGCCGGGGCCGGGCGGGATCGGGACCCCGGACCCCGCCGCCGGGGGGATCGGGGCGTCCGAGAAGAGCGCCCGCTTCCCCTGCGGGTCGCGCTCGTTCATCGCTCGGGCACGATCCTCAGCACGCCCAGGGCTTCCGGGGCGCCGGCGCCCAGGTCGGCGTGGAGCGCGGTCGCGAGCGATCGGTAGGCGTCGGCTCCCGGCCCGTCGCCGGCGTGGTCGAGGACCGTGCAGCCGCGCGCCGGGGCCTCGGCGAAGCGGACGGACTTCGGGATGGGGGGCTCGAGCACGGGGAGGCCGTAGCGGCCCCGGACGTCCTCGAGCACCTCGCGGCCGTGGCGCGTGCGACGGTCGAACATGGTGGCGACGATGCCCCGTACCCGCAGGTCGGGATTGGTGAACGTGCGGACGTCGTCGATGGTCTCGAGGAGCTGCCCGACCCCACGGTGGCTCAGGGTCTCGCACTGGAGCGGGACGAGCACCTCGTCCGCGGCGGTGAGCCCGTTGATGGTGAGGATCCCCAGGGAGGGCGGGCAGTCGACGAGGATCCGGTCGAAGCCGCCCCGGATCGGTTCGAGGGCCCGGGCCAGGGCATGCTCCCGACCGGTGCGGGTGAGGAGGTGGACCTCGGAGCCGGCGAGGTCGATGGATGCCGGCAGCAGCCACAGGCCCTCGGTCTCGATGACGACGTCGACCGCTTCGGCCCGCCCGACGAGCACGTCGTGGAGGCTGGTCGGCAGGGCGTCGGGGTCGAGCCCGGCCGAATAGCTGAGGCACGCCTGCGGATCCAGGTCGACGAGGAGGACGCGCTCGCCGAGTCGGGAGAGCGCGGTGCCGAGCGTGTGGACCGTGGTGGTCTTGGCGACGCCCCCCTTCTGGTTCGCCACCGCGAGGACCCGGGCCACGGCGCGGCAGTGTACCGGCCGCTCCGCCGCGCGTCCCGGGGCCGTCGGGGTCGGCGGCACATGGGTCGGGGCAGCGGCCCGTGCACCCCGCAGGGCCTCGTTGCCCTGTCGGGGGCCGCTCGTCCGGTCCGTCACCCCCGCGTGGAGCCGGGCGTCTCGGCCTCGCTAGGGTGGTGTGACCAGATGGCGATCGCGCACTCCGTGCGTCCCGGTTCCTTGGGATTCCAAGGTTGACGCGGCGGGGACTAGCCCGGCTCGACGGTGTGAATGACCCGGCGGGGCTATCGCTCCCGGAATGCCCGCACGATACGCTGTCGTGACGAAAAGGTCGGTCCGGTGCTTTCGTGCGGAGCGAAGCACCGTCGCCGGCGAGGAGCCGTGAGCGGCCGTGTCGCCGGCTGCACCGAGGCGGAGGACGAAGGAGTGGAGGGATCCATGCAGCCACAGCCCGAGCAGGAGGCTCTGTTGACGCCGTCCGAGGTGGCGGCGATGTTCAGGGTCAACCCCAAGACCGTCACGCGTTGGGCCCGGGCAGGCAAGATCTCGGCGATCCGGACGCTCGGTGGCCACCGGCGCTTCCGGGCCTCGGAGATCCGGCGCTTCCTCGAGCAGGTCGAGGAGGGCACCGAGGTCTGACCTCGCCGGTCCCGTCCCGAACGCCGCGGCGGCCGCCGCGGCGTTCGCCGCGTCCGGGCCGTGAGGAGCCCCGAGGTCCGTCGTGCCCGACGCCGTCACGTTCGACTACTGGGAGACGCTCTGCACCGAGGTCGAGCGCGGCCATCTCCGGTCCCGGCGGCTCGAAGCGGTCGTGGCGGTCATGGCCCAAGCGGGCGTCGCCGTCGACGCGGCCCGGCTCGGCACGGCGTACGACGGCGTGTGGGCGTCCTGGGTGCAGAACTGGCGGGAGAACCGCCAGTTCACCGGGGTCGACGCGGCCGGCCAGTTGCTCGCCGGCCTCGGCGGCACGACTCCGGGGAGCGCGACACACCGCTGCGCGGTCGAGGCCTTCGTCGCGTCTGCCGAAGGCGCCGAGCTGGTGTTGATCCCCGGGGTCCGGGAGGTGCTCGAGGCGCTCGCCGACGCCGGGATCCGCGTGGGCATCGTCTGCGACGTCGGGTTCACCCCCTCACCCGTCCTGCGGGCCCACCTCGACCGCCACGGCGTCCTCGACGCCTTCGACCACTGGTCGTTCTCGGACGAGGTCGGCGTCTACAAGCCCGACCGCCGCATCTTCGCCCACGCGCTCGAGGGCCTCGGGAACGTCCGACCCCACGAGGCCGCCCACGTCGGCGACCGCCGGCGGACCGACGTGGCCGGGGCCAGGGCGATGGGGATACGAGCCGTCCGGTTCGCCGGCGTCAACGACGACGCCGATCCGAGCGAGGGGCCGTCGGGGGACGCCGTGATCACGGATCACGCGGAGCTGCCCGCCGTCCTGGGGATCCGCGGGCCGGGGTCGCCGGCCGACCGCTGACCGCCACGTTCGCCGGCGCGGGGCCGGGGACGGCTCGGGACGCGACGACGACCCGGACGGGGCCGGGTCGTCGTGGGTGGCCGGGGCCGGCGTCGATCCGGCGACCCCACGCTTTTCAGGCGTGTGCTCTGCCAACTGAGCTACCCGGCCGGGCGCGCTCGCTGCGCCGGTGGGGACCGTGGCGGCCCGGCCGCCCGTGATCAGCCCACCCTGCGGTCCTGACGGGATTTGAACCCGCGGCCTCCGCCTTGACAGGGCGGCGTGCACTCCAAACTGCACCACAGGACCGTGCTCGGTTGTCGCTCCCGGCGGCGGGGGCCGGCGGGACGAGGTGCCCCCAGGGGAATTCGAATCCCCGCTACCGCCTTGAAAGGGCGGCGTCCTGGGCCGCTAGACGATGGGGGCTCGCTTCTCCGGAGGCATCGCATGCTAGCAGCCGCGATGGGCGCCCCGCGCGGTCGGCCCGCCCGCCCGGCGGTCTCCTCCAGGGCCGATGGGTCAAGTCGGGCCGGTACCCTCCGATGATCCTCAGGGCCCGTTCAGCACGGGCCGGGAACGGGCGACTGAGAGGAGCGTTGGATGAGGCTCGTCCGGAGCATGCTGGTGCTGGTGATCGGCGCGTTCGTGCTGGTCGGCTGCGGGGACGACGACGGAGGCGGGAGCGCGGGCTCGTTCTGCGACCTGGCCCGGGAGTTCGAGGCCCGGAGCGACGAGCTGGGAGACATCGAGGACGAGGCGTCGATGGACGAGGCCCTCGACGCGATCAAGGCCTTCGAGTCCGCCGCGCCGGGTGAGATCAAGGACGACGTCAAGCTCGTCCGGGAGAGCTTCGAGGCGATCGTCGAGGGCGACTTCGACGCGCTGCTCGACGAGGACAAGGCCGCCGAGATCGAGGAGGCGAGCGCCAACCTGGAGAGGTACCTCGAGGAGGAGTGCGGCATCGCGTCCGAGTAGCCCCGGTGGATCCCAGGGTCAGACGAGGGCGGCGGGTTCCCGCCGCCCTCGTCGCGCGTTCAGGCCTCGCGACGCGTGCACGCCCGGCACTCGGGGCCGGCCCTTCCCATCCTCGTTGACGGGGCCGGACGACCCACGGCCGGCCCGGCTCCGGCACGCACCGACACCGTGACCTACGGGATCCGGCCCTCGCCCCTGGTCCGGGCGCCTCGCTCGGCCTGCTCCCGGTAGGCGCGCGCCGCGTCCGGGTCCACGTCGTGGTCCTCGGCGGCCCGCTCCTCCTGCTCGGTGGGCGGCCGATCGGCGACATGCTCCTTGCGGGCGTCGCGGCGATCCGCGGCGTGGGTCTCGTCGGAGAGCTTCTCGTGTGCTTCGTCCGGGCTCATGTCGCTCCTCGCTCGATGGGAACGGCCGGTCGTGGAGGCCCTCGTCGTCTTCGAGGAGCCTGCCGGACCGTGTGCGGTTCCTCTGCCCGCCGCCGTCCCGATCCAAACCTCGGGCAGCGTGCTCGCGCTCGCCGGACGGCGCGGCGACGACGGGGAGGAGCTCGATGGGGATTGGGTGAGGACGGATCCGGGTAGGGATCGGACACGCGTGTGGGGCGAGAGGACGAACGGCCTGCGAGGCGGACGGAATGGTCCCTGGCGAGGAGGACGGCGATGGAGTGGTGGATCTGGCTCGTGATCGGCGGTGCGGTCGTCGTCGCCGCGGCGCTCGTCCTGCTCTCCTTCCGGTGGAGGGCGCGACGTCGAGGACGCGCGGAGCGGACGCTTCGACTGCGTGAGCGCTTCGGGCCCGAGTACGACGCGGTCGTGTCGGACCGGGGGCGGCGAAAGGGCGAGCGCGTGCTGGAGGAGCGGCTGGAGCGACTGGACGGCGTCGACGTCACGCGTCTCCCTCCCCGCGAGCGCGAGGAGCTCACCGGGCACTGGCACGCGGTGCAGTACCGCTTCGTCGACGCGCCGGGAGCCGCGCTCCGCGAAGCCGACGTACTGGTCACCGAGGTCGTGCGGCGCCGGGGCTACCCGGCCGACTCCTACGACGAGAGGGTCGACGTCGTCGCGATGGCGTGCCCGGACCTCGCCGGCCCCTACCGTGAGGCCCACGATCGGTTCGTCGCCGTCGAGGGGGGAGGGCGGCCGGGAGACGTCGCGACCGAGGACCTGCGACGAGCGCTCCTCACCTACCGGGCGCTGTTCGAGGTGTTCCTCGACCGTCCCGACTCCGACGTGTCGGCCAGGGTCGACGAGCCCGCGCGCATCGCGCCGCCCGGGGGTGGGGACGGATGACCCGCGAGCCGGCCTCGCCCCCGCCGTCGGCCCCCGAGCTCCGGAGCGACGTCGCTCGCGCGCTCCGGCCCGGTCCCGCCCCGCGCGCCGGCTGATCCGGCCGTGCCCTGCCTCATCGCGGGGTGGGTGAGCAGCTCACCCCGTTGACGAGCCGGTACCGACCCGCAGTGGGCCCTTCGCGTCCTGAGACCAGTCCCCACGCCACGTTGTCCGTCCCCGCGTCGGGAGCGCGTTCGGTTCCGTCGGTCGCAAGATCGCTCGACCACCAGGGGTTCGGGTTGCGGTGATGGGTGGGCGCGCGAGGTATCGAAGTATCCGGTGCCCGGCCGTGTCGCCCTGCTGCTAGGTTGCGCCTCCGGTGAGAGGGGGCCTTGATGTCGAGCGCGATGCGGACGGTTGCGGCAGGGGCGCTGGCGCTGGTGCTGGTGGGCGCGTGCGGCGGAGACGATGACGAGGGCGCCTCGACGCCCCAAGACGCCGTCGAGGCGACCGATGGCGGCGAGGCCGACGATGACGCCACCGAGAACGATTCGGCCGATGACGGCTCGGACGCTGCCCAGCCGCCCGGTTCGGGGGGCGGCACGCTGGACCTCGGAGGCGAAGCCATCTCGTTGACCGGGTCGCGGTGCTACCTCGAGGAGCAGGACGCCGCGGCCGGCGGCGGCAAGATCCTCTTCGTTGTCCAGGGCACCGGAACCGACGCCGCGGGCGACGAGGTGTTGATCGACGTTTCGCGATACGACGATGAGAGTCAGTTCGCCGGTGACGCGATCGACATCACGGTGGGCGACCCGATGTCGGGAGAGGCCGCCGGCTATTCGACGATCGCCCCGACCGGTACGGTCACGCTCGACGGTTCGACGGCAAGCGCTGATGCGGTGACGCTGGTCGACGACGCTGACGGCTCCGAAGTCGCGGTTTCGTTCGAGATCAGCTGCTGAGGGGCGCAACGCGGCCGGGCCCATCTCGCGGCGATGCGGTGAACCGCCCTGGGTCTGGTGGAGGCTCGGGCTATCGGATTCCAGCCTTCTTGAGGTCGGTCTGGTTGGCAGCGTAGAACGCTGCCTCGAACTCGACGGGCGGCACGTCGTCGCAGTGGCTGTGGAGCCGGTCGTGGTTGAACCAGTGCACCCACGACAGCGTGGCGAGCTCGTCCGCTTCTTCGCCCGCCTCACCTGACGGCTGAGTAGCGCGTCGGCGGCGATTGAGTGTCGACGCCCGTCGCGCCTGGCCGTACCGTCGCAGCAGGTCTCGGTCGTTGCGGACCGTCGAGGAGCGCGCTGAGGTGGGTCGATGACTTCGTTGGTGTGGGAGCGAGGACGGCGCCTGCGAGATCGGTGTCGGTGGCTGGCGGTGATGGCCGGTGTCGTCGGTCTGCTGGCGACGGCGTGCAGCGACGGCGGATCGGGCGACACGGCGGATGGGCCCGCAGGTGAGGTGGAGGCGACAGCGGGCACCGGACGGGTGCGCTACCAGGACGTGTGGGTCTACGAACGCATCTCCACCGTCGATCTGAGCGGCGAGGTGATCGACCTCACCCCGGCGATACTCGCCACCGCCGAGGACCTCGGTGACCCGGTCGCCCTCGTCGGCGGCGCCGAGTTCCTCGAGTGGCCCGACCTCGCCCCGAGCCTCGTCGACGCCGGGGGCGCGGCCCGGGACGACGTCGACGTGATCGGGGGAGTCGTGCGCCATGACGGTGCCGAGGCCGTAATGGTGGTCGCCACGCCGGCTGGCGACGACACGCCGCCCATCGACGATGACGACGAGGTGCGCTTCGACATCACCTCCGTCGAGGACGTGGTCTCACCGGGCGACCCCCTCGTCTTCGAGTACACCTTCGCCCACTCCTTCGGGCCCGACGGCGACGACGCTCCCGAGGGTGGGATCGGCCTCCTCCTCCACCGCGTCGAGGCCGGGCGCGTGCGCTACGTCGCCGACCCCGGAACCGGTGCCGCCGAGGTGGTCACCGACGTCGGCGAGGCCCGCCCGGGCTCCGTGCTCGCCGGCGCCAACGCCAAGGCCCAGCCGATGCTCGATGGGTTCGCCGAAGGGGCGGCCAACTGCGCCGGTGGTATCAGCCTCGGTTGCGTGAGCGACTTCTTCGAGGACTTCGGCGACGGAGCCGAGGCCAGCTTCGAGGACGTCATGGATCAGGTCTGCGCGGGGGATTGCGAACCCGCCCCGCCCACACCGCCCACGACGGTGCCCCGGGACCCCGAGCGCGAACGGCTGTGTCGGATCCTCAAGTGCGACCGCAACCCGCCGCCCGCGCCCGCTGACGACGCCAACACGGGTGGCAGCTCCCACGGCGACCCGCACATCCGCACCTTCGACGGGCGGTCCTACGACCTCCAGTCCGTCGGCGAGTTCGTACTCGCCCAGTCCGACGACTGGCTCACCCAGGTCCGCTTCGTCGCCCGCCCGGATGGGTTGCAGTACTCCCTCTCCGACGTGGTCGCCACCCGCATGGGAGACGACCTCATCGTGCTCGATCCCGGTGTGAACGACGACGAGGACCCCTCGGTGACCGTCAACGGGGAGACGGTTGCGGTGTCGGTCGGCGGTCGGCCTGTCGAGGTGGGGGCCGTCTTGGTCGGCTTCGATCCCGGCTTCCTGTGGGTGGGCAAGGAGGGGTTCGGTGTGGTCGGGGTGAGCACCACCAGCTACCCGCGCGCCGAGGTCATCACGCCGGACCTCGACCGACGCTTCGCAGGTCTCCTCGGCGACGGCGACGGCGACCCCACCGACGACCTGCGCCTCGGCCCCGGGGGCGAGGTCCTGGAGGATCCCGACCACGACATCCTGCACGGCGCCTACGCCGACGCCTGGCGAGTCAGCGACGAGGCGTCGCTGCTCCCGTACGCCGAGGGGCAGACGACGGCGGATTTCACCGACCTCGAGTTCCCTCGCGAACCGCTGGCGTCGACCGTCGAGCGCTCCGGCCGCCTCGCCCGCGCCGAGGCGCTCTGTCGACTTCTGCGCCTCGACGGTGTCGCTCTCGACAGCTGCATCACCGACTACGCCGTGACGGGGGACGCCAGCTGGGTCTCCGGCGCCGCCCGGGCGGCTGCCTTCGACGACTTCGTCAAGGGTCGTCGGCCCCGTGACCGGAGCGCCGGCGGCACCATCACGATCGACGGGCTCCAGCCGAACGGCACCCGACCCGGCGTGACCGATGGCGAGACGCTGTACGTCTTCGGCGCCGACGCCGATGCCCGCGAGGACGTGCTGGTCGCCGTCGACCTGACGACGGGCACCGAGCGCTGGCGGCTCGCCGGGGTGTCCGAGGACTGCCGGGTGGGGGTTCTCGGCGACGGTCGCCTCGCCGTCGTGGGAGCGGCCGGCGGCGCGCTCGGCCAGGAGGCCGGCTTCGTCGTCGTCGACGCCGCGAGTGGCGGTGTCATCGCTTCGGTCCCCTGGGAGGAGAGCCCGCCGGGCGTCTACTGCCGCCCGCTTCTGGTGGCCGGAGCCACGGTGGTGGCGTCGACCGAGCTGGGCGAGTTCACCGGGTGGACGGTCGGCGAGATGC
Source organism: Acidimicrobiia bacterium (assembly GCA_027494165.1). Classification (GTDB taxonomy): domain Bacteria; phylum Actinomycetota; class Acidimicrobiia; order IMCC26256; family JAOSJM01; genus JAOSJM01. The sequence continues at coordinate 1,294,240 of JAOSJM010000005.1, read as the reverse complement.
CGACGATCGCGTGGCAGGTCGACGCTGGCGCCATCTTCGGCCACGCGCTGACCGCGGACGGGCAGGTGCTCGTCCAACGGCGAGGTGCGGACGACGCGAAGACGAGCGTGTTCGAGCTGGTCGACCCATCCGATGGCTCCGTCGTCGACGCCGTCGAGGTGTCGGGACGGGCAGAGCCACGAGACACGCTGGTGCTGGTCGACGGGGTCGCGGTGGCCATCACGGGCCCGACGGACGATCCGGACCGCCTCTCGGGCCTGGTGGCACTCGACGTCGCCGCCGACGGTCTGGAGCTCCGATGGGAGCACGCGTGGTTCTCGTCGGATGCCGGCGAGGCTCCCGATGTGACCGGCGAAGCCGCCTTCGGATCCCTCGCCGCCGCGCAAGGTGTGGCGGTCCTCTACAGCACACCGGAGCTGTTGGCCTTCGACCTGGCTACGGGCCAGCTCAGGTGGCGCATCGACCCGCCGGGGTTCCGCCGCACACCGCTTGCGCCACCGGTCGTCGACGGCACGGTCTACGACACCGTGTTCGGCGGTCCCGCCCTGGCGATGTTCTCGACCGAGGACGGCGCGGAGGCTGGTGTGCGAACCGACGACGAGATCTTCGGCGCCGGTGGAGGGGTGGCCGGGCGAGGCGTCTACGGACCGGCGGTCGACGGCCGCCTGGTGGTGGAAGGGTCAGACGCCGACGGCAGGCTGGTGCTCGCCTTCGTGACCATGCCCTGACGCGTCGCCCGGCTGCGGGTCGAAGATGTCCGCGATCCCGGATCGCCCGGGCACCTCGAGCTTGGCGTACGCACGTTGCAGGTGGTTCTCGACCGTCCGCACCGACAGGTAGAGCTGCTCGGCGAGCTCCCGGTTCGTCGCTCCGGCGACGGCGAGGGCCACCACGTCGAGCTCTCGCGCCGACAGCGCACCGCTGACCTCGACCTCCGGGGCGACGAGGATCGGGGCGAACCGGGCCCACCACGCGCTGCGAGCCGCGGCCCGCAGCGCCGCGGCGGAGCCCTCCGGGTGGATCCGCGCTGCATCGGCGGCGATCTCGGCGGCAAGGTGCGGCGCACCCCATCCGGCGATGGTCCGAGCGAGGTCGTCGAGGGCGGGACCGTCTCCGTCCACGAGTGCACGGACGTGGCCGGCCATCGCGAGCAGTAGGGGGGCTGCGCACGAACGGGTGGCCGCCTCGAGGTCGTCGGCCACGAGATCGGGCCGCCCGAACCGGGTGGCGTCGTGGAGCGCCAGGACGCCGAACGAGACGTGGCTCGCGGCGACCGCCTCTCGTCCCGCGTCGGCGACGAGCGCCGCAGCCTCGTCCGGCTGCCCCGAGTGGGCGAGCAGGGCGGCTCGTCCCCGTGCCACGAACGGGCGGGCTCGGACGTCGTCGAGGACCTCGGGAACGCGGGCGAGCGCCGTCGCCGCGTCGTCGGGCCGTCCCGCCAGGACGTGGGCGACGGCCGCCGACCCAGCGGCGATCGGGAACACGACGTAGGGGTCGCTGCGCTCGAGCTCCTCGAAGGTGCGCTCGATCAGCGGGAAGAGCGCAGGAGTGCCCCGCAGCGTCAGGAGCTCGACGAAGATGGCCGCCGTCAGGCCGTGCACGACCCCGGCCGCGCGGCAGCGGTCGAGGTGCGCGGCGATGACCCGCTCACCGCACACGAGCTCTCCCAGCTGGATGAACATCCCGGTCCGCAGGGCCCACAGGAGGTCGACGCCCTCGGGCCGCTCGTGCTGGACGCCGTCGGCCAGGGTCCGGGTGTGCTCGAAGGTGGCTTCGGCGCCCTCGAGTCGACCGAGCATGGTCTGGGCATAGAGCAGGTTGACGTTCGTGGTCCACGCTGCGTCGGGGTGGAGATCGCCGCGCTCGAGGATCACCCGGCTCGTCCGCAGCACGTCCTCGAAGCGGCCGAGGAGACCCGCGAGGTAGGAAGCCTCCGAGGTCAGCTCGAGGGCGCGGACAGGGTCCTGCACCGCCGCGGCCGCCTCGTCGAGCAGCTCGAGGGCCTGCGCTGGGCGGCCGCCCTGGAGGGCCAGCAGGTTGCTGCGCAGCATGGCGATGCGCACGACGTCGTCGTCGTCCTCGGCCAGCACGGCGGCGCGCTCGAGCGCGGCGGCCGCTCCGTCGATGTCGCCACCGAGCCGGAGGGCCTCGCCGAGCACCAGCAGGGCAGCGGCGGTCTCGCAGCCGGACAGCGACGCGCCGGCCAAGGTGGCGGCCTGTTCGACGTCGAAGGCCAGCGCCTCGCGTGCGCCGGCCAGCGCCACCTCGGGGGGCGGGGTGTCCCCGGCGGCGAGGCTCCAGCGGGCGGTCCGCAGCGCGTCACCTGGCGCGGGGCCACCGGCGGCCATCATGCGACGGACCAGGCCTCGGAGCACCTCGACGTGGCGGCGGGTGGGTAGCGCAGCGCGCACCGCCTCTCCGACCAGGGGGTGGTCGGGGTGGGCGGCGAGCCCGGCGCCGGATCGCTCGACGCGCACCAGCCGCTGGCTCTCCAACCGGTCGAGCACCTCGGCCTCCCGGTCGTCGAGCGCGGCGACGGGGAGGGGCTCGTCGACCGCGACGAGCTCGAGGATGAGCCGCTCGAGGTCGTCGAGGGTGCGCGTGCGGGCCGTGACCAGGTCGCCGATGCGGGGGCCGGACCGCAGCGTGCCCGCCAGGTGCCAGACGTCGCCGTGTCGCCGGATGGCGCCCGAAGCCGTCGCGTCCAGGAGCAGCTCCCGCAGCAGCAGCGGGTTGCCGTCGACGGCGGCGGTGAGCGCGTCCCGCAGGTCGACGTCGAGCGGTCCGCCGAGCAGATCGCCCGCCAGCTCAGCGGTCTCGGCGTCGTCCAGCGGGCCGATGTCGATCCGCTCCAGCAGGCCCCCGGTCCAGAGACCCATGAGGGAGTCCGGGGAATCGAGGGTCGTACGCAGCGTGAGGCAGACGAACACCCCCGAGCGACGGGCGAGGTCGGTGAGGCAGGCGATCGACATGTCGTCGAGGAGGTGCACGTCGTCGACGGCCACGCACAGCTGACGCCCCCCGGCGCGGCCGACGAGGGTCTCGCGCACCCGTACGAGCAGCTGCGCGGGATCGGTCTCCAGGCGACCGCCGAGCAGACCGAGGAACGGGCCGAAGGTCAGCGGCTGCAACGCGTCGGTCGCCGCGAATCGCTCCACGCTCATCCCGGCTCGTTGGAGGGTGTCGGCGACCTCTTCGAGGATGCGGGTCTTGCCGACCCCCGGTGGCCCCGCCAGCAACGCCCCGCCCCGGTCGGGCTGGCAGGCGTCGAGTGCACGCTCCAGCGGGCGGGCGCGCCCCACCAGGTGTCCACCCATGGGCCGAGGTTAGGTCAGATCTCCGCGCCGGCACCGCAGCGAATGAGTAGTGGTCAGGGCAGTTTGAGTACGCGGAGGGCTTCAATGCTCAGGCCTGATGTTCAACGATCTGGGGCCGCGGTGGGAGCCGCGGTGTCGAGCGGAGCGGAGGCGAACATGACGAAGGGACGGCTGCTGTGGGTGGCCCTGGTCCTGCTGGCCGGCCCGATCGCGGCGTGCGGGGGGACGACGATGCTTCGACCCCTGCTGCCGATGGGGGACCGGTTCCTCGCCGGACGAGGTGGGCGGCGACGACTCCGACGACGAGGGGTCGATCACCGACTTCGGGCCGTCGGAACCCGTCATCGACCCGGCTGCGATGCCAGAGCAGGGGGACACCCGGCTCCTCGTGGAGGGTGAGACCTTCGACTTCGCCGCTGCCGACTCGGCAGGGAGCGCGTACTCGTGCGCGGTGAGCGAGGGCTCGATCACCGTGGAGTACCAGCTGTCGCCCGGGCTCCTGTCCGTCCAGGCGACCCACGACGGTGACCGCTGGCAGGGTCAGCTCACCATCGCGCCGCCAGGGACGGATCGCATCTACAGCTCGGAAGTCGGGCTCGGCGGCACCTTTGCCGTCGAGGGGACCCTGGCGGCCTACAAGGGCGACTTCACCTGGCGGACCAACGAGAACCCAGCGGCGCTCGAGGACGCCGGCCCCGGCACACTGCTCATCAGCTGCTGACGCAGCGCGCTGGCAGACCTACACCCGCCAGCTCACCGAGACCCACCGCCGGCTGCCCATCCCGCATGGGACCCCATGGTTCGTCGGCCTCCGGAGCAGCGTATGACACGAGCTCCTCGTCATCCGTTGCTCGGATGCGAGCGTTGCCCGCAGCACGCCACGCCGGAGCGACGGGTAGCTCGCCGCCGATGGCGGGGTGGGCCTTGAAGGCGCCTCGAGAGCCTCGGCGCCACGAGCCGCGTCTGGGGCTCGGCCCGCTCGGCCGAGCCAATAGCCTGGGGGCCGGTCGTCCGCACCGTCGGACGCTGGAGAGCCCCCTGGGAGTTCCACGGAGACTTCCACGGGACTTTTCACGTTCACTGTCGCGGAAGTCCCGGGCCGCTAGCTCATCGGGTAGAGCGACGGGCTTTTAACCCGGAGGTGCAGGGTTCGAGACCCTGGCGGCCCACCGACGGACCGGTCCTGCCGGTGACGGCAGGGTCGGACCTACCGCCTCCGCGAGGATCGGGCAGGGCGCCGGAGCGCCCGGCTCCCGATCGGGGGCGATGCCGTCGTGCGCCCGGGCCGCCCCGGGGCCCGTCCTCCGCGCCCCGGATGCCACCTTCCGTGGTCGCTCACCTGCGGGTTCGCCGGCCAGATCTGGTCGGACCCCTCAACTCCGACGCTTCGGTGACGACCAAGGCTCCGAATCGATCGCGCCCCGGCCATCGGCACCGTGGCCGCCGCGCGACCAGGGCTTCGCCGAGGAGAGGGGCAGGACGATGGACGACGAGATGCGGGAGGTCATCGAGGAGTTCCTCGTCGAGAGCCACGAGAACCTGGACCAGATGGACCAGGACTTCGTGCGACTCGAGGAGGAGCCCGACGACCGCGAGGTCCTGGCCCGGATCTTCCGGACCATCCACACCATCAAGGGAACCTCGGGGTTCCTCGGCTTCCGGCAAGCTCGAGGCGCTGACCCACGTCGGCGAGAACCTCCTCAGCCGGCTGCGCGACGGCGAGCTCCGCCTGACGGCGGAGAGCACCACGGCGCTGCTGGCGATGGTCGACGCGGTCCGGGCCATGCTCGCCAGCGTCGAAGCCGACGGCACCGACGGCGAGACCGAGTACACGGCCATCATCGACCTGCTCACCGAGCTCAACGCCGCCCCGTCGGTGGAGCCCGAGGAGGAGCCGGAGCCCGAGGAGGAGCCGGAGCCCCGGATCGGGGAGGCGCTCGTCGAGGCGGGCCGCACCAGCCCCCAGGACGTCGACGAGGCCGTCGCGCGGCAGGCCGGGGGTGACCCCCGCCGGGTCGGTGAGATCCTGGTCGAACAGGGCAGCGTGAAGCCCGGCGAGGTCCTCGAGGCGCTCCAGACCCAGGCCGAGAGGTCGGGCTCGGCCATCTCGGAGAGCAGCATCCGCGTGGACGTCGAGCTGCTCGACAAGCTCATGAACCTCGTGGGCGAGCTGGTCCTGGCGAGGAACCAGATCCTCCAGCACGCGACGACGAACTCCGACACGGGTTTCTCGGCCACCGCCCAGCGGCTCAACCTCGTGACGACCGAGCTGCAGGAGGGGGTCATGAAGACCCGCATGCAGCCCATCGGCAACGTCTGGAACAAGTTCCCCCGGGTCGTGCGCGACCTGGCCCAGGCCTGCAACAAGCGGGTCCGCCTCGACATGGAGGGGCGGGAGACCGAGCTCGACAAGACGGTGCTCGAGGCGATCAAGGACCCCCTCACACACCTGGTCCGCAACTCCGTCGACCACGGGATCGAGGCACCCGAGGTCCGCGAGGCCGCGGGGAAGCCGGCCGAGGGAGTCCTGCTCCTGCGCGCCTACCACGAGAGCGGGATGGTCAACATCGAGATCACCGACGACGGGGCCGGCATCGACCCCGAGAAGGTGAAGGCCAAGGCTCTCGAGCGAGGGCTGGTCACCGCCGAGCACGCGGCCCGCATGAGCGACCGGGAGCTGGTGAACCTCATCTTCTCTCCCGGCTTCTCGACGGCCGAGAAGGTGACGAACGTCTCCGGCCGCGGCGTGGGCATGGACGTCGTGCGAACCAACATCGAGAAGATCGGGGGCACGCTCGACATCCAGAGCACGCCGGGCGCCGGCACGACCCTCAAGATCAAGATCCCTCTGACGCTGGCCATCATCCCCGCGCTGATCCTGGCGAGCGGTGAGGCGCGCTACGCGATCCCGCAGGTGAGCCTGCTGGAGCTGGTCCGGCTGGAAGGGGAGCAGGCCCGTACGGGCGTGGAGCTCATCCACGGGTCCCCCGTCTACCGGCTCCGCGGCAAGCTCCTGCCGCTCGCCTACCTCGGCGAGGTCCTCGAGGAGGCGGGCGTCGAATCGGCGATCCCCGGGATCACCGGCGAGCAGCCGCCGGACGCCGGGGACGGCTCCCCCCCGTCCGAAGGGGTCGGGAACGTCGTGAACATCGTCGTGCTGCAGGCGGACACCCAGCAGTTCGGGCTCGTCGTCGAGGGGATCGAGGACACCGCCGAGATCGTGGTGAAGCCGCTGGGCAAGCAGCTCAAGCACGTCCCGGTCTTCGCCGGGGCCACGATCATGGGGGACGGTCGCGTCGCCCTGATCCTCGACGTGATGGGGATCGCCCAGCGCTCGAAGGTCCTCACCGAGCTCCACGACAAGGGCATCACCACCGAGCAGAGCGGGGCCGAGGAGAGCCGCAGGAACGTGCAGAGCATGCTCCTCGCCGAGGTCGGCGGCGATCGGCGGGTGGCCATCCCGCTCAGCGCCGTGGCCCGGCTCGAGCAGTTCCCCCGCTCGGATCTCGAGTGGGCGGGCGAGCAGCTCGTGGTCCAGTACACGGGCCAGCTCCTCCCGATCGTGTCCGTGGCCGACGTCCTGCGGCTCCCCGACGGTTCCGTCGACGAGGAGCAGCTCGAGGTCGTCGTGGTGTGGGTGGGCGACTGCCAGATCGGGCTCCAGGTCGAGCGGATCGTCGACATCGTCGACGACGTGGAGATGACGAAGTCCACGTCGGGACACCACGGCATCGTGTGCTCCACCGTCGTCCAGGGCCGGGTCACCGACGTGGTGGACCTGCGGGCCCTGGTGGCCCAGGTCGACCAGGCCGTCCTGAACGACAGCCGGCTCGAGGAGGCGAGGATCTGATGGGCGTCGAGCGCCAGTACTGCACCTTCACCCTGGACGGTCAGAACTTCGGGGTGGAGGTCCGCAAGGTCCAGGAGGTCCTGCGCTACCAGGACATGACCGCGGTGCCGCTGGCGCCGTCGGTGGTCAGCGGGCTCATCAACCTCCGGGGCCAGATCGTGACCGCGGTCGACCTGCGCCGGCGGCTCGTCCTGCCGGAGCGCCGGGACGGAAGGCACCCCATGAACATCGTCGTCCGGACCGACGACGGGGCGCTGAGCCTCCTCGTCGACTCGATCGGCGAGGTGCTCCTGGTCGACACCGAGACGTTCGAGGCTCCCCCCGAGACCATCGCGCCGCAGGTCCGGGAGCTCCTCACGGGCGTGTGCAAGCTCGAGGACCGGCTCCTCCTGATCCTCGACATCGACAAGGCGGTCGACGTGGGCGCGTCGGGCGCCGACGCCCGGGAGCCGGCCTACGCCGGCTGACGGCCCACGTGGGATGGGAGCGGAGCAGGCTCGCCGACCCGGGTGGGCAGAGAGGATGCGGTTGCGATGAGGTGGTCGATCGGGAAGAAGATGGCGATGGCCGCGGCCGTGTCCATGGTGTCCATGGTCGTCGTCGCCGTGCTCGGGATCCGGGGCCTCGGGAGCGTCAACGCGGGGACGGAGACCATCTACAAGGACCGGGTCGTGCCGATGCAGCAGCTGAAGGCCATCTCGGACGACTACGCGGTGTTCGTGATCGACGCCGTCAACAAGGCCGACAACGGCATCTTCACCGCAGAGGAAGCGCTCTCGGGCATCGACGAGGCGCTGAGCCGGATCGAGGAGAACTGGTCGGCCTACATGTCGACGACGCTCACCGCAGAGGAGGAGCAGCTCGCCGTCGAGGCCGCGGCCCTGTTCGAACCGGTGAACGCCGAGCTCGACGCGCTGGAGGAGGCCGTGGCGGCGGACGAGGCCGAGGCCTTCGGGGAGTTCAACGGGCGGCTCTACGACACCGTCGACCCGCTCACCGGCAAGATCGCCGAGCTGTCCGCGCTCCAGGAGCGGGTCGCCCAGGAGGAGTTCGGCGAGGCCGGGGACACCTTCGGCAGCACCAGGACGCTCGTCATCGTGTTCGCCCTCGTCGCCGGAGTGGTCGCGCTGGCCGTCACCACCCGCACCGTGCGGGGCGTGACCAGGCCGCTGGGTGAGAGCGTGAAGAGCCTGGAGGCGTTGGCGGGCAAGGACCTGACCCACCAGCTCGAGGTGTCCACGAGCGACGAGACGGCCCGGATGGCCGAGTCGTTGAACGAGGCGGTGGTGTCGCTGGCCGCGGCGCTGACCCAGATCACCCAGAACTCCGAGCAGCTGGCGACGGCGTCGGAGGAGCTGATGGCGGTGTCGACCCAGATGGGGTCGAACGCGGAGGAGACCTCGGCGCAGTCGAACGTGGTGTCGGCGGCCGGGGAGCAGGTGAGCCGCAACGTGGCCGGGGTGGCCACGGCGGTGGAGGAGATGACCGCCAGCGTGCGGGAGATCGCCAAGAACGCGGCGGACGCGGCGTCGGTGGCGGCTCAGGCGGTCGAGATGGCGGCGGTCACGAACGCGAACGTGTCGCGGCTGGGCGAGTCGAGCATCGAGATCGGCAACGTGGTGAAGGTGATCACCTCGATCGCGGAGCAGACGAACCTGCTGGCGCTGAACGCGACGATCGAGGCGGCTCGGGCCGGGGAGTCCGGCAAGGGCTTCGCGGTGGTGGCCAACGAGGTCAAGGAGCTGGCCAACGAGACGGCTCGGGCGACCGAGGACATCTCCCGCAAGATCGAGGCGATCCAGGGTGACACCCAGGAGGCGGTCGAGTCGATCGGGCAGATCACCGAGATCATCAACCAGATCAACGACATCCAGAACACGATCGCCAGCTCGGTGGAGGAGCAGGCGGCCACCACGAACGAGATCGGCCGCAACGTCCAGGAGGCGGCCAAGGGCAGCACCGAGATCGCCGAGAACATCACCGGTGTCGCCCAGGCGGCCACGTCGACGGCCGAGGGGGTCACCTCGACCCAGCAGGCCGCCGAGGAGCTGGCCCGGATGGCCGGGGAGCTCAAGTCCCTGGTGGGCGAGTTCCGGTTCTAGACCCACGGCCGGGCCGGCCTTCGGGCCGGCCCGGCCACCCGCACCGCCACCAGGCGGAGCACACCCACCGCGCGGCGAACGGGGGGAGCACGTGACCGCTCCGTGCCCCCCGCCGCCGGTGCAGCCGGCGGCGCACCGACCCGCGCTGCGGCGCACGGGTACCGGCCCGGCGATTCGGTGGCGTCGACGCCACCGCATCCGGCGCCAGGGGCGCCCCGTGGCCAGCGATGCCACGCACGGTGGCGTCCCACCTGCGGATTCGTGTGCCAGATCTGGCCCGTACCTCTCAACTCCGGTGCCGCGCGGACGACGGAATGACCGACGTGGTCGCTCCCGGACGGCACCCCCGGGAGACGGCCGGCACCCCCGACGGGGGGGTGCCAGGGCAGGAAGGAACCAGGGCCATGAAGTTCAAGAGCGTCCGGACGAAGCTGCTGGCGGGCTTCATGCTCGTCAGCGCCGTCATGGTCGTGGTAGGTGTGTTCGGCCTCACCCGCCAGTCGGCGATCTCGGAGCGGACCGAGTACATCTACCGGGACGTCACCGTGCCCGTCGAGTACCTGGCGACGACGCGGGCCAATCTCCTGCGCAGCCGGATCTCGCTGCTCGACAGCTTCTTCATCAGCGACGCGGACGCCAAGGACGAGAAGCTGGCCGAGATCGAGGAGTACTGGGCCGTCGTGGACGAGGCCCAGGCCAAGTACCAGGCCACGGACATGACCGGCCGCGAGGAGGCCCGCGACCGCTTCAACGCGGCCTACCCGACGTTCCAGGAGCTCCTGCGGGAGAAGACGATCCCGCTGAGCCGGGCGAACGATCTCCAGGCCTTCGCCAAGGTGCGGGACGAGGAGATCGCCCCGGTCTTCACCGAGCTGAACGCGGCGCTCGACGAGCTGTTCGCGATCGAGCACCAGGCCGGCCAGGACGCGCTCTCCAGCGCGCAGGACACCGCCTCGGCGGCCCGCCAGCTCACGCTCGTGCTGCTCGTGCTGGGGGTCGGGACCTCGATCTTCCTCGGGTTCATGATCGCCAAGGGCGTGTCGAAGCCGCTGGGTGAGAGCGTGAAGAGCCTGGAGGCGTTGGCGGGCAAGGACCTGACCCACCAGCTCGAGGTGTCCACGAGCGACGAGACGGCCCGGATGGCCGAGTCGTTGAACGAGGCGGTGGTGTCGCTGGCCGCGGCGCTGACCCAGATCACCCAGAACTCCGAGCAGCTGGCGACGGCGTCGGAGGAGCTGATGGCGGTGTCGACCCAGATGGGGTCGAACGCGGAGGAGACCTCGGCGCAGTCGAACGTGGTGTCGGCGGCCGGGGAGCAGGTGAGCCGCAACGTGGCCGGGGTGGCCACGGCGGTGGAGGAGATGACCGCCAGCGTGCGGGAGATCGCCAAGAACGCGGCGGACGCGGCGTCGGTGGCGGCTCAGGCGGTCGAGATGGCGGCGGTCACGAACGCGAACGTGTCGCGGCTGGGCGAGTCGAGCATCGAGATCGGCAACGTGGTGAAGGTGATCACCTCGATCGCGGAGCAGACGAACCTGCTGGCGCTGAACGCGACGATCGAGGCGGCTCGGGCCGGGGAGTCCGGCAAGGGCTTCGCGGTGGTGGCCAACGAGGTCAAGGAGCTGGCCAACGAGACGGCTCGGGCGACCGAGGACATCTCCCGCAAGATCGAGGCGATCCAGGGTGACACCCAGGAGGCGGTCGAGTCGATCGGGCAGATCACCGAGATCATCAACCAGATCAACGACATCCAGAACACGATCGCCAGCTCGGTGGAGGAGCAGGCGGCCACCACGAACGAGATCGGCCGCAACGTCCAGGAGGCGGCCAAGGGCAGCACCGAGATCGCCGAGAACATCACCGGTGTCGCCCAGGCGGCCACGTCGACGGCCGAGGGGGTCACCTCGACCCAGCAGGCCGCCGAGGAGCTGGCCCGGATGGCCGGGGAGCTCAAGTCCCTGGTGGGCGAGTTCCGGTTCTAGACCCACGGCCGGGCCGGCCTTCGGGCCGGCCCGGCCACCCGCACCGCCACCAGGCGGAGCACACCCACCGCGCGGCGAACGGGGGAGGAGGCAGGATGCGAGCGTTGGTGGTCGACGACTCGAAGGCCATGCGCACCATCCTCAAGAAGATGGTGTCCGAGTGCGGCTACGACGAGGTCCACGAGGCCGGGGACGGCTCCGAGGCCCTCGAGGTCCTGGAGATGCTCCAGGGCATCGGGCTCCCGAACGTCGTGCTCGTCGACTGGAACATGCCGGGGATGGACGGCTTCGACCTCGTGCAGCACGTCCGGGCGGACCCGGCGTACGCCGGGGTGCGGCTGATGATGGTCACCACCGAGACCGAGGTGGCGCGCATCAGCGCTGCGCTCGAGGCGGGGGCGGACGAGTACCTCATGAAGCCGTTCACCAAGGACGTGCTCCTCGACAAGCTCGAGCTGCTGACCGCGCCAAGGGCCTGAGGGCGGCGGCGATGGGCAAGGTCCGAGTCCTCGTCGTCGACGACTCGGTGGTCATCCGCCGGATGCTCACCGAGATCCTCTCCGGCGACCCGTCTGTCGAGGTCGTGGGGACGGCCAGCAACGGCCGCATCGCGGTCCAGAAGATCACCCAGATCCAGCCCGACGTCGTGGTGATGGACGTCGAGATGCCGGAGATGAACGGCCTCGAGGCCCTGGCCGAGATGCGCAAGACCCACGCCCGGCTCCCCATCATCATGTTCAGCACCCTCACCACCCGTGGGGGGACCGCCACCCTCGACGCCCTCGCTCTGGGGGCGACCGACTACGTGGCGAAGCCGGCCAACATGGGGAGCGTCCAGGCCTCGATCGACCGCATCAGGGAGGAGCTGCTCCCCAAGGTCAAGGTCCTCGGCGGTGCCCCGAACGTCGTGGCCGCCACCGCCCCGGCGGCCGCACCCTCGGCCCCGGCGCCGGTCCGCCGTCCGCGCCCGCCCGGCCCGACCCGGGTCGACATCGTGGCGATCGGGGTGTCGACGGGCGGACCGAAGGCCCTCGGCGAGATCATCCCGCGCCTTCCCGGGGATCTCCCCGTCCCGATCGTGATCGTCCAGCACATGCCGCCGATCTTCACCGGCCTCCTGGCGGAGCGTCTCGACGCCACGTCCGCCCTGGAGGTCCGCGAGGCGCACGAGGCCGACCGGGTGACGGCGGGCCGGGTGCTGATCGCTCCCGGTGACTTCCACCTCCGGGTCGTGCAGCGGGGCGACGGAGTCCACGCCCAGCTCGACCAGGGCCCACCGGAGAACTCGTGCCGGCCGGCGGTGGACGTGCTGTTCCGCTCGGTCGCCGAGGTCTACGGCAGCTCCGCCCTCGCCGTCGTGCTCACGGGCATGGGCCAGGACGGCCTGCGGGGCGCCGAGGTCCTCGTCGAGGCCGGCGGCCGGGTCGTGGCCCAGGACGAGCGGACGAGCGTCGTCTGGGGCATGCCCGGGTTCGTCGCCCGGGCCGGCCTCGCCGAGGATCTCGTGCCCCTCGACGTCGTGGCGAGCGAGATCGTCCGGCGCGTCCAGTCGTCGAGCCGGCTGCCGTCGGCCGGTGGGGTCCGGTAGGGGGCCGGCGATGCCGATCACCACCGCCGAGTTCGACTACATCCGGGAGCTGGTCCGGAACCGGTCCGCGATCGTCCTCGACCCCGGGAAGGAGTACCTCGTCGAGTCGCGGCTCGTGCCACTGGCGCGCAGCGAGGGGCTGGAGTCGATCGCCGACCTCGTTTCCGAGCTGCGCAACGGCTCGGGGGCCGGCCGGCTCGCCACCCAGGTCGTCGAGGCGATGACGACCAACGAGACGTCCTTCTTCCGCGACGTCCACCCGTTCGAGGCGCTGAGGAGCGCGGTGCTCCCCGACCTGTTGAAGAAGCGGTCCGGCGAGCGCGCGCTCACGATCTGGTGCGGGGCGGCGTCGAGCGGGCAGGAGCCCTACTCGATCGCCATGACCATCAAGGAGCACTTCCCCGAGCTGGGTGGATGGTCGATCCGGTTCCTCGCCACCGACCTGTCGACCGAGATGCTCGAGAAGGCGCGAGCCGGTCGCTACGCGCAGATCGAGGCCAACCGGGGCCTGCCCGCGCACCTGCTCGTGAAGTACTTCGAGCGCCGGGGCACGGGTTGGCAGGTGAAGGACGAGCTGCGTGGGATGGTCGACTACCGGCCGCTCAACCTCATCGAGCCCTGGCCGTCGCTGCCCCGCTGTGATCTCGTGTTCCTCCGCAACGTCCTGATCTACTTCGACGTCGAGACCAAGCGGGCGATCCTCGAGAAGATCCGCCAGGTCCTCCGCCCCGACGGGTACCTGTTCCTCGGGGCGGCCGAGACGACCATGAACATCCACGACGGGTTCGAGCGCGTCCCGATCGACCGGGCCGGCTGCTACCGGCCGCGGGGGTTCGGGTCGTGAGCGGGCCCGCGCCCGGGCGTCGATGCCTCAAGAGGCGTATGGGCCTGCCGATCAGCGGCCGGGAGAGCGCGAGCTGCTGGGGGCAGGGCGCGCCGAGCCAAGGAGCGAAGCGATGCAGCAGCTGACCGATGCCGACCTGACCGAGGTGGTCCAGAGCGTGTGGGGCGCCATGCTGGGGCTCGACCTGAACCCCGCGGCCGAGCCCTACGGGGGAACGGCGCCAGCCGCTACCTCAGCGGGTGCGTGCAGATCACCGGTGCCTGGGAGGGCGCGGTGATGCTCGACCTCCCCGAGCCGCTTGCCCGCGACGCGGCGGCTGCCATGTTCGGCATGGAGCCCGACGAGCTCGGGGACGACGAGGTCCTCGACGCGCTCGGCGAGCTCGCCAACATGATCGGCGGCAACGTCAAGGGCATGCTCGACGCGGATTGCAAGCTCTCGTTGCCGACCGTGGCCGAGGGGAAGGACTTCCGGGTGTGCGTGCCCGGGAGCGGCGTGCAGACGGCGTTGGTGTTCGACTGCGCCGGGAAGCCGTTCCAGGTCCAGCTGCTGGTCCGCCAGGACAGAACCTGAGCACGCGCCGACGTAGAAGGAGCGACCATGAAGATCCTCGTCGTGGACGACAGCAAGGCGATGCGCATGATCGTCAAGCGCAACGTCGGCCAGGCCTTCCCCGACACCGAGTTCGTCGAGGCGGAGAACGGGGCCCAGGCGCTCGAGGTCATCCACACGCAGGGCGAGCCCGATCTCGTGCTGTGTGACTGGAACATGCCCGAGATGAACGGGATCGAGCTCCTCAAGGCGCTGCGGGCCGAGGGCTCCCAGGTCCCCTTCGGGTTCGTGACCTCCGAGAGCCAGCCCCAGATGCGTGAGCAGGCCATCGCCGAGGGCGCGCTGTTCCTCCTCGCCAAGCCGTTCACGCCCGATTCGTTCCAGGAACTGCTCGCGTCGGTCGTCTGACCGGACGGTACGCTCGCCGAGATGCCCACCAAGTACCCGATGCCGATCCAGGAGGCCGTCCGGGACCTCCTCATGGACCTGGTCGGTCGCGGTGTCGCGGTCTCGAAGGGCGAGCCTCCCGAGCTCGAGGACGACACCGTCGCCGTGGTCGCCGACTACGTCACCGACGACGACGCGGTCGGGGTCGTGTGCCTGGTGGACCTCCCGCTGGCGGCGGCCGTCGGCGGGGCGCTCACGATGGTCCCGGCCGCCGTGGTGAACGAGTCGGTCCGCAAGAACCGCTTCGAGGAGGAGATGCTCCTCGAGAACTACGGTGAGGTCGCGAACATCATGACGCGCCTCTTCAACAGCGCCGACACCCCCCACCTTCGCTGGCGCAGCACGTACGTGCTGCCGACCGAGCTGCCCGCCGACGTGAAGGCGCTCTCCGAGAAGCCGTCGGCCCGCCGCTGCTTCGACGTCACGGTCGAGGGCTACGGCGACGGCAAGCTCGTCCTCATGGTCGGCTGAGACCCCGACCTCCCGCCGGGTCGGTGCGCTTTCGGGGTCGTGGGCCCCGTTTCCGCGCCAACCCGGCCAGTCCCAACCAGGTGCATCTGGTGCCGCTCTCAGGCCGGGTCGGTGCGCTTTCGGGGTCGTGGGCCCCGCTTCCGCGCCAACCCGGCCAGAACCAACCAGGTGCATCTGGTGCCGCTCTCAGGCCGGGTCGGTGCGCTTTCGGGGTCGTGGGCCCCGTTTCCGCGCCAACCCGGCGAGGAGCACGCCGCCGAGGACCACACGGGTGAGGATCGGGGGGTCCGGGTCCGGCTCAGGCGGCCTCGGGCCCGGCTCAGGCGGCCTCGGGTCCGGCTCAGGCGGCCTCGGGCGGGTCCTCGCCCTCGCCCCCGTCCTCCTCCCCGCCGCCGTCCGTCCGGGCGTGGGCCATCGCCGGAGCGCGGTCGGCGGCTCGCCGGCGCGGCGTCTCGGCGTCGACCTCGGCCGGCGGCCGGGTCCCGGTCGTGTCGACCGCCGACGCGACGTACCCGGAGACGAGCCGGTCGATCCCGGCGACGGCGAGCCACGCGACCCCGAGGGCCACGGCGTACCGGAGGCATCCGGTCGCGAAGTCGAGCTCGCCGTCGAGGATCGCCCGCAGCGACGTGAACCAGAGGGCGAGCGAGACGACCAGCGTCGCGCCGAACCGGGTCTCGGGGCTCACGTCTTCCCTCCTCCTCAGGCGGCCAGGCGCTCGGTGAGCACCTTGGCCCATCGGGCCGGTGAGGCCCGGTGGCCGTCGAGGCGGGCCACCGGGATCGACAGGGCCAGGATCGAGGCCGGGGACACGGTCGCCTCGAGGTTCTCGACGGCCAGCGCGTCGAGACCGCCGAGGCCGTGGGCCCACGCCCCCACGTCCTCGGTCTTGCGGGTGGCGTCGACGGCCCCGATCGCCAGGCCGGGCTCGAGCGCGTCGAGCACCTCCCTCGCCCAGCGCTCGTCGGTGGTACCGACCGGCGCGTCGACGGCGACGATCGTCGTGCGGCTCCGGCGCCACCAGCCTCGCCGCCGCTCGGCCGCCGTCGCCGGATCGGCGACCCGCAGCCACGGTGGGAGGTCGGGATCCTCGGCGGCCGACGCGACCACGACGTCCGCGGGCTCCCCGCCGATCTCCTCGGTGAGCGCGCGGGCGAGCCGGAGGGCGCCGGAGAGGTCGCCGAGGACGGCCACCACCGAGCCCGGCGCCTCCGGGAGCGATGGCGCCTCGGGGAGCCCTCGCAGCCGCTCGGCGAGGTCGAGACGCAGGTCGCGCCCCGGGCTCGTCGCCGGGACGAGACCGGGGGGCAGGCCGAGGCGGAGCAGGCCCTCCCGCGCCGGCGCGTCCTCCTCCAGGACCCGGGCCGGGGGTCCGAACGGGACCGTCGCCGGGACGTGCTCCGGGTCGCGCCGGTGGTGGAGCCGTTCCGGCGGACGCGTGCCGGCGGGCGGGGGCGACTGCTCGGCCGGGGCGCGGGACGGGGCGGCCTCGGGGGCCGCGGTCCCCGGCCCGGCGGCGTCGCGGGTCAGGCGGTCGAGGATGCTGGCGAAGGAGGCCGACTCGGTCGAGACGACCAGGTCGGGCTGGGCCCGCTCGGCGGCCTCGACCCGGTCCACGAGCTCGAGGATGGTGCGGGGTGCGACGTCGCCGCGGTCCTCTCCGCCGACATGGCGCTCGTCCGTGGCCGCGGTCGGCCCGGGCTCCTCTCGGGGTCCCGGGTCGTCCCCGGGCGCGCGGTCGTCGTCGGGCGCCTCGACCTCGACCTCGTAGCTCTCGCGCGCGAAGAAGCCCGCGATCCCGCCGTGCCGCACGCGGTCGGCACCGGTGATCCGCACGTCGGGGCCCAGCTCGCCGCGGATGCGGGCGAGCAGCTCCTCGAGGTCGGGTCCCTCAAAGCGACGCAGCCTGGACAAGGCTCACCACCCCCAACGGCTCGAGCTGCAGCTGCGGGCCCAGCTCCGGGTAGGCCAGCACCGGCAGGTGCGGGACGACGTTCCGGAGCAGGTTCCGCAGCGGGATCCGGAGCGGGGCCGAGCAGACCAGCACCGGCTGGTGGCCCTGCTGCTCCGCCTGCTCGACCTCGCGGGATGCCGCCAGCGCGAGCTCCTCGGCCATGGTGGGCTCGAGCACGAGCATGGCCCCGTCGTCACCGGCGCGCAGCGACTCGAACAGCCGCTGCTCGGTCATCGGCTCCAGGGTGATCACGGGGAGCGAGCCGTTGGGCGCGTGGGCGGCGGAGATCGCGGGACCCAGCACCGTCCGGACCGCTTCCACGAGCGAGCCCGGGTCCTTCGACGTCCGGGCCCGCTCGGACAGCACCTCACAGATCCGGACGAGGTCGCGGATGGCCACCCCCTCCTCGAGGAGGCTCTGGAGCACCCGCTGGACCTCGCCCAGGCTCAGGCCGGCCGAGGTCAGCTCGTCCACGACCACCGGGTCGGTCGCCTTCACCATGTCGAGGAGGAGCTTCACGTCCTGACGGCTGAGGAGGCGACCGGCCTGCCGGCGGGCGATCTCGGAGAGGTGGGTGGTGATCACCGACGCCCGGTCCACGACCGTGGCCCCGTTCACCTCGGCCTGGTGCTTGAACTCCACCGGGACCCACACGGCGGGCAACCCGAACACCGGCTCCCGGGTGTGCGTCCCGGGAAGGCCGGCCGCCTCGCCCCCGAGGACGAGGACCGTCCCCGGCGGAGCCTCGCCCCGGCCGAACTCGACGCCGTGGATCCGGATCGCGTACGTGCTCGGGGGCAGGTCGAGGTTGTCCCGGGTGCGCACGAGGGGGATCACGACGCCCATCTCGCGGGCGAGCTTGCGTCGCAGGGCCCGGACCCGGTCGAGCAGGTCACCGCCGCGGGCCGGGTCGACGAGGTCGACGAGGTCGAAGGCGAGCTCGAGCTCCAGCGGCTCGACCCGCATCTCGCCGGTGAGCGCCTCGGGCGAGTCGGGCAGCGGTTCCGGCGGCTCGTCGGTCCGGACCTCCTCGGGCTCCGGTCGATCGTCGGGTACCCGGGTGGAGACGGCGAGCACGGCCAGCCCGATCACGAGGAAGGGCACCTTCGGCAGGCCAGGGACCAGGGCCATGAGGCTCACCGCCACGCCGCCCACGCGCAGGGTGCGGCGATGCTGGGTGAACTGGCTCAGCAGGTCGGACCCGAGGTCGTCCTCGGTGGCGGCCCGGGTGACGATGATGCCGGCGGACATGGAGACGAGGAGCGCGGGGATCTGCGAGACGAGGCCGTCGCCGACGGTGAGGAGGCTGTAGTTCTGGACCGCCTCGGCGATGGACATCCCGTTCACCACGATCCCCATGGCGAACCCGCCGAGCAGGTTGATGAGCACGATCACGATGGCGGCGATGGCGTCGCCCTTGACGAACTTCGACGCCCCGTCCATCGCCCCGTAGAAGTCGGACTCGTCGGCGATGTCCTTGCGCCGGATCCGTGCCTCCTGGTCGGTGATGATGCCGGCGTTGAGGTCGGCGTCGATCGCCATCTGCTTGCCCGGCATGGCGTCGAGCGTGAACCGGGCCGCCACCTCGGCCACCCGGCCGGAACCGTTCGTGATCACGATGAACTGGATCACGATGAGGATCAGGAAGATCACGAGCCCGACGACGACCGAGCCACCGACGACGAAGTTGCCGAAGCTCTCGATGACCTTGCCCGCGTAGCCGTCCAGCAGGATCAGGCGGGTCGAGGCGATGTTCAGCGCCAGCCGGAAGAGGGTGGCGATGAGCAGGTACGAGGGGAAGACCGACAGGTCCAGGGCCCGCTTCACGTACATGCTCGACAGGAGGGTGAGTATCGCGGCGGTGATGTTGACCACCAGCAGCAGGTCGAGGACGGCGGCCGGCAGCGGCACGACCATCATGACCACGATCCCGACGATGGCGGCGGGGATCGCCACCTGGCCGACGCGGTTCGTCACGCAGTCCTTCTTCGGGCGCTCACCCGTCCGTGGGTCGACGCGGTGTGCCACCGTCCGTGGCCGTGGCCCCCTCTCATCGGCGGTCCCCGGTCCGAGTTGAGCCCCTCGGGGGCCTGATCACACCCCGGCCAGGCCCGCCGCGAGCGCCGGGGGCAGCCGGTGCTCGCCGCCGATCAGGCCCTGACGGCGGAGCCCGAACACGAAGGCCAGGACCCGGGCCACCGCCTCGTACAGGTCCACCGGGATCCGCTGGCCCACCTCGCACAGCTTGTAGAGGGTCCGGGTCAGGGGCGGCTCGGAGACGATCGGGACCCGGTGCTCCTCGGCCTCGGCCCGGATGCGGGCCGCGATCTCTCCCGCTCCCTTGGCCACGACCTCGGGTGCCCCGCGCGACGTCTCGTACCGGAGGGCCACGGCGTAGTGGGTCGGGTTGACCAGGACCACGTCGGCCGTCCCCACCGCCGCGATCATCCGGTTGCGCCCGAGGAGCATCTGGCGGGAGCGGATCGCCTGGCGGACGTGCGGGTCGCCCTCGGTCTGCCGGTGCTCCTCGCGAACCTCCTGGCGGGTCATTCGGATGTCCTGCATGACGCGGCGCCGCTGGATCAGGTAGTCGACGCCGGCCAGGGCCAGGCCCACGATGGCGACGTTGCGGATGAGCACCACGAGCGCCTCGCCCGTCGTGGTGACCACCTCGTCGATCGGCTGCCCGCCCGCGGCGAGCCGCCGGGACGTGGCCTCGGCGACGGGCCAGGTCACCGCGACCAGGATGCCGATCTTGGCCGCGGCCTTCGCGGTCTCCCACAGCGAGCGCATGGAGAAGAGGCGCTTCAGCCCCTTGCCGACGTTGAGGCGCTTGAAGTCGGGCTTCAGCCGCTTGAGCGAGGGGGTGAACCCGACCTGGGCGAGCTCCAGGCCGACCGAGAGGAGGAGGATCCCGAGCAGCAGCGGGGCCAGCACGAGCCCTCCGGCGCGCAGACCCTCGAGGAAGAGGCGGCTGGCCACCCCGGTGTCCGGCTGCTCGATCGCCCGGCCCATGCTCCGGACCAGCGCCGGCATCTCGTGGCCGGCGATCTGCAGCGACAGGTGGAGGGCCACGAGCGCGGCGAGGAGGCCGCCCCAGGACACGAGCTCGCGCGACTTGGGGATCTGTCCCTTCTCGCGAGCCTCGCGCCTGCGCTTCGGTGTCGGTTCCTCGGTCTTCTGGCTCCGGTCCTCGGCCACGGGCCCCTCCCTCAGCCGACGCCCGACACGGCCCGGCCGACGAGGTTCTCGAGCGCGGGGACGAGCAGCGGGATCGAGACGCCCACGAGCAGGAGGGCGACGACGACCCGGACCGAGAACCCGAGGGCGAAGACGTTCATCTGGGGAGCGGCCCGGGCGAGCAGGCCCATCGCGATCTCGGCCACGAAGAGCACGGCGAGGACGGGGGCCGCGACCTCGATGGCCGCGGCGAAGAACACCCCGAGGTCGCGGGTGAGGACGCGGTTGAGGTCCCCGAGGTCGAGGCCGGAGGTGGGGACGGCCTCGAAGGAGGCCAGGAACCCCCGTACGAGGAGCAGGTGGGCGTCGAGGGCGAACAGGAGGGTCACCGCGAGGAGCTGGTAGAAGCGCCCGAACACGGCCGCGCTCGCGTCGGCGAGCGGGTCGTAGACGGTGGCGATGGAGTAGCCGCCGAACAGGTCCACCAGCGAGCCGGCGGCCTGCACGGCGCTCACGAGCATGAGGGTGAGGAAGCCGAGCGCCAGGCCCACGGCGACCTGGAGGACGAGGGCGCCGACGAAGCTCGCGGTGTCGAGCGGGAGCGGCTCCTCGCCGACCCGGGGTGCGGCGGCCAGGGCGAGGGCCGCGGCCAGCCCCACCTTCACCCGGATGGGGATGGCCCGGGTGCTGAACGGCGGGGCCACGAAGACCCAGGCCGAGGCGCGCACGAGCCCGAGCACGAAGCCCGTGACCAGGGCCGGGTCGACGGACAGCTCCACGGCTCGCTCAGGACTCGAGGAGCTGGGGGAGCAGGTCGAAGAGCTGGCGCGTGTAGCCCACCATCTCGCCCATCATCCAGTTGCCGGCGAGCAGGAGCACCAGCGCCACCCCGGCCAGCTTCGGCACGAAGGTGAGCGTGACCTCCTGCACCTGCGTGGCCGACTGGATCAGGGAGATGAACAGCCCGATGACCAGGGTCACGAGGAGGATCGGGGCGGCCAGCTTCACGGCGATCGTGATCGCCTGGAGGGCGATCTGGATGACGGCGGTGTCGGACACGGTCCTCCTCGCTCGGTCGAGGCTCAGTTGAAGCTCGTGATGAGCGAGCGCACGACGAGCGCCCAGCCGTCGACCATCACGAACAGCAGCAGCTTGAAGGGCAGGGACACGAGGACGGGCGGGAGCATGAACATGCCCATCGACATCAGGGACGAGCTGACGACGAGGTCGATGACGAGGAACGGGATGAAGACGACGAAGCCGATGATGAAGGCCGTCTTCAGCTCCGAGAGGATGAACGCGGGGACGAGGGAG
The DNA here is from genome assembly GCA_027494165.1 of Acidimicrobiia bacterium. Taxonomy (GTDB): domain Bacteria; phylum Actinomycetota; class Acidimicrobiia; order IMCC26256; family JAOSJM01; genus JAOSJM01. Next base: position 1,272,639 of record JAOSJM010000005.1, on the reverse strand, counting down.
GCCATGCTCACGTCCTCGGGCTTCGCCGGCCGCTCCTCGCCGCTGGCGTCGACGAAGAGGGCGAGCTCGCCCTTGCGGGTCTGCTTCAGCATGAAGGTTCGCAGCGGGTCGCTGGCCCGTTCGTAGGCCTCGCCCTGGGTGATGTCCCCCTCCAGCAGGGGTTGGAGCGCCTTGTCGTTCATCTCCGACAGGGTGGGAAGCATCACGAACAGGCTCAGGAAGAGGGCCAGCCCGACCACGACCTGGTTCGGCGGGATGGCCTGGAGTCCGAGGGCGTTGCGGACGAGGGAGAGCACGATGACGATCCGGGTGAAGCTCGTGAGCATCACGAGCAGGGCCGGGGCCACCGCGAGCAGCGTCAGCAGCAGGATGATGAGGACGCTCTGACCCGGCTTCTCGCCCCCGGCCGTCTCGGTGCCGGTGAGGTCCCCGAGGTCGATCTGGATCGTCGCCTTGCTCCCGTCGCTCTCGGCGCCGACCGTCGGCGACGGCGGGACGACGATGGGCGCGGTCGGCACGTCGACCTGGGCCGCGACGGGGTCCGGACTCGCCGCGAGGACCCCGAGCGCGAGCGCGGCGGCGAGCACGAGGACCCGGAGGATCGACCTGGGGGGCACGGAGCTCCCTCGAGCGCGGTGCTGCTCAGCGCCGGCGGACGGTCCTCTCCCGCATCGCGTCGAGCAGCGCCTTCCATGCCGGACGGGAGCCCGGGTCCTGGCTCCCCGGAGGCGGCGTCCGAGCCGCCTCCGCGTCGAGATCGATGCTCTCCTGGTCGGTCTCGGCCAGGACCGTGATCGACTGGTCGGTCACGCCCACCACGAGGTGCCGGCCGGCCACACGGACCACGGCCACCGAGGCTCCTCGGCTGAGCCCGCGGCGTGCGAGCACGTCCACGCGCGGCCCCCCCTGGGTTCGCCGGCCCACCGAGACGCCGCGGCGCCTCAGGAACGACGCCGCCAGGGCCATGAGGCCGAGCACGACGGCGAGCGACAGGGCCAGCCGCAGGAAGAGGGAGAAGGTCGAGACCGACTGCATCAGATCATGCGCTTGCCGTCGACCCCGCCGCCGACGATCTCCGAGATGCGGATCCCGAACTCCTCGTCGATGACGACGACCTCTCCCCGGGCGATCAGCTTCCCGTTCACGAGCACGTCGACGGGGCTCCCCGCGGCGCGGTCGAGCTCGATCACGGCTCCCGCCGTGAGCGCGAGGAGGTCCCGCACCTTCATCCGGGTCCGGCCCAGCTCGACGGTCACGCGCATCTCGACGTCGTTCAGCAGCTCGAGCGCGTGGCCACGGATGGGCGACACGGCGACACCCGGCTCGAGGGGCTGGAACTCGTGGGGTGCGGCCGTCGCCCCGGCGGCCGGGCCCTCGCCGGCGTCCCCGGCGGGGGCGGCGGCGTCGGGACCGATGCGCACGACGAGGGTGGCGAGACGCTCGCTGCCCTCGAGCAGCCCGACGACGGCGACCTCGCTGTCCTCGGCTCCGGCGACCGATCCGGCCGGGATCTCGGTGGGCTCGATCCCGTCGAGCACGGCGCCGCCGGACTGCTGGATCGCCATGACCGCCTCGGCCAGGGCGGGCGCGACCGTGACGAGCAGGTCCTGGCCGGAGTCGGCCTGCTCCAGGGCGTTCGCGAGCCGGGGGCGAGGGCCAGCGCGACGAGGCCGGGCTCGTCGCCACCCAGACGGACGGCGAAGGTCCGGGCGTCGGGCGCGGGGAGGAGCTCGTCGGCGGGGGCACCGACCTGGACCTGGCCGACGCTGAAGACGATGTCGCCGTCGAGGAGCTGCTCGAGGACGGTCGCGGCCGCCGTCGCCGCCGCGGTGTCGTCGGAGATCGCGGTCATCACGCTCATGGGCGCTCGTGCCTTTCGGTGTCGACGACGAGGGACGCGAGGCGCTTGCCCTGGCGGCCGGTGAGGGCCGAGAAGCAGGGCACGCGATCGGCGCTGATCGTGAGCGGGGCCTTCACGGGGTGGTGGAGGGGGACCACGTCGCCGACCTGGAGGTCGACGATCTCCGCCGAGGTGAGGATCACCGGGTTGAAGGCCACGGTCACGTCGACGGGGACCTCGAGCAGGGCCTCCTCGAGGCGGCTGGTGAAGTTGGCCCGGTCGCCCGCGCTGCGGTCGCTGAAGAGCGACTGGCTGGCGATGGTCTCGAGCACGGGCTGGAGGCAGTCGTAGGGGATGCAGAGCGTCGTCCGGCCGCGCTGCTCGGCGACGCGCATCTCGAAGGCCACGGTGACGGTCATGTCGGACGGTGATGCCACCTGGGCGAACTGGGGGTTCGACTCCTGGGTGACGACGCGGGCCTCGAGCTTGACCAGTGACTCGAACGCGTAGTCGAGCTCCTGGAGGGCTCGCTCCAGGACCGAGCGGAGGAGGTGCTCCTCGATGTCGGTGAGGGGTCGGCGGAGGCGCGGGGCCTCGCCGGGGCCGCCGAGCATCCGGTCGACGACGGCCATGGCGACCGGGAGCTCGAGGTGGAGGATCGAGGCCCCGGGGAGGGGCGCGAGCGAGAGGATCGCCATGTAGGACGGGTTCTCGAGCCCGCGGATGTACTCGTCGTAGGTGACCTGGTCGACCGACTGGAGGGTCACGTTCGAGACCGCCCGCAGCGTGGTCGCGAGGACGGTCGAGAACTGCCGGGCGAAGGTCTCGCCCACGATCTGGAGGGCCCGGATGTGCTCGCGGCTGAACTTGTTCGGCCGGCGGAAGTCGTAGAGCTGGGGACCGCCGCGGCGGCGCGCGGTCCCGGCCGCGTCCGGGATGCTCGACGAGGTCACGGAGTCCCGATCGGCCGATCGCGGGCCGAGATGAGCCCTCCCGGGCGCGGGGTCGCCCCCGCCCGGGTGGTCAGCGACCGGTCATGTCCGATGCCGATGTGGGTGCGGGCCGGGGCCTACTGCATGACGAACTCGGTGAAGTACACGGTCAGGACGTGGCCGTGGTAGGCCGCGGCGGCCTGGGAGCCGAGCGCCTCCTTGACCGCCGCCCGGCCATCGGGGGTCGCCAGGTCCTCGTAGCCCTTGCTCCCGAGGAGGGCGATCGCCAGGTCCAGGGCCTTGGCTCCGCCGCCCTCCTCCTCGGCGAAGTGCTCGGCGCTCGCCGCGCTCGAGAGCTGGAGGGCGAGCCCCACCTTCAGGTACCGGCCGTCGGCCAGGTTGAGCGTGATCGGGTCGAGCTTCACGACCCCGCCGGGCTCCGGCGGCTTCGGGGTGCAGGGGTCCGTCGGCTGCGGTGCGGGGTAGGGCTGACCGGTCTCGTCGTAGAAGACGGCGCTCGGGCCGTGCGCGGCCGCGCTCCCGTGGTCGCCGCCGGCGCCGGGGGAGTCCGCGGTGGCCTCGGTCGCGCCGTCGGGGACCACGGGGGTGGTCACCTCGGTGGCGCCGCGGCCGGCATCCACCGGAGGCGTCGTCTCGACCGGGTGGCCCGCGGCATCGGCCGGAACCTCGGCGGCGCACGCCGCCGCCTCGTCCTTCCCGCCGAGCACGAAGGTCTTGGCGCCGAAGCCGGCGACCAGGACCCCGACGACGACGAAGACCATCTTCTTCCTGCTCTTGCCGCCCTCGGCGGCATCCTTCTTCTTGGCCATGGCTCCGGTCTCCTAGGGCTCCAGGCGCTCGTACTCGGCCAGGACCACGACCTCGACCCGGCGGTTGAGGTCCCGGTTGGCGTCGCTGTCGTTGGGGACGAGGGGCCGGAACTCACCCCAGCCCGCCATGCCGACGCGGTCGGTCGGCAGGCCGTGGACGAACAGGAGGTAGCGCAGCACGCTCGCCGCCCGGGCGTTCGAGAGCTCCCAGTTGTCCCGGAACGGGCCGCCCAGGATGGGCCGGTCGTCGGTGTGACCCTCGATCGAGAGGGCGTTCGGGAGGCGGCCCAGGGCGGGGGCGAGGGCGTCGAGGACGACGCGACCCTCTGGTCGCAGGTCGGCCGAGCCCAGGTCGAAGAGCACCTCGTCGGTCACGATCGTCACGACCAGGCCCCGGGCCTCGCGCCGGAACCGGACCTTGTCCCCCAGGCCGGCGCCCTCGACCTGGCTGCGGATCTCCTGCTCGGCCTGCGCGAGCCGCTGCTGCTCGGCCTCGGCCGCCGCCTGATGGGCCTGGCGCTCCTCGAGGACCTGCTGGGCCTCGGCGATCTGGGTGGCCGACAGGAGCATCCCGTCGAGCGGGCCGTTGCCGCCCTCGACCACGCTCTCGCCCCCGCCGCCGAGCACGGGGGCGGCTCCCGAGCCGGCGTGGAAGCCCTGGGAGAGGCCGGCGGCGAACTTCTTGAACTTCTCCAGATCGATGGTCGACATGGCGAACAGCACGATGAACAGGGCGGCGAGGAGCGTGATCATGTCGGCGTAGCTCACCAGCCAGCGCTCGTGGTTCTCGTGCTCCTCCTCCTCGTGGTGCTTCCTGCGACGCCCCGCCATGGTCAGGCCGCCTGTTCGTCCGCGAGCGCGGCGCGCTCCTTCTCGGGCAGGAAGGAGAGGAGCTTCTGCTCGATGACCCGGGGGTTGGCCCCGGCCTGGATCGACATGATCCCCTCCATCACCAGCTCCATGTGGTGCGACTCGACCTCCGAGGCCCGCTTGATCTTGTTGGCCATGGGCAGGAAGACGGCGTTGGCGAGGAGCACGCCGTAGAAGGTGGCGATGAAGGCGACGGCGATGCCGTGGCCCGCCTCGGCGGGGTTCTCGAGGCTCCCGAGCACCTTGATGAGGCCGGTCACGGCGCCGACGATCCCGAGGGTGGGGCAGAAACCGCCCATGTCGGTGTAGAACTTCGCCCCGACCTTGTCCGTCGTCTTCTTGGAGGCGATCTCGGCCTCGAGGATCTCGCGGAGCTCCTCGGGGTCGGTGCCGTCGACCGCGAGGTTGATGCCCTTCTTGAGGAAGGGGTCCTCGATGGACTTCGCCGACTCCTCCAGGGCCAGGAGGCCCTCCTTGCGGGCCCGCTCGGCGAACTCGACCACGATGCCGATGGACTCGCTGGCCGACTCGGCCTTGCCGAGGAGGGCCTTCTTCGTCGAGGCGACCACGGAGGAGAGGTCGGCCTTGGTGAGGCCGGCGAGCGACACCATCACCGTGGGGAAGACGACGATGAGGAAGGCCGGGATCCCGATCAGGGAAGCCGGGTTCGTCCCCTCCATGATGATCCCCAGGAAGAGGAAGACGAACGCCATGCCGATGCCGACCAGCGTCAACGGGTCCACGGTCAGGCCTCCTGGTGATCCGCGTGGTCGACGTCGGGGACGACGTGGAGCGCGGGACCGCGGCGCACCTCGACCTCGAGGTGCTGGGCGAGCGCGACCAGCGAGGCCCTGAACTCGCAGATGCGCCGGATCACCTCCTCGACGCTCTCGACGACGACGTACTTCGTGCCGTCGACGAGGGTGAGGACGGTGTCGGGGGTCGCCTCGGCGCGCTCGATGAGGTCGCAGTTGAGCGCGAACGGCGGCCCGTTCAGCCTCGTCAGCGTGATCATCGCTCTCCGTCCCTGGATGCACGTACGGCCGTTCCGTGGCCGTGCCTGTCCTATCGGCAGCGGCGCCCCCGACCTGAGGGGGGTGGAGGCCGGGCCCCGGGACGGGACCCGACCTCCACCCGGGAGCGGCACAAGGGGGTCGAACCGCTCGGAGGGGACAGGTGGGGTCAGCGCTTCAGGTTCACCAGGTCCTGGAGCAGCTCGTCGGAGGAGGTGATGACCCGCGAGTTCGCCTGGAAGCCGCGCTGGGCGACGATCAGGTTCGTGAACTCCTGGGCCAGGTCGACGTTGGACATCTCGAGCGTGCCCCCCGAGAGGGTGCCTCGCCCGCCGCCGCCCGCCGAGCCGACGCTGGGGAGCCCCGAGTTCACCGACTGGGTGTAGCTCGAGGACCCGGACTTCTCGAGGCCGGCGGGGTTGGTGAACGTCGCCAGGGCGATCTGGCCGATGGGCTGGGTCCGGCCGTTCGAGAAGACGCCCGTGACCACCCCGTCGGACCCGATCGAGAACGACCGCAGGAACCCGATGGCCGCGCCGTCCTGGGTGAGGGCCGCCATGCTGTTCGAGCCGGCGAACTGGAGCAGGGCGTCGGGGTCCCCGGCGGAGCCGAGGTCGATGGCGATCGTGCCCGCGGTGAAGTTCGTGCCCAGCAGCGTGTTGAGCGCGGCGTTCAGGGTGACGGCGGTGAGGCCGGCCGTGGGAAGGCCGGTGGTGGGGTTGAAGGTCAGGACCTGCGGGAACCCCGGGATCGTCTGCGGGGTGCCGCCCGCGTCGGGCGCCGTGAGCCCCACGCTCCAGGTGTCGGCCGCGGTCTTCGTGAACGTGAAGGTGAACGGGACGGCCTTGCCGTTGGCGTCGTAGGTGGTGATCGACGTCGTGATCGCCGTACCCACCGCGGCGTCGGCGGGGATGTTGCCGCCGATGCTGAGGCTCGTGGTCTGGACCGGGGGCATGGTCTGGCCCAGCGGCATCTGGAGGTCGGTGACGGGAGCGTTGGTGTTGATGACGCCGTTGGCGGCCAGCCATCCCTGGGTGATGGCGCCGTCCGCGGTGACCAGGCGCCCGTCGGTGTCGAAGTCGAAGGCTCCGAGCCGGGTGTAGAGCGTCTGCCCGCCGTTCTTCAGCACGAAGAAGCCGTCCCCGAGGATCGACAGGTCTGTCGCCCGGCCGGTGAGCTGCGATGCCCCCTGGGAGAAGGACGTGATGACGCTGCCGAGGCGCACGCCGAGACCCACCTGGGACGGGTTCGTACCGCCCAGGCCGTTGGTGGCGTCGGGGGCGCCGGCGCCTCGGAGCACCTGGCTCAGCAGGTCCTGGAAGATGACCTGCCCGCCCTTGTAGCCGGCGGTGTTGACGTTGGAGATGTTGTTGCCGATGACGTCCATCATCGCCTGGTGACCCCGGAGCCCGGAGACCCCGGCGAACATCGAGCGCAGCATGGTCGTGCTCCTTCCGGACGGGTGGGTGGTGCGGTCGGTGGAGGTGGTGGTCGGATCAGGCCGGCGGCTCGTCCACCTCCTTGACCGCCGACAGCGGGACCTCCCGGGTGCCGATGCGCAGGACCGGCGCCTGGTCGGGTTCGATCAGGACGGGAGGTCACGACCCCCTGGTCGGTCTCCCCGTCGAGCTCGAAGGTGACTCGCTTGCCGACGAGCGCGCTCGCCATCACCACCCGCTCGGTGGCGGTGCGCGAGGCGCTCTGCTCGGCGATCTCGGTGAGCTTCTCGATCATGGTGAACTGGGCCGAGGTGCTGAGGAACTCGCCCGGGTCGGTGGGTTGCAGCGGGTTCTGGTACCGGAGCTGGGCCACGAGGAGCTTGAGGAACGTGTCCTTGCCGAACTGGTCGTCCCGCTGGAGCTGCGGGGCGAGCGGGCTCCCGGACGTGGCGCCGGCGCCGGTGACGGGGTTGGTGGGCACAGCGGCTTCCCTCTCACAGCAGGACGTCGACGAGCGTGTCGGGGGCGGGTGACCGCGGCGCGACCGCGGCCTCGGGCGGGGGTTGGGTGGCGGGAGCGGTCGGGCCCCGGTCCGGGCCGGACCGCTCCCGGTCGTGGCGGTCGAAGGGCCCGGCGAGCGACTCGCCCCCGAGGTCCACGACGAGGGTGCCGGTCCGGACACCACCGGCCTCGAGCTGGGCGCGGAGCTCTCCGGCCGAGGCCCGCAGGAGCGCCCCGGTGCCGTCGTCCTCGGCCCGCAGGTGGAGGCTCAGCGCCCCGTGGTGCAGGCGGATCTCGACCTGCACCCGGCCCAGCTCGGGCGGGTTGAGCTCCAGCACGGTCCGGTAGGTCCCGTCCGGGCGGTGCCGGAGGGGGAGCACGGTCGAGACGAGCTGGGTGGGCAGGGGGAGGCGGAGCGGGAGAGGGGTCCCCGACGCCGGTCGCACCGCCCCGGTCCCGGGCGCGCACCTCGCCGATCGCAAGTGCACCCTCCGCACCCGTACCGGGCCCGTGCCGGAGCCCCGGCGCGTGGGTGCCGACCGGGGACTCCGGGCGTGCGGTGGGCTCGGCGGGCCCGAAGGCCCCGGACGTCGCCGGATCGGCGGGGACGGCGGGATCGGCGGGCCCGACCGCGCGGGGATGCGGGCTCGGGTCGGTGTCGGCGCGGGGCATCGTGGGCCGGCCCTGCGCTCCCTCGACGGCCGCCGGCGTGGACGCCTCGGCGCGGGGGGCCCGTGGTGCGGGCTCGTCGGCGGTCCCGGTGGTCGGGCCCGGCTCGTCGAGCGTGATGTCGGCTCCGGGGCCCGGGTCCGGGCCGACCGGGGGACGTCGGACCGCTCGGTGCGGGCTCCGGGGACCACGGCGGGGGCGGCGGGCTCCGAGGGCGGTTCCGCCAGGGAGTCCGCCGCGGCCGGCCCGGGTCCGTCGGTGGGCCCGGGTCCGGCGTCGACGGGTCGGCGGTGCGCGCCGACGACCGGCCCGGTCGCGGGGAGCCCGTCGGCCGTGCCGGCGATCGCGATCGGCGCCGTGGTCGCCGGCGCCGCCGAGAGGTCCGTGGTCCCGGCGGTCTCGAGGGCAGGGCCCGGGGTCGCGAGCCCGGCGGTGCCGGGGACCGGAGCGGCCTCGGCCGCCTCGGGGGCCGCCGGGACCTCCTGACCGGGAGGCTCCTTCCCGCGGGGGTCCCGGGCGCGGCATCGGGCCTCCGTGAGGGGGCTCGGCGTGGTCCGGGGTCTGGGGGTGCTCGACGTGACGCGGCGGGGGCTCGGGTGGGGAGGACTCGGTGCCTGGGTCGACGGGCGCGACCGTCACCCGGTCCATGAGCGCGGCGAAGGCCGCCGCGGTCATCGACGCCACGTCGGTGGCGGCCCCGGCCGTCGGTTCCCGGGGTCGCCCCGTCGGGTCGGCGGGGGTTCGATCCTCATGCTGGACCTCCGGACGGGATCGTGGCGAGGTTCGCGGGGTTCTGCCTCGTGACGAGCGAGGCGGGCGGTCCGGCGGGGAGGGGGTCGGGGGCAGCACCCGGCGGATGGCGGTGATGTCGTCGGGGAGGTCCCGGATGCTCACGACGTCGCCGGTCTTCGGGGCGACGATCCACTTGCCGTCCCCCACGTAGATGCCCACGTGGCCGTGGACCCGCTCGCCCCGGTCGCCCACCGAGAACACGAGGTCGCCGGGGCGCAGGTCGGCCGGGTCGACCGGCACGCCCACGGTCACCTGGTCGTAGGTGACCCGGGGCAGCTCGACCCCGACCTGGCGGTAGACGAGCTGGACCAGGCTGGAGCAGTCGAGGCCCACGGACGGGTCGGTGCTCCCGTACACGTACGGGACCCCCAGGTACTGCCGGGCGACGTCCACGACCTGGTCGCCCCGAGCGGAGCCGGCGGCCCGGCCGGTCGGAGCGGTCGCTCCCGCCGCGCCCACTCGCCCGAGGACGGCCGCGAAGTCTCCGTCCGATCGCCCGGTTCGCGGCGCGAGGAACCGGGACCGGATCTCGGCGATCCGGGACTCCACGGCCGCGAGGCCGACGCCCGTGCTCATCGGTCCTCCCGGCGCCGGAACCGCGTGACCACGAGGTCGTCGACCTCCCGGTCCTCCTGGCGCCGGACCTCGCGTCCGTGCTCGTCCCGATGGCGCTCGTCGAGGCGCTCGAGCGAGGAGACGCGCGTCGCCGTCTGCTGCCAGGACCGGCGGCGCTCGTCGGCCACGTCCGCGACCCGGCGGTGGCAGTGGCGCGCCTCGGAGACGGCCCGGGCGGCGCCGGCCAGCGCAGCCTGGGCCGCGAGGAAGGCCCCGGCCTGCACCGGGCGGTCGGGGCGGGGCATCCGCGCGAGGTGCTCGTAGCGGGCCGTGACGGCGGCGGCCGCTCGGGCCACGTCGTGGTTGGCCACGACGAGCGCGGCGCGGGCCTGCTCCTCCTGGATGCGGCGGACGCGCAGCACGGTCTCGAGCCGGAACCGGTAGCGCCTCATGCTGCCCCCTCGAGGGCCGGGGCCCGGAGGAGCTCCTCGAGCGCGGCCCAGCTGCCGGTCACCTCCGCGACCTCGTGGAGGTCCTGGCGCAGGAACCGGTCGATGGCCTCGCGCCGCTCCACCGCCCGGTCGACCAGGGCGTTCGACCCGGCCACGTACGCGCCGATCTCGATGAGGTCCCGGGCGTCGCGGTACGCGGCGAGCAGACGACGGAGCTCGGTCACCGCGGCCTGCTGCTCGGGGTTCGTGACGGCCGGGGCGACCCGTGACACCGACTCGAGCACCTCCACGCTCGGGAAGTGCCCGGCGGTGGCGAGGCGCCGGGAGAGCACGACGTGCCCGTCGAGGATCGACCGGGCGGCGTCGCCGACGGGCTCGTTCATGTCGTCACCCTCGACGAGGACGGTGTAGAGACCGGTGATGCTGCCGCGCTCGCCGGCACCCGCCCGTTCCAGCAGCTTGGCGAGGAGCGCGAACACCGACGGCGGGTAGCCCCGTGTCGCGGGGGTTCACCCGCCGAGAGGCCCACCTCACGCTGGGCCATGGCGAAGCGGGTCAGGCTGTCCATCATCAGGACGACGTCCTCGCCCCGATCCCGGAACCACTCGGCGATCCGGGTGGCCGTGAAGGCGGCCCGGAGCCGGACCAGCGCCGGCTCGTCGGAGGTCGCCACGACGACGACGGATCGAGCCAGGCCGGCGGGTCCCAGGTCGCCCTCGATGAACTCCCGGACCTCGCGACCGCGCTCTCCGACCAGCGCGATGACCGAGACCGAGGCCTCGGTGCCCCGGGCGATCATCGACAGCACGCTCGACTTGCCGACCCCGGAACCGGCGAAGATCCCGACTCGCTGGCCCCGCCCGCACGGAACCAGCGTGTCGATCGCCCGGATCCCCAGCGGGAGCGCTCGCGCCACCGGCGCCCGCCGGAGGGGGTGCGGGGCGCTCCCGGCCACGGGGACCTCGACGGTCGACGGGGGGAGCGGCCGACCGTCGAGCGGGCGCCCGAGCCCGTCGAGGACCCGGCCGAGGAGCTCCGGCCCCACGCGGACCGTCGCCGGCCGGTCCGCCGACGTGACCACGGCCCCGGCCCGCACCCCGTCGAGCTCGCCCAGGGGCATGCAGACCAGGCCGTGCTCGCGCACGGCCACGACCTCGGCGGCCAGGGGACCGCCGGCCGTCGTGACGTGCACCGCCTCACCGATCGCGGCCTCGATCCCCTCGACCTCGAGCTGGAGGCCGACCACGGATCGGACCCGGCCGGTGGCCCGGGGCCGGGCAGCGCGGAGGGCGGCGGGGAGGCGGTCCTCGAGCCTCACGCGTCCTCCTCGCAGAGGAGCCGCCGGACCCGTTCGAGCGCGGCCCCGAACGTCGCGTCGATGTGCATCGCCCCGGCGTCGACGACGCAGTCGCCCGGCTGGAGCTCGGGGTCGGCGACGAGCCGCAAGTCGCGCCCGGGCGCGAGCGCGCCGGGGTCGCCGACGGTCTCGGCGTCGGCCGGGCTGAGCCGGACGACGAGGGGGAGCCGGGCGGGGGCGAGCTCCAGGGCCCGTGCCACGGCGTCCAGCCCGGGGGAGCGACCGAGGGCCAGCTCGCGCCGGAAGAGGCTCTCGGTCAGCTCGAAGGCCGCGGTGGACAGGCGTCCCTCCAGGGTCTCGAAGGTCGCGGCCACGCGGCCCTCGAAGTCGCGGGCCAGCCGGTCGAGGGCCTCCAGCGCGGTCGCCATCCGAGCGTCCCGCTCGCGCTCGGCCCGCTCGACCTCCTCGCGCACGGCGGCGAGGGCGGCGTCGCGCCCGTCGGCGTAGCCCTGGGCGTGCCCCGCCGCGTATCCGTCCTCGTAGCCGTGGCGCCGGCCCTGCTCGGCCGCCTCCTCCACCAGGCCGGGGTCCACGACGATGTCCCCGTCGCCGAGCGGGCGCGTCGCCAGGGCCGCCAGCTCGAAGGACGCGGCGAGCGCCTCGGCGGCGGCGTCGCCGCGCAGCACCCGGCCGCGGACGGCGTCAGTCGACGAACTCATCGCTGCTCCGGGAGACGACGATCTGCCCGGCTTCCTCGAGGGCGCGGATCACCCGGACGACGGCGCCCTGGGCCTCCTCGACCGTCTTGAGGCGCATCGGTCCGAGCAGCTCGATCTCCTCGGCGAGGTTCGCCGCGGCCCGCTCGGACATGTTGCGCATGATCTTGTCGCGCACGACGTTCTGGACGCCCTTGAGCGCCACGGCGAGCTCCTTGGAGTCCACCTGCCGGAGGACGAGCTGGACCGAGCGGTCGTCGAGGCTGACGATGTCCTCGAACACGAACATCCGGCTGCGGACCTCGTCGGCCAGCTCGGGGTCGTACTGCTCGAGGCCCTCGAGGATCAGGCGCTCGGTCGCCCGGTCCGAGCGGTTGATGACGTCGACCAGGCACTGCACCCCGCCGACGTTCGTCATGTCCGAGGACTGGATCACCGACGAGAGCTTCGGCTCCAGGATCGCCTCGAGCTGGGCGATGACGTCGGGAGACGTGCGGTCCATCGTCGCCAGCCGGCGGGCGACGTCGCGCTGGAGCTCCTCGGGGAGCGCGCCGAGCACCATCGCCCCGGAGTCGGGGTTCATGTGCGCCAGGACGAGGGCGATGGTCTGGGGCTGCTCCTCCTGGAGGTAGGTGAGGACCTGCCGCGGATCGGCACGCTGGAGGAACTCGAAGGGCGCCTTGACGAGGGTGGCGCCGAGGCTCTCGAGGATCTCGTGGGCCTTCTCGGTGCCGAGGCTCTCCTCGAGCAGCTCCCGGGCCGCGTCGAACCCGCCCTGGGCGACGTGCCGGCGGGCCGTCACCCGATCGCGGAACTCCTCGAGGATGTCGTCGACCTGCTCGGGCTGCACGCTCTCGAGCCGGGCGACCTCGGCCATGATCTCGGAGACCTCGGCCTCGCGGAGCTGGCGGAGGACCGCGGCCGACCGCTCCTTGCCCATCTGCATGAGCAGGATGGCGGCCTTCTGCACGCCGTTGAGCTGCCGGGTGACGGCCACCTACGACCTCCGGTCCGCCAGCCAGGTCCGCAGGGTCGCGGCGACCTCGTCCGGCTGCCGGTCGATGAGCTCGCCGACCTCGGACTCGACCCGGGCCGACTCGAGCTGCTCGGGCGGGATCTGGAGCTGGGGCATGGCCGGGGCCTCCGGGGTCAGCTCGGGAAGCGACGGGCCGTCGGCGGCGCTGTGGGCCGCCTCCAGCTCCCGCAGGTCGAGCGGCACGCGCAGCGGCACCCGCTGCTTGGCCGCCTTGCGCATGCTGCGCCAGGCCAGGAAGAGCACGACGGCGACGACGAGCAGGGCGGCCACCATGCGGATGAGCGACATCATGTCGCTGCGCTTCTTCGCCGCCTCGGCCGCGGCGAGCTCCTTCTCGGCCGCCTCGGCCACGGAGTCGTCGAACTCCATGCGGGTGACCTGGATGGCGTCGCCCCGGTCGAGGTCGAAGCCCACGGCTGCCTGCACCGCGTTCTGGATCGAGGCGACGTCCGCCTCGTCCACGGCCTCGGAGTCGAGGATGACGGCCACGGACATCCGCTCCACCGATCCGGGGGCGGTGCGGACCTGTTCGGTGACCTTGTCGTAGACGTACTGGACGCTGGTCTCGCTCTTCTCGTAGTTCGTCTCGCCCGTGGACCCCGTGGCCGTCCCGTCCGGTCCGAGGATGCCGGTGGCCCCGCTCGCGGGTCCGGTGTAGGTCTCGGTCGACGTGGACTCCTGCCCCGGTTGGGGAGCGATCGGCTGACCCTCGACGCCGGCCTCGGTCCCGAGACCGTTCTGGTAGCGCTCGGTCGTCGTCGCCCTGGCGTCGTAGTCGAGCACGGCCGACACCCGTACGACGGCGTTGCCCGGGCCGATGACCGGAGCGAGCATGTCCTGCACCGACGACGCCAGCCGGGTCTCGAACTCCGCGGTCTCGGTGGCGTGGACGCCGCCTGCTCCGCCGAGCTCCTGGCCCGCGGCCGAGAGCACCCGCCCGCTGGTGTCGGCGACCGTGACGTCCTCGGGCTGCATGCGGGCGACGCTCGATGCCACCAGGTGGACCACGGCCTGGACCTGGGTCGACGAGAGCGAGCTCCCGGAGCGGGTCTTCACGAGCACCGAGGCGCTCGGCTTCTCGGCGTCGTCGGAGAAGACGTCCTGCTCGGGGATCACGAGGTGCACCGAAGCCGAGCTCACGTCCTCGATGGCCGAGATCGTGCGGGCGAGCTCGCCCTGCAGGGCCCGCTGGTAGTCGACCCGCTGGCGGAACTCGGAGGTCGTGATGCCCTGCTTGTCGAGGAGCGAGAAGCCCTCGGCGCCCCCGCTCGGGAGGCCGTCGGCGCTCAGGTCCAGCCGGAGCTGGTAGATGCGGTCGCGAGGAGCGAGGACGGTGCGGCCACCGTCCTCGAGCCGGTAGCCCACACCCTCCGACGAGAGGCGGTCGGTGATCTCGGCCGCGTCGGCCGGATCGAGGTCGGTGTAGAGGGTCCCGTAGCTCGGCTCCGAGGCCCAGCGGGTGAAGAACAGGCCGCCGAGGACGAGGGAGAGCACCGCGATGCCGGTGACGACCTTCTGGCCCGTGGTGAAGCCGGAGAGGAGCCGGGTGCCCTGACGCTTGATCCGGTCGAGGTCGATCGCGGCCATCAGATCTGCATCCTCATGATCTCGTTGAAGGCCTCGACGGCCCGGTTGCGCACGGCCACCGTCAGCTCGGTGGCGAGCGACGCCTCGGCCGCGGCGATCGTGTAGTCGTGGACGTCCGTGAGGTCCCCGGTGGCGGCCTCGACCGCGAGGCCGTCGGCCTTGCCGTGGAGGGCCTGCAGGCTCTCGAGGGCGTCGACGACGACCCGACCGAAGTCGCGACCCTCGGTGGTGGGCGAGGACGGGGCCTTGACCGGCGGGATGCCGAGGTTGGCGAGCGGCCCCAGGGAGCCGATGGGTGCGACGGCCATGGTCAGCGCCTCCCGATCGCGATCGCCTGCTGGTACGCGTCGCGGGCCCGGTCGATCACGGCGAGGTTGGCCTGGTAGGCCCGCTGGGCGAGCATCATCTGGACCATCTGGTCCCCGAGGTCGATGTCGGGGGCGCGCACCAGCCCCTCCTCGTCGGCGAGGGGGTGGCCGGGGTCGTAGAGGAGCCGGCCCTCGGGGTCGCCGAAGACGACGCCGAGCACGTCGACCCCGCCCACGCCCGACGCGCTCTCGGCCTGGCGGGCCTGGGCCACGACGAAGCGGGCCCGGAACGCCTCGTCGTCGGTCGAGGTGACCGTGTTGATGTTGGCCACGTTGTCGGCGACCGCGTCGAGCCACGTCCGGTACACGGTGAGGCCGGAGCCCGCGGTCTGGAGGGTGCCGAAGATCGCCATCGCCCCTACCGGCTCATCGAGTCCCGGAGGATGCGGAACTTGGTGCTGATCGCCTCGGTCATGAGCTGGTAGCGGAGCTGGGTCTCGACCAGGGCGACGGTCTCGTCGTCGAGGCGCACGTTGTTCCCGTTGGGGTTCGTCGCCGCCAGGGAGCGGGTGACGGCGGGCTCGGCGGCGGTCGGGACGCCCGCCCGCACGGCGTCCCGGAGACGGCCCTCGAAGGACACGCGCCCGGCGAGGAACCCCGGGGTCTCGACGTTGGCGATGTTCTCGGCGATCAGCCGCTGGCGGGCGGCGAGGCCCCGGAGGGCCCCGTGGATGGCCTCGATCGTGAGGTCCTTCACGAGAGGTCACCTCGAGCGCGACGGGGCAGGGAGACGCGGGGGGAGGCGGCCGGCACGGCGGGGGACGGCCCCCACGAGGCGCGCAGCGCCCATGATGGGGCCGGTGGATCGTCCGGCGATGCGCGCTCGGTGAGTGGACAACGACGCAGTCCTCTTCGACGAACCGACGCCGATCCGTGGCGGTCCCGTCGAGCGCTCCGTGCTCGAGGAGCCCTATCGGCCGGCCGCGGAGCGTGATGAGGCCTTCGGCGGGGATTTCGCCACCCAGCGTGCCCGCGACCGCCGACCGGTCTCGACCGGCCCGGCGACGCCGCCCCGGAAGGGCCAGGACCACGGGCAATTCCGCCGTGGCGCTCAGAACTCGCCGGGGACGTGCCGATGGGGAGGCGTGACCTCCGAAGACCGCGCCGCGCGCCCGTCCGTGACCGTCGTCGTGCGAGCCGGCAAGGGCGTCGAGGCCTGCCTCGACACCGTGCGGGCCACCCTGCGCTGGGGCGACGACCTGGTGGTCGTCGACGCGGCCGACACCGCCGATCCCTGCCCCGATCCCTTCGCCTTCGCTCCGGCCCGGGTGGTCGCGGTGGAGGCCGGGGACGTCGACCGCGCGGTCGCGGCGGCCGTGGACGCAGCGCGCGGCGACGTGGCCGTCGTGCTCGACGAGCCTCTGGCCGTCGGCCCCGCATGGCTCGACGACCTGCTCGCCGCCCACCCGGAGACCCCCCGGTGCCTCCGGGTCGGGCCAGGCGTCGCCCTCGACCCTCCTCCGGTGCCCGGTGACGACCTCGAGCGTGGACGCGCGTCGGCCGGGTCGGGCCGGCCGGAGCAGGCGGTGGCCGCCCTCGTCGCCGCGGCGGCCCGGGACCCGCGTCCGGGAGCCTTCGAGGAGGCGGCCGGCCTCGTCGCCGGGCTCCTCGCCCGCCTGGAGCGGCCGCTCGAGGCGCTCGATTGGACGGTGCTGCGGGCGACCCGGCACCAGGAGCTCGGAGCGCTCCTGGGTCTGTGCGCCAGGGCGAACGTCGGTGACGTCACCGCGGTGGCCGAGCTCACCGCCGGTCTCGACGTCGACCCGGACGCGCTCGCCGCGGCGCTCCTCCGGGACGCGGGCGAGCACCACGGTGACCGGGTGCTGCCGAGCGCCTGGGTCGCCGTGGCCGAGCTGGCCGAGACGGCCGACGTCGCGGACCTGATCCCCCTGGTCGAGGCCGTCCCCGACGAGCAGCTGCGCACCGTCCTCGCGCGCGTCCACTTCGCGCCTCCCGCGGCGGTCGACCGCTTCGCGGAGGCGGTCCACCGGGCGAGGCCGGACGACCTCCGGCCCCTCGCCCTGGCCGTCGACTTCGCCGCGAGGCTGCCGGTGACGCGGGCCCTGGAGTGGTCCGCTCGCCTGAGGGCCGCGGGGTTGGGCGAGGAGTGCCCGCTCCTCGCCATCGCCGCGGACGCCGGCGCGGAGCCGGCCGAGCGGGTCCGGGCCGCGGTGGCGGCGCTCGCCACCTTCGACGACCCCTCGGCGGGCGAGCTCCTCGGGGAGGTCGCGGCCGCGGTCCCCGAGGGGTGGCTGTCGGCGTGCCTCGTCGAGGTGTTCGTCCTGGCCCCCGACGCGCTGGACGCGTTCGTGGTGGGTGCGGCGACGACGCCGGCCCGATGCGCGGTGCTCGCCGCGTGCCTGTTCGAGCACGAGGCGACCGACGGGGCCCTGGCCGTGCTCGGGCACGGGCTCGGGCTGCCGGGGGCCTCGGTCGGCGTCCTCGCCGACGCCGTCCGCCAGTACGTGAAGCTCGAGGTCGCCGTCGGGCTGGCCGAGCTGGCCGCGCGTCACGGGGACGAGATGTTCCCCGCCGCGGTCCAGGCCCTGCTGGCCCCGACCGGTTGAGGAGGCAGGCATGAACCGTCAGCAGCGGCGCCAGCTCGCGCGCCTCGGTGGCGACGGCGCTCCCGCCCAGGGCCAGGACGCCGCGGCCGCCCTGCTCCATCGGGGGTGGAGCTCCACCGGGCCGGCGACCTCGAAGGGGCCGAGCAGTGCTACCGCCAGGTCCTCGGTTCCTACCCGGAGCACCCCGATGCCCTCCACCTCCTGGCCGTCATCAGCAACGACCGGGGCCGCTCCGACCTCGCACTCACGATGGTGCGACGGGCGATCGGCCAGGCCCCGCGGGTCGCCGACTTCCACGGCACGCTCGGGGTCGTCCTGCGCGAGCAGGGTCGTCCCGACGACGCCGTCGCGGCCTTCCGTCGCGCCCTCGAGCTCGATCCCGGTCACGTCAACGGCCACAACAACCTCGGGAACGTCCTTCGGGAGCAGGGGCACCTCGACGACGCCCTGGCCCACTTCCACCGGGCCCTCGAGCTCGACCCCGGCCATGCACCCGCCCACAACAACGTCGGGATCGTCCTGGAGCGACAGGGCAAGCGGGACGAGGCGATCGCGGCCTACCGAAGCGCCCTCGAGCTCGACCCCGACCTCACCGTCGCCCGCAACAACCTCGGAAACGCCCTGCAGGCCCACGGCGACCAGGAGGAAGCCGTCGCCAACCTGATGCGGGCGGTCGAGGAGGACCCGGGCAACGTCGTCGCGCTCAACAACCTCGCCGTGGGGCTGCGGGAGCTCGACCGCAAGGAGGAGGCGGTCGTCTGGTACGAGCGGGCACTCGAGGTCGAGCCCGAGGCCGTGACCACGATCCTCAACCTGGGTCGGGTCCTCAAGGAGCTCGGTCGCAACGACGAGGCCCACGTCCAGTTCACCCGGGCCTACGAGCTGGACCCGGACAACGCGCAGGCCGTGGTCTGGTACGGGGTCGGCCTGAGGGAGGTCGGCCGACTCGACGAGGCGGTCGCCATGTTCCGCCGGGGGCTGGAGCTGCTCCCCGACTCGGCCGACGCCCACGGGAACCTCGGCATGACGCTCGCCATCCAGGGCCACATGGAGGAGGCCATCCGGGAGTACCGGGTGGCGACCGAGCTGCGCCCGGAGGACGACTCGATCGTGTTCTGCCTGTCGCTGGCCCTCGTGGCGACCGGTCGCCTCGGTGAGGGCTGGGACCTGTTCGACCGCGGGTTCGGAGCGGGGCAGCGCCAGCCCCGGTCCTTCGGCGACATCCCCACCTGGGACGGGTCGGACCTGTCAGGAAGACGGTGATGGTGTGGCGCGAGCAGGGGGTCGGCGACGAGATCCTCTTCGCCTCCTGCTACCAGGACCTCGTCGACCGGGCCGACCACGTGATCATCGAGTGCGAGCCACGCCTGCGACGGCTGTTCGCCCGCTCGTTCCCCACCGCCACCGTCCGCGCCCAGCCGCCCCCGCACGAGGGCGAGAGCGAGCCCCGGAACCTCGGGGACTTCGACGTCCAGGTCGCGGCCGGGTCCGTGCCCCGCTACGTCCGCCGAGACGTGCGGGACTTCCCGACCCGCAACGCCTTCCTCGTCCCCGACCCCGACCGCGTGGCCTTCTGGCGGGCCCGGGTGGCCCGGTTCGGGGCCGGTCTCAACGTCGGGATCTCCTGGCGGAGCCGCATCAACCAGGGGCTTCGTGGCCGGCTCTACACGGCGCTCCCCGATTGGGGCCCCGTGCTCGGGGTCGAGGGCGTCAACTGGGTGAACCTCCAGTACGACGACTGCTCGGAGGAGCTGGCCGAGGCCGAGCGCGTCCACGGTGTGACCATCCACACGTGGGACGACATCGACCTCATGATGGACCTCGACAACGTGGCCGCCCTCACCACCGCCCTGGACCTGGTGATCGCACCAGGGAACGCGGTGAGCCACATGGCCGCGTCGCTCGGCGTCCCCGACTGGCAGATGGACCTCCCCGACGACTACTCCTCCCTCGGCATGGCCGGGTACCTGTGGATGCCGACGATGCGCCGGTTCACCCGCCGCCACGACGAGGGCTGGGAGCGGGTCGTCGCCGAGGTCGGGGCCTCGCTCGAGACGGTCGTGCGGAAGCGCCGGCTCCGCTCGGCCTGACGGGCCGACGGGATCGGGTCCCGGCCCGGCTCCCGGGGGGCGGAGGTCGGCCCCCGGCCCGGCTCTCAGGTGCGGACGGGGGAAGCCGGCGGCGGCCAGGTGGGCCTTGGCCTCGGCCGGGGTCTGCTGGGTGAAGTGGAAGATGCTCGCCGCGGCCACCGCCGAGGCGCCGCCGTGGAGGGCCTCCACCATGTCCTGGTAGCAGCCCGCGCCTCCCGACGCGATCACCGGGACGCCCACGGCGTCGCACACCCTCCGGATCGTCGCGACGTCGTAGCCCTCCATCGTGCCGTCGCGATCGGCCGACTGGAGGAGGATCTCCCCCGCACCGAGGGCCTCGACCTCCCGTGCGAGCGCCACGGGGTCGAGCCCGGTCGGCTTCGTCCCCGAGTGCGTCCACACCGTCACCGTGCCGTCCTCGCCGGCCCGTGTGTCGATCGAGACGACCACGCACTGGGCGCCGAACCGGTCCGAGGCGGCCCGGATCAGCTCGGGGGTCTCGACCGCGGCGGTCCCCAGGGCCACCTTGTCGGCCCCCGCCCGCAGCAACCCGGCGACGTCGTCGAGGGACCGGACACCGCCCCCGACCGTGAGGGGCATGAAGCACTCGTCGGCGAGCTCGTCGACCAGCGCCAGGTCGGGCGAGCGGTCCTGGCTCGTGGCCGTCACGTCCAGGAGGACCATCTCGTCGACGCCACGAAGGTTGTAGACCTTCACCGACTGCATGGGGCTGCCGACCGGGCGCCAGGAGTCGAACCCGACTCCCTTCACGAGGCCGAAGTCCTTGTAGAGGAGCGTCGGGACGACCCGGGCCTTCAGCACGACCACTCCAGGAAGTTCCGGAGGAGCTCGAACCCGTGGGCCTGGCTCTTCTCGGGGTGGAACTGCACGCCGAAGACCGAGCCCCGGTGGACCGCGGACGTGAACCCGCCGCAGTAGGGCGTGGTGGCGAGCACGTCGGCGTCGTCGTCGCAGCAGAGGCGGAAGCTGTGGACGAAGTAGAAGTCCGAGCGCGGCGCGATCCCCGCGAAGAGGTCGGCGGTCCCCACGGGGTCGACCTCGTTCCAGCCCATGTGCGGGACCCGCCGGTCCGCCGCCGTCGGCTCGAGGCGGCGGACCTCGCCGGGGATCCAGCCCAGGCCGTCGGTCGCCGCGACCTCGTGGCTGCGGGTGGCGAGGAGCTGCATCCCCAGGCAGATGCCGAGGAAGGGGGCGCCGTGACCCTGGACCTCCTCGGTGAGCGCGTCGACCAGGCCCCGTTCCCGGAGGTTGGCCATGGCGTCGGGGAAGGCGCCCACCCCCGGGAGCACGATCCGGTCGGCGCGCTCGACGTCCGCGGGCGAGTCGGTGACGAAGGCCGCGGCGCCGCACTCCTCGAGGGCGCGGCACACCGAGTCGAGGTTGTTGAGCCCGTAGTCGACGACCGCGACGCGCTGCACGGTCGGTTAGCGCCTGGTGGCGAGGCCGGGCGGGACGGCCACCGGACGGGAGGGCGCGACCGCCAGTCGCGCCACCTCCCGTCCGACCTCGTCCGGCGTGGCCGCGCCGGGCTCCGGGGGGTTGTCGTCGTTGACGCGGGTCAGGTTGCCGTCGGCGTCGCGCACCAGCTCCCCGTGGCGGTCCGTGACGAAGAGCTTCCGGTTCGTGAAGCGGTCGCAGACCCGCTGGAACTCGTCGAGGGTCAGGCCGATGTCGGCGAGCGATTCCTCGAGGGGCACGCCCAGGTAGACCCAGGGGAACCTCCCGTCGTGGCGGCGGACGAGGGCGAGGCCGTCGGCCCGGCTCAACCGGCCGCGGCGGATGTGCATGCAGGCGTGGTCCGTGGCCCGCCCGAAGGCGTACTTGAGGAACTTGAAGTAGTCGTGGATCCCGTGGAACCCGTTGTCGAGGTTCTCGTAGTTGTTCAGGGCCCCGTCGACGAGGTGGGGGTGGGTCTCGAACCCGTGGGCCTGGGCCAGCAGCGCGTTGCCCCAGCCGTCCCAGGGGAGGTAGTGGCCGAGGAAGATCCCGGTCACGCCGACCTCGGCCAGCTCCTCGTCGGTCGGGTAGGTGTACTGGACGAGGTGGCGGGGCTCGATGCCGTCCTGGCCCACCAGGTCCGTGACCCGAAGGCCGAGCAGGCCGCCGAACTCCTCGAGCCAGCGACGCGTGAGGTGGGGATGGTCGGCCGCGGCCGCCGGGCCGCCGTACTCGTTCTGCGAGTTCTCCCCCCACACGATGAGGGGGATGCGCATCTGGACCGCGAGGCGCACCGGCACCGTGAAGATCGTGACGTGCTCGGGCCAGGAGATGTCCCCGACCTGGGTGAGCGCGAGCCGGTTGATGCGCCGGCGGACCCGGGGGTTGGTCGTCACCTCGACGTGGTCGACCCCGAGCCCCTTGAGGTTCTCGATGTTCCGCCGGCCGATCGCCGTGAGCTTGTCGGTCGTCGCGGTGACGCACAGCGGGTTCATGCCCAGCTCGAGCATGCGCAGCACCTGGTAGGTGCTGTCCTTCCCCCCGCTGACCGGGACGACGCAGTCGTAGTTGCCGCCGTCACGCGAGCGGTAGCGCTCGAGCACGGCGAGCAGCTCCTCGCGACGGGCGTCCCAGTCGACGTCGTCGCGACGGTGGTAGTTGAGGCAGGCGCTGCAGACGCCCTCGTCGTCGAACCAGAGATCCGGCTTGGTCTCGGGCATGACGCACCGACGGCAGTAGCGGATCATCGATCGCCTCCGAGTCGTTCCCTGCCGCTTATCATCGGCCCGGGCCGGTCGATTGTTAGGACGTGAGCACCGGGCAGGGGATCGCACCGCTCCTGCTCCGCGCCGACTTCGGTTCGGAGGTGGGGTCGGGCCACGTGATGCGGTGCCTCGCGCTCGCCCAGGCCTGGGTCGCGCGGGGCGGCCCGGCGGCGCTCCTCGCCGCTGCGCTCCCCGACCACGTCCGGGCCCGGGCCGTGGCCGCGGGCGTCGAGGTCCTCGATCCGTCCGCGGCGACCGACCTCGACGCCGGATGGGTCGTCCTCGACGGCTACCACTTCGGCCGCCCGGACCAGGAGGCCGTGCTCGCCGGGGGGAAGAAGCTCCTCGTCGTCGACGACCACGGGCGGGTCGGCCACTACGACGCCGACCTGGTGGTCGACCAGAACCTCGGGGGCGCCAGGGAGTGGTACGCGCACCGCGCCCCCGGACCCGGCTGCTGCTCGGGCCCCGGTACGCGCTGCTCCGGGCCGAGTTCGCCCGCCTGGTGCCCGACCGGTCCCACGAGCGGCCGGTGCGACGGGTGTTGGTGACCCTCGGCGGGTGTCCCGCCCCCGAGATCGTCGACCGGGTGGCCGCGGCCCTGCGGGTCCCGCACCTCGCCGACCTCGACGTGACCGTGGCCGGGGGAGCCGACGACCTCGCCGTGCTCATGGTCGACGCCGACCTCGCCGTGGCCGCGGCCGGCACCACGTCCTGGGAGCTCTGCTGCATGGGGGTGCCCACGGTCCTCGTGTCGGTCGCCGACAACCAGGTGCCGGTGGCCAGGGCCCTGGCCGAGGCCGGCGTCGCCCTCGACGCCGGCCCGGTCGACGAGGGGGTGGGCGACCGCGTGGCCCAGGGGCTGCGCTCCCTGCGGGGCGACCCGGCGAAGCGGGCGGTGATGGTGACGAGGGGCCGGGTGCTGGTCGACGGGCGGGGAGCGGACCGGGTCGTCACCGAGATGCTCACCGGAGGGGTCAGGGTCCGTGCCGCCCGGGCCGAGGACTGCGGGACCGTGTGGGAGTGGAACAACGACCCGGTCACGAGGGCGTTCTCGTTCTCGTCGGACCCGATCCCGTGGGCCGACCACGTGGCCTGGTTCGAGGCGCGCGTGGCCGGACCGGCGGAGGCCGTGCTCGTGGCCGAGGACGCCGAGGGCCGGCCGGTCGGCGTGGCCCGGTTCGGTCGTGACGGCGTGGTGGCGGAGATCGGCGTCACCGTGGCGCCCGAGCGGCGCGGCAACGGCCTGGGCGCAGCCATCATCCGCGAGGCCACCGCACGGCTCCTCGACGCCACGGACGTGCAGACGGTGGAGGCCTGGATCAAGCCCGAGAACGGCGCGTCGATCCAGGCCTTCCGGGCCGCGGGCTTCGTGTTCCGCGGCAAGGACGTGCACCGCTCGGGCCAGCCCGCGGTCCGCTACGTGCTCGAGCGCCGGTCGGCGTGATGGACGTCGGCGGCCGGCCGGTCGGTGAGGGCGCACCGGTGCTGGTGATCGCCGAGATGTCGGCCAACCACCTGGGCGACCTCGGGAGGGCCCGGGACATCGTCCGGGCCGCGGCCGACGCCGGGGCCGACGCGGTGAAGCTCCAGACCTACACCCCCGAGGGGATGACCCTCGACGTCGACGACGACCGCTTCCGCGTCGGCGGCGGGCTCCTGTGGGAGCAGCGACACCTGTACGAGCTCTACGCCGAGGCGGCCACGCCGTGGGAGTGGCACGAGGAGCTCGTGGCGCTCGCCGGCGACCTGGGGCTGCTGTGCTTCTCCAGCCCCTTCGACCCCGGAGCCGTCGAGCTGCTGGAGCGGCTCGGGGTCCCCGCCTACAAGATCGCGTCGTTCGAGCTGGTCGACCTGCCCCTCGTCCGCCGGGTGGCCGAGACCGGCAAGCCGATCGTCGTGTCGACGGGTATGGCGACCATCGAAGAGATCGACGACGTCGTGGGCGCGGCCCGGTCGGCCGGGGCACCCGACGTGGCCCTGCTGCGCTGCACGAGCGCCTACCCGGCTCCCGTCGCCGAGATGGACCTGCGCACGATCCCCGACATGGCCGAGCGGTGGGGCGTTCCCGTCGGGCTGTCCGACCACACGCTCGGCACCACGGTGGCCGTGGCTGCGGTGGCCCTCGGGGCGTGCATCGTGGAGAAGCACCTCACGCTCCGGCGGGCCGACGGGGGGCCCGACGGCGCGTTCTCGCTCGAGCCCGACGAGCTCGCCGCGCTGGTCGGGGCGATCCGGGAGACCGAGTCGGCGCTCGGGGCGGTGCGGTACGGACCGGCCGAGCGGGAGCGGGCCAGCCTCGCCTTCCGGCGGTCGCTGTTCGTGGTGAGCGACGTGCGTGCCGGCGAGCCGTTCACGCCGGACAACGTGCGCTCGATCCGGCCGGGCGACGGTCTGGCGCCCAGGCACCTCGACGAGGTGCTCGGGCGGCGCGCCGCGTGCGACGTGTCCCGGGGGACGCCGCTGTCCTGGGATCTCGTCGAGCTCGCCGGGACCTGAGCTCCTCCAGCGTCTCGGGTGTCTCTACCGTCGCTGAGCGGGGGTGACGGCACCCGGGAACGGGTCCTCCAGCGTCTCGGGTGTCTCTACCGTCGCTGAGCGGGGGTGACGGCACCCGGGAACGGGTCCTCCAGCGTCTCGGGTGTCTCTACCGTCGCTGAGCGGGGGTGACGGCACCCGGGAGGGGGATGGTCAGCCCTCGGCGAGGGCCTTCTTCTCGACGTGCGCGTTGAGGGCCGCCAGGTCGGGGCGGGCGCGCAGGAGGCCCACGATCTCGCGCCAGGCCGGGGGTCGGTCGCCCAGCTCGGCGACGAGGGCGTCGAGGAGCACGGCGTCGTCGGGGGTGTCGAGGGTCACGCGCAGGTCGTCGGCCGGGGGATCGAACACGAGCCCCGCGACCCGGTAGCGGCCCGGCTCGCGGTACAGCAGCGAGGTCACGTGGACCCGGTCGTAGCCCTCGGCGAGGGCGTCGAGCTCCCGCAGCGCGCCGGCCGTCGTGACCTCGACGTCGAGGCCGGTGGGCAGGGAGCGGGGCGTCACCGTCGAGAGGTAGTCGACGTCACCAGCCTCGAAGGCGGAGACGGCCATGGCGATCACCGACGGGTCGAGGAGGGGGCAGTCGGCGGTGAGCCGGACCACGGTGGCGTCGTCGGGCACGCCGGCGAGCGCGAGGAGGAAGCGCGAGAGCACGTCGGCCTCGTCGCCCCGGACGCAGGGGAGTCCCTCGGCCGCGGCCCAGGCCGCCACGGCGTCGTCGCCGTCCCGGAGGGACGTGGCCACCACGAGCGGGTCGGCCGTCCCGCTCGCCCTCGCGGCCCGGGCCACCCACGACAGCACGGGGCGGCCACCGAGGGGCCGGAGCACCTTCCCCGGTAGCCGGGTCGATCCCATGCGGGCCTGGACGACGACCACGGCCATCAGCTCATCCCAGCAGCTTCGCCAGCGCCTCGACCACCGTGTCCTGCTCGTCCTCGGTGAGGTCGGGGTAGAGCGGGAGCGACAGCAGCCCCTCGTAAGCCCGCCCGGTGCCCGGGAAGTCGGCCGGGTCGAAGCGGCCGAGCACCGGGTGGCGGTAGAGCGGGACGTAGTGGACCTGGGCGGCCACCCCCGCGTCGCGCAGGCCGTCGTAGACGGCGCGACGGTCCGGGACCCGGACGGGGAAGAGGTGGTAGGCGTGCCGGAAGCCCGGGGGCGCCGCCGGGGGGAGCACCAGGGGGAGGCCCGCGAGGCGTTCCCGGTAGCGGTCGGCCAGGGCGTTGCGCCGGGTCACGAAGCGCTCGAGCTTCGAGAGCTGGGAGGTGCCGAGGGCGGCCTGCAGGTCGGTGAGCCGGAGGTTGAAGCCCGGGGACTCGACCTCGTAGTACCAGCCGCCCCGTTCGGGGTGGCGGACGATGCCGTGGTTGCGGACCACGCGCAGCCGCTCGGCGAGCACCTCGGAGTTCGTGGTCACGGCTCCGCCCTCACCGGTGGTGACGGTCTTCACCGGGTGGAACGAGAAGCAGCACATCTCCGACCGGGCGCAGTTCCCGACCGGGCCGTCGGGGGTCGAGGCCCCGATCGCGTGGGCGGCGTCCTCGATGACCACCGGGGGTCGCGCGGCGAGGGCCGCCAGGTCCACCGGGAGCCCCGCGAAGTGCACCGCGACCAGCGCGTCGCAGCCGGCCGGAACCCGCGTCGGGTCGAGGTTGAGCGTGTCGGGGTCGACGTCGACGAGCGCGAGGTCCGATCCCACGTAGCGGGCGCAGTTGGCGCTGGCGACGAACGTCAGCGCGCTGGTGGCGACGGCGTGGCCGGGCCCCAGCCCGGCGGCGAGCGCCGCGGCGTGCAGCGCCGCGGTGCCGTTGGCGAAGGCCACCGCGTGCCGGGCTCCGGTGGCCGCGACCAGCGCGGCCTCGAACGTCTCGACGTGGGGTCCCTGCGTGAGCCAGTCGCCGCGCAGCACGGCGACGACGGCGGCGACGTCGTCGTCGTCGATCGACTGCCGCCCGTACGGGATCACGTCAGGCGGGCACGGGCACCCGGGGAGCACCGGCACCGTTCCCGCTCACGCGCCCGAGCCCGTCGGTCGTCGCGAGCATCTCCCGGAGGCCGGCCTCGTCGAGCCACCAGTCGTTCGCGTCGCTCGAGTACTCGAACCCGTCGGGGACCGGCGTGGCGTCGGCGTGGCCGGCGGTCTCCTCCCACCAGTGGTGCTCGGGGAGCACCACGTAGACGTCGCCGGCGTCGACCGCGTGGCGAGCCTCGTCGGCGGTGAGGAGGACCTCGTGGAGCTTCTCGCCCGGGCGGATGCCGATCACGTCGCGGGGAGCCCCGGGCGCCATCGCGTCGGCGAGGTCGACCACGCGCATGGAGGGGATCTTGGGGATGAAGATCTCGCCGCCGTGCATCCGGGCGAGAGCGTAGAGGACGAGGTCGACGGCCTGCGGGAGCGTGATCCAGAAGCGGGTCATGCGCTCGTCGGTGAGCGTGAGGCGGCCGGACTCGGCGAGCTGCCGGCGGAAGAGCGGTACGACCGAGCCTCGCGACCCGACGACGTTCCCGTACCGGACGCAGGCCAGGCGGGTGCTCGACTGGGCGGCGTAGGCGTTGCCCTGGACGAAGATCTTCTCCGCGCAGAGCTTGGTGGCGCCGTAGAGGTTGACGGGGTTCACGGCCTTGTCCGTCGAGAGGGCGACCACGCGGTCGACCTTGGCGTCGATGGCCGCGTCGACGACGTGCTGCGCGCCGAGGACGTTGGTCCGCACGGCCTCGAAGGGGTTGTACTCGCAGGCGGGGACCTGCTTCATGGCGGCCGCGTGGACGATGACGTCGGCGCCCTGGGCGGCCCGGGACATGCGGGCCCGGTCGCGGACGTCGCCGATCAGGTAGCGGACCTGGCGGTCGCCGAAGCGGCCCCGGGTCTCGGACTGCTTGAGCTCGTCACGCGAGTAGAGGCGGATCACCGCGTCGGGCCAGCGGGTCAGCACCTGCTCCACGAAGGCGGTGCCGAACGAGCCGGTACCCCCGGTGAGCAGGATCGTGGCCCCCGAGAGGTCGAGCACGGGACGCTCCTTCCGGTCAGCTACCCCTCTTCACTCGGCGGGCGAGCGCCGGAGATGAGCACTTGCCGGCCGGGCGCGCACCGGCCCCACCGGGGCCGTGCCGGCCGAGGCCTCAGAGCCTCTGGTCGACCAGCTCGGCCCGGGCCAGCGGAGCGCCCCTCCGGGTCGCGGACCGCAGGGCCCGGAGCTCGCCGGTGATGGCCCGGGCCAGGCCCTCGAGCTCGACCTCGAGCTCCCAGGCGCCGGTCAGGGCCGCACGGGCACGGTCGGCGAGCTCGGGCGGGAGTGGCCCGAGGTCCCGGGGGAAGCCGAAGGCGAGCGGCGGGAACGGGTCGGCCCGGTCGGGCTCCCGCCGCAGCCGGTCCTCGACCTCGCCGCGGTGGCGGGCGATCTCGGCCTCGAACGCGTCGAGCGCCGCCTCCCAGTCGGTCCAGTCGGTCGCCATCGTCACCGGCTCCCCGACGTGGCCCACGAGGGAGCGCCCTCGGCCCCCTGGGCCACGATGAGCGCCGCCTCGTGCCACGTGTCCCGCAGCGGCTGGACCACGGCGGCGCAGCCGGAGACCCGGGCGACGTCCTTGCCCGTGTTGGCCTGGACCAGCTCCTCGAGCAGGAAGGCGTAGATCCGCTCCATCTGCGGGGCGTGCTCCCACTGGTCGGGGTCGAGGCTGGCCATGAGCTCGACCACGATCTCCTGGGCGTGGAGCAGGGCCCGGTTGGCGACCTCGCAGTCCCCGCCCTCGAGGGCCGTCCGCGCCTCCACGAGGTCCC
Organism: Acidimicrobiia bacterium; assembly: GCA_027494165.1. Classification (GTDB taxonomy): domain Bacteria; phylum Actinomycetota; class Acidimicrobiia; order IMCC26256; family JAOSJM01; genus JAOSJM01. The sequence continues at coordinate 1,244,052 of JAOSJM010000005.1, read as the reverse complement.
GCAGCAGTCGGTCGTAGAGCATCACGAGCAGGCGGGGCGGCGAGACCGTCTCCACGGCGTCGGCGAGGTAGCGCTGGTGGGCCGAGGGTGGGGTCATCGTCTGCTCCTAGGCGACGCTGCCGAGGCCGGCGATCTGCGAGGAGAGCCACGAGCTCTGGCTGCGCAGCGCCCCCAGCGTGGTCTCGAGGGTGGCGAACTGGAGGCGGAGCCGCTGCTCGCGCTGAGCGAGGACGCGGTCCCAGTTGTCGATCTGCTCCTGGAGGTCGTCGATGCGGGCCTGGGTCGAGGTGGTCGCGGACGTGAGGTAGCCGTCGACGAAGTCGATGGCCGAGTCGACGACCGACGTCAGCCGCTGGGCCACGCCGGGCGCGTACGTGATCGTCCCGAAGGCCCCGCCCTGGGCGGTCACCTGGGCGGCCGTGGCGTTGACCTCGACGGAGAGGCCGGGGATGGTCGTGTCGTCCTGGGCGACGGACAGGGTCTTCCCGGTCCCGGTCGCGGCGATCCCCCCGATGGTCCCGGCGACGTCGGCGCCGGTGACGGTGCCCCAGTTCCCGCCGCTGTCCCAGCTCACGTCGAAGGTGGCGTCGGAGCCGAAGGCGATCGTCCGGAGGGCGACGCCCCCGCTCTCCGCCGTGGCGACCAGGTCGAAGTCGTTGGCCGCGAAGATCGAGTTGAGCCCGTCGGCCACGTCCTGGGCCGTGTCGCTCGCGCCGATGGTGAAGGTGACCTCGACGCCGCCGACCCGCAGGTGGACCGTGGGAGGGGTGGTGATGGGCCAGGTGCCGATCAACCCGACCTCGGTGGCCTGGGCGGCGGCCTGGGTGACGACGACCGCGTAGGTCCCCGACTGCGCCTCGTGGTTCGCCGAGACGAACTGCACGGTGGGGTCGGTGGTGACGCCGCGCTGGGAGAAGGTGGACGCCACGTTGGCGTGGTCGTCGCTGATCGCCTCGAGGAACTTGGACCGGTCGAAGGTGATCGTGCCCTCGCGGGTGAGCGAGACCCCGTAGAGGCCGGCGCTGTACTCGTTGCCCGAGTCGACGCCGGCGCTGATCGCCTGCACGACCTGCTGGGCCAGGCGGCGGACCGTGGAGTCGCCCGTGAGGGGGAAGCCTGCTTCTTCTCGGCGTCGTAGCTGGTGGCCGTCTTGACCTGGGCGAGGACCGCGTTCGCCTGGTCGACCATCGCCTGGATCTTGTCCGCCAGCCCCTCGCCGTCCCGCTCCACGCCGACGGTCACCGCCGTCGCGCTGGTCTTCTCGAGCTGGACGGTGAGGCCGGGGAGGAGGCCTTCGATGGTGTTGGAGCTCGACGTCACCGTGTAGGCACCCGGGCCGCTGCCGACGGTGATCTGCGCGTCGCCGCCGGCGGCGAGCTCGTCCATCGTGCCGAGCGGACCGGCCCCGCCGTCGATGTCGAGCGTGAAGCCCGAGCCCGCGCCCGTCTCCGCGGCGGTGACCTGGAGCCGGTAGGCGTTGTCGCCCACCTTCACGGCCGCTGCGACGACCCCGGCGTCGGCGGCGTTGATGGCGTTCACGACCGACTGCAGGCTGCCGTCGCCCACCTCGATGCTCTGGGGGTCCCGCCGTCCCTGGTCAGGGTGATCGGTCCGGTCGCGACCTGGGTCGACAGAGTGGCCACGGTGTTCTGCGACCGGCGCGACGCCGCGACGGCGAGGGTGTCGACCGTGAAGGCGATGGAACCGGTGATGGAGGCCGTCCCGGCGGTGACGCCCACCGTGGTCTCGTCGGAGCTGGTGGCCTTCAGGAGGTTCCAGTCGCTGGGCTTGGTGATGCCGTACAGCGAGGACTGGAGGCCCGACACGGCGGTCCGGATCGCCTGGTAGGAGGAGAGCGCCGTGCGCGCCTCGCTCTGGCGGGTCTGCAGCATCGACTGCGTCCGCCGCTCGATCTGCATGAGCTGGGAGATGATCGCGTTCGTGTCGAGCCCGGAGCCCGACAGACCGCTGATGCTCGTCATCGTCCCTTTCTCCTCTCCCTGCCCGATGTCCGCTCCGGGGGTCCCTGCCCGAACCCGTCACGGGGAGAGCTGTGTCCGGCGGGACCCCGGGGGCCGGAGCCCCCGGGGATCACCGCCGTCGTCGTCACCCGAGCAGCCGGAGGACCGACTGCGGGATCGAGTTGGCCTGGCCGAGCATGGCGGTGCCGGCCTGGATCAGGATCTGGTGGCGGGTGAAGGTCACCATCTCCAGGGCCATGTCGGTGTCGCGGATCCGGGACTCCGAGGCGGCCAGGTTCTCGACGGCCACGTTCAGGTTGTTGATCGTGGACTCGAACCGGTTCTGGTACGCCCCGAGGCTGGCCCGGATGCCGGACACGGCCGAGATCGCCCCGTCGACCGACGTGATCAGGCTGGCCGCCGCGGCGGCCGAGAGCACGTCGCCGGCCACGCTGGCCGCGGTGTCGACACTCGAGATCGTGACCGCGATGACGTCGCCGGCGTTGGCCCCCACCTGGAACGACGTCGCGTAGCTGCCGTCCAGGACCTGGGTGTTGCCGAACTTCGTGTTCCCGGCGATGCGGGTGATCTCGTTCTTGAGCTGGGTGATCTCGTTGTTGGCCGCGGTGCGGGCGGCGGAGTCGTTGCTGCCGTTGACGGCCTGCACGGCGAGGTCGCGCATGCGGTTGAGCATGCTGTGGACCTCGTTGAGGGCGCCCTCGGCGGTCTGCACGACGCTGATGCCGTCCTGGGCGTTGCGGGAGGCGACCCGCAGGCCCGAGACCTGGGCCCGCAGGCCCTGGCTGATGACGAGCCCGGCCGCGTCGTCGGCGGCGCGGTTGATGCGGAAGCCCGAGGAGAGCTTCTCGAGGGACTTGCCGAGCATCCCGTTGGTCACCGACAGGTTCCGGTAGGCGTTGAACGCCATGATGTTCTGGTTGATGCGCATGGCCCAATCCTCCGTGATTGGTGCTCGGGCCCGGTGGCCGGTCTCGCGTGGGAGGAGCTCCCCTGTTCGATCGGCGGGACCGGGACCTTCCTGAGCGTTCCTTCCTCCTCCGAGGGGTCGGCCGGGGGCCGTCCGTGGCCCCCGGCCGTCCTCGCTGACCTACTGCAGCAGCCGGAGGACCGACTGCGGGATCGAGTTGGCCTGGCCGAGCATGGCGGTGCCGGCCTGGATCAGGATCTGGTGGCGGGTGAAGGTCACCATCTCCAGGGCCATGTCGGTGTCACGGATCCGGGACTCCGAGGCGGCCAGGTTCTCGACGGCCACGTTCAGGTTGTTGATCGTGGACTCGAACCGGTTCTGGAACGCCCCGAGCTGGGCCCGCAGGTCCGACACGGCCGAGATGGCCGCGTCGACCGACGTGATGAACTCGGCCGCCGCCGAGGCGGTGCTGACCGAGCCGGTGGTGCTGACGACGACGCTGAGGCTCCCGATCGACACCGCGATCGTGTCGCCGGAGTTGGCCCCCACCTGGAACGACGCCGAGAAGCTGCCGTTGAGGAGCTTCATGTTGCCGAACTTGGTGCTGCTACCGATCCGGTCGATCTCGGAGCGGAGCTGGGTCACCTCGTTGTTGGCGGCGGTGCGGGCGGCGGTGTCGTTGCTGCCGTTGACGGCCTGCACGGCGAGGTCGCGCATGCGGTTGAGCATGGTGTGGACCTCGTTGAGCGCGGCCTCGGCGGTCTGCACGACGCTGATGCCGTCCTGGGCGTTGCGGGAGGCGACCCGCAGGCCCGAGACCTGGGCCCGCAGGCCCTGGCTGATGACGAGACCGGCCGCGTCGTCGGCGGCGCGGTTGATGCGGAAGCCCGAGGAGAGCTTCTCGAGGGACTTGCCGAGCATCCCGTTGGTGACCGACAGGTTCCGGTAGGCGTTGAACGCCATGATGTTCTGGTTGATGCGCATTGCCAATCCTCCGTGATTGGTCTGGGGAGCCCACCTCCGTGGGGCTCCGTGCTGCCTACCCTCGGCCTCCGGTCACCGTCCGTGGCTCCCGGGAGGCCCCAGCACTACTGGAGCAGTCGCAGGACCGACTGCGGGATCGAGTTGGCCTGGCCGAGCATGGCGGTGCCGGCCTGGATCAGGATCTGGTGGCGGGTGAAGGTCACCATCTCCAGGGCCATGTCGGTGTCGCGGATCCGGGACTCCGAGGCGGCCAGGTTCTCGACGGCCACGTTCAGGTTGTTGATCGTGGACTCGAACCGGTTCTGGTACGCCCCGAGGGTGGCCCGGAGGCTCGACACCGCCGAGATGACCCCGTCGACCGACGTGATCAGGCTGGCCGCCGCGGCCGCGGTGAGCACGTCGCCGCCGACCGTCGCGAGCGCCGAGAGGCTCGAGACCGCCACGGCGATGGTGTCGCCGGAGTTGGCCCCCACCTGGAACGACGTCGCGTAGCTGCCGTCGAGCAGCTGGCTGTTGCCGAACTTCGTGTTGTCCCCGATCCGCTGGATCTCCGCCTTGAGCTGGGTGATCTCGTTGTTGGCGGCGGTGCGGGCGGCGGTGTCGTTGCTGCCGTTGACGGCCTGCACGGCGAGGTCGCGCATGCGGTTGAGCATGGTGTGGACCTCGTTGAGGGCGCCCTCGGCGGTCTGCACGACGCTGATGCCGTCCTGGGCGTTGCGGGAGGCGACCCGCAGGCCCGAGACCTGGGCCCGCAGGCCCTGGCTGATGACGAGCCCGGCCGCGTCGTCGGCGGCGCGGTTGATGCGGAAGCCCGAGGAGAGCTTCTCGAGGGACTTGCCGAGGTACCCGTTGGTGACCGACAGGTTCCGGTAGGCGTTGAACGCCATGATGTTCTGGTTGATGCGCATGGCAATCCTCCGTGATTGCTGCGGGCCTGTTCCCGTCCGTGGTGAGCCCGGCCGCCACTGGCGGCGTTCACATCATCGGACGGTGGCGCCGGAACTTGAGGGCTGACCGCCGACATCCCCGGGCCACCGGAACCCACGCGGAGCGCCGGGGCCGTCGGGGACGGGCAGGGGGCGGTCGCAGGCGGGCCGATCGGGCGTCGCGGGCACCGACCGGCGCGGAAGCTCAGGGCCGGGCGTTCGCTGCGCCGCCCGATGCGCCGGCGGCGATCTTGTCGTGGACGCTCGGAGCGTCGGCCGCCACGCGGGCACGGTGCTCGGAGCAGGCGGCGATGCTCGCGTAGTACGCGGCCTTGCGGCGGGCCACGCGGCCGTTCGGGCGCGGTTCGGGCACCAGCTCCTCGGGGTCGAGCTGGGAGGTGATGCCGTCCCGGAGGAGCTCGAGGGCCTCGGCCCGGAGCTGGGAGACCCTCGACTCGCTCACGCCGAGCTCGTCGGCGAGCTCCTGCATCGAGCGCTCCTCGAAGAAGTAGCCGACGACCACCCGCTGGAGACGCTCGGGCAGGCACGCGACGGCGTCGGTGAGGTAGGCCCGGCGCTCCCGGGCCAGGATGGCCTCCTCGGGGCCCTCCCCCTCGTGGGCCATGAACGACTCGGCACCGCCCTCGAGGACCAGGGACTCGTAGTTGAGGACCGTCGCGCGGTGCACGTCCCCCACGAGCTTGTGGACCGTGTCGGGGTCGAGGTCGAGCTCCCGGGCCACCTCGTCGGGGGTCGGTGTCCGTCCCAGCCGGGTGGTCAGGTCCTCGGTGGCGAGGCGGAGGCCCCGGGCCCGTGACCGCACCGAGCGGCTCGCCCAGTCGCGGCCGCGCAGCTCGTCGAGGAGGGCACCCCGGATCCGGGTGGAGGCGAAGCGGTCGAACGCGATCCCCGGAGCGGGTCGAAGCTCCGGGCGGCCTGGGCCAGGCCCAGCATCCCCGCCGACACGAGGTCGTTGCGGTTCACGTGGCTGGGGATGCGGTGCGCGACCTCGGCCACGGCGTAGTGGACGAGCGGGAGGTGGTCGCGGACCAGCTGGTCCTCGTCGACCCCTCGCTCCGCGTCCTGCGTGCTCGCCCGGACCGCCGTGCGCGTCCTGGTTCGCGTCGTCGTTCCCGTCATGGAGACCCCACCTCTCTCCGGCACCGAGGCAGGGAATCGACCCCACGGGACGATCGTCTTGATCGGTACAAAGGATGATTCTGGACGAGACCGGTCATCCCGAGGGATGATGAACGTGGAGGTTGTCATTTCGTCGGGGCAGGTCAGCGGCTCGGGGGTCCGGAGAGCGCCTCGCGACCGCGGGAGTCATCCCGGGGTCAGCGGTCGCCGGGGCCGGACCGGTCCGAGCGGGCCGGGTCCCTCCGTGGCGCGCAGGGCGGCCCGTAGACTCCGGAGCGTGGTGGGGAGCCGTGATGGGGCAGGCACGGTGACGGGAGCCGTCGTCGCGGACGACGTGGCGCTCGTGCGGCTGGGGATCGCGGCCACCCTCGAGCCGCTGGGGCTCGAGATCACCGCCGAGACGGCGTTGGGTCGCGAGGCCGCCCGGCTCGCCGCCGACACCGGGGCCGAGCTCCTGGTGCTCGGGGCCGTGAACGACCTGCCCCTCGCCGAGGTCGTGAAGCGGGTGAAGGAGCTCCAGCTCCGGGTGGTGACGCTCGTCCCGCGCTCCCACCGCGACGAGCTGGCGTCGCTCCTCGCGCTCGGCACCGACGGCCTCGTGGTGCGGAACCTGGCTCCCGAGGAGCTGGCCCTCGCCGTCGAGCGGGTCCTGAAGGGCGAGCGGGTGGTGGCCCCCGCCCTGCTCTCGGCCCTGGTGGGGTCGATGGGGCCGACATCACCGGGCGAGGCCGAGGACCTCGCGCTGACCGTCCGGGAGCGGGAGGTCCTCGCCCTCCTGGCCGAGGGCCGCTCGAACCGCGAGATCGCCTCGGCGCTCTACGTCACGCTCGCCACGGTCAAGACCCACCTGGCTCACGTCTACGCCAAGCTGGGGGTGAAGAACCGCAACGAGGCCCTGGGCCGGGCCGTCTCGCTGGGGCTGCTCGGCTGATCGTCCGCCCGGGCCGTCCCCCGGCATCCCGGTCGTCCCCGTTCGTCCCGTCCGGCCCCTCGGTTCCCGCTCGGCTCCGGCGGGCGTCAAAAGGCTTCACCGGCCTCCGGATCGGTCGATGAAGCGAGTGCCGGTGGAGGAGGCCCATGAGCTTCAACGAGATCTCGAACACCCTCTGGCACGAGCGCCAGCTCCTGGAGCTCCTCCTCTTCAAGCTCGAGGAGGAGCAGCTCGTGCTGGCCTCGGGCCGGACCAGGTGGCTGACCCACGCGACTCGCGAGGTCGAGACCGTCCTCGCCGAGATCAAGCGAGCCGAGCTGGGCCGGGCGGTCGAGGTGGAGGCCGTGGCGCCCGAGCTCGGCCTGACCCACGCCCCGTCCCTCCAGCAGCTCGTGGAGCACGCGCCCGAGCCGTGGAGCCGGATCTTCGAGGAGCACCGCAAGGCACTGCTCGAGCTGGCCGGCGAGATCGACGGGCTGGCCCAGGCGAACCGGGAGCTGCTCACCCGGGGCCAGCAGGCGGCCCGTGACGCCCTCCGCGCGCTGACCGAGGGCGTGCCCGACACGTACTCGCCCCACGGGGTGTCGTCGGGGGTCCGGGGGAGCCTCGGTCTCGTCAACGAGGCCATCTAGATGTCGGACTTCGGCGCGCTGCGGACGGCGCTCACGGCGCTGTACGCCCAGCGGCGCGGCCTCGAGGTCACCGGCCACAACATCTCGAACGCGAACACCGAGGGCTTCTCCCGGCAGCGGGTCGACACCGCCGCCGACACCGGCCCGATGGTCCCGGCCTTCTTCTCCCGGTGGGAGGGGTCGGGGATGGGCGTGTCGATCAAGGACGTCACCCGCACCCGCGACCTGTTCCTCGAGACCCGGAGCCATCTCGAGCACGGGGCCGAGTCGTCGCTCCAGCGGACCCAGGGGGTGCTCGGCCGCCTCGAGCTGCTCTTCAACGAGCCCGGCGACCAGGGGATCCAGAAGCAGCTCGCCGACTTCTGGGCCGGCTGGGACGACGTGGCCAATCGGCCCGAGGACCTGGCGGCGAGGCGACAGCTCGTCGAGCGCGCCACCACGCTCACCACCACCGTCAACAAGGTGGCGACCGACATGAGCGCGCTGCGGACCTCGATGATCGACGAGCTCGACGCGGTCGTGTCCGAGATCAACTCGTTGGCCACGAACATCGCCGACCTCAACGAGGCGATCCAGACCGCCCGGGTCTCGGGGCTCGAGCACAACGACCTCCTCGACCAGCGCGACCTGCTCGTGAGCCAGCTCTCCGGACCGGATCGGGGTACGGGTCCGCCAGGCCGACAACGGGATGGTCGACGTCTTCGTGGAAGGCGGGACCATCGTGCGCGGGGACGTCGTCGAGACGCTCTACGTCGACACGTCGGGGGCGACCGTCGACGTGCGCTGGACCAAGGACGGCTACGCGGCCAACTCCGCCACCGGCGACGTCGGCGGCCTCCTGTCCTCGATCAACGACATCGTCCCCCGGTACCTGTACGGCGCGAACACGACGTGGGGTGCGGCCGACACCGCCCCCGGGCTCGACGACATCGCGTACCAGCTCATGACCGCGGTCAACGGCCTGCACGCCTCCGTCGGTGGATCGATCGTCGCGGCCCAGCAGGACCAGTCGGCGGCGGGCGTCCTGTCGTTCCAGCTCTCGCTCAACGGCGCGCCGAACGTGACCGTGAACCTCGCCGGGGCGGACTGGACCGACGACGCGGCGACGCTCGGGGCGAGCCTCCAGGCGGCGGTCGACGCCGCCGTGGGTGGGCCGCCGGGACAGGTGGTCGCCACGGTCTCCCAGCCCGGCGGCGCCGGGACGGCTCTCGAGGTCTCGCTCGCGGGCGCGACCGCCGGCGACACCCTCACCGTGCAGGCCGCCGGAGCCAACCAGGGGCTCGCCGTCCTGCTCGGGACGACCGCGCTGGGTCGCGACGGCGTCGGGGGGCGGGCCTTCTTCTCGGTGAACGCCGCGACCCCGGGCGCGGCCACGCTGGCCGTCGACGCCGGGATCGCGACCGACCCGCTCCAGGTCGCGGCGGCCCGGGCCGGGTCCGGGGCGCTCGACGGCGGCGCCGCCCTGGCGCTCGCCGCCCTGGCCGATCAGGTGTCGGGCCCCGACCAGTCCTACCGGGCCTTCATCGTCCGCCTCGGGGTCGAGACCCAGACCGCGAACCGGCGGGCCGCGATCCAGCGTGATGCGACCCGTCAGGTGGATCAGGCCCGAGAGGCTCAAGCCGGCGTCAACTTGGACGAGGAGATGAGCGGCATGATCCTCTTCCAGCACGCGTACTCGGCGGCGGCCCGCTACATGACCTCCATCGACGAGATGCTCGAGACCCTCATCGGCCGAACCGGCCACGTCGGCCGGTAGCCACCCGGAGCGCACCCATGTCTTCGTCGGCCTTCCGAATCACCCAGCGGACCGCCACCCACCAGACGATGGCGAACCTGCAGCGCAGCCTCGAGCGGATGCAGTCGATCCAGGAGCAGCTCTCGTCGGGCAAGCAGGTGTCGCGCCCATCCGACGCTCCCGTGAAGACCGTCGACTCGCTGGCCTTCCGGGCCGAGATCAACCGGACCCAGCAGTTCACCCGCAACGCCGAGGACGGCCTGGGCTGGCTGGGCCTCGCCGACTCCACCGTGAGCACGATCTCCGAGCGGCTCATCCGGGTCCGCGAGCTCCTGCTCCGGGGGCTCAGCGGGGCGAGCAGCACGACGGACCGGGCCGCGCTGGCCGCCGAGGTCGAACAGATCCGCGACAACGTGGTCAACCTGGCCAACACCACGTACCTCAACCGGCCCCTGTTCGCCGGCACCGCCGACGTGGGCGCGGCCTACGACGCCCTCGGCGTGTTCCAGGGCGACACCGGCTCGATCGACCGGTCCGATCGCGCCCGGCGTCACGGTCCGGGTCAACCTCACCGGGCCGGAGCTCTTCGAGACCGGCGGGACCGACCTGTTCACGAACCTCACGGACATCGCCAACGACCTGCGGACCAACCCGGCGAACCTCAGCGCGGTCGACCTCCCCGAGTTCAACGCCCTGGTCGACAACCTCCACAACCGCCTGGGCGAGGTCGGGGCCCGCTTCAACCGGGTCGAGGCGGTGCGCCGGCGCTCCGACGAGCAGCTCCTGGTCCTGCGCCGGAGCCTCTCGGAGGCCGAGGACATCGACCTCGCCTCGACCATCGTGGACCTGCAGCTCCAGGAGGTCTCCTACCAGGCCGCCCTCGGGGCGACGGCGCGCGTGATCACGCCCTCCCTCGTGGACTTCCTGCGATGATGAGCGGAGAGCTGCTCGCCGAGGCCGCCACCCGGCCCGAGATCGTCTTCGGCGCCGGGCTGCCGGGCTTCCCCGGCGCCCGCCGCTTCGTGCTCGAGCCGTGGGGCGCGCCCGACGGGCCGTTCTGGCTCATGTCGTGCCGTGAGGACCCCGACCTCGCCTTCGTGCTCGTCATCCCCTGGGTGTTCTTCCCGGACTACGACTTCGAGCTCGACCCGACCACGATCGCCCGCCTCGGCGTCCAGGACCCGACCGACGTGCTCGTCTACTCGGTCGTGACCCTCGGCGATCGTCCCGAGGACGCCACGGCGAACCTGCTCGGGCCCATCGTCGTGAACCGCAACACCCACGAGGCGGTGCAGGCCGTCCTGGCCCGGTCGGACTACGAGGCCCGCACGCCCATCGCCCGGGCCTGAGGGCGCGCACCCGCCTTCCGGCGTCGCGCCATCGCCGACCGATCGTCCTATGCTGGCCGAACGTCCCCGCGCGACCGCGGGGGGTCCCAGGAGGGGACGACGGCGAGGGAGGCCTCACGTGCTCGTGCTCACCCGGCGTGCCAACCAGAGCATCATGATCGGGCACGACATCGTGGTGACGGTGCTCGAGGTCCGTGGCGACCAGGTCCGGCTGGGGATCCGCGCCCCTCGCGACGTCGACGTGCACCGCGAAGAGGTCTTCGCGGCGCTCCAGAAGGCGAACGTGTCCGCCGCCTCCCCGTCCCAGGACGCGCTGCGCTCGCTGGAGAAGCTCCGTCCCCCTGCCCCGCCCGAGGGTCAGGGCGAGTAGCGGCGGTCGCGCGAGCCGGCGGAGCGGGGGTCGAGCCGGACCACGAGCTCCCGGACCTCGGTCACGACCTGCCAACGGTCCCGTTGGGCGAGCCAGTCGCGGTTGCGCCGGTGGAGGCCGTCGGTGGCGTCGAAGCGGTTGAGGACGACGACGAGCGGGTGTCCCGCGAGCGCCCCGGCCGCGAGACGCACCGCGTTGATCGTCCCGAGGCCGGGATCGCCGACGAGCACGACGAGGTCCGGCTCCAGGGCGTGGGCGAGGTCGACGGTGTCGCCGTCGCCGGCGAGCGGTGAGCGGGGCCCGCCGGCTCCCTCGACGATCCCCACGTCGAGGCCCGTGGGCCAGGTGGTCTCCGCGACGAGCTCTCCGATCGTGAAGGCCGCCCGCCCGAGCGCCTCGGCGGCCATGGGTGGCGCCAGCGCGAGCTCGTAGGCCCGGTGCGGCGGGCAGACCGCCGCGGGGACCTCGCCCGTCGCGGCGGCGAGCACCTCGGCGTCGGTCGGGCCCTCGTCCGGCCCGTACGACTGCACGGGCTTGCGGGCGGCGACCGCACAGCCGGCCGCGCGCAGCGCGGTCAGGGCCCGGGCGGCGACCCAGGTCTTGCCCACCCCGGTCCCGGTGCCGGTCACGAGGACGAGCGCGCCAGGTCGCCCGAGGGTCACGGCTCGATCCCGGGCAGCTCGTCCAGCGCCGCCGCCAGCCGGGCCACCTGCTCCTCGGTGTGCGCGGCCGAGAGCGTGACCCGCAGGCGGGAGGTCCCCGGGGGGACCGTGGGAGGCCGGATGGCGGGGACGAGGAGACCCCGGTCGAGGAGCGCCGCCGCCGCGGCGAGGGCCCGTGCCTCGTCGCCGCAGACCACGGGGACGATCGGGGAGGGATGGCCGGGCCGCAGGACGTCGACGTGCCGGCGCAACCGGTGCACCAGACCCTCGCCCTCCGGCGATCGGACGACGCGCAGGGCGGCGAGCGCCGCCGCGGTGTCGGCCGGCGTCGGCGCCGTCGTGAAGATGTAGGACCGGGCCCGGTTGACGACGAGATCGGCCAGGGGCGCCGGGCCGGCGACGAAGCCTCCGAGCGACCCGAGGGTCTTGGAGAGCGTCCCCACCCTGAGCACGGTGACGCCGTCGAGATCGGGGCCGACCTCGAGGACCGCGTGGGCCTCGTCGAGGACGAGGAGGGCGTCGTGACGGGCGCAGCGCTCGGCCAGGTCCTCCAGCGGGGCCAGGTCGCCGTCCATCGAGAACACGCTGTCGGTCACCACCAGGGCCCGGCGCGCGCCGCGCCCGGCCAGGAGGTGCTCGACGTGGTCGGGGTCGGCGTGCCGGTAGACGGCCACCTCGCCCCGGGCGAGCCGGCAGCCGTCGACGATCGAGGCGTGGTTCAGCTCGTCGGAGCAGACGAGGGTGCCGGGTCCTCCCATGGTGGTGATCACGCCGAGGTTGGCCGCGAAGCCCGTGGGGAACAGCACGGCCCGCTCGCTGCGCTTCCAGGCGGCGAGCTCGGCCTCTAGCTCCGAGTGCACGGGCCGGGAGCCGACGACGAGCCGGGCCGCTCCGGATCCCGTACCCCAACGATCCAGGGCCGCGCGGGCTGCGGCGACCACCCCGGGGTGCTGGGTGAGCCCGAGGTAGTCGTTGGACGCGAACGAGACGACGGGGGGACCGTCGGGGGCGAGCTTGCCCTCCGGCCCGGCGGTGTCGAGGTCCCGAGGGCCCGCCACCGGCCGGCCTCGCGGATGCGGCGCGCCTCGGCGTCGGCCCACGACGCCCAGCTCAACGGTCGCCTCCGCGGGCCCGGTCCTCGGCGCTCACCTCTTCGATCGCCTCGACGAGGACGGCGACGATCCGCCGGAGCTCACCGGACGTGACGGTGAGCGGGGGACGAGCACGACGACGTCGCCGAGGGCCGCAGCAGCACACCGCGGCGGACGGCGGCCGCGCAGACCCGCCGGCCCCAGCGGAGGCCGTCGCGGGGCGGGTCCAGCTCGACCCCGCCCATGAGGCCCCGGAGGCGGACGTCGGCGACGGCCGGGAGGGGTGCCACCCGTTCGTCGAGCAGCTCGTGGAGCTCCCGCGAGCGGGCGCGCACGCCAGCGAGGACGTCGGGGGTCAGGAGGCCCAGGTGCCGGAGCGCGACGGCCGCGGCGAGGGCGTTCCCGCCGTAGGAGTGGCCGTGGTAGAAGGTGCGCTCGGACAGGTCGGGGCCCAGGAACGCCTCGAAGACCCGCTGGCTCGCCACGGTCGCCGACAGCGGCAGGTAGCCGCCGGTGATGCCCTTGCCGAGGCAGAGCAGGTCGGGGCGGAGCCCGCACTGCTCGGACGCGAAGAGGGTCCCGGTGCGGCCGAACCCCGTGGCGACCTCGTCGCAGACGAGGAGCACGTCGTGGCGGCGGCACGCCTCGGCGAGCGTCGCGTAGCCGTCGGGCGGAGCCAGCAGCATGCCGGCCGCTCCCTGCACGAGCGGCTCCAGCACGACCGCGGCGAGACGGTCGGCGTGGTCGCCGACGAGGCCGGCCGCCACCTCGAGGGCGCGCGGGTCGTCGTAGCCGGGGGCGCGGACGACGGGGAAGCGGAGGGGGTCGAAGAGGTCGGTACCGAAGCCCCCGGCGCCGACCGACAGGGAGCCGATCGTGTCGCCGTGGTAGGCGTGACCCAGCGCCAGGTAGGCCGTGCGGCCCTCCACGCCCCGGTTGGCCCAGTACTGGAAGGCGATCTTCAGCGCCTGCTCCACGGCCGCGGCACCGTCGGAGGCGAACAGGAGGTGGGGACCGTCGACGGGGACGACCCCGGCCAGCGCCTCGGCCAGCTCGACGACGACCCGGTTGCCGTGACCGAGCATCGTGGTGTGGGCCACCCGGTCGAGCTGGTCGCGCACGGCCTGGTCGAGCTCGGGCACGCGGTGCCCGAGCGTCGTGACCCACAGGGACGAGATCGCGTCGAGGTAGCGCCTTCCCTCGACGTCGATCAGCTCGTGGCCCTCGGCCCGCTCGATCACCAGAGGGGTGTTGTCCGCGTAGCACGCCATCTGCGTGAACCCGTGCCAGACCACCGCGGCATCGCGCCGCACCCACTCGTCGGCGCTGCCCACGCCCGTACCCCTCTCGCTCGACGGCACCGCCGAGCCTAGGCAGGACCGGTCCGGTCGGGTCCTGCCGGGCCGGATCAGAGGACCTGCTCGACCGTGTGCTCGGCCACCCGGCGCGAGCCCTCCTCGGTGAGGTGCAGGCCGTCGTCGTCGCGCACCGCCACCGGGCGGCCGTCCTCGCCGGGCAGCGTCTCGGCGTACGCGCCGTCCTCGGTGAGCGGTACGGCCCAGTCGACGAGCTGGACGTCCGGCCACCGCCGGGCGATGCGCTCCTCGTAGAGCCGGCGGACGGCGGCGTACCGGGCGTCGAGGGACGGCACCCCGAGGCGGGTCGGGGGGGCCAGCACCCAGGCCACCCGGGCCCCGCCGGCGCCGAGGCGCTCGATCGCCTCGTCCGTGGCCTCGGCCCAGGCCTCGAGGAAGGCGTCGCCGTCGGGAAGGACGGGCCGGCCGTCCGCGCCGGTGGCGTAGGGCTCGCCGTAGTTGCCGGCGAACTCGGCCACCACGAGGTCGGGATCGAGGTCGTCCACGAGGTCCGTGAGCACCGACATCCAGTCGTAGACCTGGGGGCCGGCCTCGAGGAGGCCCGACCCCGGGATCGCGTGGAGCTCCGGCTCGATCCCGCGCTCGCGAAAGGCCGCCTGCAGCGCGGTCGCGCCCATGAAGGTGAGCGAGTCGCCCACGAGCAGGACCCGCGGTGGCGCGACGTCCTCCTCCCCGGCCTCGGGGGCGGCCGCCTCGCCCGCCAGGCAGCCGGCGAGAGCACCGACGAGGGCCGTGAGCAGGAGCGCGACGAGGAGTCGGCGAGGGTTGCCCTGCGGCGTGGGCACGGGCACGGATGGTAGGCCACGGGCCGCGACGGCGTGACCCGGGGCCGCCGGGCCACGGTCCGGGCGGCCCCACCGGGTCCCCGGGGGGTGGACACCCGACGGTCGGGCCGGTTCAGCCCGTTCGGCGCCGGGTCGCGGCCGCCCGCACGAGGGGCGCCACGTCGGTCGCGAAGCGTCGCAGCGTCTCGGGGGCGCCGAAGTCGGCGAACTGGAGCACGAACCCCTCGGCCCCGAGCTCCACGTCCCGGAGGAGGGCCTCGGCCACCTCCTCCGCCGTGCCGACGACCAGCCCGCCCCAGGACCCGAAGCGCCGCCGGGCGAGGGCGGCGACCTCGTCGCGGGAGGCCCGGTCGGGGGCCAGTCCGACGGGGTGCTGGACCGACACCCGGGCCGCCCCCGCGAGCGGGCGCAGCTCGGCGAGCCGGTCCGCGGCGTACGACGGGCAGTTCCACCAGTCGGCGTGGCGGCGGACCAGCGGCATGGTGAGCTGCGGGCCCGAACCGCCGAGGTGGACCGGGATCCTCGGCTGCGCGGGCACCGGCCGGCCGACCGCTCCCTCGAGGCGGTAGTGGCGACCCGCGTGGTCGAAGGGTCGGCCGGCGAACATGCGCTGGAGGACCTCCAGGGTCTCCTCGAGACGGGCCGCGCGCTCGGCCGGGGCCTGGAGGCCGAACCCGAAGCGCTCCAGCTCGCTCGGGTCGGAGCCCCATCCGAGACCGAGCTCCAGGCGGCCGCCGCTCAGCACGTCGACGGTCGCGGCCATCTTGGCGAGGAGGGCGGGGTGGCGGAAGGGCGCACAGGTCACCAGGTGGCCGAGGCGGATGCGATCGGTCCGCACCGCGAGAGCGGCGGCGAGGGTCCAGGCCTCGAGGTTGTCCTGGTCGTGGGCGGCCGGGGGGCCAGGTGGTCCATCAGCCAGACCGAGTCGAAGCCGGCGGCCTCGGCGGCCAGGGTCCGCTCGAGGATGGTCGGGAACGACATCCGGAGCTGGGGGAGGAAGAGGCCGAACCAGGGGGGCGCCCCGCCCGGGGACGTGGAGGAGCTGACGGGGGCGTCAGGGGTCACGCCGGGAGGTTAGCGTGGCGCCCGTGGAGCTGGCGGGGGCGGCGGCGATCGTGACGGGCGGCGCGAGCGGCATCGGCGCCGCCGTCGTGGACCTCCTGCACGAGGCCGGGGCGCGGGTGGCCGTCCTCGACCTCAGGGCCGGGGACGGCGCCGGCGACCTCGCGGTCCCCTGCGACGTCGCGGACGAGGCGCAGGTCGTCGGGGCGGTCGCCCGGACCGCCGAGACGTTCGGTGGGCTCGACGTGGCGGTCCTGGCCGCGGCCGTCGGCGGGGCGGCACCGGTCCTGCGGATGACCGCCGAGGAGTGGGACCGCGTACAGGCCGTCAACCTCCGTGGCGCGTTCCTCTCGTTGCGCGAGTCCGCCCGGGCGATGGTGGCGTCGCGTCGCCCCGGCTCCATCGTCGCCGTCACGTCCGTCTCGGGCTTCCTCGCCGACCGGCTCATGGCGCACTACTGCGCGTCGAAGGCCGGGCTGGCCCAGCTCGTCCGGGTCGCGGCGCGGAGCTCGGCCCCGAGGGCATCCGCGTGAACGCGGTGGCCCCCGGCACGACCGACACCCCGATGTTCGCCAGGACCGACGCGCTCCCCCGGCTACCGCGAGAAGATCGCCGCCCGGTCCGCCCTCGGCGCCGTGGGCGACCCCCGGCAGGTGGCCGAGGCGATCGTGGCGCTGGCCCGCCTCGACTGGGTCACGGGGCAGGTCGTCGCCGCCGACGGCGGCGTCTCGCTGTTCAGCCCCATCGACGCCCAGGAGAGCATGGGGCGATGACACCTCGGGTGCACCACAGCGCGGTGTGCGTGCAGGACCTCGAGGCCAGCCTGTGCTTCTACCGGGACGGGCTCGGGCTGCAGGTGATCATGGACCACGAGCTCGACGGCGGATGGCGCGCCCTGTTCGGGGCCCGCTCGGACCGCCGCCGCGCTAGGCCACGGTGGCCCCGCCCTCCACCGGGATCGTCACCCCGGTGACGTGCGAGGCGTCCTCGGAGAGCAGGAACGCCGCCACCGCGGCGATCTCCTCGGGTCGGGCGACCTTGCCGAGCGGGGGTGTCCCGGCGCACCCGCTCCACAGCCTCGGGAGTGGAGAAGGCCCCCGCGGTCATCGGCGTGTCGACTCCCCCGGGAGCGATGCAGTTGGCGCGCACGCCACGCGGTCCGTACTGCACCGCGAGCAGGCGGGTGAGCGCGACCACGCCCCCCTTGCTAGCGGTGTAGCCGGACCCGTGGCCGTGGCCGAGGAGGGCGGCGGTGGAGGCGACCGTGACGACGGCCCCCCGGCGCTCGACCAGGTGGGGGAGGGCGTGCTTGGCGGCCAGGAACGTCCCGGCCAGGTTCACCGACAGGACGTGGAGGAACGTGTCGAGGTCGACCTCGGCGAGGGGCCGGAGGTCGGGCGGTTGGAAGATCCCGGCGCAGGTGACGAGCCCGTCGAGCCCGCCGAAGGCGTTCACGGCCGCGGCCGTCGCCCCCGCCACCGCGGCCTCGTCGCCGACGTCGGCCGCGTACGCCATCGCGCGCCGCCCGGCGCCGTCGATCTCGTGGGCCACCTTCTGGGCGCCGTCGACGGCCAGGTCGACGACCGCCACGGCCGCGCCCTCCGACGCCAGCCGGAGCGCGGTCGAACGGCCGATCCCGCTCGCTCCGCCGGTGACGAGGACCGCCCTCCCCCCGAAGCGCTCCGTCATGGCCGGGCAGCGTAGCCAGCCCGGTGCCGCCGGGCGCCGGCCGTGGACGCCTACTTGACCGCCAGGGGGTTGACGGGAGACCCGACCCCTCCGACGACGGGCATCGGCATGGCCGCGAAGAAGAACTCGTACACGCCGTCCGCGGCGCAGTCGGCCGCCAGCTCGTCGAGGTCGAACAGCTCGCCGAGCAGCATCCCGAGGTCGCGCAGGGCCCGGGCGTGGAACGTGAGCATGGGTGTGCCGGGCTCGGGCGGCACCACCTCGCAGGTCATGGTGTCGGTGGCCACGAGGACCACGTCACGCCCGGCCAGCCAGGGGACGGCCCGGTCCGAGAGGCCGGGCTCGCCACCGCCCGGACCGACCGGCCTCCCCTCGACCAGGCGCCGGCCCAGCCAGCCCGTCCGGACGAGCAGCGCGTCGCCGGGGCCGACCTCGACCCCCTGCGCGTCGGCGGTGGCGGCGAGCTCCTCGGCGCCGAGCGCCGTGCCCGGAGCGAGCTCGTCGAGGCCGGCGTGGCGGGCCACGTCGAGGAGGACGCCTCGACCGACGATCCCCGCCGCGAGGTGGTGGATGCCGAGCCGCCGGGCGCCGCTGCGGGTGGTCACCAGGCCGGACCAGAAGCCGTTGTAGAGCGTGGCGCCGGCACCGACGTGCCCGAAGCCGTCGAGCTGGGTGGAGGCCTGCAGGGCCATCACCACGTAGTCGTCGGAGGCGCAGAAGCCGTCACGACCTCCGTCGCCGAGCACCGAGTCGCCGGCGGTGACCGCCTGGAGGTGCAGCGGCGCCGGCCGGTAGCCGGGCGTCGGCGGGCCCCCGATCGGCAGCCCGAGCGGGAACCGGCGGCCGGTGCGCACCAGCCGGGCCGCGGCGGCCACCCGCTCGGCGGTCAGCAGGTTCGTGGTGCCGAGCTGGTCCCCGTCGCCCCACCGCCCCCAGTTCGACGGCTCGCCGGGGACCGCCCCCACGACCTTCCGCGGTCGTCCACGCGGTAGGCGGGTGGCTCCCACGCCTCCAGGGGAGGGTCGGGCACGTCGCGCATGGGAGCTCCTCTCGCCGGCGTCCCGCCGAGCCCAGCATCCCCGGGCCCCCGCGCGCCAGCGGCCGCCGCCGGCCCGCGCTCCGGGCGCTCGACGCGCGCCGCGATCCGCGACAAGCTGGCCCCGCGTCAGCCGGTCCGTCCGGCTCGGGGCACGAGAGCTGCGGGGGGCGGGGAGGGCGGTGCCGTCGGCGCCGGCCGCCCCGGCGGCGTGCTCGCGGTCCTCCTCGTCCCGGTGTGTTCCACGGCGCCCTGCAGCCGCGGTCGAGGAGGAGCGATGGCCGAGCCCGAGGAGGCCGGCGCCCGTTCGATGCACGGCGTCGAGGACCGGGTCGTGATCGTCACCGGCGCCGGGCAGGGGATCGGGCGCGGGATGGCCCTCCACCTCGGCAAGGGGGCGCGAGGATCGTCGTGGCCGAGTGGAAGCCCGACCGGATGCAGCGCACGGTCGACGAGCTCACGGCGCTGGGTGTGCCCACGCTCGGCGTGGTCTGCGACGTGAGTCGGAAGGACCGGATCGACGCCATGGTCGCCGCCACGGTCGAGCGCTTCGGGCGGGTGGACGCGCTCGTCAACAACGCGCAGACGTTCCGGCCCGGCGCGACGATCGCCGAGGTCAGCGAGGAGGACGTCGAGGTCTTCCACCGCTCGGGCGTGCTCGGCACCCTCTGGGCCATGCAGGCCGTCTTCCCCACATGCGGGCGCGCGGGTGGGGCCGCATCGTCAACCTCGCCTCGTCGATGGGGATCACCGGGGGCAGGGGCTTCGCCGCCTACAACGCGTCGAAGGAGTCCATCCGGGCCCTGACCCGGACCGCGGCCCGGGAGTGGGGTCCCCACGGCATCACCGTGAACGCCATCGCCCCCGCGGCCGCGTCACCGCGAGGTCGGGACTCGGCCGCCCGCGAGCGACGCCTACCGGGCGTTCATCGAGGCCTGCCCGATGGGGCGCCAGGGCGACCCGGAGCTGGACATCGGGCCGATCGCCTGGTTCCTCTGCTCCGACGCGAGCCGGTACCTCACCGGCCACACGCTCATGGCCGACGGCGGCGCGTTCATGTGGGCCTGAGCGCACCGCGCCGGCCGTTCACGCCCCGAGGCGATCGAGGAGCGCGCCCAGCCGGTCGATGCCACGCCGGACCGCCGAGGGGTAGCCCTCCTCCTCGATCCGGGGGCCGATGAGCTCGAGGTCGAACGAGCCCCGGTACCCGGCGTCGAGCACCTGGCCCAGGACCCGCCTCGAGCGGGATGTCGCCGTCGCCGGGGACCAGCCGGTCGGGGGTGGCGTGGGTGCCCACCGCGAAGTCGCTCACCTGCACGAGCCGCAGGACGTCGGCGCCGGCGCGGATGGTCGAGGCGAGGCCTCGCTCGGCCCAGCAGGCGTTGACCTCCATGCACACCCCGGACCCGAGCCGGCGAGCGAGGTCGACGGCGTCGCGCAGGGTGTGGACGAAGCCGACGTCGACCCGCAGCGAGTGCGTGTGCTCGATCGCGAGCAGTTCGCGTGCGCCGTCCCGGGCCAGGACCGGGGCCAGCGCCGCTTCGAGCGCGTCGGCGGCGCCCTCCCAGGGGAGGGGACCGGCGGGGCCCGTCGTGAGGACGAGGCATCCGGCCCCGAGCGTCGCCGCGGCGTCGATCGCCCGGTCGAGGCGAGCCCGCTGGGCGGCCCAGCCGCCCGGCCGGGCGAGGTGGAACGGGCCCAGCCCGATGAGGTTGCCCACCTCCAGGTCGGCGGCGGCGACCCGGCGGACGGCGTCCTCCCAGCCGGCGGCTTCGAGCTTGGCGATCGAGACCCCGACCCTGGGGATCCCCGCGCCGGCGTAGAAGGCGAGGTCCTGGTCGAGCGACCAGCGGTACGTGCTGACGGCGCTCAGGGAGATCCTCGGGTGCAAGGGGTGCCCCTCAGCCGAGGACCAGGCCCCGGGCGGCGGTCGAGCCCCCGTCGAGGGGCAGGTTGACCCCGGTGACCCACTCCGACTCGCGGCCGGCGAGGTACACCGCCGCGGCGGCGACGTCCTCGGGCGACCCCAGCCGGCCGAGGTGCATCCCCTCCAGCCGGGCCCGGCGCTCGGGGGTGAGGTCGGCGTCGCGCCTCTCGTCGAGCACGTAGCCCGGGCTGATGGTGTTGGCCCGGATCCCCTGCTTCGCGTAGTCGACCGCGAGCGAGCGGGTCAGCGCGTTGAGACCGCCCTTGCTGGCGATGTAGGCGGCGAGCCCGGCGCTGGCCCGCTCTCCCTGGCGCGACGAGATGTTGACGATCGACCCGTGGCCGGCGCGCCGCATGTGGGGGATGGCCGCCCGGCACAGCCACATCGGCGCGGTCAGGTTCACCCGGAGGATCGCCTCCCAGCCCTCGGTGGAGATCTCGCCGGCGGGCCCGTCGAGGCCCGGGGCGGTGGACACCGCGTTGTTGACCAGCACCGTCAGGCCCCCGAGCCGCTCCATCGCGGTCTCGACGAGTGACCGGCACGCGACCTCGTCGTCGAGGTCGGCGGGGACGAAGACGGCCTCGCCCCCGGCGCCGGTGACGGCGGCGGCGACCGCCTCCCCGGTCGAGGTCGCGCCCCCGTCACCGCGACCCTGGCCCCCTCGGCACCGAAGCGCAGGGCGATCGCCCGCCCGATGCCCGACGTGGACCCCGTGACCAGGGCGATCTCGCCCTCGAGCCGCATACCCATCCCCCCGACGGCCGTCACGCTACCGCGTGCCGACCCGCGTCGCCGGGGAGCCGCCCGGGCCCCGAACGGCCGTGGACCGGCGTCGCCGCCGCCCGGTCCCGGGGCTCAGTCGGCCACGTGGGCCGAGCCGAGCCGGCGCAGGGAGTGCCGGACGGTCGCCGCGGCCGAGTCGAGCGCCACCGGGTCGGGGTTCCGCTCGGCGTTCCCGAAGTCGAGGTCGTGGACCCCGTTGATGGGCACGACGTGGAGGTGCACGTGCGGGACCTCGAGCCCGGCGATCATCAGTCCCACTCGCACGGGCTGGAACCCCTCCTGGAGGGCGCGGGCGATCTCCTGCGAGACGGTCATCAGGTGCGCGGCCATGCCGGGCTCGAGGTCGATCCAATGGTCGACCTCCTGGCGTGGCACCACCAGCGTGTGCCCGGGGCGGAGCGGGTTGATGGAGAGGAACCCGACGCACCGGTCGTCGCGCCACACGAAGCGGGCCGGCAGCTCACCGTCGATGATCCGGGTGAAGATCGATGGCATCTCGGGACCTCCCGCTGTCGCCTTGCCGCTCCCTGTTCGTGGGCGATGATATTGAGGCGACCTCACCGGTGGAGGTGGGCGCGGGTCGCCCGCCGCGGTCGGGGTCACCGGACCACGATGCACCAGGAGCCACGACACCGAGCGCCGGGCCCGGGATGAGCGGGCACGGGCACGACCACGGCGCCGCCGCCGGCCGGGCGGGCGCGCGACACGCCGGCCGGCTGCGGGTCGTGTTCGCCGTGGTCGTCGTGGTGCTCGTCGTCGAGGCGGTCGCCGCCGTCCTCACCAACTCGCTGGCGCTGCTCTCCGACGCGGCCCACATGCTCACCGACGCCGTCGGCCTCGGGATGGCCCTCGCCGCGGTGGGCCTGGCCGACCGCATGCCGCGCCGGGGCTCGCGCACCTACGGGCTCTACCGGCTCGAGATCCTGGCCGCGCTGGCCAACGCCCTGCTGCTGCTCGGCGCGGCCGGGTACGTGATCGTCGAGGCGTTCCTGTCGCTGCAGGGCGACCACGAGGTCGACGCCGGGCCGATGCTCGTGGTCGCGATCGTGGGTCTCGTCGCCAACGGCGTCGGGGTGGTCCTCCTGCGGGAGGGCGCCCGGGAGAGCCTCAACGTGGAGGGGGCCTTCCTCGAGGTGCTCGCCGACCTCGTGGGCTCGGTGGGGGTGGTCGTGGCCGGCATCGTGGTGCTGGCCTGGGGGTGGACGCCGATCGACGCGGTGGTGGGGGCCGCGATCGGGCTGTGGATCCTCCCCCGCACCCTGCGCCTCGCCGGGCGCTCGCTGCGGATCCTGCTCCAGATGGCCCCACCCGACCTGGACGTCGCGACGCTGGAGGAGGACCTGGCGGGCCTTCCCGGTGTCGTCGGCGTGCACGACCTGCACGTGTGGACCCTCACCTCGGAGATGGAGGTCGCGAGCGCCCACCTCGTGGTCGGCGGGGCCGACGAGACCCACGCGGTCCTCGACCGGGCCCGCGCGGTGCTCTCGGACCGCTACGGCATCGACCATGCCACCCTCCAGGTCGAGCCGTCGGATCACACCGGGTGCGAGGAGCTCGAGTGGTGACGCGGGTACGGCGGAGCTCCGCCCGCCTCACTCGGTCACGGCCGCCGGCCGCGCGACGGGGACCGGTGGCCGCAGGTGCATGGCCGCGCCGGCGACGAGGCCGCCGCCGAGCCCCAGCGTGGCCGCGACCCCGGCACGAGCCGTGCCCGGGGAGAGGGTCGTCGGGAGCTGCGAGCGGGTCAGGCTCGTGACGTCGGAGAGGCCGCCGGCGACGAAGAGGAACACCCCGGCGACGAGCAGCGCGGGGACGGCGTCCCACGGGTCCCGGCGGAGCAGCACGACGAGCGCGCCGACCCCCACCCCGATCCCGAGGAGCGAGTAGGAGCTCGCGACGAGCTTCGATCCCGCCGGCGCCGACGAGGCGCCCCACAGCCCGACGACGTGCACCGCCTCGATGACGACCAGGAGCGCGAGCGTCGCGGCGAGGACCCCGGGCCACCAGCGGGTCCGGGCCAGGATCACGACGGCCGCGGCGATCGCCAGGGCGCCGGCCACCCACGGCCAGGGCGACGGCCCGGGGACCCAGACCACGTCCCCGGTGACCACCGAGCGGCCCCCCTCGTGGGCGAGCGTGACCTCCCAGCCCTCGATCACGACGTGGCGCCGGTCCGGATCCTCCCGGACCGCGGGCGGCGGTCCGCTGCCCATCCAGTGGGCCCGGTGGTCGTGCCACCGGGCGACCCGGCCGTCGGAGATCCGCACCCACTCCGGGGTGGCCTGCGCGTCGTAGGTGTCGGGGGGCGCCTCGGTGGGCCGGCGCTCCTCGTTGAGGAACGTCGCCGGTGAGCGGGCGTTGCGGTACACCCCTCCGGGCCCGACGCGCAGGTAGGGCTCGCCGTCGTAGCCGAGCACGACCACCTCGCCGTCGCCGTCGTTGCGCAGCTCGAGCCGGTCGCCGAGCTCGATCACCCGCACCGTCACCCCCGGGACGGGGGTTCGACTCCTTCGAGCACGGTCTCGTAGTCGCTCGGGTCGAGGCCGCCCACGCCGTGGGCGGACGCGGGGAGGGGGTGGCGACCACCAGGGCGGCGGCGGCGAGCAGGGTCGCGGTGGCGAGCAGCGCGACCCGCGCGCCGGGGACGCCGGCGGCCCGGGAGCCCCCGGTCATCCCGCGGCGGCTCGGGTCCGCTCGACGAGGTCGGCCCGGGCCCGGGCCACCCGGGACCGGACGGTGCCGATCGGGACGTCGCAGACGCGCGCGGCCTCCTCGTAGGAGCACCCCAGGACCTGCGTGAGGACGAAGGCCTCCCGGCGGTCGTCGTCGAGGCTCCCGACCAGCTCGGCGAGGACGGTCGCGGCGGCCGGGTCGGGCGCCACGTGGTCCGCCGGCCGTCCGGCCCGGCCGACCAGGCGCTCCTGGAGCCGGCGGCGCCGCCGGGCCCGGCGGATCACGTCCGCGCAGGTGCGGCGGGCGATGGACAGGAGCCAGGTCCGGCCGCTGGCCTCGGCTCGGAAGGCGGGGAGCGCCCGGTACGCCCGCAGGAAGGTCTCCTGGGTGACGTCGTCGGCCTCCTCGGGGCCGACGAGGTGGCGGGCCAGCCTCCAGACCTGGGGCTGGCCGGCGCGGATCGCGGCCGCCAGGGCCACGCGGTCCCCGTCTCGGGCCGCGACCAGCAGCCGGGTGAGGTCGTCCACCGGGAACCGACGATACCGGGGAACCGGAGCGGTGCTCCGATCGACTACCAGGGCATGGGTCACACGCGCTGCGACGCCTGCCGTGAGGCGGTCTCGGCCCGCCTCGACGGCGAGGATCCCGGGCTCCCCGAGGACCAGGTCGACGCGCACCTCGCGGTCTGCGGGGCGTGCCGGACCTACGCGGCGGAGGCCGCGGTCCAGCACCGGCTGCTGCGCCTCTCGCCGGCGGTGCCGGTCCCCGACCTGACCGCGAGCGTGCTGTCCGCCATCGGCTCCCAGGAGCCGGACTGGGAGGGGCGCCGCCAGGTGATGCGCTGGACGCTGGCCGCGGTGGCCGTGGTCCAGCTCCTCGTCGCCCTGCCCGCGCTCCTGCTGGGAGGGGGCAGCGACCTCCCCACCCACGCGGCCCGCCACCTCGGCTCCTTCGACGTGGCCCTCGCGGTGGGGCTCCTCTACGCCGCGTGGCGACCCTCGCGCCTCGGCGCGCTCCTCCCGGTGGCGCTGACCCTCGCCGGTTGCCTCTCCCTGACCTCGGTCCTGGATCTGGCGGCCGGGCGGACCGCGGGCGCCGACGAGCTGCACCACCTCCCCGCGCTCGTCGGCGTGGCGCTGGCGTGGCTGCTGGCGCATCCGGACCGACCGGGGCGGCGGGTACCGTTGCCCATGTGAGGCGTCTGGCCGCCGCGCTCGGGCTGGCCCTGCTGGTCGTCGTGGGCGGGGCCGTGCCCGCCGGGGCCCACGCGGTCCTCGAGGGGTCGGAGCCCGCGGCCGGGGTGACGCTGGACGGGCCTCCCGAGGCGGTCGTCCTGCGCTTCTCCGAGGCGGTCGACCTCCCGGACAGGGCCGTGCGGGTCCACGAGTCGAGCGGGGACGTCGTGCCCGGCGTCGTGGCGGAGCACGCCCGTGGTGATCGGTCCGTCGTCACGGCCGCCCTGACCCCGCTCCCCGAGGGTGCGTACGTCGTGACCTGGCGGGTCAGCTCCGACGACGGCCACCCGGTCCGGGGGGCGTTCACCTTCAGGATCGGCGAGGGCGGGCCGGCCGAGGAGGAGCTCGAGAGCCTCGCCTCGCGGCTGCTCTCCGCCGAGGGCGGCAGCCCGGTGGCGGGCGCGCTCGTCGCCGCCGACCGGTGGCTCCTCTACACCTCTCTGGTCCTCCTGGTCGGTGGCGCGGCGGCGCTCGTGACGGTGTGGCCCCGGCTCCGGGGGTCGGTGCGGACCGCCCGACTCGTGCGGGTGGGTTGGGGCGGTGCGCTGGGGACCACCCTCGTCGGCATCGCCCTCCAGGGTCCGTACGCCCGTGCCCTGCCACTCGCGGACGCCCTGGACCCGTCGGTGTGGGCCGACGTCGTCGACACCCGGTACGGACGGGTGGCCGTGGCCCGGATCGTCCTGCTGGTCGTGGCCCTCCCCCTCCTCGGGTTCCTCCTCGTACCCGGCCGGCCCGTCGAGGAGTACCCGCTGCCCCGGTGGTGGCCGTTCCTGGCCGGCGCGGTCGGCGCGGCGCTCGTCCTCACGCCCGGCCTGGCCGGCCACGCGGGCACCGGTGACGCCGCCGCGCTGACCGCCGTGGCCGACGGCGTCCACGTCGGGGCGGTCTGCCTCTGGCTCGGGGGCCTGGCCGTGCTCGCCGTGGCGCTCGCACGCCCGGAACGGGCCGGGGACCCCCGGGCGCCGCTGGCCCGGTTCTCAGCGATGGCGACCGCGGCCGTGGTGGCCCTGGTCCTCAGCGGCGCCGTGCAGGCGTGGCGGCGGCTCGAGGGTCCGGGGGACCTCCTCGACACGGACTACGGACGGGTGCTCCTCGCCAAGCTCGTCGTGTTCGCGGTCCTGCTCCTCGTGGCGGCGAGAAGCCGCCGGGCGGTGCGCGACGTCGGCACCGCCCCGGGCGTGCTCGCGACCGTGGGTGCCGGCGGGACGCGGGCGCCGGTGCCGCCGGGTCCCGGCCCCGCGCCCGGGCCGCCCGGGGACCAGGTCCGGCCGGCGGGCCGGGGGCTCGTCGCCCGGCTCGTCGCCGTGGAGCTGCTCCTCGCCGCGGCCGTCCTGGGCGCGTCCGCGGTCCTGGCGGGCACCGAGCCGTCCGGCGCCTCGGCGGCCGGGCCCTACGCGACGATCGTCGAAGGCGACCCTCTCTGGTTCGACGTCCTCGTCACCCCCGCCCGGGCCGGACGCAACGACGTCCACGTGACCGCGCTCGCCCCGGGCGGCGGGCTCACGGACGTGCTCGACATGCGGGTCACCATGTCCCTGCCGGCGCGGGACGTCGCCCCGATCGAGGTCCCCCTGCGCCGCCTCGGCCCCGGCCACTACTTCTCGCCCGGCTTCGACCTCCCCATCGCGGGGACTGGGAGCTCGAGGTGCGCGTCGCCGTGAGCTCGGTGGAGGAGGCGAGCGTCACCGAGACGGTGCCGATCCGGTGAGGGCGCGCCCGGGACGCCGGGTCGTGGCCGAACCCGCGGGAGCCGGGGTGGGACGTACCGGCGTTTCCGCTGGCCCGCCCGCGGACGGGCGTCGACGATCGGGGAGCGGTCTCCGTTGACCACGACGGTCACGGCCGGGCTAGCGTCGAGGCGGACCGGCAGAGGGGCAGCGTGACCCGCAGCGTCGAGCTCGCGACCAAGTTCTTCCTCGTCCTCACCCTGATGGCGGACGCCGCGGTGGTGGGCGCGGTCGTCCTCGTCGTGGCCGGCCGGGTCGCCCGGGGTCCCCGGGCCCTCCTCGACCGGGTGGTCGACGTCGTGGGCCCCTCGGCGCTCGGCCTGGCCTGGCTGGTCGCCGCCGTCGCCACCGCGGGCAGCCTCTACTACTCGGAGGTCGCGCACTTCGCCCCGTGCCTGCTGTGCTGGTACCAGCGGATCTGCATGTACCCGCTGGTCGCCGTGCTCGGGATGGGGCTGGTGCGGCGAGACCACGGGGTCCGCTGGGCCGCCCTCCCCCTCGTGGTGGTGGGACCGCTGATCTCGGCCTACCACTTCCTGATCGAGCGCCGCCCCAGCCTCGGCTCGGGCCTGTCCTGCTCGGTCGAGGCCCCGTGTACAGTGCCCTGGTTCACCGAGCTGGGCTTCATCAGCCTGGCCTGGATGGCTCTCAGCGCCTTCCTGCTCGTCGGTGTCCTCCTGGCGGTCGACGCCGCCTACGAGCGGGCGTCGCCCCTGGTCGACGAGGTGGAGGCCCCCCGACTCGAGGAGGTCCGATCGTGAGCGCCCGAAGCCGCACCGCCGCCCAGCGCCGAGCCGCGGCCCGGCGCCGGGCCCGCGCCGGCGGCGCCGGCCGCCGGCGCTGGGTGTTCCCCACGGTCATCGGGGCGATCCTGGTCGCCGGCGTCGTCGCCGTCGTCCTGGCGTCGGGCGGGAGCGACGCCGACTCCAGCGGCGAGATCGGTCCCCCGGTCACCGTCGATGGCGAGGCGCTCCCCCTCTACCGCCAGGGCGTCGCCGACGAGGCCGTGGGGACGGCGGCTCCCGAGCTCGAGGGCGAGTCCTTCGACGGGACCGCCGTGACCGCCGGTGGCGCCACCGGCCGGCCCCAGGTGGTCGTCTTCCTCGCCCACTGGTGCCCGCACTGCCAGGCCGAGGTGCCGCGCATCGTGAACCTCGTCGAGACGGGTGCCTGGCCCGACACCGTCGACGTCGTGGCGGTCTCCACCGCGACCTCGCGGGTGCGGGAGAACTACCCACCGTCGGAGTGGCTCGACCGCGAGCGCTGGCCCGCGCCCGTCCTCGTCGACGACGACGAGAACGGCGCCGCCCAGGCCGGTTCCGCGGCCGAGGCCTACGGCCTCTCGGGCTACCCGTTCCTCGTGTTCCTCGACGCGGACGGCAAGGTCGTGACCCGTACCTCCGGTGAGGTCGATCAGCCGGTGCTCCAGGCGATGGTGGAGCAGCTCGCTACCGGGACGGCCGTCGAGCCGGGCGAGGAGGGGCCGAGCTCCCCCGGCCGAGGGCTGAGCCCGTCCACGTCCTCGCGACGCGTGGAGCCGGCGAGGAGGCGGGCGGCCCGCGGCCGGCCGCGGGGCGCCCGGTTCCGAGCACGCCGCCGGGGTAGCGTCGCCGGACGTGGCAGCCCGGACACTGCCGATGTTCCCCCTGGGCACCGTGCTCCTCCCGGGGCAGGCGCTGCCCCTCCACGTGTTCGAGTCCCGGTACCGGGCGCTGACCGCCGACTGCCTGGCGCGCGACCGGGAGCTCGGGATCGTGCTCATCGAGCGGGGCCACGAGGTGGGTGGTGGCGACACCCGCTTCTCGGTCGGCACGCTGGCCCGCATCGTACGGGCGGCGGAGCTCCCGGACGGGCGGTCCCTGATCGTGGCCGTCGGGAGCGCCCGGGTCGGGATCCGGCGGTGGCTCGGCGAGGATCCCTACCCGAGCGCCGAGGTGGAGGTCCTCGAGGAGCCGCCCGCCCCTCCCGACGACCGGGATCGACGCGAGGAGCTGCACCGGGCGCTCGCCCGGGTCCTCGCGCTGCGGACCGAGCTGGGTGAGCCGGTGCCCCGGGGCGCGCGACCGCTCGACGACCCGTCGCTCGCCGCCTACGAGGCCGCCACGGTGGCGGGGATGGGCCCGCTCGACGCCCAGCGGCTGCTCGAGCTCGACGACCCGGGGGCCCGGCTCGACGCCGTCCGCGCCTGGCTGGAGGAGGAGGCCGAGGTGCTCGGGTTCCGGCTCTCCCGACCCTGACCCGGGCCGGGCCGGGACGGCCGCCGGTCCTGTCGTCTACCCCGGTACGAGCCGGGTTCCCTAGGATCGGGGGTGGACGACCCCGGGGGTATACGCCATGAGGGACGATCGGACGACGGACGAGGGGGAGCCCGCGGGGCGGCCCGGGGCCCTCGAGGCACTCGAGCCCCGGCCGCCGGCGGAGCGGACGTTCGCGCTCTCCGTCGAGAGCGAGAGCACCTGGAACCGTTGGCTGGCCGACGGTCTCGCCGGGGTGATGGCCCGGGAGGGCTACCGGCGCCAGGAGGCTCCGGGGCCCGACGTCCGGGTGGTCCTCCACCTCGTCGACGCCGACGCGCCCCGCCCCTACCGTCGCAGGGCGGCCCCCACGTTCGTCGTCGCGATCGCCGAGCTGCCCGAGCCGCCGTCGGACGTGTTGCGCGCCGGCTATCCCCTGCTGGTGAGGGCCCTCGCCAACCTGTGCGTGATGGTGGCGCCCGGACCGGAAGGTCCCGAGGTGCACTTCGTCACGCTCGAGCAGGGCCGCTACCACGTCCCGTCCGGCCTGGCCGAGGCCGAGCTCTTCGAGCGGACCTTCCGGCGCATCGAGCCCCTGGCCTGCTCCCGGCTCGTGATCGCCAACGAGTTCCGGGCCGACCTCCCGGAGGCGCTCTGGGGCGGGGACGACCGCACCCGCCAGATGCTGTCGGCGGGCCGCCGGCTCGACGCCCTCGACCTGCTCCCGGCCCCCTTCCCCCTCGAGGAGATCCTCCCGGAGCGGGACCGGCGCCACGTCCAGCTGCTGTACGGGATCGGCGGGCTCAGCTACGGCAACGTGAGCACCCGCCGGCTCGACGCCGACGGGAGCCCCACCGACGACTTCTGGATGAGCGCGAGCGGCGTCGACAAGTCGGAGCTGCGCACGATCGGGGAGCACATCCTGCTCGTGAAGGACTACGACCCCGAGCTCGACGCCATGGTCATCAGCGTCCCGCCGGGGATCAGGCCCCGCCGGGTCTCGGTCGACGCGATCGAGCACTGGATGATCTACCGGGAGCATCCCGAGGTGGGGGCCATCGTCCACGTCCACGGCTGGATCGACGGCACCGTCTCGACCGAGATCAACTACCCCTGCGGGACCCTCGAGCTCGCGGCCTCGGTGGCGGACCTCGTGCGCCGGGCCCCGGACCCGGCCCGGGCCGTGGTCGGGCAGCGCAACCACGGGCTCACCATCACCGGCCGCGACCTCGACGAGATCTTCGACCGGGTCGGCGACCGGATCGTCCCCGCGTCCCCATGGAGTGATCGGCCGCTCGCGGGCGCCGGGGCCTACCTGGTGCGGAACGGACGCTCCGGTAGCCTGACGCCCACGATGGGCGTACCCCACGCCCGGTGCGACAGGAGCGAGGAGATGACCGACCGACCCGGCGGTTCGCCCGTCGATCCCGAGGAGGCCCGGGCCTGGGTGCTGCGCGAGAAGCAGCGGGTCGAGGGCCTCATCGCCGAGGTGCGCGACGAGCTCGGGCCCGACGCCGAGAACCAGGACCTCTCGGAGCTCTCCGACTACGACCAGCACCCGGCCGACACCGGGACCGAGACCTTCGAGCGGGAGAAGGACCTGTCGATCCTCGAGTCGCTCGAGCACGAGCTGTCGGAGCTGGAGGCCGCGCTCGCCCGCATCGACGCCGGGACGTACGGGATCGACGAGGAGACGGGCGAGCCCATCCCGCGGGAGCGCCTCGAGGCCATCCCGGCGGCCCGGACCGACGTGGCGGGCGCCGAGGCGGCCGACCGGGAGCGGCGGCGGCTCTACTGAGGCGCCGTCCGTCAGGAGAGGAGGGGCCGTGGGCTTCGCGCTCGAGCGCGTCGGCCGATGGACCGAGGAGCAGGCCTTCGAGGTGGAGGCCGACCGGGCCCGAGCCTACGCGGCGGCCACGAACGACCCGGTCCCCGCGCACGTCACCGGCGAGCTCGCCCCGCCGGTCTTCGCGGTCGTGCCGATCTGGCCGGTCCTGGCCGAGGCCGTCGCGGCGGTGACGCCGCTCGAGGTGATGCTCCAGGCGGTCCACGGCGAGCAGGACCTGCACCTGCACCGCCCCATCGTTCCGGGCGCCACCCTGCGTTCCCGGGCCGCGCCCGTCGGGATCCACGTGAAGCCCTCGGGCACCGCCGTGGTGACCCGCACCGAGACTCGCGACGAGCAGGGCGCGCTCGTGAACGAGCAGTGGTCGGTGAGCTTCGTTCGCGGGGTGGGCGACGGTGAGAGCGTCGGCGAGACCGCGCCGCCCCATCGCTTCCCCGATGACCTGCGGGGCACCGAGCCCCTGGCGGAGGTGCGCCAGCGCCTCGATGACGACCAGACCTTCCGCTACGCGGAGGCCTCGGGCGACCACATGCCGATCCACCTCGACGACACCGTGGCCCGTTCGGTCGGCCTCCCCGGGATCATCGTCCACGGCCTGTGCACCATGGCCCACACGAGCTGGGCCGCGGTGACCGAGCTCGCCGGCGGCGACCCGGCCCGGCTGCGGCGGCTGGCCGTGCGGTTCTCGAAGCCGGTGCTGCCGGGCCAGGAGATCACCACCCGCTTCTGGGTGGCGGGCCAGCGCGATGGCCGAGCGCTCTTCGCCTACGAGACCACGAACGCCGACGGCGACGTCGTGGTGAGGGACGGTCTCGCCGAGGTGGGGGCCCGGTGACGGTCCGGCTGCGGCTCTTCGCCCAGGCCCGTGAGGCCGCGGGCGTGCCCGAGGTGGGGCTCGAGGCCGGGACGCTGGGCGAGGTCCTCGGCGAGGCGCGACGCCGCTACGGCGAGGACTTCGCCCGCGTGCTCGACACCGCCCGCGTCTGGGTCAACGGGGAGGAACCCGTCGCCGGTGACGCGAGCGAGCTGCGCGACGGCGACGAGGTCGCGGTGCTGCCGCCGGTGAGCGGGGGAGCGGTGGGTCTCCCCCGCCCCGGCCGCACGGACGACCGCTAGGGCAGGGTGACGGCCCGGACGCGCCCGAAGCGCTCCGCGACGTCGGCCCAGTTCACGATGTTCCAGAACGCCTTCACCCAGTCGCCCTTCACGTTCTTGTACTGGAGGTAGAAGGCGTGCTCCCACATGTCGAGCACGAGGAGCGGGAGCGACCCGTTGATGATGTTGGTCTGGTGGTCGTAGACCTGGTGGACGACCAGGCGCTGGCCGAGCGGGTCCCAGGAGAGCGCACCCCAGCCCGAGCCCTGGACCCCCATGGCCGCCTCGGTGAGCTGGCTCCGGAGTCCCTCGAACGAGCCGAGGTGCTCCTTGACCGCGGCACCGAGATCGCCGTCGGGCTCCCCTCCGCCGTCGGGGCTCATGTTCTTCCAGAACAGGCTGTGCAGCATGTGTCCCGAGACGTGGAAGGCCAGGTTCTTCTCGAGCTGGTTGACGGTGCCGAAGTCACCCTTCTCGCGGGCCGTCTCGAGCTTCTCCAGCGTGGTGTTGGCGCCGGCCACGTAGGCAGCGTGGTGCTTGCCGTGGTGGAGCTCGACGATCTGGCCCGAGTAGTGGGGCTCCAGGGCACCCTGGTCGTACGGGAGATCGGGGAGGGAGTAGGTCATCCGTGTCTCCTTGGTGCGTGCGGCGGTCTCACGCCACCGTAGTCCCCTCGACCCGCCGGCGGTCGGCGACCCTGACGGCAGCCTTGCCCGGCCTTCGGCGGCCTTGTTACGGTCCGCGCACCGCCCATCTCCCTCCGGAGCCGATGCTGGGTTCCCGTCCTCTCCGCTGCCTGGCCGGCGCGATCGCGCTCGCCTCGACGCTCGCCCACCCGGCGGGTGCCGGGGCCGACCCGCTCGCCCAGGCCCGGGCCCGGGTGGAGTCGGCCCGCACGGCGGCCAACGCGGCCGCCGCCCGCTACAGCGAGGCCCTGACCCGCTACGAGGCGTTGGGGGACGAGATCGCGGAGCTCGAGCACTGGGTCGAGGCCGGGGACGCCCGGGCGGTCGAGCTGCGGATCGTGGCCCGGGAACGGGCGGTCCGGGCCTACGTGCACGGCCAGCGGGGATCGATCGTGCCCGTGTCCGCCGACCTCCACGACGAGCTGCTCCGCGAGGAGCTGCTCGACCGGGTGAACCAGCACGACCGCCAGGCGGTGGCCCAGCTCGGCGCCCTCACGGCCGACCTGCGCGACCGGCGCGAGCTGCTCGCCGTCCAGCGCGGGGAGCGGGCCGCGGCCCTCGATCGGATGCAGGTCGAGCGCGAGGCGCTCGACGCCCGGTTGGCCGAGGCCCAGCGCGCCCACCGGGACCTGGAGGCCCGGCTGCAGCGCGAGGCCGCAGCCCGGGCCGCCGCCTCACGTCGGAGCTCGGCGAGCGGGCAGGTCGTCAACCCCGGGGGAGGGCCGTTCGTCTGCCCGATCCAGGGGCCGCTGGCCTTCACCAACGACTGGGGGCGACCCCGGTCGGGTGGGCGCCGCCACCGGGGCACCGACCTCATGTCCCCGGCCGGGACCTCGAACGTGGCCGTGGTGTCGGGCACGATGACGGACGGGAGTGGTGGGCTGGGCGGGATCGCCGTCTACCTCCACGGCGACGACGGCGTCGCCTACTACTACGCGCACCTGTCCGGGATCGTGGGTCCACCCCGCCGGGTGGTCCAGGGCGAGGTGATCGGCCGCACGGGGAACACCGGGAACGCGCGTGGCGGGCCGCCGCACACGCACTTCGAGATGCGGGTGGGTGGTCGGTCCGTCAACCCGTACCCGACGCTCGCCCGCCACTGCTGAGCCGCCGTCACGGTCACGCGCGCGGCTCCGGGCCGGTAGCCTGGGGCGCGCATGAGCGACCAGGACAGCGCCCCGCCCCGTCGCCGGATGGACCGGATCCTCGAGCCCGGGTACCTCGACGGTCTCGAGTCCCGTTCCGTCGATGAGGTGCGGGTGCTCAGGACCGAGTGCGTCGAGGTCGAGACCGAGGTCTCCTACGTCCGGCGGCTGGCCCAGGCGCGCCTCGAGATCCTCGAGGCCGAGCTCGACCGGCGGGCCGCCGGCGGGTCGGTCGGCGACCTCATCGCCGCCCTGCCCCGGATCCTGGCGGGCGACGGCGCCCGCTCGTCGCCGCCCAACACCCGCCTCCCCCAGCCCCTCGCCCCGTCGATGGCCATCGAGTGGTCCCGCGGGCTCGAACGGCTGGTCGCCGACGACACGCTCGTGAACCTCCCCACGCTCGGCGAGGAGGAGCTGCGCGAGACCATGGGGCAGCTCCGGGTCTTCGAGCGGGACGTGTCGGAGAAGCGGCGCGCGCTGCATCGCGTGATCGACGCGCTCGACCTCGAGCTGGGCCACCGGCACCGGGTCGGCCAGGGTAGCGCGCCGGAACGCCATGAGCTCCGAGGGCTCACGCCTCCACGACCTCGGCGCGTTCATCCGCGAGCAGCGCCGCAGCGCCCGGCTCTCGCTGCGGAAGCTGAGCGAGCGGGCCGGGATCTCGAACCCCTATCTGAGCCAGATCGAGCGCGGGCTGCGCAAGCCGAGCGCGGAGATCCTCCAGGCCATCGCCCGGGGGCTGCGGATCTCGGCCGAGACCCTCTACGTCAGGGCGGGCATCCTCGAGGAGCGGGGCGACGGGCCCGACGTCGTCGGCGAGATCCGGCGCGACCCCGCGCTCACGGAGCGCCAGAAGCAGGTGCTCGTCGAGATCTACGACTCGTTCCGGTCCGAGCCGGGCGGTGACGAGCACGCCCGGACCGGTTAGCGCCGACGACGGCGCTTCCGGGGTCCGTCACCACCGCCGATAGGATGCCCCGACGATGGCCCCCCGACGCCTCACCATCCTGAGCCTCCACACCTCGCCGCTCGCCCAGCCGGGTACGGGCGACGGCGGCGGGATGAACGTCTACGTGCGGGCCCTGGCTTCGGCGCTCGCCCGGGCCGGGATCACCTGCGAGGTCGTCACCCGGGCCGAACGGCCGGACCAGCAGCCCATGGTGACGGTCGAGCCGGGGTTCCGGGTGGTGCACGTGCCGGTCGGTCCGCCCGAGCCCCTCGCGAAGCACGAGCTGTCGGACCTGGTGGACGAGGCCGCCGAGGCCACCCTGGCCAGCCTCCTCACGAGCCAGGGCGGCTGCGACGCGCTCCACGCCAACTACTGGATCTCGGGGGCGGTGGGCCACGTGCTGAAGCACGAGCTCGACCTGCCCCTCGTGGCGACGTTCCACACGCTCGCCCGGGTGAAGGCCGAGGCCGGGGTCGACGACGACCCCGAGCATCGGACCCGCGCGGAGGGCGAGGTGATCGGCTGCGCGGACCTGCTCCTGGCGTCCACCGACGGGGAGCGCGAGCAGCTGGTGGACCTCTACGGCGCGGACCGGGGACGCATCGAGACGGTGGCGCCGGGCGTCGACCACGAGGTGTTCCACCCCGGCGACGAAGCGGCCGCCCGGGCGGCCCTCGGCCTGGCCGGCCGTCGCGTGATCCTGTTCGTCGGGCGCATCCAGCCCCTGAAGGGGGCCGACCTCGCCGTGCGTGCCCTGGCCGAGCTCGACGATCGCCGGGCCGTGCTCCTCGTCGTCGGTGGGCCGAGCGGCCCGGACGGTCGGGCGGAGCTGGCTCGGCTCCACGCGCTGGTGCACGAGCTGCGGCTCGAGGACCGGGTGCGGTTCGTGCCGCCCCAACCCCACCGGCGGCTCGCCGTCTACTACCGGGCGGCCGACCTGTGCGTCGTGCCCTCGCGCAGCGAGTCCTTCGGGCTCGTGGCGCTCGAGGCCGCCGCGAGCGGTACGCCGGTCGTGGCGGCCGACGTGGGGGGGCTGAGGTCGCTGGTCGACGACGGGGTCACCGGGTACCTCGTCGAGGGGCGGGCGCCGGCCGACTACGCCAGGCCGCTCGGGCAGCTCCTCGACGACGCTGAGCTGGCCGCGGCGATGGGCGCGCGCGCGGAGGCGCGCTCCCGAAGGTACGCCTGGAGCATCACGGCTGGCCGGTTGCGACGGCTCTACGGCGACCTCCTCGCCCGGGCCCTCGTGCAGTGTCGCTGAGCCCCGACGACGCGTACGACCTCGTCTCCCGGCACCTCGAGGGTCCGGTGGCCGCCCAGGAGTGGGTGCTCCACGTGGAGCACGACCCGGCGCTGCGGCGATGGTACGTGCGCTTCGCCTGCGAGGGCCGGGACGCCACCACCATCTGGTTCGACCTCCACCAGCGGACGCTCCGCTACGAGGTCTACTTCCTGCCCGACCCGCCGGGGAACCACCTCGCGCTGTACCGGTGGCTCCTCCGCCGCAACCACACCATGTACGGCGCCCGCTTCTCGCTGGGCCCCGACGGCGACGTCTACCTCACCGGTCGGGTCGCGCTCGAGCACCTCACCGAGGTGGAGCTCGACCGGATCATGGGCGTGCTCTACGAGGCGGTGGAGACCTGGTTCCAGCCGGCGATCGCGCTGGTCCGCCGGCCCACCCACTGAGACAGCCTGAGAGCACGACAAGTTGTCTCAAGATGCGGGAGATGCTAGGATGAGGAGGCCGCCACCGACGGGTGGCGGTGAGGCGGGGCCCGAGGTGCCGAAGGCTCCTCCCCCGTTCGGGGAAGTGCGGGGAGGAGCGGGAGGTTCCTCGGGCCTGCCCGCGTCGGGACGCCCTGGTGCCGGTGGTCTGGGCCGTCACGCTCACCGGCATCCTCTCGAACACGCTGGTGGCGCCGGCGCTACCGGAGATCGGCGAGCACTTCGGCGTCGGGGCCGTCGGTGTCGCGCTGGTCGTGGCGTTCGCGTCCCTGCCGGGTGTCGTCGTGGCCCCCGTGATCGGGGTCCTGGCCGACCGGTTCGGGCGCCGCACGGTGCTGCTGCCCTGCCTCGCCCTGTTCGGCGCCGGCGGCGCCGTCGGGATGGTGGCACCCGGCTTCGCGATCCTGCTGGGCGGACGGTTCCTCCAGGGCCTCGGCGCGGCGGGTCTCGTGAACCTCGCCGTGGTCATCCTCGGGGATCGCTTCGAGGGCATGGAGCGGGCGCGGGCCATCGGCCGGAACGCGGCGGTGCTCACGGTCGGTCTCGGCGTGCTGCCCGTCGCGGGTGGGCTCCTCGCCCAGGTGGGGACCTGGCGGCTCTCGTTCGCCCCGTACTCCCTCGCGTTCGTCGTGGCCCTAGCCGCGGCCCGGGTCCTCCCTCCCGACCGGCCCGCCGAGGTCCCGCCGCTGCGCGAGCAGCTCTCGGGAGCTCGTCCCTACCTGTCGGACCCCCGGAACCTGGCCATGACGACCGTGGGGTTCCTGGCGTTCCTCCTCGTGTTCGGGCTCGGCCTCACGGTGCTCCCGCTCGATCTCGACCGGCGCTTCGGCGTCGGGTCGGCGACCCGGGGGCTGCTGCTCGGGCTGCCCGCGCTCAGCTCCGTCGTCGTCTCCCTCAGGATCGGGCCCCTCACCCAGCGGCACGGGACGTGGCGCCTGGTCCTCTGGGGCTTCGCCGTGCTCTCCACCGGCTACGCGGTGGTGGCGGCGAGCCCGGTCGCGGGGCTGGTGGGATTCGGGACGCTCCTGTGGGGGCTCGGCGAGGGCCTCACGATCGTGCCGCTCCAGGCCTACGCGGCGGGTCTCGCCCCGGCCGCTCAGCGAGGCGTCGTCGTGGCCGTCTGGGTGGCGGCGGTGCGGGCGGGCCAGACCGTCGGTCCGCCGCTGGCCGGGGCCGTCGTCTCGGCGACCGGGACCCGGGCGGCCTTCGTCGCCGGGTCGGTGGCCGCGGCCGCGGTGGCCGCGGTCGGCGCGCTCGGGTACCGGCGAAGGGTGCGCTGACCCGGGGCTCCGCCCGGGAGCAACCGGCGACGGCGGGGGCCGGTTAGCCTCTCGGCGTGACCCGCATCGCGCTCCTCGGCGGGGGCCGCATGGGTGAGGCCCTCCTCGCCGGCCTCCTCGACGCCGGATGGGAGGGAGAGGAGATCGCCGTCGCCGAGGTCGACCCCGACCGGCGGCGAGTCCTCGAGGAGCGCTTCCCCGGCGTGCGCGTCGTTCCGAGCCCCGCCTGGGCCGCCGCCGAGGCGGACCTGGTGGTGCTGGCCGTGAAGCCGGCCGACGTCGCCGGCGCCCTCGAGGCGAGCGGACCCACGCTGCCGGAGGGGGCCGTCGTGCTCTCCATCGCGGCCGGGATCACCATCGCCGAGCTCGAGGCCCGCGCTCCGGGCCGGCCGGTCGTTCGGGCCATGCCGAACACCCCGGCCCTGGTCCGCAAGGGAGCCGCGGCGGTCGCCGGCGGCACCCACGCCGACGAGGCCCACCTCCACCTCGCCGAACAGGTCCTGGGGGCGGTGGGGATCGTCGTGCGCGTGCCCGAGCACCTGCTCGACGCCGTCACCGGCCTCTCGGGCTCCGGCCCCGCCTACGTGTTCCTCCTCGCCGAGGCGCTCGTGGAGGCGGGCGTGCTCGTGGGGCTGTCCCGCGACGTGTCCGACGCGCTCGTGCGCCAGACCCTGCTGGGTTCGGCGACCCTCCTGGCCGAGGGCACCGAGTCGCCCGACGCGTTGCGGGCCGCGGTGACCTCTCCGGGCGGGACCACCGCGGCCGGGCTTCGGGCCCTGGAGGACCGGGGCGTCCGCGCGGCCGTCCTGGCCGCCGTCGCGGCGGCCACGAGCCGCTCCCGGGAGCTCGGCGGGGGAAGCGGGTGACCCGCCGTCCCGCCTCGCGGCGTCCCCCGAGGCTCGAGGCACCGGTACCGCCACCCCCGGTCCCCCGCCGGCCGCCCACGTTGCGCCAGCGCCTCGTCAAGGCCCGGGTCACGGGCACGAGCCCGCGGCTCGGGAGGGCCGAGCTGCTGGGAGTGATGCGCCGGCTTCGGGCCGGCGACCCGGTCGCCCTCCTCGGGTTCCCTCCGTTCCCGCACCTCGAGCTGGCGACGATCCAGGCGGCGGCGCGCACGTGGTGGGGATGGTCCGACGCCACCGAGACGGCGGGCATCGACCCCGACCGGACGGTGGCGGGCTGGACGGCCGCCCTCGCCCGCCTCGACGACGTCGCGGCCCGCGGAGGCCGGGTGGCCTTCGCCACCGGCCGGCCGGCCTCGCTCCTCGCGCTGTACCGCTCGCTGGCGGCGCGGGTCGTCGACGCCGGAGGGGCGTGCCGAGCGGCCGCCAGGCGGGCCCGTTCCGGGCCGACGGCCGTTCGGGCCGGTTCCTGTGGTGGTCCGACGGCGTCGGGGTCCTCACCGACGGCCGGGACCTGCTGGCGACCACGGGCGCCGAGGCGGCCGCGGAGCTGCTCTTCACGCTCCCGCGGCCCGACCTGCTCGTCGGTGACGTGGGCTTCGCGGCGGGTGCGGTCCGGTCCGGGATCGAGACGGTGGCGCTCGGCGGGCTGGACTCCGTGGCGCTCGGCGTGGCGGCGAGCGCGGTCGAGGACGGGAGTCTGCCGGGGGCGCCGTGCACGATCGTCCCGCTCCACGACGCGTGCCCCCCGGCCGCGTACGAGCTGCTGCTCGGCGCGGACGATCAGGCCCGGGCCGAGCGGACCGCCTGACACGCCGCACGCCGGTCCGGTCCGGTCATCCCACGGGGGCACGGGAGTCCCGTGACGCGACATCGGCCACAGAGGGCACCCTCGACAACACGCGCCCCGGGGGCGTACTCTGGTCCCGGGTAGGAGTGAGGGGTGAGCCGCGTGGCGCAGTCCTTTGCGAAGGCGCGATTCCTGACCGTTCAGGAGGTCGCGGAACTGATGCGGGTGTCGACGATGACGGTCTACCGCCTGATCAAGGCGGGCGACCTCCCGGCGGTTCGGGTCGGGCGCTCCTTCCGGGTGCGCGACACCGACGTCGACGCCTACCTCGCGTCCCGGTACACGCAGGCCGGCTAGCCCGCCGCCGGAGGCGACGGGGGGTCGCGAGCGCCGGTCGTGAGGCGCGGATCCCGCCGAGCACCGCGCGGCGGGCGTCCCCGCGCCAAGATGGGCGCCGTGCCCGGACACCGCTTCGTCTCGTTCCTCAGCGACTACGGCCTCGCCGACGAGTTCGTCGGCGTGTGCAAGGGGGTCGTCCTCGACCTGGCCCCCGATGCCCGGATCGTCGACCTCACCCACGACATCGCGCCCCACGACGTCCGGGGGGGCGCCCTCACCCTCGTCCGGGCCGCCCCGTACCTCCCGTCGGGCGTGCTCCTCGCGGTCGTCGACCCCGGAGTGGGGACCGATCGCCGCGCGCTCGCCGTCGAGGTGGAGCACGGGGTCCTCGTCGGACCCGACAACGGGCTGCTGGCCCCGGCGGTCGCGCTCATGGGGGGCCCGGTGCGCGTCGTGGCCCTCACCAACCCCGACTACCAGCTCGTGGCACCCGGCCCCACGTTCGCCGGTCGCGACGTCTTCGCACCGGCGGCCGGTCACCTCGCCGCCGGGGTGCCGATCGGGGAGCTCGGTGAGGAGGTCGACCCGGCCTCGCTCGTGCCGGGTCTGCTGCCCCTCCCCGGGTCGGAGACGACGGAGCGATCACCGGGGAGGTCCTCTGGGTCGACCGCTTCGGGAACTGCCAGCTCAACGTCGACCCCGACGAGCTGCGGGCGTGCGGGGCGGCGCCGGGTGGTCCCGTGGAGGTCCGGTTCGGCGACGGCTCCCGCCTGGCCCGGTGGGTGGGCACGTACGCGCAGGCGCGACCCTCCGAGCTGGTGATCGTCGTCGACTCCTACGGGATGGTCTCCCTCGCGCTCGACCGGCGGTCGGCCGCGAGCGAGTGTGGCCTGCGGGCGGGCTCGGCGGTCACGCTGGTGCCTCCGTCGACCGGGGACGCTCCCGAGGGAGGTGGGGCGGGCGGGCCCGGGTAGCGTGAGGCGATGCGGCCCGGCACGACGATCATGATCGCCATCCTGCTGCTCCTCATCCTGGGAGCGGCGGCCGCGCAGTTCGTCCTGCACCTGGGCGGCTAGCGGGACGGCGTGCCGCCGGCGCCCGGCGCGGAGGCGACCACGCGCCACCCGCGGCCTCGGCGCCGGCGGGAGAAGTCGGGGTCCCGGCCGCAGGTGCGGACGTGCTTGGGGCGGGCTGGGAGGCTGGTCCGTGACCACGTCCGGAACGGTCGTCCCCTCGGTGGCCACGGCGCCCGCGCCCGCGGACCGGAACCCCTGATCTCACCGGGGCTGACGCCCCTACTCCTTCGCGCCCCCTGCCCGCCGTCGTCGGGCTGCCCGTCCAGGGGCCTCCCACCACATCGGCCACCCGTGACCCCACCTTGAGTGAAAGCTTGCCACGGAGAGCGTTTTCTCGGCCGGACCCTCCCGGGCGTACGATCACGCCGGTGCACGAGGGGCTGGCCGAGGCCGACGTCGTGGTCGCCGGGGGCGGCCCGGCCGGGGTGGGAGCCGCCCTCGCCGCGGCCCGCGCCGGCGCCCGCGTCGTGTGCTGCGAGCGGTACGGCTTCCTCGGGGGCAACTTCACCGC
Source organism: Acidimicrobiia bacterium (assembly GCA_027494165.1). Classification (GTDB taxonomy): domain Bacteria; phylum Actinomycetota; class Acidimicrobiia; order IMCC26256; family JAOSJM01; genus JAOSJM01. Next base: position 1,202,466 of record JAOSJM010000005.1, on the reverse strand, counting down.
CGCGGCGGTCGGCACGATCTGCGGGCTGTACCGGCGCCGGGAGGACGGGGGCTTCGACCACGTCGTGGGCGGCGTCGCCCGCGAGGTGGCCGACCGCCTCGCCGAGGCCGGGGCCGGGTTCGGCCCGGTGCCGTTCAAGGAGACGGCCGTCTTCGTCTACACGCCCTGGGCCGCCAAGCGCCTCTTCGACCGGCTGCTCGGGGCCCAGGACCGCCTCGAGTTGCTGCTGCACGCCCCCGTCGCCGACGCCATCGTGCGCGACGGGCGGATCGAGGCCCTCGTCGTGGCCACCAAGCGAGGCCTCCGGGCCGTCACCGGCAAGGTCTTCGTGGACTGCACCGGGGACGCCGACCTCGCGTTCTTCGCCGGCGCGCCCACCGAGGTGGGGCCGCCCGGCGAGCGCCAGCACGCCTCGATGCAGTTCCTCATGGAGCAGGTCGACAGCGACGCGGCCATCGCGGCGACCGCCCGTCTCGGCGAGATCGTCGCCGCCCACGGGGCCCACCTCTCCCGCGACGGGGGGCCGTCATCCCGACCCTGCGGCCGGGCGAGTTCGTGGGAGCGATGACCCGGGTCCGCAACCCCGACGGCTCGCCGATCGACTGGACCGACGTGCGCCAGGCCACCTGGGGGGAGCTCGAGGGACGGCGGCTCGCCGAGGAGGCGGCGGAGTTCCTGCACGAGCACGTCCCCGGCTTCGCCGGGGCCTTCCTGGCCGACGCGGCCGTGCAGCTCGGGATCCGGGAGAGCCGGCGCGTGGTGGGGGAGTACGTGCTCACCGGCGACGACGTCGCGGGCGCGGCCCGCTTCCCCGACGCGGTCGCCGCCGGCGCCTGGCCCCAGGAGTACCACGTGCGCGGGCGGTCCACCGAGTACCGGTTCCTGCCCCCCGGCGCGTGCTACCAGGTCCCGTACCGGAGCCTCCGGGCCCGGGGCCTCGACAACCTGCTCGTGGCCGGCCGGTGCCTCTCCGCCGACCACCACGCCCTGGCGTCGACCCGGGTGATGGCGCCCAGCCTCGCCCTGGGCCAGGCGGCCGGCACCGCCGCCGCCCTGGCGGCCCGCGACGGCGTGCCCGTCGGCGGCGTCGACGTCGCCGACCTGCAGGCCGCGCTCGAGCGGGCCGGGGCGGTGCTGGGATGAACCTCACGGACCTGCTCCTGGGACCGTCCTCGGCGAGCTCCGACGCCGTCGCCCTCGAGACCCCGCGCGGCCGATGGACCTACGGTCGTCTCGCGGGGGTCACCGCCCGCGCGGCCGCCGCCCTCGCCTCGGCCGGCCTGGAGCCCGGGGCCCGGGTGGCCGTCGTCGGGCCGGGCGACGAGCGCTTCGTGGTCGCCTACCTGGCTGTCCTCCACGCCGGCGGGGTGGCGGTGCCGCTGAACCCCGAGGCCCCACCGCCGGAGCTGGCGCGCCAGCTCGTCGTCGTGGAGCCCGCCCTGCTCGTGGGGCCGGACGCCCCCGGTGTGCTCGAGGCCACCCGGGCGGCCGGGGGACCGGACGGGGCTCGCCCCGTCGTGCTGGCCGACGACCCCGACGTGGAGCCGGCTCCGAGGGTCGAGCGTGACGACGGCGACCTCGCCGCCCTCCTCTTCTCGGCCGGAACCGCGGGCCCGCCCCGGGCGGCGATGCTCACCCACGGCTGCCTGGCGGCCAACGTCCGCCAGGTCCTCGACCACCCCGGACTGCGCGTGCGGCCCGACGACGTGTGCCTGGCCGCGCTGCCGCTCTTCCACGTGTACGGGCTCAACGTCGTCCTCGGTGTGGGCCTGGCCGCGGGGGCCACGGTCGTGCTCGTCCCCGAGTTCGAGCCGGGCGCGGTGCTCGAACTCGTGCGCCGCCACGGGGTCACCGTGCTCGCCGGGGTCCCTCCGATGTACCGGAGCTGGCTCGACCTCTCCGCCCGGGACGCGCCCGCCGACGCGTTCGCCGGCGTCCGGCTGGCCGTCTCGGGGGCGGCACCCCTGCCGGTCGCGACGGCCGAGGCGATGCGCGAGCGCTTCGGTCTCGTCGTCCACGAGGGGTACGGCCTCACCGAGGCGTCCCCGATCGTGACCACGACAGCCGTCGCGGGGCGGGCCCCGGCCGGGTCCATCGGGCCGCCGCTGCCGGGGGTCGAGGTCCGTCTCGTCGACGTCGACGGTGCCGACGTCCTGATCGGGGACCCGGGCGAGGTGTGGGTGCGGGGCCCCAACGTGTTCGCCGGCTACTGGCGCGACCCCGAGGCCACGGCGTCGGTGCTCACCGCCGACGGCTGGCTGCGGACGGGCGACGTGGCCGTCGTCGACGACGACGGCTTCCTGCGGCTCGTGGACCGGGCCAAGGACCTCGTGATCGTCTCGGGGTTCAACGTGTACCCGGCCGAGGTCGAGGGCGTCCTGCGGGAGCACCCCGACGTGGCCGACGCGGCCGTGGTCGGCACCCCCAGCGAGCGGACCGGCGAGACGGTCGTCGCGGCGGTCGTGCCGGTCCCGGGCCGGACGGTCGATCCGGCGACGCTCGCCGCCTGGTCCGGGGAGCGCCTGGCCCGCTACAAGGTCCCCACCGTGATCGAGGTCGTCGACGAGCTGCCCCGCACGATCGCAGGGAAGGTGCTCCGGCGCGAGCTACGCGCCGCCCACGTCCACGGGCCGGACCGACGGGACCCGGGCCGGTAGGTCGCGGGCCGCGGCCACGAGGAAGCCGGCGTAGATCACCGACACTCCCGAGGCGAGCGAGATCGCGAACGCCTCGTCGTCGCCGACGACCCCCTGGATCAGGCCCCCTCCGGAGAGGACCAGGGTCCCGAGGGCGATGAGGCCGTTCGCGGCGGCGAGGCGCGCCGCCCCCGGTGCCTCCCGGCGGCGCAGGTACCGCAGGGCGGACCAGGCCGCCCCGGCGAAGATCACGAGCGCTCCCACCCCGCTGCCGATCGCAGCGAGGATCCGGGGCAGCGCCCCGAGGACCTCCTTGCCGACGGGGATCGAGTCGGTCGGGACCGGCGACACGGGGGCGGCGAGCATCACGCCGAACGCCAGGCCGGTGAAGGCCACCAGCCCCCACTGGACCCGGCGCCCGACGGCGGGGCCGAGCAGGAGGTAGACGGTCCCGAGGGCCAGCCAGGGGACGTTCGTGATCGCGCCGAGCAGGTAGAATGCCCGGAACGTACCGGTGTCCCAGCCGGTCGAGGCGCCGGTGGCGAGCGCGGCCGACGCCAGGGCGAACATGGCGAGCGCCACGGCCCAGGCGAGGTCGTGAGGTCGCCGCCGGCGCGTCCAGCGCACCAGCGTCGCCTGGGCGAACAGCGTCGACACCGCCGTCGCCAGGAAGGCCAGGCCCGATACCACGGGACGGGAGCCTAACGGGGCCCGGGGCCCGGACCTCCCCTGCGTACCGCCACGACGGGCGCAGGGCCCGTCGACCTTGTGACCGTGTGCACAAGGTCGGCTAGGCTGGTGGCGCCGGCCCCGCCGGGGCCTCGACGAGTCAGCGAGCACCCGTGCCCAACCGTCCCGCGCGACGGGTCCCCGAGGCCACCGTCGCTCGCCTGCCCCTCTACTACCGGGCCCTGGTGGAGGCGGCCGACGCGAAGGTGACCACGATCTCCTCGGAGCGCCTCGCCGAGCTCGCGGGCGTCAACGCGGCGAAGGTCCGAAAGGACCTCTCCTACCTCGGTTCCTACGGGATCCGCGGCGTCGGCTACGACGTCGAGTACCTGTTGCGCCAGATCTCCCGGGAGCTGGGCCTCACCCACGACTGGCCGGTCGTCATCGTCGGCGTGGGCAACCTCGGTCACGCCCTGGCCAACTACCGGGGGTTCGGGGAGCGGGGGTTCCGCATCGTGGCGCTCGTCGACGCGGACCCGGCCAAGGTGGGGCAGGCGGTGGGAAACCTGTGCATCGAGCCGCTCGCCGTCCTCCCCCGCCTCGTCCGCGAGCACGGCATCGCGATCGGCATCATCGCCACCCCCGCCTTCGCCGCCCAGGAGGTGGCCGACCGGCTCGTGGACGCCGGGGTCGGGTCCATCCTCAACTTCGCGCCCGCGGTGGTGACCGTCCCGCCCACCGTCTCGATGCGCAAGGTCGACCTCGCCGTGGAGCTGCAGATCCTCTCCTTCTACCAGATCCAGGGTGGCGGGCCGCCGGGCCCCTCGGCGGCCGAGCTCGGTGCCCCGGAGGCCCCGGGCCCCACGTGACGCGGGCGCCCGCCCGACTGGGCTCGCGGGGGACCGCGAGGGTTATCGTGGTCGGCACCGGACCGGCTGGGGGATGCCGGCCCGCCGCCGGGGGAAGGATCGGTACGGCACCGAGATGAGCATCGACTGTCCCACCCACCGCCCCCGACCGACCCGGGAGCAGTCCTCGTGTCGGTGATCGTCGTCGGCCTCAACCACCACACCGCCCCGGTCGAGCTGCTCGAGCGGGTGGCGGTGCCGGCCCAACAGCTCGAGAAGGCCCTCGAGTCCCTCGCCAAGCACGAGCACCTCGCCGAGGTCGTGCTCCTCTCGACGTGCAACCGGACCGAGGTCTACGCGCGCTGCCGGCGCTTCCACCCCGCGGTCCAGGACATCCGCCACTTCCTGGCCGACCACGCCTCGGCCCACCCCGACGAGCTCGCCGACCACGTCTACACGTACCACGACGACGCCGCGATCGCCCACCTGTTCGGTGTGTCCGCCGGGGTCGACTCGATGATCGTCGGCGAGTCCGAGATCCTGGGGCAGGTGCGCGAGGCATGGGCTGCGGCCCAGCGGCTCCGTACCGCCACCCAGCTGCTCGGTCCCGTGTTCCGGCACGCGCTCGAGGTCGGCAAGCGGGCCCGGACCGAGACCGGGATCGGCCGCCACGCCGCGTCGGTGTCCTCGGCCGCCGTGGCGTTGGCCGGCGAGCGGCTCGGATCGCTGGGCGGCCGCCGCATCCTCGTCCTCGGCGCGGGGGAGGTCGCCCAGGGCATGGCCGTCGCCCTGTCGGGGGCCGGAGTCGGTGAGATCGTCGTGGCCAACCGGACCGTCGCACGGGCCGCCGAGCTCGCCGACCGGGTGGGCGGGCGCGCCGTCGGTCTCGACGACGTCCCCGACGAGCTGGCCGTGGCCGACGTGCTGCTCTCTTCAACGGGCGCCACGGGCCTCGTGCTCGACCGCGGCGAGATGGAAGGGGTCATGGCCCGCCGCGACGGGAAGGCGCTGCTCGTCGTCGACGTGGCCGTGCCCCGCGACGTCGATCCCGGGGTGCGGACCGTCTTCGGTGTCACCCTCCTCGACATGGACGACCTCAAGGCCTTCGTCGAGCACTCGCTGGCCCAGCGTGAGCGCGAGGTCGTCAAGGTCCGGCGGATCATCACCGACGAGCTCGATCGCTTCCGGGCCGAGCGCACGGCCCGCGAGGTCGCGCCGCTCGTGACCGCCCTGCGCGCCCGGGCCGAGGAGATCCGGCGGGCCGAGCTCGACCGTCACCGCTCGAAGCTCGAGGGGCTCGACGACGGCGAGCGCCGCGCGGTCGAGGCCCTGACCCGCGGGATCGTCAACAAGCTCCTCCACGACCCGACCGTCCGCGTCAAGGAGTCGGCCGGGACGGCTCGGGGCGAGCTCTACGCAGACGCCCTCGGCACGCTGTTCGACCTCTCGTCAGAACCCGCCGCCGACGCGGCGGACTGATGCCCGGACCGCTTCGGGTCGCCACGCGGGGGAGCGCGCTCGCCCGCTGGCAGGCCGGGCGGGTCGCGGACCTCCTGGGTGTCGACGCCGAGCTGGTGGTGGTCACCACCAGCGGTGACCGCCGGACCGACGTCCCGATCCACGCCATGGGCGGGACCGGCGTGTTCGTGAAGGAGGTCGAGGAAGCCCTGCTCGACGGCCGGGCGGACGTGGCCGTGCACTCGGCCAAGGACCTGCCCTCGGACCTGCCCGACGGGCTGGTGCTGGCGGCGGTGCCGGAGCGGGCCGATCCCCGCGACGTGCTCGTCGGGCGGTCCCTCGCCGACCTCCCGACCGGCGGTCGGGTGGGGACGGGTTCGGTGCGACGCCGGGCCCAGCTCGCCCACGAGCGGCCCGACCTCACCTTCGGGGAGCTGCGGGGCAACGTCCCGACCCGGGTGTCCAGGGTCGGCGAGCTCGACGCCGTCGTCGTGGCCCTCGCCGCGCTCGAGCGCCTGGGTCTTCGCGACCGGGTGGCCGAGGTGCTCCCGACCGCGGTGATGCTGCCCCAGGTCGGCCAGGGTGCCCTGGCCGTGGAGGCCCGGTCCGAGGACGAACGGGTCCTCGAGCTCGTCGCCCGGGCCGACCACGGGCCGAGCCGGGTCGCGGTCACGGCCGAGCGCGCGTTCCTCGCCGAGCTCGGCGGGGGTTGCGCCCTGCCCTGCGGGGCGCTCGCCACCGTGGCGGGAGGCGAGGTGTCCATCGAGGTGCTCCTCGCCTCGCTCGACGGCCGGCTCGCCCTGCGGGCGCGGGCCGCGGGGGAGGACCCCGCCCTCGTGGGGCGGGAGGCCGCCCGGGTGCTGGTCGAGGAGCACGGGGGGCGCCTCCTGCTCGAAGGGGCCGGGTGAGCGGGCCGGTCGACGGCACGGGGCCGTTGCGGGGCCGGCGGGTGGTCGTCACCCGGGCCCGCGGCCAGGCCGGCGAGCTGGCCGGCCTCCTCCGGGCCGCAGGAGCCGAGGTCGTCGAGCTCCCCGTGATCGAGATCGAGCCGCTCGACCCCCCGCTGCCCGACCTCCGTGCGTACACCTGGCTCGTCCTCACGTCGGTGAACGGCGTCGTCGCCCTCCTCGACCGGATGCTCCCCGCTGCCGGGCTCGACGGGACCGCGCTGGCGGGGCTCCGGGTGGCCGCCATCGGGCCCGGCACGGCCGGCGCGCTGGGGTCGCGAGGCGTGGAGGTGGCCCTCCTCCCCGAGCGCTTCGTCGCCGAGTCCCTGCTCGAGGCCTTCCCGCCGCCCGCCTCACCCGGAGAGCGTGTGCTCGTGGTGCGGGCCGAGGAGGCCCGGGCCGTGTTGCCCGAGGGCCTCGCGGCCGGGGGCTACCGGGTCGACGTGCTCCCGGTGTACCGGACCGTCGCGGGCCGGCCCGACCCGGACGCGGTCGAGCGCGTCCGCCGGGGCGAGGTCGACGCGATCACCTTCACGTCGTCGTCGACGGTCCGCCACTTCCACGACCTGATCGGAGACCTTCCCGAGCCGGCGCCCTTCGTGGCCTCGATCGGCCCCGTCACGTCGCGCACGGCCGGCGAGCTGGGCTTCACCGTCGACGCCGAGGCGGGGGAGCACACCCTCGCCGGGCTGGTCGCCGCCCTCGTGGCCGGGCTCGGCGGGGCCGTCGATCGCGGCCGGGAGCGACCGCGCCGGTAGCATCGCCGGCGTATGGGCTTCCCCGAGCAGCGTCCGCGCCGGCTGCGGCGGACCCCGGTGCTCCGCCGGCTGGTGGCCGAGGCCCGGATCGGGGTCGACGACCTGGTGGCGCCCCTCTTCGTGAAGGAGGGCATCGACGCCCCCGAGCCGGTGGCCTCGATGCCGGGCGTCGTGCAGCACACCCAGGAGAGCCTGCGCAAGGAGGTCCGGGTCCTCGCCGACCTCGGGATCCCGGCGGTCATCCTCTTCGGGATCCCGGCCCGCAAGGACGAGCGGGGCTCTTCGGCCGACGACCCCGACGGCGTCGTCCAGGTGGCGCTGCGGAACCTGCGCGACGACGTCGGCGACGCGCTGGTCCTGATGGCCGACGACTGCCTCGACGAGTACACCGACCACGGCCACTGCGGGATCCTCGACCGTCGGGGCGAGGTCGACAACGACGTGACGCTCGAGCGCTACGCCGCGATCGCGGTCGCCCAGGCGGACGCCGGGGCCGACGTGGTCGCCCCGTCGGGGATGATGGACGGCCAGGTCGGGGCCATCCGGGCCGCGCTCGACGCCGCCGGTCACGCCGAGACGGCCATCCTCGCCTACTCGGCGAAGTACGCCTCCGCGCTCTACGGACCGTTCCGGGACGCGGCCGAGTGCGCCCCGCGCTCGGGCGACCGGCGCGGCTACCAGATGGACCCCCCAACGCCCGCGAGGCGGTCGAGGAGACCGCCCTCGACGTGGTCGAGGGGGCCGACATGGTCATGGTGAAGCCCGCGCTCGCCTACCTCGACGTGATCGTGGCGCTGCGCCAGGCCTTCGACGTGCCCGTGGCGGCGTACCACGTGAGCGGCGAGTACGCCATGGTGAAGGCGGCCGGCCAGCTCGGGTGGCTCGATGCCCGGGCCGTGGCCCTCGAGCACCTCACCGCCATCAAGCGGGCCGGGGCCGACTTCGTCCTCACGTACCTCGCCCGCGAGGTGGCCGAGCACCTCGGGTGAGCCGAGGGCGCCGCCGCACCGCGGCGGCGCCGGGGAGGTGGACCGAGCATGACGTCCTCGCACGCGCTCTTCGAGCGGGCGCTGGCCCGGATTCCCGGCGGGGTGAGCTCCCCGGTGCGGGCCTTCGGGTCCGTCGGTGGCGAGCCGTTCTTCGTGGCCCGGGGCGAGGGGGCCTTCCTCGAGGACGTCGACGGGCACCGCTACCGCGACTACGTGCAGTCGTGGGGGGCGTCGATCCTCGGGCACGCCCATCCGGCGGTCGTCGAGGCGGTGGCGAAGGCCGCGGCCGAGGGCACGTCGTTCGGGGTGCCGACGGCCCGTGAGGTGGAGCTGGCCGAGGCGGTGTGCGAGCGCGTCCCGTCGGTGGAGAAGGTCCGCCTCGTCTCGTCGGGGACCGAGGCCGCCATGACCGCGGTCCGCCTCGCCCGGGGCGCCACCGGCCGGGACAAGGTGCTGAAGTTCGCCGGGTGCTACCACGGCCACGTCGACGCGCTGCTGGTGGCGGCCGGGAGCGGGGTGGCCACGCTCGGGCTCCCCGGCTCGGCCGGGGTGACCGGAGGCGCTGCCGCCGACACCGTGGTCGTGCCGTACAACGACGAGGCCGCCCTCGACGAGGCGTTCGCGCGTCACGGCGAGGACCTCGCTGCGGTCCTGGTCGAGCCGGTGGCCGCCAACATGGGCCTCGTCCCCCCGGCCGCCGGGTTCCTCGCAGGGCTGCGGCGCCGCTGCGATGCCGCGGGGGCGATCCTCGTCCTGGACGAGGTCATCACCGGGTTCCGCCTCGGACCCGCCGGGGCCCAGGGCCGCTTCGGTGTCCGGCCCGACCTCTCGATCTTCGGCAAGGTGCTGGGCGGGGGCCTCCCGCTCGCCGCCGTCGGCGGCCGGGCCGACCTCATGGACGAGCTGGCCCCGCTTGGTCCCGTCTACCAGGCCGGGACCCTCTCGGGGAACCCGCTGGCCACCGCGGCCGGCCTGGCGGTGCTGGCCCGGCTCGACGAGGGGGCGTACGCCGAGCTCGAGCACCGGGCGGCCCGGCTCGCCGAGGGTCTGCACGACGCGATCTCGGGCGAGGGGGTGTCGGTCCAGGTGCCCAGGGTCGGGACCCTGGTCGGGCTGTTCCTCGCCTCCGAGCCGGTGCGCGACTACGAAGAGGCCAGGGCGGCCGACCAGGAGGCCTACGGGCGGCTGTTCCACGGCCTGCTGCGCCGGGGGGTCTACATGGCTCCGAGCGCCTTCGAGGCGCTGTTCGTGAGCCTGGCCCACTCCGACGAGGACGTCGACCGTACGGTGGCGGCCGCGGCCGAGGCCGCCCGCGAGGTCGCCGGCGAGGGGAGCTGATCCCGCTCGCGATCCCGCTCTCGGGTGTCGATACCGTCGCTCAGCGGGGGTCAGGACACCCGGGACCCGCTCGATCCCGCTCTCGGGTGTCGATACCGTCGCTCAGCGGGGGTCACGACACCCGAGACGCCCGGTCCCGCGCGGGCGGCCCGGTCACTCCTCGCCGTCGCCGCCGCGCTTGCGCCGGGCCCGGTCGATCACCACGAGGAATCCGGCGAACACGAAGACCATCGTGGCGAGGAGGACGAAGGCCAGGCCGCCCTCGCCGGTCTCGGCCCCGGCCCCGGCGTCGACGAGCTGGCCGCTCTCGCACGCGGAGAGCACGACGAGCCCCAGGAGGAGGAGCAGCGGGCGCAGGCGACGGGTCACGGGGTCCTCCTAGGCCTGGACCGGGACGGGACGGGCGGCGGCGGCCTCGCGCTCCTGCTCGTCGCGCTCCCGCCAGTGGAGGCCGAGCAGGCTCACGCCGAAGAGCACCGACGAGGCGCCGAGCAGCACGGCCGGCGGCTGGCGCAGCGATCCCATGTCGTAGAGGAGCACGAGGGTGTCGCTGGGCTGGTCGGGGTCGCACTCGGGCTCGGGAGGCGCCTCCCCGAGGATCTCGGGCACCTCCCTCACCGGGCAGAACACCGCGGCGGCGTAGCGGGGCTCGTGCCAGAAGAGGTTCTTGCGCTCCCCGCCGGTCACGTAGGTCTCGAGGACGAGGAAGTCGTCGGCCGAGGCGAAGCGGGCGAGCTCGTTGGCGCCCTCGGGCAGCTCCTCGCCGGCGGCTGCCGTCTGGGTCACGAGCAGCTCGTCGACCTTGGCCTTGATGTTGGCGGCCTCCTCGGCGGTGGCCTCCCGCCCCTCGGTCTCGATCACCTGGACCGGCTTGGCCTTGGCGCCGCCGGGTCTGCGGACGATCTCCTCGCCCTCCCACCCGGGGATCCGGCCCTTGAGGGTGTTGACCGGCGAGGGGTTGGTGAGCATGAGGAGCGACAGCATCACCATGAAGCCCGACAGGCAGGCGGCGGTCACGAGGAACCCGAGCCGGCCCCCGAGGTTGGTGGCGAGGATCAGGTAGACCGAGCCGACGAAGAGCGCGATCCCGAAGACCACCACCAGGATCCCCAGGATGGTGGGGTACCAGAGCGTCTTCTCGGCGGGGCCCTCGCTGGCGAGGAGGATGAGGCTCACGGCTGCTCGGCTCCTAGAGATCGCGCTCGTACTCGACGATGGCCTGGATCTGCTCCTCGGAGAGCACCTGGCCGAACCCGGGCATCCGGCCCGACCCGATCCCCCGCACCCCGTAGGGCTTCTGGAACAGCGAGCCCTGGGTCACGAAGGCCACCATGTCGGCGACGCCGGTGGGGCCGGGGAACTGCTGGACGGTCACGCCACCGGTGAGGTTGGGTCCGAAGCCGCCCGAGCCCTGCTCGGCGGGCAGGGGGATGCGGGCGTCGGTGGGGTCGTAGTAGTTCCAGCCCTGGGTGTGGCAGCGGGCGCAGTTGTCCTCGAAGAGGATCTGGCCCTCGGTCGCGCCCTCGACCTCGGCCAGCCGGGCCTCGGTGCTCTCGACCGCCTGTTCCGCGAGCTCCACGGCCTCCTCGGCCAGCCGCCGGTCCTCGGCGGTCCCGGCCGCGGCCAGGCCCTCCTCCGCCTGGGCCAGGTTGGCCCGGGCCCGCTCGAGCTGGTCCTCGGCCTCGGCGACCGCCGCCTCGACCGGGTTGGCCTGGAGCTGCTTGGCCCCCGCGGGGGAGAGCTGGATGGTCTCGAGGTAGTTGAGGACGTCCTCGATGGCCTGGTCGTTCTTCGAGCCGCCGCCTTCGACACCCCAGGCGGGCATCGGGGTGCCGGGCCGGCCGTAGACGAGGATCTGCTTCACCTGCTCACGGGGGTAGCGCAGGAGGACGGTGTCGAGCGCCGGGGCCTGCCAGCTCACCCGCACCGGCGCCGCGCCCTCCTCGGGGGGCTGGAGGATGGTCGGGGCGGTGCCGCCCTCGCCGTTGGCGCCGTGGCACGAGGCGCAGCCCAACGAGACCGTGGCGTTGTAGGTCTCCATCGTCTGATCGGCGTAGAGCTCGGCGCCCCGCTCGACCGAGCGCTCGTCGAAGCCGTCGGTGGCCTCGGCTTGACGGTTGGGCTCGCGCAGCCAGTAGAGGGGCAGGGCGAGCGCCAGGATCCCCGAACAGATCAGCGACCAGAACAGCACCCGCTCGAGCTTGCTGGTCTCGAGGACGTCGTCGGGGTAGGCGGGGCTGAGGTTCTGGGGCTCCGACTCGTCGGGGTTGCGCCGCAGGCTGAGCACCCGCCACGCGACCGTGACGGCGAGGACCACCGCGGCGGCGACGTTGAGGATGATGATCGCGGTACGGACCGTCACGTCGATGCCCCTCTGCCCTTGCTCGTCTTCTCGGTCTTCCCGGCCTGCCCGGCCCGGGTCACACGCACGGCGGGCCCTCGGCACCCTGGCCGGTCGTGTCGGTGCCGATGGGCGGTCCCTCGATCGGGACGCTCGTGTCGATCGTCAGGCGGTTGCCGTCGACGAACGCCGGGAAGTGGTCCATGCCCCGCGGGGCCGGTCCGCCCCGCTTCTCGCCCACCCGGTTGTACTTCGAGCCGTGGCACGGGCACTCGAACCACTGCGAGCTGTCGCAGAACGGGACCCGGCAGCCGAGGTGCGGGCACTTCTGGTAGAGGACGACGATCCCGGCCTCCTCGATGCCCCGCACGACGCTGTCGGTGTAGACGGCCCGGGCCTTGTCGAGGTCCTCCTGGGGGTAGGGGACCACGTAGCTGCGGGCCTCGGGCACGTAGAAGGGCTGCTTCTTGTCGGCCACGTCCTGGAGGATGTCGTCGATCCCGGTGCCCACGGACACCTGGCCGCCGAAGCCACCGCCGGCCTTGGGCCAGAGGAAGGCGATGCAGGCGGCTCCGAACCCCCCGAGCGCGAGCAGCTCGAGACCGACGATCCCCCGGTTGAAGAACTGGCGGCGGGTCTCGCCGAGAGCCTCCTCGTCGACGGGCACCCGCTCGGCCGGGACCCGGGCGCCGGCCCGGGCCGGCACCGCGGCCTCGCGAGCCTCGGCCGCCCGCTGGCGGGCCTCGGCGTCGACGTCGGCCGGCTCCACCGCCGTCCCCGGCACGGCCTCGGCCTGCCTGGCCCCGGCGTCGCGGCGGCGGGTCTCGCGGCTCAGCGTGCCCGTTCCGGCCCGGCGCCGCCCGACCGCGAGGACGCCGACCACGGCGAGGACCAGGACGGCTCCGATGGCGATGACGAGAAGGGTGGACGCGTCCACGTCGCTCCTACAGGTCGAAGAAGATCCCGTCGTTCCAGGGGAAGGTGAAGTTGAAGCCCGGCCCCCGGAAGAACGAGCCGATGATCACGAGCACGGCCCAGAAGAGCAGGAACAGCGTGAAGAGCGAGATGGCGACCTTGCGGTCGGCCGGCTTCTGGGAAGGGTTCTTGTCGACGTAGGGCGCCACCATGAGGAGGAAGATCCCCATGCCCGGGATGGTCACGCCGGCGACCATCGGGGCGAACATGGTGAGCAGCTCCTGGAGGCCCATGAAGTACCAGGGGGCCTTGGAGGGGTTGGGGGTCTGGTTGAAGTCGGCCAGGCCGAGCAGTGGCGCCCGCACCACCGCCGAGAAGATCGTGAGCAGGGCGAGGAGCCCCAGCAGCGCGGCGAACTCGATGACGAGGAGGTGCGGCCACGTGTGGACCTTGTCCTGGGCCTCGGCGCGGGTCTGCTGGATCGAGCCCGACTTCACCACCGTCAGGAGGCGCTGGGTGTGCCCCCCGGGGCCGGTGCCCGCGGGCGCCGGGATGGTGGCGGTGGCCGCGGCGGCCTTGCCGGCCGCGGGAGCGCCGGCCTCGGCGCCGGCCTTGGCGGCCTTGCGCCGGCGCGACCGCTCCAGCAGGTGGGCCGGGATCTTGCCCTTCGCGCCGCCGGCCTCCTCGCCACCCTCGGCGGGCGCCTCCGGCTCGGGCGCCCCGGGTGCCTCGGCTGCGGGGGCCTCCGGCTCGCCGGGCGCGGCCGGCTCGGCCTCGGCCTCCTCGCCGCCGGCCTCGCCCTGGGCCGGGAGGCCCAGCGCCTTGCGCCGCTCGGCGCTGCGCCGGAGCAGGTGCTCGGGGATGTCGGGCATCGCCTGTTCCTCCCGCGGCCTAGAGCGGTCCGGAGATGCCGCCGTCCTTGCGGACGCGCCAGAAGTGGACGGCCATGAAGATGACCGCGACGAACGGCAGCAGCAGCACGTGCAGGACGTACCAGCGGAGCAGGGTGTCCCCGCTGATCTCGTTGGACCCCAGGAGCACGAACTTCACCTGGGGTCCGAACACCGGTGTGTAGCCCATCATGCTCGTGCCGACGGTGACCGCCCAGAGAGCGAGCTGGTCCCAGGGGAGCAGGTAGCCGGTGAACGACAGGAGCAGGGTGAGCGTCAGGAGGATCACGCCGATCACCCAGTTGAACTCCCGCGGCGCCTTGTAGGCGCCGTGGTAGAAGACCCGGCTCATGTGCAGGAACACCGAGAGCACCATGAGGTGGGCCGCCCACCGGTGCATGTTGCGCACCAGCGACCCGAAGGCCACCGCGGTCTCGAGCGTCTCGATGTCGGACCACGCCGCGGCTTCGGTCGGCCGGTAGAAGAACATCAGGAAGATGCCGGTGACCGTGAGCAGGATGAAGAGGAAGAACGACAGGCCCCCCAGGCACAGCGTGTAGGAGACCTTCACCGCGTGCCGCTTCACCTTCACGGGGTGCAGGTGGTACAGCACGCTGTTCATCACGACGTAGGACCGGTTCCGGGGGCTGTCGGTGTAGCCCCGGCGGAAGACCGAGCCCGGTCGGAAGATGGAGGTCCAGGCCTGCGATCCGCGGACCTTGGTGTCGACGGTCTCGAGGGCCTTTCCGAGCCTGCCGTTCCCGTTGCTCTTCGCCACGAGCCTCTCCTGTGGTCCCGTCGGCCTAGAAGCGGACGCCGTAGGCGTAGCCGTGCCGGGGGGTGCGGGCGTGGGGGTCGCCTTCGGCGACGTCGGTGGTGATCTTGCCGAGGACGATGATCCCGGTGGGGCAGCGGTCGACGCAGAGCGCGCAGCGGGTGCAGACGTCCTCGTCGACGATGAAGGCGACGGTGTCGCGGGGGTCGTCGCCGGGCCGCTCGGTGTTGACGGCCTCGGCGATGGCCGAGACGGACACCATGTGGATGCACTTCCAGGGGCAGATGTCGACGCAGCCCTCGCAGGTGATGCACTCGGACTGGTCGATGTGGAGGAACTGCTTGGGCTTGACCGCCTGGGTCAGGTAGGAGGGGTCGACCTCGACGAGCTGGTAGTCGGTGGCGAAGGTCGGCATGGGCGGGTTGGCGTCGGTCCTGGCCATGCGCTCAGGCCTTCCTCACCTTCGGACGCCCGAAGGCCGAGGTCCCCGCGGGCTCCTCGGCGGTCGGCTCCTCGACGGTCGCGACCGGCCGCTGCTGCCACTTCACCCACATGAAGAGGTTGAGCCCGAAGAAGACCAGGTAGATGCCGACGGTGACGATGTCGCGGAGCTTGTCGTACGACATCTTCACCGGGCGGGTCTCGAAGAGGAACTTGTCGGAGCTCCACTTGAGGTACGAGTCGGAGAAGGTGATCCACTCGTGCGGGACGATGGCGTAGCAGAGGAAGAACAGGGCGAAGATGCCCGTGGCCCCGAGCACCGCCTGGGCCCAGGTGACGGGGCGACCCGACCTCGGCCGGCGCATCACGAGGAAGATCCCCACGATGGCGACGATCGTGACGAGGCTGAACCAGATCAGCCGGCCGGCGGGGCGCATCCAGCCGATCGACTCGGGAAGCAGGTTGGGCATGGGCCGTTACGTCCTCCCCGTGGAGCCGCCGCACACCCGCGCTCGCCGGCGGCCGATGGGCAGCTTGTTATCACGCTAGGCGAGGAGGCGGCACATCGGAAGGCAACCCCCGGCGAGGCGCGTCCCGGCGAGGCGCGGTCCTCCCGCCTGCGAGGTCGCGCGCTCCGTATGTCACCATGCCGGCCGGAGCCGACGAGGAGCGCGATGAGCGACGCGGCGGGAGCCCACGCCACGACCGACGAAGCCGTCACGAGCAGGCCCGACGACCGCTGGGACGTGCTCGTGGTCGGGGCGGGGCCGGCGGGGGCCGGCGCGGCCTACTGGCTCGCCGAGCGGGGCCGGAGCGTCCTGCTGGTCGAGCGCAAGCGGTTCCCGCGCGACAAGACGTGTGGTGACGGACTCACGCCCCGGGCCGTCCGCCAGCTCCACGACATGGGCCTGGCCGACCGGCTGTCGGGCCACCTCCGCTTCGAGGGGCTGCGGTCGATGGCCCACGGCATCACGCTCGAGCTCCCCTGGCCCGACCACCCCGACCTGCCGCCGTACGGGTACGTGGTCCGCCGCCGGGACCTCGACGAGATGGTCGTGGAGCAGGCCGTGAAGGCCGGCGCGACGTTCCGGCCGGCGACCGAGGCGGTCGTACCGCTCGCGGGGTCGGGCCTGGTCACCGGGGCGGTGCTCCGGTGCCACGAGACCGGCGCCACCGAGACGGCGCGCGCCCGCTTCCTCGTCGTCGCCGACGGGGCGAACTCCCGTTTCGGGCGGGCGCTCGGCACCTCGCGGGACCGGCGGTACCCGCTCGGCATGGCCCTGCGCGGCTACTTCACCAGCCCGTACCACGACGAGCCCTGGATCGAGAGCCACCTCGACCTGCGCGACCGCGACGGGAACCACCTGCCCGGCTACGGGTGGATCTTCCCCGTCGGCGACGGGACGGTGAACGTGGGCGTCGGGCTGCTGTCGACCTTCTCGGGGTGGAAGTCGGTGAACACGTCGGTGCTGATGGACGCCTTCGTCGCGACCGCCCCCGCCCGGTGGGGTCTCTCGACCGAGACCGCCTGCGGCCCGCCCACCGGCGGGCGTCTCCCGACGGGCGGCTCCGTGCACCCCAAGGCCGGCCCGACCTGGCTCGTGGTGGGTGACGCGGCCGGCTCGGTCAACCCGTTCAACGGCGAGGGCATCTCGTACGCCTACGAGACCGGACGGCTCGCGGCCGGCGTGCTCGACGAGGCCCTGGCCACCGGCGACGCGATGGCGCTCGCGCGCTTCCCCGGGCTCCTCGACGAGACCTACGGCGCGTACTTCCGGGTGGCCCGGGCGTTCGTGCGGGCCATTGGCAACCCCGCCGTCATGCGCGAGCTCACCCGGATCGGCATGCGCTCGCGCCCGCTCATGGAGTGGGTGCTGCGGATCATGGCGAACCTCCTCCGCCCCGACGAGCTCGGCCCGGCCGAGGTCGCGTACCGGGTGGTCGAGCGGCTCGTGGCGCTCGGCCCGGAGCCCTAGGACCGGTCACTCCCTCGACGTCGGCGGGCGGGCCGTCGTCCCGTCTCGACCGTTCCGCGGCCGCGGGTCGTCGACGTGACGCGTGTGCCGTCGGCGACCCGGCGCGGTCGTTGACTCCCGATGGGTGGTCGAGCGAGACTCGCCTCGCGTCCACGCCGCCGTCCCCCCGGTGGCGGTCGCCGGTCCGTCGCCTGGAGGTCCGATGCCCGGCACGCCGCGCCACCCCACGCGTCGACTCCGCCCACTGATCGTCGCCGTCGTGGCGTCGCTGTTCGGTGTCCTGCCCGCCGGCCCGGCCGGAGCCGCCGACGGCGACCTGGACGTGACGTTCGGGACGGGCGGGAAGGTCACGACGTCGGTCGGGGCGGACGCGCTCGCCTTCGGCGTGGCGGTCCAGCCCGACGGCAGGATCGTCGTCGTGGGCGAGGCCGAGATCGGCGGGGACCGCCAGTTCGTCGTGGTCCGGTACGAGGCCGACGGATCCCTCGATGCGGGCTTCGGCTCGGCGGGCGTGACCGTCGTCGACGTGGGGACCGCCTCGGACGACGTCCCGATCGCGGTGGCGCTGGCCCCCGACGGGAAGATCGTCGTGGCGGGCGTGACCGACGCCGGGGGCACGATGGACCTCGCGCTCGTCCGGCTCCGGACCGACGGGTCGGTCGACCCCACGTTCGGCACGGCCGGCCGGGTGATCACCGACGTGGCCGGAGGCGCCGACACCGGGTGGGGCGTTGCCGTCCAGCCCGACGGGAGGATCGTCGTGGTCGGTTCGGCCTTCGTCGCCGACTTCGACTTCGCCGTGGTGCGCTACCTCCCCGACGGGACCCTCGATACGACCTTCGGCGGAGACGGCAGGGTGACCACGGACTTCGGCGCCGCCGAGATGGCGAAGGACGTGGCGCTCCAGCCCGACGGCGGGATCGTCGTCGCCGGTTGGACCGGGAGCGCCAGCCCGAGCGTCGACTTCGCCCTGGCCCGCTACGACGGGAGCAGCGGGGCCCTCGACCCGACCTTCGACGGCGACGGCAAGGTGGTGACCGACGTCGCCGGCAGCGCGCACGACGAGATCGTGGCGGTCGCGCTCCAGCCCGACGGGAAGATCGTGGCCGCGGGGTACGCGGAGGTCGGGACCGCCCGCTTCGCCGCGGCCCGGTACGTCGCGGACGGGAGCCTGGACACGACGTTCAACGCCTCGGGCTCTCTGCCGGGGACCGTCGTCACCGATCCCGGCGGGGACTCGATCGCCTACGGCGTGGCGGTCGAGCGGTCCGGGGCGATCGTCCTGGCGGGCCGGGCCGTCCCCTCGGCGGGTTCCCGGGTCTTCGCCCTCGTGCGCTACGAGCCCGACGGCGATCTCGACCCGACCTTCGGCACGGGGGGGATCGTCCAGACCGACCTCGCCGCGGGTGACGCCGACGGCGCGGCGGCGGTGGCCCTCCAGGCCGACGGGAGGATCGTGGCCGCGGGCGACAGCGACACGAGCCCCCAGGACTTCGGGGTCGCGCGCTACCTGAGTCAGGGGGCTCTGGCCTCGGGCTACTGGCTGGTGGCCCGCGACGGCGGGGTGTTCTCGTTCTCGACGCCGTTCTACGGCTCGACCGGGGCGATCACCCTCAACGAGCCCATCGTCGGGGGGGCCCCGACGCCGACGGGGCTGGGCTACTGGTTCGTGGCGGCCGACGGCGGCGTCTTCACCTTCGGCGACGCGGTCTTCTACGGGTCGACGGGGAACACCGTCCTCAGCCAGCCGATCGTGGGGATGGCCCCCACCCCGAGCGGCCGGGGCTACTGGCTGGTGGCCTCCGACGGGGGGGTCTTCACCTTCGGCGACGCGGGCTTCCACGGGTCGACGGGGGGCAGCGCGCTCAACCAGCCGATCGTGGGGATGGCCCCGACGCCCAGCGGCCGGGGCTACTGGCTGGTGGCCTCCGACGGCGGGATCTTCGCCTTCGGCGACGCCGCCTTCCACGGGTCGACCGGCGCGATCGCCCTCAACCAGCCGATCGTGGGGATGGCGACGACTCCCTTCGGCCAGGGGTACTGGCTGGTGGCCTCCGACGGCGGGATCTTCGCCTTCGGAGACGCGACCTTCCTGGGCTCCACCGGCGCGATGGCCCTCAACCGGCCGATCGTCGGCATGGCCTCGACGCGCACCGGGGCCGGCTACTGGCTGGTGGCCTCCGACGGCGGGATCTTCAGCTTCGGCGACGCCACGTTCCTGGGGTCGACGGGGGCGATCGCCCTGAACCAGCCGATCGTGGGGATGGCCGTCCGGTAGGCGCCGGGAGACGACCGGGTCGCGCGGATCCCGGGCAGGGCCGTGGCTCGCGTCCCCGATCCGCGCACCGCTCGGGGCCCTTTGCCTCCCCGGACCCGCTCTCGGATAGCCTCGGGCCGACGGACGCCCGCAGGGGCGTGAGAGCCGGGAGGCGTGACCCCGCGTGACCGACTACCTGCCGATCCTGACGATGATCGTGCTGGTGGTGCTCTTCATCGCGCTGTCGTTCGTGGCCTCCAGGCTGCTCGGTCCCAAGCGGCCCCATCCGGCCAAGACCGCGCCCTACGAGTGCGGGATCGTCCCCGAGCTCGAGCCCGCGGAGCGCTTCCCCGTGCGCTTCTACCTCGTGGCCATGGCCTTCATCGTCCTCGACGTCGAGATCATCTTCCTCTACCCGTTCACGACCGTGTTCCGGGGCCTGGCCGTCTACGGCCTCGTCGCCATGGGCGCGTTCCTGCTCGTGCTCCTGGTCCCCTTCGCGTACCTGCTGTCGAGCGGCGCGGTCGACTGGGGCCCGGCCAAGCGGCTCGGCGAGCAGGCCGCCCGGCCGGTCCTGCGCAGCCGGGAGGCCGTCCCGGCCCTCCCGGCCGGGCCCGAGGAGGGCAGGGCGGCGTGAGCCGGTGCCCCGCGACATCCCGCCGGACCGACCGCGCCACGATGGGGGCCAGCGACGTCCCGGAGGGGCCATGAGCCTGGAGCAGGTCCCCCACAACTTCTTGACCGGGCGGCTCGAGGACCTCGTGCGGTGGGCCCGGCGCAACTCGTGCTGGCCCGCGACCTTCGGGCTCGCCTGCTGCGCCCTCGAGATGATGGCCACGGGCGCCGCGCACTACGACCTCGCCCGCTACGGGATGGAGGTCTTCCGGGCCAGCCCCCGCCAGGCCGACCTCATGATCGTGGCCGGCCGGGTGAGCCAGAAGATGGCGCCGGTGCTCCGCCAGGTCTACGACCAGATGGTCGAGCCGAAGTGGGTCGTGTCCATGGGCGTGTGCGCCAGCACGGGCGGGATGTTCAACAACTACGCGATCGTCCAGGGCGTCGACCAGGTCGTCCCCGTCGACGTCTACGTCCCGGGATGCCCCCGGGCCCGAGACCCTGATGCACGGCATCCTCACGCTCCACGACCAGATCCGCAGCGGCGAGATCATGCGGCGCCGGGCCGCGACCCCTCACGGTGGCGCCGGCATCCACCTCGAGCAGGCCGCCTCCTGAGCCCGAAGCGAGCATCCAGCGTTGTCCGACGAAGCAGCAGTTCGTGAACAGATTCCCGAGGCCGGGGCGGATGCGCCCCCGGCGCCGCCGTCCGACGAGGTGGCGGCGGCCGTGGTCGAGCGGTTCCCCGGAACCCTCTTCGTCGAGTCGCGCGGCCAGCCGGTCGTCTACGTGGACCGGGAGGCCTGGCACGGCGTGGCCGCCTTCCTGCGCGACGAGCAGCGCTTCACCCAGTGCGTCGACGTCACGGCGGTCGACCACCTCGTCGCCGACGGCCGGGCCGTACCGCCGGGGGTGGAGGCCGAGCGCTTCGAGGTCGTCGCCAACTTCCTGTCCCACCCCCGCAACCGCCGGCTGCGGGTGATCGCCCAGCTCCCCGCCGCCGACCCCGCGGTCGCCAGCCTCACCGACCTCTACCCGGGCGTGGACTTCCCCGAGCGGGAGACCTACGACCTCCTCGGCGTCCGCTTCGAGGGGCACCCCGACCTCACCCGCATCCTCATGCCCGACGACTGGGAGGGCCATCCCCTCCGCAAGGACCACCCGCCGGCACGCGTCCCGGTCACGTTCAAGGAGGACCCGGGCCCCCGATGAGCGACGACACCCGCCCGCCGGTCGAGGACGACCTGCTCCCCGAGGGCGGCGCGCGCCGCCTCGACGACCCGCGCGTCGTCGACCCCGAGGTCGAGGCGGTCCTCGAGCGGCGGACCGACGAGGGGGCCCAGGAGATGGTGCCGGTGGCCCGCACGGCGACCGAGCGGGAGATCGTGCTCACGGGCGGGCCGTGGCCCGACGCCGGCGAGACGATGATCGTCAACATGGGGCCCCAGCACCCGTCCACCCACGGCGTGCTGCGCATCATGATGGAGCTCGACGGCGAGCTGATCGTCCGGAGCCGACCGGTGATCGGCTACCTCCACACCGGCATGGAGAAGACCGGCGAGGAGCTCACCTACGTCCAGGGCGCCACGAACGTCACCCGCATGGACTACGCCTCGCCGCTCACCAACGAGCTCGTCTACTCGATGGCGGTCGAGCGCCTCCTCGACCTCGACGTCCCGCCCCGGGCGACCTGGATCCGGATGATGATGTGCGAGCTGGGCCGGATGGGCTCGCACCTCCTGTTCCAGGCCACGAACGGGATGGACCTGGGCGCGGTGTCGATGATGCTCTACGGCTGGCGGGAGCGCGAGGAGGTCCTACGGGTCCTCGAGGAGATCACCGGCCTGCGGATGAACCACAACTACATCCGCCCCGGCGGGGTCGCCGCCGACCTCCCCGACGGGTGGCAGGAGTCGGTCCTCGACCTGTGCGACCTCGTCGAGGAGGGGGTCGGGGACTACGACCGGCTCCTCACCGGCAACCCGATCTGGCTCGAGCGGACGGTGGGCGTGGGGGTCATCACGACCGAGGAGGCGCTGGCCCTCGGGATCACCGGGCCGATCCTCCGGTCGACCGGCTTCCCGTGGGACCTGCGCAAGGCGCAGCCGTACCTCGCCTACGACGAGGTCGACTTCGACGTGATCTACACCGGCAACGGCGACGTCTTCGACCGCTACCGCATCCGCCTGTTCGAGATCCTCGAGTCGGCCCGCATCGTCCGCCAGTGCGTCGAGCGCATGCCCGCCGGGGACTACCGGACCCAGGACCCGAAGGTCACGCCCCCGCCCCGGGCCCGCATCGACGAGTCGATGGAGGCTCTCATCCACCACTTCAAGCTCTTCACCGAGGGCTTCAAGGTCCCGGCCGGCGAGACCTACGTGGCCGCGGAGTCACCCCGGGGGGAGATCGGGTGCTACCTGGTCTCCGACGGCTCCAGCCGTCCCTGCCGGATGCACATCCGCGGACCGTCCTTCTACAACCTGCAGTCGATGGGAACGATGGTGCGGGGGAGCATGGTCGCCGACGCCGTGGCGATCGTCTCGAGCATCGACCCGATCATGGGGGAGGTCGACCGCTAGCCATGGCCTTCACGCCCGACAACCTGGCCCGGGCCCAGGAGATCATCGCCTGCTACCCCCGGCCCCGATCCGCGATCCTGCCGCTCGCGCACCTGGCCCAGGACCAGGACGGCTGGCTCGGTCGCGAGGCGATGGTGGAGATCGCCGGGCTCGTGGGCGTGACCCCCGCCGAGGTGCAGGGCACGTGCTCCTTCTACACGATGCTCAAGCGGGAGCCGGTCGGGCGTCTCGTGGTGTCGGTGTGCACGAACGTCTCGTGTCTCGTCACCGGGGGCCCCGAGGTCCTCGAGCACCTGCGCGCCCGCTACGCGACCGACGACGACGTCCACGTCGAGGAGGTCGAGTGCCTGGCCGCCTGCGGCGGTGCACCCTGCCTCCAGGTGAACTACGAGTACCACGAGCGCCTCACGCCGGAGTCGGCCGAGGAGATCGTCGAGTCCTACCGGCGGGGAGAGCGCACGGCCCGCGGGGTGTCGGGGGGCCGGGTCGGAGGAAGGGCCTGATGGTCGCCGAGACCCGCATCGTCACCCGCCGGCTCCACGAGCGGCCCGACGACTCGTTCACGATCGACGGTGCGCTCGCCTCCGGTGCCTACGAGGGGCTGCGCAAGGCGCTGTCCGTGGAGCCCGCCGCGGTCCAGGAGGAGGTCAAGGCCTCGGGGCTCCGGGGAAGGGGCGGCGCCGGCTTCCCCGCCGCCACCAAGTGGTCGTTCCTCCCCGAGGGCCGCTACCCCCGCTACCTCGTGGTCAACGGCGACGAGGGCGAGCCGTCCACCTTCAAGGACCGCATGCTCGTCGAGCGGGACCCGCACCAGCTCGTCGAGGGCATCGCCATCGCGTCCTACGCCATCGGCTGCCACCAGGCGTTCGTGTACCTCCGGGGCGAGTTCGCCCTCGGCTACGAGCGGCTCCAGCGGGCCGTCGACGAGGCGCGGCAGCGGGGGTTCCTCGGGGGGGACGTCCTCGGCTCGGGCTTCGACCTGGACGTCGTGATCCACCGGGGCGCCGGCGCCTACATCTGCGGAGAGGAGACGGCGCTGCTCGAGAGCCTCGAGGGCGAGCGGGGGATGCCCCGCATCCGGCCTCCGTTCCCGGCCGTCGAGGGTCTCTACGCCAAGCCCACGGTGGTGAACAACGTCGAGACCATCTCCACGCTCCCCCACATCGTCCTCATGGGCGGCGAGGAGTACGCGAAGCTCGGTGTCGAGCGCTCCCGGGGCACGCGCATCTTCTCGGTGTCGGGGCACGTCGAACGGCCCGGGAACTACGAGGTCGAGCTGGGGACGACCTTCCGGGAGCTCATCGAAGGGCTGGCGGGCGGCGTCCGCGGGGGCCGGGCCATGAAGTTCCTGATCCCCGGGGGCGCGTCGTCGCAGTGGCTCTCGCCCGAGCACCTCGACGCCCCCTCGACATGGACTTCGTCCAGCAGACCTACGGGGTCATGCTCGGCTCCGGGGCGATCATGGTCTTCGACGAGACCGTCAACCCCGCGCTGGTGGCCTGGCGGCTGGCGAAGTTCTTCGCCCACGAGTCGTGCGGCAAGTGCACGCCGTGCCGCGAGGGCACACCGTGGATCGAGAAGGTCCTGTACCGCATCGCCCACGGGCTCGGGCGTCCCGAGGACCTCGACCTGCTCCTCGACGTCGGCGACAACATCTGCCCCGGCCTCAACGCCCCGTTCAGCCAGACCACGATCTGCCCGCTCGGACCGAGCGCGGTGTCGGCGGTGGTGAGCCTCAACTCGATGTTCCGCGACGAGGTGATGGCGATGGTCCGCCGGCCGGGCCGCGAGGAGGTGCCGGCGTGACCGACGCGACGGGGAGCCCGGCGACCGTGAAGGTCACGATCGACGGCAAGGAGATCGAGGCCGCACCGGGCGAGCTGATCATCAAGGTCGCCCAGGAGCACGGCGTCTACATCCCCCGCTTCTGCTGGCACGAGCGCATGAAGCCGGTCGGCATGTGCCGCATGTGCCTGGTCGAGGTCGAGGGGGTCCGGGGGTTGCCGCCGTCCTGCACCACCCCGGTGACCGACGGGATGGTCGTCCACACCCAGAGCCCGGCGGTGAAGAAGGCCCAGGAGGGCGTCCTCGAGTTCCTGCTCGTCAACCACCCGCTCGACTGCCCGGTCTGCGACCGGGGGGGCGAGTGCCCGCTCCAGGACCAGACGCTGGCCTTCGGTCCGGGCGAGTCGCGCTTCGTCGAGGAGAAGCGCCACTTCGAGAAGCCCATCCCGATCAGCGATCTCGTGCTGCTCGACCGCGAGCGCTGCATCCAGTGCGCCCGCTGCACGCGCTTCGCGGACGAGGTCGCCGGAGACCCCCTCATCACGTTCGTCGAGCGGGGCGACGAGACCCAGGTCCTCACGTTCCCCGACGAGCCGTTCGCCTCCTACTTCTCCGGCAACACCGTGCAGATCTGCCCGGTGGGCGCGCTCACCGCCAAGCCGTACCGCTTCAAGGCCCGTCCCTGGGACCTGACGACCGTCGAGTCGTCGTGCACCGCCTGCGCCGTGGGCTGCCGGGTGGCCCTCCAGTCCACCTCCAACCAGCTCGTGCGGATGCTCGGTGTCGACTCCGAGCCGGTGAACCACGGCTGGCTCTGCGACAAGGGTCGCTACGGCTTCCAGTACGTGCACTCGCCGGAGCGGATCCGGGCTCCGCGCGTCCGTCGCGACGGCGCGCTGGTCGAGGCCACCTGGCCCGAGGCCCTCGACGTCGCCGCGAGTGGGTTGCGCCGGGTGCTCGACCTGCACGGGCCGGCTGCCGTGGCCGTGCTCGGGGGCGCCCGGGGCACGAACGAGGACGCCTACGTGTGGGCCCGGCTCGCCAAGGGCGTGATCGGCACCGACCACGTCGACGCCCAGCTCGGCGACGGTCTCCCGGCCGACGTCGTGCTCGGCCTCCCCCGGGCCGAGATCGCGGACTGCGACCGGGCGGCCGGGATCGTGCTGGCCGCCCCCGACCTCAAGGAGGAGCTGCCGGTCCTCTACCTGCGGATCCGGCGGGCCGCCACGGAGCTCGGGGTCCCGCTCGTCGACCTGGCGCCCCGCGACCACGGGTTGACGCGCCACGCCGCGGCCGTGGTCCGCCATGCTCCGGGCGAGGCGGCCCTGGCCGCCCAGAAGCTGGTCCGGGCCCTCTCCGGCTCCCGTACCAACGACCAGGAGGTCGACCGCGCGGCCGAGGCCCTCGCGGGGCGCGACGGCGACGTGATCGTCGTCCTCGGGCGGCCGTCGCTGGCCGAGTCGGCCGACGTCACCGTGGACACCGCGGCCGCCCTGGCCGCGATCCCGGGGGTCCGGTTCCTCTCCGCGCTGCGCCGGTCGAACGTCCACGGGGCCCTCGACCTCGGCCTCGCCCCGGGGTTCCTGCCCGGGCGGGTCACCCTCGAGGCCGGCCGCGACTGGTTCACGGACGCCTGGGGATCGGTCCCCGGGGATCGCGGCCTCGACGCGGGCGGCATCCTCGAGGCCGCGTCCCAGGGCCGGGTCCACGCCCTGGTGCTCGTCGGGGCCGATCCGCTCGCGGACTTCCCCGACCGGGCCCTGGCCCGGATGGCGGTGGACTCGGTGGGCTTCATCGTGGCCGTCGACGCCTTCGTGACCGAGAGCACCCGTCACGCGGACGTGTTCCTCCCCGTGACCCTCTACGGGGAGCGGGCAGGGACGGTCACCAACCTCGAGGGTCGCGTCCAGCGGGTGGGCCAGAAGATCTCACCCGACGGCACGCCGATGGACGACTGGCGGATCGCCGCGGAGCTGGCCCTGCGCCTCGGCCACGACCTCGACCTCGTGTCGGTCGAGGAGGTGCAGGACGAGATCGCCCGGGTCGCCCCGGCCCACCGGGGCTCGACGGCTCTGGTCCTCCGGCACGCCCACGACGGAGTCGTGGTGCCCCTCGGCGAGCACCTCGCCGAGCTCGACCTCGGGCACCCCGGTCACCGAGTCGCCCCGGCCGCCGACGCCGAGCCGGGTGCCACGGGGGTGTCCTGGGAGCCGATCCCGTCGGGACGCCACGTGGAGGAGACCACCGACGAGGCGCTGGCCGAGGCCCGGGCGGGCGTCGAGGCCGCGGCGACCGAGCTCGCGCCCGGGCTCCACGCGTGGGACCGGACCGCCGCGGGGGCGACGGTGCCGGCTCGCGACGCGTACGCTCTGCGCCTCGTGGCGGGCCGCACCCTGTACGACAAGGGGCGCGCCGTGGCCGAGTCGCCGTCGATCGCCGGGCTCGCTCGCGGCGCCACCCTCCTGGTGAACCGGGCCGATCGCGAGCGCATCGGGGTCGCCGACGGCGACGAGGTGAAGGTCACGTCCTCTCGCGGCTCGGTGACCCTCGCCGTTCGGGCCGACCCGGCCACGCCGCCCGGTGTTGCCTTCCTCGCCTTCGCCACCGCCGCCCCGGGCGCGGCCGACCTCATCGACGTGTCGCGCCCGGTCACCGACCTGCGAGTGGAGACGCTCCGGTGACCGGCGACCCGCTCTTCGCCGACGGCGTCGACCTCACCGTCGTCCTCATCGTGATCGGGAAGGTCGTCGTGGTCTTCGCGGTCCTCATGGTCGCGGTGATGTTCTACGTGTGGTTCATGCGCAAGGTCATCGCGGACATGCAGAACCGCATCGGCCCGGCGACCGCGGGCCCGTTCGGCGTCCTCCAGACCCTGGCCGACGGGGTGAAGCTTTTCTTCAAGGAGCAGTCGACGCCTACCTCGGCCGACCGGCCGGTGTTCCTCGTGGCGCCGTACCTGGCGATCATCCCGGCCTTCCTCGCCTTCTCCATCATCCCGATCGGCGGCGAGGTCACGATCGCCGGGCACCGCACCTACCTCCAGGTCGCAGAGCTGCCGGTGGGCGTGCTCTTCCTCCTGGCCATGTCCGGCATCGGGCTCTACGGGGTGCTGCTCGCGGGCTGGTCGTCGGGCTCCAAGTACCCGCTGCTGGGCTCGGTGCGTGCCTCGGCCCAGCTGCTCAGCTACGAGGCGGCCCTCGGCCTCGCCATCGTGGGCGTCCTCGTCCAGTCGGGCACGCTCTCCACCCGGGGCATCGTCGCCGGGCAGGGCTGGGACGGGCCGGCGTCGATCCTCACCGACTGGTACTGGGTCCCGGCTCTCGTCGCGTTCGGGATCTTCGTGGTGGCCGCCATCGCCGAGACGAACCACCCGCCCTTCGACCTGGTCGAGGCCGAGCAGGAGCTGGTGGGCGGGTTCCACACCGAGTACACGGGCATCCGCTTCGCCATCTTCTTCCTCGCCGAGTTCATGAACGTGATCACGATGTCGGCGATCACCGTGACCCTCTTCCTGGGGGGCCCCGCCGGGCCGCGCATCGACGTGCTGCCGTGGCTGTGGCCGATCGTGTGGTTCACGCTCAAGCTGCTGGCCCTGCTCTTCTGCACGGTGTGGATCCGGGCGTCGCTGCCGAGGCTCCGCTACGACCAGCTCATGAACCTGGGCTGGAAGTTCCTCATCGAGATCGCCTTCCTCTGGGTGATGGTCACCGCCGTCATCCGGGTCGGCCAGGACGAGGGCTGGAACATCTGGCTCACCGGCGGGCTCGCCGGACTCGGTGCGGCGATCGTCTTCGGCATCCTGTGGGCGGCCATGCCGAAGCGGGCGGCGGCCGAGCTCCCCGAGGAGGTGCGCTGATGGGCCTGGTCCAGGGTTTCGGCGTCACCTTGAAGCAGATGTTCCGCCGGCGGGTCACCACCGAGTACCCGCGCGAGAAGCGTCCGAAGCCGGTTCGCCTCCACGGCCGCCACGTCCTCAACCGCTACGAGGACGGCATGGAGAAGTGCATCGGCTGCGAGCTGTGCGCGGGGGTGTGCCCCGCCCGGTGCATCTACGTGCGCGGGGCCGACAACCCGCCCGACGCCCCGGTGTCGCCCGGCGAGCGCTACGGCTTCGTCTACGAGATCAACTACCTGCGCTGCATCCACTGCGACCTCTGCGTCGAGGCCTGCCCCACCGAGGCCATCACCGAGACGAAGCTCTTCGACTTCTCGTTCACCAACCGGGACGACGCGATCTACACGAAGCGGGAGCTGCTCGTCGACGACGAGGGCCGGGCCCGGCGCCAGCCGTGGGAGCTGTGGCACGGCGAGGAGGACCGGCACACGAGCGCCTGGGTGCGAGCCACCGCGAGCTCGGGACGGGCCGACTACGAGGGACGGGTGGGCTGGTCGGGCGAGCTGGGCTTCGGCGTCCGGGCCCCCGAGCGGGGTCAGGCTGCCGAGGGCGAGGCGGCCGGGGACCCGGGGCCGGGGGAGGGCGGAGCCTGATGGAGGCCGTCGTCTTCTTCCTCGCCGCGGTGCTGGTCCTGGGGGCGGCATCGGGGTCGTCCTCGCCCGCAACCCGGTCCACTCGGCGCTGCTGCTCGTCGCGTCGCTGCTCGGGGTGGCCGTCTTCTTCGTGCTGCAGGAGGCGCACCTCGTGGCCGCGGTGCAGGTGATCGTCTACGCCAGCGCCGTCGTCGTGCTGTTCCTCTTCGTGATCATGCTGCTCGGGGTCGACCGGGAGGAGTCCCTCGAGGAGCCGGTTCGCTTCCTGCGCCCGGCCGCGGGAGTCGTGGGCACGGTGCTGCTGGCCGAGGTGCTGTTCCTGGGCGGGCGGACCTGGGCGACCGGTGCTCGAGCGACCCGGGGCTCGCTCTCGGAGGGGACCATGGGCAACGTCGAGCGGGTGGCCCGGGTCCTGTTCACCGACTACCTCTGGGCCTTCGAACTGGTCGCGGTGCTCCTGGTCATCGCGGTGGTGGGGAGCGTCGTGCTCGCCCGGCGCAGCGCCGAGCCCCCGGCTCCCGACGTCGCCGCCGAGCGAGAGGCGGCCTCGTCGTGACCATCACCGGGAACTACTACCTCGTCGTCGCGGCCCTGCTGTTCACGACCGGGGCCGTGGGCCTCGTCGTCCGCCGCAACGCCCTGGTGATGTTCATGTGCGTCGAGCTGATGCTCAACGCGGTCAACCTCACCTTCGTGGCCTTCGCCCGCATGCTCGACGACGTCGGGGGCCAGGTCATCGTGTTCTTCACCCTCGTCGTGGCGGCCGCCGAGGTGGCGGTGGGCCTGGCGATCATCGTGGCCATCTTCCGCCGGCGCCCCGGGGCGACGGCCGACGACGTCAACCTGCTGAAGGGCTAGACCTTGGCGCTCGCTCCCCCCGTCACCATCCTCGCCCCGGCCGTCCCGAGCCCCGTGGAGCGGTCGTGAGCGCGCGCGACGTCCTCGACCTCGTCTGGCTGGTCCCGGCGCTGCCGCTGGCCGGGGCCGTCGTGCTGCTGCTCGTCGGGAAGCGGATCGGCGAGCCGATCGCCGGGTGGATCGCCACCGGGCTGATGACGCTGGCGTTCGTGACCTCGGGGGCCGTGTTCCTCGCCCTCCGGAGCCTCCCCCGGCGAGGAGCGCTCCCACGTCCGCACCCTCTTCGACTGGATCCCGGCCGGCGGCCTCCAGGTGAAGCTCGGGTTCCTCGCCGACCCGCTGTCGGTGACGATGATCCTGTTCGTCACGGGCGTCGGGGCCCTGATCCACCTCTACTCGGTCGGGTACATGCACGGGGACCCGCGCTTCTCGCGGTTCTTCGGCTACCTCAACCTGTTCGCGGCGGCCATGCTCGTCCTGGTCCTGGGGAGCAGCTTCCTCGTCACCTTCCTGGGGTGGGAGGGAGTCGGGGTCTGCTCCTACCTGCTCATCTCGTTCTGGTTCGAGCGGGACACCGCGGCGGTGGCGGGCAAGAAGGCCTTCGTCACCAACCGGGTCGGGGACTTCGGCCTCATGCTGGCCATGTTCCTGATCTTCACCGAGCTCGGCACCCTCGACTACGCCGCCATGGGGGAGGGCGCCCGCACGCTGGCGTCCGGTACCGCCACCGCCATCGCCCTGCTCCTGTTCGTGGGCGCGGCGGGCAAGAGCGCCCAGCTCCCCCTGCACGTCTGGCTCCCCGACGCCATGGAGGGGCCCACGCCCGTGTCGGCGCTGATCCACGCGGCCACGATGGTGACCGCCGGTGTGTTCCTCGTCTGCCGGGCCCACCCGTTCTTCGAGGCCAGCAGCTCGGCGGCCACCACCGTGGCCTGGATCGGCGCGATCACCGCCCTGTTCGCCGCGACCGTGGCCCTGGTCAACAACGACATCAAGCGGGTGCTCGCCTACTCCACGATCAGCCAGCTCGGCTACATGTTCCTCGCCGCCGGGGTCGGGGCCTACGGCGCGGCGATCTTCCACATGGTCACCCACGCCTTCTTCAAGGCGCTGCTGTTCCTCGGGGCGGGGTCGGTGATGCACGGCCTCCACGACGAGACCGACATGCGCCGCATGGGCGGGCTGCGCCGGTACATGCCGGTCACCGCGGCCACGTTCATCGTCGGCTGGCTCGCCATCGCGGGGATGGTCCCCCTCGCCGGCTTCTGGTCCAAGGACGAGATCCTGGCCAAGGCCTGGTTCGACGACGCCTACGGGCTCTGGGCCGTGGGGGCGCTCGCCGCGCTCCTCACCGCCTTCTACATGACCCGCCAGGTCTACCTCGTGTTCTTCGGCAACGAGCGCTGGCGGAGCGAGCCGGTCCCGATGGTCTCGGGCGGGGCCGACGACGCCGTGGCGACCGAGCCGGGCGCGCCCGGGGGCATCGCCGGCGAGGGGCCCGCCGCGAAGCCCCACGAGTCGCCGCCGGTCATGACGCTCCCGCTCGTGGTGCTCGCGGTGCTGGCGGTCCTCGGGGTCTCCTGTCGCTGCCCTTCCGGTCGCTCGAGAACCTCGTGCGCTGGCTGGAGCCCACGTTCGAGGGGGTCCCCGAGATCCACGCCGACTCGTTCGCCGCCGGTGCCGTGCTCTCGCTCGTCGCCCTGGGTGTGGCCGTCGTGGGGATCCTGGCCGGGCGGGCCCTGTACCGCCGCGGCCTCCCCGCCGTCGACGCCGACCCCCTCCCCGCGCGGCTCGGGCCGATGGGGCGGCTGTTCGCCCGCGCCTACTACATCGACGAGGCCCTCGCCGCCGCGGTCGGGGGACCGGTCCGGCGCTTCGCCGAGTGGCTGTCGGGGGTGTTCGACGCCCGCGGGGTCGACGGGGCCGTGAACGGCGTGGCCACCCTCTTCCGGTCGGCGGGCGGCGGGTTGCGCCGCCTGCAGGCCGGCCTCGTGCGGCTGTACGCGCTCGCCGTCATCGGGGGTGCCGCCGCGCTGCTCGTCTACGTCGGGCTGAGGGCGGCCTGATGGGCGACTTCCCCGTCCTCACCGCTCTGATCTTCACCCCGTTCCTGGGCGCGGTGCTCACCGCGCTGGTCCCGTCCCGCCGTCCCGAGGCGGCGCGCGTCGTGGGGTACGCCGCCACCATGGCCACGGCGGGGATCGCCGGCTTCCTGCTGTGGAACTTCGAGACCGGGACGAGCGGCTACCAGTTCGTCGAGGAGCACCGCTGGATCGGCGACCTCGGCGTCGGCTACGTGCTCGGGGTCGACGGGATCAGCCTCTTCATGGTCGTGCTCACGGCCTTGCTGTTCCCGCTCGCCCTCCTCGGCTCGGCGGCGCTCACGGACCGGGTGAAGCAGTTCACGGTGTGGATGCTCGTGCTCGAGGCGTCGATCATGGGAGTGTTCCTCGGGCTCGACCTGATCCTCTTCTTCGTGTTCTTCGAGCTCGTGCTGGTCCCCATGTACTTCGTCATCGGCGGTTGGGGCCACGACCGCCGCGTCTACGCGGCGATGAAGTTCTTCGTCTTCACCATGGCGGGCTCGGCGTTCCTGCTCGCGGGGATCCTGACCCTCGCCTTCCTGCACGCGGCCCAGCCGGGCAACGACCTCACGTTCGACCTCCGCACCCTCACCGAGTGGGCCCCGGGCGGTCTGGCGTCGAGCACCGCCCGGTGGCTGTTCCTCGCCTTCTTCGCCTCGTTCGCCGTCAAGGTGCCGCTGTTCCCGCTGCACACCTGGTTGCCCGACGCCCACACCGAGGCGCCCACCGCCGGGTCGGTCATCCTGGCCGGCGTGCTGCTGAAGATGGGGACGTACGGGTTCCTGCGCTTCTCGCTCGGTCTCTTCCCGCAGGCCTCGGTCGACCTGGCGCCGGTGCTGCTCGTGCTGGCGACGATCGGGATCGTCTACGGGGCGATCGTGGCGGCCGTCCAGCCCGACCTGAAGCGGTTGGTGGCCTACTCGTCGGTGGCCCACCTCGGCTTCGTCGTCCTGGGTGTGTTCGCCCTCACCACGCAGGGGCTCCAGGGTGGGCTCTTCACGATGATCAGCCACGGGCTCACCACCGGTGCCCTCTTCCTCCTCGTCGGCATGGTCTACGAGCGACGCCACACGCGCCAGATCGCCGAGCTGGGTGGGCTGTGGAAGGCGGCTCCGGTGCTGGGCGGGGTCTTCCTCGTGACCGCGCTCGCCTCGGTGGGTCTTCCGGGGTTCTCGGGCTTCGTGGGCGAGTTCCTGGCCCTCCTCGGCACGTACCTGACCCGGGGTCCGTACGCGGTGATCGCCGCCACCGGTGTGATCCTCGCCGCCGTCTACCTGCTGTGGGCGTTCCAGCGGGCGTTCACCGGTGAGCCCGAAGGTGAGAACGCCACCCTCCCCGACCTGGGCGTGCGCGAGGTGTGCACGGTGGTCCCGCTCCTGGCCCTCAGCCTGTTCCTCGGCCTCTACCCCAAGCCCGTGCTCGACCGGGTGGAGCCGGCGGTCGCCGACCTCATCGCCCACGTCGAGGAGCACAGCGACTACCGCCAGCCCGACGTGGCCGAGGAGGGACCGCTCGCCACCGGCACCGAGGCCCGCGCCGGCGAGCCGGCACGGGGCGCCGGATCCGCCGGATCCGGAGACGCGGGGGAGGGACACGAGTGATCGCCGCGGTCGAGCCCATCCCCACGCCCGGCACGGACTGGCTGGCGATCGCCCCCGAGGTCGCCCTCGCCCTCGCCGGCGTGCTCGTGGTGCTGGGCCGTTCTCTGGCCCGGCGGGCCCCCGGGGTGCTGGCGGCCTCGACCGTGACCGCGTTCGCCGGCCTCGCGGCGGCCGGCCTGTTCTCGTGGGCCCAGTGGATCCGGGTCCGCGAGGACGGTCCCTACACCGCCCTGTCGGGCATGGTGGCCGTCGACGGGTTCCGCGTGTTCGTCGGGGTCGTGGTGCTGGCCGCCACGCTCATGGCCCTCCTGCTCGCGCTCGGGTACCTCGGGCGCGAGAGGCTCGAGGGCCCCGAGTACGTCGCGCTCGTGCTCCTGTCGGCCGCAGGGATGCTGGCGATGGCCTCGGCGAACGACCTCATCGTCGTGTTCGTGGCCCTCGAGATCCTCTCGCTGCCCCTCTACGTGCTCGCGGCGTTCGACCGGCGGCGTCTCGCCTCCCAGGAAGCGGGGCTCAAGTACTTCGTGCTCGGGGCCTTCGCGTCGGCGGTGTTCCTGTACGGCGTCGCGCTCATCTACGGGGCGACGGGCACCACCTCGCTCACCGGGATCACCCGGTTCCTGGCCGCCAACACCCTGCTCGAGGAAGGCGTCCTGCTGGGCGGCATCGCCCTGCTCCTCGTGGGGTTCGGGTTCAAGGTGGCCGCGGCGCCGTTCCACATGTGGACCCCCGACGTCTACCAGGGGGCGCCGACGCCGGTCACCGCGTTCATGGCCTCGGCCACCAAGGCTGCGGCCTTCGCGGCCCTGCTGCGCGTGCTGCTCACCGCCTTCGACACCTACCGGGTCGACTGGCGGCCGATCGTGTGGGCCCTGGCCGTGCTGTCGCTGGTGGTGGGGAGCGTCGCCGCCCTGGTGCAGACCGACGTGAAGCGGATGCTCGCCTACTCGTCGATCAGCCACGCCGGCTACGTGCTCATCGGGGTCCAGGCCGCCAACGAGCGGGGTCTCGAGGCCGCCCTCTTCTACCTCTTCGCGTACGCCTTCATGGTGGTCGGCACCCTCGCCGTGGTGACCCTGGTCGGCGGCCGGGGCGACGACCGCCACACGCTCGACACCTACCGGGGCCTGGCCTCGCGCCGGCCCGCGCTCGCGGGCGTCCTGGCGTTCCTGCTCCTGGCCCAGACCGGCGTGCCGGTCACCGGCGGGTTCGTGGCCAAGCTGGGCGTGTTCGTCGCCGCGGTCGACGCCGGGGAGTACGCCCTCGTCCTCGTGGGCGTGCTGGCCGCCGCGGTCGCGGCGTTCTTCTACCTGCGGGTGATCGTGCTCATGTACATGAGCGGCGAGGAGGAGTCGGGGGCACCCGCCCTGCGGGTCGACCCGGGCACCGGCCTGGTGATGGTCGCCGCCGTCGCCTTCACGCTGTGGCTCGGCACGTTCCCGGGCGCCCTGCTCACCTTCGCCCGCGACGCAACCCTGCTGTTCTGAACCCGCGGCGAGAGGGCGTCGTTCAGGCGACGGCGTGGCGGCGCTTGCGGCTGCGCCGGCCTTCGCAGCGCGTGGCGAGGGCCTGCTCGTGCTCGTCGAGGGCCGCCGAGGCCAGCGCGTGGGCCTCGGCGATGAGCCGCTCGGCACCGGAGAAGTCGAAGAGCTCCCGGCGGTCCTCGGGCCGGGGGAGGATCACGATCTCGACGTCGGGGCGGGCGTGGCGGAGCTCCAGCTCGAAGCGCTGGTTGCGGGCGTGGGTGAAGGCGCGCATGACGACGTCGAGCGGTGAGGTCGGCGGCTTGTCCGCCACGCCTCCCGAGACGTTGAGCACGTAGACCCGCCCTGCCGGGCCGCAGAGCCCGTGCCACAGCGGGACGGTGTTCACCACCCCGCCGTCGACGAGCACGCGGCCGTCGTGGTGGACGGGCGGGAACACTCCCGGGAGGGCCGCGCTGGCGAGGAGGGCCGGCTTGAGCGGGCCCTGCACGAGCACGATCTCCTCCCCCGTGTCGAGGTCCGCGGCCACGACCCGCAGGGGCACCTTGAGGTCGGCGAAGGTGCGGGCCAGGGCGGCCCGCTCCACGAGCGCCTCGAGCCCGGCGTTGGAGAACAGGTGCGTGTCGTGGCGCAGCACGTTCCAGGCCCGCGAGAGCCGCCCACCCGGGAACACCTCGCCCGAGCGCAGCGAGCACCACACCTCGCGAAGGTGCTCGACGCCGTCGAGCGTGGGGGAGCGGGCGATGGCCGCGCCGTTGAGAGCGCCGGCGGAGACCCCGATCACCACGTCGGGGACGATGTGGCGCTCGACGAGGGCACGCAGCATCCCGACCTGGGCCACGCCCTGGTTGCCGCCGCCGGACAGGACGAACGCGGTCCTCGGTCGTGCCGGCGCCGAGCGCCGCCTGGTGGCGAGCGTTCCGATGCTCATCGTGGGCTCCTTCCGTGTCCATCGGCACGGATCGGCGCCACTTGTGCACTTGTGCCCCGGCCTTCCCGGAGCGGGTCGGCGCCGTGGCGTTCCGGTGGGGGTGCACCGCGGCCCACACGGCGGCCTCTCCAAGGTTTCTCCCGATCGGCTTCAAGCTTCGAGCTCGCCGGATCCCGACCATGGGTGGCAGTCAGCCAACACACGGGGGGAGTGGTCATGAGCCAAGTCGCCGTCAGCATCCCGGTGCCCGCGGACTCCGCGGCGGGCGTGCGTCTCGACGTGGTCGGGGTCTCCCAGCACACGAAGGGGCGCCGGACCCTGCACGACGTGTCCTTCTCGGTGGAGCCCGGCGAGATCGTCGCGATCGTCGGGGGCAGCGGGGCTGGCAAGACGACGCTGCTCGAGACCCTGGTGGGGGTCCGTCCGGCGTCGGCGGGAAGCGTCCTCGCCGACGGCGTCGACGTCACCCGAGCCGCTCCCGGCCGGCGACGGGTCGGGTACGTCCCCCAGGAGGACATCATCCACCGCGATCTGCCCCTGGCCCGTACCCTCCGGTACGCGGCCCGGCTCCGGCTCCCGGCGGGGACGCCGCCGGTCGACGTCGAGCGGGTCGTGGCCGAGACGCTCGCCCGGCTCGACCTCGCCGACCGGGCCCGGGTGCGGGTCGGCTCCCTCTCCGGTGGGCAGCGGCGGCGGGCCAGCATCGCCGTGGAGATGCTCACCCGGCCCCGTCTCTTCTTCCTCGACGAGCCCACGTCGGGGCTGGACCCGGCCATGGCCGGCGAGGTGCTCCGTCTGCTCCGCCGCCTCGCCGCGGACGGCACGACCATCCTGCTCACGACCCACAGCCCCGCCGACATCGACCTCTGCGACCGGGTCGTGTTCCTCGCCCGGGACGGGCACCTCGCGTTCGTCGGGACTCCCGACGAGGCGCGCCGGTACTTCGACGTGACCGAGCTGGCCCGGGCCTACGACCGTCTGGCCCGGGAGCGCTCCCCGAGCTCTGGGCCCGGCGCTTCGCGGCGCGCTGTCGGAACGACGTGGTTCGCCCGCGCGCCCGCCGCGACGAGACGCCGGTCGATGCGGAGCGCGCCACCGGTCGGCGACGTCGCGGACGCGCGACGCCGGCCGGCCTGCCGGCCGGCCCGTTCCACCAGTGGCTGGTCCTGACCCGCCGGAACGCAGACCTCCTCGCGCGCAACCGCCTCACCCTGGCCGTGCTCGCCGGCTCGCCCGCGCTCGTCGTGATGATGATGGCGGTGCTGTTCCGTCCGGGCTCGTTCGACCCGGGGAGCGCGAGCCCCACCGCACCGGCCCAGACGCTCTTCTGGGTGGCCTTCGCCGGCTTCTTCTTCGGGCTGACCTACGGGCTGCTCCAGATCGTCGGCGAGATGGCCGTGTTCCGTCGCGAGCGCCTGGCCGACCTCGGCATCGGCGCGTACGTCGCCTCCAAGGTCGCCGTCCTCACGCCGGTGCTCGTCGCCGTCGCCGTGGTCATGCTCGGGGTTCTGCGGGCCCTGGACCGGCTCCCGGCCGCGAGCTGGCCCGTGTACCTGGCCCTGCTCGTGACGATCGTCGTCGAGTCGCTGTCGGCGCTGGCCCTGGGCCTCCTCACCTCGGCCGCGGTGTCCGACGCCTCCCAGGCCACCCTGGCCCTGCCCATGCTGTGCTTCCCCCAGGTGCTCTTCGCCGGAGCCGTCGTCCCGGTCCCCGACATGGCCGGCGTGGGACAGGTCATGAGCTTCGCGTTGGCGAACCGGTGGGCGTTCGAGTCGCTCGGGCGGGTCCTCCACCTGGACCGGCTCCTGGCGGCCATGCCCACGGCCCCGGGGTTCGGCGACGCCTTCTCCGGCACCGCCCTCCAGGGATGGGCGATCCTCACCGGCTCCGCGGTCGTCCTCCTCCTGGCCACGGCTGCAGTGCTGGCGGCGAAGACCCGGCCCGGTGCCCGCTGAGCCGGACGTCTGTGGTGTACGGGAGCGACGCCGGCGCGCGGCCGCCCGGACGGCTCCCCGACCACGTGGCAGGCGGTCGGGGAACATGGCACATTGGCCGGCGTGGGGGTGGGGTTCGCGGACTGCGAGATGGACCTCGACCGCATCGAGCTCCGCCGGTCGGGGGAGCTCGTGGCCGTCGAGCCGCAGGTCTTCGAGGTCCTCGCGTACCTGGTCCGTCACCGGGACCGGGTCGTGCCGAAGACGGAGCTGCTCGACGAGGTCTGGGGGGACCGCTTCGTCTCGGAGTCGGCGCTCAGCAGCCGGATCAAGTCGGCCCGCCGCGCCATCGGGGACACCGGGAGGGACCAGCGCCTCATCCGGACGATCCACGGTCGTGGGTTCCGGTTCGTCGCCACCGTCCGGGAGAGCGACGGGCTCCCCCCGCCCTCGGGATACGGGTCGGACCCCGCCGGGCGGGCCGTCCACGCCCTGGTCGCCGGCCGTGGCTTCCTGCTCCAGGTCG
Source organism: Acidimicrobiia bacterium (assembly GCA_027494165.1). GTDB lineage: Bacteria > Actinomycetota > Acidimicrobiia > IMCC26256 > JAOSJM01 > JAOSJM01. The sequence goes on along the minus strand of JAOSJM010000005.1, from coordinate 1,164,343 downwards.
AGGGCCCCCACGGGTCGCTCAAGACCGACCTGCTGGAGCGAGCCGGCGACCGGGCCCTGGCGGAGGGGTTCCTGGTCGGCCGCGGGAGCGCGGCCGGGGCAGGTCTGCGCATCTTCGGGTGCGTCCTCGACGCGATCGACGAGCTCGCCCAGCGCGCGCCCGGCCTCCTCGACGTGCTCCCGGAGGGATGCCGGGCCGAGCTCGAGGCGTGTCTCTCCGGCGAGGCGCCGTCGACGCGCCAGCGTCTCTTCGTCGCGGTCCGCGAGGTCCTCGTCCGGGCCGCGGCGGATCGGGGCGTGCTGCTCACCCTCGACGACCTCGAGCTGGCCGACCCCGACACCCTGGCGCTCGTGGAGCACGCCGCGCGCGTTTCCCGCAACCACCGTCTGTCGCTCGTGTGCGCGCACCGACCGGGTGTCGACCTCGGCCCGGGGTTCGAGCGGCTCAGCCTCGAGGTGGCGGCCCCGCCGGGCATCGGGGAACGTCGGGCTCCCGATCACCGGGTCCCGACCGAGGTTCGCGATGCCATCCAGCGCGTCGCGCTGGGAGGACCCAGCTTCGACCTGCTGGAGGTCCGCGCCGCCTCCGGCGCCGATCCGCAGGCCGTCGGCCGCCTCCTCGACGTGGCGCTCGCCGCCGGGCTCGTCGAGTCGGTGCCCGGCGGCGGGTACCGGTTCGCCGAAGGAGAGCCCGGTCGGCTGACGTCCGGGCTCCCACCCCACAGACGGTCCGAGATCCATCAGATCACCGCGAAGCGCCTCGAGGAGCTCGGCGCAGGGCCCGAGCGGGTCGCCGGCCACCTGCTGGCGGCCGGCGAGCACGCCGCCGCCGTCCCCTTCGGGCTCGAGGCGGCGCGTCGGGCCGCCGCGGCCCAGCTTCACCACGAGGTGCTGCGGTGGACGGGCGCGCTCGCCGATCACGCCGAGGGGCCCGACCGGTTCGAGACCCTCTCGTTGCGCGCCGACTCCCTGGCGGCGGCCGGCGAACCCACCGCGGTCCAGGTCTACCGCGACGCCCTGTCGGTTGCCCCGCCCGGAGCGGTGCCCGGCCTCCGGGCGAGGCTCGCCCGGGCCGCCATGCTCTCGGGCGATCTGCAGGCGGCCGTGGACGCCCTCGAGGGCGTGACCCCCGACGGGGGACCCCACGACGGCTCGATCCTCCTCGCCCGGGGCATGCTCGCCTACTTCATGGGCGAGATCGACGTCGCCGAGCGCGCCGCCGACGCGGCCCGGGAGATCGCCCTGACGCCCGGTGCGCCGACCCGGCTGCTCGACGTCATCACGCTCCAGGGGATGATCGCCCACAACCGGGGCCAGTGGTTCGACCGCCTGGTCCGCGAGCTGCGCGCCACCCGCGAGAGCCCCGAGCTGGCCGCGGCCGTCTTCGATTGCCACCTCTGCGTCGCCGAGTTCCTCCTGTACGGGCCGACGCCGTACACGGAGGTGGTCGCGCTGGCCCGCGAGCTGCGGCGAAACGCCGAGCGGATCGGGGCCCGCCGGGCGGCGGCCTTCGCAGTGTGCGTGGCGGGCGAGGCGGAGCTGCTCGCCGGCGCGCTCGACGCCGCCCGCCGGGACCTCGAGGAGGCGGTGGCGATGCACCGGGAGCTCGGGGCCGAGACCGGAACGGCGCACTCGCTGCAGCGTCTGGCCGAGGTCGAGCTCGCGGCGGGCAACCGGGCCGAGGCGGAGGAGCTCGCCCGCGAGGCGCTGCCCCTGGCGCGCTGGTCGCCCCTGGCCCGTCACCTCATGCAACGGACCTACGGCACCCTGATCGCCGCGGCCCCCGACGCCGAGACGGCGTTGGCGACCGTCGACGAGGCGAAGGAGACCCTCGACGATCCCTCGTCGTGCATCTTCTGCCAGGTGATGGTGGCCGTGCCGTCGGCCATCGCGTGCGCGGAGTCCGGACGACTCGACGAGGCCCGCCACCACCTCGCGCTGGCCGAGCTGTCGGCGTCCCAGTGGGAGGGGACGGCGTGGACCGGCGCGGTCACCGAGGCCCGGGCGTGCCTCGCCCGGGCCGAGGGAGACGTCGGGACCGCCGACCGGCTCTTCGCCGAGGCCGCCCGCCTCTTCGACCAGGCCCGCCAGCCGCTCGACGCCGCCCGCTGCCTGGAGGCCGTCGGGGACTAGAGTCCGGACGCGCGGCACGGGGGTACCGCGATCCCCCTCCGACTCCGCGCGTTGTGGCCGCGATCGCCCGGGTCCGGGGTCGCCTCGACTCGGGGTTCACAGGGGGAGGGACCATGGCGGAGGACCTGTTGGTCGACCCGGTGGCGCTGCGCGAGGAGGTGCGCGCGAAGTACCGCGAGGTGGCCGTCACCCCGGAGGTCGAGTTCCACTTCCACACGGGAGGGGACCACGCCCTGGCGATGGGGTACGCGCCCGAGCTCGTGGACGCCGTGCCCGAGGAGGCGGTGGAGAGCTTCGCCGGCGTCGCGAACCCGTTCTCGGCCGGTCCGATCGCCGCGGGCAGCCGGGTGCTCGACATCGGGTCGGGCGCGGGGTTCGACTCCTTCGTCGCCGCCCACATGGTCGGTCCCGAGGGCCGGGTCGTGGGTGTCGACATGACCCTCGAGATGCTCGACAAGGCCCGACGTGCGGCGGCCCGGTCGGGGATCACGAACGTCGAGTTCCGCGAGGGCCTGGCGGAGGACCTCCCGGTCGAGGACGGCTGGGCCGACGTCGTGATCTCCAACGGAGTGATCAACCTCGTGGTCGACAAGCAGCGCGCCTTCGCCGAGATCTGGCGGTCGCTGCGGGCCGGCGGCGTGATCCAGTTCGCCGACATCGCCAACGGCGTGCCGGTGCCGATCGAGGCGATGCGCGACATCGACCTCTGGTCCGGCTGAATCGCCGGTGGCCTGCCGTGCGCAGGCTGGCAGAAGATGCTCGAGGACTCGGGCTTCGTCGACGTCGAGATCGGACCGGCGGTCGACACGTTCGCCGGAGCCAGCGGCGAGGCCAACGCCCGCCGCTTCGAGGTGTTCGGCCACGCGTTCCGGGCGCGCAAGCCGGGCTGACCGGCGGCGACCCACTCCTGGGTCTCGGGGCCTCGCGTCTCGGGTGTGCTCACCGTCGCTGGGCGGGGGTGGGGACACCCGGGACGCCGGTTTCCTCTGTCTCGGGTGTGTTCACCGTCGCTGGGCGGGGGTAGGGACACCCGGGAGGCCGGTTTCCTCTGTCTCGGGTGTGTTCACCGTCGCTGGGCGGGGGTGGAGGCACCCGGGAGGCCGGTCTCCTCTGTCTCGGGTGTGTTCACCGTCGGGCGGGCTCGACGGCGGGGTGACCTTCGGCCCTCGCCGTCGAGCCCGCCCGACGCGATGATCGGACGGGACCGGGACGAGCGTCACCGAGAGGAGCGCCACGGTGAGAGTGGGTGTGAACCTGCTCGTCGTCATCGTCATCGTGGTGGGCGTCGTGTACGCGGCGAGGCGCTCGCGCGAGCGTGGCCCGGTCCAACCCTCCCCGGGAGGAGGGATCCCCGGCCAGCCCGCGCCATGGCCGGTACGGCAGGCGTCGGCGCACCGAACCCCCGCCCGGGCCCGGCCGGCGACCTCGCCCGCTGGGTGGCCGCCGGCCTGCTGTCCGAGGAGCAGGCGGCCGCCATCCTCGCCCACGAGCAGGCCGCCGCGACGGCGGCCCCCGTCCCCGTCGCCACGCGCGCAGCGCCGGTCCCCGGGCGACCCCGTCGCGTCCCCGTGGTCGCCGAAGCCCTCGGGTACCTGGGCGGGATGCTCGCGATCATCGGGCTGGTCCTGCTCGTGGGCCAGTACTGGCCGGACATGGCGACGGCCGGCCGGCTGGCGCTCAGCGGCGCGGGCGCGCTCGTCCTCCTCGGGGCGGGCTTCGTCGTGCGCGAGCAGGAAGACCCCGCGCTCGCACGCCTGCGCGGGTTCCTGTGGCTGGCCTCGGCGGCGGCCACCGCCGTGTTCGCGGGCGTCCTCGCCGCCGACGGGTTCGACGCCGACAGCGCGGAGTCGGTCGCGGTCGCGTCCGCTGGAGCGGTGGCGACCCACGGCGGCCTCCTGTGGTGGTGGCGGGACCGGCCGCTCCAGCAGCTCGCCTGCCTCGGCGGCCTCCTGGTGCTCGCCGGTTCGTCGGTCGCCCTCGCATCTCCCGGGGAGGCGCCGGGCTCGCGGTCTGGGCGGTGGGGGCCGCCTACGTCGCCCTCGGCCTGCGCCGCAGAACACCGGCGCCGCTGCTCACCGAGGGGATCGGCGGCGTCGCGGTGGTCTTCGGGGCGTTCACGACCGCCGGCGACTGGCAGGGCGTGGGGCTGGTCTTCGCGGTCACGACGGCCTTCGGGCTGCTGGCGCTGGCCGCGGTTCCCGGTCCGGCCCGCGACCGGGTCGACCAGCTCGTCCTCACCGTCCTCGGCGCCGTCGCGCTCGCCGGCGCCGTCCCCGCCGCCCTCGGGTACTACAGCCGGGACGCCGGTCTGGCCACCGGGCTGGTCACCTGGGCCGTCGGGGCCGGGCTGGTCCTCGTCGGTGCCCGGCGCCTCGTGCGGGTCCCGCTCGTCGTCGAGGGCTCGGCGGCGCCGCGATCATCGGCGGGGCGGCGCTCACCGGCGCGCAGGTGACCGGCTTCGCGACGATCTTCGGGATCGTCACGGCGGTCGCCCTCGTCGCCCTCGGCATGCTCCCGGGTCAGGTGCTGCTCTCGGTGCTCGGCTCGCTCGGGCTCCTCGTCAACGTGCCCTGGGCGATCGGCTGGTTCTTCCCCGGCGAGGGCCGCGCGCCGCTGCTCATCATGGTCTCGGGCGCCCTCGTCATCGGGGTGGCCGTGCTGCTCACCCGGATGGGCGGCCGCCTCCGCCGTGAGCTCGGCGGGCCACGACCGGACGGGGGACGCCGTCCGGGGTCGCGCCCGGGCCGGTCTGACGGCTCCGTCCCGCCGCTCGCTCCTCGGGTCGGTGCGGCATCGGGCGGACGGCCGGGCGCGAGGAGCAGGGGAGGTCCCCTCCGGGGTCCGGCGATCCGACCGGCCCCGGTGCCGCGCGTCACCCGCGGTCTTCGCGCGTCCTCATCGGATCCACAGGGTCCTCTCAGGGACGGCGGCGATCGTCGTGGCTCCCCGATCCCCGGAGGTTCCCGTGCGACCCACCACCCCCTCCTCGCCCTCGCCCTCACCGGGACGCTCCTGCTCGCCGCCTGCGGAGACGACGACGGTTCCACCGCGACGTCGGGGGCGGGACCTCGACGACCTCGGTCGTCGCCCCGGACGGGACCGCGACGACGGCCGGCGAGACGGCCCCTGACACGGGTGCGACGGAGCAGGTCTCGGCGAACGACGCCACCCGTGAGGAGCTCCAGGCGGCGTTCGAGGCCGTCGGCGTCCCGAACGCCGCGAAGTGGGCCCGGGAGGTCGAGGAGTACCGCCCGTACCCGGAGGACGACCCGAGCTTCGCCGAGCTCCGCCAGGAGCTGGCCAAGTACAACCCGGCCCCCGAGGTCGTCGAGCTGATCGTCGCGACGTTGACGCTGCCATGAGCGACGCCCACGCCGGAGCTCCCGGCACCGTCCGGCTCCTGCGCCGGGCGCTGGTCCTCCTGGCCGCGCTCGGTCTGGTGGGGACGGCCGTCGAGCTGGCCCTGCTCCGGCACTGGGGGTCGGCGACCCGGGTGATCCCCTGGGTCGCGCTCGCGGCCCTCGCCGCCGGCGTGGTGCTCCTGGCCGTGAGGCCGCAGCGAGGGACCGTGCTCGCGGTCCGTGCCCTGGCCGTCGCGGGCGTCCTGAGCGCGCTCGTGGGGGTCTACGAGCACGTCGCGGCCAACCACGGGGCCGGACCCCTCGACCTCCGCTACGCGGACGCCTGGGCGACGATGTCGGCCCTCTCCCGCTGGTGGGCGGCGCTCACGAACAGCGTGGGACCCTCGCCGGTGGTGGCCCCCGCCGTGCTGGCCCAGGTCGCCCTGTGCCTGCTCTTCGCGACCGTCCACCATCCCGCGCTCCGGGTCCCCGACGGGTCGCGCGGCCCCTCCGTCATGCCGCCGTCACCGGTGGCCTGACGGGGCGCGCCAGGGTTTGCCGGGCCGCGAAGGCCCAGGGGTAGAGTGCGGCGGTAGTCCCCGGAACCCTCGGGTGGGAGGCCCGCGCGTGACCCTTCAGGCTCACCTGGCGCTCCCCGTCGCCGCCTCCGCCATGACCGAGTACTACCGGTCCTACCTGGCGGTCGCGGTGTTCGCCGGGGCGGCCCTGCTGATGGTGGGGGCCATGCTCGGCGTCGGGCGGCTCGTGCGTCCCACCCGCCCCCAGCCCGAGAAGTACATCGCGTACGAGGCCGGCTCCGACCCGATCGCCGGCTGGGGGCAGGCCAACGTCCGCTACTACGTCTACGCCCTGCTGTTCGTGATCTTCGACGTCGAAGCCGTCTTCATCTTCCCGTGGGCCGTCGGCCTCGAGAGCTTCGACGTCTTCGGCCTGGTCGAGATGGCCATCTTCATCGTGGTGCTGGCGCTCGGCCTCGTCTACGCCTGGCGCAAGGGGGTGCTGCGGTGGGCCTAGTCGACCGGGGCCGCGTCCCCAAGCCGGTCACCTGGCTGCTCAACTACAGCCGCAAGTACTCCCTGTGGATGTTCCAGTGGGGCCTGGCGTGCTGCGCCATCGAGATGGGCGCCGCCCTGGCCAGCCCCCGCTACGACATGATGCGCCTGGGGGTCATCCCCTTCCCGGCCAGCCCCCGCCAGGCCGACCTCATCGTCATCTCGGGCACGGTCACCGACAAGATGGCCCCCGCGATCAAGCGGCTCTACGAGCAGATGCCCGACCCCAAGTACGTGATCTCCATGGGGTCATGCGCCAACTGCGGTGGTCCCTACTGGGACTCGTACTCGGTCACCAAGGGCGTCGACCAGATCATCCCGGTCGACGTGTACGTGCCGGGCTGCCCGCCCCGGCCCGAGGCCCTCCTCCAGGGCGTCGTGCTCCTCCAGGAGCGCATCCAGAGGGAGGGCCTGGGCAACGAGGAGCTGTCGGCCCGCTGGCGTGGGGAGCCGATCGTCGTTGCCTGAGGAGCAGGGCACCCCGGACGCGCCCGAGGAGCCGGCGGCCCCCGAGCCGGAGGCCACCGAGGCCGCCGCGCCCGTGCCGTCGCCCGCCAACGCCGCGCTGCTCGAGCGGCTCGGGGCCGAGCTCGGCGACGCGCTCGTCGCCCACGCCGAGTGCTTCGGCGACCTGGTGGTGCGGGTCCGGCCCGACGCGTGGCGACGCTCGGCCGAGCTCGCCCGTGACCACTTGGGCTACGACTTCCTCTCGTTCGTCGCCGGCCTCGACTGGATGCCGGCCCCGCGTGAGGGTGACGAGGACAGCACCGACACCTCGTCGCCGGTCCAGCCCACCGAGACCACCTACGGCGCGACGGGCTCGGCCGGTCGCTTCCAGGTCTTCGCTCGCCTCCAGTCGACCGCCCGCCGTCACGGGTTCACGCTCAAGACCGACGTCGACGAGGGCGACCCCCGGGTCGAGTCGTGGGTGACGGTCTACCCGGGGGCCGACTGGCACGAGCGCGAGACGTGGGAGATGTTCGGGTTCGCCTTCGACGGTCACCCCGACCTCCGCCCGCTCTACCTGCCCTCCGACTTCGAGGGCCATCCGCTCCGCAAGGACTTCCCGCTCCTCGCCCGGGTCGTGAAGCCCTGGCCCGGCCTGGTCGACGTCGAGGCGATGCCCGGCGAGGAAGGCGGCGCCGAGGAGGGTGAAGGGTGAGCACCGGCGAACGCCCCCCGGTCGCGCCCGCGGTCGGCCCGTTCGAGGTCGACCCGCGCACGCTGCGCCACCTGGCCGACGCCCAGGTGAACGTCGAGCTCGACACCGGCGACATGATCCTCAACCTCGGGCCCCAGCACCCGGCCACGCACGGCACGCTGCGCCTCGTCGTCCGGCTCGACGGTGAGCGCGTCGTCGCCGCCGACCCGGTCATCGGCTACATGCACCGGGGCTACGAGAAGCTCACCGAGTTCCGCACCTATCCGCAGGTCACGACCCTCATCAACCGGATCGACTGGCTCTCGAGCTTCGCCAACGAGGTGCCGTTCGTCTCGGCGGCCGAGCAGCTCATGGGGATCGAGGCGCCGCCCCGGGCGACCTACATCCGCACCGTCCTCACGGAGCTGTCGCGCATCGCCACCTTCCTGCTGTTCCTCGGCGAGATGGGGTTGCAGGTCGGGGCCATCACCCCGGCCTTCTACGGCTTCCGCGACCGCGAGCACGTCCTCAACCTCATCGAGGGCGCCACCGGCGGTCGGTTCCACCCCAACTTCAACCGCGTCGGTGGCCTCAAGGACGACCTCCCGTGGGGCTGGGTCAACGAGACCCGCCAGGCCATGCAGACGGTCTTCGACGCCTGCGACACCTTCGAGGACCTGGTGGCCGGGAACGAGATCTTCGAGGTCCGCACCCGGGGCATCGGCATCATCCCCGGGGACGTCGGCGCCGCCTACGGGGTGTCGGGCTCCAACCTGCGGGCGTCGGGGGTCGACTGGGACCTGCGACGCGACGCCAAGCCGTACCTCGCCTACCCCGACCTCGACTTCAAGGTCTGGACCCATCCCGACGGCGACTCGTACGCGCGCTACTGGGTGCGGCTCCAGGAGACCCGTGAGTCCGCCCGCATGGTGCTGCAGCTCCTCGACGGGATGCCGGACGGGCCGATCATGGCCAAGGTCCCGCGCGTCATCAAGGTCCCCGAGGGCGAGGTCTGGGTCGAGACCGAGAACCCCCTGGGCCAGATGGGCTACTACGTCGTCTCGAAGGGGGCCACCGGCCCGTTCCGGGTGAAGATCCGGTCGGCCAGCTTCAGCAACGTGTCGCTCCTGCCCTGGCTGCTGCGCGGGGTCTACGTCCCCGACGTCATCACGATCCTCGCCAGCCTCTACTTCATCCTGGGGGACATCGACCGGTGAGCGCGCTCGCGGTGGACATCGGCTGGGGGACGACCCTCGGGATCAAGACGGTCATCGTCCTCGCCCTCATCCCGCTCGGGGCGCTCATCCTCGGATACACGTTCCTGCTCAAGATGATGAGCCACATGCAGAGCCGGCTCGGGCCGATGGACCCGGGCGGGTTCCACGGGTGGTTCCAGCTCGTGGGCGACGGCATCAAGTTCCTCCAGAAGGAGGACATCCAGCCCGTCGCGGCCGACCGGAGGGTCTTCGCCCTCGCGCCGGCGGTCGTGGTGATGTCGACGTTCCTCGTCTTCGTCGTGGTCCCGGCCGGTCCCCGTCTGGTCGTCGAGGACCTCGACGTCGGGGTGTTCTACGCCCTGGCCGTCTCCAGCCTGTCCGTCGTCGGTGTGCTCATGGCCGGCTGGGCGAGCGCCAACAAGTTCGCCCTCCTGGGCGCGCTGCGGGCCGCGGGCCAGCTCATCGCCTACGAGCTGCCGCTGCTCCTCGCCGTGGTCGGCGTCGTGGTCCAGGCCGGCACCATGAACCTGCAGGGGATCGTGGTGGCCCAGCGCGACGGCGCCATCTTCGGCTTCGACGGCCTCGGCAACCCGTTCATCCTCACCCAGATCGTGGGGTTCCTGCTGTTCATGGTGGCGGCGCAGGCCGAGCTGACCCAGCCCCCGTTCGACATGCCGGTCGCCGAGAGCGAGCTCGTGTCCGGCTACATGGTCGAGTACACGGGCTTCCGGTTCCTCTTCTTCTTCATCGGGGAGTTCGGCACGGCCTTCGCCTTCTCCGCCCTCGCGGCCACCCTGTTCCTGGGCGGCTGGGCCCTGCCGGGGGTCACCGACACCACCACCGCCGACGTCCTCGGCCCACTCGTGCTCTTCGTCAAGCTGATGGCCGTGGCGTTCGTGATGTTCTGGGTGCGCTTCACCTACCCGCGCTTCCGGGAGGACCAGCTCCAGGCCCTGGCCTGGAAGTACCTGATCCCGATCGGCCTGGCCAACATCGTGGTCACCGGCGCCCTGAAGGTGGCGTTCTGATGGCGAAGAAGCCCAAGCTCCCCGGCCTCGTCGGCGGCCTCGGCGTCACCTTCAAGACGATGCTCAAGGGCGCCGTCACGGTGCAGTACCCCCACGAGAAGGAGGAGCCCCCCACGCGGGCTCGCGGGGTCATCGCCCTCAAGGAGGAGAACTGCACCGTCTGCATGCTCTGTGCCCGGAGCTGCCCCGACTGGTGCATCTACATCGAGGGCCACAAGGAGAAGCGGCCTCCCCGGCGCGAGGGTGGACGCGAGCGCACGGTGAGCGTGCTCGACCGGTTCGACATCGACTACGCGCTGTGCATGTACTGCGGGATCTGCGTCGAGGTCTGCCCGTTCGACGCGCTGTTCTGGAGCCCGGAGTACGAGTACTCCGAGCCGCGCATCGCCGACCTGCTCCACGACAAGGCGAGGCTCGGCGAGTGGATGCTCACGGTCCCCGAACCCGAGCCGCTCGAGACCGGCGCCGAGAAGGGCAAGAAGTGACGTCCGGGCGGGGAGGCGCGGCGAGGGCGAGGTCGCAGTGGTAGCCCAGAACGTGGCGTTCTACGTCGTCGCGGTGTCGATGGCGCTGGCCGCCATCGGCGTCGTGCGTACCCGCAACATCGTGCACGCCGCGCTCTACCTGGTGGTGGTCCTCGCCGGGGCGGCGGCCCAGTACATCCTCCTCGCCGCGGAGTTCGTGGCCTGGGTCCAGGTGCTGATCTACATCGGCGCTGTCGTCATCCTCTTCCTCTTCGGCATCATGCTCACGAAGGCACCCATGCGGGCCACCGGCCCGCTCGACAACGACCAGCGCTGGCCCGCCGCGGTCGTGTCGGTGTTCCTGCTCGGCGTGCTGGTCTCACTGCTGGTCGACGCGTTCGGGAACGACGAGATCGCCGTCGACGACACGCTGCGGACCACGGGCCTGGCCGCCAACGTCGGCGACTCGATCTTCCGGACGTACGTGGTCCCCTTCGAGGTCGTCTCGATGCTGCTCCTCGCCGCGCTCGTCGGCGCCGTCGTCATCGCCCGGAGGGACTGAGCGCGCCATGCACCTCAACCAGTTCCTGATCCTCAGCGCGTTCCTCTTCTGCACGGGCGTGTACGGGGTGCTGGCCCGTCGCAACGGCGTGCTCGTCCTCATGGGCATCGAGCTCATGCTCAACGCCGTCAACATCAACCTCGTGGCCTTCTCGGCCTTCACCCGCGAGGTCTCCGGCCAGGTCTTCGCCCTCTTCGTGATCACGATCGCGGCAGCCGAGGTCGGCGTGGGCCTCGCGATCGTCCTGCTCATCTACCGCAACCTCCGCAGTCCCGACCTGGACCAGGTCGAGCAGCTGAAGGGCTGACCCGTGCTCCGCAACGCCTGGCTCATCCCCCTCGTCCCCGCGGTCTCGTTCCTGCTGATCCTGCTGTTCGGCAAGCGCCTGCCGCGCAAGGGATCGGAGGTCGGCATCGTCGCGGTCGGTGCCTCGCTGGCGATGGCGATCGTGGCCCTCGTGCAGTGGATCGACCGGGTGAACGGGGCGGAGGGCGGCGAGCAGGGCGGTCACGCCCTCCGCGCGCTGGGGCGGGGCCTGATGGCGACCACCGAGCACGGAGGCGGCGAGGGCGTCACCGCGGTCACCGCCCACCACACGTGGTGGCGCAGCGGCGGGTTCGACTTCGGCGTCGGCATCCAGATCGACGGCCTGGCCGTGATGATGATGCTCGTCGTCACCGTCGTCTCGTTCCTCGTGCACGTCTACTCGACGTCGTACATGGAGGGTGACCGGCGCTTCACCCACTACTACGCCTTCCTGAGCCTCTTCACGGCATCGATGCTGCTGCTCGTCGTGGCCGACAACACCGTGCAGCTCCTCGTCGGCTGGGAGCTGGTCGGGCTCTGCTCCTTCGTCCTCATCGGCCACTGGTGGGAGGAGAAGCCCAACTCCGACGCCGCCCTCAAAGCGTTCTTCACCACCCGGACCGGCGACGTCGGCCTGCTCGTCGGCGTCATCGTGACGTTCTTCGCCGCCGGGACGTTCGGCATCACCGGGATCAACGAGGCGGCGCTCTCGGGCGAGGTCAGCCACACGCTGCTCCTGGTCGGGGCGGCCTGCCTGCTGGTCGGGATCATCGGCAAGAGCGGCCAGTTCCCGCTGCACACCTGGCTCCCCGACGCGATGGCCGGCCCGACCCCGGTCTCGGCCCTGATCCACGCCGCCACCATGGTGGTCGCCGGCGTCTACCTGGGCGGCCGGCTGTACGGCGTGTTCTGGGAGGGCTTCTCCATCGGGGACGGCGGCGTCAACGCCATGGCGCTCGTCGGTGGCGTCACCGTGCTCATCGGGGCCGCTCTCGCGTTCGTGCAAGCCGACATCAAGAAGGTCCTCGCCTACTCCACGATCAGCCAGCTCGGTTACATGGTGATGGCGCTGGGCGTGGGCGCCTGGACGGCCGCCATGTTCCACCTGTTCACCCACGCCTTCTTCAAGGCCCTGCTGTTCCTCGGCGCCGGGTCCGTGAGCCACTCGGGCTCCCACCACTCCTTCGACATGAAGAAGGACATGGGCGGCCTGCGCGAGCACATGCCCCAGACGTTCTGGACGTTCGTGATCGGCTCGGTCGCGCTCGCCGGCATCTTCCCCTTCGCCGGCTTCTGGTCGAAGGACGAGATCCTCGCGACCGCCGGCCAGTCCGGCTACGACCTCTTCGTCGTCGTGGGCCTGGTCGGAGCGCTCATGACCGCGGCCTACATGACCCGCTGCGTGTACCTCACCTTCTTCGGCGAGTACCGGGGGCACGGGCACCCTCACGAGTCGCCCCGGGCCATCACGGTCCCGCTGTGGACCCTGGCGGTCCTCTCGGTGGGCGCCGGGTTCATCAACGCCGAGGCCTTCGGGATCGCGAAGTTCAAGGACTGGTTCGAGCCCCAGGTCGCCTTCCCGGGCGTCACCCATCCGGAGTTCGAGGTGGCCGTGGCGCTGATCTCGGTCGGCGTCGCCCTGCTGGGCGCCGGGCTCGCCTACCTCTACTACTGGCGCCGGACCTGGCCGTCGACGCTCACCACCCGCAGCCGGGCGGCCCGGGCCGGCTACGTGTTCCTCGAGAACAAGTACTACCTCGACCACCTCTACACCGGCGTCGTCGTCGGCGCGATCAAGAGCCCGATCGCCCGGGCCATGTACTGGGTCAACCAGCGGGTCATCGACGGCGCGGTCGACGGGGCCGGCGCCGGAGCCCGGCGGGCCGCGCGCGTCGCCTACGACATCGTCGACCAGCAGGGGGTCGACGGTGCGATCAACGGCATCGCCGTCACGACCGGCCGGACCGGCGGCATCCTCCGCCTCGCCCAGTCCGGCCGCCTGCAGCGCTACGCGCTCGTCCTGTTCGCCGCGGTGGGGCTGCTCAGCCTCGCCCTCGTGATCTTCACCTGACCGGAAGGGGAAGCAGCCCAATGGACTGGTTCGACTCCTGGGGTCTGACCCTGGCGGTGTTCGTCCCGGCCGTCGGCATGGTGCTGGTGCTGATGGTCCCGAAGGCCGAGGAGACCGCGCAGAAGGTGGTCGCGCTGGTCACGACCCTGGTCACGACCGCGGTCGGTGTGGGGCTGCTGGCCCGCTTCGACTACGACCGGACCAGCGCCCTCCAGTTCGAGGTGAACAAGTCCTGGATCGAGGTCATCGACAGCCGGTACCACGTCGCCATCGACGGGATCTCGCTCCCGCTGATCCTCCTCACGATGGTCGTGACGGCGCTGTGCGTCGTCTACTCGTGGGACCACTTCCCCGAGCCGCACAACCCCCGGGCCTTCCTCGCCCTGATGCTGCTGCTCGAGGTGGGGATGATCGGGACGTTCGTCGCCCAGGACCTGATCCTCTTCTTCATCTTCTTCGAGGTGGTCCTCCTCCCGATGTTCTTCATGATCGGGGTGTGGGGCGGGCCGAACCGCGAGTACGCCTCCATCAAGTTCTTCCTCTTCACCCTGTTCGGCTCCGCGCTGATGCTGCTCGGCTTCCTGGCCCTCTACTTCAAGCTCGGCACGTTCGACATCCCGGAGCTGGCGGCCCTGGGCGGCGGCGACCTGGTGCGCAGCACCCAGAACCTGATCTTCGCCGGGCTGTTCCTCGGCTTCGCCATCAAGGTGCCGATGTTCCCGTTCCACACCTGGTTGCCCGACGCCCACACCGAGGCCCCCACGGTCGGGTCGGTGCTGCTGGCGGCCATCCTCCTGAAGCTCGGCACCTACGGCTTCGTCCGGATCGCCCTGCCGGTCCTGCCCGAGGCGGCCAAGGACTGGGCCCCGTGGATCGGGCTGCTCGCGGTCATCGGGATCATCTACGGCGCCCTGTGCTGCCTGGCCCAGCGGGACATGAAGCGGCTGATCGCCTTCTCGTCGGTGGCCCACATGGGGTTCGTGATGCTCGGCATCGCGACCCTCACCGACTTCGGCATCAACGCGGCCGTGTTCGGGATGGTGGCCCACGGCCTCATCACCGGCATGCTCTTCTTCGTCGCCGGGTCGGTCCAGGAGCGCTACGAGACCCGCGAGATCGGCCGTCTGGGCGGCCTGCTCACCCAGGCCCCCTACCTGGGATGGATCCTCGGGTTCTGCGCGATGGCGTCGCTCGGGCTACCCGGCCTGGCGGGCTTCTGGGGCGAGTTCCCGGCCATCCTGTCGGCCTACGAGCCCGGCGGTGGGCTGTCCGAGGCGACGTTCCGGACCTTCATGGTGTTCGCGGCGATCGGCACGGTGCTGGCGGCCGGCTACCTGCTCTGGATGTACCAGCGCGTGGCTTTCGGCGCGCCCAAGGCGGAGTTCGCCGACGCCCACATCCACGACGTCCACGTCCCCGAGTGGATCGCCTGGTCCCCGCTGCTGCTGCTCATCGTGGCGCTCGGCGTGTACCCCCACCTGTTGTTCCGGGTCACCGACGGCGCCGTGGTCCAGATCGTGGACGGCATGAGCAAGGTGCTCGGGAGCTGACGACGTGAACCCGACGATCGACTACCACGCCATCGCCCCCGAGATCGTCCTCGCGGCGACGCTGGTCGTGGTGCTCCTGGCCGACCTGGTCTTCCCCGACCGGGAGCGTTGGCAGACCCCCCGCCTGGCCATGCTGGGGGGTGCTCGGGGCGCTCGTCCCCGTGTTCACGCTGGCGGCCGACGGGGCCGACCGCTCGATGTTCGGCGGGGCCTACGTGGTCGACAACTACGCGCTCGGGTTCAAGGGCTTCTTCCTCGTCGTCGCGTACCTCACCCTGCTGCTCGCCGTCGACTACATCAGCGAGGGCGACTACTACCAGGGGGAGTTCTACTTCCTGTTGCTGACCTCGGTGCTGGGCATGACCGTGATGGCCTCGGCACGCGACCTGATCTCGATCTTCGTGGCCCTCGAGACGATCTCGATCCCGACGTTCGTGCTGGCCGGCTGGCGCAAGCACGACACGAGGTCCAACGAGGCGGCCATCAAGTACTTCGTCATCGGGGCGCTGTCGTCGGCCGTGATGCTCTACGGCATGTCGCTCGTCTTCGGGCTGAGCGGCTCGACCCTGTTGCGCGACATCGCCGCGACCATAGGCGAGGGCGACGTGCCGCCGCTGCTGGCCGTGGGGATCTTCATGACCCTGGTCGGCTTCGCCTTCAAGGTGAGCGCGGTGCCCTTCCACTTCTGGGCCCCCGACACGTACGAGGGCGCTCCGACGCCGGTCACCGCGTTCCTGTCGGTGGCGTCGAAGGCCGGGGGGTTCGTGGCCATGCTCACGCTCGTGATGGCCGCGTTCTACGACCGCTCCGACCTCTGGCAGCCGGTCCTGTGGGCGCTGGCCGTCGCGACCATGTTCCTGGGGAACCTCACCGCGCTGCGCCAGACCAACATCGTGCGGATGCTGGCCTACTCGTCGATCGCCCAGGGCGGCTTCATCCTCGTCCCGATCGCGGTGGCCGGTGAGAGCCTCACCGCCCGGGCCTCGGCGTTCGAGGCCGTGGTCGTCTACCTCCTCATCTACGGGGCGATGAACCTCGGCGCCTTCGCGGTGGTCATCGCGGTGGCCCGCCGGACCGGGTCGGGCGAGATCTCCTCGTACGCGGGGCTGGGCCGGACCGCTCCCGCCCTGGGCCTCCTGATGACCGCGTTCCTCTTCTCGCTCGCCGGGATCCCGCCGTTGGCCGGCTGGTTCGCCAAGTTCGTGATGTTCCGGGCCGTGCTCGACGCCGGCGGCAGCGCGGCCGTGACGCTGGGTGTGATCGCGGCGGTGAACTCCGTGATCGCGTTCTTCTACTACGCGGGGGTGGTCCGCCAGATCTGGTACCGCGAGCCGGTGGGCGAGGTCCGGCCGCTGGCGGTGCCGCCCGCGCTGGCGGCGGCCATCGGGCTCACCGCCGCGGCCGTGGTGGTGATCGGCGTGTACCCGCAGCTCGTGGCCCGGGTCGGCGCGCTGGCCCCGTTCTGACCGGCTCCGGGGAGCCCGTGGACCCCCGCCGTCCCCGCCGTCCTCGGCCGGCCGGCCACCGCCGGGGGGTGAGCGACGTGCCCGGCCCCCTCGCCGAGCGTCTGGCCGAACGGATCCGGCGCGAGGGTCCCATCACGTTCGACCGGTTCGTCGAGGCGGCGCTGTACGACCCCGACGGCGGCTTCTTCGCCCGCGGTGGCGGTGCGGGACGGTCGGGAGCCGACTTCGTGACGAGCCCGGAGGTGGGGCCGCTCTTCGGGGTCCTCGTGGCCCGGGCGCTCGACCGGTGGTGGGAGGCGCTCGGGCGGCCCGACCCCTACCTGGTCGTCGAGGCCGGGGCCGGACGGGGCCGCCTCGCCCGTGAGGTGCTCCGGGCCGATCCGGCGTGCGCGACGGCCCTCCGGTACGTGCTCGTGGAGCGGTCCCCCGACCTGCGGGCCGCCCAGCGGGCGCTGCTGACGGTCGAGCGGTTCGAGGACGCGCTCGGCCCCCTGACCGGCGGGGACGAGGAGGCCGGTGCCGTCCCCGGGATGGGTCCGATCGTCACCGCCCTCGACGACCTCCCCGGGCTCGCCGTCGACGGCGGAGTCGTCCTCGCCAACGAGCTCCTCGACGACCTGCCCTTCGAGGTCGTGGAGCGTCGGGGCGGGGGCTGGGTCGAGGTGCGGGTGGGCCTCGAGCCGGGCGGCGGCTTCGGCGAGGTGCTCGTGCCGGCCCCCGAGAGCCTGACCGCCGAGGCCGACGCCCTCGTGGCGGGGCTCGAGGTGCCCGACGGGGCCCGGCTGCCGGTCCAGCGCGGGGTGGCGGAGTGGGTCGCCCGCTGCGGGCACCTGCTCCACCGGGGCTACCTCGTGGTGCTCGACTACGCCGACACGGTGCCGTCCCTCCTGGCGCGGGGCCAGGACGGGTGGCTGCGGACCTACCGGGCCCAGCAGCGGGGCGGGGGACCGCTCGATGACCCGGGCTCCCAGGACGTCACCGCCGACGTCGTCCTCGAGGCCCTGCGCCGGGCGGCCCGGGAGAGCGGGTTCAGCGTGGCCGAGGAGGTCTCCCAGGCCCGGTGGCTGGCCGGGCTCGGCCTCGACGAGCTCGTGGAGGAGGGCCGGGCCGTGTGGCGGGAGCGGGCCCACCTCGGCGACCTGGAGGCGATCGCGGCTCGCAGCCGGGCGTCGGAGGCGGACGCCCTCACCGATCCCGGGGGCCTGGGCGCCCACGTCGCGCTGGTGCTGACCAAGGGCCTGGCCCGCCGATCCTGATCGGCGGGAGGCGCCCTCCCCCGAGCCGGCCCCGGCCCGTCGGGGATCGTCCGGTCCGTCCCCGGCCCACGCACCCGGCCGAGCGCCGGCGGTAGCCTGACCCCCCACGTCCGGTCGAGGAGGAGACATGGCAGAGCCGACCATCGAAGCGTTGCTGGCCGAGGGACGCACGTTCCCCCGCCGGAGGACTTCAAGCGGTCGGCCCACGTGGTGAGCGCGGAGGTCTACGCCGAGGCGGACGCCGACTACGAGGGCTTCTGGGCCCGCCAGGCCGCCGACCTGCTCGACTGGTTCGAGGACTGGCACACCGTCCTCGAGTGGGACCCGCCCTTCGCCCGCTGGTTCGTGGGCGGGAAGCTCAACGTGAGCCACAACTGCCTCGACCGCCACGTCGCCGCAGGCCACGGCGACAAGGTCGCGTACCACTGGGAGGGCGAGCCGGGCGACACCCGGACGATCACCTACGCCCAGCTCCTCGACGAGGTCGCGCGGACCGCCAACGCCCTGAAGGAGCTCGGCGTCGGCAAGGGCGACCGGGTGGCCATCTACTTGGGCATGGTGCCCGAGCTCCCGGTGGCCATGCTGGCCTGCGCCCGGATCGGCGCCGCGCACTCCGTGGTCTTCGGTGGCTTCTCGGCCGACTCGCTGCGCGACCGCATCAACGACGCCGAGGCCAGGGTGCTGGTGACGGCCGACGGCTCGTGGCGCCGGGGCCAGGTCGTGGAGCTCAAGGCCAACGCCGACGAAGCCCTCGCCGAGACCCCCTCCATCGAGCGGTGCCTGGTCCTGGCCCGCACCGGCCAGGACGTTCCCATGGCCGAGGGCCGTGACGTCTGGTGGCACGACGTCGTCCCACGCCAGAGCCCCGAGTGCCCGGCCGAGCCGATGGACGCCGAGGACCTGCTCTACCTGCTCTACACGAGCGGCACGACGGCCCGGCCGAAGGGGATCATGCACACCACGGGCGGCTACCTCACCCAGTGCGCGTTCACCCACAAGTACGTGTTCGACCTCCGGCCCGACACCGACGTGTTCTGGTGCGCGGCCGACGTCGGCTGGGTCACCGGCCACTCGTACATCGTGTACGGGCCGCTGGCGAACCTCGCCACGAGCGTCATGTACGAGGGCACGCCCGACCACCCCGACAAGGACCGCTTCTGGTCGATCGTCGAGCAGTACGGGGTGACGATCCTCTACACGGCCCCCACCGCGATCCGCACGTTCATGAAGTGGGGTCCGCAGTACCCCGAGGCGCACGACCTCACCTCGCTCCGGCTCCTCGGCACGGTGGGCGAGCCCATCAACCCCGAGGCCTGGGTCTGGTACTGGCAGCACATCGGCGGGGGCGGTGCCCGGTGGTCGACACCTGGTGGCAGACCGAGACCGGGGCCATCATGATCAGCGCGCTCCCCGGGGCCACCACCCTCAAGCCGGGCAGCGCGACGTTCCCGCTCCCCGGGATCGGGGCCGACATCGTCGACGACCGGGGGAACCCCGTCCCCGTCCCCGGAGGCGGCTACCTCGTCCTCGACCGCCCGTGGCCGTCGATGCTCCGGGGGATCTGGGGCGACCCGGAGCGGTACCGGGACACCTACTGGAACCGCTACGACGGCCTCTACTTCGCGGGCGACGGCGCGAAGCGCGACGAGGACGGCTACTTCTGGCTCCTCGGCCGCGTCGACGACGTCATGAACGTGAGCGGTCACCGGATCTCCACCACCGAGGTCGAGTCGGCCCTCGTCGGGCACGAGGCCGTGGCCGAGGCGGCCGTGGTCGGCCGGTCCGACGCCACGACCGGGCAGGCCATCGGGGCCTTCGTGATCCTGCGGGCGGGGAACGAGCCCACGGAGTCGCTGGCCCAGGAGCTCCGGGACCACGTGGCCCACGTGATCGGCCCCATCGCGAAGCCCAAGACGATCCTCTTCACCGAGGAGCTGCCCAAGACCCGTTCGGGGAAGATCATGCGGCGGCTCCTGCGCAACGTGGCCGAGGCCGAGGAGCTCGGTGACACGACGACGCTGGCCGACCCCTCGGTCGTCGAGGGGATCAAGGCGCGGTTCCTGGCCCAGACCGACGACGAGGGATGACCCCCGGGCGGACCTCCTTCCCCGACCACTGGACGTGGCGGGAGGGACCGGTGGGACCGGGCCCGGCGGTGGTGGTGGACATCGACGGGGTGCTCTCCGACGCGGTGAGCCGCCAGCACTACATCGAGGCGCCCCGCCGCGACTGGCGGGCCTTCTTCGACGCCTGCGGGGAGGACCCCGTGATCGAGGAGATGAAGGTGCTCCTCGACCTCCTCGACCCGGGGCTCGTGGTCGTGCTGCTCACGGCCCGACCCCAGCGGGTGCACCACCTCACCGAGGCCTGGCTGCACCGCTACGAGATCCGCTGGGACCTCCTCGTGATGCGTCCCTGGGGCGACTACGAGGTGTCGCGCGACTTCAAGCAGTCGTCGGTGTGGGACCTGCGGTCCCACGGTTTCGAGCTGCGACTGGGGGTCGAGGACGACCGCCGCAACGTCGAGATGCTCCGCAAGGAGGGCGTCCCGTGCATCTACTTCCACTCCGGGTACTACGACTGATCTCCGTCGGGCGCCCCGCTGGGTCGCCGGTCGGCGCGGATCCGGGCTGCCGGGGCCCGATCTCGTACGGGGCTGCGGAGGGTGGCGGGTTCGAGGGCTGGTGCCCGGGAACGAAACGGGGTCGCCTATCGTTCCGGTAGGCAGGTGATGCAGCGATGAGCAAGAACACCGTCAAGACCTTCGTCCTCATGGCGGCCTTCGGCGGGCTCCTGATGGGGATCGGCTCGCTGTTCGGCCAGAACGGGCTGATCATCGGGCTCGTGATCGGCCTCGTCTTCGTCGGCGGCTCCTACTGGTTCAGCGACAAGCTGGCCGTGGCCGCGGCGCGGGCCAAGCCGGTGAGCCCGCAGGAGGCCCCGCGCCTCCACGCCATGGTCGAGGACCTCGCCCGCCGGGGCGGCATGCCGATGCCGCGGCTCTACCTGTCGCCGTCGCCCCAGCCCAACGCGTTCGCCACTGGGCGGAGCCCCCGCCACGCGGTGGTGGCGGTCACCCAGGGTCTCCTCCAGGTGCTCGACGAGGACGAGCTGCGGGGCGTGCTGGCCCACGAGATGTCCCACGTGCGCAACCGCGACATCCTCATCGGCTCGGTGGCCGCGGCCATGGCGATGGGCATCACCTTCCTCGCCCGGATGGCCATGTGGGGAGCCATCTTCGGCGGCGGCCGCGGCGACGACCGTGACAACAACGTGTTCGGGGCACTGGCCCTCATGATCCTGGCCCCGGTCGCCGCGATGCTGCTCCAGATGGCCATCTCCCGCTCGCGGGAGTACGAGGCCGACCGCATCGGCGCCCAGCTCCTGGGGTCCGGCGAGCCGCTGGCCCGGGCCCTGGAGAAGATCGAGGGCTACGCCCGGAGGATCCCGATGGACGTCGACCCGGCCCAGGCCCAGGCCTACATCGTGAACCCGCTGACGGGTCGCAAGGTCAACTTCGCCAACCTGTTCACGACCCACCCGCCCACCGAGGAGCGCATCCGGCGCCTGCGGGCCCACCAGGCGGTCTGACCCGCCGGCGAGGCCGTCGGCCTCAGTCCCGGAAGTTCGTGAACTGCAGCGGGATCCCGAAGTCCTCCTCGCGCAGCGCGGCGATGGCGGCCTGCAGGTCGTCCTTCTTCTTCCCGCTCACCCGGAGCTGGTCGCCCTGGACCTGGTGCTGGACGCCCTTGAGACCGAGCCCCTTGAGGAACTTGCCGATCGCCCGGGCCTTCTCGTCGGAGATCCCGACGTTGAGGGTGACGGTCTGGCGCACGGTGCCCCTGGCCGCCTCCTCGACCTTGCCGTAGGACAGCGCCTTCAACGAGACCTTGCGCTTCACGAGCTTCTCCTCGAGGACCTGGGTGAGGGCCTTGAGACGCTGCTCGCTCTCCGTGTGCAGCTCGATCGTGCTCTCCCCGAGCTCGATCGTCGTCCCGGTCCCCTTGAAGTCGAAGCGGTTGGCGACCTCGCGACTCGCCTGGTCGACGGCGTTGCGGACCTCCTGGCGGTCGACCTCGGACACGACGTCGAAGCTGGGCATGACGGCACCTCGTCGGCGGTGGTTCCAGGGGCGCCTGCTACTCTACGCCCCTCTGGGGTCGGTACCCGAGTGGCCAAAGGGGGCAGTCTGTAAAACTGCTGCGCAAGCTACGCTGGTTCGAATCCAGCCCGGCCCACTCCTGGCCCGCCGCCCGGCGGGCCGTGTCGCGTCCGGCCCTGCGTCCAGGGCGCCGATCCGGACCGCGGACGTGGACGGCGGCTAGAGCATCCGCTGCATGACCGCCACGTCGAGCCACCGGCCCTGCTTGCGGCCGACCTCGCGCTCCACCCCGACCAGGTCGAAGCCGCAGGCCCGGTGGAGGGCGATCGACGCCTCGTGGCCGCCCACGATCCGAGCCATCACCGTGTGGAAGCCGTGCGCGCCGGCCAGGCGCACGAGCTCCTCGAGGATCGCCCGTCCCACGCCCTGCCCCCGCCGGTCCCGCCGCACGTACACGGAGTCCTCGACCGTCGTGGAGTAGGCGGGCCGGGGCCGGTAGGGGGAGAGGGACCCGAAGCCGACCACCTCGCCGCCGTCGTCCTCGGCCACCACGGCAGGGTGGCCCCCCGAGTGCTCGTCGATCCAGGCGACCTGTTCCTCGAGGGACCGGGGGACGAGGTCGAACGTCACCGTCGCCGTCTCGACCTCGAGGTTGTAGATGGTCCGGGTGGCCTCGGCGTCACGGCGCTCGGCCGGCCTCAGGGTGATGCCCACGGCTGGAAGCTAGCGTCGGGGCGAGCCGCGGGTGGGCACGGTGACCCGCCCGGGAGCCGTGCCGGCGAGGAGCGCCCCCGGAGGGCACCCGGGTCGGTGCCCGGCGCCGGGAGGGGACGCCCCCGGGAGCCGACCCGGTCCGGTCCCGTTGCTATCCTCTGGACGCTGCCCCCTTAGCTCAGTCGGCAGAGCACTTCCATGGTAAGGAAGGGGTCTACGGTTCGAGTCCGTAAGGGGGCTCCGTCCGGCGGGTGCCCACGGGTGCCCGCCGGTCCAGGCGGAGTAGCTCAGTCGGCAGAGCACGCGGCTCATAATCGCGGCGTCGCGGGTTCGAGTCCCGCCTCCGCTACCAAGGCCGATCGTTCGAGGGCCCTCCGGCCCTCGTCGTGCGCGTGAGGGAGACGGCATGGCCAAGGAGAAGTTCGAGCGGACGAAGCCGCATCTGAACATCGGGACGATCGGTCATATCGATCATGGGAAGACGACGTTGACGGCGGCGATCACGAAGGTGTTGCACGAGGCGGATCCGTCGACGGCGTTCACGCCTTTCGATGAGATCGACAAGGCGCCGGAGGAGAAGGCGCGGGGGATCACGATCTCGATCGCGCATGTGGAGTACGAGACGGGGAACCGTCATTACGCGCATGTGGATTGTCCGGGGCATGCGGACTACATCAAGAACATGATCACCGGGGCGGCTCAGATGGATGGGGCGATCCTAGTGGTGGCGGCGACGGATGGTCCGATGCCTCAGACGCGTGAGCATGTGTTGTTGGCGCGTCAGGTGGGGGTGCCGTCGATCGTGGTGGCGTTGAACAAGGCGGACATGGTCGACGACGAGGAGATCCTCGAGTTGGTGGAGCTCGAGGTGCGGGAGTTGCTCTCGAGTACGAGTTCCCCGGTGACGAGATCCCGGTGGTGCGGGTGTCGGCGTTGAAGGCGTTGGAGGGCGACGCGGAGTGGGCCGGCAAGATCGTGGAGTTGATGGACGCGGTCGATGCGTACATCCCGGAGCCGACTCGTGATGTGGACAAGCCGTTCTTGATGCCGATCGAGGATGTGTTCTCGATCACGGGTCGGGGGACGGTGGTGACGGGTCGTGTGGAGCGTGGGGTGGTCAAGGTCGGTGAGGAGGTCGAGATCGTGGGGATCCGGCCGACGTCGAAGACGACCTGTACCGGGGTGGAGATGTTCCGCAAGTTGCTCGACGAGGGTCGGGCGGGCGACAACGTGGGGGTGTTGTTGCGGGGCACGAAGAAGGACGAGGTGGAGCGGGGTCAGGTCCTGTCGAAGCCGGGGTCGATCACGCCGCACACGAACTTCGAGGCGCAGGTGTACGTGTTGACCAAGGAGGAGGGTGGTCGGCACACGCCGTTCTTCACGAACTACCGGCCGCAGTTCTACTTCCGGACCACCGATGTGACGGGGCACGTGTCGTTGCCCGAGGGTGTCGAGATGGTGATGCCGGGGGACAACACCGAGATGACCGTGGAGCTCATCGCGCCGATCGCGATGGAAGAGGGCCTGCGGTTCGCGATCCGTGAGGGTGGCCGCACCGTCGGCGCCGGCCGGGTCACCAAGATCCACAAGTAGCCGGCACCCTGCGAGGGCCGGAGCGCCCTCGCACGGGGACCAGGCGGCCGGGGCGCCGGACGCGCCCGACGAGGAGGAGAGACGACGTGGCGAGCGACAAGCGGGTCAAGGTGACCCTGGCCTGCGAGGTCTGCAAGCGGCGCAACTACATCACGGTCAAGAACAAGAACAACGACCGTGAGCGCATCGAGATGAAGAAGTACTGCCGGTGGGACCGGCAGCACACGCTCCACCGCGAGACGCGCTGATCCGGACGTAACGTCCGGTCGGTGCGCCGAGTCTGACCGGCGCACGGAACGAGGATTCCGGTGGAAGAAGCCGAGCTGATCGCCAGGGCGCAGGACGGCGACCGCGGCGCGTTCGACGAGCTGGTCCGACGCACCTACGTCGACTCCTACACGTTGGCGATGCGGCTGACGGCCGACGAGGAGGACGCTCGCGACGTGGTGCAGGAGTCCTACCTGCGAGCCTGGAAGGGCATCCGGAGGTTCCGGGGCGACGCGCAGTTCTCCACGTGGCTGTACCGGATCACGGCGAACGCGGCCTACTCGCACCTCCAGCGCCGCCGTCGCACCCGGACCGAGCCCATGAGCGACGGCCTCGAGCCCGCCGAGGAGCGACTCGAGGCCCAGCCCGAGGCCTCGGCCGAGTCGGCCGCCCTCAGCGAGCAGGTCTCCGCGCTCCTCGGGGAGCTGGCGCCCAAGCTCCGGGCCGTCGTCGTGCTCAAGGACGTGTACGGACTGTCCCACGAGGAGATCGCCGAGGAGCTGGGCATCTCGGTGACGGCGGCGAAGGTCCGCCTGCACCGGGGTCGCCGACGGCTCCGGGACCTGCTGTACGAGGAGCCCAGGAGGGCGATCCATGCGGTGTGACGACGTCGCCGCCCTGCTGCCCGAGGTGGTCGACGACGACGCCCGGGGATCGCGGCCGGTCGACCTCAACGTCGAGCGTCACCTCGAGACCTGCCTCCGCTGCCAGGCGGAGCTGGCCCGCTACCGGCGGATGCTCCGGGCCCTCCAGCTGCTGCGGACCCGCTACCTCGAGCCGGCGCCCGGCCTGCTCGCCCAGACCCTCGCCGCGCTCGAGGAGGCCGGGGAGCGGCGCGCCGTGCGGTCGCTCCTGCGGGGCCGCAACCTCGCGTACGCGGGCGCGATCGGGGGCGCCGCCGTGGCGGCGGGGGCGGCGGCGACCGTGGTGCTCGTCGCCCGGTCCCGTCGCCGGGTGCACCTCGCCAGCTGAACCTCGGCGAGCCCTCGTCACGGGT
Source organism: Acidimicrobiia bacterium (assembly GCA_027494165.1). GTDB lineage: Bacteria > Actinomycetota > Acidimicrobiia > IMCC26256 > JAOSJM01 > JAOSJM01. Next base: position 1,139,063 of record JAOSJM010000005.1, on the reverse strand, counting down.
CCGCTGCTATCCTCGGTGGTCCGGCCCCGGCGCGCCCGGAGGGCAGTAGCTCAACTTGGCAGAGCTCCGGTCTCCAAAACCGGCGGTTGGGGGTTCGAGTCCCTCCTGCCCTGCTCCGACAACCTGCCACGAGGCGGTTTCGTGAACCGACAGACCAAGCGCATGATGCAGCGTCAGGGCGCCGACCGGTCGCGGGCTCCCGAGCGGCGCCCGGCTCGCGCGGCCGCTCCGACGGCGCGGGAGCGGACGAGTCCCCGCCAGTTCTTCGGTGAGGTCCGGGGCGAGCTCCGCAAGGTGGCCTGGCCCTCGCGCCAGGAGGTCGTGAACTCGACGGTCATCGTACTCATCGCGGTCACCGTGATGACGAGCCTGATCTTCGGGTTCGACTACGTCTCCGCCAAGCTCGTGCTCTTCCTCTACGACTGATCGATCGCATGGCTGCCGACACCCACCACCCCGATCTCGCCGCCGCGGAGCAGGACGCCGACCAGGAGGACGACGTGGAGCGCGCTCTGGAGCGCACCGGCGACGTCGAGGCATCGCTCGACGAGCGCGACGAGGCACCTGTGGAGGTCGAGGAGCGCGAGGAGGGCGGGGGTCCCGAGGCGCTCGGCGCGGCCGAGCTCGTCGAGGTGCTCGAGGAGGGCGAGGAGGAGCCCGGGGAGCCGAGCCCCTACGACCGGCCCGGGGACTGGTTCGTCGTGCACACCTACGCCGGCTACGAGAACAAGGTGAAGTCGAACCTCGAGAGCCGGATCCGGTCGATGAACGTCGAGGAGCGCATCTTCGAGGTCGTCATCCCGATGGAGGACGTCATCGACTTCAAGGGCGGTCGCAAGGTCGTCGTCCAGAAGAAGGTGTTCCCGGGGTACCTCCTGGTGCGGATGGACCTCGACGACGACTCCTGGTACGTCGTACGCAACACCCCCGGGGTGACCGGGTTCGTGGGCAGCGGGGCCAAGCCGACCCCGCTGTCGCGCAGGGAGGTCGAGTCGATCCTGGGCGTCAAGGCCGAGGGCGTGGTCGAGAAGAAGGCCCGCCCGCGGCTGGAGTTCGAGGTGGGCGAGCAGGTCCGGGTCGTCTCCGGGCCCTTCGCCGACTTCAACGGCGCGATCAGCGAGATCGACGTCGACCGGTCGAAGCTCAAGGTGCTCGTCAACATCTTCGGGCGCGAGACCCCGGTCGAGCTGGAGTTCGGCCAGGTGGCGAAGCTCTAGGCGCCCCGGCCCGTCACGGCAAGGACACACTCATGGCGAAGAAGAAGCTGGCCGCGATCGTGAAGATCCAGATCCCCGCCGGGCAGGCCACGCCGGCGCCCCCCGTGGGCACCGCGCTGGGCCCCCACGGGATCAACATCATGGACTTCTGCAAGGCGTACAACGCGGCGACCGAGGCCCAGCGGGGGACGATCGTCCCGGCCGAGATCTCGATCTTCGAGGACCGCTCGTTCACGTTCGTGACGAAGACGCCCCCCGCCGCGGTGATGCTGCGCGAGGCGGCGGGGATCGAGAAGGGCGCCCAGAACCCGCGGACCGAGAAGGTCGGCCGGGTCACCCGCGACCAGCTCCGCAAGATCGCCGAGACCAAGATGCCCGACCTCAACGCCATCGACATCGAGGGCGCCATGGCCCAGGTGGCCGGCACGGCGCGGTCGATGGGCATCGAGGTCGCGGACTAGCGCCGGCTTCGCCCGGCGACCGACAGCCCCCGGCGGAGGACCTCGCCGCCGGTCCCGGCCCGACAGGAGGGAGCCAGCGATGGCACGACACGGCAAGAAGTACCTCGACGCGACCCGGCGTTTCGACCGGCAGCGCCTCCACGGCGCGGCCGAGGCCCTGGACCTCGTGCGGTCGCTGTCGACACGCAACTTCGACGAGACCGTCGAGGTCGCCTTCCGGTTGGGGGTCGACCCACGCAAGGCCGACCAGATGGTGCGGGGGACGGTCTCGTTGCCGCACGGGACCGGGAAGGCGGTCCGGGTGGCCGTCTTCGCGGCGGGGGACGCCGCCCGCGAGGCCCAGGAGGCCGGAGCCGACGTCGTGGGGGCCGACGACCTCGTCGAGAGGGTCCAGGGCGGGTTCCTCGACTTCGACGTGGCGATCGCCCAGCCCGACCTCATGGGCCAGGTGGGCAAGCTGGGCCGGCTGCTCGGGCCGAGGGGCCTCATGCCCAACCCCAAGACCGGGACCGTGACCCCCGACGTCGGCAAGGCGGTGGCCGAGTTCAAGGCCGGCCGGGTCGAGTACCGCACCGACCGGTACGGCAACGTGCACGTACCGATCGGCCGGGTCGGCTTCGAGCGGGACGCCCTCGTCGAGAACTTCGTCGCCGTCCTCGAGGAGGTCGTCCGGGCCAAGCCGGCGGCCGCCAAGGGCCGCTACGTGAAGGCGATCACGGCCTCGTCGACGATGGGCCCGGGTGTCCGCATCGACCCGGCCCGGGCCTCGGAGGTGGGGGACGGGGCGGCCTGAACGGCCGCCTCGCCGGGGACCCCGGCGCCGTAGTAGCCTGCGTCCTCCACCAGCGATCGTCCGCCGCAGACCTCCGGTCTCGCTCGTCGAGGTAATCGGGCCCCGGCCCGGCCGGAAGAGGCGACTCCCGGTCCCTCCTCGGGGCCACGGGGCGTGCCTCGGCTCGGCGGCACCCGTGTCCGTGAGGGAAGGGACCGACCATGGCGGGAGCCCAGGGCGCGACCGAGATCCGCAGCCGCAAGGTCGCGGTCGTCGACGAGATCCGCACGAAGCTCGCCGAGGCCGACGCCGCCGTCCTGACCGAGTACCGGGGCCTCACGGTCTCCGAGCTCGCCGACCTGCGCCGGTCGCTGCGGCCCGCGGGGACCGAGTACAAGATCTTCAAGAACACCCTCGCGCGCCGGGCGATCGAGGGCTCGGGACGCTCCGAGCTCCTGCCCCTCCTCGAGGGGCCGGTGGCGATCGCGTTCGTCCGTGGCGACGCGGTGGTCGCGGCCAAGGCGCTCCGTGAGTTCGGGCGGGCCAACCCGGCCCTCGTCGTCAAGGGAGGCCTCCTCGGCGAGCGGTTCCTGAGCCCGGCCGAGGTCGACGCGCTGGCCCAGGTCGAGCCCCGCGAGGTCCTCCTCGCCCGGATGGCCGGTGGGTTCCAGGCGCCGCTGGTGCGGGCCGCCGGGCTCTTCCAGGCCATCACCCGGAACATGGCCTACGGGCTCAAGGCCTACCTCGACCTCCGGGTCGAGGGGGGCGAGGCGCTGCCGGCGGGCGAGCCCGCCGGGGAGGGCGCCGCCGTGCCGGCGGCCGCCGGGGCTGCGGAGGAGCCCGCAGCGGACGAGAGCGCGGAGCCCGACGTGCCGGTGGCCGGGGCCGAGGCCGGTGAGCCCTCGACCGGGGAGAGTCCCGGACCCGATGAGCCCGCCGCGGGCGGCGACGACTGATCGAGCATCCCGAAGGAAGGTGAGCGCGATGGCGCAGATGAGCACCCAGGACCTCCTCGAGGTCTTCAAGAACATGACCGTCCTGGAGCTGAACGAGTTCCTCAAGGCCTTCGAGGAGGAGTTCGGCGTCACCGCCGCCGCGCCGGTGGCCGTCGCCGGAGTGGCCGCCCCGGCCGCGCCCGGCGAGGCGGCCGCCGCCGAGGAGAAGGACGAGTTCGACGTCGTCCTCACCGCGGCCGGCGACAAGAAGATCCAGGTCATCAAGGAGGTCCGAGCGCTCACCAGCCTGGGGCTCAAGGAGGCCAAGGACCTCGTCGACAGCGCGCCCAAGCCGGTGCTCGAGAAGGTCTCCAAGGAGGACGCCGAGAAGGCGAAGGCGCAGCTCGAGGAGGCCGGCGCCACCGTGGAGCTCAAGTAGCCCCGGCGTCGGAGGCGGGACCGGGGATCCCCACGCCCGGGCGCCGAAGCTTGACCCCGCGGGGGGTGCGTCGTATCCTCCGCGGGTCATGCGTCACTCCTGGTGCCCGTTCGGGCGCCGGGAGCTTGTGGTGCCTTGGCAGCCGGGCTGGCGGAGCGCTATGCTCCGACTAGCCGTGTCTGCCCGCCCGTCCCGCCACTGAACCTGCGTGTCCCTCGCCCGCGCGCGTCTCGTGCTCGCCGGAGGTCTGTCCCGGCCGCGCTCCGGAAGCCGTCGTCCGGTGCCCGCGTCTCCGGGCTCCGGCGCCGCCATGGCCGGTCGGGCGTGACGGTGACCCGCCCCCCGTTCGAAGATTTCGAAGAGGAGTGACCTTGGCTCGCCTCGCGTCCCGCGAACGCTTCTCGTTCGGTCAGCTCCGTGAGGTCCTCGACCTCCCCAACCTCATCGCCGTCCAGCGCGAGTCGTTCCAGTGGTACCTGGAGGAGGGCTTCGGCGAGGTCCTGCGCGACGTCTCGCCCATCGAGGACTTCACCGGGCAGCTCAAGCTGGAGTTGGCCGACCCCGTCTTCGACCCGCCCAAGCACACCGAGGAGGAGTGCCGCCAGAACGACCTCACGTTCCACCGGCCCCTCTTCGTGACGGCTCGCTTCATGAACGCCCAGACGGGCGAGATCAAGGAGCAGTCGGTCTTCATGGGCGACTTCCCGATGATGACCGACCGCGGGACGTTCATCATCAACGGGACGGAGCGGATCGTCGTCTCCCAGCTCGTCCGGTCGCCGGGCGTCTACTTCGGGATCACGCCCGACAAGACCGCCCCCGAGAAGGACATCGTCGACGCCAAGGTGATCCCCAGCCGGGGCGCCTGGCTGGAGTTCGAGATCGACAAGAAGGACGTCGCCTACGTCCGCGTCGACCGCAAGCGCAAGCAGCCCGTCACCGTGCTCCTCAAGGCCCTGGGCTTCGGCGAGACCCACGACGAGCTGCTGAACCTCATCCTCGACGAGAAGGGTCGCCCCTTCGAGACGATCGCCAACACCCTCGAGAAGGACAACACCGAGGACGTCGAGGCCGCCTACATCGACATCTACCGGAAGCTGCGACCGGGCGAACCCCCCACCCCCGACTCCGCCCGGAGCCTGCTCGAGAACCTCTTCTTCAACCCGAAGCGCTACGACATGGCCCGGGTCGGGCGCCACAAGGTCTCGAAGAAGCTCCGCGACGAGTACCCGCTCCTCGGGCTGGACCGCTTCGGGATGGAGGCGCCCGCGGCCGACGAGCACACCCTGTCCAGGGCCGACATCCTCGCCGCCGTCTCGTACCTGGTGAAGCTCCACGCCAACGAGCCGGGCTACTACGACGACGACATCGACCACTTCGGCAACCGCCGGGTGCGGTCGGTCGGCGAGCTGATCCAGAACCAGGTCCGGGTCGGGCTCTCACGGATGGAGCGGGTCGTCCGCGAGCGGATGACGACCCAGGACGTCGAGGCGATCACGCCCCAGACGCTCATCAACATCCGTCCCGTCGTCGCCGCCATCAAGGAGTTCTTCGGGTCCAGCCAGCTCAGCCAGTTCATGGACCAGACCAACCCGCTGGCCGGGCTCACCCACAAGCGGCGCCTGTCGGCCCTGGGTCCGGGTGGTCTGTCGCGTGAGCGGGCCGGGTTCGAGGTGCGTGACGTGCACCCTTCGCACTACGGCCGGATGTGCCCGATCGAGACGCCCGAGGGTCCGAACATCGGCCTCATCGGCTACCTGTCGACCTACGCCCGGATCAACCGGTTCGGCTTCATCGAGACGCCCTACCGCAAGGTCGCCAAGGGCGTGGTCACCGACGAGATCGAGTACCTCGCCGCCGACGACGAGGACCGCTACGTCATCGCCCAGGCGAACGCCCGGGTCGACGAGAAGGGGCGGTTCCTCGACGATCGCGTGCTCGTGCGGGCCGGTCGGGGAGAGGTCGCCTACGTCGCCCCCGACGAGGTCGACTACATGGACGTCTCCCCCAAGCAGATGGTCTCGGTGGCCACCGCGCTCATCCCGTTCCTCGAGCACGACGACGCCAACCGTGCCCTCATGGGGGCGAACATGCAGCGCCAGGCCGTCCCCCTGCTCCGCCCGACGGCCCCGTTCATCGGTACGGGCATCGAGGGTCGGGCGGCACGGGACGCCGGTGACCTGGTGGTGGCCGAGGCCGACGGCACGGTGGTCGAGGTCGCCGGCGACAGCCTGACCGTCGACTACAAGAAGGCGGGCCCCGCGACCTACCGGCTGCACAAGTTCCGCCGGTCGAACCAGGGTACGTGCATCAACCAGAAGCCGCTGGTGGGCGAGGGCGACACCGTGCGGCCGGGCGACGTGCTCGCCGACGGCCCGTCCACGCACGGCGGCGAGCTGGCCCTGGGCAAGAACCTCCTCGTCGCGTTCATGCCCTGGAAGGGGCACAACTACGAGGACGCCATCGTCATCTCCGAGCGCCTCGTGCGCGACGACGTGCTCACGTCGATCCACATCGAGGAGCACGAGATCGACGCCCGCGACACGAAGCTGGGCGCCGAGGAGATCACCCGCGACATCCCGAACCTCAGCGAGGACATCCTCAAGGATCTCGACGAGCGGGGGATCATCCGGGTGGGCGCCGAGGTCGGTCCCGGCGACATCCTCGTCGGGAAGGTCACCCCCAAGGGCGAGACCGAGCTGACCCCCGAGGAGCGGTTGCTGCGGGCCATCTTCGGCGAGAAGGCCCGCGAGGTTCGCGACACCTCGCTGAAGGTGCCCCACGGCGAGACCGGCAAGGTCATCGAGGTCCGGGTCCGCTCCCGCGACGAGGGCGAGGAGCTCCCGCCCGGCGTCAACCAGCTCGTCCGGGTCTACGTCGCCCAGAAGCGCAAGATCAGCGAGGGCGACAAGCTCGCGGGCCGGCACGGCAACAAGGGGGTCATCGCCAAGATCCTCCCCGTCGAGGACATGCCCTACCTCACCGACGGCACGCCGGTCGACATCGTGCTCAACCCGCTCGGCGTCCCGAGCCGCATGAACGTCGGGCAGGTCCTCGAGGCCCACCTCGGGTACGCGGCGTGCCACGGCTGGGACGACGCCGGCCGGCGGCGCATCGAGCCCAACAAGACGCGCCCCGTCACCGAGCCGGCCGTGTGGGTGTCGAGCCCCGTCTTCGACGGCGCCCACTGGGACGAGCGCGAGGACGCCGGTCCCCACTCCACGATCAAGGACCTGTTCGAGCGGATGCACGCCGACGGGGTGAACGGCGACCGGCTGGTCGGCTCCGACGGCAAGGCCCTCCTCTACGACGGCCGCACCGGGGAGCCGTACGACCAGCCCGTGACCGTCGGCTACGTGTACATCATGAAGCTGTCGCACCTGGTCGACGACAAGATCCACGCCCGCTCGACCGGCCCGTACTCGATGATCACCCAGCAGCCGCTGGGCGGGAAGGCGCAGTTCGGCGGCCAGCGGTTCGGGGAGATGGAGGTCTGGGCCCTCGAGGCGTACGGCTCCGCCTTCGCTCTCCAGGAGATCCTCACCATCAAGTCCGACGACGTCCTCGGCCGCGTCAAGGTCTACGAGGCGATCGTCAAGGGGGAGAACATCCCCGAGCCGGGGATCCCCGAGTCGTTCAAGGTGCTCATCAAGGAGATGCAGGCGCTCTGCCTCAACGTCCGCGTCATCGACGCCGCGGGCGAGGAGGTCGAGATCCGCGAGCTCGACGAGGACGCGTTCCGAACCACCGAGTCGCTCGGCATCGACCTGTCCCGGCCCGAGCGGGGCAGCGACGAGGAGGAAGAGCGCCGTCGCGAGCCGGCGTTCTAGGACCGGGCGGAACCCAGGGAGGCGAGGCACACAGTGCTCGACGTCAACGACTCCGCACAGCTGTCGATCGCGCTGGCCACGGCGGATCAGATCCGCATGTGGTCGAACGGCGAGGTGAAGAAGCCCGAGACGATCAACTACCGCACGCTCAAGCCCGAGAAGGACGGGCTGTTCTGCGAGAAGATCTTCGGGCCCACCAAGGACTGGGAGTGCTACTGCGGCAAGTACAAGCGCGTCCGGTTCAAGGGCATCATCTGCGAGCGGTGCGGGGTCGAGGTCACCCGGTCGAAGGTGCGTCGTGAGCGCATGGGCCACATCGAGCTCGCGGCTCCCGTCACCCACATCTGGTACTTCAAGGGCGTCCCGAGCCGGCTCGGCTACCTGCTCGACATCCCGCCCAAGAGCCTGGAGAAGGTCATCTACTTCGCGGCCCACCTCATCACGTGGGTCGACGAGGAGCGCCGGCACAAGGACGAGGCGAAGCTCGAGGGCGACATCCGGGCCGAGATCGGGGAGCTCGAGCGCCGGCTCGAGCTGCGCCTGCGCGACCGCGACGAGGAGTACGAGCGGGAGCTGGCCGAGCTCGAGGAGCGGGGCGCCAAGAAGGCCGAGATGGAGCGGGCCGAGAAGGCCCGCAACAAGGACTTCGAGGAGATCCGCGCCCGCCACGAGGCCGAGATCGACCACCTCAAGGTCGTCTGGGACACGTTCCGCGGGCTGAAGGTGAAGCAGCTCGTCGACGACGAGCGGGTGTGGCGGGAGCTGGCCGACCGCTACCACGAGCACTTCTCCGGAGGCATGGGCGCCGAGGCGGTGAAGGACCTCATCTCGCGACTCGACCTCGTCGCCGAGGAGGACACCCTCAAGGAGGTCATCGCGACCGCCCGGGGTCAGCGCAAGGCCAAGGCGATCAAGCGCCTGAAGGTGATCTCGGCCTTCAACCGCAAGGACGACGGTGGCCGGCCGGTCAACTCCCCGATGGGCATGGTCCTCGACGCGGTGCCGGTGATCCCGCCGGACCTGCGGCCCATGGTCCAGCTCGACGGCGGCCGCTTCGCCACCTCCGACCTCAACGACCTCTACCGCCGGGTCATCAACCGCAACAACCGCCTGAAGCGGCTCCTCGACCTCGGCGCGCCCGAGATCATCATCAACAACGAGAAGCGGATGCTCCAGGAGGCGGTCGACGCGCTGTTCGACAACGGCCGCCGGGGTCGTCCGGTCACCGGTCCGGGCAACCGCGCCCTGAAGTCCCTCTCCGACATGCTGAAGGGCAAGCAGGGCCGGTTCCGCCAGAACCTGCTCGGGAAGAGGGTCGACTACTCCGGTCGCTCGGTGATCGTGGTCGGTCCCCAGCTCAGGCTGCGCCAGTGCGGTCTGCCCAAGCAGATGGCGCTCGAGCTCTTCAAGCCGTTCGTGATGAAGCGGCTCGTCGACCTCGAGTACGCCCAGAACATCAAGTCGGCCAAGCGGATGGTCGAGCGGGCCCGGCCCCAGGTGTGGGACGTGCTCGAGGAGGTCATCAAGGAGCACCCGGTCCTGCTGAACCGGGCCCCGACCCTGCACCGCCTCGGCATCCAGGCCTTCGAGCCCGTGCTGGTCGAGGGCAAGGCCATCCAGATCCACCCGCTCGTCTGCGCCGCGTTCAACGCGGACTTCGACGGCGACCAGATGGCGGTGCACCTGCCGCTGTCGGCCGAGGCCCAGGCCGAGTCGCGGATGCTGATGCTGTCCGCGCACAACATCCTGTCGCCGGCCCACGGCCGCCCGATCGCGGTGCCGAGCCAGGACATGATCATCGGGGCCTACTACCTGACCGAGCAGGTCGACGGGGCCGACGGCGAGGGGCGGGCCTTCGGGTCGCTCGAGGAAGCCGTCCTCGCCTACGACCAGCGGGTCGGTCGCGACGACGAGAGCGGCGGTCTCTCCCTGCACGCCCGGATCAAGGTCCGGATGCCGGCGTCGCGGTTCCCCGAGGACCGCTTCGAGGAGCGGGCCGTCGACGAGGCCAGCGCGCTCCTGCGGCGCAACGGGGCCAACGGCTCCGGGGCCGTGCTCGTCGAGACCACGCTGGGGCGGCTGCTGTTCAACGAGGCGTTCCCGCCCGACTTCCCCTTCGTCGACCGGGTCGTGCGCAAGCGCGACATCACCGAGATCGTCGGCGACCTCGTCGCCCGCTACCCGAGGGCGGTCGTGGCCGAGAGCCTCGACAAGCTCAAGGACCTCGGCTTCGACTTCGCCACCCGGGCCGGCCTCACCATCTCCATCGCCGACGTCCGGACCCCCGAGGAGAAGGCCGGCATCCTCGACCGGCACGAGCGGGAGGCCGAGAAGGTCGAGCAGCAGTACGAGCGGGGCGTCATCACCGACGACGAGCGGCGCCAGAAGGAGATCGAGATCTGGACCGAGGCCACCGAGCAGGTCCGCGAGGCCATGCAGCGGGAGCTCGTCGCCCAGAAGTTCAACCCCATCGAGATGATGGTGGGCTCCGGAGCCCGGGGCAACGTGATGCAGGTTCGCCAGATCGCCGGTATGCGGGGCCTGGTGGCCAACCCGCGGGGCGAGATCATCCCCCGACCCATCAAGTCGAACTTCCGCGAGGGCCTGTCGGTGCTCGAGTACTTCATCTCGACCCACGGCGCCCGGAAGGGTCTCGCCGACACCGCGCTGCGGACGGCCGACTCGGGCTACCTGACCCGACGGCTCGTCGACGTGTCGCAGGAGCTCATCGTCCGCGACGACGACTGCGGCACCTCCCGTGGCATCTGGGTCGAGCACGTGACCGGCGAGCCCGACAACCTCCGCGTGCTCGAGACGAAGATCCTCGGCCGCGTGCTCGCCGAGGACGTGGCCCTGGCCGACGGGACGACGCTGGTGCGGGGCACGGCCGTGGGCGACGCCGAGCTGGGCGCCCTCGCCTCCGACGCGGAGGTCGAGCGGGTGCGAGTCCGGTCCCCGCTGGTCTGCGAGTCGCACGCGGGGGTGTGCGCCTCCTGCTACGGGGTCATGCTCGCCACCGGGAAGACGGTGGACCTGGGCGAGGCCGTGGGGATCATCGCGGCCCAGTCGATCGGTGAGCCGGGAACGCAGCTCACCATGCGGACCTTCCACACCGGTGGTGTCGCGGGCGAGGACATCACGCACGGTCTGCCGCGCGTCGTCGAGCTGTTCGAGGCCCGGACCCCCAAGGGTGCCGCCCTGCTGGCCGAGAGCTCCGGCGTGGTGCGCCTGTCCGAGAACGAGAAGGGCGAGCGGCTCGTCACGATCGTCGCCGACGACGGCACCGAGGAGGAGCACGTCGTCTCCCGGCGCGCCCACCTCGCGGTCGCGGACGGCCAGGAGGTGAGCGCGGGCGACCGGCTCGTCGGCGACGAGAAGACCCCGCTCGACCCGAAGAAGATCCTCGAGATCAAGGGGATCCGGGAGACCCAGCAGTACCTCGTCGACGAGGTGCAGAAGGTCTACCGGGAGCAGGGCGTCTCCATCCACGACAAGCACGTCGAGGTCATCGTCCGCCAGATGCTGCGGCGGGTCGCCGTCTCGGAGCCGGGGGACAGCGCGTTCCTGCCCGGGGAGAAGGTCGACGCCCGCGTCTACGCGGACACCAACCGGCGCCTCGTCGAGGAGGGCAACAAGCCGGCCGAGGGGCGTCCCGAGCTCATGGGCATCACCAAGGCCTCGCTGGCCACCGACTCGTGGCTGTCGGCCGCCTCCTTCCAGGAGACCACCCGGGTGCTCACCGAGGCGGCGATCGAGGGCCGCAAGGACAACCTCATCGGCCTCAAGGAGAACGTCATCATCGGGAAGCTCATCCCCGCCGGGACGGGCATGGGCCGGTACCGGGACATCCGCACCTCGGCGCCCGACTACGAGCCGCTGCCCTTCTACTCCTCGGAGGCCGAGGCCGAGCTCGACCTCGCCGACTGGCTGCGGGACACGAGCGCGGGCCCGGTCGGCGGGGACGGGGAGGAGTCCGGCGCCGTCATCGAGCTCCCGGGCGAGCCGCCCGCCGGCTCCGCGGCCGGCAGTGAGTGAGCGGCCACCCGCGGCCCGGGCGGGCGGTTTGACCGTCCGGGCGGGGTGCCGTATCCTCCTGTGCCGCTGCCCCTCCGGTGACGGAGGGGCACCACGCGCATCGATCCGGGATGCCCGGGGCTTCCGGGCCGGGCACGACCGGTGACCACCTCCTGAACGCAGCTCCGAGGAGCATCGTGCCGACGATCGCCCAGCTGGTCCGCAAGGGCCGACAGACCAAGCCGGAGAAGTCGAAGACGCCGGCCCTCAAGGGCTCGCCCCAGCGGCGGGGCGTGTGCACGCGCGTGTTCACGACGACCCCGAAGAAGCCGAACTCGGCCCTGCGGAAGGTCGCCCGGGTCCGACTCACCACCGGGATCGAGGTGACCGCGTACATCCCGGGCATCGGGCACAACCTCCAGGAGCACTCGATCGTCCTCGTCCGTGGCGGCCGGGTGAAGGACCTGCCCGGCGTGCGGTACAAGGTGGTGCGCGGTGCCCTCGACGCCAGCGGTGTCGCCGACCGCAAGCAGGCGCGCAGCCGCTACGGCGCGAAGAAGGACTGACGATGCCCCGCCGAGGCCCTGCCCCCCGTCGTGACCTCATGCCCGACCCGATCTACCGGTCGGTGCTCGTCACCCAGCTCGTCAACAAGGTGCTCCTGCGCGGCAAGCGGTCCCTGGCCGAGCAGATCGTGTACCAGGCGCTCTCCGACATCGAGCGCAAGACGGGGAACGAGCCGGTCGGGGTGCTGAAGCGGTCGGTGGAGAACGTGCGGCCCGCCCTCGAGGTGCGCAGCCGCCGCGTGGGCGGGGCCACCTACCAGGTCCCGGTCGAGGTGAGGCCCCGGCGGGCCACGACCCTGGCCGTCCGGTGGATCGTGGGGTACGCCCGGCAGCGGCGGGAGAAGACCATGGCCGAGCGCCTGGCCGGGGAGCTCCTCGACGCCAGCAACGGGATCGGGGCGGCGATCAAGCGCAGGGAAGACCTCCAGAAGATGGCCGAGTCGAACCGGGCGTTCGCGCACTACCGCTGGTAGCCGGCGTCACCGGCCGGTCCGCGGCCGGCCGGCGTCGGGGGATCCTACGGGGGCCGGGTCTCCTCTCCCACCTGCCTCCGTCGCAACCCCCGTCCGGGCTCCCGGCGCCCGCAGGGAGTGGGGAGGCGACCCGGGCCACCGAGCCCACGGGTCCCGACCGGCGACGCCGCCGGGAACCGACCGGGCACGTCCGACGTCGACCCCCGCGGGCGACCCCCGTCCGGACCCGGGGAATCGCAGGATCAGGGAGGGGGCCCCGGTACGCTCGATCCGGGCCCCGTGAGCAGAGAAGAGCGGAGCATGGCCACCGAGGCGAAGCAGGTCAAGGGCAAGGGCGGCCCGGTGATCCGGGAGTTCCCCCTGGCGCGCACGCGCAACATCGGGATCATGGCCCACATCGACGCGGGGAAGACCACGACGACCGAGCGCATCCTCTACTACACGGGCCGCACCTACAAGATGGGGGAGGTCCACGAGGGCGCCGCGGTGATGGACTGGATGGTCCAGGAGCAGGAGCGCGGGATCACGATCACGAGCGCGGCCACCACCTGCAAGTGGCGCGACTGCTGGATCAACATCATCGACACCCCCGGTCACGTCGACTTCACGGTCGAGGTCGAGCGCTCGCTCCGGGTGCTCGACGGCGCGGTGGCGGTCTTCGACGCGGTGGCGGGCGTCGAGCCCCAGACGGAGACGGTCTGGCGCCAGGCCGACAAGTACCGGGTCCCGCGGATGTGCTTCGTGAACAAGATGGACCGGGTGGGGGCCGACTTCTTCCGCTGCGTCGACATGATCCGGGACCGGCTCGACGCCGACCCGGCCGTCGTCCAGCTCCCGATCGGGGCCGAGAACGAGTTCCGGGGTGTCGTGGACCTGCTCGCGATGGAGGCCCTCGTGTGGGACGAGGGCATGGGCGAGCAGTTCGAGACCATCGAGGTGCCGGCGGACCTCCGGGCGGACGCCGACCACTGGCGCCACGAGCTCGTCGACGTGCTGTCCCGGTCCGACGAGGCGCTCCTCGAGAAGTACGTGGGTGACGAGGAGATCACCGCCGACGACCTCCGGCGCGCGCTCCGCGCGGCCACGATCGCCGGCGAGGTCGTCCCCGTCCTGTGCGGCACGGCCTTCCGCAACAAGGGCGTCCAGCCGCTCCTCGACGCCGTGGTCGAGTACCTCCCGAGCCCCCTCGACGTCCCACCGGTCCAGGGCACCGACCTGAAGGGAGCGGAACTGCTCGAGCGGGAGGCGACCGACGACGCGCCGTTCTCGGCGTTGGCGTTCAAGATCATGAGCGATCCCTACGTCGGCAAGCTCACCTACTTCCGCGTCTACTCCGGCTCGCTCGCCCAGGGCAGCCAGGTCCTCAACGCCACCAAGGACCGCAAGGAGCGCGTCGGCCGGCTCCTCCAGATGCACGCCAACCACCGCGAGGACAAGGACGCCGTCTTCACCGGCGACATCGTCGCCGCCGTGGGGCTCAAGGGCGTCACGACCGGCGACACCCTCTGCGACCCCGGCCACCCGATCCTGCTCGAGCGCATGGAGTTCCCCGAGCCCGTGATCTCGGTCGCGATCGAGCCCAAGACCAAGGCCGACCAGGACAAGCTGGGCAAGGCCCTGGGGGCCCTCTCCGACGAGGACCCGACGTTCCAGGTCCGGACCGACGAGGAGACCGGCCAGACGATCATCGCCGGCATGGGCGAGCTCCACCTCGAGGTGCTCGTCGACCGCATGATGCGCGAGTTCAGCGTGGCCGCGAACGTCGGGAAGCCCCAGGTCGCCTACCGGGAGAGCATCACCGTCCCGGTCGAGCGCGTCGAGGAGCGGTACGTCCGCCAGACCGGCGGTCGGGGCCAGTACGGCCACGTCGTGATCAGCCTGGAGCCCACGGGCCCCGGCGGCGGATACGAGTTCGTCGACAAGATCACCGGTGGCGTCATCCCCCGCGAGTACATCCCGGCCGTCGACGCCGGCATCCAGGAGGCGCTCGAGGGAGGCGTGCTGGCGGGGTACCCGATGGTCGACGTCAGGGCCATCCTCACCTTCGGGTCGTCCCACGACGTCGACTCGAGCGAGATGGCCTTCAAGATCGCCGGCTCGATGGCGCTCAAGAAGGCCGCCCGGCTCGCCAAGCCCGTCCTCCTGGAGCCGATCATGCGGGTCGAGGTCGTCACGCCCGAGGACTACATGGGTGACGTGATCGGCGACCTCTCGGCCCGGCGGGGGAAGGTCGGGGGCATGGAGCAGCGCGGCAACCAGCAGGTGGTCAACGCCCAAGTCCCGCTGGCGGAGATGTTCGGGTATGCTACCGACCTCCGTTCGCGCACTCAGGGGCGCGCGACCTACACCATGCAGTTCGATTCGTACCAGCCGGTGCCCGAGTCGATCGCGCAGGACATCGTCGCCCGGATCCGGGGCGAGTAGCACCCACTCTCGGCACAAGGAGCAAGGTCCCCCCATGGCCAAGGAGAAGTTCGAGCGGACGAAGCCGCATCTGAACATCGGGACGATCGGTCATATCGATCATGGGAAGACGACGTTGACGGCGGCGATCACGAAGGTGTTGCACGAGGCGGATCCGTCGACGGCGTTCACGCCTTTCGATGAGATCGACAAGGCGCCGGAGGAGAAGGCGCGGGGGATCACGATCTCGATCGCGCATGTGGAGTACGAGACGGGGAACCGTCATTACGCGCATGTGGATTGTCCGGGGCATGCGGACTACATCAAGAACATGATCACCGGGGCGGCTCAGATGGATGGGGCGATCCTGGTGGTGGCGGCGACGGATGGTCCGATGCCTCAGACGCGTGAGCATGTGTTGTTGGCGCGTCAGGTGGGGGTGCCGTCGATCGTGGTGGCGTTGAACAAGGCGGACATGGTCGACGACGAGGAGATCCTCGAGTTGGTGGAGCTCGAGGTGCGGGAGTTGCTCTCGGAGTACGAGTTCCCCGGTGACGAGATCCCGGTGGTGCGGGTGTCGGCGTTGAAGGCGTTGGAGGGCGACGCGGAGTGGGCCGGCAAGATCGTGGAGTTGATGGACGCGGTCGATGCGTACATCCCGGAGCCGACTCGTGATGTTGACAAGCCGTTCTTGATGCCGATCGAGGATGTGTTCTCGATCACGGGTCGGGGGACGGTGGTGACGGGTCGTGTGGAGCGTGGGGTGGTCAAGGTCGGTGAGGAGGTCGAGATCGTGGGGATCCGGCCGACGTCGAAGACGACCTGTACCGGGGTGGAGATGTTCCGCAAGTTGCTCGACGAGGGTCGGGCGGGCGACAACGTGGGGGTGTTGTTGCGGGGCACGAAGAAGGACGAGGTGGAGCGGGGTCAGGTCCTGTCGAAGCCGGGGTCGATCACGCCGCACACGAACTTCGAGGCGCAGGTGTACGTGTTGACCAAGGAGGAGGGTGGTCGGCACACGCCGTTCTTCACGAACTACCGGCCGCAGTTCTACTTCCGGACCACCGATGTGACGGGGCACGTGTCGTTGCCCGAGGGTGTCGAGATGGTGATGCCGGGGGACAACACCGAGATGACCGTGGAGCTCATCGCGCCGATCGCGATGGAAGAGGGCCTGCGGTTCGCGATCCGTGAGGGTGGCCGCACCGTCGGCGCCGGCCGGGTCACCAAGATCCACAAGTAGGGGGATCGAGGCGGGATCATGGCAGACGTCGCCAAGGGCCAGAAGATCCGGATCCGGCTGAAGGCCTACGATCACGAGGTCATCGACCAGTCCACGAAGAAGATCGTCGAGACGGTCGTCCGGACCCAGGCCAAGGTGCGCGGGCCGGTGCCGCTCCCCACCGAGAAGCACCGGTTCTGCGTGATCCGATCGCCTCACGTCGACAAGGACTCCCGGGAGCACTTCGAGATGCGGATCCACAAGCGGTTGCTCGACATCGTCGAGCCCACGAGCAAGACCGTGGAGTCGCTCCAGCGCCTCGATCTGCCCGCGGGCGTGGACATCGAGATCAAGATCCAGCAGGTCTGATCGCCGGCCGCCCGCAGGGCGACCCGACGACCACCCGAACGAGGCTCGGCCGGGTGGAGCCCCGGTGGGCGTCGTGTGGACGGTGCGTCACGCGATCGCTACAATCAATCGGTTCGCCGGGCCGCTCACCGGCTCCGCATCGGAGCGGGCGAACGAGCCTGACGCCGCAGTCGAACGCAGCAACCGACGTCCACGCAGGCCCCGAGCGGGGCTACGGCCGGGGAACCGCGTGGCACAACCGGAACCGACGCTCCGCCCCGGCCTCCGGGCGGAGCGTTCGCGTGAGGGCCGGCCGCCGGGCCGGACGAGAGGAAGACGCAGCCACCATGGCGACGAAGGGGATCCTGGGGCGCAAGCTCGGCATGACCCAGGTCTGGGACGCCGACAACCGGATCGTTCCGGTCACGGTGATCCAGGCCGGGCCCTGCCGCGTCGTGCAGCTCAAGACGCCCGAGCGTGACGGCTACGCCGCGGTGCAGCTCGCCTTCGGGGAGACCAAGGCCCGGCGGATCACGAAGCCGGAGCTCGGTCACCTCGCCGCCGCCGGCGCCCAGCCGGCCCGACACCTGGCGGAGCTGCGGGTCGACGACCTCTCGGGGTTCTCGGTCGGCCAGGTCATCGAGGCGGACGTCTTCGCCGCCGGCGCCCGCGTCGACGTCACCGGCATCAGCAAGGGCAAGGGCTTCACCGGGGCCATGAAGCGCCACAACTTCAAGGGCCAGGGGGCCTCGCACGGCAACCACAAGAAGCACCGGGCCCCGGGAGCCATCGGTGCCTGCGCCACGCCGGCCCGCGTGTTCAAGGGCACGCGCATGGCGGGGCAGCACGGCAACGCCCGGGTGACCACCCTCAACCTCGAGGTCGTCGAGGGCGACGCCGAGCGCGGTCTGCTCCTGCTCAGGGGATCGGTGCCCGGACCGTCCGGCGGGCTGGTCTTCGTCCGCGACGCCGTCAAGTCCCCGGCGAAGACGGGAGCGGAGGCATGAAGGCCGACGTCAGGTCCACCGCGGGAGCCGTGGTCGGCAGCGTCGACCTGCCCGACGACGTCTTCGGCATCGAACCGAACGTGCCGGTCATGCACCAGGTCGTCACGGCGCAGCTCGCGGCGGCCCGATCCGGGACCCACAGCACGAAGACCCGGGCGGAGGTCGCCGGGGGCGGCTCCAAGCCCTGGCGCCAGAAGGGCACCGGCCGGGCCCGCCAGGGCTCGATCCGGTCGCCCCACTGGCGAGGGGGCGGCATCGCCCACGGCCCCAAGCCGCGCGACTACCGCCAACGCACCCCCAAGAAGATGGTCCGCCTCGCGCTGCGCTCCGCGCTCTCCGACCGTGCCGCCGAGGACCGGATCCTCGTCGTCGACGCGTGGGGCATCGACGCGCCGCGCACCAAGGACGCGCTCCAGGTCCTCGCGGGGCTCGGCCTGAGGACCCGGGGCGAGCGCGAGGACCGGATCCTCCTCGTGCTCGATCGAACCGAGGAAGCGGTCTGGAAGTCGTTCCGCAACCTCGGCGAGCGGGTCCAGATCCTCCTGCCCGAGGAGCTCAACGCCTACGACGTGCTCGTCAACGACTGGCTCGTCTTCAGCCGGGCCACCCTCGACGCGGCCCTGTCCCGCCTCACCGGCGCGGGCGCGCCGAACCCCGCCCCGGCCGGGGAGACCGGAGAGTCCGGCGAATCCGGAGAGGACGGTGAGCGATGAGCGCCCGCGACCCCCGCGACATCGTCCTCCGCCCCGTGGTGTCGGAGAAGTCCTACGCCGCGTACGACGAGAACGTCTACACGTTCGTCGTGGCGCCCGACGCCAACAAGATCGAGATCAGGCGGGCCGTCGAGTCCATCTTCGGGGTCAGGGTCTCGAAGGTGAACACGATGAACCGGCAGGGCAAGCGCAAGCGGAACCGGCGCACCGGGACCTGGGGACGCCGGGCCGACGAGAAGCGGGCCGTCGTGTCCCTCGTGGCCGGTGACCGCATCGAGATCTTCGGGAGCTGACGATGCCCATCCGCAAGCGCAAGCCGACGAGCGCGGGGCGACGGTTCCAGAGCGTCTCGGACTTCTCCGAGGTCACCCGGGACCGGCCCGAGAAGTCGCTCACCAGGTCCCGCCCGGCCAGCGGCGGGCGCAACACCTACGGCCGGATGACCTCCCGTCACCGGGGTGGTGGCCACAAGCGCCGGTACCGGCTCGTCGACTTCCGTCGCGACAAGGACGGCGTCCCCGCCAAGGTCGCGGCCATCGAGTACGACCCGAACCGCAACGCCCGCATCGCGCTGCTCCACTACCTCGACGGGGAGAAGCGCTACATCCTGGCGCCGGCCCAGGTCGAGGTCGGTGACATGCTCCAGAGCGGCCAGGGCGCCGAGATCCGGCCGGGCAACGCGCTGCCCCTCCGGTACATCCCCGTCGGTACGGTCGTCCACAACGTGGAGCTCAAGCCGGGAGCCGGCGGCAAGATCGCCCGTGGCGCGGGCGCGGCGGTGCAGCTCGTCGCCAAGGAGGGGATCCACGCCACCCTCCGACTCCCCTCGACCGAGATGCGGCGGGTGCCGATCGACTGCCGGGCCACCGTCGGGCAGGTCGGCAACGTCGAAGCTGCGCTCGTCTCGATCGGGAAGGCCGGGAGGAACCGCTGGCGCGGTCGTCGCCCCCACACACGGGGCGTGGCCATGAACCCCGTCGACCACCCGCTCGGCGGCGGGGAGGGCAAGAGCTCCGGCGGTCGGCACCCGGTGTCGCCGTGGGGCAAGCCGGAGGGCCGGACCCGCCGGCGCAACAAGAAGTCGGACGCCATGATCATCCGCCGTCGTCGTGGCCGTGGGTCCCGGAGGTAGGACGACCGATGCCGCGTAGCCTGAAGAAGGGACCGTTCGTCGACGAGCACCTTCGGGTGAAGATCGAGCGGATGAACGACGCGGGCGAGCGCAAGGTCGTCAAGACCTGGTCGCGCCGCTCGACGATCACTCCCGAGATGGTGGGTCACACCCTGGCGGTCCACGACGGACGCAAGCACGTGCCCGTCTACGTGACCGAGGCCATGGTCGGCCACAAGCTCGGGGAGTTCGCCCCCACCCGCACGTTCCGCTACCACGCGGGACAAGAGAAGTCCTCTCGACGGTAGAGCCATGGCTGGAGCGACCGCGACCCTCCGTTACCTCCGCACCTCCCCGTACAAGGTGCGTCACGTCCTCGGGCTCATCCGCGGGCGCGACGTCGAAGACGCGCGCCAGGTGCTCGAGCTCTGCGAGCGCGACGCCGCCCGCGACGTGCTGAAGCTGCTGCAGTCGGCCGTGGCCAACGCGGAGAACAACCACGAGCTGCCGGCCGACGAGCTCTTCGTCGAGCGGGCCTACGCCGACGAGGGACCCACGCTGAAGCGGTGGCGCCCCAGGGCCCGTGGCCGGGCCACCCGCATCCGCAAGCGGACGAGCCACGTGACCATCGTCGTGACCCGGTACTCGGACGAGCAGCTCGAGCGCCGGCAGCGGGAGGAGGCCGCGCGGGCCCCGGCCGCCCGCCGCCGCCCGACCCGGCGTCGCCGGACCGCTCCGGTGAAGCCCGCCGTCGAGGAGCCCGTGACCGAGGAGCGGATCCCCGAAGAGGAGGTCGCCGAGGAGGAGGTGGCCGAGTCGACCGCCGGTGACACGGCAGGGGCGGACGACGAGGCAGACGAGGCCGCGGAGATCGCCGAGGCCGAGGAGCCGGCCGACGAGGCCGGCGAGGAGAGTCGGTAGCACATGGGTCAGAAGGTCAACCCCTACGGGTTCCGTCTCGGGATCACCACCGACTGGAAGTCGCGCTGGTTCGCGGACAAGGACTACACGGACTCGCTCGTCGAGGACTGGAAGATCCGCGACTACCTGCGCAGCCAGCTCCAGCGGGCGGCCGTGAGCCGGATCGAGATCGAGCGCACGCGTGACCGCCTGCGCGTCGACGTCTACACGGCGCGGCCCGGCATCGTGATCGGGCGCCGTGGCGCCGAGGCCGACCGGCTCCGGGCCGGGCTGCTCAAGATCACCGGGAACCCGAAGATCCACTTCAACATCCAGGAGATCAAGCAGCCCGAGCTCGACGCCACCCTCATCGCCCAGGGCGTGGCCGACCAGCTCGCCGGCCGGGTCTCGTTCCGCCGGGCCATGAAGCGGGCCGTCCAGACGGCCACGAAGGCCGGCGCCCAGGGGATCCGGGTCCAGTGCAGCGGTCGCCTCGGCGGGGCCGAGATGGGCCGGCGCGAGTGGTACCGGGAGGGGCGGGTCCCGCTGCACACCCTCCGGGCCGACATCGACTTCGGCACGGCCGAGGCCCGGACCACCTTCGGGCGCATCGGCGTGAAGGTCTGGATCTACAAGGGAGACATCCTCCCGTACCGGGCCGCGGCCGAGGAGAAGATCCACCGCGAGGCGGCCATGGCCGTCGGCGAGACCTCGGGTCAGGCCCCTGGCCGCCGGGTCGTGAGCGCCGGAGGCGGCAAGCGGCGTCCCGCGGCCGAGCCGGTGTCGGTCGAGGCCGTCGCGGCGACGGACACGAGCGCCGCCGAGGCCGCGCCGGTCGTGAAGGAGGCCGATCCCGAGCTCGAGCGCCTTCTCGCCGAGGAAGAGGAGATCGAGCGCCGGACCCGCGAGCACCACGAGACGCCGCACTTCCGCGGCGACGAGGACTGAGGTCGCGCCGTGTTGATGCCGCGCAAGATCCGCCACCGCAAGGTGCAGCGGGGTCGGATGACGGGTTCCTCCAAGGGAGGCACGCGCATCGCCTTCGGTGACTACGGGATCCAGGCCCTCGAACCGGGGTGGATCACGAACCGCCAGATCGAGGCCGCCCGTGTCGCGATGACCCGCTACATCCGACGGGGCGGGAAGGTCTGGATCAACATCTTTCCCGACAAGCCGGTGACCCAGAAGCCGGCCGAGACCCGCATGGGCTCCGGGAAGGGGAACCCCGAGCGCTGGGTGGCCGTGGTCAAGCCGGGGCGGGTCATGTTCGAGCTGTCGGGCGTCCCCGAGCAGACCGCGCGCGAAGCGATGCGCCTGGCCATGCACAAGCTCCCGATCAAGACCAGGTTCGTCGTCCGCCAAGAGGAGGCGTGATGGCGTCGGAGGCCACGGAGCTCCACCAGCTCAACGACTCGGAGCTGGAGCGGCGACTGCTGGAGGCGAGGGAGGAGCACTTCAACCTGCGTTTCCAGAACGCCACCGGACAGCTCGACAACACCGCGCGGCTCGGACAGGTGCGGCGCCAGGTCGCCCGCCTCGAGACGATCCTGCGCGAGCGCGAGATCGCGGCGGCCGAAGCCGCCGAGCAGGGATAGAGGTGGCCGGAGGGCGGGTTCGCCACCGGGCCGGCGCCGCGACGACGGAGTGATCGATGGCCGAAGAGCAGACCGAGCGGGAGAACCGCAGGAAGGTGCGCGAGGGCACCGTCGTGTCCTCGAAGATGGACAAGACCGTGGTCGTCGCGGTCGTCGACCGGGTTCGCCACCGCCGCTACCAGAAGACCGTGCAGCGGACCAGGAAGCTCTACGCCCACGACGAGGCCAACGAGGTGCGCGAGGGCGACCGCGTACGGGTGGCCGAGACGCGCCCGCTGTCCCGGCAGAAGCGCTGGCGTGTCGTCGAGATCCTCGAGCGGGCGCGCTAGGAGCCGGCGATGATCCAGCAGGAGAGCAGGCTCAGGGTGGCCGACAACTCCGGGGCGCGCGAGGTCCTGTGCATCAAGGTCCTCGGGGGTACCCGGAGGCGCTACGCGAGCATCGGCGACGTCTTCGTGGCGACCGTCAAGGAGGCCGTGCCGGGCGCGGCGGTGAAGAAGGGCGACGTCGTCAAGTGCGTCGTCGTCCGGACCAAGAAGGAGAAGCGCCGGCCCGACGGCAGCTACATCCGTTTCGACGAGAACGCCGCCGTGCTCATCAACGACCAGATGCAGCCCCGGGGCACGCGCATCTTCGGCCCTGTCGGTCGTGAGCTCCGGGACCGGCGGTTCATGCGGATCGTCTCGCTCGCGCCGGAGGTCCTGTGACATGAAGATCAAGAAGGGAGACCGGGTCCGGGTGCTGGCGGGCAAGGACGTCGGCAAGGAGGGTCAGGTGACCCGCGTGATCCTCGAGCGCGACCGGGTGATCGTCGAGGGGGTCAACGTGGCCAAGCGGCACCAACGGCCGACCCGGGCCACCATGCAGGGGGCATCATCGACAAGGACATGCCCATCCACGTGTCCAACGTCGCCCTCCTCTGCTCGAAGTGCGGCCCGACGCGGGTCGGCTACCGGTTCGAGCCCGACGGGACCAAGGTCCGGGTGTGTCGCAAGTGCGGAGGTGACGTCTGATGGCCGTGGCGACGCCGGCGAAGCCCCGGCTCAAGGAGCGCTACGAGCGCGAGGTCCGGTCGGCCCTGCAGCGCGATCTCGGCCTGGCCAACGTCATGCAGGTGCCCCGGCTCGAGAAGATCGTCCTCAACTGCGGGGTCGGACGAGCCACGCAGCAGGCGTCGTTGCTCGACGGCGCCGTGGCCGACCTCACCGTCATCAGCGGCCAGAAGCCTGTCGTGACCCGCGCGAAGCGGTCGATCGCCAGCTTCAAGCTGCGGGAAGGCAACGCGATCGGGGCCAAGGTCACCCTGCGGGGGGCCCGGATGTGGGAGTTCTTCGACCGCCTGGTGAGCCTGGCCATCCCGCGCATCCGGGACTTCCGCGGCATGAACCCCGACGCGTTCGACGGGCACGGCAACTACACGTTCGGCGTCACCGAGCAGCTCATCTTCCCCGAGATCGACTACGACAAGATCGACACCGTGCGAGGCATGGACATCACGATCGTCACGACCGCGAGCACCGACGAGGGTGGTCGAGCCCTCCTCACGGCGCTCGGGTTCCCGTTCCGTCGCAGTGGCACGACCCAGGGTTGACCGAGGACGAGGTATGGCGAAGAAGGCGTTGAGAAACAAGCAGCAGCGGCCCCCGAAGTTCAAGGTGCGGAGCTACACGCGTTGCCGCCGTTGCGGGCGCGCGCGTGCCGTGTACCGCAAGTTCGGGCTGTGCCGGATCTGCCTGCGCGAGATGGTCCACGCGGGCGAGGTGCCCGGTGTCACGAAGGCGTCGTGGTGAGGGGGGCCCAGCGGTGACGATGACCGACCCCATCGCCGACATGCTGACCCGGCTGCGGAACGCGAACACGGCGTTCCACGACGAGGTCGAGATGCCGTCCTCGAAGGTCAAGGAGGCCCTCGCCGGGATCCTCCGGCGCGAGGGCTACATCGAGGACTTCAGCGTCGCCGACGACTCGGCGCGTCCGGGTCGCCGCCTCGTCATCCGGCTCAAGTACACGCCGGACCGTCGGCGGACCATCGCCGGCCTCCGGCGGGTCTCGAAGCCGGGCCTGCGGGTGTACACGAACGCGGATCGGCTGCCCCGGGTGCTCGGCGGCATGGGGATCGCCATCCTGTCCACGAACAAGGGGCTCATGACCGACCGTGAGGCGCGCGAGCGCCACATGGGCGGCGAGGTCCTCTGCCACGTCTGGTAGCGATCATGTCACGAATCGGCAAGCAGCCCATCCCGCTCCCGTCGGGGGTCGAGGTGACCATCGACGGCCGGCGCATCGTGGTGAAGGGTCCCAAGGGGGCCCTGGAGCACGAGGCCCCGGCGGCGATCACGGTCGCCCGGGAGGGCGAGCAGCTCGTCGTGACCCGCCCCGACGACGAGCGGGAGCACCGGGCCCTGCACGGGTTGACCCGGTCCCTGGTCCACAACATGGTCGTCGGCGTCTCCGACGGCTTCTCGCGCGAGCTCGAGATCGTCGGCGTCGGCTACCGGGCCAGCGCCCAGGCCCCGGACCGGATCGAGCTCCAGGTCGGCTACTCGCATCCCGTCGCCTTCGAGGCCCCCGAGGGCGTCACGCTCGAGGTGCCGGCACCGACCCGCATCACCGTCCGGGGGATCGACAAGCAGGCCGTGGGGCAGGTGGCGGCCAACATCCGCAGGATCCGCAAGCCCGAGCCCTACAAGGGCAAGGGGATCCGCTACGCCGGCGAGCGCGTGCTCCGCAAGGCGGGCAAGTCGGCGAAGTGACGGAGGCGTCCGAACGATGAGCTCGACGAGGATGGCAGCACGCCAGCGGAGGCACCGCCGGGTGCGCAAGAAGGTCCGGGGGACGCCCGATCGCCCGCGCCTCTCGGTGTTCAGGTCGAACAAGCATGTCTACGCCCAGCTCGTCGACGACGTGAACGGTCGCACGCTGGCGGCGGCGTCCACCGTCGAGGCCGACCTGCGCGCCGGCCCGACCTCCACGGTCGGGGCCGCGCGGGCGGTGGGCCGGCTCGTCGGGGGAGCGGGGCAAGGCGGCGGGGGTCGCCGCGGTCGTGTTCGACCGGGGCGGGTTCCGTTACCACGGCCGGGTCGCCGCGGTCGCCGAGGGCGCCCGCGAGGTCGGGCTGGAGCTGTAGGGAGAAGGGGTCGCTGTCATGGCCGAGGGCCAGTTCGAAGAGCGAGTGATCGCCATCAACCGGGTGGCCAAGGTCGTCAAGGGCGGCCGCCGGTTCTCCTTCACCGCCCTCGTGGTGGTGGGTGACGGCGCGGGCAACGTGGGGCTCGGGTACGGCAAGGCCAAGGAGGTCCCGGCGGCGATCCAGAAGGGGATGGAGGAGGCCCGCAAGCGGGTCTTCCCGGTGCCGCTCGCGGGGTCGACCATCACCCACCAGGTGGTCGGCGTGCACGACGCCGCGCGGGTGCTCATGAAGCCGGCGGCGCCGGGGACCGGCGTGATCGCGGGTGGCGCGGCCCGGGCCATCCTCGAGGCCGCCGGTGTCCACGACGTCCTGGCCAAGTCGCTGGGATCCGCGAACGCCATCAACGTCTCGCGGGCGACCATCGAGGGCCTTCGCTCCCTCCGGCAGCCCGACGAGGTCGCCGCGCTGCGGGGCCGGTCACCCGAGGAGGTCTCGTCGGCCGGCATGCTCCGGGCGTACCGGGAGCGCCAGGCGGCCGCCGCCCACGAGGTCACCGAGGTCGCCTGATGGCCAGGCTGCGCGTCACCCTCGTCCGGTCCGCCATCGGGACCAAGCCGAAGCAGCGCGGGACCCTGCGCGCCCTGGGCCTCCGGCGCATCAACCAGACGGTCGAGCACGCCGACCGGCCCGAGATCCGCGGCATGGTCGCCCGGGTGCCCCACCTCGTCAGGGTGGAGGAGGCCCCCGACTCCGAAGGGAACGGCTCGTGAAGGTCCACGATCTCAAGCCCGCGCCGGGCTCCTCACGGCGCCGACAGCGAGTGGGTCGCGGCATCGCCGGGAAGGGCGGGAAGACCGCCGGTCGCGGCATGAAGGGTCAGGGAGCCCGGGGCAGCGTCCCGCCGGGCTTCGAAGGTGGCCAGACGCCGCTCCATCGGCGCACACCGAAGGCCAAGGGCTTCAAGAACCCCTTCCGCGTCGAGTACGCGGTCGTCAACCTCGACACGCTCGAGACCTTCGACGCCGGCTCGGAGGTGGACCCGGGCACGCTCCGGGACCGGGGCCTCGTCGCCAAGCGGGGCCTGGTGAAGGTGCTCGGCCGGGGTGAGCTCACCAAGGCGCTCACCGTGCGCGCGCACGCCTTCTCGGCGGCGGCGTCACGGGCCATCGAGGCCGCCGGCGGCCGGGTCGAGACGCTGCCCTCTCCCTACGGGGACCGGCGTCCGCCCGCCCGGGGCAACGCGCTGACGAACCGGTAAGCTCGGCCACCGCTCTCGAGGTCGAGGAGGTCGCACCGCATGCTGTCCCGCCTGCGGAACATGTTCCGGGTGCCCGACCTGCGCAACAAGATCCTGTTCACCATCGCGATGGTCGCGGTGTACCGGGTGGGGACGCACGTCCCGGTGCCCTACGTCGACTACGGGGCGATCCAGGAGCTGCAGGACCAGGCCCGCCAGGGTGGCATCGTCGCCTTCCTCAACCTGTTCTCGGGCGGCGCGCTCACGAACGTGGCGGTCTTCTTCCTGGGCATCATGCCCTACATCACCGCCTCGATCATCATGCAGCTCCTCGGCGTGGTGATCCCCAAGCTCGAGGAGTGGCAGCAGCAGGGGCAGGTCGGCCAGAAGAAGATCACCCAGTGGACCCGCTACCTCACGGTGGGGCTGGCCCTGCTCCAGTCGACCGGCCTGGTGTTCGCCCTCAAGAGCGGCAACACGACCCTGTTCGGCGGCCAGCTCCCGCCGGACGTCAACTTCATCCCCGGCTTCAGCGCCCCGCGGGCCGCGCTCATCGTCCTCACGTGGACGGCCGGCACGGCCCTCGTCATGTGGATCGGCGAGGTCATCACCCAGCGTGGCATCGGGAACGGCATGTCGATCGTGATCTTCGCCTCGGTGGTGTCCCGGCTCCCGGCCGAGGGCGGCCTCATCTGGTCCCAGGGCGGCAAGATCCAGTTCTTCGTGATCCTGGCCATCGGCGTCCTCATGATCGCCGGGATCGTGTTCGTCGAGTCGGGGCAGCGCCGGATCCCGGTGCAGTTCGCGAAGCGCGTGGTCGGGCGGCGGATGTACGGAGGGCAGAGCACCTACATCCCCCTCAAGGTCAACCAGTCCGGTGTGATCCCCGTGATCTTCGCGAGCTCGATCCTCCAGTTCCCCGCCCTCATCGCCACGGCGACCAACTGGGAGTGGCTGCAGGACTTCGCCAACCGCCACCTGCTGGGGTTGGGCACGCCGAGCCTCTTCTACATCGTCACGTACGGCGGCCTCATCGTGGCGTTCGCCTACTTCTACACAGCCATCGCGTTCAACCCCGCCCAGCAGGCCGACGTGATCCGCAAGCAGGGCGGCTTCATCCCGGGGATCCGGCCCGGGCCGCCCACGGAGCGCTACCTGCAGAAGGTGCTGAACCGGATCACCCTGCCGGGTTCGCTGTTCCTCGCCTTCATCGCCCTCGTGCCGGTGCTGGTCTTCGCCATCTGGAACATCAGCCAGTTCCCGTTCGGGGGCACCGCGCTGCTCATCACCGTGGGCGTCGCCCTCGAGACGATGAAGCAGATCGACAGTCAGCTCATGATGCGCAACTACGAGGGATTCCTCACCTGATCGCGATGAGCCCGGCGACGAGCCCGAAGGTCCGATGAGCCGCGGTCCCCGTCTGGTGGTGCTGGGCCGGCAGGGCGCCGGCAAGGGGACCCAGGCGGCGATGCTGGCCGAGCACTACGGCGTGTCCCACCTGTCCACCGGCGACCTGTTTCGCGCCGCGGCGCGGGCCGGGACGCCCTTCGGGCTCGAGGCCCAGCGGTACATGGACGACGGCAACCTCGTCCCCGACGACATCGTCGTGGGCGTGGTCGAGGAGCGGCTCCTCGGCGACGGCGACATCGAGCGGGGGTTCGTCCTCGACGGGTTCCCCCGAACCGAACCCCAGGCCCGCGAGCTCGAGCGGGTGCTGGAGGCCCACCCCCTGGACGGCGTGATCGAGCTCCTGGTCCCCACCGAGGTGGTCCTGGAGCGCATGGAGGGACGCCGGGTCTGTGAGCAGTGCGGCGCGACGTACCACGTGCACTCGCCTCCCCGGGAGAACTGGACCTGCGACGTGTGCGGAGGGCGGGTGGTCCAGCGCGACGACGACACCGAGGAGGCGATCACCCGGCGCCTCGAGCTCTACGAGCGGGAGACCCGACCGCTCACGGACTTCTACCGGGGCCGCGGTCTCCTCGTCGAGGTCGACGGGGTGGGGGACCCCCACGACGTGTTCGAGAGGGTCGTCAAGGCCGTGGACCGGCTCGACGACTGGTCACAGGACTCCTGGTGACCGGGATCCCGACCTCGCCGGGGGAGCGTCGTGATCACGCGCAAGAGCAAGGAGCAGATCGCCATCATGCGCCGGGCGGGGCGCGTCGTGGCGGAGATGCACGAGGCCTGCGTCCGGGCGACGGTCCCCGGCGCGACCACCGCCGAGATCGACAAGGTCGCACGCGAGGTGCTCGACCGGCGGGGGGCGCGATCCAACTTCCTCGGCTACCACGGATTCCCGGCCGTGGTCTGCACCTCCCCCAACGACGTGATCGTCCACGGGATCCCGGGCGACGTCGTGCTGGAGGAGGGCGACATCCTCTCCCTCGACTGCGGGGCCATCATCGAGGGCTGGCACGCGGACGCCGCCGTCACCGTCCCCGTCGGCGACGTGGACGACGAGTCCAGACGGCTCATCGAGGTGACCCGGCGCTCGCTCGACGCCGCCGTGGACCAGGTCGTCGAGGGCAACCGGCTGGGGGACATCGGGGCGGCGGTGGAGGCGGTGGCCGTCGCCGCCGGCTTCTCGGTGGTCCGCGAGTACGTCGGGCACGGCATCGGGACCGCGATGCACGAGGAGCCCCAGGTGCCGAACTACGGCCCGCCCGGGCGGGGCCTCAAGCTCCGGGAGGGGCTCGTCCTCGCCATCGAGCCGATGGTCAACGCCGGTGGTCCCGAGACCCGGGTGCTCGACGACGGCTGGACGGTGGTCACCCGCGACGGGATGCGGTCGGCCCACTTCGAGCACACGGTCGCGGTGACCCCGGAGGGCCCCGAGATCCTGACCCTGCCCTGACGACGGAGGTGGAGGGTGGCGGGGTGGAGGGTGGCGGGGTGGAGGGTGGCGGGGTGGACGCCGGGACCGTGTTCCCCGGCCCCGACCTTGGGCGACGGCCCGGGAACGTGTATGCTCGCCGGTCGGCCCGGAGGTCTCCCGGCGCGCCCACCGCGCGCCCGCAACGTAGGTGGTGGCACGCTGGCGAAGCCCAAGGACGACACGATCCTGGTCGAGGGGACGGTCGTCGAACCACTCCCCAACGCCATGTTCCGTGTCGAGCTCGAGAACGGGCACAGGGTGCTGGCCCACATCTCCGGGAAGATGCGGATGCACTACATCCGGATCCTCCCGGGTGACCGGGTCCAGGTCGAGCTCACGCCCTACGACCTCAGCCGGGGGCGCATCACCTACCGGTACAAGTAGTCACCCGCTGGTCACCCGCCGGGGCCGTCCCCGGGCACCGGGACCACCGACGAGAGAGCGCAGGATGAAGGTCCGACCTTCGGTGAAGAAGATGTGTGAGAAGTGCAAGGTGATCCGGCGGCACGGCTCCGTCCGGGTCATCTGCTCGAACCCGCGCCACAAGCAGCGGCAGGGGTAGGGAGGCAGGATGGCACGGATCGCCGGGGTCGACATCCCCGCGAGAAGCGGCTCGAGGTCTCGCTGACCTACATCTTCGGGATCGGTCGGACGACCGCCCAGCAGGTGTGCGAGGCCAACGCCATCTCACCCGACACCCGGGTCCGCGACCTCACCGAGGAGGAGGTCGCCCGGCTGCGGACCTGGATCGACCAGAACCTCAAGGTCGAAGGTGACCTGAGGCGCGAGGTCGCGGGTCACATCAAGCGGAAGATGGAGATCGGCTGCTACCAGGGTCTGCGCCATCGCCGCGGCCTGCCGGTCCGGGGGCAGCGGACCCGAACGAACGCCCGGACCCGCAAGGGACCGAAGAAGACCGTGGCCGGGAAGAAGCGGGCCCGGAAGCACTGAGGCCCAGAGAGGCGAGGAACCACACGATGGCCAGACCCAGCGCGGGCGGGCGCCGCCCTCGGCGACGGGAACGCAAGAACATCGCCTACGGCGTTGCCCACATCAAGTCGTCGTTCAACAACACGATCATCACCATCAGCGACCAGCAGGGGAACACGATCGCGTGGGCCTCGGCCGGCAACGTCGGCTTCAAGGGCTCCCGCAAGTCGACGCCCTTCGCGGCCCAGCTCGCGGCCGAGACGGCGGCGCGCCGGGCGATGGAGCACGGGGTCCGCAAGGTCGACGTCGTGGTGAAGGGTCCCGGCTCCGGGCGTGAGACGGCGATCCGCTCCATCCAGAACACGGGGATCGAGGTCGTGGGGATCAAGGACGTGACCCCGATCCCGCACAACGGGTGCCGCCCCCCCAAGCGGCGGAGGGTCTGACGTGGCTCGGTACACCGGTGCGGTCTGCAAGCTGTGCCGCCGCGAGCGGATGAAGCTGTTCCTCAAGGGTCCCAAGTGCGACTCGATGAAGTGCGCCATCGAGCGCCGCCCGTACCCGCCCGGTGAGCACGGCCGCGGTCGCATCCGCGAGAGCGAGTACCTGCTCCAGCTGCGCGAGAAGCAGAAGGCTCGCCGGATCTACGGGCTGCTGGAGCGGCAGTTCCGCAACCTCTACGGGGAGGCCGCCCGCCAGAAGGGCATCACCGGCGAGAACCTCCTGCGAATGCTCGAGCAACGGCTCGACAACGTCGTGTTCCGCGCCGGCTTCGCGTCGAGCCGCAACCAGGCCCGCCAGTTCGTCCGTCACGGTCACGTGACGGTGAACGGTCGGCGGGTCACGATCCCCTCCTACCAGCTCCGCAAGGGCGAGGTCGTCGAGATGGGGCCGAAGGCGAAGTCGATGATCGTCGTGCGCCACAACGTCGACACGCTCGACCGGGCCGTACCGGCCTGGCTCGAGGTCACCGGGCCCGAGCTCAAGGCCACCGTCCGGGACCTGCCCCTGCGGGAGCAGATCGACGTGCCCGTGCGCGAGCAGCTCATCGTCGAGCTCTACTCCAAGTAGCGACGACCCTCCACCACGAGAAGCGAGCACACCCATGCTGATCATCCAGCGACCCGAGATCGAGGCCGGCGAGGAGGAAGGCAACTCCCAGCAGTTCGTCGTCTCCCCGCTCGAGCCCGGCTTCGGCCACACCCTGGGCAACAGCCTGCGCCGGACCCTGCTCTCGTCGATCCCGGGGGCGGCGGTCACGCAGGTCCGCTTCGACGAGGCCCTGCACGAGTTCGACGTGATCCCGGGGGTGAAGGAGGACGTCACCGACCTCATCCTCAACCTCAAGGACCTCGTCCTGCGGTGCGAGTCCGAGGAGCCGGTGACCCTCCGGCTCGACAAGCGGGGCCCCGCCGACGTGACCGCGGGCGACATCCAGACCACGGCAGACGTCGAGATCCTCAATCCCGACCTGCACCTCGCCACGGTGAACGCCAAGGGGCGCCTCGCCCTCGACATCACCGTCGAGCAGGGTCGGGGCTACCTGTCGGCCGAGCGCAGCAAGCGCACGCCCACGATCGGTGTGATCCCGGTCGACGCGCTGTTCTCGCCGGTGCGGAGGGTCGCCTTCCAGGTCGAGCCGACCCGGGTCGAGCAGGCGACCAACTACGACAAGCTCACGCTCGACGTCGAGACCGACGGCTCGATCACGCCGCGCGACGCCCTGGCCTCGGCCGGCGAGACGCTCCGCAACCTGGTGGGCCTCGTGGCCGAGCTGTCGGCGCAGCCCAAGGGCCTGGAGCTGGGCGAGGTGTCGCCAGCGAGCGCCGCCTCGCCCGACCTCGAGCTCCCGATCGAGGAGCTCGACCTCTCCGAGCGACCGCGGAACTGCCTGAAGCGGGCCCGGGTCGACACCATCGGCCAGCTCGTGCAGAAGACCGAGGACGACCTCCTCGCCATCACCAACTTCGGGTCGAAGTCGCTCGAAGAGGTCGTGGCCAAGCTCGACGAGCGCGGGCTGTCCCTGCGCGTGAAGGAGTAGGGGCGATGCCGGCACCGAAGAAAGGGCCTCGCTTCGGGGGGAGCCCCGGTCACCACCGGCTCATGATGGCCAACCTCGCCGCCCACCTGTTCGAGGCCGAGGCCATCGTCACCACGCTGCCGAAGGCCAAGGCGCTCCGGCCCTACGCGGAGCGGCTGATCACCAAGGCGAAGAAGGGCGGTGTGCACCAGCACCGCCAGGTCGTGGCGAGGATCCACGACAAGGGCGTGGCCCACAAGCTCTTCAGCGACATCGCCCCGCGCTACACCGACCGCAACGGTGGGTACCTCCGGATCCTCAAGCTCGGACCGCGCCCCGGCGACAACGCGCCCCATGGCGCGCATCGAGCTGGTCTGATCGGGCCGGAGTCCCGGTCGTGGCGCACCGGGCCGCGGGCGGGGGCGGGGTACCGGGTTGACGCTCTTCGACGCGCCGGCCGGGGGCCCCGCCCGCTGCCGCCTCGTGCTCGCCTACGACGGCACCGGGTTCCGCGGGTTCGCCGAGCAACCCCACGTCCGGACGGTCGGAGGGGTGCTGGCCCGGGCGCTCGAGAAGGCGCTGCGCCACCCCGTGGAGCTGGCCTGTGCCGGCCGGACCGACGCCGGCGTGCACGCCTGGGGCCAGGTGGTGAGCTTCGACGCCGACCCGGGCCTCGACCCGTGGCGGCTCCAGCAGGCGGTGAACGGGATGCTCGGGCCCGAGGTCGTGGTCCGCAGCGCCGACCTGGCGCCGCCGGGGTTCGACGCCCGGCGCTCCGCCCGATGGCGCTCCTACCGCTACACCGTCGTGAACCGGCCCGTGCCCGATCCGTTCCTGGCCCGCTACGCCTGGTGGGTGCCGCGCCCGCTCGACCTCTCCTCGCTCCGGCACGCCGCCGACCCGCTCCTCGGTGAGCACGACTTCGCCGCGTTCTGCCGCAAGGGCCCCGAGGGCTCCAGCACGATCCGCCGGGTCCTCGACTCCCGTTGGGTCGACCTGGGGGACGGGGTCCTCCGTTACGAGGTCCGGGCCACGGCCTTCTGCTGGCAGATGGTCCGCTCGATCGTGGGAACCCTCGTCGAGGCGGGGCTGGGGAGGCGCCGGCCCGCGGACGTCGTGGCCGTCCTGCGCGCACGCGACCGTGGGGCGGCCGGCCAAGTGGCGCCGCCCCACGGTCTCTGCCTCTGGGAGGTCGGGTACTGACGTACCGACCGGTGGCCCGGTCGCGGGCTCAGCCCGCGCTGTTGGGCGCCACCATCAGGTTCATGACGACCTGGTCGCCCTCGGACCCCGTGATGGCGTTGACCATCCAGTCGTCGTTCGAGGCGCTGAAGCTGGCGAACGCCTCCGACCCGGATCCTCCGCTCATCTCGCTGTCGATCGTGAACCCGGCGGCTTCGATCGCGGCCCGGTAGGCCTCGGTGACCTCGACGGCGTCACCGTCGACCACGAGGCTGATCGTCCAGGTCCTCTGGTCGTCGACGGTCTGGGTGTAGGAGCCCTGGACCTCGGCGTCCTCGGGCAGGGGAACGTCCTCGGGCCAGTCCTCGGGGAGCTCGGCCCCGCTGCCGAAGCTGACCGTGTCCTCGCCGTCCTCGCCCTCGACCGTGAAGGATCCGCTGCCACCGTCCTCGCTGATGGTCAGG
Source organism: Acidimicrobiia bacterium (assembly GCA_027494165.1). GTDB lineage: Bacteria > Actinomycetota > Acidimicrobiia > IMCC26256 > JAOSJM01 > JAOSJM01. The sequence goes on along the minus strand of JAOSJM010000005.1, from coordinate 1,105,216 downwards.
TCGCCGTCCTCGGTCTGGATCTTGATCTCGCCGTCGTCCGAGTCGATGTCGACGGAGCCGCCGCCGAGCTGCTCGATGATCTCCTCGGCGGCCTTGTCGTCGTCGCCGCAGGCGGCGAGGCCCACACCGGCCAGGGCCGCGGCCAGCACCAGGGTCGCGAATCGTCGCATCACTCGTCCTCCGTAGGCATGGGGTCCGGGCGGACCGCCTCCAGCCGTTCGATCGTCCGGTACGCCGGATCGTCGAGCGTGAGGGTATCCCGGGACGCATCGGGGGCGAGGGAACCGGCCGGTACGCTGGCCCCGTGGCGACTCCGGAGGACCTGGCCCGCTACCGGGAGATGTGGGCCGACGAGCTCGGAGGGGCCGCCCTGTACCGGGTTCTGGCCGAGACGACCGACGACCACCGGCGGGGGATCTTCGAGTCCCTGGCCGAGGCCGAGGAGCGCCACGCCGAGCACTGGGCCCGCCTCCTCCGCGAGGGCGGGGTCACGGACCTCCGAACCCCCCGGCTCCCGCTGCGGGTGCGCGTGATCCGGTTCCTCGCCCGGAGGTTGGGGACCGACGCCGTGCTGCCGCTCGTCCTCCGGGCGGAGGCCAGGGACGCGGACCGCTACCAGGCCGTGGCCGAGGCCCCGGCCGCCATGGCGGCCCAGGAGGCCGTCCACGGTCGGGTCGTCGCCGCCCTCCGGGGCGGCGAGGCCCCGGGTGGCCGGGTGGCCGCGGCCGAGGGCCGCCACCGGATCGGGGCCGGCGGGGCCCTCCGGGCGTCGGTGTTCGGGGTCAACGACGGCCTCGTCTCGAACCTCTCGCTCGTGATGGGCGTCGCCGGCGGGACCACGAACAGCCGCTTCGTGGTGCTGGCGGGGGTGGCCGGGCTCGTGGCCGGGGCGTTCTCGATGGCGGCCGGCGAGTGGGTGTCGGTGCGCTCCCAGCGCGAGCTGTTCGAGAACGAGCTCCGCATCGAGCGCGAGGAGCTGGCCATGTTCCCCGAGGAGGAGCGGGAGGAGCTCGAGCTCATCTACCAGGCGAAGGGGATCGAGCCCGACGTGGCCCGCCGCCTCGTCGACCGGATCATGCGCAGTCCCGAGGTGGCGCTCGACACCCTGGCCCGTGAGGAGCTGGGCCTCGACCCCGGCGAGCTCGGGTCCCCGTGGGTCGCGGCCGGCTCGTCCTTCGTCGCGTTCGCCCTGGGCGCGCTCGTTCCCCTGCTCCCCTACCTCGTCGGGTCGGGGGCGGCGGCCTTCGTGGTCTCGGCGGTGGTCTCGGCGCTCGCCCTGTTCGTGGTCGGGGCCACGATCTCGGTGTTCACGGGCCGGGCCCCGCTTCGGGCCGGTGCGCGCATGGTGATCATCGGCGGGGCGGCGGCCGGGACGACCTTCGTCATCGGCAAGCTCGTGGGCGTGGGCGTGTCGTAGCCCTCAGCCGGGTACCACGCGGTACCCCGCGGCGGCGAGGAGGTCGACGGCCTCCCCGGCGTGGCCGGGGTCCCGGGTCTCGAGGGCCAGGGAGACCTCGACCTCGTCGACGGGCAGCCCGATGCCCGTGCGGTGGTGATCGACCTCGACGACGTTGAGGCCGAGTCCGGCGATCTCGCCGAGGAGCCGGTGCAGCTCGCCGGGGCGGTCGGGGAGCGCCACCCGGAGGCGGAGGAAGCGCCCGGCAGCGCTGAGGCCGTGGGAGATGAGGCGGGCGAGGAGCGACGGGTCGACGTTGCCGCCGCTGAGGACCACTCCCACGGGGTCGCCCGGCTCGCCTCCGGCCCGGCCGGTCATCACGGCCGCCAGGGCGGCGGCCGCCGCGGGCTCGACGACGACCTTGGCCCGCTCCAGGAGGAGGATCAGGGCCCGGGAGATCTCCTCGTCGCTCACGAGGACGACGTCGTCGACGAGGGCCTGCACGTGGGCGAGCGTGAGCTCGGCCACCCGGCGGACCGCGATTCCGTCGGCGATGGTGTCGACCCGTTCGAGGGGTACCGGCCGGCCCGCCGCCAGTGCGGCTCGCATCGAGGCGGCTCCCTCGGCCTGGACGCCCACGACCCGGCAGCCCGGGCGCAGGGCCTTGAGCGCCGCGGCGACGCCGCTCACCAGACCGCCCCCGCCGATCGAGACCACGAACGTCGTCGCCTCGGGTGCCTGCCCGGCCAGCTCCAACCCGACCGTCCCCTGCCCGGCCACGACGTCGGGGTCGTCGAAGGCCGGGACGACATGGGCACCGGTCGCATCCGCGTGCTCGCGGGCCGCCGCGTCGGCGTCGTCGAAGACCGAGCCGACGAGCCGCACCTCGGCCCCGTAGGCCCTCGTGGCCTCCACCTTGGGGAGCGGGGCGGTCCCGGGCATGAAGATCGTGGCCGGCATCCCGAGGCGGCCGGCGGCCAGGGCGATGCCCTGGGCGTGGTTGCCGGCGCTGGCGGCCACGACCCCGGCCGGTGGCACCGGGTCCAGGCGGACGAGGTGATGGTACGCCCCGCGGGCCTTGAACGAGCCCGTGCGCTGGAGCTGCTCGCACTTCAGGACGAGCGGTCGTCCGACGTGCCGGGAGAGCCCGACGGGACGCTCGACGGGGGTCACCCGCGTGATCCCCCGCAGCGTCCCGGCGGCCGCGCGGACGTCGTCGAGGGTGACGAGTCTCGGGCCCACCCCCTCGTCCGCTCCTCAGGACTCGCCCAGGTAGAGGAAGCCGTAGCCCTCGTCGCGGAACGTGAGGCCGGCCTCGCGGAGGTGGACGTCCCAGTCGCCACGGACGTCGGGGTCGTTCTCCTCCATGCCGTGGTCGGCGAGGAGCACGAAGGCCGTGTCGTCGAACATCCCGACCCGCTCGAGCGCCCGCAGGATCTCCCCGAGGCGCGCGTCGGAGTCGCGCACCGCCGCAGCGGCGATCTCCGAATGGGGGCCGCCCTCGTGCATGCCCGAGTCCGTGAGCGTGAAGTTGACCCAGAGGAACCGGGGCGCCGGGTACGAGGTGCCCCGGTAGTGCCCGTCGAGGATCCCCACCGCCTGGTCCACGGCCATGTGATCGACCACCGACGACCACGAGTAGTCCTTGGACGGCCGGACGAAGCGCTCCGTGGTGTGGGGGAGCCCGTCGGGCGACTCGGGGATCGGCGGGACGTCGCCGCGGCGGAAGAAGTCGAAGGTGCTGTAGTCGGCTCCGAGGTCGCAGGGCTCGTTCACCGAGGCCGTGAAGGCGTCGGGCCAGGTCCGGTGCACGGCGTCGTGCAGGGAGGCCACCCCTCCCACCACGTGCTGCATGGCCCAGGGCCAGGTGGCGGACGAGTTCGTGACGACCTGCTGCCCGGTGCGCCGGTCGTACCAGGCGTTGTGCAGGATCCCGTGGTGACCGGGCGAGCGGCCGGTGAGGATCGTCGTGTGGTTGGCGAGGGTGACGGTCGGGAGGGCGGCGACCGCGCCGTAGGTGAACGTCGACCCCATCTCGACGAGGCGGGCGACGTGGGGTGCCTCCCCGGACTCGACCATGGCGTACAGGACGTTGGCGTTGGTCCCGTCGAAGAGGACGCCGACGAGGTGGCCCGGCCGGCGCTCGCCGGGGTCGAGCACCTCCGTGAGGACCCGACCGTCCTGGCCCGGGAGGCGGGTGCCCTCGCCGTCGAGCGGGGCCACGCCGAGCAGCTCCGCCACCGTGGGAGCGACGTCGACGAGCCGGGCCGGCACGGACGTCCGCCCGGTGCGCACGCCCCGGCCGGCGATGACCAGCGGGGCCCGGGCCTGCACCACGCCCGGGGAACCGTGCTCGCCCCGGTGACCACCCTGGTCCTCCCAGTTGTGGGCCGCGCTGTGCACGACGCACAGGTCGGGTGCCGCGGGGGAGTCGAAGAGCTGGGCCACCTGGTCGAAGGCGAAGGGGTAGGCGTTCGAGTCGCGGCGCGGGTGCAGGTGGGCGAGCTCGGCCGCGAGCGGGCTGAAGCGGTCGGGGGACTGGTCGGAGAGCGGGTCGGCGCCCTCGGCGTCGATCACCTCGAAGGCCTGGGGACCCGGCCCCTGGCGGCGGAACCGCACCCGACCGTCGTGGCTGAGCGCCTCGTAGGCGCCGTCGCGGCTCGTGAAGACCATGTCGACGATCGGGTCGAGCGCCGGGTCGAGCAGCACCTCGAGGGCCCGTTCGGCCGCGTCCTCGTGCCGGGGAGCGACCCGGTGGACCGGGACGGCGGGGAGGGCGTCGGCGTGGCTCATGGCGGCTCCGGGAGCGGGCCGGGTCGGGCCCCGGGCGGCCCAGGCTAGACGCGCTCGGTGGTCGGGAGGCGGGGGTGGCGGGCCGAGGCGCCCCGGGGCCGGCCCGGTCCCGTGCCCGAGCGGCCCGATTGCCCCATGGGGCCGTCCGCCGGTATCCTTGTCCGTCGCGCTCCGGCGCCGCGCGTGCCCCGCACGGGCGCCACGACTCCGTCGGGGAGCGCAGCGCCACCCGACCCGAACCCCGAGGATCTCCCGTGCGGACCTTCAGCCCGAAGCCGGCCGACATCGAGCGCGCGTGGCACGTCGTCGACGCCGAGGACGTCGTGCTCGGTCGCCTCGCCACCGAGGTGGCGAGCCTGCTGCGCGGCAAGCACAAGCCCATCTACGCCCCGCACGTCGACACCGGCGACCACGTGATCGTGGTGAACGCGGCGAAGCTCGACGTGACGCCCCGCAAGGCCGAGGGCAAGATCTACTACCGGCACTCCGGCTACCCCGGTGGGCTCCGCCGCGAGACCCTCGAGCACCTGCTGGCCCGCGACCCGGCCCGGGTCGTGAAGCAGGCCGTCCGGGGATGCTCCCGAAGGGCCGCCTGGGTCGCAGCATGCTGACGAAGCTGCGCGTGTACCCCGGTCCCGATCACCCCCACGCCGCCCAGCAGCCCCGGCCCCGGCCCCTCACCTGGGCCCGGCGGTCCGGCTGACCCGAAGCGAGGACGATCCCGTTGCCCAAGCCCCTCATCCAGACGACCGGCCGGCGCAAGGAGGCCGTGGCCCGGGTCCGGCTCCGTCCCGGCACCGGTGTCATCACCGTCAACGGGCGGCCCTTCGAGCGGCACTTCCCGATCCTCACCCACCAGGTGATCGCCACCGAGCCGCTCCGGATCACCCAGACGGCCGACGTGTACGACGTCGACGCGACGCTCGACGGCGGTGGGGTCAGCGGCCAGGCCGGAGCCGTGAGGCTGGGCATCGCCCGGGCGCTCGTGGCGCTCGACCCCGAGACCCGCCCCGTGCTCAAGAAGGCGGGGCTCCTCACGCGGGACGCGCGGGAGAAGGAGCGCCGCAAGTACGGCCTCAAGAAGGCCCGCAAGGCCCCGCAGTACTCGAAGCGGTAGGACGGGGCAGGCGGAGCCGGCCTCCCGGTCGAACGGCGCCCGCACGATGACGCTCCGCTTCGGTACCGACGGCGTGCGCGGCATCGCGAACCGCGAGCTCACGCCGGAGCTGGTCGTCGCGCTGGGTCGGACCGCCGCCACCGTGCTCGGGGACGGTCGCCCGTTCGTCGTCGCCCGCGACACCCGGCGTTCCGGGCCGATGCTGGAGGCGGCCCTGGTGGCCGGGCTCTGCTCGGTCGGGGTCCCGGTGCTCACCGGCGGCGTGCTCCCCACCCCCGCCCTCGCGCACCTGTCGGGGGTCCACGACGCGCCCGGGGCGATGATCTCCGCGAGCCACAACCCGTTCCCCGACAACGGGGTGAAGCTGTTCGCCCGGGGCGGGCGCAAGCTCACCGACGCCGAGGAGGCCGCTATCGAGGCGCGGCTCGGTTCCGGGCCCGGGGACGACGCCCCGGTGGGCGAGGGCGTCGGCGAGCCCGGGCCGCTCCCCGATGCGGGGGCGCAGTACGTCGAGCACGTCGTGGGGACGCTCGGTGGGCGCCGGCTCGACGGCCTCCGGGTCGTGGTGGACTGCGCGCACGGCGCCGCCTTCGAGGTCGCCCCCCGCGCGTTGCGGCTCGCCGGCGCGCGGGTCGAGGTCCTCCACGACCGTCCCGACGGCACGAACATCAACGCCGGCTGCGGCTCCACCGATCCCGGCCCCCTCCGGCGGGCGGTGCGGGAGGAGGGGGCCGACGCCGGCCTGGCCTTCGACGGTGACGCCGACCGCGTCGTGGCGGTCGACGAGCGGGGAGCGCTCGTCGACGGCGACCAGATCCTGGCCGTCGCCGCTCTCGACCTCCAGCGGCGGGGCCTGCTCCGGGGAGGGGCGCTGGCCGTCACCGTGATGTCGAACCTGGGTCTGCGCCGGGCCCTCGCGGAGCACGGCGTCCGCGTCGTCGAGACCCCGGTCGGCGACCGGAACGTCCTGGCCGCGATCGAGGCCCACGGTCTCTCGCTCGGAGGTGAGCAGTCCGGGCACGTCGTCTTCGCCGACCTCGCCACGACCGGCGACGGGCTCCTCACCGGGCTCCAGCTGCTCGACGTGGTCGTGCGGTCGGGGCAGCCGCTCTCCGAGCTCGCCTCGGTCGTGCAGCCCCTCCCCCAGATCCTGCGCAACGTGCGGGTCGCCGATCGGGCCCGGCTCGACGACGCTCCCGGCTTCCGGGCGGCGCTGGTGGAGGTCGAGGCCGGGCTGGGCGAGGCCGGCCGGGTGCTCGTGCGCGCCTCGGGCACGGAGCCGGTGATCCGGGTGATGGTCGAGGCCCCGACGGCCGGCGAGGCCGAGGCCGCCGCCGCCCGGCTGGTCGCCGCGGTCGAGGAGGCCTGCGGGGAGGGCTGAGCGGGCGACCGCGGCTCCGGCCGGCTCCGGGCGCCCGGGGCCCTACAATCGGGTGTCTTCGCCCGGCGGTCGAGGGCGGCCCCCAAACCACCATGTGCGGAATCATCGCCGTGATGCGGCGCCCGAGCCGGCGACCACCGCCGGAGGCCGCGGTCCTGACCGAGGCGCTGCGGTCGGCTGCCACGCGCCTGTCCGGCGACCTGTCGGTCGAGGGGCTCACGGCCACCGCCGCCGACGTCGAGTCGGTCGAACGGGCGCTGCGGGGCCTGCCCGGCGTCCGCTGCCTCCTGGGCGACCGTTCCCTGCTCGTCGGGCTCGAGCACCGGACCGACGAGCTGGCGCGGTCGGTCGAGGGGATCGAGTCCCGCCTCGACGACCCCCGCGGTCCGGTCACCCGGCTCGGCCCGGGCGAGCTGGAGCTGCTGAACGCCGGCCTGGTCCGGCTCAAGGACGCGGTCTGGGCCGTGCGGCACGACCGGCTGCGCACGGCCCGGGCCGTCGCCGACCTGGCCGGGCCCGACGCCGGTCCGGCGGCTCTGGCCGCCTTCACCTCGGTCCAGGTCGCGCTCTCGGCCCTCGACCGGCTCGAGGTGCGCGGCCGCGACTCGGCCGGTCTCCACCTGCTCGTGCGCTCCGACGTCGACCCGGCCGATCCGGCCGTCCGCCGGCTGCTCGACGAGCGGTCGGCCGACCCGCTCTTCGTGTCGGGCGCGGTCCGGCGGGTCGACGGGGGACTCGGTCTCGTCTACAAGGCGGCGGCCGAGATCGGCGAGCTCGGCGACAACACGGCCGTCCTGCGGGCCGCGGTGCGCGACGACCCGCTCCTCCACCTCGCCCTGGCCGACGAGCGGGCCGAGACGCTGGTCCTGGGCCACACCCGCTGGGCGAGCGTGGGGATCATCTCCGAGCCCAACGCCCACCCTCTCGACCAGGAGGAGCTCGGGAGGGCCGACGGCCCCTACGTCGTGGCCGCCCTGAACGGCGACGTCGACAACCACGCCGATCTCACGGTCCTGGAGGGGCTGGCCCTCCCGGCCGAGATCACCACCGACGCCAAGGTCATCCCGGCACTCGTGTCGAGGCGTCTCGCCGGCGGCCTCTCCCCCGAGGAGGCGTTCCGCGACACCGTCGCCTCGCTCGAGGGATCGGTGGCCGTCGCCGCCGCGAGCGGCGCGCCGGATCGCCTGTACCTGGCGCTGCGGGGGAGCGGCCAGGCCCTCTACGTGGGCCTGGCCGAGGACGCGTTCGTGGTCGCGTCGGAGCCCTACGGCCTGGTCGAGGAGACCCCGGTCTACGTCCGCATGGACGGCGACACCCCGAACAACCCCGCGAACCCGGGCGCGAGCAGGGGACAGGTCGTGGTCCTCGAGGCCGGCGCGGCCGGAACCCTGGAGGGGATCCGGCGCGCCGCCTACGACGGGACGCCGCTGCCCGTCGGCGACGGCGACGTGCACCGGGCCGAGATCACGACCCGTGACGTCGACCGGGGCAGCTTCCCCCACTACCTGCTCAAGGAGATCTCCGAGTCGCCGGCCTCGTTCCGCAAGACGTTGCGGGGCAAGATCGCCGAGCGGGGAGGGCGGCTCGTCGCCGACCTCGGTCCCGACACCCTCCCCGCCGCCCTCCTGGCCCGCCTCCGGGCCGGCGAGGTGCGCCGTGTCCTCGTGATCGGGCAGGGTACGGCGGCGGTGGCCGGCCAGGGCGTGGCCGCCGCCCTCCGCCTCGCCGGGGTGCCCACGGCCGTCGACGCCCTGCCGGCGACCGAGCTCTCGGGCTTCGGCCTCCGACCGGACATGTCCGACACGCTGGTCGTGGCCATCAGCCAGAGCGGCACCACCACCGACACCAACCGGACCGTCGACCTCGTTCGCGACCGCGGCGCCGCGGTCGTGGCCGTGGTGAACCGGCGCAACAGCGATCTCGTCGACAGGTCCGACGGCGTCCTGTACACCTCCGACGGTCGCGACGTGGAGATGAGCGTGGCGTCGACGAAGGCGTTCTACGCGCAGGTCGCGGCCGGCTTCCTGCTCGCCGACGCCTTCGCCGAGGAGCTGGGCGCCGGGGACCGCGACTCGCGCCACGCCGTGCTCTCCGCGCTCCGCCGGCTCCCCGACGCGATGCGGGCCGTCCTCGACCGGCGGCCGCAGGTGGCGGAGATCGCCCAGCGCCACGCGCCGTTCCGGCGCTCCTGGGCGGTGGTGGGCAACGGCCTCAACCGGGTCGCCGCCCACGAGGTGCGGATCAAGCTCTCCGAGCTCTGCTACAAGTCGATCGCCTGCGACGTCACCGAGGACAAGAAGCACATCGACCTCTCCTCCGAGCCGATGGTCCTGGTGTGCGCGGCGGGTCTGCGGGGCTCGAACGCCGACGACGTCGCCAAGGAGGTGGCGATCTACCGGGCCCACAAGGCGGCGCCGATCGCGATCGTCGACGAGGGCGAGGAACGCTTCCACGCCGCCCTCGAGACCGTCGCCGTCCCCGAGGTGCATCCGGCGCTCGCCTTCGTGCTCTCGGCCATGGCCGGTCACCTCTTCGCCTACGAGGCGGCACTGGCCATCGACGCCTCGGCCCGGCCCCTCAGGGAGGCACGGGCGGCCGTCGAGGGTGTCGTGGCGGCCCGACCGGCCGATCCCGACGACCTCCTGGCCGGCCTCCGCCGGGCCGTCGAGGGCCCGGCGGCCCGCTTCCTCGACCGGCTCCGGGCCGGGGCCTACGACGGCCACCTCGAGGCGAGCACCGCGGCCCGGCTCGCCTCGCTGGTGCGCTACGCCACCGGGATCGTGCCCCTCGACGCGTACCAGGTGGAGCACGGGAAGGTCGGGACCCCGAGCACCGTCGTCGAGGACCTCACCGCCGCGCTCACCAAGGGGATCGAGGAGCTCACCCGACCCGTCGACGCCATCAAGCACCAGGCCAAGACGGTCACCGTGGGGATCTCGCGCTCCGACGAGACCTTGCTGCAGACACCCCTCGTGCGGGAGGTGCTGGCGGCCGGGGCACCGCGCGACAGCCTCGGCTACCGGGCCCTGCGGACCCTCGTCGACCTCGACCCCGCCGTCGAGCAGGTCACCGGCTTCACCCGGTACGCCATCGAGGGCGACGCCTCCTCCGATGAGGCCACCGTCCACGTCGTCGACCGGGGAGGCCTCGGGGCCCAGCTCACCTCCCGCACCGAGCGCGACCCGAGGCTGCGCGGCACGAAGCGCCGGGCGGCGAGCGAGCGCGAGGTCACCGTCGCCCGGGGCCACGACGGACGCACGGTCCTCATCGTCCCCGAGGTGAAGGGCACCCAGGCCACCGGGCTGACCCTGCTCCACCTCCGGTTCCACGAGCGCCTGCCGGCCGACCTGGTCCGGGCGGTGCTCCAGGGCTACCGGAGCCGGTACGCCGCGCTGCGCGACGCGGTCACCGAGACCGAGCCGACGTTCGCGGACCCCGTCCTCGCCGATGTCGACGTGGTCGACCTCCTCACCGAGCCGGTGCACGTCCTCGCCCGTCACTGGTTCGCCGGCGGATGACCGGCGTGGTCGGCGTCGGCACCGACCTGGTGGAGATCGACCGGTTCCGCCTCGCGCTGGCCCGGCGGTCGCGGCTGCCGGAGCGCCTCTTCAGCGACGGCGAGCGGGCCTACGCCGGGCGCTTCCGCGACCCCGCGCCCCGCCTCGCGGCTCGGTTCGCCGCCAAGGAGGCCGTGATGAAGGCCCTGGGGGTGGGGCTCGGCGCGTTCGGGCTGCGCGACGTCGAGGTCGTCCGGCGGGACAGCGGCGCCCCGGAGCTGGCGCTGCGGGGACGGGCGGCCGAGCTGGCGGCCCGGCGCGGCGTGGTCGCCTGGCAGCTCTCCCTCAGCCACTCCGACTCCATCGCCATGGCGGTGGCGGTGGCGCTCGGAGAGGCGGACCGGTGATCCCCGTCCTGACCCCTGCGGCCATGGGTGAGGCCGACCGGGCCGCGATCGCCGCCGGCACCCCTGAGGCCGTCCTCATGGAGCGGGCCGGGCGGGCGGTGGCCCGGGCCGTGCGCCGGGTCGCCGGCGGGAGCTACGGACGCCGGGTGGTGGTCGTCTGCGGGAAGGGCAACAACGGAGGCGACGGCCTGGTCGCGGCCCGGGTGCTGCGGTCGTGGGGTGTGCGGGCCGACGTGTTCCTCCTCGCCGGCGGGGTCGACCGGTCGCGCTTCGACCGGGCGCTCGACCGGGCCGACGTCGCCGTCGACGCGATGTTCGGGACCGGGTTCCGGGGCGACCTCGAAGGGGACGCGGCGTGGGTCGCGCGCCGGCTGTCCGGGGGACCGGTCCCGGTCGTCGCCGTCGACATCCCCTCGGGGGTCGACGGCGAGACGGGCGCCGTCGCCGGGGAGGCCGTGGCCGCCGACGTGACGGTCTGCTTCGCCGCGCTGAAGCCGGGGCTGTGCTTCCAGCCCGGAGCCGCCCGGGCGGGGTCGGTGGAGGTCGTCGACATCGGGGTGGACCCGGGGGTCCCCCGGCCGGGGTCACCGAGGCCGTCGACGTCGCGAGCTGGCTCCCGGACCGACCCCCGGACGCCCAGAAGTGGAGCGTGGGCGGAGTGATGGTCGTCGGCGGGTCCGGTGGCATGACCGGGGCGCCCCTGCTCGTCAGCCGGGCCGCGCTCCGGGCGGGAGCCGGGATCGTGTGGTGCTGCCTCCCCGGGTCCGCCCCCGCCGCCCGGGCCTCGGGGGGAGGTCATCACGAAGGCGCTCCCCGCGACCCCGACCGGGTCGCTCGATCGCGGCGGGGCCGAGGCCGTCCTGCGGGACGCGGGACGCTTCCGTGCGCTCGTCCTGGGTCCGGGACTCGGGACCGACGCGGCGGCCCGGGCCGAAGCCACCCTCCTCGCCGCCCAGGCGCCGGTGCCTCTGGTGCTCGACGCCGACGGGCTCAACGCCCTCGAGGGGGACCTGGCCCCGTTGCGGGTCCGCCGCGCCGGCCTGTCCGAGGCCACCGTGCTCACGCCGCACGGCGGCGAGTACGCGCGCCTCACCGGCCGTCCGGTCGGCGACGACCGGCTGGCCGCCACGCGGCGCCTGGCCGACGACAGCGAGAGCGTCGTGTTGCTCAAGGGCCCCGGGACGGTCGTGGCCGAGCCCGGCGGGCGCGCCGTGGTGAACCCGACCGGTGGTCCCTGGCTGGCGACCGCCGGGACGGGCGACGTCCTCGCCGGGATCCTCGGCGCCTTCCTCGCCCGGGGGCTCCCCGCGTTCGAGGCGGCGGCCGCGGCGGCCTGGGTGCACGGCCGGTCGGCCGACGTGGCCGCCGACGCCCTCGACGCCGGTCCCGAGCCCGAGGGGATCCTCGCGGGTGACCTCGTGGGAGCGATTCCCCGTACGCTGGCGGCGCTCCGCCGTGCGACCACCACCGAGGAGGCCTGATGCCCGGCGCCACGCTCGTGCGCGACGTGATGACCCGTGAGGTCGTGACCCTGCGCCCCGACCACACCATCGAGGAGGCCGCGGACGTCCTGGCCGAGCACCGGATCGGCGCGGCCCCGGTCGTCGAACCCGACGGGCGTCTCGTGGGGCTCCTCACCGACGAGGACCTCATCGTCTCCGAGGCCCGGCTCCACGTGCCGACGACCATCGCCATCCTCGGCGGCACGCTCACCCTCCCGGGATCGATGCGCCACTTCGAGGAGGACCTGAAGAAGGCGGTGGGGGCCACCGTTCGTGACGTGATGGACTCGGAGTACCCGACGGTGTCGCCCGACGACACCGTGGAGACGCTGGCCACGCTGATGCACGACCGGAACGTGTCCCACGTCCCCGTGGTCGACGCGCAGGGGCGTCTCGTGGGCATCGTCGCCCGCGGAGACCTCGTCCGCCTCCTCTCCGTCACGACCTGAGGCGGGGCAGGAGGGAGCGCCACGTGAGCGGCTTTCGCCCGGTCTGGAGCGAGGTCGACCTCGGCGCCATCCGGGCCAACGCCCGCGTGCTCGCCGACGCCGTGGCGCCGGCCCGGCTCCTCGCGGTGGTGAAGGCCGACGGCTACGGGCACGGGGCCGTGCCCGTGGCCCGGGCCGCCCTCGAGGCGGGGGCGAGCTGGCTGGGGGTCGCGCTGGTCGAGGAGGGGTCCTGCTCCGGGAGGCCGGGCTCGACGCCCCGATCCTCCTGCTCTCGGAGCCGACGCCGGCCGCCGGCCCGACCGTGGTCCGCCACCGGCTCACCCCGGTCGTCTACACGCTCGCGGGCGTCGAGGCGCTGGCCAAGGCCGTGGTGGAGGCCGGTGGCGATCCCCTCCCCGTGCACCTCAAGGTCGACACCGGGATGCACCGCGTGGGCTGCTTCCCCGAGGAGGCGGCGGCGCTCGCCGAGCTCGTCGCGAGCCGTGACGAGCTCGTGCTCGAGGGCTGCTGCACCCACTTCGCCGTCGCCGACGAGCCCGACCACCCCTCCACCGCGGGCCAGCGCCGCGTGTTCGAGCAGGTGCTGTCGGCCCTGGAGGAGACCGGACGGCGCCCGCCCGTCGTCCACGCCGCCAACTCGGCCGCGGCCGTCCTCCTGCCCGAGACCCGCTACGACCTGGTGCGGGCCGGCATCGCCCTCTACGGCCTGCCCCCGGCCCCGGCCCTCGCCGGGCGCCTCCCCCTGAGGCCGGCGCTGTCGCTCCGGGCCCTGGTCTCCCACGTGAAGATCCTCGAGGCCGGGAGCCGGGTCTCCTACGGGCTCCGGTACGAGATGGGTCGCCGGGCCCGGGTCGCCACGGTCCCCATCGGCTACGCCGACGGCGTGCCCCGCGCCCTCGCGGCCTCCGGGGGCGAGGTCCTCGTGGGCGGGGCGCGCCGTCCCATCGCCGGCACCGTCACCATGGACCAGCTCATGGTGGACGTGGGCGACGACCCGGTCGCCGTCGGCGACGAGGTCGTGCTCCTCGGGCGTCAGGGCGGCGAGGAGATCACCGCGACGGAGTGGGCCGAGCGCGTCGGCACGATCGCCTACGAGGTGGTCTGCCAGATCGGGCCCCGGGTCCCCCGCCGGTACCGCTGATGGCGGGACGGTCGACGGCCCTGAAGGTCGGTGGGATCGCCGCCGGGGCCTCGGTCGCGCTCGCCGGCCTCGGGTACGGGATCGGCCGGGCCGCGGTGGCCCGGGATCGGCGACGACCCGACCCCGACGCCGGGGACCCGTTCCTCCCGCCCTACGACGAGGCGATCGACGTGGCCACCCACGACGGCCGCCGGCTGCACGCCATCGTGCGGGGCCGCGGTCAGCCCGTCGTGCTCCTGCACGGGATGTCGCTGTCGGTGCGGACCTGGGTGAAGCAGCTCGAGGCGCTCCCGGAGGACGGGTTCCGGGTCGTCGCCTTCGACCACCGCGGCCACGGCGGCTCGGAGGGTGGTGAGGACGGGCTCACCCTCGAGGATCTCGCCGAGGACGTCCGGGCGGTCCTCGAGCGCCTCGACCTGCGCGACGCCGTGCTCGTCGGCCACTCGCTGGGCGGGGTCGTGGTCCAGGCCTTCGCCGTGCGCTTCCCCCAGGTCGCCGAGCAACGCGTGTCCGGCCTGGTGCTGCTGTCGACGGTGGCGAGGACCCAGATCAGCGGGGCCCCCGGGCTCCAGCGGATCGTCGCCGGCTTGTTCGACCGGGCCCCCGATCCCGCGGGGATCGTGCGGCACCGGAACCTGGGGTTCCTCCTGGCCCGCGTGGGGTTCGGGCGGGAGCCCCGGGCGAGCCACGTGGAGCTGGCCCGGGAGATGATCGCCGAGTGCCGCGGCGCGGTGACGAGGGGCGCCACGAGGGCTCTCCTGGGCGTGGATCTCACCGGCGACCTGCCCCGGGTGGCGATCCCGGTCCGGGTCGTCTGCGGTTCGGCGGACGTGCTGAGCCCGCCGGCGGAGTCGCGCCGGCTGGCCCGGCTCCTGCCCGATGCCCGCCTGGTCGTGCTCGACGGAGGCGGTCACATGCTCATGCTCGAGCGCGCCGAGGAGCTCGACCGTCTCGTCGCCGCGTTCGCCCGCGAGGTCTCCCGCGTGCGGACCGCGTCCGGGGAGGGCGCCCCGTGATCACGGCCGTGCCCGGGGTACGGGCCGGCCACTGGACGGGGCCGGGGACCGGTGTCACGGTCGTGCTCGCTCCGACCGGCACCGTGGGCTCGGCCGAGGTGCGCGGCGGCGCGCCCGCGACCCGCGAGACGGCGCTGCTGCACCCCGGTCGCCTCGTGCAGCGGGTGGACGCCGTGGTCCTGTCCGGCGGGTCGGCGTTCGGGCTCGCCGCCGCCGACGGCGTGATGCGCTTCCTCGCCGAGCGGGGTCAGGGCGTGCCGACCGCGGCGGGTCCGGTCCCGATCGTCCCGGCCGCGGCGGTCTTCGACCTCGTCGAGTCCGGAGGTGCCCGCCCCGGGCCCGACGAGGGCTACGCGGCGGCCGTCGAGGCCGAGCGGGGAGACGAGCCGGCGTCGGGACGGGTCGGGGCCGGGCGAGGAGCGACGGTCGGCAAGTGGCGGGGCCGCCCGTACCGGGCACCCGGGGGGCTCGGGGGTGCCGCCCACCGGGACGGTGACCTGGTCGTGGGCGCCCTCGCCGTCGTGAACGCGATGGGCGACGTCGTCGGGGCCGACGGTCGGGTCCTCGCCGGATCGAGTGCCCCGGAGGACGTCGGGCCCTTCCCCGAGCCGACCCCGTTCGGGCCCGCCGAGGCCACCACCCTCGTCGTGGTGGCCACGAACGCCGGTCTCGCCAAGGGCGAGTGCCACCTCGCCGCCCAGAGCGCTCACCACGGGCTGGCCCGATCGCTGCGCCCGTCCCACACCCGGTTCGACGGCGACATCGCCTTCGCCCTGGCGACCGGCGCCGTCGACGCCCATCTGGATCGGCTCCGCCACCACGTGACCGAGGTGGTGGCGGCCGCCGCGCGGGCCGCGGTGGCCGACGCCGCGACAAGCGGGGGCGGAGGTTCCCGCGGGCGGCCCGACGGGTAGCATCGGGCGAGCCGTCGTCGGAGACCCGTGCAGCTCGACCTGGACCCGCACTCGTTCGCCTCGCTCGCCGACGTCGAGCGCGAGGCCTCAACCTGCACGCGCTGCGGGCTGGCCGACACCCGCACCCGCGTGGTGTTCGGGGTCGGCGATCCCGGAGCCGACCTCATGTTCGTGGGGGAGGGACCGGGCGAGCAGGAGGACCGGCAGGGGGAGCCGTTCGTCGGCCGGGCCGGGCAGCTGCTCACCCGTCTCATCGAGGGCATCGGCCTGACCCGGGACGACGTCTACATCGCCAACGTCGTGAAGTGCCGCCCGCCCGGGAACCGCGACCCCAACCCGGCCGAGATCGAGGCCTGCCGCCCCTACCTGGAGGCCCAGCTGCGGCTCGTGGCCCCCCGGGTGGTGGTCACGCTGGGCAACTTCGCGACGAAGCTCCTCCTCGACACGAAGCAGGGCATCACGAAGGTCCGGGGTCGGGAGTTCCCCTTCGGGGTCGCCGTGCTCGTCCCGACCCTCCACCCCTCGGCGGTGCTGCGCAGCGGCGGGACGACGCTGGCCCAGGCCCGGGCCGACTTCGTCGTCGCCCGGCGGGCCCTGACCCGGCCGGTCCCGCCCGTGCCGCCGGAGGCCTGACGTGGAGATCGTCACCTCCTCCGCGGCGGAGACGGCCTCTCTGGCCGAGGCCGTGGCCGGGCTGCTCCGGGCCGGCGACCTCGTCGTGCTGGCGGGGGCCTGGGCTCGGGGAAGACGGTGTTCGCCAAGGGGCTGGCCCGGGGGCTGGGCGTGTCCGAGACGGTGGTCAGCCCGACGTTCACGATCGTGCGGGAGTACGAGGGTCGGCTGGGCCTGACCCACGTCGACGTGTACCGGCTCGATCACCTCCAGGAGCTGCACGACCTCGGCTTCGACGAGCTCGTCGGCGGCGAGCGGGTGGTCCTGGTCGAGTGGGGCGACGTGGTCGCCTCGCTGCTGCCGGGCGACCGCCTCGACGTGCGGCTCGACCCCGCCGGCCCCGATCGCCCTCGCGACGAGCGGGTGGTCCGGCTCGTCGCGCGGGGTTCCTGGCGGGCGCGCGAGCAGGCCCTGACCGAGGTCCTCGCCCGGGCGAGGGCCCACGGCACGCGGGCCGGGAGCGGCTGATGCTGCTGCTCTGCCTCGACACGGCGACCCCGAGGGTCAGCGTGGCCCTCGGCTCGAACGACCGCGTGCTGGGGGAGGTCCAGCTCGCGCGGGGACAGCGTCACGCCGAGCAGCTCGCACCGGCGATCCGCTACCTCTGCGACGAGCTCGACGTGGACCTGGCCCACCTGGCCGGCGTGGGCGTGGGGCTGGGCCCCGGCCTGTTCACCGGCCTCCGGGTGGGCGTCACCACGGCCCGGACGCTCGCCCAGGCCCTGCGGGTCCCCGTGGTCGGGGTGCCGAGCCTGGACCTCGTCGCGTACCCGCTGCGGCACACCAACCGGCTGGTGGCGGTGGCCCTCGACGCCCGGAGGCACGAGCTGTTCTACGCGCTCTACCGGCCGGTCCCCGGCGGGGTGCAGCGCGTGTCGGACTACGAGGTGGGCTCTCCGGAGGACCTGGCCGCCGAGCTGGCGGCCAGGGGCGAGGAGACCCTCCTGGCCGGGGACGGGTCCCTGCGGTACTGGGAGCTGCTGCGCGACGGGCGCCTCGAGCAGGCCGGCCCCTCGTTCGCCTCCCCGAGCGCCGCGGCGCTCGTGCACCTGGCGACGGCACGCTTCGAGCGCGAGGAGTTCTCGCCCCCCCAGGAGGTCCGTCCGCTGTACCTCCGCCGCAGCGACGCCGAGATCGAGTGGGACCGGAGGGCGGCGTCGTGACGTCCGGTCCGGTGCGGTGATGGCCACGGCCCGCCCCCGCGTCGCCGACGTGGTGGTCACGCCGATGCGGCGGCGCCACCTCCGGTCGGTGCTGCGGATCGAGGCCGAGGTCTACCCGCGGCCCTGGAGCCTGTCGCTGTTCCTCAGCGAGCTCGCGCTGCGATCGAGCCGGGCCTACTTCGTGGCGCGCGTGGGTCGCGAGGTCGTGGGCTACGCCGGGCTCATGATGACCCTGGACGAGGGGCACGTGACCACCGTCGCGGTCGACCCCCGCTGGCAACGCCACAAGGTCGGGACCCGGCTCATGCTGGCGCTGGCCCGCGAGGCGAGGGCCCGGGGAGCCGAGTCCCTCACCCTCGAGGTCCGGCTCGCGAACAAGGGGGCCCAGGAGATGTACCGCCGCTTCGGGTTCCGTCCGGTGGGGGTACGGAAGGGCTACTACGCCGAGACCGGCGAGGACGCGCTCGTGATGTGGGCTCACGAGGTCGCGACGCCCGAGTACGGGGAGCTCCTCGACTCCCTCGAGCGCCGGCTCGATCGCGGGGAAGGGGCCTCGTGACCGCCGTCCTGGGGATCGAGACCTCCTGCGACGAGACCGCGGCGGCGGTGGTCGAGGACGGGCGGCGGGTCCGCTCGTCGGTGGTCTCCAGCCAGGTGGACCTCCACGCCCGTTTCGGAGGCGTCGTCCCCGAGATCGCCAGCCGGGCCCACCTCGAGGTGGTGAACGAGGTCGTGGCCCAGGCCCTGGTGGAGGCGGGCACCGACCTCGACCGCCTCGACGCGGTGGCGGCGTGTCACGGACCGGGACTGGCCGGCGCCCTCCTCGTGGGGGTGAGCGCGGCCAAGGCGCTGGCCCTGGCCAAGGGCCTGCCCTACGTCCAGGTGAACCACCTCGAGGCGCACCTGTACGCGGCCTTCCTCGAGGAGCCGGAGGTCGAGCTCCCCCTCGCCGTGTTGATCGCGTCGGGGGGCCACACCATGGTCGTCGCCGTGGAGGCCCCGGGCCGCTACCGGGTGCTGGGCGGGACCGTCGACGACGCCGCCGGCGAGGCGTTCGACAAGGTCGCCCGCTTCCTCGGCCTCGGCTACCCGGGCGGGCCCGCCATCGACCAGGTGGCCCTCGACGGCGACCCCGCGGCCGTGGTCTTCCCCCGTCCGATGATGGACCAGGGCCACGACTTCTCCTTCTCCGGTCTCAAGACGGCCGTGGTCACCCACGTGCGGGACCATCCCGACCTGGCCGTGGCCGACGTGGCCGCCTCGTTCCAGGAGGCCGTCGTGGACGTGCTCGTGGCCAAGCTCGTCGCCGCGGCGGCCGAGGCAGAGGCGAGGACGCTGGTGGTCGCCGGAGGGGTGGCGGCCAACACGAGGCTGCGGACCCGGCTCCTCGACGCGGCCGAGCGGTGCGGCCGGAAGGCGCTGCTCCCCGGCCGGGAGCTGTGCACGGACAACGGGGCGACGATCGCGGCGGCGGCGTGGTGGAGGCTCCGCCAGGACGGCCCCACGCCGCTCGACGCCGGTGTGGCGCCGAACCTCCGGCTCCCCTCAGGGGGCTGACGCCCGGGGGAGGTGGAGGCAGGGAAGCACCCCGACGGCTGGTTTGCCGGGTCGCGAGGGGGCTGATACCGTTAGCACTCGTCCGCCACGAGTGCTAACGCCGGGCGGATCGACCGCCTTGCAGTTCCCGAGGACGTCCAGGAGGCGCATCCATGAACCTGCAGCCGCTCGAGGACCGGATCGTCGTCCGGGCCGCCGAGGCGGAGGAGACGACCGTCAGCGGTCTCGTCATCCCCGACACCGCCAAGGAGAAGCCCCAGCAGGGCGAGGTCCTGGCCGTGGGCCCCGGACGGCGCGCGGACACCGGGGAGCTCATCCCCATGGACATCGCCGTGGGCGACGTCGTCATCTACTCGAAGTACGGCGGCACCGAGATCACCGTCGAGGGCGACGACCTGCTGATCCTCACGAGCCGCGACGTGCTCGCCAAGGTCGGCGGGGCCAAGAAGAAGAAGTAGCGGCCGGGTCTCGATCACGGTCGCAGCAGGGGAGCGGCGCCTCGGGGTGCCGCTCCCCTCGCGTCCAGGTCCCACGCCCGCGCCCGCGCCCACGCTCGCGTTGGCGCGATCCCGACGCCTCCACGGGCGCGGATCGCGCCAACGCGCACGGGGTCCCGGCGTCTCGCAGCACCCCGGCTACCCCAGGCCCAGGCGCGCCGTCGCCTCCCGACGGGCCCAGCCGTAGTCCGCCTTCCCGTTGGCGGCCCGGGGCACCTCGTCGACCACCACGACGTGGCGCGGCTGCTTGTAGCCCGCCAGGTGGCCCCGGACGGCGGCCCGCAGGGCGTCCTCGTCGGCGCTCGCGCCGTCGTGCAGCGAGAGGACGGCCGCGACCGCCTCCCCGAACCGGTCGTCGGGCACACCCACCACCACGACGTCGGCTACGGCCGGATGGCCCTTCAGAGCCTCCTCCACCTCCTCGGGGAAGACCTTCTCCCCACCGGTGTTGATCGACACCGACCCGCGCCCGAGCAGCACGACGGTCCCGTCGGCCTCGACCCGGGCCCAGTCGCCGGGGATCGAGTACCGGCGGCCGTCGATCACCCGGAAGGTCGCCGCCGTCTTGTCGGGGTCCTTGTAGTAGCCGAGAGGGATGGGACCTCCGAGGGCGAGCTGGCCGATCTCGTCCGTCCCGGGGACGACGTCGCGCCCGTCCTCCGTCACGACCCGGGCGTGCTCGCCGATCTGGAACCGGGCCGTGCCGCTCGTGGCACCGGGAGCGCTGACGTTGGACCCGAAGCCGACGCCCTCGCTGGAGCCCAGGGCGTCGAAGCAGATGAACCCACCCCGGGCCATCAGGCCCTCCTTGACGGGGGCGGTCCACATCACCCCGGAGCTGGCCAGCATCACGAGCGTTGACAGGTCGTAGGGGCGGCCCCGGTCCTCGGCCTCCTCGAGGGCCCGGAGCATCGGCTTGGCGAAGGCGTCACCGACGATGGCGGCCTGGGTGACCCGCTCCCGTTGGACGGTGGCCCACAGCTCGTGGGGATCGAAGCGGCGGCCCTCGAGGGTGACGACCGTGCCACCCGCGAGGAGGGCCTGCAACGACGTGAAGAAGCCGGTGCCGTGCATGAGCGGTGACGCCGGCAGGTGCACGGGTGCCTGTCCCGCCTCGGCCAGGCGCGCGGCCACCGCTCCCACCCCGGCGGGGCCCTCGGGAGGCTCCTGCCCGGCGAGGAAGAACAGCGACGGCCCGACGGCGAGGTAGAGGTCCTCCTGGCGCCACATCACGCCCTTGGGCATGCCGGTGGTGCCGCCGGTGTAGAGGAGCAGCAGATCGTCGCCGGACCGCTCCTCGCGCGGCGCCGGCTCGTGGCCGGCGACCAGGTCCTCGTAGCGGAGCGCACCCTCGAGGTGAGGGGAGCCGTCGTCGACCTGCACGACGGCACGGAGCCCGGGAAGTCGGGACCGGACCCGGTCGACCCGATCCCCGAGCGAACCGTGGAAGACCAGCGCCTCGGCGTCGGCGTTCTCGAGGAGGTACTCGAGCTCCTCCTCGAGGTACCGGTAGTTGACGTTCACGGGCACGGCGCGGGCCTTGAAGGCGGCGAAGGTGGTCTCGAGGTACTCGTTGGCGTTGTAGAGGTAGACGGCCACCTTCGCGCCGGGCTCGAGGCCGCGGGCCCGCAGCGCCCCGGCGAGCCGGGCCGACCGATCGTCGAGCTGGCGCCACGTCACCCGGCGCTCGCCCTGTACGAGCGCGACCCGATCGGGCAGGAGGTCGGCCACGGACTCCCAGCACGTGGCGAAGCTCCACTCCATCGTCGCCTCCTCGTCGTGGCTTCGGCGGCGGCCGTCGGCGGTGCCGGCCGCCCGTGATGACGACAGACTCTCCCCGGCGGGCCCCGCGGCCCGCAACCGGGCCGGCCCCCCGTGGGACCGGTGTGAGCCGTCGGAGCGTCGAACGTGGGACGCGCCGGTAGGCTCCGCGAGGTGACCGAGCGGGGATCCGGAGGGGCGGGACCGGGGAGTCCCCGCGGCGGTCGGCAGTGGATCCCCCGGCCTCCGGACGCCCGCCCCGGCGGTCCGCCCCCGTGGGTCGGCGTGCCTCCCGAGGCGCGCCGCCTGAGCCTCGCCGACGTGCGGGAGGCGTGCGCCACCCTTCCCGAGCCCCGCCGCCTGGCCTGGCAGGTGGCGGGCAGCCGCCCCGCCGCCGTCCTGCTCCCCCTGTTCGAGGAGGGGGCGAGACCTGGATCGTCCTGACCAAGCGGCCCGAGACGATGCCCACCCACCGGGGCGAGATCGTGCTGCCCGGCGGCAAGGTCCAGCCGGAGCTCGACGCCACACCCCTCCACACGGCGCTGCGCGAGGCCGAGGAGGAGGTGGGGATCCGACCCGCAGACGTCGAGGTCGTGGCCGAGCTCGACTGGATCACCACCGTCGGTTCCCGGTTCACGATCGCCCCGTTCGTCGGGCTGCTCCCGCACCGTCCCGCGCTGGCACCGAACCCGGCCGAGGTCGTGAAGGTCCTGGTCACGCCCCTGGCCGAGTTGCTCGCCGACCACACCTTCCGCGAGGAGCTCTGGGACCTCGGTCTCCCCGACCGCTCCATCATCTTCTACGACCTGCCCGACGAGACCGTCTGGGGCGCGACCGCCCGGATCCTGACCGGTTTCCTCTCCCGCCTCCTGGCCCTCCGGGGCTGAGCGGCGGGGCCGGTCGTCCGGGGCGCCCGGCGGTATCCTGGGTCCTTCGGGCGCGACGAGGGAGCAGCGGGTGGAAGTCGAGATCGGGATCGGGAAGTCCGGTCGTCGGGCGTACGGGTTCGACGACATCGCCATCGTGCCGAGCCGCCGGACCCGGGATCCCGAGGACGTCGACATCTCCTGGGAGCTCGACGCCTACCGCTTCGAGCTCCCGCTCGTGGCCGCGGCGATGGACGGCGTCGTCTCGCCGACCTCCGCGGTCGAGATCTCGCGCCTGGGCGGCCTCGCCTGCCTGAACCTCGAGGGGATCTGGGCCCGCTACGAGGATCCCGAGCCCTACTTCGAGGAGATCGCGTCGCTGCCGTCCGAGAAGGCCACCCGGCGGATGCAGGAGATCTACGCCGAGCCGGTGAAGGACGAGCTCATCGGGCGGCGCGTCCGCGAGCTCAAGGACGCCGGCATCGTCGCCTGCGCGTCGCTCACGCCCCAGCGGGTCGAGCGGTACGCCCAGCTCGTGCTCGAGGCCGAGCTCGACATCCTCGTCATCCAGGGCACCGTGGTCTCGGCCGAGCACGTCTCGAAGAACGCCGAGCCCCTCAACCTCAAGAAGTTCATCCGCGAGTTCGACCTCCCGGTCGTCGTGGGCGGCTGCGCGAGCTACTCGACCGCCCTCCACCTCATGCGGACCGGGGCCGTCGGGATCCTGGTCGGGGTCGGCCCGGGCCACGCCTGCACGAGCCGGGGTGTGCTCGGCATCGGCGTCCCCCAGGCCACCGCCATCGCCGACGCGGCCGGGGCGCGCATCCGCCACCTCGACGAGACCGGCGTCTACGTCCAGGTGATCGCCGACGGCGGCATGGGCACCGGGGGGGACGTGGCCAAGGCCATCGCCTGCGGCGCCGACGCGGTGATGCTGGGGTCGCCGCTGGCCGGCGCCGACGAGGCGCCCGGCCGTGGCTTCCACTGGGGCATGGCCACCTTCCACCCGACCCTCCCCCGGGGTGCCCGCGTGGAGGTCGGTCGCAAGGCCTCGCTCCAGGAGATCCTCGTGGGCCCCGCCCACGAGAACGACGGCAGCCTCAACCTCTTCGGGGCCCTGCGCACCTCGATGGCGACGACCGGTCACGAGTCGGTGAAGGAGTTCCAGAAGGCCGAGGTGATGGTGGCCCCCGCGCTGCAGACCGAGGGCAAGGCCCTCCAGCGCGCCCAGGGCGTCGGCATGGGTCACTGACGCCGTGACGGGCGTGCGTGGCCACGAGACCGTCCTCGTGGTCGACTTCGGAGCCCAGTACGCGCAGCTCATCGCCCGGCGCGTGCGCGAGGCCCACGTCTACTCCGAGATCGTCCCCCGCACGATGCCGGTGGCCGAGATGCTCGCCCGGCGGCCCGCGGGGATCATCCTCTCCGGCGGCCCTGCGTCGGTCCACGTCGAGGGGGCGCCCTCGATCGATCCGGCGGTC
Source organism: Acidimicrobiia bacterium (assembly GCA_027494165.1). Classification (GTDB taxonomy): domain Bacteria; phylum Actinomycetota; class Acidimicrobiia; order IMCC26256; family JAOSJM01; genus JAOSJM01. Next base: position 1,081,606 of record JAOSJM010000005.1, on the reverse strand, counting down.
TACGACGCCGGCGTCCCGGTGCTCGGCATCTGCTACGGCTGCCAGCTCCTCGCCCGGCAGCTCGGCGGCGAGGTCCGCCGCACCGGCACGGGGGAGTACGGCCGGACCCCCCTGACGGTCACGGGTCCGTCGGCGCTCTTCGGCGACCTCCCCACCGAGCAGGAGGTCTGGATGAGCCACGGCGACTCCATCGTCGCCGCGCCCGAGGGGTTCGCGGTCACCGCCACCACGCCCGGTGCGCCGGTCGCCGCCCTCGAGGACCGTGCCCGGGGCGTCTACGGCGTGCAGTTCCACCCCGAGGTCGTCCACACGCCGCGAGGTCAGGAGGTGCTCAAGCACTTCCTGTACGACGCGTGCGGGTGCCGACCGTCCTGGACCCACACGTCGATCATCGAGCAGGCGGTGGAGGAGATCCGTGACCGGGTCGGCTCCGAGCGGGTCATCTGCGGCCTGTCCGGCGGCGTGGACTCGGCGGTCGCGGCAGCCCTGGTGCACAAGGCCGTGGGCGACCAGCTCACCTGCGTGTTCGTCGACACCGGCATGCTCCGCCTGGGCGAGGCCGAGCAGGTCGAGGAGACGTTCCGGCGCCAGTTCCACGTCGACCTCGTGCACGTGAAGGCGGCCGACCGGTTCCTGGCCGCCCTCGACGACGTCCTCGACCCGGAGCGCAAGCGGAAGATCATCGGCGAGACGTTCATCCGGGTCTTCGAGGAGGTGGCCCGCGACCTCGAGGACGCCCGGTTCCTCGTGCAGGGCACCCTGTACCCCGACATCATCGAGTCGGGCGGGAAGGACGCCGCGACCATCAAGTCGCACCACAACGTGGGTGGCCTCCCCCGACGACCTGCAGTTCGAGCTCGTCGAGCCCCTGCGCAACCTGTTCAAGGACGAGGTGCGGGCCGTCGGCGAGGAGCTGGGGCTGCCCGAGGAGATCGTGTGGCGCCAGCCGTTCCCGGGGCCGGGGCTGGCGGTGCGGATCATCGGCACGATCACGCCCGAGCGGCTCGAGATCCTGCGCCGGGCCGACGCGATCGTCGTCGAGGAGATCAAGCGGGCCGGGCTGTACCGCGAGATCTGGCAGAGCTTCGCGGTGCTGCCGGCCGTGCGCAGCGTGGGGGTGATGGGCGACGAGCGCACCTACGCGTACCCCATCGTGGTCCGGGCCGTGACCTCCGACGACGCCATGACCGCCGACTGGGCCCGGCTCCCTGCCGAGGTGCTCGAGCGGATCGCCAGCCGGGTGATCAACGAGGTCCCCGGCGTGAACCGGGTGGCCTACGACATCACGTCGAAGCCACCGGGCACGATCGAGTGGGAGTGACGCCCGCGCCCGGTCCCGTCGCCGGTGAGGGCGGGCGGCTCCCTCCCGGGGGCCGTGCGGCTCCCGGGCCCCGGCGGGGAGGTCAGCGGGCCTCCGGGCCGTCGTCGTAGCCCGCGGCCCGGAGGCGCTCGAGCAACCGGTCCCGGATCGACGGGCCGGGCCGGCGGGCCCGGGTCCCGGCCACCCGCCAGCCGTGCCGTGACGAGTAGACGAGCGGGTCGGCCCCGAGCCGCCCGTGCCCGTAGCCGGTCACGCGGGCGAAGAAGAGCTCGTGGTCGAACATCTCCTTGCGCTCGAAGGTGTCGCAGGCCAACCAGGCGAGGCAGTCGCGGACCACGGGGAGCCCGTCGACCGTCTCCAGGTACTCGGTGGCGATCCGGTGGAAGCGCCGCCCCGGGTAGGAGAAGTACTGGCCGACGTCGAGCTGGTCGCCGGCGAGGATCGAGACCGCGAACCGGCCCGAGGCCACGATGAGCGGGTAGGTGTCGTGCCGGGGGGACACCGAAGCCATGAGGATCGGCTCCGCGAAGGACACCTGGGTCACCCAGTGCGAGCAGTAGGCACGCACCTCGCCGCCGTGGCTGGCCCCCACGACCTGGACGCCCTTGACCATCTGGCCGAGGGCCCGCTTGAGGTCCGGGTCGATCACGGCGGCCTAGCATCGCACGGACCACGAGGGGTGCGGCATGCGGGCGCTGGTCCAGCGGGTGCGCGAGGCCCGGGTGCGGGTCGACGGAGCGGTGGTGGGGGAGATCGGCCCCGGGCTCTGCGTGCTCGTGGGCGTCACCCACGCCGACGACGAGGCCACGGCCCGCAGGCTGGCGGAGAAGGTCTGGACCCTGCGGGTCTTCGACGACGCCGGGTTCATGGACCGCCCGGTGGGCGAGGTGGGCGGCCGGGTCCTCGTCGTGAGCCAGTTCACCCTCTACGGCGACACGAGCAGGGGCCGACGACCGTCGTGGGCGGCGGCGGCGAGGCCCGAGCACGCCGAGCTGCTGGTCGATCGTCTCGTGGCGGAGCTGACGGGGCTGGGGGCGACGGTGGCCACGGGGCGCTTCGGGGCCCACATGGCGCTGGAGCTCGTGAACGACGGGCCGGTCACGGTGATGCTCGAGGTCCCACCGCGTCCCCGGACCTGAGCGCGACCCTCGCGCGATCCTCACGCGGTGATCGCGCCGCCTTCGCACGGTCGTGGGACGATCCGCGCGTGAGCTTGCACCCTACGTGGCACGACCGGGAATCGCGAGGCCGATCTGGCTACCCTGGCCCGACTCCGACCATGGAACGCATCGAGTCCTCCCACAGCACCTGGATCTTCGACCCCGAGCGGATGCGCTTCCGGCGTGTCCCCAAGGGCGTCGACCCCGACGTGCCGTCGCTCGAGCGCGACTGGGAGCGGTACTACGGGCTCGAGATCGACGCCACCACCGGGTCCTTCACCGTGACCCTCAACCCCGAGGGGACCCGGCTGCTGCGCTCCTGGCGCGAGGGGACGCCGAGCCACGACGAGGAACCGACGGCCGAGCTGACCCTCGAACCCGTCGATCGGCCCGACGGCTGCTGACCGGCCCCCGTGCCCTCTCGGGTGCCTCTGCCGCCATCCGGCCCGACGGCGGCCCGACCTCCATGCGGCCCTCGGGTGTCGCTGCCGTCGCTCAGCGGCGGTGACGACACCCGCATCGCGGTGAGCCGGGGGTGATCGAACACCTGTACGCCCCTCGCGCCGGCGCCCGCCGGTACGATGAGCCGGGATGACTGCCGACTCCCCTCTCCTCGCGGGGCTCAACCCCGTCCAGCGCGAGGCCGTCACCGCCCCCGACGGGCCGCTCCTCGTGATCGCCGGCGCCGGATCGGGCAAGACCCGGGTCCTCACCCACCGGGTGGCCTGGCTCGTCGCCGAGCGGGGCGTCTCGCCCTTCCGGGTCCTCGCCATCACCTTCACGAACAAGGCCGCCGGCGAGATGCGGGAGCGGGTGGCGGCGATGGTCGGTCCGGTCGCGGCCCGCATGTGGGTGTCCACCTTCCACTCGGCCTGCTCCCGCCTGCTGCGACGCGAGGCGCCGCTGCTCGGCTACCGGTCGCAGTTCTCGATCTACGACCAGTCCGACGCCGTCCGCCTCGTCGACTACGTCCGGCGTGACCTCGACCTCGACCCCAAGCGGTTCCCGCCCCGCCAGATCCAGGCCCGCATCTCGGCCCTCAAGAACGAGCTGATCGGTCCCGAGGAGCACGCGGCCGGGGCCCTCACCCCGCCCGAGCGGAAGCTGGCCGAGGTGTACACCGAGTACCAGCGGCGGCTGGCCGAGGCCTCGGCGGTCGACTTCGACGACCTCCTGGTGCTGGCGGTCCGCCTCTTCCGCGAGCACCCCGACGCCCTCGAGCGCTGGCGGCACCGGTTCCGCCACGTCCTGGTCGACGAGTTCCAGGACACGAACGCGGCCCAGTGGGAGCTGGTGCGGCTCCTCGGCGAGGAGCACCGCAACGTCATGGCCGTGGGCGACCAGGACCAGAGCATCTACCGCTTCCGGGGGGCCGACTACCGCAACCTGCTGCGGTTCGAGGAGGTCTTCCCCGACGCCACGGTGATCGTGCTGGAGCAGAACTACCGGTCCACCCAGCGGATCCTCGACGCCGCCAACGCCATCATCGCCAACAACGCGGCGCGCCGGCCCAAGCACCTGTGGACCGAGCAGCTCGGCGGCGAGCTCCTCACCCGGTACCAGGCCGAGGACGAGCACGACGAGGCCTCGTTCGTCGTCAACGAGATCACGCGCCTCACCGACGTCGAGGGGCACCGCTTCGGCGACGTCGCGGTGTTCTACCGGACGAACGCCCAGAGCCGGGTGGTCGAGGAGGCGCTCGTCCGGGCGGGCATCCCCTACCGGGTGGTCGGCGGAGTGAAGTTCTACGACCGCCGTGAGGTGAAGGACGCCCTCGCCTACCTCCGGGCCCTCGTGAACCCCGACGACGAGGTGAGCTGGAAGCGGATCGTGAACACCCCCAAGCGTGGTGTGGGCGACACGTCGGTGAACCGCGTCACCGCCTACGGCCACGGCGCGGGCATCACCTTCCGCGAGGCCCTGCGCGAGGCCCCCGCGGCCGGCGTCTCCGGGAAGGCCGTCGGGGGCATCCGGGACCTCCTCGACGTGATGGAGGGCCTCGAGAGGGTCGCGACGCGCGGCGTGGCCGCCACCCTCGAGGCGGTCCTCGACCGCACCGGCTACCTCGCCGAGCTCGAGGCCGAGCGCTCGATCGAGTCCCAGGGCCGGATCGAGAACCTCCAGGAGCTCGTGGGGGTCGCCCGCGAGTTCGACGAGCAGGTCGACGCCGGCGACGGGACCGGTCTGGTCGGCATCGCCGGGCTCGGCGTGGCGGCCGACGAGGGGCCGGTCGAGCCCCCGGCCGGCCTCGACCGGGTCCAGGCCTTCCTCGAGGCCATCTCGCTGGTGACCGACCTCGACGAGCTCGACGCCGAGCAGAGCGCGGTCACGCTCATGACCCTGCACGCGGCCAAGGGGCTCGAGTTCCCGGTCGTGTTCCTCACCGGGCTGGAGGACGGCGTGTTCCCGCACTCGCGGAGCCTCGGCGAGCCCGACGAGCTCGAGGAGGAGCGCCGGCTCTGCTACGTGGGCGTCACCCGGGCCCGCGAGCGGCTCTACCTCTGCCACGCCTGGAGCCGGACGCTCTTCGGCACCACCGACTACTTCCCGCCGAGCCGGTTCCTCGCCGAGATCCCCGACGAGCTGGTCCGGGCGGTCGGCGACGATCCCGGGCGGCGCCGATCGGCCGGCAGCCACCGGGAGGCCGTGGTGACCGCGGCGCTGCGCCGGTCGGGCGACGGTGCCCGGCCTACCGCGCCGGCCGGACCGGCCGGGGCCCGCGGGGCCGAGCGGATCGGGCTGAAGATCGGCGACGACGTCGCCCACGACAAGTTCGGGGAGGGCGTCGTGATCGAGATCGCCGGTGACGGTGACAAGGCCGAGGCCGTCGTCCGCTTCCGGGAGGTGGGGGAGAAGCGTCTCCTGCTCGCCTGGTCGCCGCTGCAGCGGTTGGGGGCCTGAGAGCCGCGCCGCAGGCCCGAGAGGGGAGCCGTGCTCGACCTGGACACCTGGGAGATGGTGGGGCGTGTCGCGCTGGCCGCGCTCCTCGGCGGGGCCATCGGGGTCGAGCGCGAGATCGGGGCCCAGCCGGCGGGCTTCCGCACCCACGTCGTGCTGTGCCTCGGCGCGGCGCTCTTCGGCCTGATCTCCGTCCACGCGTTCGACCCGTTCGCGACGGGCGGTGACACCAACGTGCAGGTCGACGTCTCCCGGGTGGCCTCCCAGGTGGTCGTGGGCGTCGGCTTCCTCGGTGGTGGCGCCATCCTGAAGGAGCGGGGGGCCATCCGGGGGCTCACCACCGCCGCCTCGATGTGGGTGACCGCGGCCATCGGCCTCGCGGTGGGCCTCGGCTACTGGCAGGCCGGCCTCACGGTCACCATCGCCACCCTCATCGCGCTGGTGGTCCTGCGGTGGGTCCGGCGGGTGCTGCGAAGCCGTGTCGCGGCCCAGGCCGAGACCGTGACCTTCCGTCTCCGGTCCGAGGCCGACCCCTCGGGCGTGGTCACGGCCCTCCACGCCCTGGCGGGGGTGGAGGTCCAGGCGCTGCGGCTCGACCGCGACGACGAGACGCGCCAGCTCACGGTCGTGGCCACGCTGAAGAGTCGGCCCTGGGTCCACCTCGACGTGGCCCTGGCCCCGCTCTCGGAGCGGCCCGAGGTCGACGAGATGGTGGTCGCGCGCTGAGCCCACCCCGCCCGCGGCCGGTTCGGCCCACCGGCGTCAGCCCGCGTCGATGGGGGGCGGGAGCAGCTCCTGGAGGTCGACGAGCAGGGCCCCCTCCCGGTCCTCCTCGTCGCTGACCTCGGCGCGGTAGCGGGCGAGCTGGCGGGTGTCGACCGGCTCGCCGTCGCAGTCCACGAAGGTGTCGTCGCGCCCCCGCCAGTCCACGGTGCAGTCGGGGCGGTCGGGGAGCGTGATGGCGAGGACCACGATCTCGCCGTCCTCCAGCGCCAGCCAGAATCCGTCGCCGCCGGTGGGGTTGGCGATGTAGTCGGGCCCGCCCTCCTCGAGCCGCTCCCGGACGTTCTCGGCCCGGCCGAGCACGATCGGCTGGTCCTCGGAGGGGGTCTCGGCGTTCCGGCCCGTCGTGACGAGCAGCAGCGCCGCCACGACCAGGGCGGCCGCCAGCGCGGCCCCGCCGGTGGCGAGCAGGATGGTGAGGTCGGAGCGGCGACGCATCACTCCGGGGGTGTAGCCAGGGGCGGTCACCGCCGTCCAGTCGGGCGGCCTGCACCGTTCGCCGCCGGTCACGGGGCGTGGGTAGGGTGTCGGGCGGCGTGCCCACCGCCGCCGGTCGCCTCGACCGTCGGGTCGCGAGGCGCACTCGGAGCGGTGGCGCCACGAGGGAGGTTCCATGGAGCGGCGCTACCGCGTCGTCGTCGCGAAGCCGGGCCTGGACGGTCACGACCGGGGGGCGAAGGTCGTCGCCCGGGCCCTGCGCGACGCCGGTTTCGAGGTGATCTACACGGGGCTGTTCCAGACCCCCGAGCAGGTCGCCGAGACCGCGCTCCAGGAGGACGCGGATGCCGTGGGCCTCTCGGTCCTCTCGGGAGCGCACATGACGCTGTTCCCGCGCGTCGTCGAGCTGCTGCGGGCTCGCGGGCTCGACGACGTCGTGGTCTTCGGGGGAGGGATCGTCCCCGAGGACGACGTACCCGGGCTCGAGGCCGCAGGGGTGGCCCGGATCTTCACCCCCGGCACGAGCCTGCAGACGATCGTGGACTGGCTCACCGGGGTCCTCGACGCCCGGCAGCACGCGGTGGGCTAGCCGAGCCAAGGAGACGGGGTGGACCTGTTCGAGTACCAGGGCAAGCAGCTCTTCGCGCGCTACGACATCCCGGTGTCGCCGGGCGCGGTGGCCGACACCGTGGACGAGGCCGTCGCCGCCGCCGAGCGCATCGGCTACCCGGTGGTCGTGAAGGCCCAGGTGCAGGTGGGCGGGCGCGGCAAGGCCGGCGGGATCAAGCTGGCCGGTGGCGCCGACGAGGTGCGCGAGCACGCCGGGAACATCCTGGGGATGGACATCCGCGGCCATGCGGTCCGGCGGCTGTGGATCGAGCGAGCCAGCGACATCGCCGAGGAGTACTACGCGTCCTTCACGCTCGACCGGTCGGCCAAGCTCCACCTCGGCATGCTCTCCTCCCGGGGAGGCGTCGACATCGAGCAGGTGGCCGAGGAGAGCCCCGAGGCCATCGCCCGCATCCACGTCGACCCCGTCGACGGGCTGACCGAGGAGCGGTGCCGGAGCTGGGTCGGGCAGGCGGGGTTGAACCCGGCGGCCGTCGACGGAGCGGTCGACGTCCTGGTGAAGCTGTACCGCTGCTACACCGACGGCGACGCCGACCTCGTGGAGATCAACCCGCTCATCCTCACGCCCGACGGCCGCGTGCACGCCCTCGACGCGAAGGTGAGCCTCGACGAGAACGCCGACTTCCGCCACCCCGAGTGGGAGGAGTACGCGGCCACCCAGGTCCTCGACGCCCGCGAGCGCGAGGCGAAGGAGAAGGGGCTCAACTACATCGGCCTCGACGGCACCGTGGGCATCATCGGCAACGGTGCCGGCCTGGTGATGAGCACGCTCGACATCGTCAACGAGGTCGGAGGCCAGGCGGCCAACTTCCTCGACGTCGGTGGTGGCGCCGGCGCCGACCTGCTGGCCAACGCGGTCGAGGTGATCAACAACGACCCCAGCGTCCGCTCGATCCTCGTGAACATCTTCGGCGGCATCACGAAGTGCGACGAGGTGGCCCACGGGATCGTCGAGGCGCTGGGCCGGGTCGAGCTGCGCTCCCCGATCGTGGTACGCCTGGCCGGCACCAACGCCGAGGAGGGGCGGCGGATCCTCGCCGAGCACGAGTCCGACACCCTGATCGCCCAGCCCACGATGCTCGACGCGGCCCGCAAGGCCGTCGAGCTGGCCGCGCGCTAGGTCCTGGAGGAACCGTGAGCATCTTCGTCGACGAGACCACCAAGGTCGTCTACCAGGGCCTCACCGGGAGTCAGGGGCGCTTCCACGGCTTGCGCAACCGGGCCTACGGCACGCAGGTCGTGGCGGGCACGAACCCCAAGAAGGCCGGCACCGACGTCGAAGGCGTCCCGATCTTCGCCACGGTGGCCGAGGCCCGCGAGGCGACCGGCGCCAACGCCTCCTGCGTGTTCATCCCCGCTCCGGGTGTGGCCGGCGCGGTGCTGGAAGCGGCCGAGGCCGGCATGGAGCTCGTCGTGGTCATCACCGAGGGCGTCCCGGCGCACGACGAGGCCCGCTTCTACAACGCGTTGAAGCGCGACTTCCCCGGCACCCAGCTCTTGGGCCCGAACTGTCCCGGCGTCATCAGCCCCGGCAGGTGCAACATCGGGATCACCCCCGGCGAGATCGCACGGCCCGGAGGGCCGGTCGGCATCGTGAGCCGCTCGGGCACCCTCACCTACCAGGCGCTGCACGAGCTCACCGAGCAGGGGATCGGCCAGACCACCTGCGTCGGCATCGGCGGCGACCCCGTGCCCGGTACGACCTTCATCGACTGCCTCAGCCGGTTCGAGGACGACCCGGAGACGAAGGCGGTGGTGATGATCGGTGAGATCGGCGGCTCGGCCGAGGAGGAGGCCGCCGAGTTCATCAGGACCAAGATGAGCAAGCCGGTCGTCTCCTACATCGCCGGGGTCACCGCGCCTCCGGGCAAGAAGATGGGCCACGCCGGGGCCATCATCTCGGGCTCGAAGGGGACCGCCGAGGCCAAGATCGAGGCCCTCGAGGCCGCCGGCGTCCGGGTGACCCGCAACCCCACCGAGATCGGCGCGCTCATGGCCGAGGTGGTCTCGGGGCTGTAGCGGCCGCCGCCGGGCGCGTCGCGCACGCGCAGCTGCCGGTGCGATGACACGGTGCTCGCGCTTCGCGAGCATCACGAACCAGGCCGGGGGGTACGGGCGCGGGTAGCGTGGCCGGGCCGTGCGACTCTCCATCGACCCGCCGCTCGACCCCGGCGCGTACCCGTTCGCCCACCCGGTCCGGGTCCGCTTCGCCGAGACCGACGCCATGGGGGTCGTCCACCACGCCGCGTACCTCCCGTACCTCGAGGAGGCGAGGGTCGCCTACCTTCGGGCGATCGGGCATCCCTACCCCGAGGTCAGGGCGGAGGGCGTCGACCTCACCGTGCTCGAGGTGGCCACGCGCTACCTGCAGCCCTTGCGCTTCGACGACCTCGTCCACGTGCACCTCCTGGTGGGCAAGGTGACCCGGGCGACGTTCCAGATCGCCTACCTGCTCACGGTCGAGGGCGAGGCGCGCGCCACGGCCGTCACCGTGCACGGGTCCATCGACGCGAGCGGACGCCCGACGCGCCTCCCGGCGTGGGTCCACGACCTCGCCCCGGCCTGAGCGCGCCCCCTCCCGCCGGGTTGGGACGGATCTGGCCCTTCGGGGGCCGCTGGCGTCCCGACGCGGGGTCCTCCCGCCGGGTTGGGACGGATCTGGCCCTTCGGGGGACCGCTGGCGTCCCGACGCGGGGCTCCGCGAACGGACGACCGCGGCGAGGAGCCGGGCACCGGCACGCGTCGGGCGGGGTGGGGCAGGGCGTGGCGTACGCTGCGGTCACCACGAACGGAGGTGGGATGAGCCGGAGCGCGCGGGAGCGGGCGCGATGAGCCCGGACCGCCAGGACTGGCAGGACTGGTCCACTGCACCGGGCGGTCCCGGGGCCGGCGCACCGGACCCGGGGCCGGTATGGGCGGGCGGTCCCGCGCCGCCGGGGCCGAGGGAGCGCCGCCCGGTGGCCGGGCCGGTGGCGGCGATGGTCGGCGGAGGCGTCGCGCTGCTGGCGTCGTTCCTCCCCTGGTACTGGGTCGACTTCGGCTTCGCCGAGATCACGAGGAACGGCTGGCAGGAGCCCGCCGCCGGTGCCTCGATCGTGGCGACGATCCTGGCCGTCGCGGGCGGGGTCCTCGGTGGGGTCACGCTGGCCACCCGGAGCTCCTCCGCCGCGGCGGGCAGGGGCCTCGGGGTGGGGCAGGCCGCGCTCGGCGCGGGCGCGGTCGTGCTGGTGGCGGCCAAGCTCGCCTCGAACGCCGAGTACTCCTCGATCGGGTTCGTGCTCGCCTTCGCCGGCGCGCTGGCCGTGGTGGTCGGTGGGATCGTCGGGCTGGTCCGGGGCTCGCGGGCGGTCGGGGCCGGGTCGTTCGTGCCGCTGCCCGGCGCCCCCGGCGCTCCGCCGTGGGCGGGCTGGACACCGCCCCCTCCGGGCCCCGGCTCGCCGACGGGCTGGGGACCGCCGGGGTCCGCCCCGCCCGGCCGGGGAACGCAGCCACCAGGGTGGGGAGCCCCATCGCAGCCCGCCGGCCCGGGCGCCTGGGGTGACGCCCCGGGGCCGGGGGCCGCCGCCCGGGGCCATCTACGGCCCGCCGTACGCGGGCTCGCCGTACGCGCCGGCCGACCCCGGGACGACGGTCCGGACGAACGGGCTGGCGGTGACGTCGATGGTGCTCGGGATCCTGTGGCTCTACTGGATCGGGTCGATCCTCGCCCTGGTGCTCGGCTACGTCGCCAAGCGCCAGATCGACGAGTCCCGGGGCTGGCAGTCGGGCCGGGGCATGGCGATCGCCGGCATCGTGCTCGGCTGGGTGGGCGTCGGGTTCCTCGTGCTGACGCTCCTGATCCTGATCGTGGCCTCGGCCTCCGACGACAGCCTGCTGCGGATCGTCACCCCGAGCTGAGCCCGGCTCGCGACGGTCGTCGGCGCGACGCCGCAGCCGCCCTTCAGCGTGCTGCCTTCCTGTGCGCTGGGTTCCCCGGGCTCGCGTGTCGTTCCGGCTGCCGTCTTGGGGCGCTGCGTCCCCCTCCTCCCTCGCGTTCGACGTTGTCGGCGGCGACGCCCAGCCGCCGTTCACCGTGCCGGTCGCGTTGCGCGCGGCATCCCCGGAGCTCTCGGGTGTGTTCACCCCCGCTGAGGGAGGGTAGGGGCACCCGAGGGGGGGTGGCGGGTCGCGTGGGTCAGGGCGGGTCCGGACCCGGGCCAGCCCCGGCGGATGGGGTGCTCCGGCGGTCGGGTCGTGTCCGGTCGCGGGCGGTCTTGTGGTGGTGGTCGGCGCGGCAGAGCGGCTGGAGGTTCTCGTAGCTGGTGGGTCCGCCGTTGGCGTGGGGGTCGCGGTGGTCCCATTCGAGGCCGGCCCGGCGGTCGCAGCCCTCGACCGAGCAGGTGACGTCGCCGTGTTCGAGGATCGAGCGGACCTCGAGGGCGGTGCGCAGCTCGGCGGGGATGCGTCGCCCAAGGTGGCGGACGGCCTCGATCCGGGTGCCGTCGACGAGGACGGCCTTGACGAAGGCGTCGTCGAGGAGCTCCCGGGCCCGCTCGAGGGGGATGGGGCCGGCGCCCTGGACCATGCAGATCTCGCCGGGGTCCACCCGGCCGCGGCGCAGGGCCTGATGGGAGACGTGGACCACGACGTCGACCCGGGGAGCGGCCCGCACCGCAGGGGCGTGGGTTCGGGCCGGGTCCGCCTGGCCGTCGGCGGCGTCCTCGGCGGGCGAGGGTCCCGTGCGGGCGGTGAGGAGGGTGACGAGCGCATCGGCGAGGTGACGGTCGTGGGCCTCGCGCCGGCCCTGCCGGTCCCGGCGGCGGTACTCGGCGTCGGCCTGGTGCTCCAGGCGGGTGACCACCGCGGCGCCGAGGTCGGGGGGCAGGCGGAACCGCCCCCAGACCATGCCCTCGTCGTCGCGACCGTGGACCAGGCGGCGCGCCGCGTGCTGGCGGCGGTACCGGCCGAGGCGGTCGTCGACGGCCTCCAGGCGCACGTCGCGGGCCCGGTCCTGCAAGCGTCGCAGGCTCCCGGTGCCCGCGAGCACCAGCAGGTCGCCCTCCGCGCAGGGGACGGCCTCGACGGCACCGGTGATGGCGTGGGCCTGCTCGACCGACACCGCCCCCGAGACCAGCGCCTCTTCGGTCCGCGGAGCCGAACCGAGCCGCCGGGCGGTCTCGACCACCTCGGTCGCCCGCACCAGCGACGTCCCCGACCTCGCCGCGATCAGCCGGGCGGTGGAGCGATGCCCGGCCCGCCGGTACGCCCCGAGCTCCTCGACCCGCCGGGCCACCAGCACCTGCGCGGCCGACACCACCCGACCCAGCCGGGACAGCGAGCCCAACACCGCCAGCGCGTCGTCTGCTTCGAGGCGCCCGGACCGCAACACCCCGAGCAGACCCTCGGCCTGCCCGACCAGCCCGGCGGCCAGCGCCTCCACGGCCCGAGGTGCCAAGGTTCCCTGGTTGCGGATCCCACCACCGCCGAACGCGACACCGGCCCTCCTGCGCCACACCACCGGTCGTCATCGGCGAACCCACCACGACGACCGCGATCTTCGATGCGAGGAGGCCGTTCGACGCCCGGCCACGAAGCGCTCCACCCACCATATCCGAACACACGTTCGCTGTCAAGGCTGCAACGGCGGAACCCGGCCCGTTGTGGGGGGCGCCGCGCGTCGGCAGCCGCCGAGGATCATCGTGACCATCCCCGGGCCCGGGTACGGCGGCGCGGTACACCTCTTCCCCGACTCCGGGCCCCCGGATCCGGGACAGGAGGCCGCCGCCCGTGCGACCGGCCTTACCGGGTCGAGAGCGCGAGCGGCCCCCGCCGTGAGGCGGGGGCCGTCGACCTCGAGCTGTGAGACGGGGTGGATCAGGCCGAGCTCGCCGTGCTGCCCTTCTTCTCGTCCTGGAAGACCAGCCACCCACCGGCGGCAAAGCCGATCGCCGCGATGGCGGCGAGGAACAGGCCCCAGGAGCGGTCGACGAAGTCCTCGCCCATGATGAGCTTCAGGACGACGAGGAGCGCCGAGAGCCCGCCGGCGCCCAGCATGATCATTCCCCAGGGAGCCTCGGGGAGCTTCACGTCGGGCGCGACCTTGGGCAACACCACGACGACCGCGGCGGCGAGTCCGAGGAGTGCCGGGATGCCCGCCCACCCGAAGCCCACGTCCCAGCCGTTGGCCGTCGCGGAGAAGCCGCCGAACGAGGCCTTGAACCACGGGAGGAACGAGGCGATGAAGAGGACGAGACCTGATCCTGCGATCAGCTTCTCGCCGAGGGTGAGTTCCTTGAGCTTGTCCACGTATGGAGACCTCCGTCGCGGGGCACCGCCGGGTGAAGCTCACCACGGGGATGCTGTGAATGCAAGGATTTCCGCTGCTTCGAGACCTCGGCGCGTCGGTGGGCTAGCTTGAGCCCCGTGCGGGTAGGGGTCCTCGCCTCGGGCAGCGGCACGATCCTTCGGGCCATGCTGGAGGAGGCGTTGCCGGTCGTCGTGGTCGTCGTCGACCGCCCCTGCAAGGCCACCGAGATCGCCGCCGAGCACGGTGTCGAGGTCGAGGAGGTCCTGCGCGAGAGCTACGGCGCCGACTTCGACCGCCTCGCCTACACCCACCGGGTCGTCGACGCCCTCGAACGCCACCGGGTCGACCTCGTGGCCATGGCCGGCTTCGGCACCGTCCTCGAGAAGCCGATCCACGACGCCTACCCCGGCCGGATCCTCAACACCCACCCGGCCCTGCTCCCCGCGTTCAAGGGCTGGCACGCCGTCGAGGACGCCCTCGCCGCCGGGGTCAAGGTCACCGGCTGCACGGTGCACGTCGCCACGCTCGAGGTCGACGAGGGCCCGATCCTCGCCCAGGAGGCCGTCCCCGTCCTCCCCGGCGACACGGCGGAGTCCCTCCACGAGCGCATCAAGGCGGTCGAGCGCCGCCTCTACCCCCAGGTCGTCCGAGACATCGTCGAATCCGGAGCTCCCCCCGCATGACCGATCGAGTCCCCGTCCGCCGCGCCCTGCTCTCCGTGTACGACAAGGCCGGCCTGACCGACCTGGCCCGCGGGCTCCACGACCTCGGGGTCGAACTGGTCTCCTCGGGAGGCACGGCGACCGCGCTCGAGGAGGCCGGGATCCCGGTCACCCGGGTCGAGGACGTCACCGGTGCGCCCGAGATGCTGGGCGGGCGGGTGAAGACCCTCCACCCCCGGATCCACGGAGGCATCCTCGCCGACCGGGGCCGACCCGAGCACGTGGCCGACCTCGAGACGCACGGGATCGCCCCCTTCGACCTGGTGGTGGTGAACCTCTACCCGTTCCTGGAGCGGCCGGGCATCGAGACCATCGACATCGGCGGGCCCACCATGGTCCGGGCCGCGGCGAAGAACCACGCCTGGGTCGCGGTGGTCACCGACCCGTCCCGCTACGGTGACCTCGTCGAGGAGCTCCGGGCCCACGACGGCACGCTCGGCGCCGACACCCGGCGGGCCCTCGCCCTCGACGCCTTCGCCCACACCGCCGCGTTCGACGCCGCCGTCGTCGCCTGGCTCCAGCAGGACGAGGCCCTGCCCCGTCACCTCGTCGTGGCGCTGGAGCGGGCCGCGGTCCTCCGCTACGGCGAGAACCCCCACCAGCAGGGCGCCCGGTACCGGCAGGTGGGCAGACGGGGCTGGTGGGACGACGCCGTCCAGCACGGCGGCAAGGAGCTGTCCTACCTCAACCTGTTCGACACCGAGGCTGCCTGGCGCCTCGTCCACGACCTGGGTGACGAGCCCGCCGCGGCCATCATCAAGCACGCCAACCCGTGCGGCGCCGCGATCGCGAGCGACATCTCGACGGCGTACCGGCGGGCCCACGAGTGCGACCCGACCTCCGCCTTCGGCGGCATCGTCGCGCTCAACCGGCCGGTACCCGTGGAGCTGGCCGAGGCGCTCGCCCCCGTGTTCACCGAGGTCGTGGTGGCCCCGGGGTACGAGCCCGGCGCGCTCGAGGTGCTGGGGGCCAAGAAGAACCTCCGGGTCATGGAGGCCCCGCCGCCGGGTCCGCTGGAGCGTGACCTGCGCAGCATCGACGGCGGGCTGCTCGTGCAGGACCCCGACGAGGTCGAGGCCGACCGCACCGCCTGGAAGGTGGTCACCAAGGCCGTGCCCACCGAGGAGCAGTGGCTCGACGTCGAGATGGCCTGGCGGACCTGCGCCTGGGTGAAGTCCAACGCGATCGTGCTCGTGGGAGGGCGCCAGGCGGTGGGGATCGGGGCCGGCCAGCAGAGCCGGGTCGACGCCGCCGACATCGCCGCCCGCAAGGCCGGGGGGCGGGCCGCGGGCGGGGCCGCGGCGTCCGACGCCTTCTTCCCGTTCCGCGACGGCCTCGACGCCGTCGCCGCGGCCGGGGTGAAGGCGGTCGTGCAGCCGGGCGGGTCGGTGCGCGACGACGAGGTCGTCGCGGCGGCCGACGAGCACGGCATCGCCATGGTCTTCACGGGCCGTCGGCACTTCCGGCACTGACGGCGGAGCGGAACGAGGGCGGAGGTCACGTGGGCGCCAAGATCCTCGACGGGAAGGCCGCCGCGGCGGCGGCCAAGGACGAGCTGCGCGAGCGGGTGGCCGAGCTCGCCGAGCGGGGGTCGTGCCGGGGCTGGCGACGGTCCTGATCGGCGACGACCCCGGATCGCACGTCTACGTCCGCAACAAGCACCGGGCCTGCGGCGAGGTCGGGATCCACAGCGTCCGCCACGACCTCGCCGCCGACGTCTCCCGCGAGCAGGTCCTCGACCTGCTCGGCAAGCTCAACTCGGACCCCCGCATCGACGGCTACATCATCCAGTACCCGGTCCCCGACCACCTCGACTTCAACGAGCTGCTCGTGGCCATGGACCCGGCCAAGGACGCCGACGGCCTGCACCCCATGAACCTCGGCTACCTGGCCCTCGGGGCCAAGGACACCCCACGGCCCTGCACCCCCCAGGGGATCGTCGAGCTGCTCGTGCGCAACCACGTGCCGATCGCCGAGCGCCACGTCGTGATCGTGGGTCGGGGCCCCACCGTGGGCCGGCCCCTGGCGATGCTGCTGTCCCTCAAGGAGGAGCACGCCAACGCGACCGTCACCCAGTGCCACACGGGCACGCACTTCCTGCCCGAGTTCACCCGCCAGGCCGACATCCTCGTGGCGGCCACGGGACGGGCCGGGCTGATCGGGCCCGACATGGTCCGTCCCGGAGCCGCGGTGCTCGACGTGGGGATCAGCCGGACCGAGGAGGGCATCGCCGGCGACGTGCACCCCGACGTCGCCGAGGTGGCGGGCTGGCTGGCTCCCATGCCGGGGGGCGTGGGTCCCATGACCGTCGCCATGCTCATGCGCAACACCGTCGCCGCCGCGGCGCGGCGCGCCGGCTGAGAGGGGGCGCCGTGGACCCGTCGCCCACCTGCACGCTCTGCGAGACGCCACTGGAGCCCGGCGCGAAGCGATGCCGGTCGTGTGGCCTCTACCAGGCCCAGGGCCCCCGCGCCTTCTCGCCCGGGACGCTGTGGGCCCTCGCCGGAGGCCTGGTCGTCGTGTACGGCGCGACCCTCCTCACCGTCGCCCTGGCCCGCTGAAGGGGCCCCGGGTCTCCTCGGCACGCTGCCGGCCGGTAGCATGAGCGGGCCCCCGTACCGACCGCGCCCTCACCGCGCCGGTCGCGGCGGGCGTCCGATCGACCGGGCCGGTCCACCCCGGCCGGCCCCCAGACCCGAGGAGATCCATGCCCGAGCGGATCACGATCGCCGACGGCGTGTTGCAGGTCCCCGACGAGCCGATCATCCCCTTCATCGAGGGTGACGGCACCGGGGTCGACATCTGGCCCGCGGCCAAGCTCGTCCTCGACGCCGCGGTGGCGAAGGCCTACGGCGGCACCCGCCGGATCGAGTGGCGCGAGGTGCTGGCCGGGGAGAAGGCCTTCAAGGAGACGGGGAGCTGGCTGCCCGAGGAGACGCTCGAGACCTTCCGCGAGTACCTCATCGGGATCAAGGGCCCGCTCACCACGCCGATCGGCGGCGGTATCCGGTCCCTGAACGTGGCCCTGCGCCAGATCCTGGACCTGTACGTGTGCCTGCGGCCGGTGCGCTGGTTCCAGGGCGTCCCCTCGCCGGTCAAGCGCCCGGACCTGGTCGACATGGTGATCTTCCGGGAGAACACCGAGGACGTCTACGCGGGCATGGAGCTCGAGGTGGGCACGCCCGAGGTGGAGAAGCTGATCGCCTACCTGCGTGACCAGCAGGGGTGGGACATCCGGACCGACTCGGGCATCGGCATCAAGCCGATCTCCGAGACGGGCTCGAAGCGCCTCGTCCGGGCCGCGGTCAACTACGCGGTGCAGCGCGGCCGGAAGTCGGTGACCCTGGTGCACAAGGGCAACATCATGAAGTTCACCGAGGGCGCCTTCATGAAGTGGGGCTACGAGCTCGTGCGTGACGAGTTCTCCGACGTCGCGGTGGGCTGGGACGACTGCGGCGGCGACCCCGGCGACAAGATCCTGGTGAAGGACGCCATCGCCGACATCACCCTCCAGCAGGTGCTCACCCGCCCGGCGGAGTTCGACGTGATCGCCACGATGAACCTGAACGGCGACTACCTGTCGGACGCCCTCGCCGCCCAGGTCGGCGGCATCGGGATCGCCCCCGGCGGCAACATCAACTACGTCACCGGGCACGGCATCTTCGAGGCCACCCACGGCACGGCCCCGAAGTACGCGGGCCTGGACAAGGTCAACCCCGGGTCGGTGCTGCTCTCGGGAGTGCTCATGCTCGAGCACCTCGGCTGGCAGGAGGCCGCCGACGACATCGTGCGCGCGCTCGAGGCCACCATCGCGGAGAAGATCGTCACCTACGACTTCGCCCGGCTCACCGAGGGGGCCACCGAGGTGAAGACCTCGGAGTTCGCCGCCGCCGTCGTCGACCGGCTCTGACGGCGCCGTCCCCCGGTGCCGTGCGCCCGCGTTCTCGGGTGCCGTGACCGTCGCCGGGCGGGGGTAGGGACACCCGGGTCGCAGGGGTGCGGGTCTCGGGTGCCGTGACCGTCGCCGGGCGGGGGTAGGGACACCCGGGACGCAGGGGTGGGGGCGACGTCCGTCGCCCGCGGGTGTCCGCCAAGATGGCGGCGTCCCTCGGAGGCACGATGGTCCTCGCGGAGCTGAACGTCCGCCACACCCGGCGGCACATGCCGACGCGCCGGGTCGCCCTGGGCGACCGGTACCTGCCGACGGTCGGGCAGACCCCCGGGCCCGTGCTGCTCGGCGCGGTGGTCGCCGGGAACGTCGGGGGCCTCGACGAGGAGCAGCTCGAGGTCCTGCCGCGATTCCTGCGAGACGCCCGCACCGGGCTGTCGGTCCCCCGCATCGCCCTGCGCTACCGGCTCCAGACCGACACCCACGGTCTCGACCGCTCGCGCCACCGGCTCCTCCTCGAGCGGGGCCGGACCGTCGTCGAGCTCGACGTGCACGGCCACCCCACCCCCCAGGTCCTCGGAGCCGTGATGGCCGCGGCGTCGTTCGCCCCGGCGGCTCGGCCCGCCGCCTTCCGGGCGATCGAGCAGGCGGCCCGCCGGCCCGGATCGTTCCCGCCCGGTCTCGTCGTGCGCTTCTCCCAGGGGCTGCCCGCCGGCCGTCCCACGCTCGCCGGGACCGTGCCGGGGCTCGCCGGGACCGTGTTGGGGCTCGCCGACCCGTGGCAGGGGATCCCGGCGGAGGAGCGGTGGGCCCGCGAGGCCCTCGGGTTCGATGCCGTGGCCGCGCCGGGGAGGGACGAGATCCAGCGCCGGTACCGGCGGTTGCTGCGCGCGGCGCACCCCCGACCACGGTGGTGCCGCCACCGGGGCGGCCGACCGGATCGCCGACCTCGCCGAGGCGCGGCGGCTCCTCCTCGCCCTCGCCACGGAGCGCCGGGTGGGAGGCTGACGGGCGTACCCGCTTCGCCGCCCCGTGGGGCGCGGCGGTACCGTGGCCCGGCATCGCCCCCGATCCGTGAGGTCACCCATGAAGGTCACCGTCGTCGGGGCCGGCTTCTACGGCTCCACCACCGTGCAGCGCATCGCCGAGGCCGACATCGTCGACGAGGTGGTGATGGTCGACATCATCGAGGACAAGCCCCAGGGGCTCGCCCTCGACATGATGCAGAGCCGACCCGTCGAGGGCTTCGAGACCCGGGTGGTGGGGTCGAACGGCTACGACGAGACGGCCGGCTCCGACGTCTGCGTGATCACCGCAGGGCTGCCCCGCAAGCCGGGCATGAGCCGGATGGACCTTCTCGAGGTCAACGCCAAGATCGTCTCCGAGGTGACCCGCAACCTGGTGGCCGGGTCCCCCGACGCGGTCCTCGTCGTCGTCTCCAACCCCCTCGACGAGATGACGGCGCTCACCGCGACGGTGAGCGGGTTCCCCCGGGAGCGGATCATGGGCCAGGCGGGCATGCTCGACACGGCCCGCTTCAAGCACTTCGTGGCCGAGCGCTTCGGGGTCTCGCCGAGCACGGTCGACGCCATCACGCTGGGTAGCCACGGGGACACGATGGTGCCGGTGCCGAGCCTCGTGAGGGTCGACGGCAAGCCGCTCACCGAGATCGCCGACCATGAGACCGTCGACTGGCTGGTCCAGAAGACCCGTGACGGCGGGGCCGAGATCGTGGGCCTGCTGAAGACCGGCTCGGCGTACTACGCGCCGAGCAGCGCGGCGGCGAAGATGGTCGAGGCCGTGGTCAGGGACAGCAAGGAGCAGATGCCGGTCTGCGCCTGGGTCACCGGCCAGTACGGCATCTCCGACGTCTACCTCGGTGTCCCGGTCCGGCTGGGGCGCGGCGGCGTCGAGGAGATCGTGGAGCTCCCGCTCTCCGAGGCGGAGCTGGCGCACCTGCGCGAGGCCGCCGAGGCGGTGCGGTCGAAGCAGGCCGACGTCGCCCAGTTCGCCGGAGCCTGATCCTCCCGCCACGTCTCACGCGTTGGCGCGATCCAGGCCCGGATGGGTGTCCGGATCGCGCCAACGCGGTAGTCAGGGTCGGTGTGGGACGGTTCTCGGGTGTGAGCACCGTCGCTGGGCGGGGGTGTTGACACCCGGGTCGGTGTGGGAGCAGGGGTGGGGGCACCCGGGTCGGTGAAGGGGAGCTTGCCACGGCGAGGCGCCGTGGCCTAAGAGCGGGCCGTGGGCCAGCGACCAGCCATCGACGAGGGCCGCCACGAACCCGGCGTCGCGCCCGACTGGTCGGAGCACTGGTCCTTCGACGTCTCCCGCGAGGACGGCACGGGGGCCTTCGTCCGCCTGGGCCTGCACCCCCGGGGACGGACCTGGTACTGGGGCTACGTGGTCCAGCCGGAGCGCGGGCCCGTGGTCGTGCGCGACCACGAGCTCCCGGGTCCGCGCCGCTCCCTCGAGGTCAAGGGCGAGAGCTTCTGGTGCGACCTGGCGTGCGAGTCGCCCTTCGACCACTGGACCGTGGGGCTCGAGACCTACGGAGTCCGGCTCGACGACCCGGCCGACGCGTACCGGGGCGAGATGGGCGAGCGGCTGCCGGTCGGCCTCGACCTCGAATGGGAGGCGCGCACCCCCGTGTTCGACCAGCCTCCCGCACCCGGCGACGTGACCGGCTACGCGCAGGCCGGCGTCGTCCACGGGGAGATCCTCCTCGGCTCCGAGGTGATCGAGCTCGAGGGCCGGGGCGACCGCACCCACTCGTGGGGTGTGCACGACTGGGGCGCCGCCGGCTGGCACCGGGTCGCGTTCCAGGTCGACGACCTCTTCGCCCTCCACGTGCGCTCCGAGGGTGGTGACGCCTCCGGTGCCTGGTGGACTCCCGGCGAGGGCCTCGTCGTGGCGACGACGGTCGAGATCGAGACCGGAGCCGGTGACGGTCGATCGGCCCCGGTGCGGTACCGGCTCGACGGAACCGTGATCGGGGTGGAGGTCGTCGCGTCCGTGCCCGTACCCGCCGGTGGTGGTGCACCCGGATCGACGTCTCCACCCGGTCCCGGAAGGGGCTGGCTGACCCGGGCCCTGTGCCGCTTCGAGACGCCGCGGGGCACCGGGACCGGTTGGGCGGAGTGGCTCGGAACGGAGGCAGGTCGGGGGCGCGTGCCAGGATGAGCCCATGGAGACCATGGACACCCGCACGCTCGCCCTGACGCTCGGCCGCTCCCGCGCGGTCGTGGGGATCGTCCTGCTGCTGCTCCCCGGCCTCGCCGGGCGGCTGTGGCTCCGCCCCTCGGCTCGCGGAGCCGGGGCCCGCTTCTTCTGCCGCCTCACGGGCATTCGCGACCTCCTCCTCGGTGTCGGCTCCGTCATCGCCGTGAAGGAGGGGCGCAAGGGGGCCGACTGGCTGGCGATGGGCGGGGTGGCCGACGTCGCCGACGCCGCCGCCGTCCTCGTCTCGCCCGGGGTCCGGCGCAGCACACGGATGGCCGCGCTCGCCGTCGCGGCGTTCGGGGCCGCCAACCTGAAGGTCGCCCAGATGGTCGCCGACGAGGCCTCGGCCGCCGGTGAGCCCGCCGCCTGACCCTCCCGATCCCTCCCTCCTGCCGCCGGGTCGCGAACGGGCGCGATGCAGCACGTCGGTGCCCGACGCTCGGCGGGTGGAGGAGGGTCAGCTCCAGGAGGGCCTGAGCTCGACGCCGCTGCGGGCCCCGTCGGGCCGGACGGCCAGGACCTGGTGCACCTGGGTGTGACCCGCCTCGAACGTGAGTGCCGAGGCCGCCATGTAGAGCCGCCAGATGCGGGCCCGGGGCGCACCGACCTCGGCCACGGCCTCCTCCCAGCGCTCCTCGAGGTTGCGCACCCAGGCCCGCAGCGTCAGCGCGTAGTGCTCGCGCAGGCTCTCGAGGTGGCGGACCTCGAACCCTCGCTGCTGCATGGCCGAGACCACCGCCCCCACCTCGTGGAGCTCGCCGTCGGGGGAAGACGTAGCGGTTCACGAAGCTCCGCCGGGCGAACCGGGTGGGGTGGCGCCCGGGGCGCCAGGGTCGGGCGATGGCGTGGTTGAGCAGCCGGCCGCCGGGGGCCAGGAGGGTGTGCAGCCGGGCGAAGTAGGTGCCCAGTCGGGCGAGGCCGACGTGCTCGAACATCCCGATCGAGCTGACGGCGTCGTACGGGCCGTCGTCGACGTCGCGGTAGTCCTGCCGGCGGACCTCGACCCGGTCGCCGAGGCCGGCGTCCGCGATCCGCTTGGCGGCCAGGTCGGCCTGGCGGGCCGAGACCGTGACGCCCACCGCCTCGACCCCGTGCTCCGCGGCTGCGTGGAGCAGCAACCCTCCCCACCCGCACCCGACGTCGAGGAGGCGCATGCCGGGCCGGAGGCCGAGCTTCCGGCACACCAGCTCGTGCTTCGCCGCCTGGGCGTCCTCGAGGGAGACGGACGGGTCCGCCCACACGGCGCACGAGTAGGTGAGCGAGGGACCGAGCACGAGCCGGTAGAAGTGGTTGGACACGTCGTAGTGGTGGGCGATGGCGGCCGCGTCGCGCCCCTTCGAGTGGCGCCGGCCCCGCAGGCGGGCCTCCTCGGCCGGCGGGCGGAGCGGCCGGAGAGCGCCGGGCCCCACGGTTCGCAGGACCGCGAGGAGGGCGGAGGGCCCGAGCCGGGCGTCGGGCCGGCGGTGCTGCAGCACCCCGAGCGCCGCGTCGATGTCGCCTTCGACGTCGAGGTCGCCGGCCACGTAGGCCCGGCCGAGGCCCAGCTCGCCGGGTGCGGTGATCACCCGGCGGAGCGCGTCGGGCGACCGGAGCACGAGGGTGGCGGGAGGATCGGGGGGCCCGGCCCGGCTGCCGTCGTAGGCGCGCACGGCGATGGGGAGGTCCGGGCCCAGGACCCGCTCGACGAGCGCGGCCACCGCCATGTCGACGATGGTAGGGGCGCCGGGAGCGGTGGGAACCGCGCCCGGACCTCCCCGGCCCACGAGCGACCATCCCCGCGCCGGGACGTGGGCGGCCCCCATGAGGGCGCGATCCGTCCCAACGCGGGGACCGTCGCCCGCGTTGGGACGTGGGCGGCCCCTATGAGGGCGCGATCCGTCCCGACGCGGGGAGCGCGCGAGGAAGCCGGCGGGTCGGGGTCGGGTCAGAGGTCGAGGGCCGAGAGCTCGGGGAGCCAGGCCGCGGCGCGGGCGCACGCCGCGCGCCAGCGGTCGCGATCGAGGGCCCGGCCCGGCTCCACGACGGCCCGCGGCGACCACGTGGCCGCCACCTCGTCGAGATCCCGCCACACGCCGACGGCCAGGCCGGCCAGGAACGCCGCCCCGCGCGTGGTCGCCTCGAGCACCGGCGACACCTCGACCGGCCGGCCGGTGGCGTCGGCCAGGGCCCGGACGAACGTGGGATTGGCGCTCATGCCGCCGTCGACCCGCAGGACCGGGAGGGCGACGTCGCCGTCGGCCTCGACCGCCTCGAGCAGGTCGGCGCCCCGGTGGGCCACGCCCTCCAGCACGGCTCGCACGAGCTGGGGCCTCCCGGTGCCCCGGGTGAGCCCGAGCACGGTCCCCCGGGCCCCGAAGTCCCACTGCGGCGTGCCCAGCCCGAGCAGGGCGGGGACGTACCAGACGTCGCCGGTGTCGCCGCAGCGGGCGGCGACGTCGTGGGACTCGGCGGCGCTGGAGATCACGCCGAGGTCGTCGCGCAGCCACTCGACGCTCGTGCCGGCCGAGAGGACGATCGCCTCGAGGCCCCAGATGTCGGCGCCGCCGCGCCGCCAGGCGACGATGGGGAAGGTGCCGTGGGGGCCACGGGTCTCGAAGCCGGGCCGGTCCGGGCCGAGGCAGACGTCGAGCATCCCCCCGGTCCCGAACGTGACCTTGGCCGTCCCGGGGCGGACGCACCCCTGGCCGACGAGCGAGGCCTGCTGGTCGCCGACCAGCGCCGCGATGGGCGGGCTCCCCGGCAGAGCGGCGGCCTCGCCGGCGACCCCGGAGGTGTCGACCACCCGGGGCAGGGCCGCCTCGGGCACGGCGAGCGCGTCGAGGGTGCGCGCCGCCCAGCCCCGGCCGTCGGAGGTCCGCAGGCCCGTGAGCGCCGCGTTCGTGGCGTCCTGCACGTGGAGGGTGCCGCCCGAGAGCGTCCAGGCCACCCAGCTGTCGACGGTCCCGAAGCAGAGGTCGCGGCGCCGGCCGGGGTCGGCCTCGTCGAGCAGCCAGGCGAGCTTGGTGGCCGACACGTTCGGGGCGAGCCGGAGCCCCTCGGTACGGAGGGCGAGGCAGCGGCCGACCGTGCGGAGGTCCTGCCAGCCGAGGCCGGGCCCGACCGGCTCCCCGGTCCGGCGTTCCCACACGACGGTGGACCCCCGCTGGTTCGCCACTCCGACGGCCAGGACGGGACCGCCCTCGGCGAGCGCGGCCCGAGCGGTCTCGAGCACCACCGAGGCCATGGCCGAGGCGTCGAACTCGACGAGGCCGGGCTCCGGGCTGGCGGGGAGGAGGGGCACGACGTGCTCGGCGGCGACGCTCGTGTCGGGCCGGAGCACCGACGCCCGCACCGAGCTCGTGCCGACGTCGACGACCAGCACGCTCATTGGCCCACCACCCGGGTAGCGGCCGCCGTACCTCGGCGGTGCCCCGGACGACCGTCGCGCCGCGGCCGGCTCACCGGCCCGTCACCCGGTGGCCCCGGGCGTACGGGCGGGAGGTGCTCACGGCCACGACGGGTCGCCGAACGGGTCGGGGAGGCCGAGCTTGCCGGGGTTGAGGACGCCGTGCGGGTCGAGGGCCGCCTTGGCCGCGACCAGCACGTCGAAGGCGGGGCCGAGCGCCTCGCGCACGAACCGGGCCCGGTTGAGGCCCACGCCGTGGTGGTGGCTGAGCGCCGCCCCCTCGGCCAGCGCGGCCCGGGTCCCGGCGTTCCAGGCGGCCAGGTAGTAGCGCTCCCGCTCCTCCTCGGGGGGCCGGCCCCCGAACGTGAAGTACAGGCAGGCACCGTCGGTGTAGGCGTGGGACTGGTGGGCCGAGGCCACGAGGGTGTGCTCGACGCGCCGGAGGGCCTCGGTCACGCGCTCGTGCACGCGGGGCAGGGCGCTCCAGCGGGCGGCGACCTCCATCGTGTCCACGACGAAGCCGCGCCGGACCAGCGCCTCGAGGGCCGACACGTCGTTGCGGTGCTCGAGCCACCGCTCGACGAGGTCGACGTCGAGCGGCTCGGCGTCGTCGCAGACCTCGCCGGCCACGGTCATGGTGGCGTCGACGGTGTGGCCGTCGCCCTCGTCGAGCAGGAGCAGGACGTGGCGGTCGCCCACGCCGAAGTTCCGGTCGGCCTCGACGTCGTCGTAGAGGCGCATCACGGCCGGGGTGGCGCCCCGCCGGAGGATGCGGCGGCAGGCGTCGAGCCCGTCGAGGAACGACTCGAACGCGTACGCGGCCCGCCGTTCCGCCACCGGCGCCGGGTGGAGGCGGAGCCGGGCGCCGGTGACGACCCCGAGGGTCCCCTCGGAGCCCACGAAGAGCTGGGTGAGGTCGGGGCCGACCGCGGCCCGGGGGGCACCCCCGGTCCTCACGATCCGCCCGTCGGCCAGGGCGACGTCGAGGCCGGCGACCATGTCCTCGATCTTGCCGTAGCGGGTCGAGAGCTGGCCGGCGGACCGGCAGGCGACCCAGCCGCCGACGGTCGAGAGCGCCATCGACTGGGGCCAGTGGCCGAGCGTCAGCTCGTGGTGCTCGCGCAGGTGGTCCTCGAGCCAGTCGCCGAACGTGCCGGGGAGGACGTCGACGAGCAGCGAGGTGTCGTCGACGTCGACGACACCGCCGAGGCCACCGAGGTCGAGCAGGACGCCGCCGTGCACGGGGACGCTCCCGGCGCACACGCCGCTGCGGCCCGCGGCGGCCGTCACCGGCACGTGGGCCTCGTGGCAGGCGGCGAGCACGTCGGCCACCTCCCGGTCCGACCCGGGGCGGGCCACGACGCCGGCCCGGGCGCCCACCGCCCCGTCGAGCGCCCAGACCATGGCCAGCGGCCACCAGTCCCGGCTGGCCTCGACGACGTGCCGGTCGTCGGCGGTGACCTCGCCGCACACGTCGGCCAGCCGGCGCACGAGCGCGTCGGGGACCTCGACCCGGGGGGCGGACAGCCGCGACCGGACCTCCTCGGGTGGGATCTCGAGGTCGATCGGCGGGGTGGGCTCGCCGGTACGTCGGACGGGGGTTCGGCCACTCAGGCTCCCAGGGTCCGGTCGAGGGCGGTCTCGGGGAGCCCGGCGGACTCCCGCTCGTGGGCCACGGCGGCCCGGTACACCGCCGCCTCGGCGGACCGGTCGTCATCGGACCAGCCCAGCTCGGGGGCGAGGAGCCCGGCCACGTCGTCGGCGGCCGCCGCCGTGGCGTCGCGGCCGAGCAGCCGGGCGCGGGTCCGGCGGCTCAGGACGTCGTCAAGGGTCCGGGCCATCTCCCGCCGCACGCCGTGGACGGCCTCGGCCCGCAGGTAGGGCAGGCCGGGCACGAGGGGCGCGGCCAGCGCGGGGTCGGCGTCGAGGAGAGAGAGCACGAACGCGGCCTCGCTGCCGTACCGCCGGGCGAGGTGCTCGGGAGCGTGGGTGGCCGGGGCCGAGCCGAGGAGCCGGAGGCGCCTGGTGCGGCTCGACCCGCCCCGCCCGAGTTGCTCGACCACGGCGTCGACGGCGTCGGCGGCCATGCGGCGGTAGGTGGTGAGCTTCCCCCGGTCACGGTGACGAGCCCCCGGGGCGAGCGGACCACGGTGTGGCGGCGGGACAGGTCGGCGGTGCGCTCGCTCTCGCAGTCGCCGAGCAGCGGCCGGAGGCCGGCCCAGGTGCCGACGACGTCGGAGCGGTGGAGAGGCTCGGTCAGGGCGGCGTTCACGGCGTCGAGGAGGTAGTCGACGTCCTCGGGGGTGCACTGGGGGTCGTCGAGCGGCCCGTCGTAGTCGGTGTCGGTGGTGCCGATGTAGGTGAAGCCGTCCCAGGGCACGACGAAGATCGAGCGGCGGTCGCGGGGCACCGGGACGATGGCGGCGATGTCGTTGCGGACCTTCGACCACGGCACCGTGACGTGGATGCCCTTGGCCGGCCGGAGGTGGAGCGGCTCGGCGGCCTCGTCGAGGGCGCGCACCTCGTCGGCCCAGACCCCGGAGGCGTTCACGACGGCCTCGGCTCGTACCTCGAGGCGCTCGCCGTCGGCCTCGACGACCGCCCCCCGGATGCGCCCCCCGTCGTCGAGGAGGCCGGTGACGACCGCGTGGTTGGCGAGCGTGGCGCCGTAGCCCACGGCGGCGGTGCGGCCCACGGCGAGGGTGAGGCGGGCGTCGTCGGCCTGGGCGTCGTAGTAGAGGTAGGCACCGGCCAGGCGGCCGGCCCGGAGGGTCGGCATGTGGGCCAGGGCCGCCTCCCTGGAGACGCGGCGGTGGACCTTGCCGATGCGCAGACCCCCGGTGAGGTCGTACATCCACAGGGCGCCGCCGAGGGCCCGGGCCAGGCGGCGGCCCACGAGCCCGTCGCGGGTGAGGATCGGGACGAGGAAGGGGAGGGGCCGCACGAGGTGCGGCGCGTTGCGCAGCGCCACCTGCCGCTCGGCCAGGGCCTCGTAGACGAGCCGCACCTCGCCCTGCTGGAGGTAGCGCAACCCGCCGTGGACGAGCTTGGAGGAGCGCGACGAGGTCCCCGAGGCGAAGTCGTCCTGCTCCACCAGCGCGGTGCGCAGACCGCGCGACGCGGCGTCGAGGGCCACCCCGACGCCCGTGATGCCCCCGCCGATCACGAGCAGGTCGAAGCGCTCCTCGGCGAGGCGCTGGAGAGACTCGGCGCGATCGAACGCCGCCATCGGCCCGAGAGGTTACCGCCCGGTAGCGCGGAGGTCCGCTCCCGCGGCCAGGGGCTGTCCGCTCGCGCTTCCAGGGGCGCGCCTCGCCGGCCCACCTCGTTGGTCCGCCCGGGACCGAAGGACCTGCTCCGCGGTGAGGGATTCGGAAAGGGACCTCGCCGTCATGCCGCCAGTCGACACGGAAGTAGACACCGATGAAGATGTCGTGCAGGAGCTTGACACCCCCCCGTGGTGGGTATGGTGGCGTGCGACCCGACCGAATGGTCGATGGCAACGTGGGTGGTGCCGCGACGAGCGGCCCGCCCTGCTCCGAGGGCGACGGAGCCGGTGGCGTCGAGCGACGCCCCGAGCAGAGGAGGTCCGTCGTCCGTGAAGACCACCACGTTCGCGACCGCGGGTGTCACGGGTGCCGTGCTCGTGCTCCTGGTGCTCCTCGCCGTTCCCGCGGGCGCCGCGCTCTACCCGTCGGGATGTGACGAGTGGGCCGACAGCCAGCCGTCGAACAGCTCCTGGAGCGACAACTGCTGGCTCAGCACGTCTCCCTCGCACGACTCGGCCGGCAACTACGTGACCGGGGTCCAGCGGCTCCTCGCCGCCGAGGGACGGTACGGGGGGCCGTCGACGGGCTGTTCGGCAGCGGGATCCGGAACGGGGTGATCAGCTACCAGAGCTCACGGGGGCTGTCGGCCGACGGCGTCGTGGGGACGAGCACGTGGTACTCGATGTGGAACGACGTCGCGGCGAACGCATACATGGGCGTCTGCGACGGCTCCTACCACTGTTACGGCCCCGCCTTTGGGAACAGGAGCTACCAGGCATTCAAGCGGTACTCGGGTTGGATGTTCGGCCAGGACGCACCGTGGTTCACCCGCCGTACCGGCGGGACCGGTGCGGCCTGGGTCACCTTCGACGTGGGAGGCCCCGCATGATCACGTTCCGTCGCCGCCATGCCGCCGGCGCGTGCGCCGCCCTGCTCGCCGGCGCCGCGGCCTTCGCGGTCGCCTCGCCCGGCGGCTCGACGCCCCGGGAGGCCACCACGGCCACCACGCCGGCCGGGGCAGGAGAGGTGCCGGGCGCCGAGGAGACGCCACCGACCAGCGCCCCGCCCGCCATCCCCGACGAGCAGGCCTGGCACGGGCCGACCGACCGGTCGGCCGCCCTCGGCGAGCTCGGGCTCTCGCTGCTCCCTGGGGGCTTCACGATCCGGGACACGATCGAGTGGGACTTCGACGCGGGCCCGAGCATCTTCGCGACCTTCGTGCGTGAGGACGGACTCCTGGCCGTAGTGGCCGTGTACAACGCGCCACGTCCCGACCTCGACTTCGCCCGGTCCGTCTCGACGAGCCGGGTCGAGGGGCGCGACGTGGTCTTCGTCGAGGCCGACTCGCTCCAGGCGGCGCTCGTGACCCTCGGTGACGGCCGCCAGGTCGAGGTCGGCGTGAGCGCGCCGGCGGCGGATCTCACCCGCTCGACGCTGGAGCAGGCCGCGGTCCGGGTGGCCGAGCTCGCCGAGCAGGAGCTCGCGGGCCCGTTCGGGGGTTGAGGCCGGGGCGGCCCGGTGCTGCTGGCGCGCCCCCGTCTCCGGTGTCTCCACCGTCGCCCAGCGGGGGTAGAGACACCCGAGAGGCGGAGGGAGAGGCGGATCCTCCTGCGATCCTCTCCGTCCGTCACCAGAGGGCCAGGGCGGAGCGGAGCCCCGTGTAGCAGGCCACGGCCACCAGCAGGGCGGCGAACCAGCGGACGAGCACGGCGGCGTCGATCCGGCCGGCGAGGTGGCTGCCGAACGTGACGCCCAGCAGGCCCGCCGCGGTGAAGGGGAGGGCCACGCCCCAGTCGAGGGTGCCGGCGTCGAGGCGGGCGGCCAGGGCCACCGCGCTGTTGATGGCGATGACGAGCAGCGAGGTGCCCACGGCCTCGGGCATCGAGAACCCGAGCGCGAGCACGAGGGCGGGGACGATGACGAAGCCGCCCCCCACCCCGAAGAACCCGGTGAGGAGCCCCACGACGGAGCCGGCCAGCAGCACCTTGAGGACGGTGGCCGCGTCCACGCGCAGCGCGGTCTGCACGGCGTCCTGTCCGCCAGCCGGGCCGCCGGCCCGGGCCGGAGCCGAGCGCCGCGTGCGCCGCACCATGGCCGCGGCGGCGACGAGCATGAGCCCGGAGAAGGCCAGCAGCAGCGCGTCGGGGTCGGCCGACTCGTTGAGGGCCGAGCCCAGGAGGGAGCCGGCCACGCCGGCCAGGCCGAAGACCAGGCCCGCACCGGCCCGCACCCGCCCCGCCCGCCAGTGGGGCACGAGGCCGCCCAGGGACACCAGGCCGACGACGAGCAGCGAGGTGGCGGTGGCCTCCTGGGCCGACTGCCCGGCGACGTAGACGAGGGCGGGGACGGCGAGGATCGAGCCGCCGCCGCCCAGGGCCCCCAGCGAGACCCCGATGAGGAACCCCAGCGGCGAGGCGAGCAGCCCCCGCATCGGCTCGGCTCAGGCCACCGTGCCCGGGCGACCGTCGTCGGTGACGAACGGCAGGCCCGCCGCCACCCAGGCCAACGACCCGCCGGCCAGGTTCGCCGCGTCGTGGCCCCAGGCGAGGAGGGCCTCGGTGACGTGGGCCGAGCGGTTCCCGGATCGGCAGATCACGACCACCGGCCGGTCGGCCGGCAGCTCGGCCCGCCGCTCGACGAGCTGGCCCATCGGGATCCACACCGCGCCCTCGGCGTGTCCGGCCCGCCACTCGGGCTCCTCCCGGATGTCGAGCAGCAGGGCCCCGTGGGCGACCCGCCGGTGCCCCTCGGCGGCGTCGACCTCCGGCACCGGGGACCAGGCGAAGGCGCTCACGGATCGGCGTCCCGTCACGCCGTGGCCGGCGCGGCCATGGCCAGCCAGGCCTCGTAGCCGCCCACGACGTCGGAGACGTCCCCGAACCCCCTCGCCGCCAGGACGCTGGCGGCGATCGACGAGCGGTAGCCGGTCGCGCAGTACACGGCCACCGGCCGGCCCGGGTCGAGCGAGTCGAGACCCCGGGTGAGCGCGGGGAGCGGCAGGCGGCGCGACCCGGGGATGTCGCCGAGCGCGAACTCGCCGGGGTTCCGCACGTCGAGGAGGACGAGCCCCGGGGTGTCGCGCAGGCGCGCCTCGAGCTCGGCGACGGTGAGGCGGGAGCTGCGCTCGACCAGGTCGGGACGGTCGAGGAAGGCGCGCACCGGCTCGTCGAGCCGTCCCACGACCCGGTCGAAGCCGATGCGGCCGAGGCGGACCTTGGCCTCGAGGTCGGTACCGGGGTCGCCGACGAGCACGATCGCGTCGTGGGGGGCGAGCACGTCGCCCGCGTACTCGGCGAAGCGGCCCTGCAGGCCCACGTTGACGGACCCCCGCAGGTGCCCGGCCCAGAAGTCCAGCGGCTCGCGGGTGTCGACGACGACGGCGCCGTCGGCCTGGAGGGCGAGGACCTCGTCGAGGCTCAGCGCGGGAGGCGCCTCGTCCTCGGTGAGGAGCGGCCGCAGCTGGCGGTTGCGCTGGGCGTCGAACGAGAAGTACAGGGGGGCGAGCGGCTGGCCCTCGGTGACGATCGCCACGAAGTCGTCCTCGGTCATCGGCTGGAGGGCGTAGTTCGTGCGTCGCTGCTCGCCGATCGTCGACCGGGTCTCGGTCGAGAGGTTCTTGCCGCAGGCCGAGCCGGCCCCGTGGGCGGGGAAGACCCGGGTGGCGTCGGGGAGGGTGAGGATCTGCCCGTGGAGCGAGCGGTAGAGCTGGCGGGCCAGGTCCTCGGGGCCCACGCCGATCGCCGCGAGGAGGTCGGGCCGGCCGACGTCCCCGACGAACAGCGTGTCGCCGGTCAGCACCCCGTAGGGGACCTCGTCACCGGCGTGCTCGTGGACGACCACGCTGATCGACTCGGGGGTGTGGCCCGGCGTGGACCGGATCTCGAGCTCGACCTCGCCGAGGATCAGGCGCTGCCCGTGGGCGAGCGGCTCGATCGGGAAGTCGACCCGGGCGTTCTCGCCGTAGGAGACCACCGCGCCGGTGGCCGCGGCGAGCTCGAGGTGACCGCTGAGGAAGTCGGCGTGCACGTGGGTCTCGATGACCCGCTCGATGTGGAGGCCGCGCGCCTCCGCCTCCTGGAGGTACCCGGAGATGTCGCGCTGGGGGTCGACGACGACGGCCCGGCCCGTGGACTCGTCGCCCACGAGGTACGAGGCGTGGGAGAGGCACTCGAGGTAGTAGTCGGTGAAGATCATCCCGTTCCCCCTTGGACGAGACGGTCGCGGCGGCGGCCTCGAGGCGCTCGGCCGCCTCGGAGGCGATGGTCGCGAAGTCCGGCCCGGGCATCAACACCCGGGGGTCGACGAACCGGACGCGGGTCCCGCCCGGGGCCTCCTCCACCACCACGTTGCACGGGAGCATCAGGGCGATCGAGGGATCGGTCTCGAGCGCCTGGTGGGAGAGGGCCGGGTTGCACGCGCCGAGGATCTTCAGCGGCGGGCGCTCGACACC
This sequence comes from Acidimicrobiia bacterium, assembly GCA_027494165.1. Lineage (GTDB taxonomy): Bacteria > Actinomycetota > Acidimicrobiia > IMCC26256 > JAOSJM01 > JAOSJM01. The sequence goes on along the minus strand of JAOSJM010000005.1, from coordinate 1,049,153 downwards.
CAGCTTCGCCCGGAGCGTCGCGGCCACGTCGATCTCGGTGAGCACCCCGAACCCCTGTTCCGTGAGGGCCTCGCGGGCGAGGGCCTCGGCCTCGTCGAGCGGCAGCGCCACGACCACGTCGAAGGACGCCACGGCGGGCGCGGCCTGGGGCTGGTCGGTGGTGCTCACGACGGTCTCCTCCTGGTCGGTGCGGCCGGGTGCGGTCGGTGCGGTCAGGTCAGCTTCAGGAAGAGGCGCTCGAACTCCTCGACCGAGTCGCCGGAACGTCTCGCCGCGTCGGGGTTCTCGAGGCACTGGCTGAGCCCCGAGGCGAGGAGCCGGAACCCGACCTGCTCGAGGGCCCGGGTGGCGGCCGAGAGCTGGGTCACGACGTCGCGGCACTCGCGACGCTCGACGAGCATGCCCTGGATGCCGCGCACCTGGCCCTCGACCCGCCGCAGGCGGCGGACCAGGTCCTCGACGACGTCGTCGTCCAGCTCCACGGGAACCTCCATCGGAGGGTGGAACGATACCCCCCCGGGTATTATTCCGTGTCCGGGACCGGGTTCGCCACCGCCCCGTCGAGGGTCAACTCGACGGCGAGCTCGTCGTCCCAGCGCGCCCGGACCTCGGTCGCCACGTCGAGGGGCCCGGCCGGCCGGTACGCGTCCAGCGCGGCGGTGTACGGGCGGGGCGCGTCGAGCGCGGGGTCCATCCGCTGGGTCGAGACGCGGGCCAGCGCGCCGGTGGACGGGTCGAAGGCCAACGTGAGCACCGCCACGTCGCCGGCGCCGCCGTCGCTCGCGACGTCCGTGGGCAGAGCCGGGACCACCAGCCGGGCGGTCACGTCGTCGACGGGCTCCCACCGGACCCGGGGGTCGGTGAGCAGGGCCGTGGGGGCCAGCCACAGGGTGTTGAGCCAGAGGACGGTCGCCTCGGCCCGGTCCATGGCCGGGCCCTCCATGACCGCCTTGCCCATCACCAGGCGGCCCCGACCGTCGCCGTACTCGTCGCCGCCGCGCAGGAACGTCCGGCCGTACCACGTCATCTCGGCGTCCCAGCGGAACCGTCGACCGGGTTCCAGCCGGGCCCGCCACCGGATCGGGACGGTGAGGCCGAGCCCGTCGACGACCGGCTGGCGGATCCTCCCTCGGCCCCAGGAGACGACGGCGTCGACCCGGGGCGGGTGCGAGCCCGCGATGCGCTCGAGGTGCCAGCGGACCGGTGGCGGGAGGTCGGCGGGGATGTCGACGCGCCCCCGGTCGGCGCCGGACGGGGGCTCCTCGGGCCACGGCCGGGGCGGACCCGCAGCCCCGCCCAGGCCGCCGCGGCGAGGGCGGCGAGGCCCCCGCCGACGAAGGCGAGGGCGAGGACGCCGCCCCCGGGCCGGCGCGAGGTGTGTGCTCCCATGCCGGCAGGGTGCCAGCCCGATCGCCCTCCGGTCCAGCGGCGACGGCCCGGCGGCCGGCTACTCGAGCACGAAGGTGACGAGCAGGTTGACCTGGTACCGGGCGACCTTGCCGTCCTGGACCTCGACGCGCTGCTCCTTCACCCACGCCGAGGTGACCTGGCGCAGGGTGGCCGACGCCCGCTCGACACCGGCGCGGATGGCGTCCTCGAAGCCCTTCTCGGACGTGGCGCTGATCTCGGTGACCCGTGCGACCGTGCTCATGGAGACCTCCTCTCCTCCGGCTCGGTCCAGCGTGGACCTGTCGCCGCTCGGTGACAAGGGGGAGGGGGAGGAGCGCCGCCGCTCCGTCGGTGGTACACCGGGCCCATGCCGACCGTGGCGCTGCTCGGCGACACCATGCTGGGGCGGGGCGTGGCCGAGCGTCTGGCCTCGGTGCCGGCCCCGGCGCTCGTGGCCCCCGACGTCGTGGCGGTGGCCGCCGAGGCGGATCTCAGGGTGGCCAACCTCGAGTGCTGCATCTCGGAGCGGGGGGAGCCGTGGCCGGCCCCGGGCAAGCCCTTCTTCTTCCGGGCCCCGCCCGCCGCGGTCGAGGTGCTCACCGGGCTCGCTGTCGACTGCGTGACGCTGGCCAACAACCACGCCCTGGACTTCGGCGAGGACGGGCTCCTCGACACCTGCGAGCACCTGGACCGGGCCGGGATCGCCCACGTCGGGGCCGGGCCCGACGCGGCCCGGGCGCGGGCTCCCGCGGTGCTCGAGTCGCGTGGGTCGAGGGTGACCGTCGTGGGCGCGACCGACCACCCGGACGACTTCGCCGCGACGGCGGACCGGCCGGGCGTGGCCTTCGCCGACCTGCGGCACGGGCTCCCCGGCTGGCTCGACGCCACCGTGCGGGACGCGGGCACCGAGATCGTGCTCGTCACCCCTCACTGGGGGCCGAACATGGTGCCCGCTCCCGTGGCCCACGTGCGGCGGGCGGCCGGAGCGCTCGTCGAGGCGGGCGCGACGCTCGTCGCCGGTCACTCGGCGCACGTCTTCCACGGGGTGGCCCGCCCGGTGCTCTACGACCTCGGGGACTTCCTCGACGACTACGCGGTCGACCCCGTGCTCCGCAACGACCTGGGGCTGCTGTTCCTCGTGACCCTCGACGGGTTCGGCCCGACGCGCCTCGAAGCCGTGCCGCTGCGCCTCGAGTACTGCCACACCCGCCTGGCCCGGGGCGACGACGCGACGTGGGTCCGGCACCGGTTCCGTCGGGCCTGCGCCGACCTGGGGACCGAGGTGCGGGAGGAGGGCGACCGGCTCGTGATCGAGTGGCCGTCCGCACCCGGAGGGGACCGGGGACCGTGAACGGGGCCGGGCGGGTGGCGGTGGCGACCGATCGCCGGCTCGGCGCGGCCCGGGACGGGCCCGTGGTGCGGCGTGTGGTGGAAGCGTGGTCGAGCGGAGTGCCTCGAGCCCGGGAGGTGGAGATGGACGTCGACGCGAAGGCTCCGGTTCGGAGGATCGTGCAGGCCGAGCCGGTCTCGGTGGACGAGCGGATGACGCTCAACTCGCTCGCCGCCGTGCTCGCGGCGCGAGGGATCGGTGTGGCCCTGGTCCGGCGGGCCGACGGTGGCCTGGGCATCGTCTCGGAGCGGGACGTGACCCGGGCCCTGGCCGACGCCGCCGACCCCGACGCGGTCTGGGCGGCCGACGTGATGACCGAGGACCTCGTGACCGTCGACGCCGACGACCGCGTCGTCGACGCGGCCCTGCGGCTCATCGACGAGGACATCCGCCACGCCGTCGTGGTCGACGGGGACGAGGTGCTCGGGGTCGTCTCGGCCCGCGACCTCTTCCGGATCGTCACCGAGGAGCTGCTCGACTCCTGGTGAGCGAGGGTGAGGTCAGCCGGCCTCGCGGAGGGCCTCGATCTCGCGCTCGACCGCGAGCCGGGACAGGGCCTCGGTCTCGAGCTTGCGCACGCGACGCTCGCTGAGCCCGAGCTCGCGGGAGATCGCCGCGATCGACTGCGGGTCGTCGCCGCCGAGGCCGTAGCGGAGCATCACGACCTGACGGGCCGGTTCGGGGAGCCGGGCCACGGCCTGGCGGAGGCTCGCCTCCTGCAGGCTCACGTGGACCTCCTCCTCGATCTCGCTCGGGCGGCCGGCCACCAGGTCGCCCAGCGACGTCTCGCCCTCGCCGACGGGCAGGTCGAGGCTGGTCACGATGCGGGCGGCGTCGCGCAGCTCGTACAGCTCGTCGAGGCCGATCTCGGCCGCCTCGGCGACCTCCTCGTCGGTGGGCACCCGGTCCAGCTTGTTCGTGAGCTCGCGCTCCACCCGGCCCACCTTGCGCTCCAGCTCGGCCAGGCGGATCGGGAGCTTGATGGAACGAGCCTGCTTCTGGAGCGCCCGCTGGATCGCCTGGCGGATCCACCACGTCGCGTACGTGGAGAACTTGAACCCCCTGCGCCAGTCGAACTTCTCGGCCGCCCTGGTGACCCCGAAGACCCCCTCCTGGATGAGGTCGAGCAGGGTGAGGCCCTGGTCCTGGTAGCGCTTGGCGATGTGCACGACCAGGCGGAGGTTGGCCAGGACCATCTGCTCCTTGGCCTGCTCGTCGCCGACCTCGATGCGCTTGGCCAGCTCCACCTCCTCCTCGGCGGTGAGGAGGGGGTAGCGGCCGATCTCGTCGAGGAACAGCCGCACCGTGTCGGTGGTCATCGCGGCGAGGTTCCCGTTGACGTACGTGGGCGCCGCGGCCTCGTGCCCGCAGTTGTCGTGCACCTCGATCCCCGCCTCGTCGAGGCGCGTGTAGAGCGCGGCGGAGGCCTCGTCGTCGAGCTCGAGCTCCTCGGCCACCTTCTGCACGTCGGAGAGCTCCAGGCAACCGCGCTCGCCGCCCTGCGCGACGAGGGCGTCGATCCGGTCTTCGACGGTGGGCTCGGTCACGGGCACCTCTTCGCCGGTCTCGGGCCGACTCCCCTCCCGGGAGCCGCCACACCAGCCTAGGACGCTCCGGTGGCGTTCCGGCAGCCGTCCACGGGGCTCCGCTGCGGAACCCCGTGGGCGCGACGGCACGCCGAGGGCCAAGATGGGGGGTATGGCCTCTCCCGCGCCGGCCCGCATCCGCAAGCGCGACGGCCGGGTCGTCCCGTTCGACCCGAACCGGATCGCCGTCGCGGTCGGGCGGGCCGCCCGGGAGGTGGGCCGGCCCGAGCCGGAGATCCCGGCCCGGGTCACCGAGGCGGTCGCGGCCGACCTCGCCCGCCGGTTCCCCCGGGCCGCGCCCGGCGTGGAGGAGGTCCAGGACGCGGTCGAGCGTGAGCTCATGGCCGAGGGTCTCCACGACGTCGCCCGGGCCTTCGTGGTGTACCGGGACCGTCGAGCCGAGCTCCGGGAGGCCAAGCGCCTGCTGGGCGTCCGGGACGAGCTGAAGCTCACCCTGGAGGCCTGCGTGGTCCTCAGGGAGCGGTACCTGAGGCGGGACGAGGAGGGCCGGCCCACCGAGTCGACCGGGGAGATGATGCACCGGGTGGCCGGGCACGTGGCCACGGCCGAGGACGACTTCCGCCCGGGGAGCGCCGGAGGTTGGGCCGAGCGGTTCGAGGAGCGCCTGCGGGCGCTCGACTTCCTCCCCAACTCGCCGACGCTCATGAACGCCGGCACGTCGCTGGGGATGCTCTCGGCCTGCTTCGTGCTCCCGGTCGAGGACTCCCTCGAGTCGATCTTCTCCACCCTCAAGACCACCGCGCTGGTCCACCAGGCCGGGGGCGGCACCGGGTTCGCGTTCTCCCGGCTCCGGCCGGCCGGCGACGTGGTGGCCAGCACGCACGGGGTGGCCAGCGGCCCGGTCTCGTTCATGCGCGTCTACGACGTGGCGACCGACGTGGTGCGCCAGGGCGGTCGCCGGCGCGGGGCCAACATGGCGGTCCTCCACGTCTCCCATCCCGACATCCGGGAGTTCGTGACGGCCAAGACGAGGCCGGGGACCCTCGAGAACTTCAACCTGTCGGTCGGGGTCACCGACCGGTTCATGCGCGCGGTGGAGGCCGGAGGGGACCAACCGTTGGTCAACCCGCGGACGGGGCGGACCGTGGGCCGGGTCGCCGCCGCCGAGCTCTTCGACCTCGTCGCCACCGAGGCCTGGCGGTCGGGAGACCCGGGCCTGCTCTTCCTGGACCGGGTGAACCGGGCCAACCCCGTCCCCGCCCAGGGGCGGATCGAGGCCACGAACCCCTGCGGGGAGGTGCCGCTCCTCCCCGGCGAGTCGTGCAACCTCGCCTCGGTGAACCTGGCCCGCCACACGCGAGACGGGCGGCTCGACTGGGACCGCCTGGCGGACACGGTCCGGCTCGCCGTGCGGTTCCTCGACGACGTGATCGAGGTGAACCGCTACCCGACGGCCGACCTCGAGGTCGCCGCGCGGGCGACCCGCAAGGTGGGCCTGGGCGTGATGGGCCTGGCCGAGCTCCTCGCGATCCTCGGGATCCCCTACGACAGCGACGAGGCGATCCGGACGGGGGAGCGCATCGCCCGCCGGGTGCGCCGGGAGGCCCGGCGGGCATCGGCGGAGCTGGCGGCGGAGCGGGGGCCTTCCCCCGTTGGGACGAGAGCGTGCTCGCGGCGCGGGGCCTTCCCGCGCTGCGCAACGCCCAGCTCACGTCGATCGCGCCGACCGGGACCATCTCGCTGATCGCCGGGACCACGTCGGGGATCGAGCCGATGTTCGCGATCGCCTACGTCCGCAACGTGCTCGGCCGCCAGCTCATCGAGGTGAACGGGCTCTTCGAGCGCACGGCTCGCGACCGCGGCTTCTACCGGGACGAGCTCATGGCCCGCATCGCCCGGACCGGAGGCGTGCGCGACGATCCCTCGGTCCCCGAGGATGTGCGGCGGGCCTTCGTCACCGCCCTGGAGATCGAGCCCGGGTGGCACCTCCGGATGCAGGCGGCCATGCAGCGCCACGTCGACGCCGCCGTGTCGAAGACCGTGAACCTCCCCGCCGGGGCGACGGTCGACGACGTGCGGCGCCTCTACCTCGAGGCCTGGCGGGCCGGCACGAAGGGGATCACCGTGTACCGGTACGGGAGCCGGCCCGGTCAGGTGCTCACGTACATGGAGGGGGAGCAGGCGCCCGTCCGGGTCGCCACGACCTACGCGGGGGTGCGCGGGCTACGAGTGCGAGATCTGAGGGGGCGGGCACGAAGCGGCGGAGGGACCGCCGACCGCGTGGGCGGGGACCATGGCCCCTCGTGGTGGCGGCCCGATTGTGCTTGGCTGGAACCGTAGGCTCGCGAGCCGGCTCCGGTTGCCGCGAGCCGAGGGGGTGGGATGTTCCGTGACCGGCGTGACGCGGGCCGGCGGCTCGCCGAGCGACTCGAGCCCCTGGCGGCCGAGCACCCGGTCGTCGTCGGTCTCCCGCGGGGCGGGGTCCCGGTGGCGTTCGAGGTGGCCCGGGCCCTGAAGGCGCCGCTCGACGTCCTCGGGGTCCGGAAGCTCGGCGTGCCGTACCAGCCCGAGCTGGGGCTGGGGGCGATCGCGGAGCGAGGCGTCCGGGTCCTCAACGAGGAGCTCGTGGCGATGTCGGGGGTCTCCGAGGAGGAGCTGGCCCGGATCGAGGCCCGGGAGCGGGCCGAGCTCGAACGGAGGGTCGCCCGGTTCCGGGGCGACCTTCCCCCGCACGACCTCGCAGGGCGCACGGTCGTCCTCGTGGACGACGGGCTCGCCACCGGGGGCACGGCGCGGGCCGCGATCGGGTGCCTCCGGCGGCTGGGCGCCGGACGGGTCGTCCTCGCGGTGCCGGTCGGCGCGCCCGACACCGTCCAGATGCTGTCCCGGGAGGCAGACGAGGTCGTCTGCCTGGAGGTCCACGCCGACCTGATGGCGATCGGCCTCTGGTACGACGACTTCGCCCAGACCACCGACGACGAGGTCGTCCGGCTGCTCGGCGAGGCGGCGGCCTGGACGCCTCCCCGCGAGCACGTCGGGGAGGGCCCGGTGGAACCGGGTCCGGGGGACGATCCACCCGGGGAGCGCGAGGTCTCCGTCCCGGTGGGGCCGGTGCACCTCCCGGGCTCGCTCCGCACCCCGGCCGCGGTGACCGGGCTCGTGATCTTCGCCCACGGCAGTGGCAGCAGCCGGCTCAGCCCGCGCAACCGGTTCGTCGCCGACGTCCTCCACGAGGCCGGGCTGGCCACGCTGCTGTTCGACCTCCTGACCCCCGTGGAGGCGGCCGACCGGGCCAACGTGTTCGACGTCCCGGCTCTCGCCGAGCGTCTCGGGGCCGCCCGCGAGTGGGCGCGCCACGAGCCCGAGGGCAGCCTGCCGGTCGGGTACTTCGGGGCCAGCACCGGCGCGGCCGCCGCGCTGTGGGCCGCAGCCGACGACCCCTCGGTCATGGCGGTGGTGTCGCGAGGGGGCCGTCCCGACCTGGCCGCCGAGCACCTCGCCCGGGTCCGGGCCCCCACCCTCCTGATCGTCGGCGGCCACGACGACGTCGTGCTCGACCTCAACCGCCGGGCCCAGCGGATGCTGGTCTGCGAGAACCGCCTCGACGTCGTTCCGGGCGCGACCCACCTGTTCGAGGAGCCCGGCACCCTCGAGCAGGCGGCGGCGCTCGCGCGTGACTGGTTCCGCGAGCACCTGCGGGTCCCCGCGCCCTGAGGCGGGTCGGGCTCGCGACGCCGGGACGACCTCAGCCGGCGTCGGGGGCGGTCGGGACGGGGAGGGTGCGCCGGCCCGCGCGCAGGGCGGCCGTGATCGCGGCGAGCAGGAGCGCGCCGAGTGCCCCGAGGGGGACCCAGTCGCCCATCCGCACGAACGGCGTGGTCTCCCGGGACCGCGGCAGCGTCACCTCCCACGTCCCCCGCTCGTCCGTCCCCATCCACAGCAGGCGGCGGCCCCGGGCGTCGAAGGCCGCGGACACGCCGGTGAGCGTGGCGTGCACGACGGGGCGGCCCGTCTCGACGGCTCGCAGCGCGGCGAGGCTGGCGTGCTGCTCGGGCGCCCAGCTCTCCTGGAAGGTCGACGTCGAGGACTGCACGACGACGAGGTCGGCGCCCGTGCGGGCGAGGTGGCGCGAGAGGTCGGGGAAGCTCGACTCGAAGCAGACCAGCGGTCCGATCGCCAGCCCGTCCGTCCCGAGGACCACGAGCCCGTCGCCCCGGCGGCGGTCCTCCCCGGCGGCCTCGGTGATGCCGGACAGCCAGCCCAGGACCGGACGCAGCGGGATGTACTCACCGAAGGGGACGAGGCGCATCTTGTCGTACCGTCCGTCCGGGCCGTCGGGACCGACGAGCACCGAGGACTTGAAGATCCCGCCCTCCCCCCTCCGGGCGTCCACGTTCACGAGGACGTCGGCCCCGACGGCCCGGGAGGCCTCGGCGACGCGGTCGGTGAGGTCCGGGCGCTCGTCGATGTCGAACCCGATGCTGCTCTCCCCCCACACGACGAGATCGGGTGCCGTCCCGGCGAGCTCGAGCGTCGCCGCGTGGTTCGCCTCGAAGCGGCGCTCCGGCCCGCGGACCACCCCGGCTGCACGCCGGCCACGCGGACGGTGCCCGAGGCCGGGGGTCGGGCCGCAGGGTCCCGTAGGCGACGGAGGCCGCGACGAGGACCCCGGCGACCAGCAGCGCCGCAGCGCGATGGCGCCACGGGCGTCGCGGTACGAGCGCGGCGGCCACCGCGACGTTGACGGCGGCCAGCAGGAGGCTCACGAGCCACACCCCGCCGAGCGAGGCGAGCGCGAGCACCGACCGCTCGTTCCACTGGCTGGCGCCCAGGAGAGCCCACGGCCCGCCGAGGCTCTGCCAAGACCGCACGTACTCGGCGGCGACCCAGGCGCACGGCGCCAGCACGACCGCGAGCACCAGCCGTGACGCGGTGGGCGGACCGGTGACGAGCGAGCGGGCGAGCAGCACCGAGGGGACGAGCAGCGCGCCGAGCCCGGCGGCCAGCAGCAACTCGAACGGGCCGATGTTGGGGATCAGCCAGTACGTGCAGGCGAGCACGAGGCCGGCGGCGCCGAGCCAGGCCCGCCACGCCGCCTCCCGGGTGGACGGGGCGCCCGCCACGAGCAACAGCAGCGGGACCACGCCCACGAAGCCCAGCCAGGAGAGCGCCGGCTCGGGGAAGGCCAGGGCCGGGAGGGCTCCGAGCACGAGCGCGCCCGCGCGCCACCACCAGCGCCGTGGACCGGGAGCCGGTGCCGGACCGGGGTGGGGCTCGAAGGGCCAGGTCCGCAGCGAGCGGGCCAGGAGCAGGCCGCCGATCGCGAACCCGGCCGCCAGCCACCACAGCAGGAGGTGGTCGCGCTCGGGCTCCCAGAGCGGGACGAGCGCGAGCCCGGCCACGACGAAGGCGACGTTGTAGAGCACGTCGTAGGCCGCGAAGACCCGACCCCGGACCCGGTCGTCGGCGGCGTCCTGCACGAGGGCGTCGACCACCACCTTCAGCACCTGGAAGGCGAAGGCGACCGCGCCCAGGCCGGCCACGAGCCCGACGAGCGAGGGACGGAACCCGGCGAGGAGCGCGGCCAGGGCCGACACGAGGTAGGCGGGGGGGAGCAGCGCGCGGCGCCGGAAGCGGTGGGCCAGGACCGGTGCGGCCACCGTGCCGCCGAAGGCCGCCACGCCCGTCACGGCCAGGGCGAGCCCGTAGCCCGGCGCCTCGAGCGAGTACCGCTCGTCGGCGATGAGGACGAGCACGACGAACCCGGCCCCGAGCAGGAACCGGTGGCCCCACACCGCGACGAGCGGACGCCGGACCGTCGGGACGGTGGCCACCGTCGTCAGTCCCTCGACCAGCTCGACCGTCACCCGGCGCAGGCCCGCGATCAGCGGGGCCGGCGCCTCGCCGCCCCCGACCGGCGGGAGCCGCCGGAACCGGGTCGCGGCTCCCAGGTAGCAGGTCCCGGCCACCACGAACCCGGCCGCCGGGGCGACGGCGACGAAGGTCGAGCCGACGACCGCGCCGAGGAACGCCGCCAGCAGCCCGGCCACCGAGGAGACCGCGTTGGCCGTGACGAGGTCGGCCCCGGCGGGGACGGTCCGGGGCAGGGCGGCCCCCTTCGCCGCGAGCACGAACCGGGACGACGAGAGGAGGAGGACCACCCCGACGTACGCCGGGGCCTGCGAGTCCGTCACGAGGACGCCGAGCGCGAGCAGCACGAGGACCACCCGGAACAGCGACACGGTCACCATGGTCCGGCGGCGGTCCCACCGGTCGATCACGACGCCCGCGAACGGTCCGACGAGCGAGAAGGGGAGCAGGGTGACCGTGAGCAGCTTCGTGATCTCCCACGGGGTCGCGCCCCGCCCGGCCTCGAACAGCACGACCTGGGCGAACGCGATCTGGGCGAAGCCGTCCCCGCCCTGGCCCAGGATCTGGCCGGTGACCAGCGTCCGGAGCGGGCCGGCCAGCATCGGGCGGGCCTGGCGCCAGCCCGCCGGCCCCCGGGTCATGCCATCCGGTCGAGCACGAGCCGGCGGAGGCGGGCGTAGTCGGCCTTCCCGGCCGCGGACCGGCCCAGGTCGTCGAGGAGCACGAAGGCCCGTGGTCGCTTGTAGCCGGCCAGGCGGCCCCGGCAGAACGCCTCGAGTCCGGACTCGTCGAGGTCGTGGCCGGGGCGGGGCGCCACCACCGCCACCACTCGCTCCCCGAACCGCTCGTCGGGGATGCCGAGGACGACGCAGTCGAACACGCCCGGGTGGGAGCGCAGGAGCAACTCGACCTCCTCGGGGTACACCTTCTCCCCCCCGGTGTTGATGCACGCCGAGCCCCGCCCCAGCAGGCGGATCGTGCCGTCGGTCTCCACGGTCGCGTAGTCGCCGGGGATCGAGTAGCGGACGTCGCCGATGGTGCGGAACACCGTCGCCGACCTGGCCTCGTCCTTGTAGTAGCCGATCGGCACCCGGCCGCCCACGGCCACGAGGCCGACCTCCCCGCTCCCGGGGATCACCTCGCGGTCGCCCTCGCCGAAGACCTTCAGCCGGTCGTTCACGGCGAAGCGAGCCGGGGCGATATCGCTGCCGGCCCGGGTCGCGCTGCGCGTCATCATCGCCTCGGAGGCCCCGAGGGAGTCCAGGAGCGTGACCCGGGGGAGGTGGGCGAGGAGGCCCCGCTTCGTGTCGGGGCTCCAGGTCACGCCCGAGGACGTGATCGCCCTCAGGGACGTGAGGTCCCACCGCCCGGGCTCCGCGTCGAGCGCGGCGAGGAGCGGGCGGGCGAAGGCGTCGCCGACGATCGTGAGGACCTCGACCGCCTCGTCCTGCACGGTCTGCCAGATGCCGGCCGGGTCGAGGTGGGCCCGGTCCACGAGGACGACCGTTCCCCCGCCGGCGAGCGTGGCCAGCGCGATGAAGAGCCCCGTGCCGTGCATGAGCGGGCAGGCGGGCAGCGCGGTCCCGGCCCGCTTGCCGGCCCGGGCCGCCGCCAACGGGTCGGGGGCTCGGTGCCGGGTCGGGCCATCTGCCAGAGCGAGACGTACAGGTCGTCGTTGCGCCACATGACGCCCTTGGGATGGCCCGTGGTCCCGCCGGTGTAGAGGAAGATCAGGTCGTCACCAGAGGGTTCGTGTCGCTGCCACGCCCCGGTCGGCTCGGCGGCGGCGAGGGCCTCCTCGTACGGGGCGCCGGTGGCGAGGACGATCACCGGCCGGTCGCCGGCCCGGAGCGCGGCGACCGCCTCGTGGACCGGGCCGGCCAGCTCCGGGCCGTGGACCAGGGCCCGGGCGTCGCTGTTCTGGAGGACGTATCGCAGCTCGTCGGCGGTGTAGCGGTAGTTGACGTTCACGGGGACGGCACCGAGTCGCAGCGCGGCGTAGAACGTCTCGAGGTACTCGGGGGTGTTGACGAGGTCGATCGCCACCTTGTGGCCGGGGCGCAGCCCGGCCGCGTGGAGGCACGAGGCGAGACGGGCGGAGCGCTCCGCGAAGGTCTCGTAGGTGAGGCGCCGGGAGCCGCAGACGACGGCCTCCCGCCCGGGCACGACGTCGGCGAGGCCGCGCCAGACCCGGGCGAAGTTGAAGTCGGACATGGGTCGTGAGGTTACGTCGGAGGCTCCGATGCGCGCCCGTCCTCAGGGACAGGAGCAGGGGCGCCGGCCGCAGCGCGGGCACCCGTCGCGGTAGCGGGCCGCGGCCTCCTCCAGCGGGATGCCGAGCTGCGCGGCCAGCGAGGCCAGCCAGGCGAGCACGTCGCCCAGCTCGTGGACCTGGTCGTCGCGCGACCCCTTGCGGACCGCCCGGGCCAGCTCGCCGAGCTCCTCGGCGAGCCAGGCGACGGTGGCGGCCGACCCCCGGGCCCGGTCGCGCTCGCCGTAGGTCCGCTCCATGAGGGCCTGGAGCTCGTTCAGCTCCACGGGGGCCCCTCGAGGCGGCGCTCGACCGACGCGACCTTCCGGTGGAGCGCGTCCTCGACGCCCGGGCGCACGTCGAGCTTCATCACCACGCTCACCCGGGGGGCGCCCGCGGCGAGCACGGCGTCCACGCAGCCGCGGACCACGTGCATCACCTCGTCCCACTCGCCCTCGACGTTGGTGAACATGGCGTTCGTCTCGCTGGGCAGGCCGCTGTCCCGCACGACCCGGACCGCCTCCGCGACGAGGTCGCCGACCGAGTCACCCGCCCCGAGCGGTGTGACCGAGAACGCAGCGATCATGTCCGCCTCCCTCCAGGGTCTCTCCCGGCGGGAGGGTAGCGGGGGGTCAGGCCGACGGCGCGGGGACGTCGGCGACGGCGGCGGCGCGGCGGTCGGGTCCGCCGGCCGGGGTGTCGACCTCGGCCCGCCGGGCCAGCAGCGTCGCCGCCACCAGGGCGGCCCACACGACGGAGGCCACGGCGAGGTGCGTGATCACGAGCGCGCTCGACGTCACCTCGGTGAACACGTGGGCCGCCCCGAGCCCGACGTTGACGAGGATCCCGGCCAGGGCCACGTCGAGGAGGCGCGTCTCGCCCCGAGGACGGCGGCGGCGCCGGGCGGCCACGGCCAGCGCGGCGAGGAAGACGAGCACCCCGGCCGCGGCGAGACGGTGGAAGAAGTGGATCGCCACCGTCCGGCTCTCGAGGTCGGGGACCAGCTCGTCACCGACGAGGGGCCACCCACCGACGTACTCGTTGTGGACCATCGACCCGAGGATCAGGAGCGCGTAGGCGCTCAGGGCCCCGGCCCCGACCCACGCCACCCAGGCCCGGCCCGGGGGAGGCGCGTCCCAGCGGGGGAGGGCGTGGACCAGCACGGCGGTGAGGAGGGCCACCACGATCATGGCGGTGGCCAGGTGGAGCGCCACGAGGTCGGCGTCGAGATCCTCCGCCACGACCATCCGGCCGATCCAGGCCTGGAAGCCGATGACGCCCACCGCGGCCACGGCCGGGACCACGATCCGACGGTCGTGGCGGTGGTGACGCCAGGCCGACCAGGCGAGCGCCAGGGCCAGCAGGCCCACGATCGCGGCGACCCACCGGTGGGTCCACTCGACGACCATGTGGTACTCGGCCCGGGGCAGCAGCCCTCCGAGGGCACCGTCCTCGCAGAGCGGCCACCGGTCCTCGCACCCGTAGCCGCTGCCGCTCCCGCGCGTGAGCCCGCCGACCGCCACGAGCGAGAGGGTGGCGACGAGCGTGGTCAGCGCGAGGCGCCCGAACCTCGACTCGCGGGGCCCGGCCCGCGACGTGAGCGGGACCGACCTGTCCTCCATGCGATCACGGACTGTACGCCGCCCCCGGGCGAGGGCCGGCATCGGCGGCGCCCGGGGTCAGGGGCGTGCCCCGCCGGGTCCGTCAGCGCCTCGTCACAGGACGAAGCGCTCCGTGTAGCGCTCGTCGGCCTGGTAGACGACGCCCTGTTCCTCGAGGTCGGCGATCCGGTCCGGCTCGTAGCCCAGCCAGGTGAGGATCTCGCGGGTGTGCTGGCCGCAGAGCGGAGGGGGGCTCTCGACCCGGCCCGGCGTCTCCGAGAAGTGGATCAGGTGCCCGAACTGCCGCATGAGCCCCATCACGGGGTGCTCGTACTCGGCCACGAGGCCGAGGCGGACGTTGTCGTCGTCCCAGAGGGCGAGCTCACCGCCCACCGTGTCGACGGGGATCTCGTTGGGCACGCCCGCGTCGTCGAGCACGTGCCCCCAGGAGACCGACGTCCGGCCCCGGAACCGGGGCTCGAGGAGGGCCTCGAGCTGGTGGCGGTGCTCGCGGCGCGCGTTGGCGGTCGAGAAGCGGGGGTCCTCGGCGAGCTCGGGGGACCCCAGCGCGCCGCACAGGGCCGTCCACTGCGCGTCGGTCACCGCGGCGACCTGGATCCAGCCGTCCTGGGTCCCGTACAGCCGGTAGCAGGCGTCGACGCCGTGCTGGCCCCGGTCGAGCCTCGGGCGGGGGACCGGCTCCCCCCCGGCCAGGAGCGCGTCGGAGCTGAACACGGCGGCGCCGTCCAGCAGGCTGGTCCACAGCTCCTGGCTCTCGCCGGTCCGCTGCCGGTGGTACAGGGCGAGGAGCACCCCGACGACCGAGAGCATCGCGTTGGCCGTGTCGGTCATCCCGAACCGGTAGTACAGCGGCGGGTTCCCCTCGGCGACCGCCCCGGCCTCGTACTCCAGGCCGCACGCGGCCTGGTACAGCGGGTCGAGCCCGCCGAAGTGGGCGAGCGGTCCCTCGAGGCCGTAGGCCCACGTGTTGCAGTACACGATGTCGGGCCGCACGGCCTTGCACGCCTCGTAGTCGAGCCCGAGCCTCGCGGCCACTCCCGCCGTCATGTTGTGGTGGACGACGTCGGACCGGCGGATCAGGTCGTGGGCGACCCGGAGGCCTTCGGGGTCCTTGACGTTGACCGCGATGGCCCGCTTGCCCCGCTGGCAGCCGAAGAACGGCTTGCCCATGCGCATGCCGTCGCCGGTCACCGGTTCGACCTTGATCACGTCGGCTCCGAGGTCGGCCAGGATCATGGGGCCGAAGGGGCCCGCGAGGTACTGCCCGAAGTCGAGGACCCGGACTCCGTCCAGCGCGAACATCGGGCCTCCTCAGCGCTCGCCGCCGGTGAAGGCGGTGACGTCGGACGGGGAGTAGCCGAGCTCGCCCCAGATCTCGGCGTTGTGCTGGCCGGCCGCGGGCTGGGGGCCCCGGATGGCGCCCGGGGTGCCCAGCAGGTTGATGGGCACCCCGACCTGGGTCGTGGGTCCGAGGACCGGGTCGTCGACCTCGGCGACCATGCCGTTGGCGACGAGCTGCGGGTGCCGGAACGCCTCCTCCATGGGGACGATCGCCTCGACGGCGTGATGGTGGGCCTGGAGCTCCTTCACCAGCGCGTCACGGTCGTGGCGCCGGTAGGCCTCCCGACGCCGGCGGTTGATCTCCTCGCGCTCCTCGGGCGCCATGGCCATGAACGTGAACGGGTCGGGCGCGTCGGGGAGCCCCAGGATCTCGTCCTGGCTCTTCGTCGGCGTGAGGCCGCTCATGACCGACGTGTGGACCCACTCGCCGTCCGCGCACTCGAACACGAACTGCTGGTGGATGCCGGGCGGGTAGGACTTCCCCATGAGGTCGTGGAAGGGCGCCTTCGCCTTCTCGACCTGCTGCCAGATCTGGGTCGTGTAGGCGAACGCGCCCTGGAGGAGCGAGGTCTGGACGTGCTGGCCGCGCCCGGTCCGCTCCCGGGCGAACAGGGCGGCGACGATGCCGGCGGGGACCAGGAAGACCGCCCCCATGCTCGGCATGGGCATGTGGAGGAAGATGGGGCCCATCCGCCAGCCGGGCTGCTCCCACTGCTGGCCCGAGGCGGCCTGGACCAGGGCGTCGTAGCCCGGCCGGCCGGCCAGGCGGTGTCCCGGGGGGTAGGCGGGCACCGAGCAGTAGACGAGCCGGGGGAGGCGGTCGTGGAGCTCCTCGTAGCCGATCCCGAGGCGGTCGGCGACCCCGGGCCGGAAGCTCTCGACGAGCACGTCGGCCGTGGCCGCCAGCCGCCCGAAGGCCTCGAGCCCCTCGGGCGCCTTGAGGTCGACGGTGACCGACCGCCGGCTGCGGTTCCACACGTGGTAGCCGGAGTAGGCCCGGAACGGGTCGCCGCCCGGCGGCTCGACCTTCACCACGTCGGCGCCCTGCTCGGCGAGCAGGAGCACCCCGAGGGGACCGGCGATCCCCCAGGAGAGGTCGAGGATCCTCACCCCGTCGAGCGCCCCCGGCATCCCCGCTCCCCTCCGCGGCCGCGTGCGGCGGCCGTCGTCCGTCTCCGTCCCGTCCGACCGGGCCTCGGCCCCGTCCCGTCCGACCCCCGTCCCGTCCGACCGGGCCTCAGTCCCGTCCCGTCCGACCGGGCCTCAGCCTCGCGCATCGCTGACGCCCGTGTCACCCCCCATCGGCTCTCGGGTGTCGATACCCCCGCTGAGCGACGGTAGAGACACCCGAGACGCCGAGCTTCCGTTCCCGGGTGTCGATACCCCCGCTGAGCGACGGTAGAGACACCCGAGACGCCGAGCTTCCGTTCCCGGGTGTCGATACCCCCGCTGAGCGACGGTAGAGACACCCGAGACGCCGATCTTCCGTTCTCGGGTGTCGACACCCCCGCTGAGCGACGGTAGAGGCACCCGAGACGGGTCGGTCATCCACCCGGGACGCTGCTCGAGGGCTCCATACCCCAGGCGGATACCTGGTCAGGGCGGGGGCCGGAGGTCCAGGAGCGGCGAGCCCTCCCGCACGAACAGCGGCACCCGGTCGAGGGGCACCGGCTCGTCGAGGTCGGCCGGGCCGACCACCACCCGGTCCCGGTCCCAGAAGTCCACCCACGTCCCGGCCGGGACGTACACGGGGCGCCGGCGGGCCCCTGACTCCCACACCGGGGCCACGAGCAGGTCGGGGCCGAGCATCCACTGGTCCCACAGGTCCCCGACCCTCGGGTCGTCGGGGAAGTCGAACACGAGCGGGCGGGCGATCGGGGCCCCGGTCTCGTGCGCCCGCTCCGCGAGCCCGTAGAGGTAGTCGCCGAGCGCGTGGTGCAGCACGACGTACCGGCGGTAGATCCCGAGCATCTCCTCGTCGAAGGTGGGTTCGGTGGGCATGTTCCAGGGCATCATCCGGCCCTTGCCGTGGAACCGCATCAAGGGGCTCAGCGCCCCCACCTCGATCCAGCGGGCGTACACCTCCCGGTCGGCGAGCTCGTTGTACCCGCCGATGTCGCTGCCCCAGTAGACGAGCCCCATGAAGGCCGCCCGCTGGAGGCTCACCAGGACGCTGCGCAACCCCAGGTCGGTCGACGGGCCGACGTCGGGCTGCTCGGGCACGATGACGCCCTCGCGGCTGTGGGTGTCGCCGCCCCACGTCATCGTGAGCCCCGAGCTGCCGGTGTAGGCGGCCCGGGCGACGAGCCACCCCCCGCTGTCCCGGGCCCGGTCGAGCGCCGCGCGTACCACCTCCTGGGCCAGGACGGGGTAGGCGTTGTGCACCTGCCGACCGTTCCGGCCGTCGTGGTAGACGTCCCCGGCCTCGCTCGGCACGACCTCGTCGGTGCGGTCCAGGAAGAACCCGTCGACGAGGGAGCCCTCGGGACCCTCGAGGAACGTGACGAGGTCCTCCTCGAGCCACGCCGCCGCGTCGGGGTGCGTGAGGTCGATCACCCGGTCGCTACCCGGCGCCAGCCAGCCGTACGCCGCCGCGGCGGCGGCCCGGTCGTCGAGGGCCCACTCCGAGATCCAGACCTGGCTGCGCCATCCCCGGTCCCGGAGGAGGCCCAGCATGCCCACCGGATCCGGGAAGCGGCCGGGGTCGAACGCGAAGGCTCCGTAGCCGGCGCTGCCCACGGCCCACGGACGGTCGAAGTGGTACACGCCCGCCGGGATGCCGTGGCGCTCGTAGCCCAGGAGGTCGTCGGCGACGGCCGGGTTGAGCGGGACGCCGTCGACCAGCACCGGCTCGCCGGGCGGCAGCTCGTCGTGGCCGAGCCAGTGGTCGAAGACGCTCTCGGGCGGGAGGACGGGGCGACCGACCAGCGCGGTGTAGCCGTCGAGGATCCGGTCGTGTCCCCGCCCGGGGATCACGAAGTAGCGCGCCGCCCGGGCGCCGGGGTCCAGCTCGAACTCGAAGGCCACGCGGGCCGGGTCGGTGGCACCGAGGTCGTAGGTCCCGGGCATGGTCCCGTCGACGAGGAGCCCGTAGCCCACCGACGAGTGGTGGAAGGGGGCGTAGGCGGAGATGGTGGGCCGCACCCACATGGTGACCGTCTCGCCCTTCCGGTCGAGCCCGCCCACGGCGCGCGGTGCCAGCTCGGACGCCCCGTAGTCGTCGACGATCCGCTCGGTGAGCCCGTAGATGCGCTCGCCGGGTGGGCTGACCAGGGTCTCGCCCCATGCGGTGACCCCGCCGGATCCCCCGGGGACGAGCTCGACCGACAGCAAGCCCCCGCGTGCGCCCGGACGGTCACGGTGGCGGTCGTGCCGTCGTCGAGGGGGGCGGTCAGGACGATCCCGCAGCGGCCGACGTCGACCTCGGTCGCCTCCCGGAGCGGCATCCGCTCGTCCCCACGGACCAGGAAGAGGCCGCCGCCCGGCGCCTCCTGGACGAGCACGCCCCGCCCGTCGGCCACCGCGATCGTGAGCGGCCGCTCGGTGGCGGTCACGGTCAGGTCCCCGGCGCTGCCGACGACCTGGACCCCCCGGTCCTCCACCGTGTCGAACGGGACCCCGGGCGCGTCGACCGCCCCGGACGCGGTCGCCGACGGCCCCGGCGCGCACGCGGGCGCCGCCGTGGTGCTCGTGGGCGCCGGTGACGTACCCCGATCGTCGTCGCCCCCGTCGCACGCGGCCCCCAGGATCGCCACGACCGTGGCGACCGCCACCGCCGGGCCCAGGCCGCCGGTGAGGGTCGAGGTCCGGCGGACCCCTGCCCTCCGGCCCGTCCCCCGGCCCGTTCCCGGGCGGCGGCGGGGGGCGGGCGGCCACCGGCCCGGAGCGACGCTCGCCATCGCCGGAGCCTCAGTGCACCTGGCGCTCGTGGCCCTCCCAGTAGGGCTTGCGCAGCTCCCGCTTCAGGGGTTTGAGCGCGCCCGACAGCGGGAGGGGCTCGGTGCGGAACTCGACGGACTTGGGCACCTTGTAGCCGGCGATCGTCTGCCGGGCGTGCCCGAGGATCTCCTCCGCGGTCACCCGGGCGCCGGCCACGGGGACGACGATGGCGTGGACCGCCTCGCCCCACAGGTCGTGCGGGATCCCGATCACGGCGACCTGGTCGACGGCCGGGTGGGTGGAGATGGCGTTCTCCACCTCGATCGAGTACACGTTCTCGCCGCCGGTGACGATCATGTCCTTCACGCGGTCGACGAGGTAGAGGTAGCCCTGCTCGTCGAGGTAACCGGCGTCGCCGGTGTGGTACCAGCCGTGGCGGAAGACCTCGCTCGTCTCCTTCGGCCGCCGCCAGTACTCCCGCATGAAGTTGCCGCCCTGGGCGCACACCTCGCCGCGGCGCCCCGGGGGGAGCACGGTGCACTCCTCGTCCTCGATCCGCAGGCTCACGCCGTACAGGGGGCGGCCGGCCGACTGCAGCACGTCGCCCCCGCGGCGGTGGTCCTTCGGGGAGAGGAAGGTGAGGACGGTGGACGACTCGGTCATCCCGTACCCCTGGAAGAGGTCGAGGTCCGGGAGGGTCTCCATCACCCTGCGCAGCAACCCGGCCGGCATCGGGGCCGCTCCGTACACGAGGGACCTCAGGGAGGCGACCCGCTCGGGGCGGAACGTCTCGTGGTCGAGCACCATCGCGAGCATGGTCGGGACCATCAGCGTGATGTTCACCGAGTAGCGCTCGATCAGGTCGAGGACCGGGCCGGGATCGAAGAACGGCACGAAGACCGAGATCCCGCCGCTGCCGGGGACGCCGAGCACCCCGGGCATGGACGCGGCGTGGAACATCGGGGTCTGGTGCAGGTAGACCCGGTCGTCGTCGAGACCGACCGCGACGGCGACGTGGTACAGGTTCAGCAGCTCGGCCCGCTGGTCGACCAGCACCCCCTTGGGCAGACCGGTGGTCCCGCCCGTGTACATGAGGACCACCGGGTCGTCCTCGTCGGGCTCCGGTGGCACCACGGACTCGCCGGCCGCGACGAGGTCGTCGTAGTCGACGTCGTGGGGGACGTCACCGTCGCCGACGAGCACGACCTGTTCGACCTCGGTATCGGCCCGGGCCGCCTCGACGAGCCCGGCGAAGAAGACGTCGGTGAAGACGACCTTGGTGCCCGAGTCGGCCAGGACGAAGGCGAGCTCCCGGGGGCTGAGCCGGAGGTTCAGCGGGTTGACGATCCCCGCGCCCAGGAAGCCGGCGTGGTACAGCTCGAGGAAGGGACGGCCGTTCCCGGCCATCACCGCGAAGCGGTCGCCGCGCCGCACCCCGAGCTCGCGACCGAGCGCGTCGGCCAGGCGGAGCACCCGGTCGGCGTGGTCGGCGAAGGTGCCGTGACGGTCGCCGTCGTGGAACCCGACCTTGTCCGCGTGGCGCTCGCAGGCCGGGAGGAGGAGGCGGTGGAACACGAGCTCCTTCATCGACCGTCACGCTAGGGCGGCCGGGGAGCTCGGGGAAGGGTCGGACGGCCGTCGGCGCGGCGGACTCAGGTCATCGACCGGACGGCCCCGGCGAGGGCGTCCTCCCACACCCAGTTCTTCTCGAAGTGGCGGTTGCCGTCGGTCATCTCGTCGTAGAGCCACCAGAGCCCGTAGATGCCGCACGTGAGCACGGCGGCGATCACCCGGCCCACGTGGTTGTGCGGTTGCTTCAGCGCCGCCGGGTCGGGAGACGGGAGGGGTGGCCGAGCCGCCCGTAGATGCCGGAGAGCTCGTGCTCGGCCCCGCCCTCGGCGAAGTCGTGCTTCACGAGGTCCTTGTCCAGGAGGATCCAGACGACCACGTACACGATGCCCGGGCCCCACCCGCCGAACGAGAAGCGGAAGTTGCCGTCGGTGAAGCTGTCGCGGAACTGCCAGCCGATGCTGCCGATCAGCGCGGCTCCGATGGCGATGAGCAGCCAGATGGTCGGGTCGCGGAAGTCGGTGGTCATCTGGCGCAGGGTGGACAGGTGCCCGGCGACCCGCTCGAAGTCGGGGCGGAGCTCGTCCGTGAGGCCCTGGCGCTGCGCGTGCTCCCACGCCAGCGCGTTCGCCCCCTCGAGCTGCTCGAGGCGGCGACGGTTGTGGTCGCGCGACCGGCGGACGAGCTGGTAGAGGACGTAGAAGCCGTAGATCCCGCAGGTGAGGAGGGTCCAGCCGAACGCGGTCCAGAACGAGAAGACGTAGTCGGACTCGGGCCGTTGCTGGTAGGTCACCCGCACCCGTTCGGTGGGGGGGAGCGGCACGGGCCCCGGCGGGCCGGGCGCGGGCGGCGGCTCGGTCATCTCGCCTCCTCGGGCTCCGGGGGTCGGGGCGGTTCCGGACCGGACTCAGCCGCTCTGGACGGCCCGGGCGAGCCCGTCCTCCCAGGCCCAGTTCTGCTCGAAGTGCCGGTTGGGCTCGTTCATCACGTCGTAGAGCCACCACAGGCCGTAGATGCCACAGGTGAGCACGGTGGCGACGATGCGTCCGACGTAGTTGTGCCGGCCCTTGAGCCGTCCGGGGTCGGGGGCCGGCACGGAGAGGCCGAGCCGTCCGTAGATCGCGGCCAGGTCGCTCTCGACCGCGCCCTCGTGGTAGTCGTGCTTGACGAGGTCGCCGTCGAGCAGCACGTAGACCACGATGTTCACGATCCCGCTGCCGATGACGGCCAGCACGGTCCAGATGGCCGGGTCCCGGAAGTCGGTGGTCATGTTGCGCAGCACGGCGAGGTTGCCGGCGATCCGCTCGAAGGCGGGGCGGAGCTCCTCGGTGAGGCCCTGGCGCTCGGCCCGCTCCCAGGCGTAGGCGGTGGCTCCCTCGAGCAGCTCGAGCCTCCGCCGGTTGTGGTCGCGCATGCGCCGGACGAGCTGGTAGACGACGTAGAGGCCGTAGATGCCGACGGTCAGGATCGTCCAGCCGAGCGCGGTCCAGAAGGCGAAGATGTAGTCGGACTCGTGGCGTTGCTGGTAGGCCACGCGGATGCGCTCGGCCGGTGGCGGGACCGGAGCACCCGGAGGGCCGCCCCCGGGTCCGGCGGCCCAGGGGCCGGAGGGCTGGGCCGGGGGCCCGGGGGAGGGGTGACCGGGGATCCCGGCGGCGGCTCCGGCGGCGGCGAGGGGGCTCGGGCGGCGGCTGGCTCATGGCGCGCAGGCTAGTCACCGATCGGCGAGCGCGGAACCGCCCCCCGATCGCCGGGCCCCGCCGGAGGGCTCGGGAGGGCGCGGAGGGAGGCGCCCGCGAGGGAGCGCGAGCGGTCGTGGCGCGGCGCACCGCTCGCCCGGGGGCCGGCCGGGCCCGGCCGCTACGGTGCGGCATGACAAGGAGCGGATCGTGACCGACGACGTGACCGACGACGTGACCGATGAACTGGCCTTCGAGACCCTCGCCGTCCACGCCGGGCCCGAGCCCGACGCCGCGACCGGCGCCGTCGTGCCGCCCGTCCACCTGACGTCGACGTTCGCGCGCGACGGCGTCGACGAGCCGCGGGCCTTCGAGTACTCCCGGGCCGGCAACCCCACCCGGGCCGCCCTGGAGCAGGCCGTCGCGGCGCTCGAGGGCGCCCGGCACGGCTTCGCCTTCGCGAGCGGGATCGCGGCGGTCGACGCCGTGCTGCGCACGCTCGTACCCGGCGACCGGGTCCTCGTCCCGACCGACGTCTACGGCGGGACGTACCGTCTTCTCGCGACCGTCCACGAGCCGGCGGGTCTCCGGTGGAGCGCGGTCGACCTCACCGACCCGGCCGCCCTCGACGGTCCCTGGCCCGACGACACCCGTCTCGTGTGGCTGGAGAGCCCCACGAACCCCCGGCTCGACGTCATCGACGTGCGGGCGGTGGCCGCCGCGGCGCGAGAGCGCGGGGTCCGCGTGGCGATCGACAGCACCTTCGCGACGCCGTACCTCCAGCGGCCCCTGGGGCTCGGCGCGGACGTGGTCGTGCACTCGACCACGAAGTACCTCGGCGGGCACTCCGACGTGATCGGTGGCTTCGTCGCGACGAGCGACCCGGAGCTCGCGGATCGGGTCGGGCTCCTCCAGCGGGCCGCCGGGGCGGTGCCGGGGCCGCTCGACTGCTACCTGGTGCTGCGCGGGTTGCGGACGCTGGCGGTGAGGATGGAGCGCCACTGCGACAACGCCGAGGCCGTCGCCAGGTTCCTGGCCGGGCACCCCGCCGTCGCCTCGGTGCGCTATCCGGGCCTTCGCGATCATCCGGGCCACGAGGTGGCCCGGCGGCAGATGCGGCGGTTCGGCGGCATGGTCTCGTTCGTGGCGGCCGGAGGGAGGCCGCGGCGCGGGCCGTCGCCGAGCGCACGCGACTGTTCACCCTGGCCGAGTCCCTCGGTGGCGTCGAGTCGCTCGTGGGCTACCCCGCCGCCATGTCGCACGCCGTCGCGGCCGGCTCCGTGTTCGCCGTCGACCCGGCGATGGTGCGGCTGTCGGTGGGGATCGAGGCGGCCGGCGACCTCGTCGCCGACCTCGACCGGGCGCTCGCCTGAGCGACCCGGCGAGGTCCGGTCCTCTCCCTCTTCCCGGGTTGGAGCGCTTTCGGGGCCCACAGCCCCGATTCCGCGCCAACCCGGGGAAGACAAGGGGCCGACCCGGCGAGGTCCGTCCTCTCCATCTCGGGTCGCCCGCTCTCCATCTCGGGTCGCCCCACTTCATCTTGTGGTTGGAGCGCTTTCGGGGTCCACAGCCCCGATTCCCCCAACCCGGCGAGGGAGGGCCGACCCGGCGAGGGAGGGCCGACCCGGCGAGGGGAGGGCCGACCCGGCGAGGTCCGGTCCTCTCCATCTCGGGTCGCCCGCACTTCATCTCGTGGTTGGAGCGCTTTCGGGGTCCACAGCCCCGATTCCGCGCCAACCCGGCGAGGGGAGGGCCGACCCGGCGAGGGGAGGGCCGACCCCGAGATGCGGGGACCGTCAGGCGGCGTCGCCGAACGCGAAGACGCGACCGTCGGCGGTCAGCAGCCAGTAGCCCTGCCCGGTGGGGGAGCTCACCATCCCGGTGATGTCGCTGCCTACGGACATGGCGCCCGTGGAGCCGAAGAACCGCGCGTCACCGAACGCGAAGATCCCGCCGTCACGGGCGACGAGCCAGTAGCCCTGCCCGCTCGGCGTCGACGCCATCGCGGTGATCGGCTCGTTGAGCGGGACGTCACCGGTGGAGCCGAAGAACCGGGCGTCACCGAACGCGAAGATCCCGCCGTCGCTCGCGACGAGCCAGTAGCCCTGGTTCGAGGGGGTGGCGGCCATGCCGACGATCGGCTGGTTGAGCACGAGATCGCCGGTGGAGCCGTGGAACGGAGCGTCGCCGAACGCGAAGATCCCGCCGTCCCAGGCCACCAGCCAGTAGCCCATCCCCGACGGCGTCGCGGCCATCCCGTTGATCCAGGCGCTCAGCGTGAGGCCACCGAGCGAGCCGAGGAACGGGGCGTCGCCGAACGTGTAGATCGCGCCCCACGGCGAGGCCGTCCACGACCCGGCCCGGCTCGGCGTCTCGGCCGCGGCGACGATCGGGACGCCGCCGGGCGTGCCGTGGGGGATGGGCGTGAGCACGCCGTCGCGCACGGTCACGGGCCCGGTGGGGCCGATCACGCCCTGGCTGGCACGCAGCGTGGGCGGTGGGGGAGCGGGCGGTGCGGGTGGCGCGGGCGCCGCGGCCTCGACCGCGGCGGACGGGCCCACGATCCCGTGCCCGAAGTGGTCGTCGCGCCCCGCCGCGCCGGCGTCGTCGGCCGTGCCGGTGAGGATGCTCTCGACCTCGTCGGGCGTGGCCGCGGGACGGACCGCCTTCACCAGGGCGGCGGCGGCGCTCACGTACGGTGCCGCCATCGACGTCCCGCTGAGGGTGGCGTACGCCGACCGGCTCGACGGGTACGGCGCGAGGATCCCCACCCCCGGGGCGGCGAGGTCCACGTAGGGGCCGTGGTTGGAGAACCCCGCGGTCCGGTCCAGCCCGCCGTGGTGCGCGGGGTTCTCGGTGGCGGCCACCGCCACGACACCCGGGTAGGCGGCCGGGTAGGTCGTGGGGTTGCCCTCGTCGCCGGCGTTGCCGGCCGAGGCCACCACCACCACGCCGTGGTCGCGGGCGTACTCGATGGCGGTGAGGACGGCGCTCGAGCCCGCCAGCCCCCCGAGGCTCATGTTGACGACGTCCGCGCCGTGGTCGGTGGCCCAGATGATCCCGGCGGCGACGTGTGACCAGGGGCCCGAGGCGCCCCCACCGCCGCTGGCGTACAGCACTCGGACCGGCATGATCTTCACCGCGGGGGCCCCGCCGTGGACGCCGACGCCGTTGCCGGCCTCGGCGGCGACGATCCCGGCGACGTGGGTCCCGTGGTAGTGGTCGGGGTCCGGTCGGGCCCCGCCGGGCACCCCGTCCGACCCGCCCCCGCTCATGTCCCGACCGGTCACGAGCTGGGCGTCGAGGTCCTCGTGGTCGGAGCGGACCTCGGTGTCGAGCACGGCGACGACGACGCCGTCGCCCCTCGTCCGGGACCACGCGGCCTCGAAGGACGCCCGGTCGAGCGCCCACTGCCACCCCCGCTTCGGGTCGCCGCCGGTGACGGCGGGCCGGGCGCCGACGTCCAGCGCGGTGGCGGTGCCGTCGACCGAGAGGTCGACGAGGTCGTGCCCGACGTCGGCGACGAACGCGAGGGCCTCACCGTAGGAGCGCACGGTCTCGGTGCGGACCGAGAGGCCACCGTCCTCGTCACGCTCGACGGCCACGAGCGGGACGCCGGGACCGGTGGGGGCGGACGTGGCGTCGGCGGGGAGCGCGGTGGCCGCGAGCACGGCGGCGACGGCGAGGGCCCGGAGCCCGGCCCGGGCACGTCGGGTGCGGTGCATCCCTGCTTCGGTCCTCGTCTCTCCGTCCCGGGCCTTCCCTGGCCCGGCCAGCCCACGTCTCCCTATCGGCGGTCACGGAGCGTGGTTGAGGCTCTCGGCCGCCCCGGCGGGGGCCCAGCGGGCGACGGGAGGGCCCCGGTGCACCCGGGGGTACGATCCGCCTCCATGGCGCGCTCGAACGGGGGCAACGGTCCGGCCGTCGTCGTCGACGGTCTCGTGAAGCGCTTCGGCGACTTCCCGGCCGTCGACGGCGTCTCGTTCGAGGTCGAGCCGGGTGAGCTGTTCGGGTTCCTGGGGCCCAACGGGGCGGGGAAGACCACGACCATCTCCATCCTCTGCACGCTCCTCGCGCCGACCTCGGGGTCGGCCCGGGTCGCAGGCCACGACGTGGTGGCCGACCCGGAGGCGGTGCGGGCGAGCATCGGGCTCGTGTTCCAGGAGATGACGCTCGACGAGTACCTCACCGGCGAGGAGAACCTGCGGTTCCACGCCGTGATGTACGGCGTGCCGCGCTCCGAGGTGGCGCACCGGGCGCGGCCCCTCCTCGAGATGGTCGGGCTCACCGACCGGGCCCGCCAGCAGGTGCGCTTCTACTCCGGCGGGATGAAGCGCCGCCTGGAGATCGCCCGCGGCCTCCTGCACGCGCCCCGGGTGCTCTTCCTCGACGAGCCGACCATCGGGCTCGACCCGCAGACCCGGACCCACATCTGGGACTACGTCGACACCCTCCGGGCCCGTGAGGCCACCACGATGTTCCTGACCAC
The DNA here is from genome assembly GCA_027494165.1 of Acidimicrobiia bacterium. Lineage (GTDB taxonomy): Bacteria > Actinomycetota > Acidimicrobiia > IMCC26256 > JAOSJM01 > JAOSJM01. Next base: position 1,022,126 of record JAOSJM010000005.1, on the reverse strand, counting down.
CCACTACATGGACGAGGCCGAGCGCTGCGACCGCATCGCCATCATCGACCGGGGACGGGTGGTCGCCATCGACACGCCCGACGCCCTCAAGGCGTCGGTGGGTGCCGACTGCGTGACGCTCTCCACCGAGGACGACCGCCGGGCCCGGGAGGTCATCGGCCGGGAGCTGGGCGTCGAGGGCGAGCTGCGGGGCGAGGCGCTGCGGCTCATGGTGCCCGACGGCGAGGCCTTCGTGCCCCGGATCTTCGACCACGTGCGGGGCGTCCGCAGCGTGAGCGTCCGCCGGCCCAGCCTCGACGACGTGTTCATCAAGTACACCGGGCGTGACATCCGTGACGCCGAGGCGGGCGGGGTCGAGCAGTTCAAGTCGAGCGCCATGGTGCGCGGGTTCCGGAGGGGTTGATGGTCACCGAGGCGGTGCCCACCGCCGGCGGGTTGGCGACGCCGCGTGAGGGACGGGTCGTGCGCAACCTGCGGACGATCGGGATGGTGACGTCGCGCGAGCTCATCCGGTTCTCGCGCTCGCCGGCCCGGATCGTCACCGGGTTGGCCCAGCCCGTCCTGTTCCTGTTCGTCCTCGGGGCCGGGATCAACCCTCTCGTGGGCGGCGACGACGCTGGCGGGATCGACTTCCAGCAGTTCATCTTCCCCGGCGTGATCGCCATGTCGGTGCTGTTCTCGAGCCTGTTCTCGGCGATCTCGATCGTGTGGGACCGGGAGTTCGGCTTCCTGCGGGAGATGCTCGTCGCCCCGGTGTCGCGCACCTCGATCGTGCTGGGCAAGGCCGTCGGGGGAGGCTCGGTGGCGGTCGCCCAGGGGGTGATCCTCCTGCTCGCCGCGCCCCTCGTGGGGGTCCACCTGGGGGTGGGGGAGGTCCTGGCCGCCCTCCTGCTGCTGCTGCTCCTGGCGTTCGCGCTCGTGTCGTTCGGGATCGTCATCGCCAGCCGCATGCAGCGGATGGAGAGCTTCCAGATGGTGATGTCGCTGGTGGTGAACCCGATGCTGTTCCTCTCGGGCGCCATCTTCCCGCTCGAGGGCCTGCCGACGTGGCTGGCGGTGGCCACGCGCCTGAACCCGGCGACCTACGGCGTCGACCCCATCCGGCGGGTCCTGCTCGACGACGTGGCCCCGCTCACCATCGGCGACTGGGTGGTGCCGATCTGGTTCGAGGTGATCGTGGTGCTGACGCTCGGGACCCTCATGCTGGCCCTGGCCGTGCGCACCTTCCGCCGTACCGACTAGGCCGACCCGGTCGAGGGGGAGCGCCGCCCCGGGAGGCGGCGCCGGAGGCTCAGCGCTGGCCCTGGAGGCGGCGCTGCGTGAGCTGCGCCCTCACGTAGTCGCGGTTCATCAGGGCGATGAAGTCGAGGCTGATCTCCTTCGGGCAGGCCTCCATGCACTCACCGTGGTTCGTGCAGGACCCGAAGTACTCCTCCATCGTCTCGACCATCGCGACGACCCGCTCCCAGCGCTCGGCCTGGCCCTGGGGCAGCAGGTTCAGGTGCGCGACCTTCGCCGAGGTGAAGAGCTGGGCGGCTCCGTTGGGGCAGGCCGCGACGCAGGCACCGCAGCCGATGCACGCGGCGGCGTCCATGGCGGCGTCGGCGACCTCCTTGGGGACCGGGGTGTCGTTGGCCTCCGGGGCGCTGCCCGTGTTCACGGTGACGTAGCCCCCGGCCTCGACGATGCGGTCGAGGGGGCTGCGGTCGACCATGAGGTCCCGGATGACCGGGAAGGCGGCGGCGCGCCACGGCTCGATGGTGATCACGTCCCCGTCGGAGAACGTGCGCATGTGGAGCTGGCAGGTGGCGGTGCCCTTCTCGGGGCCGTGGGCGCGGCCGTTGATCATGAGGCTGCACGTGCCGCAGATGCCCTCACGGCAGTCGTGGTCGAAGGTGATCGGCTCCCGGCCCTGGTCGTTGAGGCGCTCGTTGACCACGTCGAGCATCTCGAGGAACGACATGTCCGGGCTGATGTCGGGCGCGTCGTGCTCCTCGAACCGGCCGGGGTCGTCCGGGCCGTCCTGCCGCCACACCCGAAGCGTGAGACGCATTACTTGTAGCTCCTCTGGGCCAGCTTCACGTACTCGAAGTCGAGTGGTTCCCGGTGCATGGTGGGCTCGGCGCCGACGCCGTGGAACTCCCAGGCCGCGACGTAGGCGAAGTGCTCGTCGTCGCGCAGGGCCTCGCCCTCCCCGGTCTGGTGCTCGATCCGGAAGTGGCCACCGCAGGACTCCTCCCGGTGGAGGGCGTCGCGCACCATGAGCTCGTCGAACTCGAAGAAGTCCGCGACGCGGCCGGCCCGCTCGAGCGACTGGTTGAGGGACTCCTCGCCTCCCAGCACCCGCAGGTCCTTGTAGAACTCCTCCCGTAGCGCCGGGATCTCCGAGAGCGCCTTCTCGAGCCCCTCGCGGCTGCGCTCCATGCCGCAGTGGTCCCAGACGATCTTCCCCAGCTCGCGGTGGAAGTGGTCCACCGAGCGGGTCCCCTTGATCGACAGCAGGCGTCGCGTCTGGTCGTGCACCGCCGCCTCGACCTGCCGGAACACCGGGTCGTCGGTGGGCACCGGGTCGGTGCCGAGGAGCGGGGCGAGCCCGTCGCCGATCGTGTAGGGCAGGACGAAGTAGCCGTCGGCCAGGCCCTGCATGAGCGCCGACGCGCCGAGGCGGTTGGCGCCGTGGTCGGAGAAGTTGGCCTCGCCGATGACGTACAGGCCCGGGAGGTTGCTCATGAGGTCGTAGTCCACCCAGAGCCCGCCCATCGCGTAGTGGGGGGCCGGATAGATCCGCATGGGTGTCTCGTAGGGATCCTCGCCGGTGATGCGCTCGTACATCTGGAAGAGGTTCCCGTAGCGCTCCTCGATCGTGTGCCGGCCCAGCCGGCCGATGGCGTCGGCGAAGTCGAGGTAGACGCCGTTGCGGAGGGGGCCGACGCCGTGACCGGCGTCCACCTCCCGCTTGGCCGCCCGGGAGGCGACGTCGCGGGGGACGAGGTTCCCGAACGCCGGGTAGCGGCGCTCGAGGTAGTAGTCGCGCCGGTCCTCGGGGATCTGCTGGGGCGGACGGGTGTCGCCGGCGTCCGCGGGTACCCAGATCCGGCCGTCGTTGCGCAGCGACTCGCTCATGAGCGTCAGCTTGGACTGGAACTCGTCGCTGGCGGGGATGCAGGTGGGGTGGATCTGGGTGAAGCAGGGGTTGGCGAAGAAGGCGCCCCGCCGGTGGGCCCGCCACGCGGCCGTGACGTTGCAGGCCATGGCGTTGGTGGACAGGTAGAAGCCGTTGCTGTACCCGCCGGTGCCCAGCACGACCGCGTGGGCCGAGTGGGAGCTGATCTCCCCGGTCACCAGGTCGCGCACGACGATGCCGACGGCCCGGCCGTCCTTGACGACGAGGTCGAGCATCTCGGTGCGGGTGTAGAGGGTCACCGAGCCGTGCTGCACCTCGCGCATGAGGGCCTGGTAGGCGCCGAGCAGGAGCTGCTGTCCGGTCTGGCCCCGGGCGTAGAACGTCCGCGACACCTGGGCCCCGCCGAAGGAGCGGTTGTCGAGCAGGCCCCCGTAGTCGCGGGCGAACGGGACCCCCTGGGCGACGCACTGGTCGATGATCTCGACGCTCACCTGGGCCAGCCGGTAGACGTTGGCCTCCCGCGAGCGGTAGTCGCCGCCCTTCACCGTGTCGTAGAACAGGCGGTGGATGCTGTCGCCGTCGTTCTGGTAGTTCTTCGCCGCGTTGATGCCGCCCTGGGCGGCGATGCTGTGGGCCCGCCGGGGCGAGTCGTGGAAGGTGAAGACCTTCACGCGGTAGCCGAGCTGGCTGAGGGTGGCGGCGGCCGAGGCGCCGGCCAGGCCGGTCCCCACGACGATGATCTCGAACTTCCGCTTGTTGGCCGGGTTCACCAGCTTCATGTCGAAGCGGTGGCGGTCCCACTTCTCCTCGATGGGTCCGGCCGGGATCCTGGAGTCGAGCGTCACGGTCTGCCCCCTCATTCGACGACGCCGGCCAGCACCATGACGGGGAAGCTCACGTTGCCGACCACGATGACGGCCGCGAAGGCCGCGGCGAACCACCGGCGGAGGTGGTTGTAGCGGGGGTTGTTGATCCCCAGGCTCTGGAACATGCTCCAGGCCCCGTGGAAGATGTGGAGCCCGAGGGCCAGGTTGGCGACGATGTAGGCCAGGGCCACCGGCCAGCGGGAGAAGCTCTCGACGATGTTGTGGTAGACGTCGCCGCGGACGAAGTCGGGGTGCGTGGTCCCCCAGGTCAGGTCCATGAGGTGGAAGATCACGAACAGGGCGACGACGATCCCGGTCATCCGCATGGTGCGCGAGGCGAAGTTCGCCGCCACGTAGTCCCGGTGGGACTGGTACCGCACCGGCCGGGCCCTGCGGTTCGTCAGCGTCAGCGTCGCCGCCGCGTGGACATGGAGCACGAACGCGGCGGCGAGGCCCACTCGCAGGATCCACAGCAGGCTGGTGCGGGGCACGAGGTGGCCGCCGAGGTCCCGGAGGGCCTCGCCGTAGGAGTTGATCTCCTCGGGGCTCAGGTACACCTTGAGGTTCCCGACCATGTGGGCCAGGACGTAGCCGAGCAGGGCGATGCCGGTGAGTGCCATCACCCACTTCTTGCCGACGGCGGAGCGGTAGAACTCGACCGGCCAGGGGAGCGGGCGTCGCGTCGGTGGCTTGATCGTGGGTGGCTCGGGCCGGACCCTCGTCGGTGTTGCCTGGCTCACTGCGGCCTCCGGAGTGGCGGTCCCGGGCGGCCGGGGACGGCGCCGACCAGCCCTTCGAGCAGAACCTACCCCGGCGCCTCCGCCACGGGCCATGCGGAGCGCCGGGCCTCCGCACGTCACGCCGTCAGCCGGAGCGCGCGTGGGCGGTGGCGTCGAGGAGCTCGACCGGATAGACGTTGCGGACCGTTCCCACCCGGGGGTGATCGAGCGTCGCCTCGATCCGGCCGGGTCGCGGGCCCAGCTCGGCCCGGCCCACGAGGACGAGCCCGTCGGCGGGGACGTCCCCGGTCCAGCGGTGCCTTCGCCCGTCGACCGCGACCTCGACGACGACTCCCTCGAGCGGTTCGCGCAGTTCGCTGACCACGTGGACCGCGCCGCCACGCGGTTCGACCATCGGCAGCACCGGCCGGCACGCGTCGCGCAGGGCCTGGTAGCCCGCCTTGGGGTTGCGCTCGTGGTCGAGCACGGACCAGGTGACCGCGGGGTGGCCGTCGGCGAAGCAGAAGTGGCAGAAGCCACCGGTGGGGCGGTACTTCAGGCGGCGCAGGTCCTCGATCTGCAGCTGGACGAGCCACGCCTGGTAGGCCTGGGTGGCGTCCCTCCAGGACTCGAACGTCTCGTGCTCGGCCGGGGGCACGTGCCGGTCGAAGAGGAGCTTCTGGCAGGCGTGGTGCTCGAGGAGCCGGTCCCAGTCGAGGTCGGGCCAGCGCTCGGGCTCCATGAACGCTGCCGCCTCGGGGACCGCCTGGGCCCCGAACTCGCCGACGAAGCGGGCCAGCCGGGGCCAGCGGCGGAGCGCGGGGGCCAGGCCGTCGGCCCGGCCGTGGTACCAGCCGAAGTAGAGGTGGCTGTCGGTCCCGCTGCTGTCGAGCGACGGCAGCAGCCCGGAGTGGGCGTTCACGGGACGGGTCGGGTCGGCGCGGTGCAGGGTCCGGGCCACGGCCCGGTCGAGCACGTCCTTGTTCCACGAGGGCAGCAGCATCGACGCCCCCAGGCGGGCCAGGTCGGATCCGCGGGGCCTCTCCCCGGGGGTGAGGTCGAGCGCGAGCGGCTCGTTGTGGGCGCACCACAGGACGATGCTCGGGTGGTGGCCGAGCGTGTCGACCATCTCCCGGGCCTGACGGACGGCCTGCTTGCGGACTCCCCGGGCGTAGCCCCACTGCAGGGGGAAGTCCTGCCACAGCATGAGCCCGGCCCGGTCGGCCGCCTCGTAGAGCTCGGGGCGGGTGACGTGGGCGTGGAGCCGGAGAAGGTCCAGGTTGGCCTCGGTCGCCAGCCGGACGTCCCGGGCGAGCTCCTCGGGCGTGGCCTCCGCCAGGGCCATCCGGCTGGGACCCTGGTTCGAGCCCTTCACGAACAGGTCCTCTCCGTTGACCGAGAGCCGCCAGTCCCGCAGGCGGACCTCGCGGAACGCGGTGCGGATCCGGCGCCGGTCGCTCGGCTCGCCGCCGACCTCGACCGTCAGCTCGAGGTCGCAGAGAGGTTGGTCACCGAGCGCCCGGGGCCACCAGCGCGGCGGATGCTCGATCTCGAGGGTCCAGGTGAGGTGGTTCGTGCCCCCGGCCAGGGTCACGTCGCGGGTCGTCTCCAGGAGGAGGGGGAGGTCTCCGGGGACGAGCCCGGGCCCGGCCAGGCGGGCGACGAGGCGGGCGGGGCGGGGCGGGGCGCCGTCGCCGGCCCGGTCGAGGGTGACGTCGACGACCAGCCGCCCCCGGGCCTCGGTCGCCTCGACGCAGAGGCAGCGGACCCGCGCCATCCGGACCGGGCCCGTCTCGACCACCCGCACCGGCCGCCACAGGCCCCCGGGCTCCACGCCGGATCGAGGTTGTCCCAGTAGGAGAACACCCCGGTGACGAGGCGCTTGGCGGTGCGGTCGTGCTGGGGCGGGCAGCCCACCTCGACGGCGAGCACGTGCTCCTCGGGACGGCCGGGCCCCAGGTGCCCGGTCACCTCGAGCTCGTGGGGGAAGAAGTACCCCTCGGTGGCGCCGAGGTAGTCGCCGTCGAGCCAGACGTCGCCGAGGTAGAAGACCCCGTCGAGGACGAGGAACCGGCGGCGGCCGGGGGCCGACGGGTCGAGGGCGAAGCGGCGCCGGTGCAGCACCGGCCCGTCGGTGGTGTCGAAGCCGGGTGCCGACCGCCAGTGGCCGGGCACCGACAGCTCGGCCCAGCCACCGTCGTCGAACGCGGGCTCGGCGAAGCGCTGGGGGAGATCGCCCTCGGCGACGTGGGCTCGCCAGGCTCCCGTGAGAGCGGTCTCGGTCGGGAGGGCCACGGTCGTGGACTGTAGGCCGCCTCGGGCCGGCATCCCGCCCCGGGCCGGCGCCCGCGGCCAGGAGCCCGTCGCCGGTCAGCCGGTGATCGCCCGGCGGAGGCGCCACACGCCGAGCAGCAGGAGCACGGTCGCGAAGCCCGCCAGCACGAGGAGCTTCCCGCCGATGTCGGCCACGCCGGCGTCGCGGCCGACCAGGTCCACGAAGGCGTCGACGGCCCAGGCGTGCGGGGTCAGGTGGCCGATCGTGCGCATGGGCGCGGGCACGATCTCCAGGGGCCACATGCAGCCTCCGAGCATCCCGAGGGCGATGCCCAGCGGAGGCCCGAGGGAGACCGCCTGCTCGTTGCTGCGGGCGATCGTGCCGAGGAGGAGCCCCGCTCCCGTCGCCACGAGACCGAAGGTGGCGACCACGGCCGCTGCTCCGAGGGGGTCACCCCAGGCCACGCCGAACACGGCGGCCCCGACCACGACGATGAACAGGGCCTGGGTGATCGAGACGGCGTAGCGGCCGGCACCCTCGCCGGCGATCAACGTGCCCGGACCGGTCGGGGTGGCGAGCATCCGGCGGGTGACGCCGAGCCGCCGGGCCTCGACGAGGTCCCCCGCCCCGGTGAGGGCGATGATGAACATGAAGAGGACCAGCTGGCCGAACGTCACGTAGTTGAAGACGGTCACCGACTGGAGCGCGCCGGTCCCGGCCGTGGTGGTCTCCACCGACAGGGCGTCGGCCCCGGCCGCGAGGTCGCGAGCCCGCTCGAGGGCGTCGTCGAAGGCGACGCCGGTCTCGGTCTCCGTGAACCGCGCCGCCAGGACGAGCGCGCTCTGCCGGGCGACGACCGAGGAGATCCGGGTGCGGACCGCCGTGGAGTCGCGATCGGCGACGTCGAGGACCAGGGTCACCTCGGGGGTCCCGCCGGACCTCAGGTCGCCGTCGTAGCCACGAGGGACCACGACGCCTCCTGACACCTCGCCGCGTCGAACGCCCCGTCTCAGGGCCTCGAGCGAGTCGTAGCGACGGAGGTCCAGGCCGTCGGCCCGGTCGAGCCGTCGTTCCAGGTCTCGGGCGAGGGTCCCCTCGCCCTCCCGGGCGATCCCGGTCAGCAGGTCGCTGCCGGGGTTCGCCGCGCCGACGAGGACGACGATGAGGAACGGCAGGACGAAGGTGAAGAAGAGGGCGACGCGGTCGCGGGCGAGGCGGCGCAGGACCACCGCCCCGATCGCCGCGACGCGCCGGATCGTGCTCACAGCCGTACCAGCCGTCCCGACCGGGCGAGCGCGACCCCCAGCGTGGCCGCCGCGAAGGCGAGGACGGCCCCCACCTCCGGGAGCACGGACGCCAGGCCGCCCCCCTCGGCGGCCAGGTCGCCGAAGGCCCGGAGGGCCCAGCCGTTGGGGGTCAGCAGCGAGAGCCGGCGCAGCAGCTCGGGTGCCTGCTCGAGCTGGATGAAGTTCCCGCCCAGGAGGGCCAATCCGAAGGCGGCGATCGACGCGTAGCCGGACGCCTGCTGCTCGGTGCGGGCGAAGGTGAGCACCAGCGCGACGACCCCCATGGCCGCGAGCACGATGGCCACGATGAGGACCGCTGCGCTGACGGGGTCGCCCCAGCGGGCGTCGATGAGGAGCGTGGACACGACGGCCAGGGTCGCCAGGCTGGTGACGCCGAGCACGAACGTGGCCGCCGCCTTGCCCACGAGAAGCGACCGCCCGGTGATCGGAGCCGCGAGCAGGCGGGCGAGGGTGCCCTCCCGCCGCTCGGCGAGGATGCTGCGGGCGCCGAGGCCGACCGTGAAGAAGAGGAAGAGGATCCCCATCCCGGGGGCGAACTGGCTCGCCGGGGGGACGTCGACCTCGGCCGTGCCGGTCTCGGCCAGGGCCACCGGTGGTGGCTCGGCCGCGGCCCGCTCGGCCAGGAGCCCGATCGCGGCCGGATCGGAGACGCCTCCGACGTCGGCGGCGGTCCGCACCGCCAGGCGGACCGCGTCGACCTGGGCCGTGAAGCCGGTGGCGATGGCCTCCGCGACGTCGGCCCCGATGGGCTTCTCCGCGCTCCTCACCACCCGGAGCGGGACCGGGTCGCCCCCCTCGGCGACCGCCGAGAACCCGGCGGGGATCACGATGGCCGCCGCGACGTCGCCGTCATCGGCGAGGTCCGCTGCCTCCTGCGGGGTGGCGACGGTGCGGATCTCGAGGACCTCCCGCAGGTCCTCGCCGCCGAGCACGTCGTCGACGAGCGCCCGGGCCAGCGGACCGCCGTCCTGGTCGACGACGGCCAGGGTCGCGCCGAAGTCCTCCTCCACCTGTCCCAGGGCGAGGCTGATGAGGGTGGCGAGGACGAGCGGGGCGACGATCCCCACGACGAAGGCCGATCGGTCGCGGAGGCGCTGCCGGAGGTCCTTGGACGCGACGACGAGGGCGGCACGCACGGTCAGTCGCGCAGGGCCTTGCCGGTGAGGTGGAGGAACACGGCCTCGAGATCGGGCTCCTCCACCTCGACGCTCTGGACGGCGACGCCCGCCTCCTCGGCCAGCTCCAGGAGCGCGGGGAGCAGGCGGCGGGCCTCGTGGACCAGGAGGTCGAGGCCGCCGTCGCGCGGGGTCGCCTCGTCCACCGCGTCGAGCGCCCGCGACCGGTCGGCGAGGTCGGCGAGGGCGCCGGACGCGACGAGCCGGACCCGGTCCCGCTCGCCGACGAGGGCGACGAGCTCCCGCCGACTCCCCTCGGCGACCAGGACCCCCTCGTCGAGGATGCCGATCCGGTCGCAGAGCCGCTCCGCCTCCTCCATGTAGTGGGTGGTGTAGAGGACGGCGAGGCCCCGGACGCCCAGCTCCTCCACGCTCTCGAGGATGGCGTTGCGGCTCTGGGGGTCGACGCCGACGGTCGGCTCGTCGAGGACCAGGAGGGTCGGTTCGTGGAGCAGGCCGGCGGCGATGTTGCACCGGCGGCGCATCCCTCCCGAGTACCGCTCGACGCGCTCGTCGGCCCGGTCGGCCAACCCGACGACCTCGAGCGTGCGGTCGACCCGTTCGTCGAGCCGGCGGCCCCGGAGTCCGTAGAGCCGGCCGAAGAAAGCCAGGTTCTCCCGCCCCGTGAGGTCGGGGTAGAGGGCCACCTCCTGGGGCACGTAGCCGATGGCGGCCTTGGCCTCGAGCGGCTCGTCGTCGACGTCGTGGCCGGCGACCTCGACGGTCCCGCCGTCGCGACCCAGGAGCCCGCAGATCATGGAGATGGCGGTGGTCTTCCCGGCCCCGTTCGGGCCGAGCAGCCCGTAGGTCTCGCCGGGGCCGATGCGGAACCCGAGGTCGTCGACGGCTACGCGGTCGCCGAAGCGCTTGCGGAGCCCTCGGCAGGCGAGGACCGGCTCGGGCGGGCTCGAGGGCCGGGTCATGCTCCCTCCGGGTTCGGGGGTCCCCACCATGCCAGAGCCGGGCCCGCGACGCGGGTCCCGGGCGGACGCGCGGTCGGCCGGGTGCTCCGTCGCGGGAGCGGATGTCCGTACCATGCCCGGACGCAGAGGTCGCGGCGTCGAGCCGTGACCCGGAGGCGAGACGGCGGGAGGCGCGGGTGATGGAGGTGCTCTCGAGCCGGGTGCTCCTGCGCCCGGCGGACTTCGAGCGATCGCGGCGCTTCTACGTGGATGTCGTCGGACTGCGGGTCTACCGGGAGTTCGGGTCCGGCGACCACCGGGGTGTGGTGCTCTTCACCGGCGGGGGCTTCCTCGAGCTCTCCGGCCGGGCTCCGGAACCGGCGGGGGAGAAGCTCTCGCTGTGGTGGCAGGTGCCCGACGTGGACGCCGAGCACGAACGGCTGGCGGCGGCCGGCGTGGAGGTGGTCGAGCGGCCGGTCGTCAAGCCGTGGGGGCTGCGCGAGGCGCGGCTCCTGGACCCCGACGGGCTGCTGCTGGTGCTCGTCCAGGTGCCCGAGGACCACCCCCTCCGGCGCGACGTGCGCTGACCCACGCCGACCCGCCTCACCCGCGTTGGCGCGATCCGCGCCCGTATGGGTGGCTGGATCGCGCCAACGCGAGCAGGGTGGGACCGGGCCGCCGGAGGGTGGAGGGTCCACGGGGGCGAGGACCGCACCCTGGAGGTCGTTGGTACGCTGCCCGTCCCGACGGAGGAGCGAGCGCATGTCCCGACCCGGCACCCTCGGTGAGCTGCGGGCGAGCGGCTGGCGGTCCCGCCCGGTCAAGGAGGAGGTTCGGGCCAACGCCGTCGCCCGCATGGCGGCCGGCCGGCCCCTCGTCGACGGGATCGTGGGCTACGACGACACCGTCCTGCCCCAACTCGAGAACGCGCTGCTCGCGGGCCACGACGTGATCTTCCTCGGCGAGCGCGGCCAGGCCAAGACCCGCATCATCCGGTCGCTCGTGGACCTGCTCGACGAGTGGTCGCCGACCGTCGCGGGGAGCGAGGTCCACGACGACCCCTACCACCCGATCTCCCAGCACGCCCGGCTCCTCGTCGCCGAACGGGGTGACGAGACCCCGATCGAGTGGGTGCACCGCGAGCGGCGCTTCGGGGAGAAGCTGGCCACGCCCGACACCTCGATCGCCGACCTCATCGGCGAGGTGGACCCGATCAAGGTCGCCGAGGGTCGGTACCTGGCCGACGAGCTCACGATCCACTACGGGCTGGTCCCGCGCACCAATCGGGGGATCTTCGCCATCAACGAGCTCCCGGACCTCGCCGAGCGGATCCAGGTCGGCCTGCTCAACGTGCTCGAGGAGCGCGACGTGCAGATCCGCGGCTACAAGATCCGCCTCCCCCTGGACCTGCTGCTGGTCGCCTCGGCCAACCCGGAGGACTACACGAACCGGGGGCGGATCATCACGCCGCTCAAGGACCGGTTCGGGAGCCAGATCCGCACCCACTACCCGCTCGACGTCGACACGGAGATGGACGTCGTCGCGGCCGAGGCCCGGCCGCTCGAGGCAGAGGGACTCCGGGTCTCGGTGCCCTCGTTCATGGCCGAGATCGTCGCCGAGATCAGCCACCAGGCCCGCCGGTCCCCGCACGTCAACCAGCGCTCGGGCGTGTCGGTCCGCCTGTCGATCGCCAACTACGAGACGCTGGTCGCCAACGCCACCCGCCGGGCCCTCCGGCTCGGCGAGACCGAGGTCGTCCCGCGGGTGTGCGACCTCGACGCGCTCGTCGCGTCCACGGCCGGCAAGATCGAGATCGAGAGCCTCGACGACGGTCGCGAGGAGCAGGTCCTCGACCGGATGGTGAAGGGTGCCTGCCTCGAGGTGTTCCGGGCCCGGTGCCGGCCCGAGCGGCTGGCCCCGGCGGTGGCCGCGTTCGACGAGGGGCTGGTCGTCGACACCGGGGAGGACGTCCGGACCACGGAGTACGCCCAGCTCCTCTCGCAGCTCCCGGGCCTGCGGGAGACGCTGGGCGACCTCGGGGTCGGGGAGACGCCCGCCGAGGTGGCCTCCGCGATCGAGCTCGTCCTCGAGGGTCTGCACCTCTCGAAGCGGCTCAACAAGGACTCGGTCGGCGGCCGGGCCAGCTACCGCGCCCGCGGCTGAGGCGAGACTCCGGCGCCGGCCGATCGGGCGCTCTCGGGTGTCTCAACCGTCGCTGGGCGGGGGTGACGGCACCCGGGTCGGTGATGGCGGGCTCTCGGGTGTCTCCACCGTCGCTGGGCGGGGGTGACGGCACCCGGGTCGGTGACCTGGCGTGCTCGGGCCGCCACCGCACGGGAGCCGCCTTCCCAAACCACACCGCTCCTGTCACACTGCGTGAGACGGCCTCGCCGGGGGGTGGGGCTCAGCTCGGGGGTCCTCGATGGTGCGTGCCGTCCGTCCGCGTCACCTCGTCCTTGCGGTCGTGTCCTGCCTCGCCCTGGTGGCCTCGATGGGTGCAGCCGGGGCCGGCACCGATCCACAGCCGGGGAACGGCGTCGGGGACGCCGGCGGCGGGCCCGTGGCGGCTCCGTCGGAGGTCTCGGCACCGGAGGCGCCCGGCAGCTCGGGTGACGTCAGGGCGAGCCTGCTGCCCGCCGGCGTCCCGGGCCTCGTCGTCGTCCCGTCCAACACCGGGGCCGCGAACGGGACGGTCGACGTGGTCACGAAGGTGACCCGCCCGCCGGCGGCGCGCACCGCGACCCTCACCGACCTCAAGGCCAGCTGCGGGCTGCACGGCTCGGCCGTGGCCCCCGACGGCCAGAGCGCCCTGGTCGTGGGGCGCTGCGACGCCGACCGGACCGTCGAGGTCATCCGCGACCCCGGCACGACGTCGGCCACCCCCGGAACGCCCATCGACATCTCGGCCTTCATCGCCGAGGGCGGGCCGACCTTCGACGTCTTCGGCTCCGGGGTCGCCCTCTCGGGCGACGGCCAGGTGGGGCTCGTCGCCATCGACAGCCGAGGGGTCGTGGTCCTGAAGCGCAACGCCGACGGCACGTACGCGGTCGACACGAGCGTCCAGTCGGCCGGAACCCGCGAGGACGGCCAACCCCACCCGCCCGGCTTCCTGCGCTCCGCGTCGGCGAACATGACCCTCACCGACGGTGTGGTGATCAGCCCGGCGCCGCTCGCAGACGGCAGCTTCCTCGGCGTCGGCCACGGCTCGACCCAGGACAGCTCGACGGTGGCCGTGCAGGTCTACACGGGGCTCGGCAAGGCGCCGACGGCCGGCACCGTCCTCACCGACGTCCGCCTGCGCTCCGGGGACGACGGGAACGGTGGCATGGCCTTCTCGCCGACCGACCCGACCCGGGTCGTGGTGGTGACGACCGACGGGTTCGCCGTGCTCTTCCTCGACAACCCGGCGGCCCCCGTGCTGGGGGTCTCCACCCCGCTGCCGGGTGGAGGGGCCGGATCGTCGATCACGGTGATGCCCGACGGCGACCACGTGGTCGTCTCCGACGGCGACCGCGCCTTCGTGTACACGGGCCTGCGCAGCGCGACGTCGACGACGGCGCTGGTCGCCAAGGACGCCCCGGTGGACTTCGGGGCCGCCACGGTCCAGGGACTCGCGGCGCTTCCCACCAACGACGTGGCCGTGGCGCTCGACCAGGGGGCCACCACCACGCTCGGGCTGGTGCGCGGGGTGCTCAGCCCGGCCACCTACTCCGCCGCGGACGACGTCGCCCTCTCGACCGCCTCGATCGGCCTGAACAGCCTGTCAGCGTTCCCCGGCGCCGACGGCTACCGCATGGTGGCCCGGGACGGGGGATCTTCAGCTTCGGCGAGGCCCAGTTCTTCGGGTCCACCGGGGCGATCACGCTGAACCAGCCGATCGTGGGGATGGCCTCGACGCCGAGTGGCCGGGGCTACTGGCTGGTGGCGTCCGACGGGGGATCTTCAGCTTCGGCGACGCGGCGTTCTTCGGGTCGACCGGGGCGATCGCGCTGAACCAGCCGATCGTGGGGATGGCCTCGACGCCGAGTGGCCGGGGCTACTGGCTGGTGGCCCGGGACGGGGGATCTTCAGCTTCGGCGACGCGGCGTTCTTCGGGTCGACGGGGGCGATCGTGCTGAACCAGCCGATCGTGGGGATGGCCTCGTCCCCCTCGGGGCAGGGCTACTGGCTGGTGGCCTCCGACGGGGGGATCTTCGCCTTCGGTGACGCCGGGTTCTACGGCTCCACCGGCGCGATCGTGCTGAACCAGCCGATCGTGGGGATGGCCTCGACGCCGAGCGGGCGGGGTTACTGGCTCGTCGCACGGGACGGCGGGATCTTCAGCTTCGGCGCGGCGGGGTTCTTCGGCTCCACCGGCGCGATCGTGCTGAACCAGCCGATCGTCGGCATGAGCTCGGCGCTCAGCGGCCGGGGCTACTGGCTGGTGGCGTCCGACGGGGGCATCTTCGGCTTCGGCGACGTGCCCTTCCTCGGCTCGACCGGCGCCATCACGCTCAACCAACCGATCGTCGGCATGGGTCGCTGAGCGCACGCTTCCGGCCCGGTACCGCCACGGCCGCCCCCGGGGCGGCCGTGGCGCGTCCACGGGTTCTCCTTCTCGCCGGGTTGGTGCGGTTTCGGGGTCCACGGCCCCGTTTCCGCGCCGACCCGGCCCATTCGTCCTGCCGGGTTGGCGCGGCTTCGGGGTCCACGGCCCGGTTACCGCCCGACCCGGCCCATTCGTCCTGCCGGGTTGGTGCGCCTCGGGTCCACGGCCCGTTTCCGCCCGACCCGGCCCATTCGTCCTGCCGGGTTGGTGCGGCCTCGGGGTCCACGGCCCCGTTTCCGCGCCGACCCGGCCCCTCCTCCCCGCCGACGCGCCCGCTCCTCCCCGCCGGCCGCTCGAGACCACGGAGGTCAGAACGGCGACCGGCGCTCGTAGAAGCCGCAGCCCTGGGCGGCGTAGCGGTTCACGGCGTCGACCGAGGCCTTCACGTCGGGGTCGTCCCGCACCGCCGGGTCCGTCCCGACGCGTCGGAGGGCGTCGAGGAACACCTCGGCGTCGGGCCGGATCTCCTCCGGCGAGACCTCGACCAGCGCCTCGACCAGGCGGATCTGCTCGTCGAGGTCGGCCTCGGGCAGCTGTTCGTCCAGCTCCCGCGCGGCCTCGCAGAAGGCCTCGGGGGCCCGGGGCGCGTCGTCTCCGCCCGAGGAGCAGGCGCCGAGGGACAGGATCGCGCCGAGGGCGAGCGCCGTCGCAGCGGGGGGGCGAGGCATCCCGGGATGGTCTCACGGCAGGCATCCGCCCCGTGCATCGCCCGGCGCGCACCAGGGCCGCCTCGCCACCGCTCACGTAGCATCGGGGGGATGGAGCGCGAACCGGCGCCGGTGTCGAGGGGCGCCCCCCGTCTCTCGGACGGGGTCGTGGTGCTGCGCCCGTGGACGGGGGACGACGCCGCGACCCTCGTCCGCCTCTGCGGTGACCCCACCATCGCGGCGCGCATCCCGGTGCCCGTCCCTACACGCACGACGACGCGCTCGCCTTCCTGGCCGGCGAGGCCTGGCCCGGCCACGCGCACCCGTCGGCGTCGTTCGCGGTCCTCGACGCGCGGAACGGCGACGTGGTCGGCTCGGTCGGGGTCCACGTCACCGACCCCCCGACCGGCGTTGCGCAGGCGGGGTACTGGACCGCGTCGTCGGCGCGGCGACGCGGGTTCGCCACCCGGGCCCTGCGCCTGGCCGCCGCGTGGGCGTCCGGGGCCCTCGCCGTGCGTCGCGTCGAGCTCCTCATCGAACCCGAGAACCTCGCGTCGCGCGGGGTCGCCGCGGCCGCCGGGTTCCGGGAGGACGGCGACGAGCGGCGGCAGTGCGCGATCCGCGAGCGGCTGGCCGACGTGCTGGTGTACGTCCTCGAGGAGCCCCCGGCGGGCGGGTCCCCCCCGGCCGCCTGACCCTTCCCGCCCTCGCGGGAGGAGGCGGGCGCCGTTACGATCGGGCGATGGCCCGGGGCTTCCGGTACTCCCGCTGGGACGGCACGCAGGTCGGCTTCGACGTCGACGCCGAGGGCCTCCTGTCGGAGATCACCGACGACCTCCTCTACCACGGCGACCTCCACGCGGCCCTCCGCCGCCTGCTCCAGCAGGGCTTCCGTGACCGCCAGGGCCAGGAGCTCACGGGACTGCGGGAGATGGTCGAGCGGCTCCGCCAACGCCGGCGTGACCTGCTCGAACGGCACGACCTCGGTGGCGTCTACGAGGACGTCGCGCGCCAGCTCGACGAGGTCGTCGAGCAGGAGCGGACCGGGATCGACCGGCGCCTCGACGACGCCCGCCGCTCCGGCGACCGCCGCCGCCAGGAGATCCTCGAGGACCTGGCCTCGCAGCGCCACCAGCAGCTCGACGAGCTGCCTCCGGACCTGGCCGGTCGCGTGCAGGCCCTGTCGCAGTACGACTTCATGGACGACGACGCCCGGCGGCGCTTCGAGGAGCTGATGGACGAGCTGCGCCGGCAGCTCCTCCAGAGCACGTTCAACCAGCTCGCCGCGGGCATGCAGGACGTGTCGCCCGAGCGGATGGCGCGGATGAAGGACATGCTCGCCGAGCTCAACCGGATGCTCGAGCAGCGCGAGCGCGGCGAGGAGCCCGACTTCGAGGGCTTCATGGATCGCTACGGCGACTTCTTCCCCGGGAACCCGCAGAGCCTCGACGAGCTGCTCGAGCAGATGGCCCGCTCGATGGCCCAGATGCAGTCGCTGCTGAGCTCGATGACCCCGGAGCAGCGGGCCCAGCTCCAGGGCCTGGCCCAGGCCCTGCTCGAGGACCTCGATCTCCGCTGGCAGGTCGACGAGCTGGCCCGGAACCTCCAGCAGGCCTTTCCGGGCCTGCCGTGGGAGCAGCGCATGGGGTTCTCGGGCGACGACCCGCTCCAGCTCTCGCAGATGTCGGGGTTGCTCGAGACCCTGGGCGACCTCGACGAGCTGGAGAACCTGCTCCGGTCGGCCACCCAGCCCGGTGAGCTGGCCGAGGTCGACCTCGACCGGGCCCGTGACCTGCTCGGCGACGACGCCGCCCGGTCGCTGGAACGGCTGGCCGAGCTGGCCCGGACGCTCGAGGAGGCCGGTCTCATCGAGCAGCGCGAGGGCCGGCTCGAGCTGACGCCCCGGGGGATCCGGGCCATCGGCCAGCGGGCGCTCGGCGACCTGTTCCGCAAGCTGGAGCAGGACCGGGCGGGCCGCCACGAGGTCGAGCGGGCCGGGCCGGGCCACGAGCCCGCCCACGAGCACAAGCCCTACGAGTTCGGCGACCCGTTCCTGCTCAACGTCGAGCAGACGGTGCGCAACGCCCTGCGGCGCCAGGGCGCGGGGACGCCCGTGCGTCTCACCCCCGACGACTTCGAGGTGGAGCGGACCGAGGCCCTGACCGAGTCGTCCACCGTGCTGCTGCTCGACGTCTCGCTGTCGATGCCCATGCGCGACAACTTCCTCGCGGCGAAGAAGGTGGCGATGGCGCTCCACGCGCTGATCACCACGAGGTTCCCGCGCGACCACTTCGGGCTCGTGAGCTTCGGGCGGGTCGCCAGGGAGGTGTCACCGCAGCGACTTCCCGAGATGTCCTGGGACTTCGAGTGGGGCACGAACATGCAGCACGCGCTGCTGCTGGCCCGCAAGCAGCTCGCCCGCCGCCGGGGTACGAAGCAGGTCATCATGGTCACCGACGGGGAGCCCACCGCCCACATCGAGGGCGGCGAGGCCTACTTCCAGTACCCCCCGTCGCCGGTGACCATCGAGGAGACCCTCAAGGAGGTGGCCCGCTGCACCCGTGAGGGGATCCGCATCAACACGTTCATGCTCGACGAGAGCTACTACCTGCGGACCTTCGTCGAGCGGATGATGCGCCTCAACGGCGGCCGGGCCTTCTTCACCACGCCGGACACGCTCGGCGACTACGTCCTCGTCGACTTCCTCGAGCACCGCCGCCGTCGCCGCGCCGGCTGACGGGCCGGACGCCCCTCCACCGGGACTCCTCAAGCGGGGGCACCGCGCTCCCGATACTTCCCGAGGGAAGGGAACCGATGGGAACGACCGACACGGGGATCCGCGACCGCATCAGGCGCGAGCGCGCATCGCGGGCCTGCGCGACTACCAGCGGCCGTCGCTCGAAGCCGTGGAGCGCCGCCGCCTGCAGCTCTGGGGCGTCGCGCTGCTCGTGCTGCTCATCCTCGCGGTGGCGCTCGTGGCCGCGTCGGCGGTCGAGATCGACACGGGCTCGGTGAGTCCCACGACGGTCCGCTACTCGTTGGTCGGCCTCGCCGTCGGGTTCTGCGCCTACGTGGTCGAGAAGGAGATCCACCTCCACCGGCTCAGCCGTCTCCTCTTCGACGAGCGGGTGCTCAACTCGGCGCTCTCGAACCGGATCCAGCAGCTCCAGTCCCTGGCCGAGGCGTCCCGGGCCGTGAACTCGGTGCTGGACCTGGGCGAGGTGCTGGACGTGATCCTGGCTCGCGCCCTGGACATGCTGGAGGGGGCCGAGGGCTCGATCATGCTCCTCGAGGGGGAGGAGCTGCGCGTGGTGGCCACGCGGGGGAGCGACCTGGCCCTCGGCGCCCGCGTGCGCCTCGGGGAGTCGATCGCCGGCCGCGTCGCCCGGACCCGGGAGCCCCTCGTCCTGTCGGGAGAGGCCGACTCGCGCCGCTTCCCCGGGCACCAGCCACGGCACCGGCCGGTCCACAGCGCGATGGTCGTCCCCCTCGTCAACCGGGGGAGCTCCTGGGAGTGCTCAACGTCAACGCCGCGCCCGGGCGGGACTTCGACGAGTACGACCTCCATCTGCTCTCGCTCTTCGCCGAGCCGGTCGCGGCCGCGATCACGAACGCCCGGCTCTTCGAGGCCGAGCGCCAGCACGTGGCCAACCTCCTCGAGCTCGACCGCATGAAGACCCAGTTCGTGGCCTCGGTGAGCCACGAGCTCCGGACACCCCTCACCTCGATCCGGGGCGCGGTCACCGCGTCGCGCCGCTGTGGCGACCAGGCCCAGCGCGACGAGCTGCTCGACGTGATCGAGCGGCAGGCCCACCGGCTCTCGATGATGGTCGAGGAGATGCTGACCTCCGCGCGCATCGAGCGCGAGAGCAAGGTACCCCTGCTGCGACGCCTCGACCTCGCCGCCCTGGTCCGCCTCGTCGCCCTCGACTCGCAGGTGGCCGGCCGCCCGGTCACGGTGCGCGCGCCGGACCGCTGCGAGGTGCGAGCCGATCCCGAGGCGCTGCGACGCATCGTCGGGAACCTGATCGAGAACGCCCACAAGTACGGGGAGGCACCGATCCGGGTGTCGCTCGAGCAGAGCGGGGACCAGGTCGTCCTCTCGGTCGTCGACTCGGGCCCGGGGGTCCCGGCATCCGAGCGTCAGCAGATCTTCGAGCGCTTCTTCAGGGCCGAGCGGACCAAGAACCAGCCCGGGCTGGGGCTCGGTCTGCCGATCGTGCGGGGGCTCGTCGACGCCCTCGGGGGGCGGGTCTGGGTCGAGGACGCCCCAGGGGGTGGAGCCGCGTTCCGGGTCGCGCTGCGCGCGCGCGCGACCGAAGAGGAGGAGGTCGCCCTTGTCCGGTAGACGGCGGGTGCTGATCGTGGACGACGAGCCGGACGTGCTCCTCACGATGCGGCTGATCCTGGAGTCGGAGGGGTTCGAGCCGGCGTTGGCGGCCGACGGCGAGACGGCGTTGCGCCGGATCGACGACGAGCAGCCCGACGTCGTCCTGCTCGACATCATGATGCCGGTGCTCGACGGCTGGTTCGTCCTCGCCGAGCTGGCGGGCCGGTCCCGCCGGCCCCGGGTGATCGTCTGCTCCGCCAAGTCGAGCCCGGTCGACATCGCCCGGGCGGAGGAGCTGGGCGCGGACCACTACGTCACGAAGCCGTTCGAGCCCGACGACCTCGTCGCGATCATCCGGGCGACGCTGGCCCGGGGTCCGGACCGCCACGCCCACCTGTAGCCGGGCGGTCGAGCGCCCGTCGATAGGCCGCGGCCGTGGCGTCGTCGAAGCAGACGAAGCGCACGACGGTGACCGCGGTCTCCGCCCGCCGGACGGTTCCGACCGCGATCGCCGTCGCCTCCTCGAGCGGGTAGCCGAAGATCCCGGTCGAGATGGCGGGGATGGCTACCGAGCGCGCGCCGACCTCGTCGGCGACCTCGAGGGCACGCCGGTAGCAGGCCGCCAGGAGGTCGGCCTCGCCGGACCGCCCGCCCCGCCACACCGGACCGACGGCGTGGATGACGAAGCGGGCCGGCAGGTCTCCGGCGGTGGTGGCGACGGCGGACCCGGTCGGGCAGTGGCCGATCGTGGCGCACTCCCGCGCGATCTCGGGCCCGCCGGCCGCGTGGATGGCGCCGCAGACGCCACCGCCCCGCGCGAGCCGCTCGTTGGCGGCGTTCACGATCGCGTCGACCCGCTCCCGGGTGATGTCCCCCTGGACGACCTCGAGGCGAGCTGACACCGACCGGGATCGTAGGCGGCACCGTCGACCGGTGGCCCGCCAGGACGGCGAGGGCGGCTCGCGCGGACCCGTGACGGGTGGTGGCGACACGGCACCGGAGCCGGGAACCGGCCACGCGCGAAAGACCCCCTTGCGCGATCGTCCGGCAGGGAGCAAGATACCACTGTTGTAATTCCATCGGCGTCATTCCATCGGCGTCTGTTCACGGGGGGCGCTCGATGCAGTACCTCGTCGACAACATGGCTGAGAACATGGCCGGGACCGGACCACGGCGGTGGCAGGAGCGCGCGAACTGCCTCGGCGTCGATCCGGACCTGTTCTTCCCCGAACGGGGGGCTTCGACGCGCGAGGCGAAGGCGGTGTGCCGCGGCTGCGAGGTGCGCCACGACTGCCTCGAGTACGCGCTGAGCCACGCCGAGAAGTTCGGGATCTGGGGTGGGCTGTCCGAGCGCGAGCGGCGGCGGCTCCGTCGCCAGCGGGCCCTCGCCCGGCGCGCCGCCTCGGCCTGAGCCGGGACGCGGCGCCCGCCCGCTCAGCCTCTGTCCGAGCCAAGTCCCCTCTCTGCGGGCGCGCCCCGTTCGGCTCCGCCGGCGACCGCGACCAGGCGGGCCTCGACCGTCCGCCGGTCGTCGATCCCGGTCCAGGCCAGGAACGGCGCCGAGCAGCGGCGGAGCTCGGCCGCGGGGATCAGGCCCACGAGCTCGACCCGCGCCACCTCGGCTCCCGCCGCCCGGGCGCGGTCCCGGACCGCCTCGCACGCGACCTGCAGCCCGGTGGCGCCGAGGTCGACGAGGTTCATCGACACCTGGGCCACCCCCGGGACTCGAGGCGGAACCCGAGGGCCCGTACTCCGGGGAGGCCACCGTCCCGCTCGCGGACCGCCCGGGCGAGAGCCCGGGCCAGCGCGAGGTCGTCGCGGTCCAGCTCGCAGTTGACGGCGACGAGGGAGGCCGGGCCCCCACGACCGTCGCGCCGAGGCGGGGGGTGGGGACGGGCGGGACCCTCGTCGGGGGCAGGTCGGAGAAGGCCCGCCGGCGGACCTCCGGGAGGGAGCGTCCCGGCGCGGCGTCACCGTAGAGGAACACCGGGACCTCGATCGCCTCGGCGGCCCATGCCGCGAACCGCCGTGCGGCTTCGACCGCGTCCGCGGGAGGCGTCGGCGCGAGGGCCACGAACGGGACGACGTCGAGCGCTCCGAGGCGGGGGTGGACGCCGGTGTTCGCGCGCAGGTCGACGTGCCCGGCGACCTCGGCGGCCAGGCGGCGGGCGGCCGCCTCGACGTCGTGCTCGCCGGGGCCGGCCAGGGTCAGGACCGAGCGGTCGTGGTCGGGATCGCGGTGCACGTCGAGCAGCGACGCTCCGCACGCCCGGGCCAGGGCGGCGACGACCGCCGGCCGGCGACCTTCCGAGACGTTGGCCACGCACTCGAGCATCCCGCCAGGCTACGAGCCCGGTCGGAGGGGCCCGCCCGCGTAGGCTCCGGGGCGTGCGCATCGGCCTCGCCCTGCCCCAGTACGACTACTCGGTGCCCCGCGAGTCGCCTCTCCGGTACGAGACCGTCGTGGCCCATGCCCGCTCGGCCGCCGAGGCGGGAGTCGACTCGCTGTGGCTCTCCGACCACCTCTTCCTCGACATCGCGAAGTACGGGGGCGGTCCCGAGCGCCACGGCGCGTTCGAGCCGCTGGTCACCCTGGCCGCGCTCGCCCGCGACGTCCCCGGCCCGAGGCTCGGGACCCTCGTGCTGTGCGAGGCGCTGCGGCCGGCGTCCGTGCTGGCGAAGGCGCTGGCCTCCCTCGACCGGGTGGCCGGCGGCCGGCTCGACGTCGGGCTCGGGGCGGGCTGGTACGAGCCCGAGTACGAGGCCATCGGCCTGCCCTTCCCGTCCCCGGGGGAGCGCCTCGCCCGCCTGCGCGAGGCGGTCGAGGTGTGCCGGGGCCTGCTCGGGGGCGGGCCGCTCACGTACCCCGGGCGGTACCACCGGGCCGAGGGGGCCCTGAACCTCCCGCCGGCGCTCCAGGAGCCCCGGCCCCCCGTGTTCGTCGGGGGCAAGGGTGACCGGCTCCTGGAGCTCGTGGCCGAGGTGGCCGACGGCTGGAACACCTGCTGGGTGTGGACCCCCGAGGCCTACCGCGAGCGGCTCGCGGTGCTCGAGCGAGCCTGCGAGGCGCGCGATCGCGACCCGGCGACGGTGTGGCGCTCGATCGGGCTCTACGCGCTCTGCGGCGAGGACCGGGCCGACCTGGAGCGACGTTTCGAGCGGCTCCGGGCCGGGACGCCGACCGGGGTGCTCGACGGCGTCACCCTCGACGACTGGCGGGTCGGCCGTCTCGTGGGGACCGTCGACGAGGTCCGGGAGCAGGCCGCGGGGTGGGCCGAGCTCGGGGTCGAGACCCTCGTGCTCGGCGTGGGGGCGCTCCCGTTCCAGGTGGGGAGCCTCGACGACGTGGCCCTTCTCGCCCACGCGCTCCGAGCTGCGTAGGGGAGTCGGCGTGGGGGCGCGGTAACCTGGGGCGCCACTCGAACAGGGGCTCCCTCATGAACCTCGGACCCACCGAACTCATCATCGTCCTCCTGATCGTCCTCCTGATCTTCGGAGGCTCCCAGCTCCCGAAGCTCGCCCGCTCGCTCGGGCAGGCCTCGAAGGAGTTCCGGTCTGGGCTGTCCGAGGGTGCGAAGGACGACGACAAGGCCGACAAGGACGAGAACGCCTCGTCGTAACGCCCGCGCCCCTCGGCCCGATCCCGGGAACCCGGGGGCTCCCTCTCGTCGTTCTCACTGATGGCCGGCGGTGTCCCGTCGTGGGAGGACGTCGCCCGCGAGCACGGGCGCTTCCTCTACAACGTCGCCTACCGCCTGGCCGGCAACGAGGACGACGCCGCGGACCTGGTCCAGGAAGCCCTGCTCCGGATCCGTCGGGGGCTGGCGACCTACCGGCCCGGGTCGCTGGAGGGGTGGTTGGCGAGGATCGTGACGAACGTGTTCCTCGACGAGGTCCGTCGGCGCAAGCGGCGCCCGACCGTGGCCCTGCCCGGGGAGCCGGACCTCGTCCTGGCCCCCGCGCCGGCGGCCGACGAGGCGGCCGAGGCGCTCTCCGACGAGGTCCAGGCGGCCCTGGCGACCCTCCCCGAGGACTTCAGGGTGGCCGTGGTGTTGAGCGACGTGGCCGATCTCCCCTACGAGGACGTGGCGGCCGCGACGGGCGTCCCGGTGGGCACGGTCCGCTCACGGATCCACCGGGGTCGCCGGCTCCTGCGCGCCGCGCTCGCCCCTCCTGCGCCCGCCGCTGACGGCGCCGGGGACGGAGGTCGTGGATGAGCGGCCCGCCCGTCCCCGAGGACGGTCTCTCCGGCTACCTCGACGGCGAGCTCACCCCCGGCCGAGCGGGCCGAGGTCGAGGACCGGCTGGAGACCTCGCCGGAGTGGCGGGCGATCCTGGCCGAGGTGACCGAGGCCCGCGCCGCGGTGCGCGGGCTCCCGGTCCGGGAGGCGCCGTCGGGCTTCTGGGACGCCGTGCTGTCGAGGGGCGCCGAGGAGCGCCCGGTCGAGCGGTCGCGACGGTGGCAGGTGCTGGCTCCGATCGCCGCGACGGCGGCCGCGGCGGCCGTGCTCGTGGCGGTCCTCCTCCCGGGACGGGAGACGGTCACGCCGGCGGTCCCGGCGCTCGTCGACGCCCACGCCGCCGAGGCCTCGGTGGCCGCCGACCCGATCAGCCGGCTCGCCCCGATCGGCGTGCCGGTGGGGCTGGGGCGGTGAGCGCGCCGACCCGTGCCGCGGACCGGGGCCATGCCCGGCTCGTCGTGGCGCTCCTCGTGATGCTCCTCCCGCTCGGGGCGGTCCGGGCCGCCCGCGGTGCCACCGGACCCGACGCCGGGGAGCGGCTCCTCGAGGAGGCGCGCCGCGCGGCGACCGATCACGAGTTCGCCGGCGTCGTCGTCGTCGAGTGGGTGGAGGGTGGGCGGTGGCACCGGGAACGGGTCGCGGTGAGCGGGGGAGTCGGGGATCCTGGAGGTCGGGAGGGAGCGCCGCCTGCTCGGCCGGGACGAGCACCGGCTCGTCGAGGGTCCCGACGGATGGCTGCTGCTCTGGAGCGACCGGCCGAGCGCACCGTCACCCGCCGCGAAGTACGAGCTGCGGGTGGGACCCGGCCCGCTCGTCGCCGGACGGGCCACCCGGCTGGTCGAGGCGGTGCTCGCGGGCGAGGTGCGGGAGCGCAGCTACGTCGACGCCGAGTCGGGGCTCCTCCTGCGGCGTGAGGTGCTCGACGCCGACGGTCGGGTGGTCCGCGTCGTGGGCTTCGTGTCGGTCTCGGGGCTCCGTCCGGCCACCGGGGGAGCTCCGAGCCCTGGCCCGACGACGTCGAGCCCTCTGCCCCCGAGCCCGTGGAGGAGCTGGACGACCCGTTCCGGGCGCCGGAGACCGCCGGGGACGGCTACGGCCTCGTGGCCCGTCACCGCCACGCGGACGGGACCCTGCAGCTCTTCTACAGCGACGGCGTCTTCGGGATCTCGGTCTTCGAGCAGCGGGGTCGGCTCGACGCCCGCCGGCTGCCCGCAGGCGGTCGGGTCGACGAGGTCGCGGGCGACGAGGCCCATCGGTACCCGGTCCCGGGGGGCGAGGTCCTGGTCTGGGAGGGCGACGAGCTGGTCTTCACCTGCGTCGGTGACGCGCCGATCGAGGACCTGCGGACGTTCGCGGAGGATCTGGCCCGGGAACCCGAGCCGGGGATCCTGACGTCGCTCGCGCGCGCCGTCCTGGCGCCGTTCCGGTGGGGATGAGCGCCGGCCGGTCGCCGCTACGACTGGCGGGCCAGGGCCGCGACCCTCCGGGAGCGGAGGATGCGGCGGCGCTCGCGCTCGGAGGCGCCACCCCAGACCCCGTGGTCGATGCGGTAGGTGAGGGCGTACTCCAGGCACTCGGCGCGCACCGGGCACTCGGCGCAGACGCGGCGCGCCAACTCCACACCGACTCCGTCGGAGGGGAAGAAGTCGGCGGGCGAGCGGTCACGACAACGAGCCGAGAGCATCCACTCGTGCTCGGCGTCGTACTCAGGGGGGATCGAGAGGTGGTCCATGACGGTCTGATGTCCTTCAACGCTCGAGACGGTGCAAACGTTCCCGGTGCCGGCAACGCTCGGCTCCCGGGGCCCCTCCACCTACGTAACCGGACGGTTCAGCAAGATGTTCCTCGTGCCGGTCGATGAGGAACCCGGCGGAACTTGTCCGGAGCCACCGGCGTTGGTGGATGATGACGAGACGAACCAGGAGGCACCCGTGGCCGACGACCACCTCCCCGGTGAGCACCCAGCCGACGAGCCCGCCGACGACACGGTCCCGACCGACGCGACCACCGGGGAGCCGCCGGCCGCCGCGGGCCCCGAGACCCCGGAGGAGACCGTCGCGGGCCCCGACCAGGGGGTGATGCCGCGGGCCCCGGGGGCGCGCAAGATGTCACGGCCCCGGTCGGCTGGGGCGCCGGGATCGAGGGAGAGCCGACGGTGCCGATCGCCCCGGCCGCGCCGGAACCCCCTCCGGGGCCGGGTGGGGCCGGGGCGCCGGAGGCCGCGCGAGGCTGGCCGGCGCCGCCTCCCACGACCGCTGGCTGGGGAACGCCGCCGGGCCCTCCGGCGTCGCCGCCGTCCGGGCCGCCGTCGCCGCCGGGCGCGCGCCCCGGTCGGCTCCGCCAGACCCTCCTCGCCGGCCTCGTCGGCGGCCTGGTCGGCGCCCTCGTGGCGTCGGGTGTGTACCTCGTGGCCGACGACGACGGTGGCGAGACGAGGGTCGTGGAGCGCACACCGGTCGGCAGCAACACCTCCGTCATGACCGAGCCGGCCGACGTCCAGGAGGTGCTCGCCCGGGTCGAGCCGGCCGTGGTCGCCATCCAGGTGACCCAGGACGGCCCGGCCTCGCAGCTGCTCGGGGAGAACGTCTCCGCCGGGAGCGGCTTCGTCATCAGCCCGGACGGCTTCATCGTCACCAACAACCACGTCATCAGCGACGAGACGGGAACGCAGGTGGGTGGCGACATCGAGGTGACCTTCTCCGACGGGGAGACCATGCCCGCCGAGGTCGTGGGGCGCGACCCGGTCACCGACCTCGCCGTGATCCAGGTCGACGGTGAGAACCTGCCCTTCGCCGAGATCGGCGACTCCGACTCGCTCCAGGTCGGCGACGACGTCGTGGCGATCGGCAACGCCCTGGCCCTCGAGGGCGGCCTCAGCGTCACCCGGGGCATCGTGTCCGCGCTGGGCCGCCAGGTCCCCACCGAGACCGGCACCGTCCTCACCGACGCCATCCAGACGGACGCCGCCATCAACCGGGGCAACTCGGGCGGCCCCCTGGTGAACGCGTCGGGGGAGGTCGTCGGCATCAACACCGCGATCGCCGACCCGCAGGTGGCCCAGAACGTCGGCTTCGCCATCGCCATCGCCCAGGCCATGCCGGTCATCGAGCAGCTCCGGCAGGGCGAGGACGTGGAGGTGGCCTTCCTCGGCGTGCAGACCCAGACCGTGACCCCGCGGTGGTCCGGGAGCTCGACCTCTCGGTCGACCGGGGTGCGGTCGTGGTGGAGGTGACGCCGCGGTCGCCGGCTCGCGCGGCCGGGATCACCCAGTACGACGTGATCCTGGAGGTCGCCGGCGAGGAGGTCGACGACTCGGCCGACGTGGCCGCGGTGGTCCGCCGGTTCTCCCCCGGCGACTCCGTGACCATCGTCCTCGACCGAGACGGCGAGGAGGTCACCGTGGAGGCGACCCTGGCCTCGCGCTCGGACTTCCTGGGGTGAGGCCCGGGCGGGGCCGGACGGTCCGGGCCGGCCCCCCCACGATCGGGCCGGTGAGACGGGGTCAGCGTCGTCCGTTACGCTGCGACCGGCACCCACCGGCCCCGCGGCCCCGGAACGGAGACGGCGATGCAGGAACCCGAGGAGCTCGAGCAGCTGCCCCCTCAGGGGCAGGTGACCGTCGTGTACCTGGGCCCCGTCGCGCCGCACTGGGAGATCCGGGGGGTGTTCGGCGACCGCCAGGTGATCGACGACTTCCGCCAGCGGGCCATCGCCCGTCTCCAGCTCCTCCCGCCCCACGACCCGCAGTTCCGGCGCAACCGGGAGCGGGTGGCCCGCGACGCCGAGCGTGAGCGGCTGATCCTGGAGTGGGACCTCGGCTACGACGAGGACGAGGGCGCCTGACCCTCCGCGGCCGCCCACCCGGCCGGGGGTCGACCGTCCGATCCGGGCCCCGAGATCAGGCCTCGCCCCGCTGCTCGTAGCGGTTGCGCAGCAGGATCGCGGTCGCGTTGGCGAGCAGCGTGATCGCGAGCAGGACGATGATCGTGGCCGACGTGAGGGCCCGGAACTCGGCCCGGGGTTGGCGGGCCCACCCGTAGACGATCATCGGCAGGGCCGAGAAGCCCCCCTGGAGTTGCTCGAAGAAGCCCTGGTCGCCGGTGGAGTAGAAGCCGCTGCCCACGGCTCCGACGAGGATGAGCGGCGCCGTCTCGCCCAGGGCGCGCGAGAGCGACAGGACGGTGCCGGTGAGGATCCCCGGAGCCGCGCTCGGCAGCACCAGGCGGCGCACCACGTCCGACGGGGTGGCGCCGATGCCGTAACCGCCCTCCCGCAGCGCCCGTGGGACCGACCGAACGGCCTCGGCCGAGGTGATGATCACGATGGGCAGGACGAGGATCGACATCGTGATCCCGCCCGAGATGACGCTGCGCCCGCCCGTGGACCCGCCGAGCCACTTCACGAAGACGACGAGGCCGAGGATGCCGTAGACGACCGAGGGGACGCCCGCGAGGTTCCGGATGTTGAGGTCGACGAAGCGGGTGAGCCGGTTGTCGGGGGCGTACTCCTCCAGGTAGACGGCCGTCGCGATGCCGAGGGGGAAGGCGAGCAGGACCACGAACGCGGCGATGAGCAGGCTGCCCTTGATGCCCTGCCAGACGCCGGCCCGCTCCGGTCGGGAGGAGAGGTTGCTCGTGAGGAAGTCGCCTCCGCGCTCGGCGAACACGTCGAACCCGTCCCGGGCGACCTCCATGAGGAGGGTGACGAGGAGGGCCATGACCACGAGCAGGCTGAGGAGGAGGGCGCCCTGGAACACGGCGCCGCGGACGTCGGGTCGACGGTGGGCGACGGAGCTCCGGATCGCCTTCTGCGTGGGCGTGAGGACGGTCGGGTCGCCCGTCATCAGTACCGCTCCCGGACCCGTCGCACGAAGCGGTTCCCGATCACGTTGAGCGCCAGGGTCATGAAGAAGAGCAGCAGCCCCACGAAGAACAGGCTGTTGAACGCCTGCCCGGCGTTGCGGCCGCCACCGGCGGCCACCTGGTCGGTCCCGGTGGCGAGCGACGCGATGGCCGCGGTCATGGTCTGGCCGGCCTCGGTGACGTCCCAGGTCAGCAGCGCGCCGCCCGATCCCCCGCGGCGATGGCGACGACCATCGTCTCTCCGATCGCCCGCGAGACGGCGATGACCAGGGCGGCCACGATCCCCGAGATCGCGGCCGGGAACACCACCCGGACGCTGGTGGTCACCTTGCGCGCCCCCAGGCCGTAGGAGGCCTCGCGCAGCGACCGGGGGACCGCCCGCATGGCGTCCTCGGCGATCGAGGCCACGAGCGGCGTGACGAGGATCCCGATGCCGATCCCGGCCGCGGCGAGGTTGAACCCCTCGGCGTCGGACCAGATCCGCTTGACGATCTCCGGGCTGATCCAGGTGAGGGCGAAGAACCCGAGGACGACGCTGGGGATCCCGGCCAGGACCTCGAGCGTGGGCTTGAGGACCTTGCGGACCCCGGGGCGGGCGTACTCGGCGAGGTAGACGGCCGCGCCGAGGCCGAGGGGCGTGGCGACGGCCATGGCCACCGCCGTCGTGAGCAGGGTCCCCACGACGAGGGTCCTGATGTCGAACTCGCCCCGCCGGGGGAACCAGCCGTCCTCCCAGAGCAGGTGCAGGTCGATGTGGGAGAGGAAGCGGACGGCCTCGCCGGTGAGGGTGACCACGATCCCCAGGCTCACGAGGATCGAGGACAGTCCGGCGGCGAGGAACCCCCAGCGGATCGCCTGCTCGCGGCGGCGCCGGCGTGGGTTCCCGGCGAGGTCGACGACGTTCGCGCGCTGGGTCATCCGGGGCTCATCCGCCGTCCGTGCCGCGACGCGGGCGGGCTCGAGCGGCCCGGTCCCCGCCGGGGTCCGGGCCGGCCGGACGCCCGGCCGCCCACGCGGAGGCCGTGGCGTCCCACTCGGCGTCGGTGAGCTCGACGTAGCCGACCTCGCTCACCGAGGCTCGGCCCTCCTCGCTCAGGTAGAAGTCGACGAACGCCGCCACGGCCTCGCTCTCCGCGGCGGCCGCCGTGTTCACGTAGATGAACAGCGGACGGGCCAGAGGATACGTGCCGCCGGCGATGGTCTCCGCGGAGGGCTCGACGCAGCCGTCGCCGCCGTCGACGGGGAGCGGCTTCACCTGGTCGAGGTTCTCGACCACGAAGGCGTAGCCGGCCCACCCCAGGGAGGTGTCGTTGCCGGCGATGCCCTCGACGACCACGTTGTCGTTCGGTGAGGACTCGTAGTCCTTCCGGGCCAGAGGATCCTGGCCACGCTCCTCGGCGATGTCCTCGAGGGCCAGTTCCACGAAGCTGTCGTACGTTCCGGACTCCTCACCCGGTGCCGTGATCACGAGGGGAGCGTCGGGGAAGTCGTCGTTCCCGCCCACCTCGGTGGCCAGCTCGTTCCCGTCGCTCCAGCGGTCGAAGCCCTCGGACTCGGGCCCGAGCAGCGCGTAGAGGTCGCCGAAGGCGAGGCACTCGACGGCGTCGTTCTCGGGAGACGTGATGACCGAGAGGCCGTCGATGCCCACCTTCAGCTCGACGTACTCGACGTCGTTGTCGGCGCACTTCTGGATCTCCTGGTCCTTGATGGGCCGGGAGGCGTCGGAGATGTCGGTCTCGCCGTCGCAGAACAGCTGGAACCCGTCGCCGGTCCCGGGTCCGTCCACGCGGAACGCCACGCCCGGGTTCTCCTCGACGAACTTCTCGCCGTTGAGCGCCGTGATCGGCTCGACCGTCGACGAGCCGGAGACCACGACCTCGCCCGAGATCTCGCCGTCCCCGGCCCCCCCGCCTCCACAGGCCGTGGCCGCGAGCACGCCCAGGAACGAGAGCACGCGCAGGGGTCGGAGCATCGGAGCCGGTCGGTCTCCTGTTGGGGGATCTGTACCGGACGTGGCCACCCGGTCGGCGCGCAGGCTAGGGGACCGGGGTTGCCCGGGCGCAGCGAGGGGGTGAACGCGAGGTGAACGTCGCGGCAACATCTTCGGGAGCGGTCCGTCCCCACCTGATGGTTCCGGCTCGGTGACCTGGCGGCTCAGGCCGTCGGGCGGGGCTCGTCGGAGGTGGCCATCTCGAGCGCCGAGGGGGACTCCGGTCCGGGCAGCTCGCCGGTCACCATGAAGTGAACCCACGCCCCGATCTGGACCGCGTGGTCGGCGAGGCGCTCGTAGTACCGGCCGATGAGGGCGAGCTGCACGGCGAGCTGGAGCGCGTCCTCGTCGGGGGCGCCCTGGCTGAAGATGGCCCGGAACATCTCCTTCTGCAGGTCGTCCATCACGTCGTCCATGTCCGGGAGGGCGACGGCCTTCGTGGTGTCGGCGTCGGCGAAGGCGTCGACCGCCACCCGGAGCTGGACGGTGGCCTGGGCGCCCATGCGGTCGATGAGGCCGCGCACCCTTGGGGGGAGCTCCTTCGGGTAGAGACGTCGGGCCGCCTTGGCCGTCGTGACCATGAGGTCCCCGCTCAGCTCCAGCTCGTGGACGATGCGGAGGATCGACAGGAGGGTGCGCAGGTCGACCGCGGTCGGCTGTTGCAGGGCCATGATCTCGAAGGCCCGCATCTCCATCGAGTGGTTGAGGTCGTCGACGATGGCGTCGTCGGCGATGACCTGGTCGACGACCCCGAGGTCGCCGAGCAGGGCCTGCGTCGCGGCGGTGATCGCCTCGCCCACCACGGCCGCGGCACGGATCACGTCGTTGCGAAGCTCCTGGAGCTGCTCGTCGAACGTCTTGCGGGCCTCGGGCACCGGACCCTCCCGGACTTGTTCCTGCTTCGCGGACGTCCGGTCGACCGGACCGTCGCATTGTCGCGGTGCCGCCAGGCGGCGGTGGGCGGCACCCCCGCCTCGGGACGAAGTGTTCACCACGTGTTCACTCGCGGTCCACTGGCGACCGGGCCTCTGGTCGCTCCGAGGCCGTACCCTGTGTCCGGGGGGCGGGTCCCGGGTGTCCTGCGTACCGGTCCGCCGTCCCCGCGAGGCCGAGGAGGACCGCGCCCGACGGGGCGACACGAGGGACACCAGGAGGACCGTGGAGGGGCACAGGGGGAGCGTTGCCGTGAGCCGGCCCGGCGTCGGGGACGCGCCGGCGCGTGAGAGGCCGGGCGAGGAGCCGGAGGTCGTCGCCGAGCCGGTCTTCGAGATCCGGGACCTCGCGGTCGCCTACCACGGGTCCCGGGTCATCGAGAGCGTCACCTTCGACATCCCGGCGCGACGGATCACCGCCCTCATCGGCCCCTCCGGCTGCGGGAAGAGCACGTTCCTGCGCTGCCTGAACCGGATGAACGACCTCGTTCCCGGGGCCCGGGTCGAGGGCACGCTCACCTACCACGGGCAGGACCTCTACGACCCCAGGGTCGATCCCGTCGAGGTCCGCCGGCGGATCGGCATGGTCTTCCAGAAGCCCAACCCCTTCCCCAAGTCCGTCTACGACAACGTGGCGTTCGGCCCCCGGCTCGACGGCCGGATCCGCCGCGAGGCGCTCGACGACATCGTGGAGCGGGCCCTGATCCAGGCGGCCCTCTGGGACGAGGTCAAGGGCAAGCTCAAGAAGAGCGCCCTCGCCCTCTCGGGAGGCCAGCAGCAGCGTCTGTGCATCGCCCGGTGCCTCGCCGTCGACCCGGACGTGATCCTCATGGACGAGCCCTGCTCGGCGCTCGATCCGATCGCCACCGCCCGCATCGAGGACCTCATGACCGACCTCAAGGGCGAGTTCACGATCGTGATCGTGACCCACAACATGCAGCAGGCGGCCCGTGTCTCGGACTGGACCGCCTTCATCACGACGGACGTGAGCGAGGAGGGCCGGATCGGCCACCTGGTGGAGTTCGACCGGACCGGGACGATCTTCACCCACCCCTCGGATCCCCGCACGGAGGGCTACATCACTGGGCGCTTCGGCTGATCGCCGTGGGGTCGGCGCCCTGGGGGAGGGTCGGTGCTGGTCGTCGTCGTGACGCTCGGGGTGGTGGCGCTCCTCGGCGGGGTCCTCGTCTGGCGAGCCCGGCGCGATGCCCGCCGCGAGCTCGGCCGTGTCGTGGACCACCTGGCCGCCGGGACCGGCCTGGACCCCGGTCCGGTCCGGAGCCCGGAGGAGCTCATCGAGCGCCTCGACGCTCTCCTGGCCCGGGTCCGGCGCGAGGGGAGCGCGGCTGCCGCCGAGCGCGAACGCCTCGCCCGGGCATTCGAGGTCGCCGATCTCGGCGTCGTCGTGGTCGACGGGGGAGGGCGTCTCGTCCTGCGCAACGGGGCCGCCGGCCGCTTCAGCGGCGCCCGCCACGCCGACGCGCTCGCTGAGGGGGCGATCGGCGAGCTGGTCCAGCGGGCCCTCGGGGGCCAGGTCGGGGAGCGTGAGCTGCAGCTCTTCGGGCCTCCCCGTCGGGTGCTCCAGGTGCGCGCCGTCCCGCTGGTGAGGGAAGAGGAGCTGCTCGGGGCGGTGGCGTTCGTCCGGGACGTCTCGGAGGCCCGCCGGATCGAGAGCGTCCGGCGCGACTTCGTGGCGAACGTCAGCCACGAGCTCAAGACCCCGATCGGAGCCCTGGCCCTGCTGGCCGAGACGCTGGCGGTCGGAGGGGACCCGGAGGTCACGCGGCGGCTCGCCGGGCGGGTGCTCGAGGAGGCCGACCGGCTCGGCCGGATCGTCGACGACCTGCTCGACCTGAGCCTCATCGAGGCCCAGGAGGCACCGAGCCGGGAGCCGGTCCCCGTGTGGATGATCGTCGCCGATGCCGTCGACCGCGTGCGGTCGGCCGCGGACGCGGCGGGCATCACGCTGGACGTGGGGACGCCGGCCGACGATCTCGTCGTGACGTGTGACCGGCGCCAGGTCGTGAGCGCCGTCGCCAACCTCCTCGACAACGCCGTGAAGTACTCGGAGCCGGGGAGCGCCGTCGAGCTGCGCGTCGAGCGGGACGCCGACCGGGTCGAGCTCGCCGTGCGCGACCGTGGCATCGGCATCCCGACCCGGGACCTCGAGCGCATCTTCGAGCGGTTCTACCGGGTCGACCGGGCCCGCAGCCGGGCCACCGGCGGCACCGGGCTCGGTCTGTCCATCGTGCGCCACGTGGCCCAGGCTCACGGCGGCGAGGTGCTCGTGGAGTCGGCCGAGGGCGAGGGCTCCACGTTCCGGCTCCGGTTGCCCCGGGCGGGCGGAGCCGGCCGGACGCCACGAGCGTCCCCGGTCCGAGAGGCATCCGCATCCTGAGAGGCGAAGCGTGTCCGAACCACTGACCATCCTCGTCGTGGACGACGAGCAGTCCTACCGCGACGCCCTGGCCGTCGCCCTCCGGCGCGAGGGGTTCGCGGTCGACCTCGCCGCGGACGGGGCCGAGGCCATCGAGCGCTTCGAGGCGTCGCGCCCGGCGCTCGTGCTGCTCGACGTGATGCTCCCGAAGATGTCGGGGATCGACGTCTGCCGCGAGCTCCGGGCCCGCTCCCGGGTCCCCGTCATCATGGTGACGGCCCGGGACGCCGAGATCGACGCGGTCGTGGGCCTCGAGGTGGGGGCCGACGACTACGTCACCAAGCCGTTCCGGCTCCGCGAGCTGGTGGCCCGGGTCCGGGCCGCGCTGCGCCGGGTACCCCCGGACGGGGAGTCGAGGGCCGAGCGGGCGGAGCTCCTCGAGGTCGGGGACGTCCGCCTCGACGCGTCGCGCCACGAGGTCTTCGTGCGCGGCGAGCTCGTCGCGCTGCCCCTCAAGGAGTTCGAGCTGCTCGAGCTGCTCCTGGCCAACGCCGGGCGCGTCCTGACCCGCGACGTCATCCTCGACCGCATCTGGGGCCCGAACTACTTCGGCGACACGAAGACCCTCGACGTCCACGTCAAGCGCCTGCGGGCGAAGGTCGAGGAGGACCCCTCGCACCCCACCCGGATCGTCACGGTGCGCGGGGTGGGCTACCGCTACGAGCGCCCGGACCGGGCTCTCGCCGCCACCTGAGCCACCGGAGTCGGGGCCGGGCTCAGCGACGCCGCCGGCGGCGGGACGGCAGCAGGTCGTCGTCGGGTCGGGGGAGGGTGAGGGGAGGCGCCGACGTTCCCTCGGGCTCGCCCGGTCCCGGTCCGGGCTCGTCGGCCGGCTCCCGGGACCCGGAGGGCGGGACCGCGGGGGACGCCGGCAGGTCGGCCTCGTCGAGGAGCTGGTGGAAGGCGAGCGCCGGGGCCTCGCCGGTTCCCCGGTCCGTCTCGGGAGGCGGCGCGTCCGGCTCGGTGGCAGACGACGGGGCCGGCGGGGCGTCGCCCTCGGCTGGGCCGAGGAAGTCGGAGATCCGCACGCGCTCCTCCTTCGCGGGTCGGCACCGGTGGCTCCGTCCTCATCGGCGCCCCAGAGGCGCGCCTTGAGCCCGGGGTCCAGCCGTGGCCGGCGCCGGGGCGAACCCGGTGGCTGTCGTCCGGGTCTGCTAGGGCCGGGCGTGGGAGCCGCGGAAGCGCTCGGACGCCCGCCGGATCGACGAAGCGGCGTCCGGGCCGGGCGCACGCCCGATCGGGGCCAGCGGAGTCACCGCCACGAAGCCGTCGAGCAGCAGGGCCAGGTCGGTGCCGGGCTCGGCGGGCGGCGCGTCGCCCGTGAACTCGAGCTGGAGATGGCGCCCGTCGGAGCCGGCCGTGGCCGTCCACACCGTCCCGTACGGCGCGAGCTCGGCGTCCCGGACCCCGCGGACCTCGGCGAGGGGGACGTTCGGGACGTTCACGTTGAGGACCCGGGGAGCGGCGCCGTCGCCGGTGAACCAGGGAACGGATGCCGCGGCGAAGGCCGCGGCCGTGTCCCAGTGGAGCTCGTCGCCGATCATGAGGCTGACCGCCAGCCCCGAGACGCCGAGGCCGGCCGCGGTGAGCGCGGCGCCGACCGTGCCCGAGTGGAGCACGAGGTGGCCGGTGTTGGGCCCCGGGTTGATGCCGGAGGCCACGAGGTCGGGGACGGGGCCGAAGCCGCCGAGGCAGGCGGCGTACACGGCCACTGCGGGCGGGACGTCGAGGGAGAAGACCGGGACGTCGGGCTGGTCGGGCCAGCGGTGCTCGACCATGGGGACGGGGCCCAGGCGGTGGAGGGGCCCGATGGCGGCGCTGCTCCCGCTGCGGTCGTCGGCGGGGGCCACCACGAGGATCTCGTGGCCGGCACGGGAGAGCGCGCCGGCGAGGGCCGCCAGGCCCGGGGCGTCGACGCCGTCGTCGTTGGTGACGAGGATCCGCACGGTGTGCCTCCGAGGACATCCGGCTCCGGGCCACGTCGACACCCGGGGCACCCGGCAGGGTACCGGGCGCCCGTAGGGCCGGGACCGAGTGTCGGCGATCGGCGACCTCGGTCGCCCGGGAGTGGACGTCGTTCAGGCCGGTGGAGCGAGGTACGTAGCGCCGACGATCGAGCCGTCCCGCACGTCGAGCCTCCAGACCGAGCCCTTCGGGTAACGCACCTCGCCGTCGAGCGGCACGGCGGAGTCGGCGAGGTGCTCGACGAGCGCACCGATCACGTCGCCGTGGCTGCAGAGCACGGACGGCGCGTCGGAGACCTTCTCGAGGAGGCGCAGGGTGTCGACGAGGGCCCCACCCTCGGCGAGCCCCTCGAACACCTCGACGTCCAGGGCCAGCCGCGTCGCCAGCGGCTCGACCGTCTGGCGGCAGCGGAGGGCCGGGCTCGACAGGACGCGCCGCACCCCCTCTCCCGAGAGGAGGGTCGCGAGCCGGTCGGCCTGCCGGCGTCCCTTCCCGCTGAGGGGGCGGAGGGCGTCGGGGCCCTCCCAGCGAGACCGGTCGCCCGCCTTGGCGTGGCGGACCACGTAGATCGTCAACGGTCGTCCTCGATGGTCCCGAGCAGCGCGCGGTCGTGACGGTACGTCAACATCCTGGCCGCGTCGTCGGCCGGAAACCAGCCCACCTCGTCGACCTCGTGGTCCGGCCCGCGCCCGGTGTCCACGAGCGGTTCCATGCGCCAGTAGCGGACCACCTTCGGACGTCCGGCAGAGTCGTGGTAGCGCACCTCGCCCAGCTCGTCGCCGAGCCGGCAGCGGTAGCCCGTCTCCTCCTCGACCTCCCGCCGGGCGGCCTCCTCGTCGCGCTCCCCGGGCCGCGCCTTGCCCTTCGGGAAGCTCCAGTCGTCGTAGGCGGGCCGGTGGACGAGGAGCACCTCGGTGACGCCGTCGGGACGCCGGCGCGTCACGAGGCCCCCGGCGGCCCGGACCGTTGCGGGCTCGCTCACCACGGGCCCTTGCGGTGGACCCGGACGGCGGACTCCCAGACTCCGTTCCATCGTGCTCGCGAGTCGGCGGCGGCCCGGCGCTCACCGGCGGCCAGCAGGCCGGCCACGAAGGCCCGGCCCGGCTCCGTCCTCGCGGCCTCGGCCCGGAGCCAGCGCTCGGCCACCACGGCGTCCTGGTGCCCTCCCAGCACGTCCTGGAGCGCGGCCAGGGCGCGTCCGAGGGCTCGGGCCGGCTTGCCGAGCACGGGCGCCACCGCCTCGGTCGCGTACCGGGCCCGCTTGGCCCGGATGCGGACCCGGTGGAGCGCGTCGTCCGGGGGCTCGGGCGGGAGGCGACGGACGTCGCGGCGGAGCCGCTTCCAGGGGCGGGCGACGAGGCCGGGCAGGACGCTGCGGGCGGGCTCGGTCGCGACAGGGCCGAGGGCGGGCTCCCGCGAGGCCGCGACGAGGCAGTCGAGGAGGGCCAGGTAGCGGCCGCTGCGCATCGCCTCGAGCAGGGCCTCACGTGCCCGCTCGCGCTCGGCCTCGAGCGTGGCCACGAGACCCTCGGCCTCGGCGCGGTCGGGTCCGGGGAGCCCGGTCGCGGCGCGCCGGATCCGGTCGGCGAGGACCTCCGCGTCGCGAACCCGGCCGAGTGACCCGCCGAGCCATCGCAGCTCCTCCCGCAGCTCGGTGGTCCACCCCGGGTCCAGCAGTGGCGCGAAGGTGCGCAGGTCGGAGCGGAGCCGGCGCGTCGCGACCCGGGCCTCGTGCAGCTCCTCGGGGTCGGCACCCAGCCGGACCCCCGGGTCGTTGTCGAGGAGTCGCAGCACGGAGAGGGCGATGGCGTGCCGGACGACGTCGCCCGCCGCGCTCTTCCGGCCGGCGTCGGGGACGACGAGCCCGGCGGAGCGGCGGACCGGGTGAGCGGCCAGGCTCTCGTCCTCGACCGGCTTCTTCGGGGCCGGGTCCAGCTCGCCGGCCGGGATCACGGGGGTCCGGTCCCGAGGTGCCGGCGAGGCTCAGGTCCGGGCATCCTGGGCCCGCCCCGCCTGGGTGCGTTGCAGCGCCAGCGCCTGGAGGCGGCGGTGGGTGTCGACGCCCTCGACCGTCGGGACCTTGTGCCAGACCCCGTCGGCGGCCAGCTCCCAGGCCAGGACGTCGTCGGCCAGGTTGACCGCGAGGATCTCGTCGAGGCGGGCTCGCAGCCGGGGGTCCTCGACCGGCGCGAGGGCCTCGACCCGTCGGTCGAGGTTCCGGGGCATGAGATCGGCCGATCCGACCAGGTACTCGGCCGTCGCGGGGTCGTCGCCGAAGCGGAAGATGCGAGAGTGCTCGAGGAAGCGGCCGACGATGGACCGGACCCGGATGCGCTCGGACAGTCCGGGCACGCCCGGTCGCAGGCAGCAGATGCCCCGGACGACCAGGTCGATCTCGGCCCCGGCCTGCGAGGCCTCGTAGAGGGCGTCGATGATCGGCGGGTCGACCAGCGCGTTCATCTTCATCACGATCCGCCCGCCCGGGCGGGCCTGGGCCCCGATCCGGGCCAGGATCCCGCGCCGGACGCCCGCGGGGGCCACGAGCAGCTTCCGGTAACGGGTCTGGTGGCTGTACCCCGTGAGGTGGTTGAACAGCTCCGCGATGTCGGCACCCAGCTCGGGGTCGGCCGAGAGGATCCCGAGGTCCTCGTAGATGTCGGCCGTCCTCGGGTTGTAGTTCCCCGTGCCGACGTGGCAGTAACGACGGACGCCGCCCGGCTCCTGGCGCACGACGAGTACGACCTTCGTGTGGGTCTTGAGCCCCACGAACCCGTACACGACGTGGACGCCGGCCTCCTCCAGGCGCCGGGCCCGCTCGATGTTGGCCTGCTCGTCGAAGCGGGCCTTGAGCTCGACGAGCACCACCACCTGCTTGCCGGCCTCCGCGGCGCGGATGAGCGAGCCGACGATCTTGCTCTCGGGCCCCGCGGTCCGGTAGAGGGTCTGCTTGATGGCCAGCACCTGCGGGTCGCGCGCCGCCCGGTCGATGAACGTCTCGACGGTGGTGGCGAACGAGTCGTAGGGGTGGTGGACGAGCACGTCCCCGGCCTCGAGGACCCGGAAGATCTCCCCGCCGCGCTCGACGCCGGCCAGGGCGGGGGGTGTCTGGGGCACCCAGGGGTCGTCCTTGAGCTCGGGGCGGGGGAGCGCGTAGAGGGCCCAGAGGCCGGAGAGGTCGAGGGGCCCGTCGACCACGTAGACGTCGCGCCGGGACAGCTCGAGCTCACGGCAGAGGAGGTCGAGCACCTCCTCGCTCATCGTGGTGTCGACCTCGAGGCGCACGACCGGGCCGAACTTCGTCCGGCGGCGGACGACGTCCTCCATGGCCTCGAGCAGGTCCTCGGCCTCGTCCTCCAGCTCGTAGTCCGCGTCCCGGGTGACCCGGAAGGGGTGGTGGTCGAGGACCTGCATCCCGGGGAACAGGGCGTCGAGGTGGGCGGCGATCACCTGTTCGAGAGGGACGAAGCGCTCGCCGTCGGGCATGACGACGAAGCGGGGGAGCAGCGGAGGCACCTTCACCCGGGCGAAGCGCTGCTCGCCCGTGTCCGGA
Source organism: Acidimicrobiia bacterium (assembly GCA_027494165.1). Lineage (GTDB taxonomy): Bacteria > Actinomycetota > Acidimicrobiia > IMCC26256 > JAOSJM01 > JAOSJM01. The sequence goes on along the minus strand of JAOSJM010000005.1, from coordinate 982,216 downwards.
TCGTGGACCAGCACCGCGAGGCTCAGGGAGAGGCTCGAGATGTAGGGGAAGGGGTGGGCGGGGTCGACGGCGAGCGGGGTGAGGACCGGGAAGACCTGCTCCTCGAAGACGCGCACGAGGTGGGCCCGGTCGTCGTCGTCGAGGTCGTGCCAGTTCGAGAACCGGATGCCCACGTCCTCGAGGGCGGGGGCGACCTCCTTCGTGAAGACCCGGGTCTGGCGTTCCACGAGCTCGGCGGCCTGGGCCCGGACGGCGGCGAGCACCTCGGCGGCGTCGAGGCCGTCGGGCGAGGGGGCCCGGAGCCCGGCCTCGACCTGCTGGCGGATGGCGGACACCCGGACCTGGAAGAACTCGTCGAGGTTCTGGTTGAAGATGGCCAGGAACTTGGCCCGTTCGAGCAGGGGCCGCGCCGGGTCCTCGGCGAGGGCGAGCACTCTGGCGTTGAAGTCGAGCCAGGACAGCTCGCGGTTGAGGTAGGCGGAGTCGGGGCCGGCGGCCGCCGCCCCGGGTGTGGGCGGGCCGGGGACGGGGGCGCGGTCGCTCACCGGGCTCTTCGCACCGTCCATGGCGGTCATCGTAGCGGTCGCCTCCTCCGTCGAGGACGGCGATCCGCGTCGACGGCCCGCCCCTGCCGGTCCCTCGGAGGGCCGGCACGGACGGGCCGTCCGGCCGCCCCCGGCGGGGTGTCCGGGGGCGGCGTGGGAGCGGAGGGGGTGGTCCCCGCTCACCGTGGTGGGGTGCATCCGGCCACCGGATCCCCGGTGTCCGGCCGGCCCGGTGGTCGTGGTCCCGCGACCGGCGAACCCCACGGTACCGAGGGTCCGTGTCGTCCCGGTGACCTCCGGGTGACGAACGGGAGGCCCTCGCGTGAACGTCGTGCGCCCCGACGGCGGCGGGCTCCCGACCAGGGGCTCGCGAGGCCGGGGGTAACCTGCGGTCGTCGATGGCCACCACCCCGCGCTTCTCGGGCCCGACGCCCCTTCGCCCGCCTGGCCGTCGCGCACGCAGCGAGCATGTGCGGCGACGTCTGCGTGACCGTCTCGCTCGCCGGGTCGTTGTTCTTCACCGTCCCCTCGGGGGACGCCCGGCCCAGGGTGCTCGCGTACCTCGCCCTGACGATGGCTCCCTTCGCGGTGATCGCGCCGCTCCTGGGGCCGGTGCTCGACCGCACCCGCGGTGGGCGCCGGCTCGTCGTCTTCTCCGCGGCGCTGGGCCGGGCGGTGCTGTGCTGGCTGATGGCCCGCCACGTCGACGGGCTGCTCCTGTACCCGGAGGCCTTCGGGGTCCTCGTCCTGGCCAAGTCGCACTCCATCGCCAAGAGCTCCCTGGTCCCGGCAGTCGTCGAGCACGACGACGAGCTCGTGCGGGCCAACTCGAACCTCGCGCTCATCAGCGTGGTCGCCGGCTTCGTGGGAGGGCTCCCGGCGGCGGCGATCCTGAAGCTGTTCGGGGCCCGGTGGTCGCTGCTGCTCGGGACGATGGTGTTCCTCGCCGCGGCGTTCCTCGCCCTCCAGATCCCCCGGGCGGCGCGCGTCGGGCGGGGGGAGACGCCCGCCGAGCGCGAGGAGATGCAGACGGCGAGCATCGTGCTCGCGGGCACCGCCATGGCGCTGCTGCGGGGTGGGGTGGGGTTCCTCACCTTCCTCGCCGCGTTCCTGCTCAAGGACGCGGGCGAGGCCGCCTGGGTCTACGGCGCGGTGCTCGCGACCAGCGCCATCGGGGGTTCCTCGGCGTCGTGGTCGCCCCACCCCTGCGCCGCCGCGTGCGCGAGGAGGTGATCCTCGCGGGAGCGCTGCTGCTCCCGGGGATCGTGACGCTGTTCTCGGCCCGGTCGCCCGGGCGCCTCTCCCTCATGGCCGCCGGCTTCACGGTGGCCCTCGGCGCAGCGTCGGGGCGCGTGGGCTTCGACTCCCTCGTGCAGCGAGACGGGCCCGACGACCTCCACGGGCGGGCCTTCGCCCGCTTCGAGACCCGGTTCCAGCTCGTGTGGGTCGCCGGCGCGCTGATCCCCGTGGCGATCCCGCTCGGTGGCCGCCTCGGGCTCTTCGTCCTGTCGCTGGTGCTGGGCTTCGGGGGGCTCTCCTACATCGGAGCGCTCCGGGCCTCGCGTGACCAGGAGCCGGTGCCGGAGCGGCCGTCGGGCCTCGCCCGCCTCCGGAGTCACCGGTCCCGGCTCGAACGGTCGCGCCGGTCGGAGGTGCAGCCGCCCCGGGACCCCGGCGAGCCTCCGGGGCCGTCGACGGCGGCACCGTGACCCGGGCCGGGAGTCGTGACGCGGCTCCGGCGTGGCGCGGCCGTCAGGGGTCCGGGAGCTCGATGCGGGCGAGCCACAACCCGGGTGCCTCGAGCTCCGAGGGGGTGGGGAGCATCTCCTCCCGCTCCCACAGCCGGTTGAGGGCCTCGGGCCCCGCCCGCTCCGCGACCCCCCGGCAGAACGCCTCCCCCTGCTCGTAGTGCTCGCGCTCGAGGCGGAGCCCGAGGAGGCCCTCGATGAAGCGCTCGGCCTCGCCCCGCTCGAGCCGGTGACGGGTCATCGCCTCGTGGATGCGGGCGAACGAGGGGATCATGCGGTCGCCGATCCGGGCCAGGACCGAGTCGGCGTAGCCCTCGATCACGGCCATGAGGACCTGGAGCTCCGCCAGGACCTCCCGCTGGCCCGGGGACTGCATGGCCCCGAGGAGCCGTTCGGGGTGCTCGGTGACCGCCGCGAACGAGGACGGGTCCGCCGGGTCGAGGTCGCCGAGCTCGGCCTCGAACGCCCCGGGGTCGATCTCGTAGCCGGCGACGTAGCGCGTGGCCAGCCCGACGAGCCGCTCCCTCAGCCACGGCACCGAGCGCTCGGCGGCGTGGACGACCTCGTGCACCGCCACGTAGAAGCGGAGGTCGGCGCGGGGGAGGGACCAGGCCTGCTCGAAGTCGTCCAGGTTCGGCACGACGAAGCAGAGGCTCGGTTCGTCGGCGGCCGGCAGGGGGAGGTCGTAGCGACCGAGGGCGTGCTGGGCGAGGTAGCCGACCATCGAGCCGGCCTGGACCCCGAGCAGCAGTGGGGCCATGGTGCCGAGCAGGCCCGCGAGCGAGGCCCCGCCGAGCCCGAGGCCGGCGAGGAGCGGGTGCTCGCCGAGGTCGGGTTCCTCGGCCCCGGGGACCTGGTCCTCGAGCTCGACCATCGAGCGGTGCAGGGTCGACGCGAGGGCCTCCAGGACAGGGCGGAGCGCCTCGAGGTGGAGGCGGGTCCAGCCCAGGGGGGTGACCGTCTCGACCTGCGCCGCGAAGGTGGCGGCGAGGCCGGTCTCGGCGACGACGAGCGTCTGGGCGGCGTGCGCGAGCTCGACCAGGTGGTCGCGGTCGGTGGGGTCGATCGTGGGCTCCGGGCGGTCGCCGAGCGCCACCCACCCGGCGACCTGCCGGGCCACCTCCCAGTTGAGGGGACCCTCGGAGCGGAGGGCCTGGAGCATCTGGCCCAGGTCGAACCCCTCCAGGGAGAACGGCCATCCGGGCCCGCGGGCGCCCGGACCCGTCGGGTCGGGTTCGCCGGGTTGAGGAACGTCGCCCACGCGGTCAGTCTATGAAGGTGGTCCTGGGGGCAGAGCGCAGACCAGGAGCGGGACCGGCGAGGAGCGATGTGGGACGGGCCGGTCGGCGCGGGGTGGTGAGCCGGTGAACGTCGCGCTCACGGGGGCGTCGGGCTTCGTCGGCCAGCACCTGCTGCCGCAGCTCGACGCAGTGGCCGACCGCGTGGTGGCCTTCGACGTGCGGGATCCCGCCCGGCGTTCGCACCACCTGGAGTTCCACCGGCTCGACGTCGCCGGGACCGAGCTGAAGCCGTTGCTCGAAGGGGTCGACGTCCTCGTCCACCTGGCTGCCGTGGGCGACCCGATCCCCGACGAGCGGCTCATGGCCCACGTCAACGTCGAGGGCACCCGTCACCTGCTCGACGCCGCGTCGGCGGTCGGGATCCGCAAGGTCGTGCGCGTGTCGAGCGCCGCCGTCTACGGCGCCTGGCCCAACAACCCGGTGCCGCTCACCGAGGACGCCGTCGTCCGCCCGAACGAGGGCTTCGCCCCCGCGGTGCAGGCAGCCGAGGCCGAGCGGCTCCTGGTCGAGTGGGCCGGGGCCCGGCCCGGAGCCGTCGCGACGGTCCTCCGGACCGCGCCGGTGCTCGGACCGGGCGCCGAGCACCTGGCCGTGAGGATGCTCGCGGGTCGCCCGCCCCTGCGGATCCGGGGCGCGGCACCTCCGCTGCAGTTCGTGCACGTCGACGACGTCGTCGCCGCGCTCGTCCTCGCCGTCCGCGAGGACCTCCCGGGTGCCTACAACCTCGCGGCCGACGGATGGCTGGGCACCGAGGAGGTCCGGGCGCTGGTCCCCAGGCACCTCGCCCTGCCCCTGCCCCCGGAGCTCGCCGAGCGCCTGCTGCGCGCGCTGTGGGCGTCGGGCCTGGGCGACGTCCCGCCCACCGTCCTGCCCTACCTGATCCATCCCTGGGTCGTGGCCAACGACCGTCTCCGCAGCGCCGGGTGGGCTCCGGTCCACACCAACGAGGAGGCGGTCGTGGCCGGGCTGGCGTCGATGCCCACCTCCCCGTCCGCCGCGCGCGCGCTCCTGGCCGCGGGCGGCGCGGCGCTCGTCGGCGCGGCGGTGCTGGGCTGGCGACGGCACCGCCGGCACCGGCGGGGCTGACCGAGCGGCCGGTTCAGGATGCGCCCGGCGATGCCGGTTCGCGCGTGGCCGATCCGTCGGCCCCGTCCGGTGCGTCGTCCAGGACCGCGGTCGTCACGGCCTCGGTCCCGTCGCGGCGGAAGGTGACGGGCACCACGTCCCCGGGTCGGCGGGCCCGCACGGCGACGAGCAGGTCCGCGGTCGAGGTGACCGCGTCACCGCCGACGCGCAGCACGACGTCACCGGGCGCGAGCCCCGCGGCGGCGGCCGGCCCGCCGCGGGCGACGGACCGCACCTCGGCTCCGTCCCCGCCGGCGGCGTCGGTGGCGCGGATACCGAGCCAGCCGTGGGCGACGCTCCCCGTCGTCCGGAGCTGGTCGGCGACGTCCCGAGCGATCTCGGCGGGTACGGCCATGACGTGGTCCCCGTCGGGTCCGGGGACGGCGGCCAGGATCCCGACGACGTTCCCGGCCTCGTCGACGACCGGCGACCCCGCCGGGGCGCCGCCCCGCACCCGGGCCTCGATGAGCCCGGCCAGGGTCGCGCCCCGGCTCGACCGGACCAGCTCCCCGAGGCCGGCGACGTAGCCCGGGCGGGTCGAGGACGGCCGCGCCGGGGCGAGGACGACCACGACGGGGTGGCCGACCCTCAGCGCCCGGCTCGTCCCGAACCGGGCGGCCGGAGCGTCCGTCCCGACCTCGAGGAGCGCGAGGCCGGTGCGCGGATCCCGCCCGACGAGGGCCGCGGGATCCTCCCGCGATTCGGTGGACACGAGCACCGACACGTCGTCGTCGACGAAGCCGTCGCTGGTCAGCACGTACCCGGGGGCCACGCAGACCCCTGACATCTCGCCGGACCCGCCCGGTCCGGTGACCCGCACGGCGACGACGCTGGGCGTGACCGCTGTGGCGGCCGGGTCGCCGGCGGGGAGGCCCTCGGACAGGACGACGAGCGCCGCGGCCAGGGCGGCGACGAGCGCCGTCCCCAGGACGGGCCCGGGCCGGCTGCGGGCGCGCCGCCCGAGAGGCGGCGCGGCCGTGCCGGCTCCCGGGAGACCCGACCCGGGCGGCGAGGACTGCCGGACCGGTCCCGGGGACAGCTCGGAGGGGTGGAGCCACGGGCGGTCGAGGCGGTCGGGCAGGTAGCCGCCGACGTCCCCGCCTTCGGCGTCGTGGTGCACCGGGGGAGGGTACCGCCGCGATCCGGCGGCGCGACGTCGCCCCGCCCGTCGGAGTCCGTCCGTGGGTGCGGGATCCACGTGGGATCATGGAAGGGTCATGTTGAGGTTCCTCACCCCGGCCGCGGCCCTCCCCGAGACGGAGGAGGCGAGGCGGCGCGAGGTCGAGGCCGTCGTGGCGCGCTTCCGCGTGCTCCTCGCGGTCTTCGCCACCGCGTTCACGATCCTCGAGCCCGGTCCGGAGCCGGCGCTGCGCTGGGCGGCCGCCGTGCTCCTCTTCCTCTCGGCCGCGTTCAGCTTCGTGGTCCTGCGCCGTCCGCTCACCGTGCACCGGATCCAGGTCGTCGCCGGGGTCACGGTCCTGGCGGACACCGCCGTGGTCGGGCTGGCGATGTTCAGCGACACCGGGAGGTTCGAGAGCAGCGTCTACCTGGTCGGCGTGCTCCTCGTCTTCGAGGCCGCGGTGCGCTGGGCGGTCGCCGGCGGGCTGGGGCTCGCCGGGGCCATGAGCCTGCTGCTGGGAGCCTGGATGGCCTACCGGGAGGCGCGTCACGGCATCCCCTTCCGGTGGGACGCCCTGGTGTTCCGGTCCGCGGTCTTCCTGGCCACCGGCCTGGCCGTCGGCGTCCTCGTCAGGGCCCTCAACCAGGCCCGGGCCAGCTTCCGGCGACGCCTGGCCGAGTCCGAGGTCGTGCACCGCTTCGCGTTGCGGGTCCCCTCCGTTGCCGAGGAGGAGGCCACCGCGCTCCTCGTCGAGATGCTCCACCAGGAGCTGGGCTTCGAGGAGGTCGGGATCCTGCTGCACGGCCCCGACCGCCTGGGCCTCGCCGCGGCGGCCGGGGAGGACGCGACCCGGCGGCTGGGCGAGCCGGACGTCGTCGACCTCGCGAACGCGTGCCTGCGCGCCGGCCGGCCCCACGTCCGGACGGTCGGCCACGGGGCCTCGGCCCACTCCACGCTGGCGGTCCCGCTGCGGGCCGGCGCCCGCCGGATCGGCGTCCTCGTGGTCACCTCGCGCCGGCCGGACGCCTTCGACGACGACGAGGCCCGGCTGCTCGAGACCCTGGCGGGTGAGCTGGCCCAGCTCCTCGAGCACGCCCGCCTCGGTCGGATGCAGACGGAGACGATCGAGGACCTCCAGCGGCTCGCGGCCGCCAAGGACGACTTCGTGGCCACGACGAGCCACGAGCTGCGGACGCCCCTCACCGCGTTGCGCGGCTTCGCCGGGGCCCTGGCCGAGCGGCGATCCGAGCTCACCCCGGAGCAGGAGCAGCGGGCCATCGACGCCATCGACCGGCAGGTCGAGCGGCTCGCCACGCTCGTGGAGGACCTCCTCGCCGCCTCGCTCATCGAGAGCGGGCGGAGCGCCCCGACGCTCGAGGGCGTCGACGTCGCCTCCGTCGCGCGCGACGCCATGACCGAGGTCGCCGCCGCCGTCCCGGACCGGGAGCTGCGGCTGCAGGGGGACGGGGCGGACTGCCGGGCGCTCGCCGACCGCTCGTTCCTCCACCGGGTGCTCGTGAACCTGCTCTCGAACGCCGTCCGGTACTCGGACGACGCGGTGGACGTCGTGGTGGGGCGTCGTGACGACCGGGTGGCGGTGGAGGTCCGGGACCGCGGTCCGGGGATCGGCTCCGAGGACCGCGAGCGCCTGTTCCAGAAGTTCGTGAGGCTCGGCCCCGAGGGAGGCAGCGGGCTCGGCCTCTTCATCGTGAAGGGCCTCGTCGAGGCCATGGGCGGTGAGGTCGGAGTCGAGAGCGAGCCCGGGACGGGATCCCGCTTCCACGTCGAGCTCGCGTCCGCGCCTCCGGCGGCGGTGGGTCGAGGCGCCGGTCGGGCCGAGCCCGACGCGCCCGACCGGTCCCCGAGCCTGTGGTAGGCCGACCGCGCTCCGTGTCCCCTCGGAGGCCACGACGAGCCGGTTCCCTAGAATGTCGCTGTGCTGGTGGAGCCGAGCGGGTCGGACTGGGTGGGGCTCACCGTCGAGCCGCTCCCCGTCGAGCAGGCGGTCGCGTGGGCGACCACCCCGGGGAGCGGGGCCGTCGTGACGTTCCTCGGGGTCGTCCGCGACCGCTCCGAGGGCCGGCCGGGCGTGCGGGCGCTCTCGTACGAGGCGTACGAGGACGCGGCGCACCGGGCCCTCGCCGGGGTGGGCGCCGAGGCCCGGCGCCGCTGGCCGGCCATCGAGCGGCTCGCCCTCCTGCACCGGACCGGCGACGTCGCGCTGACGGAGCCCTCGGTCGTCGTCGTCGTGTCGACGCCGCACCGGCCGGAGGCCTTCGACGCGGCCCGCTTCTGCATCGACACGCTGAAGGAGACGGTGCCGATCTGGAAGCGGGAGCACTGGGAGGGCGGTTCCGACTGGTCCGTCGTCGACCACCCGGTGCGAACGGTCACCGACGGCGGAAGCGGCTGATGGCGTTCCTCCTGCTGGCGATCGGGCTCAGCATCGCGGGCGTGACCCTGGTCGTCCTCCGCCACCGGAACCCGACCTCGATGCACGCCAGCATCGACGAGTTCGAGCGCGGTCTGCGGGCCATCGCCCCGACCCCTCCGGACCCTCCCTACGGTACGACCGACCGAGGAGCGCGGAGCCCTGGCTAGGGACCTCGCGATCGACCTGGGCACCGCCAACACGCTCGTCTACTCGCGCGGGCAGGGGATCATCCTCAACGAGCCGACGGTGATCGCGCTCAACAGCCGGACCCAGGACGTGCTCGCCATGGGCCACGAGGCGTGGCAGATGATCGGGCGCACGCCCGGCTACATCGTGGCGGTCCGGCCCCTCCGCGGGGGAGCCATCACCGACTTCGAGATCACCCAGCGGATGATTCGCCTGCTGTTCCAGCGGGCCGGCGTGTCCCGGCTCTACCGCGCCCGGGTGCTCATCTGCGTCCCGTCGGCGATCACCCACGTCGAGCAGCGGGCCGTGCTGGAGGCGGCCCGGCGCGCCGGGGCGGCCACGACCTACCTCATCGAGCAGCCGATGGCCGCGGCCATCGGGGCGGGCCTGCCGATCCACGAGCCGCTCGGCAACATGGTCGTCGACGTCGGCGGTGGGACCACCGAGGTGGCCGTCATCTCGCTGGGCGGCGTGGTCGCGCTCGAGGCGGTCCGGGTCGGCTCCTTCGACATCGACGCCGCCATCCAGGCCTACGTGCGCCGGGAGTACGGCATCGCCATCGGGGAGCGGACGGCCGAGGAGATCAAGCTGGCCATCGGCTCGGCCTACCCGACCCCGGAGGAGTACAAGGCCGAGGTGCGCGGCCGTGACCTCATGAGCGGGCTCCCCAAGACGATCGTGCTCTCCCCCGAGGAGGTGCGCGACGCCATCGAGGAGCAGGTCCGGGCGGTCTGCGACGCGGTCGTGAGCGCCCTGGCCCAGACCCCGCCGGAGCTGGCCCAGGACCTCATCGTGCAGGGGATCCACCTCACCGGCGGCGGGGGGATGCTCCGGGGGCTCGACGAGCGCATCGCACGCGAGACGGCCCTTCCCGTGCGCCTCGTGGACGCTCCCCTGGAGTGCGTCGTGCTGGGTGCCGGGCGGTGCCTCGAGTCCTTCGACACCCTGCGAGACATGTTCATGGGCCGCCCTCGCGCGTAGCTAGCAGCCGGGGCGCGCCGGGCCGCCACGGAGCTCGTCGGCGGCCTGCCGCACCTGCCAGTCGACGTCGCGTGCCGCGCGGTCGAGCGCGGCGTCGACCTCGGGGCCGGCGAAGGGCGAGAGGGCGAGCACGGCCCGCCGGCGCACCGCCGGTCGGTCCCGGCACGCGACCAGCACCGCCGGAAGGCCTGCGGGATCGCCCAGGGCCCCGAGGGCCGCCACCGCCGCCTCACGGGCCAGCGGGTCGTCGTGTCCGACGGCCACCGAGGCGAGGGCGGCGACGGCCCGGGTCCGCCGGGTCGCGTCGCCCAGCTCGCCGAGGGCCCAGGCGGCCGCCTCGACCACCGTCACGTCGAGGTCGTGGAGCAGGCCGAGGAGCGGCCGGACCGTTCCCCCGACGGCCGGGGCCAGCTCGGCGGCCCTCCGGCGGACCGCGGCGTCGGGATCGGCCAGCGCTCGCCGCCAGGCCCTGGAGGCCCGCCGGCGGCCGGCCGATCGGGCCAGCGCCCCGAGGGCCGCCGAGCGGGCGCGCGGATCGGGGTCCGTCCCCGCCATCCGCTCGAGCGTGCCCGGGGCGCCGCGGGGGAGCGTCGGGAGCATCCCGAGGGCCGCGGCCCGCGCGGCCCGCTCGAGGCCCGACGGTCCGGCGAGTCCCTCGAGGTCCGGGGCCCCGGTCGCGGTCGGGTGGCGACGTGGAGGCGTCACGCGACCGAACCTACAGTGTCACCCGGAGACGGCCGATGCCGAGGCGAGCGCCGTGCGGAGGGCGCGCAGGAGGATCCGTGCCTCAGGAGGGTGCACGCCGCGCAGCGTCGAGCCGCTGGAGCCGCCCGAGGCTCTTCGCCGTCTCCGGGCTGGTCGCCCTGGCGGCGATCGTCGCCGGCTCGGCCGGCCTCGCGGGGGAGGACCGGGCGAGCGACCCCCGGCCGACGACCCCACCATCGTCACCCGGGCCCCGACCACGACGACCTCGACCGTCGCGGCGCCGGGCACCACGACGACCCTCCCGGCACTCTCCCGGCCCCAGGACCCCCTGTCGACCCGCGGGCCGACGTGCCCGTCGTCCCGATCGGCGAGGTCGAGATCCCCAGGATCGGGCTGGTCCACACGATCTACGAGGGGGTGTGGCTGACGGTCATCGACGAGGGGCCGGGCCACTGGCCCGGCACGCCCCTGCCGGGCGGATACGGCAACGTCGTCCTGGCGGGCCACCGCGTGACCCACTCGCACCCCTTCCGGCGCATCGACGAGCTCGTGGAGGGCGACGAGATCCTCCTCCGGACCGACGAGGGCCTCTTCACCTACCGGGTGACCGGGTACGAGGTCGTGACCCCCGACGCGGTCCGGATCGTCGACCAGGCCCCCGGGTACACCCTGACGCTCTTCGCCTGCCACCCACCCGGGAGCGCGGCGTACCGCTACGTGGTCTACGCCGAGCTGGTCCCGCCGGCCTAGGAGCGACCTCGCGTCGTCGGGGCGCGTGGAGGCGTGGCACGCTGGTCGCTCCCGACCGAGGAGGGGCCCGCCGTGCCGACCGACGGGGACGACGCACCCGAGCGATCCGCGCCCTCGCCGTGGCCGTCGGCGCCCGCACGCGCCCGCCGGTCCCGGCGGGGCGGCGTCCTCCCGGTCGTCGTGGGGGCGGTCGGGGCCGTCCTCGCCCTCGCCGCGTTCTTCGTCCGCCTTCCCTACGTCATCGTCTCCCCGGGAGACGCCACGCCGGTCGGTGGCGCTGTGACCATCGAGGGAGCGCCCACCTACGAGGACGAGGGGTCGTTCCTCTACCTCACCGTGTCGGTGTCCAACCGGAGACCCAACGTCTACCGGCTGGGCTACGCCTGGCTCCGGGACGACCACGAGATCCGCGACGAGGAGGACGTGCTCGGTCCCCACACGCGAGAGGAGAACCGTCGCATCAACATCGAGCTCATGGACGAGTCGCAGCTCGTCGCCACGAAGGTGGCGCTGGAGCGACTGGGCTACGAGGTGACGATGGAGGGGACGGGCGCGCTCGTGGCCTCGGTCGTCGAGGGGAGCCCGGCCGACGGCGAGCTGGAGCCCGGCGACACCATCGTCGGGGTCGACGGTGAGCCGGTCCGGCTCGCCGACGACCTCGCCCCGGCGATCCGGACCCGCGCTCCGGGCGACCCGGTGATCCTCACCGTCGACCGCGAGGGGCGCAGCCGCGAGGTCACGCTCACGACCACGGCGAACGACGAGGGGCGGGCGCTCATCGGGGTCTCGGTCGTGACCCGTGACCTCGAGCTCGACTTCCCGGTGGACGTGGAGATCGACACCGGCTCGGTCAGCGGTCCGTCGGCCGGCCTGGCCTTCACGCTGGAGATCGTCGACGAGCTGACTCCCGGCGACCTCGCCGGGGGCAGGAAGATCGGGGTCACCGGCGAGATCTCGCCCGACGGGACCGTGGGGGAGATCGACGGAGCGGCCCAGAAGGCCGTCGCCGCGCGGCGGGCCGGGGCCACCCTCATGCTCGTCCCGCCCGGCAATGTCGAGGACGCCCGGTCGGAGGCGGGGGACATGGAGGTCGTGGCGGTGCGCGACCTCGACGAGGCCCTGGCCGCGCTCGAGGCGGCCGGGGGTGACCCACTGGTGGAGACCACCCCGACGACCCGCGCCGCGTAGCCGCGCCACGCCCCGTGGCACGCGGGTCGGTCGCCCGCGCGGGGGGAAACCGGTCCGGCGCGAGCGTCCCGTCCGCCAATACCATGGAACGACCTCGCCGGGGGCTCTGTCCGCGCCGCGGACCTCCCACGAGGCAGGCGTCGGATCAACTCCTGGGGGCCGCATGGCTGACGGTGATCGGCACCGGCGAAGCATCCCGGGCGCGGCCCGGCTCTCGCCCGACGAGATCGTGAGCCGGGGCTTCCCGAGCGCGTTCCGGGGGATCTCGGAGGCGGAGGTCCGCAGCTTCCTGCGCCGGGTCGCCGACGACGTCGCCCACTCGAGGGAGCGGGAGCGGGAGCTCACCGACCGGGTCGAGGAGCTCGAACGGCAGCTCAGCGATCCCCCGGCGATCACCGAGCGCCAGCTCCTCGATGCGCTCGGGGAGGAGACGGCCCGGGTGCTGCGCTCGGCCCAGGAGGCCGCCCAGGACATCCGGACCAAGGCCGAGGAGCGGGCGACGCTCATCGTCCGGGAGGCCCAGGACGACGCCCGGCGCATGCGCGAGGAGGCCGAGACCCTCCTCGCCGATCGCCTCCGCGAGGCCAACGAGGCGTCCACGGCGCTCCAGCGGGCGGCCGAGACCCGGGCGGCGGAGCTCCGGGCCGAGACCGAGCGCACCGTGGAGGAGCAGCGCGAGCGCTCGGCCCGCGACGCCGAGGCCGAGATCGAGGCGGCCCGGGCGAGCGGGCGCGAGATGGTGAGCGAGGCCCGAGCGGTGCGCGAGCGCGTGCTCGCCGACCTCGCCAGGCGCCGATCGCTCCTCCAGGCCCAGATCGAGGAGCTTCGCGGCGGACGGGACCGGCTGCTCGAGGCCTACCGGCTCGTGAAGCGCACGCTCGCCGAGGCCACCGAGGCGCTGAGCCACGCCGACCGGCGGCCCGAGGCCGCCGGTCCGGTGGCCCTGCCGGCGCTCGAGGACGAGCTGGAGCGAAGCGTCGCGTCGATGGAGGAGCGACCGGGGGTCGCGCCGGGGGCGGAGCCCGAGGTCCCCCCCGCCGGGCCGGCCGAGGCGCCCCGGGAGGTCGAGATCGTCGTCGAGCACGGCCGCCCCGAGGAGGGCGGGGCCGGTGGGACGGAGAGCGGGACCGGGCCGGTCGAGGTCGAGGGCGCGACCCCCGCCGAGGAGGGCGGGGCCGGTGGGACGGAGAGCGGGACCGGGCCGGTCGAGGTCGAGGGCGCGACCCCCGCCGAGGAAGGCGGGCCGACGGGCCTGCGGGCCTACGTGCGGAGCGCGTTGGGGCTCGGCGAGGGGACGGCCGGGGAGGGTGTCGCGGCCGAGGAGCTGCCGCCCGACCAGGAGCGACCGGCCGAGCCGGACTCCGGGGAGCCGCGCAAGGACGTCCAGGAGATCTTCGCCAGGCTCCGGGCGAGTCGGGAGGAGGCCGTGGCCGGCGCGCGCGAGGTCCTGGCGTCCGAGGTCGAGGAAGGTGCCGAGGCCGACACCGCCACCCCGGAGCACGGCGACGACGAGGCCCGGGGCGAGGACGACGCGGCCGCGCTGGCGACGCGCGCGGAGATCCTGCGCCCGGTCGAGCGGGCACTCCTGCGCCGGGCCAAGCGGATGCTGCAGGACGAGCAGAACGCGCTCCTCGACGCGCTCCGGACCCTCAGGGGCCGTCCGACGGCCGATCGGATCCTCCCCCCGCTCGACTTGCAACTGGCGGCGTGGAGCGAGGTGCTCGGTCCCGCCGTCGCCGAGGCCTACCGCGGCGCCCGGCCCGACGCGGCCGAGCCTCCCGAGGACCTGGCCCGGGCCCTCACCGAGGGGTTCGTGACGCCGATGCGGGAACGGGTCGGCTCCGCGCTCGACGAGTCGGGCGAGCCGACCGGGGACCGGGGCGAGGGTGAGCCGGCCGACGCCGACTCGGCCGAGCGGATCGGGGCCCGGTACCGGGAGTGGCGCAGCGAGTCCCTCGAGCCGGCGGTCGGCGACCTGCTCGCGGTGGCGTTCGCCCGGGGCGTCTTCGACGCCGCCCCCGAGGGTTCGGTCCTCCGCTGGGTCCCGTCCGAGGTCGGGCGGTGCCCGGATTGCGACGACAACGCGCTCGAGCCGACGATGAAGGGCGAGGCCTTCCCGACGGGCCAGACGCACCCCCCGGCCCACCCGGGCTGCCGGTGCCTCCTCGCCGCCGCGGCGGCGGTGGGGGCCGGAGTCTCCGCCACGCGCCCGTGAGCGGGCCCCGGTCCCGTACCCGCCGCCCGGGCGCGGCCTTCTAGCATGCTGGGCGATGCGCCTTCCTGACACCGAGCGTCGCCGTCCCTCGCTGCGCGGCCGCGCGTGGCTGATCGCCGTCGCCGTCGCGCTGCTCGTGCTCGTCCTGAGCCTCCGGCAGCTCGCCACCTTCTACACCGACTACCTGTGGTTCGACTCGGTGGGCTTCGGTGACACCTGGCGGGGCCTCCTGAGCGCCCGCGCCGTCCCGGCCGTGGTGTTCACCGTCGCCTTCTTCGCCGTCCTGTACGCCAACCTCGTCATCGCCGACCGGTTGGCCCCCAAGTTCCGCTCGATGGGTCCCGAAGACGAGCTCCTCGAGCGGTACCAGCAGTTCGCCGGTCCCTACCAGGGCCGCATCCGCGTCGGGGTGGCCGCCTTCTTCGCGCTCGTGGCCGGTACGGGCGTCTCGTCCCAGTGGCGGGAGTGGATCCTGTTCCGCAACCGGGTCGACTTCGGCGTGGAGGATCCGCAGTTCGGCAAGGACGTGGGCTTCTACGTCTTCGAGCTGCCCTTCCTTCGCTTCGTCGCCGACTGGGCGTTCTTCTCGCTGCTCATCGTGTTGCTCGTCACCGCCGTGGCCCACTACCTCAACGGGGGGATCCGGTTCCAGAGCCCGTTCCAGCGGGTCACGCCCCAGGTCAAGGCGCACCTCTCGGTGATCCTGGGGGCGATGGCCCTGGCGAAGACCGCGCAGTACTACCTGGGGCAGTACAACCTCGCCCTGTCGAGCCGGGGCGTGGTCGACGGGGCCGGCGCCACCGACGTGAACGCCCAGCTCCCCGCCCTGCGGCTCCTCATCTTCATCTCCATCGCCGCCGCGGTGCTCTTCCTCGTGAACATCCGGCGGCGGGGCTGGGTCCTCCCGGTCATCGCGGTGGGGCTGTGGGCCTTCGTGTCGCTCGTCGTGGGGACCATCTACCCGGCGCTCTACCAGCGCTTCCGGGTCGACCCCAACGAGCTCGAGAGCGAGCGCCGGTTCATCGAGCGGAACGTGGCCGCCACGCGCGACGCCTTCGACCTGGCCGACGTCGAGGTGAAGCGGTTCGACTACGCCGAGGACCTCACCCCCGAGGACGTCGTGGCCAACGCGGCCACCATCGACAACGCCCGCCTCTGGGACCCCGGCGAGATCCTCCGCAACTACCGGTCGCTCCAGCAGCTCGGCACGTTCTACCGCTTCGCGGAGGCCGACATCGACCGGTACGAGGTCGACGGGGAGGTCCGCCAGGTGCTCCTCGCGGCTCGCGAGCTCAACCGCGACGACCTGCCCAGCCAGAGCTGGGTCAACCGCCACCTCGTCTACACGCACGGGTTCGGCGCCGTGGTCTCGCCGGCCAACGCCGCCGACCGCGACGGGTTCCCCGAGTACCTGCTCAGCGACATCCCGCCCCAGGGCGAGCTCTCGCTCGAGCGGCCCCAGGTCTACTTCGGCGAGGAGCTGGGCGGCTACGCCCTCGTGGGGGCGGGGCAGGACGAGTTCGACTTCCCCCGGGAGGACAAGACCTCGGCGTTCACCCGGTACGACGGCGAGGGGGGCGTCGGGATGTCGGGTTGGTTGCGGCGGGCGGCGTTCGCCCTCCGATTCGCCGACATCAACCCGCTCATCTCCAGCCAGGTGCAGGGGGGCACCCGGATCCTGTACCTGCGCGACATCCGGGACCGGGTCGAGAAGGCCGCGCCGTTCCTCCGTTACGACGACGACCCCTACCCGGTCATCCTCGACGGGAGGGTGCTCTGGGTCCTCGACGCGTACACGACCACCGACCGCTACCCCTACTCGCAGTCGTTCCGGGCCGAGGGAGGGCTGGACGGTAGCCACAACTACGTGCGCAACTCG
This sequence comes from Acidimicrobiia bacterium, assembly GCA_027494165.1. GTDB lineage: Bacteria > Actinomycetota > Acidimicrobiia > IMCC26256 > JAOSJM01 > JAOSJM01. The sequence continues at coordinate 966,039 of JAOSJM010000005.1, read as the reverse complement.
GTCAAGGCGACGGTCGACGCCTACGACGGCACCATCCGCTTCTACGTGATGGACCCCGAGGACCCGCTGCTGCGCGCCTACCGCAAGGCGTTCCCCGAGCTCTTCAGCGAACGGGACGAGCTGCCCGACGGGTTGGAGGACCACCTGCGGTACCCGGAGGACCTCTTCTCGCTGCAGACCGAGGTGTTCGCCAGCTACCACGTCACCGACTCGACGACCTTCTACAACCGCACCGACCTGTGGGCGGTCTCGCCGGACCCCGGCTCCGGTGAGGTCGACGTCACCCAGGCTGTCGACGGCGTCACCACCACGACCGACGAGCCCCAGGAGGCGCGCTCCACCGGCCCCCGGATCGACCCGCTCTACCTGCTGATCCGCCTCCCCGACCAGGAGGCCGAGGAGTTCCTCATCCTGCGGCCCTTCGTCCCGGTCTCGGCGGAGAACCAGCTCACGAACCTGGTCTCCTTCATGGTGGCCAAGTCGGACTTCGAGGACTACGGCGAGATCGAGGCGTTCGTGATGCCGGCCGACCGCACGGTGATCGGTCCGGAGCAGGCCAACAACGCCATCAACACGACCACGGAAATCTCGGAGCAGTTCACCCTCCTGGGTCGCCAGGGGTCCCGGGTGATCCAGGGGAGCATGCAGCTCATCCCCGTCGAGGAGTCGATCCTCTACATCCGGCCCGTCTACGTGCAGGCCCAGAGCGGGTCGCGCCTGCCGTCGTTCCGCTTCGTCACGGTCTTCTACGCGGGCCAGGCCGTCATCGACACCTCGCTCGAACGGGCCCTGCAGCAGATCTTCGGCGAGGCCCCGCCTCCGCCGGTCTCGGGCGGCGAGGTGCCCGACGGCACGCCGATCGACGACGACGTCCTGGCGCTGCTGGGGGAGGCGAACGAGACCTACGCCCGGGCCGAGGAGGCCCTGCGGCAGGGCGACCTCGGCCGGTACGCGGAGCTCATCGAGGAGGTGGGCGAGCTCCTCGCCCGGGCCGACGAGCTCGCGGGTGGGGCGACGACCACGACGACGACGGCGCCGCCGCCCGAGACGGCGACCACCGCCCCGCCCGAGACGACCGCGCCCACCGAGGAGGCCTCGGGCGCCGCGGTCCGCTGACCGGCGGGAGCCCCGCGGGTCCACCCCCGGCGGGATTGCGGGAGGCCCCGAGGATTGTTACTATGGCCGTAGTGTAAATCCCGGGCCACCCCCGTCCGGGACCGGCGACCACCTCCCTGGAGGCCGCGCCTCATGGCGTCCACCCCCATCGACCTGGGCAAGTACAGGCTCGGCTGGTCCGACCGCGAGGAGTACGTCTACAAGCCCAAGAAGGGTCTCAGCGCCGACGTCGTCCGCGACATCTCCCTGCACAAGAGCGAGCCGGAGTGGATGACGCGCTTCCGGCTCAAGGCCCTGCAGCGGTTCGAACGCAAGCCGATGCTCGAGTGGTTCGCCCGCAACATGCCGAGCATCGACTTCGACGACATCTACTACTACATCAAGCCCACCGAGCGGCAGGTCTCCGATTGGGACATGCTCCCGGAGGACATGAAGGCCACCTACGAGAAGCTCGGCATCCCCGAGGCCGAGCGCAAGTTCCTCGCGGGGGTCACCGCGCAATACGAGTCGGAGGTCGTCTACCACAAGAACCGCGAGGACCTCGAGAAGACGGGCGTGCTCTTCGCGGACATGGACACCGCGCTGCGGGAGTGGCCCGACGTCGTCCGGGAGCACCTCGGTACGGTGATCCCGCCCGGCGACAACAAGTTCGCCGCGCTGAACTCGGCCGTGTGGTCGGGTGGCTCCTTCATCTACGTACCGCCGGGCGTCCACGTGGAGATGCCGCTCCAGGCGTACTTCCGCATCAACGCCGAGAACGCCGGCCAGTTCGAGCGCACCCTGATCATCGCCGACGAGGGTGCCTCGGTGCACTACATCGAGGGCTGCTCGGCGCCGGTCTACTCGAGCGACTCCCTCCACTCCGCCGTGGTGGAGCTGATCGCGAAGCCCGGCGCCCGCATCCGGTACACCACGATCCAGAACTGGTCGCCCAACGTCTACAACCTGGTGACCAAGCGGGCCCGGGCCGAGGCCGAGGCCACGGTCGAGTGGATCGACGGCAACCTCGGGTCGAAGCTCACGATGAAGTACCCCGCGGTGGTCCTCACCGGGCCGAAGGCCCACGGTGAGGTGCTGTCGGTCGCCTACGCGGGCGCCGGGCAGCATCAGGACGCCGGGGCCAAGATGACCCACGTCGCCCCCGAGACCACCTCGCTCATCGAGTCCAAGTCGATCTCCAAGGACGGCGGCCGCTCGACCTACCGCGGCCTGGTGAGGGTCGAGGAGGGCGCGCGCGACGTGAAGAGCCACGTCCGGTGCGACGCGCTGATCCTCGACGACGAGAGCCGCTCCGACACCTACCCGTACATGGAGATCGAGGAGCAGGACGCCCGGATCGGCCACGAGGCCACCGTCTCGAAGGTCGGCGAGGACCAGGTCTTCTACCTGATGAGTCGCGGCCTGACCGAGCAGCAGGCCACCGCGATGATCGTGAACGGGTTCATCGAGCCCATCACGAAGACGCTCCCGATGGAGTACGCGGTGGAGCTGAGCCGCCTCATCGAGCTGAACATGGAAGGCGCCGTCGGCTGAGCGCCGCCAGGAGGGACGAGGTGGAACGGAAGGGTCGGCGCGCGTCGTGATCGCGGAGTTCACCCCGGAGGCGTCGCGCGCCTCGGGGGCTCGCCCTGGCTCGCCGAGCGCCGGTCCGCCGCCGTGGGCCGCCTCGACGGCCTCTCGTGGCCGTCCTCGTCCGAGGAGATCTGGCGCTACTCGCGGATCGACGACCTCGATCTGGGGCGCTACCGGCCGGTGCCGCGCGAGATGCTCGGGCCGGCGGGGGTCGAGCCCGCCCCCGGGGGCGGACCCTTCGCGGCGGAGGCCGGTGACCGGGCCGGGCTGGTGGTCGTGCGCAACGGCCGGGTCGTGCACCACGAGGTCGACGAGGGCCTCGCCGCCAAGGGACTCGAGGTGTGCGGGATCGACGCGTGCGAGGAGGCATCGGTCCGGGGCGTCCTCGGTGCCTGCTCGGATGCCTCACCCGACGCCTTCACGGCCCTCCACGACGCGTTCCTCGCCGGGGGAGCCCTCGTCCGGGTCCCGCCCGGAGTCGTGGTCGAGAAGCCCGTCGTCGTGCTCCACTGGTCGGAGGGTGAGGGACTGGCCAGCTTCCCCCACACCCTCGTCGTGGCCGGCGAGGAGTCCGAGGTGACGGTCCTCGACCGGTTCGCGTCGCCCGACGTCGACCACCTCGTCGACGCCGTCGTCGAGCTGCTCGTCGCCGACAACGCCCATGTCCGCTACCTCTCCGTGCAGGAGCACGGTCCCCGGACGTGGCAGGTCGCGCTCCAGCGATCCCACCTGGGGCGCGACGCCTCGCTGCGCTCCTCCGCGGTGGCCCTGGGCGGCGACTACGCCCGCCTGCGCAGCGAGTCGTACCTCGCCGGGGAGGGCGCGGAGAGCGACCTGCTGGCCGTCTACTTCGGCGACCGCGACCAGATGCTGGACTTCCGGACGCTCCAGGACCACGCGGCGCCCCGGACGCGCAGCGACCTGCTCTTCAAGGGAGCGGTCGAGGACGAGGCCCACTCCGTCTACTCGGGCCTGGTCCGGCTCCGCCGCGAGGCCCAGCGCTCGATCGCGTCCCAGACCAACCGCAACCTCGTGCTGACCCACGGGGCCGGGGCCGAGTCGATCCCCAACCTCGAGATCGAGGCCAACGACGTGCGCTGCTCGCACGCCAGCGCGGTCGGCCCGATCGACGACGACCAGCGCTACTACCTCGAGAGCCGGGGCGTGCCGCCCGAGGAAGCCGACCGTCTCATCGTGATGGGGTTCTTCGAGGACGTCTTCGAGCGGCTCCCGGTGCCGTCGCTCGTCGGTGCGCTGCGCCGGACCGTGGCCGAGAAGGTGGGGCATCTGCATGGCGAGCGCTGAGCAGGTCACGAGCGAGGTCCGCGTGTGCGGCGTGGGCGACGTGGCGCCGGGCTCGGCCCGCCGGTTCGACGTCGCCGGCCACCGCCTGGCCGTCGTGCGGATCGACGACGACTGGTACGTCGTCGGCGACCGGTGCTCCCACCAGGACTACTCGCTGTCGGAGGGCGACGTCTGGGAGGAGGAGCGGGAGATCGAGTGCCCGAAGCACGGCTCGACCTTCTCGCTGCTCAGCGGGGAGCCCTGCAGCCTCCCGGCCACCCGGCCGGTGCCCGTGTACGACGTCCGGGTGGACGGTGACGACGTGCTGGTGACGATCCGGTGAGCGTGCTGCGGATCGAGGGCCTGCGGGCGGCCGTGGCGGGGACCGAGATCCTCCGGGGGGTGGACCTCGAGGTCCGGTCGGGGGAGGTCCACGCCCTCATGGGTCCCAACGGCTCCGGGAAGTCCACGCTCGCGCACACGCTCATGGGCCGGGACGACTACGAGGTCCTGTCCGGCTCGGTGACCATCGACGGCGAGGAGCTGCTCGGCCGCCCGACCTGGCAGCGAGCCGTCCGCGGACTGTTCGTGGCGATGCAGTACCCGGTCGAGGTCCCGGGCGTCCGGCTCGAGGAGCTCGTCGGGACCGCCCTGCGGGTCCGGGGCCAGGCTCCCGACGGGTTGCGCGAGCGGCTCGCCGCCGAGGCCGAGCGCGTCGGCATGGGGGAGCGCTTCCTCCAGCGCGGCGTCAACGTGGAGTTCTCGGGGGGTGAGAAGAAGCGCAACGAGACCCTGCAGCTCGCGGTCCTCGAGCCTCGCTTCGCGGTCCTCGACGAGATCGACTCCGGGCTCGACGTGGACGCGCTGCGCGACGTGTCCCGCCGGATCGAGGCGATGACCGCCGAGGACGGGCTCGGGGTCCTGGCGATCACCCACTACGCGCGGCTGCTCACCGAGTTGCGGCCGGACCGCGTGCACGTCCTCATGGCCGGGCGCGTCGTGGCGAGCGGGGGGCCCGAGCTGGCCGAGACGCTGGAGCGCACCGGGTACGAGGGGCTGGCGGCGGAGCTGGGGATCGAGACGCTCGCCGTGACCCCACCGGAGGAGCCGGCCGATCCGTTCGCCGAGCCGGGCTTCTGAGCCTCAGACCCGCTCCCGGATCGGGATCTCGTCGTTCGTGCCGGACACGCCGGCCCCGACGGCGTCGTCGGCTCGGACCCCGGCCCCGCGTCGCGCGGGCGTGCGATCCGTGCCGGCCGGCGGGTCTCCGTCCCGCCGGCGGCGCTGGCGCAGGAGGACGACGAGCAGCACCACGCTGAGCGCGCCCAGGACGGCGGTCGCCAACACCCCGGCCGCCCCGGCCCGCTGCCCGCGGCCGCGGAGCCCGGTCCGGTGGGCAGGCCGATCCGGGTCCCGGTCTCGGGGGCCTCGTCGCCCTCGAGGGGCCCCCGCCCGTGGTACTCCTCGCCTTCGAGCTCGAGGTCGAGCGACGCCTCGAAGTCGCGGGCCCGCCCACCCGGGTCGTCGAAGGTCGGGTCGCGGCCGGAGAGTCGGTGTGGTCCGGATCGCGACGGCCCGAGGCGATCGCGGCCACGGATTACCACGTTACGCGTTGGACTAAACGCGACGTGTGAGCCCTTTTGGGGCCCCTTTCGGAGTTGCTCGCGGTTCTCATTGACATCGTCCTGCTTGCGTAGTTTGATCCCCCGTGGGGACGCCACGATCCGTGGGCTGGAGATCGGTCGCTGCGCCTCGGGGAGCCAGAGCGAACCCGGTCCCGACCGCCCTTCCCGGGCGGGCCGACGGTGTGCGGAGACCGACGGCAGGAGGAAGCGGGAGATGCAGGGACGCAGGCAGCCAGGGAGACGGTGGGTCCGCCGACTCGCGTCGGTCCTGGGCGCGATCGCCGGCGTGGCCCTCGCCGGCGTGGCCCTCGCCGCCGGCCCGGCGGGGGCGACCGGGCGAGAGCCGGGACCCCTCGAGAGCGCGCTCGAGGAGCTCGAGGCCGAGCTGACCCAGAAGGCCGCCGAGGTCGAGGCGGTCGTCGACGCGCTGGGTGCCGGGCTCCAGGCCGAGGTCGACGCGGCGATCACCGAGGCGCAGGCCGTCGTCGGCGCGGCCCTCGCCGACGCGCCGCCCGAGCTGCGCGCTTCCGCCGAACGCCTCTTCGTCGCGCTCCGGACGCCCGGGTGCGGACCCCACCCGCTGGAGACCCCGCTCGCCTTCGGGGCCGGCGGGCGCTACCTGCGGCGCACCGGAGCCACCGTCACCGCCACCGTCACCGTCCACCAGCCGCTGTGCTCGCCGCTCGACGTCACGCTGGCCAGCTACGTGAAGAGCAACCCCGAGGTGTGGTTCCTGGGTCACCAGACCCTCCATGACAGCGACACGAAGACGGTCCAGGCCGCCGGCACCTACACGTGGACGGTCTCCCTGCCGACCGCACCCGACGGACGGGTCTGCGCGACCCAGACCGACTTCTACCGGGGCACCAACCCCCCGTCGCGCCTCGAAGGGCTCGACGTGACCAAGCTCCTCGCCCCGGAGGCGGGGATCGACATCGCCGGCTTCCCGGTCGATGTCGGCGCCGCCGTGGGCCAGGTGGTCAACGTCGCCTCGGGCAACAACGGGATCAACGCGCTGAACCTCATCGACTACATCCAGCTCGACGCGCCCCAGTTCGCCGGGTGCCTCGACGTCGGCGGTGCCGTCGCCACTCGCGGCGGGGATCCCGGTGTCCAGGTCGCCGGGATCACCGGGGAGCTGCCCGCGACGGGCGCCGAGACGCTGCCGCTCGCCGCGACCGGCGTCCTGCTCCTCGGCTTCGGGTGGATCGTGCTGGCTGCGGCGTCGCTCCTGGGACCCGGCCACCGCACGCAGCCCTCGAGCTGACCGAGGTCGCGGCTCACCGCGCCGGCGGGGACGGCCGGTCCCGTGGCGCGTCTTCCGCCCGTCACCCGGGCCACGCTGGTGTCCCGGGGGCTTGCCGTGTCGTGAGGGGTCGTCCCGGCCCGATCGGCACGCAGCGACCCGAGGAGCTCGTGCACTCCGAGTGCGAAGAAGTCGAGTCCCCCGGACGTCGAGATCGGTCGCTCGCGCCCGAGCGCGGGCCGTCAGGGAACCGTCGTCGTGGTGGGCGCGGTGGTGGGCGTGGTGGTGGGGCGCGACCGTGGTGGTGGGCGCGACCGTGGTGGTGGGCGCGACCGTGGTCGGGGGGCGGTGTCGGGCGGCGCGGTGTCGGGCGGCGCGGTGTCGGGAGGGGTGGTGTCCGGGGGCGCGGTGGGAGGTGGCGGCGGGATCACCGTGCGGGTCACCGGGCTCGGCCCGTCGGAGCCGCCGACGACGTAGACGGGGTCACCCTCCCGGACGAGGTCGTGGAAGTACTCCGACACGTGCATCGGGATCCGCACACAGCCGTGCGAGGCGGGTGACGTGGGGACGGACCGGTAGCCGTGCACGGCGATGCCACTGTTGAAGTAGAAGGGGTTGTAGAGCTCGCCGAGGGGGACTTCTCCCATCCCCGGTGGAACCGGTAGTACTCGAAGCGACCGGACGGCGTGTAGGCGTACTCGCAGGCCCGGATGTCGGGCTGTCCCTTGGGTGTGTAGCAGTAGTGGACGCCGGAGCCGGTGGAGATGGTGGTCACGAGGCGGACGCGGCCCTCGGCCCACAGGATCAGCACCTGGCGGGTGACGTCGACCTCGGTTCGGTTCGGTTCGGCGTCGGGGACCACCGGGTCGGGCCACGTGAAGAAGGTCAGGGCGAAGCGCTCCCCCTCCTCGATCCGGCCCGTGCGGTCGGCGCCGACGAGCTTCTGCAGCGCGTGCACGGCGTACTGGGTGGCCTGGTCGAAGACCCCGTCGACGGCCCCGGGGTCGAAGCGGAGCTCGGCCAGCCGCTGCTCGTACGCGAGCACGTCGGGCCCCTGGGAACCGGACCGCAGGCCGCCCGGGGGTGTCGGCGGCAGGTTCCCGGTGCTCGGCGGGGGCTCGGTGGTCGTGGTCGTGGGCGGGGGGGCGGTGGTCGTGGTGCTCGACGTGCTGGTCGAGGACGTGGACGTCGATGCGGGAAGGGTCCCGGGCACGATGGCACGGGTGGCCCCGGAGGCGGTGGGCTCGCGCAGGACGCCGCTGGCCGTCACGACCGTGACGACGAGCAGGAGCGCTCCGGCGGTCGCGAGGAGGACTGGAGGGTGGACGATTCGACGCAGTCTGGGTGCCCCCGGGCGCAAGGTCGCCTTACCCTAGCGGGTACCGGCGGGCGGCCCCGGTCATCCCGCGGGGACGAGATGTGAGCCGGGGCGTGGACGTGGACCGGACGGCGGCCCGAGGCTCAACCGCTCGTCGTCGCGGCGCTCTCCGCGGCCAGCAGCTCCTCGAGCGCGGGGCCGAGGACGGCGAGGCGCAGGTCGAGCAACAGGTCGACCACCTCGGCCCCGGTCACCAGATCGCGACCCGCGAAGCGTTCGAGGGCTTCGTCGATGAGCTCGATGAGCAGGGTGTCCTGACCCATGGCGACCGTTCCTTCCACTGCGGGGCTCTCCCTCACCCTGTACCAACGTAGCGCCCGCGAGCAGCGTGCCCATCGCAGTGGGAGCGGGGTCTCGCGAACGTGCAGGTCACGAGGGTGTGCGAGGGACGCAGGGCGGTGCGACAGACGTCACAGGCGTGGGCGGCGCGTGCAGCCGCACGCCTCGGAGAGGCTCACGGAACGTACACGCCGAAGAAGGCGAGCATCGCGTAGCCGGTCATGCCTCCGCCGAGCAGGACGAGGACGCCTCGCTCCACGTCGTCACGTCCGGTCAGGCTCGCGGCCGCGATGACGAGCGGGAACGCGCCGAGCGCGTATCGCTCGAAGGAGTCGAGGTTGCGTGACGAGAGGGCGACGAGGATCGACGCCGTCGCGAACAGGCCGTAGGAGGCAGGGAGCCTCCGGAAGGCGACCACGAGGAGCGCGACGGCCACGAGCGCCCACGCCACGTGCAGGGCGGGTCCGACGCGGTGCGCGTCGAGCGCGTCTCGCAGAGCCTCGACGAGACCCTCGACCGGGCTGACGGCCTCGCCCCTGAGGTGGGAGGCCTCCTGGAAGCGGAGGGGCCGGAAGAGGTCACCGGTCCGGTCGCGCGCCCAAAGGAGGTAGGCCAGGCTCCCGAGGGGCGCGGCGAGGACGGCGAGCAGCCGGCCGGGCAGGTCCCGGGCGGGGAGCGAGCGGATGCCGCGGGCCGCCTCCACCGCCGCGGGCGCGCTGAGGAGCAGTGCCACGGGCCGGCACAGCCCGGCGAGGAACGCGGGCACCGCGGCCAGGGTGAAGCGCCGGGACCGCAGGGCGAGGAACGTCGCGACCGCGAGCGCGGCGAAGAGCGGTTCCGAGTAGCCCATCACGAGCACGAACGCGGCGGGGGCCAGCGCCCCGAGCCACACCGCCCGGCGGGCCAGGGCCGCCGAGCCGGTCTCCCGGAGCGCGAGGCGGTGGAGCAGGGCGAGGAACGCGAGGGCGGCGACGTTGGCGACGACCACGACCGCAGCCTCCGCTCCGCCGGGGAGCAGCAGGTCGACGAGCCGGGCGAGGAGGGGGAGCAGGGGGAAGAACCGCAGCCCCTCCGTCGGGACCGCGTCGTAGCCACCGCCCGCGATGTCGGCGTAGAAGGCCGCGTCCCACGCCGTGAGGCTCGCGAAGGAGCGGTCCGGGTCGGGGCCGATGCGGTCGAGGGCGTAGCGGGTGGCGCCGAGCGCGACGAGCACGAGCGCCCGCGAGAGGAGCCAGGCCGGCACCGCCACCGCCAGGCCCCGGCGCAGCCCGGGCCCGGCGTCCGGTGCCCGGACGCCACCGGACACGGGCTCCCTCCGCACGCCGGCACTCTAGAGGCGAGCGACGGCGAGGCGGGTAACCCGCCGAGCAGCGAGCCGTGGCCCGAGCGGCCCGTCGCCGGAGGCGACGTGAGCGGAGCGCAGAGGCGAGCGACGGCTGGAGACGAAGGTGGAGCGACGCCGGAGGGCGGCGCGCAGCCGGAGTCGACCCGGAGATGGAGCGGGTAACCCGCCGAGCAGCGAGCCGTGGCCCGAGCGGCCCGTCGCCGGAGGCGACGTGAGCGGGGAGCGCAGAGGCGAGCGACGGCTGGAGACGAAGGTGGAGCGAAGCCGGAGGGCGGGGAGACGAAGGTGGAGCGAAGCCGGAGGGCGGGAGACGAAGGTGGAGCGAAGCCGGAGGGCGAGCGGAACCGGAGTCGACCGCGAGGAACCGGACCCGGAGTCGACCCGGAGATGGAGACGAAGGTGGAGCGAAGCCGGAGGGCGGGGGAGACGAAGGTGGAGCGAAGCCGGAGGGCGGGGAGACGAAGGTGGAGCGAAGCCGTAGGGCGGGGAGACGAAGGTGGAGCGAAGCCGGAGGGCGGGGAGACGAAGGTGGAGCGAAGCCGGAGGGCGAGCGGAACCGGAGTCGACCGCGAGGAACCGGAACCGGAGTCGACCGCGAGGAACCGGAACCGGAGTCGACCGCGAGGAACCGGAACCGGAGTCGACCGCGAAGGACCGGAACCGGAGTCGACCCGGAGATGGAGACGAAGGTGGAGCGACGCCGGTCGTGGGGCGGTCGCGCCGGGGATCAGGTCCCGGCCACCTCGGCCTCGGCCTCGTCGAGGCCCTGCTGGAGGGTGTTCCAGGCGAGCGTCGCGCACTTGATGCGCACGGGGAACTTCACGACGCCCTGGAGGGCCTCGAGGTCGCCGAGCCGGACCCCCTCGAGCTCGGCGCCGAGATCCTCGCCCTCCCCGTCCCCCTCGAGCTTGGACTCGTGGATCGACATGAGGGCCTTGAACGCCCGGATGAGGCGGCGCACCTCGGCGACGGTCTTCCCCTTGACCGCGGCGCTCATCATCGAGGTCGACGCCTGGCTGATCGAGCAACCCTGGCCGGCGATGCGCACGTCGCGGACCTCGCCCTCCTCGACGTCGAGGTAGAGGACGACCTCGTCGCCGCAGAGCGGGTTGAACCCCTCCACCTTGCGGGCCGGCGGGACGGGGAGCTCGCCGCGGTTCCGGGGCGCTCGGTAGTGGTCGAGGATGATCTCGCGGTACAGATCCTCGAGCCCGGGCATGCGGTCTCCCTGGGTCCTAGACGGCGAAGAACTTCTCGGCCCGTGCCAGCGCCTCGACGAGCGCGTCGGCGTCGGCCTCGTCGTTATACACGTAGAACGAGGCGCGCGTCGTGGCCGGGACCCCGAGGACCCGCATGAGCGGCTTGGCGCAGTGGTGGCCGGCCCGGACGCAGACGGCGTCCTCGTCGAGCACCTGGGCGACGTCGTGGGCGTGGATGCCGGGGAAGGCGAGCGAGAGCACCGCGCCGCGGTGGCCGACGTCGCGCGGCCCGAAGACCGTGAGGCGGTCCTGGAAGCGCTCCTCCAGCGCGTCGAGCGCGTACCGGGCGAGGCGCATCTCGTGGGCCCGGACCGTGTCGAGACCGAGCGCCTCGAGGTAGTCGGCCGCGGCCGCGGCGCCGACGGCCTCGGCGATGGGCGGGGTCCCGGCCTCGAACTTCCACGGCACGTCGTTGGGGGTGAACCCGTCGAGCCGCACGTCGCGGATCATCTCCCCGCCGCCGAGGAACGGCGGCATGTCCTCGAGCAGGTCCGCCCGGGCCCACAGCACTCCGATGCCGGTGGGTCCGAGCATCTTGTGCGCGGAGAAGGCCAGGAAGTCGGCGTCGAGGGCCTGCACGTCGACGGGGAGGTGCGGGACGGCCTGGCAGGCGTCGACGAGCACGAGCGCCCCGGCGGCACGAGCCGCGTCGGCGAGGGGACGGACGTCGTTGACGGTGCCCAGCACGTTCGACATGGCGGTCACGGCGAGGAGGCGGGCTCCGTCGAGGAGGCGGGGGAGGTCGGTGAGGTCGAGCCGCCCGTCGGGCGTCAGGGGGATCCAGCGCAGCTCGATCCCCCGCTCGGCGGCCAGCATGTGCCATGGCACCACGTTGGCGTGGTGCTCCATGTGGCTGAGGACCACCGGGTCCCCGGGCCCGAGGTTGGCCCGGCCCCAGGAGTGGGCGACGAGGTTGATGGCCTCGGTGGCGTTCTTCGTGAACACGATCTCACGCTCGGACGGCGCGCCGACGAGCCGGGCCATCCGTCTCCGGGCCTCCTCGAACGCGTGGGTGGCCTCCTCGGCGAGCGTGTAGACGCCGCGGTGCACGTTCGCGTTGCTCGTGCGGTAGTAGCGCTCCATGGCGTCGAGCACGGCGACGGGCTTCTGCGAGGTGGCGGCCGAGTCGAGGTAGACGAGGCGCTTCCCGTGCACCGTGCGCTCGAGGATCGGGAAGTCGGCCTTGATCCTCGCGACGTCGAGCGGAGCCGCCACGGCTCAGCGGACTCCGGCGGTCCGGAAGGCGTCGAAGCCTTCCCGCTCGAGCCGCCCCGCCAACTCGAGCCCACCCGAGGCGACGATGCGACCGTCGAGCAGGATGTGGACCGCGTCGGGCGCCAGGTGGTCGAGGATGCGCTGGTAGTGGGTGATGAGGAGGATCCCCATCTCGGGCCGGTCGCGGCGCACCTCCTCGATGCCGTGGGCCACGATCCGGAGGGCGTCGATGTCGAGGCCCGAGTCGGTCTCGTCGAGCACGGCGACGTCGGGCTCGAGGAGCGCCATCTGCAGGACCTCGTTGCGCTTCTTCTCGCCGCCCGAGAAGCCCTCGTTCAGGTACCGCTGGGTGAAGCGGTCGTCCATCCCCAGCCGCTTCGTCCAGGCCATGAGGGCCATCCGCACCTCGAGGACGGACAGGTCGGGGATGCCCTTGCGGGCGGACATGGCCTGGCGGAGGAGGTTCAGGACGCTCACCCCGGGGATCTCCTCGGGGTGCTGGAACCCGAGGAAGAGGCCTCGCGCCGCCCGCTGCTCGGTGGGCAGGCCGGTGACGTCCTCGCCCCGGAGGCGGATGCTGCCGGCGGTGACCTCGAACGCGGGGTTCCCCAGGAGGGTGTTGGCCAGGGTGGACTTGCCCGAGCCGTTGGGCCCCATGAGGGCGTGGATCTCGCCGGACGGCACGGCCAGCGTCAGGCCGGACAGGATCTCGGCACCGTCCACGGAGACGTGGAGGTCGTCGATCTCGAGGGCGGGGTCGGGGTTCATGCCCATCATTCTAATAACACTACAGCCGTAGTGGAAAACGAGCGGCCGGCCCCTTCGGGCGGGCACCGAGCGTAGCGACCGAGGCGAGCTGCGGCGATCCGGCGGTTCCGGGACGGACGGCCGGGGCCGTTCACCGACGGAAGGACAGCGAGAGCCCGAAGTCGCCGGCCGGGTCGGTCCACCAGCGGCCGAGCTCGAGCCCGGCGGCGGCCAGCTCGGCCTCCACGCCCTCGCGACGGAACTTCGCGCTGATCTCGGTCCGGACCTCCTCGCCGTCGGCGAAGCCCACGGCGAGGTCGAGCCGGCGGATCCGGGCTCGCTGGGGACCCGCCGAGCGGAGCCGCATCTCGATCCACTCGTGCTCGGGGACGAAGCACGCGACGTGGTCGAACCGCTCCGGCTCGAAGTCGGCGTCGAGGAGCCGGTTCAGCACGTGGAGCACGTTGCGGTTGAACTCGGCGGTCACCCCGCCGGGGTCGTCGTAAGCGGCCTCGAGCCGGGCCACGTCCTTCACCAGGTCGGTCCCGAGGAGGAAGGCGTCACCCGGGCGGAGCCCGGCCGACACGGCCGCCAGGAAGCCGGCTCGTTGCACCGGCGGGAGGTTCCCGACCGTCCCGCCGAGGAAGGCCACCAGGCGGCTCCCGCCGGGAGGGAGGCGGTCGAGGTGGCGTTCGAAGTCGCCGACGACCGCGTGCACGTCGACGCCGGGATGGTCGGTGGCGACGGTCTCGGCGGCCGCCCGGAGGGTGGCCTCGCTCACGTCGAAGGGGACGAAGCGGCGCAGGCTCCCGCGGAGGGCCGACAGCAGTAGGCGGGTCTTCTCCGACGTCCCCGATCCGATCTCGACGAGCGTGTCGGCGCCCGTGAGGGTGGCGATCTCGGCGGCCCGCTCCACCAGGATCGAGCGCTCGGTGCGGGTGGGGTAGTACTCGGGGAGCCGCGTGATCTCCTCGAACAGCGCGCTGCCGCGGGCGTCGTAGAACCACTTGGGGGGCAGCTCCTTGGGCGTGCCGCACAGGCCCCTCCGGACGTCGTCCTCCAGGGCGGCGAGCAGGTCGCCGGGGCCGAGGTGGACGTCGACGCGCACGGTCATCGAGGTGGTCCTCTCGTCGGCTACAGGGCGGACACGCACACGCCGTCGCGGCCGCCCTCGAGGAGGCTGCCGTCGCCGACCGGTCGCCACCCGGGGTCCTCGTCGAGCGGCTCCGAGGCGACGAGCGCGAGCCCGGGGGCGGTCCGCCGGAACAGCGAGCTCCCGAGCGCGGTGGCGGCGAGCCGGTTCCCGTCGGTGAGGAGCAGGTTGAGGCGGGCCGAGGTCACGGCGAGGACCCGGGCCACGGCCGCCCGGAGCGCCTCGCCGGGGGTGGCGCCGGCGTCGAGGTGCTCGAGGGCCAGGGCGAACACCACCTCCGTGTCGGAGGAACCCTCGAAGTCGCCGGCCCGGTCCGGCCCGAGGCTCGCCCGGAGCGCGGTGCCGGCTCCCCCGTGGAAGCCGTCGACGATGCCGTTGAGCGAGAAGAGCCAGGGGCCCGAGGCGAACGGCGCGTTGCCGCCGATCTCGATCGGGGAGCCGGGTGACGCCAGGCGGGCCGCGGCCAGCACGCTCCCCGACCGGACCCGCCCGGCGAGGTGGCGGAGGTCGTCGTCCTCCCAGATCGGGCGGATCGCCCGGTGGCGGAGGGGCTCGACCCGTTCCCCCTCGTACCAGCCGACGCCGTAGCCGTCGGGGTCGTCGTGCCCGTGGACCTGGTGGCGCGGGTACCGGGCCTGGCGGGCCAGCGCGTGCGGCGCGTCGAGCAGGAGGTCGGCGAGGGCGACGGGGGGTCCCAGGTACGCGAGGTGGCGGCACATCTCAGGCGTCCCGGGCGCAGCGGAACCCGGCGAAGATCTGGCGGCGGATCGGGAAGTCCCAGTTCCGGAACGTGGTGCGGACCGCGCTCGGGTGGGTGGCCCAGGAGCCTCCCCGCAGGACCCGGTACCCGGAACCGAGGAACACCTCCGAGTACTCCCGGTAGGGGAAGGACCGGAAGCCCGGATACCCGGTGAACGTGCTGCCCGTCCACTCCCACACGTCGCCCACCATCTGGTGGCACCCCCACGGGCTGGCCCCCTCCGGATGCGCGCCGGCGGCGTGGGGACCGAACCGGGCCGGCCACGCCGGATCCGCCCCGGCGAGGTTGGCGCGCTCGGACGTGGGCGGCTCGTCGCCCCACGGGAAGCGGCGCTTCCCCGGGCCGGGTCCCAGGAGGCGGCCATCTCCCACTCGGCCTCGCTCGGGAGCCGCCGGCCGGCCCAGCGTGCGTAGGCGTCGGCCTCGTACCAGCACACGTGCTGCACCGGCTCGTCGGCCGGCAAGGCCTCCAGGTGGCCGAAGCGGCGCCGCAGCCAGGAGCCGGATCCCTCCCGACGCCAGTACTGGGGATGCTCCAGCCCGGCCTCGAGCCGGAAGGCCCATCCCTCCGGCTCCCACAGCTCCGGCCGGTGGTAGCCGCCGTCGTCGACGAACGCGGCGAACCGGCGGTTCGTGACCGGCGAGGCGTCGATCCAGAAGGGCCGGAGGTGGACCTCGTGCGCCGGTCGCTCGTTGTCGTACGCCCACGGCTCGTCGTCGGTACCCATGACGAAGCGGCCTCCGTCCACCAGCACCTCGTCTCCCGGCTCGGGACCGGCGAACGGGGTCCCTGGATCCATCTCGGGTTGGGGGTACACGAGGCCGTCGGCGATCTGGATCGTCGCCAGCATGGTCTCGTCGTGCTGGTGCTCGTGCTGGACGACCATCCCGTAGACGAACCCGTCGCGCAGCAGAGGGTCCGCCGGGTCGAGGTCGACTCGGGCGAGCACCTCGAAGGTCCGCTCGCGGACGGCCGCCGCGAAGGCGCGGGCCTCGTGCGGCCCCAGGAGGGGCAGCCGGGAACGCTCCCGGCGCGGGTGGCGGAAGGCATCGTAGATGTCGTCGTGGAGCGGGGACGTCGGTCCGTCGCCGGTGAGCCGGCGCACCAGCCAGAGCTCCTCGTAGTGGGCGACGTGGGCCAGGTCCCACACCAGAGGTGACATCAGCGGCGAGTGCTGGCGCTCCTGGTCCTCGGGCGTCAGGGGCCCGAGGAGGGCCAGCGACCGCTCCCGGGCCGAGGCCAGGGCGTCCCTCAGCCCGTCCTTGCGCTCGTCGTGGGCGACGCCGCCCACCGGGGGGTCGAGGCGCCCGGTCACGTTCCGACCCCCTCGAGGCGCTCGAGGTCGGGGACGAGGGCGCCTCGCTCCGCCCACTCGGCGAGCCGGTCGTCGGCGGGGCACCTCCCGCGGAGGACGTAGCGGTCGTGGAAGTCGGTCGTGGCGGCTGTCGTGACGGGGTCGGCGCCGAGCCGCGGGAGCGCCTCCAGAGCCGCGGCGAAGCACGCCCGGGCGGCCTGCGCCAGCCCGGGGTGGTCGAGGCCGTGACGGGCCGCCTCCGTCCAGAGGTCCGCGAGGCTGTCGGTCGCGTGCCAGGCGCGCTCGGTGGCCTCCTCGTCGTCGAGCAGCGCGGTGGCGACCGCGGTCGCGACCCGCCACCAGGGGTGGGGCAGGGCGTCGATCATGCGGAGCTCGAGCCAGCCGCGCGGCCGGACCGGAGGGAAGAGGGTGGTGAGGTGGTACTCGAGGTCGTCGACGGTCGGGAACCCGAGCTCGTGGCCCTCGGTCACCCACCGGCGGAACGGCATCGGCCGCAGCACCGGGGTGAAGCGTGTGGGCGTCGCCCGGACGAGCATGACCGGGGCCTCGAGCACGTAGCGGGACCAGGCGGCCCGGCCGTCGAGCCCCTTGCACCCCGCCGGGGCCGTCCGGGACGGGTCCACCGCCGCCCAGACGGCGAGCCGGGTGGAGCGCCAGCCGCTCGGCCGGCCGTCGGCCAGCGGTGAGTTGGCGAACGCGGCGGCCAGCACCGGGCCGACGCTGTGGGCCGCCTGCCACCGGCGATCCGTGCCGGCACCGGGCCCCGGGTCGAGGTTGACCTGGACCGCTGCCGTCGCCCGCATCATCGTCCGGCCGTGGGACCCCAGGCCGTCGAAGTACGCCTCCATGGCGGAGTAGCGGGGCGCGTCGAGCACCCGGGGGCGCAGGGGTCCCGGGTCGAGGCCCACGGCCACCAGCCCGACCCCTGCGTCGGCCAGGTGGTGGCAGAGGGCGGCTGCGTCGTTCGCCACCACCTGGACGGCCGCGGTCGGGCCGTGCAACGCAGCGCTGCTGAGCTCCAGCTGACCGCCGGGCTCGAAGGTGACCCGGCTCCCGCCCGGGAGCGGGCCGGCCGCGGCCACGGCCGCGTCGACGACCTCGTGCGGCGCACGGCGCGACGGGTCGGTGAGCACGACCGGCAGCCACTCGACCTCGACGCCGACCCGTCCGGCCGGGCCGTCGGTCGGGAGCGAGCGCTCGGCGAGGCATCGGGCCTCGTCGAGGCCCAGGACCTGATGCGGGCTCGGCATGGCGTCAGCGGTGGCCGAAGCGCGCCGCCACCCAGTGCATGTTGCGGACCGGCGCCAGCCACTGTTGCCCCGGCATGGCAGACCCCCCTCGTGAACCGGTGATGAAGGCGTCAACCCCGCGGGGGGCCCGAGGATTCCGCGCGCCGGGCGGCGTCGCGCGCGTCGGCCGGCCCGGGGCCCGTCAGCTCACGTGGCCGCCGCCGAGCAACCGGAGCTGGAACCCCTGCTCCCGCCGCCCGCGACGGCGCGTGGCCGGGTCCCGGCCGTCGGCGTGGTGGTAGGGGCGCCAGGAGGCGAGCTCACGTCGGGCGAGGAACCCGTCGAGCGCTCCGCCCTCGACCCAGATCCCCCGCAGTCGGGGCAGCGGTCGACCTCGGATCCGGCGAAGGTCTGCGGGAGCATCTCGAGCCGGCACGCCGGGCAGTGGCGCGTCGGGTGGTCGATGACCCGCGGGTCGAAGCGGCGCCGGCTCCGGCTCGGCGGCGACGGGGCCGAGGCGACGAACGTGAAGGGCATCGGAGCCTCCCGGTTCGGTTCCCACCCCCGGAGGTGGCTCGGGGCCCCGGCCGACGCCGACCACCCTCCGCCCGACGCCGCCGGCGTCCCGCGCCGCCGGTGACCCCCCCGGACGCCGCGGAACGTACCGCCGGTGCCACGCCCGGTCAACAGGCGGGGATCACCAACCCCGCTCGATCCACACCGGGAGGTGCGGCCGCTCGGTCCCGATCGTGGTGTCGAGCCCGTGGCCGGGGAGGACGAGGACGCCGGCGGGCAGGACGAGCAGGCGCTCCTCGATCGAGGTGATGATCCGGTCGAAGTCGCCGCCGGGGAAGCTCGTGTTCCCCGGGCCACCCGGGAACAGGGTGTCGCCGCTGAAGAGCACGGGTGAGCCCTCGACCAGGAAGCACGTGGAGCCGGCGGTGTGGCCGGGGGTGTGGATCGTCCGCAGCACCAGGTCCCCGACCGGGACCGCCTCGTCGTCGGGGATCACGAAGTCGTAGGAGGGCAGCATGGACGCGTCCTCGGCGGCGATCCCCACGTCGATGCCGGCGTCGCGGACGGCCTCCACCGCCTGGATGTGGTCCCAGTGGCCGTGCGTCGTGAGCACGCGCCGGACCCCGGTCGCCCGGCTGACCTCCACGAGCAGCTCGTGCTCGTTGGCGGCGTCGATGAGCACGGCTTCCCCGGTGCTCTTGCAGCGCAGGACGAAGACGTTGTTCTCGAACGGACCGACGACGAGCTTGTCGATCCGGAACGCCGGGGTCTCGAGGTGCGCCGGGCGGGCCACGGCCCCAGGCTACCGGTGGCCGACCGTGCCGCCCCGCGGCCTCGGACGGGCGCTGTCTGGAAACTTGACCGCCCGGTCCAGTACCCTGCGCGGCGCGCTCGCCTGCGCCCTCGCCGGGCGCCCAAGGAGCAGAGGTTGGACTTCCGCGACACCCCCGAAGAGGCCGCGTTCCGCGACGAGGTGCGCACGTGGCTCGCCGAGCACCTGGTCGGCGAGTTCGCGGAGGTCGGCGCCCGTGGAGGCCCGGCCGACGAGGAGGGCTACGACATCCGTCTGGCCTGGGAGCGGGAGCTCGGTCGCGCCGGCTGGGTCGGCATGAGCTGGCCGAAGGAGTACGGGGGTCGCGGGGCGACGATCCTCGAGCAGGTGATCTTCAACGAGGAGTACGTGAAGGCCCGGGCCCCGGCCCGGGTCAGCTTCTTCGGGGAGGGGCTGTTCGCCCCCACGCTCATCGCCCACGGCACCGAGGCGCAGAAGCACCGCTTCCTCCCGAGGATCCAGTCGGTCGAGGAGCTGTGGTGCCAGGGCTACTCGGAGCCGGACGCGGGCAGCGACCTCTCCAACGTCCAGACCCGGGCCGTCCTCGACGGCGACGAGTGGGTGGTCACCGGCCAGAAGGTGTGGACCACGCTCGCCCACCGGGCCGACTGGTGCTTCGCGGTCGTGCGGACCAACCCCGACGCCCCGGCGCACAAGGGGATCTCCTACCTCCTGATCCCCATGGACCAGCCCGGCGTCAGCGTCCGCCCGCTGCGCCAGATCACGGGGTCGGCCGAGTTCAACGAGGTCTTCTTCGACGAGGCCCGCACGGCCCGCGAGAACGTGGTCGGTGCCGTGGACGACGGCTGGAAGGTGGCCATGGCCACGCTCGGCTTCGAGCGGGGTACCGCTTTCCTGTCCCAGCAGCTCGCCTTCCGGCGCGAGCTGGCCGACCTGTTCGAGGTGGCCCGCCGCACCGGCGCCGGCGACGACCCGCGGACCAGGCAGCGGCTGGCCCAGGCCTACGCGGGCGTCGAGATCATGCGGTACAACGGTCTGCGCATGCTCACCAACATCGTGCGGACCGGCGTCGTCGGACCCGAGGCCAGCATCGGGAAGCTCTACTGGAGCACCTGGCACCGGGGCCTGGGCGAGCTGGCGATGGAGGTCCTCGGGCCCTCCTCGCAGGTGCTCTCCGGGCCTCCGGGCACCTACGTGCTCGACGACCTCCAGCAGGCGTTCCTGTCGAGCCGGGCGGAGACCATCTACGCCGGCAGCAGCGAGATCCAGCGCAACATCGTCGGAGAGCGGGTGCTCGGGCTCCCGCGCGAGCCACGGGCGTAAAGGAGACATCGGTGAACTTCGCCTTTTCCGAGGAGCAGGACCAGCTTCGCGACGCCGTCCGCAAGTTCATGGAGACGAAGTCGCCCTCGACCGAGGTCCGTCGCCTCATGGAGACGACGGAGGGCTACGACGAGGCCGTCTGGAAGCAGATGGCCCAGGAGCTGGGGCTCCAGAGCCTGCACATCCCCGAGGCCTACGGCGGCCAGGGGTTCACGTTCGTCGAGCTGGGGATCGTGCTCGAGGAGATGGGCCGGGTCCTGCTCTGCGCCCCGTACTTCTCGACCGTCGCCCTGGCGGCCAACGCCATCATGAACGCCGGGACCGACGAGCAGAAGGGCGCGCTCCTGCCCGGCATCGCCTCGGGGGAGACCGTCGCGACCATGGCGTTCACCGAGGACAACGGCCGCTGGGACGCCTCGGGGATCACGATGGAGGCCCGGCCCGACGGCGACGCCTACGTGCTCGACGGCTCCAAGATGTTCGTCCTCGACGGCCACACCGCCGACCTGGTCGTGGTGGCCGCCCGGCAGCCCGGGACCAGCGGCGAGGAGGGGATCGGGTTCTTCACCGTCGAGGGTGACGCCGACGGGCTCTCCCGCACCGCCCTGTCGACCATGGACCAGACCCGCAAGCAGGCCCGCCTCGAGCTCTCCGGGGTGCGGGCGCAGGCGCTGGGCGACCCCGGCTCCGGGTGGGCGGCGCTGTCGAAGACCCTCGACCAGGCCGCGGTGTGCCTGGCCAACGAGATGATCGGCGGGGCCCAGAAGGTCCTCGAGATGTCGGTCGAGTACGCCAAGGTGCGGGTGCAGTTCGGTCGCCCGATCGGATCGTTCCAGGCCATCAAGCACAAGTGCGCGGACATGCTGCTCGAGGTCGAGTCGGGCAAGTCGGCGGCGTACTACGCCTCGTGGGCGGCCGCCGAGGACAACGAGGAGCTCCCCGTCGTGGCGAGCCTGGCCAAGGCCTACTGCTCGGACGCCTACTTCCACGCGGCGGCCGAGAACATCCAGATCCACGGCGGTATCGGCTTCACCTGGGAGCACGACGCCCACCTCTACTTCAAGCGGGCCAAGAGCTCCGAGATCCTCCTGGGCGACGCCACGTACCACCGGGAGCTGCTGGCCCAGCGCATCGGCATCTGACGGACGCGCCGCACGGCGGCACGCAGACGGGCCCCGCGGGAGCGGGGCCCCGTCGCGTGTCCGGGGGTCCGCGTTCGCGCGCTGAGTGTCGGGAAGACTCCGCACCAGTGTCCGGTCCGGAGGTCCCACGATGATGCCGTCTCGCCGTGTTCGTGTCGTCTTCGTCCTCGCGCTCCTCGTCGCGGCTTTCCCGGCATCCGATCCGGCTCCGGCCGGGGCCGCCGACGGGGAGATCAGCACCTTCGCCGGGAGCGCCGCCCTGTGCTGGCCCGACACCACCGCGGCGTGTGGCGACGGCGGCCCGGCCATCGGGGCGGCGCTCGCCTACCCGGTCGGGCTCGCCGCGGACGCGACGGGCAACCTGTACGTCGCGGACGGGATGTTCGGGCTTCGTGTCCGCATGGTGGCGCCGGGCGGGACGATCTCGACCGTCGCCGGCACCGGTGCGTTCAGGTCCACCGGAGACGGAGGCCCCGCCACGGCGGCGACCTTCGAGTCGCCGGGCGGCCTGGCCGTCGACGCCGCCGGCAACCTCTTCATCGCAGACGTCGCGGCCAACCGGGTTCGCAGGGTCGACGCCGCGTCCGGCGTGATCACCACCGTGGCGGGGACCGGCCTCTCGGGCTCCTCCGGAGACGGGGGCCCGGCCACCGACGCCCGGCTCGACCTGCCGTCGGACGTCGCCGTCGACGCGGCGGGGAACCTGTTCATCGCGGAGTTCGACGGCGAGCGGGTTCGCAGGGTCGACGCCTCGACGGGCGTCATCACGACGGTGGTCGGAACCGGTGGCACGTGTGGCGCCCTGGCCGGTCCGTGCGGCGACGGAGGTCAGGCGAGCGCGGCGGGGCTCGACTCGCCCTCGGGCGTGGCCGTCGACGCGGCGGGGAACCTCTACGTCGCCGAGTACAACGGCCGCCGGGTCCGCAAGGTCGATCCGCAGGGCGTGATCTCGCGATTCGCGGGGACCGGAGCGCTCGGCAGCGCAGGCGACGAGGGACCGGCCGCCGACGCGACGTTCGAGCAGCCAGACGGGCTCGCCGTCGATCCGGCCGGGAACGTCTTCATCGCCGACCGGCTCGCGGCGGTGGTCCGAAGGGTCGACGCGAGCGGGACGATCACGACCGTGGTCGGCGACGGGGCGTCCTGCGACGATCTCGCCGGCAGCTGCGGTGACGGGGGCCCGGCCACCGCGGCCCAGCTCAAGTTCGCTGCCGCCGTGGCGATCGACCGCCACGGCAACGGCTACGTGGCCGAGCAGAGCCGACCGCGCGTCCGGCGGGTCGAGGGTCTCGCCTCGCCGGGGATCTCGGGGTCGGGCTACCGGCTGGTGGCGTCGGACGGGGGATCTTCTCGTTCGGGGACGCGGGGTTCTTCGGGTCGACGGGGGCGATGGCGCTGGCCCGGCCGATCGTGGGGATGGCGTCGACGCCGACGGGTCGGGGCTATTGGCTGGTGGCGTCGGACGGGGGATCTTCTCGTTCGGGGACGCGGGGTTCTTCGGGTCGACGGGGGCGATGGCGCTGGCCCGGCCGATCGTGGGGATGGCGTCGACGCCGACGGGTCGGGGCTATTGGCTGGTGGCGTCGGACGGGGGATCTTCTCGTTCGGGGACGCGGGGTTCTTCGGGTCGACGGGGGCGATGGCGCTGGCCCGGCCGATCGTGGGGATGGCGTCGACGCCGACGGGTCGGGGCTATTGGCTGGTGGCGTCGGACGGGGGATCTTCTCGTTCGGGGACGCGGGGTTCTTCGGGTCGACGGGGGCGATGGCGCTGGCCCGGCCGATCGTGGGGATGGCCTCGACGCCGACGGGTCGGGGCTATTGGCTGGTGGCCTCGGACGGGGGATCTTCTCGTTCGGGGACGCGGGGTTCTTCGGGTCGACGGGGGCGATGGCGCCGGCCCGGCCGATCGTGGGGATGGTGTCCTCGTAGTCGGACCCGGCAGGAGGCCGGGGAACGGGCGGCGGTAGCCTGCGACGATGGTCCTGGTGGCCGGCATACTCGTGCTGGGGTTGGTGCTCGGCGTCGCCGCGCTGCTCGTGCTGCGCGAGGCGGCGCGGCTCTCGGCCGCTCCGCCCCCGCCCCTCTTCGACGAGGACGAGGCCTTCGACTGGGTCGTCGCCCACGTCCCCGACGACGTGGCCGCCACCCTGACCCCCGACGACGTCCGGCGGATCCTGGGCTTCCAGCTCGAGTACTTCCGCCGCAAAGGGGTCTCGGTGAACGGTTCGACCGCCCTCCCGCCGGGCTCGGTGGTCGTCGGCGGTTCGGAGACGGTCGAGTACATCCTGGAGCGGGCCGCGGCGACGGGGGAGGCCTACCTTCCCGAGCAGGTCTTCGCCGTGGTCGAGACCCAGCTCGGCTACCTGCGGGCCATCGGGGCCGTGGGCCCCCGACCGGGTCCGACCCGGCCCACCACCCCGACGAGCCCCCTTCTTGACGGCGGGACCCTCCGTCCGCGTGCTACAAGTGAGGCACCAGGGAAAGGAGGTGGTCCACGCATGCATGATCAACGCGGGACTCTGGAGGTGCGCGGCCGCTAGGCGGTCGGGCTGGACCATCTGGCGGAGTCCAACCGCCGCGCCCTCGCCGACCGGGCGGGACCTCGTCCCCCCCGCAGTGAACACCGGCGGCGAGCAGAATCAGCCGATGACGACCGATCGGGGGCGCCTCGGGCGCCCCCGATCGCGTCTCGGGGATCCCGGGTCGCGGGCCGGGTAGCCTCGTGCGGTCGCGCAGCGAGGAGGAGCCGAGTGGGCCGTCTACCGAGGTTCGAGGACAACCGCTACGTCGGTGACAAGCGCCGCCAGGTCGTCTACGACACGGACCTGGACCTCCCAGAGGGGCTCGTCGACGAGCTGGCGGCCGTGGAGCAGCTCACCTGCTTCGGTCCCGACACCCTCGCCGAGGCCCGCAACCGGGGCTACCGGCCCCATCGCTCGATCCGCGCCGCCGGAGCGGCCACCGGGTCCTGACGGCCGGGTCGCCGACGTCAGCGGGCGGAGCTACGCGGACGCCCGTGCCGCCGACAGCGAGTCCTCGACGCCCTTGCGGCGGGCCTCGAAGGCGACGTCCGAGAGCACCGGCTCGCCGGGGGTCGAGCCGGGCGCCGCCAGCCCCTCGACCTCCACGATCGACACCCCTCCGGGCGCGGCCGCGACGCTCGGCGGCCCGTGGGCCTGGTGGACCCGGAGCACGAGGACGCGGGCGGGGAGCAGCGCGGCGGGGTCGGCGGTCGAGCGGACGGTCTTGGCGTCGAGCGCGTCGAGGACCGAGGGCTCGTCGACCTCGGCGACGTCGACGACCTCGGCCCAGCCCGGGGCGGTGCCGGACGGTTCGGCGGTCTCCGCCCACCGCCGGTACGCGGGCTTGAGGAGCTCGACGGACTGGCCCGTGGCCGTGGGCAGGAGCCAGAGCCGGTCGGGCGGGACACCGGCACCGGCGGGGAGCAGGGCGACGACCTGCTCGCCCTGGAGCAGCGCGTGGGCGACGGCCGGCCAGATCCGCAGCGCAGGGGTACCCACGCCGCCCAGGATAATGGAGGCTCTTCGCCGACCGGGAGGGATGGGCAGCGTGGACGACTCGTTCGACTCCGAGGGTCTCCGCCTCGCCGCGCACTTCGCCCGCCCGCCGCACCAGGCGAGGGTGCGCGGCCTCGTGCTGTGCCACGGGTTCCCCAGCGGGCCACGGGGGGCCGCCACGTCGGGGGCGACCTACCCCGAGCTCGCCGACCGGATCGTCCGCCACTGCGGGTGGGCCGTCCTGACCTTCAACTTCCGGGGAACCGGGTCGTCGGAGGGTGACTTCTCGATCGAGGGCTGGATGGCCGACCTCCGGGCGGCGGTGGCCGAGCTCGAGCGTCGCCGCGTGACCGGCGTCTGGCTGGCCGGGGCCGGCATGGGCGGGGTCCTGGCGATCTGCGTCGCGGCCGGCGGCGCCTCGATCCGGGGCGTCGCCACGCTCGGCGCCTACGCCTCCCTGCGGGACTGGGGCCGTGACCCGGGACGCTTCGTGGAGCACGTCCGGCGGATCGGCATGATCCGGGACCCGGCGTTCCCGCCCGATCCGGCCGCCTGGGCCCGGGCCGTCGCCGAGCTCGACCCCGTGGCGGCGGCGGCCCGCATCCCGCCCCGCCCGTTCCTCGTCCTCCACGGCTCCGCCGACGACCGCGTGCCGGTCGAGCAGGCCCGCCGCCTCGCCCGGGCGGCGCCGGGCTCGGTCCTGCAGGTCGTGCACGCGGCCGGCCACCGGCTCCGCCACGACCCCCGGGCCGTCGCGGCGCTCCTCGGCTGGCTCGACCGCCAGGTGTACTGACCGGGTCCGGACGCCCTCGATCCGCCGGAGAGCCCACCGTCCGTGGCTGCTACCGTCGTGGGCCATGAAGGCCCTCGTCCTGGCCGGGGGGTCCGGGACCCGCCTGCGGCCGATCACCTACACGAGCGCCAAGCAGCTCGTCCCGCTGGCCAACAAGCCCATCCTCTTCTTCGGGCTCGAGGCCATCGCCGCGACCGGCATCCGCGAGGTCGGCATCGTCGTCGGGGACACGCACGAGGCCATCCGTGCGGCCGTGGGCGACGGCTCGCGGTTCGGGCTCGACGTCACCTACCTCCGCCAGGAGGCACCGCTGGGCCTCGCGCACGCCGTGCTCGTCGCGCGCGACTTCCTCGGCGACGAGCCCTTCGTCATGTACCTGGGCGACAACCTCGTGGTGGGCGGGATCGAGGCCTTCGTCCGCGAGTTCGAGACGGAGCGGCCCGACGCCCTCGTCCTCCTCACCCGGGTCGCCCATCCCGAGCAGTTCGGGGTGGCGGAGCTCGGGCCGGAGGGCGAGCTCGTGCGGCTGGTCGAGAAGCCCGCGAACCCTCCCAGCGACCTGGCCCTCGTCGGCGTCTACCTCTTCGACCGCCACGTCCACGAGGCCGTGCGGTCGATCACGCCGTCGGGGCGCGGCGAGCTCGAGATCACCGACGCCATCCAGTGGCTCGTCGACCAGGGGCGTGTCGTGCGCCCGCACCTCCTCACCACCCCGTGGATCGACACCGGCAAGCTGCAGGACCTCCTCGAGGCCAACCGCATCGTGCTCGAGGCCATGGAGCGCGACGTGCGGGGTGCGGTCGACGACGCCTCCCGGATCGAGGGCAAGGTCCTCGTGGAGGAGGGGGCGAAGGTCGTGCGCAGCACCGTCCGGGGTCCCGCGGCCATCGGGCGCGACGCGGTCGTCGAGGACTCCTACGTCGGTCCGTTCTCGTCGATCGCCGCCCACTGCGAGGTCATCGGCTCGGAGCTCGAGCACTCGGTCCTGCTCGAGGGGGCCCGGATCGAGGGGATGCGCCGGATCACCGACAGCCTCATCGGCCGGGGTGCGCGCGTGGCCCACAGCGATGCCCGCCCGGTGTCGTACCGGCTGATGATCGGCGACCACTCCGACGTGGCCGTGCCCTGACCGCCGGGGCCGGAGCCGCTCAGCGTCCGGCCCGGGCCTCCGCGAGCAGGTCGGAGAGCGTCACGTCCAGGTCGAGCTCCGGCCGCCAGCCCGTCGCGGCCTCGATCCGGGACGGGTCGCCCACCAGCACGGGGACCTCGACGGGCCGCAGCAGCTCGGGGTCGGGCGCCAGGCGCAGGGGCCGGCAGGCCATCGTGAGCAGCCGTTCGGCCACCTCCCGGACGGCCACACCTCGCCCGGAGCAGACGTTGTAGACACCGCCGGGCTCGCCGTGCCGGGCGAGCAGCCGGTAGGCGCGCACGACGTCACGCACGTCGGTGAGGTCGCGCACCGGCTCCAACGATCCGACCGGGATCTCGTCGGTGCCGGAGCGCTCGGCAGCCGTGATCCGGTGCGCGAAGGCCGGGACCACGAACCGGGAGGACTGGCCGGGGCCCGTGTGGTTGAAGGGCCGGACCCGGATGGTGGGCGTGCCCGCGCCCAGGTGGGCCTGGAGGGCCACGAACCCCGCCGCCACCTTGCTCGCCCCGTACGGGGTCATCGGCCGCAGCGGCGCGTCCTCGCCGAGGGGGAGGTCCCCGGGCTCCACGCGCCCGTACTCCTCCGCGCTGCCGACCACCAGGACCCGGCCCACCCCGAGCTCGCCGCAGGCCCGCACCACGTTGAGGGTGCCCTCCACGTTGACCCGGAAGACGTCGTTCGGTGCCCGCCACGACTCGCCGACGTGGGTACGGGCGGCCAGGTGGTAGACGACGTCGGGCCGAGCCTCGTCGATCACCCGGCGCACGGCGTCGGCGTCGGTGACGTCGACCGGGTGCGGCCCCGAGCGGTCGACGAGCACGACCTCGTCGCCGCAGGCCTCGAGGTGGGCGACGAGGTGGGTGCCGACGAAGCCTCCGGCCCCCGTGACGACCGCCCTCACGCGGCGACCCCGGCGGCGACCCGGTAGGCGTCGACGTGACCCTCGGCCGAGGCGGCCCAGGTGAAGGAGGCGGCCCGGGCCGGGCCGGCCCGGCGCAGCCGGGCGGCGAGGTCGGGATCGGTGAGGACGCGATCCAGGGCCTCGGCGAGCGCGCCGGCGTCGCCCGGCGGGACGAGCAGGGCGGCCTCGCCGGCCACCTCCTCCATGGCCGATCCGCGGGTGGTCACGAGCGGCGTACCGCAGGTCAGCGCCTCGAGGACGGGGAGCCCGAAGCCCTCGACGAGGGACGGGTAGGCGACGACCTCGGCCTGCCGGTAGAGGGCGGGGAGGGCGTCGTCGGGGACGAAGCCCGGCCGGAGCACGCGGCTCGTGACGCCGCTCGACGCGACGGCGTCGCGCACGGCGGCGGCCCCCCAGCCGTCGCGGCCGGCGAGGACGAGCCGGAGCTCGGGCCGGTCCCGGGCCACCCGGGCGAAGGCGCGCACGAGCGTCGGGACGTCCTTGCGGGGCTCGAGGAGGCCGGCGAAGGCGATGTAGGGGGCCGGACGCCGAGCCGGTGCAGCGTCTCGAGGTCGGCCGGGTCGCCGGGGGCGGTGGGGGCGAAGCGATCGTGGTCGACCCCGTGGGGACCACGAGCACCGGGACACGCGGCGCGAGCAGGGTGTCGAGCCGTGTCGCGGTGAAGTGGCTGACGGCGACGAGCACGGCCGCCCGCTCGGCCGCGGCCCGGATCATCCGGCGGAAGAGGAGCACCTTCGTGCGCTCGTGCCACTCGGGATGGTCGAAGAACGTGAGGTCGTGGATCGTGACCACGGCCGGGGTGGCCATGCGCAGCGGCATCGTGTAGTGGGGGCCGTGCCAGACGTCCAGCCCGAGGTCGGCGGCCAGGTGACCGGCCCGGGCCTGCTCCCACACCAGGCGCGCCGGGCGGGGATCGGGGATCTCGGCGTGGACGGTGGCGCGCAGCTCGCGCCAGCGGCGGGCGTCGGTCCGGCGGGTGAGCAGGTGCAGATCGAGGTCCTCGCGCCGGGCCAGCTCACGGGCCAGGTGGACCGTGTAGACGCCGGCGCCGACGGGTCGGGCCGGCACCGCCGAGACGTCGAGGAGGAGGCGCACGACTTCGAGTCTACGGGTGGCCGTGAGGACCCACGGAGGCGTAGACGGCCGCGTGGCGCTCGGCCGCGATAGCCCACGTGAAGGACGCGGCCCGCCGCCGTCCCCGCTCGCCGAGGGCGGCGCGCCGGTCGGGGTCCCCCAGGAGGGCGGCCAGGGTCGCGGCCCAGGCCTCCGCGTCGTCGGGTGCGACGAGGACCCCGGCGTCGCCCGCCACCTCGGCGTGGCTCCCGATGTCGGATGCCACGACCGGGCAGCCGCGCGCCATGGCCTCGAGCAACGGCATCCCGAAGCCCTCGTACCGGGAGGCGGCGGCCAGGAGCAGGGCCCGCCGGTAGAGGGCGTCGAGGGCGGCCTCGTCGACGCTGCCCACCTCGCGCACGTGGGCGCCGTCGAGCACGACGTCGCCCCAGCCGCGCCGGCCCGCGACGACCAGGGTCAGCTCGGGGTCGTGCCGCCGGACGGCGGCCACCGCGGCGGTCACGGTGGGCAGGCCCTTGCGGGGCTCGACCGTGCCCACGGCCAGCACGAACGGCGCGGAGACCCCGAGCCGGTGGAGGCGCTCGTCGACGTCCGCGTCCGGCGGGGGCGGAGGCGCCGAGACGCCGTGGGGGATCACGTGGACGGTCCCGGCGTCGAACCCCTCCCCCAGGAGCTCGTCGCGGGTGAACGCCGAGGGGACGACGATCGCGGCGGCCTCTCGCCGGGCCAGGGCCAGCCCGCGGCGGTGGAAGGCGACGCCGCGGCGGGTGAGCGTCTCGGGGTAGCGGCGGAAGACGAGGTCGTGCACGGTGACGACCAGGGCTCGCCGGCCGGCCGGGGGGACCGCCAGGCTCGGCCCGTGCACGACGGGGGCGTCGACCGGGAGCCCGAGGCGGCGCAGGCGGTGCCAGGCCTCGTAGCGCCACGAGCCGTGGGGGAAGCCGAGGTCCACGTAGTCCCGGCTGCCCACTCCGTCGGGCACCGAGCCGGCGGCGAAGGGCACCACGTCGACGCCCGCGGCAGGCAGGGCGCCGAGCAGGCCACGGACGTAGCGCCCGATCCCACCCGGGACCGGGGCGAGGAGCTGCCCGACGTGGAGCGCGACCCTCATCCGGAGGCGGCCCGCGTGTAGAGGTCGACGAGACCGCGCCCAGTCGCCTCCCACGTGAAGGTCGCCGCGCGGGCCCGCCCGTCCGCCACGAGGGCCGACCGCCGGTCGGCGTCGTCGAGCACGGCCGCGAGCGCCCCGGCCAGCTCCTCGACCTCCTGGGCGTCCACGAGCGCCGCCGCGCCCCCGCGATCTCCGGGATCGACCCGGCGGCCGCGGCCACGACCGGGACCCCGCGGCCATGGCCTCGAGCACGGGGAAGCCGAACCCCTCGTAGAGCGACGGGTACGCGAGCACGGACGCCGAGGCGAGGAGCGCGGCCCGGGCCCCGTCCGACACCGGGCCCAGCAGCACCACCCGCTCGGCGACGGTCGGCGACAGCTCTCCGCGGGCCCGCTCCACGGCGGGACGGGCCGGGCCGTCCGGGCCGGCGACGACGAGGCGCAGATCGGGGTGGTCGGGGGCGAGGGCGCCGAAGGCGGTGACCAGCCGGTCCAGGTTCTTGCGGGGCTCCAACGCGCCGAGCGCCAGCACGTACGGGCCGTCGCCGACCCGGGCGGCCAGCGCGGGAGGCAGCGGGCCGTCCGGGTCGAGGCGGGGGACGCCGAGGGGGACGACCACCACCCGGTCGGGGCCCGCGAGGTCGTCGCCGAAGACCTCGCGGATCTCGGTGGCCACGAAGGTCGATCCGGTGTGGACCCACGCGCCCCGGCGCAGGGCCCGGCGGATCACCGGCTCGAAGCGCCTGCGCTCCGCGCTCGTGAGCTCCGGGAAGCGGACGAACGAGCAGTCGTAGACGCTCACGACGGTCGGGCGCCGGGACGGGGGCCAGGTAGTTGGTGGCGTGCACCACGTCCGCATCGCCCACCCAACGGTCGACCGCCGGCCACCCCGAGACCGCCCACGTGCGGAGCAGCACCCGGGCCGGCACGGGGAGGAAGCGCGTGGCCGGAGGGAGGTCGGCACGATGCCGCCGGGCCCGCAGGCTCAGGGCGTACGGGACGAGGTCGGGGGCGGCGTCGAGCCTCCCGAGCGCGTCGACGACCTCGGCCACGGCCTGGCCGATGCCGGTGCGCACACCGACGAGCGGTGTGACGTCGAGAGCGACGCGCAGGACGGCCTCCCCGGGTTCGTCGATGGTCGTCGGGGGCAGGGTAGTTTCGACTCGTGTCGTCGAGCGCTGTCATGACCGCCCGGCGCCGCGTCCGGCTACCATGAGACCTCCGACGGCCGAGCTCGCGGGCGAACGGCCCGTTCGAGCCCCCGGAGCACGCCTGGCATGAGCCTCCCCGACACCGACGCCCTCCAGGTCATCTCCACGCGTCCGGGCTTGCGGCGCCGACTCGCCAACCTCTGGCGCTACCGGGAGCTGCTCGTCGGCCTGGTCCGGACCGAGCTGAAGGTCAAGTACAAGAACAGCGTCCTCGGCTTCATGTGGTCGATGGTGAACCCCCTGCTGTACCTGGTGGTCTTCTACATCGCCTTCCAGATCATCCTGGGCAGCGGGATCCCCATGTTCTCGATCTTCCTGCTGTCGGGTCTGCTCGTGTGGAACCTCTTCTCGGTCGGTCTCGGCGCGGCGACCGGGTCCGTCGTCGGCGGCGGGGGCCTCGTGAAGAAGGTCGCCTTCCCCCGCGAGATCCTGCCCCTCGCGTCGGTCGGCGCCGCGCTGGTGCACTTCTTCCTCCAGGGGCTCGTGCTCGCGGTCGTGCTGATCATCGTCCGCTACGACATCGGGTGGTCGTACCTGCCCCTCCTGCCGGCGGCGCTCCTCGTGCTGCTCGTGCTGACGGCCGGGCTGGGCATCCTGCTGTCGGCGGTGAACGTGTACCTCCGCGACACCGCGCACTTCCTGGAGCTGGCCCTCCTGGCCTGGTTCTGGATGACCCCGATCGTCTACCCGTACCTCCTCGTGGCCGACAAGGACCACTGGGCCACCCACATCTTCAAGCTCAACCCGATCACCTGGATCGTGCTGATCTTCCAGCGCGCCATCTACAACAAGACGGACCCGGGGACGCTGCGCAACGGGGTGCAGGAGGTGGCCCGCATCCTCCCGCCCGACGCCTCGTTCGGCTGGTACGCGTGGCACCTCGGTGCCGTCGCCGCCCTCGCCGCCGTGACGTTCCTCGGGGCGCTGGCCTTCTTCGGCCGGGTCGAGGGGAACTTCGCCGAGGAGCTCTGAGTGGCCACCACCGTGTCCGTCCGGGGCGTCTCCAAGCGCTTCCGCCTCTACCAGGAGAGGTACCAGTCGCTCAAGGAGCGCGTGATCCACTTCGGGCGCGTCCCCCACGAGGACTTCTGGGCCCTGCGCGACATCGACCTCGAGGTGGAGGAGGGGACGACGATCGGGCTCCTCGGCCACAACGGTTCCGGCAAGTCCACCCTGCTCAAGTGCATCGGGGGATCCTGCAGCCCACCGAGGGGGAGATCGCGACCCGGGGCCGGATGGCTGCGCTCCTCGAGCTCGGGGCGGGCTTCCAGCCCGAGCTGACCGGCCGGGAGAACGTCTTCCTCAACGGGTCCATCCTCGGGCTCTCGAAGCGGGAGCTCGAGCGGCGGTTCGACGCCATCGTCGACTTCTCCGAGCTCGAGCAGTTCATCGACACCCAGGTGCGCTTCTACTCCTCCGGGATGTACGTGAGGCTCGGGTTCGCCGTGGCCGTGAACGTCGAGCCCGACGTCCTCCTCGTCGACGAGGTGCTGGCGGTCGGTGACGAGGCCTTCCAGCGGAAGTGCCTGGAGAGGGTCCGCCTCTTCCAGCGCGAAGGGCGCACGATCATCGTCGTGAGCCACGCCGCCGACATGGTCCGCCAGGTCTGCGACCGCGCCATCGTGCTCGACCACGGTCGCCTCGTCGCCGAGGGTCCGCCGGGTGAGGCCATCCGGAGCTTCCGTGAGCACCTCCTCCAGCAGGCGCCGTTCGGGGAGGCGCCGCCGGCGGACGACGAGCCGCCTCCCGGGGAACCCGATGAGGTGACGACCGAGCCGGCCGGCCCGGAACCGCAGGCCCCGCCCAGCCAGGAGGAGAAGCGCAACTTCCGGATCCGGATCCTCTCGGTGACGATGGAGCACCCCGGCGCGTCCGACCGCTCCTACCTGCTCCCGAACGAGCCGCTCACCGTGCACGTGGAGTTCCGGGCCGAGGACGTGATCGACGACGTGAACTTCGGCATCGCCGTCCACGACCTCGACGGCCGCCTGATGTTCGGCTCGAACACCCGGCTCATGGAGCAGCCCGTCGGCCCGGTCGCGGGCCAGGGGAGCGTGA
Source organism: Acidimicrobiia bacterium (assembly GCA_027494165.1). GTDB lineage: Bacteria > Actinomycetota > Acidimicrobiia > IMCC26256 > JAOSJM01 > JAOSJM01. The sequence goes on along the minus strand of JAOSJM010000005.1, from coordinate 932,904 downwards.
GCTTCCGGTTCGACCGCGTCCCGCTGCTCGACGGGTCCTACCCCGTCACGATCGGGATCACGTCGGTCGACGAGGGCACGGTCTACGACTGGCACGAGCAGCGCTACCGCTTCCACGTGATGAACCCCGGGCAGGCCACCGGTGTCGTGGGCCTCCCGGTGCGGATCGACGTGCGGTCCGAGGCTCCCACGAGCCCGCAGGGGGCGCGATGACCGCCGAGCCGACCGTCCCCGGCCCGGTCCCCGCTCCGGTCGACCACCGGCAGCTCCTCGCCGAGATCGACGCCGAGGTCCGGCGCCGTCGCGAGGAGGGCGACTACCCGCCGGGCTTCGAGCGGGAGCTCGACGCGCTCTTCGACCGCTTCGCCCCGCCCAGCGTGTCCGAGGACTTCGACGTGGTCCTCGAGCGGGCCGACCAGCACGCGTTCGTCGACGTCGACGTCCCGGTCGCGTCCCGGATCCCCGGCGGGACCCTCGTGAAGAAGGTCCTGCGCCGGCTCATGGTCTGGTTCGTGCAGCACGTGGCCCGCCAGGTCACCGCCTTCGCGTCCACGGTCGTGCGAGCCGTGCGCCTGCTCGGCCGGCGGGTCGACCGCCTCGAGGCGGCCGTGCCGGGGAGCGACCCGCGGGTGCTCGACGTCGCCGCGTCGCTCCCCCGTCCGGACCACTCGGGCTGGGACCGCACGGTCGTCGGGCTGCTCGACCGCACCCCGGGGCGAGTCGCGGTGGCGGACTGCGGCGACGCCCGCCTGCTGCGCGGTCTGGTCGGCGCCGGCATCGACGCCTACGGCGTGGAGCCCCGGGTCGACCTGGCCGACGAGGCCGCGGCCGGAGGCCTCGAGGTCCGGGCCGACGACACCCTCGCCCACCTCCGGGCCGTACCCGAGGGCGCGCTCGGCGGTCTGGTGCTCGTCGACGTCGTGGAGCGCCGGCCGGTCGGCGACCTCCTGGAGCTGGCCGACCTCGCGGCCTCCCGGCTGGCACCGGGCGGGCGGCTCGTGCTCGTCAGCGCCACCCCCGCCGGCCGGGCCGACGGCGCCGGGCCCTGGGCGTCGGACCTGGCCCCGTTCCGCCCCCTGCACGCCGCCACCTGGGAGCGGCTGCTCGCCGAGCGCGGCCTGGCCGACCTCGAGACGAGGCCGGGCCCCGCGGCCGGCCGGCTCGACCCCGTGCCGGGCGACGACCCCGCGACCGAGGCCCTCAACGACCGGCTCGCCCGGATCGACGCGGCCCTCTTCGGGCCGGCGAGCTACGTCGTCACCGGGGTGCGCCCCGCTCCGTGACCGCGGTCCACCAGTTCCTCCCCACGCTGGCCCGGCGCGACGCGGTCGGCGGCCACGCCCTGCGGGTGCAGGAGCTCCTGCGTGACCTGGGCGCCGAGTCGGAGATCTACGCGATCGACGTCGGTCCCGAGATGCGCGGCCGGGCCCATCCCTACGACCGCTTCCGGGGCGGGCGGGGGACGACGTGGCTCCTGTACCAGGCGTCGACGGGCAGCCGCCTCGCGGACTGGCTCATGGAGCGGCCCGAGCCACTCGTCGTCAACTACCACAACATCACGCCGGTCGAGTTCTTCGCGGGCTGGGAGCCGGCCGTGGCGGCCGAGCTGCGGCTCGGGCGGCGCCAGCTCGCGCAGCTCGCCGGCCGGACCGAGCTGGTGATCGCCGACTCGGCCTACAACGAGGCGGAGGTCGTGGCGCTGGGCTACCGGCGCACCGCCGTGGCCCCGATCCTCTTCGACCCGGCGGTCTTCGAGCACGAGGTGGACGAGGAGCTGCTGGGTCGCCTGAGGGAGGCGAAGGCGGCGGGCGGCGCGGACCTGCTGTTCGTGGGCCGCCTGGCGCCGAACAAGGCCCAGCACGACCTGGTGAAGGCGCTGGCCGCGTACCGGAGGGCGTACGACCCGCGGGCCCGGCTGCACCTGGTGGGCGCGGCCTCGTCCCACGCGTACCTCGAGACGTTGCGGGCCTACGTCCACGCGCTCGGCCTCGACGACGCGGTGAACCTGGCCGGCTCGGTGCCCGACGCCGAGCTGGCCGCCTACTACGAGGCGGCCGACGTGTTCGTGTCGGCTTCCGAGCACGAGGGGTTCTGCGTGCCGCTCCTCGAGGCGATGCACCACCGGGTGCCGGTGGTGGCCTTCTCCGAGGCGGCCGTACCGGAGACCCTGGGACCAGCCGGCGTCCTCCTGGGTTCGAAGGAGCCGACCCGGATGGCCGCCGCGGTGGCCCGGGTGTCCGGCGACCCGGCGTTGCGGGAGGCCCTCGCCGACGCCGGGACGGTCCGCCTGGCCGACTTCGACCTCACCCGCGCCCGGTCCCGCTTCGCAGTCGCGGTCCGGGAGCTCCTCGACGGAGCGACGGCGTGACTGGGGCCGTGCACGTCGTGCACCAGTTCGTGCCCACGCTCGAGCCGGGGGCGGTCGGTGGCCACACCCTGGAGATCCGGCGGACGCTGCACGAGCTCGGTGCCGAATCCGAGATCTTCGCCGAGCACGTCCACCCGTCGATGGCGGGGCTCGCCCACGACTACCTCCGCTACGGGCGCAAGGTGGCCGCCCGCGCCGACGACGTGCTCCTGTACCAGATGGCGATCGGGTCTCCCGTCGCCGACTTCGTGCGTCGGAGGCCGCAGCGCAAGGCCGTCGACCACCACAACATCACCCCGCCGGAGTTCTTCGCCCGCTGGGAGCCGGACCTCGTCCACGGCCTGGCCTGGGGTCGCCACCAGCTCGCCGAGCTGGCGGGCTGCGCGTCGTTCGCCCTGGCGGACTCGGCGTTCAACGAGGCGGAGCTGCGGGCCCTGGGCTACCGGGACACCGCGGTGGTGCCGATCCTGTTCGACCCGGCGGTCTTCGAGCGGGAGGTGGACGAGGGGCTGCTGGGTCGCCTGGGGGAGGCGAAGGCGGCGGGCGGCGCGGACCTGCTGTTCGTGGGCCGCCTGGCGCCGAACAAGGCCCAGCACGACCTGGTGAAGGCGCTGGCCGCGTACCGGCGGGTGTACGACCCGCGGGCCCGGCTGCACCTCGTCGGCGGCGCGTCGTCGGAGGTGTACGTCGAGACGTTGCGGGCCTACGCCCACGCGCTCGGCCTCGACGACGCCGTGGACCTGGCCGGCTCGGTGCCCGACGCGCAGCTCGCGGCCTACTACCGGTCCGCCGACGTGTTCGTGTCGGCCTCGGAGCACGAGGGCTTCTGCGTGCCGCTGCTCGAGGCGATGCACCACCGGGTCCCGATCGTCGCCTACGCCGCGGCCGCGGTGCCCGAGACGCTCGCGCGGGCCGGGATCCTCCTGGCGTCGAAGGCCCCGGCCCGGGTGGCGGCGGCCGTGGCCCGGGTCGTCGCGGACCGGGCGCTGCGCGCCTCCCTCGCCGAGGCCGGCGCCGCCCGGCTCGAGGACTTCTCCCTCGCGCGCTCGCGGGCGCGCCTGGTCGAGGCCCTCCGGCGGTTCGGGGCCGCCGCGTGAAGGTCGCGTACGTCACGCCACGCTACGGCGACGAGGTGCTCGGCGGCGCCGAGACCGGCGCCCGGATGCTGGCCGAGCGGCTCGTCTCGCAGGTCGGCTGGGAGGTCGAGGCCCTGACGACGTGCGCCCTCGACGCCCGGACCTGGGCCGACCACTACCCGCCCGGGGAGGTGGACCTGCGGGGGGTCCGGGTGCGGCGGTTCTCCTCGGCCTCCGGCCGGGACCCCGGGTTCGAGGCCTTCTCCCGGCGGGTCCTCGCCGACCCGGCCGGCGCCTCCCCGGCCGACGGGGAGCGGTGGATCCACCTCCAGGGCCCCGTGTCCCCCGGGCTGATCGGGGCCGTGCGGGGCAGCGACGCCGACCTCGTCGTCTTCTACCCCTACCTGTACCACCCGACCGTGGCCGGGATCGGCGAGGTGGCGGGCCGGGCCGTCATGCACCCGGCCGCCCACGACGAGCCGCCCATCCGCCTCCCGCTCTTCCGTGACGTCTTCGCCGCCGCCCGGGGCCTGGTGTTCCAGACCGAGAACGAGCGCCGGTTCGCCGAGCGCCTGTTCCCCGTCGCGCACCACCGCCAGATCGTCATGGGGCTGGGCTCCGAACCCGAGCCGGGCGAGCCCGGGGAGGCCCGGGCCGCGCTCGGTCTGGACGACCGGCCGTACCTGCTGTGCCTGGGCCGGGTCGACGACGGGAAGGGCACCGGGGTGCTCGCCCGGTTCTTCGCCGCCTACAAGGAGCGCCGGCCGGGTCCCCTCGCGCTCGTCCTCGCCGGCCCGGTGGTCCACGAGCCTGCGCGCCACCCCGACGTGATCGTGGCCGGCCCCGTGGTGGAGGCCACGAAGTGGGGGGCGTTGCGGGGAGCCCTGGGCCTCGTGAACCCGTCGGCCTACGAGGCGTTCTCGCTCGTCCTGGTGGAGGCCTGGAACGTGGGGCTCCCGGTGCTCGTGAACGGCCGGTGCCTCGCCACCCGGGAGCACGTGAGCCGGTCGGGCGGGGGCCTCTGGTACGAGGACTACCCGTCGTTCGAGGTGGCCCTCGACCGGCTCTGCGGTTCCGGGCCACTGCGGCGCGAGCTGGGCCGCCGCGGCGGGGACTACGTCGAGTCCCGGTACCGCTGGCCCGCGATCGTCGAGCGCTACCGCCGGTTCCTCGAGACGGTGGCGACCGGATCCTGACGTACCCGTGCATCGGGTGCCGATCGGGGCAGACGGGCCAGGTGGGAGCGAGGATCGAGGCGGGATTCAGGATCGCCGGGACGGGGCCGACAACAATGGGGACCTTGCGGACCCCGCACCGGACCTCACGGAGGACGTCCATGCCGCGCCGGCTCGCCCGGGCCCTGCTCGCCGCCCCCGTCGCCGTCCTCACGCTGGCCGTCCCCCTCGCCGGGGCCCCGACCGCCTCGGCGGTCATCCCCACCCTCCACCAGGTGTGGGTCCACGAGGGCAGCGCGCGGGTCCACCAGTCGTCGCCGAACGTCGCCGACGTCGACGGTGACGGCGTCCCCGAGGTCGTCTACGGCGACCTCGAGGGCTGGGTGCACGTCCGCCGGGCCGACGGCAGCGAGCTGCCGGGCTGGCCCCAGCTCGCCCGGCCCGACGGGTCACGGCCGACCGCGGTCGAGTCCTCTCCGACGGTCGCGGACCTCGACGGTGACGGTGTGGCCGAGATCATCGTGGGCGCGACATCCACGTGGGTGGCCGACCAGCACGGCGGTCTGGTCGTGTTCAACCGCGACGGGAGCACCCGCTGGCGCTGGATGGGGGCCGACGAGTTCCGGGTGTGGGGCATGCTCTCCTTCCGCGACGGCTGGGCCGAGGGCGTCTTCTCGACCCCGGCCGTCGGGGACGTCGACGGCGACGGCCGGCCCGACATCGTGTTCGGTGGGTGGGACAACCGCATCCATGCCCTGACCCGCGACGGCGTCGAGCTGCCCGGCTTCCCCATCTGGCAGGACGACTCGGTGTGGTCCTCCCCGGCGCTCCACGACGTCGACGGCGACGGCCGCCTCGAGATCTTCATCGGCGGCGACTCGACCGCCGGCGGATCCGAGGACTGGTCCGGCGGGGTGTTCCGGGCCCTGGACTGGAGGCCCACCGGGGTCGTCGAGCTCTGGAAGCAGAGGGTGGGCGACGTGGTGGGCGGCAGCCCCGTGATCGGCGACATCGACGGCGACGGCCGCCTCGAGGCCGTCGTCAACACGGGGGGCTACTACAACCACCCCGACGGGCGCCGGGTCTACGCCTGGCACCTCGACGACGGGTCCCCGGTCCCGGGCTGGCCCGTCGCCACCGGAGGCATCAACAGCGGCGGGGTGGCGCTGGGCGACCTCACCGGCGACGACGGGGGCCGGCCCGAGGTGGTCGTCACCAGCCGCGACGGGCACGTGTACGCCTTCCGGGGCACCGGCGCCCTCCACTGGAAGGTCCGCCCCGAGTGCTGCGGCGAGGGCGGGGGCGAGATCGTCTCGTACCCGATCGTGGCCGACCTGAACGGCGACGGGATCGACGACGTCGCGGCCGGCAACGGCTGGGCCACGTTCACGATGAACGGTCGTGACGGCAGCCGGCTCCACGCCCCGCTGGGCACCGGATGGAGCTACCAGAACGCGCCTGCCGTCGGCGACTTCGGGCATCACGGCTGGCGTCTCGTGATCGCCGGGTTCCACGCCGACACCGGCGGGCGGGTCGCCGCCTACCAGATCCCGGCCCCGGGCTCGCCGCCCGACTGGCCCGTCTGGCGCCTGAACGCCCGCCACCTCGGGGCCCAACCGAGCGGTGGCGACCCGGTCCCGCCCGGGTTCTGCACCCGGGCGACCAACCCCCCGTCGCAGCCCTCGGCGGCCTCCGGGCAGGGCTACTGGATGCTCGGTCGCGACGGATCGGTCTACGCCTTCGGGGTGCCCTTCCACGGCAGCCTGCCGGGCCTGGGCATCCGGACCGAGGTGGTGAACCTCGTGCCGACGGCCGGAGGCGCGGGGTACTGGGTCCTCGCCCGTGACGGGGGCGTGTTCTCGTTCGGAGCGGCACGGTTCCACGGCTCGATGGGCGGGCAGCGGCTCAACGCCCCGATCATCTCGATGGCCCCGACACCGACCGGCGACGGGTACTGGCTGCTCGCCGCGGACGGCGGGGTCTTCGCCTTCGGCGACGCCCGGTTCTTCGGGTCGACGGGGGCCTGGCCCTCAACGCCCCGATCATCTCGATGGCCCCGACACCGACCGGCAAGGGGTACTGGCTCCTCGCGCTCGACGGCGGCATCTTCAGCTTCGGCGACGCGGCGTTCCACGGCTCGACCGGGGGATGCGCCTCAACTCCCCGGTGATCTCGATGGCCCCGTCGCCGGCGGGAGACGGGTACTGGCTGCTCGGGGCCGACGGCGGGGTCTTCAGCTTCGGGGTGCCGTTCCACGGCAGCGTCCCGGGCACCGGGGTCTGCACCCCGCCTCGCAGCATGCAGATCCGGCCCACCGCGACGGGGGACGGCTACTGGCTCCTCGCCGCCGACGGGGGGATCTTCGCCTTCGGCGACGCCCAGTTCTTCGGCGCCCAGCCGGGTCTCACGCTGTTCAACTTCGCCGTCGACCTCGGCGTGCCGCGCTGACCGCCCGGCCTCGGGCCTACGAGTCCCGGGGCGGATCGCCGATCGCGCCCGCGGTCTCCTCGACCACGACCCCGTACAGCGAGGCGCCGGGACCGGTGACGTAGACCGTCGGCCCGGTCGGGAGCGTCACCGCCTCGGCGGTCCCGGAGTCCAGGAGGGCCTGGAGCTCGGGGGTCCGGACGTCGAGCACCCACACCGCCCGGCCGCCCGGCGGCACCTCGAGGCGGTGGTCGTACTCGTGCCACCACCGGAAGCCGTACCCGACGTCCTGGTCCTCGCCGTCGCGCACGTGGTGGATCGTGAACTCGGGCAGGGTGAGCATGGCGTGGCGGTACCGGTGGTGGCCGTTCAGGAAGGCGTAGACGAGGACGTCGCGCGTGGGGTCGAAGGCCCCGGCGAGCTCCCGGTAGGCCTCCGTCTCGCGGTCGACGCGCCGGAGCTCGAGCCGGGTGAGCCGGTACGGCGCGCCGTGCTCCCGGTGGGTGAACCAGGGGGCGCGGTCCAGGGTCCGGGTGGGCAGGATCCCCTCGCCGAGCACGAACCGCTGGGCCGAGAGGGCGACGCCGAGGGCGACCAGCACACCGACGGCGGCCCGTCCCCGGCTGTCGAGCCGCGTCGCCGGCCACAGGGCCAGGAGCACGGCCGCGGGCAGGTACGAGAGCACGTACCCCGCCTTGCCGAAGAAGACGACGACGGTGAACGCGAACGGGGGCACGAGGGCGACCGCCAGCAGCCGGGGTGGCGTGAGCGGGCCGTGGCGCCGCACCGGTCCACCGCCGCGCCGGCCCGAGAGCCACAGCGCTCCCGCGACGGCGGTGGCGGGGAGCACGAGGAGCAGGGCCACCAGGGCGTGGCCCGTCGCCTGGGCCAGGTTGTCCAGGACGGCCCGGGCCGGGGCGCCCGCGACGAACGAGGCCTGCGCCGCGGCCTCCCGCCACGTGCGGCGGTTCGTCGCCTGCAGGGACGACCACCCGCCGGGCTGCTCGAGGACCATCGGCACGAGCCAGAGCGCCACCGCGCCGAGCCCCGCCACCGCCGCCGCGACCGCCTGGCGGGCGGAGCGGACGCTGCGCAGGACGGCGACGAGCGCGAGCGGTCCGAGCACGAGGAGCGAGGTCTGGCGCAGTCCGGCCGCGACACCCGTCACGGCGGCTGCGGCCACCCCGTGGCGACCACCGGGCCGGGCCCGCCAGGCGAGCAGCAGGAGCACGACCGAGGCCAGGGCGTCGAACACGTAGGTGTCGACCGTCGACCCGTAGAACCATAGGAAGGGCGAGGCGAGGAGCGTCGCACCCGCGGCCAGGCCGAGCCACCGGCCGCCGAGCTCCCGCCCGACGACGACGGCCAGACCGACGGTGGCGGCCGAGGCGAGGGCGGCCAGCACGGTGAGGCTCTGGATGCCGTCGAGCGGCGTGACCGCCCGCACCAGGCGCCCGGCGGCGACGTAGAGCCAGTAGCCGGGGGCGTGGGGCGATCCCTCGGTGACGTCGAAGCGGTCGAGGCCGAGGGTGAGCTGGACCGAGTCCCACTCGGTGGGCCACCGGGCCGCCGTGGCGAGGCGGAGGACGAGGGCCAGGAGCGCGAGGGCCCAGGGCGCCCGGCGCTCCCACCGGGGCGGGCGGCGGGACGGCTCCAGGCGCCGGGACCCCACGTCGGGGCCCACCACCCGCTCTCGGCCGACCGTCGCGCTCCCGGGCTCGCTCACCGTGGACCGGGAGCGTAGGCGAAGGGCCGCCGGCGGGGCCGCGGTCTCCCGGCGACCGGGGCTCAAGGCGGGGCCGTCCCCGTGCCGAGACCAGGGAGGGAGGCGCGATCGGGAGGCGTGCCTCCCGCCACGGGACGTGGCGGATCACCGACGGGCGGGCGAGGAGGCTGTATCGTTCCGCGTCGGGGCGGCCACGTGTCGTGGGCGAGACGTTCGATTCGTTCGCCGACGACGCCGGGATGATGCTGGGACCGACGCAGGACCACGCGAAGTCACCCGCCCGAGCGCGCTGGCGCGCCCGGCGAGGTGGCATCCTCGCGGGCGTGGTCGTGGTGGCCGCCGGGCTGGCCCTGGTTCCTCCGGCCGGCGCGGCGCCCGGGCGCCCGGGCCCGTCCCGGCCGCCGTCCTTCCCCGACGGCGAGGTCGTGATCACCGGTCACGGCTACGGGCACGGCCGGGGCATGGGCCAGTGGGGTGCCTACGGGTACGCCAGGCAGGGCTGGAGCGCGTCGCGCATCCTCGCCCACTACTACACCGGCGTCGCCGACGCCACGACGCCCGACCACCCGATCCGGGTCCGCCTCGACGCCGAGGACGCGCTCGACACCGTCGTGAGCGCCGATCTCGGCGGTGGCGGCTTCACCGTCTGGGCCGAGCTCCGGCAGGTGGCCGCCAACGGGCTCGCCTGCGTGAACGCGCGCGCGACGTCGCTGGGCGACGGCCGCTACCGGGTCGACTGCCAGCCGTTCCTCGGCTCGTGGCAGACCGTGAGCGCGTCGGTGGCCGGCCCCGTGCTGTTCCTCGCCGGGGCGCCCGCCTCCGAGGACCTCGCCGACATGCTCCAGCTCAGGCTTTCCGAGGGGACCCGCTGGTACCGCGGGGACCTCTGGGCCTCGTTCCTCTCGGGGCGCCACCGCACCGTCAACGAGGTGCCGCTCGAGAGCTACCTCCGGGGGTCGTGCCGCGCGAGATGGCCGCGTCGTGGGGGTCCACCGGGGGCATGGCCGCCCTCGAGGCCCAGGCGATCGCGGCCCGCACGTACGCCACCGCCCTGCGGGCCAGCCGGCCCCCCGGGACCGGGTACGACGTCTGCACCAGCACCTGCCAGTCCTACGGCGGGGTCCGGTTCGGGAGCACGTCGCAGGAGCACGCCCTCACCGATCAGGCGGTCGCGGGGACGGCCGGCCGGATCCTGACCCGCGACGGTGCCCCGATCCTGGCCGAGTACTCGTCGAGCACGGGCGGGTGGTCGGCGCCGGGGTCGGCGAGCCAGCCCTACCTCGCCCCGGTCCGCGACGACGGCGACACGGTCCCGGGGAACCCTCAGCACGACTGGTCCGTGGCGGTGCCCGTGTCGACCGTCGAGGCCCGGTACCCCTCGATCGGGCGGCTCACCGCCGTCGAGATCACCGGGCGCAACGGGTACGGCGACTGGGGTGGGCGGGTGACGGCGATGACCCTGCGCGGCACGGGTGGCAGCGTCGACGTCACCGGGAGCCAGCTCCGCTTCGCCCTGGGCCTGAAGTCCGACTGGTTCGTGATCTCCGGGGCCGTGGAGCGGGCCGCCGGGGCCGGGCTGGCGGGCTACTACGTCCTCGGCGCCGACGGCGGGGTCTTCGCCTTCGGGGACGCGAGGTTCTACGGCTCCACCGGCGGGATGCGGCTGAACCAGCCGATCGTGGGGATGGCGGCGACGCCGTCGGGGAAGGGCTATTGGCTGGTGGCCGCCGACGGGGGGATCTTCGGCTTCGGCGACGCCGGGTTCTTCGGATCGACGGGGGCGATCCGGTTGCACCAGCCGATCGTGGGGATGGCGGCGACGCCGTCGGGGAAGGGCTACTGGCTCGTGGCCGCCGACGGGGGCGTCTTCGCCTTCGGCGACGCCGGGTTCTTCGGATCGACGGGGGCGATCCGGTTGCACCAGCCGATCGTGGGGATGGCGGCGACGCCGTCGGGGAAGGGCTACTGGCTCGTGGCCGCCGACGGGGGGATCTTCAGCTTCGGCGACGCCGGGTTCTTCGGGTCGGCGGGAGGACGCTCCCTGAGCCAGCCGATCACGGGGATGGCCGCGTCACCCGGTGGTGGGGGGTACTGGCTCCTCGGGCGGGACGGGTCGGTGCTCGCGTTCGGCACCGCGTCCGAGCTCGGGAGCCCGGCCGGGCTGTGGCTGCACGCCACCGGGATCGCCCCGACGCGCACCGGGGGTGGGTACGTGATCGCGGGCAACATCGGCCTGGTCTTCGCCTACGGCGACGCCCCGGACCTCGGCGGCGTGCGCGACGCCGTCCCCGCCTTCGCCGGGCGCGTCATCGGGATCGCGGGGGTCCCCTCGTGAGCTCCGCCTGCGGATGCGGTGCTCACGGCCCCGGACCGTCCGGCCTCACCCGGCGCGACGTCCTGCGGCTCGGCGCCGCGGCGGGGCCACCACGGCGGCCGTCCCCTCCTGGGGGTCGGGAGGGACGCCCGCGCCGCGAGGTTGCCGGCGCTGCGCCCGGTGGCCGCCGTCGAGCCCCGTCCCGACTGGCCCCCCGCCGGTCGTCACCCGGGCCCAGTGGGGGGCGAACGAGGCGCTGCGCGAAGGGGTGCCGGAGTACGACACCGTGGTGAAGAAGCTCGTCGTCCACCACACGGCGACGCCCAACAACCCGCCCGACCCGGCGTCGTCGATCCGGGGGATCTACCACTACCACCTGAGCGGGGAGTGGATCGACATCGCCTACCACTGGCTGATCGACCAGGACGGGCGCATCTACGAGGGCCGATGGGCCGCCGACTACCCGGCCGGAGCGGTCCACACCGGCGAGGACGCCGAGGGACGCCAGGTGCGGGGCGGCCACGCCTCGGCCACCAACACGGCCACGATCGGCATCGCCCTGCTCGGCACGTTCACGTCGGTCGGTCCGACCGAGGCCACCGTGGAGGCCCTCGTGAACCTGCTGGCCTGGAAGTGCGCCCGCTGGGGGATCGACCCGCTCGGCTCCGACGAGTACGTCGACGGGAGGGTGTTCCCGAACGTCTGCGCCCACCGCGACGTGACCGCGACCACGTGCCCGGGCGACCCGCTGGTGCGCCGCATGTCCGAGATCCGGGAGCGAGTGGCGGCCCGGATCCGCGAGGGGCGCAACGGCTACTGGATCAGCACCCGCGCCGGTGGCGCGCTGGCGTTCGGCGACGTCCCCGACCTCGGCGATCCCCGGCGCCTGGGGATCCGGGCCACGATCCAGTCCATCGTGCCGAACCCGGCCGGGGTCGGCTACTGGATGCTGGGCACCGACGGCGGCGTGTTCAGCTTCGGCGACGCCGGCTTCTACGGCTCCACCGGCGGCATGCGCCTCAACCGACCCGTGGTCGGGATGGCGCCCACGACCACCGGACGGGGGTACTGGCTCGTCGCCCGCGACGGGGGGATCTTCAGCTTCGGCGACGCGGGGTTCTTCGGGTCGACGGGGGCGATCCGGTTGAACCAGCCGATCGTGGGGATGGCACCGACCCCGTCGGGGAACGGGTACTGGCTGGTGGCCGCCGACGGGGGGATCTTCAGCTTCGGCGACGCGGGGTTCTTCGGGTCGACGGGGGCGATCCGCCTGAACCAGCCGATCGTGGGGATGGCACCGACCCCGTCCGGGAAGGGCTACTGGCTGGTGGCCTCGGACGGGGGGATCTTCGCGTTCGGGGACGCGGAGTTCTTCGGGTCGACGGGCGGCATCCGCCTCGTGCAGCCCATCGTGGCCATGGCGAGCACGCCCACCGGCCAGGGCTACTGGTTGCTGGCCCGCGACGGGGGATCTTCGCCTTCGGCGACGCCCCCTTCCACGGCAGCGCGGCGGGCCAGGTGGGCGGCGACGCGGTGGGCATCGCCGCCCGGGTGCTGGGCTGAACCCGGGGCGCGCTCGGGCCACCGCGAGCGGTGACCCGAGCGGACTGGCCGAGCGGCTCGCGGCGCGTCCCCGGGCCCCCGGGCGCCTACGCTCTGCCTGCCCGTAGCGCCTCCAGATCGGAAGGGAATGGGCCCTCGACCTCTCTCGTGTCGCCGGCACGCGCTCGTCGCCCTGGTCGTGGCGTCGTTCGGGCTCGCGCTCGTCCCCGCGATGGCCGGGGCGAACGGGTCCGGTGGACCCCCGGCGCCTCGAGGGTTCACCGGGAACGCGACCACGGCGTCCGTGCGGGCCCAGGCGCCCCCGGCGGTCGGGATCCCCGACCCCGGTACCCTGCGCATCCTCGTGGGCCTGGAGGGCGCCGGTGGCCCGAGCCGGGCCCTCGCCCGGGGCGGCTCGGCGGCCGCCGCCAACGGTGTCGGCGCGGCGGTGACGCTCGCGGGTGGCGACGTCGTCGGGGCCGTCGGGCCCGGCGTGCTCGTGGTCGACGTCCCCGTCGGGCAGGCGGCCGCGGCCCGGGCGGCGCTGGCGGAACGGGAGGACGTCGCCTACGCCGAGCCCGACGCCGTCTACCGGGCGTTCGCGGTCCCGAACGACCCCTGCACCACGACGTGCGCGTTCTCCCTCCCGTCCCAGTGGGCCCTGCCCAAGATCGGTGCGTTCGACGCCTGGGACGTGACCCGGGGGGCGTCCGACGTCGTGGTGGCCGTGCTCGACACCGGCGTGCGGACCACGGCGGACCTGGCCGGCAAGGTGACCTGGGGAGGCACCTACGCGCCGACGAACCTCTTCTGCTTCGGGAGCACGTTCCCGATCGACCATGGCACCCACGTCGCGGGGATCGTCGGGGCCGCCACGGACAACGGCCAGGGGATCGCCGGCGTAGGCTGGGACACGATGATCCGGTCGGTCAAGGTCCTCGACGACTTCGGTTGCGGGACGGCGTCGACGATCTCCGCCGGGATCTACGAAGCGGCCGACACGCCCGGCGTGCGGGTGATCAACCTCTCGCTCGGAGGGTCGGGCTACAGCCAGACGATCGCCGACGCCGTCGGCTACGCCCGGCAGCGGGGCGTGCTGGTGGTGGCGGCGGCGGGCAACGACGGCGCCGACACCCCCACGTACCCGGCCGCGCTCGACGGGGTGCTCGCCGTCACCGCCACCGACCGCAACGACCAGCTCGCGCCGTTCTCCAACTTCGGATCCTGGGTCGACGTCGCGGCGCCCGGGGTGGACATCACCTCCACCTACACCTACGTGCCCGGCGGGACCCCCAGTTCGCCACCGGCGACGGCACGTCGTCCGCGGCGCCGTTCGTGTCGGGCACGGCGGCGCTCGTCGTCGCGACCGCACCGTCGCTTCCCGCCGAGGCGGTCGCGGCCCGGATCCTGCACCAGGCCGAGTGGATCCCGGGCACCGGGTCGCTCGTGGCGCACGGCCGGCTCGACACCGGCAACGCGGTGCGGTGGCCGTCGCGGGGCTACTGGTTGGTGGCCTCGGACGGGGGATCTTCGCGTTCGGGTCCGTGGGGTTCTTCGGGTCGACGGGGGCGATCCGGTTGAACCAGCCGATCGTGGGGATGGCGGCGACGCCGTCGGGGAACGGGTACTGGTTGGTGGCCTCGGACGGGGGATCTTCGCGTTCGGCGACGCGGGGTTCTTCGGGTCGACGGGGGCGATCCGGTTGAACCAGCCGATCGTGGGGATGGCGGCGACGCCGTCGGGGAGCGGGTACTGGCTGGTGGCCTCGGACGGGGGGATCTTCGCGTTCGGCGACGCGGGGTTCTTCGGGTCGACGGGGGCGATCCGGTTGAACCAGCCGATCGTGGGGATGGCGGCGACGCCGTCGGGGAGCGGGTACTGGCTGGTGGCCTCGGACGGGGGATCTTCGCGTTCGGCGACGCGCCGTTCCACGGCTCCACCGGGGCGATCACGCTGATCCAGCCGATCATCGCCGATGGCCGCCAACCCGTCGGGGAACGGGTACTGGCTCTTCGCCCGCGACGGCGGGATCTTCGCGTTCGGCGACGCCCCGTTCTACGGCTCCACGGGCGGCCAGGGGATCACCTCGATCGTCGACGCCGCGGTCACCGAGTCGGGCCGCGGCTACTGGATCATCGGGGCCGACGGCAAGGTGTACGCGTTCGGCGACGCGCCCGACCTGGGGGAGCCGGCCACGCTCGCCTACCCCACGGTCGGGATGGCCGGCCACCCCTGACCACCGCCCTCCCAAGGCGTCCGCCCGCCTCCCGCCCTCCGCCGCGTCGGGACGGATCGCGCCCCTCCGGGGGCCCTGTGCGTCCCAACGCGAAGCGGGTCACGCGCGTCGGGACGGATCGCGCCCCTCCGGGGGCCCCGTGCGTCCCAACGCGGGGACGCGTCGCCAGCCGACGCGCACCGGGTGGTCGGCCGCCTCCAGCAGCTCCCGGTCGCCGGGGCTGTCGCCGTAGGCCCACAGGATCAGGTCCGGGGCTTCGCGGGTGCCGGTGCCGCCGGGGTCGCCCTGCGAGCCGAGCCAGGCCCGCAGGCGGTGCAGCTTCTCGGGTCCCCGGACGTTGGCGCCGGCGAGCCCACCGGTGACCCGCCCGTCGGCGTCGACCTCCAGCTCGGTCGCCAGCGCGGCGTCGAAGCCGAGGGCGCGCGCCGCCGGCTCCACGTAGAGGCGCGGCGAGGCCGAGACGACCACGAGCTCGTGGCCCTGGGACCGGTGCCAGCCGGCCCGGGCCACGACGTCGGGGCGTCGGCGCTGGGTGGCGAGCTCCTCCGCGTAGGGCCCGGCCAGCGTCGCGAGCTCCGCCATCGAGAACCCGGCGATCGTCCGCCGCAGGAGCGCCACCTTGGCCTCGTCGCGCCCGGCCCGGCCCGCGGCGACCGCGGCCAGGCGCGGGCCCTCGGCGAGCAGGGCTCGGGCGACCCGGGCCCTCCCGGCCACGCGGCGGAGGAACGGCAGGAGGCTCTCGTGCCTCGTGAGCGTGCCGTCGAAGTCGAAGGCGGCGACGACCCGGGGGGCCACCGGGCTCAGAGCGGGATCCTCCGGAAGACGGGCCGGGGGAGGTGGCGGACCACCGACATGACCCACCGCATCGAGCCGGGGACCCACACCGTCTCCCGGCCGCGCTCGAGGCCGCGCACGATCGCGTCGGCCACGGCCTCGGGGGTCGTCGACAGCGGCGCCGCCGGGCGTCCCTCGGTCATCTTCGTCCGGACGAACCCGGGTCGCACCACCATGACCTGCACGCCGGTGCCCACCAGGCTGTCGCCGAGCCCGCAGAAGAAGGCGTCCATCCCGGCCTTCGACGATCCGTACACGAAGTTGGAGCGGCGGGCCCGCTCACCCGCCACCGACGAGAGGGCCACGATCGTCCCGTGGCCCTGGGCCTTCAGGCGCCCGGCGATCGGGATCGTCACCGACACGGCGCCGATGTAGTTCGTGCGGGCGACCTCGAGGGCCGCCGCCGGATCGGTCTCGGCGACGGCCTGGTCGCCCAGCACCCCGAACGCGACGAGCACCAGGTCGAGGTCGCCGAACCGGTCGAAGACGTCCTCCACGAAGGGCTCGTGGCTCGCCGGGTCGAGGGCGTCGAAGGGTAGGACCTCGACCTTCGTGGCGCCGGCGTCGCGCAGCTCCCGGGCTGCGGCCTCCATCTCCTCGGGGTGCCGGCCGGCGAGGACGACGGTCCGGGCCCGCCGGCCGACGAGCGCCCGGGCGACGGCCCGGCCGATGTCGGACCCGCCACCCAGCACGAGGACGGACTGGACCGATCCGAGGGCGTCTCTCATGGCTCTCCTCGGCGCTCGAGCCCCAGGCGGCGCGCCAGGTCGGACTGCAGGATCCCGCCGGGGTCGACCCGCTCCCGGACCTCGAGGAAGCGGTCCAGGCGAGGGTACATCGCGGGCAGGAGCTCGGGCGCCAGGCGCGAGTCCTTGGCCAGGTAGACGCGCCCGCCGGCCCCGGCGACGAGCTCGTCGATCCCGTCGAGCAGCTCGGCGAGCCCGTGGGCCCCGACCGGGATGTCGAGGGCGAGGGTCCAGCCCGCCATGGGGAACGAGAGCATGCCGGGGCCGGCCGGCCCGAGGCGCTTCAGCACGGCGAGGAAGGAGGCGCATCCGGCCGCGCTCAGGCGCTCCAGGCTGCGCCGCACGACCTCGGCGTCGGGGACCACGAACTGGTACTGGACGAACCCCCGGCTCCCGTAGAGGCGGTTCCATCCCTCGACCCCGTCGAGGGGGTGGAAGAACGAGGCGATGCCCTGGACCTCGCCGGTCCGGAACCGCGGGGCTCGGCGGAACCACAGCTCGTTGAAGGCGGCCACGGTGAGTCGGTTGAGCAGCCCGCTCGGGGCCCAGGGGGGCGCGCCGAGGCGGACGCGGGGGTCGAAGCGCCGGGGGTGGCGCCGGGCCCGGACCGGGAGGTCGTCGAGGCGGGCGTGGTTCGCGCGCGTCAGCACCGAGCGGCCCAGCGACCGGCCCCGGGCCAGGCAGTCGATCCAGGCGACCGAGTACCGGTAGCCCTCGTCGCCGCCGGCCATCCTGGCCATGACGTCGTCGAGGTCGTCGGCCCGCTCGGTGTCGACGACGACCCACGCGGTCTCGACGGGCAGGAGGCGGAGGGTCGCCTCGGTGACCACGCCGGTGAGGCCCATCCCCCCGATGGTGGCTCGGAACAGCTCGGGGTCGGACGCCGGCGTCACGGTGACCGGCCCGCGGGGCGTGCGGAGCTCGAACGACTCCACGTGGGCGGCGAAGCCCCCGTCGACGTGGTGGTTCTTGCCGTGGATGTCGACCGCGAGGGCTCCGCCGACGGTGACGTAGCGGGTGCCGGGGGTCACGGGCACGAACCAGCCCGTGGGGAGGAGGAGCCGCATGAGCGTGTCGAGGCTCACGCCTCCCTCGACCCGGGCCCGGCCCGCCTCGAGGTCGAGCTCGACGACGCGGTCGAGCCCCGTGGTGTCGACCACGAGCCCGCCGGCGTTCTGGGCCGCGTCCCCGTAGCTCCGCCCGAGGCCCCGCGGGACGGCTCCCCGGGGTCCGGCCGCGGCGAGGAGGTCGTCGACGGCGGCGGCGTCGCGAGGTGTGGCGACCACCGCCGCGGTGGGGGCGGTGCGGCCCCATCCGGTGACGAGCCGGCGGGGGCCGGGATCGACGGGTCTGCGGGCGGACGTTCGGGGATCAGCTGACATGCACGCCGGTCGCGAAGATCGCCACCCAGGCCAGGCCCAGCACTTGGAGGTGGCGGTCGCCGAGCACGATCTCCTCGGGGGCTCCGCCCCGTCCGTGCTCCACGAGGAGCGCGTAGCGGAGCAGGGCGAGGACGAAGGGGACGATGGAGGCCTGGTACCACCCGTCCGTCCCGGTGACGTCGGCCCGCTCGAAGGCCCAGAGGCAGTAGGCGGTGATGGTCACCCCGAGGGCCACGGCCCGGACCAGGTGGAGGAAGGCGGGCGGGTAGTGCGCGAGCACGCTCCGGTGGCTCGCGCCGCCGTCGGTCAGGTCGATCGTCTCGGCGTGGCGCTTCCCCGTCACGACGAACAGCGACCCGAACGAGGCGACGATGAGGAACCAGTCCGACAGGGCGACACCGGTGGCCGCGCCGCCGGCGATCGCGCCACCACGAAGCCGGCGGCCACCGCAGCCAGGTCGACGACGGGCTCGCGCTTCAGCCAGAGGCTGTAGCACACGGTCAGCGCGATGTACGCGCCGACCGCCAGGGCCAGCTTGCCGCCGTTGACGGGGAGGGCGACGACCAGGCTCGTCACGAGGAGGGCGGCTCCGACGGCCCGGGCCGTCCCCACGCCGATCGAACCTGCGGCCACGGGACGGTGGCGCTTGGTCGGATGGAGGCGGTCGGCGGCCAGGTCGAGGGTGTCGTTCACGAAGTAGGTGCCGCTCGCGGCGAGGCAGAAGGCCACGAACGCGACGAGGGCGCGGACGAGCACGTCGCCCTCGGTGAGGACGCCCGCGGCGCCCGGGGCCGCGAACACCAGGAGGTTCTTGACCCACTGCCTGGGGCGCGCGGTGCGCAGGAGCGCACGGGCGGTGGGGAGCGCGTCTCCGGTGCGTTCCGTGCCGGTCCGCTCCGTCGAGCTCGTGGCCATCCGGCCTCCGGCGTCAGATCTCGAGAGGCTCGTGGCCGAGCGTCTCGGCGAGAGGCATGAAGCTCTTGGGCACCCCGGAGCGCATGCGCTGGCCGAGGAGCACCGCCATCGCCGCGGCCGCGCAGGCCGCCCCGGCGAGGAACCCGACCTCGACGCGCAGGAACAGGTCGGACCCCAGCGCGGTCACGATCACGAACGCGACGATGCCCACGACCCAGGCGAGCGCGGCCCGGGCGTAGCCGCCCAGCGCAATGAGCGCCTGGGACAGGGTGAGGGCGAGGATGAACGCGCCGCTCCCCGCGGCCAGGAGCGCCAGGTCGCGGTGCCCCAGGTCGAACCGCTCGCCGAAGAGGACGTGTCCGGCCCAGGGTCCGAGGGTGAACCCCCGACCACACCGATGGCGCCGATAACGCAGACGACGAAGACGAGCTTGCGCAGGCCGGTCCGGAAGTCGTCCTGGCGGCCGGCGCCGGCCAGACCTGCGAGCTTGGGGAGGAGGGCGGCCTGCACGGCCTGGAAGAGCAGGATGGGGATGCGCGCGATGAAGAGGCCGGCGATGAAGTCACCCAGGGCGGCCCGCTCGCTCGACTCGGCGAGGAGGGTCGCTCCGAGGAAGGCGGCGTACCCGAGAGTCTGTGCCAGGACGGAGCCCACGAGCAGGAAGCCGAGCGCGGTCGACAGCTCGGACCAGGGTGCCTCCGGTCCCGGCCGGAGGAGCCCGTGCTGGCGCCACAGGGCCACCGCGACGGCGGCGAAGGGAGCCGAGGCGAGCGCCAGGCCGAACCAGCCCGGATTGGAGACGCCGACGGCGAGGAAGAGGGCGCAGGGGACGAGCCTGATCACCCCTTCGGCGCCGAGCAGCATCCCGTAGGGGCCGAACCTCCCGTTCCCCGAGAGCGTCCCCCGGGTCAGGTGCTCCGCGGCGTAGCCGACGAGCGCGATCGCGAAGCCCGCGAGGAGGAGCGCCTCGCCGTTGAAGAGGTTGTCGACGATCGGGGCGCCGGCCGCGAGGGCCGCGACGACGAGCGCGAGGGTCAGGAGCCCGCCGGCGAGCGCGGCCCGACGGACGAGCGGCCCTCCTCCGTCCCCCTGGGCCCGCCGGTGGGCGAGGGCCCGTCCCACCTCCTGCTCCAGGGGGAGGAAGAAGCCGGGCGCCACGACGAAGATGACGACCCACAGCCCGTTCAGGGCTGCGTAGCCTCTCCTTGCTGAGCGCCCGGAACGAGAGGATCTGGAACCCGTAGGCGGTGATCCCGGCGACGACCAGGCCGGCGCCTACGGCGAAGGTGCCCTCGGGCACCGTCGTCCGGGCCCGGTCGAGGAGCTTGCGGGTCTGCAGGGGTCCCCCTCGGGTTCGCTGCGACAAGCGACCCGAGCATACGCCCCCGCGACGCGACCGGACGGAACGCCGCGAACGGTCAGGAGGGCGCCCAGCCCGCGCCGGCAAGGGCGGAGACGAGGGCCCGGAGGGACCGGGCGCGGGGTACCACGACGTCGGAGTCGGGATCGGGACCCAGCGACACGGTGAGGGCCTGGGGCTGGGTCGCGCGGATGTCCGCGCCGAGTCGTCCCGTGGCGATCGGGTCGGCGACGAGCACCGCGGAGAAGTGGAGGAGGCGGTGGCGCAACCACACGCGGGGTCCCCCGGGCTCGACCGCCACCTCGACGCCGAGCCGGAGCCACGGTTCGAGGTCGCCGGAGTCGGCCGGTTCCACCGTGAGGAGGGCCAGGCGTCCGAACGTCCACGTGCCGGCGATCTCCCCGACCAGGTCCCCGAGCGCGTCGCCCGTCCCGGGGAGCCCGGGGAGCCGCGCACAGGCCACGAGGAGGCGGTCCGGAGCATCGGCATCGCGTCCCGCGGCAACCCGGTGCGGGTAGCGGTCGAGGTCCTCGAGTGGCGGACGCCGGGCCAGGGCGTCGGTCCAGCGCGCTCGTAGCGTGGCGGTGTTGGCGTCACGAAGGGCGACGACGTGCTCGGCGGGACTCGAGGCTCCTTTCACGTGACGGACGGTGGAGCCGGGCTCGTACACGGTCCGGAACCCCCTGGCCGCCAGCCGGAAGGCGAGGTCGACGTCCTCGCAGTACGCGAGCCCGAACACCGGATCGAGACCACCTACCGAATGGAACAGCCACCGGTGCAGGAGGAGGCAGGCCCCCGAGCCGTAGTCCACCGTCCGACGGAATCGGAAGCGCGGCCGGTCGGGGTCATCGGTGGACCCGAGCGCGTACCCGATCCCGCTGCGACCGACGAGGCCGCCAGCCTCCTGGAGCGTCCCGTCGAGGTTCAGGAGCCGGGGTACCACCGCGCCCACCCCCGGGCGCCCGAGCTGCTCCAGGAGCGGCGGGAGCCAGCCCGGTTCCACGAACGCGTCGCTGTTCAGCAGGCAGAGGGAGCGGCCGCGTGCGTGCAGGGCCCCCTGGTTCACGGCGGGGCCGAACCCCACGTTCCGCTCGTTGGCGATCAGCCCGATCCCGCCGACGTGCTCCCGCACCCAGGCGGTGGTGCCGTCCGGAGAGGCGTTGTCGACCACGATCACCTCGTAGCATGGCTCGGTGTGAGCGAGCAGGGTGCCGAGCGCCTGCTCGAGGTGCTTCCGCCCCCCGTAGACGGGGATCACGACCGAGACCTCGAGGGCCGACGGCGAGGGGAAGACGATCACCGGGGTCGGCGCATCCGGCCGTAGAGGGCCCGGAGTCGGGCGGTGGCCCGAAACGTGAACGTGTCGTAGACGGCCTGCAGCTCGGACTCGAGGTGGAAGGCGCGCTCGGCCTCGGCGCGCAGCGCATCGACCTCGGCTCGGAGCCCGGCGATCTCGGCCCGCTGCCGGTCCTGCTCGGTGAGCAGGTCCTGGATGCGGTCGGCGAAGACGAGCCGTTCGGCGAGGAGCCGTTCCCCCGGACCCGGTGGGCGGTCCGCAGCGCCTCCACGTCCACGTGCTCGGGGCGCTCCCCTTCCCGTGAGGCAGCGGCTCCGGCCACGAGCGCAGCGGAGAGCGTCGAGTCGATCGTCGATCGCGGCTCGCGCCGGCGAGAGGTCGGGCGGCGGCGCGTCTCGGGCCGATTCGACGGCCGCCAGGAGCCCAACCGGCCCGTCCGGCACGGGCGGGTCCGGTACGTGCGGGACCCGGAGCACGTCCGACCCGACGGCCGCGACCGCGCGTCCGTAGGCCCGCCCGAGGAGCTGGCCGGTGGGCGAGGCGCAGAGGAGGACGGCACCGGCTGAGAAGACTGCGACGAGGTCCTCGAGAGTCACGGAGGGCAACTTGAACAGGTGCAGCGCGGGAAGCCCGACGGAGGCGCGCTCGAGCGCGTCGGCGAACGAGCGCCCCCTTCCGTGCCGTCGGGGGGTCGAGGCCACGACCGAACGGCCCGTCCCTTCCGAGCACCACGCCGACAGGGCGGTGGCCCACATCGCGACCGCGCCGATCATGGACGCTCCGCCCTCGATGACGAGCGTCTCGCCCCCGTCGGGGTACCAGCCCATGAGCCGCAGGTACGCGAGGCGTCGTTGGAGGACGTCAGCGGGGAGGTGCCGGGGCAGCAGGAGCAGCGAGTCCGGGACGGTGGCGACGTCGTGGAGGCCGGCGGCCTCGAGGAGGGACCGTGACCACTCGTCGCGGACGGCCGCGTGGCGTCGTCTCCCCACCGACCGCACCCTCTCGGCCTCGGCCGGAGGCAGCTCGGCCGTCACACCGACGTCCTGCCAGACGACCGGGCAGCGCCGCTCGCGCCCCTCCTCCAGGCCTTCGACGAGCCACCGGGTCGGTGGCCAGTCGGGCCGGTCGTCTCCGTAACCGGCGGCAACCTGCTCGTCGGGCGTCCCCAGCACCTCTCCGTAGACCACGACCGCGTCGAGCTCCGAGGCGAGCTGGTCGAGCCGGCTCGGGGTCGGCGGGCCCAGCCCCTCGACGGGGAGCCCGGGGTCGAGCCGGATGGGATGGCGGGGTCCGAGCGGCGCGAAGGCTCGGAGGCGGGCACCGGGGGAGGCGGCGGGCCAGCTCCGGCGCGAGCACCCGCAGCGTCAGGAGGTCGCGCACGTGCTCCCGGTCGGCCAGACCCCACAGACCGAGGCGGGCGTCGGTGGGAGGCGGGGGTGGGAGGTGGTCGGTCATGGTCGCGACGGCGGCCGAGGTCCGCCGGAACGGAGGCTACCCGCCGGCGGGCGTAACCCGGACCCGTTCCGACGACCGCCCGGCGCCACGGCGCCGGCGGGGCGCGTCTCCCCGCTAACGTGCGGTCGCGATGGTCCTGTCGGAGCAGGAGGCGCGAGCCCGGACCGAACTCGACGGGGGCGGACGTCGCGTGGGGCCGAGATGTTGAGGGCCGTGCTCGAGGCACGCCGGACCGGGCGGCTCACTGTCGCCGCCTTCCTGGCGGCGGCCGCGACGGCCGCCGTGCTCCTCTCCCACCTCGGCCGGGACCGGACCTTCTTCTACGACGAATGGGACTTCGTCCAGGGTCGCCGCACCGGGCTCGTCGACGCCTTCCTCGAACCGCACAACGGCCACTTCTCCGCGGTCCCGGTGCTCGTGTGGCGCCTCCTGTTCGCGACCGTCGGACTCGACGACTACCGTCCCTACCGCTGGACGCTCATCGGCTTCCACCTCCTCGTCGCCGGACTCGTCGTGCTGTACGTCCGCCGCCGGATGGGTCCCGTACTCGGTCTCTGCGCCGGCGTGGTCGTCTGCTTCCTCGGGAGCGCCTGGCAGGACCTGCTCTGGCCCTTCCAGATCGGGTTCGTCGGCAGCGTGGCCGGTGGCCTCGGCGCGCTGCTCCTGCTCGAGCGCGAGGACCGCGTCGGTGACGTACTCGCCGCGGTCTGCCTGGGTGTGGCCCTGGCCTGCTCGGGGCTGGGGATCCCGCTCACCCTGGGTGTGGGAGCGGAGTTGGCGTGGCGACGACGCACGTGGCCTCGCCTGTGGGTCGTCGCGGTGCCCGGTGCCCTGTACGGGCTCTGGTACCTCGCGTACGGCGGTGAATCCGACGCCTCGCTGGACAACGTAAGGATCCTCGCCAGCTACACGACCAGCAGCGCCGCCGGAGCGGTGGCCGCCCTCGGCGACCTCGGCCTCGACTGGGGGCGTTTCGTCGCCGGAGTGCTGGTGGCCCTGCTCGGGGTCCGCATCGTGTCTGACCGGGGGCATCCCCACGGCTCGTGGGGCTCCTCGTCGCCGCGGTGGCCTACTGGAGCCTCACCGGCCTCACCCGGGGCCAGCTCGGCGAGCCGGCCGCGAGCCGCTACCTGTACCTGGGAGCGATCCTCGTCCTGCTGGTCGCTGCCGAGGTGGGACGGACCGTCCGCGTCCCGCTCGCGGTCGTCGGGGTCCTCGCCGTCCTCACCCCGCTCTCGGCCTGGGCCAACAGCGACGTGTTGCGGGAAGGAGCGGCCGACCTGCGCCTGAAGTCGTGGTACGTGAGCGCGGAGCTCGGCGCGCTCGAGATCGCCCGGGACCACGTCGACCCCGCGTTCCGCCCCGACCTCGACCGGGCGCCGCAGGTGTTCGCCGGGCCGTACCTGGCGGCCGTCGACGACCTTGGCTCGCCGGCTGACTCCGAGGAGGAGATCCTGACCAGGCGGGAGGAGATCCGGCAGGCCGCAGACGTCGTCCTGCTCGGCGCGCTCGGGGTCCAGGTGGGTCCAGGTCCCTTCATGGCCGGGTCCGTGGCCCCGTCGGTGGAGGGCGTCTCGGCGGGCCGCGTGGTCCGGGAAGGGGGCTGTGTGGCCTTCGAGGCCGCTGGCGCCGGGTTCGGTCCTCGAGGTGTCGCTACCGGCCGGAGGCGTCTCGGTGGTGCCCGAGGCCCCGCGCGGGTCCGAGGTCAGGCTCCGCCGCTTCGCCGCCACCTACCCGGCCGTGTCGGTCGGCGTCGTCCCCGCCGGCCAGACCGCGGTGATCGCCCCGCGCCCGGACCGCTCGTCCCTCCCGTGGCACGTGCAGGTCACCGCCTTCGGGCCGGTGACCCTCTGCGCGGGCTCTTGAGCCTGCGGAACCCGGGCCCCTCCGGGGTGGGTTGGTATCATGCGATCATCGCGCGGCCCGGGGGCCGCGCGATGTGTGCCCAGCCCCGAGACCTCCCGGAGTCGATGGACCACTCGGCCGACATCGTGATCGTGGGCGGCTGTGGCCACGTCGGGCTCCCGCTCGGGCTGGCCTTCGCCGACCGGGGTCTGCGGGTCGTGCTCTTCGACGTCAACGTCGCCGCCGTCGACCTCGTCAACGAGGGCCGCATGCCGTTCGAGGAGCCGGCACCGACGCCGTCCTCGGGCGCGTGCTCCCGGCCGGCCGATTGCGCGCCACCCTCGATCCGGCGAGCGTCGCCGCGGCCGAGCACGTGGTCGTCGTCATCGGCACCCCGATCGACGAGCACCTCAACCCCGACCTCAACGCGGTCCAGGCGGCCGTCGCGGAGGTGTCGGCCCACCTCGTCGACGGTCAGCTCCTGGTCCTGCGCAGCACCGTGTACCCCGGTGTCACGGCCATGGTCGAGCGGCTGGTCGACCGGCTCGGGGTCGACGTGGACGTGGCCTTCTGCCCGGAGCGGATCGCCGAGGGCCATGCGATGGTCGAGCTCTTCGAGCTGCCCCAGATCGTGGCCTCGCGCTCGGAACGGGCGACGGAGCGGGCCACGAAGCTCTTCCGCAACCTCACCCACGACGTGGTCTTCCCTCCGAGCCAGAGGAGGCCGAGCTGGCCAAGCTGTTCACGAACACCTGGCGCTACATCAAGTTCGCCTGCGCCAACCAGCTCTTCATGATCGCCAACGACTTCGGTCTCGACTTCCGAGCGCATCCGGGCCGCCCTGGCGCACAACTACCTGCGTGCCGCCGACCTCCCACGGGCCGGCTTCGCGGCCGGTCCTTGCCTGTTCAAGGACACGATGCAGCTCGCGGCGTTCAACAACAACAACTTCCCGCTCGGGCAGGCGAGCGTCTCGGTGAACGAGGGGCTACCTCTTTACGTGGTGGCCCGCCTCGAACAACGCTTCGACCTGCGGTCGATGACGGTGGGGATCCTCGGCATGTCGTTCAAGGCGGGGTCCGACGACATCCGCTCCAGCCTGAGCTACAAGCTCAAGCGCATCCTGCGGTTCAAGTGCGCCCAGGTGCTCTGTACCGACCCGTTCGTCACCGTCGATCCGGACCTCGTCCCCCTCGATGAGGTGCTCGATCGGTCCGACCTCCTCGTGATCGGCACACCCCACGCCCTCTACGCCCAGATCGAGGCCGACGCCCCCGTGATCGACATCTGGAACCTTCGCAACGACGGGGTGCGGGTATGAACCAGGACGGACCCCGCGTCTCGATCGTCGTCCCCGTCCACGACGAGGGGGAGGCCATCGTCTCCTGCCTCGACCGGATCCTCCAGGGGGTGACCCTCCCCTGTGAGGTCCTGGTCGTCTACGACGACCCGACCGATACCACGGTGCCGTACGTCGAGAAGTACGCCCAGGCCGCACCCAGCGTCGTGCCCACCCTCAACACCTACGGACCGGGGCCGGCGCGGGCCATCCGCTTCGGCATCGACCACGCGAGCGCCGCGGTGGCGGTCGTCACGATGGCCGACGGTAGCGACGATCCCGAGCAGATCGACGACCTCGTGAAGCTCGTCGAGCGGGGCGTGGTCATTGCGGCGGCCTCCCGCTACATGAGCGGGGGCCGCCAGATCGGCGGTCCTCCGCTCAAGAGCGCGCTGTCGAAAGCGGCGGGCCTGTCGCTCTTCTGGTTGGGCCGGGTCGGCACCCGTGACGCGACGAACTCGTTCAAGGCGTACTCGACCGACTTCGTGCGGGAGGTCGGCATCGATTCCGATGCCGGCTTCGAGATCGGGATCGAGCTCGTCGCCAAGGCCCGGCGGCTGCGCCGCCGGGTCGCCGAGATCCCCACCATCTGGCTCGAGCGGGTCGAGGGTGACTCGCGGTTCAGGCTGGCGCAGTGGATCCCGCACTACCTCCGCTGGTACCGCTTCGCGTTCGGCCGGCGCCTCACCGTCGAGGAGCTCCGCGCCGGGGCAGAGGCGGGTCAGCGATGACCGAGCGTGTCGCGGAGGACGGTCGCGTGGAGAAGGTGCTGGTCACGGGGTCAGCCGGATTCATCGGCGGCTACGTCGTCGAGGAGCTCCTCGCCCGCGGGTACGAGGTGGTCGGGATCGACAACCACTCGAAGTACGGCAAGGTGGCCAAGTCCTACGACGACCATCCTCGCTACCGGCTCGTGGAGGCCGACGTCCAGGACGGGGAACTGGTCACCGAGGTGCTCGCGGACTGCGACCAGTTCATCGCCGGAGCGGCGATGATCGGCGGGATCTCCTACTTCCACACCTACGCCTACGACCTTCTCGCCACGAACGAGCGCATCATCGCGTCGTCCTGCGACGCCGCGATCGGCGCGTTCCGGGAGGGTCGGCTCCGGAAGGTCACGTACCTGAGCTCGTCGATGGTGTTCGAGTCGGCAACCTCCTGGCCGTCGTACGAGGGCCAGGAGAGGGAGATCCCTCCGCCAATGTCGTCGTACGGGTTCCAGAAGCTCGCCGTCGAGTACTTCGCCCGGGCCGCCCACGACCAGTACGGGCTTCCCTTCACCATCGTCCGTCCCTTCAACTGCGTGGGGATCGGCGAGATGCGGGCCCAGGGCGAGGTCGAGGTGCTGAGCGGGAACGTGAAGCTCGCCATGAGCCACGTGGTGCCCGACCTGGTCCAGAAGGTCGTCAAAGGCCAGGACCCCCTCCGCATCCTCGGCGACGGCCACCAGGTCCGCCACTACACCTACGGCGGCGACCTGGCCCGAGGGATCGTCACGGCCATGGAGCACCCCGCCGCGCTCAACGAGGACTTCAACCTCTCGACCGACCGGTCCACGACGGTCCTCGAGCTCGCGGAGAAGATCTGGCGGCGCGTCAACAGCAACAAGCCCTTCCGCTGGGTGAGCGACGAGCCGTTCACTCACGACGTGCAGCGACGGATTCCCTCCACCGGGAAGGCCCGCGAGGTCCTCGGCTTCGAGGCCACGACCACCCTGGACGAGATGCTCGACGAGGTCGTCCCCTGGGTGGTCGACGCCATCGACCGGGGGCTCATCTGACCCGGTGAGCGCGCCCTCCGACCGGCCGGGAGGCGTGCCCGGAGCAGCGACCCCGGCGACGGACGCCTCTGGGGACCCGATGGTGCACGGGACCGCCGTGGTGGAGCCCGGCGCCTCCGTCGGACCGGGCACGAGGGTGTGGCACCACGCCCACGTGCGCGACGGGGCGGTCATCGGAGCAGGTTGCACCATCGGCAAGAACGTGTTCGTCGACGGCGGCGTGGTCGTGGGCGACCGGGTGAAGGTCCAGAACAACGTGTCCCTCTACCGGGGGTGCGGCTCGAGGACACCGTCTTCGTGGGGCCGAGCGCCGTCTTCACCAACGACCGCTTCCCGCGAGCGGTGAGCCCCGACTGGGAGGTCGGCACCACGGTCGTCCGGCGCGGGGCGTCCATCGGGGCCAACGCCACCTTGGTGTGCGATACGGAGATCGGCGAGTGGGCCGTGGTCGCCGCCGGCTCCGTCGTGACCCGGTCCGTCGAGCCCTACGAGGTGGTCGGGGGCAACCCGGCCCGGCACCTCGGCTGGGCGTGCCCCTGCGGCCGGGTCGTCGCCCGGGGCGACGCGCCCCGCCCGGAGGAGATCGGGCGGCCGGACGCCGCCGGGCGGTGCCGCCACTGCGACCGGGCCATCACGGGCTCCTGGCCGTGACCTCCGGGAAGCCGGGGGCGACCGGCCCGTCGCCATCACCGAGGTCCGCGTGGGGGAGGAGGCCGAGCGCCTCGTGCTGGACGTGCTCCGCTCGGGCCAGCTCGCCCAGGGGCCGCTCGTCGCCCGGTTCGAGGAGGCCTTCGCCGACCTGGTGGGGACCCGGCACGCGGTGGCGGTGAGCAACGGGACGGTGGCCCTCGTCGCCGCCCTCGAGGCCACCGGGGTCGGGCCCGGCGACGAGGTCGTGACCAGCCCGTTCACGTTCGCGGCCACCCTCAACGCCGTGCTCCAGGTCGGCGCCACCGCCCGGTTCGCCGACCTCGCCGACGGCGGGTTCCTCGTGGACCCCGAGGCGGTCGAGGCAGCCGTCACCGGTCGAACGCGCGCCGTGCTGCCCGTCCACCTGTACGGGCTCCCCGCCGACATGCCCCGGCTCGTGGAGACCGCGTCCCGGCGCGGGTTGGTGGTGGTCGAGGGCGCGGCCCAGGCCCACGGGGCCACCGTCGGCGGGCGGGCCGCGGGGTCCTTCGGCGTCGGTTGCTTCTCCTTCTACGCCACCAAGAACGTCGCGCTCGGCGAGGGCGGGATGGTCACCACGGACGACGACGAGCTCGCCGACCGGCTCCGGGTGCTGCGCAACCAGGGCATGCGGGGGCGCTACGAGTACGAGGTCCCGGGCCACAACTACCGGATGACGGACCTGCAGGCGGCGCTGGGTCTCCCGCAGATCCCGGACCTCCCGCGGCCAACGAGCGCCGCCGTGATCACGCCGCCCTGCTCACCGAGGGGCTCGCCGACCTCGAGGGGATCGTGACCCCACGGGTTCCGGAGGGATACGGCCACGTGTTCCACCAGTACACGGTTCGGGTCACGGCGGGGGCCGGGATCGACCGGGACACGTTGGCGCAGCGCCTGGCCGAGCGTGGGATCGGCAGCGGCGTCTACTACCCGCGCCCGGTCTTCGACCACCCCTGCTACCGGGAGCATCCCCGGGTCGTGGTCGAGCCGGTGCCGCGCGCCGAACGGGCGGCCCGCGAGGTGTTGTCGCTGCCCGTCCACCAGTGGCTCACCGAGTCCCAGGTGGAGCGGGTGGTCGAAGCCGTCCGGTCGGCCCGGCGGGCCCGCTGACCGGTCAGTCCCGGTCGAACCCGGGAAGGCGAGGGGCGGTCGGGTATCCTGGCCCGACCTCGGGGACCTGCCGGTGCGACCTGTCGCGAGAGGGTGTTCCGATGGCGTTGAAGACCCCGGCCCACCTGCAGATCGCGGTCGTCGGCGCGGGCAGCATGGGCTCGCTGCACGCCCGGGTCGTCTCACAGTCCTCCCGGGCCGTCCTCACCTGCGTCGTCGATCCCGACCCCGGCGCGGGCAAGGAGCTGGCGGCGCGCTTCGGGGCCGAGTGGTGGCCGGAGCTCGACGAGCCGGAGCGCTTCGACGCCGTGATCGTGGCCTCGCCCCCTCGACACGCACCTTCGAGCTCGCCCGGCGGATCCTCTCGGCCGGTCGTCCGGTCCTGGTCGAGAAGCCGCTCACCGAGGACCTGGCCCAGACCCAGACCCTCGTGGCCGAGGCCCGGCGTTCCGGTGCGCCGTTGATGTGTAGCCTCCTCGAGGCCTTCAACCCGGCGGTGTGCACGGCCTGGCCATCGTCGAGGCCCGTCCACGTCACCGCGGTGCGCCACTCCCCGTATGTCGCCAGGATCCAGTCGGGGGTCGGTTACGACCTCCCTCATCCACGACGTCGACCTGGCGCTGCGGATCGCCGGGTCGCTGCCGGTCACGATGCAGGCCCAGTTCGGCTGGTGCCACCCGGAGTCCCGTCCCGGTGCCGAGGACCTCGCCGAGGTCCACCTCGCGTTCGACGGCGGGCTGGTGGCGTCGCTGTCGGCGAGCTGGGTGGCCCAGCGGAAGGTCCCGGACGCTCACGATCAACGAGGTCGACCTCTCGGTCGAGGTCGACCTGGTCCGCCAGGACGTGACCGTCTACCGGCACGTCGGGCGCGCTCATCGAGGACGGCAGCCGCGGCTACCGGCAGCAGACCATCATCGACATCCCGGTGATCCACAACGCCCGGGAGCCGCTGGCGAGCCAGCTCGACCACTTCGTCGACCTCGCCACGGGGGCGGCCGACGCCGACGCCGAGCTCGACACGCTCGTCGGTCCCCGCGGTCGTGGCCCGGCTCTCCGAGTTGGCGCTGTCCGGGCATCCCGCCCGCGCCGAGGCGTAGGCGCGCGCCGAGGTCGCCGGTGCGCATCGCCCTCGTCAACAACTTCTTCCCGCCCCGGGCTAGCGGCAGCGCCCACCTCACCGAGGAGTTGGCCGCCCCGCCTCGTGCGGGCGGGTCACGACGTCCTCGTGCTGACCGCGCCTGGCGCAGCGCCCCGGCCGACGAAGCCCGCGACGGCTACCGGGTCCGCCGCCTTCCCAGCGCCACGCTTCCCCGAAGCTCAAGTTCGCGTTCAACTTCGACGTCGTCTTCACGGCGTCGCCCCGGAAGCCTCGGGAGGGTGTTCCGGATCCTCGACAGATTCGCGCCCGACGTGCTGCTCAGCTTGGACCAGTTCTTCGACCTCTACCTGGATGTCGTCGCTGTGGGCCCGGCGCCTGCCTTCCTCGACGGTGCTCTCAGGTGCACACCCGGCTCGAGCACCCCAACCGGCTCTACGGGGCCGTCATGTAGCTCGCCGACGTGACGGTAGTGCGGGCCTGCATGGCCTATGCGCGGCCGACGGTCGTCGTCATGGACCGCCTCATGCGCGTGCATCCGGAGCCGGTACCAGATCCCCGACGATCGGATGGCCCCGATCCCGGTGGGGGTCGACCCGCGCCGCTTCGACCGGTGGCGACGGGGCTCAGGTCAGGAGGAGGCACGGACTGGGGACCGGCCGTGATCCTCTCGGTGGGTCACGTGATCCCCATCCCGGAACCACCTGACCCTCGTGCAGGCGTGCCCTGCGTGCTCGAGAAGCTACCGGAGGCCGTGCTCGTGGTGGTCGGTGCGGTCTACGACGGCCGCTTCCCTGGCCGTCGCCGACGGAGTTGGGCCTCGCCGAGCACGTGGTCCTCACCGACGCCGTACCCAGGACGACGTCCGGCGGCCACGTAGCCGCTGCC
Organism: Acidimicrobiia bacterium; assembly: GCA_027494165.1. Taxonomy (GTDB): domain Bacteria; phylum Actinomycetota; class Acidimicrobiia; order IMCC26256; family JAOSJM01; genus JAOSJM01. Next base: position 901,325 of record JAOSJM010000005.1, on the reverse strand, counting down.
GACGTCGAGGTGCGACCTCGGGGGATCGGGCTCGGCATGGCGAGCCTCGAGGTCATAACGCAGGTGTCCCCACGATCGCGGCGGTCCGTCGGACCTTCCTCGACGTCGAGCTGGGTCAGGCCGCAACATCCTGCTCGTGCCGCCCCGAGGACCGGTCGCCTCGCCGACACGATCATCGAGGTCCTCGGCGATCGGAGCTGGCCCGCAGGGGTCGGAGCCGGCCAGCAGGCCTGATCCCCAAGCGCTACGCCTTCGACGTGGTGCCCGGCGCCACATGGACCTGTACGAGCGGCTCGCCGAGGAACGGTCAGGCAGGTTACCCGAGGAGTTCGGGGGTCAGGGGGCTGAGGCGGGCCCCGTCGCCGTCGACTTCACCGGCGGCCACCCGCTGGGCAGGACACCGGTCACGGCAGTGCGGGCCGGGACATCCCGGAATCACACGACCGCCGGCCCCGATGACCGCCTCGCTCCGGCCAGTGACTTCCCCCATCAGCGGCCGCATTCGCGCCGACGAACACCAGTCTCCGATGACGGTGAGGCCGATCGGCCCGTCATCGTACGGCCCGACACCTAACGGCGAACCGTACTGGGGTGTAAACGTGGGCTCCCACGCTGATGTCGGCCAGCGCCGATGCGAGGCCACCCGGACCCCGTCGACGGCGGCGACGCCAATCCAGGTCCCCTCGCCGATCTGGGGTTCGCCGACGATCACGGGCAGCCGTGGTGAGTTTGGGCAGAGACCCGTATCGGTCACCCCGCCGCCCCGGACGTCCCGACGATCTCGGCCAGGCCCTGCTCCACCGTGATCTGAGGCTTCGGCCCAGCGCCTCACCGCGCGCGGCGATGTCGCGGCCCGGTGGGGAGACAGGCGCGGGGCGGGGGCGGGCCCGGTTCGACCGTGGCACCCCGCTCGGCGATGAGGATCCGGGCGAAATCGGCGATAGGGGTGCTTATGCCAGTGCCCCGTTGACGACCGGTTCGACTCCGGACTGTCGACCACCGGCACGACCAGCTCCGGGCGACGTCGTCAGCATGGACAAGTCCATGGACTGCTCGCCGCTTCCCGTCGATGAAACCGGAAGCCTGCCCCGTCGAGGATGCCCGCGGTGGTGGGGACCACCGAGGGTGCGTAAGCGTCGGTGTTTCCTGGCCCGGGCCAAGAACGTTGAAGAATCCGCAGCGCCATCAGGGCAAAGCCTGAAGTGGCGACCGTAGAACTGCAGGAGGGTGCTCGCCGGCCGCCTTCGCGGGGCAGTGAGGGGTCTGGGGCCGGTGTAGGTCGGTCCTCGACAATCGGAGGCCGTTCCGGGCTGCCCGTAGACCAAAGCGCAGAGGAGGCATACACCACGCGACGGACCCGGCAGCCGCCGGCGCTCCGAACATCCGTTGCAGGCCCGCCGTTCACTCCACGACTGGAAGGCTAGGTGGCGACGCTCTTGCTGATGCAGTCAGCGGCGGGGTGAATGGCAGCCTCGATCTCGACGGTCGCGCGGGCGACGTCACTCCGCCGAGCGGACGTCGCCCCACCGCTCGACGCCGTCGAGGGCAGGAGCCCCGGGAGGCGGGCGTCGTCGGCCCGGACAGTCGTCGAGGATCACCCGCGTAGCCTCGCTCCACCAACCAGGACGGCGAAGGACCCGTGGAGCCAGCGCCTCGGTGACGGGACGGTCGGTGCCTCATGGGACGCAGGCTATCCGCCCGCCCACGCGCGTTCCCAGCGGCCATCCACGGCGCAAATTCCCTGATCTCGAGCCCACTGCGAGCGCAGAATTCATTAAGCTCTGCGCTCATCAGGATCGCCAAGTGGTGCTCGAAGAGGCCACGCCGAGACCAGGCGGGCGGGTCGCGGGCCGTAGACGGGCTGGAGGTGGCTCGCGTAGGTCGGCTGTTCGACGCAGACGCCGGCTTTCCGGCGTCCGTCGGGCGACCATCCACGGAGGATGCCCGTTCGGTGAGGCCGTACGTCTGCCACAATGCTCGCGGTCGGTATGGACGGAGGTCACCCCGTCGAGGCCAGCGGAAGCTCGGCGGCGTAACGGTCGACTGACAGCCCGGCAGGCGGCGACCAGGCCGGGAAGGCAGTGAGCTGGACAGCGGCGACGGTCAGCATAGATATTGCCGGAGTTTGTAGTTGTAGCCGAGCTGGTCGAAGACCGGTACCGGCAGATCGCCTCCTGGGCGCGGGTGAAGGCGCTCGACCCCGAAGCAGGACAGCGCCTGGTGGGGCCCGCGATCCTGGCGTCGTCAGACGAGACCCGCCCTCCCCGGACGTGATCCCCTTCCGTCCGTGGAGGACAGCTGCAGCCGACGTCGCGCTAGCAGCTGGCCGCCGGCCCTGCAGCTGCTCCTGGCCGCGGCGCAAGCCGCATCTCGACCAGAGAGCTCAGATGGCCAGATCTCCTGGAGGTCGTCGAAGTCGGTATGCGCACTGGCCTGAAGACGTCGACGGCGACGACCCCCTCGGGTCCGGGGTGATCGCAGTCTCCATTGCCGAGGGGTCGACCGTCCGTAGGCGCCGGGCGATTGTCGGCGAAGACCGTGTCACCGGTGTAGAGTACGGCGTGGCCGGTGGCCAGTAGTGAAGCGGCTATCATCGCACCCGGCCTGCCTGGCTGACAGTCGGCAGTATGGTTTGTGAGGATGGCGGCATGTACGACGCCTACCATTGTCAGGTCCCGGCAACACCTCGTGGCATTTCTCGACAATGTCTTCTGGATCCAACCGGCTGCATCGCAGCTCTGATACGACGACGCCCGATTGCCTCGACCTCACTCCTCGCCGAAAGGTCGTCACGACCGGCATCATTGTTCCACGAGAAGAGATGCAAGCCCTGACCTCCTGGTGGCCTAATTCGTCGGCCGGTCTGCGGTAATATGGTCATCCTGCGTAACGACGCATCCCCAGGACCCCAATTGCCAAAAGCGCTCCTGCCAGGCCTCCGGCGCCGGGCCCCATCACGATGGCGCCCCCGCTTGAGTGCGTGATCAACCACCGGAAAGGTCCCAAGAAGATGGTGATTCTTCTGTCGGCTAGAACCGGACCTGCTGTGCCCAATCCCTAACCCCTGGAAATTTCAGGGCCCCGACGAGGAGGCGAGCACGCTTACGCGCCATCGGGATCGTGGGGGGCCAGCTCACAGTGAGATCGGCGGGCCGAGTACCGGCGCTCCTTCGACATCCCAGGTATCTCGAGCAGTTCGAGGGTTCCCGTGCTGGGTGTACGGGCAGGACATCCCTCCCGGACGTGCGCGCCGGCGCTCGCCGGTTCGCAGGAACCGGGGCCCGTCTTGAGCTATGCCAGCCGGCACCCGCCACGCATCCTACCTGGTGGCGGTCTTCCCGGTCTCGGAAGGGTCGATGCCGAAACTCTCTTCGCCATGCGCCTCTCACCGTGCTGATGGCTTCAGCGCTGCTGGCCTCGGCGGTGGTGGCGACCCTCGAGGTGCCGGCACCCCGCTTCGCCCTTGCCGGGCTGGTGCTCTCGCTGACGCCCGTCGTGCTGTTCATCATCGGATCGGTGAACCCGAGCGCGATCGAGATCGCCGGTGCCATCCTGCTGTGGGTCTCGGGAGCGATCCTCGTGAGGGAGCGGCGGAGCGGGTCGACCCGAGGATGGTGACGCGGGTCGGGGTGGGGGCCACGGCGATGGTCCTGAGCCGCTCCCTGTCTCCCCTGTGGCTCGGGGGTCATCGGCCTCGCTCTCCTGCTGCTCGCTTCTCGAGCCGGTGCCCAGGCGCTGGTCCGGTCGCACGCGGTCCGGTGGTGCGCGGCCGTGGTGTTCGTCGCCGCCGTGGCCCAGACTGCCTGGGTCCGGTGGGCGGGCCCGCTCGACGTCGTCAACCCCGGGGCAACCCCGATGCCCTTCGGCGATGCCCTGAGGCTCGCGCTCGGTCGTCAGGGCTTCATGTACCGCCAGATGATCGGCGTGCTGAACTGGACCGAACTGCCCCCACCGTTCGTCACGGTGCTCGCTTGGACCCTGGCCCTGGGAGTCGTGGTCGCGCTCGGGCTGGCGATAGCCCCCCGGCTGCACGCCCTGGCCATCGTGGGGGTCGCCGTGGCGACCGTGGCGATCCCCGTGGTGCTCGAGGCGAGCCGCTACAGCCTCACCGGGCCGGTCTGGCAGGGGCGGTACACGATGCCGATCGCCGTCGGGGTCCCCATCCTCTCTGGCCTGGCCCTGAGCTGGAGCGAGCGGGGGAGGACGCTGGCCTCGAGCCGGCTCGTCCCGCTGCTCGGCGGGGCCTTCGTCGTCGGGAGCTTCGCCGCCTTCTACTGGGACGCCCGCCGGCTGACCGTCGGCTACAGCGGGCGGTTGTTGCCCTGGATCCGTCCCGGGTGGGAGCCTCCGGTGCCGGTCCTCCCTCCTGCTGGTGGCGTACCTGGGGCTCCTGGTCCTGCTCGCCCACTGGACGCTCGCCCGCCGCTGGTCGTTGACGAGCCCCGATCTCGAGCGCCGCCTGGCCATCCCCGTGGCTTCTCGCGAGGCCCGGGTGGGGGAGGGGGACCGGTTCCCGAGCCGCCCGCGGTGGGCGCCGGGCGCAGGCCCTAGACGCTCAGACCCGCTCGGGGTAGGAGCGGGCGTCGACGGTCTCGAGCGAGGCTCGGCGGGCCTCCTCGAGGAGGAAGTCGGCCGGATGGCCCCGGTCGAACACGCGGACCACCTGGGGAGGAGCACCGACCAGGACCTCCAGGGACTTGAGCACCGATCCCCCTTCGACCTCCACCACCGCCTCGAAGCCGGCGAACCGTCCGACGACCTGGGCGGGGCTGCCGTCGGGCTCGACGGTGAAGTGGACGCGGGGGTCCTCCGGGTGGGTCCGGTCGAGCCAGGAGGCCTCGACCGTGTAACCGCGCTCTCGCGCCGCTCGACCGACGAGGACCGCGGCGGCCTCGTCGGTCAGGCGCTCGACGACCCGGGACGCGAGGTGATCCTCGACGAGCTGCCGGTAGCCGGGGTGTCGCAGGTCCACGATGCGCTCGTGCAGGGGGACCGTCGTGTGGCCGGGTCGTAGCAGACCGGCCCCGGCCGAGGAGGCGCTCCCTCCCATGTGGTACACGAACGCGGACGGGGCGAGGACGTTGCGCAAGCCGTGCTCGGTGGCCCGCAGGCACCAGTCGACCTCCTCGCAGTACCCCCGCCCGAAGACCGGATCCATGAGCCCGACCTGCCTCAGCGCCCCGACGGTGGCCATGAGGCAGAACCCGACGCCCACCGGGATGTCGACGGCCCGCCCGGCGAAGTGCTCGTGGCAGATCGTCGACACCCAGTCGACGGTGCGAGGCTCGGCCAGGTGGCGGTCGGGGTCCTCGTTGCGGAGGGAGAAGATCGACACGTTGTTCGACCAGGCGGTGACCGACCCGATCGAATCGTCGGTCGCCGCGGTGTCGACGAGGGCGTTCACGAGGTTGTCGGGCAGCACCGTGTCGGAGTTGGCCAGCACGACGTGGTCGTAGCCGGCTTCCTTCCCCCGCTGCAGGGCCAGGTTCATGTTGCGGGGGATGCCGAGGTTGCGCGCCGACCGGTAGGAGCCGATCCCGAGGTCGTGGCAGAGCGAGGCCAGTTCCCGGCTCCACGACTCGTCGGGGCTGGCGTCGTCGAGGACGAGCACGTCGACGTCGTGGCGGCTCCGGTCGATGCGGACCGCCGACTCGAGGCAACGGGGGACGTAGTCACGCCCGCCGTAGACGAGCACGGCGACGAGGACGCGCACGGCTACCGGCGCAGGGCGTTGCGGATCGCCCAGAGGCGCGACGCGAGCCGGAAGGCCGCGGAGGACCGCATCTCGTCGTGGAGCTCCTGCAGCTCGGCGTGTTCCTGGCGGAGGCGGCCGAGCTCCTCCCGGAGCGCCTGGATCGTCGAGGTCGCCTCGACGAGCCGCTCGGTGAGGTCGCGGACCCGGGCGTTGGCGATCTCGAAGTCGATGAGGGCCTGCTCGAGGGAGAGCTGGTCCATCTCGTGGGCCAGCGCAGCCGGGTCCGGCGCGGGGTCGGTGCTCGGGCGGGTCGACGAGACCGGCTCGTTCACGGCGTGACCTCTCGGCTAGCGCGCGGGGAGCGCGAGGACGGTGCGGTACATCCTGACCAGGCCTTCGGCCGTGTCGTCCCAACTGTACCCGGCGCCCGCAGCCAGGGATGCCTCCACCTGCCGCCGGGCCAGGTCGGGGTCGCGCAGCAGCGACTCCACCGCGTCGGCGATCCGCTCGGGGCGCCAGTCGGCGGCTTCGACGGGTAGGTGGCCCGCCACCTCCCGGAGGGGCCCGAAACCGACCTGGACCGTAGGGGTGCCGAAGCGGGCCGCCTCGTAGGGGACCAGGCCGAACCCCTCGGCCGAGGTGGGGTACAGGACGACGGCGGCGTGGCGCAGGAGCCAGTTGCGCCCCTCGGTGGCCACGCCGGGGAGGACCACGGGGCCGGCTCCGGTTCCGATCGCGAGAGCTTCGCTCGTGCGCGACGAGCCGTAGGGGACCGAGGGACCGGCGAGGACGAGCGCCAGGTCGTGGCCGCGCCGACGTAGCTCCTCGTGCACGCGTACGGCGAGATCGCGGTTCTTGTGGGAGTAGTTGGTGCCGAGGCAGAGCAGGAACTCCTCGGCTGCGAACCCGCGATCGACGAGCTCTCCCGGGATCCGGGCCGCCTCGTCGCCGCTGAGGTGCTCGGTCCCGTAGGGGACCGAGAAGAGCCGTTCGGGGTCGATGGGTAGCCGCTCGAGCTCCACGATCGATCGCACGTCGTCGGAGATGGTGACCACGGCGTCGACGGCGGCACTCGTGTCACGGATGATCCGCCGGTAGCCGAGCCAGGCGGCGTTGCTGGGGTGGTAGCTGCCGACGTGGTACGCGATGAGATCGAGGATGGAGACGACCACCCGGCGGGCTGCCTTGCGGTACGCCGCCAGGTCGAAGTGGGCGTCGGGCTGGAACGGCCGGTGGGCCACGTCGGCGCCCGCGAAGGCGAGGTAGTCGACCGGCGGGACGCGCTCGGCCCTGACCTTGGGGAGGGTGAGGACGCTTCGCGCGTAGCCGGGGATGTCGTGCTCCAGGGCGACGCCCACCTCGGCGACGTCGCCGCGGGCCGCCAGCGCCGCGACCAGGGCGAGGGTGGTCACCTGCGTGCCCATCTCGTGCGGGCCGAGGCACGAGCCGTCGACGAGCACGCGCAGCCCTCGACCTTGCTCCGGGCACAGGTCTGCGCGAGGGCCAGAGGCGAGTCGTCGTCGTGACCGAAGAGCCCGGTGGCGACGCGGTGACGCGATTCCAGCCAGGTCCGGTCGCCCTCCTCCACGTCCAGGTCCCAGTCGGCGGGGGCGAGATCGGCGGGGCGGGTCACGAAGGACCCTGGGTCGACCAGGTCGTAGAACCCGCGCTCCCGGGCGCGCAGCGAGTGGTCGGCCAGCGCGGCCGGGAAGCCGCCCGACGGCGGTTCGACCATCGGGCCCACCACGCCCAGGGCCGGGCCGGCGAGGACGATCGCGGGTCCCGCGGCGACGGGGACGGGCGCGGGCCGGGGCTCGGGGGCAGGACCCGCAAGAGGTGGGAGACCGAGGAGGCGTCGTGACCAGGAGGGGCCTGGGGGTCGGCACCGTCGAAGGGAAGCTGAGCGGGCCCGCCGAGTTGCACAGGGGTGAGACCGTGGCCACCCTCAGATCGGCGGCCAGGATCGCCTCGGCCCGTTCGACGAACCCGGGTGGGAGCAGGACGGGGGCCGACAGGACGAGCACCGGGGCTTCGGTCTCCTCGCGCAGGAGGTTCACGAGGGCGACGGCGGAGTCGACCGCTTGCGTTCCGTCGGCGGCGTGCCGGAGGGACTCCAGCGCGGCGGGGTCGGGCGATCCGACCACGACGCGCCGGTCGGTGACGGCCCGGACGCACTGAAGGGTCGGCCGGTACCGGTCGGGGTCGCCGGTGGCGAAGAGCGCCACGACGAGCCGGGGGCTCCCGGGGTCGGGATGCTGGATGTGCGCGTACTCCATGGTTCCTGACGGCTCCGCGCTCGGACGACCCCGGGGGGTCAGCGCACGGCTGGATGCTCCGGCCCGCCAGTCTGCCAGAGCGCCCGGACCGTTCCGCTCACCTCACTGGTTCCCAGGGGGTACCGGAACGTGGTCGTCGTCTCCTGCCGCCCGGCCGTATGCTCGGCGGATGCCCGTCCCGGACGCCGCTACCCGGATCCCCGCGACGATCCGCGGGTACCGGCTCGTCGCTTGCGACGGCGGCGTCTTCTGCTTCGGGGATGCCCCGTTCCTGGGCTCCCTGCCCGAGCGGGGCGTCGACGTGGACGACGTCGTCGCCCTCGTCCCCTGTTCGGGTCGCGACGGGTATTGGATCGTCCAGGCGTGCGGTCGCGTGCATGCCTTCGGGGACGCCCCGCCTCTCGGCTCGGCGCCAGCCGGTCTCGTCGGGGCGACCCCGGCTCCGGGGGGCTGTGGGCCGTGACCGACCGAGGGGAGGTCCACGCCCTCGACGTGGCCGAAGACCTCGGCGCCTGTTCCGACCCGGGGGCCTCCCCCCACCAGGTGGTCGGGATCGCCGCCTCCCACGACGGGGCCGGCGCCTGGGTGGCCACGACCGACGGTTCGGTCCGGGCGTTCGGCGGCGTCGAGGTCCACGGTTCGTTGCCGGGGCTCGGGGTGGAGACCGACCGCGCCGTGGGGATCACCGGTGGGCCTCGTGGCGGCTACTGGTTGGTGACGGCCGACGGGGCGGTGTTCTGCTTCGGAGGGACCGAGTTCGCGGGGTCGCTCCCCGAGGACGGTCGGGGTGTTTCCGACGTGGTGGGACTCGTCGCCGCCGAGGGGGTGGAGGGCGTCGAGGGCTACCTCCTCGTGGCCGGCGATGGCGCGGTCTTCGTGTTCGGGTCGGCCCCTTACCTCGGGTCGCTCGTGACCGGACGGGGATCCCCGAGGATCGTGGGGATCGACGCGGTCGGCGGGTGGTACCGTCCTGGCCCATGACCACGGAGCGCCCGGCCCCGTCGGTCTGCGTGCAGATCGTCCTGTTCCATGATCCCCCGGGTGGGTCCGCCGGCTCGCCGGCGCGGTCGGTGCAGCAGCCCGCCAGGCGATCGCCACCGGAGCGGCCACCACCGTGGAGCTGGCCCTCGGCGACTGCTCGGACGATCCGGTGTTCGACGCCGCGACGGCCGCGACGATGGCGAGGGAGGCCGAGAGCCTCGGGCTGGCCTCCCCTCACCTACGAGCACTTCCGGGAGAACCTCGGGTCCGGGGGAGGGAGCAACCGCCTCGCGGCGGGTACCACGGCCGAGATCCTCGTGGTCCTGAACCCGGACACCTACCCGGCCCCGAGCCTGCTCGTCGAGCTCCTCGCCGAGCTGACCGACCCGACCGTCGGGATCGCCGAGGCCCGCCAGGTGCCCCTCGAGCACCCCAAGGCCTTCGACCTCGTCACCGGGGACACGAGTTGGGCCAGCGGCGCCTGCCTGTCCCTGCGCCGGGCCGTCTTCGAGGAGCTGGGCGGCTTCGACGCGGAGCACTTCCCCTCTACTGCGACGACGTGGACCTGTCCTGGCGGGCCCGTCTCGCCGGGTATCGGGTGGTGCATGTCCCGAGAGCGGTCGTCTTCCACGACAAGCGGATCGACCTCGACCACTACGTCGTCCCCGCGACGACCGAGATCCGGTCGTCCACCCTGGCCCGCCTGCTGCTCGCCACCAGGTACGGGCGACCCGACGTGGTCGAGGAGACCATCGCCTTCGTCCGTGCGGCCGGCGGCGATGACCACCGCCGGGCGCTCGCCGAGTACAGGGCCCAGGCCGCCGCCGGCCGGCTCCCGGCGCCGCTCGAGGACGCGGCCTCGGTCGCCGAGTTCGTCGGTCCCCACTACGCGACGCACCGGTTCTGATGGGCGAGCGCTACCGCCAGGCGTTCTCCTGGGACGGTGTCTACGGGCGAGTCGTGAGGCTGGTCGAGCGGGTCGCGCGACCCGGCGCCGTCGTGGACCTCGGGTGCGGGTGGGGCGCGGTCGCCGAGCCCCTGTCGGAGCTCGGCTTCCACTACGTCGGTCTCGACCTCGACCAGGCCGGGCTCGATGACCTTCGGTCCCGTGGTTTCGAAGCCCACGAGCTGGACCTGCGCGCCTTCGGCGACCTGACCGCGTGCCTTCGTCAAGCGGTGGGCGACCGGGAGGTATCGGCCGTGCTCCTCCTCGACGTCCTGGAACACGTCCCGGAGACGGCGGAACTGCTGTCGGCCCTGGGCGAGGCGGTCGAGTCGCTCGGCGGCCCACGGATCGTGCTGAGCGTGCCCAACGTGGCCCACGTGGACCTGGGGGCCAAGCTGGTGTCGGGCCGGTGGGACGTCACCCCGACGGGCCTGCTCGACGAGACCCACGTCCGGTTCTTCACCTCCGCGACGCTGGACACCGCGATGGGCCGTCACGGTTTCGCCGAGGTCGCCCGCGACGACTTCGCCCTTCACCACAGCGACCAGCACTTCCCGGGCGACCACCCGGCTCTCGCCGACGCCGCACCACTTGCCGGACTGCTCCGGCACGCGCGTGCCCTCGCGGACGGCCACGGGGAGGTCAACCAGTTCGTCCGTGCCTACGAGCGCGCGTCAGGGGCCGTGCCGGAGACGGGTCCGGAGCCGGAGCCCCCGTTCCTCACGGTGGTGGTCCGCACGCAGGGGTCGCGACCCGAGAGCCTGCTCGAGACCCTCGTGTGTCTGGCGGCCCAGACCGTCGACGACCTCGAGGTTCTGCTGTGCGTGCACTCCTCCCACCCGGAGGTGGCCGGGCGAGTCCGTTCGCTCGTGGCCGGCTTCGCCCGCGACTTCACCGAGCGGGTGGAGGTGCTCGAAGTCGAGGGGGGGCCGGGCCCGCCCGCTCAACGCGGCGCTCGATCGGGCCGCCGGGCGCTACGTGGCCTTCCTCGACGACGACGACGTCGTGACCGCGAACTGGGCCGAGTCCTTCCGGGCGGGGGGTGGACGCGATGCCCGGGCGGGTCGTGCGCAGCGTCACCGTCGACCGTCGCGTGGCCCGCGCCGACGACCCCGCCGCCCGCGCTCCGCACGTCTCCCTCGGCGGGCTCGAGGCGACTCACGCCGAGACCTTCGACGTTTTCGAGCACCTCGTGACCAACCGCACCCCCCGTCTGCTCGTTCGCGGTACCGGGAGTCGTCGTCAGAGAGCTCGGGCTGCGCTTCCGGGAGGACATGGCCGTCCAGGAGGACTGGGACTTCCTCCTGAGGGCCGCGCTTCTGTGCGGCGTGCTCGACACCCGTCGTCCCACCGCGATCTACCACCGGTGGGAGGGCGGCGGCGCCTCGCTCCAGAGCGTGGGCCGGGAGGTCTGGATCAGCACCCGGCAGTCGATCCTGCACCACCTCGACGGGCGCCCGCTGCTCCTGCCGGCCGGTCACGCGAAGCGGCTGGCGGACCACGTGCGCAGCTCCCTGTCCCTGGGCGACGAGCTGGATCGGACCCGTCAGGAGCTCGAGCGAGCGGTCGGGGCGATGCACGAGGCCCAGGTCACCGCGCGAGAGGCCCGTGTCGAGGCCTACGAGCGGGTGAAGGCGGCGATGGCCGACCGGGCCCGGGCGTGGCGGGAGGCCGAGCACCTGAGACGTGACGTCCGTCGCGCCCTCGAGGGTCGAGATCGGGCCGAGGCGGAGGCGACGCGAGCCCGGGTCGCGCTCGAGGCCCACGAGCGCTCGAAGCTGGGTCGCGCCGCCGCTCTCGCGCGCCGGCTCGCCGTTCGCCTCCGGTCGGGCCCGGTGACGGGCCGGTCGCGTCGGAGGGTCTAGACGCGACCGGTGACGGCCAGGTCCACGCGCTCTCCGCCGAGCTCGAGCGACCGCTGGGCTGCCTCGAGCACCCGGACGACCCGGAGGCCGTCGTGGCCGTCGGTGAGGGGCTTGCGACCGCTTCGGATCGCGTCGACGAGCTCCTCGCACTCGAGACGGAGCGGTTCCCGGAAGTCGATCCGGGGCACGAGCAGATCCCCGGAGCGGAGCTGCATCTGGAACTCGCCGAGGTTGTCGTGGTCGTGGGGGTGGCCGAGCACGTCGACGCCCTTGTCGAAGACCTGGACCCGCCAGTCGACCTTCACGTCGTCGTAGACGACCATCCGGTTGCTCCCCACGAGGGTGAGGCGGCGCACCTTGTGAGGATCGAGCCAGCTCACGTGGACGTGGCCGAGCTTCCCGTCGGGGAACTCCATGGTGAGGAACACGACGTCCTCCATCCCGGGCTGGATGAACGCTTGGCCCCGGGCCGAGACGGCCACGGGTTCCTCGTCCAGCAGGTAGAGGAAGACGGAGACGTCGTGGGGGCGCCAGGTTCCACATGACGTTGCAGTCCTGGCGGATCCGGCCCAGGTTGAGCCGTTGGGCGTACAGGTAGAACACGTCGCCCGCCTCGCCGCGGTCCACGAAGTCCTTGAGCCAGCGGACCGCCGAGTTGTACAGGAAGGTGTGGCCCACCATGAGGACCAGGCCGCGGCGCTCCGCCGTGTCGACGAGAGCCTCGGACTCGGCGGTCGTCATGGCCAAGGGCTTCTCGACGAACAGGTGCTTGCCGGTCTCGGAGCACACGGGTTCCCAGTCGGTGATGCGTCGCGGCGGGGGTGGCCAGCACGACGGCGTCGACAGAGGGGTCGTCGAGGACGCTGCCGAGGTCGGCCGTGACGCGTGCCCCCGGGTAGCTGAGCTGGGCGTCGGCCAGGCGCTCGGGATCGCGGTCGCAGATGGCGGTCAGCTCCGCGTCGGGGAGGACGTGGAGGTTCCGTGCGATGTTCGGCCCCCAGTACCCGAACCCCACGACGGCCACCCCGCAGTGTCGACATGGTTGCACCCCTCGAGGTCGATCGGGACGGGCAGAGCATACGCCCCGGTCCGGCGCTGGCAGAGGAACCTTCGTGATCGGAGGTCCTGGCGAGAGTCCCGGTGGCCGGTGCCGCCGGGATGCACCGGCCTGGCTAGGCTCGGGCCCGTTCGCACCTTCGGCCGAGAGCCCGCCGTTGACCATCCCCTCGTCGACCTCGTCGCCCAGTACCACGCGCTCAGGGAAGAGCTCGACGCGGCTGTCCTGGGGTCCTCGCCGAGGGCCGCTTCGTCAGGGACCGCAGGTCGCTCGCTTCGAGGCCGCCTTCGCCGCCTACGGCGAGGCGGCTGCACGCAGTCGGTGTGGGCAACGGGACCGACGCCCTCGAGCTCGCTCTCGGGGCGGTGGGCGTCAGTCCCGGCGACGAGGTCGTCGTCCCGGCCAACACCTTCATCGCCACGGCCGAGGCCGTCTCGCGGGTGGGTGCCTCGGTGCGCTTCGCCGACGTCGACCCCGACACCTGGCTCCTCGACCGGGTGGGTCTGGAGGAGCAGCTCTCCGGGCGGACCGCGCGGTGGTCCCCGTTCACCTCTTCGGGAACCCGGTGGACCTGGATACCCTCCTGAAGACGGCCGAGGTCCACGACCTGCGGGTCGTCGAGAGGCGCGGCTCAGGCGCACGGTGCCCGCCACCGTGGCCGACGGGTCGGGGCGTGGGGTGACGCCGGGACGTTCAGCTTCTACCCGGGGAAGAACCTCGGTGCCTACGGTGACGCCGGGGCGGTCGTCACGAACCGTCCGGACGTCGCCGAGCGGGTCCGCCTCCTCGCCGACCACGGGCGTCACGACAAGGACGAGCACCTCGTCGAAGGGCGCAACAGCCGCCTCGACACCCTCCAGGCCGCCGTGCTGCTCGTGAAGCTCGCGCGCCTCGACGCCGCCAACGAACGGCGACGGGCTCGCTGGCGCTACCGCGAGCAGCTCGTGGGGGTCGAGGGTCGTGTTCCCCGCCCCGGTCGAGGGACCGGGCCGGTCCACCACCTCCTCGTGATCGCCGTGCCCGACCGCGACAGGTTGCGCACCTTCCTCGGGGAGCGGGGATCGCCACCGGGGTCCACTACCCGGTCCCGCTGCACCTCCAGCCGGCGTACCGTCACCTGGGGTACGGGCGGGGGGACCTGCCGGTGGCCGAGCGCCTGGCCGGCGCGATCGTCTCGCTGCCCCTCTACCCCCGAGCTCATCGAGGCCCAGGTCGACGAGGTGAGCAGGCCGTGCGGAGCCTTCCTCCACGCGGTTGAGGGGACGGCATGCGCGGCATCGGGGGTGTCTGGCACCAGGAGGGGAGCCGTCCGCCTCGACCTGCTGCGCCGCATGGGCGACCGGCTGATCCATCGGGGGCCCGACGACGCGGGTTCCTGCTCGACGACCTCGAGCGGCCGGCCCGGGTGCTCGGAGCCGACGATCCCGACGAGGTCGGACCGCTCCGCTCGGGCTGCTCCACCGGAGGCTCAGCATCATCGACGTGGCCGGCGGCCACCAGCCCATCGCCAACGAGGACCGCACCTGCTTCGTCGTCCTCAACGGCGAGATCTATACCACCAAGACCTCGCCAGATTCCGCAGGAAACGGCCACCGGTTCCGCACCCGCAGCGACACCGAGGTGGAAGTGCACCTGTGGAGGAGCACGGTCCCTGCGTGGAGCGCCTCGACGGCATCTTCGCCTACGCTATACGGGACCGGACCGCCCAGTCGCTCCTCCTCGCTCGCGACCGGCTCAGGCTGCCGCTCTACCTGGTCCGCTCCGGCTCCCGGCTAGCGCGTTACGTCCGAGGTGAAGGCTCTGCACCTGCTGCCCTGGCTGCGGGCCGAGGCCGACCCGCTCGCCGTCCTCGAGCACTTCACCTTCCAGAACACCTTCGGCGAGCGGACCTTCTTCCGGGGTGTCGAGCTGATTCCCGCGGGTCACTGGATGCTCGCCGACGCCGGCGGTGCCTGCACCGAGCGGTACTGGGAGCTGGAGTACGCCGAGGAGGCGGGCCGGGGCCTCACGACTGGGGCCCGCGACGTGCGCGACGTCTTCACGGGCGCAGGACCGCCCAGCCTATGAGCGAGGTGCCCGTCGGAACTTACTGCGGTGGGGATGGACACCGGGGCGATCTCGGCGGCGGCGGCGCGCTTCCATCGACCCTCCACCCTTCACCCGCGGCTTCGACCTCGAGGGGGGAAGCGACTACGAGGAGGAGCGCGGTACTCGACGAGCGCGAGGCCGGCCGCCGCCCTCGCCGGGGTCCCTTTCGGCACCGTCCATCACGAGCCGACGGTGCCCTGGTGACCGGAGGTGTCCTCCGGCGCTGGTGGCACCTGACGAGCCCCGGCTCAGCATCGAAGCACAGAACCACCTCGTGGCCGGCCTGGCCGGCCCGAGGCAGACGGTGGTCCTCTGCGGGCAGATGAGCTCTTCGGCGGGGCTTACCCGTGGCGCTACCGCTGGTCTGGGCCTGAAGGACGAGGCCACGTTCCTCATCGTTACTACCGGCTCTGGCAGCGGCTCGTCCCTGAAGACCAGCACGCAGCCGGGAGCCGGTCTGAGGTGCGAGCTGGGCGACGTGACGCCGAGGGAGAGCGCCGCAGTGCTCTCGGTGGCCGTCGGAGACCTGTGCACCGGGCGATGTGCTTCGACGCCAAGACCTTCCTCACGGGCTGCTCCTCGTCGAGGACAAACGTCCACTAGCCCACTCGGTCGAGTCGCGCTCCCGCCCTGGGTGCCATCGAACCTGCTCGACGGTGCAGCGATCCCTCGTCCCTGAAGCTCGGCAAGCAGACACCAAGATCGTCCCAAGCCGCGTTCCGTGGCCTGCTGCCCGACGAGACCTCACCCGCCCCAAGGTGGGGTTCACCCGCGGACGCCACGTGGTACCGGGGACCGATGGCGGTACGTGGAGGGGGATCCTGCTGTCTGATCGAGCGCTCTCCCGGGGCTGGGTTCCGCCCCGAGGCCATGCACCGCGTGGTCGAGAGCTTCAGTCAGGCCCTGTACCACGGTCCTGCTGTGGTCGCTCATGTGCTTCGAGTGTGAAACCGCCTCTTCCTCGAGCAGGACGTGGGTCCGCCTCCCGGCCGGACCCGCGGGCTACTAGGGTGGCAACGATCACCTACCCGGGTCGTGAGGGCGGGCGGGGAACAGGTGGAGGACGGGACGTGCGTGCACTCGTGACCGGAAAGCCGGGCTGATCGGCTCCCACGTCGTCGACCTGCTCCTGAGCGGTTGGCGACGTGACGATCTCGACAACCTGGACGTCCAGACCCATCCGAAGGACGACCACCGGGATCCCGCCGGAATCCCGGTTCGTCCACGGCGATGTCCGTGACCGCGACACGCTGGCCGAGGCCGCTCGACGGGTCGAGGTCGTGTTCCACCAGGCCGCGTTCAGGCATCTACCGAGAGATCGCGAACTACATCGACGCCAACGACCACGGTACCGCCCGGCTCTTCGAGGTGATCCGCAACCGCTCGCTCCCGGTCCGCAAGGTCGTCTCTCGCCTCCTCGCAGGCCTTCTTCGGGGAGGGGGCTCTGCGTCGGCAGCAGGGGTCGGTCCAGGCTCCTCCCCGGTCGCTCGCCCAACTCGACCGGGGCGAGGGGAAAGATTGTCGGCACCGTGAGGAGCACCGCGTGAAGGCTCCAGGGGGCTCAGCGCCGAACGGCGGTCACGCCCTAGCGCTCGCAAGCTCTTCGAGGAAAAGATCGGCCTCGCCTTCGGCCGGACCATGGCCATTCCGGTCGTCGCGCTCGCTTCCGCCGTCACCTTCAGGGGCCCCCGCCAGTCGTCTGCAACCCATACACGGGGTCATCTCGATCTTCTCCACTCGCGCTTAACGACCTCCCGCCGGTGGTCTTCGAGGCGGGCCGCCAGACCTGACTTCATCTTCGTGAATAACGTCGCCGCATAACGTCTTCCTGATGGAGCGAGGTGTCGGCGACGAGGTAGGTCAACGTGGGGACGGGCGTCCCGACCCCTGGCCGACCTCTCGGACGCTCGCCCGGGTCCTGGGCCGTACCTCGAACCGGAGCTCCCGGGCGAGTACCGGCCGGCGTTGTCGGCACTTGTCCATGACAGCTCGAAGCTGTAGACATCGGCTACCGGCAGCGCCTTTCGCTCGAGGAGGGGCTGTCGGAGTTCGTCACCTGGGTCCAGACCAGGGCCCGTCGAGAGAGCGCTCTTCGGCGACGCAGCCGAGGGCTCCGCAAGCTCGGCGTGATCCACTCCGCCTCGGGTCGTGCGTCCTGAACCGATGTCCGGGTTCGTCCGCTTCCCCGATCCTCGACCGGGCAGGGTCGCGCAGGTCTCGATCGTGATCCCGGCCTTCGACGAGGCCGGAGAACCTCCCGGTCGTCTCGACGCCTGCCTGGAGCTCGGACCTGTGCTCGGAGAGGCGCTCGAGGTCGTGGTCGTCGACGACCACAGCGCCGGAGCACAGGCGAGATCGCTGACAAGTACCTGCTGAAAGGATCCACGGTACGTGGGTGCTTAACGAGCGCAATCGCGCTGCCACCCCAGCGAGCTGATCGGATTCGGTGAGGCCCGAGGTGACGCCTTCTTCTTCATCCCGCCGACCGCCAGATCATGCCGGATCAGATCGTGCCGTGCCTCGAAGGCCTCGCGTCGGCCGACTACGTCTGCACGAACCGGGTGCCGAGGGCCGACCCCCCGCACCGGCGGTGGATCGCAGGGGCTACAACTGGACGGTCAGGCGGGCCCTGAAGGTCGATCTCCGGGACGTCGACTCGAGTGTGATGCTCCGCCGGGCCGTCTTCGACCGCATCGGTCCCCGAGATCGACGCCACCACGGCCTTCGTATCGGTGCAGCTCGTCTTCCCGCCGTCCGGGCCGGGTTCCGGGTCGCCGAGGTGGAGATCGAGCACCACCCCGGGTCGCCGGGCGGGCCCAGGGCATCAACCTCCGTGACGTCCTGAAGGTTCCCCTCAGGCTGGGCCGCTTCTGGTGGTTCGTGCTGGGTCTGCGCCTCCGGGAGCAGCGCGGCGTCGGGCGTGACCGGCCTCAGTTGAACTTCTGCCCGTGGGCGACCACGCTGCACGACAGCCGCTCCCCAGGCGGCGGTCGAGCGCCTCGAACGCCATGAGGAGGCCGGGCCAGGAGCCGCTTGAGCACCGGCGGCACCCTGAGCACCAGCGAGTTCCAGCACCCCCAGGTAGGCCCACGTTGCCGACAAAGCGCTGCTCGACGACGTGAAACTGCTTTCCGTGCCACCGCTGCCATACCCCGGCAGTCCAGGGCCGCCTCGTTGTCCTCGAAGAGCAGGTCCCGCCGGTACCACCAACGCCGGATCCGGTCGAACGCCACGACGTGTCGTGCAGTTCGTAAGCCAGGATCCCGTTCGAGCGGAGGTCCGGTGGATCTCGTCGATCGCCTCGTCGAGGTGGGGGTGGAAGGTGGTGGAGGCCCTCCGACGACGTAGACCACGTCAGAACGATCCCGTCGACGAAGATTAGCCGGAACCCGTAAAGGCGCAGGCCGCGTCCGCCGCCGGCGGCAGCTCTCGGAAGGTCTCCGTCCGCACGAGATGTCGAGCCCGACGACGTCGCTCACAGGCGCGCAGCTGCTCGACCAGTACCGGGGCCGCACGTCGCCTCCGGGCACTCGCCGCCCGGCGAGGTGAGTCCCTGCGGAGAAGCGTGATGAAGCGGGCGGTACTCCGCGTCAGTAGGTCGTTAGCATGGGCGTCGTAACATGGTGGGTTGTCGTAGTAAGTCCCGTTGCTGTCTTTCCAGGCCGGTTTAACGACGTCCCCCACTGGAGGGAAGCTCTCCTCCGGTCGGAGGGGGCCTACCCCTCGTGTTCCGCTCCAGCTCGGGCGAGTTGAACGGCTGTCGGCGCCGCCGGGTCTCGCGCGGGGCCGTGCTCGTCCTCTTCGCCGTCACGCTGATGCTCGGGCGACCGGTGCTCTCTGGAGAGTACGTTCTCCTCGGTCGCCGCGCACCAGCGTTCCCATTATCCATGGGCGGGGTGGGTGACCATGTCGTCGAGCTCGGGGTCCGGGTGACCTGCCGGTGGTGGGCGACTGGGACGGTGACGGCGCGTCGACGGGTTGGGGAGTGTTCCGGGTCGGGGGGTTCCGCTCTGGGACTGCCACGAGGGGCGGGAGCCCCTGGCGGAGGTGTTGCTGGGCGAGAGACACGGGGTGAGCCTCCGCTGGCGGGCGACTGGGACGGTGAGCCGCGTCGACGGGTTGGGGGGGTGTTCCGGTCGGGGCGGTTCGTGCTCTGGGGCTCGGGCCGAGGGGGGGGAGCTTCCCTGGCGGAGGATGGTGCTGGGCGAGACGGGTACTCTGCCGGTGGCGGGGCGACTGAGACAGGTGACGGCGGGACGATGAGCTCGGCCTCTTCACAGCGGGCGAGTTCCGCCTTTCTCCTGACCTCACCCACTCACGTCCCCGAGCCTCCTGGGGACAGGACTCCCCGCTAGGCCTGGCGTCGGAGACTGGGACAGGGACGGGCGACGACGTCGGCGTACTCCACGCCGGCCTAATCAAGCTCTTCTACGAGCGACGGCGCGACGACGTTCTCCCCTAGGCCTTGAGGGGATCTTCTCGTGTCCGGCGACTGGAACGGATCGGGTCGCCAGTGGGCGTCCGCCGCGACGCCTTCTTCCTGATCCGCCAGGAGCCGCAACCTGTACGGTCCTGGCGCACGCCGACCAGGCCGACAGCTTCCACCCCTGGCAGGTCTTCATCAACCGGTCGCTGCGGGATGGCAGCTCCCGACGGTGGAACCCCGACAACCTGGGGGCTACCCGTTCCTCGCCAACGGGACGACGGGCATCCTCTACCCGCCCAGGACGCTCCCCTTTCGCTGGTGGCGTCCCCGTCACGGATCCCACGATCTCCTCGTCCTCTCTCGCGCCGTTCTCTCCGGCGGGGCTCGGGATGTACGGGCTCACTGCGGTACGCGCACGATCGTGGATCGCGTCGACGTTCGGTGCGATCGGGTGGGGTTGCTCAACCCGTTCGTGGTCACGTGGAGCGCGCTGGAGCACGTCATAGTCGTCTGGGCCCGGCCTGCCGGTCGCCATGCTCCTGTTGGATCTCACGCTCCGGCGACGTTCAAGTTGTCCGCGCTGGCCGGCTTCGCTCGGGTCAGCGGCTCCCGTCGTCCCCGGCGGCAACCTGCTTTTCGTGTCGCTGACGTCTCGCCTTCGTATCTTCCTACGGCGGGTGGTTCTTACTCGCGGGAGGCCGTGAGCTCGCACGCCACGGACCCCTCTGCGCGCTCGTCGACGCCAGCCCTCGGCCTGGCTGGGATGGCTGCGGCGGCCCGCCCCTCGCGGCAGGGCTCGCCGCTCGAAAGTGTTGCTGAGCCTTGCGGTCGTCGGGGGAGATGGCACGATGACCCTCGGCGCCGAGGAGCTGATCGAGCGGTTCCGCGGGCCCTGGGACGCCAGCGCGACCTGCTCCGCTTCCGCCGGATCGGGGGACCCCGCCGGGTTCACTTCACTCGTATCACACGATGGTCTCACCGGGACGCGACAGCAGCGGTCCTGGTGGTGGTCGGTGGGTGTCACGCGCGCGCGTGACCCGCTTCGCCTTTGTTCGCGGACAGTGCTCGCTTGGTCCTCCGCGGCCCCCGGTACGCCGGTCACGGGGATCGCATACCAGCTCTATCCTCCAGGATCTGACAGCCTGAAGCCCTCGGCTGGCCCCTCCTCCTCCTCGGGTTCCTGATAGCGGTCCTCGCTGCCTTCGGACTCCGACCGCGCCGTCGGGTCCTCTCCGGGGCGCCGCCCTCGAGATTCGGGATGCGTAAAGGCCCGCCTCCGCCGCTGCGGTCTTGTTGATCGTCGCATTCGTTGTTTCAGCCTTGACGACGTCGCGCCGCAGGTGATGGTGATCAGCCTGACCGCGCTGAGGACTTGTTCCCCTAACGGCGGTGGTCGACTGCGCCTGTGGCGGACTCGGTGCAGCGGATCCTCTCGCCACTGATGGCCAGCTCTCCGTTCGACGTCCCTCGCGTTCCCGCTACCCAACGCGGGCGGCTACGAGAGCCTCACCCGCGCCGGGGCGGGAACCCTGGCGGGTCGTCGCCGGCGATGATCCGGCCACCGTCGACGAATCTGCAGCCGGAATGGGCTACCACTCCGCTCTTCCCGGTCGATGACGAGGTTCGACTCCTGCCCCTCGCTGGATCTCTCACGTCCTGACGCCTTCCGGGAGCGAGCGGCAGCCGACCGTTGGTCGGCGGAATGCTCTGGCCTCGCAATTGGACCAGACGGGGTTCGTGTACCCGGTCCTCGACCTGAGCCGCTGGCCGCCGTCGTCCCCGGCTGCCGGGTCGTCGAGGGACCGGGCGAGGCGCTCGTCGCCTTTTACGGCTTCGGGTCGTTGACGCTTGGTCCGAGATCCTCATCGAGCCGGACGCGCTCCGACCGAACCGATCGGTGTCGGAGTCAGCGGGTCCGGGACGGTTCCAAAGCCGTTGCCGAGGTCGTCGACCGCCCCTCTCGTCGGTCTCGGTGCGGGTCGATACGACGGAGGGAGGCTGGCTGCTGCTGGCGAGGGGATGGCGCAGGGTTGGACGGCGTGTCGGAGGTGACGACGTACCGGTGGTGACGGGTGACTACCTGTTCTGAGCGGTCCCCGTCCACGCCGGGGCCCACGACGTCGTCTTCTCTATTCTCCGCCCGGGCTGAGATCCGGTGGAGCGGTCTCGGTCGCCTCCGGGCTGGGTTGCTGGTCGCTAGGCTCGGAGTTCTGGGTCGGGAGAGAAGAACAGGCGGCGGAGGCGATGAAGATCGAGGAGGTTGACGGTAGAACTCCGAACCGGACCCGCATCCCCACACACCGGACGTCGACGGCGGTGTCTCGGTCGGCAATTCTCCACCTGGGTGCTCCGGACTCTTGTACTGGTGGCGGGTCCCCGACGGCGATCTCGTGGAGCCCGTCAGACGCCCACCTCTACCACCAGTGGGCAGCGCCGTCCGCCGGCGCGCGGACGAGTTCTTCGCTAACGTAGGGAGAGTCGAGGACGCGATTGCGGTCGTGGTCTCTACCCGGCCTTCGTCGGGGCCGCGTCTTCCGGGTCGTGGGGACCGGCCCAGCGCCATGACCTCGTCCAGGCTCGCCGTGCTCGTACCCCCACGGTCGTCCTGGTCTTCCTGGCCGGCAGCGTGGCCTTCCCGGCCGAGGGTCGGTTTCGTGGCGTCTGCCCGTCACGGCGTACCTGGCTGCCCCTCTACGCGCAGGCGCTGCAGCTTGATGCCCAAGCCCTCAAGCCGTGGCGTTCGCCGCTCCTTCTCACGCTGGCGAGTAGTGCTGACCGTGCCGGCCGGGGAGCGGTGGGTGCGGGCCTCGCCCTCGGTCTGATGTCGCTCGTCCACGCCTCGTACCAGTTCCTACCTGGGTGGTGGGGCTGGGCCTCGTGATCCATCTCGGCCGGCGGGGCGTCGCGCCGGTCGGGTACTGGCGGCGCTGGAGCGACGCTGCTCGTCCTCGTCGGCGGGTACCACGTGGTACGGATGTCGGCGGGTCTCCCCGCTTCGAGAAGGCGGGCACGGCCTGGGCTCGGGTGGGGCCTGGGCCGTGTACGTCGGGAGCCGCCCCGAGACCGACTGGCGCGTGCTCGAGGACGATCGGCAGCTCTCAGGGCCGGGGATGCACCCGAGACCTTCCCTTCGGTGGCCGAGGCCGTCGACCGCGGCGAGGTGTGGGTGGGAGCCGACCCTCCGGGCCGTCGTCCTGGAGCGGGCCGAGGTGCCGGACCCTCGTGCCCGCTTCCTCGAGGACCGGGACTTCTACGTTTCCGGGGTCAGGAACTGGCTCGAGGGTCCCGCAACGGCTCCCGAGATGGTCCTCACCAAAGCTGGCCCGCCTCTTCGAGGCGTCGAGGGCCGAAACGCCCGGTCTCGGCTCGGGCTTCTCGGAGGGCGTGGGCCGTCGTGGGCCGGGTCGCTGCTTGGTGCCACGCTGGGACTTGCCGCCGTCGTCGCTCGGCATCGGGACCGCTGGCTGCTCTTCCTCCCCGTCCTGTGGGTGGAGGGGCCCCGCCCCCACCCCCCCCCGAGGGGGGGTGCCCCCTTTCACCCCGTCGATCGCCCTGCTCCTCGCCGTCGCCGTCGACGCGGTGGTCATGCACAGGCGCGGACACCGCCCGTCGGGTCACGGCACCGCGGGAGGTCGGCCTCGAACCAGGACTCGACCACTCTCGCCCCGGGTCGGGGCGGCCCGCTTGGGCCCCCCGTTGGGGGCCCCGGCGGCCGCCGCCGGCCGCGCCCGGCGCGTGGGCGCGGCGGCCCCCCCGAAGAACCCGACCGGGTACTGCTCGGTCCCCACCGCGACCTGCGTCGCGTAGACCACGCTCGCCGGCCCCTCGTCCGCCGGCCGCTCCAGCCCGATCGTCACCTCGAGGCGCTTCCCGGCCCCCGCCTGCAGGCTCCGGCCCCGGGCCTCCTCGAGGAGGGAGCTCCGTCCTTCGCCACATGGGCGTTGCACGTTCTCGCGGTCTCCCCAGGTGCTCCACCTCCCCGGCGAGCTCACCTCCGTCCGGTCCGACCAGGCGGGCCGCCACGAAGGCCCTGGGGCCACTTGGCGAGGGTGAAGACCGAGACGACCAGGCCTTCGACGTCGGAGAGGGCGAAGTCCGGCGTGGTGGCCGTTCGTGCAGCCCTGCCGCCCCCGCCTCCACCACGAGATAGGCCACCCCGCTCGGGTCGATCACCGTGGATCCGCCGTCGCTCGTGTCGAGCCAGCGGGAGCCGTCGGTCGCCAGGTCCGGCAACCGGAACGCCGCCGGACGCGGGTCCGAGTCGCATCCGGCCAGCGTGGCGGCGTGCCGTCCGCTGCAGCACCGTAGAGCAGCTCGTCGTCGACGACCCCGGTGGGGATCGTGAAGGACGTGCGGGCGAGCGAGTTGAGCGCCGTCGCATATTGGAGGCTCCCGCCGAGGTAGTCGGAGAGAAGGGTGGACCACCTCTCCAGGCGGTACAGCTCGACGTCGGGCGCCGATGCTTCGAGGTCGGCGGCGCTGGTGCCGGGCTCCGTCCAGTCGTGGAGCGGGTCGAAGAACTGCCAGGCCCCGTCGACGAACACCTCGGCGGTCACGTCTCCCACGGTCCGACCCCCTTCGTTCGTCCCTTCGAGGGCCACGTACCGGTAAGGCAGACCGAGGAGGCGGGCCGCGTACAGCAACACCTCGCTGAGGTTCCCGCACAGCCCGCGGCCACGGTTCAGCACCTCCCAGGCGGAGAAGACGTGGCCTTCGGTGTCGGGGGTGAAGCCGACCTCGACGGCGAGGAAGCGGTTCAGGAGCGTGAGGTGATCCCGGTGGCTGGTGGCACCGCGGCCGACCTCGGCGAGGAAGCCGGGCATGTCGTCGGCGCTGAGCGTCCGGGCCCGGTCCAGGCCGATCGAGCCGGGCAGTTCCCACTCGGGGGGGCCAGGGTCCCCCGCGCGCGGTGATCCTCCCACCCGTCGAGGAAGATCGGGAGGAGCTGGTAGCGCGTCAGCGCTGTCCGGTAACCGCGATCGTCGGCCATCTCGAACAGCCACCGCCCGCCCTGGGCGTGGTCGAGCCGCAGCGTCGGGCGGGGGACCGTGACGCGTGCCCCCGTCGAGGGTCGCGGCGTCGGCCGATCCTGCGTCCGCGGATCGCGGTTCGACGGAGTGCCGGTGCACGCAGCCAGACCGGCCAGGGTCGTGACCGCTCCGGTCAGGAAGGTGCGGCGTGACAGCTCGGGATCAGGCACGGGAGGGAGGTCATCCCCAGGTGGGTTCGGGGTCGTCGGCGACGGTAACACCGCGCCGTCGTCGATCGTCGCCCGGGGTCGGAGGCGTCGGACCGCGGTCGCGGTAGGGTGTCGGCCGTTCGAGGGGGAGCCCGTCATGAGTCCCCTGTGTCGCCGGCTGGGCCAGAGGCCCGTGGAACCGGGATGCCTCCTGCGCCAGACTCGGGCACACCCCCGCTCGGTACCACCGCCACCGAGGAGCACGGGTACGCCGTGGCAGCGGTCCCGCGGCCCGGTGAGCATCGCGGAGTTCCCGGGCAGGCGCTGCGGCGATGGCGTGTCGCCCGGCCCCATGTGGCCTCGGTCGCGGTGATCGTGGCCGTCGCGGCGCTGCTCTTCGCCCCGTTGGCGCGGCGCGAGACGTTCGTAGACGTCGCGTCCGAGATGAACGTCTTCGCTCCCTGGAAGGCCCGGCCGGTCCCGGCCTCGTTCCCGATCCACTACGACCAGGCCGACTCCTTCTTCCCCTGGCAGGTGTTCCTCAACGACACCTTGCGGGACGGCGAGCTGCCGTACTGGAACCCCTACAGCTTCGGTGGCCACCCGTTCCTGGCCAACGGCCAGAACGGGACCCTGTACCCACTCCGGACGGCCCTCTCGTTCGTCGCGCCGCCGGCCGGGTACACGACCTGCTGGCGCTCGGGCACATGCTCCTCGGCGGCCTGGCCATGTACGGGCTGCTCGTGAGAGCCCGGCTCCGGTCGCCGGCCGCGCTGTTCGGGGCTCTGGCCTGGATGCTCAACAGCTTCTTCCTGACCTGGATGGCCCTCGAGCACATCATCGTGATCGAGGCGTGGCTTCCGGTCGCGCTGCTCCTGCTCGACGTGGCCATCCGGCGACGCTCGTGGTGGGCCAGCGTCGGGGTCGGCGCCGCCTTGGCCCTGATGTTCCTCGGCGGGAACCTCCTGTTCTTCGAGCTCGCTGCCGTCGCCGTGTTCGGCTACGGGCTGGTCCTCGTGGTGCCGGCCTGGGCGAGGTCCCTCCGCGAGCGTTCTGTCGTGGCCGATCGACGGACTCTCCTCGGCGACCTCGGGCGCCTGCTCCTTCCCGCTGCCGTCCTCGTCGGGCTGGTGGCGGCGCAACTCCTGCCGACGCTGCTGCTCGCGAGGTCCTCTGGCCGCGCCTCGCTCGGCTACTCGGAGCTGCGGGAGTACCGTCTCCACCCCCGACCAGCTCCTCAGCTTCTTCCGCCCCCCACCCCTCCCGCCGCGGCTCGAGAGCGTCGTGCCGCGGCGAGTCGTGTTCGGGGGAGGGGCGACCTCCCGGTGGCGGGGGACTGGGACGGCGACGGTCGCGACCACGTCGGCGTGTTCCGTGGCGGCACCTTCGTGCTACGGAGCTCTCTCGATGCCGACGATGCCCGGCGCGAGCTCGTGTTCGGGGAGGAGGGCGACCTCCCGGTGGCGGGGGACTGGGACGGCGACGGTCGCGACGACGTCGGCGTGTTCCGCGACGGGGTCTTCCTCCTCCGGACCGGCGACCATCCCTCGGGGCTGCGGGTGGCCCTCGGCGAGCCTGGGGACACCCCGTGGCCGGCGACTGGGACGGCGACGGCCGTGACGAGGTCGGTGTGCACCGGGGCCGGACCTTCCTGCTGCTCGGCTCGCTCGCCGGTGACGACGTCATCGACTTCGCGTTCGGGAACCCGGGGACCTTCCGATCACCGGCGACTGGGACGGCGACGGGCGGGACGGGGTGGCGGTCGTCCGCGGGGACGTCGTCTTCTTCCGCAACCGGCTGACCACGGGCTACGACGAGGGGGACCGTGAAGGCGCTCCCCGGCCCTCTGCCCCTCGCCGGCGACTGGACCGGCGACGAGCGGGACACCGTCGGCTCCTTCGACGGGCGGGCGTTCCTCCTCGACGTCTCCGGCCGGGAGCCGGTCGGGAACGTCCCCGACGTCTACCACGAGCTCCTGTTCCTCGGGACGCCGACGGCGTTCCTCGCCCTCCTGGGTGCCGTCCGGGCCCGTCACCGCTACGCGATCTTCGCGACGCTGCTCGCGACCGGGGCCCTTCTCGTAGCCCTCGGCGCTCCTCTGCTCTGGCTCCCCTACGAGCTGCTCCCGGGCTTCGACAACTTCAAGCCCCTGGCCCGGGTCCTGTTCCTGTTCGCGTTCGGGGTGTCGATCCTGGCGGCCTTCGGGCTCGACTGGGTTCTCCGGCGGCCCCTCCTGGCCGGCGACCGGCCGGGCCGGTGGCCCTTCGTCGGGCGCGCCGCGCTGATCGTGGCCCTCCTGGGCGTCCTCGTGTGGCAGATGAACGAGGTGGGGTCCCGCGTCATGCGTCACCAGCCCGCGGACACGGCGATGCTCTACCCGGAGACCGAGCTCATCTCGTGGTTGCGGCAGCAGTCCGAACAGTCGGTCCTGCCTCTGTACCCGATGCTCGACGCGTCGACGCCGATGATCTTCGGCGTCCGCAGCGTCGGCGGATACGACAGCCTCGTCCCTCGCCGCACGGTCGACGTCTGGCGGGTGGTCGAGGGGAGCTCGGTCGACGAGGTCCTGGAGCAGCCGCTCGTCTGGGCCTACCACGCCCGGTACTACCCGGAGAGCATCCGGGCCGAGCTGCTGCCCCGCCTCGGCGTGGGACTTGTCGCCGTCCCGGCCGACGTGCTCTCCACCGGGGAGTGGCGCCGAGTCCTCGGACTGGTCGCGCTCGAGGAGCGCTACTCGAGCGACGAGGGTGCCGTCTACGCCGTCACCGAGGCCCTTCCCCGTTTGCAGCTCCTCGACCGGTGCGAGGTGGTGCCCGACCGAGCCGGCGCGCTCGCGCGCTTCACCGACCCTGGCTTCGATGCATCGCGGGTCCTGCTCCTCGAAGAGGACGAGCTCGGCGAGTCCGCCGACTGCGTGAGAGCTCCGAGCCGAAGCGACCCGGGCCGGGCCGAGGTCGTCGAGACCGACCTGAGCGGGCTCCGGGTGGAGGTCGACACCGATGACGGTGCCTGGCTCCTCGTGCGGGAGGCGTGGGGCCCCGGTTGGAGGGCGACGATCGACGGTCGAGCCGCCGACGTCGTCCCCGGCGACGTGCTGTTCCGGGCCGTGCGGGTCCCGCCTGGCCGTCATGTCGTCGAGCTCCGCTACGAGCCGCCCGGATTCCGGTCCGGCGTCGCGCTCGCGATCGCGGCGATCGCGGCCCTCCTCGCCGCCGCGGCGCTCACCTTCACCCGGTTCGTTCGAGGGCGGCGAGCCGGAGCGCGGCTGTGAAGACGGCTGTCCGCCCGGCGACGACGGGCCCCGCCACCGCGGCGACGGCGCGTAGGGACTGGGCTGTGGCCGTCTTGCTGTTCGGGCTGCTGACCGGGGCGGTCTTCCTCCCCGTGCTGTGGGGCCGTACCTCCTCCGCCGTGCCCGGCCAGCAGGGCGTCGTCTGGCCGTGGCGGGCCGTCACAGCCGGCGACGAGGACGTGTTCCCGCAGTCGGACCAGGCCGACTCCTTCTACCCCTGGCAGGTGTTCGAGACCCGGACGTACCGCGACGGGAGCCTCCCGCTGTGGAACCCGTACAGTCTGGGGGGACGCCGTTCCTCGCCAACGGCCAGAGCGGCGCGCTGTATCCACCCCGGGTCCTGCTCGGTCTCACCACCGGCCCGGCGGCGACCCACGATCTGTTCATGGCCCTGCACGTGTTCCTGAGCGGGGTCGTGACCTTCGCCCTCATGAAGGAGCTCCGCGTCTGCTTCGCCGGGGCGTTCCTGGCCGGCGTGGCGTGGATGTTCTCCAGCTACAACTGGGCCTGGCTGCAACTCGAGCACGCCGCCGTGATGGCCGTCGCCCTGCCCGGCGGCTTGTGGCTCCTACGCCGTGCCGCCCGGCGGCGATCACTCCCGCTCGGCCGCGCTCGCGGGGTGCCCCTCGGGCTCCTCGTGCTCGGTGGGAACCTCCAGGTGACGGTCGTCGTGTGGGTGGTCTGCCTGACGTACTCGATCGCCCTCGCTGCGGACCTCGCGCGGCGGTGAGCTCACTCCCGCGGCCGGGCCCGCGTCGCGCTCCAGCCAGTGGTGACGGCCGCGGTGGCTCTGGGCATCGGGGCGGTCGTCCTCCTCCCGACACTCCACGTCGCCGGCGAGATGGCGCGAACCGCGCTTCCGTACGGCCGGTACCGCTCGGGGTTCCGGGTCCCGCTCGGCAACCTCCTGAGGACGCTCGTACCGCCTGACCTCCCGCCGACGAGCGACCGCATGAACCAGTCGATGGCCTTCGCGGGGACGGGAGTGGCGCTGCTCGCCGTCGCCGGGGCGGTCCAGCGCCGACCGGGAGCCGCGTTGGGACGCTCGATCGCCCTCGGTACGGCCCTGGTGGTGCTCGGTACCCCTCTCACGTGGCTCGCGTACGAGCTCGTCCCGGGCTTCCCCCACCTCCGGCCCCTCGGGAGGCTCCTCTTCCTCTGGTGCTTCGCGGTCGCGCTCCTCGGGGGCCTGGGTCTTGGCGCGCTGGTCCGATGGGTCCGCTCTCCTTCGTTCGGTCCTCTCGCCCGGTTCGAGGGGGCGACGAACCGGCTCCGGCAGGGGTCGGGGTCGACCCGAGACCGGCCGTGCGGCCGTCGCGGTCGTGGCAGTCGTAGTGGTGGCGGCGACCGTCGCGCAGGTCGTCCCCTACGGGCGCCGGCTCAACCCGCCGTGGCGCGACCGGGTCGCTGAGAACCTCTACCCCGAGGTACCGGCGGTCACCGCGCTCCTGGCCGGAGAGCCAGCTCGATCGGTAGGCGAGGTCCAGCGGATCCTGCCGGTCCGACGCTCGCCCCACGACGGGCAGTGGACCCCGCCGACCATGTACGCCTCGCATCAGGCTGGTCTTCGCGATCGAGAGCGCGGCCGGGTACGAGAGCCTGGTCCCCGGTCGGACGGTCGCCCTCTGGCGGGTGGTCGCCGGGGAGTCGCCAGCAGACGTGCTCGAGAACGACCTCACGGGCGCGTTCATCCCGTCGTTCTACGCCGACCGCACCCGCTTCGACCTCCTGCCCCGCCTCGGGGTCACCACGCTGCTGCTGCCGCCGGATCTCGACCAGGACCCGGCTTGGAACCGGCGTCGGTACGCCCCGCTCGACCTCACCGAGCGGTACTCGGGGACCGACGGCGCGGTCTTCGACGTGGCGGGGAGCAGCCACGGGCATGGGTCGTCCACCGGGCTCGGGTGGTCGGCGGGGAGCGCGAGGCCCTGGAGGCCTACACCGACCCCGATCTCGACCACCGCCGGGCCATGGTCGTCGAGGCCGACCAGGGCCTCGGTGAGCCCGGAGCGGTGGTATCGCGTGGCGAGGGTGTCGCGACCGTGGTCGCCGACCCGCCGGCGGTGAACGGCGCTGTCTTCACGGTGGAGTCGGAGGGCGAAGGGTGGCTCGTGATGGCCGACACCTTCGGCGAGGGCTGGGCGGCCACCGTGGACGGTGAGTCGGTGCCCGTGATGCGGGTCGACTACGCGCTCCGTGCCGTCGAGGTACCGGCGGGCCGGTCCCGGGTCGAGCTCCGCTACCGACCACCCGGGTTCACGGCGGGAGCGTGGTGGTCGGGGCTGACCGGGCTCGTCCTGCTGGCAACTGGGAGCGTCGCGCTGGTCGAGGGGCTCCGCCGATCGCGACGCCAGGCCTCGTCCCCAGGGATCCGGTGAGGAGCGCGTCACGGGTGCCTCGTCCGGTCACCGGAAAGGGCGCGGCGCGACCACGACGGCCCGGCGGCCGGCCCTCGCGTGGACGTGAGTACCTGGTCGCGTCGACCGTCTTCGCCGTCCTCGCGATGGCCTTCTTCCTTCCGGTGCTCGCCGGGCGGACGCTGTCGGATGTCGGCCGTCACCAGGCCAACGTCGCGCCGTGGAGCACGCTGCCCGGGAACCCCTACACCGGGGGAACGTGGTATCCGCAGACCGACCAGGCGGAGTCGTTCTTCCCCTGGGAGCACCTCTCCCGCCAGGCCTACCGCGGCGGCACCGTACCCCTGTGGAACCCGTACACGTTCGGTGGCGCCCCGTTCCATGCCAACGGTGCCGCCGGGGTCCTGTACCCGCCCCGCGTCCTCACCGGCCTGCTCCTGTCGCCGTCGGTTGGATCGGACGTCTTCCTCGCCGTCCATCTGTTCCTCGCCGGGCTGGCGATGTTCACCCTCCTCGGGGAGATGGGAGCCGGGTTCGCGGGCCGCCTGTTCGCCGGGGCCACGTGGATGCTGGCCAGCTACACGACCGCGTGGCTCCTCCTCGCCCACGTCGTGGTCGTCGCCGTCGCCCTTCCCCTCGCGCTCCTCGGCGTCTCCGCGCCTTCAGGGGGCGGAGCTGGCCTGCCGCGCTCGGAGCCGGGTCCGTCCTCGGCCTGCTCGCCCTCGGCGGGCACGTGCAGCTCGTCCTCCTCGTGTTCCTCGCTGCGCTCGGATACGCGGCCTGCCTCGCCTTCGGGACCGTCGTCGCCGTCCGTCCGGCCGAGCGGGGGCGAACGCTCGTCACGGAAGGGGTACGGCTGGTGCTGGTCGCCGCCGCGGGGCTCGGGGTCGGTGCCGTCACGCTCCTCCCCACGGCGGCCGCCCTCGGGGAGTCGGCTCGAGAACGAGTGCCCTACGACGACTATGCGTCCCACTGGTCGGTCTCGGAGACGGCGCTCCTCGCCCGGACCTTCTGGCCCTCGGCCACACCGGTCGGGGCGGAGCAGATGAACGACGAGATGGCCTTCGCGGGTACCGCGACCGGAGTGCTCGCCCTGGTGGGAGCGGTCCAGCGGCGCCGCGGCGCCGGCCTCGGGCGAGGGATCCTGCTCGCCGTCGCGCTCGTCACGTTGGGGACGCCCGCGTCGTGGGTCGCCTACCACCTCGTGCCCGGACTCGACCGGCTCTTCCCCCTGGGGCGCGCGCTGTTCCTGTGGTGCTTCGCGGTGGCGCTGCTCGCGGGCCTGGGCCTCGACGCGGTGATCGGCCGGCTCCGGGTGTGGGGTGCGGTCGCGCTCCGGATGCCGAGCGGGACACTTGCAGACGGGCGCCGGACGCGACGGGCGTTGCGGGCCGGAGGGGCGGTCGTGATCCTGGCGGTCGTCGGGGGCAGCGCCGTCCAGCTCGTATGGTACGGCCGTCGGGTGAACCCCCGTTCCAGCCCCGGGACGAGGCACTGCTCTTCCCCCACCACGCCGGTGCTGGACGCGCTGTCCAGGGAGGCGACCCGGATCGCCGAAGCGGGCGACCGACAACGAGTGGTGCCGGTGTCGGGGATCCTTCCCGCCTCCATCCCGATGGTCTTCGGGATCGAGAGCGCCGGAGGCTACGAGAGCATGATGCCCCGAAGGGTCGAGGCGGTCTGGCGGGTGGTCGCGGGGAGCAGCCCCCGGCAGGTCCTCGCGGAGCCGTCCCGGGGCGCCTACCGGTCGTTCTACCCGGCGGGGGTCCTCCGCTTCGGGCTGCTGGAGCGTCTCGGCGTCACGACGGTCCTCGCCGTCAACGAGGTCCCCGCCGATCCCGGATGGGTCGCGAACCGGCCGGCCCCCGAGGCGACCCTGCGCGAGCGGTACGCGGGGCTCGACGGCCGCGTCGACGACCTCGCCACCGGCGGGCCCTCGCGGGCGTGGGTCGTGCACGAGGTCGAGGTCGTCGCCGGTCCCGAGGCGGCGTTGGAGCGCTTCGCCGAAACGGACTTCCCCTTTCGCGACCGGATGATCCTCGAGGGGGACCGTCCGGTCGTCCCGGCGGAGCGGGGGCGCCCCGGCGCGCCCGCCACGGTCACCGTCGCCCCGCTCGAGCTGAACTCGGCCCGGTTCACCGTGGAGTCCGACGAGCCGGGGTGGTTGCTGATGGCCGACACCTGGGCGCCGGGATGGTCGGCGCGCGTCAACGGCGAGCCGGCTCCGGTGTTGCGCGCCGACTACGTGCTCCGGGCGGTGGAGATCCCGGCCGGAGCATCGGAGGTCGTCCTCCGCTACCGACCCCCCGGCTTCGTCACCGGCCTGTGGATCTCGACGGTCACCGTTCTCACCGTGGCCGTCGCCCTCGTGACGAGCTGGTGGCGCGGACGGCGGTCGCTAGCATGACCATGCTCTCGGCCTCGGGGTCCGACCGTCATGACCGATCCCCACGCTGAACCGCTGCTCCCGTTGGGCGCGGCAGTCCCGTCGGCCGGCGTCGTCGCGGCGCGGACCGACCGTGGGCCCGGCCCGGCGCTCCGCGGGTCGGACGTCGTGGCGCGTCGTCCGTGGGGAGCGTGGGCTCTCCTGGCGATCCTCGTCGGGCTCGTGGTCCGGGGCTGGACGGTGGTGGCACCCTCTGACGTCTGGCGGGATCGTCTGGACCTCGCGCTCGACGTCGCGACGAGCCCCATGACGTTCGTCGCGCTCGCAGGCATCCTCCTGCTGGAGACGGCCTTCCCGGCGGACCGGTCCCAGAGGCTCCTCTCGCCGGCTCTCCTCCAGGACCTCGTGTGGTTCCTGCTCTGGTACGTGGCGTGGACCGCGCTGACCTTCGCCTACTTCGTACCGCTGTACTCGGTGGTCAGCGATCACCTGGGTGGCGTCCGCGGCGCGTTCCAGGGGCTGCCCCGCCCGCTGCTCGTCGTCGCCGCCGTGCTCCTCGGGGATCTCACGGGCTGGTTCCTCCACCTGGTCAAGCACCGGGTCCCGCTCTTCTGGCGGTTCCACGAGCTTCATCACTCGCAAGCGCAACTCAACCTCTTCACCGACCAGCGCAACCATCCCGTCGACCTCATCGTGCCGGCGACGCCCCCCCCCCCCCCCCCCCCCCCCCCCCCCCCCCCCCCCCCCCCCCCCCCCCCCCCCCCCCCCCCCCCCCCCCCCCCCCCCCCCCCCCCCCCCCCCCCCCCCCCCCCCCGGGGGGGGGGGGGGGGGGGGGGGGGGGGGGGGGCGGCGCCCGGCCCGGGGCGGGGGGGGGGGGGCCGGCGGCGGGGGGGGGCGGCCCGGGGCGCGGCCCGCCGGCCCCCGGGGCCGCCGCGCCCGGCCGCCCCGCCGCCCCCGCGCAGCGACGGGAGCGCCGCGCGGTCGGGGGGCGGCGGCGCGGCTCACGCCACCGCCCACGCCCTCCTCGCCGACCGGCCGGGGCTGCGCCTGGCGGTCGTGGAGAAGGAGCCCCGCCTCGCCGCCCACCAGACCGGACGGAACTCGGGCGTGATCCACTCCGGGATCTACTACCGGCCCGGGTCGCTCAAGGCCCGCCTGGCCGTCGACGGCCGGCAGCGCCTGGTGCGGTTCTGCGAGGCCCACGGCGTGCCCTACGACATGTGCGGCAAGGTGATCGTCGCCGTCGACCCCTCCGAGCTGGGCCGACTCCGCGACCTCGAGGATCGGGCCTGCCGCAACGGCGTGGCGGCAGAGCGCATCGGTCCGGGGCGCCTGGCCGAGCTGGAGCCCTACGCCCGTGGGGTCGAGGCCCTGCACGTCACCGACACCGGGGTCGTCGACTTCGTCGCGGTCACCGAGACGCTCGCTCGTCTCGTCACGGGGGCGGGGGCCGGGTGCTGACCGGTCGGGAGGTGACGAGCCTGTCCGAGCGCGACCGCGGCGTCGTCGTCGAGACGGCCCGCGGGACCCTGGAGGCGAGCTGCGTCGTCAACTGCGCGGGGCTCCAGTCCGACCTGCTGGGTCGCGACGTGCTGGGTCCCCGGCCCGACGTGCGCATCGTGCCGTTCCGGGGCGAGTACCACGAGTTGGTCCAGGACCGCCGCTTCTTGGTCCGCCACCTGATCTACCCGGTGCCCGACCCGGCCTTCCCGTTCCTCGGCGTGCACTTCACCCGGGGGATCGACGGCGGGGTCCACGCCGGACCCAACGCGGTGCTGGCCCTGGCCCGCGAGGGCTACTCGTGGCGCGTCGTGGACCGCCACGAGGTGCTCGCCCTGCTCCGCTTCCCCGGGATGCGGCCGCTGGCCCGCCGCTACTGGAGAACCGGCGCCGGGGAGGTGCTGCGCTCGCTGAGCCGCCGTGCCCTGGCCCGGGCCCTGCGCCGCCTCGTGCCCGAGGTGCGCCGGGCCGACCTCGTGCCCGCCCCGGCCGGGGTGCGGGCCCAGGCCCTGGGGGCCGACGGCAGCCTCTTCGACGACTTCGTCATCCGCGAGACCCCCCGGATCGTCCACGTGCTCAACGCGCCCTCACCCGCGGCCACGGCGTCGCTCGCGATCGGCGCCGAGGTCGCGGCCCGCCTCGAGGCCCACCTCCCGGGGGACGGGAGCTGAGCCGACCGTTCCACCCGTTCCCGGTGATCGCCGACTACGTGGAGCGGCGCCGCACCCGCCGGCGGGCCCACGCGAACGCCACGACCGCGAGGACGGCGGCCGCGGTGAGCTGGGAGACGCGGATGGCGGCGCGGCCCAGCCGGGCCGGCCGGTACTCGAGGACGAGCTCGTGGTCGCCGGGAGCGTCGACGGACCACCCGTTGCGGTAGCCGTCGAGCAGGAGGTGGCGCGCCCGGGCTCCCTCGGGCAGGCCCGTGAGCTGCCACCCGCTCGACCAGGCCTCGGAGAGGGCGAGCACGAACGTCCCGGTCGCCCCCTCCACCCGGACCCGGTACCGGGCCGGTCCCTCGGCCGCCCACGTGACCGTGGGCGTGGAGCCGGCCGTCCCGGTCGTCGTGTAGCCGACGACCGCCTCGTCCGCGACCGGACGCACCGAGGGGTCGCGGTAGTCGACCACGGAACCTCCCGGCACCCCGTCGGCGTACACGAAGAGGCGGGCCGCGCGGGTCCCCTCATCGAGCCGCACGACGGCCCGGTACCCGGTCCACTCCCGTGAACGGTCGAGCGCCGGGAGCTCGGCGCACCGGTCGGGGCCCACCTGCCAGAGGCAGATCCGGGCTCCCGAGCCGCGAACCGTCCGGTGCTCCAGCCGGACCTCGTAGGACACGGGCGGCACGGCGCCTTCGAGGGGGGCGTCGACGCAGGCGGAGTGGTCGGAGGCGCGGAGGCGGACACCGTGCTCCCCGGCGAGGGTCCCGGCCTCGATCCCGACCTCGGAGAGCCCCCTCTCGTCGGAGCGGTGGCAGTCACCGACCGGCCCCCAGGGCCCCACCCGCACGGCGGGCGCGTCCACCGACAGCTCGACCTCCGTCCCGCCGGACGGGGCCTCCAGCGACGTGGTCGGGGGCCGGGACGTGTCGACGGCGGTCGCGGCGCCCGCGGCCACCTCGGTGACGTCCAGGCCCCGGTACCGGGCGATCGTGACGGGCACCGTCCCGGGTGCCGGCTCGTCGGCGTAGAGGTAGAGGTGCGCGGCCCGGACGGCCTCGGGGAGCCGGACGAGTCCCCGGACCCGGGTCCACCCGTCGGTGGTGCGCCGGCCCTCGGGGAGCGGC
This sequence comes from Acidimicrobiia bacterium, assembly GCA_027494165.1. Classification (GTDB taxonomy): domain Bacteria; phylum Actinomycetota; class Acidimicrobiia; order IMCC26256; family JAOSJM01; genus JAOSJM01. The sequence goes on along the minus strand of JAOSJM010000005.1, from coordinate 865,491 downwards.
GCGCAGTCGTCGAGCCCGTCCAACCAGAGGCACAGCCGTGAGACGGCGCCGGCCACGGACCGGTGCTCGACCTCCACGCGCAGCCACGAGCCACCCGACGCGCCCTCGACCGGGATCGCGACGCACGCCGAGTGGCGCACCGCCTTGAGCTCCACCACGAGGAGCTCGCCGGCGGCCGAGCGCTCCACGCGCTGACCGAAGGGGGCCACGTCGTCGTCGTAGCGGTTGCAGTCGCCCAGGGGGCCAGGGGGCCCCAGCGACGCCCCGTCCTCGACGGTCACGAACGGCACGACCGTCGTCGCCGGACCGAGCCGGACGAGGGTCGGGAGCGAGTCGAGCTCGTGCACGGCGCCGTCCACGACCACCGCCCGCGTCCCGGCGGGCAGCGGGACGACCGCCTCGGGCCGGCGCGGAGCCTCTTCCTCGCCCCCGAGGGAGACCTCGACCGCACCCTCGAACCGCAGCGCCGGGCCGGTCGGCCCCTCCACCAGGGCCATCACGGACAGCGACGGCCGGGTGGCGATCCGCCGGATCTCCCAGGTCGCGCCGCCGTCGAAGGTCCCGGCGCCGTCGGCCAGCACGACCTCGACCCGGCCCCGCGCCGCCGGGTCGTCCGCCCCGGTGATCGCCACGCCGGCCGGAGCGGCGGCCACCGCCAGCGGGAGCTCGGTGTCGTCCAGGTCCGCCCGGAGGAGCCCGTCGAGGACCTGGACGGGCTCGACTCCCTCCTCGAGCTCCCACACCTGCGCGACGTCCGTGTCGACGACACGCCGGGCCCCGGCCAGCCGGGCCAGCCCGGCCCGGAGCGGCTCCGGGCGCGCCATGTCGGGCTCCCGGAGCGCGGAGTCGTAGTCGACGTCCTCGCGGAGGACGACGTGTGACACACCCAGGGAGGCGAGGAGCCGCGCGGCGGCCTCGGTGTCGCCGTCGAGGAGGGCCGTCTCGACGGCCTGCACGAGCCCGTCGGAGGCGGCCGTCTGGCCGATGTAGGCCTGGGGGTCGCTGGCGACGACCGGGCGTTCGAGGAGCTGCCGCGCGAGCGTGTCGGTGCCGTAGTAACCCCAGGTCGTCGGGGTCTGGTAGTAGTCGTCGAGGGGGAGGACGAGCGCCTTCCCCCGTCGCGGGGACCCGTTCACCGCGTCCGCGACCTCCCGCCACGCCGACGGCACGACGACCCGGTCGGAGACGGCGCCGTCGGGGGAGGACGCCACGACCCGGCCGGTGAGCACGGGCACGGCGAAACCGAGCGGCGCGGCCACGGCCAGGGCGATCCCCACGCGTCCTGCCCGGATCCGCCGGCCCCGGCGCCTTCCCGCCGCGACCCTCGCGACCGCCCCGTCCAGGGCCAGGGCCCACGCGATCGAGGACGCGAGGGCGAGGAGCACGCCGATCTTCGCCATCGGCTCGCGCAGCAGCCACATCCCCGGGACGTGCCGGTAGAGGAGGCGGTTCACGCCCGCGGCGGGTCCGTGGAGGCCCTGGGCCACGGGGGCGAGGAGGCAGGCCACGAGGACGACCCAGAGGGCCGCCCGGCGGCGCTTCGGGCGGGCGAGCAGCGGCGAGGCGAGGAGGGTGGCCGGCAGGACCCAGGAGAGCCAGGACCAGCCCGGCGTCGACAGCCACCCGGCCACCCCAGGCTGCTCGGGGGTTCCCGGCCAGCTCCACTTGGCGACCAGGCGGAGGATCGACGAGATCGACCCGTTGGCGTGCGTCCAGGACCACGCCGAGATGTCCGTCTCCGCGCCGAGCGTCCCGGCGGCCGCGGCGCTCGTGACGGCCGACCAGGTGGGGACCAGCCACCAGAGGGCGAGCGGGACGGCCACGACCGCCGCGCGGGCCAGCATCCGTAGCACGCGCCGCGCCCCGCGCCCACCCGTGCCGGTCACCGCCGGCGCCACCACGGGCAGGAGCCCGACGCTCACCAGGGTGACGGCGAGGAGCGGCGGGTTGGCCGCGACGTACGAGCAGCCGAGCGTCGAGACCGCGAAGAGGAGGGCGCGCCGGCGCCGCCGGGCGCGCTGCCCGGAGCGGCGCCCGTCCCTGGCCTCGGCCACGGCGACGGACGTGAGCCAGCCGACCAGCCCGATCGTCAGGGGCACGAGGTGGTTCGGCAGGTTCACCATGACGAACGGGTTGAAGGCCCCGAGCAACCCGGCGCCCACGACGAGGGCCCGTCGCCGGACGAGCGTCGCCGCCAGCGCGCCGACACCGGCCGCCGTGAACGCGTAGATCGCGCTCATGAACAGCCGCTCGGCGAGCGCCTCGGTGCCCCCGAGGGCCCGGGCCACCTGGACCGAGAGGACCTCGGGGAGCCGGACGATCTCGTTGCTCGGGCCGCCGGCGCCGACGTTGCGGTGGTTCCACATCCAGCCCAGCTCGCCCGCCGACCCGTCGCGGATCCACGGGTCGAGGTCGCCGCGCGCTAGAAGCTCCCCGTGCGGAACCAGCCGAAGGCGACGACGAGACCGGCGACGAGGGCCGCCAGGCCGACGGCGGCGACCATCCCCCGGCTCACGCGCGTGCGGGCCGCCGCGGCCGCGGGCCTCGCCTCCGCCCGGGGCGCCGCCTTCCCCGGCGGGGTGGCCGGGACCTCGGGGGCACCGATGCGCTCGGCGTCGGGTGCGGTACCCGGCGCCCGGTCGTCGCGGCGGTCGTCGGGAACGGGGGTCCCGGGCCGGGGCGGCGCGGGAGGGAACGCCGTCCTCATGCGACCGGGGACCGGCGACGGCGGGCCTCGAGCACCCCGGAGGCGATCCCCGAGAGCTCGACCGCCTTGAGGACGGCGAGGCCGGCGGTCACGTGCGGCCGCCGGGCCAGGCGGAGCGGTCGGCGCAGGAGGGACCGTCGTACCAGCGGCCGGTGGGCCCCGTTCCCCGATCGGGAGAGGTAGGCCGCCACGCCCCGCCCGTAGTAGCGCTTCTTGGAGAACTGCGACCGCAGCCGGATGCGGCCCTCGTCGTGCCACACACGGCTCTCGGTCCGGCCGAGGATCCTCCCTCCGGCGATCACGCGGTCGGGGAGCTCCCAGTCCTCACCACCGGTGAGCGACTCGTCGTACCCGCCCGCGGCCTCGAAGTCCCCGGCCCGGAAGGCCCGGGCCGCCTCGACCGCCGGGTCCCCGAGGTACAGCTCCTTCTCGAGGACCCGGCACCGGGCCCAGAACCCCTCGCCGAACGCGTGCTCGGGGACGACGACGGCCCCGACCCGTTCGTCGCCTCCGGGGCCGAGCAGCCTCACGACGTCGCCGGCGACCCCGGGCTCGAACCGCATGTCCGCGTCCACGAAGACGAGGATCGAGCCCGACGAGATGCGAGCGCCGTGGTTCCGCTGCGCGGAGCGTTCCGGGCCGGAGACCACGACCTCGTCCGCGTACGTCGCGGCGATCTCGCGGGTCCGGTCGTCGGAGTGGTTGTCCACCACGACGATCTCGCAGTCCGGGTGCTCCTGGGCCCGGAGGCTCGCCAGGCAGGCGGCGATGGTCCGCGCGCTGTTGCGCGTGGGGACCACGAAGCCGACCCTCCCGGCGACCCTCGTGGTCATGGCGCCGGTCTCCTGGCGCGGTCCGAGGCGAGGCCGAGCCCGGCCCCTCCGGCCGCCAGCGCCCAGGCGACCAGCCCCGCGCCGTGCTCCACCGACGACCAGGACAGGAGGTCGGCGAGGGCGCCCAGCGCCAGCGCCAGGACGGCGGCGGCGATCGCCCAGCGCCACAGGACGGGGCGGCGGCGCGTCCGCTCGGCGGTCGGCACCTCAGGCACGGCCGGACTCCGCCGCGGCGACCTGGTCCAGGAGCGCGGTCGCCACGGTCGACCAGGGGACGGTTCCGTGCCCCGTCGGGGCCGGGAGGGATCGACGGGCGACGGCGTCCACCATCGCGGCGGCGAGCGCCTCGGGGTCCGGGTCCACCAGGCGGCCCCCGCAGGCGGCGACGGAGTCCACGAGGCCCGGGACCGCGTAGGCGATCGACGGGGTACCGAGCGCCGCGGCCTCCGAGACGACGAGGCCCCAACCCTCGCGGACCGAGGTGACGAGGAGCGCGTGGGCGCTGCCCACGACGTGGTCCCGCGCGTGGTGAGGGATCCGCCCGAGGATCTCGACGCCCCCACCGGCTCGGCGGCGGAGCGCCGTCTCCATCGGGCCGCTGCCGACGATCCGCAGCCGGACGGCCCCGAGGGAGCAGGCGGCGCGCCGGAACGCCTCGACGGCGTGGTCGGGCCGCTTCGAGGGCACGAGCCGGCCCACCCAGGCGAACGTGGGGACGCGCACCTTGGGGACCGACCGGGGGACCCCGAGATCCGAGCCCATGGGCAGGGGACGGACGTGACGCAGGCCGTAGGCCTCGAGCGAGCACCTCGACGACTCGGAGTCGGTGAAGGTCAGGACGTCGCGGTACCGGCGCAGCCAGCGAGGCTCCAGCACGTAGCGGCCCACCAGGGCGACGGGCAGCGGCGTCTCGTAGAACCAGACCTCGCGGGCGACCTGGTGGGCCATGGCCACGACCCGGCTGTCCCGGGCCCAGCGGACGGCCCCGAAGGGGCGCGTGTTGACCTCGTCGAGGACGAGGTCGAACCGCCCGGGGCGCGACTCGTAGAGACGCCGGGCGTGGGCGTGGACACCGGTCCGCTCCCGCCCGCCGCGGACGATCTCGACCCCGTCGTCGTGCTCCACGGAGGGCCGGCCGGGGACCGACGCGCACGCCAGCGTCACCGTGTGCCCGGCCGTCACGAGCGCCGACGCGACGCCGTGGGTCCAGACCTCGGCGCCTCCCGCCCGGGGGTGGGCGCGGTCCTTCCAGTTGCAGATCAGGATGCGCACGCGAGCTCCTTGCGGCGGGGGGCCCGCTGCGCCATCGCCGCCAGGGCCGCCTCGGCGCCCCAGCCCGTGTCGCAGACCGTCGCCGGCGCGTCCTGCAAGCGGCTCCAGATCCGGAACGTGTCGCGGAGGGTCCGGACGACGGCGCGAGCCGAGACGCTGCTCGGCGCCGCCTCGGGCCGGGCCAGCCGTACGGGGACCTCCACGATGGCCCCGAGGTCGAAGCGCCGACCCAGCGCGAGCAGTTCGACGTCCAGGGCGAAGCCCTCCTCGCAGGCCCACGGGAGGGTCGCGAGCAGGGCCTCGCGACGGAACAGCTTGGCGCCGCACTGGGTGTCGGAGACGGCGAAGTCGAAGAGGGTGAGGACCAGGAGCCGGTAGGCGGCCGAGAGCACCCGACGACCGACCGACGTTCGGACGTCCGCCCCCTCCACCCGCTTGCTGCCGATCGCGGCCCAGGTCCCCGGCTCGCCGAGCACGGCGACGAGGCGGCCGAGGACCTCGGGCTCGATGTCGCCATCGCCGTCCAGGAAGCCGACCAGGGTGCCCCGGGCCCGCTCGGCGCCGTGGCGGACCGCGGCACCCTTCCCCCGGTTCTCGGGCAGCCGCTCGACGACGACCCGGTCGTCGAGGTCACGGAGGGTCTGCTCGGAGCCGTCGGTGGAGCCGTCGATGACGACGATCACCTCCGAGCCGCCGGGGATCCCGTCGAGGGTCCGCAGGATCCCGAGGACCGTCGGGCGCAGCGCTCCTCCGCCGTTGAAGCTGGGGACGACCACGCTGACGGCACAGGTCGGCGCGGGGACGAGGTGCACCGGCACCGGCACCGGCGACGGCACCGCCACAGGCGCGGGGAGCGGTAGGGACCGCGGGGAGAGCGTGTCGCGGCGTACCCGGAGCGCCGCCCCGACGACCGTCGTCGCCGTGCCGATCGTCCCGGCCGCCACGACGCCGGCCAGGGCACGCGGGCTCGACGTGAGCAACCCGCCGAGGCAGAGCCCGATCCCGCCCCAGACCGCGAGGGCGCAGAGGCGTCGAGCCGCCAGGAGGAAGTAGGTCGCGACCCCTGCGCAGCCCAGGGCGGCCGCGCCCGAGGCGAGGAGGACGGCGACGAGATGGTCGGTCCGGAACGAGGGCCCACCGAGGGCCCGGACCGAGGTGGCAGGCGCCACGGCGAGGACGGCGGCCGTCCCGCCCCCGAGGAGGGCTGCCAGCCGGAGGGCGCGCCGCAGCACGGCCTGGTCGGGTCGGGTCGCGAAGCGTGGGAAGTAGGCGACGGCGACGGCCATCGGCAGGAAGAAGGCCGCGCTCGCCAGCGTGGCGGTCGCGGCGAAGTCGCCGGCGGTCGCGGACGGGAGGACCCGCCGTCCGAGCAGCACCGCGGACGCGGCCAGCGCCCACAGCCCGAGCTGGGCCACGAACGCCACCCAGGTGTCCCGCGGGCGCAGGCCGAGGCGGGGGCCCTGCAGGCGCACGGTGTGCCTCCCGAGGAACGCGGCGGCCGTGACCGTCGAGATCGCCTCGCCCACCAGGGTGGCGACCATCGCCCCGACGGCCCCGACCGTCGGCGTGAGCAGGGACCCGAGCGCGATCCGCGTCCCGGCCCCCGCCACCACGGCCAGGGCCACGGCCCGGAAGCGCTGCTGGCCGAGGAGGACTCCCTTCGTGACGGCGCCGACGACGGCGGCCCCGGCCCAGCTCCCCCACCAGCGCGAGGCCCAGCGCGTCGTCGAGGCGGAACAGGGCGTCGGCGGGCGCGGCGAGCACGGCGCCACCCAGCACGAGCGCCGCGCCCCAGAACGCGGACGCGCCCAGGAGGGGGAGGGCGGTGCGCTCGGGACGTTCGGCGGCCGCCTGGGTGACGGCGGTCTGGACGGCCGCGACCGGGACGCCGGCCACCACGAGCAGGGCCATGATCGACGCGAAGCCGCCGTAGGCGGTGGGGCCGAGGGCGTGGCTCGTCACGCCGTGGAAGGCGAAGTTCGAGGCGACGGCGAGCGCCGCGGCGGCCAGGAGGATCCCGGGACCGTCGCCGGGGCGACCGAGGCGTGATCCGGCGGCGACCGATCGCATCGTGCCGGTCCCCACGTCGGTCGGGTCGAGCGACGGGTTCAGGCGGCCTCGGCGCGCCGCCGGAGGCGGGTCAGCACGGTGCCCAGCGTGACGAGGACCAGGCCGGCTCCGACCATGGCCCCGATGGCCGCCCCGGTCCGGGGGAGGCCGGAGCCTCCGGTGCCGCCCACGTCGACGGGGGTGGCGAGCACCCGCACCTCACCGTCGGTGTCGAGGCCCTGGATCTCGAGGGTGTGCGTCCCGGTCGGGATGTCCGCCGGGACGGTGATCTCCGCGTCGACGTAGCCCTGGCCGTCGGCCTGGACCGTCGCCAGCACCTGGGGTTCGGACCGGATCAGGATCGTCACCTGGCTGTACGGGGCGAACCCTCCGCCGCGGACCCGCATGGTCTGGCCCGGGGCCGGCGTGCTGTCGGGCACCTCGACGGGCCCGTCGGGCTGGTCGTAGCCGGCGACGGCGGGCCCCGCGAGGATCGTGGCGAGCGCGAGCGTCGAGAGCAGGCCGATGAGTGCGATGCGGCGCATGGGGAACGTACCTCCTGTGCGTCCTGGGCCCTCAGGAGGGCCTCGGTCGCTGCGACCTCATCGGACGGCCGACCGTCCGCCTGAGGGAACCGGTCCTCCGGCGCGGGTTCGCGGAGGGCTCCTCCCGGAAGGGGCGGATCGGTCACGAACGCGCAGATCGGGGTGATCAGCCGGCCGACCGGATCGCCCAGAGCTCGAGATCCCCGGCCGCGATCACGGGGGCGAGGCGGGGGTCGCGCTCGAGCCCGAGGCGGGGGTCGGGCCCGACCACGAGCACGAGCGACGCTCCGAGCGCCTCGAGGTCGGCTCCCAACGTCGGCGTGCCTCCGGCCTCGGCGGCGGCGCGCGCCCGGTCGACGGCGGCGGCGATGTCGCCCCGGCGCCCCGGCTCCGGGGGAACCCGTCGAGACCCGCGTCGCGGCTGGCCACCACCGACGAGCCGAAGAACGAGGGGACCGGGTTGGCCACGACCCGCTCCGCCGTGAACGACGTGCGCACGTAGAGCTCCCACGGGAGGACGACGGTGGCGCCCGTCCCGGCGCGCTCGACGTCCGGGGCCGCCTCCTCCCAGCTCTCGGGGTAGCGCGAGGTCTCGACCCGGCCGGCCAACCCCCAGGCGAGCGTCGGGGCGAGGACGAGGGGCAGCACGGCGAGCACCGAGGCGAGACCGGGCCGTCGGAGCCGCCCGGCGACCATGGCGGTGAGCAGGCCGAGGCCGACCGCCGTCGCCAGGCTGACCAGCATCACCCACTTCTGGGCCTCGCGCATGACCTCGAAGCCCGGCACGGCGGTCACCGCGTGCCGGTAGAGCCATCCGGCGGGCCCTGCCCCACCGTGGGCGAGCAACCACGCCGCTCCGGCCGCCAGGCCCGTCCCGAGGGCCAGCGCGCGCGCCGGGCCTCGCCGACCCGAGACCAGGCCGGCCCCGGCCCCCGCGACGACGGCCCCGGCCACGAGGGGGAAGGCCGGCCCGAGGTCGTCGCGCGGGCGCTCGGGCGCCGGCCTCCAGAAGCCCTGCTGCGCGAGGAGCCCCGCGGCGCGGCCGAGCGCGGGGTCGGCCCGGGTCGCGAACGCCTCGAGCGCGGCGCGCCCGCCGCCGTCGGGAGCCCTCACCGCCAGGGGTACGGCCCACGCACCCACGACGACGGCGGCCAGGGCCGTCGCCCCGGCCGCCTGCCGGAACACCGGGCCGGGCCCCTCGTGGCGCGTCCGGACCACGACCCCGGCGGCCAGCACGACGCCGCCGATCCACGCGAGCTGGAGGCTGCAGGAGGCCGCGAGGGCCCAGAGGAGCCCGACGGTCCACCAGCGCAGAGGACCCCGCCTCGTGTCGAGGATCGCCCCGGCCAGCCAGGGCAGCACGGCGTAGCCCGCGAGCAGGGCGAGGTGACCGGCGTAGATGCGGTCGTAGACGAACGGGTTCCACGCGTAGGCGATCGCCGCGACGCTCCGCGCGGCCACCGGGCCGCCGACGAGGCGACCGGCACCGAGCGCGGCGACCCCGAGCGCGAGCGCGATCGGGACCCAGCCCACCCAGGCGCCGGCCACCGTGTGGACGAACGCGACCGGGACCAGGAACGCCGGACCCGCGGGGAGGGCCGCCGGATCGAGGACGCCGGTGCCGACGCCCGCCGGTCCCGGGACCCAGTCGAGGAGCAGGAGCCAGCCCCGCGCGGTGAGCGGCGCGGTGACGAGCGCCGCCAGGAGGATCGAGACCGCCAACGGGACGACCCGGTCGCGCCGTCGCCACCCGGGCGGGATCCGCGGCGCGACTGGATCGGCCCTGTCGGTGCCGGGACGGGCGGCCCGGGGGCTCCGGGCGTCGCCGGTGACGGCCGCCGACGGGGCTTCCGGCGCGGGTCCTCCTGGCGGGGGTGGGCAGCAGGCGCGACATGGGGGCGTGGCGTCGACCCCGGAGGGGTCGGGGAACCCGGGCGTCGACGCCCCAGGTTGGCAGACCGCGACCCCGGCGGCGCGGAGCGTCGCCACGGGGTCCTCGGTCGGGGAACCGAGCCCTGCCATAGTGCGATCCCGTGATGACCCGCCGTCACCATCCTCCGGGGGCCGCCCGACCATCCACCCTCCGGGGCTGGGCCGGGCGGGCGTTCGAACGCGCCATGGCCCACAACGTGGCCAACATCGCTCGCCTGCTGCGACGGGAGCGGGCGGACCGGTTCCTCGACCTCGGCTGCGACGACGGCGAGCGGACCGTGGAGGTGGCCCGGGCGGCGTCGGCGCACGAGGTGCACGGGCTCGAGATCGTCGAGGAGCGGGCGCGCCTGGCCGAGGCCCGGGGTGTGGACGTGCGGATCGGCGACCTCGGGGACCGGTTCCCCTACGACTCCGCGGGGTTCGACGTCGTCTGCTCGAACCAGGTGATCGAGCACGTCCGCGACACCGACAACTTCGTCGCCGAGACCCACCGGGTCCTGCGGCCCGGAGGGTGCGCGGTCGTGTCGACCGAGAACCTGGCGAGCTGGCACAACATCGGCGCCCTCGTGATGGGATGGCAGCCGTTCTCGCTCACGAACGTGAGCGGCACCGGGCTCGGGGTCGGCAACCCGGTCGCGCTGCACCGCGACGAGGAGCCCCGGCTCGAGTCGTGGCAGCACGTCCGGGTGTTCGCGTACCGGGGGCTGCGCGAGCTGCTCGAGGCGCACGGGTTCGTCGTGGAGGCGGTGGCCGGAGCGGGGTACTACCCGTTCCCCTCGTGGCTCGCCCGCCTCGACCCCCGCCATGCCGCGTTCCTCGCGGTGCGCGCCCGCCGTCCCGCGTAGCCGTCGCACAGACTGCCCGTCTCGGGTGTCTCCACCGTCGCTGGGCGGGGGTAATGACACCCGGGTCGCCGGTTCTTCGGTCTCGCGTGTCTCCACCGTCGCTGGGCGGGGGTAATGACACCCGGGTCGCCGGTTCTTCGGTCTCGGGTGTCTCCACCGTCGCTGGGCGGGGGTAATGACACCCGGGTCGCCGGTTCTTCGGTCTCGGGTGTCTCCACCGTCGCTGGGCGGGGGTAATGACACCCGGGTCGCCGGTTCTTCCGTCTCGGGTGTCTCCACCGTCGCTGGGCGGGGGTAATGACACCCGGGTCGCACGGGTTCGGAGCCGTTTCGCGGCGCGAGGGCCGGATGCGTAGGCTGCCGCGAGTGGCGGCGAACGGCGAGCACGTCCTGACGGTCGACCTCGGGACCTCGGGTCCCAAGGTCGCGCTCTTCACCCTCGACGGGCACCTCGTCGACGGCGACTTCGAGCCGGTCGAGCTGCTCCTCTCACCCGGCGGCGGAGCCGAGCAGCGGCCGGCCGAGTGGTGGAACGGCGCCGTCACCGCCACCCGCCGGCTGCTGGAGCGCGCCCCGGTGCCGGTCGACGACGTCGCCGCGGTCTCCGTCACCGGCCAGTTCTCGGGCACCGTCCCCGTCGACCGCGAGGGCTGCCCGCTCGCCGACGCGATCATCTGGATGGACTCCCGGGGCGCTCCCCAGATCCGCCGCCTCGTGGGGGGCAGGGTCCGGGTCGCAGGCTACGAACCCCGCAAGCTCCGCACCTGGGTGAAGCTCACCGGCGGCGCCCCCGGCCGGTCGGGCAAGGACCCGCTCGCCCACATCCTCTGGCTCGAGGAGGAGCGGCCCGACGTCGCCCGCCGGACCTTCAAGTACCTGGAGCCCAAGGACTGGCTCAACCAGCGCCTCACCGGCCGGTTCTGCTCCACCATCGACACGATCGTGCTCCACTGGGTCACCGACAACCGCGATCCGCACCGCGTCGACTACCACCCCGACCTGCTGGCGCTCACCGGGCTGCGGCGGGAGCAGCTCCCGGACCTGGTCCGGGCGGTCGACGTCGTCGGTCCCCTCCTCGACGGGCCGGCCCGGGAGCTCGGCCTGCCCGCCGGTCTCCCCGTGATCGGCGGCACCGGGGACGTGCAATCGGCGGCCGTCGGCTCCGGTGCCGTGCGCGACCTCGAGGGGCACGTCTACTTCGGCACGTCGTCGTGGGTCACCTGCCACGTGCCGTTCAAGAAGACCGACCTGCTCCACAACGTCGCCTCGCTGCCGTCGCCGTTGCCGGGCCGGTACTGGGTCGCCGACGAGCAGGAGACCGCCGGTGCCTGCCTGGAGTGGCTGCGCGACCAGGTCGTCTACGCCGACGACGGGCTGGGCGAGCACCCCGCCCCGGCCGACGCCCTCGCCCGGCTCGACCGCCTCGCCGAGACCGTGCCCGCCGGCAGCGACGGCGTGATCTTCACCCCGTGGCTCAACGGCGAGCGGACCCCGATCGAGGACCACACGGTCCGGGCCGGCTGGCACCACCAGTCGTTGCGGACCACCCGGGCCCACCTGGTTCGCTCGGTGCTCGAGGGCGTGGCGCTCAACACCCGCTGGCTGCTGGGCTGCGTCGAGCGCTTCTGCGGGAGGCCCTTCCCGTCGCTGCGCTTCATCGGCGGTGGCGCCACGTCGTCGACCTGGTCGGGGATCCTGGCCGACGTCCTCGACCGCCCGATCGAGCGGGTGGCGGACCCCTTCCAGGCCAACGGACGGGGCGCGGCGCTCCTCGCCGCGCTGGCCCTGGGCCGCCTCGACGTCGACGAGATCGGCCGGGCCGTGCAGGTCACCGAGACCGTCTGGCCGGACCCGGCCCACCGGCGGGTCTACGACGAGGCGTACCGCGAGCTGCGCAACCTGTACCGGCACAACAGGGCCACCCACCGACGCCTCGAGCAGGTCCGGTGAGGACAGCCTCGGCGAGGAGGACACCGGCATGAGCGAGCAGGGCGACGGCGGCCTCGGCGACGCCATCGAGCGGTCGGTGAAGCCGTACCGCGGGCGGTTCCCCACGTTCGACCGCATCCCCGAGCACGGCCGGGCGCGTGCCGACGTGCTGCGCGAGATGGCCGAGCTCCGGGCCATCGAGGCCGCCCGGTGGCAGGAGGGCTACGCGTCGGGGGCCGTGTACCACGGCGACCCGGCCCACGTGGCCTTCATGAACGAGGTCTACGCCCTGAGCTCGCAGTCGAACCCGCTGCACGCCGACCTGTGGCCGAGCACGGTGAAGTACGAGGCCGAGATCGTCGCCATGACCGCGGCGATGCTCGGCGACGTCCCCGGGGTCTGCGGCACGGTCACCGCGGGTGGGACCGAGAGCATCCTGCTGGCCATGAAGGCCTACCGCGACCGGGCCTACGAGCAGGGGATCGACCGGCCCGCCATGGTCACCCCCGCGACCGCCCACGTGGCGTTCGACAAGGCCTCGCGCTACTTCTGCATCGACAAGATCACCGTCCCGGTCGGGCCCGACGGCCGGGCCGACGTGGCCGCCGTGGAGGCAGCCATCACCCCCGAGACCGTGGTGGTGGTCGGCTCGTCGCCCAACTTCCCGAACGGGCTCGTCGACCCGATCGAGGAGCTGTCGGAGCTGGCCCGGGCCCGCGGCATCGGCTTCCACACCGACGCCTGCCTCGGCGGCTTCGTGCTGCCGTGGGCCGAGAAGCTCGGGTACCCGGTGCCCCCGTTCGACTTCCGCCTGCCCGGGGTCACCTCGATGTCGGCCGACACCCACAAGTTCGGCTACGCGGCGAAGGGCACCTCGGTGGTGCTCTACCGCGACCAGGACCTGCGCCACCACCAGTACTACAAGAAGGCCGGGTGGCCCGGGGGGTTGTACCTGTCGCCGACGCTCGCCGGCAGCCGGCCGGGGGCCCTGAGCGCGGTGTGCTGGGCGACGATGGTCACGATCGGGGAGGACGGCTACCTCGACGCGACCCGGCGCATCCTCGAGACCGCCGAGGTCGTGAAGGACGGCGTCAACGCCGTCGACGGCCTCGAGGTCATCGGTGACCCGCTCTTCGACGTGGCCTTCCGGGCCACCGACGACGGCCTGAACGTCTACGCGGTCAACGACGTCATGTCCCACCGGGGTTGGAGCCTCAATCCCCTCCAGGACCCTCCGGCCGTGCACCTCTGCGTGACCCTGCGCCACACGGTCGACGGGGTGGCCGGTCGCTTCCTCGACGACCTCGCCGCGTCGGTGGCCGAGGTGCGGGCGAACCCCGAGGCCGGTGGCGACATGGCCCCCGTCTACGGGATGGCCAACATGGTCGAGATGCACGGGACGGTCGAAGAGCTGCTGCAGGCCTACCTCGACCTGCTCTACGAGCCGTGAGCACGCGCGTGCTGATCCTGCTCGCGGCCCTCACGGGGTTGGCGATCCTCGCCGCGACGGCGATCCAGATCCTCATCGCCCGCTGACCGCCTGCGTTGCCGCTGCCCTCCCGCGTCGGGACGCGTGGAGCCCCTGGAGGGGCGTGTTCCGTCCCAACGGGAGTGGCCGGGCCCGGGTTGGGACGCGTGGAGCCCCGGGAGGGGCGCGTTCCGTCCCGACGCGGCGGAGCCGCGGATCGGGGTGGGAGACCTCGCCGGTGACCTGACGCGAGGAGCGGACGGGTGACCTCCCGGTAACGACCGAGGCGTGAGAGGGTGGGCCGGTCGGGAAGAATGGTCCCCGAGCACGCGATCCCCGGAGGAGGTGGCCACACTGGCCGAGCACCACGACCTCGTCGTCCTCGGCGGCGGCCCCGGCGGCTACGCGGCCGCTCTGTACGGCGCCGCGGCCGGGCTGGAGGTGGCGGTCGTGGAGGAGGACCGGATCGGCGGCGTCTGCCTCCACCGGGGCTGCATCCCCGCCAAGGCGCTGCTGCAGACGGCCGAGGTGCTGCGGACCGTCGCCGGCGCGAAGGCGCTCGGGGTCGACGCCGGCCAGCCCAGCCTCGACCTCGCCACCGCCCAGACCCGCAAGCAACAGGTGGTCGATCGTCTCACCCGGGGCCTCGAGGGGCTCCTCAAGGGCCGCAGCGTGACCGTGGTGCGCGGCACCGGCACCGTCGCCGACGCGGCGGCGCGCCGGGTGCGGGTCTCCGACGGCACCGAGCTGGCCGGCGACGCCCTCGTCCTCGCCGCCGGGTCGTCCCCCGGTCGCTCCCCGGCCTCGACTTCGACGGCGAGCGGGTCCTGTCGTCCGACCACGTCCTCCAGCTCACGGAGGTGCCCGGGCGCGTGGTGATCGTCGGTGGCGGGGCCATCGGCTGCGAGTTCGCCTCGTTCCTGGCCGACGTCGGCAGCGAAGTCACGATCCTCGAGGCCCTGCCCCGGATCCTGCCGGGGGTCGACGCCCAGGCCGTCGACGTCGTGGCTCGGGCGTTCCGCAAGCGGGGCATCAAGGTGCACGCCGGGGTGGAGGTACGCGGCCTCGACGACGGGACCGAGCCGGCCGTGCGCTTCGCCGGACCCGACGGCGAGGACCGGGCCGTCGCCGACGCCGTCGTGGTCAGCGTCGGGAGGCGGCCGCGCTCGGACGGGATCGGTCTGGAGGGCTCCGGGGTCGAGGTCGACGAGCGAGGGTACGTCCGGGTCGACGGCCTCATGCGCACGACGGTTTCGGGGGTGTACGCCGTCGGCGACCTCGTGGCCACCCCGCAGCTCGCCCACGTCGGCTTCGCCGAGGCGATCGTGGCGGTCAAGGCGATCCTCGGCGAGCCCGCCGTGCCGATCGAGTACGACAAGGTGCCCTGGGGGATCTACTGCCACCCCGAGGTCGGCTTCAGCGGCCTGACCGAGGAGCAGGCGCGCGAGCGGGGCCTCGACGTGGTCACCGAGGTGCACCGGTTCGGGGGCGACGGCCGGGCCCTCATCCTGGGGGAGACCGACGGTCTCGTGAAGCTCGTGGCCGAGCGCGACGGCCCCATCGTGGGGGTCCACATCGTCGGGCCCTGGGCCACCGAGCTGATCGCCGAGGGCTACCTGGCGGTCAACTGGGAGGCCACGGCCGACGACCTCGCGCCCCTGATCCACCCGCACCCCACCCTGAGCGAGGTGTTCGGCGAGGCGGCGCTGGCGCTCACCGGTCGCGGGCTCCACGGCTGAACGGAGGATCGCGTGGACGTCACGATGCCCCAGCTCGGCGAGACGGTCACCGAGGGGACGATCACCCGCTGGTTCAAGCAGGTGGGGGAGCAGGTCGAGGTCGACCAGCCGCTCTTCGAGGTGTCGACCGACAAGGTGGACTCCGAGGTGCCCGCCCCGGCCTCCGGCTACCTCGCCGAGATCCGCGTGGCCGAGGGGGAGACGGTGGAGGTGGGCGCGGTCCTCGCGGTCATCACCGAGTCGGCCTCCGAGGGGGCCGCTCCGGCGGCCGCGCCCACCGCACCGCCGGCCGAGGCGGCGCCCGAGCCCGCCCCGAGCCCTCCTCCCACCCCCCGCACCCGAGCCCGAGCCGGCTCCTGCGCCCGAGCCGGCTCCGGCGCCGGAGCCCACGCCACCGCCACCCGAGCCGGCGCCGTCCGCGCCCTCGGCCGCCGGTCGGCCCGAAGCCGTGGTCACGTCCCCGGTCGTCCGGCGGTTGCTCGACGAGCACGGTCTGGAGCCCTCGCGGGTCCCGGGCACGGGAGCCGGGGGACGGATCACCCGTCGCGACGTGCTGGCGTTCGTCGAGGGCCGGCCGCGACCTCCGGCGCCCGCGCCGGCAGCCCCTGCGGCCCCGGCCGCCCGCGCCCCCCCCCGAGGAGGCCGCCCCCGGCCCGGCCCGTCCCGGCCCGGGGCGACGAGGTCGTCCCGTTCGACCACATCCGGCGCCGCACGGCCGAGCACATGGTGCGGTCGAAGGCGACGAGCGCCCACGTGTACACCTCGGTCGAGGTCGACTTCGAGCGGGTGGAGCGGGTGCGGCGCGCCCACCGGGAGGGGTTCCGCGAGCGCGAGGGCTTCTCGCTCACCTACCTGCCCTTCGTCGTCCGGGCGGTCTGCGACACGATCGACGACTACCCGCGGGTCAACGCGAGCGTCGAGGGCGAGACGCTCGTCGTCCACCACGACGTGCACGTGGGCATCGCGGTCGACCTCGATTTCCATGGCCTCATCGCCCCCGTGATCCGCGACGCCGACGGGAAGCGGTTGCGCCTCGTGGCCCGGGAGATCCGCGACCTCGCCGATCGGGCCCGCCGCAAGCAGCTCAGTCCCGACGAGGTGCTCGGCGGGACGTTCACCGTCACCAACCCGGGGCCGTTCGGCTCGTACATGACCCTGCCGATCATCAACCAGCCCCAGGTGGCGATCCTCTCCACCGACGGGATCGCGAAGCGCCCGGTGGTCGTGGAGGGCCCCGACGGCGAGGACACGATCGCGGTCCACCACACGGGCCTCCTCGCCCTCACCTGGGACCACCGGGCCTTCGACGGGGCCTACGCGTCGTCGTTCCTCCGCCAGGTGAAGGAGATCCTCGAGGGACGGGACTGGGAGGCCGAGCTGGCGTGAACCGCCTGCGCGTCCGGTGGCTGGGGCGGGTCCCCTACCGGGAGGCCGACGACCTCCAGCGGGCGCTCCACGCCCGGGCGGCCGACGACTACCTCCTGCTGCTCGAGCACCCCCACGTCTACACGCTGGGGACGCGGGCCGACCCGTCCCACGTCCTCGTCCCGCCGGCCTCGGTGGGCGCCGAGCTCGTGCGCGCCGACCGCGGCGGCGACGTCACCTACCACGGCCCGGGCCAGCTCGTCGGGTACCCGATCGTGACCCTGCCCGAGTGGCAGGACGGCCGCCACGACGTCGTCGCCCACGTCCGGCGACTCGAGGAGGTGCTGATCGCCACGCTCGCCACGCTCGGCGTCGAGGCCGGGCGGGAGCCGGGCCTCTCGGGAGTCTGGGTCGGGAAGGCGAAGGTGGCGGCGATCGGGGTGAAGGTCGCGCGGGGGCGGACCAGGCACGGCTTCGCCCTCAACGTCGACCCCGACCTGGGCATGTTCGGCCACATCGTCCCCTGCGGCATCCGGGACCGGGGCGTGACCTCGCTCGCCCGGCTGCTCGGCCGGCCGGTGAAGATGCGGGAGGTCGTCGAGGCGGTCGCGGCATCCTTCGTGCGCGAGCACGGGTACGACGACGTCGAGCGCCAGGACGTGGTGTGGCGGGCGCGGCCCGACGACCTCGCTCCCTTCTCCCGCGATCGGGGACCGGCCGTCGAGAAGGGCGGGCAGCGGTTGGGGGCGCCGGCGGCGCCGGTGCGGCTGCTCGGCCGTCTCGCCGAGGCCGGGGTCCGACCCGAGGCCGAGCCGGCCCGGCGCCCCGAGTGGATGCGGATCCGGGCCCGGCTCGGGTCCGACTACCGGGACGTGCAGCGTCTGATGCGGCGGCTCGACCTCCACACCGTCTGCGAGGACGCCGGCTGCCCGAACATCTACGAGTGCTGGGCCGACCGCACCGCCACGTTCATGATCCTCGGGGACCGCTGCACCCGGGCCTGCGGCTTCTGCCTCGTCGACACCCGCCACCCGCTGCCCCTCGACGAGCAGGAGCCGCGACGGGTGGCCGAGGCGGTGGCGACGATGGGCCTGGCCCACGCGGTGATCACGAGCGTCACCCGTGACGACGTGCCCGACGGGGGCGCGGCGGTCTTCGCCGCGACCATCCGGGCCGTCCGGGACCGCACGCCCGCCACCCGGGTCGAGGTGCTGATCCCCGACCTGCGAGGCGACGAGTCCGCCCTGGCGACGGTCGTCGACGCCCGCCCCGACGTGCTGAACCACAACCTCGAGACGGTGGCCCGGCTCCAGCGGGCCGCCCGGCCCTCCGCCGCGTACTGGCGATCCCTGGCCCTCCTCGCCCGGGCCAAGGAGGCAGGCCTCGTCACGAAGTCGGGGCTGATCCTCGGCATGGGCGAGACCGGCACGGAGGTGCGGGGCGCGATCGCCGACCTGCGCAACGTCGGGGTCGACGTGCTCACCCTCGGTCAGTACCTGCGGCCGTCCGACCGTCACCTCCCGGTGGTCCGGTGGTGGCACCCCGACGAGCTGGCCGAGCTCGGGGCGTACGCCGAGGCGCTTGGCTTCCTCCACGTCGAGGCCGGACCCCTGGTGCGCTCGAGCTACCACGCCCGCCGCGCGGTGGAAGCGGCGGGCCGGTCCGGGCCCCGGGAGGCCGACCCCGGCGGCGTCGCCTAGGGATCGTCGGCGTGGCCCGGACCCACGACCGCATCACCGGCGAGCTGGCCCGGTTCATCGCCGCCCAGCCGGTCTTCTTCGTCGCCACCGCTCCGCTGGCCGCCGACGGGCACGTGAACCTGTCGCCGAAGGGGCTCGACACGTTCGCCGTGCTCGACGGTCACACCGTCGCCTACCTCGACCTCACCGGCAGCGGCGTGGAGACGATCGCCCACCTGCGCGAGAACGGCCGGATCACGATCATGTTCTGCGCCTTCGAGGGCCCCCCGAGGATCCTCCGCCTCCACGGCCGGGGCGAGGTGCTCCCGGCCGGCACCCCCGCCTTCGACGGGCTGGCGGCGCGGCTCGCGCGCCTCCCGGGCGCGCGCTCGGTCGTGCGGGTGGCCGTGGAGCGGGTGTCGACGTCCTGCGGGTACGGCGTGCCGCTCATGGCCCTCGATGGCCAGCGGGCGGACCTCGTGGCGTGGGCGGAACGCCGAGGCGAGGACGGGATCGTCCGCTACCGGCGGGAGCGCAACGCCGTGAGCCTCGACGGCCTGCCCGGCGTCCCGGAGGCCGGGCCGGGCTCCTAGCCCGTGGCGCCGGTCTCGCCGAGCACGGCCCGGAGGGCCTCGAGGTCCTCGGGATCGGCCACCCGGGTGTCGAGCTTCCACAGCCGCTCCCGCTCGGCGAGCTCCTCGGGCCGGCGCGCCGGGACGGTCGGCTCGGCGACGTCGGGCCGCCGGAGCACGTAGAGGTTCCAGTACTTCGTGAGACCGAAGCGGGCGAGGTCGGGGGTGGATGCACCGCTCGACCGTCCCGCACCGGACCAGGCCGGCCTCCTCGAACCGTCGGGTCCACCACGCGAACGAGGCGATCGTGAGGTGACCCTCCACCGGCTCGCCCCGGGCGTCACGGGCCAGGTCCTCGAACGGGACCGGTCCCTCGTAGCCCGACCCGAGGGACCGGTAGTGGTCGAGGCGGTCGGGCCGCACCTTCCCCTCGAACCAGCCGCCCGGTCCGTGCTCGTTGGGCCCGAACGACGGGATGGTGGCGACGACGTAGCCCCGGGTCACCCGACGCAGCTCGCGCAGCGCGCCCGGGATCGCCTCGGGCGGGAGGTGCTCGAGGGTCTCGAAGACCGTCACCAGGTCGAAGGCGCCCTTCCGGACGGGGAGCCGCTCGGTGAGGCTGCCCTGGTGGAGGTGCCCGCGGGCCCCGAGCGCGGCGTGCGTCACGGCGTGGCGGCTGACGTCGACGCCTTGCGCGTCGAGCCCGAGCTCGCGCATCGCCTCGACCACGAAGCCCAGAGCGCAGCCGACGTCGAGCACCCGGTGGACGTCGAACCACTTCCAGACCAGGTACGCGGCGGCGTCGGCGTTGCTGCTGTCGCGGTCGTAGCGCTCGTAGCCCGAGAGGCCCATCCGGTCGAGCGGGTCGCGACCCTCGCCGTAGTAGGCGCTGTCGTACCGGTGCCCGGCGGACGCACGGGACGCCTGGTCGAGCGCCTGGTCGAGCTCGCGGACGGTCCGCTCCATGAGCCGGCGGACCCGGGGAGAGCGCACGGCCGCCCGGCGGAGCAACCTGCGGGTCGCCCGGGTGAGGGGCCGGAGAGGGCGGGGAGCCACGGCGGGGAAGGTTAGCGGCGGGCCCGGTCCCGGGATCGTGTGGCCGCCCGTCCCTCTACGCTGGAGGGTGATGCACCTCGACCGTCTGCGCCGTACCCGGGAGCGGATGGGGGAGCTCTCCGTCGACGCCCTCCTGCTCTCGGTGGGGGCGGACCTCCCCTGGCTCACCGGCTACGAGGCCATGCCGCTCGAGCGGCTCACCATGCTCGTGGTGCCCGGGGAGGGCGAGGCCACCCTGGTCGTGCCCCGCCTCGAGGCGCCCCGGGTGGTGGAGCGCCCCGAGGTGTTCTCGGTCCGGCCGTGGGACGAGACCGAGGACCCGGTGGCGCTGGTCGCGGGGCTCGTGGGCCCCGCCGAGCGGGTCGCCGTCGGCGACCGGACCTGGGCCCGGTTCGTGCTCGCCCTCCAGGACGCACTGCCCCGTGCCCGGTTCCGGTCCGCCGCGGACGTCACCGGCCCGTTGCGGGCCCGCAAGGACGAGGCCGAGGTGGCCGCGCTCCGCCGTGCGGCCCGCGCCGTCGACGAGGTCGCGGTGGCCATGCGGAGCCGCCCGTTCGCCGGCCGGACCGAGCTCGCGGTGCAGCGCGAGCTGGCCGACCGGATGCGTGAGGTCGGCCACCGGCGGGTGAACTTCGCCATCGTCGGTTCGGGGCCGAACGGCGCCAGCCCCCACCACGAACCCGGCGACCGGCTGATCGGCCCCGGAGACGTGGTGGTCTGCGACTTCGGCGGCGTCGTGGACGCCTACTGCTCGGACATCACCCGCGTGTACGTCGTCGGGGAGCCGTCGGCCGAGGTGCGCGACACCTGGGCCGTGCTCGCGGAGGCCCAGGAGCGGGCGGTCCGGGCCGCCACGGTGGGGACGCCGTGCGAGGACGTCGACGCCGCCGCCCGGAGGGTGATCACGAAGGCCGGTCTCGGGGACCGGTTCGTCCACCGCACCGGGCACGGGATCGGTCTCGAGGAGCACGAGGAGCCCTACCTGGTGGCGGGCAACCGGCTGCCCCTCGCCCTCGGCCACGCGTTCAGCATCGAGCCGGGCATCTACCTCCCGGGCCGGTTCGGCCTGCGCCTCGAGGACATCGTGGTCGCGACCGTCGACGGGCCCGAGCGACTCAACGGGGCCCCGCGCGACCTCGCGGTGGTGGCCTGAGTGCGCCTCGACGTCGCCACGGTGCTGCTCCAGTGGTCGGCGGGCGGCCTGCTCTTCTGCTGGGTGACGACCCGCCGCCTCCTCGTCGGGCTGGGCTACGGCTGGCTGCTGCGCGCCACCTACGGCCTCATGGCCCTGGGGGCGGCCGCGGCCGGCCGGGCCCTGGGCCAGGAGGGCACCGGGGCGCTCGTCCGCGACCTCGGCTCGCTCCTCGTGGCCGGGGCGGCCGCGCTGGCCCTCGGGGTGTCGGTGGCCCGCCGGCGAGCCGGCGTCACGGGGCAGCGGGCGGTTCGGGAGCACCGGCGCGAGCGCGTGGCGGCGATGCTGCGGCGCGACTCCGGGCCCGAGCGGCCGGACCGCGGCGTGCCAGCGGGCGCGCCGGCGGCCGGCGTCCCGGAGTTCCCCCCTTTCCTCGACCTGCTCGCCCCGGCCGCGGGGCTGGCTGCCCTGCTGGGTGCCGCGGCGGCCGCGGGCGGTCCGTACCCCCAGAGCCTGGTGCGGCTCGTGGTGGGAGCGCTCTTCCTCGGCGTGGTGAGCGACGCCATGCTGCTCGGCCACTGGTACCTGGTGCAGCCGGGGCTGTCGCGGGAGCCGATCAAGGAGCTGGTGGCCCTGCTCGCCCTGGTGTGGCCGTTCGAGGTCGCGGCGCTCCTGTGGCCGACCGGGATGCTCCAGGTGTTCTCGGGCGAGGTGGACGACGGGTACCAGGGCCTGCTCGGCTACACGTGGGCCGTCTGCGCCGTCACCACGATCGCGCTCACCGGGGTCACCTGGCTCGCCCTCCGGGAGCGGGCCTACTCGGCGGTCATGGCGGCCACCGGCCTGCTGTACCTGGCCATCCTCACCGCCTTCGGCACCGACCTGGTGGCCCGGGCGGTCCTCGCTCCCTAGCAGGGGAGAAGGGCCGGGGCCCACCCGTTCCGCTACCCTCGTGGGGCCACATCCCACCGCGTGGCGGCCTCCCACCGGTGGGCCCCTCCCAAGGAGGCACCCCTGTGCGACTGCTCGCGTACCTCGACGCCGGCGCCGGAAGCCTGATCGTCTCCGCCATCGTCGCCGGCTTCGCCGGGGTGGCGGTCTTCTTCAAGCTGCTCTGGCGTCGCCTCCGCCACCCGCTCGCCCGCCGCCAGAAGGCGGCCGAGGCGGCTGCCGACACGGTCTCCGCGGGGGACGCGGCCTGACCGACGACACCCGAACGCCCGGCCCCGCGGCCGACCCGACGTCCGGCACCGAGGTCGAGCCGGCGTCGTTCCGCGACCCCTCCAGCACCGTCCTCCACGCCGGGGGCCGCGTCCTGCGGGGCCTCGACTCGCGGGCCGCCGCCAGCTACTCCGCTCTGGCCGAGCGGGGCTTCGTCGCCGCGCAGGTGGAAGCCGGGCGTCTCGTGGCCACCGAGGTGGTGCCGGAGCCCGAGCAGGCCCGCCTGGGTCTGGCCGGCCGGTTCGCGCTCGTGCTCGAGCACGAGCGCATCCCGTTCGTGTCGTATCCCTACGAGTGGACCTTCTCGATGCTGCAGGACGCGGCGGTGCTCCACCTCGACCTGCTGCTGGCCGCGCTCGAGGCCGGCGCCGGGATGAAGGACGGCTACGCCTTCAACGTGCAGTGGAAGGGGACCCGGCCGGTCTTCATCGACCTGCCGTCCTTCGAGGCGGGTGCGGGGTCAGGCCCGTGGGCGGGCTACCGGCAGTTCTGCCAGACGTTCCTCTACCCGCTGATGCTCCAGGCCCACAAGGACGTGTCGTTCCAGCCCTTCCTCCGGGGTCAGGTCGACGGCCTCACCCCCGCCCAGATGCGCAACCTGCTCGACGGGCGGGATCGCTACCGCCGGGGGGTGTTCCGTCACGTCCACCTCCACCGGGCGATCGAGCAGCGCTTCGGGAAGAGCAGCACCCGCTCGGTGGAACGGGAGCTGAAGGACGCGGGGTTCGGCGCCGAGCTGACCAGGGCCGTGGCCCGCAAGCTGCGCACGCTCGTCGAGCGCCTGCGGTGGAAGCGGGCCTCCTCGACCTGGTCCGACTACCAGCGCACCTGCACGTACACCGACGCCGACCGCGAGGCCAAGGCGGCCTTCGTGGGTCGCGTCACCGGGAGCCGGCGCCGTGACGTGGTCGTCGACCTGGGCTGCAACGAGGGGACCTACGCCCGCCTGGCGGCCGACCACGCCGGGCTCGTCGTCGCGGTCGACGCCGACGACCTCGTGGTCGACCACCTCTACCGGGCCCTGCGCGACCAGGGCGTCGCCAACGTCCTGCCGCTCGTCATGAACCTCCTCGACCCCTCGCCGGGCCTCGGATGGCGGGGTCGCGAGCGGGCCTCGTTCGCGGACCGGGTCCGGCCCGACCTCGTCATGGCGCTCGCCCTCGTGCACCACCTCGCCGTCGCCGGCAACGTCCCGCTCGCCGAGGTGGTCGACTGGTTGCGCTCGTTCGACGCCGAGGTCGTGGTGGAGCTCGTCGATCGCGAGGACCCGATGGCCCGACGGTTGCTGGCCAACAAGCCGGCGGGCGTCCACGACGACTACGGCCTCGAGACCTTCGAGCGGCTCCTCGGAGGCGCCTTCGACGTGGTGGACCGGGAGCAGCTCCCGTCGGGGACCCGGACGATCTTCCACGCCGTCCCGCGGCGATGACGGTCCCGGCGGTGGAACCGACCCGGTCGTGGCCGCGGCGCGAGGGGCGCCGGTTCCTGGAGGTGCTCGCCCTCTGTGGCTTCGCCGTGGCCCAGCCGGTGCTCGACGTGTTCGGCCGGGCGCCCAGCGAGCTCGTCTTCCGCCAGGCGTCCACCGGCGACGCCCTCGCGTTCGTGGCCATCGTGGTGCTCGTGCCCCCGGTGGCGCTCTGGGCGGCCGGGGCCCTCGTCGGCCTGGCCGGCTCCCGGGCCCGCCGGATCGCCCACCTCGCGACCCTCGGTGCGCTCCTGGTCGTGCTCGGCCTCCAGGTGGTGAAGAAGGTCACCCCGGTCCGGGGACCGCTGCTCGTGGCCGTGGCATCGGTGGTGGCCGCCGGCCTCCTGGTCCTGTACCTGCGGGCCGTCCCGGTCCGGACCTGGTTCGCCTACGCGGCACCCGCACCGCTGGTGTTCGCCCTCCTGTTCCTCCTGGCCTCGCCGGCCGCCGACGTCGTGTGGGCGTCGGGCGCGGACGTGGACCCGGTGGAGGCCACCGGCAACGGGGCCCCGGTCGTCGTGATGGTCTTCGACGAGTTCCCGCTGGCGTCGATCGTGGGTGACGACGGTGGGATCGACGCGGAGCTGTTCCCCAACCTCGCCGCGCTGGCCGGCGACGGGACCTTCTACCGCAACGCCACGACGGTGGCGGGGGGCACCTGGTTCGCCGTGCCGTCCATCCTCACCGGGCGGTACCCGGAACCCGAGACGATGCCGGTGGTGACCGACCATCCCGAGAGCCTGTTCACGCTCCTCGGGGGCTCCTACCACGTCGACGCGGCCGAGGCGCTCACGCGGATGTGTCCGGCGAGCGTCTGCGAGGCCGGTGGGACCGGCGAGTCGGACGTGACGGCCGTGACGTCCGTCGGGCTCGGCGCCCTCCTCGAGGACGCGAGAGGGGTGTGGCGCGCCGTCACGTCGACCGGCGACACGCCTCGCGACCCGACCGCGTCGTTCGTGGAGGAGGCGATCGGGGCGGGTGTGGACGCCGCTCCCGGCGAGGAGGTGTCCCCGGACTTCGACGCGGTCTTCGCCAACCAGCCGGCGCGCTACCGCGGCTTCCTCGACGGTCTCGGTTCCGGGGAGCGCCCCAGCCTCGACTACCTCCACATCCTGCTGCCCCACAGCCCGTGGCGGTACCTGCCCTCGGGCCTGGAGTACCCGGTGCCGGACCCGACCCCCGGGAGCGACGGGACGGTGTGGACCGACGAGGAGTGGCCGGTCACCGTCGCCCGCCAGCGCCACCTCCTCCAGGTCCGGTACCTGGACGGGCTCGTGGGCGAGGTGGTCGAGCGGCTCCGGTCGGCGGGGATGTACGACGACGCGGTGGTCGTCGTGACCGCCGACCACGGCGTGGCCTTCCAGCCCGGCGAGCCGATGCGGGGAACCTTCGAGGACGAGCCGCTCGACGAGATCTACCCGGAGAACGTGTGGGTCCCGCTGGTCGTCAAGGTGCCCGGGCAGGGAGGGGCCGGGACGGTGAGCGACGCGAACGTCGAGACCGTCGACATCCTCCCGACGATCGCCGACCTGGTCGGGATCGAGCTCCCCTGGGAGGTGGACGGCCGCTCCCTGGTGAGCGACCCTCCCCGGACCGGGTCGGCCAAGACCTTCTACCCCAGCTTCATCACGGTCTACGGCAACTTCCTCGAGGAGGAGATGACCATCGACGGCGACGTCGGCCAGCGGTTGGTGACGGAGCGGAGCGTGGGCGCCCTGACCGTCGACGACGACCCCGAGATGAAGCTCTACCGGATCGGGCCTTACGGGGAGCTGGTCGGGCGGCCGGTGCGCGAGCTGGCCGTCGGGCCCGCGGCCGGGGTTCGGGGCCACGTCGACGAGGGGGCGAGCCGCACCTTCGACCCGGCGACGGGGACGGCCCCGGTCCACGTCCTCGGGAGGCTCGACGGCCGTTCGGAGGCCACGGTGGCCGTGGCGGTCGACGGGGTCGTCGCGGGGGTCTCGCCCACGTTCACGTGGGAGGACCGGGAGGGGACCTTCGTGATGATGATCCCCGAGCCCCTCCTCACACCGGGCACGATCGAGCTGGACCTGTACCTGCTCGAGGACCGGGGTGGCTCGGTCGAGTTGAGGCCCGTGCCGCTCGAGGGCTGACCGCACCCTCGACGACCCCGGACGCTCAGGCCGTGGCCCGGATGATCGCGCTCGCGACGTCGCTCCCGACCTCGTGCGTGACCTGGACCGACGCGTCGTGGAAACCGGCGGCCTCGAGCCCGGCCACGTACTCGTCGATCGTCAGCGCGCCGGCCACGCAACCGGTCCAGGAGGCGAGGTCGGCCTTCTCCTCGGCCGTGAACGGCCGAAGGGTCACCATGTCGCTCACCGCGAAGCGACCTCCCGGCGCCAGGACCCGGTGGGCCTCGGCGAACACCTTCGACTTGTCGGCCGACAGGTTGATGACGCAGTTCGAGATGATCACGTCGACCGAGCCGTCGGGGAGCGGGATCTCCTCGATCTCGCCCTTCAGGAACTCGACGTTCGTGATCCCGGCCTCGGCCTGGTTGCGTCGGGCCAGCTCGAGCATCTCGTCGGTCATGTCGAGGCCGTAGACCCTGCCGGTGGGGCCGACCCGCCGGGCCGACAGGAGCACGTCGAGGCCCCCGCCCGACCCGAGGTCGAGGACGGTCTCGCCGGGGTGGAGCTCGGCCACCGCGGTCGGGTTCCCGCACCCGAGGGACGCGAGGCGGGCCGCGTCGGGGACCTCGTCGGCCTCGAGGGCCTCGTAGACCGACGCCCCGAACCCGGGGGTGGACTCCACCGGCGCCCCGCAGCACCCCGACGTGGATCGCACCTCGAGCACCTGGCGGGCCGCGCCGGCGTACCGCTCGCGGACGGCGTCCTTGATCTCCTGCTCGGCCATGGCCCGGTCCTCCCGGTCGGACCCCCGCAGGGGTGTCGGATATCGAAGACTGTCGATACCTTGCCACGCGCATCGATCGCTGTCAATATCGAAGCATGTCGATGACGAGGTCCGGTCCGGTCCGCCGTCCGCCCGGGGAGCCGACTGAGGCGGAGGTGGCGGCCTGCTGCCCACCGCTCGCCGAGGCCTTCGATCGCGGCTCGGCCGAGGAGCTGGCCCTGGTGCTCAAGGCGCTGGCCGACCCGGCCCGGATCCAGATCCTCGGGCTCCTGCGGGCCAGCCCCGACGGCGAGACGTGCGTCTGCCACCTCGTCGAACCGCTCGGCCTGGCCCAGCCCACGGTGAGCCACCACCTCAGGGTGCTCCACGACGCGGGCCTCCTCGATCGGGAGCAGCGGGGGGTCTGGGCGTACTACCGGGTCCGGGCCGACCGTCTCGCCGCCGTGCGCGCCGCCCTGGCCTGACCACGGCCTCGCCGGATCTCCCGGGTTGGGGTGCGGTTCCGGGGTCGTGGGCCCCGATTCCGCGCCGACCCGGCCTGTGTGGGGCCTCTGGTCCTGTGGCACTCCCCGGGTTGGTGCGGTTCCGGGGTCGTGGGCCCCGATCCCGCGCCGACCCGGCCTGTGTGGGGCCTCTGGTCCTGTGGCACTCCCCGGGTTGGTGCGGTTCCGGGGTCGTGGGCCCCGATCCCGCGCCGACCGGGTGGACGGGGGGTGCCCTCAGGCCACGAAGTACTTGGCCTCGGGGTGGGGCACGACGATCGCGGAGGTGCTCTGCTCGGGCACGAGGTGGAACTCCTCGGTGAGGCTCACGCCGATGCGGCCGATCTCGAGCAGCTCGGCCACCTTCGCCTGGTCCTCGAGGTCGGGGCAGGCCGGGTAGCCCCACGAGTAGCGGGAACCGCGGTACTGCTGGCGGAACAGGCCGGCCAGGGTCGGGCCGTCCTCGTCGGCGAACCCCCACTCCTCACGGATGCGCCGGTGCCACAGCTCCGCCAGCGCCTCGGCCATCTCGACCGACAACCCGTGGACGAGGAGGTAGTCCTGGTACCGGTCGGCGGCGAACAGCGCCCGCTCCCGTTCCGTCGCCTTCGGTCCCATCGTGACGACCTGGAACGCCGCGTAGTCCACCTCGTCGCCGCCGGCGGGCCGGAAGAAGTCCGCGATGCACAGGAAGCGGTCCTTGCGCTGGCGGGGGAACCGGAACCGGAGCCGCTCGGCCCGCCGCTCGTCGTCCGTCCACACCACGAGGTCGTCGCCGTCGGCGTTCACCGGGAAGTAGCCCCAGACCACCGCCGGGACCAGCCACCCCTCGGCCCGGGCCCGGTCGAGCTCGCGGCGAAGCACGGGCCGGATGCTGGCCTTGAAGTCCTCGTCGGGCTCGCCCCGCTCGGGGCGGAACTGCCACTGGTTGCGGAACAGCGCGGTTTCGTTGAGGAAGGCGGCGATGTCGTCGAGCGCGATCCCCTTGGCGATCCGGGTGCCCAGGAAGGGCGGCCGCAGCACGGGGACGTCGAGAGCCACGTCGGAGCGGGCCGGGACCGCGCCGGCCTCGGCGCCCGCGCGGCTCGGGCGCGGGGGCAGGGCCCGGCCCCCGGGCGCCCGCCCGAACTCGGGGTCGAGGGTCCCGCTCCGCTTGCCCTCCATGAGCGCGTCCATGGTGCGCAGGCCCTCGAAGGCGTCCTTCCCGTAGAAGACCCGGCCCTTGTACACCTCGCGCAGATCGCGCTCGACGTAGGTGCGGTTGAGCGCGGCGCCGCCGAGCAACACGGGGAAGCCCTCGAGACCCCGGTCGTTCAGCTCCTCGAGGCTCTCGCGCATGATGAGCGTGCTCTTGACCAGGAGCCCGCTCATGCCGATGGCGTCGGCGTCGACCTCGAGGGCCTTCTCGACGAACGTCGACAGCGGGACCTTGATCCCGAGGTTGTGCACCTCGTAGCCGTTGTTGGTGAGGATGATGTCGACGAGGTTCTTGCCGATGTCGTGCACGTCGCCCTTCACGGTGCCGAGCACGACCCGCCCCCGGCCCCCCGCCTCGCTCCGCTCCATGTGGGGCTCGAGGTGCGCGACGGCCGCCTTCATCGTCTCCGCGCTCTGGAGCACGAACGGGAGCTGCATGTCGCCCGAGGCGAAGAGCTCGCCGACGGTCCGCATCCCCGCGAGGAGGACCTCGTCGACGATCGACAGCGCCGGCCGCGAGGCGAGGGCCTCGTCGAGGTCGGCCTCGAGCCCGTCGCGGTCGCCGTCGACGATCCGGGCCTCGAGGCGCCGCTCGACCGGCCAGCCCGAGCGGTCCTCCCGTTCGAGCGCGCCGACCTCGACGTCCTCGAACAGGGCCATGAGCTCGGTGAGCGGGTCGTAGCCGTCGCGCCGACGGTCGTACACGAGGTCGAGCGCGACCTCCCGGGCCCGCTCGTCGATGCGGTGCATGGGGAGGATCCGGGCCGCGTGGACGATGGCCGCGTCGAGGCCCGCCTCGACGCACTCGTGGAGGAACACGCTGTTGAGCACGTGGCGTGCCGCGGGCTTCAACCCGAAGCTGACGTTGGAGACCCCCAGAACGGTCCAGACCCCGGGGAGCTCGGCCTTCACGCGCCGGATCGCCTCGATGGTCTCGACGGCGTCGCGGCGGAGGTCCTCCTGGCCCGAACCGAGCGGGAACGTGAGGCAGTCGAAGATGAGGTCGCCGGGTTCCAGCCCGTAGCGCCGGGTGGCGAGGTCGTGGAGACGGCGGGCGACCCTGACCTTCCAGTCGGCGGTGCGGGCCTGGCCCTCCTCGTCGATCGTGAGGCACACGACGGCCGCGCCGTACTCGCGGGCCAGCCGGAACACACGGTCGCACCGGGAGCCCTCGGCCTCGCCGTCCTCGAGGTTGGCCGAGTTGAGGACGGCCCGACCCCCCAGGTGCTGGAGGCCGGCCTCCATGACGGGCGGCTCGGTGGAGTCGAGCACGAGCGGAGCGGAGGCCTGGGTCGCCAGGCGGGCGGCGATCTCGTGCATGTCGGCGGCACCGTCACGCCCCACGTAGTCGACGCAGACGTCGAGGACGTGAGCGCCCTCCTTCACCTGGTCTCGGGCCATCTGGACGCAGGTGTCCCAGTCGCCCTCGAGCATCGCCTCGCGGAACCGCCTGGAGCCGTTGGCGTTCGTGCGCTCGCCGACCACCAGGAACGACACGTCCTGGCGGAACGGCACGTGGCTGTAGATCGAGGAGCATCCGGGGTCGACGACCGGTCGGCGCTCCAGCGGCGAGCGGTCGCCGACCGTCTCCACGACCCGGCGCAGGTGCTCCGGGGTCGTCCCGCAGCACCCGCCCACGACGTTGAGGCCGAGCTCGCCGACGAACCGGTCGTGGGCCGCGGCCAGCTCGTCGGGGGTCAGCGGGTAGTGGGTGCGGCCCTCGACGACCTCGGGGAGCCCGGCGTTGGGCAGGGCCGACAGGAACGTCCGCGCGTGGTGCGAGAGGTAGCGGAGGTGCTCGGTCATCTCCGCCGGCCCGGTGGCGCAGTTGAGGCCGATCACGTCGGGCCGCATCGCCTCGAGCGTGGTGAGGGCGGCACCGATCTCGGACCCCAGCAGCATCCGCCCCGTGGTCTCGATAGTGACCTGGACCATGAGGGGGACCTCGCGCCCGGCCGCCGCCATGGCCCGCCGGGCGGCCACGAGCGCGGCCTTGGCCTGGAGGAGGTCGAAGACCGTCTCGACCAGCAGCGCGTCGACGCCGCCCGCCAGCAGGGCCTCGACCTGGGCCTGGTAGCCGTCGCGGAGCTCGACGAAGCCGACGGCGCCCAGCGACGGGCTCTTCGTGCCCGGACCGATCGACCCGACCACGAACCGGGGGCGGTCCGGCGTGGAGTGGCCGGCGGCCACCTCCCGGGCGATCCGGGCGGCCGCCTCGTTGATCTCCCGGGTCCGCTCGGCGATGCCGTACTCCGCCAGGACGAGCGGGAACGCCCCGAACGTGTCGGTCTCCACCGCGTCGCAGCCGACGGCGAGGAAGGAGTCGTGGAGGTCGGCGATGACGTCGGGCCGGGTCAGCACCAGGTGCTCGTTGCACCCGTCGAGGGAGGCGCCGCCGAAGTCGTCGGGGCCGAGGTCGCGAGCCTGCAGGTTGGTCCCGGTCGCGCCGTCGAAGACGAGCACCCGTTGGCGCAGGGCGGCGAGGAGGTCGGCCATCGCGGCTCAGCGTACCGGAGGGTCCCTCGTGGCCCCCGGCGGATTCCCCGCCCACGGCGGCGTCGCGGTGGCCCGCGGAGCAGCGCGCCGGGCTCGGCGGCCTTCGGCCTCCGGGGGGTAGGCCGTAGACTGCGGAGCACGATGAGGGTCTACACGCGCAAGGGGGACGACGGGACCACCGGGTTGCTGTTCGGCGGCCGGGTCGCCAAGGACGAGCCGGGGCCGGCGGCGTACGGCGCGGTCGACGAGGCCGTCAGCGCCCTGGGGGTCGTCCGGGCCGAGGCCGAGCCCGGCTCGGAGCTGGCCCAGCTCCTCCTCCGGATCCAGCGGGAGCTCTTCGTGGTGGGGGCCGAGCTGGCGACCGCCCCGGAGAACCGGGGCAAGCTCGAGCCGGGCACCTCGTGCGTCACCGCCGCCATGGTGGAGGCGCTCGAACCGCTGATCGACGACCTGACCGGGCGCTACGAACAGCCCCGGGAGTTCGTGGTCCCCGGCGAGAACCGGGTCGCGGCCGGGCTCGACGTGGCCCGTACCGTGGTGCGGCGGGCCGAGCGCGAGTGCGTGACGGCCGCCCGGGCCGGCTGGCTCGAGGGCAGCCAGGTCGTCCCGTACCTCAACCGTCTCGCCGACCTCGTCTACACGATGGCGAGGTGGCAGGAGGGCTCCTTCCGACCCGTCCGCCTCGCCGACGGGTCGACGTAGACCGTCCGGCCCCGCCCGAGGAGGAAGACCGTGCCCATCGACGTGACGCTCACGACTGCCGCGCCCCACGAGGTCGTCGCCGACCTCCTGGCAGTCCCGGTCTTCAAGGACCGCGTGTTCGGGCCGGGCGTCGAGGGGGTCGACGCCGCGCTGGGAGGCGGGCTCGACGAGTTCATGGCCGAGACGGCGTTCGAGGGGAAGCCCGGCCAGACCCTGGCCGTGCCCACCCAGGGGCGCCTCGGCGCCAAGGCCGTGGTGCTCGTCGGGCTGGGCGACCCGGCCGAGCTGACCGTCGACGGCCTGCGCCGCGCCGCAGCCGCCGTGGCCAAGCAGGCGGCGAAGGCGTCGACCGTGGCGACCACCCTCCTCGACGCGGCACCGGAGGGAGCCGACCGCCATGACGCCGCCCAGGCCGTGGCCGAAGGCGTCGTGCTGGGGAGCTACCGGTTCCTCCGGTACAAGCGGGAGCCCCAGCCCAGCCGGCTCGAGCGGGTGCTGGTGCTCGGGCGGGGCGGCGCCCGGGTCCGGGCCGCCCTCGACCGCGGGGTCGCCGTCGCGGGCGCCGTCGCCTGGGCCCGTGACATGACGAACGAGCCGTCGGCGGCCAAGTCCCCCGCCGACTTCGCCGAAGCCGTGAAGAAGCTGATGCGGGGCCGGGGCGTGAAGGTGACCGTCCTCGACGAGCAGGCCCTTCGGACCGAGCGGCTCGAGGGCCTCCTCGGCGTGGGCCAGGGCTCCGAGCGTCCCCCACGACTCGTCCGGCTGGCCTACGAGCCGGACGGGGCCCGGGGCACGCTCGCCCTCGTGGGCAAGGGGGTCGTGTTCGACTCCGGCGGCCTCTCGATCAAGCCCACGAGCGGCATGGAGTGGATGAAGACCGACATGGCGGGGGCCGCGGCCGTGGTGGCCACGATGTCGGTGCTCCAGGAGCTCGGGGTCCGGACCCGCGTGCTGGGCTTCGTGCCCCTTGCCGAGAACATGCCCAGCGGCTCGGCCATGCGCGTGGGCGACGTGCTCACGTACCGCAACGGCCGGACCGTCGAGGTGCTCAACACCGACGCCGAGGGGCGGCTGATCCTCGCCGACGCCCTGTGCCTGGCGGCCGAGGCCGAACCTGATGCCATCGTGGACATCGCCACCCTCACCGGCGCCTGCATGGTCGCCCTGGGGGACAAGATCGCCGGCCTCATGGGCAGCCACGACGGTTGGGTGCAGCAGGTGCGCGACGCCGCCGACCGGGCGGGCGAGTCGGTCTGGCCGTTGCCCCTGCCCAAGGAGTACCGCAAGCTCCTCGACTCCGAGGTGGCCGACCTGCGCAACATCGGTACCGGGACCTACGGCGGGGCGATCACCGCCGCCCTCTTCCTCGAGGAGTTCACCGGCTCGGTGCCCTGGGCCCACGTCGACATCGCCGGACCGTCGCGCGCCAGCAGCGATGACGGCTATGTTTCCAAGGGAGCCACCGGCGTCGGCGTGCGCACCTTCGTCGAGCTGGTGAGCCGCTTCCGCAGGCCCACCGGCCCGCAGGGGTCGGGCGAGCGGGGCGCGGCCGCGAAGGCGCGGGGATCGAGGAGGGCGGGGACGCGAGCGTCCTGACCGGGAGGGGGCACGGTGATCGTTCGCAGGTTCGGGGGCCGGCTCGTCGTGTGCGCGCTGGCACTCGCCCTCGTGGCCGCGGCGTGCGGCGACGACGCCGGCGAGCAGGCCGAGCCGGGCGGGGACGCGAGTGGCGACTACCCCGAGGTCGTCGTCACGGTCAAGGACAACTCCTACGATCCCCAGACCGTCGAGGTGGAGCCGGGCACCGTCGTCCGGTGGGTGAACGAGGGGCGCAACACCCACAACGTCCTGCCCGACGAGGGCGACCTCTTCGGCAGCCCCGACCTCGACCGGGGCGAGGAGTACTCGTTCCGTTTCGACGACCCCGGCGAGTACTCCTACTACTGCTCCTTCCACGGTGCGCCGGGCAAGGGTCAGTACGGCAAGGTCGTCGTGAAGGGCGGCGCGTCGGCCGCCGGCGGCGGGGGCGGCCCGGCGGTGGGGAGGCCGGGACCATCCGGGTCCCCGAGGACGCCGGGACGATCCAGGAGGCCGTCGACCGGGCCAGCCCCGGCACGCTGATCCTCGTCTCCCCCGGCGTCTACGAGGAGGCCGTCACCGTCACGACCGACAACCTGGTCATCCGGGGCCTCGACCGCAACGAGGTGATCCTCGACGGCGGCTTCGAGCTCGAGAACGGGATCAAGGTCGTCGGCGCGAACGGGGTGGCCGTGGAGAACATGACCGCCCGCAACTACGTCGGCAACGGCTTCTTCTGGACCGGGGTCACGGGCTACCGGGCCTCGTACCTCACCGCCTACCGCAACGGCGACTACGGCATCTACGCCTTCGACTCGGTGAAGGGCCAGTTCGACCACTCGTACGCGTCGGGCCATCCCGACTCGGGCTTCTACATCGGCCAGTGCTACCCGTGCGACGCCGTCATCACGGACGTGATCGCCGAGCACTCGCAGATGGGCTACTCGGGGACCAACGCGGGCGGGAACCTGCTCATCGTGAGCTCGATCTGGCGCCACAACCGGATCGGGATCGTGCCCAACACCCTCGACAGCGAGGAGGAGCCACCCCAGCGCGAGGTGGTGATCGCCGGCAACCTCGTCTACGACAACAACGACCCCGACGCGCCGAACGCCAAGAGCTCCGACTTCGACATCCTGTTCGGGTCGGGCATCACCGTGGTGGGCGGCGTCGGCGACGTCGTCGAGCGCAACCGGGTCGAGGGGCACGAGCTGTTCGGGATCGTGATCGCCCCCAACCCCGGGCTCCAGGAGAACTTCTGGCCCTCGCAGCGCAACCAGGTGCGGGACAACGTCGTCCGGGGATCGGGGATGGCCGACCTCGCCATCGCCCTGTTCTCGCCCGACGACGGCAACTGCTTCGCCGGCAACGACTTCGGGACGAGCGCACCCGCGAACCTCGAGCAGCTCATGCCGTGCGAGGGGGCGGGGTCGGGGGATCCCGAGGCGGGCGCGGCCGACGTCGAGGCCGTCCTCGGCGCCACCCACCCGAAGGGGAAGCCCTGGCAGGAGTCGCCGATCCCACCGGACCAGCCGAACATGCCCGACGCGGCCACGGCCGAGCCCCGCCCGGCCACCGACGTGCCGATGCGCGTCGACCTGGCGTCGATCACCGTCCCGGACCCCCAGGGCTGACGAGCCCCGGGGGGTCGGGCGGGCCGTGCCGGAGGTCCGGCTCGGCCACGGTTCGGTAACCTCGATGCTGGCGATGGGGCTCGCCGCGACCGCCGGTCCACCCGGCTGATGGCTCCTACCGAGGCGACAGGGAGACGCGCGTGGTGGAGGAGCGGACGGCCCCGGGACCGGGCGGCGAGGCGGCCGCTTCCCCCTCCCACCCGGCGTCCCGGCCGAGCGAGTCCGCGCCGCAGCACGCGCGACGGGTCAGACCGTCCGTCCTCGTCGCGATCGCCGCCGGGGGAGCGCTGGGCGCCCCGGCGCGCTACGGCGTGGCGCGGCTGGTGCCCGTCGAGCGGGAGGCGTTCCCGTGGGCGACGTACTCGGTGAACGTCGGGGGAGCCCTCGCCCTGGGACTGCTGATGGCGCTGCTGCTGGAGCGGTTCCCCCGACCCGCTACGCCCGCCCGTTCCTGGGGATCGGGTTCCTGGGCTCGTTCACGACGTTCTCGACGTTCGCCGTCGAAGCCGACATGCTCGTGCGGGACGGGCGCGCCGGCACCGCTGCGGCCTACGTGCTTGCGACTGTGCTCGTGGGGTCGGCCGCCGCGTGGGCGGGGCTGGCCCTCGGCCGGGCCCTCCCGCGGCGAGCGCGGGGGCCCACCCGTCCGGCGGAGGAGGAGCTGCGATGAGGCTCGAAGGGGAGGCCAAGCGCCTCACCGTGTACGTGGGCGAGGACGACGTCGTGGGCCGTGTCCCGCTCGCCACCGAGATCGTCCACCGGGCCCACGCCGCCGGGCTGGCGGGCGCCTCGGTGTTCCGCGGTGTCGAGGGCTACGGCGCCTCGAACCACATCCACACCGCCCGCATCCTCCGGCTCTCCGAGGACCTCCCGGTCGCGGTCGTGATCGTCGACCGGGCCGACCGGATCGAGGCCTTCCTGCCCCAGCTCGACGAGGTCGTGACCGAGGGGCTCGTCACGCTCGAGGACGTCCACGTCGTGAAGTACGTCGGGCGCCCGGAGGCCTGAGGGTCCTCGTGGGGACCTGGCTCCTCGTCGCGCTCGGCGGCGCCGTCGGCGCTCCCGCCCGCTACGTCGTGGACGGCTGGGTGCAGGACCGGGTGCAGCAGCGCGGGCAGCAGCGCGGGCAGCAGCGCGTGCAGTACCGCCACCGCTCGGCTCGCGTCGGCTCACGAGACCGCGTACGTGGTGCCGGTGACCCGACGGTCGGGGGAGCGGGGGCCACCGTGCTCCCGACGGGCACCCTGGTCGTGAACGTGGCCGGGTCGCTGGTCCTCGGCGTCGTGGCCGGGCTGGCCATCGACCACGGCCTCGGCGACGGCCCGACCACGCTCCTCGGGCCGGGGCTCTGCGGGGCGTTC
Organism: Acidimicrobiia bacterium; assembly: GCA_027494165.1. Taxonomy (GTDB): domain Bacteria; phylum Actinomycetota; class Acidimicrobiia; order IMCC26256; family JAOSJM01; genus JAOSJM01. The sequence continues at coordinate 829,352 of JAOSJM010000005.1, read as the reverse complement.
ACGACGTTCTCGACGTTCGCCTACGAGACGGTCGCGCTCCTCGAGGAGGGGGCCTGGCGGGAGGCGCTCCGCAGCGTGGCGGCGAACGTGGTGGTGTCGCTCGCCGCCGCCGGGCTCGGCCTCGCCGCGACCGCGACCCTCTGAGTCCCTGGTCCCGGGCCGCACCCGGGCCTCAGGATCACCCGTCTCGGAGGATCACCCGGATCGCAGGATCACCCGTCTCGGGTGCCGATACCGTCGCTGGGCGGGGGTATCGACACCCGGATCGCAGATCCCCGGCTCCCGAGGTCGTGCTCCTCCTGCTCTCGGGTGCCGTGACCGTCGCTGAGCGGGGGTAGCGACACCCGGATCGCAGATCCCCGGCTCCCGAGGTCGTGCTCCTCCTGCTCTCGGGTGCCGATACCGTCGCTGAGCGGGGGTAGCGACACCCGGATCGCAGATCCCTGGCTCCCGAGGTCGTGCTCCTCCTGCTCTCGGGTGCCGTGACCGTCGCTGAGCGGGGGTAGCGACACCCGGGTCGCAGATCTCGGCCTACGGCACGAGGACGACGGTCGTCCCCAGCGGGGCCCAGTTCCAGATGAGCTCGGCGTCGGACTGGCTCACCCGGACGCAGCCGTGGCTGCGGAACTGGCCCAGCTCGGCGTCGGTCTGGATCGGCGAGCCGTCGGGTCGCAGCGGGATGCCGTGGAACCCCACCGACGTGGTCGCCCCGTGGGCGAACCCCACGAAGTACGGCAGGCTGAGGCTGCCCGAGCGCCCGAAGCGCATCCGGAGCCAGACCCGGTACGTGCCCGGCGGCGGGTACCCCCGGCGGCCCGACACCAGGAACGAGTCGTAGAGGACGCCGTCGCCCTCGACGAGCCAGGCGCGCTGGGCCGAGTTCGAGTAGACGATCCGGCGACCGCTGCCCGACCCGGCGGGGACCGGCGGTGCGGTGAGGGCCCGGATCCGGGGGGTCACCGGCGGTGGGCCGGTCAGCAGCCAGTAGCCCTCGCCGCCGGGCATCGCGGCCATCGCCGCCACGGGCTGGGACGATCCGGGGGCCGAGCCGTGGAAGGCGGCGTCGCCGAAGGTCATGACGCCGCCGTCGGTCGTGGCCATCCAGTACCCCTCACCGGAGGAGGTCGGGACGAGCGCGACGACCGGGTGGGGCAGCGGCCAGCCGCCGAGGGAACCGTGGAAGGTCGCGTCGCCGAAGGCGAACACGCCGCCGTCGGCCGCGACGAGCCAGTAGCCACCACCGGTCGAGGTCGCCGCCACCTGCACGACCGCCCGGTCGAGCGTCACGCCGCCCATGGAGCCGTGGAAGGTCGCGTCGCCGAAGGCGAACACGCCGCCGTCGGCCGCGACGAGCCAGTAGCCATCGCCGGTGGGGCTGGCGGCCATGGCGACGATCGGTTGGTTGAGGGACGAGCCGCCGAGGGAGCCGTGGAAGGCGGCGTCGCCGAAGGCGAACACGCCGCCGTCGGCGGCGACGAGCCAGTAGCCATCGCCGGTGGGGCTGGCGGCCATGGCGACGATCGGTTGGTTGAGGGGCGAGCCGCCGAGGGAGCCGTGGAAGGTGGCGTCGCCGTAGGTGAGGACCCCTCCGTCGGAGCCGGCGAGCCAGTAGCCGCCGCCCGTGGGTGTCGAGGCGACATCGACGAGGCGGCGGCCGTCGGGCAGCGCCGCGGGCGCGCCGAGCGCCGGGGCGTCGCCGAACGCGTGGACGGCGAAGGGGCCCGCGGCGAGGGGTTGCAGCCGGGGCAGGGCGGCCGGGCGGCCCACGTCGGCGGGGGCGAGCGCCGTCACCAGGGCGGCCACGGCGACCGCGGCGATGAGGATCGAGCGTGCCCGTGCGGCCACTCGCCCCGGCCCGACCCGCGACCTGCCTGCCCCCGTCATCCTCACGCCTGCCCTCCCGATCGCGCCCGACCGGCGCCACAGCCTTGCTCACAGGTCGACGCGCGTCGCGTCAATCTTGAGCGTTGCCGGTCCGCCGGCGCGACGGGTCGGCCGCGTGCTCCGGGAGAGCTTCCCGCCGTGCTCCTCCGCCCGACCCCGTCTGGTCAGGGCTCCCTCGTCAGTGGCCGGTGGTCGACCCGTCGGCGAGGACCGCGTGGGGCAGGCAGTACTGGTCGTAGTCGGCGATGCGGATCGGTGGCGCGTCCTCGCCGCACGACGGGCACCTCGGGTCACGCCGGACCTTGAAGGTGCGGAAGCTCTGCTCGAGCGCGTCGTAGGCGAGCAGCCGGCCCCGCAGCGGGTCGCCCAGGTCGAGCACGAGCTTGATCGCCTCGAGGGCCTGGATCGACCCGACGATCCCGGGCAGCACGCCGAGCACGCCGGCCTCGGCGCAGCTCGGTGCCAGCTCGGGCGGCGGCGGCTCGGGCAGGAGGCACCGGTAGCACGGACCCTCGTAGGGGTCGAAGACGGTCACCTGGCCCTCGAAGCGGAAGATCGAGCCGTGCACCACGGGGACGCGCGTGAGGAGCGACGCGTCGTTCAGGAGGTAGCGGGTGGGGAAGTTGTCGGTGCCGTCGACGACGACGTCGTAACCCTCGACGACGTCGAGGACGTTGTCGGCGGCGAGACGGGTGTCGTAGGTGACCACGTCGACGTCGGGGTTCAGCGTGGTGAGCGTCTTCTTGGCCGAGTCGACCTTGCGCTCGCCCAGCCGGTCGACGTTGTGGAGGATCTGGCGCTGCAGGTTCGAGGAGTCGACGACGTCCATGTCGACGACGCCGAGCGTCCCCACCCCGGCGGCCGCCAGGTACAGCGCGGCGGGGGACCCGAGGCCACCCGCCCCGAGCAGCAGGATCTTCGACTCGAGGAGCTTCTGCTGCCCGGCCTCGCCGACCTCGGGCAGGAGGATGTGGCGGTGGTAGCGGAGGCGCTGGTCGGGATCGAGGACCGCGGGCGTGATCCACGGTCGCCCCTCGTTCTTCCACTGGCCGAAGCCGCCCGCCATCGAGACGACGTCGCTGTAGCCCAGGTCCTCGAGCGTCTTGGCGGCGAAGACGGAGCGGACGCCCGCCGCGCAGTAGATGACCACCGGCTGGTGCTTGTCGGGCAGCTTGGCCTCGACCTGGGTCTCGAGGTGGCCGCGAGGGATGAACAGCGAGCCCGGGATCATCCCCTGCTGGTACTCGTCGAGCTCGCGGATGTCGAGGAAGCGGGCCTCGCCGAGGCGCGCCTCGGCCTCCCCGGTGTCGACCTCTCGGATCTCGGACTTGGTGCGGGCGAGGAGCTCGCGGAACGTGGCCATGTGGACGCTCCTGTCGACCGGCTACTGGCTCCTTCGGCAGGAGACCTCAAGACTTGAAATCCTACCTCAACGGTCGGGTATTCCCAACCGGGGCGGCCTCCGGGTCACCCGGGTCAGATCCGCTCGACCACCGCCGGCAGCAGCGTGCCGAGCTGATCACGCCGCACGACGTGGGCGTACGGATCGTAGGGCGTCTCCTGGGCGTTGGCGACGACGAGGAACGCGCCGTTGCGCAGGGCGACGTCGGGCAGCTCGGCCACCGGGTAGACCGTCAGCGACGTGCCGAGCGCGAGGAACACGTCGGCGCGGGCCGCGGCCCGCTGAGACCGGAGCAGGTCGTCGGCGACCAGGTTCTGCCCGAAGGAGATCGTGGCCGACTTGAGGATCCCTCCGCACGAGCGGCAGGGCGGATCCTCCTCGCCGGCCCGGACCCGCTCGAGGGCCGGCTCCATCGGGCCCCGCTCGTGGCAGCTCGTGCACTCGACCTCGTGGACGGTGCCGTGGATCTCGACGACCCGCTCCGGTGAGGAGCCGGCCCGCTGGTGGAGCCCGTCGACGTTCTGGGTCACCAGCGTGTCGAGCCGCGCCTTCCGCTCGAGCTCGGCGAGCGCCCGGTGCCCGGCGTTGGGCTCGGCGTTCCACATGCCGCTCTCCAGGCGGTGCCGCCAGGCGGCTTTCCGCACCTCGGGGTCGGCGAGGTAGTGCTGGAGGGTGGCGGCCTTCTCGGCCTGGGGGTTCTTGGTCCAGATCCCGTTCGGGCCGCGGAAGTCGGGGATCCCCGACTCGGTGGAGATGCCGGCCCCGGTGAGCACCACGATCGCCCGGGCGTCGCGCAGGCGTCCGGCGAGGACCTCCAGGTCGGTCATGGCTGCGAGGGTACCGGGGAGCGGGACGGCGCGCCGACGCCGGAGCCGGCGCGCCGTCCGTCGCTCCCACGCCGGTCGGCCGGGGGGGAGGGTCCGACCGGCGCGGCTTCGTGGCCGTGTCCGTCAGGCGGCCGGCTCGGGGACCGCGACGAGTCCGCCCGTGGCGTCCTCGAGCGCCTGGCGGTGGCGCGCCGTCGCCCACTCGGTGGCCTCGCGGCAGATCGACGGGTGGAAGCCGATGCCCTGGAGGGCCCGCTCGACGTGGTCGGGGTCGTCGCCCTGCTCGAGGAGCGTGAACGCGACCCGGCGGGCGTGGCGGCGGGCGGTGTCGACGGGCCGCTCGGTCAGCCGGTCGTCGACCCAGCGGTCGTGGGCCTCCCGGAGGTCGGGGGCAGCCGGTGGACGTGCCGGCGGTTCACGGGCGGGACGCGACGCCGCACGGCCAGCGTGTCGGGCCCGGCGCTGCAGGCCAGGCCGAACTGCCCGAGGCGGTCGAGGCTCCGCCGCAGCGGCGACGACGGCCCCTCACGGGCACCGACCCCGAGGGCCTGCGACGTGTCGGAGACGGGGAGCTCGAGGCCGTCGGGGTGCTCGTCGAAACGGGTGGCGAGGTGCCGGAGCAGGAGGAGGCTGGTGGGGCCGAGCGTCGGGAGCCAGAAGGTCTCGACGTAGGCGGAACGGGGGTCGAACCCCAGCGTGTCGATGACGGGGTCGGGCCAGGGGCGGACGGTGATGGTCGTGGTCATGGCGTCCCCTTCGGGGCGGCGGGCTCCGGGGGAAGTGGCCGTCCGGCGACGCCAAGACGTATCAGGATGTCTCAGGGTGTGTCAAGGGAGGGGAGGGATCGAGGAGCCCGGAGCCTGGCAGCCCGGGGCCCGGTGGTGGGATGGGTGGCTCGTGCTGGCAAGATCGTACCGCTGTGGTACGGTTCTCGCGCTTCGCAACGGGCAACGTTACAAAACCGTACCTGTCTGGTACGCTATTGTACATGGCACTGATAGACCTTCTGCTCGAGGTGGCCGGTGAGCAGCGTGGCTTCGTCACGCCCGCCGACGCCGAGGCCGTCGGCGTGAACCCGGTCGAGCTGCGCAAGATGGCGGCCCGGGGGCGCCTCGAGCACATCGCACACGGCGTGTACCGCTTCCCGACGTTCCCGCGCCGTCCGAACGACGAGCTCATGGCGGCGGTGGCCTGGACGGGTAAGCGCGGCGTCGTCGCCGGTCGGAGCGCGCTCGCGCTCCACGAGCTGTGCGACGTGAACCCACGACGCGTCGAGCTCGCCGTGCCCCCCGGCTACCGGCCCCGCAAGGCCGGCGGCGAGCGCTACCGGGTGCGTCATGCTCGCCTACGGCCCCGCGACGTCGAGGTCGTCGACGACGTGCCCGTGGTCGTGCCGGCCGTCGCCATCGCGCAGGCGATCGCGGACCACATCGACCCCCGCCTCATCGAGCAGGCGATCACCACAGGCCGCCGACGGGGCGACATCGACGCTCGCGACGAGGAGCGCCTTCGGGACTGCCTCGCCGCTGAGCGGCTCCACCCGACCCGTCGAGTGCGGCACGTCGTATGACGCTGTCCCGCTCCCGTGAGCCCGGCAACCTCAGCCACCTCCAACGCTGGCTGACCGAGTGGTCCGATACCGAGGGCGTGACCGCCGGACGCCTGCAGCGCAGGGTCGGAGTGCTCGTCGTGTCAGCGATGCTCGACCACCTCCGTGATGACGGCGGGTACCACCGATTCGTCGCCAAGGGTGGCGCTGCGCTCGAGATGCGCTTCGGGGTCCGGGCGCGCACCTCCAAGGACTTCGACACCGTCTACCGCGGGGCCCTCGACGACGTCGTCGCCGAGGTCGAAGCCGCCGTCGAGCGCGACTGGCACGGGTTCACGGGGCGCGTCGTTCGCGTCGACCGAGTCGACGTGCCCGGTCTTGCCATGAAGCCGGTTCGCTTCGAGGTGAAGCTCACCTACAAGGGCAGGGCGTTCGGCACGGTCCCGATGGAGGTCGCCGCGCCCGAGGGCCAAGCGCTCGCCCGGGTCGACGCCGTCGAGGTGTCCCTCGATCCCGTCGGACTGCCGGCCCCACCGACCGTGTCGTGCCTGTCCGTCCGCTACCAGGTCGCCCAGAAGCTCCACGCCTGCACCGACCCGCTCGACGGTGAACGCCTCAACGACCGGGCGTACGACCTCGCGGATCTGACCCTGCTCGAGGAGCTCCTCGACGACGATGAGCTCGCCGAGGTCCGAACGGCCTGCCTCGACGTGTTCGGCGTCCGCAACAAGCACCCGTGGCCCCCGGCGCTCGTCGCGCCCGCACACTGGCCCGCGCTGTGGCAGGCCGTCGTCGAAGAGGACGACTTCCCGATCACGTTCGACGCCGCTCTCGAGCGCGTCCGCGCGCTCATCGCGCGCATCGACGCCGCCGGTTGACGCGCAGCACGTCACGGGCCGCTACGCCAGCCGGCGCTCGGGCGGGCGGGGCGGCTCGCCGTCTCGACCCAGCCGGCCGTGGTCGGTGAGGGGGCCCCGTTCCGGGCGTGCGTTCCCATCGCCCGGGCGGCATGCCGGCCGGGACCGTCAGGCGGCCCCGTCGCCGAGGAACCGGTCGAGGAGCTCCTGGGCGGCGGCCGTCGGGGCCCGATCGCCGGCCTCGACCTCGTGCTCCAACCGGGTGGCGACCTGGCGCAGCTCCTCGTCGGCCCGGAGCCGTTCGAGGAGCCCCTCGGACACCTCGGCCCACATCCACGCCCGGGCCTGGCGGGCCCCGCCGGCGCTCGAGCTCGCCCGAGGGACCGAGGGCGTCGCGGAACGCTTCGACCGCCTCCCACACCTCGGCGATGCCGTGGCGCTCCAGCGACGAGCAGGTGAGCACCCGGGGCGTCCACGCCGCCGACTTGGGGCGCAGCAGCCGGACGGCGTTGGCGTAGTCGCTCGCCGCCGCGGCCGCCGCCGCGGCGAGCTCACCGTCGGCCTTGTTCACCGCGACGACGTCGGCCAGCTCCACGATCCCCCGCTTGATGCCCTGGAGCTCGTCGCCGCCCCCGGGGGCGAGCAGGAGCAGGAACAGGTCGACCATCCCCTCGACGGCGACCTCGGACTGCCCGACGCCGACGGTCTCGACGAGCACCACGTCGAAGCCGGCCGCCTCGCACAGCAGCATCGCCTCGCGGGTCCGCCGGGCGACCCCGCCGAGCGTGCCCCCGGTCGGGGAGGGGCGGATGAACGCGTCGGGCTCGCGCGCCAGGTCCGCCATGCGGGTCTTGTCGCCGAGGATCGAGCCGCCGGTGCGGGTGCTCGTGGGGTCGACGGCCAGCACCGCCACCTGGTGACCGGCCCCGGTGAGGTGCAGCCCGAGCGCCTGGATGAAGGTCGACTTGCCGGCCCCCGGGGCTCCCGAGATCCCCACCCGCAGGGAGCGGCCGGTGGCGGGCAGCAGCTCGGCGAGGAGGCCGGCGGCCTCCCGCCGGTGGTCGGGGCGCGTGGACTCGACGAGCGTGATGGCCCGGGCCAGCGCCCGCCGGTCGCCCCGGCGGATGGCCTCGGCCTGGTGGCTCACCCCCGGCGGCGGGGCAGCGACCGGAGCACCTCGGCCGCGGCAGCCGGGATCGGGGTGCCGGGCCCGAAGATCGCGGCCACGCCGGCCTCACGGAGCAGGTCGTGGTCCTGGGACGGGATGACCCCCCCGCAGACGACCGCGATGTCGTCGCCGCCCTGCTTGCGGAGCTCGGCCACGAGCTCGGGCACGAGGCTCCGATGGCCGGCCGCCTGGCTGGAGACGCCGACCACGTGCACGTCGTGCTCGACCGCGTCGCGGGCGGCCTCCTCGGGTGTCTGGAACAGGGGCCCCACGTCGACGTCGAACCCCAGGTCGGCGAACGCCGTGGCGATGACCTTGGCGCCGCGGTCGTGGCCGTCCTGGCCCATCTTGGCGACGTAGATGCGGGGGCGACGACCTTCCTCCCGCGCGAAGCGCTCCACCTCGGCCCGGACCCGTTGGAACTCCTCGTCCTCGTCGAAGGCGGAGCCGTACACGCCCCTGATCGTACGGACCTCGGCCTGGTGGCGGGTGAAGACCCGCTCCAGGGCCTCGGAGATCTCGCCGACGGTCGCCCGGGCCCGGGTGGCCTCGACCGCGAGCTCGAGCAGGTTCGCGTCGCCGGCGGCCCCTTCGGTGAGCCGCTCCAGCGCGGCGCGACAGCGGGCCTCGTCGCGGGTCGCCCGCACCTTGGCGAGCCGCTCGACCTGCTGCTCGCGCACCTTCGTGTTGTCGACGACGAGCGGCTCCACCGGAGAGTCCTCCGCCGGTCGGTACCTGTTGACCCCGACCACGGTCTCCTCACCCCGGTCGATCCTCGCCTGCCGGCGGGCCGCGGCCTCCTCGATGCGCAGCTTCGGCATCCCGGAGGCCACCGCCTCGGTCATCCCGCCGAGGGCCTCCACCTCCTCGATGAGCTTCCAGGCCTCCGCGGCGAGGCTGTGGGTGAGGGCCTCGACGTAGTAGCTGCCTCCGAGCGGGTCGACCACGTGGGTGATCCCGGTCTCCTCGGCCAGGATGAGCTGGGTGTTGCGGGCGATGCGGGCCGAGAAGTCGGTGGGGAGGGCGATGGCCTCGTCGAACGAGTTCGTGTGCAGGCTCTGGGTGCCGCCCAGCACGGCGGCCAGCGCCTCGAACGCGGTCCGCACGACGTTGTTGTAGGGGTCCTGCTCGGTGAGCGAGACCCCCGAGGTCTGGCAGTGGGTGCGCAGCATCATCGACTTCGGGTCCCGCGGCTCGAACCGGCCGACGATCCGGGCCCACAGCAGGCGCGCCGCTCGCAGCTTGGCGATCTCCATGAAGAAGTTCATGCCGATCGCGAAGAAGAAGGAGAGCCTCCCGGCGAAGTCGTCGATCGCGAGCCCGCGCCCCAGGGCGGCCCGCACGTACTCGAGCCCGTCGGCGATGGTGAACGCCAGCTCCTGCACCGCCGTCGCCCCGGCCTCCTGCATGTGGTAGCCGGAGATCGAGATCGAGTTGAACCGCGGCATCTGCCTGGCCGTGTACTCGATGAGGTCGGCCACGATCCGCATGCTCGGCCCGGGCGGGTAGATGTAGGTGTTGCGGACCATGAACTCCTTGAGGATGTCGTTCTGGATGGTCCCCGCGAGCTGCTCGTGGGAGACCCCCTGCTCCTCGGCGGCCACGATGTACCCCGCCATCACGGGCAGGACCGCGCCGTTCATGGTCATCGAGACCGACATCTTGTCGAGGGGGATGCCGTCGAAGAGGATCTTCATGTCCTCGACGGAGTCGATCGCCACGCCGGCCATCCCCACGTCGCCGGCCACCCGGGGATGGTCGCTGTCGTAGCCGCGGTGGGTGGCCAGGTCGAAGGCCACCGAGAGCCCCATCTGGCCGGCGGCCAGGTTGCGCCGGTAGAAGGCGTTGGAGTCCTCGGCGGTGGAGAACCCGGCGTACTGGCGGATCGTCCAGGGCCGGTTGGCGTACATGGTCGCCCGGACCCCCCGGAGGAACGGCGGGAAGCCGGGCAGGGTGTCGACGGCCTCGAGCATCTCGAGGTCGGCGGCGGTGTAGAGCGGCTTCACCGCGATCTCCTCGGGTGTGACCCAGGTGAGCGCGTCGGGGTCGGCGCCGCGCAGCTCGCCGGCGGCCAGCTCCCGCCACTCCTCGGGGGTCCTCTCGGGGTGCTCGCCGCCCATGGTCCTCGCAGCTCCGTGTCAGCTCCGTGCGGGCCGCGCCGCCGTCGGCGCGACCGGTCCGTCTCCGGCCTGGTCAGCCAGGGTAGAGGCCGCCCCCTCGAAGGGTCGAGCCGCCGGTTCCCGGGGTCGACCCCGGGCTCGGCGGCCGGCCCGGACGGGACCGCGCCGGGGCGGTCAGCCCGCCCTCGGCAGCCCGTCGCGGGGTTCGGGCGGCCGGGCCCGCTCGAGCGCGCGGCGGGCCTGGGCGACGCCGCGGCGGCCGACGCGCCGGGCGCGCTCGTCGAGCCGCCAGTCCGGCGGCCGTCCGCCGTCGAGGAGTCGGAGCTGCCTGCTCACACCAGGAGTATCCCCGGAGGGTGTGACCGTCATCCCCGCGGTCGCGATGTCGGACCGAAGTGTGACCTGCGTCACCCTCTCTCGGGTGAGGCGCGACGGGACCGAGGAATCCCCAGGGCGGCCCGGGGGGCCGGTTAACGTGCGCGGGGACGGTGCCGCACCCCGGACCCGACGGCCCATGGCCGAGCGCACCCGGGCTGGAGCCGGGCAGCAGTCGACGAGCTGACCAGCGACGAGGGGAAGGGCGATGAAGCGGAGCATCCGTTGGCTGGCGGCGGTCGCGGCCGTCGCGCTCCTGGGGGCCGCGTGCGGCGGTGGCGGGGGCGACGACGCCTCGAAGGAGCCGTCCGGCGGCGAGACCACGTCCGACGACAAGAGCGCGGGCGCCGTCTCCGACCTCGACGACGTCCAGGGCGCCGTCATCCAGATCATCGCCAAGGGGACCTTTGCGCAGCCGTCCCAGGCCGCCGCGTACGAGGAGGTCTCGACGGCCGGATCGGGCTCGGGCTTCATCATCGACCCGTCGGGCATCGCCGTCACCAACAACCACGTCGTGACCGGTGCGGCCTCGCTCGAGGTCCACGTCGCCGGGAAGGACGAGCCCGTCAACGCCAAGATCCTCGGCGTCTCCGAGTGCGACGACCTCGCGGTGATCGACCTCGACGGCGACGGCTACCCGTACCTCGAGTGGTACGAGGGGGAGATCAGCACGGGTCTCGAGATCTACGTGGCCGGCTTCCCGCTCGGCGACCCGGAGTACACGCTCGTGCGCGGGATCGTGGCCAAGGCCGAGGCCGACGGTGAGACGCAGTGGTCGTCGGTCGACTCGGTCATCCAGCACGACGCCGAGGCCCAGCCCGGCAACTCGGGCGGGCCGATCGTGACCGGAGACGGGCAGGTCGTCGGCGTCCACTTCATGAGCATGGACCCCGGAACGGGCACGACGCAGAAGTTCGGGATCTCGGCCGAGCTGGCCGAGCCCGCGGTCGAGATCATGCGCGGCGGCGAAGACGTCCTCTCGCTGGGCGTCAACGGCCAGGCGGTCTACGACGAGGAGAGCGGCCTCGCGGGCCTCTGGGTCGCATCGGTCCAGTCGGGCCGTCCGGCCGCCGAGGCGGGGATCCAGGGCGGTGACATCATCGAGCGGGTCGAAGGCCTGCCCATGGCGGCCGACGGCACGATGAAGGACTACTGCGACGTCCTCCAGACGCACGGCCCGAGCGATGTGCTCTCGGTGCAGGTGCTCCGGTTCGAAGACGGTACCCGCTATCGCGGCGAGTTCAACGGCGACGAGCTGGAGCCGTACGAGTCGCTCCGTGCCGACGTCGAGGAGGAGGGGGGCGCGCTCCCGACCGGCTCGTCGTACTCCGGCTACGTCACGATCACCGACGACTCGGGCACGCTCGAGGTCGAGGTCCCCGCGGAGTGGTCGCAGGTGCAGGGGACGCCATACGTCCTCGACGACGGGACGGAGCTGCCGCAGATCATCGCGGCGGGCGACCTCCAGGCGTACGCCGCCAGCTACGACGTCCCGGGCATGGAGTTCCTGGCCGCCGGCCCCGAGCTCGGCTTCACCCCCGCCGTGCTCCTCGACGCGATCGGCCCGTCGGTCGATTGCACGAGTGCCGGGCGCGAGCCCTACGACGACGGGCTCTACACCGGCGAGCTCGAGGTGTGGCAGGACTGTGGAGGCACGGGCACCCAGGTCGTGACCATCGCCGCGCAGCCCGCCGGTGGCGAGTTCATCATGGCGGTCTTCGTGCAGATCGTGAGCGACGCCGATCTCGAGGCGCTCGACCACATCATCCAGACGTTCCGGGTCCTCGTCTGAGCTGACGCCCGCTCAGGAGCTGCGTTCGGAGGGGCCTTCGGGCCCCTCCGTCGCGTCCCGAACGGGAGCACGCCCGTCCGGCGACCGCGCGAGGCGGGTGTCGCGAGGCCGCCCGTAGACTCAGGTGCATGGCCTACCTGGACCACGCCGCCTCGACGCCGATGCGTCCCGAGGCGGTCGCGGCCATGCGGCCGTTCCTCACCGAGACCTTCGGCAACCCGTCGGGCGGGCACGGCGCCGCCCGGGCCGCCAAGGCCGCGCTCGAGGAGGCCCGGGAGCGGGTGGCCGCCGCCCTGGGCGCGCAGCCCGGCGAGGTCGTCCTCACCGGCGGCGGCACCGAGGCCGACAACCTGGCGGTCAAGGGGGCGGCCCTGGCCGCGCGGGAGCAGGGCCGGGGCGACGGCGTGGTGGCGACCGCCTTCGAGCACAAGGGGGTCCTCGCGTCGTGCGACCGGCTGGCCCGCGAGGGGTTCTCGGTCCGCCTGGCCGGCATCGGTCGCGACGGCCTGGTCGACCTCGGCTCGCTCGCCGACGCGCTCGACGACCGGACCGTGGTCGTGTCGGTGATGCTCGTGAACAACGAGGTCGGGACGGTGCAGCCGCTCGCCGAGGTCGCCGCCCTCGTGCGCGAGCGGGCACCCCGGGCCGTCCTCCACACCGACGCCGTCCAGGCCGTCCCCTGGCTCGACGTGGCCGCGACCGGCGCCGTCGCCGACCTCGTCGCGATCTCGGCCCACAAGTTCGGGGGGCCCGAAGGGGGTGGGCGCGCTCGTCGTGCGGGGCGGCACGCTGGTGACGCCGCTCATCGAGGGCGGCGGGCAGGAGCGGGGCCTGCGCGGGGGCACCTCCAACGTCGCCGGGGCGGTGGCCATGGCCGAGGCGCTGGCCGTCACCGTCGAGCGGCGCGACGAGGAGATCGCCCGAGTCGGGGCGCTGCGTGACCGCCTGGCCTCCGGGCTCGCGACTGCGGTACCCGACGCCTTCTTCAACGGCGACCCCGCCCGGAAGGTCGCGGGGAACTGCCACGTCGGGTTCCCCGGGGTCGAGGCCGAGGCCCTGCTCGTCGCCCTCGACCTCGCCGGCGTGTGCGCGGCGGCCGGGTCGTCGTGCTCGTCGGGTGCCACCGAGCCCTCGCACGTGCTCGAGGCCATGGGGCTGTCGCGCGAGGACGCCCTCGCCTCGATCCGGCTCAGCCTCGGCTTCGCCTCCACCGACGCCGACGTCGACGCCGCCCTCGCCGCGATCCCGGCCGCCGTCGAGCGGCTGCGCCCGTCGCGCGTCGCCGGGCCGTGAACCGCTCGCGCGTCCTCGTCGCCATGAGTGGCGGCGTGGACTCCTCGGTGGCCGCGGCGCTGCTCGTCGAGGCCGGCCACCACGTCACCGGGGTCACGATGAAGCTCTGGGGCGGCCGGACCGAATCCGGCTGCTGCAGCGTGGCCGACGTCGAGGACGCCCGTCGGGTGGCCGACCAGCTCGGCGTCGCGCACTACGTCTTCAACTTCGCCGACGACTTCGAGGCCCGGGTCGTCCGGCCGTACGTCGACGGGCACGCCTCGGGTCGCACCCCCAACCCCTGCGTGGACTGCAACCGCACGATGAAGTTCGGGCGGCTCCTCGACCGGGCCGGCGCCCTCGGCTTCGACGCCGTGGCCACGGGTCACCACGCCCGGGTCCGGGGAGGGCCCGACCGTGGGTACCGGCTGCTGCGCGGCGTCGACCGGGCCAAGGACCAGTCGTACGTGCTGCACGGGCTGGGCCAGCCCGAGCTGGCCCGCACCCTGCTGCCGATCGGCGAGCTGACCAAGGCGGAGGTCCGGGCGGTCGCCGACCGCCTCGGCCTGCGCACGGCGGCGAAGCCCGAGAGCATGGACCTGTGCTTCGTCGCCCGCGGCGACCGCGCCCGGTTCCTCGGCGAGCGACTCCCTCCCCGGCCCGGTCCGGTCGTCGACGTCGACGGGCGGGTGCTCGGCGACCACGACGGCATCGCCGGGTTCACCGTCGGCCAGCGGAGGCGGCTCGGCGTCGCGGTCGGCGAGCGACGGTTCGTCGTCGACGTCGACGCCGCGACCGCCACCGTGGTGCTGGGCCGCCGGGAGGACCTCCTCCGATCGGAGTTCCCCGTGGGCGACCTCTCGTTCGTGGCGGGCCCGCCGCCGGGGACCGGTCCCTGCTCGCGCAGGTGCGGGCCCACGGAGAGCCCTTCCCCGCCACGCTCGCGCTCGACGGTGGGAGCGGCGGCGTCGTGCGACCCGAGCAGGTCCAGCCCCGGGTCGCCCCGGGGCAGGTGATCGCGCTCTACGACGGCGACGACGGCGACGTGCTCGTGGGCGGCGGCATCGCCGCCTGACCCGCGTCGGGACGCGCGAGGCCCCTATGAGGGCGCGAGACGTCCCGACGCGGGAGTTGGGGACCCGCGTCGGGACGCGTGAGGCCCCCATAGGGGCGCGAGACGTCCCGACGCGGGATGGATCAGGGATGGTCGCCGTGGCGGGCCCAGCGCACCGCGAGGGCCTGGAGGAACCGCCGGGGGCGGACGGGGGCGACGAGGATCGTGTCGGCCTCCACCTGGCTGCCCCCGCGGCGGCCCGGACGGGCGCGCAGCACCGTGGCCGGGTCGGCGAGGTGCAGCGCGATCGACTCGAGCGCCGCGCCCATCCGCAGGTCGAGCGCTTCGGGTGGGACGGGACGGCGCGGGTCGACCGGGCCGACCTCGCGCAGCTTCTCCCTCGGGAAGAGGTGCGGGTCGGCCAGGGTCATCGGGTCGACGACCACCACCCCGGCGGGGACCGTCACGACCATCCGCCGGATCAGCCCGTGGAGGGCCCGGGCGGCGAGGGCTGCCGCCGGGAGCCCGGCGGCGAGCGCGACCACGCCGGCCACGATCCGCTCGTCGGCGAGGAGGATCGGCCCCGCCGCCAGCCCGGCGCCGACCACGACGACGGCGACAGGCGCGGGCCCCAGCATCAGCACCGGCGGGACCTTCAGCGGGAAGCGCTGCTCGTCCCCGTACGCGAGCGCTGCGACGCCCACCTCGGCCAGCGGGGGAGGAGCGCGAGCACCGTCGCGAGCACGGTCGTGGCCAGTGCGGCGATCGCGCTCCACCCGGACGTGGCCGGTGCCGCCACGGCCGACGCGAGCAGGAAGAGAGGCGCGACCGTGCGCACGGTCGTCACGCCGACCGGCCGCGGGGCGAGGAGGGCGAGGAGCGCGGCAGCCCAGGCGGCCCAGAGGAGGACGGAGGCCACGAGCCGCGGCGCGTCGGACCACCCGTCGAGGGCGTCGGTCGCCGCGGTGCCGGCGGTGATCGGCAACGCGACCCACGTGGCTCGGAGCAGCCAGAGCACGGCGCGGCCGTCTCTCCGGATCGGGGTCGGGGAAGGGGCGTCCGTATACTACGGACCTCATGGTCGCTCGCTCTGCTCCGGGCGCCCTATCGCCGGGGATCGCCACCGGCCTCGGGGGTCTGCCGCACACCGATCCCGACGACGCGGCCCGCCTGGTGCTGCGCTGCACCCCTGCGCTCCCCCTCCGCTCCCCGTCTCCCGGTCCGCACCCCCTCGAGGGCTCCGTGGCCGCCTGGGCCGGAGCGCTGCCCGAGGTCGTCGTGGCGCCCGACGGGTCGATCCACCTCGACGAGGCGGCCCCACCGGCGCCGCCCCGGACCCGCTTCGACCGGCGCACCCACGGAGGGCTCCTCGCCTTCCTCGACCGCGCCGCGTCGCTCGCCGAGCCGCCGCGGCGCCTGAAGGTGGAGGTGTGCGGGCCGCTGACGCTGGGCCTGGCGCTCGAGACCGTCGGCATGGCGACGGGCGTGGCCTTCCAGCGTGCCGGCCAGGCGGTGCGGGCCTGGATCGGCGCCGTCGAGGAGCTGGCCGCCGCGCGGCTCCCCGGGGCCGCCGTGCTGACCGTCCTCGACGAGCCGGCCCTGGTGGCCTGGCGCTCGGGGCGAGGGTCCATCGAGCGCGAGGCCGCCGTCGACCTGCTCTCCGGGGCGCTGGCCGTGGCGCGGGGGACGGTGGGGGTCCGGGTGCCCGGGGCCGGTGACCGCCGGCTCGCGCTCGAGGCCGGGCCGAAGGTGGTGGCCGTCGAGGTCCGCAGCGACCTCGTCGACGACGCCGTGGCGCTCTCCCGGCACCTCGACGCCGAGGGTTGGGTGGCGTGGGGCGCCGTGCCGACCGACCGGCCGATCGGCGAGGCGGCCGAGCCCTTCTGGCGGCGGCTCGTGGGCGTCTGGTGCGAGCTCACGCGAAGGGGCTGCGATCCCGTGCGGCTCCGGACCCAGGCGCTCGTGACCCCGGCCCGGGGTCTCGCGGGCCACGGCACGAACCAGGTCGAGCGCATCCTGGGGCTGGCCCGGGACGTCGCCGACCGGGTGCAGGACCAGGCCGTCGCCGCCCGCCTCAGCATCGGCGCCTGACCTCGACCCGTCCGTCACGGGCGTCCGGATCCGGCGCCCGCCGCCGACCCCCGTCGCGTCGGTAACCTGCCGCGCATGGCCGACCGCGGGGAGCCCGACGTTCGTGGCTGACGAACCTGCCGCCCCTCCCGAGATCGCCGCCCGCGTCTCCGAGCTGCGCGAGCTGATCCGCTACCACGACCGGCGCTACTACGAGCTCGACGAGCCGGAGATCTCCGACGCCGAGTACGACGAGCTGATGCGCGAGCTGCGCGACCTGGAGCAGCAGTACCCGGACCTCGTCACGCCGGACTCGCCGACCCGGAGGGTCGCCGGCCGACCCTCCGAGACGTTCGCCCCGGTCGACCACGTCGTGCCGATGATGTCCCTCGACAACGCGTTCGACCTCGAGGACCTGCTCGCGTGGGGCAAGCGCATCGAGCGGCTGGTGCCGGGGTCGATGTCCTTCGTCTGCGAGCCGAAGCTCGACGGCCTGGCCGTCTCCCTGCTCTACGAGGGAGGGCGCCTGGTCCACGGAGCCACCCGTGGCGACGGGACGACGGGTGAGAACGTCACCGCCAACGTCCGGACCATCGAGGAGGTCCCCGAGCGCCTCGGGCGTGACGCGCCCCGGCGGATGGAGGTGCGCGGCGAGGTCTTCATGTCCCTGGCCGCCTTCGAGGACCTGAACCGGCGGCAGGGCGAGGCCGGAGAGCGGCTGTTCGCCAACCCCCGCAACGCGGCGGCCGGCTCGTTGCGCCAGCTCGATCCGTCGATCACCGCCAGCCGGAACCTCGACCTCTTCTGCTACGAGCTCGGCGTGTTCGAGGGCGGCCCCGCGCTGCGCACCCACCACGAGGTCCTCGCGTGGCTCCAGAGCATCGGGTTCCCGGTCAACCCGCGCATCGAGCGCTTCGAGTCCCTCGACCCGGTCCACCGGTTCTGCGAGTCCATGCTCGACCAGCGCCACTCGCTGGGCTACGAGATCGACGGGGTCGTGGTGAAGGTCGACGACCACCGCCAGCGGGAGGAGCTGGGCGCCACCAGCAAGGCACCCCGGTGGGCCATCGCCTACAAGTTCCCACCCGAGGAGAAGACCACCGTCCTGCGGCGGATCATGGTGAGCATCGGGCGGACGGGCCGGGCCACGCCCTTCGCCGAGCTCGAACCCGTCTTCGTCGGCGGGTCCACCGTCGGTCTCGCCACCCTCCACAACGAGGACGAGGTGGCCCGCAAGGACGTCCGCGAGGGCGACACGGTGATCGTGCGCAAGGCCGGCGACGTGATCCCCGAGGTCGTCGGCCCGGTGCCCTCCAAGCGGCCGAAGGGCGCCGTCCCGTGGGTGTTCCCGAAGGAGTGCCCGGCCTGCGGCGGGCCCCTCGTGCGCCTCCAGGGGAGGCCGACCACCGCTGCGTCAACTTCGACTGCCCGGCCCAGCGGGTGCAGCGCATCGTCTTCTTCGCCGGACGGTCGGCGATGGACATCGAGGGTCTCGGTGAGGAGCGCGTGGCCCAGTTCGTCGACGCCGGGCTCCTCTCCGACGCCGGCGACGTGTACTCGCTCTCCGTGGACGAGCTGCTGCCCCTGGAGCGGATCGCGCGGAAGTCGGCCGAGAACCTCGTGGCGGCGATCGACGCCTCCCGGCACCGGCCGCTGGCCAAGCTGCTCGTCGGGCTCGGCATCCGCCACGTCGGACCGGCCGCCGCGCAGGCGCTCGCGCGCGAGCTCGGGCACCTCGACCGGATCCGCGACGCGTCGGTCGAGGAGCTCACCGCGGTCGAGGGGATCGGCCCGGTGATCGCCGAGAGCATCCGGGCCTTCTTCGAGAGCGAGCACAACCGGCGGCTGGTCGAGAAGCTCCGGGAAGAAGGGGTGAACTTCGAGGGACCGCCCCGGATCGGAGCCCCGTCGGAGGGCCGGTCGCTCGACGGTCTGACCTTCGTGCTCACCGGCGGGCTCGAGGGCTTCACCCGTGACGAGGCCGCGGCCGAGATCGAGGCCCGGGGCGGGAAGGTCACGAGCAGCGTCTCCAAGAGGACGAGCTACGTCGTCGTGGGGGAGAATCCCGGTTCGAAGCTGGCCAAGGCCGAGCAGCTGGGGGTGGCGCTCCTCGACGAGGAGGGGTTCCGCCGGCTGCTCGAGGGGGGGCCGGACGACACGGAAGGAGCATCCGGTGGCTGACAAGTCCGCCGTCGGCGCGACGGACACACCGTTCGACATGGTCGTGGAGCTGGGCAAGATCCGCGAGTTCGCCCGGGCCACGAAGTCCTCGAACGCCGCCTACCTCGAGGCCGACGAGCCGGTCTCGCCTCCGACGTTCCTGACCACGGCCCAGTTCTGGTCGCCTCCGGGCGAATCGGTGATGGCCAAGGTGGGGATGGACCTGCGGCGTGTGCTGCACGGGGGCCAGGAGTACGTGTTCCACGGGCCGCCCCCGAAGGCGGGCACCCGGCTCCACGCCCAGAGCCGCGTCGAGGACATCTACGAGAAGGAGGGCAAGCGGGGCGGCACGATGACCTTCGTGATCGCGGTCCAGGAGTTCCGCGACGACGACGGCAACCTCGTGGCCGAGTCCCGCACGACCGTGATCGAGACCGGCAAGGCTCCGGAGGCGCAGTGACCATGACCACGACCACGAGCTGGGACCAGCTGACCGAGGGCGCCACCCGGGAGCCGTTGACCGTGGGGCCGCTCACCCGCACCGACTTCGTCCGGTACCAGGGCGCGTCGGGCGACTTCAACCCGATCCACCACGACGAGGAGTTCGCCCGCTCGGCGGGTTTCCCGACGGTCTTCTCGGTCGGGATGCTCCAGGCCGGGATCCTCGGCACGTTCGCCACCGACTGGCTCGGGGCCGAGAACGTGCGGAAGTTCGGCGTGCAGTTCCGCGAGCAGGTGTGGCCCGGCGACGTGCTGACGTGCGAGGGCACCGTGGCTCGCCGTTACGAGGAGGACGGGGAGCGCAAGGTCGACGTCGACCTCGTGGTCACCCGCCAGACCGGCGGCGTGGCGATCAAGGGCTACGCCACGTTCGTCGTCCCCTAGGAGGGGTCCTGCGGGCCCAGGTCCTCGCACAGGCGGCTCCGATCGGCACCCGGCCGCTCGCGCTCGTCGAGCGGCCGGTGCCGGAGCCCGGCCCGGGGGAGGCCCGGGTCCGGGTTCGGGCCTGCGGCTGCTGCCGGACCGACCTGCACGTGGTCGAGGGAGACCTCGACCTGCCCCACCTCCCCGTCGTCCCGGGCCACCAGGTGGTCGGCGCGGTCGAGGCGCTCGGGGCCGGGTGCCGGCGACTCCGCCCCGGCGAACGGGTCGGGGTGTCCTGGCTCCACCGGACCTGCGGGGTCTGCGGGTTCTGCCGCCGGGGCGAGGAGAACCTCTGCGAGCGGGCCGACTTCACGGGCTGGACGGTCGACGGCGGCTACGCCGACGCGCTCACCGTCCCCGAGGGGTTCGCGGTGCGCCTGCCCGAAGCCCTCGACGACCTCGAGGCGGCACCGCTGCTGTGCGCGGGCGTGATCGGCTACCGGGCCCTCCGGCGGGCCGAGGTGCAGCCGGGCGAGCGGGTGGCGCTCATGGGGTTCGGTGCGTCGGCGCACCTCGCCATCCAGGTCCTGCACCACTGGGGCTGCGAGACCGTCGTCCTCACGAGGGGTGAGCGGCACCGGGAGCTGGCCCGCGAGCTCGGCGCGAGCTGGGTCGGCCACGCCGACGAGCCACCGCCCCGACCGTGCGACCGGGCCGTGGTCTTCGCTCCCGCGGGCGAGCTCGTGCCGGTCGCTCTCCGGCTGCTGCGACCGGGGGGCACGGTGAGCCTGGCCGGGATCCACATGAGCACGATCCCCCCGATGGACTACGCGCTCCTGTGGCGCGAGCGCTCGATCCGGTCCGTGGCCAACATGACGCGACGGGACGCCGAGGACTTCATGGCGCTCGCCGCCGAGGCCGGGGTGCGCACCTCGTTCGAGACCTTCTCGCTGGAGGAGGCGAACGAGGCGCTGGCGGCCATCGCGGCCGACGCGGTGCAGGGGGCTGCGGTGCTCGACGTGGCCGGGGTCGGTGCCGGGGTCGCCGCCGGTGGCCCCACCGGCGCCCCCACCTGAGCGCTCTCGGGTGTCGATTCCCCCGCTGGGCGAGGGTGGAGGCACCCGGGTCGCCGGTCCCTGGCTCTCGGGTGTCGATTCCCCCGCTGGGCGAGGGTGGAGGCACCCGGGTCGCCGGTCCCTCGTTCTCGGGTGTCGATACCCCCGCTGGGCGACGGTGGAGGCACCCGGGTCGCCGGTCCCTGGCTCTCGGGTGTCGATACCCCCGCTGGGCGACGGTGGAGGCACCCGGGAGGCGGTCTCCGGGCGGGCTCGGCGCGTCTCGGCGATCAGACGGACTCGAGCAGCGTCGCGAGCTGCTCGACGACCGTCTCCAGGGGGCCGTCTCCCGGCGGGCCCGGGCGACGCCGAGCGCGCCCTCGATGGCTGCGATCACGAACGTCCCGAGCTCGGCCGCCCGCTCGGCCTCGACGCCCTCCCCGACGAGCCAGTCCGCGACGACGCCCTCCCAGTCGCGCAGCGCGCCGTCGCAGGCCTCACGCACGGCCGGAGAGGTGACGCTGGCCTCGAGGGCGGTGTTGAAGACCGGGCACCCGGCGCCGAAGTCGGTGTCCCGGAGACGTTTGGCCGCCATCGCGCCGTAGAGCCGCAGCGCGTCGGCCGGGCTCGTCGCCGCCGCCCGGATGGCGCGCAGGCCCTCGGCGAGCCGCTCGCCGGCGTCGCGCACCGCCTCTTCGGCGAGCTGCTCCTTGCCGCCGGGGAAGTGGTAGTAGAGCGAGCCCCGCGGCGCCCCGCTCTCCTCGATCACCTGGGCCAGACCCGTGGCGTGCAGCCCCTGGAGGCGCAGGAGGCGCTCGGTGGCCTCGAGCATCCGGGTGCGGGAGTCGGTGACGCGGGGCATGGGCTTCAGGATATCGCGGACTATGACGACCGGTCTAGCTACCCCCGACGGCAGCCGCCACGCCACGGGCCGTCACGCCGCGCGGAAGGACCAGGTGTAGGCGGAGGTGCCCTCGTCGCGGCTCGCCGTCTGCGGCCAGTAGAGGACGGTGGCGGCGTGCGCGCCGGGCGAGAACCGCTCGATGTCCTTCCCCTCGCCGGGCCGGAAGCGGAGCTGACCCAGCGACTCGACCCGTTGGAGCTGGTCCTCGGGGATCTCCACGCCGTCGATGAGCAGGACCCCGGTGAGGTCGTCGCGCAGGTCGACGCCGACGTCCTCGAGCTGGCGGATGATCGAGCCCGCGGTCGGGATCGTGCGCTCGACGGCCGGCGGCTGCCCGCCCGTCGCGGGCTCGGTGTCGGTGCTGAGCCCCACGACCAGGAGCAGGTTCAGCGCGAGGAGCAGGCCCCCGAGGGTGATCACCACCCGCCAGGGGTGGCGCATCCTGAGCCGGGTGGCGAGGACGGTCGGGCCACGAACGCGAAGGTACCGTCCGCGCGCGAGGCCCGCGCCCTCGGGGCCACGCCCCACGCCACCGTTCCCGGCCCCGGGTCGCGCCGACCCTCCGGCGACCCCCGATGCCGCGAGGCGCCCCACCCGGACCGGTACCGTGGACGCCCGATGGCTGTCAGCGGGGTCGCCGACCTGGCCGGGCGCGTCCTGGCGGGGCGCTACCGCCTCCGCGCGCCCATCGGTACGGGGGCGAGCGGCCGTGTGTACCTCGCCGACGACGTCCAGCTCCGCCGGCGGGTCGCCGTCAAGGTGCTCCACGCGGCGCTGGCCGACGACGCCGGCTTCCTGCGGAGGTTCCGGTCCGAGGCCCAGCTCGCGGCCTCGCTCCACCATCCGAACGTCATGACCGTCCACGACTGGGGCGAGGACGGGGTCCCGTTCATGGTCCTCGAGCTGCTCGAGGGCGGGAGCCTCCGGGCCATGCTCGACCACGACGTGCGACTGAGCCCCGCGCAGGCCGCCCACGTCGGCCGCGAGGTCTGCGCCGCCCTCGAGTACGCGCACACCCGGGGCCTCGTGCACCGTGACATCAAGCCGGCCAACCTGCTCTTCGACGAGCACGGCATCGTGAGGGTCGCCGACTTCGGGCTGGCCCGGGCCCTGGCCGAGGCGAGCTGGACCGAGCCGGCCGGCGCGGTGCTGGGCACGGCGCGCTACGCCTCCCCCGAGCAGGCCAAGGGGACGCCGGTCGACGCCCGCTCCGATCTCTACGCCCTCGCCCTCGTCCTCGTCGAGGCGGTCACGGGCCGGGTGCCGTTCGTCGCCGACACCCCGATCGGCACGCTGGCTGCCCGTACGCAGCGACCGCTCGTCGCCCCACCGGAGCTCGGCCCCCTGGGCGCGGTGGTGGAGCGGGCGGGCCGACCCGACCCGGCCGAGCGCTACCCCGACGCCGCCACCATGGGCGCGGCGCTCGCCGACGCCGCCGCCCAGCTCCCGGTCCCGGGCCCGCTGACCCTCGTCGGCCACGCCGAGGTGGCCGCCGATCCCCACCCGACCGAGCTCGGGGGCCTCGAGCCGTCGGCGGTCTACGACCAGGACTCCGACACCGCGGTCGTGGCCGAGGTGCCGCCCGCCCGCGCCCGCCGGAGGCGAGGGTTCCCGGTGGCCAACGTGGTGGTGACCGTCCTCCTCGCCCTGGCGCTCGCGGCGGCCGGGATCGCCGTGGCGGCCGCGCTCGACTCCCCCGCGCTCGTGACCGCGCCCGACCTGGTGGGCCGGACCCAGGCCGACGCCGCCGCGCTCGCCTCCGAGGCGGGGCTCCTCGTGGAGGTGGTCGAGCGCCGTAGCGCCGACGATCCCTCGGGGGTCGTCGTCGACCAGCGCCCCGGGGCGGGTCGGTGGCTCCACGACGGCGACGCGGTCGAGCTCGTCGTGTCGCGGGGCCCGCCGCCGGTCGAGGTCCCCGACGTGCGGGAGCGGCCGGCGCTCGAGGCGGTCGCCGTCCTCGACGAGGCCGGCTTCGTGCTCGCACCGGCGCAGACCGCGTACCACGAGACCATCCCGCTGGGCGCCGTGATCTCCCAGGACCCCGAGGGGGGCACCGAGGCGGCGCGGGACTCCGTGGTGGCCCTCGTGATCAGCGACGGCCCCGCGCCGGTCCCCGTGCCCCCCGTCGCCGGCCTGGCCTTCGAGCAGGCGGCCCAGGCGGTGACCGACGCCGGCCTCACACCGCTGCGCGAGGACGTCTTCAGCGACGCGGTCGAGGCCGGCCTGGTGGTCGGGGCCGAGCCTGCCGAGGGGACCGAGGTGGAGCGGGGGAGCGAGGTCAAGGTGCTCGTGAGCAAGGGCCCCGAGCTCCTGGAGGTCCCGGACGTCGTCGGGTCCGGAGTCGAGGAGGCCACCGAGACCCTCGAGGGGCGGGGCTTCGACGTCGACGTGGAGAACTACCGGCCCGGCCGGAGCGTCCGGGCCCAGGATCCCCAGGGCGGCGAGATGCGTCCGCGGGGCACCACGATCACGCTGTTCCTCTGAGCTCCTCTGCCCCCGTCGGGGTCGCGGGCGGGCGTCGCGCTCGAGGATCGCCGAGGGTCGCGCGACCACGGCGGATCGGACCGGCCGATGCGGCCTCGCCTTGACCGTCCGGTCAAGGAGCCGCCTAGCATGCGGTCCGTCGCCGGCCTCCCGGGCCGGCCCCGACGACGAGCACGGAGGCCCCCATGGGTGCACTGGACGGAAGGGTCGCGATCATCACGGGCGCCGGCCGCGGTCTCGGGCGGGAGCACGCCCTGCTGTTCGCGTCCGAGGGGGCCAAGGTCGTGGTGAACGACCTCGGGGGCGACATCGACGGCACCGGCGAGGACCGGGCCCCGGCCCAGCTCGTCGTCGACGAGATCCTCGAGATGGGCGGCGAGGCCGTCGCGAACGTCGACAGCGTCGCCGACTGGGAGGGCGCCCAGCGCCTCGTCAACACGGCCATCGAGACGTTCGGCGATCTGCACGTCCTGGTGAACAACGCCGGGATCCTGCGTGACCGGGTGCTCGTCAACATGACCGAGGCCGAGTGGGACGCGGTGATCACCGTGCACCTCAAGGGCCACTTCGCTCCCTCCCGGTTCGCGGCCGCCTACTGGCGCGAGCAGAGCAAGGCCGGCAAGGAGGTGAAGGCGTCGATCGTCCACACCTCGTCGACCTCGGGGCTCTTCGCCAACCCGGGCCAGTCCAACTACGGCGCGGCCAAGTCGGGGATCGCCACGTTCTCCCAGATCCTGGCCAAGGAGCTGGTCCGCTACGGGGTGCGCAGCAACGCCATCGCCCCCGCGGCCCGCACCCGCCTCACCCTGCAGACCCCCGGCCTCGGGGACGCCGTGAAGGCTCCCGAGGACGCCTCGGTGTTCGACGCGTGGGACCCGGCGAACGTCTCGCCGTTCGTCGCCTACCTCTCCACCGAGGACTGCCCCTTCACCGGGGAGACCTTCATCGTCCAGGGTGGCGCGGTCACCCGCGTGCAGAGCTGGACCCCGGCCGAGAAGATCGACAGGGGCGACCGCTGGACGGTGGGCGAGCTCGCCGACGCCGCCCAGCAGCTCGGCGGCTCGGGCCCGCCCCAGTTCGGCGTCGCGTAGGCGACTCCCGCCGAGGTCCACCCTCTCGCGATCACCTCCCGGTACCGTCTCGGCGGGCCGGGAGGGTCGCGCGTGGTCGGGCGTCCCGAGCAAACCTCCTCGGCCCCTTCCGGGCGTGGGCCCGGGTCCGAGGAGGTGGGTCGCATGGAGTTCCTCTTCCTGGGGGGCCTGACCTCGATCGTCCCGATCGGGTTGCTCGTCCTCGTGGTCCTCGTCCTGGCCGGCGGTCGGGGCGAGGTCGACCCGACGGGCCGGCGGACGTTCGCCCTCTACGTGTCCACGGTGAGCTTCGTGGCGATCTTCACGGCCCTGGTCGCGGCGGTGGCGATCGTCGGGCAGGTCACCGACAGCTTCGTCGACGAGGACGAGGTCGAGCCGTCGATGTTCTTCGATGACGACGTGTTCCTCGAGGAGGACTTCGACGGGGAGGAGGACTTCTTCTCCTTCGAGGACGTCGAGGAGGACGAGACCGACCGGATCGTGCGGACCTCGGTCCAGGCGGCCCTGATCGGCGGGGCCGCGGGGATCGTGCTCGCCTTCCACCTGCGCCGGCGGAGCGAGCTCACCGCCGAGCCGGGCTTCGGGACGAGCGCGGCCTGGCGGGTCGACCGGGCCTTCCTCTTCGCCGTGTGCTTCACGGCCGTCCTGCTCGTCCTCTTCGGGGGCGGGACCGGGGCCTACGGCCTGTTCCGGATCCTGGCGCCGGGGATCACCGGCTCGGGGGACGACACGCTCGAGCGCCAGGAGGGTCTGGCGCAGCTCCTCACGCTCGGCTTCCTCGCGGCGACGTCGTTCGGGATCTTCCGCCTGGCCTGGCAGGGCACGCGGGAGGAGGAGCCGGTCGGCTCGCCTCCGGGGGGCGAGTAGGCCGGTCTGTCCCGTTCGCGACGCCGGCGTGCGATCGAAATGACCCGCGCTACCGTCCCTCCGGGCCATGGTGTCTAGTCCCTACTGGGGGAGATCTGCCCGGGTTTGCCCGGAGAAATCCGAATCCAGGTCACGCGCGGCGCGCAACCTGTCCACGGTGCCGCACCGCGGCGAGTCGGTCCGAAATATACCGGATCGTTCAGGTACGCCCGGCAGAGTCATCACCATGTCATCCCCTGAAAGGACCATGTTGTCATAGCCCGATCAGGGTTGTCAGTCCGAGAGGCCTTCCCTACGATGCCTACCGACCGTGGTTGTCGACGCTACGTGGGAGTAGCACGACGCTCGGTGTGTGCAGGGTGTGTTCGACGTGAGACGACAGGAGGTCCGGTGAGGCGGCTCGGCATCCTCGGGGTCAGCGTCGTCTCCGTCCTGACGACCGCGGTCGCCGCGTCGGCGGCGGAGCCCGATGCCGGCGGGCCTCCCACCTCCGTCACCTCCACGAGCACCTCCACCCCCGTCTCCGCCACCTCGACGACCCTGGCGACGTCCAACGCCCCCACGACCACCTCCGCGACGTCCACCACCCCCGACCTCCTCCTCCTCCTCCACCACCACCAGCTCCACCACCACCACCACCACCGCCACCACCACCACGTCGGCCGCGGGCGCGACCGCCACCACCTCCGCCGGCGCGTCCACCACGACCGCGCCGGCCGACGCCGCCCCGCCGGCCGGAGCCACGCTCGAAGCCGCGGGCAACCCGGTCGCCCACGAGTGCAACCCCGTCCGGGTCTCGGCGTGCGCCCTGCCCTGGCCGAGCGACCTGTTCGCGGCGCGCGATCCCCGCACCGCCACCGGGCAGCGCCTCGTCGTGGGCGACGGGGTCATCCCCGAGGCCGTGCTCGCCGAGCTGCCGCCGTCGTCGCGTCCCTCGGCCGTGTACACCGGCCACGACGGCTTCTCGCCGCTCGGGCCGATCCTCTTCGAGGTCGACCGGGCGCCCGACCCCGCCAGCCTCCCGGCCGACGGCGGCGCCACGCTGCGGGTGTTCGACGTGACCGCCGGGGTCGAGGTCCCGATCCGGGCCGAGATCAGCGAGGAGGCGGCCCGCCGGGGCGGCCACGTCGTGGTGGCCTGGCCACGCACGCGCTTCGAGTTCGGCCACCGGTACGTCGCCGCGCTCACCGACCGCCTGGTCCCCCTCGGCGGGGGCGCCTACCGACCGTCCCCGGGCTTCGCCGAGGCGATCCGCGGTGGGCTCTCGCCGCTCGGGCTGCGCTACGGGCTGCTGCGCCTCTACCTGGCCTGGCGGGGCATCCGGGCGGCCGACCTGGTCTCGGCGACCTACTTCACCGTCCGCAGCGAGGCCGACGCGACCGATCCGCTGCGGTCGATGGCGGCGACGGCCTACGCCCGGCCCCACCCGGTCCGCGACGTCAGAGCCCTGCCCAACCTGTTCGGCATCTTCGGCGCCTCGGTCTCGACCATCGTCGTCGGGGAGGTGCAGGTCACCGACTTCCGTGACGCCCGGGGTGAGATCCACCACCGGGCCGGTGACCAGGGGACGCCCCGCTGGCTCGACTTCCTCCTGACGGTCCCGCGCTCGGCCGCTCACCGGCCCGCCCCGGTGGCGGTCTACGGGCACGGCATCACCATGGTCAAGGAGACGATGATCGTCGTCACCGAGGCGAACGCGGCGCGTGGCGTGGCCACGATCGCCATCGACCAGCCCAACCACGGGTCCCGGGCCGCGTCGGAGGGAGGGCTCATCCAGGAGCTGGCCCGGCCCGAGCACGTGGGGCGTCTCCAGTCGATCATCATCCAGTCGTCGATCGACCAGGTGTCCGTGCTACGGGCGGTGGAGACCTCGCTCGCGGACCTCGACGTGGTGAACCCCAGGCCGTGGTCGGTCGGCGTCCCCGACGGCCGGGCCGATCTCGACCCGGGCCGGGTGCTCTACGAGGGCACCTCGATGGGGGGCGTGCTGGGCTCCGCCTTCACGGCCGTGGCCCCGACCGTGGAGGGCTCGGCCTTCCAGGTCACCGGGGCCGGGATCATGAACATCCTCACCCACTCCCGAGTGTGGGAGGACCTGGCCCCCGGCGTGGGTTTCCGGGACGCGGTCCCGCAGACGGCGAACGGCGCCGAGGCTCTCGCCCTCGTCGCCGGCCTCCAGTTCGCGATCGACGGCGGTGACGGCCTCACGGTGGCCCACCGGTACCGCCGTCCCTACCCGGCCACGGGCGCGAAGTCGGTGCTCGTGCTCTACGGCGTCGGCGACGGCGTCGTGTTCAACCCCTCGAGCGAGGCGCTGGCCGCCGTGGCCGGGCTCCCCCTGCTCGAGCGGAGCGTGTACCCGATCCCCGGTCTCCCCGTGGTGCCCGAGCTGCCCGCCGACGGCAGCGCCGTGTACCAGATCGACACCTCGGGCATCCCGGGCCCGCTGCGTCCCAGCCTGGCCCACATCTCGTTCCTCGGTCGAGAGCCGATGCGCGTGCTCGGCGAGTGGCTCGACCACGTGCTCGAAGCAGGAGGCTGAGCATGCGACGTCAACCGCACGGAGGCACGACGCACCCGGTGCTCGCACGGCCGGGCAACGGCTACGGCCGGCCGGTCGGCCGGCCCGGGCCACACGGCCACGTCGCGCCGGCGCCCTTCCCGGAGCCGGCCTGGTTCGCCATGGACGCGCCTCCCCTCGAGCCGTGGCGTGTCGGGGTCCTCGACGTCCGTTCGGCCGAGCGCCGGCTGCTCGACGACCGGCCCTGACCCGCGCCTGCCCCAGGGCCTTCGGCCGGCGAACGGGCGGACGTCTTGACCGGGCGGTCAACTAGCATGCGATGATCCGCGCCGCGCCCCGCGGCCCGTCGCGCCCGCTCGGAGGTCGAGACCGTGGACATCCTGGCTCTGCACGCCGCCAACCAGCCCGACAAGCCGGCGCTGCTCCAGGGGGACCGGGTCGTCACCTGGTCGGAGCTCGTGGCCGACCGGGACCGGCTCGCCAACGCGCTCGTCGGCCGGGGGCTCGCCGTCGGCGAGCGGTGCGCCGTCTACGCGTACAACTCGATCGAGTGGCTCCTCGCGACCCAGGCGGTCGGCGTGGCCGGCGCGATGTCCGTGCCGGTGAACCACCGCCTCACCGCCGAGGAGGCGCTCTACGTCCTCGACGACTCCGACGCCGTGGTCGCCTTCGTGGGAGACGCCTTCCTCCCGATCGTCGAGGAGATCCGGGGCGAGCTCCCCGGGGTCCGCCTGTGGGTGCTCCTCGGCGACGAGCGTCGCGACTGGGCCGTCTCCCTGCCCGACCTCCTCGCCGAGGGAGCCCCCGAGCCGGTGACGCTCGACGGCGCCCCGACCGGCGCCAGCATGCTCTACACCGCGGGGACCACCGGGAAGCCCAAGGGCGCGGTCCGCGGATCGGTCGACCCCGCACTGGGGTTCGGGTGGATGCAGGCGCTCGACCTGGCCAGCGGCGACCACGTCCACCTGGTCGCGGGGCCCCTCTACCACTCGGCTCCCGGCGCCTTCGCCAACATGACGTTCATGGTCGGAGGGACCGTCGTCGTCATGCCCAGGTTCGACGCCGAGCGGGCGCTGGCGTCGATCGAGCGGTACCGCTGCACGAGCACCTTCATGGCCCCCACGCTGCTCAAGCGCATCGTGGACCTTCCCGCCGAGGTCCGCTCGCGACACGACGTCTCGTCGATGAGGGTCATCGTCGTCGCGGGGGCCCCGTGCCCGATGCGGGTGAAGGAGCAGGTGATCGAGCTCTTCGGCCCGGTGCTCTACGAGTTCTACGGCTCCTCGGAGCTCGGCATCAACACGATCCTGCGCCCCGAGGACGTGCTGCGGAAGCCGGGCTCGGCCGGGAAGGCCGCCCCGGGCCTCGAGCTCGCCGTCCTCGACGAGAGCGGCGATCCGGTGCCCGTCGGGCAACCGGGCGAGCTCTACGTCCGGCGCTACGAGGGCATGTTCGAGGGCTACCACAAGAACGAGGAGGCGACCGCCGAGGCGAGCCGTGGCGACCTCGTGTCGGTCGGCGACGTCGCCTACCTCGACGACGAGGGCTTCGTCTACATCTGCGACCGCAAGCGGGACATGATCATCTCCGGGGGTGTGAACATCTACCCGGCTGAGATCGAGGACGCCCTGCACCGCCACCCCGATGTCGAGGACGTCGCCGTGTTCGGCGTGCCCGACGACGAGTGGGGTGAGCGGGTCCACGCGGCCGTGCAGCCCCGGCCGGGGGTCGAGCTCACCGCCGACGACGTCGTGGCCTTCGCCCGGGAGCACCTGGCGGGCTACAAGGTCCCGCGCGAGGTGAGCTTCCACGAGGACCTTCCCCGCGACTCGGCCGGCAAGCTGGTCAAGCGGGTCCTTCGCGAGCCGTTCTGGGCCGGCGCCGACCGCCGGATCTGACGGCGTGGCGCCACGGGGCGATCCCAGAGGGCCGGCGGAGGGCGAGCCGCCCCCGTCGGCGAGTACCCGGGGCCCGAGGAGGTCCCGACCGTCGCCTGGCCCCTCCTGTGGCGCGAGCGGCTGGGCCGGGCCTGGGAGGGCGACCGCTACCGCTGGTGGGTCCTGTGGACGGCGCTCGCCGGCCTGTTCGCCTCGGGCGTCACGATCACGATCCTGGCCGTCGCCATCCCCGAGATCGCCGAGGACCTGGGTTCCACCGAGACCATGGTGACCTGGATCGTCACGGGGCCGTTCCTCGCCTTCGCCCTCGTCATGCCTGTGCTCGGGAAGGCGGGTGACCTCTTCGGGCACCGGCGCGTCTACCTGATCGGCTTCGGAGCCTTCGCGGTCTTCACCGGTCTCAGCGCCCTGGCCTGGGACGCACCCTCGCTGGTCGTGATCCGGGTGCTCGGGGGCATCGCCGGCGCCGCGACCGGGCCGGCCTCCATGGCCCTCATCATGCACGCCTTCCCGGCCCACGACCGCGTGAAGGCCATGGGCTGGTGGTCGCTCGTCGGCGCGGGCGCGCCCGTCATCGGCATCGTCCTCGGCGGGCCGCTCGTCGACGCCCTCGGATGGCGCGCCCTCTTCGTCGGCCAGCTCCCCTTCGCGGTGGTCGCGCTGGCGGCTGCGGCGGTGGTGCTCCGGGAGACGCCTACGTCGTCGGAGCGGGTGCCGCTCGACCTCGGCGGCGCGCTGACGCTGGGCCTGGCCACCGTCCCCCGCTGGTCGCTCTCACGCTGGCCGAGACGCGGGGCTGGGCCGACCCCGTGGTCGTCGCCCTGCTCGCGGTGGCGCCGGTGGGCGCGGTGGCCTGGTTCGTCACGGAGCGACGGGCCCGCGACCCGCTGGTGCCCCTGGAGCTCTTCCGTCGGCGGAACTTCACCGCGCCGCTCGCGGTGAACGCGCTCACCAACTTCGCCTACATGGGCGGGTTCATCGTGAGCCCGCTCCTGCTCCAGAACGTCTTCGGCTACACGCTGTCGGCCAGCGGGCTCGTCATGATGACGCGGCCGCTCTCGTACAGCATCACCTCGCCGATCGCCGGCTACGTCGCCGTGCGGGTGGGGGAACGCCGAGCGATCGTGGTCGGGGTCGCCTCCGTCCTGGCGTCGATGCTCGTGCTCGCGCTGGCGGCGGTGTCGTCCTCCGTCGCCCTCGTGCTCGTCGGCCTGCTGCTGTCGGGGGTGGGGGCCGGCACGTCGTCACCCTCGCTCATGAGCACGGTGGCGAACGCGGTCGAACCGGGGCGTCTGGGCCTCGCGAACGCGACCCAGCAGATGGCCGGCCTGCTCGGCGCCGTCTCCGGCATGCAGGTGCTCGCCGCGATCCGCAGCGGTGCCGACCGGGGTGGCCCGTTCGCGGTCGCGTACCTGGTGGGAGCCGGTGTCGTCGCCGTCGGGGCCGTGCTCGCCGGCGCGGTCCGCTCCGAGCGGCGGCCTCGCCCGCTCGAGATCGTGACGGCGGCGTGAAGACCGAGGAGCCTCGCGACGCCCCACCGGTCCTCATCGAGGAGGGTGAGCTCGGCCGCCCCGTCGCGGTCGAGCGGCGCTGGCAGCTCGGCGGCATCCGGGAGCGATCGTCCTACCGCTGGTGGGTGCTCTTCACGGTGCTGTCGGGCCTGTTCGCGACCGGGCTCACGATCACCGTCCTCACCACCGCGGTCCCGTTCATCCGCGCCGACTTCGGCTCGTCGCTCGGTGCCGTCGCGTGGGTCGTCTCGGCCCCGTTCCTGTTCCGCTCCATCTTCGTCCCCGCCTTCGGCCGCGCCAGCGACCGCCTGGGCCGGCGCCGGGTGTGGCTCGCCGGGTTCGGGGCGTCGACGGTCTTCTCGCTGCTGTGCGGCTTCGCCCCCAACGTCGGGCTCCTCATCGCCTTCCGGGCCCTCGCGGCGGTGGCCGGAGCCGCCGTGGTCCCCTCGTCGCTGGCCCTCATCGCGGACGCGTTCGACCCCGAGGAGCGGGTGAAGGCCTTCGGGTGGTGGTCGGCGACGATCGCGGTGTCCCCGCTGCTGGGCGTGATCGTCGGGGGCTTCGTCGTGGAGGGGTTGGGCTGGCGGTGGCTGTTCTTCGCCCAGTTCCCCTTCGGGATCGTGGCGTGGCTGCTCGGTGT
The DNA here is from genome assembly GCA_027494165.1 of Acidimicrobiia bacterium. GTDB lineage: Bacteria > Actinomycetota > Acidimicrobiia > IMCC26256 > JAOSJM01 > JAOSJM01. The sequence goes on along the minus strand of JAOSJM010000005.1, from coordinate 796,987 downwards.
GGTGGTGCTCCACGAGTCGCGAGGCGATGCCTCGGGGCCCGTCGACGTGAAGGGCTCGGTGCTCTCGATCGTGGGGTTGGGCGCCCTCATGCTCGTGTTCAACCGGGGCCCGGTCGGGAGCTGGTCCTGGTCGTCGCCGGCGCTGCTCGTGAGCGCCGCGGGGGCGCTGGGGGCGCTCACGGCCTTCGTGGTCGTGGAGCTGCGCTCGCCGGCGCCGGTGCTCCCCATCGGGTACTTCCGACGGAGGCGCTTCGCTGGCGCGGTGTCGGCGAACTTCTGCGCCAACTTCGCCTACATGGGCGGGTTCTTCATCACCTCCCTGATGCTCGCCGAACCCGGGCTGTTCGGGTACCGGGCCGACCAGGTGGCTCTGGCCGTGTCCCCCCGGGCGGCGTCCCTGGGGCTCATGGGCCCGATCGGCGGGTACGTCGCCGCGGCCTACGGGAGCCGGCGTGCCGCCGTCTCCGGGATGGGCCTCATCGTCGTCTCGATGCTGGCGCTGGCCCGCCTCGACGGGGGCTCGGCCTACCTCGAGGTGCTCCCGGGGCTCGTCCTGTCGGGCTTCGGGCTGGGCCTCGTCGGACCGCCGACGGCGGCAGCGGTGACGAACGAGGCCGACTCGGGCGACCTCGCCGCGGCCAGCGGGGCGCTCAACATGGGCGCCTCGATCGGGTCCTCGCTCGGGATCGCCTCGATGCAGGCCGTGCTGCTGGCCGCGGCGGGCAACGGGGAGCCGGGGGCCGGGGCCTACTCGGCGGCGTTCCTGTTCGGCGCCGTGATGTCGGCGTTCGGGCTGTTCGCGGCGTGGGGGCTCGGGCCGAAGGACGGGGCCGAGCCCCGCCGCCGCTCACGGGGCCGAGGGATCGTCGGCCAGGAGTGAACCGCCGCTCTTCTCGCCCGGGTTGGCGCGGAATCGGGGTCCACGACCCGAGAAGCGCGCCGACTCGGCCGGGGTGATGGGTCGACCGGCCGGTTCCCTCGCCCGGGTTGGCGCGGAATCGGGGTCCACGACCTGGAAGGCGCGCCGACTCGGCCGGGGTGATGGGTCGACCGGCCGGGGTGAGGCGCCGACCGGCCGGGGTGATGGGCGAGTGCTACTCGGTGACGCCCTGGATGGCGGCCTGGAGGAGGTGGTTGCCCCCCGCCCCGCCGGCGGCCTGAGACGCCATGAGCTTGGCCATGTCGCCCTGGACCTTGATCTTCCCCGACATGAACGCCTGCATCCCCGCCTGGGGATTGCCCGACACGAAGACGTCCTTCGCGGTGTCGTAATCAGTGGTCAGCGTAACGTCGGCGCCGTCGACGTGCCCGATGCCCCACGCTCCGGCGCCGTCCTTGGCTCCCATGTGCATGTGGCGCTCGTCGCCGAACGGCGTGTTCGTGATGACGAGGTTGACCATGACGTTCGCGTGGGCGGGTGTCTCGGCGCCGTGCTCGGCGACGAGCCGCTCGACCTCGCCGAACCACTCGTCGGAGAGGAAGGGGTGCTTCTGCACGCGTGCCTCCTGTCGTGCCGTGGGGGCGCGATGTTACCGGGGCGTCGTGGTCCAGGCACGCGACCGCCCTGCTGGTCGTTCTCCGAACGCGGCCGGCCCGCGACGGCCCGTTCCCTAGAATCCGGCCCATGAGCGATCCGGGAAGTGGGCGGGCGCGCCTCACCGCCGAGGACGTCCGCTACGTGGCCAACCTGGCCCGTCTGGCCCTCACCGACGACGAGGTGGAGCGCTTCACCGGGCAACTCGCGGTGATCCTCGACCACGCCGCCGACGTCGCGGCCCTCGACACCGGGGGGTCCCGCCGACCGCCCACCCGCTGCCGCTCGAGAACGTGCTGCGGCCCGACGCGCCCCGGCCCGGCCTCGACCGCGAGGAGGTCCTGGCCCAGGCACCCGACGCCGAGGACGGCCGCTTCCGGGTCCCCCGCATCCTCGGGGAGGCCCCGTGACCGCGCGTGAGATCGCGGCCGCGATCCGGCGTCGGGAGCGCTCGGCCCGCGACGTCCTCGAGGAGCACCTCGCCGTCGTGGCCCGGCGGGAGCCCGAGCTCCACGCCTTCAACCTGGTCACCGAGGACTGGGCGCGCGAGGTCGCGGACGCCGTCGACGCCGCGGTGTCCCGGGGCGAGGACCCCGGCCCCCTCGCCGGGGTCCCCCGTCGTGCTCAAGGACAACCTCTGCACCCGGGGCGTCCCCACGACCTGCTCGTCGCGGATCCTCGACGGCTGGCGCCCGCCCTACACCGCCACGGTCGTGGAACGGGTGCTCGCGGCCGGCGGTGTGCCCATGGGCAAGGCCAACCTCGACGAGTTCGCCATGGGCTCGTCCACGGAGAACTCGGCCTTCGGCCCGACCCGCAACCCCCGCGACCCGAGCCGGGTCCCCGGCGGGTCCAGCGGCGGATCGGCCGCGGCGGTGGCGGCGGGCTTCGCCCCCCTCGCCCTCGGTTCCGACACGGGGGGCTCCATCCGCCAGCCCGCCGCCCTGTGCGGCGTGGTCGGGATGAAGCCCACCTACGGCGCGGTCTCACGCTACGGGCTGGTCGCGTTCGCCAGCTCACTCGACCAGATCGGGCCGCTCGCCGCGAACGTCGCCGACGCGGCACTCCTCTACGAGGTGATCGCCGGCCACGACCCGGCCGACTCCACCTCGATCCGCCAGCCCCTCCCTCCCGTCGCAGCCGGGCTCGACGACGGCGTCGAGGGCCTGCGCGTCGGCGTGGTCGAGGAGCTGGCCGGGGCCGAGGGGATGGAGCCCGAGGTGGTCGCCGCCGTCGACGGCGCGACCCGGGCCCTCGAGAACGCGGGCGCGGTCGTCGACCGGGTCTCGGTGCCCAGCGTGATCTACGGGCTCTCGGCGTACTACCTCATCGCCCCGGCCGAGGCCTCCTCGAACCTGGCCCGCTACGACGGCGTCCGCTACGGGCTGCGCGTCGACGCCGACGACGTCGGCGGGATGAACGCCCGCACCCGGGCCCGGGGTTTCGGAGCCGAGGTCAAGCGCCGCATCATGCTCGGGACCTACGCGCTGTCGGCCGGCTACTACGACGCCTACTACGGGCAGGCCCAGCGGGCCCGGACGCTCATCATCCGCGACCTCGCCCGCGCCTACGAGCGGTTCGACGTGCTGCTGGCGCCGACCTCGCCCACGGTCGCCTTCCCGATCGGGGAACGGGTCGAGGACCCGCTGGCCATGTACCTGAGTGACGTCTGCACGATCCCTCCAACCTGGCCGGGCACCCCGCCGTGAGCGTGCCCTTCGGCTCGGGGGCCGGTGGCCTGCCGGTCGGGGGTCCAGGTGCTGGCCCCCGCCCTCGGCGAACCGGTCCTGTTCCGGGTGGCCCGGGCCGTCGAGCAGGCCGCGCCGTGATCGCCTCCGAGCCCTCAGGCGTGGTGCGTCTCGAGGAGGTCGCGGAACAGGTAGACGAGCGCCCGGTTCAGGATCCCGGCGGCCTCCCACTGGAGGAAGTGGCCGGCACCGGGCACCACGAAGGGCCCGATGCACTCGGTGAAGGCCACCGCGCAGCGCTGCGGGAAGCTCGCCGGCACGACGTGGTCCTCGGGTCCGTAGAGCACCAGGGTGGGGACCGGGTTGGTCTCGAAGACTCGCGGCGCGTCCCACAGCGGGCGGTTCCCCGTCGCCCCCTCGTAGACCCCCCAGCTCGCCCGGAGCCTGGCCGCGTCGGCGTAGGGCTCGGTCATGAAGTCGACGTCGTCGGGGTCGAAGGTCCCCGGGGCGGCCCAGAGGCGGTGGCCGTACATGTCGGCCACGTAGGCCCGCCGCCGGGCCGGCGTGTCGAGCTCGGCGAGCAGCGCGTCGGCGTCCCGGCTCTGCCGGCGGAAGTAGTCGGCGCTCTGGCGGACGTGGTGGGGCTCGTCGGGCGGGATGCCGGCCTGCTCGTAGCGCTCGCCGAGCGGAGGCGGGAGCGTGTTGAAGAAGCACTGGCGCTCGACCGCGCCCGGGAACCGGAGCCCGTGGTCGTACAGGACGAGGGCGCCGACGTCGCCACCGACCATGCCGTAGCGGTCGTGGCCCAGCTCGCGCATGAGCGACCGGAGGTCGTCGGAGAACGCGGCGATGTCGTAGAAGCCGTCGGGGGCGAGGTCGGAGTCGCCGTGGCCGCGCAGGTCGGGGGCGATCACCTCGAAGCCGGCGTCGGCCAGCGGTTCGATGTTGCGCCACCAGATGCGCTTCGTCTCCGGGTATCCGTGCACGAGGAGGAGGGGGTAGCCGCCGGTACCCTCTCGGACGTAGGCGAGGGAGAGGCCGTCGTCGACCTCGACCCGGTGGACCTGGTGGGCGTCGGGATCGCGGTCGGCGGCGTCGCTCACGGTCCCGCAGTCTGCCCGAGCGCGACGGGACGGGGCGAGCGGCGGCCGAGCGGCGGGCGGCCGCTCCGGCGGTCCGGTGGCCGCCGGGGGTCCGCCCGCCCGGTGGTTCCCGAGACAGGGGTGGTGGGCCGGTGAACGAGTGGGAGACGGTCATCGGGCTCGAGGTGCACGTCGAGCTGTCGACGGCCACGAAGCTGTTCTGCGGCTGCCCCAACGAGTTCGGGGCCGAGCCCAACACCAACGTGTGTCCCGTGTGCCTGGGGTTGCCGGGGTCGCTTCCCGTGCTCAACGAGCAGGCGGTCGAGTACGCCCTGCGGGTGGGGGAGGCCCTGCACTTCACGGTGCCCGAGCGCTCGATCTTCCACCGCAAGAACTACTTCTATCCGGACATGCCCAAGGACTACCAGGTCAGCCAGTACGACGAGCCCATCTGCGTCGACGGCCGGCTCGACGTCGACGGCGTCGAGGTGGGCATCGAGCGAGCCCACCTCGAGGAGGACACGGGCAAGACGCTCCACGTGGGCGGGGGCGGCCGCATCCACGAGGCGGAGCACTCCCTCGTCGACTACAACCGGGCCGGCGTGCCGCTCATGGAGATCGTCGGGCGTCCCGACCTCCGCGGCCCCGAGCAGGCGCGGGCGTACGTGGGCGAGCTGCGGGCGGTGCTCCAGGCCATCGGTGTCTCCGACGTGAAGATGGAGGAGGGGTCGCTGCGGGTGGACGCCAACGTGTCGATCCGGCCGGCCGGCACCCAGGAGCTGGGCACCAAGGTCGAGATCAAGAACATGAACTCGCTGCGGTCGCTCGGCCGGGCCCTCGAGTACGAGGTCGAGCGCCAGGTGGCCCTGCTCGAGGCGGGCGAGCGGGTCGCCCAGGAGACCCGCCACTGGGACGAGGAGGACGGCCGGACCCACGGGATGCGGTCGAAGGAGGAGGCCTTCGACTACCGCTACTTCCCCGAGCCCGACCTCGTCCCCGTCGTGCCCGACCGGGCCTGGCGGGAGCGGGTGCGCGCTCGATGCCCGAGCTGCCGGCGGCCCGGAGGGCGCGCCTCGTCGACGAGTGGGGCGTCACCGAGCACGACGCCCGGGTGCTGGTGGGGGCGCCGGGGCTGGCCGAGTGGGCCGAGGTGGCGGTGGCCGCGCTCGACGGCGGCTCGGCCCGGGACGTCGTGAACTGGTGCGTCGGCGACGTGCTCGGCTTCCTCAACGAGACCGGCCTGTCGCCCGAGGTGCTGCCGCTCGCCCCCGACGGGCTGGCCGAGCTGGTCGGCCTGGTCGCCGACGGGACGCTGTCGCGCAACCTGGCCCGCGACGTGCTCGGCGAGTGCCTGCGGGAGCCGAAGCGGCCCCGGGAGGTCGTGGAGGAGCGCGGGCTGGCCCAGGTGAGCGACGAGGGCGAGCTCGGCGCCGTCGTCGACCGGGTCCTGGCCGAGCACCCCGACGAGGTGGAGCGGTACCGGGCCGGGGACGAGAAGGCCCGGAAGAAGCTCCGGGGGTTCTTCATGGGCCAGGCCATGGCGGCCACCCGGGGGCAGGGGAACCCCCAGCTCCTCAACCGCCTGCTCGACGAACGCCTCGCCTGACGGGTCGCTGGTCTTCGCCTCTCGGGCCGCACGTGTCGGTGTCTCGGGTGTCGATACCCCCGCTGGGCGGGGGTGGAGGCACCCGGGACGTGGAGGATCTGCCTCTCGGGTGTCGTTACGCCCGCTGGGCGGGGGTGGAGGCACCCGGGACGTGGAGGATCTGCCTCTCGGGTGTCGTTACGCCCGCTGGGCGGGGGTGGAGGCACCCGGGACGTGGAGGATCTGCCTCTCGGGTGTCGTTACGCCCGCTGGGCGGGGGTGGAGGCACCGGGGTCGCTGATCCTGGTGTGGGGAGAGAGCCGGAGGTGGGACCATGACGCTGGAGGGACGGGTCGCGCTCGTCACCGGTGGGGCGCGGGGATCGGCGCGGCGATCTGCGAGCGGCTCGGCGCCGACGGCGTCGTCGTCGGCGTGAACTACCGGCGGGACGCGGACGCGGCCGCGGCGACGGTCGAGCGGGTGCGCGCGGGAGGCGGTGACGCCATCGCGGTGCAGGGCGACGTCGGTGACCCCGAGGCCCTCGACGCCGTGGTGAGGACGGTCCGGGCGGAGCTCGGACCCGTCACGCTGCTCGTGAACAACGCGGGGTGCATGCGCTACCTGCCCCGGAGCAGGTGGACCTCGAGCGCTGGCGGCGGTTCTTCCGGACCAACGTCGAGGCGGCGTTCCTGGCGACCTGGTCGGTGAAGGACGACATGATCGCCGCGGGCGGAGGGTCCATCGTGAACATCTCGTCGCGAGCCGGCGTCCACGCCCGGGCCGAGACGCTCGGCTACGGGGCGTCGAAGGCGGCCCTCGACCACCTCACCCGGGAGGCGGCCCTCGCGCTCGTCTCCCACGGGATCCGGGTCAACGCCGTCTCGCCCGGGCTGGTGCTGACCGACCCCGCCCGGGCGATGACGCCCGAGTGGCAGGAGGCCATGACCGCCGAGATCCCGATGGGCCGCGGCGCCGAGCCGTCGGAGATCGCCGGGGTCGTGCGCTTCCTGCTCTCCGACGAGGCCAGCTACATCACCGGCGAGGTGATCGCGGTGGCGGGAGGCAACTGACCTGGCCGGCCGGTGGGGCTCCTGGCGGGCGCGCGCCCTCGCGTCCCGGCCTCTCGGGTGCCGTGACTCCCGCTGGGCGACGGTAGAGACACCCGAGACGGAGGGGTCAGCGCCTCTCCGGCCGGACGAACGCCCGCAGGCGCCGCAGCAGCGACGGTCGTGGAGTCCGGGTGACCTCGGCGTTCCCGACCTGCTCGGCCAGCACGTCGAAGAGGAAGCCACCGAGGCGGGCCACTTCCGCCGGGGCGAGCTGCACGGTCCCACGGCACCCGTCGTCCCGCCACAGGCTCATCACGAGGAGGCGCTCCCGGGAGTGCCAGGTCGCTCGGAGAGACGCGCCGCGTGAGTCGTCGAGGACCTCGCGCCGGGTCGGGATGACGTCGAGTGCGGTCATGGCCCGAGTGTGGGCGATCGGCGCGCCCGTGGCAACCGGCGGCACGTCCCGGTCGGCCGCCACCCGCTGAGGATCGGGAGTCCGGCACTCGAAGGTCCCGCCGTTCGTCATCCGACAAGGAGGGCGACCCGGCGCGAGCCCCTGGTGGACCATGCCGGTCTCTGTTTGCTCGAACGGAGTTCCATCGCTCTGTGCCACGAGACCGGTCTTCATCCTGACCGGGCAACCAACTATCGCACAGGGACTGCCAGTTCATTGTTCCTTGACATCCCTCGAACTCCTGGACATCCCCCCGCACTCCTGTCATCATGAACTCACCTCGCACGATGATGGGAAGGAACCTTACCCGTCGCGCGACTCTGCAGCATGGTTCTCGCGATCCTTGCAGTGGCGACGTCAGGATCGGTCACAGCCTCTGCGGACCCATATGGCGGCGAGCCGGGTGGATACTCGTGGATCGCCGACAGCGCCGACCATTGGTACTGCTTCTACGTGAACCTCATAGGGTCAGCACGGGCTCCGTACCACGCGGCCATGCAGAACCTCGCTTCTCAGACGGATATGTACGACGTCTTCACATCGAACTGCGGTGGCTCCACGGATGTCATGTATCTTCACAATCCCGATCTGGGATCCGGGGTGTTCGGAATGGCGGTCTGTGTGAGCCTGGTACCGGGTAGCTCTACGAGGTGCGGCGCGTACTGGGCGGCGACCAACAACTCGGAGTACTCGAGTTGGCTCGGCCCGGGCCACGCACCACTGGATGTGCACATCAACCAGAACATCCGACACGAGACCGGGCACACCGCCGGGTTGACGCACAGCACGACGCCGGTTTCCGCGATGCGAAGTGGCCTGCTTCCGGACTACGGCGGCTACAACTTCGTCTGGGGCCTGTACGAATCCCACCACGTCGACCACATCAACGCTGCCTTCTAGTAGCGCCCAGGCGGTTGTCGCCAGATGGGAATGACCATGAAGAGGATCGAGAATGCCGCTGTGACGGCGACCGTCGCAGCCGCAATCGTGGTGCTGACGGGGTGCGGGGGTACGGGGACGCAGCGGGTATCCGCCGAGGGGGGACCGGGGGCTCTCGATGCGGGCACCGGCGGGGTGTGCGGGGGAGCCAGCACGGTGGCACCGGCGGAGCTCCAGAGGATCGGCCACGCCGTCAGCCACTCCCAGTTCGCGGAGTCCCTGAACGCCGTGGAGCTCGAATCCGTGGACCAGGCGCTGGCTGGCGGGGGACGGATCGTGGTCGGTGAGGTCGTCGCCGTGAATCCCGTCGACCTCGAACCCCTCACGCTGCTCCCGGGCGACGAGGCGGGTCGTCGAGGCTCGAACACGTACGCGGGCAACAGCGCCTACTGGGGCGGGGCGGTCGTCGTGGTGTCCGTGGACGGTGAGGCGGTGGAGCTCCCGATGAGGTTGGCGGTGGGCGGTGCCGACGTGATCGAGGCGCTCGGTCCCCAGGTCGCCGAGGAGGACCTGGCGTCGCTGGTGGGCACCTGCGCCATGGGCATCGTCGGGGCGGACGAGGAAGCGCTCGTCGGAGGGACCCGGGTCGTGGCGCTGGCCTCGGACGAGCGGGCGGCGCCCGTCGCGCTCGACGCCCGGTTCCGCGGGATCGTCGCCGACGCGGCCACGCTCGGGGAGATGGTGCCCGAGAATCCGTAGCGGTGTGGTGGAGGCACCCGGGTCGCGGGCATGGCCTCTCGGGTGCCGTTACCCCCGCTGGGCGGGGGTGAACACACCCGAGACGGAGGAGTGGCCGGTCTCGGGTGCCGATACCCTCGCTGGGCGACGGTAGAGACACCCGGATCCGGGCGTGGGTGAGGGCGGCGGACACGCCTTCGGGGATCACTCGACACGGCGGACCTCGTCGGCCTCCGATGACCGTCACACCCGGGTGGTGGGATGGCGCCATGTCCTCGACACGTGCGCTCCTCACCACCGCCTCGACCCAGCTCGGGCTGTTCACCCGGGCCCAGGCCCTCGGGGCCGGCTTCTCCGCGTCGGCCGTCGACCGACGTCTCGGCGAGGGCCACTGGGAGCCGGTGCTCCCCGGCGTCTACCGGCAGGCCGGCGGCCTGACCTCGCGCCGGCAGCTGCTCCTGGCGGCAGTCCTGTGGGCCGGCCCGGACGCGGTCGCGTCGCACGCCACAGCCGGGCACCTCTGGGGGCTCGACGGATGTCGTGACGACGGGCCGGTGGAGCTCTCGGCGTCGCGGACGCGCGGGCTGTCGGCCGAGGGGTTGTCCGTCCACCGCCCGGTGCGGCTCGACCCCGCCGACGTGACGGTCACCGAGGGGATCCCGGTCACCACCGTGGCGCGCACGCTGCTCGACCTCGGGGGCGTGGTGTCGTCGTACTGGCTGGAGGCGGCTCTCGAGGACGCGCTCCGTCGTGGTCTGGTGACGATCGCGGAGCTCGTTGCCCGCGTCGACGACCTCGGCGTCCGGGGGCGCCCGGGCGTGGCGGCCGTGCGCCGGGTGATCGAGGAGCGGGGCGACGCCGCGCCGCTCGAGAGCGCGCTCGAGGTGCGGGTCTGGCGGCTGCTCCGCCTCAGCGGGCTCCCGCTCCCGAGGCGGCAGTATCCGGTCGAGGCCGGCGGCGCGTCGTACCGCCTCGACTTCGCGTGGCCGCACGAGCGGGTCGCCGTCGAGGCCGACGGCTACGCCGTGCACGGAGGCCGGGAGGCGTTCCAGAGCGACCGGGTTCGGCTCACCGCCCTCGCCGGTGCCGGCTGGCGGGTGCTCCACGTCACCTGGGAGGACTGCTCCCGTCGCCCGGAACCCTTCCTGCGAGACCTCCGCCGTGCGCTCGCGGGCGTCGCCGCGTGAGCGATGCGCTGCCCTGCCCTCCCCGGGTGTCGTCGCCGCCGCTGGGGCGACGGTGGCGGCATCCGGAACGCATGTTCTCGGTGTCTCGGGTGTCGATACCCCCGCTGGGCGACGGTGGCGGCACCCGGAACGCAGGGGATCCGGCTCCCGCGGTCAGGTCGGGGCGGGGAGTCCGAGCATGCCCGCCAGGAGGCAGCTGGCCGTGTTGGTCCGCTCGTAGTCGGAGTCGGGCGGGATCAGGTCGAACTCCACCATCATCCGGGCGATGCGCATCATGATCACCGCGAAGCGGAAGGCGGCGAACATCTCGTAGTACTCGAGGTCCCGGACCGGACGACCTGAGGCGGCCTCGTAGATGGCCACCGTCTCGTCGCGGTCGGGGAACCCCTCGGGGGACTCCACGCCGAGCCCCTCGCTGTGGTGGCGGTGGAGGTGCAGCCACCACGCCAGGTCCTGGACCGGGTTGCCGAGGCTGACCATCTCCCAGTCGAGGACCGCGAAGCACGTCCCGTCGCGGAAGATCATGTTGCCGATCCGGGCGTCGCCCCAGCACAGGCCCACGGGACCGTCCTCGGCCGGGCGGTTCGCCCTCAGCCAGTCGAGGCCCGCCTCGACGATCGGCTGGCACCGGCCCGGGTCGACCCACTCCAGGTAGCGCTCGGCCTCGGTGAGCTGCTGGTCCAGGCCGGCTCGGCCGAGCTCGGCCCGGTCGAGGACGTCGAAGCCGAGACCCTTCCAGTCGACGTCGTGGATCCGGGCCAGCACCTCGAGACCGTGGGTCCACAGGCGCCGCCGCTCCTCGGGGGACGCCTCGAGCACCCAGCCTTCGAGGGTGTAGGGCGGGCTGTCGGGAGGGATGCGGCCCTCGACCCGCTCCATCAGGTAGAAGGGGGAGCCGAGGACCGCGGCGTCCTCCTCGAGCCAGAAGACCCGGGGGACCGGCACGCCGGTGTGCCGGTCCAGCGCCTCGACGACCCGGAACTGCAGGCCGAGGTCGTACTCGGGGAAGACCGTGTAGCCGGTGGGCTCGGCGCGGGCCACGAAGTCTCCCCGCCGGTCCTCGCCGCCCTCGGTCCAGGTGGCCTCGAAGAGCAGCGTGTCGCTCGAGAAGCCGGTGTCGGTCGGGCCGTGCGGCGTCGTGAGGGTGAGGTCTCGGGCCTCGGGCATCCGTTCCGCGAGCCAGGCGGTGAGCCTCCGCCTCGTGTCCTCCGGGTCGCGCTGCTGGGGGATCGGCACGGGCGGGGGCCTCCTCGTGCGGTGGCACGGCGACGCTAGCGGTGGCCGCCGGTTCCCGTCACGGCCGCGTCACCGTCCGGTGTCAACGTCGGGGTTCCGGGCCCCGCGAGCGCGCCACCCTCACGTCCCGGGTGTCTCCACCGTCGCTCAGCGGGGGTGGCGACACCCGAGACACAGGGATCTGCGACCCGGGTGTCTCCACCGTCGCTCAGCGGGGGTATCGACACCCGAGACGCCGGATGACGCCGCATCGACACCCGAGACGCCGGGACCTCCGGGCCCGACCCGTCGTGGCCGCACCGGCGCCGAATACGCTGAGCCGCATGAGCGACATGCGCCCCCGCAGCCACGAGGTCACCGACGGCATGGAGCGGGCCCCGGCCCGGGCCATGCTCCGGGCCGTCGGCATGACCGACGACGACTGGGACAAGCCTCAGATCGGCGTCGCGTCGAGCTGGAACGAGGTCACCCCCTGCAACCTTCCCCTCGACCGCCTGGCCAAGCGGGCCAAGGACGGCGTGCGGGCCGCCGGCGGGTTCCCCATCGAGTTCGTCACCATCGCCGTCAGCGACGGGATCGCCATGGGCCACGAGGGGATGCGGGGGTCCCTCGTGAGCCGGGAGATCATCGCCGACTCGGTCGAGTGCGTGATGCACTCCGAGCGCCTCGACGCCATGGTCACCTTCGCCGGGTGCGACAAGAGCCTGCCCGGCATGCTCATGGCCGCGGCCCGGCTCAACCTGCCCTCGGTGTTCCTCTACGGCGGCACGATCCTCCCCGGCCACTACAAGGACCAGTCCCTCGACATCGTGAGCGTGTTCGAGGCCGTGGGCGCCTGCGCGGCAGGGACCCTGAGCGAGAACGAGCTGGGCGAGATCGAGAAGCGGGCCTGCCCGACCGAGGGCGCCTGCGCCGGCATGTTCACCGCCAACACCATGGCGTCGGTGGCCGAGGCGCTCGGCATGTCGCTGCCCGGCAGCTCCACGGCCCCCGCGGTCGACCGGCGGCGTGACGACGACGCCTTCGAGAGCGGCCGGACGGTCCTCCGCCTCCTCGAGCTCGACCTCCGGCCGCGCCAGATCATGACCAAGCAGGCCTTCGAGAACACCATCGCGGTGGTCATGGCCCTCGGCGGCTCGACCAACGCGGTGCTCCACCTGCTCGCCATCGCCAACGAGGCCCGGGTCGATCTCGCGCTCGACGACTTCAACCGGATCGGGGCCCGGGTCCCCCACATCGCGGACATGAAGCCCCACGGGCAGTTCCACATGACCGACCTCGACCGGATCGGCGGCGTCCCCGTCGTCATGCGCCTGCTGCTCGAGGCCGGGCTGATCCACGGCGACTGCCTCACGGTCACCGGGAAGACGGTGGCCGAGAACCTGGCCGACCTCGACCCGCCCGCCCCCGACGGTGAGGTCGTGCGGGTCCTCGACGACCCGATCCACGCCCAGGGCGGCATCGCCGTGCTCGCCGGCTCCCTCGCCCCGCAGGGTGCCGTGGTGAAGGTCGCCGGGATCGACGAGCTGCGCTTCGACGGCACGGCCCGGGTCTTCGACGGTGAGGACCTCGCGATGGACGCCATCCTCGCCGGGCGGATCCAGCCCGGCGATGTGGTCGTGATCCGCTACGAGGGACCCAAGGGCGGGCCCGGGATGCGCGAGATGCTCGCCGTCACCGGCGCCATGAAGGGCGCGGGGCGGGGTGGCGACGCGGCGCTCGTCACCGACGGCCGGTTCTCCGGTGGGACTCACGGGTTCTGCGTCGGCCACGTCGCCCCCGAGGCCGTCGACGGTGGCCCGATCGCCCTCGTCCGCGACGGCGACCGGATCGTCATCGACGCCGAGGCCCACACGATCGACCTGCTCGTCGACGAGGCCGAGCTGGACCGGCGGCGCACCGAGTGGAAGCTTCCCGAGCCCCGGTACACGAGCGGGTTCCTGGCCAAGTACGCCCGGCTCGCCCAGGGAGCCGAGCGCGGCGCCATCACGAACGTCTGAACCTCGCGTCGAGCCGAGACGGTCGCCGTGCCCGAGATCCTCGAGGTCGAGGCCTCCCGGCTCCTCCTGGAGCGAGGAGCCCTCCACCGGACGGTCACCGCCGTCGACGCACCCGACGCCTGGTACCTGAAGCGGGGCCTCACGCCGGGAGGACTCGCCGACGCGCTCGTGGGCCGCCGCTTCGTGGCGGCCCGCCGGCGAGGCAAGCTCCTCCTGCTCGACACGAGCCGGGGCGGACCGGTGCTGGGCCTCCACTTCGGGATGACCGGGCGGGTCTTCGTCGACGGGCGGGCGGCCCAGGACCGACTCCTCTACACGAGCCGGAGGGCCGACCCGGTCTGGGACCGGCTCACGCTCCACCTCGGCCGGGCGAGCCGGATGGTCGTCAGCGACCCGCGCCGCCTCGGCGGGGCCGAGCTCGACCCCGACGAGGAGCGTCTCGGGGTCGACGCCCTCTCGCTGCGCGCCGGCGACCTCGCCCGGGCGCTCCACGGGTCCCGTGCTCCGCTCAAGGCCGCGCTCCTCGACCAGGCCCGGATCGCCGGGCTCGGCAACCTCCTCGTCGACGAGGCGCTCTGGCGGGCCGGGCTCGACCCCGCCCGCCGGGCCGCTTCGGTGGACGGCGACCTCCGCAGGCGGCTCCTCGCGGCGCTGCGGGGGACGCTGCGCGAGCTGGGCCGTCGCGGAGGCTCGCACACCGGTGACCTGATGGAGGCTCGGGTGCGCGGGGGCCGATGCCCCCGCGACGGTGCGGCGCTCGAGCGGCGCACGATCGGCGGGCGGACGACCTTCTCCTGCCCGGCCCACCAGCGCTGAGGAGTCCGGGACCCCGCCCGGCTGGAGCGTCCACCGGCGTCCCGGGTGTCTCTACCGTCGCTGGGCGGGGGTATCGGCACCCGAGACGGCGGGAACTCCGCCAGATCTGCGACCCGGGTGTCTCTACCGTCGCTCAGCGGGGTATCGGCACCCGAGAGGCGATGAGGTGCGATCCGGGTGTCGCTACCGTCGCTCAGCGGGGGTATCGGCACCCGAGAGCCCGATGAGGTGTGTCCCGGGTCAGTCGGTCGTCGGGACCGGATGGGCCGCGAGCTCGTCGGCGCCGGAGCGCGGGAACGTGCCGGCGACGACGACCCGGTTCCGGCCGGCGCGCTTGGCCTCGAGGAGCGCCTCGTCGGCGTCGCGCAGCAGCTCCTCGAAGGTGCGGTCGGGGTCGGCCCCGACGACGCCGTAGCTCGAGGTGAAGGCGGGGACGTCGCCGGTCGCGACCGCCAGGACGAGCTGCTCGCGCGCCCGCTCCACGACCGCCACCGCCTCGTCGAGTGCGCAACGCGGGAACACGACGACGAACTCCTCGCCGCCGATCCGACCGATGAGGTCGTCGGAGCGGACGGTGCGCTCGAGGGTTCGGGCGAACAGCCGGAGGGCCCGGTCGCCGGTCTGGTGGCCGAAGGTGTCGTTGAGCGCCTTGAAGTGGTCGAGGTCCGCCATCGCCACCGAGAACGGGATCTCCTGGGCGAGCAGGCCGCGGACCTGGTTCTCCAGGCTGCGGCGGTTCAGGAGCCCGGTGAGGGGGTCGGCGGACGCCTGGAGCTGGGTCCGCTGCATGGCCCGGAGCATCCCGATGCGGGCTCCGGCCTGGGTGGCGACGGCCGAGAGCTGCGACACGCGGTCCGGCTCGGGGGGCTGCCCGGGGGGCGCGGTGCTGTGGAGCACCCCGACCGGCCGTCCCATGATCGTCACCGGCACGCAGACCGCGGAGCAGCGCCCGGAGGGACGGTCGGCGAGCATCGGGCAGGCGTCGAGCTCGTCGCTGTCCGCGAAGACCTGGATCTGGCCCCGCCGGACGGCGGTGCACCGCCACGGCGACTCGGCGGGGGCATCGAGGTCCGCTCCCGTCGGGCCCCCACTCCACCGCCTCCTGGAGGTGGGCCCGGCTGGAGTCGGCGAGGAGGAACTCGAAGGGGGCCTCGGGGTCGACGGCGCGCAGCGCCCGCTCCACCACGCGCAGGGCGCCGGTCTCGGTGTCCGCCATCTCCAGGGCCCGGTTCAGCCGGCCGTCGAACTCGTGGCGTCGCGAGACCGTCGCCAGGTGGCGCTCACGCTCCTCGACCGACGCCCGCTCCGCCTGGAGGGCCTCCACCACCGGACGGCCGACCTTGAGCCAGCCCACGGGGGTCCCGACGAGCGCGAGGGAGAGGAACTGGAGGCCGATGCGCCAGTGGAGGGCGAGGCCGGGCGCGAGGTGCTGGGTCAGGTAGGCGACCCCGGCGACGGACCAGGCGACGAGGCTCGCGGTCCACAGGGCCAGGGACGTGATCGACGGGCCCCCGCGCAGGGTCCGGTCCTGGTCGAGCCAGGAGAAGCTCGCCCGAAGCTCGTCGATGCGCTCGCCCACGTCGCCTCCGTGCCGAACCGCGCGGCGCGTCATCCGGTCCAATACGGTCAGATCGGCCGACCGGTGAGGGGACTTGAGGGTTCGGGGTCATCGGGTGGGCGACCGGGCGGTCGTGCGCACGGACGGCGGCCCCCACCTTCGTTTGCGCCGGCGGCGCCGATCGTTCACAATGGTCGGCGATGACGTGTCTCCTCGCCACCGTCCTCGTAGTCACCTAGCGCACGGCGCCCCGACGCGCCCGTGCGCCACCGCCCCTCGCTGAAGCGAGGGGTTTTTCATACCCGGGGACGGATCGCCCCGAGGTACCCGAGGAACCCGACACTGGAGCCAGGATGAAGCTGACCGGGGCCCAGGCCCTCATCAAGAGCCTCGAGCACGAGGGGGTGGAGGTCATGTTCGGCCTCCCGGGCGGGGCGATCCTGCCCGTCTACGACCCCCTCATCGAGTCGTCCATCCGGCACGTCCTCGTGCGCCACGAGCAGGGGGCGGGCCACATGGCCGAGGGGTACGCCCACGCCACGGGGCGTCCCGGCGTCGCCATGGTCACGAGCGGGCCGGCGGCCACGAACATCGTGACCCCGCTCTGCGACGCCTACATGGACTCGGTCCCCCTCGTCGTGATCACGGGGCAGGTCGCCTACTCGGCCATCGGCTCCGACGCCTTCCAGGAGGCCGACACCACCGGCATCACCATGCCGGTCACGAAGCACAACTGGCTGGTGTCCGACGCCCAGGAGATCCCCCAGGTGGTCCGGGAGGCCTTCCACGTGGCCACCACCGGGCGGCCCGGGCCGGTCCTCGTCGACGTGCCCAAGGACGTCTCCAACCAGGCCATGGACTGGTACTGGCCGGAGCGGGTCGACATGCCGGGCTACAAGCCGGCGTCGAAGGGCCACGTCAAGCAGATCCGCGACGCGGCCCGGCTCATCATGGAGTCCCGCCGCCCCGTCGTCTACGCCGGTGGTGGGATCCTCAAGGCCCGGGCCTCCGAGGCCGTGCGGGAGCTCGTGGAGCTCACCGGGATCCCGGTGGTGACGACGCTCATGGCCCGGGGCGCGTTCCCCGACGACCACCCGCTGGCGCTCGGGATGCCGGGCATGCACGGCAACTACACGGCGGTCACGGCCCTCCAGCGGGCCGACCTGCTCGTCACCCTGGGGGCCCGCTTCGACGACCGCGTCACCGGCAAGGTCGGCGCCTTCGCGCCCGAGGCGAAGGTGATCCACGTCGACATCGACCCGGCCGAGCTCGGAAAGGTCCGCCGGCCCGACGTGCCGATCGTGGGTGACTGCCGTCTCGTCGTCGAGGAGCTGGTGAAGGCGGTCCGGGCCGAGCGCCAGAAGCGTGACGCCCCCGACATCGGCCCCTGGATCGAGCAGGTCCGCGAGTGGCAGCGGCGCCACCCGCTCCGCTACGACCAGCCCGACGGCGGGCCGCTCAAGCCGCAGTACTGCATCGAGGCCCTGCGCGACCACAGCCCCGACGACACGATCGTCGTGTCGGGCGTCGGCCAGCACCAGATGTGGTCCAGCCAGTACTGGCGCTTCAACCACCCCTACACGTGGATCAACTCGGGAGGCCTCGGCACGATGGGGTTCGCCGTACCGGCCGCGATCGGCGCCAAGGTCGGCAAGCCCGAGCGGACCGTGTGGGCGATCGACGGTGACGGCTGCTTCCAGATGACCGCCCAGGAGCTGGTGACGGCCACGGCGGAGCGGATCCCCGTGAAGGTGGCCATCCTCAACAACGCGTACCTGGGCATGGTGCGCCAGTGGCAGGAGCTCTTCTACGAGGAGCGCTACAGCGAGGTCTACCTCTCCCCGGACCTGCCCGACTACGTGAAGTGGGCCGAGGCCATGGGTTGCGTCGCGCTGCGGGTCGACACGCCCGAGGACGTGGTCCCGGCCGTCGAGAAGGCCAACGAGGTCGACGACCGGCCGGTCGTGATCGAGTTCCGGGTCGACTTCCGGGAGAAGGTGTACCCGATGGTCCCGGCCGGGGGATCGAACGACGACATCATCCTCGGCCCCTGGCAGGGGGAGGGCGGTCACTGATGGCCGAGTCGAACCGGCACCACATCCTCACCGTCCTCGTCCAGAACCGGCCGGGCGTGCTCGCCCGCATCGCGGGCCTGTTCTCCCGGCGCGGGTACAACATCTTCTCGCTGGCGGTGAGCCCCACCGAGGACGAGCGGCTCAGCCGCATGACCATCGTGGTCGACGTGGAGTCGGCCCCGCTCGAGCAGATCACCAAGCAGCTCAACAAGCTGATCCCGGTGGTGAAGATCGTCGAGCTGGCTCCCGAGCACTCGGTGGAGCGCGAGCTGATGCTCGTCACGGTGAAGGCCACCCCCGAGCTGCGCTCGCACGTCACCGAGCTGGCGTCGATCTTCGAGGCCAAGATCCTCGACGTCGGCTTCGAGGCGATCACGCTCATGGTGGGGGGTCCTCCCGACAAGCTCGACGCCATGACCGACCTCCTCGCCCCGTTCGGGATCGTCGAGCTCCAGCGGACCGGCCGGATCGCCCTGCCCAAGCTGGCGCGCCGGCCGGCCCGCCTCCGCGCCGTCAAGTCCCGGGGCGCCTGAGCCGCGCCCGGCCCCCGGCGAGGGGCTCCCGGCGGGCCCCGTGGGCCGGGCCCGGCGGGTCGCCTCGTGCCGGGGTCCGGGCGTACGATCGTCCCTGACCGCCCGCGCGCCGGGTGGGCGCCGCAGTCGCCGCCCCACCAGGTCGTCTCACCGAGGAGCAGCCCGCCGTGCCCGCCACGATCTACTACGACGCCGACGCCGACCTCGCCCTCATGCAGGGGCGCAGGGTGGCGGTCCTGGGGTACGGCTCCCAGGGCCACGCGCACGCGCTGAACCTCTCGGAGTCCGGGATCGACGTCCGGGTCGGGCTGCGCGAGGGCTCGGCCTCGTGGTCGAAGGCCGAGGCCGCCGGGCTGCGGGTCACGACGATCGAGCAGGCCTGCCAGGAGGCCGACGTCATCATGGTGCTCCTGCCCGACACCGAGCAGGCCCGGGTGTACCACGAGTGCATCGAGCCCAACCTCGAGGAGCGCGACTCGCTCGCCTTCGCCCACGGCTTCAACATCCACTTCGGCCAGATCCGGCCGCCCAAGGGTGTCGACGTGTGGATGATCGCCCCGAAGGGCCCCGGCCACCTCGTGCGCCGGACCTTCGAGGAGGGGGGCGGCGTCCCCGCCCTGGTGGCGGTGCACGCCGACGAGACCGGGAAGGCCCGGGAGACCGCCCTCGCCTACGCCCGGGCCATCGGGGCGACCCGGGCGGGTGTGCTCGACACGACGTTCGAGGAGGAGACCGAGACCGACCTGTTCGGCGAGCAGGTCGTCCTCTGTGGGGGGCTCACCGAGCTGATCCGGGCGAGCTTCGAGACGCTCGTCGAGGCCGGGTACCAGCCCGAGTCCGCCTACTTCGAGACCCTCCACGAGGTGAAGCTCATCGTCGACCTCATCTACGAGGGCGGCATCGCCAACATGCGCTACTCGATCTCCGACACGGCCGAGTACGGCGACATGACCCGGGGCCCCCGGATCGTGACCGACGAGACCCGGGAGGAGATGCGCGAGATCCTCGGCGAGATCCGCAGCGGGGAGTTCGCCCGGGAGTGGATCCTGGAGAACCAGGCCGGCCGGCCCGTGTTCAACGCGCTGCGCCGGGACGCGGCCCGTCACCCCATCGAGGAGGTGGGGAGCGCCTCCGGGCGATGATGCCCTGGATCGGCGCCGGCAAGGCCCGCCCCGCGACGTCTCGGGCGGCTGACGGGCAGCGGTCGCGGTCCCGGGCGCGCCTCCCGCCGGCTCACCCGGCATTGGGACGGATCCGGCCCCTGGAGGGGCCTCCCACGTCCCGGACGCGGGCACCCGGTGTCGGGTTGGGACGGATCCGGCCCCGGGAGGGGCCTTCCACGTCCCGACGCAAGGGTCAGGCCCGGAGGTGACCGTCGATGATCTCGACGGTCCGGTCGCAGAAGGGGGTCATGCGGGTGTCGTGGGTCACGACGACCGCGGCGGTCCCGCGGCCCTTCACCTCCGAGACCACCAGCTCCATCACCTGCTCGCCGAGCCGGGTGTCGAGGGCCGAGGTCGGCTCGTCGACGAGCACCAGCCCGGGCTCGTTCATGAGCGCCCGCCCGATCGCCACCCGCTGACGCTCGCCGCCCGAGAGCTGGCCGGGGAGGTTGCCGGCCCGGTGGGCCAGCCCCAGCTCCTCGAGCAGGAGATCGGCCCGGGCCCGGCCACCGTCCCCCGGCCCGCCAGCTCCGCCGCCACCAGGAGGTTCTCGCGGGCGGTGAGGAACGGGACCAGGTTGACCTGCTGGAACACGAAGCCCACCTGCTCGCGGCGGAAACGGGTGAGCTCACGGGCCGAGTAGCCCGTCACGTCCTCGCCCCGTACGACGACGGTGCCCGAGGTGGGGGACAGCAGCCCGCCCGCGATCGACAGGAGGGTGGTCTTGCCCGAGCCCGACGGCCCGACGAGGGCCACGATCTCGTCGTCGGCGACCGTGAGCGTGGCGTGGTCGAGGGCGACGACCTCCGCGTCGCCGGACCGGTACACCTTGCGCACGTCGCGCAGCTCGAGGGCGGGCACGGTCGTCGTTCCCTCCTCGCTCAACCCGCGGTCCCGATGGCGCTCGCCGGGTCGACCCGGGCCACCCGCCGCAGCGACAGCGCGCCCCCCAGGCCAGCGGTGACCACCACTCCCACGGCCACGAACACGGCCCGGGAGCCCGTGAGCCTCAGGGGGATGTCGGGTGGGGTGATCGCCGCCACCCCGAGGCTCACGGCCGCCCCGAGCAGGTAGGCCACCGCGGACACGGCCACGGCCTGGATCAGGAGCCCCACGGCGAGCTGCGAGGTCGACGCCCCGACGGCCTTGAGGACGCCGTACAGCCCGATCCGTTCGAGGGTGAGGAGCGCGAAGAAGAGCGCGACCACCAGGCCGGCCACGAGGAACGTGACCCCCACGATCTGGCGGAAGGTGCTGTTCTGGGCCTCGACACCGGGCAGGGCGAGGACGGCCTTGTCGACGGTGAGCGTCCGCGTCGCCCCGCCGGTCTGCGTGTCGATGCGTGCCGCCACGACGTCGGGGTCTCCCTCGACCTCGACCATGACCGTCTGGAACGTGCCCCCGGCCAGGGCGGCGTCGGGCCGTGACCGGGACAGCACCTCGCGCCAGGTGCCCGGCTCCACCCACAGGCCGCCCTGGAGGAGGTAGCTGGTGTCGGAGACCCACCCGGCCACGACCACCGGCACCTGAGCCGGTCCGAGGAGGAGGGTCTGTCCCGGCTCGACGCCGTCGGCCTCGAGCCGCCGGTCGGCCCAGGCCTCCCCCGAAGGCGGGGGGTCGGGGACACCCGAGACGGCGCCCTCGTAGCCGAGCACCGCGGCGTCGGCGAGCTCGGAGCGGCCCGGCACGCGGGCGCCGACGAGCGCGACGCCGAAGCCGTGGGTGTCCACCACGCCGTCGGCGGCGGCGACCTGCTCCCGGACCTCGGCGTCGATCCGCGATCGGATGGCGGAGTCACGGGCCTCGGCCGAGAACACGACGAGGTCGGCCCGCTGGGCGCGCAGCGCACCGGTCGAGCCGAGGTAGAGCCCGTCGGAGAGCCCACCGAGCAGGAGGAGCAGCACGACGATGAGGGCGAGCGCCGCGGTGGTGGCGACGAAGCGGCGGGGCGCCCTCCGGAGCTCGCGCAGGGCCAGCCTCACGTGGCTCCCGGCCTGGTCGTGGCCTCGAACGGATCGATCCGCAGGACCCGGCGGATCGCGGCGAGGGAGGCGAGCAGGGCGAGGGCGGCCACGGCGGCCCCGCGGGTGGCCACGACGGACGGCTCGACCGAGATCGGGAACTCGGCGCCGGAGGCGGCCGCGGCGAGGCCGAGCAACGCGGTCCCGACGCCGATGCCTCCCAGGACGACGAGCACGACCTGGACCAGGAGCGCTGCCGTCAGGTATCCGGCGCCGGCTCCGACGGCGCGCAGCAGGGCGAGGCTCGTCGCCTTCTGGACGGTGAGGATCACGAAGAAGATCCCGGTGACCAGGGCCACGACGACGAAGGCCAGGGCCAGGATCACCGAGAACGACTGGCTCACCGACGAGACCCCGGGCAGCTCCTCCACCGCCGTCGCGCGGTCGAGGGCCTCCACGCCCTCGACCGCGGCCGTGATGCGCGCGGCCAGCGCCTCCGGCTCCACGCCGTCGGCGGGCTGCACGGCCACGAGTGAGGGGAGCACCCCGGCCGAGTCGGGGTTCCGGGCCGACTTGGCCTCCTCGAACGTGGCGTAGGTGACGAAGACGGCCGGGAGCACGCTGAAGCGGCTCTCCTCGGCCAGCCCCACGATGCGGATGGGGACGCCTCCCGGCTGGACGACGACCTCGTCGCCGAGGTCGAACCCGCGGTCGCGGTCGATGGAGCTGGCGACGCCCTCGCCGTCGCGCTCGGGGAGCCGGCCGTCGCTCAGGCGGGTCGGGGCCCCCGGCCCGCCGAGCACGTAGCCGAAGAGCACGGCGTCGGTCAGCTCGCCGTCGGCCTCGACGGTGAAGGTCCCCTCACCGAGCGGCTCGGCCCGGGCCACGCCCTCGACCGCGGCGACGGCGTCCACCTGGTCCGCCGTGACGACGCTCCCTTCGACGTTGCGCCGTGCCTCGTCGTTGTAGACGACGACCTCGGCCGACTGGTGCTCCAGCGCCCCGGTGAAGAACCCCAGCAGGGTGGAGAGCAGGGTCTGCTGGAACAGGATGAGGAACACGAGGAGCCCGACGGCCCCCGTGAGGAGCCCGAACCGGAGCTTGGCGCGCCGGATCTCGCGCAGGGCCAGCCGCATGGCCGGCATCTTGCCTCACGCGAGGAGGCCGGTCGCCGTCGCCACCGGCCCGGAACCGGCGACCGCCGACCGGCGGCAACCCCGGGTCGGGGCCGCCGTGGCTCCGCCCGGCCTGTCAGGGGGTGGGTTCCCCCGGGCCCTCCTCGGCCACCGGGCCCTCGGCCGCGGTGCCCTGCTCGCCACCCTCGTCGGCGAGCTCCTGCTCGAGGGACTGGATCTCGGCCACCAGCCGGTCGACCTCGGCCGCCAGCTCGGGGGACGCGCCCACGGTGCGCTGCCGGTAGACGGTGTCGCCGAGCTCGCCCTTGAGGTCGCCGATCTTCTTCTTGAGCCGGACGTCCTCGATCTTCTCCTGCCCGGCCTTCATGCCCTGCTGGGCCTTCTCGCCGACCTGCTGTGCGGTGGCCTTCACCTTGTCCAGGAGCCCCATCCCAACCTCCTCTCACCGGGTCTCGCCCCGGGGTGGCGCAGCCGGCGGCGTCGGCCCGGCGACCGTGCCCGACCGTACCGCACGGCCGGGGGCCGCGAGAAGGCGGTTGGGGACCCGCCCACCGGTGCCGATACCGCGCTCGTGACCGGAGTCGCCTCGTAGCCCCTGGCGTCGTGGCCCCCGACCTGGACTCGCGGCGGCGCGCGGCGCGGATCGCCGGCGCGCTGTTCCTGGCCGGCGGCCTGGCCGCGTACGTCACGCTCACCGCGCTCGGCCGTCACACCGATCCCGTGGGGACCGCCACGGCCTGCGGCCTCGCCGTGTTGCTCGGCGTGACGGTGCCCTTCCTGCCCTGGGGCCGCTGGCCGACCTGGGCCCTGCTCACCCTGCCCCTGTCGGCCTTCGGCCTCCTCGCCCTCGGTGGTCGGGTCTCCGACGACTTCGGGGCCGCGTTCGCGGCGCTCCTGTCGCTCCCGTTCGTCTTCGTCGGGGTCACCCAGCGACCCGGCCTGTCCGTGCTCCTGTCGCCGGTGGCGGTCGGCGCGTACCTCGCCGCCGGGACCGGGGGCGGCTCGGGCGCCGCGTTCGTCGTCGCGCTCCCGATCTCGGTCGCGATCGGCGAGGTCCTGGCCCAGGCCTCCCTGGCGGAGCGGCGCGCCCAGCGCGGGGTGGAGCAGCTCCTCGAGGCCAGCCAGGCCCTGGGTCGGGTCTCCGACGAGGACGAGGCCGCCGCGGTCCTCACCCAGCTCGCCGCCGGGCTGCTCGCGGCCGACCGGGTCGCGGTGATGCTGGCCGAGGCGTCGGCGTCGCCCGTCCACACGAACGTCGGCCACCGGCGGATCCCGATCCCGCTCCGGTCGGTCCGGGTCGACACCCGCGACCAGGACACCGGGACCGGGGTCGCGGTCACCACGGGACGGACCGTCTTCGTCGTGGACCCCTCGAGCTCGCCGCTCGGCGTGGGCTTCCCCCTCGACGGGGTGCGGTCGATCGTCTTCGTGCCGCTGCCGGGCGAAGGAGGCCACCTGGGGGTCGTCGTGGCGATGTGGTCCCGCCGTCGGCGCTCCTTCCCACCGGCCTCGCGAAAGGTCGCCGAGCTCCTCGCCGCCGAGGCGGGGAGGGCGTTCGAGCGCGTGCGCGCCACGGCCCGGCTGGCCCAGGAGGCCGAGACCGACGCCCTCACGAACCTCGCCAACCGCCGTTCCTACGCCCGGGCGCTCGAACGGGTGCGCCCCGGGGACGCCGTCGTGCTCCTCGATCTCGACCACTTCAAGCGGGTGAACGACGACCACGGGCACGCCGCCGGCGACCAGGCCCTGCGGCTGCTCGCCCGCCAGATGCGAGCCGTCGTCCGCCAGGGTGACTGCGTCGCCCGGTACGGCGGCGACGAGCTGGCCATGATCCTCGGCGGGGCGGGGGTGGACGGTGCGGTGCGCGCGGTGGAGCGGCTCCGGGAGTCGTGGCGGGCGAGCGCCCCGGCGACGACGTTCTCGGCCGGGATCGCCGTCCGGCGGGCCGACGAGCCGCCGGCAGCCACCCTCGGGAGGGCCGACGCGGCGCTCTACCGGGCCAAGGGTGGCGGCCGGGACCGCGTCGAGCTGGCGTCCGGTGACCCGTCCCGCAGCTCTCGGGTGTCCTGACCCCCGCTGGGCGGGGGTGGAGGCACCGGGAACGTGGATCCCTGGCTCTCGGGTGTCGTGACCCCCGCTGGGCGGGGGTGGAGGCACCGGGAACGTGGATCCCTGGCTCTCGGGTGTCGTGACCCCCGCTGGGCGGGGGTGGAGGCACCCGGGACGTGGATCCCTGGTCAGGGTCGGAGGGTGAGCCCCCGGTAGGAGTCGCGGAACCCGCGGCCCGGAGCACGTCGGCGAGGGGTGACTCCCGCACGGGCAGCCCGTCGACCCGCTGGACCTCGAGGCGGCGCAGCCGGCCCTCCTTCACCATCTCGACGAGGGCCCACGGCCAGTCGTCGCCGTCCCGTCCCCGGGGGAAGGTGACGAGGGACCGCCCACCCCGCTCCAGGAAGGCCGCGGCCGCCCCGTCGACGAGCACGACGTGGGCCCCGGCGACGCGCGACGGCCGCCCCGCGGACTCGGGCCAGGCGAGCGCGGCGCCGTAGGGCTGGGCCGGGTCGGTCGCGGCGAGCACGATCGGGCGGGCCCCGGCGGTCGGCCGCTGGGCCCGCAGCCGGTCCACCGCCCCCGGCAGGGCGAACTGCGCCGCGCCGAGCCCGGCCACGAACCACCCGCGGCGGGCCCGGCCCCGCTCCTCGAGGGCCCGCAGCACGCCGTACACGCCGGCGAACCCGCCGGGGACGCCCTCGGCCCGGACGGCCTCCCGGGTCACGACCCCGTGGCGCTCGAGGAGCGAGTGGGCGAGGGCGTGCGCCCGTTCCGTCGGCGTGGGGGCGGGCTCCCGCAGGGGGCGACGAGCGACCATCGACCGGTCCCGGCGGGAGGCCCCAGGCGGGCGAGCCGGCCGGGTCGGGGACGGCCGCGCGGGGCCCGGGGCGGCCTCCGAGGAGGGCCCGCAGCGGGGCCAGACCGTCGTTGGTGACCTCGCCCGCCCACACGAGCTGCCACAGCGCGTCGAGCAGCACCCGGTCGTCGGCGATCCCCGTCGCCGCCACGAGGTCGGGCCAGAAGGACGCCCCGGCCGTGGCGAGGTGCGACCGCAGCGCCTCGACGGGCCGTCCGGCCGGGGGTCGGCGTCGGCGGGGGGAGCAGGAGCGGCGCCTGGTCGCGGAAGCACAGCGCCACCCGCCCGTCGGTGGGGCCGAGCGCCCCGGCGCCGACCCAGACCACCTCGCCGGCCGCGCACAGCTCGTCGAGGAGGCCGGGGTGGTAGCCGTCGACGCGGGGCGGGAGCACGTCGTCCTCCAGCGCCGAGGCGGGGATCGCCACCCCCTGGAGCTGGGCCAGCGCGTCGACCAGGGCGTCGAGGCCCCGGCGGTGCGAGCCGACGCCCTGCCAGGCGGGGAGGAACCGGGCGAACGTCACGGGATCGACCGGCTCGACCTCGCGCCGGAGGACGGCCAGCGACCGTCGCCGGACGAGCCGGAGCACCTCCACGTCGCACCACTCGCGCTCGACCCCGCCGGGGCGGAGCTCCCCGTGGACGACCCGGCCGTCCCGCTCGAGCGCCCGCAGCGCCTCGCCGGCCGCGTCGGCGGTCACCCCGAGGCGGCCGGCGACCTCGGCCACGGTGAACGGGGCGTGGGTCCGGGCGTACCGGGCGACGAGTCCCTCGAGCGGCCGCTCGGCGGGGGCGGTGTACGGGGCGGGGAGGCCCACCGGCACGGCCACCCCGAGCGCGTCCCGCAGCCGCCCGGCGTCCTCGGCCGCCGCGAGGCGATCCTCGCCGGCCACCCGGACCCGGATCGCCCGGCGCTCGGCGAGCAGCTCGTCGATCCAGGAGCCCGGGTCGGTCACGCTGCGGGCGGCCAGCTCGGCGGGCGTGAGGTCGCCGAGCTCCCGGAGCAGGTCGTGGACGTCGTCGGGGTGGCGGGCCCGGCGGCCGTCGGCGAGCCGCTGGAGGCCGAGCTCGACGTCGGCCAGGGCGCCAGGGTCGAGCAGCTCCCGGAGCTCCTCGGCGCCGAGGAGGTCGTGGAGCAGGTCCCGGTCGAGGGCCAGCGCCGCGGCCCGCCGCTCGGCGAGCGGCGCGTCACCCTCGTACATGTAGACGGCGATCCACCCGAAGAGGAGCGACCCGGCGAACGGGGACGCCCGGCGGGTCTCGACCGGGACCACCCGGACCCGGCGGGCGCGGAGGTCCGTGAGCACCTGGCGGAGCGCCGGCAGGTCGAACACGTCGCGCAGGCACTCGCGGGTCGTCTCGAGCAGGATCGGGAACGACGGGTAGCGGGAGGCCACCTCGAGCAGGTCCGCGGCCCGCTGGCGCTGCTGCCACAGGGCGGTGCGGGCGCCGGGACGGCGGCGGGGGAGGAGCAGGGCCCGTGCCGCCGCCTCCCGGAACCGGGCCGCGAACAGCGCGGTCGCCGGGAGCTGGCGCACGACGAGCTCCTCGACCTCGTCGGGGTCGACGAGGAGGTCGTCGACGGGGACCTGGTCCACCGCCTCGGGGAGCCGCAGGACGATGCCGTCGTCGCTCCACAGGGCCTGCACCGGCTGGTCGAGGCGCTCGGCGAGGCGGGCCTCGAGGGCCAGGGCCCAGGGCGCGTGGACCCGCGAGCCGAAGGGCGAGAGGAGGCAGACCCGCCAGTCGCCGATCTCGTCGGGGAAGCGCTCGACGACCAGGGTCCGGTCGTCGGGGACGACCCCGGTGGCCTCGGCCTGCTCGTCGAGGTAGCGGAGCAGGTTGGCGGCGGCCCGGTCGTCGAGGCCGTGGTCGTCGCGCAGCCGGGCCGCGGCCGCCTCGCGGTCCAGTCCGCGCAGCTCGCGGACGCCCGCCCCGAGCGCCCGGCCGAGCTCGAGCGGCCGCCCGGGCCGGTCGCCGTGCCAGAACGGCGTCTTCCCGGGCTCTCCCGGGGCGGGCGCGACGACGACCCGGTCGTGGGTGATCTCCTCGATCCGCCAGCTCGAGGCGCCGAGGAGGAACACCTCGCCGGGGCGACTCTCGTAGACCATCTCCTCGTCGAGCTCCCCCACCCGGGTGCCGTCGGGGAGGAAGACGCCGAACAGCCCCCGGTCGGGGATCGTCCCGCCGTTGGTCACCGCCAGCCGCTGGGCGCCCTCGCGCGCCCGGACGCGGTTGGCGGTCCGGTCCCACACGACGCGGGGCCGCAGGCCGGAGAACTCGTCGGACGGGTACCGGCCGGCGAGCATGTCGAGCACGGCGGTGAAGGCCTCGTCGGAGAGCTCGGCGAAGTTGGCGGCCCGGCGCACCAGGGCGAGCAGGGCGTCGACGTCCCACTCGTCGAGCGCGCACGCGGCCACCACCTGCTGGGCCAGCACGTCGAGCGGGTTGCGCGGGTAGCGCGTCTCCTCCACGAGGCCGTCGCGCATGCGTCGCACGACGACCGTCGCCTCGAGCAGGTCGCCCCGGAACTTCGGGAAGACCTTCCCGCGGCTCGGCTCGCCCACGTGGTGACCGGCCCGGCCGATCCGCTGGAGCCCCCGGGCGACCGAGCCGGGGGACTCCACCTGGACCACGAGGTCGACGGCTCCCATGTCGATCCCGAGCTCGAGGGAGCTGGTGGCGACGAGGCAGCGGAGCCGGCCCGCCTTGAGGTCGTCCTCGACCGCGAGGCGCTGCTCGCGGCTCAGGGAGCCGTGGTGGGCCCGGGCCAGATCGGGCCGGCCCGAACCGGGCCCGCACCCGGCCAGCTCGTTGAGGCGGGCGGCGAGGCGCTCGGCCAGCCCCCGGGAGTTCACGAAGACGATCGTGGACCGGTGGGCCTCGACGAGCTCCAGCAGGCGCGGGTGGATGTGGGGCCAGATGCTCGTCCGGGAGGGTCCGGCCGCCGCCGGTCCGGCGGCGGGTTCGTCGAGCTCGCCGAGCGCGGCCATGTCCTCGACCGGGACCACCACCTCGACGTCGAGCTCCTTGCGGCTCCCCGCGTCGACGACGTGCACGGGTCGCGGCCCCTCGGCGGTGCGGCCGCCGAGGAAGCGGGCGATCTCGTCCAGGGGCCGCTGGGTGGCCGAGAGGCCGATCCGCTGGGGTGGGGTGGCCGTCAGCTCCTCGAGTCGCTCCAGGGACAGGGCGAGGTGGGCTCCGCGCTTGGTGCCGGCCACGGCGTGGATCTCGTCGACGACGACCGTGCGGACGCTGCGGAGCGCGTCGCGGGCCCGGGAGGTGAGCAGCAGGTACAGCGACTCGGGGGTGGTGATGAGGATGTCGGGCGGGGTGCGGGGAAGGCCCGGCGCTCGCCCGCGGGGGTGTCGCCGGTGCGGATGGCGACCGCCGGCTCGTGGAGGGGGCGGCCGGCGCGCCGGGCCGCCAGGGCGATGCCGGTGAGGGGGCCCGGAGGTTCTTCTCCACGTCGACGGCCAGCGCCTTGAGCGGTGACACGTAGAGGACCCGGCAGCGCTCGGGGGCGGGCGGGGGTCCTCGGTCACGAGCCGGTCGATCGCCCACAGGAAGGCGGCCAGGGTCTTCCCCGACCCGGTGGGCGCCAGGACCAGGGTGTGGTGTCCCGCCGAGATCGCGTCCCACCCCCGGCCTGGGCCGCGGTGGGTCCCGGGAACGTCGCGGCGAACCACTCCCGGACCGGGGGCGAGAAGCGCTCCGGGCTCACCGGCCCACGGTACCGCCGCCGGCGCGGGAGGGGTCCGGCGGGGTCCGGTGTCGCACGTCCCCCGAACCGGGCCCGTTCCTCGTCCGGCCGGTACGATCCGCCTCCATGGCGGACCGCCCGACGGCCCCGCACGCCACTCCGTTCCGGCTGGGGTACCGGCCGGCCCTCGACGGCGTGCGCGGGCTCTCGGTCCTGGCCGTGATGGGCTACCACGCCAGCCTCTCGTTCCTGAAGGGCGGGTTCCTCGGCGTCGACGCCTTCTTCGTGCTGAGCGGCTTCCTCATCACGACCCTGCTCATGGAGGAGTGGCGGGGCCGCGGCGGCGTCAGCCTGCGCGACTTCTACGCCCGCCGGGCCCTGCGACTGCTGCCCGCCGTCGTCCTCGTGCTCCTGGCCGTGGCCGTGTACGCGGCCGCCTTCGCCGAGCGCGGCGAGGCGGCGGCGATCTGGCCCGAGGCCGGATCGACCCTCCTCTACGTGGCCAACTGGTTCCGGGTCTTCACCGACGCGCCCTTCGGCTTCCACCTGACCCACACGTGGTCGCTCGCGATCGAGGAGCAGTTCTACGTCGTGTGGCCCCTGCTGCTGCTCGGGCTGCTCCTCCTGGGCCTGTCGCGACGGGCGCGCCTCGGGGTGGCCGCGGCGGGTGCGGCGCTGTCGGCGGTGGCGATGGTGGCGCTCACGGGGGCGGGCGCCCACGACATCGTGCGTGCCTACTACGGCACCGACACCCGGGCCCAGTCCCTGCTGATCGGCTGCGTGGTCGGGCTCGTCGCCACCGGCGGGATCCTCCCCGCGTCCGCGCGGGCGCTCCGCCGACTCCGGACCGGCGCGCTCGTGGGCGGGGCCTTCGTCCTCGTCCTCTGGGTCGGCGTGTCGCTGTCGAGCCCGTTCCTCTACCGGGGCGGCTTCACCCTCGAGGCCCTCGCGGTGGCGCTGGTCGTCACCCACCTGCTCGTGGCGCCGGCGGGGCTCGCCGCCCGGGCCCTCGCCCTCGGCCCGCTCGTGTGGGTGGGCCGGGTGTCCTACGGCCTCTACCTCTGGCACTGGCCGGCGTTCCTGGTCCTCAGCCGGGACCGGCTGGGGCTGTCGTTCTGGCCCACGACCGCGGTCCGCGTCGCGGTCACGTTCGCGCTGGCGGCCGTCTCGTTCTACGCGGTGGAGCGACCGATGCTGGCGCTCAAGGCTCGCTTCGGCCGCCTGCCCGACGAGCGGGCCGCGCCGCTGCCGGTGGGCGCCGAGCCGGTCCCGGCCCTCGCCTGAGACCACGGCGCCCGGGCGGCGTGTACCCGGACCCACGGGCCCGAGACCGCGCCGAGCCCGGGGGATCGGGATCGCGGCGAGGGGACTGTCACCACGAAGTTGCAGGTCAGCGAGCCGGGCCCTGTCCGGATTATCCCGGTTCTGGCGCCCGACGTGACACGCACGGTGACTCTCTGCCATCATGGCCGCCGCGCTGGGTGGTGCCCCCTGAGGTCAGGGGTCAGGTGTGGGAGGCTGAACCGATGGCTCGTCGCTTCGTCGTGGCCGCGCTCTGCGCGGCCCTCGTCCTTGTCGGGCTCGCGCTGGTACCGGCCGCCGGGGCGGCTCAGGGGGACGTCGATGAGCGGTGGGCCGCGTCGGGCCAGGTGCCGTTCGTCATCACGGCCGGGCCCGACGGGCACCTGTGGTTCTCCGGACGCGGCGGAGGCACCATCGGCGAGCTCGACCCGACCCAGGGCGAGAGCGCGAGCAACCCAGCGCTCTACGACGTCGGCGCCGGTTCGGCCCCCAACGGCGTCGTGGTTGGCCCGGACGATCGGATCTGGTTCGCCCAGCAGGGCGCGGCGAGCATCGGCCGGATCGACCTCGACGGCACCGGGTACACGTCGTACGCGGTCGGGGGCGACCCGGTCGCGCTGGCCTTCGAGGACACCACGACGATCTGGTTCACCGAGTTCTTCGCCAGCCGGGTCGGCCGCCTCGACCTGGCCAGCCCCACCGGCCCGGGGAACCCGCAGTACGTGAGCCTGCCCGCCGGGATGCGGCCGGCCGGCGTCGTCGTCGCCGGCGGGACCGTGTGGTTCACCGCCGAGGGCCCCGACGGCGGCGACTCCGACGGCGAGGGCTTCGTCGGGAAGGTCACGGGCAGCGGCCCCTACGGCTACGAGGACTTCCCCCTGTCGGGGACGCCGTCGGGCATCGTGCACGGACCCGACGGCAACCTCTGGGTCACCCGGTTCACGGACGACAGCGTCTCGCGGTTCGACCCGGTCACCGAGAGCTTCGTCGGGAGCGCGATCGGTACGGGCGCCGACTCCTTTCCCACCGGTCTGGACGTCGGCGCCGACGGGGCGGTGTGGGTGGCCCTCGTCGGCCTGGACGCCACCGCCGACGACGCGATCGCCCGCCTGAACCCCGACGGCACCTTCGACGACTCGTGGCCGGTCGCCGGCGCGAGTGGCATCACCGACGTCGCCGTCGGCCCCGACGGCAACGTGTACTTCGTCGAGGCGGCCACCAACCGGGTGGGCAAGCTCCTCTCCGGCGCGGCGAAGACCGTCGGCGCCACGGACGGCGACGGCCAGTCGGCCCTGTCGGGCGACCCGCTCGGCGACCCGCTCGTCGTGACCGTGCTCGACAGCGAGGGCGCCCCGGTCGAGGGGGCGCCGGTGACGTTCAGCGCCCCGGGTTCGGGCTCCACCGTCACCTTCGCGGGCGGGGCCTCGAGCCAGGTCGTCGCCACGGGCGCCGACGGCAAGGCCCAGGTCACGCCGACCGCCGCGGGCCCCCGCCGGGCCCGCCACGGTGGCGGCCAGCGTCCCCGGCGCGGCGACCTCGGCCACGTTCTCGGTCACGGTCGTCGTCCCCACGCCCTCGTCGGTGACGGCCGTCTCGGGATCGGGGCAGCAGGCCGCGCTCGGGCAGGCCTTCGCCGACCCGCTCGTGGTCGAGGTGCGCGACCAGTTCGCCCAGCCCATCCAGGGCGCGACGGTCACGTTCGCCGCGCCCACCACCGGCCCGCGGGCCACGTTCAGCGGCCCGACGAAGGTGGTCACCACGGGCGCCGACGGGCGGGCGTCGGCCACGCCGACCGCCGCCGGCGAGGTGGGCACCTACCAGGTGACCGCCACGGTCGCCGGGCTGGCCCCCGTCGCGTTCACGCTGACGAACTTCGAGGTCTCGGCCGGCCTGGTCACCGACGGCTACTGGCTCGCGGCCTCCGACGGCGGCGTGTTCGCGTTCGGCGACGCCGCCTTCCACGGGTCGACCGGCAACATCGTGCTGAACCAGCCGATCGTGGCGATGGTCCCCACCCCGACGGGCGACGGCTACTGGCTGGTGGCCTCCGACGGCGGGGTGTTCGCGTTCGGCGACGCGGTGTTCTTCGGGTCGACCGGCAACATCGTGCTGAACCAGCCGATCGTGGCGGCGTTCGCGACGCCGACGGGGAACGGCTACTGGCTGGTCGCGTCCGACGGCGGGGTGTTCGCGTTCGGCGACGCGGTGTTCTTCGGGTCGACCGGCAACATCGTGCTGAACCAGCCGATCGTGGCCGCGTTCGCGACGCCGACGGGGGAACGGCTACTGGCTGGTCGCGTCCGACGGCGGGGTGTTCGCCTTCGGCGACGCCGCCTTCCACGGCTCGCTGGGGGCCGTCCCGCTGGTGCAGCCCATCGTGGGCGGCGCCGGCACCGCCGCCGGCTACCTGCTGGCCGCGGCCGACGGCGGCGTGTTCGCCTTCGGCGACGCGGTGTTCCAGGGCTCGGCGGTCGGGACCGGTCTCGTGGCCCCCGTCGTCGGGATGGCCATCACCGACGGCGGGTACCGCCTCGCCGCCGCCGACGGCTCGATCCGATCGTTCGGCACCGCGGGGGACATGGGGTCGCTGACGGGCGTCCCGCTCGCCCGGCCGGTCGTGGCGATCGCCGACCTCGGCTGAGCCGCCCGGGCCCGGGGGCCGCCGGCCCCCGGACCGTTCGGGCCTCGGGCCCGGTGCGCGCCGCATGCAGCCGTCGCCGGCGGTGCACCGGGAAGCCCGCTCCGGATGGCTCACGTCACGGTCCCGTCCGGCCGATAGAAGGGGGACGGCCCCGAGACCGGAGCGGTGGGAGCGAGTGACCCGGACCAACCTCCCCGACGTCGAGGAGATCACGCGCCTGCCGGTGGCACCCGGTGCAGGGATGCGGCTGCTGTGGCGCCTCGACGACCCCACCACCTCGGCGGCCGAGATCGGATCGATCGTCGAGGCCGACCCGGCGCTGTCGATGCAGGTCATCCGGCTCGCCAACACGGCCTTCTACGGGCTCAGCCGCCAGGTCGGCAGCGCGTGGCGGGCGGTCACGGTCCTGGGTCTCGCCACGGTCCGGGCCCTGGCCACGTCGGCGGCCTTCGACCTGTTCGCGGAGAAGGGCCGGGCCGTGCCCGAGGGCTTCTGGAGGCACTCCGTGACCACGGCGGCCTCGGCGTCGGTCGTCGCCCGCCGGGTCGGGGTCCCGCCGAACGACGCGTTCAGCACCGGGCTGCTCCTCGACATCGGCGCCGCGCTCATGTTCCGCCGGGCCCGCCACCACTACGACCTCGTGCTGGCCCGCGTGGCCCGGGAGGAGTGCACCCTCGTGGAGGCCGAGGAGGACGAGCTCGGGACGACCCACGCCGAGATCGGGGCCCTCGTCCTGGAGAGCATGCGCTTCCCGCCCGCGGTCGTCGAGGCGGTGGAGCACCACCACACGCCTTTCGGCACCGGCCGGAACCGGCTCGCGCTCGTAGCCGCCCTCGCCGAGGTGCTGGCCCGGGAGGTGATGCGCACGCCACCCGAGGCCGACGTCGAGGTGCGAGACGTCCTGGGCGCCCTCGGTCTCGGGGTCGGCGACCTCGCGTTCCTGCGCGGCGAGGTCGCCGTCGAGACCGAGGCCCTCGCCGGCTTCCTGACGCTCTAGGAGGGACCGGGCACGGGGCCCGGAGGCGCGCCGGCGCCGGGACACCCGCCACACGACGGGAGGTCCTCCTCGAGCGCGGCCGGGATCGCGGCCTCGAGGGGCCGGACCGGGCGCAGGTCGATCCCGACCCGCTCCGCCTCGGCCTCCACCAGGTGGGCCGCCGCGCCGACCAGCGGCGCGTACGGGCCACCGGGCTCGACGGACTCGAGTCGGTCGGCGAGCGGCCGTAACCAGGTCCCGAGGTGATCCCGGAGGAACGCCCCGAAGGCGTCGGCGAAGATCGCCGCGCCCTCCCCGTCGCCGGCGTGTCGGGCTCGCGCCTCCCCCAGGGCCAGGAAGGCCGCGAGCTCCAGCTCGGCGACGAAGTGGTCGGGGCGTTCCCCCGAGACCTGGAAGCCGAAGGCCCGGTAGAACCCCGAGACGTCGGCCAGCCGGGCCAGGTCGGCGGCGCCGGCACCGGTGTAGGACGTCTCGTAGGGCGAGGTCCGACCCGGTCCGAGCAGCCGCCGGCGTGCCCGCAGGAGAGCGTCGTGATCGGTGGCCCCGCGCTCGCGGGCCCGGGCGACGAGGAGGCGGGCCGCCTCGACCCCCAGCACGGCGAGGTGGGCGTCGAGCTCGTCGACCCCGTCCGGGCCGGCGAGCTCGGGCCGGGGGCCGAGCAGCCGGGCGAGCAGCACGAACGCGCCCGCGCGCAGCGCTCCGTCGGCCGCGACGTCGGCCAGGTCGACGTCGCTCACGACCCGGCCTCGACGTGCAGGGAGAGGAGGAGCTTGCTCGGCGACTTGTGGCCGCCCGAGTCGCGGTCGAGCCCCGACCACACGGCCACGGCGAGGCCGTAGTCCTGGCCCGGGGTGAGGGCGATCTCGCCGTCGTCGCTCGCCGTCATCGGCTTGGCCAGCGCGACCTTCCACGTGCCGTTCTCCCACACGCCCCGGCCGGCGGCGTCCTGGGTGGGCAGGGTCGTCGCCGACCCGTAGCCCTGGGCCGTGAGCTTCTCGACCGCGGTGGTCTTCTCCGCCACCGCGATGGGGTTGGCCACGTGCAGGCCGGGGAGCCACATCGTGGCCTTCTGGGCCCGGTACTCGTCGACCGAGCCCACGGCCGTCCCCGCGGCCAGCGGCGGGTAGTAGTCGACCGCGGTGTTGGGGAAGGCCGCCTCGAGGCCCTGGAACCCGTCGTCGAGGTCGCGCTGCCAGTCCGCCTTCCAGTGCAGCAGGGTGACCGGCGAGTCCTTCGCGCCCATCATCCGCATGTTGGCGGCGGAGCCGCCGGGGGCGAGGAGGACGCCGCAGGCGTCACGGAACCCGTCGCAGGCCACGGTGAGGTCGTCGCGCTCGGGGTCCTCCCACTCGACGAGGAACCCGATGGTCTTCCCGTCGTGCACGGATCGCACGTCGACGCTCCGCAGCACCGGCTCGGCCCGCATGGGGACGGCGATGTTCTGGCCGTCGAGCAGGATGCGGGCCTCCTTGCCCTTCTTCCACACCGAGGAGGTCGGGTCGTCGGCGGGCACGGGCCCGTCGACGCGGGTCGACGTCACGTGGTCGGTCGGGGAGGGCTCGCGGTCGCAGCGGCTCAGCCCGAAGGCCGCGCCCACGATGGCCGCGGAGCCGGCCACGGTCGTCCCCACGAGGAACTTGCGCCGGGTCGGCGTCGACCGGAGGTCGTCGTCGCCGGCCGCCGCCTCGGCTGCCACCTCGGGGGTCTCCTCCGGGCGGTCGTCGTCCTGATCGGCCATCGGAACCTCCCTAGGTGACGTTGTAGCGGTAGACGGTCAGGTCGGGGTCGAACTCGGGCCGCACCATCGTCGGCTCCTTGATCGGGACCCGGGCGACCTCCTCGCCGTCGTCGGCGAACCCGAGGACCTGGTCGCCGGCGAGCTCGAAGCGGCTGACGATCCGGTCGGTCGCCACGTTGAGCAGCAGCACCGCGAGCAGCTCGGGGTCGTCGCCCTGCATGGCCTTCTGGTAGGTCTCGATCGCCGCGGGAGCCCCGGGCCCGAACATCATCGTGAGGAACGCGGTCGAGCTCACGTGGATCGGGGGGATGTAGTAGATGTTCGGCTCGGTGCCGAACTGGGGGAAGAGCGGCAGCGCGACCTTGCGGACGTGCACGAGGAAGTCGACCGGGTTGTCCTCGCGGGCCTTGTCCGGGGGGCTGACGAACCCGAACGTCCGGATCTTCCCGATGCAGTTCCTCATGCACCGGGGCAGGATCCCCTGCTCGACGGCGGGGAAGCACAGGACGCACTTCTCCGAGATCCGGGTCGTGTGGTTGTACATGATCTTCTTGTAGGGGCACCCCTCGAAGCAGACCCGGTAGCCCCGACACCGCTCCTGGTCCACCAAGACGATCCCGTCCTCCTGCCGCTTGTAGATGGACGTTCGCGGGCAGGCCTGGAGGCACCCCGGGTACGTGCAGTGGTTGCAGATCCGGGGCAGGTAGAAGAACCAGATGTCGTGGGGGAGCTTGAGCTCGTAGGACTCTGAGGTCATGGCGTCGTTGACCTCGTCCTCGCCGCGGTTCGGGTAGGCGAAGTCGAGGTCGGTGGGGAGGAACCCCGCGTGGGTCTTGCCCGGAGGCGCGGCCTCGAAGATCGTCTTGCCCTGGTAGACGTCGCCGTCCCAGGTCTGGGGGCCGAGCTGGTCGAGGACCCGCACGTCCCAGGCCAGGGGGTAGGAGCCCCACGGCTTGGTCTCGACGTTGTTCCAGAGCATGTACTCCTGGCCCCGACCCGAGGTCCAGCAGGTCTTGCAGGCCACCGTGCACGTCTGGCAGGCGATGCACTTGTTGGTGTCGAACACCGCCCCGGCCTGCTTCTGGGGGCGTGCCTCGGCCCGGGGGTAGGACATCGTCCGTCCGAGCTGCCAGTTGAAGACGTCGGGCATCGCCGGCTACCTCCCGGATCCGTACTCGCCGCGCAGGTACTTCTTCATCGCCTCGTTCTCGCTGCCCGGGCGGAACCCCTGGGCGGCCGGGTACCACTGGCCCTCGCCGCTCTCGCCGCCCGGCTCGGCCCGCTCCATCTTCACGAAGGACTCCTTGGGAGCCCCGTCCGCGCAGTGCACGTCGAGCTCGAAGCCCTTGCCGAGGAGCTGGCCCGCCGCGTCCTTGCGGACGAGGCTCTCGGTCATGAGGGTGGGCCGGAGCCACGCCCGGGTGACCGACTGGTGGCTCCCGTACCGGTAGCCGGCCTGGTAGTTCGTCCGCGGGTTCTTGGCCAGGCCGTCCTCGCGGGTCTCGTGCCCCTCGACGCTGCCGTGGGTCGACACGTAGAAGTGGAACCAGGCCCGACCCACCCGGCGCGCCACGCTCGGGTTCACGCGGGCCCGGACCAGCCAGCGGCAGACCTTGTAGTCGTCGGGCTTGTCCTGCCAGCCCACGAAGGGCCGGTCGCTGGGGTCGGCGTCGCACCACATGTAGTCGCCGTCCTCGACCCCGAGCTCCGCGGCGTCCTCGGGGTTGAGGTCGACGTATCCCTCCGACATCCAGGGCTTGCGCTTGTCGTGGCGGTAGAAGTCGCCGAACGGGCCCCAGATGATCGTGTCGGTGTCGGTGCTGGCGCCCATGCTGTGGCAGGCGTGCCGGTACTTGGGCGTGATGAGGATGTGGGTGAAGCCCTCGCCGGTGAGCGGGTGCTTCGACGCCGCGATCTCGTCGGGCGTGCGGACCACGTTGCGGACCTGGCGCACCTCGACGGACAGGTCGTCGGGGTCCAGCCCGTACTCCTCGGGCCCGGCGGGGGCGAGGAGCGGGTGGGCCTCGGCCATGATCACGTTCGGCTCGAACACCGTCCCGTCGACCGGCTCCCGGTGCACCGGGAGGTTCTCGCCGTACTCGAGGAACTCCTCCTCGTCCCGGTAGAACTCGAGGCGACCGGTCTTCGTGTACCAGGGCCGGCTCTCGTTCGTCTGCTCCCAGCCCACGACCTTCGGGCTCGTGCGCAGCATCATGTAGAAGGGCGTCCCCTCCTTGCACGACTCGTGGAGGTCGGCGAACGAGTAGCCCTTGGTGGCGTTCCCGGCGTTGAACACGCGCTGGATGTAGGCGTCGACCTGCCCGGTGCCCACGAAGTGCCAGTAGTCGGCGAAGCGGGAGTCACCGGTGAGGTCGGCCAGCTTCGCCGCCACCGCCGCGTACACCTCGATGTCGTCGTGGGTGTCGAAGATCCGGGGGAGCGGACTCACCGGCCAGGCGGACAGGAAGGGGTTGGTCACCGAGCCGAAGACGTCGGGCTGCTTGCGGTCGACCCACGAGTCGACCCCGTAGACGATGTCGGCGTACTCGCAGGAGGCGGTCCAGAACCACTCGTTGACCGCGATCATCTCGATCTTGGGCAGGACGTTCACGAAGACGTTGTGCGCGCCCTTGGCGTTCCCCAGCAGCGAGTTGGAGTTGGCGAAGTGCATCGTCTTCGTGGGCGTGGGGATGTGCCCCTTGCCGGTGAAGAGCTTGTTGCCGACCCGTAGCGGGCGGTCGCCGTAGTTGTAGTAGTGGGCCGACTCGCCCTTGTAGAACTTGCCGAGCTTGGCCGGCTGGGCGGGGTCGAGCGTGATGTCGAAGGGGTCCTCGACGATGTACTGGCCGATCCCCGAGAAGATGGGGAGGCGGTAGTTGCCGGCGTAGCTCCCGACCGTGCCCCCGAAGTGGCCGACGTTGTTCGTGAGCGCGGCCACCAGGATGATCGTGCGGTCCTTGGTGTCGTTGTTGAAGAAGTGGTTCGGACCCATGCCGGTGACGAAGAGGGTCTTCGTCCTGTTGGCCGCGATCTCCCGGGCGAGCTCCTCGATCGCCGCCGCGGGCGCCCAGGTGACCTTCGAGATCTGCTCGGGGCTGCAGGAGTCCTCGAGGTACTGCCGGATCGCGTCGAAGACGGGGCGGACGGTGACCGACGAGCCGTCGGCCAGCGTGACCTCGAACTCGCCCTCCAGGGCCGGCCGTGCGTCGGCCGGGAAGTGGTCTCCGGTCTGGTCCCGGTTGACGGCCCGGGGGCCGCTCGTCCCGAGGTCCCAGATCACGTGGTCGCCCCACTCCTCCCGCAGCGAGGCGGGGATCTGCTGGCCGCCCTGCTGGGACGGGGCCGGGAGCTTCACGCCGTCCTCGACGACGGTGACGCCGTTGGAGAGGGGGGCGTTCTCGTAGCCCGGGAACACGTCCTTGGCTCGGAGGAGCGTGCGGTCGTCGGTGCGGATCAGCAGGGGCAGGTCGGTCTGGGACCGGACGAAGGCCTCGTCGTAGAGCTCCTCCTTGACGATCACGTGGGCCAGGCCGAGGGCGAGGGCTCCGTCGCTGCCGGGGCGGATGACGATCGCCCGGTCCGCCTTGCTCGTGGAGGACTGGTACTCGGGCGCGATCGTGACGACCCTGGCCCCGTGGAGCTTGGCCTCGGTGAGCCAGTGGCCGTCGGGCATCTTGGTCGCGATCCAGTTCATGCCCCACAGCGTCACGAGGTTGGCGTTCTCGGCCGTGTAGAGGTCGAAGTCGAGGGTCTGCTGGCCGGTCACCATCGGGTGGCCGGGGGGCAGGTCGGTGTGCCAGGAGTAGCTGTCCCAGTGCTTGGCCCCGTGGGCCTCCTCCTTGGGGACGTCCCGCACGTGCGCGTCGAGGAGGGCCATCATGTTGGCGAAGCGGTAGAGCCCGCCGACCCGGAACGGTGCGTCGAAGGGCATGCCACCCCGGCACTTGACGGTCATCGTGCCGGCGCCGTCGACGGCGTCGATCATCGCCTCGTCGTAGCCCTGGGCCTCGAGGCGCGCCCGGCCCTGCTCGCCGCTGTAGGTCTCGACGATGTCGAGGTAGGCCCGGGCCTCGAGCTCGGCCGCCTCCTCGAGGGTGATCCGCTCGAACTCCTCCTTGCCACGCCCGCTGCGGTACTCCTCGGGCGGCAGGCCGGTCTCCCCGTCGCGGGGGAACCCGTCGTCGACCCAGGCCTTGAAGCCCTTGCGCACGTAGCAGCCCTGGACCCGCCGGTCCGAGTACGCCCTCCGGACGTAGGAGAGGCCGCTCACGCAGATGCGGGGGTCCCAGCGGGACGAGGCCCGGTTGCCGTAGACGTCGGTCGCCTTCCCGTAGCCGTAGCTCGGGTCGGCGTAGACCACGACGCCGTTCTTGACGTTGGCCCTGAGGAGGCAGCCGTGGGTGTCGTTGGGGCCGCAGAGGTAGTGGTAGCTGGAGTCGGGGCTGTAGAGGTCCCGGTACACCTTCTCCCACTCGCGGTTGGGGTAGGACTCGAGGGGGTTCGTGCCCGGGTCCACCGGGGTGAGGTAGGAGAAGCCCCCGAAGAGCGCCGGGAGCGACCGGGCGCCTCCCAGGACCCCGGCGGCGAGGAACGGGGTCCTCGCCAGGAGCTCACGTCGGGACAGGCCTCGAGCGTCCCTGCCGCCTGAGGGCATCGCCTCACCTCCGGCATACGAGCGCCGGACGCCGCCGGCGCGGGTCAGTTCGTGATCGTGAGTACGTTCACAAGCTCGGCCCTGTTCGTGCCTGCGACGTGGTTCTTCTGGGGGTGTCCGTGGTCGGTGCCGACGACGTCGGCTGTGAATCCTCGCTATCTATGACATGAAGACGAGGAGATGCAAGCTCTGTCACCTGAATCGCGCATGCCCTCGGTCACACCCCCCGGTCCCGGTTGACGTCCCGCCGGGGAGGCGCATCCCCAGCGACCCGGCAGGCGCATCCTCTCCGACTCGGGAAGCCAGGCGGCCGGTCGGAACCGACACGTCCGGGCCCGCCCGCTACGCGTGGACGACCGGGCGACGGCCGGCCCACGGCCGCGCGCCCTCCAGCTGGCCGGCGACCGACAGGAGCAGGTCCTCCCGGCCGTACGCGGCGACGAGCTGCACGCCCACCGGCAGGCCCTCGGCCGTCTCGTGGAGCGGCAGGCTGACCGCCGGTTGCCCCGTGACGTTGAAGGCCGGCGTGAACGGGACGAACAGGGCGGAGAGCAGGAAGCCCTCGAGGGGGTTGTCGGGAGGGCCGCTGAAGGAGCCGAGCGGCACCGGCGGCTGGGCGAGCGTCGGGGTGAGCAGGAGGTCGAAGTCGTCCCACCAGGCGACGGTGCGCCGGGTGAAGACCTGCGCGCGGTCGTGCACGTCGACGAGCTGGGCGGCGCCGACGGTCCGGCCCTCCTCGGCGAGGGCCCAGGTGAGCGGCTCGACGTCGCCGGGGCCCAGGTCCCGGCCCAACCGGCGGCCGAACTTCACGAGGTCGAAGGCCACCATGACCTGCCACAGGACCGTGAAGATCTCCACGAGGCCCGCGTCGTCGAGGGCGCCGGGGTGGGCCACCTCGACCCGGTGGCCCAGCGACTCGAGCAGCCGGCCCGCGTCCTCCGTCGCCGCCGCGCAGTCGGGCGCGGCGGGGCCCAGACCCGCCGGAGCGTCGGTCGTGAGCCCGATGCGCAGCGACCCGGGCTCGGACCCGACCTCCTCGCGGTAGGGACGGGCCGGCGGCGGAGCGGTGTACATGTCGCCCGGCGCGCCGCCCTGCAGCACGTCGAGGACGGCGGCGGTGTCGCGGACGCTGCGGGTCAGGGCCAGCTCGGTGACCAGGAAGTCCGTGAGCTCGCCCAGCTCCGGGCCCAGCGGTGTGCGGCCCCGCGTGGGCTTGAGCCCGACGAGGCCGCAGCACGCGGCCGGGATGCGGATCGAGCCGCCGCCGTCGTTGCCGTGGGCCACCGGGACCATCCCCGCGGCCACCGCGGCCGCCGATCCGCCGCTCGAGCCCCCGGTCGTGCGACCCGGGTGCCAGGGGTTGCGGCTGGGGCCGTAGGCCTCGGGCTCGGTCGTGGGGAGGAGGCCCAGCTCCGGGACGTTCGTACGCCCGAGGACCACGAAGCCCG
Source organism: Acidimicrobiia bacterium (assembly GCA_027494165.1). Classification (GTDB taxonomy): domain Bacteria; phylum Actinomycetota; class Acidimicrobiia; order IMCC26256; family JAOSJM01; genus JAOSJM01. The sequence goes on along the minus strand of JAOSJM010000005.1, from coordinate 754,925 downwards.
CCTCCAGGAAGCGGTGCACCAGCACGGAGGTCTCGGGCGCCCGGGCGCCGGCGTCCCGCAGCGCTCGCATCCCCTCGTGGTAGGGCTCGCCGGCCATCGCAGCCGAACGGTCCTTGAGCAGGATCGGCACCCCCCGGAAGGGGCCCTCGGGCAGCGCGCCCCGAGCCTCCTCGCGGGCCCGGTCGAGACGGGGGTGGACCAGCGCGTTGAGCTCGGGGTCCACCTTCCGGACGCGCTCGATCGCGGCGTCGACGAGCTCCGCGGGGCTGGCTTCACCGCGGCGGACGAGCTCGGCCTGGTCGGTGGCGTCGAGGAAGGCGAGGTCGGTCACGTGGGCTCCTGGTGAGGGTCGGTCGGGCGCCACGACCGACGCTACGAGCGAACTCGCCGGACCGATGGGAGCCTGACACCGACGCCCGACGCTACGACCGCTCCCGGCAGGCGTCCAGGCCTCGGCCCGATGCCCCGACCGCTCCCGCCGGGTGGGGCCTGCGGCCGGACGTGCGGCTCACCAGCCCCGCAGGTCGACCGGCCAGGTCTCGATCACCTCGTCGCCGCTCACGACGTGGAGGCGCTCGTGGCACGCGACCGTGGGGTCCACGTGCGCGGGGCGGACCCGGACCCGGTCGCCGACGCGCAGGGGGCTGTCGGGCGCGAAGGTCAGGTGCTCGTCGGAGCAGAACCAGACGGTGCCGCCCTCGACCGCGGGGTTCCCGTGGTCCATGGCCAGGGCCTTGAGCCCGCAGTCGGCCACGGCCCAGCCCGTCGATACCGAGACCACCGTGGCCAGGACGGAGAGCGCCGGGCGGAACGGCAGGCCCAGGCGTGCGTACGCGCCGTCCATGAGCGCGTAGGAGCCGGCCTGGATCTCGGTGGCCCAGGGGTTGAGGTCCCAGGTTCCGGTCCCGCCGGCCGAGACCACGTCGCCCCCCACCTGCTCGTGGGCGGACCGCAGCAGCGCCATCGCGGCCTCGGTCTGCTCGGCCCGCGCGGCCCGGTCCTCGAGGCCGACCGCGTGCCCCTCGTAGCCCATGACGCCCCGGACGACCAGGCCCCGGGCCCGGGCTCGGTCGGCCAGCCGGCCTGCGTCGGCGGGGTCGCAGCCGCACCGGGGGAGCCCCACGGCGACGTCGACCAGCACCTCGCGCAGCCCCGCCGTGGCCGCGGCCTCGATCGTGGCCGCCGAGTCGACGGCCACCGTGACCCGGACCGAGTCCCCAGGGCCGCCAGCCTCGCGAGCCGGTGCACGTCCACCACCTCGTTCGCGAGGAGGAGGTCGTGCCCGAGGCCGGCCCGGGCCATCCCCTCCACCTCGCGGGGCGTCGCGCAGGTGAAGGCCCTGTGCCCGGCCTCCAGCTGACGGCGGGCCAGCCCGGTGCACTTGTGGGCCTTGACGTGGGGTCGGCAGCGGTCTCCCGGGAGCGCGGCGGCCATGGTGCCCAGGTTGTGGGCGAGGTCGTCGGCCTCGACGAGCAGGGCCGGTGTGGACAGGTCGTGGATCCTCGTCATGGTGCTCCGGAGGCGGCGCGGGGTCGGGTCGGACGCGCGAGCATGGCACCCATGACCGCCGCGGAGGACCGCCCGCCGGTCACGACCGACGTCCACACCGAGGACCTCCCCCGCCTGCCCCAGCGGGACTACCTCATCCCGGCCGAGCGGTGGGTCGAGGCCCCGCCGGAGCTGCGCGCGCTCGGCGAGGACCTCGGGATCCGGCTCGTCGCCTACAAGCGCCGGATCGGCCGGTTCCTGCTGTGGCGGGCCGGCCCCGCCTCGGGCGCCGACGCCCGCTACATGGCCCTCGACGCCGCTGACCTCACCCAGCGGTACACCTTCCGGCTCCACGCAGACGGCAGCGGCGAGGGGGTCGGCCCCGACGGCGTCCTGCACCGGAGGTTCCGGGCCTGGAAGGAGGCCCTCCGGGCCGCGGGCGCGGCGACGGCCTGAACCGGCGTCTCCGGTGCCGGTCGGGCACCCCGGCGGGTTCAGGCGCCGGTCGCCGGGGGCGGGGGGAGCAGCCGGCGGAGGGTCTTCCCCCTCCCGAGCGCGGCACCTCGTCGACGAGCACGACCTGGCGGGGGAGCTTGGGGGCGGACAGCCGGTCGGCGGCGAAGGCCCGCAGCTCGGCGAGGGCCGGCGGTGCGGCGGGATCCGAGGGCACCACATAGGCCACGACTCGCTCGCCCCAGTCCGGGTCGGGTGCGCCGGCGACGGCGACGTCGGCGACCCGGGGGTGCCCGGCGAGGACGCCCTCGACCTCGGTCGGGCTCACGTTCACGCCGCCGGTGACGACGATCTCGCGGCGCCGGTCGACCACCCGGAGGCGCCCGTCGGGGTCCCGGACGCCGAGGTCGCCGGTGTGGAGCCAACCGTCGGGGTCGAGGACGGCCGCCGTGCCCTCGGGGTCGAGCCGGTAGCCGCGCATCACCATCGGGCCCCGGAGCAGGATCTCCCCGCCGGCGGCGAGGCGGGCCTCGACGTGGGGGAGGGGCGAGCCGTCGAGCACGCAGCCTCCCCACGTCTCGCTGAGCCCGTAGGCGTCGACCAGGACGGCTCCGGCCGCCCCGGCGCGCTCGCGCAGGTCGGTCGGGGTGGGGGCGCCGCCCACGACGATCCGCCGGTACCGGCTCGCCGCGGCGGCGTCGTGGTGGAGCAGCCGGCGGAGGGTGGTGGGCACGAGGGAGACGATCGTGGTGCTCGCGGTGTCCGGCGCGGCGGCGACGGCGACGGGGTCGAAGCGGTCGTGCACGGTGACGGGTGTCCCCGTGGACCAGGACCGGGCCACGATCCCGAGGCCGGCCACGTGGTGGAGGGGCAGGCAGCACAGCCAGCGGTCGCCGGGCCCGGCCCCGAGGGCCTGCGAGTAGGCGACGCCCGAGGCCACGAGCCCGGCCCGGGTCAGCTCGACCCCCTTGGGCTCGCCGGTCGTCCCCGAGGTGACCACGACCGCGGCCACGCCGGCGTCGACCGGCTCCCCGCCGGGAAGCTCCCGGCGGCCCGAGGCGTCGAGGAGCGCCGTGGGTCGCAGGCGATCGAGCAGGTGGTCCACCTCGGCGGGCGGGGCGGACGGGTCGAGCACGAGCACGGCCTCGCCGGCGTCCCAGCAGGCCCGGATCGCGGGCTGCGCCGAGGTCGGGGGGAGCCGCACGGCGACCAGGGCTGCTTGGTCCGGATCGGGCATCGAGGGCTACCGTAGCGTTCGTAGGAGTCGTCGCTCCAAGAGTCAGGACGCCCATGGACCCGATCCGTCCCGCATGCGACTGGAAGCCCGAGGGGGACTTCGGCGACATCCGCTACGAGACCGCCGAGGGGATCGCGAAGATCACGATCGACCGGCCCGAGGTCCGCAACGCCTTCCGGCCCCGGACCCTGTTCGAGCTCCAGGACGCCTTCGAGGTGGCCCGCAACGACCCCTCGATCGGCGTGATCATCCTCACCGGCGAGGGTCCCGAGGCCTTCTGCTCGGGTGGCGACCAGCGCATCCGCGGCGACGACGGTTACGTCGGGGACGACGGCATCGGGCGCCTCAACGTCCTCGACCTGCAGATCCAGATCCGGCGCCTCCCCAAGCCGGTCGTGGCCATGGTCGCCGGGTACGCCATCGGCGGGGGGCACGTGCTCCACGTCGTCTGCGACCTCACCGTGGCGGCCGAGAACGCCCGCTTCGGCCAGACGGGCCCGAAGGTCGGGTCCTTCGACGGCGGCTACGGCTCGGGCCTGCTCGCCCGGTCGGTCGGGCAGAAGAAGGCCCGGGAGATCTGGTTCCTCTGCGAGCAGTACGACGCGTACGAGGCCCTCCAGATGGGGCTCGTGAACAAGGTCGTCCCTCTCGAGGCGCTCGAGGAGGAGACGGTCGACTGGTGCCGGAAGATGCTCGAGAAGAGCCCCCTGGCCCTGCGCATGCTGAAGGCCTCGCTCAACGCGGCCGACGACGGCCTCGCCGGGATCCAGCAGCTCGCCGGCGACGCGACCCTCCTCTACTACATGACCGAGGAGGCCCAGGAGGGCAAGCAGGCCTTCCTCGAGAAGCGCCGGCCCGGCTTCGACCGGTACCCGAAGCGGCCGTGACGCCGGCCGGCTGGCGGCTGTGGGTCGCGGGCGCGCGGCCCCGCACGCTCGGGGCCGCCCTGGCCCCGGTCCTCGTGGGCACCTCGGCGGCCACCGCCGACGGCCCGACGGTCTGGTGGCGGGCGGGCGCGGCCCTCGTCGTGGCCATGGCGCTCCAGGTGGGGGTGAACTACGCCAACGACTACTCCGACGGCGTGCGGGGGACCGACCACGGCCGGGTCGGTCCGCTGCGGCTCACGGCGTCGGGGCTGGTGGCGCCGGCGTCGGTGAAGCGGGCGGCGATCCTGTCGATGCTCGTCGCGGGCCTCGCGGGTCTGGCATTGGCCGTCGCGGTCGACCTGCGCATCCTGCTCGTCGGCGCGGCGGGCGTCGCCGCGGCCTGGCTCTACACCGGCGGGCCCCGGCCCTACGGCTACCTCGGCCTCGGCGAGGTGATGGTGCTCGTGTTCTTCGGGTTCGTCGCCACCGCCGGGTCGGCCTACGTGCAGGTCGAGGGGGTGCCGGCCACGGCGTGGTGGGGCTCGCTGGCCGTCGGCCTGCTGGCCTGCGCCATCCTCCTCGCCAACAACATCCGCGACGTCGAGACCGACGCCCGGTCCGGGAAGCGCACGCTGGCGGTCCGCGTCGGCGCGGCTCGGGCCCGGCTGCTGTTCGCCGGGTGCGTGGCCGGGGCGTTCCTGGCCGTCGTCGCGGTCGGCCTGATCGAGCCGTGGGGGTTCCTCGCCCTGCTGGCCCTCCCGCTCGCGGTGCCTCCGACCTTGCTCGTGCTCCGCCGGACCGACCCGCCCTCGCTGGTGGCCGCCCTGGTGGCGACGGCCCGCCTGGAGGTCGTGGTCGGCGCCCTCCTCGCGGTGGGTCTGTGGCGGCGCTGACCGAGCACCGGGTCCGGATCCCGTTGCGGGTCCCGGTGCGGGGGGTCGAGGCCCGGGTGGTCACGCTCCTGGAGGGGCCGGCCGGCTGGGGGGAGTGCTCCCCGCTCCCGGGCGACGGGCCGCCGGCCGTCGCGGCCGCGCGGCGGGCCGCCGAGGAGGCCGCGTCCGTTCCGTGGCCCGCACCGGTTCGCGACACCGTGGTGTGCAACGCGCTCGTGCCCGGTGTGGGGCCGGCGGAGGCGGCCCGCGCCGCGGCCGCCGCGGTGGCCGACGGCTACCGGTGCGTGAAGGTGAAGGTGGGCGACTCCGGCGACGTGGACCGGGTCGCCGCCGTGCGGGAGGCCGTCGGTCCGGCGGTGGCGATCCGGGTCGACGCCAACGGGGCGTGGCGGCTCGACGAGGCCGAGGCGGCGCTCGCCCGGCTCGGGCGCCACGGGCTGGAGCTCGCCGAGCAGCCGGTGGCGACGCTGGAGGAGATGGCCGCGCTGCGCCGGAGGGTCGGGGTGCCGCTGGCCGCCGACGAGTCCGTGCGCACCGTGGACGACGCGTGCCGGCTCGCCGCGCTGGAGGCCGCGGACGCCGTGGTGCTGAAGGTGCAGCCCCTCGGAGGGGTCCGGGCGGCGATGGAGGTGGCCGAGGCGGCCGGGGTGGCGGCGATCGTGACGTCGATGCTCGAGACCTCGGTGGGGCTGGCGGCCGGCCTGGCCCTCGCGGCCGCGCTGCCCGAGCTCCCCTACGCGTGCGGTCTGGGGACCGCCGGCCTGCTCGCCGGCGACGTCGTGGCCGACCCCCTGGTGCCCGAGCGAGGGGTCCTGGCGGTGCGGCGCCCCGTCCCGGACCCCGGGCTGCTGGCCGCCTGGGAGGACGGCCCGTGACCGGGGCCTGCCGCGGCGAGAGACCGGCCGAGAGACCGGCCGGGTTGGCGCGGTTTCGGGGTCGTGGGCCCCGTTTCCGCACCAACCCGGGGATGGGAGAGGGGGCCGGTCCGGGGATGGAAGGGGGCCGGCGCGCCGAGGAACCGGCCGGGTTGGCGCGGTTTCGGGGTCGTGGGCCCCGTTTCCGCACCAACCCGGGGATGGGAGAGGGGGCCGGTCCGGGGATGGGAGAGGGGGCCGGTCCGGGGATGGGAGGGGGCCGGTCCGGGTCCTCAGGCGTCGAGACCCCCGAGGTGCTCGGTGAGCAGGGCGGCCAGACGATCGGGCGCCTCGAGGGGGACGGCGTGACCGGCGCCCGGCACCAGCGCCACCCGGGCATGCGGTCCGATGGCGGCCGCCATCTCGGCGGCCAGGCCGGCGAACTTCGGGTCGAGCTCGCCGGCCACCAGCAGCACCGGCATCGCCAGCTCCCCCAGCCGGGGCCACAGCGGCTCCATCACGCCGGTCCCGAGCCGGCGCAGCGTCTCCGCCAGCGCCCCGGCCGTGTGGGTCCGGCGGTCGTCGAGCCCGGCGGCGTCGCGGGGAAGGGTGGCGAAGAGCGGCTGGGCCAGCCAGCGCTCCAGGAAGGCGTCGACCCCGTCGCGCTCGATCTCCGCCGCGAGCCGCTCGTCGGCCTCCCGGCGGGCTGCTCGCTGCGCCGGGTCGGCGATCCCCGGCGACGCTCCGACGAGCACGAGGGTCGTCACCAGGTCGGGCCGGTCGAGGGCCAGGCGCAGGCAGAGCCGCCCACCCATCGAGTACCCGACGTACGTGCCCGCCCCTCCCGTCTCGCCGAGCGCGGCCGCGGCGGCCGCGAAGTCGAGCCCGCCGGGGACCTCGGGCGTGACGACCTCGAAGCGGTCGCGCAGCAGCGCCGACACCGGGTCCCACGACCGGGCGGTCTGGGTGAAGCCGTGCACCAGGGTCACGCGCACGGGAGGATCTTCGCGTGAGCGACGCCACGACCTCCTGCGCCCGGGCACTGGTCGACGAGTGGGCCCGGGCCGGCCTGACCGACGCGTGCCTCGCCCCCGGCTCCCGCTCCGCCCCGCTGGCCCTGGCCCTGGCCGGCGACGGCCGGATCCGGGTGCACGTGCACCTCGACGAGCGGTCCGCCAGCTTCTTCGCTCTGGGACTCGCCAAGGCCTCGGGCCGGCCCGTGCCCGTGCTGTGCACCTCGGGGACCGCCGCGGCCAACTTCCACCCCGCCGTCCTCGAGGCGCGCCACGCCCGGGTGCCGCTCCTCGTGTGCACCGCGGACCGCCCGCCCGAGCTGCGCGACACCGGCGCGCCCCAGACCGTCGAGCAGGTCGGCCTCTTCGGGCGTGCCGTCCGGTGGGCCGCCGAGGTGGAGGCACCCGCGGACCGGCCGGGGGCGGGCGCGGCCTGGCGGTCGCTGGCGGCCCGGGCCGTGGCCGAGGCGCTCGGCCCCCCGGCGGGCCCGGTGCACCTCAACCTCCCCTTCCGCGAGCCGCTGGTCCCGACGGGCGCCCCGCTCGTCGACTCGCCCGGGCGGGCCGGCGGTCGCCCCTGGAGCGTCGCGCGGACCGGCCGTCGGGAGCCCGACGACGCCACGGTGGAGCGGGTGGCCGCGGCGGTGCGGGCCGCGCCGCTCGGTCTGCTGGTGGCGGGGTGGGGTACCGCGGTGAGCCCTCGACCGCCGCTCGCTTCGCCGCGACCAGCGGGTGGCCCGTGCTCGCCGACCCGATCTCCGGCCTGCGGTCCGGCCCACACGCCGTGTCGACCTACGACGCCCTGCTGCGGGTCCCGGGCTTCGCGGCCACGCACCGGCCCGAGCTGGTCGTACGAGTGGGGGCGGCCCTCACCTCGAAGGCCACGACCCGTTGGCTCGGGCCGGAGGTACCCCAGCTCGTCGTCGATCCCGACGGCGTCGCCCTCGATCCGCAGCGGGCCGCGGCGGAGCGCCTGGTCGTGGACGACGAGGCGCTCCTGGCCACGGTGGCCGACCGGCTGGGCCCCGGGACGGACCGCGGTGCCGGATGGCTGGGCGACTGGATGGCCGCGGAGTCGGCCGCGCGGGACGCCCTCGACGGCGTGCTCGACGCCCGGGACGCGCCCTTCGAGGGCCGGGTCGCGCGCGACGTCGCCGGGGCGCTCCCGGACGGCTCGACCCTCGTGGTGGCCTCGAGCATGCCGGTGCGGGACCTCGAGTCCTTCGCCCTGCCCCGCGAGGGCCTTCGGGTGCTCGCCAACCGGGGCGCCAACGGCATCGACGGGTTCGTCTCGACCGTGCTGGGGGTCGCCGTGGCGGCCCGGCCGGCGTCCGGGAGCGCTCCCGTCGTGGCGCTGCTCGGTGACCTGTGCCTGCTCCACGACGCCGGCGGCCTCCTCGGGTCCCCGGGGCGGGGGATCGACGCCGTGCTCGTGGTGCTCGACAACGACGGCGGGGGATCTTCTCCTTCCTGCCCCAGGCCGACCTCCCCGAGCACTTCGAGCGGCTGTTCGCCACCCCCCACGGGATCGACCTCCTCGCGCTGGCCGGCGCGTACGGCGTCTCCGGGGTGCGGGTCGAGCGGGCCGCCCAGGTCGTGCCGGCCGTCGAGGCCGCGATCGAGGCCGGAGGCGTGCGGCTGGTCGTCGTCCCGACCGACCGCCGGGACAACGTGGCCCGCCACCGCGAGGTCTGGGACGCGGTGGCCCGGTCGCTCGGTCACGGCTGACGGGGCACCGGTCTGCGACCGCGCGCCGGCCGTGTGCTATCGCCGGACGCCGAGCGCGTCGAGGACCGGGGCCAGCTTGGCCTCGGTCTCGGCCCACTCGGCCTCGGGGTCGGAGCCGGCCACGATCCCGGCCCCGGCCCGCACCACGGCCCGGGAGCCCTCGAGCTCGGCGCCCCGCAGGGCCACCGCCCACTCGCCGTCCCCCCGGCCGTCGACCCAGCCGACCGGCCCGGCGTAGCGGCCCCGGCCGAAGCCCTCGAGCTCGGCGATGACGGCGAGGGCGGCGTCGCGTGGCGACCCGCCGACGGCCGGCGTGGGGTGCAGGGCCAGGGCGAGGTCGAGCGCGGAGGGCCGGGGCTCGCGCAGGTTCCCGTGGACCGTGGTGGCGAGGTGGGCGACGTCGGCGAGCCGGACCACCTCGGGCTCGGCCGGCGCGTCGACGCGGGTGCAGCGGGCGGCCAGCACCTCGGCGACGGCGTCGACGAGCAGCCGGTGCTCCAGGGCGTCCTTGGCCGAGGTGGAGAGCGCCTCGACCGCGGCGTCGTCGTCGGCCGCGGTCGCGCCGCGAGCGACGGTGCCGGCCATCGGCTGCGACGAGACGCGCCGGCCCTCTCGCCGGACGAGCAGCTCGGGGCTGGCTCCCGCCAGGCCCGGCGCGCCGTAGACGTAGCAGCCCGCCTGGCGGTCCCGCAGGTGCTCGAGCACGAGCCGACGGTCGAAGGGCCGGTCGGCCTCGAGCACGATCTGGCGGGCGAGCACGACCTTGGCGAGCTCGCCGTCGTCGATGCGGGCGAGGGCCGCCTTCACCATGACCGCCCAGCTCCCCGGGTCGTGGCTGCCGCCGATCACCCGGACCGTCGACGGTTCCCGGTGGGCCGCGAAGCGGACCGGGGCCACGGGATGGCCGCCGGCGGGGGCGACCTCGGTGACCCAGGCCCGACCGTCCGGGGCCCGGCCCACGACGAGCGCGGGGACCACGAGCACACCGGGTCCCGCGAAGGGCAGAGCCCCGACCGCCAGGGCCCCGGTCCCCGGGACGCCGACCTCGTCGTCCACCTGGACGGAGGCCAGGACGGAGGTCGCCCGGTCCGTGGGGACGTCGAGGACGGTCCCCGCGGTGACGAACCCGGCGCCCTCGTGCAGCCAGGCGAAGCCCTCGGGTCCGAGCCAGTCGAGCAGGTCGCCGGGGTCGGCGAGCTCGCGGGTCCGGGCGAGCAGCCCGTTCCCGAGCGCCTCGGCCCGGGTCACGCCCGGCTCCCGAGGAGGAGCTGGACCGACCCGAGCATGAACGTCCGCCGCTCGACCTCCGCGAAGCCGGCGTCCCGGGCCATCGCGACCAGGCGGGTGGGTTCGGGCAGGTAGGCGGTGGAGCGCGGCAGGTAGCGGTACGCCTCGGGGTCGGCCGAGAGGAGACGGCCGACGACCGGCACGGCCCCGCGGAACCACACCGTGTGCACTCCCCGGGCCAGCGGTCCGGACGGGTCGGCCGCGTCGAGGGCGCCGAGGCGCCCACCGGGGCGCAGCACCCGGGCGCACTCCGTGAGGAAGGCACCCAGGTCGACGAGGTTGCGGAGCGCGAAGCCGCAGACGACACCGTCGACGGTCGCGTCGGGCACCGGCAGGCGGAGCGCGTCGGCCCGGACCAGCGGCGCGCCCGTGCGGGCCGCGGCGAGCATGCCGGCGGAGAAGTCGATGCCCACGGCGACGTGGCCGGCGCGGCGCAGGTCCTCGCAGAGGTCGCCGGTGCCGCAGGCGAGGTCGAGCACCGTGGACCCGGGCGAGAGGCCGAGGGCGGCGACCGTGTGGCGGCGCCACGCCCGGTCGCGCCCGAGCGAGATCACCCGGTTGAGGCGGTCGTAGCGGGGGGCGATGCGGTCGAACATGGCCTCGACCGCGGCGGCCTTCTCGGGGCCCTCGGGGAGCTCCCCGCGCTCGCCGAGCACCCGCCCGCCCGGCGCGCTCACGCCGGCCACCCCGCCTCGGGGTCGCGCGAGGCGGCGTCGACCGCCGCCAGCTCGGCGGGCTCGCCCACCGACTCGAGGTGCTCCTGGGCCACCTGGAGCAGGACGCGCCGGAAGTGGTGGGAGACGAGGGCGGTGACCGAGGGCAGCATCACCCGGAACGCCCCCACGAGCTGCTCGGCCCGCTCCTCGGGCGGCCGGCCCGAGGAGCGCAGGGGCCGGCGGACGTGCTCGTCGAACATGGCCACGGCCTCCTCGGCGATCGCCCGCGTCGCCTGGTGGTGCCGCCGGGCGAGGGCGAGCAGGTCGGCGAGAGGGAGGCCGGCTTCGAGGAGCCGGAGGCCGGCGCCGACGATCTCGACGTCGGCGCTCGTGAAGACGGGCTCGCCGTCGCGCGTCCGGGGACGAGCAGGCCCTCGCGCACGACGGCCTCGAGGGAGGGCGGGAGGGACACCCGAGCGTTCGGCGAGCTCCTCGACGGTGAGGAGCTCCTCCTCGCCGGCGTGATTGTCGCGGTCGGCGCGGGCGACGGCTGCCGCGAGCGGCTCGTCGGCGGCGTCGAGCTCGCCGCTCAGGAGCCGCCGGATCACCGCCAGGGAGAAGCCCTGGCGCTGGAGCGCCCGGATGCGGGCGAGCCGCTCGGCGTGCTCCCGCCCGTACCAGGCGATGCGTCCCTCGCGCTCGGGCGGCGGGACGAGCCGTCGCTTCTGGTAGAAGCGGATGGTGTCGACGGACACGTCGGACCGCCGGGCCAGGTCCTCGACCCGCCACCGCTCCACGGATCCCATGAGCGGAGATTCTAGGAGCGATCACTCCCGCAGTCCCATCGTGGGGGCGGGTCGCGTCGCCGGGCGACCGCCGCCGCCGGCCCGACCGCCCCTGCTCAGGTGCTCTTCCAGACGGGGGCGCGCTTCTCGGCGAAGGCGGTCGCCCCCTCCACCGGGTCCCCGGTGCGCCACACGTCGGCGGAGAGCTCGTGGTTGCGCACCCAGGCCTGGGCCTCGGGCAGGTCGACGGCCTCCCGCACCATCCGGCGCGAGGCCCGCACCGCCGCGGGGGAGGCCTCGCAGATCCGCTCGGCGAGGCCCAGCGCCTCGTCGAGGACCTGCGCGGCCGGGACGACCCGGTTCACCAGCCCGAGGGAGAGGGCCTGGCGGGCGTCGATCGGGTCGCCGGTCATCGCCAGCTCGAGGGCCACGGCCAGGCTCACGCGCTTGGCGAGCCGGATGAGTCCGCCGGCGCCCGCGATCAGCCCCCGCTTCACCTCGGGGATCCCGAAGATCGCGTGCTCGGCCGCGACGGCCAGGTCGCAGGCCAGCACGATCTCGAAGCCGCCGGCGAGGGCGGGACCGTTCACCGCCGCGATCAGCGGCTTGGGGAAGTCACGGGTCACGAGCCCGGCGAACCCGCCCCGGGCCGTCGGGATCTCGAGGCCCCGGCCGGCCGCGATGGCCCGGAGGTCGGCGCCGGCGCAGAACGTGGGGCCGGCGCCGGTGAGCACGACCACCCGGATCCCGGGGTCGGGCTCGACCTCGTCGAGGGCCGCCTCGATCGCCACGCTGACCTCGGGGCTGATGGCGTTGCGGGCCTCGGGCCGGTCGAGGGTGAGGACGGCCACCAGGCCTCTCCGTTCCAGCTGGACCAGTGGCATCGGCGCACCCCCTTCGGCCCCCGGACGCTACCGGAGGCGCCGCGAGGGCGTCGAAGGCCGCGGTCACGTCGGGCCCGGGATCGGTGACAATGGCCTCAGGGATGGCCGCGGGCCGCACGACGACGTCGCCGGCGACCCGGGCCGACCGGGCCCGGCGCTCGCCGGGACGCCCCGACCGGCAACCGAGGGGGACCGTGATGCCGACACTCGCCGGGCCTCGTCAGCACGTGGAGCAGGGCACGACCGACGTCGTGGACCCACCGCCCGCGACGGACGGCGGGGCCGGCACCGAACCGAACGGGCGGGCCGACCTCCGGGCGTGGCTCGCGGGGCCGGTCCCGGGCCGGGCCGGAGCCTGGACCGGGGTCGCCTGGCTCGTGGCGCTGCCGCTCGTCGAGGCGCTCGAGCCCGAGCCCGTCGCGGGCGCGTCGTTCCCGTGGTACGCCACCCTGCTGGGGGTCGCCCTCCTGGGCGCCCTGGCCCTCGCCGCCGCGGGCCTGCTCGCCGCCCGGCGCTGGGGCCTCGTCGCGTCGCTCGGCGCCGCCGGTCTGCTCACGGCGGGCACGGTGGCCTGCCCGGTCTCGGGCCACCACGCCTGGGGCGCGTGGTGGCCGGGCCAGCTGGCTGTCGCGCTCACCCTGACGGCGGTCAGCGTCCGGGCGCTGCGGCGGGCCTGACGCCCGGGCTCAGGGAGTCGCCGGCTCCGGCGAGGGTTCGCCCTCCGTCCCCCCGCCCGAAACCGCGTCCGGGACGGGCTCGGGTTCCGCGATGTCGAGCGCGGCCGCGAGCCCCGGACGCCGGACGCGGAGGAGCACGGCGGTCCCCGCGAGCAGGACGGCGGCCCCCACGGTCGTCGCCCGCAGCCCGATCCGGTCGCCGATCGCCCCCTGCAGCAGCGACCCCAGCGGGAACAGGATCCCCAGGATCATCATCAGCAGGCTCATGACCCGACCCCGCAGGTGGGGAGGCGCCCGGAGCTGGGCGATCGTCGTGAAGCTCGAGAACGCCGCCATGTACACCGCCCCCACCAGGAAGACGCCGACGGTCGCCAGCTCGATGGTCGGGGCCAGGGCGTAGGCGACGAGGACCGGCGGGAGCAGCCACACGGACCCGGTGAGGGTGCCCCGGGGCCCGTGACGGTCGACCAGGGAGCCGAACGACAGGGCGACGACCACGGCGCCCACGCCCTGGCCGGTCACGAGCGCGGCCGTCCCGGCGCTGCCCGCGTCGAACACCTTGATCGCCACCGCCGCGATGAGGCCGATGAACGGGGCGGCGAGGAACGACGTGAAGCACATGTAGACGACCGCGGCCCGGATCCCCGGCTCCTCGGTGGCGTAGCGGAACCCGCTGCGGATCGAGCCGAGGATCGAGTCCCGGTCCGGGGGCTCGTGGGGAGGCAGGGGCAGCAGGGCGATCACGGGGATCACCGCGAGGAAGCTGACCGCGTTGAAGCCGAAGGCCCACTCGTAGCCGCCGGCACCGATCGCGACGCCCGCCAGGGCCGGTCCGACGACCCGCCCCAGGTTCCACTGGGCGCCGGCCAGGGCCACCGCGCCGGGGAGGTCGCTCTTGGGCACGAGGTCGGGGAGGAGGGCCTGGTAGGCGGGGAAGCCGAGCGCCCCGATGCACCCGGCGGCGAGGACGACGAGGGTCACGACCCCGGGGCTCGCCTCGCCCCGGGCGGCGAGCACGGTGAGCAGGATCGCGAGGGCCGTCTGGAGCGTCATGACCACGAGGATCAGGCGCCGGCGGTGGAACCGGTCGGCGAGCGCGCCGCCGATCGGGCTCATCACCGCGTTGGGGGCGAAGGCCGCCACCGCCACCAGCCCGGTCCAGCGGGCCTGGCCCGTCGTCTCGGTCACGAGCACGCCCACCGCCACCGACTCCATCCAGCGGCCGATGTTCGACACGAACGCGCCCGACCAGAGGAGCGCGAAGGGCCGGTGGCGCAGGGGGGCGAGCGAGCGGGGGAGGGCCATGCCCCCGTCACGCTAGGTCGCCGCGTGGCAGCGTGGAGATCGTGCGACGGGTGCTCCCCGCGCTCCTCGCCGTCCTGGTCGGCGCGGCCACGGCGGCCGGCTGCTCCTCGCCCGAGGAGGGCGCGGCGAGGCGCGCGCCCACCGCCCGCGCGAGCACGACGACGGGGCCCTCCGGGGCCGTGACCACGTCCGCCGCCCCGGGTCCGACCGGCCCGGAGTCCGTCCCACCGACGGTGCCACCGTCCGTCACGGCCGTGCCCTCCGGGGACGACGTCGCCGTCGAGCGGGTGGTCGACGGCGACACCGTCGTCGTGACGGGCGACGTGACCGTGCGGCTGATCGGCGTCGACACCCCCGAGACCAGGGACCCCCGGCGCCCGGTCGAGTGCTTCGGCGAGGAGGCCGCGCGCCACCTCGGGTCCCTGCTGCCTCCGGGGACGCCCGTCCGGCTCGCCTACGACGTGGAGCGCACCGACCGCTACGACCGCACGCTCGCGTACGTGTACCGCCTCGCCGACGGCCTGTTCGTGAACGCCGCGCTCGTCGCCGACGGGTACGCCGCCGTCTACACGGTGCCGCCGAACGTCGCCCACGTCGACGAGCTCGTGGCGCTCCAGCGGGAGGCCCGCGAGGCGGGCCGGGGGCTGTGGTCGGCCTGCGGCGGGACCGACGTGCCCGTCGGCAGCGCCACCCCGACCGCTCCCCCCGGCCGGCGCGGCCGGGAGCGGCGGGGGCTCGACCGGGTGCGATCCCGCCTACCCGGACACCTGCATCCCCCGCCGCCCCCCGACCTCGACTGCGCCGACGTCGGGTCCCGCCGGTTCCGCGTGCTCGCCCCCGATCCGCACCGCTTCGACGCCGACCGCGACGGCGTCGGCTGCGAGTCCTGAGCCACGCGGTGTGAGGCGCCCTCACCCTGCGGTCGGTTCCCGGGTCGGCGCGCGTCGCGGGTCGAGAGCGATCTCGCGCCGACCCGGCCTCACCGTGCGTTCGCGGGTCAGACCGGCACGCCGGTGAGCAGCTCGTCGTAGGCGTTCGCCAGGCCCCAGCGCCGCGCTCCCCGCGTACGAGGAGCCGTCATGATCGCCAGCGTCCGCCTCGAGCCCGCAGCCGCGATGGTCGGCACGGCCGACCAGGGACTGGAGCCGAAGGCCTGCTCGCCCTCGAGGGCCGGTCCGATCAGGTCCTCGCCGGTCAGCGCCGGCCCGTTCCCCAGGTGGGTGAAGAGGTCGCCCGCAACAGGGTGCCGGTGGTCTCCTCGAACAGGAGGCGCACTCCCAGTTGTGGGGGACGGAGGGTGTCGAGGTGGCGGACCTCTTGCCGCCCAGGTCGAGCACCTCGCCGTCGGCGAGGGCCCGGGCGCCGGTCGGCGAGGTCGTTCAGCGAGACCATGCAGCCCAGCGCCCCGTGGGCACCTCCGCCCGCGGCGCCAGCCACTGGTTCATCGAGCCGCACTCGTCGGCTTCGACGTGGTCGAAGGCGATCCAGCGGAGCCTCGACCACGACCCCGACGGCCTCGAGACGAGCGGGAACATGGCGCAGGTCCCGTGTGGTACAGCAGCGGTTCCTCGGCCCACGACGAACTGGTTGAAGGTGAACCCCGCGGGCGGGGCGATGTCGGGGACGTGGTGGAGATCCGGAAGACGTCCGGGGCGATCTCGTCGACGGTCCCCATGACGGTCTCCTGTCTCGACGGCCTCGGGGCCGGCGGGTGCGGTTCCGGTGCTGGATCGGGCCCGGGTGGGTTCCCGGCGGACGGGTCAGGCCCTGGCGTGCCGGCCTCCTCACACCGGCCGTCGGTGGTCGGTGCCCGCCCAACCAGGCGAGCAGGACGTCGGCGACCCGGTCGGCCGCCTCCCCGCGGGAGCCCGCCCTCCGTGAGGCGGAGGAAGACCGCGGGTCCAGAGGGCGGTCACCGTCACGATCGTGCCGTCGTCGGTGCCGACGGCCGCCGAGACGAGCTCCTGCAGCGTCCGGTCGACCTCGGCGAAGTGCCGGAGAGGGCAGGGACCCGGTCGCGCGACGAGGATCTTCTCGAGCCCGGGGATGCGCTCGAAGAAGGCGAAGAGCTCGTGGACCATCCGGTCACCCGCCGCGAGCGGCTCCGGAGCCCGTCGAGCACGGCCACCGTGGGGGCGGGCGCGATCTCGCTCGCGTACCGCCCGCAGGCGACGACGGCGTCGCCGTAGGTGGGGAAGTGGTGGTAGACGGTCCCGACGCTCACGTCGGCCCGGTCCGCGATGTCCTTCATCGAGGTGGCGAGCACACCGCGTCCGAGTGCAGCGCGAAGGTCGCCCGGACGATCCGCTCGCGGGTCGCCTCGGCCTGCTCGGCCCGCTTGCCGAGCCGGTACCGGCGGGGGTCATGTGAGCGGTCCTCGAGCGATCATTGAACGAATGATCAATCAAATACCCCAGCTGTCAACCCCCGGCTCGCGGATGTCGGCGACGTCGCGGACGGCAGCGCCCGTGGAGCCGGCCGTCGACCGTGGGGACCGCGCGAGCCGGGAGCGGATCGGGTGGGCAGGAACTAGCGTGGCCGGGTCGCGGGCGGTGCCACCGCCCGGAGGGGGGATCGCACCATGACCGAGCCGACCGGCACGCTCGCCGCCCGGGACGCCGCCCACCTCATCCACCCGGTCACGCCGCCCCGGGAGATGACCGGCGGGCCCGGACCACGCATCGTCGTGGACGCCGACGGGTGGTGGCTCACCGACGACCGCGGGCGGAGGATCATCGACGGCTTCGCCGGCCTGTGGTGCGTCGCCGTCGGGCACGGGCGGCCCGAGATCGTCGACGCCGTGCACCGCCAGATGCAGACCCTCGAGTACTTCACGACGTTCCACGGGCAGTCCCACCCCCGGGCCATCGAGCTGGCCGAGCGGATCGCGGCGCTGTTCCCGCCCGAGCACGGGCTGAACCACGTGATGTTCGGGTCGGGAGGGTCGGAGGCCAACGAGACGAACTTCAAGATCGTCCGCCTCTACCGGGCCCTCCGGGGCGAGGACCGTCGCAAGACGATCGTGGCCCGCCACCACGGCTACCACGGGCTGACGATCGCCACCATGACCGCGACCGGCATCATGCCCATGCACTGGAACTTCGGTCCGGAGCCGCCCGGCTTTGCGCACGTCGCCGCGCCGTACTGCTACCGCTGCGAGCTGGGCCGGACCTACCCGGAGTGCGACCTCGCCTGCGCCCGGTCCCTCGAGGACCTCGTCGAAGCCGAGGGGCCCGACACGATCGCGGCGTTCATCGCCGAGCCGGTGATCGGCGCCGGCGGGATCATCCCGCCGCCCCCCGACTACTTCCCGAGGATCCGAGAGATCTGCGACCGGTACGGGATCCTGCTCGTCGTCGACGAGGTGGTCACCGGGTTCGGGCGCACCGGGACCATGTTCGGGTTCCAGCAATGGGACGGCGTGCGCCCCGACATCGTGACCCTGGCCAAGGGGCTCACCAGCGGCTACCTGCCCCTGGGTGCCTCCGTCGTCTCCGACGAGATCTGGGACACCATCTCGGCGCGCCTGCCCGAGCAGATGCCCTTCAGCCACGGCTACACCTACAGCGGCCACCCCGCCTGCTGCGCGGCCGCGCTCGCCAACCTCGACGTCGTCGAGGCCGAGGACCTCCCCGCCAACGCGGCCCGGGTCGGTGCCCACCTCATGGAACGGATGCGGGAGCTGGAGCGCTTCGACTCCGTGGGCGAGGTGCGGGGGATGGGCCTCATGGTCGGCGTCGAGCTCGTCGCCGACAAGGAGACGAAGCGCGGCTTCACGCGTCCCCACGGGGCCTGCAGCCTGGTCGAGCACGAGGCCTGGGAGCGCGGCCTCTACGCCCGGGCGATGGGCACCGAGGTCGTGGGGGCTCGCCCCGCCCCTCACCATCGACACGGAGACAGCCGACCGGATGGTCGAGATCCTCGCCGAGTCCGTCGAGGCGATGGAGCGCGAGCTGATGCCGCGCGAGCGGGCGGCGTCGCGCCGGCGGCCGAGGACCCGGGTGGCCACGCCGGCCGAGTTCTTCGAGCAGGTCCTGCCGGGCCGCTTCGACCCGGCGAGGGCGGCCGGGGTCGAGATCGCGCTCCAGATGGTCCTCGACGGGCCCGACGGGGGATCTGGACCGTGGCCGTGCGCGACTCCGCGCTCGAGGTCCGCCGGCTCGACACCGAGGTCGCCGACGCGACCTGCACGATCCGGATGCGCGATGCCGACTACGTGGCGATGGTGAACGGCGACCTCCCCGGCGACCAGGCCTTCGTCACCCAGAAGCTGCGGCTCGAGGGGGACATGAGCCGGGCCGCCGAGCTCATGGGTCTCGGCATCCTCTGAGCAACCCGGGTCGGCCGCCTTGAACTTCCCCGGGCGGCGACCACCATGGCGACCGGTGTGCCGGGAAGACTGGTCGGCGAGTCGCCCGTTCGACCGACGAGGTCCCTGATGGACGCGCCGCCGACCGACACCGATGCCCGGCAGGCCGAGCCCGGTGCGCCGCCCTGGCACGCGCTCGACGCCGACGAGGTGCTCACCGAGCTCGGCACGGGTCCCCACGGACTCGCCCGTGAGGAGGCGAGACGGCGTCTCGACCTCCACGGCCCGAACCGCCTCGAGGAGGTCCCCCCGCCTCCCTGGTGGGCCACCCTCCTGAACCAGTTCCGCAGCCCGCTCATCTACATCCTGCTGGGGGCCGTGGTCTTCACCGTCGCGCTCGACGAGCACATCGACGCGGCGGTCATCGGAGCGGTGCTCGCCCTCAACGCGGCGATCGGGATGGTGCAGGAACGCCGGGCCGAGGCGTCGGTGCGAGCGCTGATGCAGCTCGTCTCGCCCCACGCCCGGGTGGTCCGCGAGGGCCGCGAGTGGGACGTCGACAGCGCGGACCTCGTCCCCGGCGACATCGTGCTGCTCGAGTCGGGGCTGCGCGTGCCGGCCGACCTCCGCCTCCTGTCCACGACGGCGTTCCTGGTCGACGAGTCGCTCCTCACCGGCGAGTCCGTCGCCGTGACCAAGACCGACGACCCGCTCGAGGAAGCTCTCGTCCTGGCCGACCGGGCCAACCTGGCCTTCACCGGGACGGTCGTCGCCAGCGGCCGTGCCCGGGGGGTCGTCGTCGCCACCGGCGACGACACCGAGCTGGGCGCCATCGCCGAGCACGTCCGGGCGGCCGGCGAGATCGCGTCACCGCTCCAGGACCGGATGGCCCGCTTCGCGACCGTCATCGGCGTGGCCATCGGTGTGGCGTGCGTCCTGACCTTCGTCACCGGCCTGCTCGTGGGGGAGGGCGTCGAGGACATGTTCCTCGTGGCGGTGGCGCTCGCGGTCGCCGCCATCCCCGAGGGGCTCCCCGTGGTGCTCACCATCGCGCTGGCGCTGGGTGTCCGGCGCATGGCCCACCGCAACGCCATCGTCCGTCGGCTGCCCGCCGTGGAGACCCTGGGGAGCACGACCCTGGTCGGTTCCGACAAGACCGGCACGCTCACGGAGAACCGCATGACGGTCCAGGAGTTGTGGTCGGGGGGTCGGACCCGATCGCTGACGGGCGAGCCGGCGGATCCCCGCGACGTCCCCACCCTCGAGGTCCCGGGTCTCGACGCCGGTTCGACGGAGCTCACCCTCCTCGCCGGGGTCCTCGCCAACGAGGCCGACCTCCTTCTCGCCGAGGAGGACGGGATCGAGGTGCAGGGCGACCCCACGGAGACAGCGCTCCTGGTGGCCGCGGCGCGCGTCGGCTACGACCCCGAGAGCTGCCGAGAGGCCTACGAGGTCGTGGCCGAGATCCCCTTCGAGTCGGAACGCCGGTACTCCGCCAGCATCCGGGAGGCCCCGACCGGGGAGCACGTGGTCTTCGTGAAGGGCGCACCCGAGAGGGTGCTGGCGATGTGCGAGATCATCGAGGGTCCCGACCTGACCCCCGAGGACGTCCTCGAGCAGGCCCACGCCATGGCCGGGCGCGGCCTGCGCGTGCTCGCCATGGCCCACCGCCTGCTCCCCCACGGGCACCGTCACGACCACGATCACGAACCCGAGGGGCTCGTGTTCCTCGGCCTCCAGGGGATGCTCGACCCCCCCCGAGCCGAGGTCCGCGAAGCGATCGTCGGGTGCCAGCAGGCCGGGCTGCGAGTGGTGATGATCACCGGCGACCACGCGTCCACGGCCCGGGCCATCGCCTCGGAGCTCGGCATCGTGACCGGCGACGACGTCACCGTCCTGACCGGCGTCGACCTCGACGACCTCGACGACGAGGAGCTGCGGGAGCGGGTCCGGGAGGTGGCCGTCTACGCCCGGGTCTCCCCGGACCACAAGCTCCGCGTCGTCCGGGCGGCGCAGGCCCGGGGAGACGTGGTCGCGGTCACGGGTGACGGCGTGAACGACGCACCGGCGCTGAAGCACGCCGACATCGGCATCGCCATGGGGAGGTCGGGCACCGACGTCGCCCGGGAGGCCGCCGACATGGTGCTCGCCGACGACAACTTCGTGAGCATCTACGCGGCGGTCGAGGAGGGCCGGGTCACCTTCGAGAACGTGCGCAAGGTCTCGTTCTTCCTGCTCTCCGCGGGAGCGGCGACCATCCTCCTCATCCCGACGGTGATGCTCCTCGGCTGGCCCCTGATCCTCCTCCCGGCGCAGCTCCTGTGGTTCAACCTGGTGACCAACGGTCTCCAGGACGTGGCGCTCGCCTTCGAGCCGGCCGAGAAGGACGTGCTCGACCGGCCCCCTCGACCTCGCGCCGAACCGGTCATCTCGCGCCTCCTGTGGGAGCGCACGGCGCTCGCGGGGGTGGTGATGGCGGTCGGGGCGTTGCTGCTCTACGACTGGGAGCGCGGTCGCACGGAATCGATCGAGCAGGCCCGGACGGTGGCGCTCACCACGCTCGTCGTCTTCATGGCCTTCCACGTCGGCAACGCCCGGTCCGAGCGGCGCTCGGTGTTCCGCGTGAACCCGCTCGGCAACCGGTTCCTGTTCGCCGCCCAGGCCGGGGCCCTGGCCGTCCACCTCGGGGCCCTCCATTGGCGTCCCACCCAGTACGTGCTCCGGGTCGAACCGATCGGGCTCGCCGCCTGGGCCCGCATCGTGCTGGTCGCGTCGAGCGTGCTCGTCGTCGTCGAGCTCCACAAGCTGCTCCGGGGGCGCGTGGGCCCCGGCGATCCCGGGCGGTAGGTTTCGGTCCCATGGCGCAACCCGGGGGCACGGGACCGATCGGGCCGTACCCGCCGCCGGTGGGGGACCATCCCGCCGCGCAGGAGGACTACGACCGGCTCCGCCGCCGCGTGCTGTGGACGATGCCCTACGGCCTCTACGTGGTGGGGAGCCGGGCCGGGGAGCGGCGGAACGGGATGACCCTCAACTGGGCGACCCAGCTCTCCTTCGACCCCAAGCTCGTCGGGATCGCCGTGGAGCGCGAGGCCTTCACCCACCAGCTCGTCGACGAGAGCGGGGTGTTCGTCCTCAACGTGATCAGCCGCGAGGACCGGGCGATCGTCCGCAAGTTCACCAAGCCGGTCGACGTCGACCTGGCGGCCCGGACGCTCAACGGGATCCCCTACCACGACGGGCTCACCGGTGCCCCCGTCCTCGACCAGGCGGTCGCCTTCCTCGACTGCGAGGTCCGCCAGGCCGTCGAGACCGGCGGCCACACGCTCTTCGTCGGCGAGGTCGTCGACTGCGGGTTCCAGCAGGACGAGGAGACGCCGGTCCTGCGGATGGAGGACACCCGGATGAGCTACGGCGGCTGAGCGAGGGGTCTCCCGCCAGCCGATAGGCCGCCGGGCGCGTTCCGCCAGCCGGACCCCGGGTGTCGACGGCCCGGCCGGGTCCGGACCGTCCCCCGGCGCCAGTGGGGCGCTCCCTGGGCCGCCCGGGTCGGGGCCGGTAGCCTGCGGACGTCGCCGGGTCGGGCCCGATCGGAGGAAGGATCGCCATGCTGGCGAGCACGATGCAGGACTTCCCGCTCACGATCACCGGGATCCTCCGCCACGGCCGGGCGGTCCACGCCGACAGCGAGGTGGTCACGTTCCTGGGCGAGGCCTCGCGACGGGCCCGGTACTCCGAGGTCGCAAGGCGAGCCGAGCGGCTGGCGGCGGCGTTGCGCCGGCTGGGGATCGGTGAGGGGGACCGGGTCGGCACGTTCGCGTGGAACAACCAGGAGCATCTCGAGGCCTACTTCGCGGTGCCCTGCATGGGCGCGGTGCTCCACACGCTGAACATCCGCCTGTTCCCCGACCAGCTCGTCTACGTGGTGAACCACGCCGAGGACCGGGTCGTCCTGGTCGACGCGAGCCTGGTCCCGCTCCTGGCCCCCGTGGCCCGGCAGCTCCCCGGCGTCGAGCGCTACGTGATGGTGGGGGAGGGCGACCCGTCTCCGCTGGCCGAGGCCTCGGGCAAGGAGGTGCTGGGCTACGAGGAGCTGCTGGGGGCCGAGGAGCCCGGGTTCGCCTGGCCCGACCTCGACGAACGGGCCGCGGCGGCGATGTGCTACACGAGCGGTACCACCGGGAACCCCAAGGGTGTGGTCTACTCGCACCGCTCGACGGTGCTGCACTCCATGGCGGTGAACGCCGCGGCGGCGATGGGGCTCCTCGAGTCCGACCGGGTGCTCCCGATCGTTCCGATGTTCCACGCCAACGCCTGGGGGATCCCGTACGCGGGATGGCAGTCCGGGGTCGACTTCCTCATGCCCGACCGGTTCCTCCAGCCCGAGCCGCTGGCCCGGTTCATCGCGGCCGAGCGCCCGACGTTCTCGGGCGGGGTCCCCACCATCTGGGCCGGGCTGCTCCAGCACGGGGAGCACCACCCCCTCGACCTCTCCTCGATGCGGATGATCGTGTGCGGCGGGTCGGCCGTGCCCCGCTCGCTGATCCTGGCGTTCCAGGACCGCTACGGCGTGCAGATCGTCCAGGCGTGGGGGATGACCGAGACCAGCCCGCTCGGAGCGGTCGCGCACCCGCCCCGGGGCGTGCCGGCCGACGAGGAGCTGGACTGGCGGGCCCGGACCGGTCGGGTCGTCCCCGGGGTGGAGCTGCGGATCGTGGGCGGCGACGGCGCCGAGCTGCCCTGGGACGGCAAGGCGGTCGGCGAGATCGAGGTCCGGGGGCCCTGGATCACCGGCTCGTACCACCGCGACCCCTCGCCGGAGAAGTTCGACGACGGCTGGCTGCGCACCGGCGACGTCGGCACGGTCGAGCCCAACGGGTTCGTCCAGATCACCGATCGGGCCAAGGACGTCATCAAGTCCGGGGGCGAGTGGATCAGCTCCGTCGAGCTCGAGAACGAGCTCATGGGCCACCCCCGACGTGCTCGAGGCCAGCGTCATCGGCGTGCGCGACGAGCGCTGGGGGAGCGGCCGCTCGCTTGCGTCGTGCGCCGGGAGGGCTCGGCCGTGACCCCCGAGGAGCTGCAGGCCTTCCTCGAGGGGAAGGTCGCCCACTGGCAGGTCCCCGAGCGGTGGTGCTTCGTCGAGGAGGTGCCCAAGACCAGCGTGGGCAAGTTCGACAAGAAGGTCCTGCGGGCCCGCCACGAGGCGGGTGAGCTCACCGTCGAGCGGACGCGCTGACCCACCGGCCGAACGGACCAGCAGACCGCCAGGCCCCACCGGTGATCCTCACGGTCAGGTCTGGAGGGGCACCACCTCGGCGGCCAGCGCCTCGAGCTCGTCGGTCCACGAGCGGGGCTCGGCGGCCGGGACGACCACGAACTTCGAGCACCCCACCGCCACCATCTCCTCGATCCGCTCGCCCAGCGCGGGGATCCCGGCGGCGAGGAGCTGGTGGGGGTCCACGTCCGGGCGGCGCTCGGCCACCCGGTGGGCGAGGTCCTCGGGCACGTCGCCCCGCGTGTAGACGAGCACCGCCCCGAAGTGCTCGGGGTCGATCTCGCGCCCGCAACCGGCGGCGGTCTCCTCGACGATCCGGCGGCCCCGGGCCACGTCGGCCGGGGTCGAGAAGCTGGCGAGCCAGCCGTCGGCGAGACGCCCCACCCGGCGGAGCTCGGCGTCGGCTCTTCCGCCGAGCCAGACGTCGAGACGCTCCACCGGCTTGGGCTCCATCCGCAGGCCCCGGAACGAGAACCGGCGCCCCGCGTGGTCGACGGAGTCCTCGGTCCAGAGCCGCCGGAGCAGGGGGAGGGCCTCGTCGAGCCAGGCGGCCCGCTCGTCCCGGGCCACCCCGAAGGCCTGCTGCTCGTCGGGGTCCGCCACGCCGAGCCCGAACGCCGGCAGGGCTCGGCCCCTCGAGAGCCGGTCGAGGCTCGCCCAGGCCTTCGCCAGCAGGACCGGGTTGCGGCCCGGGAGCACCTGCACGCTCGTGCCGAGCTTCAGGCGCTCGGTGCGACCGGCGGCGTACGCCAGCCCCACGAGCGGGTCGGGTGCGGTCCCGGTGGCCCGCTCCGAGAGCCACAGCGAGTCGAACCCCAGCCGCTCGAGGTCGTCGACGATCCCACCGAAGGCCCGGTCGATCCCGGGCCCCCGGGTGCCGAGCCCGAACCCGATCCGGACCTTCACCCGGCCCCTCCGGTGGTCACGTGCGGAACGCCTCGTACTGGCGGAGCTCCCGCCGGGCGATCTGGCGCAGGTGCACCTCGTCGGGCCCGTCGACGAGGTGCAGGGTCCGGGCGTGGGCGTACATGGCGGCGAGGGGCCAGTCGTCGGACACCCCGGCGCCCCCGAACACCTGGATGGCCCGGTCGATGACGTCGGTGGCCACCCGGGCCGCCGCGACCTTGATGGCCGAGATCTCGAACCGGGCGCCCTTGTTGCCGACCGTGTCCATCAGCCACGCCGCCTTCATCGTGAGCAGCCGGGCCTGCTCGATCTCGAGGCGGGACTGCGCGACCCGCTCCTGGACGACGCCCTGGTCGGCGAGGTGCTGGCCGAAGGCCACCCGCTGCTGGGCTCGCTGGCACATGAGCTCGAGCGCCCGCTCCGCCATGCCGATGGCCCGCATGCAGTGGTGGATCCGGCCCGGCCCGAGCCGGGCCTGGGCGATGGCGAAGCCGCTGCCCTCCTCCCCCAGGAGGCAGGTGGCGGGGACCCGGACGTCCTCGAACAGGGTCTCGGCGTGGCCGCCGAACGCGCTGTGGCCGAACACCGGGAGGCCCCGCACGACACGCACCCCCGGGGTGTCCATGGGCACGAGTATCATCGAGTGGCGGTGGTAGGGGTCGGCCCCGGGGTTGCTGACCCCCATGAGGATGGCGATCCGGCACCGGTCGGACATGGCGCCGCTGGTCCACCACTTGTGGGCGTTGACGACGTAGTGGTCGCCGTCGCGCTCGATGCGGCTGGAGATGTTGGTCGCGTCGGAGCTGGCCACCCAGGGCTCGGTCATGGCGAAGCAGGAGCGGATCTCGCCGTTCAGGAGGGGTTGGAGCCACTGCTCCTGCTGCGCGGGGGAGCCGAAGTGGGCGAGGATCTCCATGTTGCCGGTGTCCGGCGCGGAGCAGTTCGTGGCCTCGGCGGCGAGGGGCGAGCGACCCATGACCTCGGCGAGCGGCGCGTAGTCGACGTTCGAGAGGCCCGCTCCCCATCGCTCGTCGGGCAGGAAGAGGTTCCACAGGCCCCGGGCCCGGGCCTCGGTCTTGAGCTCCTCCATGACGGGGGGGTGGAAGTGGGGGTCGCCCGAGTCCCGGACCTGCTCGTGGTACACGGACTCGGCCGACGCCACCCGGTCGTCGACGAAGGCGCGCAGGCGCTCGCGCAGCTCCTCGGCGCGGGGGCTCAGGGTGAACTCCATCGGGCCCTCCCTCGGTCGGCGGCCTCGCGCACCGTACTCGCCGTCCGCCCTCCCGGCCCACAGCCCCCTTTCCGGCGGGCGGCGCGGGGTGGTGGGAATCGAGCCCCCGGCTCCCGGCCACGCCGGTAGCCTGAGCCGCGTGGAGCCGGCGGTCGAGGTCGTCGACCTGGTGAAGGACTTCGGCACCCGCCGGGTCATCGACCGGATCTCGTTCCGCGTCCCCCGGGGGCAGGTCTGCGCCCTCCTGGGGCCCAACGGCGCGGGGAAGACGACCACGATCCACATGCTCCTCGGGCTCACCCTCCCGACCTCGGGGAGCATCCGGATCATGGGCCGCGACGTCGTCGCCGACCGCAGCGGCGCGCTGCTCCACACGAACTTCACCGCGTCGTACGTCCAGCTCCCCTGGAGGCTGCGGGTTCGCGAGCTGCTGCGGATCTTCTGCGAGCTCTACGAGGTCCCCGACCCCACGGCCGCCATCGAGGAGGTGGCGGAGCTGCTCGGCCTCGGTGACTTCCTGGACCGCCCCGGCATGAGCCTGTCGACCGGCCAGCAGACCGTCGTGCTGCTCGCCAAGGCGCTCGTCAACCGGCCCCGGGTCCTGTTCCTCGACGAGCCCACCGCCAGCCTCGACCCCGAGCGGGCCGTGGTGGTCCGGTCGCTGCTCCGCCGGGTCGCCGACGAGCGGGGCATGACCGTCCTCGTCACCAGCCACAACATGGTCGAGGTGGAGCGGCTCGCCGACCGCATCCTGTTCATCGCCGGTGGCCGGGTGGTCGCCGACGCCACGGCCCAGGAGCTGCGCGCCCGCTTCGGGGCGGCCGACCTCGAGGAGGTCTACCTCAAGGTCGCCGGGGGCCACACCGGGCTCGCCGAGGACCCGGACCTGCTCGAGGGGGCGGGGCCGTGAGCTGGCGCCGGGTCCGCGGCGTCCTGCTCCAGAACCTGTACGTGATGCGCCACAGCCCCATCCGCATCATGGAGCTCCTCTACTGGCCGTTCATCGAGGTCGTCCTGTGGGGGTTCCTCACGAACTACCTGGCCGAGCGGGACGCCGACGTGCCCGGCGGCGTCACCGTCCTGCTCGGCGCGGTGGTGCTGTGGGACGTGTGCTTCCGGACCCAGCAGGAGATGGCCATGACCCAGCTCATGGACATGTGGGACCGCAGCATCCTCAACCTCTACGCCTCGCCCCTGCGCCAGCGGGAGTACGTGACCGGGGCGATCCTCTTCTCGCTCGGCCGCGTGCTCGTGGGCACGGTGCTGCTCGTGGTGTTCACGCGCGTCGCCTTCGGGTTCGACATCCTCACCGCCGGCGCGGTCCTGCTCCCCGCGTTCGCGGCGCTCCTGGGGATGGGTTGGGCCCTGGGTCTGCTCATCCGGGCCGCGGTGCTGCGGTTCGGGTCGAACGCCGAGGTGCTCGCGTGGTCGTTGGCCCTGCTGCTCCAGCCCATCTCCGCGGTCTTCTACCCGATCGCCTCCCTGCCCGGCTGGCTCCAGCCCCTGGCCCGCCTCGTGCCGGCCGCCCACGTGTTCGAGGCCCTGCGGGCGTTCCTCGCCGACGGCGTGGTCGAGGCCGGCCACCTCCTGGCGGCGGGCCTCCTCGACGTCGCGTACCTCGTGATGGGCGGGCTGGTCCTGGCCGCCGCCTACCGGTCGGTGAGGGTCCGCGGGCTGCTGAGCCGGCCCGGGTACTGATGCCGCCCGGGGCACCCGTGGGGCGGGAGCCGGTCGCGCCCGGCCCGCCGGTGCCGGCCGGGCGTGACGGCGCCCACCTGCGGCGCGGCCTGTTCGAGGCCGACGTGGACCCCGATCCGATGGTGCAGGTGGCCCGGTGGATGGACGAGGCGGTGGCGGCCGGGGTTCCCCAGCCCGACGCCATGACGGTGGCCACGGCCACGGCCGAGGGCCGCCCCTCGGCCCGGATGGTGCTGCTGCGGGGGATCGACGCCGGAGGGTTCGCCTTCTACACCAACTTCGAGAGCCGCAAGGGCCGGGAGCTCGCCGCGAACCCGTGGGTCGCGGTCGTCGTGTACTGGCACGACCTCCACCGCCAGGTCCGGGCCGAGGGCCGGGCGCGCCCGATGGCCCCGGAGGAGTCCGAGCCCTACTGGCGGACCCGGCCGCTGCGGAGCCGGCTGGGGGCGTGGGCCTCGCCCCAGAGCGAGGTGCTGGGAGGCCGGGCCGACCTCGAGGCGCGCCTGGCCGAGGTCGAGCGCCGGTTCGGGCTCGAAGGTGCCGATCTTGAGGCCGATGCCGCCGACGTCGAGGTACCCCTCCCGGAGCACTGGGGCGGGTTCCGGGTGGAGCCCGAGGTGGTCGAGCTGTGGCAGCAGCGCCCCGACCGGCTCCACGACCGCCTCCGCTACCGCCGCTCCGGCGATGGCTGGGTGCTCGAGCGCCTGGCCCCCTGAGCCGGATCGGGCCGCCCTCCCCCCGGCGGGCCCTCACCTCCCCCGGCGGCCCTCACCTCCCCGGCGGCTCTCACCTCCCCCGGCGGCTCTCACCTCCCCCGGCGGCTCTCACCTCCCCCCGGCGGCTCTCACCTCCCCCCGGCGGCTCTCACCTCCCCCGGCGGCCCTCACCTCTCCCCGGGTTGGCGCGGTTTCGGGGTCCTGGGCCCCGTTTTCGCGCCGACCCGGCGTGTCGGTGGCCCGGGTCGACGCGGTTCGGGGTCCTGGGCCCCGTTCTCGCGCCGACCCGGCGTGTCGGTGGCCCGGGTCGACGCGTTCTCGGGTCCCGGGCCCCGGTCGCCCGAGCTGGTAGGAAGGGGGGTGTGAGCAGGAACGTCCGGATCGTCCTGATCGTGGGGGCCGCAGCGGCCGCGCTGGTGGCGACCGCCTGCTCCGGGGACGGCGGGGACGACGGGGACGGCGGAGACGGCCGCGGCGCGGGGGGTCGGGACGTCGCCGCGGGCCCGACGCTCGTCGACCGTGAGGCGAGCATCCCGGCCGGGGCCGAGAAGGCGACGCCCGAGACCGACGAGCACCCCCCGGTCCTGCACTCCGACGAGTGGGAGCAGCCGGCGCCGGTCCCGGGGATCAGCACGGCGGGCGCCGAGGACGCCCCGTTCGTCACCGCCGACGGCGCCGAGCTGTGGTTCTTCTTCACTCCGGACCTCTCGGTGCCGCCCGAGGAGCAGCTCCTCGACGGGGCCACCGGGATCTACGTCGCCACCCGGGCTCCCGACGGTCGGTGGGGCGAGCCGCAGCGGGTGGTGCTCTCCGAGGGCCCCTCGCTCGAGGGCTGCCCGACGGTCCGGGGCGGCGAGCTGTGGTTCTGCACGGTCCGGGAGGGCTACGCCACGCCCACCTGGTTCAGGGCCCGGCCGGTCGACGGCGAGTGGGACTGGGAGCCGATCGGCGACGAGCTCGACGGGCTGGGGCCCGACGCGTCGCTCGTCGGCGAGCTCCACGTCACCGGCGGCGAGCTCGTCTTCGACTCGTCGCGCCCCGGTGGGGCCGGAGGACGGGACCTGTGGGTCGCCGAGCGGGACGGCGAAGGCTGGGCCGAGCCCACCGCCGTCACCGCGGTCAACAGCGCGGCCGACGAGTCGCGCCCGTTCGTGACCGCCGACGGGTCCGAGCTCTGGTTCACTCGCGACGTCGGGGTCGGCCCGGAGGTGTGGCGGTCCCGGCGAGTCGGTCGCGACTGGGGGACCCCCGAGCTGGTCGTGTCGTCGCTGGCGGGCGAGCCGACCGTCGACCCCGAGGGAAACCTCTACTTCGTGCACCACCACCTGCAGGGCGACACCCTCGTGGAGGCCGACATCTACGTCGCGACGAGGCGGTAGCGCTCGGTACGGCTCATCCCGGAAGGGCCGGGAGCTCGACCTCGGCGGTCTCGGTGCCGTGGTCGCGCTCCCAGCCCAGCACTTCGACCACCGTGACGTACACGACGAGGCGACCGAAGAAGAGCAGCCACACGAGGATGGCGAACACCACCCCGATGCTCCCGTAGAGCGCGGACGAGTTCGCCACGAGCCGGGGGACGGCGATCGTCCCCACCACCTTGAGCACCTCGAAGCCGACCGCCCCCACCAGCGCCGCCGGTACGAGCGCCCGCACCGGGACCCGCCGGTTGGGGAGCACCCACGAGGTCCACAGCCACAGCCCGACGCTGGTGGCCAGGCCGACCGCGATGCCGAGCGGGGCGAACACCGGCGGCAGCCACTGGACGGCTCCGGTGGCGGTGAACGTGGCGGCGAGCACGAGCCCCGACCCGGCCAGCCACGCGATCCCCACGAGGCGCGCCCGCACCGCACGGCTGGGTACCCGCCACGCCGTGTCGTAGGCGAGGGCGAGGCTCCGGGCCAGTCTCAGACCGGTCCAGAGCAGGCCCAGCAGGCCCACCACCGTCGCCGTCGTGCGGCTCCGTTCCGCGGCCTCCACCGCGTCGGTCACCACGGTGGCCGCCTCCCCGGTGATCCCGAGCTGGTCGACGATCCGGTCGGCCAGGTCGGTGCTCTCGTGCGAGACGAACCCGAGCACCGCGATCGCCAACACCAGCAGCGGGAAGAGGCTCAGGAACGCGTTCAGGGTGATCGAGGCCGCCGTGGCGCTCCCCCTCAGCTCCGTGGCCCGGCCCTGGACCTCCAGCACCCAGCCGAGCCAGGGCCACCGCCGGCCCAGGCGGTCGACGCGACCTCGCAGTCCCGGGCCGCTCATCAGCCGAGGTGGCGCTCGAGCCAGTCCAGCGTCCGGGTCCAGGCGTCGGCGGCGGCCTCGGGCTGGAACGAGGCCCGGGCGTCGCAGTGGAAGCCGTGGCCCGCGTTCGGGTACCGCACCACCTCGTGCGGCAGCGGGGCCGCTTCCAGAGCCGCCCGCAGCGCCTCCACGTCCTCGACGGGGATCGACGCGTCGAGGTCCCCGAACAGCCCCAGCCACGGGGCCCGCAGGTGCGCGGCCTCGCCCACCAGCGGCGGGAGGTTCGGCACCCGGGCCGTCACGATCCCGCCGCCGTAGAAGCCGACCGCGGCCCCGATCGCCCTGCGGGCGGCGGCGAGGAAGGTGACCCGTCCCCCCATGCAGAACCCCACCGTGCCGATCCGGTCGAACCCGAAGCCGGCCTGGTGGAGGTGGGCGAACGCCGCGTCGAGGTCGGCGAGGATCCCGTCGTCGGTCAACGTGCGCACGAGGGCCAGGGCCTCCTCGAGGTCGTCGTAGGCCAGGGGCTCCGCCGCCTCGCGGTGGAAGAGGTCGGGGGCGAGGGCGTGGTAGCCGGCCCGGGCGAAGCGCCCGGTGACGTCCCGGATGTGGTCGTTGACGCCGAAGGCCTCCTGGACCACGACCACGCCGGCCCGGGCCTCGTGCTCGGGCCGGGCCTCGAAGCACGCCATCGGACCATCGGCCGTGTCGAGCGTGACGGTCGCCCGGTGCACGCCTCGCAGGCTAGAACCTCCGACCGTGACGACGGTCGCGTGGGTGTTGGTCGCGGTCGCCGCGGCGTGCGCGGTCGCCGACTGGGTCGCGGTCGCGCGCGGCTCGAGACGGCTCGAGTACCTGGCCAAGCCGGCCGCCACCCTTGCGCTGGTCGGCGTCGCCCTCGCGCTCGACCCCACCCGCGACGACCGTCGAGCCTGGTTCGTCGTCGCGCTCGCGCTCTGCCTCGCCGGCGACGTGTTCCTGATGCTGCCGGCCGACCGGTTCGTGGCCGGCCTCGCCTCGTTCCTCGGTGGGCACGTCGCGTACGTCATCGGGCTCACCCGGGGCGGCGGCTCGGCGGCCGAGCTCGCCGTCGCCGCGGTGCCGGTCGTGGTCGTGGGGGTCGCCGTCGCCGTCCCGATCCTGTCGGCCATGCGCGTGCGAGGTCACGGCGCCCTCGTGGCGCCCGTCGTCGCGTACATGGCGGTGATCTCGGCGATGGTGACGACCGCGCTGGCCTCCGGCGTGGTCCTCGCCGCGCTCGGCGCCGCGCTCTTC
Source organism: Acidimicrobiia bacterium (assembly GCA_027494165.1). GTDB lineage: Bacteria > Actinomycetota > Acidimicrobiia > IMCC26256 > JAOSJM01 > JAOSJM01. The sequence goes on along the minus strand of JAOSJM010000005.1, from coordinate 723,154 downwards.
TACGGGTCCGACGCGCTCATCGCCTGGAACCGCTTCGTCCGCCCTCTGGTCTGGGCACCGGTGGCGATCATGGTCACGTACCACCTCGGCCAGGCCGGGCTGGTGCTCTCCCTCGCGCGCTGAGCGCGGAACATCGCTCTCGGGTGTCTCTGCCCCCGCTGGGCGGGGGTATCGGCACCCGGTTCCCAGGTTCTCTCGCTCTCGGGTGTCTCTGCCCCCGCTGGGCGGGGGTATCGGCACCCGGGTCGGACGTTTCCCCGGCCGGGTCGGACGTTTCCCCGGCCGGGGCGGAAGAACGGCCGGACACCGTCCGCGCGAGGGATCTCCGCCGAGGCCCCTCGGGACTTCCGGCCCTTTATCCTGGCCGCGACTCGCCCCACAATGCGGGCAGCGGGGCGCGAGTGGCCGCCGGCGAGCAGGAGTGAGCGTGAAGGTCTGTCTGGAGTGCGGTTCCGAGGTGAACGTCCACCGAGGGCTGTGTCGATCGTGCCGGGAACGGGCCCAGGGTCGCGGGGAGGCGGTCGCCGAGGACACGAACCTCGAGCACCTGCCGCCCGAACCCGACGTCGAGCCGGCGCACGACCGTCCGTGGGTGGCGCGCAGTGCCTTCACCGGACGGACCCGACGGTCCCCGCGCACATGAGCGCACGCCGGGCCGGGCCGGAGCGTCCGGAAGGGGAGGAGTCGGCGATGATCGACGAGGAGATCCTCGAGTCCGGGGTCGAGCCGGTCGTGTCCACCCGGGGCGAGGTCGAGCGGGCGGCGAAGGCGTACGCCCGCGACAAGATCGCCCACCTCCAGAAGCTGGCGCCGGGCCCGGTCCTGTTCGCCAAGGTCGACCTCGTGGCGGAGGGCGACCCGGCCCGGGAGCGACCGTCGGTCGCCGAGGCCGCTCTCGACGTCAACGGTCAGCCGGTGCGGGCCCACGTGGCCGCCGGCACGATGTTCGAGGCGGTCGACCTGCTCGAGGCCCGCCTCCGGCGGCGGCTGGAGCAGATCGCCGAGCGGACCCGGTCCGAGCGGCAGCGGCACCGGGAGCCGCGCGAGTGGCACCACGGCGACCTCCCGACCCGCCGCCCGGCGTTCTTCCCCCGCCCGGTGGAGGACCGGGAGGTGGTCCGGCACAAGACGTTCGCGGTCACGGCCGTCACGCCCGACGAGGCGGTCTTCGACATGGAGATGCTCGACCACGACTTCTACCTGTTCACCAACGTCGAGACCGGTCAGGACAACGTCGTCTTCCGCCAGGAGGGCGACGGGTTCGCGCTGATCCAGCCCACCCCGTCCACCGACACCCTCGAGGGCTGTGCCGAGCCGATCGAGGCGAGCGACATCGTCCCCGGCCGCATGCCGTTGGAGGAGGCGGTCGAGCTCCTCAACCTCGGTGACGAGCCGTTCGTGTTCTTCGTCGACGCCGAGACCGAGCGTGGGAACGTCGTGTACCGCCGCTACGACGGCCACTACGGGCTCATCACACCGGCCGCCTGAGCCGTTCCCGACGCCGTTCCCGACAGCGTTCCAGGCACCGGTCCCCGCCGTCGCGCCTCCCGCTCGCGTCGCGGGTCCTCGAGGTGTCAGGTGGTGTGCTCACCGAGGTAGCGGATGCACCCGTCGAGGCTGGCGAGCTGTGCGTAGTCCCGCTCGGGGATCTCCAGGCCGGTGGCCTCGTGCAGCCCGGTCACGAAGTTCAGGAAGTCCATCGAGTCGAGGTCGAGCTGCTCCTGGAACTCGACGTCGGACTCGAGGGTGTCGAGCTCGGCCTCGGGCGCGATCCGGCCCAGGACCTTCCCCACGAGGGCGCGGATCTCGTCGGCGTCCACGGTCACGCCTCCTTCGCTGTCTTTTCTGTCACGCCGGCCTCACCGGCCCCCTGCCCACCGGTCGTCTCCCTCGCCGCCCCCGCCATCAACTGCTCCGGTTCCTGGAGGAGCCGGTCGACGGTGGCGAGGAAGCGGGCGCCGAGGTGCCCGTCGGTCGCCCGGTGGTCCGCCGACAGGGTCGCGTGCACCACCGGGTGGGCCCCGACCATTCCTCCGACGGCCCAGGGTCGTTCGACGACCTTGCCGAACCCCACGAGCGCCACCTGGGGCGGGTAGATGACCCCGTACACGGTCTCGACCCCCCGGTCGCCCAGGTTGGTCACGGTGATCGTCGGATCCGTCATCTCCGTGCCCCGGAGCCGGCCCGCTCGCGTCCTCGCCACGAGGTCCCGCAGCGCTGCCATCAGCTCGTCGAGGCTCAACGTGTCGGCGTCGTGGATGGCCGGCGCGACCAGCCCGCCGCCGCGCAGGGCGATCGCCACCCCGAGGTGGATCCCGGACCCGGGTCGGAGCTCGTCGTCGACCCAGAAGCCGTTGAGCCGCGGGTGCTCGCGCAGGGCGAGGGCCACGGCCTTCGACAGCAGCGCGGCGGGGAGGATCCGCCCCGTGACCGGTCGCTCGAGGTTGGCCTGCTCGAGCCAGGCCAGGGCCCGGCTCAGGTCGACGTGGGTGCCCAGGTAGTAGTGGGGGATCTCGCGCTTCGAGCGGGCCATGAGGGCGGCGATCCGCTGGCGGATGGCGGCCTGGCGGTCGCCGGGCGCTCCCGCCCCCACCTCCCCGCGGGGCTCGGCGACCGGCGGAGCGGGCGCCGCCGGTGGCGCGATCGGAGCCGGCGGAGCGGGCGCCTGCGCCGCGCCGGCCCGCTCGACGTCGAGGCCGGTGATCGCGGCGCCGGGGCGTGAGGGCCCCACGGCGTCGAGGTCGACCCCCAGCTCGGCGGCGCGCCGGCGGGCTCGCGGGGACACCCGGCGACGCCCCCGCTCCGGCCCGGCCGGCGGCGGTGCCGAGCGGGCGGGGGCCGGCGTCACGGCGGTCCGGGGAGGCGCGCCGGCCCGTTCCACGTCCGCGCGCGTGACCCGCCCGCCGGGGCCCGTCCCACGCACGGCCTCGAGGTCGACCCCGAGCTCGGCGGCGCGCCGGCGGACGACCGGTGAGTGCACCGGTGCCGGGAGCTTCCCGGGGACGGGCACGGCGACCGGTTCGGGGGCCGGAGCCGGCTCCGGTGAAGGTGCCGCCGGAGCCTCGGCGGGAGGCGCGCCCTCGACCGGGCCGAGCCGGGCCAGGGTCGTGCCCACGGGCACGCGGTCGCCGCCCTCGGGGACCAGGATCTCTTCGACCACCCCGTCCTCGAAGACCTCGACCTCGATCTCGGCCTTGTCGGTGTCGACCACGGCGACGACGTCGCCCCGGTGCACGACGTCGCCGGGGCCGACGAGCCATCGGACGACCCGGCCCTCCGTCATGTCGGCCCCGAGCGACGGCATGCGGAACTCACCCACCGGCCACCACCCGCCGCGCTGCCTCCACGATGCCCGGCACCTGGGGCAGCGCCGCCTCCTCGAGGTGCTGGGCGTACGGGATGGGCACCTCGGCACTGCACACCCGGGCGACCGGGGCGTCGAGGTCCCAGAACGCGCCCTCGGCGACCCGGGCCGCGACCTCGGCCGAGATCCCACCGGACCGCCAGCCCTCGTCGACGACGACGGCCCGGTGGGTCCGGGCCACCGAGCCCAGGATGGTCTCGTCGTCGAGGGGACGCAGGGTGCGCAGGTCGACGACCTCCGCGTCGATCCCGTCGGCAGCGAGATGCTCGGCCGCCTCCAGGCACTTCCACAGCGACCCGCCGTAGGTGACGAGGCTCAGGTCGGCGCCGGGCCGGCGCACCGCGGCGCGGTCGATGTCGACCGGACCGGCGTCGGCGGCGAGCTCGCCCTCCATGTTGTAGAGGGCACCGTGCTCGAAGATCAGCACCGGGTCGGGATCCTCGAGCGCCGTCCAGAGCATGCCCCGGGCGTCCTCGAGGGTGGCGGGGGTGAGCACCTTGAGACCCGGGACGTGGGCGTACCAGCCCTCGAGCGAGTGGGAGTGCTGGGCGGCGAGCTGGCGTCCGGCCCCGGTCGTCATGCGGATCACGAGCGGCACGTTGAGCTGCCCGCCCGACATGTGGAGGATCGTCGCCGCGTTGTTGACGATCTGGTCCAGGGCCAGCAGGCTGAAGTTCACGGTCATGATCTCGACGATCGGCCGCATCCCGCCGAGCGCCGCACCGACGCCGGCGCCGACGAAGGCGGACTCCGAGAGCGGCGTGTCGCGGATCCGCTCGGGGCCGAACTCCTGGAGCAGGCCCTTGGTGACCGCGAAGCACCCGCCGTAGCGCCCCACGTCCTCCCCCATGACGAACACCCGCTCGTCACGCTGCAGGGCCTCGCGGATCGCCTCCCGGCACGCGTCCCGGTACGTCGCCCGGACGACGGCCGCCTCGGCCCGTGACGTGCTCACCGGTCCTCCGTCCGCGGGCCGGGGGCCGGGTCCCCGTCGCTGTACACGAACCGAGTGAGCTCCTCCACCGGCTCCCAGGTCCCGGCCTCGGCGAACGCGACCGCGTCGTCGATCTCGGCGGCGACCTCCGCCTCCATGGTGGCGATCGCCTCGTCGTCGAGGAGCGATCGCTCGACGAGCAGCGCTCCGAACGTGGCGAGCGGGTCGCGCTCCTTCCACTCCTCGACCTCGCTCTTCGAGCGGTACAGCTCCGGGTCGTACATCGAGTGGGCCCGGAACCGGTACGTGCGCAGCTCCAGGAAGACCGGGCCACCCCCCGCCCGAATCGACTCGGTCGCCCGGCGGGTCGCCTCCTCGACGGCGAGCACGTCCATGCCGTCGACGCTCCACGCGGGCATCTCGTACGAGGCCGCCTTGACCGCGAGGTTGGTCTCGGACTCGGAGCGCTCGAGCGCGGTTCCCATGGCGTACCGGTTGTTCTCGCAGCAGAAGAGGACGGGGAGCCGCCACAGGGCGGCGAGGTTCATCGACTCGTGGAACTCGCCCTCGGCCACGGCGCCCTCGCCGAAGAAGCAGGCCGTGACCCGGCGCAGGTCCTGCATCCGGTCGGCCAGGGCGAGCCCCACGGCGACCGGGAGGCCGCCGCCGACGATGGCGTTGCCACCGTAGAAGCGGGTGCCGGCGTCGAAGAGGTGCATCGAGCCTCCTCTTCCACGGCTGCACCCCTCCACCCGACCGAACATCTCGGCCATGATCACCCGGGCCGGCATGCCCCGGACGAGGGCGTGGCCGTGCTCCCGATAGGTGGCGACCACGGCGTCGTCGGGTTCGAGCGCCTGCACCGACCCGACCGCCACAGCCTCCTCCCCGATGTAGAGGTGCAGGAAGCCGCGGATCCGCGTGGCGCTGTAGAGCTCGACGCAGCGCTCCTCGAACCGGCGGATGCGGAGCATCTGCCGGTAGAGGTGCCGCGCGTGCTCGGCGTCGAGCTCCCGGACCGCGTCACCCGGGGTCATGCCCCGCTCTCCAGGGTCGACAGGTCTCCCTCGGGCAGGCCGAGCTCGCGGGCACGCAGGAGGCGACGCATGATCTTCCCGCTGCGGGTCTTGGGGAGCTCGTCCCTGACGTCGATCTCCCGGGGAGCGACGGCGGCTCCGAGCCGCTTGCGCCCGAAGCCGACGAGCTCGAGCTGCAGCTCCTCGGACCACTCGAAGCCGCGGTTGAGCGTCACGAAGGCCTTGACGATCTCGCCGGCCATCGGGTCGGGCTTCCCGATCACCCCGACCTCGGCCACCGCCGGGTGCTCCATGAGAGCGCTCTCGACCTCGAACGGCCCGATGAGGTGGCCCGCCGACTTGATGACGTCGTCGGCTCTCCCCACGAACCAGAAGTAGCCGTCGTCGTCGCGCATGGCGAGGTCCCCGGTGAGGTACCAGCCCCCCCGGAAGCACCTCTCGTAGCGCTCGCGGGCGTGGAGGTAGCCCCGGAGCATCGACGGCCACCCGGGCCGTAGAGCCAGCTCCCCCTCCCGCATCGGGGGCTCGACGACGGCGTCACCGCGGCCGTCGAGCACGACCTGGCCCTTCTCGTCGCGCCGCAGGACCGCGGCCTCGATGCCGGGGAGCGCGCACCCCATGGACCCCGGCTTGACGTCCATGGCGGGGAAGTTGGCGATCATGATCCCGCCGGTCTCGGTCTGCCACCAGTTGTCGTGGATGGGCAGGCCGAACGCGTCGATGCCCCACTGGACCGCCTCGGGGTTGAGGGGTTCCCCGACCGACGCGATGAAGCGCAGGTCGGGGAGCTCGTGCTCGCGGGCCACCTCCGTGCCCACCCTCATCATCATCCGGATGGCCGTCGGCGCCGTATACCAGACCGACACGCGCTGGTCGCCCAGGATCCCGTACCAGCGCTCGGCGTCGAACTCGCCTTCGTCCACGATGCTGGTGACCCCCATGGTCAGGGGAGCGACGATGCCGTACGAGGTCCCGGTGACCCAGCCGGGATCGGCCGTGCACCAGAACACGTCGTCGGGGTGGAGGTCGAGGGCCAGCTTCCCCGTCGTGTGGTGGGCCACCACGGCCTCGTGCACGTGCATGGCCCCCTTGGGGGTGCCGGTCGTGCCGCTCGTGAAGTGGAGGAGGGCGAGGTCCTCGGCCCCGGTGGGGCCGATCTCGTACTCGTCGGAAGCCCCGTCGAGCAGCGCCCGGAGGTCGTGCGCCCCGTCGGCGTCCGCGCCGTCCCCGTCGACGAGCACCACGTGCTCCAGCTCGGGGAGCGCGTCCCGGATCGCCGCCACCTTCTGGCGGTACAGGCGGCGGGTGGTCACGAGGACCTTGCCGTTGCCGATGTCGAGGCGCTGGCGGATCGGCTCGGGCCCGAAGGCCGCGAAGAGCGTGCAGGCGACCGAGCGGTGCTTGAGGGTGCCGAGGACCCCGACGTACAGCTCGGGGATCCGGCCGGTGAGCAGGAACACGCGATCGCCCGTACCGACCCCGAGACCGTCGAGGGCGTTGGCGAACCGGTTGGTGAGCCGGGCCAGGTCGGCGAAGGTCAGGTCGACGACATCGCCCTTGCGCCCGAGCCACCGGATGGCGAGCTTCCCGGCGAGGGTCCCGGTCGCGTGGCGGTCGACGGCCTCGTGCGCGATGTTCAGTCCCCGACCCCCGGGAAGGCCGTCGAGCTCGGCCCGGGCGGCGTCCCAGGAGAACGAGGACCGCTGGGTCGGGTAGTCGGAGAGGTTCGGGGGCACGCGGAGCGACCCCCGGTCCTTCACGATCGTCTCGTAGCCCATCGGCCCTCCGGACGCGATTCGTCCTCTCTCGGCCCGACCAGGATGGCCGAGCGCGCGTGGGGGGGCCACCCGCACGATCTCGTCGCTCGCGACGGGCCCGGGGTTCCGTCTCCCTCGGCGGCGGTCCCCACGGCTCGCGGCCTAGGAGGGGACGGCCGTGGCCCAGAAGCGGCGCAGCTCCTCGGGGAGGACCGCCGCCACGTCGCCGGCCTCCTCGGGGACGAGCTCCCGCAGCGTGCCCAGCACCGCCGCGGCGATCGCCTCGGCCCGCTCGGGTCGCATGCCGCCCCGGGCAGTGGCCGCGGCGACCAGCTCCGGGACCGTCTTCACGTCGAGGGGATCTCGCCGGTCCGTCGGGGCGGACCGGCGAGGGCCCGGACGTCCTCGGGCAGGTGGGCGAGGAGGTGATCGAGCTCCCCGGCGGGCAGCCGGTCGGCGAACGCCCCGAGCACGGCCCGCACCGCCGGTACGGCCCCGACCCGGCTCGCGCCGGCCTCCTCGGCGGCCCGGACCAGCCGCCGGAGGGCCGGAGACGCCCGGTGCTCCGCCCGGCCCTGCGACGGGCGGGTGTCGCCCGGGACGAGGCCGACGTGGAGGAAGGACTCGACGCCGAGCACGCCCGGGACGCGCGCGACCGCGGCCTCCAGCGCGTCCGCGTCGGCCCGGGCCGAGACCTCCCCGTGGAGCAGCACGACGTGCCGCTCGACCATCACGTGGGGATGGGGGACGTCGAGCCGCTTCACCAGCGGCCCGAGGGAGGAGCGGACCCGGTCGGCCAGCACGTCGTCGGTGACGGTGGGGTCGGGCGAGCGCCCGGAGAGCCGGTAGCGGACGCCTTCGAACCGGTTCCGGAGGTCGCGCGTGCGCCGCCCGGCGACCTCGCCCACGTGGCGGAGCGCACGGCCCGGTGGCGTGTCGCGGCCGATGACGGCGATCGCCCCCACGACGGCGGTGGCGAGCGCCCCTCCTCGGAGCAGGACCTTCCGCACCATGACACCCTCCTCGACTGCACAGGGTGGCCCCGGCGGCACGGGCGCGCCCAGGGTCCGAGGTCCCCGGGATCCGGCCCGGATGACCCGCCGAGCGGATCGCTGCCAGTGACACCGAGAGGATACGGTCTAGCCGCGCGGCGCGTTCCGCGGCCCGGCGCCGCTGGGCACCGGCGCGCTCGCGCCGGGCCCGGCCCGGCCGGCGGCACGCGAATCGTTCCAGGATCCCGGGGAGGACGCGATGGAGGCGCAGGTCGGCGACGAGATCATCGTCGAGAGCGGGAAGATCGGGGGACCCCGTCGCCGAGGGGAGGTCCTCGAGGTGCGGGGAGAGCCGGGGCATCAGCACTTCGTGGTGCGATGGGACGACGGCCACGAGACCGTGTTCTTCCCCGGGCCCGATGCCCGCGTCCAGCACCTCGCGAAGCCCGGCCCCGCCAAGAGTGGCAACCGCAAGGCGAGCTCCCGCAAGAAGGGCTCGTGACCGGAGGCGAGATGAGCGATCTGTCGTCGGCCGATTTCGGGGAGACCCCGACCATCGAGGTGACCGTCTACCGCCACGGCGAGGTGATCCACCGCGAGCTCGTCGAGAGCGAGGAGGCGGCGGCCGAGGTCGTCGAGCGGTGGACGGAGGAGCCGGGCGTCGAGTGCAGCGTCGACGACCTCTCGGTCCACCACGAGGCGGGCGACATCCTCGAGCCGGAGCCCACCGCCCTCGAGGACGAGTACCGGCCCTCGGCCGAGCCCGAGGTCTGAGGGGCCCCGCCCGGCCGGAGGCCGCCCGCCTCGGCGGCCGGCCGGGTCAGAGCACGAGCGCGGGGCGTCCGGCGCCGGTGTCGTGGAGCTCCCGGTACCCGACGAGCTGCTCGACCGAGATCATCGCCACCCGGTGCTCGGCGGCGAACATCCGGAGGAACGGCATCCGCGCGGGCGAGCCGTCGTCGTGGAGCACCTCGCAGATCACGGCACAGGGCGTGAGGCCGGCCAGGCGGGCGAGGTCGACGGCGGCCTCGGTGTGGCCCCGGCGCTCGAGCACGCCGCCCTGGCGCGCCCGCAGGGGGAAGACGTGACCGGGCCGGACGAAGTCGTCGGGGCGCGAGGACGTGTCGAGGATCCGGCGGATCGTCGTGGCCCGATCGGCGGCCGAGATCCCGCTGCCGACCGAACGGTGGTCGATCGAGACGGTGAAGGCGGTGTCGCTGGTGGCCCGGCCGTCGGGGACCATCGGCCCGATGTCGAGGGAGTCGAGGCGCACATGGTCGCAGGGCATGCAGACCAGCCCGCGGGCCCAGCGGAGCATGAAGTTCACCGCCTCGGGAGTGACCCACTCGGCCGCCATCGTGAGGTCGCCCTCGTTCTCCCGGTCCTCGTCGTCCACGACCAGGACCATCTCGCCCCGGCGGATCCGCTTCAGCGCCTCTTCGATCGAGGACAGCGCCATGCTCGTGCTCCTTGTCGGAAGATGAAGATCCTGGGTCACGGCCGGGCCGCAGGCAGCGTCACGACCATCCGGCATCCGTGCGGCGCCCGTTGCTCGGGGTGGATCTCGCCTCCGTGGAGGTCGACGATCCACTGGGCGATGGCCAGGCCGAGGCCGGCCCCGCCGTTGCTCGACGAGCGGGCCGAGTCCGACCGGTAGAACCGCTCGAAGACGCGACCCCGGTCGGCCTCGGGGATCCCGGGGCCCTCGTCGTACACCTCGATGCGCACCCCCTCGGCCGTGCGGCGGGCCCGCACGTGGACGGTCCCACCCCGGGGCGAGTGGCGCACGGCGTTCTCGACCAGGTTCGCGAGGACCTGGTGCACCCGCTCGGGATCCCCGTCGGCGGCGAGGTCCGGATCGTCGACGGCGACCTCCAGGCGCACGTCGGGGGCCCGCAGGCGGGACTCCCGGGCCGCGTGCTGGAGGACCGGCTCGAGGGCGAACTCGCATCGGTCCAGGGGCACCGCGCCCGACTCGAGCCGCGACAGGTCGAGGAGCTGGGTGACGAGCCGTCCGAGTCGCTCGACCTGGGCCAGCATCACCCGCAGCGTCTCGGGGTCGGCCGGCTCGACTCCGTCGACCAGGTTCTCCAGCCGGGCCTGCAGGGCGCTGATCGGGGTCCGTAGCTCGTGGGAGACGTTGGCCACGAGGTCGCGCCGCATCCGGTCCGTGACCGCCAGCTCGGCCGCCATCCGGTTGAAGGCCCGGGCCAGCTCGCCCACCTCGTCGCTCGACGTCGTGGAGACCCGCCGGCTGTAGTCGCCCCTGGCCATGGCCCGGGCGGCGTCGGCCATCTCTCGCAGGGGGGAGGTCATGCCCCGGGCGAGGAACCGGACGAGGAGGAGGGCCAGCGACGCGGCGATGATCCCGCTCACCGAGGGCCACAGTCCCAGCTTGATCCCGACCCAGAAGACGAACACGGTGACCGCCACCGCGGCGGAGATCACCGCGCCGAGCTTGAGCTTGATCGACGGGATCTGGTCGAGGGGTCTCCTCACGACGTCGCGTCCTCCACGCCGCCGATCGCGTAGCCGATGCCGTGCACCGTGCGGACGATGCCGGGGCCCAGCTTCCGGCGCAGGGCCCGGATGTGGGAGTCGACGGTGCGGGTTCCCGACCCGTCGCGGTAGCCCCACACCTCGGCGAGGAGCTGCTCGCGGGTGGCGACCTGATCGGGTCGGGAGGCCAGGTGGCGGAGCAGGTCGAACTCGGTCGGGGTGAGGTGCACCGGCTCGTCCCCCCGGCGGACGCGCCGGCTGGAGGGGTCGAGCACGACGTCGCCGATCCGGAGCGGGCGCTGGGGAGCCCCGGGGCCCGGGCGCTCGGCCCGCCGGAGGATCGCGTGCACCCGGGCGGCGAGCTCACGGGTGCTGAACGGCTTCGTCATGTAGTCGTCGGCGCCCACGCCCAGGCCCACGAGCACGTCGGTCTCGGAGTCACGGGCGGTGAGCATCAGGACCGGGACCGGCCGCTCGCGCTGGATCCGCCGGCAGACCTCGAGACCGTCGAGGCCGGGGAGCATGAGGTCGAGGACCACGAGGTCGGGTCGCATGGTCTCGCACCGGGTCACGGCCGAGGGCCCGTCGGCAGCGACCTCCACCGCGAATCCCTCGGAGCGCAGGCGCGCGGCGACGGCCGAGGCGATGGGCGCCTCGTCCTCGACCACGAGGACGGACCGCGCGGGCGCGCCGAGTGGGGTCGCGTGTTGCACCAAGACGAGGATAAGGATTGCCCGTCGAGGAGTCTCGCCGGAGTTGTGGAGATTCGGTGCAGATCGTCACGACCCGGAATGGGGCCCGGGGTCGGGGGCACCTGCGGCGGGAGCACCACCACCGCCCCCGGATCGACCGCGAGGGTCACGGCGTCGCCGATCTCCGGGACGTCGGCCCCGGTCACGGCCGCCTCGACCGGAGCGCCGTCGACCACCTTGACCCGGAGCAGGAAGTGGTCGCGGCGGAACGTGCGGCTCTCCACGACCCCCGAGAGCGGACCCCCGGGGGAGAGGCGGACGGCCCGGGCCCGGGCCGCGAGCCGGACGGGTCCGTCGGGCACGTGCGCCGCCGGGACCGGGCCCCAGGCACCGGTCGCCGTGCCGGCGCGCACGGTCGCGTCCGTGACGTTGGTGTAGCCGAGGAAGCGGGCGGCGAACTCCGTCGCGGGCCGGTGCCACACCTCCTCGGGTCGCCCCACCTGCTCGACGCGCCCGTCCCGCAGGATCGCTACACGGTCGGCCACCGCGAACGCCTCGTCCTGGTCGTGGGTGACGAACAGCACGGTGAGGCCGGCCCGGACGAAGAGCTCCCGCAGCTCCACGGTGAGCCGCTCCCGCAGCACCCGGTCGAGGGAGCCGAGCGGCTCGTCGAGCATCAGCAGGCGGGGCCTGGGGGCCAGGGAGCGCGCGAGGGCGACCCGCTGCCGCTCCCCACCCGAGAGCTCGCCCACCCGCCGGTGCTCGTAGCCGCCCAGGCCGACCATCGCCAACGCCTCCGCGCTGCGCAGCGCGATCTCGCGTGCCGGGAGCCGCTGCATCCTGAGGCCGAAGGCGACGTTGGCGAGCACGTCCTTGTGGGGGAACAGGGCGTGGTCCTGGAACATGAGTCCGAAGCCGCGTCGGTGCGGCGGCACGCCGGCGAGGTCCTCGCGGTCCCAGCGCACGCGACCCGAGTCCGGGGTCACGAGGCCGGCCACCGCCCGCAGGAGCGTGGTCTTGCCGCAACCGCTCGGGCCCAGCACGCAGACCGACTCGCCGTCTTCGACCGAGAGATCCACCCGGTCGACCGCGACCGTGTCGCCGTAGCGAACGGTGAGGCCCTCGACGGCGAGCATCAGCGGTCACCCCGGTCGCGCGGCCGGGCCGGAGCGCGGGGGTCGGGCCGGGACGGACCGGGCACCGGCATCAGAACTCCCCGACCTCACCGATGCGGAACCGCTCGATGACCAGCACGGAGGTCGCGGTGAGCGCCATGAGCACCGTGCTCGCGGCCATCGCCTGGCCGAAGCTCAGGGCGCCGGGCTGGCCGAGCAGCCGGAAGATCACGACCGGGAGCGTGGGGTGGTCGGGCCGGGCGATGAAGGCGGTGGCGCCGAACTCGCCGAGCGACACCGCGAACGCGAATCCGGCGGCCACGAGCATGGCCCGGGCCACGATGGGCAGGTCCACCTCGCGCCACACCCGGGACGGCGACGCGCCCATCACGGCGGCGGCCTCACGGAGCCGGGGGTCGAGCGACCGGAGCACGGGGACCATCGTCCGGACCACGAAGGGGATCGCGACGAGCGCGTGCGCGAGCGGCACGAGCAGCACGGACGTCCGCAGGTCGAGGGGAGGCTGGTCGAGCGCGATCAGGAACCCGAAGCCGATCGTCACCGCGGAGGTCCCGAGGGGCAGCATCAGCGCGGTGTCGAGCGACCGGGCGATCGGACCCCGGTCCCGGCGGGTGATCGCGGCCGCGGCCAGCCCTCCGACCACCAGGGCGACGGTGGTGGCGACGGTGGCGAACGCCAGCGAGTTGCGGATGGCCTCGGTCGGGGGACGAAGAGGACGCTCCCCCGGCGGACCTCGGTGAGGGCCCGGTAGAAGCCGAGTCCCCACCCGCCCGGAGGGGAGAGGGAGCGTTCGACGAGCACGGCGAGCGGCGCGCCGAGCAGCAGGGCCATGACGGCCAGGTTGACCCCGAGCAGGCTCCGGGCCCGCCATCCGAGCGCGCGGCGGGTCGTCTCGGCCACGGGACGGAGGCTCAGGGCCCGGGCCCGCCGGCGCTGGGAGCGTCCCAGCCACACGAGCGCGGCGGTGACGGCGGCCATCTGCAGGAGGGCGAGGACGGCGGCCGTCCGCAGGTCGAGGAACACCGCCGTCTGCCGGAAGATCTCCACCTCGAGGGTGGCGTAGCGCGGGCCTCCGAGGACGAGGATCACACCGAAGGAGGTGAACGTGAAGAGGAACACGATCGAGGCGGCCGCCGCGATCGCCGGCCGGAGCGCCGGGAGGGTGACCTCGAGGAACGCCCGGGTCCGGCTCGCTCCCAGCACGCGGGCCGCCTCCTCCTGGCGCGGGTCCAGGTGGGCCCACAGCCCGCCGACCGTCCGCACGACGACGGCGTAGTTGAAGAACACGTGGGCCAGCAGGATCGCCCACACCGTCTCGTCGAGGCCGAGGCCCCCGAGCGGGCCCCGGGGGCCCAGCAGCCCCGGAACGCCGAGCCGACCACGACGGTGGGCAGCACGAAGGGGACGGTCACGAGGGCCCGGACGGCGGCCCGGCCGCGGAATCGGTAGCGCGACAGCACGAAGGCGCCCGGGAGGGCGATCGCCAGCGTGAGCACGGTCGAGGCGACGGCCTGCCACAACGTGAACCACGCGACGTGCCGCAGCGCCGGGTCGGTGAGCACGTCGGCCACGGCCCCGAGATCGGGACGGCCCTCCTCGAGCAGTCCCCTCCCGACGATCGAGGCCACCGGGTAGGCGAAGAAGATCGCCAGGAACGCGGCCGGCACCGCGACGGGAAGGACGGCGGCGGCGCCGCGTCCTGCTCGGGCGAGCCCGGGAAGGCGGACCGCGCTCAGCGCAGGACCGTGGCCGTCCACTCCTCGATCCACCGGTCGCGTGCGGCCCCGATCTCACCCGGCGAGAGCTCGAGCGGCTCGTCGGGGACCGCGGCGAACCGGACGAACTCCTCGGGGAGGGGCACGTCCGGGCGGACGGGGAACACGAACATGTTGAGCGGCACGTCGGCCTGGAGCTCCGGCGACAGCATGAAGTCCACGAACCGGCGGGCGGCGTCCTCGTGGCGCGTGCCGGCCAGGATCCCGACGTGCTCGACCTGCCGGAAGCAGCTGTCGACCATGACGCCCGTCGGGGCCTCGGCGGGTCGGGGATCGGCGAACACGACCTCGGCGGGAGGGCTCGAGGCGTAGGAGACCACGAGCGGGCGGTCACCCTCACCCGAGCCGCCGGAGAACGAGTCGTAGTACGCCTGCTCCCACCCGGCCGTCACCTGCACGTCGTTGGCCCGCAGCGCGGACCAGTAGTCGCGCCACCCGTCCTCGCCGTAGCGAGCCACGGTGGCGAGCAGGAACGCCAGGCCCGGCGACGACGTGGACGGGTCCTCGACGACGAGGAGACCCTCGTACTCGGGCCTCGTGAGATCGTCGAGGGTCGAGGGGATCGGCGGGGCGCCGTCGGCCGAGAAGAACTCCTTGTCGAAGTTGACGCAGACGTCGCCGTAGTCGACCGGGGTGAGGCGATGCTCGCCGTCGAGCTCGAGCTCGTCGGGGACCGCGGCGAGCTCGGGTGACTCGTAGGGGACGAAGATCCCGGCGTCGAGCGCCCGGGTCAGGAACGTGTTGTCGACTCCGAAGAAGACGTCGGCGAGCGGGTCGCCCTTGGCCAGGATGGCCTGGTTGAGGGCCTGGCCGGTGTCGCCCGAGGGGAGGAGCTCGACCGTGATGCCGGTCTCCTCCGTGAACGCGTCGAGGACGCTCTCGGAGACGTTGAACGAGTCGTGGGTCATGAGGGTGATCGTCACCCGCTCCTCCTCACCGCCTCCACCGTCGTCGTCCGAACCGCAGGCGACGGCGAGGACCGCGAGGAGCACGAGCAGGGTGGCGAGGCGGCGCATCATCTCTCCTTCCAGGAGTCGAGGTGGTCGGTGGCGAAGGGCTGCACGGCGAGGAGGACCCCGCGGTCGACGGCGACGCAGGCGACCGGGTCCGCCAGCTCGTTGCTCACGCCGCGGGTCGACCCGGCCTCCAGGTCCTCGCCCCGCAGCGGGAAGCGGAGCCCGGCGGTGTAGACGCCCCGGGCGGGGCCCGCCACGGCGAGCAGCGACACGAGGTCGCCGCGCTCGCCGAAGAGCTCGGTGGGGCCGCGGACCACCGACACGAGCGCCCGCCCCAGGTGGGCGACGATCCGGACGTCGGCGAGGTCCGCGTGGGCGAGGAGCAGCAGGTTGGCGAGCAGGTGGTCGTGCCGGCCCCCGTCGCCCCCGACGACCACGATCTCGGTCGCACCCCGGTCGCGCGCGGCCCGCAGGGCGAGCTCCAGGTCGGTCCGGTCCTTGTCGACGGGGTGGACCTCGACGTCGACGCCGCCGTCGCGCGCGGCGTCGAGGACGGCGGGATCGACCGAGTCGAGGTCGCCGACGACGACATCGGCGACGAGACCGAGCGCCCCGGCCTGCTCCAGCCCCGAGTCGGCCGCGATCACGAGCTCTCCGCGTCCCGAGAAGTGCCCGAACAGGATGTCGGGGACGGGTGCCCCCCGGCCAGGACGATCACCCGCCGGGTCGGATCCGATGGCCCACGCGCCTCGGGTTCCATGTCGCCTCCCTCCGCTGGCATTACCCAGTTCAGGTTCTGCGGGTCGGCGACGCTGCCCCGTTGGGGCCGGTCACCCTCTCAGCCCGGCTGCCCGAGCTCCCCGTTCGATTGTCACCCGTGCACCGGCCACCCCCGGGCCGTGCGGCGTGCGCTCAGGCTACCGTCCCGGCCCCTGCTCGCGCCCACCGGCTCCTGCTCCCGCCCACCGGCGGTTGTGACCCGACCTGCTCAAGTTCGCACCCGACCTGCCGAGAAGGGCACGAGAAGCCAGAGGTGCACCGACGCCGGGCCGCGTGGAGCGGCGTCGGAAGCGTCGGGCGCCCCGGCCCACGTCGATGGAGGGGGCAGGATGATCGACCTCGATGCCCTGGCGCACGCGGCGTCCTCCCTCGACCCGCTCCCGGCCAGCCTCTCCCGACTGGCCGGCGCCGTGAGCCGGGACATCCCGGACGTCGACGAGATCACCGAGGTCGTCGGCTTCGACGAGGCACTGACCGCGACGTTGCTGCGCGCGGCCAACTCGTCGTGGAGCGCCAGCCGTGAGCCGATCACGACGGTACGGGCCGCGGTCGTCCGACTGGGCTCGGGCACGGTCCTCTCGATGGCGCTCGGGGGCAACGTGCGCGCCCGCATGCACCAGGCCCTCCCCGAGTTCGGGCTCGAGGAGGGAGACCTGTGGCGCCACTCGGTGGCGGTGGCGCTGGCGGCCGAGCTCATGCCCCGCTTCGTCCGCGTCGCGCTTCCCGCCGAGGTCGTGACCGCGGGGCTGCTCCACGACTTCGGGAAGCTCCTCATGGCCCGGTTCCTCGACGACGGGACGCTGTCGCTGCTCGAGCGGGCCCGGGCCGAGGGGGCCGGACCCATCTCGGGGCCGAGGAGGAGATCCTCGGCGTGAACCACGCCGAGCTCGGCGGTCTCGTCGTGCAGTCGTGGGGGCTCCCGGACGGGATCGTGCGGGGCATCACCTACCACCACACGCCCGCCGCCGCGGAGGAGTCGATCTGCTACGCCACCTACCTCGCCAACGTCGTGGCCAAGATCATCGGTGCCGGTGGGTCCGACGGTGCCGACCCCGAGGCCGCGGCGCACGCCATCGAGGCCCTCGGCATCAGCGCCGAGGGCTTCGACCGGCTCTGCGAGCTCGCCGACGAGCGCTTCGCCGAGGTGTCCCAGCGCTACTCCTGATCTCGAGCCCCGCTCCGTGACGGGAGGCTCGACTACATTGCGGGCGCGGCTGGCCCCCCCGCCGGTCACCACGTCGCCGCCGTTCGGTGGCCGGTCGACGCCGACGGAAGGAGAGTGGGGTGCACACCGTGCGCGCTGCCACGCCCGGGCAACCTCCCGGGCCCGGGTCCCCGCCGGGCCCTCCGACCTCGGGTGCTCCACCCGGTGGCCCACCGCCCCGCCCGTCCGGCCCGACCCCGGGACCGCCGGGACCGCCGGGACCGCCCGGACCGCCTCCCGGTCCTCCACCGCCCTCGGGCCCGCCGCCGGGTGGTTCGGCGCGGTGGGTGCCACTCGTGCTCGCCCTCCTGGGCGTCGCGTCGGTGGCGGTCGCGGTCGTGCTCGGCAACCGCGACGAGAGCGACGACGCCCGGGTGGCCGCCCGGGAGATCCTGCTGGAGCCGGCGGGCGAGCCGGGCCCGTCGCCGTTCACCGAACCGGTCGACCCGCCGGCCACGACCACCGAGCCCCCGCCGACCTCCGAGCCCTCCACGACCACGGCGGAGCCGTCACCCCCGAGCCCGTGGTCGTGACCGCCCCCACGAGCGGGGTGGCGCCGCCGCCGGGCTCGCCGCCCTACGGGGGGAGCGGCGACGACACGGTCTGCGACCGCGAGAAGCTCATCGCGTTCCTCACCGGCGACCGAGCGAAGGGAGAGGCGTGGGCGGGCGTGCGCGGCATCAGCTACGCCGACCTCGAGACCTACGTCCGGGCCCTGACGCCGACGGTGCTCCTCTACGACACGAGGGTCACCAACCACGGGTTCGCCGGCGGGCGGGCCACCCCGCGCCAGTCTGTGCTCCAGGCCGGGACCGCCGTCCTGGTCGACACGAACGGCGACCCCGTCGCCCGGTGCAAGTGCGGGAACCCGCTCCGGCCGCCCACGCCCGTCGAGCAGCCCGTCTACACCGGCGCCCCGTGGCCGGCCTTCGACCCCCGGGTCCAGGTGACGGTGGTGAACGGCGGGACGGTGACGGTGATCGTCCAGGCCCCCGGCCCGACGTCCCCGGCCGCCACCGAGCCACCCACCGACGTCACCGTCCCCGACGAGAGCACGTCGCCCGACAGCACCCTCCCCTTCCGACGAGCTCACACCCGAGCCGACCCCCGAGGAGTGGGCCGAGCTGCTCGTGGGCGACGCCCTGCTCGCCTGCGGGCTCGACGCGACGTTCCTGGACACGCAGGCCGATCCCGACCTGCCGGGCACCTACACGGTCCGCGTGCTCGTCGCCGGTGAGGAGGCGATCTTCGTCGTCGACGTCGACACCGGCGCGATCGGGGAGGGCGACCGCGTCTCCGCCGGGATCGTCGAGCAGTGCGGGATCGGCGGGGTCCCCGACGGGGCCGGCGTTCCCGACGACGGCGGCGAGCCGTGACCCGCGTGGCCGCTCGTCGCTCGCCGGCCGGCGAGCGACGACGGCGAGAACCCCCACCCCGCTCGACCGTTCGCGTAGCGTGGCGGGTGCGGGCGCCCGGCGTTCGTCGGCCGTCGCCCCGGACGGGGCCCCGGAAGGATGGTGCGGGATGAGAGCGAGGCTCGTCACGGTCGTGCTGGCGTCGGCCGGGCTGCTGGTGGCGCTGGCTGCGGTCGCCTCGGCCCAGGTCACGGGGGGCTGTACGGCGACGATCGACGGCCAGGACCTCGACGCCGCCCGCAGCGCCCGTGACGCCATCGAGGTCGACCACGACGCGACCGTGACCGTGGTCGGGACCGCGCCGGGGCCGATCGAGTCGTACCGGGTCTACCTGAAGTTCGGACCCTTCCGCTTCCAGGCCGCCGAGGGCGACGTCGAGAGCGGCGAGACGACCTACACCGACTCCGTCGACGTCGGCGACTACGCGATCTACGGCGTGGGGCTCTACCGGGTCGAGGGGGAGACCACCGGGACCCCCTGCAGCGCCTGGGGCTACGTGAAGGTGACGGGGCGCTTCCCGCTCTTCACCGTGGCGGGGGCGGTCGGCGGCGTCCTCACGGTAGGGGGCGTCGCGGGCATGGCCTCCTCCTGGCCCCGCCGGCCCGGGCGGTCGGTCTGAACTCGGGAGGACCAGCGTCGTGAAGGGACCAGCGTCGTGAAGGGACCAGCATCGTGAAGGGACATCGGGTCCGTGGCGCCATCTCCGGGCTGGTCGCCGGCCTCGGCGTGGTGATCCTGCTCCAGCAGTTCGCGGTCGTGCCCCTGACGACGCTCGTGCTCGTGCTCGTGCCGCTGGGGCTGGCGCTCATCGGGGTGGCGATCGGGTGGCCGCGCCGGGCCGCGCCCGTCGCCCCCTCGCGGTGCCGGCCGAGCCCGCGGCCACGACGCCGCCTCCGCCTCCGCCGCCCACCGAGCCCGCGCCGCCTCCGCCGCCGGCCGAGCCCGTGCCCACCGAGCCCGCGCCGCCTCAGCCGCCGGCCGAGCCTGCGGTGCCCGAGCCCGAGGAGCCCCGCCCGGAGCCGGGCCCCGCCCCCGAGCGCTCCCCGGACGCACCGCCACCGCCCCGGGACCAGCCGCCGGCCGCGTCAACAACCTGACAGGGCAGAACACCTAGTCCTCCCCGGGCTCGTCGGCGCGGGTCCCGAGGTCAGGACGGCGGGAGCCGGTCGCGCAGGATCTTCCCCGTGGGGTTCCGGGGGATCGTCCCCACGAACTCGACCTCCCGAGGGACCTTGAACCGGGCCAGGCTCTCCCGCACGTAGGCCCGGACCTCGTCCTCGGTGAGGGCGGCGCCGGGACTCGGCACGACGAACGCCTTGAGACGCTGCCCGAAGGTCGGGTCGGGCACGCCCACCACGGCGACGTCGGCGACGGCCGGGTGGCGGGCCAGGAGGTCCTCGACCTCGCCGGGGAACACGTTCTCCCCTCCCGACACGACCATGTCGTCCTCGCGACCGTCCACGAAGAGGCGACCGGCCGCGTCGACGTGGCCGACGTCGCCGGTGCTCATGAGCTCGCCGACGATCTCCTTCCCGCCCCCTCCCGTGTAGCCGTCGAAGAGCATCTCGTTGGAGACGAAGACCCGGCCCACGGCCCCGGTCCGGACCTCGTGGCCTTCCGCGTCGAGGATGCGGACCACCGTGCCGTCGGGAGGGCGACCGGCGGTGCCCGGCGCGGCCCGCAGGTCGGCGGGCGTGGCGATCGTCGCCCACGCCACCTCGGTCGAACCGTACAGGTTGTAGAGGACGTCGCCGAGCTCGTCCATGACCCGGATCGCCAGCGCCCCGGGGAGCGCCGACCCGCTGGAGCAGACCGTCCGCAGCGACGCCGTGTCGTAGCCGCGGCGCACCTCCCGGGGGAGGTCGAGGATCCGTTGCAGCATCACCGGCACCACGACGAGGTTGTCGGCCCGGTGGCGGGCCACGAGGCCGAGGACGGCCTCGGGGTCGAAGCGCCGGCGCATCACCGCCGTGGAGCCGAGCAGGAGGCCGAGCATGAGGTGGCCGAACCCCCAGGCGTGGAACAGCGGCGCGGCGATGACCGTCGTGCCCCCGAGCGGAGCGGGATCCGCGACAGCAGCGCGACCGCGGGCCCGGCCGACGTCGCCGTCCCGCGGGCGGCTCCCTTCGGGGTGCCGGTGGTCCCCGAGGTGAGCAGGACCGTCCGGCCGGGCTGGCGAGGGACGGGCGGATCGGAGGCGTCGCCGCGGGCCAGGTCCTCGAGGGTCGGGAGGTCGACGGGACCGTCGTGCCACGCCACGAACCGGGGGTGGAGGCCGTCGGGCAGGACGTCCGCGAACTCCTCGTCGAACACCAGGGCCCGTGCCCCTCCCGCGCGACGACGTCGGCGAGCTGGGGGGCGGCGAAGGCGGTGTTGAGGTAGAGCGCGTGAGCGCCCAGCTTGGCGACGGCGGCCGTCGCCTCCACGAAGCCGCGATGGTTGCGGCACACGAGGCCCACGGTGTCCCCGGCCCGGATCCCGGCGGCCGCCAGGCCGTTGGCGATGGCGTTCGTGCGACGGTGGAGCTCCGCGAAGGTCAGCGTCCCCCGCTCGTCGACGAGCGCCGGGCGCCCCGGGAAGCGGGCGGCCGCGGCCGCGTAGCCGGCGGCAGGGGCCAGACCGTAGCGGCGGACGGCCAGCAGGGCGCGGGCGAGACGGTCGGGCCGGGGTGGGCGCAGGACGCCGGCCCGTCCGAGGACGACGGCGGCTCGGAGCTGGTCGGCGAGCCACGACATCCCCGGCAGGGTAGCGGCGACCCGGACCTCGCGGTCCGGGAGGCCGGGCGGCCGGGGTGGGCCGTCGATGCCCGGGCCCGGCGAGGAGGCCGGGAGGTCGGGTGCCGCTACGCTTCGCGTCGCCGCGGCCGGAGGGCAGCAGGGCGCACGAGCGCCTGGATCAGGGGGGATGACGTGGCGGAACCGTCGACGACCGTCGCCGTGATCCCGCGGGAGACGTTCAGCCAGACGATGGACGTCCTCGGGACGATCGTGGCCAACACCGCGCCCCCGTACCGCCTCCTCGTCGTGGACGGCGGATCACCGGCGCGGGTCCGGCGGTCCCTGGAGTCCTTCGCCGCCTCCCGCGACGCCACCCTGCTGCGCACGGAGCGGCTCCTCAGCCCCAACGAGGCCCGCAACCTCGCCCTGGCGCACGTCGACACCGAGCTCGTGGCGTTCGTCGACACCAACGCGTTCGTCCACCCCGGCTGGCTCGACGCTCTCGAGCGTTGCGCCCGCGAGACGGGGGCCTGGCTCGTCGGCCCGCTCTACCTGGGCGTGTGCCGCGGAAACGGACCCTGCGACACCGTCCACATGGCGGGGGGTGACAACCGGATCGACGAGGTCGACGGCCGGCGCCTCCACCACGAGCGTCACCGGTACGCCGGACGCCCCCTCGCCGAGGTGGGCCCCTTCGAGCGAGGGCCGACGGAGATGGTCGAGTTCCACACCGTGCTCGCCCGGACCGACGTCTTCTCGACCCTGGGGCCACTCGACGAGGCGCTCCTCTCGTTCCACGAGCACTGCGACCTCTGCCTCGCCGTCCGCGAGCGTGGCGGGGAGGTGTGGTTCGAGCCCGAGGCGGTCGTCACCTACCAGCTCCCCCGGACGCTGGCCCCGATGGACCTGCCCTACTGGCTCGTGCGCTGGAGCGATCAGTGGAACCTCGCCAGCGCGAGGCACTTCGTCGACAAGTGGCAGCTGTCCGACGGGGGTGACTCGATCGCCGACGTCACGCGCTTCGCGACCAACCACCGGCTGTTCGCCTACCGCCCCTACCTCTCACCGTGGGTCCGGCTCGTGCGGCGGGCCGGACGGGAGCCCCGGCCGCTCGTGGACCGATGGGCCCAGGCCGTCGCCCACCGGGCCGCCCGGCGCCGGGACGCGACCCCGGCGAGGGTCGCGCACGCCGCGAGCTGGAGCCGCGTGGAGGCAGGGGACTGAGGGAGCCGGGGATGCGGGACGGCCAGGCGGGGACCCCGACGGCCCCCGTGGCCCAGACCAACGTCCAGCTCTACGGGCAGCTCCGCCGGGCGGGCTGGAGCGAGGGCGACCTGATCCGGCTGCGGGGCGCGTACGAGCTCGCCACCGTGCTCTTCAGCGGGGCGCTCCGCCCCAGCGGGAAGACCTTCGTGTCCCACCTCGTGGGCACCGCGAGCGTGGTGGCCTCGCTGGGCGGCCGCCCGGACCTGGTCCTCGCCGGACTGCTCCACGCGGCCTACGCCTTCGGCGAGTGGGGCGACGGCAGCCGGCGGGTCACCCCGCGGAGACGGGAGGAGCTGCGCCGCGTCGCCGGCGACGGGGCGGAGCAGCTCGTGGCCGGGTACACCGACCTCCCGTGGAACGCCTCGGCGCTCGCCGACCTCCGGAGCCGGGCGGACGGGCTGGGGCCGGCGGAGCGCGACCTCGTGCTGCTGCGCCTCGCCAACGAGGTGGAGGACCACCTCGACGAGGCGATGGGCTACTGCGGCACGCCGTCCGACGAGATGCACCGTCCCGCGAGGCTCGGGGAGATGGCGGGGCTCGCCGACGCGCTCGGGCTCGCTCCGCTCGCCGTCGCCCTCAGGGGGGCGGCGGCGGCCGCCCCGGCCTGGGCCGAGGTGCCGAGCGGCCTGCGCCGGGTGGCGCGGGCGTCCGCGTCCGTCCCTCCACGGTCGCACTGGCGGCGCCCCGTCCCCGCC
Organism: Acidimicrobiia bacterium; assembly: GCA_027494165.1. GTDB lineage: Bacteria > Actinomycetota > Acidimicrobiia > IMCC26256 > JAOSJM01 > JAOSJM01. The sequence goes on along the minus strand of JAOSJM010000005.1, from coordinate 699,935 downwards.
GCCCGGCGACTGGTCGGAGGGTTGCGGCGTCGTCTCCGGCGTGAGGCGCGCTGAGCCGCCCCGGTCAGCCGGACGCCGCTCCGGCGATCTCGTCGATCGCGGCCCGCTCCTCCGGGGTCATGGGCCAGCCGGCCGCCGCGACGTTGGCCCGCACCTGGTCCGGCTTCGTGGCCCCCGCGATCACCGACACGACGACGGGGTTCGTGACGAGCCACGAGATCGCCAGCTCGAGCAGGCTGTGGCCGCGCGACTCCGCGTACCCGCGGAGGCGCTCGGCCACCTCGAGGCCGGCGAGGAAGTCCCGGCGACGGTCCTCGGGCCAGGTCGCGAGGCGGGTGCCCTCCGGCGGCTCCTCGCCCGCGCGGTACTTCCCGCTGAGCAGACCCGACTCGAGCGGGAAGTAGGGGATGAATCCCAGGCCGAGCGTCCGGCAGGTCGGGATCACCCTGGGCTCGGGCCGGCGGTGCAGCACGCTGTAGCGGTTCTGCACGGTCCGGAACCTCGGCAGGTGCTCGGTCACGGCGAAGTTCTCGGCCTCCTCGATCATCGCCGAGCTGAAGTTCGAGCAGCCGATCTCCCGTACCTTGCCCGCCTCGACGAGCTCGCCGAGGGCGCCGAGGGTGTCCTCGATCGGCACCTCGGGGTCGGGGAAGTGCTGCTGGTAGAGGTCGATGCGGTCGGTGCCCAGGCGGGCCAGGCTCCGGTCCGCCGCGATCCGGACCCACTCGGGGCTCCCCGGCCGCATCCCTCGTCGGCGCTGCCCTGCGCTCCGAACTTCGTGGCGACCACCACCTCGTCCCGTCGCCCGGCCAGGGCCCGCCCGAGGTACTCCTCGGAGCGGGAGCCCCCGTAGACGTCGGCGGTGTCGAAGAGGTCGACGCCGGCGTCGAGCGCGGCGTGGACGACCGCCGCGCTCGCGTCCTCGTCGATGCGCATGCCGAAGTTGTTGCAGCCCAGACCCACGACCGACACCGACAGCGACCCGATCATCCGGTGCTCCATCGCCTGCTCGCTCCCGTCCTGCTCGCCAGGTGTCCCTGCTCGCGTCCGTGTCCTTCGGTCCGGCAAGGCTCACCGGCACCACGGGCCCTGTCAACGCGGCGGCCGGGTCTTGACCGGAGCGGCCGCCCCGGCCGAGGCTTCCGCCCGGGGCCGGCGAGGGAGGGGGAGCCGTGGACGCACGCGAGTTCCGGGGCACGATCGGGCGCTACTACCACGAGTCGGTCCCGTGGTGGCCCGAGCCGGTCCGGGCGCCCGAAGGGGCCCCGAACGTCCTGCTGGTCGTGCTCGACGACGTGGGCTTCGCCCAGCTCGGCTGCTTCGGGTCCGACATCGACACCCCGGTGTTGGACCGGCTGGCCGCGGGAGGCGTGCGGTACGCGAACTTCCACACCACGGCGCTGTGCTCGCCGACGAGGTCGTGCCTGCTCACGGGCCGGAACCACCACTCCAACGGGATGGGGCGCATCACCGAGCTGGCCACCGGGTTCCCGGGCTACGACGCCCGGATCCCCAGGGCGAACGGCTTCCTCTCCGAGATGCTGGTGCCTCGGGGGTACGCCGCCTACGCCGTCGGCAAGTGGCACCTCACCCCCGACGACGAGAGCCACAACGCCGCGCCACGGGCCCGCTGGCCCCTGTCCCGGGGCTTCGAGCGCTTCTACGGGTTCTTCGGTGGCGAGACGCACCAGTTCGTGCCCGCGCTCGTGTACGACAACCACGCGATCCCGCCGCCCCGCACGCCCGAGGAGGGCTACCACCTCACCGAGGACCTCGTGGACCGGGCCGTCGAGTTCGTCACCGACCTCCGTCACGTCGACCCGGACAAGCCGTTCTTCCTCTACTTCTGCCCGGGCGCCTGCCACTCACCGCACCAGGCGCCCCGGCCGTGGATCGAGCGCTACCGCGGCTGCTTCGACCGGGGCTGGGACGCGTGGCGGGAGGAGACCCTGGCCCGCCAGCTCGCGTCGGGGCTCCTCCCCGAGGGCACCGAGCTCTCGCCCCGCCCCGAGTGGGTGCCCGCGTGGGACTCGCTCTCCGACGGCGAGCGCCGGGTCTACGCCCGCTACATGGAGGCCTTCGCCGGGTTCCTCTCGCACACCGACCACCACCTGGGACGGCTGCTCGACTTCCTCGACCGGATCGGCGACCTGGAGAACACGCTGGTCTTCGTGGTCTCCGACAACGGTGCCAGCTCCGAGGGCGGTCCGTTCGGCTCGCTGAACGACGTCCGCCAGTGGAACGGCGCCCCCCGTACGGTCGACGAGGCGCTGGCCCACCTCGACGAGATCGGCGGCCCGCGGTTCCACAACAACTACCCGTGGGGCTGGACCGTCGCCGGCAACACCCCCTTCCGCCGGTGGAAGAGGGAGGTGCACGAGGGTGGTGTGGCCGATCCACTGATCGTGCACTGGCCTCGCGGCATCGCGGCGCGCGGCGAGGTGCGGCGCCAGTACGTGCACGCGATCGACATCGTGCCGACGGTCCTCGAGGTCCTGGGCGTCGAGGCCCCACCGGTCCTCGACGGCGTCGAGCAGCGACCGGTCGAGGGGACGAGCTTCGCCGCCACCCTCACCGACCCGGACGCGCCCGACCTCCACGAGACCCAGTACTTCGAGATGTTCGGCTGCCGGGCGCTGTACCACCGGGGCTGGAAGGCGGTCACCTATCACACGATCCAGGACACGTCGCAGCCCTTCGAGGAGGACGCGTGGGAGCTCTACCACGTGGCCGAGGACCCCTCGGAGTGCCACGACCTCGCCGGCCGGCGCCCCGAGAAGCTGCGCGAGCTGGTCGAGCGATGGTGGATCGAGGCCGCCCGGTACCAGGTGCTGCCCCTCGACAACCGGCCGCTGTCGTCCTTCGTCCTCGAGCACCCCGCCGCGGTGCCCGACCGCGCCCGCTACGTGTACTACCCGGGGGCCGGCCCGGTTCCCGAGGAGGTGGCGGTGAACGTGCGCAACCGCTCCCACACGGTCACCGCCGAGGTGGAGGTCCCGGCCGGTGGAGGGGAGGGCGTCCTCGTCGCCCAGGGCAGCGGGCTCGGCGGGTGGTCCTTCTTCCTGCTGGAGGGGGCGCTGCGCTACGTGCACAACTACGTCGGGCTGGAGGAGCACCGGGTCCACAGCGACGTGGCCGTCGCGCCCGGCCCGCACGTGCTCGCCTTCCGGTACGAGAAGACCGGCGAGCACCGGGGCCGGGGGACGCTCCTCGTCGACGGTGAGGTCGTGGGGGAGGGCGAGATCCCGGTCTTCACGCCCCTGCGCTTCTCCCTGAGCGGGGCCGGGCTCACGTGCGGCTACGGCGACGGCCTGCCGGTCTGTCGCGACCACGCGGGGACCTTCCCCTTCACCGGGCGGATCCACCGGGTCGTCGTGGAGGTCGAGGGCCCCCCGTACCGCAACCCCTTCGCGGAGGCCGAGGCCGCGATGGCGTCGCAGTAGCCGCGGGGCGGCTCGTCGAGCCCGATGTGAGCTCCGTGTGAAGAGCTCGCGAGGAACGCGTCGGAGGGGTTCCGGAGCGGTCGCAGGTGTGCCACGGTCGTCCCGTGGAACCCGCCGCCCGGCCCCCCGCCCCGCCCGGATCGCCGTTGCCGCCCGGCGGCCGGGAGCCCCCGCCGCCGAGGGCCGCCGAGGGGGGCCGGGGCGGCGGCCACGCGGTGCTCGTCGGGGTGGCCACGGCCCTCGTGGTCGTCGCCGCGCTGGCCGTGCGCAGCCGGGTCGTGTTCGGGCTGCTCGTCGTGGCCGGGATCTTCGTCCCCCTGGAGCGGATCCTCGCCCTGCACCGCCAGAGGGTGCTCCGGCGGGGGTGGCGCACCGACCTCGTCCACCTCGTGGCGAACGATCTCCTGTCGACGATCGGTGTCGCCGTCGCCGTGGTCTCCGCCGGCGGGCTGCTCCACCTCCTCGTGCCCGACGCGGTGGGTGAGGCCGTCGCCCGCCAGCCGGCGTGGGCGCAGCTCCTCCTGGCGCTCGTCGTGGTGGAGATGGGCGCCTACTGGTCCCATCGGGCCGCGCACCGGGTGCCGGTCCTGTGGCGCTTCCACCGGGTCCACCACTCGATCGGCGAGATAGACTGGCTCGCCGCGGCGCGCCTCCACCCGATCGACCAGGCGTTCGGCCGCTCGTGCGTCGTGCTCCCGCTGTTCGCGCTGGGCTTCGAGCGGGCGACGTTCGGCGTCTACGTCGTGGTCGTGACCCTGTGGGCGCTGTTCGTCCACGCCAACGTCCGGGTCACGTTCGGTCCCCTGCGGTACGTCGTGACGACACCCGAGTACCACCACTGGCACCACGCCGCCGACCCCGAGGGCCGGGACGTCAACTTCGGGGGCAGCTACCCCCTCGTCGACGCGCTCTTCGGGACGCTCCACCTCCCGAAGAGCCGTTGGCCCCGGCGCTACGGGCTCGACGAGCCGGTCCCGGCCGGCTACCTGCGCCAGCTCGCCTGGCCGTTCCGCCGCGCGCCCGTGCCGACGACCTGAACGGGACGGGCGGCCGGGCGCTACGAGGAGCTCCGGTGGGCGGGTTGCCCGGGCTCCGGGGCCGGCCCCGGCGCGCAAGGCGCGGGAACGGCCGGGGGAGCCGCACCGTGAACGTCGCGCCCTCGCCGGGCCCGCTCTCGAGCTCGACCCGGCCGCCGTGGGCGTCGACGACGGCCGCGACGATCGAGAGCCCGAGACCGGCGCCTCCGCTGGAGCGGGCCCGGGAGGGATCGGCGCGGAAGAACCGCTCGAACACCCGGGCCCGGTCGGCCGGCGCGATTCCGGGGCCCTCGTCGGCGACCGCGACCACCGCCTCGTCGCCGTCGCGACCCACCCGGACGTGTACCGGCGTGCCCTCGGGCGTGTGGACGCGCGCGTTGGCGAGGAGGTTGGCCAGGATCTGGCGGAGCCGGCGCTCGTCGCCGGTCACGGTCACCGGTCCGGTCTCGGGGGCGTCGAGCGTCACCGGGCGGTCGGGGTCGGTGGCCCGCAGGTCGCTCACCGCGTCCCGGGCCAGCGCCAGGAGGTCGACGTCGGCCTGCTCGAGCGGCTGCTGCTGGTCGAGCCGGGCGAGGAGCAGCAGGTCCTCGACGAGACGGCCCATGCGCTCGCTCTCGCCCTCGATGCGGGCCATCGCCCGTTCGAGCGCCTCGCCGGGTTCGATGCCGCCCTGGCGGTACAGCTCCGCGTACCCGCGGATGGCGGCGACCGGGGTCCGGAGCTCGTGCGAGGCGTCGCCGACGAACCGGCGCAGCCGGGCCTGGCTCTCCTCCCGCTCGGCGAACGCGGTCTCGAGCTGGGCGAGCATGTCGTCGAGCGCGTGGGCGAGCCGGCCGAGCTCGCTGCGGTCGTCCCGGTGGTCGACCCGCTGGGAGAGGTCACCGGCGGCGATGGCGCTGGCCGTCTCGATCATCCGGTCGACGGGCCGCAGGCCGCGGCGGATCACGAGCCAGGACGTCAACGCGCCGAGGGCGAGCACGACCCCGGCGGTGAGGAGCACCGCGCAGGAGGTCGGACGTGGTCTCGTCGACGGTGGCGAGCGAGGTGGCGAGGACCCGCGCGTTCCCGGCGGGGAGCCGTTGGGCCACGACCCGGTACTCGAGGCCGCCCTCGACGGCGGGGAGGGTCACGGGGTCACCGAGGAGCTCCTCGAACGCCGGATCTCGGGAGGGGGCAGGGCGGGGAGCGGCTCGGGGTCGTCGAGGTAGCCCGCCGGCTGGACCCGCACCGGGCTCCCGCGGGCGAGAGGATGATCTCGGCGGTCTCGCGGTAGCGGATGTCGTCGGTGCTCGCGTCCGTCGTGTCGCCCACGGCCGCGGGGTCCGGGGTCGCGGGGAGGGGGGCAGGGGCTGGCGGGCCCGGGTCTCGACCAGCCGGTCGTCGATCTGGCCGATCAGGGAGTTGCGCGTGGAGCGGACCATCGCCCAGCCGATCACCCCGGTGGCGACGACGAGGAGGGCGACGACGGCGTAGGTGAGCCGGGCCTTGACGCTCACGATCGGACGCTCACGATCGGACCCTCACGATGCGACGCTCACGGGATCACGGCACGCGGATCGTGTACCCGAAGCCGCGGACGGTCTGGACGAGCCGGGGCTCGACGTGGTCGACCTTCTTGCGCAGGTAGCTGATGTAGGTCTCGACGATCGAGCCGTCGCCGTCGAAGTCGTACTGCCACACGTGGTCGAGGATCTGGCTCTTCGACAGGACCCGGCCCCGGTTGACGAGCAGGTAGCGCAGGAGCCGGAACTCGGTGGGGGACAGGCTGACCTCCTGGCCGCCCCGCAGGACCCGGCGGGCGTCGACGTCCATCACCAGGTCGGCGCAGGCGAGCTGCTCGCCGGTCACGGCGCCCCGACCGAGGGTGCGCCGCAGCACCGCCTGGATGCGCAGGTTGAGCTCCTCGAGGCTGAACGGCTTGGTGACGTAGTCGTCGCCGCCGCGGGTGAAGCCGACCCGCAGGTCGTCGGGGTCGTCGCGGGCGGTCAGGAACACCACGGGGACGTCGTCGCCGTCGCGACGCAGCCGGCGGCACACCTCGAACCCGTCGAGATCGGGGAGGTTCACGTCGAGGACGAGCAGGTCGGGGTGCTGGTCGGCAGCGACCTGGAGCGCCTCGAGGCCCCCGCGGGCGGTGCGGACGTCGAAGCCGGCGAACCGGAGGGCGTCGCGCAGCAGCTCGACGAGCGGCTCCTCGTCGTCGACGACGAGGAGCCGGGCGGGGCTGCCGTCGGGCCGGGAGGGGGGCGCCTCGGTGTCGGCCATGGCCGTGATCGTACGGGCTCCACCTGGGAGGAAGCTGGGAACCTGCTGGGAGGACGCGAGGGCGCGAGGAGGCGGGCTCCCGGCACTCGTGGTGGGACGACGAGGCCGGGAGCCCGCGACCCGGGCCGGCGGTACCCGGTCCGCGAGGCGCGTCCCGGGCCCGGCACGGGGTGGGGTGGGGTGGGGTGGGCGGTCTGCCAGGCGTCAGGCGTCCCGCCGGCCCGGGTTGGATCAGGCGGTGAGGAGCATCGCGGCGTCCTGCGCGGCGCCCTCGGCGGGATCGTCGCCGCCGTCGGGCTCGTCGTGAGGCCCGAACCGTCCCGGTCCGCCACGGCCGCCGTGGCCCCGCGGCCCGCCCCGACCCAGGGGCACCTCGCCGTTGACGACGTCGGTCATGCGCTCGGTGAGCGCGGCCTTCTTCTCGTCGGCTTCCTCCTGCGTGAGCTTCCCGTCGGCCACGGCTTCGTCGATGCGGTCCTCGGTGGCGGCGACGAGGGCGGCGACGACGGCGTTCGGGTCGACGCCGTTGGCCTGCGCGACCTCGGCGATGGTCTGGCCGCCGCGGACGGCCTCGGCGAGGTCCGCCACGTCGATGCCGATGGCCTCGGCGGCCGTGGACAGCACGTGGCCCCCGCCGGCGCGGCCGCAGGCCTGCCCGGTCGTGTCGTCGCTCTGGGCGCCGCCGGCGTCGGCTTCCTGCGCGACACCGGCCGACGGCGTGAGGAGCAGCGCCGCCGAGCCGCCGGCGGCGATCGAGGCGGCGACCGTGGCCGCCGCGAAGGTCTTCCTGCTCCACCTGTTCCTGCCCTGCATGACGGTCTCCTCCTGGTCGCTGGTCCCTGATCGCCGGTCGCCGCCTGCTGGTCGCCGACCCCCGGCTGCTGGTTGTTAGTTGCCTCTCGGTGGCCGTGGTGGACCACCGGGGACCACGATGCAGGGCCGACCTGATGGAGCCCTGAGGGGAGCCTGGGAGCTGGGTGAGAATCGAGCGCCGGAGCGCCGTGCCGCCTTCGCGTTCGTCCGGGTTCCCTGGCTCTCGGGTGTCGCCGGCCCGGTGGAGCGAGTCGGCATCGCGGGGTTGGGGCGGCTGCGGGTACGCCGCCTCTTCCCTGCGCGTTCGCGACGGTCGTCGGCGGCGACGCCGCAGCCGCCGCATCGTGCAGCGTCTCGGGTGTGTTCACCCCCGCTGAGCGACGGTAGGGACACCCGGGTGGAAGGGCTTCCGTTCTCGGGTGTGTTCACCCCCGCTGAGCGACGGTAGGGACACCCGGATGGAAGGTGGCGGGTCGCGTGGGTCAGGGCGGGTCCGGACCCGGGCCCGCCCCGGCGGATCGGGTGCTCCGGCGGTCGGGTCGTGTCCGGTCGCGGTTGGTCTTGTGGTGGTGGTCGGCGCGGCAGAGCGGCTGGAGGTTCTGGTAGCTGGTGGGCCCGCCGTTGGCGTGGGGGTCGTGGTGGTCCCATTCGAGGCCGGCCCGGCGGTCGCAGCCCGGCACGGAGCAGGTGACGTCGCCGTGTTCGAGGATCGAGCGGACCTCGAGGGCGGTGCGCAGCTCGGCGGGGATGCGCTGCCCGAAGTGGCGGACGGCCTCGACCCGGGTGCCGTCGACGAGGACCCCTTTGAGGAAGGCGTCCTCGAGGAGCTCCCGGGCCCGCTCCAGCGGGATCGGTCCGGCGCCGGGGACCATGCAGGTCTCGCCGGGCTCGAGCGGACCCGCGGCGTAGGGCCTGGTGGGAGACGTGGACCATGACGTCGGCCCGGGGAGCGGCCCGCACGGTGCGGGCGTGGGTTCGGGCCGGGTCCGCCTGGCCGTCGGCGACGTCCTCGGCGGGCGAGGGTCCCGTGCGGGCGGTGAGGAGGGTGACGAGCGCATCCGCGAGGGAGCGGTCGTGGGCCTCGCGCCGGCCCTCCCGGTAGGCACTGCGGTACTCGGCGTCGCTCTGGTGCTCGAGACGGCTGACCACCGCCGCCCCCAGGTCGGGGGGCAGGCGGAACCGACCCCAGACCATGCCCTCGTCGTCGCGGCCGTGGACCAGGCTGCGCGCCGCGTGCTGGCGGCGGTACCGGCCCAGGCGGTCCTCCTCGGCCTCCAGGCGCACGTCTCTCGCCTTGTCCTGCAGGGTCCGCAACGACTCGGTGCCCGCCAGGGCGAGCAGGTCACCCTCGGCCGAGGGGACGGCCTCGACGGCCCGGGCGATGGCATGGGCCTGCTCGACCGACACCGCCCCCGAGACCAGCGCCTCCTCGGTGCGGGGGCAGGAGCCGAGGCGCTTCGCGGTCTCGGCCACCGCGGTCGCCCGTACCAGCGAGGTCCCCGACCTCGTCGCGATCAGCTGGGCCGTCGAGCGGTGCCCCGAACCCCGGTACGCGCCGAGCTCCTCGACCCTCCGGGCCACCAGCACCTGCGCGGCCGACACCACCCGTCCCACCCGGGACAGCGAGCCCAGCACCCCCAGCGCCTCGTCGGCTTCGAGCCGCCCGGACCGCAACACCCCGAGCAGACCCTCGGCCTGCCCGACCAGCCCGTCGGCCAGCCCCATCACGGCCCGAGGTGCCCCAGGTTCCCTGGTTGCGGATCCCACCACCGCCGAACGCGACACCGGCCCTCCTGCGCCACATCACCGGTCGCCATCGGCGAACCCACGACGACGACCGTGACCTTCGATGCGAGGAGGCCGTTCGACGCCCGGCCACGAAGCGCTCCCCCCACCATACCCGAACACACGTTCGCTGTCAACCGTCCGACCGGATCTCCCCCTCCGCTCCTCGCGATGGCTCCGGCCCCGCCCCTCCGCGCTCGCCGGGGTCGACGACCCAGACGCCCCCTCGCCGCGTGCTCTCGTCCGGAGTGGAGCGCCTGGCGCGGACGGGCGCGAGGCAGCGTGGAGCGGCGCCCTCGGCAGGATTCGAACCTGCGACCTACCGCTTAGGAGGCGGTTGCTCTCTCCCCTGAGCTACGAGGGCGGGACCTTCGCGCGGGCTCCGCGCGGCGCTTCGCGGCTCCCATGATGGCAGGTGCCGGCCGACGGCCCCCGGCGTGGCCGTCCCGGTCGTCCCGACGGAGGTCGCCGGGCCCCGCCGCCGTCGCGCGTCGGAGCGGTCACCCCCGCTGGCCGGCCCACCGGGACGACGTACAGCGGCTCCTCGTCGGCGGCGAGGCCGAGGACCTCGCGGACCTCGGCGTCGTCGAACGCCCCGACGGGCACGGCGGCGAGGCCGAGCGCGGTGGCCTGGAGCAGCAGGTTCTGAGCGGCGTGGCCGGCCTCGAGGACCACGTACCGCTCCCCGCGCTCGCCGTACCTCCCGGTGGTCCGCTCGGGGACGCCGGTGACCACGATGCTGACCGGCGCGTCGCTCACCCAGGTCTGGTCGAGGCTGGCCTCCCCGAGCGGGCCGGATCGGTCCCCGGTCCCCACCGCCGAGAGGGCGTGCTCCTCGGGCTCGTAGCGCCAGACCCCGGGCTCGATCCCCTCCACGTCCCGGGTGACCGCGAGCAGCTCGAGCGGGTACCGCGCGCCGGCCGAGGGGGCGGTGCGGCCGCCCTCGGCCGAGGTGACGCCCTGGGCGGCCCACAGGAGCTGGCCGAGCTCCCGCAGCGCCAGGGGCCGGTCCGCGTAGTCCCGGCCCGACCGCCGGCGCGCCAGCGCCTCCTCCAGTGGCACGTCCCCGGAACGGGACGGCTCGGGGAGGGCGACGACAGCCGGGCCGGTCGAGCCCGCGCCGGTCGTCGGGGCGTCGTCGTCGCCGGCCCGGTCCGGAGCATCGTCCCCGGTGCAGGCGACCAGGAGCCCGACCACCGGGACGAGCACCAGCGATCGCAGGGCCCGACGTGACCGACCGTGTCGACCGTGGTCCGTGAGCATGGCGTGACCGCCTTCGCTCCGACCGTCCGGGGATGCCGCGACCACGCGGTGGGCACCCGGCCCGGTCCCGACCTGCTCGGGATCTGCACCCGATCGGCCCGGTGGGCCCGCGGGCCGAGGCGACCGGGCGCGTGACGATCGTAGCGGTGGCCCACCGCCGCGTCGGTGGGCCCGGGAGCCCGTCGGTGCCGCGGTCACCCGCCGCCGAGCGCCACCCGCCCCCAGGCCCGTCCGAGGTCTCGGCCATCCGGGGCGCGTACCCGTTCCGTACCCGTCCCGTTACGATCCGCGGCCGTGGGGGACCCCGGCCGCGGGCCCGGATCGTGGAACGACCCTCGGGGGAGCAGCCGACCGGCCGGATGCCCGGTGGGTCCCGGCCCCGGGTCGCCGCCGTCCTCGGGCGCGGCGACGGCTCGAGAGGGACCGTAGGGCCCGACCGTGCGTGAGCGGCTCCCCGCGTGGGTGGTTCCCCTCCTGATCGGCCTGGCGACCGTGACGGCCGGCCTCTTCACCTGGCGGGCCGGGCAGCTCGGGTCGACCGCGGCGTTCGAGGACCGCCAGTCGGTCGGCCAGACGATCCAGCAGCAGCAACAGGACGTCGAGGCGGGGCTCGCGGCGATCACCGACGCGGTCGCGTACGTCGGGTACGTCGCCGACTACGCCGAGGCGGAGGCCCTCGACGACCAGGCCGAGGAGGTCGGCGACCAGGGCGCGGTCGCGCTCGCCGACGCCTTCCTCCGCCAGGCCGACGACCTGCGGTCGTCGGCATCGGCGCTGGCGGCGGCGAGCGGCGTCTTCGGGCGCCAGAGCGTGCTGTCCAGCCTCGCCACGGGCTCCGGAGGAGCCGCTGCCGTTCGACCTCGCCCGCCAGGTGGACGTGCTCAGGGCGGAGGCCGCGTCGGGGATCGCCTCGCCGGGAGTGCTGGACCCGGATCGGGCGGCGGCGGAGGCGAACGACATCAGGACCCGGGTGCGGGGGCTGCGGCTGGGCGCCTTCGTGCTCCTGATCACGGTCGCCGCCTTCACGGCGGCGCAGTTCGCGTCGCGGCGAGAGGTGTGGTGGGCCGCCGCGGGGCTCGGCGTCGTCCTCTACGGGGTTGCGACCGTGACGACCTTCGTCACGGTCTGGTGATGGCGGATCGGGGCGACGGGAAGGGTGCGGCGACGCCGCGTGGGATGCCGGGTGACGGCACGCCGGATCGCGCCGCGTCGACCCCCGAAGGGCGCGGCGACGACGAGGCGAAGGGGTCCGGCCCGCCCGGTGACCGTCCCGCCGAGGAGGAGCCCGAGGGCCGCTACAAGCGGAACGTGGCGATCACCCTCGCCGCCCTCGCGATCCTCGGGGCGTGGATCGCCGTGCTGCAGACGAACGCGTCCACGAACGAGGCGCGCACGGCCCGGGAGGCGACCCGGCTCGCGTCGGAGGCCCAGACGGCCGCGGTGCTCGAGGCCGGGGCACTCGGCGCCCTCGAGCGGATCGAGGCCGAGCAGCAGGTCTTCCCGCTGCGGAGCACGTTCGTGCTCGACGAGGAGGCGGCGAGCGAGGCCGGAGCGGCGTTCGATCCCGACCGGGCGGCGCAGCGCCTCGCCGAGGCCCAGGCCGCGGTCGACGCGACGCTCGGCGACGACGGGTCGGGGCTCTTCGACCTCCAGGTCGAGGCCCGCCGGCTGGCCCTGCAGCAGGCGGCGACGGTCGAGGAGCGCGTCACCTGGAACGCGAGGGCATCGCAGTACGAGACGGTCATCACGACGTTGGCGGTGGCGATCTTCCTCGTCGGCTTCACCCTGGTCGTGCGGCGGCAGCTGCGACCGCCGCTCGCCGTCCCGGGGCTGCTGCTCGCGCTGTACTGCCTCGGCTGGTCGATCCACATCTACCGGAAGCCGATCCCCGACGTGAAGCCGGCGGCGATCGAGGCGACCGCGGTGGGGGAGGCGGAGCTGGACCGGGGGCGGGCGAGCGACGCGGCGGCCAGCTTCACGAGCGCGATCGAGGCCGACGACGACTACGAGCCGGCCTTCCGCGGGCGGGGCCTGGCCCGCTTCGTGGTGGCGAACCCGGACGTGCTCACGACGCTGGCCTTCACCGACACGTCCACGGCGGCGCTCGAGCCGGTGGCCGCGGACCTGGCCCGGGCGATCGAGCTCGGCGGCGACGCGAGCGCGCTCACGGAGACGATCGCGGGGTACGTCGCGATCGCCGCGGAGCGGTACGACCTCGCGTCCGAGCTGCTCGAGCGGGCCGTGGAGATCAACCCGCTCACGCCGGGCGCCCAGTTCGCGCTGAGCGCCGTGTCCGTCGCGCGAGGCGACCCGGCCGCCGCGCTCGAGTGGCGCACGAGGGCCGCCGGGCAGCTCGGGCCGCTGGAGCAGACCGACCGGAACCGCGCGCTGGTCGCGCAGTACCTCACGCTGCTCGAGTGGGTCGTGGACCGAGCCCCCGAGGCCACGGCCGCGACCGAGCAGCTTCGCGACGACTCGGTCGCGGTGCTCAGCGAGCTCGTGGCGCAGCGTCCCCTGCGACCCGAGGACGCCGGGCCGGCGTCGGTCGCCGTCGACGGGGTCTCGTACGAGGACGGGACCACGACGGTCGCGCTCTCGACGACCGGCGACGTCCCGGAGGACGCGATCGTGGCGGTCGTCGGGTACGAGCGGCCGGCGGAGGGCGCTCCGTGGGTCCAACCGCCCGAGCTCTTCTACACCGGGCCGGTCGTCGACCAGGCCGAGCCGACACCGTTCGCGACCCCGCGGACCTGCGTCGCCGTCGAGTACCGCGTCGACCTGTACGTCGAGGGCGTGCTCGCGGACTCGGCGACCGCGCCGGGTGGGACACCGACCTGCTGAGCGCGCGGGCGCGCCGGTCGTGCCGAGGACCCGCGGCGCGCCGGAGGCCGGGCCGTCAGGCGGCGGCGGGACGTGCCTGCGGCTCCCGGGCGGCGAGGGCCAGCACGACCGCCGTCCCGGCGACGGCGATCCCGACCACCGCCCGGCCCGGGACGGCCCGGAGCGCGAGCAGGTGACCCACGATCGCGACGGTCTCGAGCACGAGGATCCCCGGAACGGCCCACGGACGCTCCCGGTACCGGCCCGCCGCCAGGGTGAGCGCCGCGGCGGCGGCGAGGACGAGGAGCACGGCGAGGGCCACACGCCGGTCCGCGACCTCCGAGCCGAGCAGCCGGTCCCGGGCCCGGGCCGACGCGACGGCCGCCACCACGCCGCCGAAGAGGGCCGACGCGGCCTGGTACCCCAGGACGACGATGAGCGCGATCGACCGGCCGTCGCGGCTCGTGCCCTCCTGTCCGGACGGCATCGTGCTCATCGGCTCGCCCTCCTGCCCGGCCCGCCGGCCGGCGCGGTTCCAGGCTGTCCCGCCCGTGTGAGGGGACCGTGAGCCGGGCGCGACGGCTCGGCCAAGACCACGAGGGCCGGGTCCGCGGCCCGCCCTCCGCGCGGGCCGACGTCCGTCAGGGCCGTCGGCGTCGTAGAAAGGGTGAGTCCCGCCCCCGGGGGAGGAGGAGCGACGTGACGTTCGGCGCCCGGCTCGTCGACGGCCTGCTCGAGGCGACCGTCGTCGGGAGCTTCACGAAGATCGGGATCGAGGTCAGGAGGCGTCTCGAGCACTGGGAGGACCTCGACCAGGTGTCGATGGCCGGCAAGGTCGTCCTGATCACGGGGGCGAGCTCGGGCCTCGGCATGGCCGCGGCAAGGCGGCTCGCCCGGATGGGTGCCTCGGTCCGCATCGTGGGGAGGGACCCGGCGAAGACCGTGGCCGCCCGTGACGCCATCGCGTCCGAGAGCGGCCACGACGACGTGGGTGTCTACGTGGCCGACCTCAGCAGCCTCGACGACGTCCGGTCGCTGGTCGCCGAGGTGCTCGATCGGGAGGACCGCCTCGACGTCCTCGTGAACAACGCCGGGGCGCTGCTCGCCGAACGGCGGGAGTCGGTCGACGGCCACGAGATGTCGTTCGCCACCATGGTGCTCGGCCCGTTCGCGCTCACCGAGGGCCTGCTCCCGCTGCTCGAGCGCACCGGGGGCGCCCGGGTCGTCAACGTCTCGTCGGGCGGGATGTACACCCAGCGGCTCGTCGTCGACGACCTCGAGTCCCGGACCGGCTACCGGGGCTCGGTCGCCTACGCCAGGGCCAAGCGGGCCCTGGTCGTGCTCACCGGCGAGTGGGGGCAGCGGCACGCCGGGTCCGGCGTGGTGTTCCACGCCATGCATCCCGGGTTGGCGGCCACGCCGGGGGTGCACGCGTCGCTCCCCACCTTCGAGCGGGTGCTGGGCCCCCTGCTGCGCTCACCCGACCAGGGCGCCGACACGATCGTCTGGCTGGCGGCGGCGGAGGAGCCCACCCGCAGCAACGGGAAGTTCTGGCACGACCGCCGGCCTCGCGGCACCCACCGCCTCCCGACCACCCGGGAGCAGCCCGGGGAGCGTCGGCGCCTGTGGGACCTCCTCGTCGAGCAGGCGGGGCCGTCGCGCCGCGCGGGGGTGGACGAGCCCCGACCGTCGGCGGGCTGAGCGTCCGGCACCTCGCACGCCGCAGGCCCCGCGGCACGCCACGGGTGGGCCCCGTGGGCCCGGCCCGCTCCCGAGCACCACCGGGTCGGTGCGCTTCCGGGGCCGTGAGCCCCGTCTCCGCGCCAACCCGGGGAGAGGGGGTGATGGTGCCACCCCCGGGGGCGCAGCGACCCGCGGAGAGGGGGGGGCTGAGAGGGGAGGGCGAGACGGACCGGTCCCGGCCCGGGACACCCGGAGCGGAACGCGGTAGCGTGGCCTCGACCAAGGAGGTCCCCATGGGCAAGCGGATCGCCGCCGTGCTCGCCGCGGTCGCCGGCGTCGTGTTCTTCTGGCGCCGCCGGGCCAGGCGTGCGGGGCCGGCTCCCGAGGGTGGGGCCGGGACCGCGACCGAGACCCCGGCCGAGGAGTAGCCCGGCTGCACGCCCGCCCGAGTCGCCGCCCGGCCGTCCCGACCCCACCGTGAGCGGAGCCGCCATCAGGCGAGCGCGGGCACCGCTGCGGTGCAGTGGGCGCAGCGGGTCGCGGCCCTCGGGATCTCGCTGAGGCACTCGGGGCACTCGCGGGTGGTCGACTCCTCGCGCGCCCGGCGGCGCTCGACGAGGGCCCCCACGGGTCGCACGACGAGGAAGAACACGGCCGTCGCGATCAGCACGAAGGCGACCAGGGCGTTGAGGAACAACCCGTAGCGGATCACCGCGCCGCCGACCGTCACGTCGAGGTCGGCGAAGTTGGTCTCCCCGGGGATGGTGACGATGGGCGTGAGGATGTCGTCCACGAAGGACGTGACGACGGCCCCGAAGGCCACGCCGATCACGACGGCGACGGCCAGGTCGACGACGTTGCCGCGCAGCAGGAAGTTCTTGAAGTCCTCGAGCACCTCGGGCCTCCGATCTCTCGTCCCTCACCCCCACCACGGCGGGTGAGCCGGGGCGATGTTCGCGCCACGCCGGGCGGCGGTAGCGTCGGGTGTGGCAGGCCCGGTCATCCGGACCGGGGCCCGGCGCCGGAGACACGGCGATGGCGACCTACCGCACCGACATCGACGTCGACGGACCCGTCGAGGCTCTCTTCGACCACGTCGCGAACTTCTCGACCGCCCAGGAGTGGGACCCGGGAGTCGTCGAGGCCCGACGGCTCGACGACGGCCCCCTTGGCGTGGGGTCGGAGTTCCGGGTCGTCGTGAGCGTGCCCGGGCGGCGGCTCCCCCTCCACTACGTCGTGCGTGACTACGACCGGCCCCGGCTCGTGGTGCTCGAGGCCGAGTCGTCGATGCTCCGCTCGTACGACACGATCCGCGTCCAGCCCGCGGGCGATCGAGCCCGGGTGACCTACGAGGCGGAGCTCACCCTGAAGGGCGTCTCCCGGGTGGCCGAGCCGCTGCTGCGGCTCGCCTTCCGCCGGATCGGCGACCGGGCCGCGGCCGGGTTGCGCGAGGCCCTGGACCGCGTGGCCGCCGGGTCACGGGAGCAGGGCGCCGTCCCCGACGGCCGGCCCCCCGAGGCCTGACCCGCCCGCGACGTCCCGCGCCGTGGTGCGTCGGACGCCCGCCCGGTCCGTGTGCTGCCCCGGGCGGCGGGCTCTCCGTTCGCCGCCGGCTCAGTGCCCGGGGCCACCCTCCGTCGTGACCCCCCGACCCGGAAGAGGCCCAGGGCTCCCCGGGACGCGTCGGCCAGGTCGTGGGTGAGGAACGGGTAGACCCCAGCGGTCGCGAAGGTCGTCTCCACGAACCCACCCTGGGCGGGGCCGAGGTCCAGCGCCTGGGACCCACCGCGCGTCGCGTCGGGTCGAAGCACGTACCGTCCCTCCTCGAAGACGGTGTCGAAGATCGTGCCGATGACGTGGAAGCTCGTGGGCTCCGAGGGTCCGGCGTTGACCACCCAGATCCGGACCCGCTGCCCGGGGTCGACCTCGATGGGCCGGTGCTGGTACTGGTTCGCGAACCCGTTGAAGACGACGGCGTCCCAGTCCTTGTCGAGCATCGCCTCGAGGGAGGCCACCTCGCCGGGAGGTGCGGCATAGATCTCGGACTGCACGAGCACGAGCTCGTGGTCGACGGGGGGAGGTCGGGGGTCGATGATGATGGCGCCGTACATGCCGTTGCCGACGTGATGGAGGACGGGGGCGTGCCGCAGTGGTACAGGAACGCTCCCGCTTGCTCGGCCTCGAAGCGGTAGAGGAGCGATTCCCCGGGCCCGATCGTCCGCATCTCGACGTTGGGTGCGACCTCGCTGGCGTGGAAGTCGATCGAGTGCCCCATCGACCCGTCGTTGACGAGGGTGACCTCGAAGACGTCTCCCACCCGGCCCCGCAGGGTCGGGCCGGGAACCTGTGCGCCGAAGGTCCACATCGTCTGGGTGACACCCGGGGCGACCTCGAGCTCGGTCTCGGTGGCCTGAAGCGTCACCCGGTGGACCGTGCTGGCCGGAACCGGCGGGGCCGCGGGATCCCGGGCGGTCCAATCTTCGGCCGGGGTCCCGCTCAGGTCGATCGAGGCGGGAGCCTCCGGTTGTTCCTCGACGAGGGCCGAAGCCCCGGAACCGTCCGATCGGGCGAGGGCGAGGACGGCCACCACGAGCCCGGCCAGGGCCGTGAAGGTCACGACGGTCGTCCACAGGCGGAACTCCGACCGCTCGGTCACCGGTCGGGTCGAGGGCGTTGAGGGCACGGTAGCTCCCGGGTAGGTTATTTCTAGTAGACCGCGGAAATATCCTCCTCCCCGTGGCGGCCGAGGTCCAGGTGGAACGGGCGTGGCATCCGTCACAGAAGGCCGGTGCCGGGGAACCGTCATCGGGGAGGAGCGGACTGGAGGAAAGCGGATGCCGCTCGGCCATGACCCGACGGAGGCCGTCCCCTCCGCCGACGAGGGCGGCGAGGCGCCGTGCTTCGCCCACCTCGTCGACGACGACCCCGACCCCGGCGACCCGGCGCGGATCGCCGTCGAACGGGTCTACGCGCCACCGTGCGGCGGAGCGGGCCCTCGGATCCTCGTCGACCGGCTGTGGCCTCGTGGGATGGCGAGGGATCGCGCGGCGCTGGACGAGTGGCTGAAGGACGTCGCGCCCAGCCCGGAGCTGCGCCGCTGGTACGGGCACGAGCCGGCGCGCTTCGACGAGTTCGCGCGCCGCTACCGCGCCGAGCTGGCGCAGCCGCCCGCGCTCGAGGCGGTCCGCCACCTGCTCGACCTCGCCCGAGGCCCGGGGATCACGCTGCTGACCGCGACCAGGGACGTCGAGCGCTCCGGCGCCCGGGTGCTGCGCGATCACCTGGTGGCGACGCTGTCCTGATGCCTCGCGATGGCGACCGGGGCGGGATGACGCCCGAGGCCGGCGACGGCGTTCCCCTCAGCCCGACGGGCCGGGAGCCGGAGCCGGAACCGCCTCCGCGACCACCGATGCCCTCCGGGTCCGGGCGCGGGTGACCACGACGGCGAGCGGCGAGTAGCACGCGGTCACCGCGCCGGCGACGACGAGCGCGGCCTGGACCCCCGCTCCGCGCGCGAAGGCTCCCTGCCAGAGGGCCCCGATCGGGACCAGCCCGCCCCAACCGACCGTGAAGAGCGCCATGAGCCGGCCCCGCATGGCGTCGTCGGCGAGGCGCTGCAGCAGGGTGTTGAGGGTCGTCATCGCCGCGAAGCCGAACCCGCCCACGATCGCCACGAGCACGAGGGCGAGCCCCCAGTGGTCGTTGGCCCCGAAGGCCACGACGCTCGCCCCGAAGCCGGCGACGAGGGCCGCCACGGCGGCGAGGCTCGGGGTCTCCTCGCGAAGTCCGGTGGTGAGCGCCCCGACCATCGATCCCAGGCCGCTCGCCGCGGCCAGCGTCGTGAGGCCGGTCGGGCCACGACCGAAGACGTCCTCGGCCACCACCGGCAGGAACGCGAGGTAGCCACCGGCGAACAGCGACGAGACGGCCAGGATCGTGAGCGCGGCCACCGCCGGCGGACGATCCCGGGCGTGCCGGAGCCCCTCGGCCAGCGACGCCCAGTAGCCCGCGGAGCCGCCGGACCGGCGGTGGGGCTCGATGTGGATCCTCGACAGGACCACCACGACGAAGACGCTCGTTCCCCCGTAGATCGCGAACGCGGCGCCCTCGTCGAGCAGGGCCAGGATCGGTGCGGCGAGGGCGGGGCCGACGACCCGGGACAGGTTGCTCCCGGCCGACTGGAGCGACACCGCGCTCGCCAGGTCGGCGGCCGGGACGGTGTTGGCCACCATGGCGTGGTTCGCCGGCGCGGTGAAGGAGAAGGCCGTGCCGATGGCGAACGCGAACGGGAGCAGGCCGGGAGCGCCGATCCGGTCCGTGAGCACCGCGACCGCGAGCGCGGTCGCGGTCACGCCCACGGCGCCGTGCCCCACGAGCAGGATCTTCCGGCGCTCGACCCGGTCGGCCACCACGCCGGCGAAGGGCGTGAAGACGAGCAGCGGCACGAAGTTGGCGAAGAACAGCACGCCCTGCCACGACGCCTCGCCGTCGGTGAGCCGGGCCATGAGCGCCTGGAGGGCCAGGAACGAGATCCAGAACCCGAGGTGACCGACCAGCAGCGTTCCCCACACGACGCGGAAGGCCGGGTGGCGGAACGACCGGAGGACCCGGGAGCGGGGCCGGCCGAAGCGCCCGGGGACCCGCGTCCGGGTGCCCGGCGCGTCCGGGCCCCCGGACGCCGCCGCCGATCCGTCTCGCCGCCGGTCCGTGCCCATCCGCTCCGCCCGGGCCCGGCCCCTGGCTCCCCCGCCGCCTCAGGGTTGCCCGACCAGGAAGCCGCCGAGCTCGCGCAGGAAGCGCTCCTGGGGCTTCTCGGACGCGGTCTTGGGGATCTCGGGGACGACCTGGAGGAAGGTCGGCACGAAGTTGGGCTCGAGCCCGGCCCGGCACGTCGCGAACAGCGAGGCCGCGTCGGTCTCCACGCCCTCGCGCAGGACGACCGCCGCGACGACGTCCTTCTCCCCCGGGGCGCCCGAGGCGGCCGGGATCCCGTAGACGAAGACGTCGACCACGTCGGGGTGCTCGGCGAGCACCTTCTCGACGTAGCCCGGCTCGACGAAGTCGCCGTTGTGGCGGATGCCGCCACCCCGGCGGTGGTCGAAGAACAGCCACCCGTCCTCGTCGGTGTGGCCCATGTCGCCGCTGTGGTTCCACCCGTCGTGGCACTTGGCGGCCGAGGCCTCGGGGTCGCCGAAGTACTCGACGGCGGCGGAGCCGCCGGCGGGGCGGCAGCAGATCTCCCCGACCACGCCCGGCGGGCACTCCCGGCCGTCGTCGTCGAGGACCTTCATCTCGAGGCCCGGCATCGGCTTGCCGACCGACCCCACGGGGCCGACCCCGACCGGGTTGAAGGCCATGCCGCCACCGTCGTTGGCCCCGTAGAACTCCAGGATCCGCACGCCGAAGCGGGCCTCGAAGGCCTCCCAGATCGCCGGGGGCATCCCGCCGCTGACGACGAGGCGGACCGGGTTGTCGGCGTCGTCGGGACGGGGCGGCTCGCTGTAGATCGCGGTCGCCATGCCGCCGACGAGCGAGATCTGGGTGCACCCGTGCCGGCGGCAGACGTCCCACAGGCGGGACTTGGTGAAGCGGCGGCTGAACACCGCCCGCAGCCCCATGCGGAGCGCGGGCCCCAGGGTGACGGCCTGCGCGTTCGTGTGGGTGAGCGACAGGCCGGTGTACGGACGCTCGTCGGGCTGGTAGCCGAAGAGGACGCCGAGCACCCCACCGAACCGCTGGTTCGCGCCGACGGTGCCCTTCGGGTCACCGGTCGTCCCCGACGTGAACATGATCTGGAAGGGATCGGCGGGGCTCTCGGCCCGGACGTCGACCGTCGGGCTCTCGGCGGCCAGCACGGCCCGCAGCGAATCCACGCCGGCGACGGCGTCGAGGGGCGAGGCGTCGTCCGTCTCGCCGGTCTCGAGGCCGAGCACCCACTCCAGCCCGGGGACGTCGTGGCGCGCGGCGTCGAAGGCTCCCAGGCAGTAGTCGGCCACGACGAGGCCCCGGCACCCGGCCCGGCGGAGGTAGAAGGAGAGCTTCTCGCCCCGGGTGCGGGGATCGACGGGGACGAACACGGTCCCGCTGATCGAGGCGGCGACCATCGCCTCGACGAACTCCGGGTGGTTGCGCATCATCAGCCCGAACCGGTCGCCCCGCTCGAGCCCGCGACCGATCAGCGCGGCGGCGAGGCGGTTCGCGTTCGTGGCGAGGTCGGCGTACGTGCGGACCTCGTCGGGGGTGGCCTCGCCGTCGAGGCTCAGGTGCTCGAAGGTCAGGACGTCGAGGTCCGGTCGGGCCTCCGCCCGCATCCGCACCATGTCGGCGACGATCGCTTCGTCGGGGGTGCGCACGGGCTCAGGACCTCAGGACCGTCACGCACATGGCGGCCGCGTCGTTGCCTTTCTTCCCGCCGCCGTTCTGGGCCAGGCCGACGCGGGCTCCCTCGACCTGCCGCTCGCCGGAGGTGCCCCGGAGCTGCTCGGTGAGCTCCACGATCTGCGCGACGCCGCTGGCTCCGACCGGGTGCCCCTTGCGCAGCAGCCCTCCGGAGGTGTTCACGGGGAGGCGGCCTCCGAGGCGAGTGTCGCCACGCTCGGCCAGCGCGCCGCCCTCACCCCGCCCGCACAGGCCGAGCTGCTCGTAGGTGATGATCTCGGCCGGCGCGGAGGCGTCGTGGACCTCGGCCACGTCGAGGTCGCCGGGGCCGAGCCCGGCCTCCTCGAACGCCTCCCGCGCGCAGAGCTCCACGGTCCCGGGCTCGTCGGGCCCGTGGTCCCAGCCCGAGCGCAGCACGCTGGTGGCGACCCGGACGGGCCTGCGGATCCCCAGCTCCCGGGCCCGGGCCGCGCTCGTCACCACGAGCGCCGCGGCCCCGTCCCCGATCGGTGAGCACATCGGGCGGGTGAGGGGCGGGACGATCATCGGAGCCGCGAGCACGTCGTCGACGGTGAGGACCTCGCGGAACTGGGCCCGGGGGTTGAGGCTGCCGTGGAGCGAGTTCTTCGCCGCCACCGCCGCGAGCTGCTCGACCGTCGTCCCGTACCGGGCCATGTGGTTGCGGGCCGCGTGGGCGTAGATGTCCATGAACATCGAGCGCTTCTCGCCCGCGCCACCTCCCGCGCCACCTTTCCCGGCCGCCTCCTCACCGGGAGCGCCCCCGCCCCCGGGCGGGGTGGCGAGCTGGTCGAGGAGGGCCCGGACCTCCTCGACGTCGACGGCCCCGGCGAAGGCCGCGAAGCTGACCCGCTTGTCGGGGTGGGTGAGCTTCTCGACCCCGAGGGCGAGGGCGGTGTCGTACATGCCCGCCGTCACCATCGCCGCCGCGAGGTGGAACGCCGTGGAGCCCGAGGCGCACGCGTTCTCCACGTTCACGACCGGGATGCGGCCGATCCCCAGGGGGTGCAGGATCACCTGGCCGCGGATCGACTCCTGGCCGGTGACCGTCCCGGCGGCGCAGTTGCCGACGTAGGCGGCCTGGAGGTCGCCGAGCTCCAGGCCGGCATCGGCCACCGCGGCCGACACCGCCTCGGCGCCGAGGTCCTTGAGGCCCCGGTCGGGGTGCTTGCCGAACCGGGTCATGCCCACCCCGGCGACGACCGCGTCCATCCGCATCGTGACGCCCTCTCTCTACAGGATCCCGTTCCCGTCGAGGCCGAGGCCCCGGGTCAGGACCTCCAGCTCCTCCTCGCGCCACGGCAGCGGGGCGGGGTCCTGGATCATCCCCTCGCGGCGCAGGTCTTCCACGACCGCGGGGTCGCGGGGGAAGGCGTTGCCGTACGCGTTGAGGTGGAACAGCTCCTCGAAGGGCCGGCGGGGCCGCTGCCCGCCCGCCTCGGGGCTCTCGGCCGGGTAGCCGACGGTCTGGGTCACGAGGAAGCGGCAGCTCTCGGGCATCCCGAGGCCCTTGCGGATCCGCTCCGGGTTGGCCGTGCCCAGCAGGCACGTGGCGAGGCCCTGGGCGAAGGCCACGAGGGTCGCCTGCGCGATGCCCTGGCCGCAGTCCATCTCGTTGAGGCCCGGCTGCTTGAGGTGCTCGAGCGTCTCCTTCGAGAACACGGGGATGAGCACCTCCTCGAGGGCCCGCCGGCGGTCGGGCCCGTAGCCGAGGACACCGGCGTCGACGAGCTCGCGGAGGCGGTCGTGCTGCTCGTCGACGGCGGCGGTGTCGAGGAACCACACGATCAGCACGGGGGCGAGCCGGGCCTGGTACCCGGCGACGGGAGAGGCGAGGGTCTCGATCACCTCGTCGGGCGCCTCGTCGCGGAACACGACGACGGCCCGGAGGGTGCTCGCGTTCCCCCAGTGCGACGCCAGCCGGGCCGCCTCGAGCATCCGCTGGATCTTGTGGCGCTCGACCGGTTTGTGGGGCAGCAGGAAGCGGGTGGACCGCCGCCGCCCGATCGCCTCGCTCAGCTCCATCGAATCCTCCACGCACCTCGGGCCCCGGGGCGGGGTCGCCCGGCGGATCGGTTCCACGGCGGCCCGGACCTCAGAGCTTCGTCGCCCCGACGAGCCCCAGCACCTCGTTGCAGCCGTCCTCGATCAGCGACGCCCGCGCGTCGCGGAAGATCTTCTCGATCGGGTACTCGCGGCTCAGCCCGTTGCCCCCGAAGATCTGGAGGGCCGCGCTCGCCACCTCGAAGGCGGTGCCGGTGGCCAGCACCTTCGAGGCGATGGAGCACTCGATGCGGGGCGGGTTCGCCGCGTTGTGCGCGGCGACCCGCCGGGCGAGCGCCCGGGCCGCCTCGACCTGGGTGAACATGTGGAAGAGCCGGGCCTTCACGCTCTGGTGCTCGATGATCGGGACGCCGCCCTGCACCCGCTCCTTCGCGTAGGACAGCGCGAGCTCGTAGGCGGACCGGGCCACGCCCACGAAGAGCTGGCCCATGGCCGCGTTGGCGTGGGCCAGCATCCCCTCCAGGGCCAGCGCGTAGACCTCGGGCCCCACCACCATGTGGTCCGCGGGGACCCGCACGTCGCGGAACCAGATCTCGCCCTGGTTGAGGGAACGCTGCCCGAGCTTGTCGAGCGGTCGGGGTCGTTCCACGCCCGGGAGGTCGGCGGGCACGACGAACGCCCCGCCGCCGTGGAAGCCGCGCTCCCCGCCGACCGTGCAGAACAGCACGATGACGTCGGCGATCGAGCCGTTGGAGACCCACGCCGCCTTCTGGCCCGAGATCACCCAGCCGTCGCCGTCGGCCCGGGCGATGCAGTTGGCCCGCAGCGCCGGGTCGGAGAAGTGGGGCTCGCTGAACGTGATGCTGTCGCTGCCGTGGTCGGGCTCGGTGACGGCCCAGCACCCGATCGTGCGGGTGCCGGAGGCGCAGAAGCGCTCGATCAGCGCGGCGTTGCCGGTCATCTCGATCCACGGCTGGGCGAAGCGGGAGAGCCCCAGGGTGATGGCCAGCCCGACGTCGCCGGCCGAGAGCTCCTCGCTCACCGCGGCGGCCAGGCGGGCGCGGGCGACCGGGTCGCCGTCGGCGGTCCCGAGATCCCCGAGCCCCGTCTCCTCGTAGCGGTCGTAGACCTCCCAGAGCGGCGATCCCGGGGCGATCACGTCGGCCGGGTCGGGGAGGCGGTCGAGCGCGGCTCCGGCCGGCCGGAGCACCTCCTGGGCGAACCGGCGGGCGAGCCCGACGACCTCGCGGTCCTCGTCGGAGAGGTCGACCTCGAGCACGTCCACCGCCATCGCCGCCTCCTCTCCCGGGTTAGAACACGTTACGGTTCGCCGGCTCGAGCCGCAAAGGTCGTGCGCGTGTGGGCCGAAGGCGTGCCCCCTCCGAGAACCCGTTCTAGTCGGGACCGGATCGCGCGCCCGACCGCAACGCCCGGCGCGGGTAGCGGCGGCGGAAGAGGCGTGCGGCCACGAGACCGGCCGGCAGGGGAAGCCAGTACGAGACGAGCCGGTAGGCCAGGGTCGCGAGGACGGCGTGGCCGGCTCCGACTCCGGCGAGAGTGAGCGTCGCGCTGAGCCCGGCCTCGACGAAGCCGAGCCCGCCGGGGGTGAACGGGATCATGCTCAACACCGCCGCGGCCACGTACGCGAGGAGGACGAGCGAGGGGTTCGGACGAGCCCCTACGGCCATCAGCGCGGCGACCAGCGCCAGGTAGTCGAGGCCCCACTTCCCGACGGAGGCGAGGAGGGCCTCTTTCCACCCCGAGCCCAGGGCGCCCCGGATGAGGTCGCGCTCGTGGACCAGGCGATCCGGGAGATCGTCGATCGGCGCGTGGTGCGGGCGGAGGCGATTGCGGAGTTGCTGGGTCGCCCGTCCCGTGGCCCGGAGGGGCCAGTCGGTCGTGAGCAGCACGGCACCGAGCACGAACATGAGGACGAACACGCCGCCACCGATCCAGGCCGCCTGGGCCAGGCCGCGGTTCACCGGCGTGCCGCCGAGGACGGCGGGGAGGCTCAGCACGGGCAGCGCGAGCACGGTCGCGATCTGGAGGAGCGAGACGGCGGTGAGCCCCGTCACCGCCGTCGTCGTCGGGACCCCGGCGTCGGAGAGCATGCGGAACTGGAGCGCACCGCCGGCGGCGACGCCGCCGGGGACGACCCGGCTGAAGGCGTTGCCGGCGAGCTGCGACGCGCCCACCGCGAACCAGTCGTCGGTACGGAGGGCGACCCGCTGCAGGGCCCACACGCACACGAAGCTCCCCGACTCCGCCGCCAGCATCAGGACGAACCAGACCGGGTCGAGCTCGACCAGGCGCGGCCACGACGAGAGCACCTCGATGAGCCGGGGGCGAGCAGGTACAGCGAGACCGCGGTGATCGTGAGCAGGGCCACCCGCCCCGCCACGCTCCGGCGGGACGGGCGGACCCGGGCCGCCCGCTCGATGGCCTCCTCGATGACCTCGTCGAGCGGGGGGCTCGGACGGTGGGGTTCGGGCCCGGGGCCCGCGGCGACGCCCATGCCCCGACCGTAGCGGCGGGGGAGAGGGCGGTGGGACGTGCCTGGGTGCGAGGTCGCGGGTCCGGTCGGACCGTTGACCGGTCGCGACGCCGTTCCTACACTCGCCATATCTGCCGTATGACGTCAAGTGCCATCTCGGTGGGGACGCGGCGGCGCTCGGGAGGGGCGGAGCACGGCATGAACATCGCCCGGTGGCTCCAGGGTCACGCGAAGGAGCCCGACCGGCTCGCCCTCACCTTCGAGGACCGGGAGTGGAGCTACGGCGACGTCGACGCCGTCACGAGCCGCGTCGCCTCGGGGCTGGCCCGCCTCGGGGTGGAGCCGGGCGACCGGGTGGGCTGCATGCTCCCCAACTGGCCCGAGTTCCACTTCACCACCCACGGGACCTGGAAGGCCGGAGCGGTCGAGGTGCCGATCAACACCATGTTCCGGGCCGAGGAGGTCGAGTTCGTCCTCGGCGACTCGCGGGCCACCGCCGTGGTCGCGTCCCCGGAGACGGCAGCGGTGATCTCGGGGGTGCGGGATCGCCTGCCCGATCTCCGCGCGGTCGTGGTGGCGGGAACGTGCGATGTCCCCGGGACCGTCTCCTTCGAGGAGCTGCTCGAGCTGGGCGACCCGGGCGCGAGGGCGGCCGAGGTCGCGGCCGACGACCTCGCGGTGATCGCGTACACGTCGGGCACGACCGGGTTCCCCAAGGGCGCGATGCTCGACCACGCGAACGTGGTGGTCTCGATGGAGGCCCTGGCTCGCTACCTCGATCTGGGGCGTGACGACAACGTCCTGCAGGTGCTGCCGTGCTTCCACTCGAACGCCTCCCTCATCGGGATCGTGTTCGCCTGGTACCTGGGGAGCACGGCGGTGCTCCTGGAGCGATTCGAGCCCGAGCGCTTCGTCGAGACGGTCCGGGCGCGACGCCCGGCGTTCTTCGCGTTCGTCCCGACGCTGCTGCACGACCTCAGCCGGATGGAGGGGACGCGGCCGGCGCGTTCTCGTCGGTGCGGTACGTGACCTACGGGGCAGCGCCGTGCCCGCATCACGTCCGCACCGCGGTGGAGGGCCGGTTCGGGCTGCGACTCCTCCAGGCCTACGGGATGACCGAGGCGCCCAACGCCGTCACGATGGACCCGCTCGACCGGCCGGTCAGGGAGACCGCCGTCGGCCTGCCGCTCCCGCACATCCGGCTCCAGGTGGTGGACGACGACGGGACGCCGCAGCCGGCGGGGACCCCGGGCGAGGTGCGTATCGGCCCCGACCCGGGGAGTGTGGGGGAGCTCACCTACCGGCCCATGCGGGGCTACTGGCGCAACGCGGAGGCCACCGCCGCCGCCCTGCGCGACGGCTTCTTCCACACGGGCGACGTCGGCGTGGTCGACGACGACGGGTACCTGCACATCGTCGACCGGAAGAAGGACATGATCATCCGCGGCGGGAACAACGTCTTCCCCGCCGAGATCGAGCGGGTCCTGCTCTCACACCCGGCCGTCGACGAGGCCTATGTCGTGGGCATCCCCGACGAGCGACTCGGCGAGGTCCCGAAGGCCTTCGTCGTCCTCGTCCCGGGTCAGCAGGTGCCGGCCGGCGAGCTCCTCGAGCTCGTGGGGGAGCGTCTCGCCGCGTACAAGCGGCTGGAACAGGTCGAGCTCGTCGAGAGCGACCAGCTCCCCCGAACCGCCCTCGGGAAGGTGCTGAAGCGCGAGCTGCGCGATCGCGCCCGCCGCGAGACGGGAGGGCGCTCGTAGCGAGTGGCCGGCGAGAGAGCTCCCCTCGGTCCCAGGCCCGTCGCGG
The DNA here is from genome assembly GCA_027494165.1 of Acidimicrobiia bacterium. Classification (GTDB taxonomy): domain Bacteria; phylum Actinomycetota; class Acidimicrobiia; order IMCC26256; family JAOSJM01; genus JAOSJM01. The sequence goes on along the minus strand of JAOSJM010000005.1, from coordinate 672,126 downwards.
GTTCAGGCCCAGCCCAGGACGGTCGGGTTGCCGTCGACCCAGGTGACCTCGAGGCGCCGCTCGGCGATCCTCCAGCCGTCGGGGGTGCGGACGAGGCGGTCGAGGTAGCTGCCGGCGACGGTGAAGTTGTCGCCGCCCTCGGTGCCGCGCTTCACGTGCTGGGCCTGGAGGTAGCAGCGGGAGCGGGCGGCGTCGCCCTCGACGGTGACCTGCGGGTTCGTGACGATGTGCTGGCTGGCGTCGAGCGGCTCGAGGGATCGCCGGCACGTCGCCTCGATCGCCGGGAAGCCCTCGTTGGTTCCCGCCCGGCCGCCGTAGATCGCCACCGCGTCGGGGGTGAAGCACGTCGCCAGCAGGGCCCAGTCGCGGTCGTCGAGCGCGGCCGCGTACCGATAGAGCAGGTCGGTGATCGCGAGCCGGTCCGCGAGGTCCTCGAGGCCGCCACCCATGTCGTCTCCCCTCGTGTCGTGCCGGCGACGAGCCGTTGGTCAGCCGTAGCCGATCTCCCGCAGCCCCTGGTCCTGGCACTGCCAGGGGAACCCCAGGGTGAGCCGGGCCATGGTGATGTCGGCGTTCCTGCCCTGGAGGAACCCCTTGAGCGCGTGGTCCGAGGTGGAGCAGTTCTCGGCGTTGATGAACACCGTGTAGTAGTGGATCCGCTCCTGGTCGATCTTCGGGCCGCCCGCCGCCTCGTAGACCTCGAAGAGCTCCTCGCGGGGGATGAGGTGGTCGAGGCCCCGCCACAGGGCGAAGGCGATGTCCTTCATCGCGTCGCCGAGGTGGCCCTGCTCCCAGTCGGTGAGCCCCACGATCTCGTCGTCGCGGTAGATGAAGTTCCCCACCCCGACGTCGCCCCACACCAGGCTGACCCGCTCGACGTCGCGGGGGGCGTTGCGGCGAAGCCAGGAGAACAGCTCCGCCATCACCGGCTTGGCCTCGGGCCGGTCGGCCCGGAAGACCTGCTCCCAGAACGACAGCTCGAGCAGCGCGCAGTCCTCGGCCGTCTCGGGGACCGCCATGAACGAACCGAAGCCGGCCGCCTCCCAGTCGCACGTGTGGACCCTGGCGAGCAGCTCGGCGAGCTGCCGGCCGATCCGCCGCCGCCGTTCCTCCTTCCCCGGCGCGTAGAGCTCCTTGGGCGCCGAGGTCCCCTCCAGGGCTTCCCGCACGTAGAAGGGGGCCCGGCCGATCCAGGACACGTCCTCCTCGTACCAGTAGGGCCGGGCCACCGGCAGGTCGGTGTGCTGGAGCGCGGCGTGGATCTTGAACTCCCGCTCGAGGGGGTGGGGCACGACCGAGCCGTCGGGGTGGTCGGCCCGGATGATGTAGCTCTCCTCGCGAGTCGCGCCGTCCTCGACCCACTGGAGGTCGGCGAACCAGGTCTCGCGCGACATGCCACCGACGTTGCGGTGGAGGTTCGTCACCCGCAGGTCGGCAGCCTCGGGCATGCGGTGCCGGAAGTACGCCTGGACCCGCTCCTCGTCGGGCGGTGCGGTCTGGGGCATGGGTCCTCCTCGTGGGCCGGGGGACGGCGGTCAGCCCTTCGCCCCGGCCTTCTTGGGTTTCGGGGGTGCGAACGACATGAACGTGGGACGGGCCAGCTCCACGTCGCGGTCGAGCTCGCGGCGCAGGTAGCACCGGATGTCCTCGCGGGGTGCCGCCAGGACCTCTCCCAGCCCCGGCTCCGCGGCGGCCGCCGCGTCCATCGCCTCGATGGCGTCGACGACCAGGCGCCGGAGCGCCTCGTTGTGCTCGGTGAGGCTCACGATCGAGGTGGGGTCGGCGGGCCGGTCCACGGCTTCCGCCACGCCGGCGTCGACGCGGCCCCGGAGCCCGGCGAGGCCGTCGTGGCCGGCCAGGGCCGGGCCGCCGAGCGCGTCGCGCAGCCCGGAGAGGACGCCGAGCAGGTCCTCGGTGTCCTCGGCGAGGAGGGGGGCCTCGCGCCGCCAGCGGATCTCGAGGTGCTCCATCATCTTGTCCATCACCTTGGCCGCGTAGACGGCCCACTGGTCGCGCAGGTTCGGGATGATGGACTGGTCGAGGGTGTCGCGCATGCTGCGCAGGATCTCGTCCGGGTACGGTCTCATGGCGCTCCCGTGGTCGATCGGCGGTCGAGCCCGCAGCGCTCCTCGACGTGGTACGTCTCGAGGGTCGAGAAGCACCGGTCGCGCAGGAGCGAGCGCACCTCCGTCCGGGCGAACAGCTCGTCGCCCCAGGCGGTGTCGTCGAAGTACAGCTCGAGGTAGGCGTGCTTGTCGGTCTCGGGCCGCAGCTCGCCCGTGCCCCGCTGGCCCTCCTCGACGACCGGGACGGTGGCGCCCTCGCCGAGCACCCGGTTGCGGCGCACGAGCCGGGCGCCGAAGGCGCGGTCGAGGTGCCCGAGGAGCCCGTCGACGAGCACGTCCAGCCGATGGTCCGCCTCGTCGGCCGTGACGCCGGGGGCCCGGTCGAGCTCGACGAGGTACTTCTGGAGCGACGTCTGGCCGCACCGCCGGTCGAGCAACAAGGTCTCCTCCACCGGGCAGCTCCGCAGGTTCCTCAGGCAGTTCGGGTGGTCGCGTGCGATCAGCTCGGCCGTGTCACCGTCGAGCTCGAGGCCACGGCCGGGCTCGAACGTGAGGAGCACGAACCGCCAGGCGGTCGGGCGCTGGTTCCACGCCGCCCGGAGGTCGTACTGCCGCAGCACCCGGTTGGTGTGGTAGGTGAGCACCTGGGGCCGCTCGCGCAGCATCCGCTGGGCCCAGGGGAAGTGGACCTCACGGTAGTGGCGCTCGCTCTCCTCGACCGGATGGGTCGTGACCGGGTCGAAGCGGGCGATGGACTTCGCCGTGGTCATCGTGGGTGGCCCGAACGGGGCCGGCGGCGGTCCATCGGTCCCCTGGCGGCTCAGGCCTCGCCCATGCCGGCGGGGATGCCGTCGAGCATGAGGTCGTGGTACTCGGAGATGCCGTAGCCCTCGAGGCCCTCGAAGTCGTAGCGGCAGACGAGCTCGGAGAGGCGGGCCGTCACCCCCTCCCGCCGGTGGCGCAGCGGCACCAGGGTCAGGCGCTCGCCGTGGGCCTTCCACTCCCCCTCGTCGGTCCCCAGCGTCACGTCCATCGTGGCCGGGTAGTGGGGGAGGTCGGGGTCGTAGGTGCTCGTGACCTCGGCCGAGCGGACCAGCGACAGGTTCCCGTCGCGCATCACCATCCCGCGCGGCGGGGCGACGGTGTCACCGATCTTCGTGAGCCAGGCGACGAACCCGTTCTGCTCGTCGCACAGGCAGGAGATCCAGCGCCACCACCGTGGACCCTGCCACTTGCGGGGTCCCCAGGAGTGGTCGCGGAACCCCAGGCCCTCGACCGCGTGGTCCTCGTCGCCGATCGTCACCGTCCCCGTGACCCGGCACGGCCCCTGGTAGTGGCCGGTGGCGATGCTGTCCTCGGCGCCGGCGATCCCACCGATCGCGTCGTCGCCCTCGCCCAGGCCGTAGAGGGCGATGCTGCCGTAGTCGAGGGTGAGCCGGACCGGGCGGACCGGGCTCTCGGCGAACGCCCGCTTCGGGTCGGCGAGGTCGCGCCCGTCGGCGAGGACGTGAGCGTCGCCCGCGAAGGTGACTCGCACGTGCTCGAGGGGCTCGACGACGTCGAAGCGCAGCCCGCCCGAGTCGAAGCGGTCGTTGGTCTCGATCGGGGACCGGTCGAAGAAGATGGCCGCACCCCCGTCGGGGAGGTACAGGAGGACGGTGACCTCGGCGTGGCCCTCGTTCACGCGGTTCCCCATGCGGATGAGCGTCGAGAACCCCCGCTTCCCGTCCACGAAGTTGAAGTACATCGACTCGTTGAACTGGGGGTCGTCGGTGGCCTCGTGCATGAGCTCGTCGGTCGCGGGCACCGTGGTCGCCATGGCACGTCTCCCGGGGGTCTCGTCGACAGATCTCACATTTCACGTCAACAGTGAGTTCTACGGCGAGTCTCGCGCGGCGGTCCGGGGCCCGCAAGGGCCGGGAGGCCGGTCGGTGGCCGGCCGGCGCGGCTCAGCCCGGGCGTTCGACGGCGCCCGGTGCCGGGCATGGCGCGCAGGCATCGAGGTCGTGGGACCGGTGCAGCACCCACTCCACGCCCAGGAGGAAGAACGAGGCCAGGACCATGCTGCCGACCACGTCGGAGAGCCAGTGGACCCCGAGGTAGACCCGGCTCGCGCCCACGAGGAAGATCACCGCCCCGGCCATCCCGACCGAGCTCCACCACAGCCACCGCCGCCGGGTGTAGAGCCCGACCACCAGCGGCAGGAGGCCGTAGATGGCCACCGCGGCAAGGACGTGCCCGGTCGGGAACGACGGACCGTTCCCCGGCACCAGCCGCTCGAGATCGGGACGGGGCCGGTCGACCGTCGCCTTCAGCATCCACTCGATCGCGGGTCGGGCCAGGGTGGCAGCCACGACGGCGTAGCCGACCGCTCGGCAGCGCCGCCACGTGAGCAGGGCCGTCAGCCCGCCCAGGGCGAGGACGACGGGGGGTGGAGCCCAGCCGGGACACCGTCAGGAAGACCTCGTCGAGACCCGAGGTGCGGGCGTCCTCGACGCTCCGCTGGACCGGCTCGTCCCAGGTGAGCAGCAGCGCCCCGTTGGCGATCGCCGCGCCGAGCGCGAGGAGCACGAAGGCGACGCCCAGGCCCACCAGCAGCGGCCTTCGGGAGCGGTAGAACGACGCGGGAGACGCCGGCGGATGGTGGTGCAGGCTCGAGCTGGGAGGCGGACCGGGACGGTCACGCCCCGGGATCGCGGTCGGCATGGCTTCCCTTCTCCAGGGTGCACTCCAGGATCGCGCGTCTCGGGGCCGGGAACACGCCATGTCCACGAGCGGTTCACCGTCGTACGATCGACGGTGGCAGCCATGGGGGGGTGCCGTGGTCGCAGTCGAAGCCGGTCGTGATCGCCACGTCGTCCCGCTGGGACGACCGGAGGCGTCGGGCCGCGCGCTGACGGGGGCAAGGCCGCGGGTCTGGCCCGCGCCGCGGCGGCCGGGCTCCCCGTGCTCCCCGGTTTCGCGCTCCCCCCGGCCACGGCGCGGGTGCTGGTCCGGGGCGCTCCGGACCCGCTCCGGGCCGACGTGACCGCCGCGGTCGCCCGGGCCTGGTCGGACCTGTCCGGGGACGGTCGCCGCGCCCTCGCGGTGCGGTCGTCGTCGGTGGTCGAGGACACCGGAGGCTCGTCGATGGCCGGCCGGTTCACCTCGGTGCTCGACGTCCGGGGCTGGAACGCCTTCCTCGACGCCGTGGCGAAGGTGGTCGGGTCGGCCGCCCTCGTGGAGTCGCCCGACCGGGCCCCGGACGGACGGCCCGAGGAGGCACCGATGGCGGTGCTCGTCCAGCCGTTCGTCGAGGCCGACGTGGGTGGGGTGATGTTCGGGGTCGACCCGGTCACGGGGGACCGGGACCGCGTCGTGGTGGCCGCGGTGCCCGGGAGCCCGGCCCGGCTCGTCGGGGGTCGGTCGACGGTCACCATCTCGTGCTCACGCGGCGGGGGAGCCTGGCCGGGGCCGATCGGCCGGCCGCCAGGCTCGTCGGCCCGATCCTGCGCCGCCGGCTCGCCGTGCTGGCCCGCCGGGCGGCCGAGGCGTTCGGAGCGCCCCAGGACGTCGAGTGGGCCGTCGCCGGCGGGGAGCTGTTCCTGCTGCAGAGCCGTCCCGTGACGGCCGCCGGCCCGGCCGGGACCCCGTCGGGCCCGGTGCTCGGGCCCGGCCCCGTCGCCGAGACGTTCCCCGCCCCCCTCGCCGCGCTCGAGGAGGACCTGTGGGTGGAGCCCCTCCGCCGGGCCCTCGGGGAGGTCCTCCTCCTGACCGGGGCCGCCTCCCGTCGCCGGGTCGAGGCCTCGCCGATCGTCCGCACGGTCGCGGGACGGGTGGCCGCCGACCTCGAGCTCCTGGGTCTCGAGGAGAGGACGGGGAGGCGCCGCTGGCTCGCCCGCCTCGACCCCCGCCCGCCGGCGCGCCGGCTCCGGGCCGCCTGGCGGGTGGGGCGCCTCCGGGTGGCCCTCCCGGGACTGGGCCGGGACCTCGTCCGGGAGGTCGACCGGCAGCTCGCCGAGGTGCCCCGCCCCCGCGAGCTCGACCTGGCGACGCTGCGCCGCGTGCTCGGCCGGTGCCGCGAGGCGCTGGTCGCGGTCCACGGGCACGAGGTGCTCGCCGGTCGCCTCCTCGACGACGGCGAGGCATCCGCGACGGCGGCGTCCGCGGCCCTGAGGGTCCTCGCCGAGCACGCCGGAGCGGGAACGCCCGACGAGGAGCTCGTGGCCCGCTTCCCCGTGCTGCTGGCCCTCGTCCCGCCGGCGGTCGGCCGGCCCGTCACCCTTCCGCCGGCGCCGGCAGGCCTGCCGGCCGCCGCCACGTCCGGAGAGGACGCGGGCCTCCGGGAGGCGTTGCGCCTCCGGGCCCGCTGGCTCCACGAGCTCTCCGCGCGGGTGGCCCTCGAGATCGGGCGGCGGCTCGCGGCCGCGAACCGGCTGCCCGAACCCGCTTCCGTCCGGCACCTCACCCTCGACCGGCTCGACGCCCTCCTCGCGGGACGGGTGGCCGTCGACCTCGCCGGGGGCCCGGGCGAGACGGAGGCTCCGCTGCCGGCCCGCTTCCGCCTCACCGACGCGGGCGCGGTCCTCCCGCTAGCCGACGGCCCCGGTGACCGGGCCGGGCGCGGCGCCGGAGGTGGCCGCGGGTCCGGTACCGTCCGGGGCCTCGGAGACCTCCCGGCGGGCGGCTCGGTGCTGGTCGTCGGCACGCTCGATCCCGACCTCGCCCCGCACCTTCCAGGGCTTGCCGGCCTCGTCGCCGAGACCGGCAGCCCCCTCTCCCACCTGGCCATCCTGGCCCGGGAGCTCGGGGTCCCGGTCGCGGTCGGGGTGCGCGGCGCCCGCGACCGGTTCCCGCCGGGCACCCGCGTCGTCGTCGACGGGACCACCGGCGAGGTGATCGTCGCGCCCGAGGAGGCGCCGGTCCCGTGAGCGCCCGCCGGATCGCCTTCGTGCTCGGAGCCGCCAGCGCGATCGCCTCCGGCTGGTACTTCTTCGTGTACCTGACCCGGTGGGAGTGGAACCGGGCCATCGTCTCGGGCCTGATCTTCCTCGCCGCGGAGATCGCCCTGGTCGGCGGGGTGGTGCTCGAGCGCCTCGGCCGTGTCGGCCGTGAGCTCGCCGCCACCCGCCGGCCCGAGCCCCGGCCCGAGCTGCTGGCCAGGGTGCGGGAGGCCGCGCCACCTTCCCGGTCGCCGTTCGCGTGGCTCGACCCCGACGACGGCCGTCTCGGCGTGTTCGTCCCCGTCCTCCTCGGCGCGGGCGTGATCGTCTCCGCGGTGGCCTGGGTCGTCGAGCGCGTCGCCCGGGCGACGGCCCGTCCCAGCCTGGAGCGCGGCCTCGCCCTCCGGCTCGGGTCGCTGGCGCTGCCCGAGGACGGGCTGGTCCCGGAGGCCGAGCCGGCCGACCCGCTCGGCCTGCTGGCCCCGGAGATCCCGAGGTGAGGCTCGCCCGGTCGGTCCTCCTCCTGACCTTCCTCGCCGTAGGGGCCTTCGCCGTGGTCGACGCGCTCGCCGACGCCACCCAGACCCGCCCGGACCACCAGGCCGCCGGGACCCGCACGGAGATCGTGATCGAGGTCGAGACGCGCCGCTACCGCCAGGACGTGACGACCGCCGCCGAGGCCCTGTGGGCGACCTGCTCTGCGACGGTGAGCAGCCACCTCGTCGGGCCGGGCCTGGAACGGCTCGGTGACGACACCTTCCGGGCGGTCGTCGCGCCCGGGCTGGGAGAGCACGCCCGCAAGCGGGTGCTCGGCTGCCTCAAGGACCTGACCCTCGACCGGGTCCGGGGTCACGTCGTGGCGGTCGGCGACTCCCCCTGAGGGTCGCGCGCCGCGGGTCCGTCGCCCGTCCCGGCCAGCTCGGCGGCCAGGCGGAAGTCGCGGCGAGGGTTGGCGAACTCGCCCAACGACACGATCTCGCGCCGGAACAGCAGGGCGAGGGTCCAGTCGGCGATCACCCGCAGCCGCCGGTTCCAGGTCGGGAGGCGGGCGAGGTGGTAGGTGCGGTGCAGCCACCACGCGGGGAACCCGCGGATCCGCACGCCGTAGAGCTCGGCGGCACCCCGGTACAGCCCGAGGCTCGCGACGGATCCGACGTACGCGTGGCGGTACGGGACGGTCGGCTCGCCCCGCAGGCTCGCCACGAGGTTGTCGGCGAGGCGGACGGCCTGGCGGACGGCGTGCTGGGCGGAGGGTGCGCAGGTGGCGCCCGGAGGGCCGGTGAGGTCGGGGACCGCGGCGCTGTCGCCCGCGGCCCAGGCGTCGTCGGCGCCATCGATCGCGAGGTCGGCCGCGACGCGGATCCGACCGCGCTCGTCGCGCGGGAGGTCGCTGCGCTCGACGAGGGGGTGGGCGCGCACGCCGGCGGTCCACACCAGGGTGTCGGCGTCGAGCTCGGTGCCGTCGTCGAGCACGACGTGGCCACCGACGGCCGAGCGGAGCCGGGTGCCCAGACGCACGTCGATGCCCCGGCGGCGGAGCTGCTCCAGGGTCGAGCGGCCGAGGCCGGCGGACACCTCCGGGAGGATCCGGTCCGTCGCCTCGACGAGCACCCAGCGCAGATCCCGGCGGTCGAGCCCCGGGAAGAAGCGGAGCGCGTCGCGGGCCATGCTCTCGAGCTCGGCCAGCGCCTCGATCCCCGCGTACCCGCCCCCCACGAACACGAAGGTCAGCGCCCGGGCCCGGGTGGCGGGATCGGGGGTGGACGCCGCGAGCTCCAGGCGGCGGAGCACCCGGTTCCGGAGGTAGATGGCCTCGGCCACCGTCTTGAAGCCGATGCCGACCTCGCCGAGCCCCGGGATGGCGAGGGCACGGGCGACCGAGCCGGGGCAGCACACGAGCACGTCGTAGGACAGGTCGAACCCTTCCCCGTCGGGGAGCTCGACGTGGGCGACCCGGTCCGCGTGCCGGATGGCCGTCACCGTGCCGGTGACGACGCGGGAGCGCCGCAGAACGCGGCGCAGGGGGACGACCACGTGCCGGGGCTCGAGGCTCCCCGCGGCCGCCTCGGGCAGGAACGGCTGGTAGGTCAGGTAGCCGGTCGTGTCCACGACCGTCACCTCCGCCTCGCCCGGGCGGAGCCGACGCTGGAGCCGCAGGGCAACGTTCATCCCGACGGCCCCGCCGCCGACGACCAGGATGCGCGGGCACGGTGGCATCCGCCGTTCGTAGCACGGCCGGACCCTCCGCCGCGGTCGACGGGGCGGTCCCCGGCGTGCGGCCCGCCCCTCGCCGGGTCGGTGGTCGCCGGGAGAGCCCGGCCGGGCTCCCTCGCGGTGCGGCCGTAGGATCGCGACATGGCCGAGCCCACCGGGCCCGACGGCTCGGACGGAGCGGACGGCGTGGACGGCGTGGACGGCGTGGACGGCGCGGACGGCGCGGGAGCCGACACCGTGTCGCGCCGGCTGGCCGGGCGCGGGATCCTCGTCGGCATCACGGGCTGGACCGAGCCCACGCTGGTCGAGTCGGGCTTCTACCCGCCCGACGCCGACAGCGCCGAGGAGCGGCTGCGCTTCTACGCCTCGCAGTTCCCGATCGTCGAGGTCGACGCCACGTACTACGCGCCGCCCAGCGAGCGGGTCGCCGGCCTCTGGGCCGAGCGCACGCCTCCCGGCTTCGTCTTCGACGTGAAGGCGTACCGGCTCCTCACCCTCCACCCGACCCCCCGGCTCGATGTGGCGCGACCTGCGCGACGAGCTTCCGGCAGAGCTCGCCGCCAAGCGCAACCTCTACGCGAAGGACCTCCAGCCCGAACTGCTCGAGGAGGCCCTCGCCCGGTTCGCGAGCGCCCTGGAGCCGCTGCGGGGTTCCGGGAAGCTCGGTGTGCTGCTGTTCCAGCTCCCGCCTTGGGTCTTCCCGTCACGCGCCGCCCACGACCACCTGGCCTGGGTGGCGGATCGCCTCCGGGGCGACCGGGTGGCCGTGGAGCTCCGCCAGGGGCGATGGATGGACGACGAGCACCGCGAGCGGACCCTGACCTTCCTCGAGGAGCGGGACCTGGCCTACGTGTGCGTCGACGAGCCGCAGGGGTTCGCGAGCTCGGTCCCGCCGGTCGCGGCGGCGACCGCCGACGTGGCGGTGGTCCGCTTCCACGGGCGGAACGCCGAGACGTGGGAGGCCAAGGGGATCACCGCGGCCCAGCGGTTCGCGTACCGGTACCCCGAGCGCGAGCTGGCCGAGTGGGTGCCGCGCATCCGCGCCCTCCACGAGGAGGGCCGGCCGGTCCACGCGCTCATGAACAACTGCTACCGGGACTACGCGGTGCAGGGCGGGCGGGCGCTCGCGCGGCTCCTCTCCGGGGAGCACGCGCGGCGCTGAGCGCGAGCCGGCTCAGCTCGCGACGCGTGTGGCGCGAGCCGTGCCGGGGGCGATCCGCTCGACGACGTCCTCGCACGCGACGAGGACGCGCGCCCCGAAGTCCGGCGAGACGCAGGCGCCGTGGCCCCGATCGAGCAGGTGGACCGACGCGCCCGGGAGGGCGCGAGCGGTCGCCGCCTGCGCGCCGGCGGGCAGGAGACGGTCGCGCGTGGTCACCATCACCGCGGTGGGGACGTCGACCGTGCGGATCCACGGCTCGGCCGAGTAGCCGGTGAGGGCGTGGGCCGCCTCGACGAGCGTCGGCCAGTGGTGGCGTCCGAGCTCGGCCGCGGCCCAGGCCGGCAGGAGGGACGGGCGGCGCGCCGGCCGGGGGAGGAGGGAACGGCCCAGCGCGGCGGGGACGCGGGCCACGCGCCCGCCGGCCCGGGCGGCACCCGTGGCGGCCGCGACCCCGGCGCCGAACAGCGTCCTGGGCAACCCGTCGGCGACGAAGCCGTGAGCGGTCGCGCAGAGGACGAGGCCGTCGACCAGGTGGGGGTGGCGGCGCCACAGGAGCTGGGCCACGGGCCCACCCATCGAGTAGCCGACGGCGACCGCCGAGCGGATCCCGAGCGCCCCGACGAGGGCCGCGACGTCGTCGGCGCAGTCGGCGAGGCGGAAGCACCCGTCCGCGCGGAGGCCCCGGGCGTGACCGCGGTGGTCGGGGGCGACGACCCGGAAGCGGGTCCCCAGCGCGTCGAAGGCCCGGAACCAGTTGAGGCCCCCGCTCGCCATCCAGCCGTGGAGGAGCAGCACCGCCGGGGCGCCCGGCGGGCCGGGGACCTCACGGACGAACGTCGTCCCCCGGCCGGGGAGCTCGATCCGCCGGCCGGGCGGGGGAGGCGCCAGGCTCCAGGGAGCGCGAGGCGCGTCGGGAGCGTCCGGCTCGACCCTGCTCATGGTCGTGCCCCCTTCCCGACGTGGGACCCGGTCCCACGCCTCGTCGGCCTCCTCATCGGCAGGACCGGTCCGGAGTTTCGTCCCGCCGGCGCGTCTCGTGGTGGACCCTCCACGAGGAGCGCGAACCGGGGTGCCGGCCCGCCGGCCGCTCTCTGCCAGGATGGGTCGGTGACGCGTGTCCGCCTCTGCTTCGTCTGCCTCGGGAACATCTGCCGATCGCCGACCGCGGCCGGGCTCATGCGCCACCACGTCCGGCTCGCGGGGCTCGAGGAGGCCGTCGAGATCGAGAGCGCCGGCACCGGTTCCTGGCACGTGGGTGGACCGCCCGACCGCCGGGCCCTCGCCGAGGCCTGCCGGCGCGGCGTCGAGCTCGACCACCGCGCCCGCCAGTTCGTCGCCACCGACTTCGCCCGCTTCGACCTCGTCCTGGCGATGGACCACGCCAACGTGGCCGACCTGCTCGCCCTGGCCCCGGACGCGGATGCCGCGGCCAAGGTCCGGCTGCTCCGGTCGTTCGACCCGGCCGCCGACGGCGACCTCGCCGTGCCCGACCCCTACTACGAGGGTGGCTTCGCGCACGTCTTCGACCTCCTCGACGCCGCGTGCCGCGGGCTGCTCGAGACGCTGGCGCCGGGGTTCGGGAGGTCGTGACCACCGACCTCGCCGGGGCCGTGAGCGCCGCGATCGGCGCGCCGATCGTGGAGGCACGCCGGACCGGCGGCGGCGACGTCAACGACGCCTGGCGGATGACCACCGCGACCGGGCTCCCCCTGTTCGTGAAGCACCGGGGCTCGGCGCCCGAGGGGCTCTACCGGACCGAGGCCGACGGGCTCCGCTGGCTGGCCGAGGCCGGTGCGCTGCCGGTCCCCGAGGTCGTGGCCGTCCTCGACGGGCCGGAGGGGACGGAGCCGCGCGCCCTCGTGCTCGAGTGGGTGGAGCCGGGTCACCCGGCGCCCGGCGCCGACGAGGTGCTCGGGCGGGGGCTGGCGGCGCTGCACGCCGCCGGTGCGCCGTGCTTCGGGCTCGCCTCCGACAACTTCATCGGCCCGCTCCGCCAGGTGAACGACCCCTGCGACACCTGGGCCGAGCTCTACGCCACCCGGCGGGTCGAGCCCCTGGCGCGCCGGGCCGTCGACCGCGGCCTGCTCGACCCGCGGGTCGGCCGGGCCGTCGAGCGTCTCGCCGGTCGCATGGCGGACCTGGTGGGGCCGGTGGAGCCCCCGGCCCGGCTCCACGGGGACCTGTGGCGGGGCAACGTCCACCACGGCGCCGACGGTGTGGCCCGCCTCGTCGACCCGGCCGTCTACGGGGGCCACCGTGAGGTGGACCTGGCGATGATGCGCCTGTTCGGGGGGTTCGGCGCCCGGTGCTTCGCCGCGTACGCCGAGGCGGCGCCGCTCGCCGCCGGCCACGAGGACCGGGTGGCGCTGCACCAGCTCTACCCGCTGCTCGTGCACGTCCTCCTCTTCGGCGGCGGCTACGTCGCGAGCTTCGAGGAGGCGCTCGCCCGCTACGTCCCGCTGCGCTGACGGCCGCGCGGCAAGCCCGCGGTCCCTCCGCCCCCGTCGCGAATCCCCCGGTTGGCGCGGTTTCGGGGTTCTGAGCCCCGTTCCCGCGCCGACCCGGCAAGAGAAGGGCGGCAGGGCCCGTTCGCACGGGCCCTGCCGCGACCGGTTCTCGCGCCTCAGTGGTGCCTCACACGTGCTGCCTCGGGGCGACGAGGTTCCCCGAACCGGACTCCACCAGGGTGTGGTACTCCCACGTGCCCCAGATCGCCCAGTCGGGATTGCCCGTATAGCGGGGATCGGTCTCGTGGACGATCAGGTAGTGGTAGTGGCCGTTGTCGTCGTAGCCGGAGCAGTTGATGTTGTTGATGATCCAGCCCGAGTTCATGAACGGGTCGTTGCCGAAGTCGGCCCGGTAGTTCACCTCGTAGTCGCAGACCGTGAGGGTCGCCTGGTCGAGGTCGCCGACGCCGCTGACGGTCCCCTGGATCCGGCCGTCGCCGAGATCCCAGTAATAGTCACCGTTGGCGTCGTAGGCGTACAGGGACGTGTAGTGGCCGTTGACCACGACCCCGGCGTCGGCGTAGCCGTTGTCGTCCGCGTCCACGGTCCGCCCCTTGCCGCTGTGGCCCGGGACCGTCGTCCCCGCGCCGACCGGTGCGGCCATGACGATCGTGACCGCCGCCACGACCGCGACCCCGGCCCAGCGCTTCCAGTGCTTCTTCCAGCCCTCCATGACCGCCCTCCATTCCCTGAATGACGTTCACCTGACTCTACCTACGAGGTGGGACAGCCATGATGATCATGCCGGTCCGGAACGGCGTGGAGGAGACTCCCGAGTGGTGGTCCCGCTGTTGGGTCTGACCCTGGTGTGTGACTGACCGACGGTGTCCTGTTGGTGAACTGTCGGCCCTTCACGCGGGACCACCGCACTCGGGCTTGCTCGGCCGGATGCGTGACCTCATAGGAGCCTGTTGGCGCAGACTCTTGGCTGTCCTGTCCGCCTCCGGTCGTGGCCCTTGGCACCCCATCGTCTCGAGCTGGAAGGACCGGAACCATCATGACAGCAGAACCCCGTCGCGTCACCGGAGGGGTCGACACGCACGCGGAGGTGCATGTGGCCGCGGCGTTGGACTCGGCCACCGGGCGGCTGCTGGGCACCGAGTCGTTCTCGACGACGGCGGCCGGCTACGCGGCGCTGCTCGTCTGGCTGCAGGCCTTCGGTGAAATCGAGCGGGTTGGGGTGGAGTCGACCGGCTCGTGGGGCGCCGGGCTGGCCCGGCACCTGCGGGCCGAAGACGTCGAGGTGATCGAGGTCGATCGCCCGGACCGCAAGGCCCGCCGCTTCGAGGGCAAGTCGGATCCGACCGACGCCGTCGCCGCCGCTCGGGCGGTGCTGTCGGGTCGGGCCACCGGCGCGGCCAAGACCAGAGACGGCCTCGTCGAGGCGATCCGGGCGCTGGAGGTCGTCTACCACGGCGCGGTGAAGGACCGGACGCGTGCGATCAACCAGTTCAAGGCGCTGCTGGTCACCGCCCCCGAAGCCCTGCGGGCCAACCTGCGGCCGCTCGCCTTCAGCGCACAGCTGGCCCGGGCCCGCCGCCTCGGCCCGGTCGACGACATCGTCGAGGCCGAGACCCGCCTGGCGCTGCGGGAGCTCGCCGGCAAGATCAAGTTCCTCGACGCCCAGTGCGACCGGCTCGAGGCCCGCATCGGCGAGCTCACCGCCCAGGCGTCCCCGCGCTGGTCGGCCTCTCCGGCGTCGGCCCCCACGTCGCCGCCCAGCTGCTCGCCGCCGCCGGCGACAACCCGCACCGCATGACCAGCGAGGCCGCGTTCGCCAAGCTGTGCGGCGCCTGCCCCATCCCGGCGTCGTCGGGCAAGACCACCCGTCACCGGCTCAACCGCGGCGGCGACCGGCGCGCCAACAACGCCCTGTTCACGATCGTGCTGGTCCGCATGCGACACGACCCCACCACACGCGCCTACGTCGCCCGGCGCAGCGCGGAGGGCAAGACCGGCAAGGAGATCATCCGCTGCCTCAAGCGGTTCGTCGCCCGCGAGGTCCACCAGGCGCTCACCAACCCGCCCGAGGACCTGCCCACCGGCGCCGAGCTGCGCGCACTCCGCCAACACCAGCAGCTCTCCCTCACCGCCGTCGCCAGCGCCGTCGGCACCGCGCCCATCCGCCTCTCCAAGCTCGAACGAGGCCTCGTCCACGACACCCGCCTCGCCCGCCGATGCTGCACCTGGCTCATCGAACGAGGCGCTTGACATCAATAGGAGCTTCAGGTTCCAGGGCAATCCGACACGTGGTCCCCGACGGGCCCGAAGAGGCGGAAGGGGATGCACGGTGGCGAGCGGAGCGCGAGGGGCGAGGAGGGCCCGCGTCCGGCCCGTTGCGCGGGGACCGGTGGGCGCGTAGGGTGCGATCCAGCGAACGAGAACCGGTTCTACTCTCGGCGAGGGGGCGCCGCCGTCGGAGGAGGCGCCGTGAGCGACTACGACGTGATCGTCGTCGGGGCGGGCTACGGGGGGCGGCCGTGGCGGGCCTCCTCGCCCACGAGGGCCGGCGGGTGCTGCTCGTCGACCGCAACCGCAGCGCCGGGGGAAGATCGTGACCCTCCGCAGCGGCGGCTACGTCTACGAGCCGTGGGGAGCGGTCGGGGTCCCGGCCGCCGGGTCGCGCTTCCACGAGCTCGTCGACCGGCTGGGGCTCGGAGACGAGGTGGAGATGATCGTCCCCGAGGGGGCGATGGCCGAGTCGTGGTTCAAGGGCCCCGACGGGACCTGGCGCCACTCGATCGGCGGGTCACGCCAGACCGACGACCCCGCCGGGGTCGACCGGCTCCGCGAGATGTACGGCGCGGACGACGCCGGCATCGAGGCCATGGTCCGGATGTTCGTCGACGTCATGACGCTCTCCGACGAGCAGCTCGACGCCCTCGACGACGTCGGCATGCTCGAGTGGATGAGCGGTTTCGGCTTGCCCGACGGGCTGGTCGCCAACCTCGCCTCGTCGCTCAACCTCCTCTTCGTGTCCCCCGTCAACCGGATCCCCGTCTCGGAAGCGGCGCGCACGCTCCGCCAGATCGTCGAGGGTGGTGCCGGCCGCTACCACGTCGGCGGCTACGCCCGGGTGGCCGAGGCCTGCACCGGGTACGTCGAGCGCCGCGGCGGGCGGTACCTGCCGGGGACCGACGTCGAGCAGGTGCTCGTGGAGGGGGCCGGGTCGTCGGGGTGGACACGTCGGCCGGCCGGTTCACGGCCCCCGTCGTGATCTCGAACGCCGGGATCCAGCCGACGGTGCTGCGCCTCGTGGGGGCGGACCACCTTCCGGCCGGCTACGTGGAGCGGGTCCAGGGGCTCCAGCCGAGCTGGGCCATCGTCGGCACCCGCTACTTCCTCGACGCCCCGGTGTTCACCATGCCGATCGTGGTGGTGAGCTCCGAGTCGAGCTGGTGGGACGACGAGCGGTACGAGGCGGCGAGGGCGGGGCGGTGGCCCGAGGTCCCCCTGATGAGCATCGGCGTGCCGTGCCTCTTCGACCCCGACACCGTGCCCGAGGGGCACCAGGTCGCGATCACCGCCGTCCTCGGCTCGCCCGACCCGGCCGACCCGATGAACGACGAGGCCGTCCGGCGCTCCGAGGTGACCCTGGCCGAGCTGTGGCCCGACCTGTTCGACCACGTGATCCGCCGGGAGGTGTACACGGCCGACCACGTGTCGCGCCTGAGCCGTGACTCCGGTGGTACCGGGGCAGGGCGGCGAGGCCATCGGGCTGGCCCAGGTGATCGGCCAGTGCGGCCGGAGCAAGCCCGACCCCCGTACGCCGCTGGCCGGCCTGTACCTGGTGGGCTGCGACGCCGGCGGGGTGGGTTCGGGCACCCATCAGGCGGTCGACTCCGCGTTCCGCGTCGCCGACATGGTCCTCGCCGACACCCGGGGCTGACCCGGCCCGGACGGCCGGCCGTCTCGCCGGACCGGAGGCGGCGCCGCGGTCCGGCGGTCCGGTGGTCCGGCGGTTCAGCCCGGTCGGGTGAGGGCGGCGCCTGGCGAGGAGGAGCCGTGCCGCCCGGCTCCGAGGCGAGCCGCAACGGTACCGAACGGGTGTTCGATCTGTCGAGCCGGCGGGCGGGCGCCTCCCGGACGGGGCGGCGGTGCCGTTCCCGGTCATCGCGGCCTTCTAAGGTGCTCGGGACGGGTGGGCCGGCCCCCGCCCGCAGCAGGTCGTCCGACAGCCGAGCCTCCGACCGGGGCCGCAGCGAGAAGGAGCCATGCCCCGAACGAGCACGTCCCCCCGCACCGCGCCGACGCGAGCCGCCCGGAAGCGCCGGGCCGGGTCCACCGGCTACGACGCCGAGCAGATCCAGGTGCTCGAGGGCCTCGAGCCGGTGCGCAAGCGTCCCGGCATGTACGTCGGCTCGACCGGTCCCACCGGCCTCCACCACCTCGTCTGGGAGGTCGTCGACAACGCGATCGACGAGGCCATGGCCGGCTACGCCACCCGGGTCGACGTGACCCTGCTCGCCGACGGCGGCTGTCGCGTCTCCGACGACGGGCGGGGATCCCCGTCGACGACCACCCCCGGTTCAAGGGGAGGTCGGCCGCGGAGGTCGTCATGACCACCCTGCACGCCGGAGGGAAGTTCGGTGGGGGTGGGTACCAGGTCTCCGGCGGGCTGCACGGTGTCGGCGTGTCGGTCGTCAACGCCCTGTCGAGGCGCCTCGCGCTCGTGGTCGACCGCGACGGCACGACCTGGCGCCAGGAGTACGCGGCCGAGCGGCGCCGGGGCGGCAAGGTGCTCCCCGGCGTCCCCCAGGGCCCGCTGCGGGCCGTCGGACGCTCGAAGCGGGGCCACACCGGCACGACCGTGACCTTCTGGCCCGACCCCGACGTCTTCGAGGAGGTCGAGTTCCGGGCGGCCACGGTGACCGAGCGGCTCCAGGTGATGGCGTTCCTCCACCGGGGGCTCACGATCGGCTTCCACGACGAGCGCCCCGGGCACGAGGCCGAGCAGACGTTCCGCTACGACGGCGGGATCGTCGACTTCGTCGGCCACCTCAACGCCACCAAGGAGCCGCTGTTCCCCGCGGTCGGCCACTTCGCCGCCACCGGCGACGAGGGCGAGGTCGAGGTGGCCTGGCAGTGGAACCGGGGCTACCACGAGGGCCTGCACACCTACGCCAACGGCATCTCCACCACCGAGGGCGGGACCCACGCCGAGGGCTTCAAGAAGGCGCTCACCCAGGCCCTCAACAAGTACGCCCGTGACCGCGGGCTGCTCAAGGCCCGCGACCCCAACCTCCAGGGCGAGGACGGCCGGGAGGGGCTCACCGCGATCGTCTCGGTGCGCCTCGCCGAGCCCCAGTTCGAGGGCCAGACGAAGTCCAAGCTCGGCAACACCGAGATCCGATCCCTGGTGGAGCGGGCCACGAACGAGCACTTCGGGACCTGGCTCGAGGAGCACCCGCACGAGGCCAAGGCCATCGTCACCAAGGCCAGGGGGCGGCGAGGGCCCGCTCGGCGGCCAAGCAGGCCCGGGAGCTCACGCGCCGCAAGTCCGCCCTCGAGGGCGTGGGCATGCCCGACAAGCTCGCCGACTGCTCCGCGCGCGGCGTCGACGGCACGGAGCTGTTCGTCGTCGAGGGCAACTCGGCCGGTGGTTCGGCGCGCGACGCGCGGGACCCGCGCTCGCAGGCGATCCTGCCCCTGCGGGGGAAGATCCTGAACGTCGAGCGCGCCCCGATGGACCGCATCGTCAAGAACGCCGAGATCCAGGCGCTGGTGGCGGCCATCGGCGGCGGGATCGGGGCCGACTTCGACCTGGAGAGGGTGCGCTACCAGAAGGTGGTGATCCTCTCCGACGCCGACGTCGACGGTGGCCATATCCGCACGCTCCTCATCACCTTCTTCTACCGGCAGATGACCCCGCTGGTGGAGGCCGGCCGCCTCTACGTCGCCCAGCCGCCCCTCTACTCGGTGGAGATCGGGAGCCAGAAGGTCTACGTGGCCGACGAGGCCCACCGGCAGCGGATCGTCGACGAGCATCCCCGCCGCACGTTCACCTTCGCCCGGTTCAAGGGCCTGGGCGAGATGGACCCCCACGAGCTGCGCGAGACGGCGATGGACCCGGCCACCCGCAGCCTCGTGCGCATCGACCTCGACCAGGCCGCGATCGCCGACGAGGTGCTGTCGGTGCTCATGGGCGACGACGTCGAGGCCCGCAAGCACTTCATCCAGACGAACGCCAAGGACGTGCGGTTCCTCGACATCTGATCCCGGTTCCCGGAGCGCCACCGTCTCCGGCCCGGGCCGGTGAGGACCGCGGCCACCCGGCCGACCCGAGAACGACGACCGAGCAGAGGACGAGAGAGGAGCGACCCCATGGCCCGCACCGCCGCAGCGCGGCGCCGCAGCCGCACCGGCCCCCGCCGGGCGCCGGTCGTGGAGGCGCCCGTTCGCACCCGCACCCTGGCCGAGGAGGTGGAGTCGGCCTTCCTCGACTACTCGATGAGCGTCATCGTCAGCCGTGCGCTGCCCGACGTGCGCGACGGCCTCAAGCCGGTCCACCGGCGGATCCTCTGGGCCATGCACGAAGGCGGCCTGCGTCCGGACCGGCCGTTCGTGAAGTGCGCCCGGGTGGTCGGTGACGTCATGGGCCGCTTCCACCCCCACGGCGACGCCGCGATCTACGAGGCGCTCGTGCGGATGGGCCAGGACTTTTCCCTCTCGCTGCCGCTCGTCGACAAGCACGGCAACTTCGGCTCGCCCTCCGACGCCCCGGCCGCCTCCCGCTACACCGAATGCCGCCTGGCCGCCGCGGCCACGGAGCTGCTCGCCGGCATCGACGAGGGCACCGTCGACTTCCAGCCCAACTACGACGCCAGCGCCGAGGAGCCCGTCGTGCTCCCGGCCCGCTTCCCGAACCTGCTCGTGAACGGGGCCCAGGGCATCGCCGTGGGTATGGCCACGAACGTCCCGCCCCACAACCTCGGCGAGGTGATCGACGCCACGCTCCTCCTGATCGACGACCCCGAGGCCACCGTCGGCCGGCTCATGGCGAAGCTGAAGGGCCCGGACTTCCCGACCGGGGCCCGGGTGATGGGCCGGGAGGGGATCGAGGAGGCGTACCGGACCGGGCGGGGCGCGGTCCGGCTGCGGGCCGTCACCGAGCTCGAGGAGACCCGCCGGGGCCAGGCCGTCGTCGTCACCGAGATCCCCTACCAGACGAGCGTCGACGCCATCGCCGGGAAGCTCGCCGAGCTCGTCGACGCCGGCACCGTCGACGGCGTGCGCGACATCCGCAACGAGTCCGGGCAGGGCGAGACCCGGCTGGTGATCGAGCTGAAGCGCGACGCGAACCCCGACGTCGTGGTCAACAACCTCTACAAGCACACGCCGGCTCAGACCACCTTCGGGGTCAACATGGTGGCGCTGGTCGACGGTGTCCCCGGACCGTCACCCTGGTCGAGGCCCTGACCCACTGGGTCGATCACCAGGTCGAGGTGGTGACCCGCCGCAGCCGGTTCCGGCTCCGGCGGGCCGAGGACCGCCTCCACATCGTGGAGGGCCTGCTCGGGGCGGTCGACCGGATCGACGCCGTGGTGAAGCTGATCCGGTCCTCGGCCGACCGGGCCGCGGCCCGGGCGGGGCTGATGGGGAAGCGGTTCGGGTTCTCGGAGATCCAGGCCAACCACATCCTCGACATGCCCCTCGGCCGCCTGACCCGGCTCGGTCGCGAGGAGCTGGACGAGGAGGCCGAGGCGCTGCGGCGCACGATCCGCGAGCTGCAACGGATCCTGGGGAGCCGCAAGGCGCTGACGGGGGTGATCCGTGACGAGCTGGCGGAGATCCGGGGGCGGTACGCGACGCCGCGGCGGACCAAGATCGTCGCCGAGAGCGGCGACATCGACCTCGACGCTCTCGTCGAGGACGAGCCGCTGGTCGTGACGGTCACGGCGCGCGGCTACGTGAAGGCGACCCCGGCCCGGTCCCGGGCGGCCAAGGTGGCCGACCCGGGCGACCGCGACGCGCTGGCCAAGGTGCTCGACACGACCGCGCTGGCCGATGTGCTGTTCTTCACCGACCGGGGCCGGGCCTACCGGGCCGCCGGCCACGAGCTGCCCAAGGACCGGCTCACCGCGGCCCAGAACCTGTTCGCGTTCGGCGAGGGGGAGCGGGTGGTCGAGGTGCTCGACGCCCGCCTGGCCGCCGAGCACGAGCACCTCGTGCTCGTGACGGCGAGGGGCTCGGTGAAGCGCTCACCGTTCGCCGAGTACGCCGAGGCCGGGGCCCGCCGCGACGGCGTGGTGGCCATGAAGCTCGCGGCCGACGACCGGGTGGTGGCGGTCTACCCCGGCTGGGGGACTACGAGCTGCTGCTCGTCACCGCGGCGGGCCAGGCCATCCGGTTCCCGGAGGCGGAGGTCCGCCCGGTGAGCCGCAGCGCCGGCGGGGTCCGGGGGATCCGGCTGCGGGGCGACGACCGGGTCGTGGGCTCGTGCGCGGTGGGGGAGGGCGAGACCGTCGTCGTCGCCCACGAGCTCCCGTACGCCAAGCGGCTCCGGGTCGACGAGCTCCCGGCCCAGGCCCGGGGCGGCACGGGGATCCGGGCCGCCCGGGTCGTGCCGAGCCGGGGAGGCCTGGCGGCCGTGTCGTCGCTCGCGGACCGGATGACGTTCGTGACCGCCGACAACGGGACGGCCACCGTGGAGGCCACCGCGATCAAGCTGGCGGCTCGAGACGCCTCCGGCTCCCGGTTCCCCGGCGTCCCCGAGACCGAGCGCCTGGTCCGGGTGCTGCCCGCGCCCGCGCCGCGAGCCGAGCCCGGGTAGCCCGAGCTTCGCGACGGCCGCCGGCGGACTCCCCGCCGGCGTCTCGGGTGTCTCTGCCCCCGCTGAGCGACGGCATCGACACCCGGGTCGGTGGGGGACGGCGTCTCGGGTGTCTCCGCCCCCGCTGAGCGACGGTATCGACACCCGGGTCGGAGGGACCAGGGCGGTTCGGGTCGTGACCGCCGCTGGTAGCGTCGGCCGGATGGCCAGGGTCAGCGTCACCCTCGTGCCCTCGGGGGACCGAGACGGGCTCGCCCGGCGGTGTCGGGCGGCCCAGCAGCAGGTCGGGTCGGAGCTCGGCGCGGGCGCTGGGCGATGCTGGTCGCCGAGCCCACCGACGCCCTGGCCGCCGAGCCGCTGGGGGTGCCGTCGCGCCCTGCGACGGTGGGTGGCGTGGCCTCCTGGTGGTTCGAAGGTGAGCCGCCCGGGGGGGCCGGCCACCTGGTCGAGCGGTTCGCGGCCGACCTGCCCTGCATCGGCGGGTACCTGCTCGAGGAGGTCGTGCACTGGGACGACGGCGGGTCGTTCGAGGTGGTCGTGACCCTGTCGGCCCGGCGCCGGCCGGATCTCGACCGGGCCACGTTCCGCCGGCGCTACCACGACGGCCACGCCCCGCTCGCCCGGGTCCACCACCCGGGCGTCGCCCGCTACGTGCAGGCGTTCGTCGACCGGCCGCTCCTTCCCGGGAGCCCCGACCTCGACGCGCTGACGGAGCTGTGCTTCCGCACCGAGGACGACCTCCGGGAGCGTTTCTTTCGTGACGAGGAGAGCCCGACGATCGTGTGGGAGGACGTGGCGCGCTTCCTCGACCGGAGGGCGACCCGCACGATCGTGACGGTCGGGCATCAGGGGTCGGCCGGGTCGGATGGGATCGCTCGAGTCGACGGGTGACGGACGGGAAGGGAGCAGGTCATGGGTGACTACGTCGCGAAGATCGCCGGGCGAGTGAGCGCCGACCTCGAACCGGGAGAGCGGCTGCTGGCCGCGATGAAGGCCATGCCGAGAGGGGCCGTGAAGGCCATCGTGTACCCGGCCGCGGGCATGGCGAACCTCGGTGTGGCCGGGGCGGTGGCGGGCTCGGAGATCGCCGACCGGCACGCGGCGGAGGGACGGGACGAGGCGGAGGCGGTCGGCGTCGAGACGAACGCGCAGATGATCACCGGACTCACCGACCGCCGGATCCTCCTGTGGAAGATGGGCGGCCTGCGGGCGGCTCCCAAGCACGTCCTCGGCGAGCTTCCGCGCGCGCAGGTCGCCTCGGTCACGATGGGGACGGCGAAGGTCCTGGGCCAGACGATGGCCGAGGTCACCGTCACCACCACCGACGGCGCGCAGCTCCACCTCCAGGTCCCCCGCGTCCAGCGACGCGAGGCCGAGCGGTTCGTCGAGGCCTTCGGCGCGACGCCCTCCTGACCCGGATGGTTCTGCGCTCTCGGGTGTGTTCACCCCCGCTGGGTGGGGGTATCGGCACCCGGGTCGGATGGTTCTGCGCTCTCGGGTGTGCTCACCCCCGCTGGGCGGGGGTATCGGCACCCGGGTCGGATGGTTCTGCGCTCTCGGGTGTGTTCACCCCCGCTGGGCGGGGGTATCGGCACCCGGGTCGGATGGTTCTGCGCTCTCGGGTGTGTTCACCCCCGCTGGGTGGGGGTATCGGCACCCGGGTCGGAGGGTTCGGGGTCGGAGGGTTCGGGGTCGGAGGGTCCGGGGTCAGACCCGCCACAACCCGGCTCGCCGAGCGGCGGCGTGGGCGGCGGCGAGCTCGTCGGTCGAGGGCCGCCGGTCGATCTCCCCGTGGCGGACCCGGCCGGCCCGGTCGGGGGTCCCCACCCGGTGCTCGGGGCGGTACTGGCCCATCACGTTCACGAAGGCGTCGGGTGACACCTCCCGGGCGAGCCAGCCGAGGATGGCCTCGGTCTCGTCCCCCAGCCCCGGCATGACGAGGTGGCGCACGATGAGGCCCCGCCGGGCGAGGCCGTCGGGGCCGACGCGCAGGTCCCCGACCTGGCGGTGCATCTCGAGGATCGCCTCCCGGGCCCGCTGCGGGTAGTCGGCCGCACGGGCGAGGCGCCTCGCGGTCTCGGGCCGCCAGAACTTGAGGTCGGGCATGTAGACGTCCACGAGCCCGTCGAGCAGCCGGAGCGAGCGGAGGGCGTCGTAGGCGCTGGTGTTGTAGACGATCGGGACCCGCAGACCCAGGGGCACCGCCTCGGCGACGGCCTCGATCACCTGCGGGACGACGTGCTCGGGGGTCACCAGGTTGACGTTGTGGCAGCCCTGGTCCTGGAGCTCCAGCATGAGCGAGGCGAGCCGGTCGGCGGTGAGCTCGGGGCCGGCGGGCCGCTGCGAGATGTCCCAGTTCTGGCAGAACACGCAGCGGAGGTTGCACGATCCGAAGAAGATCGTCCCCGACCCGGCCCACCCCCGCAGGCAGTCCTCCTCGCCGAAGTGGGCGAAGGCGCTGGCCACCGGCGCGTGGCGGCCGACGTGGCACACCCCGGTCTCGCCGGCCAGGCGGTCGACGTCGCAGTCCCGGGGGCAGGCCCGGCAGGACGCGAGCTCGGCCCGGGCCGCCTCGACCCGCTCGGCGAGGCGGCCGTCCCGGTACGCGGCGAGATACGCGGGCTCGAAGGGCTCGAGCACGAAGCGACGGTCGACGGGGTGGATCGTGCGCGGCGTTCCCTCCTCGGCGGTGGTCGACGGTCCAGTGTCGCGCCCGTGCCCCCGGTCCACGCCGGTCCCGAGCGCGCCTCCGAGGGCGGGGAGCGGGTCCCGGCGCGCGCCGTGGCCTCCGGGGAGGGACGAGGCCCGGAGCCGGGCGGCCCCGCCCGCGCGCGAGGGCCGGTAGGG
Source organism: Acidimicrobiia bacterium (assembly GCA_027494165.1). Lineage (GTDB taxonomy): Bacteria > Actinomycetota > Acidimicrobiia > IMCC26256 > JAOSJM01 > JAOSJM01. The sequence goes on along the minus strand of JAOSJM010000005.1, from coordinate 647,635 downwards.
TGGGCCGGAGTCGCGAGCGGAGGCCCGCGCGGCCGGACCGCGGGAGGTGGCGCTGCGCCAGGCGATCACGCGTGCCGGATGGGTCCGCCCGCTGCTCGCGCTCGCGCTCGGAGCCACCCGACGTCGCTCCTGGGTGGAGGTCCGCGCCGGCGAGGTCGTGGCCCGCTTCGGCTGGTGGGGCCGGGCCGAGATCCCGCGGTCGCTCGTCGTGGGGGCCCGCGAGATCCGGTGGCGGTGGTGGTGGGGTCTGGGGATCCGCTTCTACGGGCGGCGCGCCGTCGGCTTCGTGGGCGCGTCCCGCCCGGTCGTCGAGCTCGATCTCGCGGAACCGGTCGCCGTCCGTGCGGTCGTCACGCGCCGGGTGACACGCCTGGCGGTCTCGGTCCCGGATCCGGCCGGCCTCGTGACCGCGGTCGGCTGAGGTCTCCGGTACCCGGGCCGCACCGCCCCCCGGCCTCCCTCAGGCGATCCCCTTGAGCATGAGGTTCCAGTAGAGGAACGGCAGCCCGTACTTCTTGAGGAGCCACATGTCGTAGCGCTCCTTGAAGGTGTTCAGGAGCGGGATCGTGGGGTGGGGCCTGTCCGTGTAGTCGAACTCGGCGAGGACCAGCTTGCCGTAGCCGGTGACGAGAGGGCAGGACGTGTAGCCGTCGTAGCGCGCCGACGGCTCCCGGCCGGCCATGGCGTCGAGCAGGTTCGTGACGACCACCGGCGCCTGCTTGCGCACCGCCGCCCCGGTCTTGCCGTTGGGGCTGCTCGCCGCGTCGCCCAGCGAGAAGACGTTCGGGTACCGCACGTGGCGCAGCGTGTGGTCGTCGACGTGCACCCAGCCCTTCGGGTCGTCGGGGACGGCCAGCGGTGAGTGCTTGAGGAAGTCCGGGGCGCTCATCGGCGGGACGACGTGGAGGAAGTCGTAGGGGACGGTGGTCTTCTCCCCGGTCGTCACGGACAGGAGCACGGCCTCGCGCCTCCCGGGCTCGACCTCCACGAGCTCGTGCTCGTAGCGGGTGTCGATCCCGTAGCGCGCCACCACGCCCTCGAGCACCTCGGCGAACTCGGGGACGCCGAAGATCGACGGGGACGTGGTGGCGAAGACCACGTCGACCTGGTCCAGGATGCCGCGGCGCCGGAAGTGGTCGGCGGCGAGGTACATGATCTTCTGGGGAGCGCCGCCGCACTTGATGGGGCCGACGGGCTGGGTGAACAGGGCCGTGCCGCCGCGAACCTGCTGGAGCTGCTCCCAGGTGCGGGGGGCGAGGTCGTAGCGGTAGTTGCTGGAGACGCCGTCGCGGCCGAGCGTCTCGGGGACACCGGGGATCCCGTCCCAGTCGAGCTGGATCCCCGGCGCGACGACGAGGAAGTCGTAGCCCAGCGTGGCCCCCGTCCCGGTCGTCACCCGCTGGGCGTCGGGGTCGATCTCGGCGGCGCGGTCCTGGATCCACCGCACGCCGCGGGGCATGACGCCGGCCTCCTTGCGGCGGGTGCTCTCGGCCGAGGCCGCACCGCCCCCCACGAGCGTCCACAGCGGCTGGTAGAAGTGGTGCTCCGACGGCTCGACCAGGGCGATGTCGTCCTGTCCGGCCCGGCGGAGGCGGGCGGCGACGGAGATGCCGGCGGTCCCCCCGCCGACCACGACGATCCGGTGGTGCATCGAGCCGGCCATGGCCTGGCTCCTTCCTCCCCCCGATCGCGGACTCCACCGAGGGTACCGAGGCGCGGCCGCGCAGGACCTCTCGGGTCCGGCGTCGCAGGCCGGGGCCCCGCGGGCCCTACTCGAGGAGGCGGATCTCGCCCCCGGACACCTCGAGCACGGCCCGGGCGGCCTCGTGGAGGCGCCCGTGCAGGAGGTGGAACCGCTCGATCTCGGGGTCCGGAGCGTCGCTGGTGAGCGGGGCGGGCTCCTCGTCGTCGAGGCGGGCCAGCGCGGCGTCCCAGTCGGTGTGCTCGGCGGCCAGCCGGAGCCGCATGACCGGAGCCTGGAGCAGGGCCCGGGTGAGGTCCTGGACGATCGTCACGACCATGTCGGTGGAGGTCCGGACGCCCGGGGTGGCGAGGAGGCGGAGGGCCTGGAGCTTGCGCATGGCCAGCGCCGCGATCATGACCGGGTCCCCCATCTCGGTGACGGCGGCGTCGACGTCGGAGAGGTCGAGGGTGACGCGCTCGGGGACGTCGAACCACTCCCGGAGCATCTCGAAGAGCGCCTCGGTCACCCCGTGGAGGGCGAGCAGCTCGTCGGGCTTGGGGACGGTCTCCAACGCGGGCCTCCGGGGTCGCGGGCGTTCGCCGGTCTCGCCGGCGGGGGTGGCGCGGCCTCAGGCCGGCAGCTCGAGGATGACGACGAGGCGGCTCTCGTGGCGGTCGACGTGCAGCTTGCCGTTGACGGCCTCGACCGCCTCCGAGAGGACCCCGAGGGACGAGAGCTGCTCGACCGCACCCTTCCAGCTGAGCGCGGCGAGGGTCAGGACCAGGCCGCCGCTGTCGGCTCGAAGCCCCACGTCGACCTTGTCGGCGCGCTTGGCGACCGCGCCCATGACCTCCTGGGCCACCCGCAGAGCCGCCAGCGCCGACGCGGCCGGGATCGGCGCGTCGACCCAGTCCTCGACCAGGTCGCCGTCGGTCCCGATCTCGTCGCGCAGCATCGCCAGCTCGAGCTCGATCGCGGCGCGCAGCTCGTCGGAGAGATCGTCGCCCCCCGCGGGCACGGGCGGCGCGACGCTGCCCCACTCACGCGCCTGGCGCAGCCGCTCGAGCGCCCAGAGGGCACGGAGCGTCGCCGGGCTCCCGGCGGTGGGGGTCCGTCCCGGGAGCGGGCGCACCGGGAGCCGCTCGGGGTGCTGCTCCGGCTCGTCGGCCCGGGCCGCCGCGGCGTCCAGGCGGTCGGCGAGGAGGTCGGCGCGGGCGACCTCGCGCTCCAGGTCCCGCTCGGCGACGTCGGCGCGAGCCGACGCCTGGACGAGCCGCTCCTCGAGGGCCTGCACCTCCGACCTCATCCGGTCGACCTCGCGGCGGTCCCGGAGGACGAAGAGGGTCCCGCGCCGCACCGGGACCCGGCGCAGGTGCACGGCGACCTCGCTCCCGTCCGTGCGGGCCACCCGCCGGTCCCCCGCACCCTCCCCGGCGCGCAGGAGGCTCGCCAGCGCCCCGGGCTCCCGCAGCGTCTCGGGACCGCGACCGAGCAGGGCCCGGGCGGCGAGGTTCATCGAGACCACCCTCCCGCGCCGGTCGAGGCGGCACACCCCGGTGCCGTCCTCCACGGGGAGCAGCTCGCCGCGGCGCAGCGCGACCCGCAGGCGTCGACGATCGACGGCGGCGGCGAGGAGCCCGAGGAGGACGAGGGCACCGACGGCGATGGCGGCGACGACGAGCCAGGTCACGGCGCCCAACGTACCGCGCGTTCCCACCCGAATCCCGGGCGACCCCGATCCCCTGGTCAGGGGCCCCCGGGGATCCGTCCGGTGATTCGACGCCGGACGTAAACCTCTCGGGGGTCCCGTGACTGTAAGTGGGGTAGGGAAGCCGGGAATCGCCCGCGGCCGGGGCTCGCTCCCGCCGCCCGGCTTCCCCCTTCGTGCGACACGGCGTGGACGCCACCGGGAACGGGATGGGATCGGAGACGGTGAGGACCGGGGTCCGGCCGGGGTACCCCGGCGAGGGCCCCGGTCGCCCCGGTCGCGTCCGCCATGCCCGCCGTGGCGGCACGGGCTCCCGGGGCCCGCGGCCTCCGGGCGCCGCGTCAGACGACCCGGTCCAGGCGGCCCGTGCGGACGTCGTAGGTCCAGCCCGTCACGGCCATGTCGAGCAGGGGGGAGGACCGGATCCGGGCCACGTCCTCCCGGACGCTCTCGGCCAGGTCCCCGAAGGGGAGGAAGGCCACGCCGGAGGCGTCGACGCCGTGCTCGGTCGCCAGGCGCTCCCGCAGCGACTCGTCGGTCTGGCCCTCGAGGCCGCAGTCGTTGTGGTGGATCACCGCCACCTCGACGGTGCCCAGCACGCGCGACGAGAGGAGGAGCGAGCGGATGGCGTCGTCCGAGGCCCGGCCACCCGCGTTGCGCACGACGTGGGCGTCGCCCAGGGCCAGGCCCAGCATCCGCAGCGGGTCGACCCGCGAGTCCATGCACGTGAGCACGGCGAGCCGGGCCGCGGGACGGACCGCGAGGTCTTCCTGGTCGAAGGTCGCCGCGTAGCGGACGTTGGCCTCGAGGTACCGGTCGATGATCGACATCGCGCGACTCCGGAAAGCACGAAGGTGGCCGCGCCCGAGCCGGGGCGCGCCGGTCGGCCCGGAGCCTACGGGGGCCCACGGTCATGGGGCCGGTCGGGGGTGCGGGCGTCGCGACCCCGGCTCCCTCGACCGCCTAGGCGTAGCGGCGCATGACCCTCCCGGTGACCGCGCGGGTGAGACCGGCCGGCATCACGCGGGCCGCCGTGGCCAGGACCCGGTTGGGCAGACCGGGGATGCTCACCACCCGGCCGCGCTCGAGGTCGCGCAGGGCGCGGTCCACCACCTGCGGCGTGGAGGTCCACAGCAGGGTGGGCACGCGCCGCTGGTCCCAGTCGGACGCCTCCTGGAAGCCGGTGCGGGTGAACCCCGGGCACAGCACCATGACCTGCACGCCCGTGCCTGCGACCTCGACGTGGAGGGACCGGCCCAGGCTCGCGAGGAAGGCCTTGGTCGCGGCGTAGGTGGCCGCCCGCGGGGCGACCGGGAGGAGCCCCGAGAGCGAGGACACGAGCACGAGCGCGCCCCGGCCCCGGTCCAGCATCCCGGGAAGGGCGGCGTGGGCGAGGCGCAGGGGGCGAGCGTGTTGAGGCGCAGCGCCAGCTCCTCCCGGTCGGCGGGGATCTCGGCGAACGGGCCGGCGGTCCCCACGCCGGCGTTGCTCACGAGGAGGTCCACGGGTCGGCGCCCGTCGGTCAGCCGCTCCTCGACGCACGCGAGCTGATCCGGGTCGGTGAGGTCGGCTGGAAGCACCTCGACGGTCCGGTCGGTCCCGGTCAGCTCGTCGGCGAGCCGGTCGAGGCGTTCGCGGCGCCGGGCCACCAGCACCAGGTCGTGGCCGCGAGCGGCCAGCCTTCGTGCGAAGACCTCGCCGATCCCCGACGACGCCCCGGTGACGAGCGCGACCTGCACGGTGCCTCCCTCCCCTCGTCGGGCCGGTCCCCCGGTGCGGCACCGGCCTCTCCCGCCCGCAGTCTGGCCCAACCGTCCGGTCTCCGGGGCGGCTCGAGGACCCGGGCCGCCCCGCGAGGCGGGCCGCCGGGCGGGCCCTAAGATGTCGGTTTCCTGACGTCAGCCACGGATGGTGACACGATGAGCGGGGCGGGTGAGACGCCGAGGACGACCCGCGATCGTCGGCGGTTGCGCGGCGAGCGCAACCGGGTCCGGGTGATGGACGCGCTCCTCGCCCTCCTCGAGGAGGGTCGGGAGCGGCCCACGGCCAGGCAGATCGCGGAGCGGGCGGGCCTCTCGCCGCGGACGGTCTTCCAGCACTTCGACGACCTCGACACCCTCTACTCGTCCCTCGCCGACCGCCAGACGGCGAAGGTCGCGTCCCTCCTGCGACCCGTCCCCGTCGCGGGCACCCTCGCCGAGCGGATCGCCGCCCTCGTCGAGCAGCGGGCCCGGGTGTTCGAGACCATCGCCCCGGTCCGGCGAGCCGCCCTGGTCGCCGCGTCCGACTCCCCGCTGCTCGCGGCCCGCCTCGCCCAAGGCGACGAGATCATGCGGCAGCGGGTGGAGATCGTGTTCGCCGCCGAGCTGGGCCGGTTGGGCGAGGACGTGCGGCGGACGCTGCTCGACGCGCTCGACGTCGCCACGTGCTTCGCCACCTGGGACGTGCTCCGCCGCCGTCGGAGGTGCTCGGTGGAGGAGGCCCGGGCGGTCGTGGAGCTCGCCCTGCGCGGCGCCGTCACCGCGGCCTCGGGCTGCTGATCACCGCCGGCGCTCTGCCGCCACGTGGCGAGGTGTCTCGCCGCCGGCGGACTCGCGGGGGAGGCCGAGCACCCGTTCGCCCACGAGGGTCCGCTGGATCTCGTTGGTCCCCCGGCGATGGTCCAGGACCACGAGCCGAGGTGGTCACGCAGCCAGTGGCCCGACCCGTCACCCGCCGGCCCGTCCTCGACGAGCTGGGACCGGGACCCCTCGATCCGGGCGCCGAGACCGGTGAGGCGCTGGAGGGTCTCGCTGTAGACGAGCTTGACGATCGACGCCTCGGGCCCCGGCCCGCCGTGGCGGACGAGGTTCTCGACCATGCGCGAGCACAGCAGGCGGAGGATCTCGACCTCGGCGTAGGAACGGGCGAGCGCCTGGCGCAGCACCGGGTCCCGGGACGCGGTCGGGCTCGTCACGCCGGGCCGGACGGAGGCGAGCTCCAGGAGCCGGGCGAGCGAGGACCGGAGGCGCTCGGCCAGCTCCACGATGGTGACGCTGCGCTCGGCCGAGAGGGTCGTCTGGGCCACCCGCCACCCGTCGTGCTCCGGCCCGACGAGGTTCTCGGCCGGGATCACGACGTCGGTGAGGAAGATCTCGCAGAACTCGGCCCCGCCCACGCAGGTCGTGATGGGGCGGACCTCGATCCCGGGGCTGCGCATGTCGAGGATGAGGTAGGAGATCCCCCGGCGCTTCGGGGCGGTCGGGTCGGTCCGGGCCAGCAGCAGGCAGTAGTCGGCGTGGTCGGCGAGGCTGGACCAGATCTTCTGGCCGTTCACGACGAAGTCGTCGCCGTGCCGCTCGGCCCGGGTCGTGAGCGAGGCGAGGTCGGAGCCGGCGTCGGGCTCGCTGAAGCCCTGGCACCACACCTCGCCGTCGAGGATGGCCGGGAGGTGGCGGCGCTGCTGCTCGGGGGTGCCGGCGCCGAGCAGGGTGGCCGGCGCGTGGTGGAGGGACACGAAGTAGAGCCCCAGGCGGGGGGCGTCGGCCCGGGCCAGCTCCTCGTAGACCACGACCAGCTCGGGGAGGGAGAAGCCGGCGCCACCCCACTCCCTCGGCCAGTGGGGGGCGGCGAAGCCGCCGGCGCGCAACTCGGCCAGCCACCACCGCTGGAACGCCACGTACTCCTCGCGGCCGGCCGTGGCCATCCGCGCCGGCCAGCCCTCCGGCACGTGCTCCTCGCACCACGCCCGGACCCGGGTCCGAAAGGCCTCCAACCCGCCATCGGCCGTACCGGTGCCCACGCCCACCGTCGTCCCCCCGTGTCGTGCTCCGCCCGGGCGTCCCGGGCCGGTCCCGCTACCGGCCCCGGAAGACCGGAGGTCGGTCCTCGAGCCGCGCGGCCTTCGCCTCGCGGTAGTCCTCGCTGGCGAACAACGCGGTCTGAGCGACGAGCTCCTGGCGGATGCCACGGCGCACCGCGTCGGCGAACACCTGGTCCACGAGTTGCTTGGCGAGGGCGAGGGCCAGCGGGGGGCCCGCCGCGAGGCGGCGGGCGAGGTCGAGCGCCACCGCGTCCAGCTCGTCCACCGGCACGATCCGGTGGACGAGGCCCCAGGCCAGCGCCTCGTCGGCCCCGATGCGGTCCCCGGTCATCACGAGGTACTTGGTCCGCTCGGGACCTATCAGGGTGGTGAGGATCTGGGTCCCCCGGTGTCGGGGAGGAGGCCGTAGCGGATCTCGGGGAGGCCGAGCTTCACGTCGCCGGCCGCGACCCGCAGGTCGGCGCGCAGGGCCATCTCGAACCCTCCGCCGAGCGCGTAGCCCTTGAGGGCGGCGACGACGGGCTTGGGCCCCTCCATGAGGGCCAGGCTCCGCTCCTGGGCCCGGCGGACGAACTCGAAGTCGCTCTCGCCCTGCGCGCGGTGGCCGAGCACGGCCATGTCGCGCCCGGAGGTGAACGACGGGCCCTCGCCGCGCAGCAGGATGCAGCGGACCCGGGGATCGCCGGCGGCCCAGTCGATCGCGTCGCCGAGCGCGGCGCCGGTGTCGTCGTCGATGGCGTTGTGCCGGTGAGGCCGGTTCAGCGACACGATCCCGACGCCGTCGACGAGGTCGCGCAGGACGACGGCGGTCCGATCCTCGGTCATCAGCAGCTCCCCCTGTCCCGGTCGGGCGATGCTACGGACGCCCGCGATCGCCCGTCCACCGGGCGGCCGGCACCTCTCCGGATCGCAGCCCCGCTCCCGAGCCCCCCGGCGGTCCCTCGTCAGCGGCCCTCGAACCGGGGTGGGCGCCGCTCGCGCAGCGCGGCGATGCCCTCCTTGAAGTCGGGGCTGCGCAGGGCCAGCTCCTCCACGAAGGCCTCGTGGGCGAGCGCGTCGGCGAGGTCGACCTCGAGCGAGCGGTTCACGAGCCACTTCGTGAGCCCGACGGCGACCGTGGCGGCGTCGGCGAGCCGGGCCACGAGGGCCTCGGCCGCGGGTTCGAGCTCGGCGTCGTCGACCGCCTCGTGGATCATGCCCCACTCGGCCGCCTCGTCGGCCCCGACCGGCCGGCCGAGCAGGAGCATCTCCTTGGCCCGGGCCACGCCCACGAGACGGGGGAGCATCCACGTGCCGCCGCCGTCGGGCGTGAAGCCCCGGGTCGTGAAGGGCTCCCAGAAGCGGGCGGTCCGCGACGCGACCACGAGGTCGGCGGCCAGGGCGAGGTGGAGACCGAGCCCGGCGCACCAGCCCCGGACCGCGGCCACCACCGGGAGCTGCACCTCGGAGAGGGCGAGTGTGAGCCGGTGGGCCCCGGAGTGCAGCGACCGCTGGATGTGCCCGACGCGGGCCGCGCGGTCCCGGCGCGCCTCGGCCCCCGAGAGGTCGATGCCGGCGCAGAAGTGCTCGCCGACCGAGGAGACCAGGATCACCCGCAGGTCACCCCGGCGGCGGGCCGCCTCGACCTGCTCCACCAGCGCGGCCAGCGTGACGTCGTCGACGGCGTTGCGGGCCTCGGGCCGGTTGAGGGTCAGGCGCAGCGCCCCGCCGCTCTCGGCGACCATCAGGCCGTCGACGCTCCCATCCGTCCCCATGGTCCCCCCTCGCGGCCCTCCCGGGGTCCGTCGGCTCACCGGAAGCGTCCCCCGCCTTTCCTCTACCTTATGCAGCGGCTCGGCGTCCCGGGAGTGGAGTGGGTCCGGACGGGGACGAGTCCGCCGGGCCCGAGAGGTCGGAGGGGGGAGCCGTGTCGGTCGACATCGAGGACCGGGGCGAGATCGTCGTCGTCGCGCTGAACCGTCCGGAGGCGCGCAACGCGCTCGACCGGGCGACGAGTGAGGCGCTGCGCGAGGCGTTCCTCGCCTTCCGGGCCGACCGGTCGAAGCGGGTGGCCGTGCTGGCCGGCCGGGGGCAGGACTTCTGCGCCGGCGTCGACCTGAAGGAGGACGCCGGCCGTGGAAGGGTGATCCACGGAGGCATCACCCGCGACTTCGAGTGCCACAAGCCGATCGTCGTCGCGCTGCAGGGGAACGTCCTGGGGGGTGGCCTCGAGCTGGCCCTCTGCGCCGATCTGCGGGTCGCCGACGAGACGGCCCGCCTCGGCTCGCCGGAGGTCCGCTGGGGGCTCATGCAGGGGGCGGGCGCCACGCAACGGCTCCCCCGGGCGGTTCCGCTCGCGGTGGCCCTCGAGATGCTCCTGACCGGCGACCCCGTCGACGCCCACCGGGCCGAGCGGATCGGGCTCGTGAACCGGGTCGTGCCGGCCGGCGAGGCGCTCCCCGGCGCGCTGGCGCTGGCGGAGCGGCTGGCCGAACGGGCGCCGCTCGCCCTGGCCCGGGCGAAGGAGGCCGCCCACCGCGGCCTCGACGTGGCGCTCGCCGACGGCCTCCGGCTCGAGGAGCTGCTGAGCCGGCTGCTCGCGGGCACCGAGGACCTGGTGGAGGGGCGGCGGGCCTTCCTCGAGCGCCGTCCCCCGCTTCGAGGGGCGTTGACCCGGCCTGCCGGTCGACGCGGTCCCGGGGTCGCGGTCCCCGCTCCCGCAACCGACCCGGGGACGTGCTCGTCACGGGGTCTCAGGCCGCGACCCGTTCGGCCGCCTTCCTCAGCGTCTCGAGTTCGTCGGGGATCACGTCGGCGAGGGTCCACGGGTCGGGGACGACGTCGGGGCAGACGAGGAAGCCGAGGTCCATCCGGTCGGCGTGGCTCACCGCGGTGATGTTGAGCCCGCCCCCGTCGAGCAGCGGACCCATCGGGTACAGGGCCACGAGCCGGGCCCCGGCCGTGTACAGCGGGACCCGGGGGCCCGGGACGCTCGAGACGATGAGGTTGAACGCCGGGGGGTGGTGCTCGGACAGGCGGAGGCGTGTGTAGGCCCGCACGCCGGCCGCCATCACCGCCGGCGGCGCGGCCCGGGCGATCTCGAGCACGGGGTCGTCGCCGAGCGACCGGTGCACGAGCGCGGCGCTCCGGGTGGAGGCCTGCACGGCCTGCAGCCGCTCGACCGGGTCGGCGAGGTGCGTCCCGAGGGCGGCGGCCATGACCGACACCGCGTTGGCCCGGCGGTCGCCGGTGTCGCCGATCCGCACCGCCACCGGCACCTGCGCGACGAGCGGCCGGTCGGGCAGCTCGCCCCGCGCCTCGAGGTAGCGCCGCAGCGAGCCGCCGCAGAGGGCCAGGACGACGTCGCCGACGGTCGTCCCGAAGGCCCGCTTCACGGTCTTCACGTCCTCGAGCGGGGTCGAGACGAAGGCGAGGCCGCGTCGCGAGGTGATCGGTTGGTTCAGCGAGGTCCGGGGGGCCTGGAAGGGGAACGTCACGCCCCCGCCCTCGGCCGAGGCTCGCAACCGGACCATGCCCGCCGCCGCGCGGGCCAGGTGGGCGGCGGTCCGGGCCATCCGCCAGGGCGTCCCCGCGACGGAGATCAGGGCCCCCAGGACCAGCTCGACGTCGGAGGGGACCCGCTCGGTCCCCCGTGACGGGCCGGCGGGTCGGTCGAGCGGGGCGTCGGGGCGGGGATCGAGCAGCGCCTCGTAGAGTGCCGCGCCGCGGGTCGCGTCGACGAGCGCGTGGTGGACCTTCACGAGCACCGCCACCCGCCCGTCGTCGAGGCCGTCGACCACCCAGAGCTCCCACAGGGGCCGGCTCCGGTCGAGCTGATACGAGAAGAGGCTGCCGACGAGGTCGGCGAGCTGGCGGGGCCCTCCGGGTGCCGGCACGCCCACCGGACGGACGTGGTGGTACAGGTCGGGCTCGGCGTCCTCCACCCACAGCGGCCGGTCGAGCCCGAGCGGCACCTCCACGAGGCGCTTGCGCAAGGGGTCGAGGAGGGGGAGCCGCCGGCGGACGAGCTCGCGGACTCGGTCGGCGGTGAGCGGCTCCGGGGCAGTGGCGGGGTCGAGCACCACGAGCGCACCGGCGTGCATGTGCCAGCTCCCCGTCTCCCCCGAGAGGTAGCTGGCGTCGAGCGGGCTCGCGCGGCGCATGCCCTCGCTCCTCAGGCTCCGCCCGCCGGCGAGGCCGGCCCCGACGGCTCGGCCACCAGGCCCGACTCCACCAGCGCCTCGCGGAGGAACTCGAGCACCGCCGAGGCCCAGTAGAACCCCACGTGGCTCCCCTCGAACCAGGTGATGTGGGGCTGGTCCCAGTGGCTCCACAGTCGGCGGACCTGGCGCTGGGGGTGGACCAACCGGTCGGCGAGCCCGGCGTAGATGAAGCGCCGATGGCGGGGGACGAGCGGGACCATCGACAGCGGGGAGATCACCCGGTGCAACGACCGGGAGATCTCGCTGAGCGACCCGTACCCCGTGTGGCGGTGGTACCGGGTCGGCATGTGGGCCTCGAAGAGGTCGGAGAAGTCCGCCGGCGGGACGCCGGCGATGACGCAGGCCAGGTCGGGCTCGAGCCCCGCGAGCAGCGCAGCCGTGTAGCCGCCCAGCGACAGCCCGTAGACCCCCGCCGGCCGGTCGTCGCGGGAGCGGATCCACGAGAGCAGGCGGCGGACGTCCCAGAGGGCCTGGCTCACGCCGTGGACGTTGTCGAGGATGTCGTCGGAGGGGAAGCCGACCGAGAACGGCCCGCCCTCCCTCCGGGGCCCGTGCAACGGCATGACCGGCAGCGCCACGTTGAGGCCCAGCTCCCGGTGGAACCACGCGGCCCGCATCACCCGGAGGTCCAGGCCGGCCGAACCCATGCCGGCGCCGTGGATCGCCACGATCCAGGGGCGGGGCTCGGGGTGGCGTAGGACCCACGCGTGGGCGGTGCGGTTGCGCTCGTGGCCGAGCCAGCGTTCGCGTCCCGGCTCGCCGGGGTGGGGCCGGTAGCCGCTCTCGAAGGTGAGCTGCTCGTAGGCGAGGTCGCCGGCCCGGGCCGGCTCGAGGTGCGGGTCGGTGAGCGGGGGAGGGGCGCGGTGGAACGTGGCCGGGTCCTCGAGCCAGCCCGCGTCCCCGTAGAGGGCCAGGGCCCCGGCCACCTCGTCCTCGATGCGGTGGAGCACGTCGGTGGTCCGGGGCAGGCGTCCGAGCTTGAAGCCGGTGAGGATCACCTCGTCGAGCGCGGCCTCGAGGGCGAGCGAGAGGCTGGGACGCGGGATCGGGACGTCGCCGGGACGGCGGTGGCGGCTGGTCCAGTCGAGCCAGGCCCGGGTGTAGAAGCGCGTCGCCCGTCCGGCCGGGACCAGGAAGTCGGACCACCACTGCGGCTGAGCCAGGGTCCGACCCCACCGGCTCGCACGCGCGGCCTGCGCCCGCATCCCGTCGATCACCGCGGCCGCCTCCACCTGGCGTCCTCCCCCTCGCGGCGCTTGTCCATCCAGATCGTAGTGGTTCGTCCCGGGCTGTCCCGGCGCGAGGCGCGTTCGACGGGGCGGCGCCGGCCACCGGGCGCGCGGTCGGCGGGGCCACCCGCCGGCGCTCTACCGGGAGCTGCGCTCCCCGCCGGTCCCCGCGGTGCCGTCACGGGTGCGGCCGGCGGTCCCCCGGCCGGCGACGAGCCGCTCGCTCACCTCCCAGAGCCTCCGGGCGGCGGCCTCGTCGAGCGCGGCACGCGACGGCCGGGCCGGCCGGCAACCTGAGAAGTAGCCGCCGGTGGTCCCCTCGACGTCGGGCGACGAGGCGAGGTACACGGAGGTCTCGGCTCCGCGCCGGCTGCTCTTGCCGAAGGGCCGGGAGCAGCGCACGCCGAGGGCGAACGGCCCGGACGTGTCGCCGTGGAGGCCGAAGTCGCTGCGCACGAACCCCGGGTGGACCGCGTTCGCCGTGACGCCGGTGCCCTCGAGCCGGCGGGCGAGCTCCCGCGTGAAGAGGAGGTTGGCCAGCTTCGAGTGGGCGTAGGCGAGGAAGCCCTGGTACCGCCGGCGCTCCCACTGCAGGTCGTCGAAGGCGAGACCGCGGCGCGCGAGCTTGTGCCCTCCCGACGACACCACGACCACCCGCGACGGGGCGCCGGCCCGGAGGCGGTCGAGGAGCAGGGTCGTGAGCAGGAAGTGGCCGAGGTGGTTGACCCCGAACGTGGTCTCGAACCCGTCGCGGGTCTCCCGGCGCTTCGAGAGGGTGAGGCCGGCGTTGTTCACGAGCACGTCGAGACGCTCGTGGCGGTGGAGGAGGTCGTCGGCGCAGGCCCGGACCGACGCGAGGTCCGCCAGGTCGAGGTGCGCGATCTCGACCCGGTCGCTGCCCGTGCGGGCACGGATCTCGGCGAGGGCGGCGGCGCCCCGGGCCGGGTCCCGGGCGGTGAGCACGACGGTGGCCCCCATCGCGGCGAGCGCGGCGGCGGTCTCCTTGCCGATGCCGGCGTTCCCGCCCGTGACGACGGCGACCCTGCCCAGCATGCGGGAGGAGCCCCGGGTGCCGCCGCCCGTGCCGCTGTCCGCCATGTCGCCGCTGCGCTCCCCCGTCCGATCCGGGCCCGATCGGTCCGTTCCGCCCGGGCCCGCCACGCTACCGGTTCGCCGGTTCCGCCGTCTCGGGTGTCCCTGGCCCCGCTGGGCGGGGGTGGAGGCACCCGGTTCCCCGGTTCCGCCGTCTCGGGTGTCCCTGGCCCCGCTGGGCGGGGGTGGAGGCACCCGAGACGGGTCGCTGCGGGCGCCGCGAAGCGTGCGGACCGTAGGATCTCGGGCACACCACGGGAGGACGCGCATGTACGTCGGGCTGACCGAAGAGCACGAGGCCCTCCGCCGGGAGCTACGTGAGTACTACGACAGGCTCCTCACCCCCGAGGTCCAGGAGGAGGTGGCGCGCAGCGAGGGTGTCGGCCCGGCCGTGCGCGCGATCACCCGGAAGATGGCCGCCGACGGATGGCTCGGCATCGGCTGGCCGAAGGAGTACGGCGGTCAAGGGCGGACCGAGATCGAGCAGTTCATCTTCTTCGACGAGTCGATGCGGGCCGGGGCGCCGGTGCCCATGCTGAGCATCAACACCGTCGCCCCCACCCTCATGCGCTTCGGCAACGAGGAGCAGAAGCGCCGCCACCTCCCCGGATCCTCGCGGGCCAGGAGTACTGGGCCATCGGCTACACCGAGCCCGAGGCCGGGACCGACCTCGCCGCCCTCCAGACCCGGGCCGTGCGCGACGGCGACGAGTACGTCATCACCGGTCAGAAGGTCTTCACCAGCCTGGCCAGCGACGCCGACTACGTCTGGCTGGCGGTGCGGACCGATCCCGACGTCCCCAAGCACAAGGGCATCTCGATCGTCATCGTCCCCACCGACACGCCCGGCTTCAAGGTCCAGCGCATCCACAACATGAGCGACCTCGACACGAACATCACCTTCTACGAGGACGTGCGGGTGCCGGTCACCAACCTGGTCGGTGAGGAGAACAAGGGCTGGAGCCTCATCACGAACCAGCTCAACCTCGAGCGCGTGACCCTCTGCTCGTCGGGCGTGGTCGAGCGGGCCCTCGACGACACACGGCGCTGGGCCCAGGAGACCCGGCTCGCCGACGGGTGTCGGGTGATCGACCAGGAGTGGGTGCAGCTCAACCTGGCCCGGGTGCACGCCAAGCTCGAGCCGTTGCGCCTCATGAACTGGAAGGTGGCCTGGGACGCCACCCAGGGGAGGCCCCCCAACCCCGGTGACTCGTCCCGGGTGAAGGTCTACGGAACCGAGCTCTACATGGAGGCCTTCCGGCTCCTCCTCGAGGTGCTCGGCCCGGCCGCGCCGCTGCGCGAGGGATCACCCGGAGCGGTGCTGCAGGGTCGCCTCGAGCAGAGCCTGCGCCGCATGCACATCCTCACGTTCGGGGGCGGCACGAACGAGATGCAGCGCGACCTCGTCGCCATCTTCGCCCTCGGCATGCCGGGCTCGCCCCGCTGACCACGGAGACGACATGGACTTCTCGCTCACCGAGGAGCAGGAGGCCCTCCGGGGCCTGGCCCGCCAGATCCTCGCCGACCGCTCGACCCTGGCCCGCCTCAAGGAGCTCGACGCCAGCGCCGACTGGTTCGACCGCGACACCT
Organism: Acidimicrobiia bacterium; assembly: GCA_027494165.1. GTDB lineage: Bacteria > Actinomycetota > Acidimicrobiia > IMCC26256 > JAOSJM01 > JAOSJM01. Next base: position 632,329 of record JAOSJM010000005.1, on the reverse strand, counting down.
GGGCGGAGCTGGCCAAGGCCAACCTGCTCGGCGTGGCCGTGCCCGAGGACCACGGCGGCCTCGGCTACGGGTTCCTCGAGCTCTGCCTGTTGCTCGTCGAGGTGGGGCGGGCCGTCGCCCCGCTGCCCGCCCTGACGTGCCTGGTCTCGGGGGCGCTGCCGCTGGCGGAGTTCGGGTCCGAGGCCCAGCGGCGGCTGCTGGGCGAGGTCGCGGCCGGCGAGAGCATCCTCACCGCCGCGCTGGTCGAGGAGGGCACCCCGTCCGAGCAGCCGCTCACGACGGCGATCGCGGAGGGCGACCGCTGGCGCCTCGACGGTACGAAGGTCTGCGTGCCGGCCGTCCACCTGGCCTCGGCCATCCTCGTCCCGGCCACCGCCGGGGACGGCCGCCTCGGGGTGTTCCTCGTGCCCGCCGACGCACCCGGCCTGCGGGCCGAGCGCCAGGACACGATGAGCCACGAGCCCTGGTTCACGGTCGTGCTCGACGGTGTGACCGTGGGGGCAGACGCGCTCGTCGGCGACCTCGACCGGGGAGCCGCGATCCTGCGCTTCGCGCTCGACCGCGCCACGGTCGGGCTCTGCGCCCTCGCCACCGGGGTGACCGAGGAGGCGCTGCGCATCACCGCGGAGTACACCACCACCCGACGCCAGTTCGGCCGGCCCATCGGCACCTTCCAGGCCGTCGGCCAGCGCCTCGCCGACGCCTCGATCGACGCCTGGGCCATCGAGCTCACGATGCTCCAGGCGGCCAGTCACCTCGCCGGAGGGCGGGACGTGCCGCTCGAGGTGGCCACCGCCAAGTTCTGGGCGTCCGAGGGGGCGAGCCGCGTCGTGCACGCGGGTCTCCACGTGCACGGCGGGATCAGCATCGACGTGGACTACCCGATCCACCGGTACTTCCTGTGGGCGAAGCAGATCGAGGCCACCCTCGGCTCGGAGACCCCCCAGCTCGTGCGGATCGGGAGGATCCTCGCCGGCGAGCCGATGGCCGGCTGACGGGGTACGCGCGTACCCGCGTACCCCCGTCCCCCGAGCCCCATCCGCGTCCCGGGTGTGCTCACCCCCGCCCAGCGACGGTAGGGACACCCGAGACGCAGAAGGGTCCCGTCCCGGGTGTGCTCACCCCCGCCCAGCGACGGTAGGGACACCCGAGACGCAGAAGGGGTCCCGTCTCGGGTGTGCTCACCCCCGCCCGGCGACGGTAGAGGCGACTCGGGGAGGGGTTGGGCGGGCAGGGACACCCCGGGACGGATGGGGGCGGGGGACGGGTCAGCCGGAGAGGTCGCCGGCCAGGGCGGCGTCGACGCGGTCGGTGAACGCGGGGTCCGCCTCGGGGCGGTACCCGGACTCGAGCTCGAGGCGGGCCAGCAGATCGGCCACCGGACCCAACTCCTCGGGCCCGTCGTGCTCGAGCGAGTCGAGCATCGACGCCACCTCGACCACCAGCATGATCCGGCCGAGGTGCGTCCGGAAGTGGGCGGCGCCGTAGCCGGGGTCGCCGACGGCGCGCCGGGCCCCCGCGATCTCGTCGTCGAGCGCCGCCAGCGCCGTCGCCGCAGCCTCCTTGCCCGCGGGCGACGACACGGCCTCCAGGACCCCGGTGAGCCACCCGTCCAGCACCGAGAGCAGGTCGAGGCGCCGGCAGTCGTTCAGGACCTGGGTGACGAGGACGTTGTGGGTCCCCTCCCACGACTCGTACACCATCGCGTCGCGGTAGAGGCGCGGGAGCACGCTGAACTCCTCGATCGTGCCGTTGCCGCCCAGCACCTCGATGGCATCGCGCACCACGGACGTCGCCCGCCACGACGCCTCGTACTTCGTGGCGTTCACGAGGAAGCGGTGCAGCGCGACCTCCTCGTCGCCGGCCGTACCGGCGTCGATGGCGTCCTCGAGCCCGGTGAGCACCCAGACCGCGTGCAGGGCCCCGAGCCACTGGACCTTCATCCCGGCGAGCGTCCGGCGCACGAGCGGGAAGTCGCCGATGGGCCGCCCGAACGCGCGGCGGTGGCGGGCGAAGCCGGCAGCCTCGAGGTAGGACCGCCACATCATCCCGGCCCCGCCCACGGCGGTGAGCCACCGGCTGGTGTTGAGCACGACGCCGACCGCCGTCTTGAAGCCGTCCTCGACCGGGCCGATCGGCCATGCCACCGCGCCGTCGAGGTCGATCTCGGCCGAGGCCAGCCCCCGGGTGCCGAGCTTCTCCTTGAGGCGCCGGATCCGGAACCCGTTGGGGGCACCGTCGAGGAAGCGGGGCATCACGAAGCACCCGAGGCCCTTCGTGCCGTCAGGGGCGCCGGGGACCCGGGCGGTCAGGAGGAACTGCTGGGCGTCGGCCACCGAGCAGAACCACTTCTCGCCGGTCACCCGGTACGTGCCGTCGCCGGCCGGCTCGGCCACCGCGGCGTTCGCGCCGACGTCGGACCCACCCTGGATCTCGGTGAGGAACTGCGAGGCCCGCTCGGCCCGTCCGTAGTCGAGCTCGAGGAGCGGGGGGAGGAACCGGTCGCGCACCTCGGGCTCGGCCCGGCGGCGCAAGGCCCGGGCCAGGCCGATGGTGCACGTGGCCGGGCAGGCGTGGCCGGTCTCCCCTTCCAGGGACAGGAGGTAGAGGAGGGTGCCCTGCTCGAAGGCCCGGCCGGGGACCCCGCTGTGGGCGACGATCCCGCTCTCCCAGACCACGTGGCCGGACCCGTGGTAGTCGGGGTCGAATCGCACCTCCTCGGTGACGCGGCCGAAGCGGTCGTGGCGGGCCAGCTCGGGGAGGTGGAGGCGGTGCTCGGTGCGCTCGGCGAGCGGCGCGACCTCGGCGATCACCTGCCGGGCGAACGCGGACGCGGCCTGGTCGAGGGACCGGGCACGCGCCTGGTCCAGCGAGCGGTGGACCAGGGCCGGCAGGAAGCGGTCGGCCCGGTACGGATCGTCGGGGAACGACGCCCGCCAGGCCTCGAGGTCGAGGCGTGCCGCGTCGGGGTTCACCGGCCCAGTGTCGCGCGAGGGCCGCGTTCGCGCCCGGCCGGGCGGGCGTGGCAGGCTCGCCGTGGCCGCGACCGACCGCCGGCCGCGGGCCTCGCCCGCGCCGGAGGCCGGGGCCGGCCGACCCCGCCCGGAGACGGCACGGGGCGATCCCCGACCGGGGAGGTGGACGTGGTGGACCTGGCCCTGGCGCCCGAGCAGGAGGCGATGCGCGACCTCGCGCGTGAGTTCGCCCGGCGGGAGATCCGCCCCGTCGCGGCGCGCTACGACCGCGCCGGCGAGATGCCCTGGCCCGTGCTCGAGAAGGCCAACGAGATCGGGTTGCTCTCCTTCGGCCTGCCCGAGCAGTTCGGCGGGGGTGGCGTACCCGGGGGCCTGGTGGGGCTCACGAACTTCGTGGTGATGGAGGAGTTGGCCTGGGGCTGCGCGGCCATCGCCACGGTGATCGGATCGTCGATCTACGCGGCCGGGCCCGTGCTCGCCTTCGGGACCCCCGAGCAGCAGCAGCGCTGGATCCCCCGGTTCTGCGACCGGACCGCGGTGCGGCTCGGCGCGGTGTGCATCACCGAGCCCCAGGGCGGGTCCGACGTCGGCGCGATGCGCACGACGTTCCGGCGCGACGGCGACGAGTACGTGCTCGACGGGACCAAGTGCTTCATCACCAACGGCGGCATCGCCGACGTGCACGTCGTGTTCGCGGTCGAGCGCCCGGGCGCCGGCTGGGGAGGGATGGCCGCGTTCGTCGTCGAGCGCGACACCCCCGGCCTGCGCACGGGCCGGGTCGAGGAGAAGCTCGGCGTGCGGGCCTCGCACACCGCGGAGGTCGTGCTCGAGGGCTGCCGGGTGCCGCTCGACCACCGCCTCGGCGGCGAGCCCGCCGGCCGCGCCGACGGTCGTGGAGCGGGTGAGGCGGTTCCGCGCCACGGACCGAACCCGCTCGCGCTGCTCCAGTACTCCCGGATGACCTACGCCGCCACGGCGGTGGGCCTCGCCCGGGCCGCCTTCGAGTACGCGCTCGACCATGCTCGTGGGCGCGAGTCGTTCGGCGAGCCGATCTTCCGGCACCAGGCCGTGGGGGCCAAGCTCGCCGACATGGCCATGGAGATCGACGCGGCGCGCCTGCTGCTGTGGCGGGCCGGCTGGATGGTCGACGAGGGGATGCCGCTCGCCCGGGCCGAGGGCTCCATGGCCAAGTGCTACGCGGCCGACGTCGCGGTGCGGGTGACCCAGGAGGCGGTGCAGGTCCTCGGCGGCCACGGCTACATGGCCGACCACCCGGTGGAGAAGTGGTACCGGGACGCCAAGGTGTACCAGATCTGGGAAGGCACCAACGAGATCCAGCGCGTCGTGATCGCCCGCGCCCTCGCCGGCGACGCCTGACTGCGAAGATCCGCGCTGTCGCCTGGTCGGGGTTGGGCTCCGGTGGGCAGCTGCGGGCGTGACCCGACGCCTGACCGTCCACGCGTCGGTGATCCGGATACCTTCACGGGCGCGCACCTTCACGGGCGCGAATCGCGCCAACGCGAGGGGACGGGCGGACGGGCCTTCGGCGCGAGCCGGCGCAGCGACCACCGTCGCTCGGCGGGCGAGCGCGTACCTCCGGCCCGCGATCGCTCGGACCAAGGGCCCTGGATCGCGCGCCCGGTGGTGCTTATGCTCGCCGTGGCCGGGGACTGCAGCCGAGCGGTTGCGGTCCCGGTCGAGACCAGCCGGGATCGAGGAGCTCCGGCCATGGAGCTCGCCGACGACCACAGGAGCTCGCCGACGACCAAGGAGCCCGCGATGACCGATGACTTCGAATGGAGCGATGTCCGCGAGGCGACCGTGCACTGGGCCGAGATGACTCGTGACGAGGCACGTCGCATCGTCGACGAGCTCGTCCGCCAGGGCCGGATCGCCGCCGACCGGGCCGAGACCTACGTCGAGGAGCTGCTCGAGCGGAGCCGGCGCCAGGCCGAGGAGCTCGCCGACACGGTGCGCAAGGAGGTCCAGCGCCAGATCGAGTCCCTGCGGATCGCGACGAGCGAGGACCTGGGGGCACTCGAGGAGCGGATCACCAAGGCGGTGCAGGCGGCCTTCGAGCGGGCCCAGCGAACGACAGCCGACGTGACCGGGCGGGCCAGGAAGGCGGTCGGGCGCAAGGCCCCGGCAAAGAAGAAGGCCGCCAAGAAGAAGGCCCCGGCGAAGAAGAAGGCCGCCAAGAAGAAGGCCCCGGCGAAGAGGGCCGCCACGAAGAAGGCCCCGGCGAAGAGGGCCGCCACGAAGAAGGCCCCGGCGAAGAAGGCCGGCACCAAGAAGGCCCCGGCCAAGCGGACCTCGGCCAGGAAGTCTCCCGCGAGGAAGAAGGCCCCCGCGACCAGGGCGCGCTGACCGACTCGGTGGGGCGGAGCCAGGCGAGAGGGCGCGCGCCCCGTCGCGGGCCACCACGCAGAGTGTCGACAAACGGTGCTCAAAGGGCGGATGCGCGCGGCCTGTGACCCATGACACATGCGACGAAATGGTGCGCATCTCACGTGGCCCTGTCAGACTGTGGAGCTGACACCGCCATAGTCCCGCGCCGGGGCGGCACGAGGTCGGCCCGAAGGCCACCCCCGCCTGCGTCGGGTGACGGTTCGCCCCTCGGGGGCGGTCCTTCCCTCACCAGCCCACCCTGGGCCCGCGCGCGCCGGAGAGGAGGCCCCGTGGCTCGTCCCGACCACACCCCCGAACGCGACACGTTGCTCCCCGCCCGACGAAGTACCGGCACCCCCGGGGGGTCGCGAGCGCGCCGGTCGATCGTGACCGCCGCCCTCGCCGCCGTGGCCGCCTCGGGGCTGGCGCTGACGCCGGCCAGTGCCGCCGACCCGGGCGCGGTGGCCGGCTTCGGCAACGCCAGGGAGCTCGGTGCCCCCGGCGGCGAGATGGCTTTCCCGGCCGTCGCCGTAGCCTCGACGCCGAGCGGGCAGGGCTACTGGCTGGCCGCCGCCGACGGCGGCGTCTTCGCCTACGGCGACGCCGAGTTCCGCGGCTCCGCGGTCGACCTTCCCGGCATGGCCGGCGTCGTCGACCTGGCGCCCGCTCCCGACGGCGACGGCTACTGGCTCGTCGGTCGCGACGGGGCCGTCTACGCCTTCGGTGATGCCGACTTCCACGGCACGCTCGCCGGGCTCCGGCTCCAGGCGCCCGTCGTCGCCATCCAGCCGACGCCCGAGGGCGACGGCTACTGGCTCGTCTCCGCCGACGGCGGCGTGTACGCCTTCGGGGCGGCATCCTTCGCCGGCTCCCTTCCCGCCGCCGACATCGAGGCGCTGATCGTCGACGGCGCGTCGACCCCGTCGGGCGACGGCTACTGGCTCGTCTCCGCCGACGGCGGCGTGTTCGCGTTCGGCGACGCCTCGTTCCACGGCTCGGCGGCGGGCCTCGACCTCGGCGCGGGCATCCTCGGGATCGCGCCCACCCCGTCGGGGGACGGCTACTGGCTCGTCTCCGCCGACGGCGGCGTGTTCGCCTTCGGCGACGCCTGGTTCCTCGGCTCGCTCGCCGACCGGGCCGGCGACGCGCCGATCATGGACCTCGCCGTGACGCCCGACGGGCGGGGCTACTGGCTGGCCACCGGGAACGCTCCGGAGCCGCCGGCGCTCCCGGCGCCGGCCGGCGGCCCGTGGGCCGCGCTGCGCCGGTGCGAGTCGGGTGACGACTACGGGGCCAACACGGGCAACGGCTTCTACGGGGCGTACCAGTTCACCGCGAGCACGTGGCGGTCGATGGGGACCGGCTACGCCTACGCCCACGAGGCTCCGTACTGGGTGCAGGACGACGCCGCCATGCGGCTCCAGGCCCGGGCGGGTTGGGGCCAGTGGCCGGCGTGCTCCCGCGCGCTGGGCCTGCGCTGAGCCGGGCCGGACGCGCCGCCGGCCGTCCAGGGCGCCCGCCGGGGTCTCCCCGGCGGGCGCCCCTTCGCGCGGGTCGCCCCCCGGGGTCACCCGGTTGGGCCAGACTCTCGGTGTGCACGGGGTCCTCGTCGTCGTGGTGGCGTTCCTCGCCGGGGCCATCCCGTTCTCGAACCTCGCCGCCCGGAGGACCGCGGGCGTCGACCTGCGTGAGGTGGGGACGGGCACCGTGTCGGGCACGTCGCTGTTCCGGGTCGCCGGGTTCGTCCCCCTCGCCGTCGCGGGGGTCTGCGACGTGGCCAAGGGCTCGGTCGGGCCCCTGCTGGCGGGATCGGACCGGCCGGGCCTGGCCGCGCTCGCCGGCGGGGCGGCGGTCGCCGGCCACAACTGGTCGCCGTTCCTCCGGGGCGCCGGGGGGCGCGGCATCTCGCCGGCGATGGGGGCCTTCCTCGTGGTGGCCTGGCCCGGCACCGTGCTGCTCGCGGCGGGGATGGTCCTCGGCAAGGCCGCGGGGCACACCGCGCTCGGTGCCTTCGTCGCCGAGGTGGCGCTCCTGCCGGTGCTCGCGGTGACCCACGGGCGCGACGGTGCGCTCGCGGCCCTGGCGGTCGCGGTCCCGATGCTGACGAAGCGGGTGGTCGGCAACGCCCCACCGGCAGGGGATCGTGGCCGCACCTACCTGCGCCGGCTCCTGTTCGACCGGGACGATCTCCCGAGCCGGTGAGGGGAGCCGGGGGGGACCGGGTGGCGTGAGCGTCAGGGCTCTCGTCCGCCGGCCCGGCTACCGGGACCTCCTCGTCGGTCAGGGCGTCTCGGCGCTGGGTGACTGGATGGGCACGGTCGCGTTCATGGCCCTCGCGCTCGACCTCACGGGCTCGCCCACGGCGGTCGGGGGGATCCTGACCCTCCGGCTGCTCCCCGCCGCGCTGGGGGGCCCGCTCGCCGCCCGGGCCGCCCACCGGTGGGACCGCCGGCGCACGATGCTCTGGATGGACGGCGTGCGCGCCGGGATGATCGCCCTCGTCCCGCTCGTCCGTGGCCTGTGGTGGGTGTACCTGTGGGCCTTCTTCCTCGAGGTGGCGAGCCTCGTCTTCCTCCCGGCCCGCGACGCCTCCATCCCGGACCTCGTCGAGGAGCGCGACCTCCCGCTGGCCAACGGGCTCGTCCTCGGCTCCTCGTACGGGAGCATCCCCCTGGGGGCGGCCGCCTTCGCGCTCGTGGCCGCCCTGCCCGGCGCCGACGTGGCGAACCGGCCACTGGCCCTCGTCTTCTGGGTGGACGCCGCGACCTTCCTGGTGTCGTTCGCCTTCGTGGCCCGGATCACCCAGCTCGCGGCACCGACCCGCGCTCCGGGGGCGGTCGAGGAGGCGGGAAGGTTCCGCGAGGCGTTCTCGATCCCGCTCGTGCGGGCCGTCCTCCCGGCCGCCGCCGCGGTGGCGCTCGGCCTCGGGGCCCTGTTCTCGCTCGGGATCGTCTTCGTGCGCGACGTGCTCGACGCCACGGACGTCGAGTTCGGGTGGCTCATCGCCCTCTTCGGGGTGGGCGCGGCCGTCGGGTTGGGCGCGCTCCAGCGGAGCGCGACCGGCGACGCGCTCGCCAGGACGCGCGTCGGCGTGGCGTGCATCGGGCTGGTCGTCGCCGTGTTCAGCCTCTCGCCGTCGCTGTGGGGCGCCTACCTCGGCGCCGCCGGCTTCGGGGCCAGCGCCGCCTACTCCCTGGCCGCGGGCATGAGCGTGATCCAGGCCCGCCTCGACGGGCAGGAGCGGGTCGTCGCGTTCGCGGCCTTCCACGTCGTCATGCGGGTCGGACTGGGCCTCGCCGCCATCGGAGCGGGCGTCGCCGGCGACCTGGCCGAGGCGGTCGACCTGCCGCTCCTGGGTAGGCTCGAACCGTCCCGGCTGGTGCTCCTGAGCTCGGGGTTGCTGGTGCTGGCCAGCTCCGGGCTCGTCAGAGAGCAGCAGGAGACCGCCTGAGCAGGGAGCGTCCATGGCCGTCGCCATCGTCACCGACAGCGCCGCGGCGCTGCCCGCCGACCTCGTCGCCCGTCACGGCATCACCGTCGTACCGATGTGGCTGACCGTCGGGGACGATTCGTTCCTCGACGGGGATCGCAGCCTGGGCGAGCTCCTCGGCGACGTGGCGGTCTCCACGTCGGGACCGACCCCGGGCCAGTTCGCGGCGGCCATCGAGGCGTCCCGGGGGCCCGACGGCGTCCTCATCCTCACGATCGCCGCCACCATGAGCAGCACCCACCAGTCCGCGGTCCTGGCCGCCCGGTCGTACGGGGAGGGCGTCCGCGTGGTCGACACCGGGACCGCGGCGGGGGCCGAGGCCCTCGTCGTGCTGGCGGCGGCCGAGGCCGCCGAGGCCGGGAAGACCCTCGACGAGGTTGAGGCCGTCGCCCGGCGGGCGATCGGCGAGGTCCGCCTCGTCGCCACCGTCCCGAACCTGGACCACCTGGTCCGCAGCGGGCGGGTCCCCAACGTGGCCGGGTGGGCCGGTCGCCACCTCCACATCAGTCCCCTGTTCGAGTTCCGGGCCGGCGCGGTGAAGCGGCTGCGCCCCGCGTTCGGCTTCGAGACGGCGCTCCACCGGATCTACAGCACGTTCGCGCGCTCGGCGGTCGAGGGAGCCAGCCTCCACGTGGCCGTGCTGCACGCCATGGCCCCGGAACCGGCCCGGCGCCTCCTCGAGAAGGTCACCGAGGCGGCCGAGCCCGACACGGCGTTCCTCGGCGAGTTCGGGTCCGTGATGGTCGTGCACACCGGGCCCGGCCTCGTCGGCCTGGCCTGGCGGTGGGACCTCGCGGGAGGTCAGGCGGGTTCCTGAGCCCGGGCCGGGGAGGGAGCCAGGGTCCAGGCGACCGCGTCGACGATCGGTGCCAGCGCCGCCGCCTCGAACGCGTGCCCCATGCCGGGTACGACGTCGAGACGCCGGGCGGGGCCGGCCTGGGCGAAGAGCTCGTGGGCGTCGCCGACGGGGATGAACCGGTCGCGGGTGCCGTGCACGAGCGCGATGGGCGACCGCACCCTGGGCACCAGGTCCACCGGGGGGAGCGGGTTGGTCCAGCGGGACGCCACGCGGACCCGGAGGTAGCGGGCCGCGAGAGCCCGGCCGAGGCCGGTCCGGGTGAGGCCGGCGGCGAGGACCCCGTGCGGATTGCGGGGCAGGCGCCACCGGGAGGGGCAGCTCACGGCGACGACGCCGGCGAGCTCGGGGTCGGTGGCCGCGTATCGCAGCGCCGCGATGGCGCCCATCGACGCGCCGACGAGCACGACCCGCTCGGCCCGTGCCCGGGCGACGGCCACCGCGGCGGCGACGTCGTGCTGCTCGAGATCGCCGAGCGTCGAGTGCCCTTCGGAGTCGCCGTGACCCCGTGCGTCGTAGGACACCACGTCGAGCCCCGTCGCGTGCAGCGTGTCGGCCAGCGCGCTGACCTCGGGGTGGCCGGCCGTGGCGGAGAAGCCGTGGACGAGCACGACGGCCGCGAGGGGCGGTGGCTCGGTGAGCCAGTGACGCCCGGCGAGGAGGACGTCGTCGACGGTCGAGAACCGTGGTCTCACAGGTGCCCCCGTTCTAGCCCGGTCGTGACGACCGCGGGCGTCATCCCGCGGCGACGGTGACCGGCCGCCCCACCAGAATGCCGTGGCGGGTCATCGAGCGCTTGAACCACACGGTCGAGACGGCGATGGCGGAGGTGGTGAGCGCCGCCGACACGACCGTCTTGGCCACCACGAAGGTACCCACCGACTGGCTCACGAGCAGCCAGATCGTGACCGTGGCGTTGGCGAGCTGGGTGAACGCCCAGAGCAGCGAGATCCTGAGGAAGAACCGGCGGACGTGCTCGTTGGCCAGGACGTGGGGCGGGATGGGGCAGAAGTCGTTGGCCAGCCGCTGGGCGAGGGGCCGCCCGATCGGCACGGACACCAGGAAGGCCGTCGCGACCAGCACCGTTCCGAGGGTGGGCTGGAGGAAGTAGACGAAGACGCTCCCCGTGGCGAGGGCGATGGCCGTGCGGGCGGTGAGGGTGACGGAGCCGAGGAGCAGGATGCCCGGTACGCGCCGTCCGGTCACGACCCGGCGGAGGAGGGCGCCGTAGGACCAGACCAGGCCCCCGGCGAGGGCTCCCCAGACGCCGAGGACCCGCAGGGTGACCATGAAGATCACCAGGGGGATCAACGTGCTCTCCACCACGTTCGGGAGAGCGTGGCGGGCGAGGGTGCTCAGGCGGGGGATCTCGAAATGCGCGGGTTGCATACCTCTGCCTTATCGGCGTCCCGTGGGACCGGTGTAGCCCTGACGGGGGAAGAGATGGCGCCCCCCGCACATCCTCTCCGGAGACGAGGATCGCGCGGCGTCCGGCACGTCGGCACATCCGAAGAGGAGGTCGACGCGCGGTGGCGGTCGGGCGGGCTCCCGACCAGCAGGAACGGCCCCGGTCGGACGGTTCGGTCGTCGGTCACGGTGCGTCGGGGGCGTTCCCGGCGGCTCGGGGGGTGCCTCTCGCTCGGCCGGCCCGGACCGCTCTTCGAGCACGAGCCGGTGGCCGCCGGCCTCGAGGGCCACGACGAGCTCGCCGGCGAGCAGGCGTCGGGCCGGCTCGGCCACCAGCTCCCGCCGCCAGCCCCTGGCCGCGCGCGCGTCGGGGTCGCCTCGCAGGAGGGCCTCGAGGTCGGCCCGGGTGGCGAGCAGCGCCGCGTCGAGGCCCAGCTCCGCTGCCCGCTGCCCGGTCCAGGCGGCGAGCAAGGTCACCGCCGGGGCGAGGGCCCGGTCGAGCCGCTCGCCCGCAGGCAGGCGGAGCTCTGCCTCCGGGAGGCCGAGACCGGCCGTGACGGCCTCGAGGAGCTCGCGGGCCACGTCGTCACGGAGGCGGCGTCCCTCGAGACCCCGGACGGCGGCGAGCTCCTCTCGGGTCCGGGGAGGCCGGTGGACGACCCCCAGGAGGGCGAGGTCGGGCAGGACGGTGCGGGGAGGTCGGTCGAGCTCGCGAGCCCGGCGCTCCCGCCAGGCGGCCACGGTCTGGGCGACGCCCCGGGCGCGGCCCCGGAGGCTGCCGGCACCTTTGAGGCGCCACCACGCGGTGTCGGGGTCCTGGGGCGAGCGGTCGCGGTGCAGGCGCTCCTCGCACTCGTCGCGGACCCAGTCCAGGCGCCCGGCCGCCTCGGCCCGGGTCACCAGCTCCCGGTGCAGGTCGAGGAGGCAGGCGACGTCGTCGGCGGCGTAGTCCAGGTCGTCGGGCGCCAGCGGGCGGCGGGTCCAGTCCGTGAGTCGCCGGGCCTTCGCCAGGCGGATGTGCAGCACCCGCTCGACGAGGGCGCCGAGCGACGGTGACCCGAGCCCGCAGAAACCCGCCGCGATCTGGGTGTCGAAGAGCGCCCGGGGGCCTCGCCCGCAGGAACGCTCGAGGATCTCCAGGTCCTGGTCGGCGGCGTGGGTGACCATCGTCCCGGGCCCGTCGAGCAGGTCGGCGAGGGCCGTCAGGTCCACGGCGAGCGGGTCGACGAGGGCCACGCCGTCGGGCCAGGAGAGCTGCACCAGGCCGACGCGCGGCCAGTACGTGCGCTCCCGGTGGAACTCGGTGTCGAGCCCGTAGGCCGGCTCGTCGCGCAGGCGGGCCACCAGGCGGGCGAGCGCGTCGTCGTCGTCGACCCAGGTGTGCGGCACGGGGCCAGGATGCCCGCTGGGGCCGGCGCGGGCGCGGAGCCCGGCTCGTCTCCGGTGCTCCGAGACCCCGGGCCCGTGAGCGGGCACGGGGACGCCGGTGGCGGACGGGCCCCGAGCGAGCGACGGCTAACGTCGGCGGCGACCTTCAGGGGGAACGTGAACGGGTTCTGGGGTCGGGTTGCCGGCGTCGTCCGCCGGCGGTCGTGGTCGGTGCTGGCGGGGGCGGGTCTGGTCACGGTCGCGCTCGCGGCCGGTCTTCCACTCCTCCGCTTCAGCTCCGGGCAGGACACGTTCGTCGCCTCCGGCTCCCGGGTCTACCGGGACAACCTCGTCTACCAGCGCGAGTTCGGCGGCGAGCCGGTCCTGGTCCTCTTCACCGGAGACGTGCGGAGCCTCTTCGAGCCGCAGAACGCCGTGCTCCTCGAGGAGCTCGAGGACGAGCTGCTCGCCACCGGCCGCTACCACTCGGTGCTGAGCCCGCTCACCGCGGTGCGCTTCGCGGCGGCGCAGGTACCCCTGGCCGTCCAGCTCGCCCCGGCCGCGCTCCTCCGGGAGCGGGAGGCCGCCGCCGGAGCCGCCCGGGAGTCCGTCGAGGCCGCCGGCGGCTCGCCCGAGGAGCAGGAGGAGGCGGCTCGCCGGGCGCGCGAGCGGGTGGAGGCCGAGTTCGCCGAGCAGACCGCGGCGGACGCCACCCGCCTCGCCGACGTCGGCGACCTGGTCCCGGAGAACCCGGCCTTCGTGGAGTTCGCCCTCTTCGACGAGGAGGGCGGGATCCGGCCCGAGCTCGCCCGCCAGTTCCCCGACGCCGAGCACGCGCTCATGGTGGTCCGCCTCAACGGGAACATGACCCTCGACGAGCAGAGCGACGCGGCGCAGGACGTCGTGGATGCCGTCGAGCGGCGCCCGTTCGAGAACGTCGCGGCCCTGCCGACCGGGCCGGCGATCCTGCTGCGGGAGGTCAACGACGGGATGCGGGAGGCCATGGGCCGCATGGGCCTGGTGGCCGCGGCGGTGATGGGCCTGATCCTGGTCGCCGTCCTGCGCGTGCGCTGGCGGCTCCTCAGCCTGGGTGTGGTCGCCGTCGGGATCGTGTGGGCGTTCGGGGCCATGGGCTACGTCGGCCTCGACCTCACCATGGTCACGATCTCGTCGCTGCCCGTGCTGATCGGCATGGGCATCGACTTCGCCATCCAGATCCACAGCCGCTTCGAGGAGGAGGCGGCGGGTCCGTCCGGCGTGGACGACGAGGTCCGCCGGACCCTGGTCCCGATGGGGCCGGCGCTCACGGTCGCGATGGTCGCCGCGGTGGCGGGGTTCCTCGCGGTGCGCTTCTCGGCCGTCCCGATGATCCGCGACTACGGGACGATGCTGGCGCTCGGGGTGGCGGTGCTGTACGTGGCCGGGATCGTCATCCCCTCGGCCGTGCTGTGCCTCCGGGACCGGCGCCGGCATCGGCCCCCGCCCCCGGGCCGGTCGAGCGTCGAGCGGGTCGTACGGCTCCTCACCCGGGTCGCACGGGGTCATGTGCTCACCGTGGTCGTCGTCGGCGTCGTGGTCACCACGGCGGGCCTGGCGCTCGAGCGCCGCACGACGACCACCTCGGACCCCGAGACCTTCGTCCCCCAGGACAGCCCGGTGCTCGCCGACCTGCGCCACGTCCGCGACGTCTCCGGCTCGTCGCAGGAGCTGGGGTTCATGGTCCGGGCGCCCGACGTGACCCGACCCGAGATCCTGGAGTGGATCCGGGAGTTCGAGGCCACCGCGCTCGAGCGCTACCCCGACCGCCTGCTCTCCTCGTCCAGCATCGCCGGCATCACCTTCCAGGTGACCCGAGCCTCACCCACGGCCTCCGACGTGGAGTCCGTGGTCGCGGTGGCGCCCGAGGTGATCCCCGCGTCCTTCCTGAGCGACGATCGCACCGCCGCCCACGTGCTCTTCCCGCTCGCCCCGATCCCGCTCCTCGACCAGAAGGCCCTGCTCGACGAGATCGACGCCGATCTCGAGAGCGACCTGGCGCCGCCACCGGGGGTCACCGTCACCCCGGGTGGCCTCGCCGTCATCGGCATCGAGTCGGTCGACGCGCTCGACTCGAACCGCACCCTGATGGTCTACGTGGCGCTCGGAGCCGCCCTGCTCTGGCTCCTCGTCTTCACCCGGAGCTTTACGTGGGCCCTGCTCCCCCTGCTCCCCCGTGCTCATCGCGGTCGGGACCTCGGCCATCGCCATCTACTACCTGGGCGTCGAGCTCAGCCCGCTCAGCGCCGTGTCGGGCCCGGTCATCGTGGCGACCTGCACCGAGTTCTCGGTCCTCGTGATGGCCCGCTACGTCGAGGAGCGCGAGCGCGGCCGCGGTCCCCGGGACGCGCTCGACCGGGCGTCGTTGCGGATCGGCCAGGCCTTCGTGGCGTCCGGTCTCACGACCGTGGGGGCTTCGCCGCCCTGGCGCTCTCGGGCTTCCCGCTCCTCGACAGCTTCGGCGTCGTCGTGGCGGTGAACGTCTGCGTGGCCCTCGTGAGCTCGCTCGTGGTCCTCCCGCCCCTCCTGGCCTGGGCCGACGAGCGCGTGGGCATGCGGCGGGTCGAGCGCCGTCTGCACATGGTCAGCGACGGCTGACCGGCGGAGAGCCCTCCGCCGGGGAGGGAGCCGAATCGGGGGCGCCGGCCGGGCCGGTCGCGGGCGCTGCCTGCCCGGCCCGGTAGCGGCACCACACCCACCCGAGGAACCGGTCCACGCCGGCCGCGACGCGGCGGGTCCGGGGCGAGTGGAGCACCTCGAAGGCATGCTGGGCGACCGGGATCTCGAGGTAGACGACGGGAGAGCGCGACGCGTTGCGCAGCAGCTCGACGAACACCCTCGCCTCCTGCACCGGCGCGAGGGAGTCCTGGCTGCCGTGGATCACGAGGAACGGCGGCGCGTCGGGCCGCACCCGGTGGATCGGCGACATCGCCTCGAAGATCTCGGGGGCATCGGCCACCCTGCGCTTCACCACCACCCGTTCGACGAAGCCGCCCATCCCGTCGTCGCCCCGCCGGCCCCACGCCCGGCCGAAGGTGTTCGTGAGGTCGTAGATCCCGTAGAAGGGGACGCAGGCCCGCACCGAGGTGTCGACGTCCTCGAACCCCGGCTGGTACTCGGGGTCGTTCGCGGTGAGCGCCACCATCGTGGCCAGGTGCCCGCCGGCCGAACCGCCGGTGGCCACGACGAAATCCGGGTCGCCGCCGTGCTCGTGGACGTGCTCGCGGATCCAACGCAGAGCCAGCTTCAGGTCGACGAGGTGGTCCGGCCAGGTGGCCTTCGGGCTCAGGCGGTAGTTCGCGGCCACGCAGACCCAGCCCCGGGCCGCGAGGTGCAGCATGAGGGGGAGGGCCTGGTCCCGCTTGGTGCCGATGGTCCACCCGCCGCCGTGGACCTGGAGCAGCACGGGGGCACCGTGGGCCCCCTCGCGTGGCGCGTAGACGTCGAGGAGGTGCCGGCGGCCGGCGCCGGGGGCGTAGCGGATGTTGCGGGTGACGGTGACGGCCCGGTCGCGCAGGAGGAAGGGCAGGATCATCCGCCCCCTGGGTGCCCGGCGCTCGAAGCGGGCCGCCACCGCGGGATCGATGGCGTCGCGGTAGCGGGGGCCGAGCGCCTCGGTCAGCGCCGGCTCCACGACCGCGTCGACGCTCCGGGAGGCGCGCACGAGCGCGCCCAGCCCGACCCAGGAGGCCAGGGTGACGCCGAGGCCCACCCAGCCGGGCCAGGCCTCGAGCGCGCCGGCCCACACGAAGGCGACGGTGGCGACGGCCTGCCAGAAGAGGTGGTGGGCGGCCATCTCGGTGGTGAGCCAGCCGGCGACGAAGCTCGGCACGACCAGGACGCCCTGACGGCGCCGGGGACGCCAGGCGTTCACGGTGAAGGCGGCGCCGAGGAGGCTCACGGCGAGGAAGGCCCACGGCATGACCCCCATTGTGGCCGGGCCGGCTCGACCGGCCGGAGCGGGCACGCGCGTCTTGACACCCGGGAGGCGCCCGGTAGCGTGGGCCGGACGAGTGCCCGGTCACCGCGGAGGGGGAGCGAGCCGGTGCGGAGGCTGAACGGGCTGGACGCGGCGTTCCTCGCCGCCGAGACGCGCACCAGCCCCCTCCACATCGGCGCGGTCCTCCTGCTCGATCCCTCGACCGTCCCCGGCGGGTACTCGTTCGGGGGGCTCCGCGCGTTCGTGGGCGACCGCCTCCACCTCGTTCCCCCGCTGCAGCGCAGGCTCGTCGAGGTGCCCCTCGGGCTGGGAGGTCCCGTGTGGGTCGAGGAGCGCGACCTCGACGTGGACCGGCACCTCCGTCGGGCCGCGGTTCCCGCCCCGGGCGGTCGCCGGGAGCTGGGTGCGCTCGTCGCCGACCTGTTCTCCCGCCCGCTCGACCGCGCCCGGCCCTTGTGGGAGATGCACGTCGTCGAAGGGCTCGAGGGGGGTCGCGTCGCCGTCGTGGCGAAGGTGCACCACGCTCTCATGGACGGGATGGCCGGCGTGGAGCACATGGCCTCCTTCTTCTCCCTCGGCCCGGAGGTCCCCGCTCCCTCCCCGACCCCCGGCCCGCCGCCCGACCGGGTGCCGGGCCCGCTCGAGATGCTGGCCGGCGCCCTGCCCGGGCTGGCGCTCACCCCCCTGCGGGGGACGCGGGCCCTGGCAGGCCTCGGGTTGGCGGCCCTGCGCGGGCTCGGGGCGCCCCGCCGCGATGCGCTCCACGTGCCCAGCACGGTCTTCAACGAGGCGATCACGTCCCGGCGCGGCGTCGCGTTCACCCGCCTGGGGCTGGACGACGTGAAGGCCGTGCGACGCACGTTCGGCGTGACCGTGAACGACGTCGTGCTGGCCGTGGTCGCGGGAGCCGTGCGGCGCCACCTGCAGGACCGGGGGGAGCTCCCGGCCGCGCCGCTCGTGACCGCCATGCCGGCCGCCGTGCAGCTCGAAGGAGCCGACAACGCGGTCACGGTGCTGCGCTCCACCCTGGCCACCGACCTCGCCGACCCGGTGGCCCGCCTCCGGCGCATCCACGTCGACGCCGCGGAGGCCAAGGCCGGCGGCGAGCGGTCGGGGCCGGGCTTCCTGGTCGACCTCACGGGTGCGGCCACCCCCGCGCTCGTGCACACCCTGGCTCGCCTCTACACGGGGCTCCGGCTCGCCGAACGGCTCCCGCCGCTGTGCAACCTGCTGGTCTCGAACGTCCCGGGGACGCCCGTGCCCCTCTACTTCGGGGGAGCCCGCCTGCTCGACCTGCTCCCGCTCGGCCCGATCTTCGACGGGGTCGGGCTCAACGTCACCGTGATCAGCTGCGAGGACCACCTCGACGTCGGTCTCGTGGCCTGCCCCGACCGGGTCGCCGACCTGTGGCCGCTGGCCGACGCGCTCGGCGACGAGCTCGCGGCGCTGGCGACCGCCGCCCACGACGCTCCCTGAGGGCCCGGGCGGAGGCGACGGGGGCGTCGGCCCGACCGGGACGCACCTGGGCCATCGTTCCCGGGATCGCCCGGGGGTGGGTCGGTACGCTGACCGCGCGGTCTCGCCGCAGCGCCGGGCGGGACACCGGGGAGGAGGCATGTTCCTCAGCGAGCAGAGACCGCCGGATCTCGCGTGGCGTGGCGAGCCGGCGGCCGCAGAGGCGTGACCGGCCGCTCCCCGCACGGGGCACCCGCCGGCCGGAGGGAGGGCCCCGCGCCCCCGGAGGCGACGGTGGACGCGGCGCTCGCCGCCTCGCGCCGGGGCTGGTCCGTGATCCCGGTCCACACGGTGAGAGGAGGCCGCTGCTCGTGCGGGGACCGGGCGTGCCCTGCTCCCGGGAAGCACCCGCGAATCCGGTGGGAGGAGCACCAGCGCCGCGCGGCCGGCGAGGACGAGATCCGGCGGTGGTGGGGCCGCTGGCCCGACGCCAACCTGGGCCTCGTCACCGGGACCGTCTCGGGCCTCGTCGTCGTCGACGTCGACCCCCGTCACGGCGGCGACGACGCCCTCGCCGAGCTGGAGGCCCGCCACGGCGAGCTCCCCTCGACCCCCGAGGTGCTCACGGGGGGCGGGGGCGTGCACCTGTACCTGCGCCATCCGGGTCGACCGGTCCCGTCGGGCCCGATCGCGCCGGGGGTCGACGTCAAGGCCGACGGGGGGATCGCCGTGGCCCCGCCGAGCCTCCACGTCTCGGGGGCCCGCTACGAGTGGGAGGTGGCCGCCCACCCTGACGCGGTCCCGATGGCCGACGTCCCGGCCTGGCTGCTGGACCTGGTCGACGGCGGGAGGGAGCCCGGCGGGGCGGTCCGCGACCCCGGACCGCGGACCCCTCGCGAGCAGCGCGAGTTCGCCGACCTCTGGGCCGTGCTCGGCGTGGAGGTGGAACCCGGAGACCGCTCCTACCTCTGCCCGCTCCACGACGACCACCACCCTTCGCTCCACATCGACGCCGAGGGGTGCCGCTGGTTCTGCTTCGGGTGCGGCCGGGGCGGCGGCGCCGGCCGGCTACGCCGCATCGTGAGGAGCGGTCTGGTCGAGGCCCGCCCCTCCGGTACGGCCCGGACCGCCCGGCCGGAGAGCGGCCTCACCCCGCCTCCCGAGTCGGCCACCTGGCTCCGGCGCCCGGCACTGCGGCCCGGCGGGCGCCAGGAGGTCGTCGGCGAGTCGCGCCACCAGGACGCGCTGGAGCGCGTGAGCGGCGGGCGCACCTGGCGCGGGCCGGCCTCGCCCCTCGTCACGGCGGAGCTCCGACCCGAGCCGGGCAACCCGGTCGACCCCGATGCCGTACGGGTGGACGTGGGCGGCCTCACCGTCGGGTACCTGCCCCGGGGCGACGGGACCCGCTTCCGGCCCGTGCTGCGCGACCTGGCGGCGACGGGCCGGACGGCCACGGTCCGGGCGAGGGTCACGGGTGGCTGGGACCGGGGCCCCGACGGTCTCGGCCGCTTCGGTATCGAGCTCGACGTGCACCCCGACCTGCTCCTGTCCGGTCCGGCGGACCCGTTCCTCCCCGGGGGGAGGACCGTCGCCGTCGTGGGCGAGGAGGAGCACCAGGCCGCCCTGTCCGACCTGCTCGGCGGGGAGGGCGAGGTGGAGGTCGTCGCGTCGCTGGAGGACGGCGCGAGCGGTCGCGGCGAGCTCGTGGTGCGGGTGGGTGGCGAGCCGGTGGGCGAGCTCGGCCCGGGCGCGGCCGAACGCTACCGGCCGCTGGTGCGCCAGGTCGCCGCCGCCGGCCTCCCCGCGACCTGCCGGGCCCGCGTCGCCCGCGGCGCGCGCGAGGTCGAGGTGCACCTGGCCCTGCCGCGCGTCGAGGACCTCGCGCGCGGTTGAGGGCCGGGACGGGTCAGGGGCCGGGCGCGAGCCCACGATCCGGTAGCCGCCCGGCGAGGGGAGGAGCGCGACCGCCCGGTCGCCGGGCTCTGCGGTACCGGCCCCGTGGAAGGTGGCGTCGCCGAAGGAGAAGATGCCGCCGTCGGCGGCGACGAGCCAGTAGCCGTCGCCGGTGGGGGTGGGGGCCGTGCCGACGATGGGTTGGTTGAGGGTGAGGTTGCCGGTGCTGCCGTGGAAGGTGGCGTCGCCGAAGGCGAAGATGCCGCCGTCGGCGGCGACGAGCCAGTAGCCGTTCCCGGTGGGGGTGGCGGCCATGGCGACGATGGGTTGGTTGAGGGTGAGGTTGCCGGTGCTGCCGTGGAAGGTGGCGTCGCCGAAGGCGAAGATGCCGCCGTCGGCGGCGACGAGCCAGTAGCCGTCGCCGGTGGGGGTGGCGGCCATGGCGACGATGGGTTGGTTGAGGGTGAGGTTGCCGGTGCTGCCGTGGAAGGTGGCGTCGCCGAAGGCGAAGATGCCGCCGTCGGCGGCGACGAGCCAGTAGCCGTTCCCGGTGGGGGTGGCGGCCATGGCGACGATGGGCTGGTTGAGGGTGAGGTTGCCGGTGCTGCCGTGGAAGCCGGCGTCGCCGAAGGCGAAGATGCCGCCGTCGGCGCCCGCCGCCCAGGCCCCCTCGCCACCCGGCCGACCCGCGGCCCCGACGACGGGGGCAGCGGGACGTCGGGCCCGTCGCCGGCGACGGCGGGCCCTCGCCGAAGGAGCGGAAGGTCGGTTCGGCCGGTCCGCGGAGCGCTCGCCACGCGCCCAGGCGCAGCGCCAGGAGCGCGCCCATGACCCGGGCGCCCTCGTGGGTGAGGTGCAGGCGGTCGGGCCCCACGAGCCCGGGTCGCTCGGACACGACCCGGTTCCAGTCGAGGATCTCGAGGTTCGACCAGCGACCGGCCGCGTCCAGCAGCTCGGCGTTGACCGTCCGGCGCGAGGGCTCGAACTCGCTCGTGGTGAACCACACGACGAGGTCGACATCGGTGAGCGCCCCCATCACCTCGTCGACCGACCGGCGGAAGTGGAGCCGGTCGCCCAGGTAGTTGTTGCCCAGGACGACGACCACGACGTCACCGACGGCGGATCGATGCCGCGTGATCCGGTGCGGCGCGTCCTGGGTCAGCAGGCTGCCGACGGCGTCGAAGGTCACGTCCCAGCCGGCGAGCGCCGTGGGGACGGTGCGCCGTGCGCCGAGGAGCACGGAGTCCCCCACGAGGTAGACGCGCGGGTCCGGGGGGCAGGTCGTGGGTGCGCCGGTCCGCCCGGCGGCCGGGGTGAGGGCCACGGTGAGCTGGACCGCCAGCGCGACCGCGAGGACGGCGGCCGCCCGGGACGTGCCGCGGATCGGCGGACGCCGGAGCCGCGGCGGGGCCGGCCGCGGTCGCGGTCGACGTTCGATCACACAGGCCTCCTCGGGACGGCGGCATCGTAACGGCGTGGCGCCGCCGTGGCCGGAGCCCGGCCGCTCGAGTTGACAACGGCGTCAGGGAATGGCCAGCCTCCAGCGGGCACGGGGAAGGGAGCGGGCATGGGGGGACTGCTCGAAGGGGTGCGGGTCGTGGAGGTCGCGCTCCTGGCGCCCGACGCGTTGGGGATGCACCTCGTCGACCTCGGGGCCGACGTGATCAAGGTCGAGGAGCCGGGTGGGGGCGACTACGTGCGCCTCGTCGGCAAGTCGCCCGACGAGACGGTCTCACCGCTCCACCGGACGTGGAACCGGGGGAAGCGCAGCGTCGGCCTCGACCTGCGCACGGCCGAAGGCGTGGCGGTCTTCGAGGATCTCGTGGCCCGCTCCGACGCGGTGATCGAGGGCTGCGCCCCGGGGCACTGGAGCGCCGGGGGCTCGGCTTCGAGCGGCTCCGCGAGGTGAACCCGGGGATCGTGCTCGTGTCGCTGTCGGGCTTCGGGCAGACCGGTCCCTACCGGGACCTCGCCAGCCACGGCGTCGGGTTCGACGCGTACGCGGCGCTGGCCCCGCCGGTGCCCGGCCCGAACGGTTGGCCCTGCATCCCGGGCGGGTACACGGAGGTCGGCATCACGGCCGGGCCCCTCTACGGCACCGTCGCGCTCCTCGCCGGGATCCTGTCGGCCCGGGCCACCGGGGAGGGGTGCACCGTCGACGTCGCCGAGGCCGACGCAGCGGCCCACTGGAACGCCTGGCAGCTGTCCCGCCAGGCTGCCGCCGACGCCCGGGCCGCCGCGGGTGAGGTGACGGAGCTGGCCCCGCCTCCGGGTCTCCGGCCCGGCCAGGACCCGTTCCAGGAGGACGTCCGCTACCAGTACTACCGGACCGCCGACGGCCGGCACGTCCTCTTCATGGCCTCGGAGCGGAAGTTCTGGGAGCACTTCACGAGCGCGGTCGGTCGGCCCGACCTCCTCGACCGCTTCCCGAGCGCCGAGGTGGCCGATCACCAGTTCGGCAACCGCGAGCTGCGGGCCGAGCTGGTCGAGGTCTTCGCGACCCGGACCCAGGCCGACTGGGTGCAGCTCTTCCTCGACGCCGACGTCGCCGGGGTGCCCGTGAACGCGGACGGAGCCGAGCTGCGGTCCGACCCCCACTTCCGGGCCCGGATGCGCTGGCTCGACGCCTCCGTGCACGGCATGCCGATCCTCGGCACCCCGATCCACACCGAGCCGGCGCTGCCCGACCCTCCCGCGGCCCCCGAGCCCGGCGAGCACACCGAGGTCGTGCTGCGCGACGTGCTCGGCTACGGCGGCGAACGCCTCGCCGCCCTGCGCGCCTCGGGGGCCCTCGGCCCCGCTCCCTAGGGCCGGGCCGGCGAGGGGGCGACCGTCGCGGCCGCCGGGGGGCCGCCGGTCGGGAGCAGCTCGACGATCTCGGGCACGACCCGGGCCGCCGTCCACGCCGCGCCCTCGGGGGAGTAGTGACGGCCGTCCTCGGGGCGAAGGCGGACGCCGTCGACCACGGGCTCGCACGGTGGTCCCCCGGGGCAGGCGAGGGCGGCGAGGTCCACCACCGACACGTCCGCGTGGCGGTCGGCGAGCTCGCCCGTGATCCTCGACAGCCGGACGAAGTCGTCGTCGTCGCGCGGACGGTCGGGGTACTGGTCGCTCGGTGCCCCGGCGGGCATCGTCAGCATCACCAGCCGCGCGCCCCCGGCCGTGAGCCGCCGGCGGGCCCGTTCCATGGCCTCGAGGAGCACCTCGTCCCCCTCGGGCGTCCCGAACCTGACGTGCTCGCCGTCGACCCGGTGGTCGGCGGTCTCCCAGGAGCTGAGCCACACCACGAGGTCGGGATCGTGGTCGGCGACGATCCGGTCGAGCGCGTCGGGGACCGCCGCGACGCAGTTCTCCGACCACGGGAACGGAGCACCCTGGTCGTCGACGGTCAAGAGGTCGACCACCCCGCAGCCCGGGATCGCCCCGGGCACGAGGCTGATGCCCGCGGCGGAGAGCTCCTGCTCGAGACCCGGCATGAGGCTCACCGCCACGGAGTCGCCCACGACGACCACCGTCCCTCCGGGAGCGCGAGCCGCCGGGGTCGTCGTGGGCGTCGTGCCCGGGACCGTCGCCGCGTCCGCGGGGGCACTGAACGTGGTGCTCGGCGCGACGGCTCCGAGCGTGGCCGCCGCGAGGGCGACGCCGGCCACGGTGACGCCCGCGGGGGCGGCGGCCCAGCTCAGCCGGCCGCGCAGCGCACCGCGGCGGATCGGCAGCTCGACGGCGTGGTACGAGGCGGTGGCGACGGCGAGCGTGGTGGCGACGCGCAGGGCGTCGAGCGCGAGGCCGTCGAGGCCGGTGCGACCCGGCGTGAGGAGCACCAGGACGGGCCAGTGCCAGAGGTAGAGGCCGTAGGAGATCTTCCCGATCCACACGAGGGGCCGGGCCGACATGGCCCGCCGGAGCGGCGAGCCGGGATGGACGGCCGAGGCGATCACGGCCGCCACGAGCAGGGCGAAGGCGAGGAACCCGCCCCGGTACATCCATCCGTCGGTGTCGCCCACGCGCGCCCAGAACCACACGATGGTGCCCGCGGCGATCAGGCCGCCGGTGTGCAGGGCGGCCCGGCCGGCCCGGCCCCGGACCGTGTGGCGCTCGAGGGCGAGGCCGAGCAGGCCGCCGACGAGCAGCGAGTGGGCCCGGGCGCCGGTGTGGTAGTAGGCGGTGGAGGGGTCGACAGGGCTGTAGAGGGCGGCCATGGCGAGCACCGAGGCGACGGTGCCGACCACCGAGGTGACGACCAGCGGCCGGCGGGAGCCCCGCCCCACCCGGAGGCAGAACAGCACGACGAGCGGCCAGACCAGGTAGTACTGCTCCTCGATGGCCAGCGACCAGGTGTGCTTGAGCGGGGACGGAGCGGCGAAGAGGTCGAAGTAGGACTGGCCCGAGCCGATCAGCCACCAGTTCTGGACGTAGAACAGGCTGGCGAACCCGTCGGTGCGGAGCTGGCCGAGCTGGCTGGCGGGTACGTAGACGTGGGCGTAGACCGCCACCCCGGCGAGGACCAGCAGCAGGGCGGGGAGCAGCCGCCGGAGCCGGCGGATCCAGAACGCCAGGCGGTCGATCGCCCCGGTCCCGGACCACTCCGCGAGCAGCAGGCTGGTGATGAGGTAGCCGGAGAGGACGAAGAAGGCGTCGACTCCGAGGAACCCGCCCCGGGCCCACCCGTACTCGAGGTGGTACACGAGCACCGCGCCGACCGCGAGCGCCCGCAGCCCGTCGAGTGACGGCTGGTAGGCGAAGCGGCGGTCGCTGCTCACGTCCTCCCCGACCCGTCCCGGCCCGATCCCCGCACTGGCACCCGACCCGGAGGCGCCGCGGCGTTCGCGCCATCGGGCCCGTCCAGGTTAGCCAGTGCCGGCGCCCTTCCCGCCCGGGCGCCCGCCGGTGCGGCCGCGGCGTGGGGAGCTTCCGTCGAGCCTCCGTCGTCGGTAGGCTCTGCCCGAGGAGCGTACGGTTCATCACAGAACGTACCGGATCGCGCCGGACGGGGGGCCGGGGCCCGCTCGGGGACCGACCCGAGGACGTCCGAGGAGTGGTCATGGCTGGGTTCTGGGGCTTCTACGCCAGGGTCGTCCACCGGCGCCACCGCTGGCTGCTCGCCGGCGCGCTCGTCACCACCGCCGTCCTCGCGCTCGGGCTGCCCCGGCTCGAGTTCAAGTCCACCCAGGACACGATGATCCCCTCCGGGTCGCCGGTGTACGAGGAGAACGTCGTCTACCAACACCAGTTCGGCGGCGACCCGATGATCATCCTCTTCACCGGTGACGTCCGCGAGCTGTTCAGCCCGCACAACCTCGTCGAGCTCGAGGCGCTCGAGGCCGACATCGTGGCCACCGGGGGCACGCACGCCGTCTTCAGCCCCCTCGGCGCGGCCAGGTTCGCCGTCGACCAGATCGCCATCGGGGCGCAGCTCACGGGCCAGGCGCTGCCCCGCGAGCAGGACGCGGCCGCCGAGAGGGCCCGGGAGGAGGCGGCGGCGGCCGGGGCGACCGAGGCCGACCAGGAGGCGGCCGCCCGGGCGGCGCGCGACGCCGTCGCGCAGGAGTTCGCCGAGCGCACCGGCGCCGAGGCGGTCCGGCTCGCCGCGGCCGGCGAGCAGAGCCTCGACAACCCCGCGTTCGTGGACTTCCTCGTCTTCGACGCGGACGGGGAGATCCGCCCCTCCTTCCGGGGGCAGTTCCCCGACGAGCAGCACGTGATCATGGCCGTGCGCCTGAAGGGGAACCTCACCATCGACGAGCAGGGCGTCGTCGCCGGCGACATCGTGGAGCTCGCCGAGGCGGCCGACTTCGAGGGCTTCGACGTCCTCCCGACCGGCTCCCCGGTGCTCCTCAAGGAGATCAACGACCGGATGCGCAGCGACATGGCCACCACGGGTGCGCTGGCCATGGGTGTGATGCTCGTGATCCTGCTCCTGGTCTTCCGGGCCCGGTGGCGGTGGGTCTCGCTGCCGGTGGCCCTCCTCGGGATCGCCTGGGCCTTCGGCGTCCTGGGGCTCATGGGCATCGCCCTCACGATGGTCACGATCTCGGGCCTGCCGATCCTCATCGGGCTCGGGGTCGACTTCGCGATCCAGGCGCACAGCCGCTACGAGGAGGAGGCCGAGCGGGGCGACGACCAGGCCGCGATCCTCGAGCGGTCGCTCACCCACGTCGGTCCGGCCCTGTTCGTCACCGTGGTCGCCGGCGTCGCGGGGTTCCTCGCCCTGCGGATCTCGGAGGTGCCGATGATCCGCGACTTCGGGACCCTGCTCGCGGTCGGGGTGTCGGTGCTCCTCGTCAACGTGCTCGTCGTCGTCCCGAGCGTCCTCGCCTGGCGGGACCACCGCCGGCCCCACCGGGTCCGTCCCCGGGGCCGGCAGCTGCTCGAGCGGGGGGTGCACGGGCTGGCCACGGTGGCGCGGGGCCGCCCGATCGTCGTCGTGGTGCTCGGCGTGGCACTGGTCGTGGCCGGGTACGCGGCCCAGGATCGCACCGACGTCGAGTCGGACCCCGAGCGGTTCGTGCCCCAGGACAGCCCCGTGCTCACCGACCTGCGCCGGGTCCGGGATGTCAGCGGCTCGTCGTCCGACATGGGGCTCATGGTCGAGGCCGACGACGTGCTGGCGCCCGACGTGCTCGAGTGGATGCAGCGCTTCGAGGAGGTGGAGGTCGAGCGGCACCCCGGCGACGTCCAGCGCACGAGCAGCATCGCCTCGATCACCACCGAGGTCACCGGCTTCGCGCCCGCCCGTGAGGACGTGGAGGCGGTGCTCGACATCGCCCCCGACTGGATGCTGCGCACGTTCGTGAGCGAGGACCACACCCGGGCCCACATCATCTTCGCCGTCGGCGCCCTGTCGCTCGGTGAGCAGAAGCAGCTCATCGAGGACCTGAAGGCCGACATCGCCGGTGACGTCGCCCCGCCCGAGGGGGTGACCGTGAAGTCGGCCGGGCTGTCCGTGGTCGGGATCGAGGCCGTCGACGCGCTCACCGCCAACCGGGCCGTCATGGCCTACGCGGCGCTGGCGGCGGTGTTCGTGTGGCTGCTCGTGTGGTTCCGGAACCCGGTGAAGGCGATGCTCCCGCTGTTGCCCGTGGCCACCGCCGTGGGCGCGTCGTGGGCGGTCATCCACCTCGCGGGGGTCCAGGTCAACCCGTTGACCGCGGTGTCGAGCCCCCTCGTCGTGGCCACCTGCACGGAGTTCTCGGTGCTCGTGCTGGCGCGCTACCTCGAGGAGCGGCGCAGGGGTGGCTCGCCCGACGAGGCGGTGGGGACCGCGTCCCAGCGGATCGGCCGGGCCTTCACGGCGTCGGGCCTCACGACGGCCGGCGGGTTCGCCGTGCTCGCCGTCTCGGGGTTCCCGCTGCTGTCGAACTTCGGGATCGTCGTCGCCATCAACGTGCTCGTGGCGCTGCTGTGCGCGCTGGTCATGCTGCCGCCGCTGCTCACCTGGAGCGACCGGCTGATCGTCGGGCGGACGGTCGCCCGTCGGGAGGCGGCGTCGCTCGAGCCGGGTCCGGTGGGCGCGGCGGCCGTGGTGGGGGTCGAGCCGGGAGACTGACCGTCCAGCCGGCTCGTTCGTGCGTCTCGGGTGCCGATACCGTCGCTGAGCGGGGCTCGGGACACCCGGGAGCAGGGATGGCGGGTCTCGGGTGCCGATACCGTCGCTGAGCGGGGCTCGGGACACCCGGGAGCAGGAAGGGCGATGAGCCGTCGCAGGATCGTGATCATGGGGGCCGGCGGGCGGGACTTCCACGACTTCCTCGTGCTGCACCGCGACGACGCGTCGGTCGAGGTGGTGGCGTTCACCGCGGCCCAGATCCCCGGGATCGCCGACCGGATCTTCCCCGCGTCGCTGGCGGGCTCGCGCTACCCCCACGGCATCCGGGTCCTGCCCGAGGAGGACCTCGGCGACCTCATCCGGTCCGAGGCCGTCGACGAGGTCTTCCTCGCCTACTCCGACCTGTCGCACGAGGACGTCATGCACAAGGCGTCGCTCGTGCTCGCGGCCGGGGCCGACTTCCGGCTCGCCGGGCCCCGCTCGACCATGCTCGAGTCCCGCCGGCCCGTCGTGGCCGTGTGCGCGGTGCGCACCGGCGCCGGCAAGAGCCAGACGGCCCGCCACGTCGGCCGCCTGCTCCTCGACGCCGGGCTGCGGGTGGCGCTGGTGCGACACCCGATGCCCTACGGCGACCTCGAGGCGATGCGGGTCCAGCGCTTCGCCACCCTGGCCGACGTGGACGCGGCGCACCCCACGGTCGAGGAGCGCGAGGAGTACGAGGAGCCGGTTCGAGCCGGGATGGTCGTCTACGCCGGCGTCGACTACCGCGCCGTCCTCGAGCGGGCCGAGGCCGACGCCGACGTGATCGTCTGGGACGGCGGGAACAACGACGTCCCGTTCTTCCGTCCCGACCTCCACGTCACCGTGGCGGACCCCTTGCGCCCGGGGCACGAGCTCGCGTACCACCCGGGCGAGGTCAACCTGCGCCTGGCCGACGTCGTGGTGGTGAACAAGGTCGACAGCGCCCGGCCCGAGGACGTCGACGCGGTCGCGGCCAACGTCGCCTCGGTCAACCCCGGGGCCGTCGTGGTGCGGGCCGCCTCGCCGGTGACGCTCGACCCGGGCCCCCCCCTCGACGGGGCCCGGGTGCTCGTCGTGGAGGACGGGCCGACCCTCACCCACGGCGGCATGCCCTTCGGGGCGGGGACGGTGGCCGCGCGCGGTGCCGGGGCGGCCGACCTCGTCGACCCGCGCCCGTACGCGGTCGGGTCGCTCGTCGACACCTTCGCCCGCTACCCCGGGATCGGCCCGGTGCTCCCGGCCATGGGCTACTCGGCCGAGCAGGTCGACGATCTCGCCGCCACCGTCCGGGCGACCCCCTGCGACGTGGTGGTGTCGGGCACGCCGATCGACCTCGACCGGCTGCTCGACGTCGAGCAGCCGGTCCGGCGGGCCCGCTACGCCCTGGCCGAGGTGGGTTCGCCGACCCTCGCCGAGGTGCTCGCCCCCCGGATCGAGTCGTGGCGGCCGGAGCCTTGATCCCGCTCGCCCGGCGTGGGTCAGCCGTGGGCCGCGCGCTGGAGCTCGCGGACCGGTCCGAGGTCGAAGGGGTGCCCGACCATCACGATGAGGTGTTGGGCCCCGGCGTCGAGGAAGGCCTCGGCGTCGGCGACCTCCGACGGCTGCACGGCGACGGTGCGCTCGATGTCGGCCGGGTCACGGGCCACCTCGGCGCACCAGCGGTCGAGCACCCCGTTGCGTCGCGCGTACTGCTCGGGCGGGCCGAACGAGTTCCACATCTGCGCGTGCTCCGCGACGAGGCGCAGCGTCACCTTCTCACCGCCCCCGCCGATCATCAGCGGCATCGGTCCCACCGGCGGGGGCGTGAGGCGCTCGAGCCTCCGGCGGATGCGGGGCAGGGCGGCGCCGAGGTCCCGCAGGCGGCTGCCGCGGGTCCCGAGCTCGTAGCCGTACTCGGCGTAGTCGCGTTCGAACCACCCGGCACCGATCCCGAGCACGAACCGCCCGCCCGAGAGATGGTCGATCGTGCGGGCCATGTCGGCGAGGAGGTCCGGGTTGCGGTAGGAGTTGCACGTGACGAGCGCGCCGATCCGGGCCCACCGGGTGTCGACCGCCATCGCGCCGAGGAGGCTGTAGGCCTCGAAATGGCTCGCGTTGGGGTTGCCGTAGAGGGGGAAGAAGTGGTCCCACACCCAGAGCGAGTCGACCCCCAGCTCGTCGGCCGCCCGCCAGGCGGTCCGGAGGTCCTCGATCGACGTCGCCTGGGGATGCAGCTGCACCCCGATCCGGAAGCGACTCATCGTCCCTCCTTCGCACGTTCGGCGCGAGCCTCGCGCGCGAGGCGTGCCCGCGGCGGCCACACGGGCTCGACGGGGTGGCCGCCGTGATCCCGGTGACCGAGCTCATGGCCGACGCCGGCCACGAGCAGGTCGTCTTCGTCACCGACCGGCCGTCGGGGCTGCGGGCCGTGATCGCGGTCCACTCGACGGCGCTGGGCCCCGCGCTGGGGGGCATCCGGTTCTGGCGGTACCGATCCGAGGAGGAGGCGGTGGTCGACGTCCTCCGCCTCTCGGAGGCCATGACGTGCAAGGCTGCGGTGGCCGGGCTCCACCAGGGTGGCGGCAAGGCCGTCGTGCTCGTCGACGACCCCCGGCGGCCCCGCGACGAGACGCTGCTGCGAGCGCTGGGGCGGGCGATCGACGAGCTCGGCGGCCGGTACCTGGCGGCCGAGGACGTCGGGGCCACGACCCGCGACATGGACCTCATCGCCCGCGAGACGCCCTGGGTCACCGGGGTCAGCGAGGCCGACGGCGGCTCCGGCGATCCGTCGCCGGCCACCGCCCTCGGGGTGCTCCACGGCATGCGGGCCGCGTGCGGCGAGGCGTTCGGCGATCGGGACCTGGCGGGACGCCGGGTCGTCGTCCAGGGCGCCGGGCACGTGGGGGCGTGCCTCGTCCACCTCCTGGTGGAGGCGGGGGCCCGTGTCGGGGTGGCCGACGTCCGGCCCGAGCCCGTCGCCGAGCTCGTGGACCGGCTGGAGGTCGAGGGGCTCGACCCGGCCACGGTCCTCGAGCAGCCCTGCGACGTCCTGTCGCCGTGCGCGCTGGGCGGCGTGCTCGACGAGGGCTCCGTGCCCCGGCTCCGGTGCCAGGTGGTGGCCGGCGCGGCCAACAACCAGCTCGCCTCGAGGGTCGTCGACGACCTCCTGGCCGAGCGCGGGATCCTCTACGCCCCGACTTCGTCGTGAACGCCGGAGGGATCGTGAACATCGCCGAGGAGCTCGTGGGCTACGACCGGGCCCGGGCCCTCGCCCGGACCGCGACGATCGAGGAGACGACGGCCCGGGTGCTGCGCGACGCACGCGAGCGGGGTGTCCCCCGGGGCGGGCGGCCGAGGACCTGGCCCGCCGGCGCCTGGCGGAGGAGGGCCGCGGCCGGTGGCGCCCCGGAGACCCCGCCGCCTGGACGAACGGCGCGCCGCTGCGGGCGCTCCGTCCGGTCCGGTCCGCGCGCCTCGCCGGCGGGCCGGAGGGGCGGCCCCGCGGGGGCGATGAGGCGCGGCGGCCTGCCCGACGTGTCCACCGCGCTGCGGGCGGTGCGCGTCCGCGTCCGCCGGGCGATGGCGGTGGTCGGCGACCTCGGCCGGGAGGTGTCCCGCGAGTCCGTCGAGGACCGGCTGCCGGGGATGTCGGCCGAGGTCGCCTTCTACGCCCTGCTGTCGGTGCCGTCGTTGATCCTGGCCTTCGCGGCGGCCGTCGGGTTCCTCGCCGACCTGCTGGGGCCCGAGGTCACCGGCGACGCCCGCGACGCCGTCCTCCGTGGCCTGGGCGGCTTCATCGACCCCGAGACGATGGACCGGACGATCGAGCCCGCCGTGAACGGGCTGTTCGCCCGGGGTCGGGGCGGCATCGTCTCCCTCGGCGTCCTCGTGGGGCTGTGGTCGGGGTCACGGCTCATGAAGGTCGTCGTGGACACCCTGAACGCGGCGTACGACATCGTCGACCGCCGCGCGTTCTGGCGCCGGCGTCTGGTGGCCCTGGGGCTCACGCTCTGGGGGCTGCTGGTCGCGCTCGTGCTCGTCCCGCTCCTCGTCACGGGGCGCGACCTCACCGGCGCGCTGGCCGACCACGTGCCCGACACCGTCGCCGGGCTCGTGCGGGGCGTCTACCTCCCGGTCACGGCCCTGCTCGCCGTCGGCGCCCTGACGACGATCTACCACTGGGCCCCGAACTGGCAGACCCCCTGGAGGCGCGACGTTCCCGGCGCCGTCGTGGCCATGGCCATCTGGCTGCTCGCCGGGGTCGGGCTGCGGGTGTACTTCGACCTGGGCCTCGGGGGTTCGGCCCTCGGTGCCCTGGGCGCGCCGCTCGTCGTCCTGCTGTGGATGTACGCCTCGGCGCTCGCGCTGCTCCTCGGCGGTGAGGTGAACGCCGTGGTGGAGCGGAGCTGGATCCGCGTCCTGGCCGAGGCCCGGATCCGGTACCCGTCGGAGCCGGCCGGGGCCCGGCCCCCCGACGGGGCCTCCGGCGGGTGACGGACGGGATGACTCGCCACGCCCCGGTCGCGTGCCTACCCTGTCGGGCTCGACGCCGTTGCACCGACGGAGCCGTCCCCATGCCCTCCATCGCCCGCCGCATCCTCCTCGTCGTGAGCCTCGTGGCCGCCCTGGTGCCCCTGGCGGGCCCGCCGGCGCGGCCGGCGCACGCGGCGGCGGTGAACCCCATCATGGGCGGCTCCACGCTCACCCCGAGCGAGATCGCCGCCTGGTTCCAGGCGACCACGAAGAAGCCCTACCGGGCCACGGTCCCCGTCGAGACCCTCGCCGAGCTCTTCGTCGACGAGGGCTACGGGGCCGGGGTGCGTGGCGACATCGCCTTCGCCCAGTCGATCCTCGAGACGGGATGGTTCGAGTTCCCCGACTACGGCCAGGTGCGGCCCGAGGACAACAACTTCGCCGGGATCGGCGCGTGCAACTCCTGCAGCGGGGGCTACGAGTACGCGGACGCCCGGACCGGGGTCCGGGCCCAGGTGCAGCACCTCCGCAAGTACGCCGACCCCGACGCGTACTCGTACAACCTCGACCGTCCGGCGGTGCAGGCGAGCTACGACAGCCCGTTCGTCTACCGGGGCAAGGCCCCGAACTGGGAGGACCTCAACGGGAAGTGGGCGGTGCCCGGCACGGACTACGGCCAGAGGATCATCGGGATCTACGCCCAGATGCTCACGTACTCGGGCGTCGGGCCCGACTGCCCGCCCGACGCCCCGCCGGGCCGGGTCGGCACGGCCGGTGAGGGCTACTGGATGGTCGCCTCCGACGGCGGGGTCTTCAGCTTCGGTCAGGCCCGGTTCCACGGGTCCACCGGCGCCCTGACGCTGAACGCGCCCATGATCGGCATGGCCCCCACGCCGTCCGGTGACGGCTACTGGCTCCTCGCCCGCGACGGAGGGATCTTCAGCTTCGGCGACGCCGGGTTCTTCGGGTCGACGGGGGCGATGGCGCTGAACCAGCCGATCGTGGGGATGGCCCCGACGCCGTCCGGTGACGGCTACTGGCTGGTCGCCCGCGACGGGGGATCTTCAGCTTCGGCGACGCCGGGTTCTTCGGGTCGACGGGGGCGATGGCGCTGAACCAGCCGATCGTGGGGATGGCCCCGACGCCGTCCGGTGACGGCTACTGGCTGGTCGCCCGCGACGGGGGATCTTCAGCTTCGGCGACGCCGGGTTCTTCGGGTCGACGGGGGCGATGGCGCTGAACCAGCCGATCGTGGGGATGGCCGCGGCCCCGTCCGGGAGCGGCTACTGGCTGGTCGCGTTCGACGGCGGCATCTTCGCCTTCGGCGACGCCCCCTTCGCCGGCAGCCTGGCCGGCTGCGAGCTCCGCTGGGTGACCGGGATGCAGGCCAGCCCCACCGGCGCCGGCTACTGGATCACCTCGGCCGAGGGCCGGGTGGCGGCCTTCGGCGACGCCCACCACCACGGTTGGCCGTTCACGACCAACACACCGCCGCTCGCGATGGCCGTCCTGCCCTAGCGCCGCTCGCGGGTCGCGCTCGGCGACTCAGCCATCCTCGCCGGGGAGGAGCCGCACCTGGACCCGGACGGGCCGATGGTCCGAGCCCTGGTCGGGGAGCACGGCGGCGCCCACCACCTCGACCCGCCGGTTGACGAGGACGTGGTCGATCTGGCTGTGGGGCCGGTGAGCCGGCCACGTCCGGCCGCGCACGGCCCGCCGCCACCCTCGGGGCAGGGCCCGGGTCACGAACGGGCCCCAGATGTTCATGTCGCCGGCGACGATCGCGGGCCGCTCCCCGTCGGGGAGCTGGGGGCCAGCCGCCGGAGGTGGAGCAGCGGCCCGTAGGGGACGCGGGACGACGTGTGCGCCGCGACCAGGTCCATCTCGGCTCCGCCCCCGACGTCGAGGCGGAGGTGGAGGGCGTGGCGGTCGCCGACGGGATCACGGGGCACCGAGCCCAGCGGCAGCTCCCGGCGCGCCACCACCGGGAGCCGGGTCAGGACGGCCAGGCCCCACGTCCCCGTCCCGGGTCTGCGCACCCGGGGGCGGTGGCCGGCCACCGCCCGCGCCAGCGGCAGCTCCTCCAGGTGGTAGCCGTGCTCGACCGCGATGTCGTCCACGAAGGCACCGCCCTCGTCGGGCCGCCAGGATTCCTGGAGGACGACGACGTCGGCTCCGAGCCGGCGGAAGACGGCGTCCACGTCGAAGGCGGCCCCGCGCGGACCGGAGGTCATCCCACGCGGACGGACACCCCAGTGGGCGTTGAACGAGGCCAGGACCAGCCGGGTCATCCTCGGGTCTCCACGTCGGCGGCGGGGGAGCCGGACGAGCGGCAGGGCGCCACCGTGGCACGCCGATCCCCCGCCTGCCTAGTCTGGCCCTGACGGACCGTCAGATCAGGACCGGGCCGACCGGGGCGACCGATGGGAGCGCGGTGAGCGACGTGAGGGACGCCTTCGACCTGTCCGGCCGGGTGGCGGTGGTGACCGGGGCGGCCAGCGGGATCGGCCGCGCGACCGCCGTGACGCTGGCGGGGGCCGGGGCCGACGTGGTGCTGGGCGACGTCGACGAGAAGGGGGCCCAGGCCACGGCCGACTCGGTGGCCGCGGCCGGTCGCCGCGGCACCGTCGTCCGCACCGACGTGACCCGGCGGGCCGACGTCGACGCGCTGGTCGAGCGCGCCGTGGCCGAGCACGGGCGCCTCGACGTGATGTGCAACGTCGCCGGGATCCCTCACAACAACCTCGTGGTCGACACGACCGACGAGGAGCTGGAGCAGATCCTCGCCGTCAACCTCAAGGGAGTCTTCTACGGATGCCGGGCCGCGATGCGGGCGATGATCCCCCGGCGGTCGGGCAGCATCGTGAACATCTCGTCGGGGGCGATCGACACCCCGGCCCCCACCCTGGCCGTCTACGGCATGACGAAGGCCGCGGTCGCGATGCTCACCATGGACCTCGCGGCCGAGGCCGGTCCGCACGGGATCCGGGTCAACGCCCTGGCTCCCGGGGTGATCCTCACGAACTTCTCGGCCCGGCACTTCACCGACCCCGACGGCACGGTCGACGAGCAGCGGCTCCGGGGGTTCAAGGAGCGCTTCGGCGGCATGGCCCCGCTGGGGCGGGTCGGCACGCCGGAGGACATCGCCTACGGGATCCTGTACCTCGTGTCGGACGCGGCGTCGTTCGTGACCGGCCAGATCCTCCGCCCCAACGGCGGGGTGTCGATGCCCTGGTGACCCCCCGCGACACCGATCACGGAAGGTCTCTTTACCGGCACGGGGCGCGGCAGTAGCCTCCCGGGAACCGAGCGGGCGGAGTGGGGCCGTCCCGAGGGCGCGGGCGGGGAGGTGACCGGGGTGGACGTGCTGGTCGACGTGCCGTTGGGCGCGCCGCTCCCGGGAGGGTCGCTGCACGGCAGGCCGCGGCCGCCGCTGGAGAACGTCGGGGACGACTACGAGGCGGTCCTGCGATCGCTGCTGTGGAACCTCCGCTGGCTCTTCGAGAACCCCGACGGCGCGTTGCTCGACGAGCTGTACGCGCCGGAGACGGCCGACGCCGAGAGCCAGCGACGCGACTTCGCCCTGCTCGAGGAGCGGGGGCTGCGGTGGGCCGACGACGGCTACCGGCTCCTCGGTGTCGACGTGAAGTGCGTGCTGCCCAACGCGGTGACGTTGGTGGTGACCGACGAGCAGCGCGACGAGCGCCTCGTCGACGCCGAGGGCGAGGTCCTCACGATCGTGCCGCGGGGTGAGCCCGAGACCTCGGTGGTGCTCCTCGTCCGCGACGAGCTCGGCCGCTGGCGGATCGCGAGCTGGGTGCCGCTGACCTCGTCGTGAGGTCCTGAGCCGACGGCCGTCCCGGGGCCCCCACCGGGGATCCTCGGGTCCAACTCCCGCGCGGCGGGTGGCAGATCCGGGGCTCCGCGCGGATCGTGCGGTACCATAGGTCCTGGTGGGCGCCCTTCCGCCCGCCGGTCGTCCTGCTCGCCGGTCCTGGTGCCGCGCGTGAGGTGGGACGGCGCCCGGCGACACGTCCCCGTCGCCGCACGTCGACGAGAGCGAGCTGACGCATGACGACCACCTTCGACGCCCTGGGCGTCTCCACCGACCTCGTGGAGGCCCTCGCCCGCGACGGGATCACGACGCCCTTCCCGATCCAGGCCCTCACCATCCCCGACGCCCTGGCCGGCCGTGACGTGCTCGGCCGGGCCCGGACCGGTTCGGGGAAGACCCTCGCCTTCGGGCTGCCCATCCTCGAGCGGGCGGGGCGGGCCGACCCGGGCCGGCCCCGAGCCCTGGTGCTCGTCCCGACCCGTGAGCTGGCGAGCCAGGTGAAGGACGTCCTCGCCCCCCTGGGGAAGCAGCGCGACCGGCGGGTCGCCGCCTTCTACGGGGGTACCAAGATCGACCGCCAGATCGAGCGCCTGCGCAAGGGCGTCGACGTGGTGATCGGCACCCCCGGTCGCATCATCGACCTCATGGAGCGCCGCGAGCTCGCCCTCTCCGACATCGAGGTGCTCGTCCTCGACGAAGCCGACCGCATGTCCGACATGGGCTTCATGCCCCAGGTGCAGAAGATCCTCTACCGCGTGGAGTCCGACCCCCAGACCATGCTCTTCTCCGCCACGCTCGACGGCTCGGTCAACCAGATCGTGCGCCGCTACCTCCGCGACCCGGTCCACCATGCCGTCGGGGCCGAGGAGCCGACCGTCGACGAGATGGAGCACCGCTTCCTCTACGTCCACGAGATGGACAAGGTGAAGGTGGTCGCCGCGATCGCGAGCGGCGCCGAGCGGATGCTCGTGTTCGTGAACACCAAGCGCGGGGCCGACCGGCTCCTGCGCCAGCTCCGCCAGGAGGGCGTCAAGGCCGGCACCATCCACGGCGACCTCCGCCAGGGCATGCGGGAGCGGGCGCTCGCCGACTTCGCCTCGGGCAAGCTGCCCGTGCTCGTCGCCACCGACGTCGCGGCCCGGGGACTGCACATCGACGGGGTCGACGTCGTCGTCCACTACGACCCACCGGAGGACCACAAGGCCTACCTCCACCGGTCGGGTCGCACCGCCCGGGCCGGGGAGTCCGGCGTGGCCGTCATGCTCATGCTCTGGAACCAGGAGAACGACGTCCGGGTCATCCAGCGCCGGCTCGGCCTCTCGGAGCCCATCGTCGAGGTCTTCTCGAACGACCCGCGCCTGGCCGACCTGCGCTCCTGGGACCCCGACGTCGAGGCCGTCTCCGCCTGAGCGCGGCGCCCGGCCGCCGGGCTCAGCGGCCGTGGAACGTGGGCGGCCGGCGCTCCATGAAGGACGCGATCCCCTCGGCGAAGTCGGCCGTCCCCAGGAGATGGACGAGCTGCATCAGCACGTGGTGCGTGTGGCTCTGGAAGTCCTCGTGGAGGCCGGCCCGGAAGAGCCGCTTCATCGCCTGCACGGCCAGCGGGGCGTTCGCGGCGATCTCCCCCGCCCACCCCAGGGCCACCTCCCAGAGCTGTTCGTCGGGGACCACCTCGTTGACCAGCCCCAGCTCCCGAGCCCGGGTCGCGTCGAGGTCCCGGCCGAGGAACCCGATCTCGGCCGCCCGAGCCCATCCGACGAGGCGGGGGAGGTACCAGGTCCCCCGCTCTCGGGCACCACCGCCCGCTTGGCGAACGCGGGCAGGATCCGGGCCGACTCGGCGGCGATCCGGAGGTCGCAGCCCAGGGCGAGGTCCACGCCGTAGCCGGCCGCAGCCCCGTTGAGCACCGCGATCACCGGCTTGTCCATCTCGTGGAGCACGACCGTGGGGACGTCGCGGACCCGCAGGGGCCCTCCGACGTTGAGGCCGCCCCCGCCGCCGATGCCGGATCCGGCGGCGGCGTCCTTGAGGTCGAGGCCCGCGCAGAACCCGGCCCCGGCCCCGGTGAGGAGCGCCACCCGGATGCCCGGGTCCCGCTCGACCCGGTCGAGCGCCTCGCCGAGCTGGCGGAGCATCAACGTGCTGATGGCGTTGCGGCGCTCGGGCCGGTTGAGGGTGATGGTCGCGACGTGCCCGTCGACGTCGTAGAGGATCTCCTGGTCCATGGCCACCTCCCGGTCTCCCGGTTCCCGGGCGCCGCGCCGTCTACGGGCGCCGGATGACGTGTACGTGCCCGCTGCCGAGCCGGGGGCCGGGCGCGGGCGAGGGCAGGTCGTCGTCGATCACGTGGAGCGCCCCCCGCCGGCGGGCCTCGGCGAGGGCTCGCTGGGCCCGGAGGCGCTTGCGGCGACGCCGGACGACAGCCCGCCGGCGCGCCACGACGAGCGCGACGAGGAGAACCAGGACGACGAGGCCGACCGTGAGCGGACTCGGGCTCGGCGGCCACGACCCCCCGACGACACGGGCTCGCCTTCCTCGGCCGCGGGGGCGTCGCCGACGGCGCCCGGGGAGCCCGGTGACGTCGCGGCCTCGGCCCGGGGCTCCGCAGCGGCGGTCGCGGGTTCCCCGGGGCCGCGGGTGGCCAGCACGGGGCGGCCGAGGATCCTGGGCAGCGCGTCGACGGCCCGTTGCCGGGCGTCGACGGTGAGCATCGCCGGCTCGGGGAGCCGGTCGCCGGTGCCGGGGTCGTCGCGAGGTCGTGCGAACCCCTGGTCGAAGAGCCACGAGGCGAAGCCGTTGTAGTCGTAGTACCCCAGGACCACCGCGACGAGCGTCCGGCCGTCCCGGTGGGCGGTGGCCAGGAGGCAGCGACCGGCCTTCTCGGTGTACCCGGTCTTGAGCCCGTTGGCGCCCTCGTACTGCTGGAGCAGGCTGTTGTGGTTCCGCAGCGTGTGAGGGACGCCGTCGGGGCCGACGAGCTCGTGCTCGACGAGCGCGGCGGTGAACGAGATCTCGGGGACGACGAGCGCGTTCCGGGCGACCACCGCCAGGTCCCAGGCGCTCATGCGGCTGCCCCCGCCGAACGACTGGGTGTCGTCGAGCCCGGCGGGGTCGGCGAAGGTGCTGTCCCGGAGGCCCAGCCGCTCGCCCAGCGCGTCCATGTCCTCGGCGAAGCCCTCGAGGTCCCCCGAGGCGGCCTCGGCGAGCGCGTAGGCGGCGTCGTTGGCCGACACCATGAGCAGCGACGCGAGGGCGTCGACGAGCGGCCACTCGTCGCCGGCCTCCATCCCGATCCGCATCGCCGGCTGGGCGGCGGCCAGCTCGCTCACGGTGACCGTCGAGTCGAGCGAGACCGCGTCGAGCACGGTCAGGGCCGTCATCACCTTCACGAGGCTCGCCGGGGGCAGGGCCTCGTGCTCGTTCGAGGCGGCGAGCACCGTACCGGTGTCGGCGTCGGCGAGGACCCACGCCTTGGGCGGGGGGACGCTCTGGGAGGGCCGGACGGCCGCGCGGGCGCCGGCACCCGCCGGGGACGGCGCCAGGGCCGCGACGGCGGCCACCAGGAGGGCGAGGAGGGCTACCAGGGCGACGCCCCGCCGAGGCATGGCACGACAGGGTAGGGGAGGGGAGCCGGAGGACGCCGGATCGTGGCGCGCGGGCCATCCGCCGGTGGACGCAGCCCGCGCGCGGCGGAATCCATGCGGGTCCGGGCCACCCGACGTGCCAGCATGGCACCCATGACCCGCATCTCCCGTCGCCTCGCCGCGATCAGCGAGTCGGCCACCCTCGCCGTCGACGCGCGGGCCAAGGCGCTGCGAGCCGCCGGCGAGGACGTGATCGGCTTCGGTGCCGGCGAGCCCGACTTCCCGACGCCCCCGCACGTCGTCGAGGCCGCCGTCGCCGCGTGTCGCGACGAGCGCAGCCACAAGTACAGCCCGGCGGCCGGGCTGCCCGAGCTGCGCCGGGCCGTCGCCGAGAAGACCGCCCGCGACTCGGGGGTCGAGTGCGCGCCCGAGCAGGTCCTCGTGACGAACGGTGGGAAGCAGGCCGTGTACAACGCCTGCCAGGCCCTCCTCGACGAGGGCGACGAGGTGCTCCTCCCCGCCCCGTACTGGACCACCTACCCGGAGGTGATCCGCCTCGCGGGCGGCGTCCCCGTCGCGCTCCCCACCGACGAGGAGGCCGGGTTCCGGGTGACCGTCGAGCAGCTCGACGCGACGTGCACGCCCCGCACGAAGGCCCTCCTCTTCGTCTCGCCGGGCAACCCCAGCGGGGCGGTCTACCCCCCCGCGGAGGTCGAGGCGATCGGGAGGTGGGCGCTCGACCGGGGGCTGTGGGTGCTCACCGACGAGATCTACGAGCACCTCACGTACGGGGACCACCGGTTCTCGTCGATGCCCGGGCTCGTACCGGGGCTGGCCGACTCCTGCGTGATCCTCAACGGGGTGGCCAAGACGTACGCCATGACCGGGTGGCGCGTCGGGTGGATGGTGGGTCCCACCGACGTGGTGAAGGCGGCGGCCAACCTCCAGTCGCACTCGACGTCCAACGTCGCCAACGTGTCCCAGCGCGCCGCGTTGGCGGCCCTCGAGGGCGACCGGTCGGCGGTGGCCGAGATGCGAGCGGCCTTCGAGCGCCGGGGGCGCACCATGCACGAGCTCCTCTCCGGGATCCCGGGCGTGCGCTGCCTCGAGCCCCAGGGGGCCTTCTACTGCTTCCCGTCGTTCGCCGGGGTCCTGGGCCGTCCGGTGGGGGGACGCACGCCCGAGACCTCGCTCGACCTGTGCGCGCTGGTCCTCGACGAGGCGAAGGTGGCCATGGTCCCGGGCGAGGCGTTCGGCGCCCCGGGCTACGCCCGCCTGTCGTTCGCGCTCGCCGAGGACCAGCTCGTCGAGGGCCTCTCCCGGCTCGCCAAGCTCCTCGCGTGACCGGCGCGAGGGTCTAGCCTCCGTCTCGATGTCTCCCCGGGTCCTCGTCGCCGAGAAGATCGCCGGCGCCGGCCTCGACTCGCTCCGGGCCGCCGGCTTCGACGTCGACGTCCGGATCGGCCTCGACGAGGCCGGCCTGCTCGAGGCGGTGCGGGGCGCCTCGGCGCTCGTCGTGCGCAGCGCGACCCGGGTCACGGCGGAGGTCCTCGACGCGGGGAGCGACCTCGTCGTCGTGGGGCGGGCCGGGATCGGCATCGACAACATCGACGTCGCCGCGGCGACCCGGCGGGGGGTCATGGTCGTCAACGCCCCCCAGTCGAACGTGCTCTCGGCGGCCGAGCACACGATGGCGCTCCTGCTCGCCCAGGCCCGCAACATCCCCCAGGCCCACACCGACCTCAGGGCCGGGA
Organism: Acidimicrobiia bacterium; assembly: GCA_027494165.1. GTDB lineage: Bacteria > Actinomycetota > Acidimicrobiia > IMCC26256 > JAOSJM01 > JAOSJM01. The sequence continues at coordinate 591,329 of JAOSJM010000005.1, read as the reverse complement.
GCTGGAACCGGGCCCGCTGGGAGGGGGTGGAGCTCCACGGCAAGACCCTGGGGGTCGTCGGCCTGGGCCGGGTGGGGGTGCTGGTCGCCCAGCGGGCCCTCGCCTTCGGGATGCACCTCCTCGCGTACGACCCCTACGTGAGCGCGGAGCGGGCCCGCCAGATCGGCGTGCAGCTCGTCGACTCCCTGCCCGACCTCGTGCGCCAAGCCGACTTCCTCACGGTCCACCTCCCGAAGACCCCCGAGACGGTGGGCCTGATCGGCCGGGAGCTCCTCGCCCAGGCGAAGCCGGGCCTCCGCGTGGTCAACACGGCGCGGGGCGGCATCGTCGACGAGGCGGCCCTGGCCGACGCGGTGCGCGAAGGCCGCATCGCCGGCGCGGCCCTCGACGTGTTCGCCGAGGAGCCCACCACGGCATCGCCCCTGTTCGAGCTGGATCAGGTCGTGGTGACGCCGCACCTGGGCGCGTCGACGGCCGAGGCGCAGGACAAGGCGGGCCAGACGATCGCCGAGCAGGTCGTGCTCGCCCTCCGGGGGGACTTCGTGCCCTTCGCCGTGAACCTGGCGGCCACCGAGGCGTCGTCCACCGTCCGGCCGTTCCTGCCCCTGGCCGAGCGGCTCGGTCGCCTGTTCACCGAGCTCGCCGGCGGGATGGTCGACACGCTCGAGGTCGCGTACGAGGGGCACATCGCCGACTACGACTGCCGCGTGCTCACCCTGGCCGTCCTCAAGGGCGCGCTGGCTCCGGTGCTCGACGAGCCGGTGTCGTTCGTGAACGCCCCCCAGCTCGCCGAGGAGCGGGGCCTGGAGGTTCGCGAGGTCACGTCGTCGTCGGCCCGCGACTACGTGAACCTGCTCACCCTGAGGGGCCGGGTGGCGGGGCGCGACGTGCACGTGAGCGGCACCCTGGCCGGCCGGCAGGAGCAGCCCCGCATCGTCGAGATCGACGAGCACATCGTCGACCTGCCGCCTTCCCGGTTCATGCTGGTCGTCCACAACGACGACCGGCCGGGGATGATCGGCCGGGTCGGGACCGCCCTCGGCGACGCCGGGATCAACATCTCCGACATGGACGTGGGCCGGGGCCCGGCCGGGGAGCACGCGCTGATGGTCCTCGCGACCGACAGCCCGGTGTCCTCCGAGGTGATCGAGCGCCTCCACGCCGAGCCGGGGATCCTCTTCGCCAAGTCGATCCAGCTCGACTAGAGGCGGTCCCCGGACCGGTCAGCGCTTGGAGGGACGGAGGCCGTCGGCCTGCGCGTCGGTGGGCGTGGCGTAGCAGCGGTCGGGGTTCGTCCGCTCGTAGCTGAGCCCGCCGGGGACGTGGAAGATCCCGCTCGCCAGCTTCGCCTTCACCGGGTGGCTCGCCGGGCAGGTCCCGCCCGTCGGCTCGACCCAGGCGACGCCGCCCCCGGACCCGTCGGGCCCCCCGCCCGCCGACCCGTCCACCGGCGCCGACCGGGCCACGCGCGCGCGGGGGTCTCGGCGGCCCGGGGCGTGGGAGGGTACGGGAACGGCTGGGGCTCCCAGGTGACCCCGCCCGGCTCGCGCCGGGTCTCGAACCAGCGCCACACGGCGTAGCCGAGACCGGCCAGGACCCCGAGCTGGACCGTCCGCTTCAGGAATCGACGTGCCACGACGTCCGAGAGTGTCGCGCGATCCGCGCCGCTCGTCCCGGATCGCGGCGCCGGCGGCGACGGGCGCGTTGACTCGACGCCCGCGTGCGGTAGCATTCCTGGCGATGTTCCGGCACCGCTACACCCACAGCCTCCTCCTTACCTAGCGGCGAGCACCGCCCCGGTGCTCGCGGACGCCCCTCGTGCCCTCAGGCCGGGGGTTTTTCGTTGCACGAAATCACCCGAGCGGCCGATGACACCTACCGAGACGCCCCGGGAGGGCCCGATGGACACCGTGAGGATCTTCGACACGACGCTGCGGGACGGCGAGCAGTCGCCCGGCATCTCCCTCGACGTGGGGGAGAAGCTGGAGATCGCCGACCAGCTCGCGCGCCTCGGCGTCGACGTCATCGAGGCCGGCTTCCCGATCGCCAGCCAGGGCGACTTCGAGGCCGTGGAGGCCATCGCCACGGCGGTGGAGGGCCCCACCGTGGCGGCGCTCTCGCGCACCGGCTTCCAGGACATCGACCGGGCCTGGGAAGCCGTACGGCACGCCGCCAAGCCGCGGCTCCACGTCTTCATCGCCACCTCGGCGATCCACATGGAGAAGAAGCTCCGCATGACCCCGGAGCAGGTGAAGGCCGAGGCCGCGGCGGGCGTCGCCCGGGCCCGTGGCTACACCGACGACGTGGAGTTCTCCCCGGAGGACGGCAGCCGCTCCGACCCCGAGTTCATGTGCGAGGTGCTCCAGGTCGCCGTCGACGCCGGCGCGACGACGCTCAACATCCCCGACACCGTGGGCTTCGCCGTCCCCGAGGAGTTCGGCCGGCTCATCGCGTTCGTCATCGAGAACGTCCGGGGCGACTACGTGGTCTCGACCCACTGCCACAACGACCTGGGCCTGGCCGTGGCGAACTCGCTGGCGGGCGTCGCCGCCGGCGCCCGCCAGATCGAGTGCGCGGTCAACGGCCTGGGCGAGCGGGCCGGCAACGCCGCGCTCGAGGAGGTCGTGATGGCCCTGCGGACCCGGTCGGAGCGCTTCGGCGGCCTCACGACCAACGTGCGGACCGAGGAGCTGGCCCGCACCTCCCGGCTGGTGTCGCGCCTCACCGGGTACCCGGTCCAGTACAACAAGGCGGTCGTGGGGCGGAACGCGTTCGCCCACGAGTCGGGCATCCACCAGCACGGGGTGCTGGCCGACCGCGAGACCTACGAGATCATCGACGCCAAGACGGTGGGCCAGCAGGCGGCCCAGATCGTGCTGGGCAAGCACTCGGGCCGTCACGCCTTCGCCGACTCCCTGGCCAAGATGGGCCTGCACCTCCAGGGGAGGCGCTGAACGCCGCGTTCACCCGGTTCAAGGAGCTGGCCGACCGCAAGGTCCAGATCACCGAGGCCGACCTCGAGGCGATCGTCGCCGAGGAGCTCGGCCACGGCTTCGTCAACCGCTACACGATCCTGAGCCTCGACGTCCACGGAGGCACGTCCTCCACGCCACGGGCGACGGTCGTGCTCACCGACGAGGACGGCAAGACCGAGGCCACGGCCGAGGGCAACGGCATGATCGACGCCGCCTGCGCCGCGATCGCCGAGGCCACCGGCGTTCGGGGCCGCCTGCTCGACTTCAACGTCTCCTCGGTGACCGGCGGCCGCGACGCGCTCGGCGACGTCGTGGTCCAGCTCGAGGCCGACGGCCTGAAGGCCTCCGGGCGGGGTGTCGCCACCGACGTCGTCGAGGCGTCCGCCCGGGCGTACCTCAACGCGGTGAACAAGGTCGTCCGACTGCGGGAGCAGCACGCCGAGCAGCGGGAGCACGAGGTCGGGCCGTGACGCGGGCCCCGGCGGGTCCGGGGCCCGATCGGCCCAACCTGTGGACGGACGCCGCGCACGCCCGCCGGTACCTCGCCGAGCGCGGGACCTTCGCCCACCACGCCGAGGGGTACGAGATCCTGCTGGAGCACGTGCCGCCGGCGCCCCGGCGCGTCCTCGACCTGGGGACCGGTGACGGCTTCCTGCTCGCCCTGGTCCGCGAGGCTCGCCCGGGGATCACCGGGGTCGCGGTGGACTTCTCCGCGGAGATGCTGGCCCGGGCCCGCGACCGCTTCGGCGCCGCGGACGACGTCACGATCGTCGAGCACGACCTCGCACGCCCTCTCCCGGCCGATTGGGGGAGCTTCGACCTCGTCGTGTCGAGCTACGCCGTCCATCACCTCGCCGACGAGCGCAAGCGCGCCCTCTACGGCGAGGTCCGCGGGTTGCTGGAGCCCGGTGGCGCCTTCCTGAACCTCGAGCACGTGGCGTCACCCACGCGAGAGCTCCACGCGGCGTTCCTCCGCGCCGTCGGGAAGACCCCCGAGCAGGACGACCCGTCGAACCGGCTCGTCCTCGTGGAGACCCAGCTCGCCTGGTTGCGCGAGGTCGGTTTCGACCAGGTCGATTGTCACTGGAAGTGGCGCGAGCTGGCCCTCCTGGGCGGGGTCGAGCCGGCGTAGCGAACCCCCCGGCGCGGCCGGGTGGAGGGAGGCGCGACCTTCTCGCGCTTGAGGGATCACCTCCCGGTGCCGAGATTGCTCCAGGGGGTGGTGACCGATCGTGAGAGAACGAGCCGCCGTCGAGGGTCGGCGCAGCGCCGGCCGACGCGGCGACGCCCGCCTGCTCCTCGTGGCCGGGTTCGGGCTCTGCGCCTCGACCTCCGCCGCGACGATCGTGGGCGTGGTCCTGCCCGTCGGGGGCCCGGGCGCCCTCCTGGTCTCGACGGCGTTGGCGGCGGTGCTCGGGACCGCCGTCCTCGCGCTCGTGACCCTGCATCGCATCGGGCGTCGTGCCACGGAGGAGCGGCGGGTGGCCGGCCTCCGGGAGGCCGCGCTCGAGGCCGAGCTCCGGCGGCTCCGCACCCTCGCCGCAGCGCAGCAGGCTCTCGAGCGCAGCGGCACGGAGACGGACGCGTGGGACGTGGCGGTCCGCGCGACCGAGCTGGTCGACGGGGGGGTCGAGCTCCTGCTCGCGTCGCCCTCGAGCTCCGTGCTGTTTCGCGTCGCCGTGACCTCACCGGGACGATCGCCGTCCCACTGCGAGGTCGGCCGGTCCGAGCGGTGCCCGGCCATCCGAGCATCCCGGGCGCTCGTGTTCGAGACCAGCGAGTCCATCTACGCGTGCCCGCAGTTGCGTCACCGCCGCGGCGGGCCCTGCGCGGCCGTGTGCCTCCCGGTCCAGGTCCTCGGCCGGTCCGTGGGCGTGCTGCACGTGACGACCCGTACCGAGGCCCGCCCCGACTCCGACGACGTCGAGGCCCTCGGACGCCTGGTCGCGCAGCTCGGGACGCGGGTCGGGATCCTGCGGGCCATGGAGCGCAGCGAGCTCCAGGCATCCACCGATCCGCTCACGGGGCAGCTCAACCGGCGGACCCTGGACGTCCTGGGCCGGCAGCTCGACGAGCGGGAGGTCCCCTACGCCGTGGCCGTCATCGATCTCGACCGGTTCAAGGTCCTCAACGACACCTTCGGACACGACGTCGGCGACGCCGCGCTCCGGCACTTCGCCGCCGTCCTGCGACGGGAGGTCCGGGCGGGAGACGTCGTCTGCCGCTACGGAGGCGAGGAGTTCGTCGTGGTGTTCCCGGGGTGCTCGACCGTGGAGGCGGCCCCGGTGCTGCACCGCAGCCGGCGGGCCCTGTCCGAGGAGAGCTCCCGCGACGACGTGCCGCCGTTCACGGCGAGCTTCGGGCTCGCCGACTCCACCCACGGGATCGACTTCGAGCATGTCCTGCGGTATGCCGACCGAGCCCTGCTCCGGGCCAAGCAGGAGGGCCGGGACCGCGTGGTGATCGCCGACCCGGCCGACCACCCGGGCCGGCCCACCGAGCGTGCCGTCCCGCAGGCGCGGGGGACACGGCAGGCCGTGACGCCCGAGGTCTCTCCTGCCCGTCCCGGAGGGGGTGCGCCTCGGGGGTAGGATCGAGGGGTTCGCGAGGCGCGAGGGAGCCCGATGCTCGTCGTGGTGGAGATCCAGGAAGACCGGGTCCACCCGCGCCCGCGGGGCGGCTGAGCCTCCGCGCCACGCCGCCCGGGCGCCTTCCTCCGAGGAGCCCCCGTGACCGAGCACCACCGGGGCCGCGCCGCGTCCGGACCTCCCGCCCGCCCTCGTCCGCTTCGGTTGGGACCGCGGTCTCGCCGAGGACTTCGCGGCCCACGCGCCCCCCGGCAGCCTCCCCGGGCGCGTGGCCCGCAGCGACCGCGGCGGCGCGGTTGTGCTCCTCGACGGCAGATCGGTGCCCGCCCGGTCCACCCGTGCCCACGTCGTCGCCGGCGACTGGGTGGCCGTCGACGTCGCCTCGGACCCGCCGGAGGTGACCGCGGTGCTGGAGCGTCGCTCGGCCCTCCGGCGCCGGGTCCCCGGCGGCGCGACGGCCGATCAGGTCCTCGCGGCCAACGTGGACCTGGTGCTCGTCGTGCACGGTCTCGACCGCCCGATCGTCCCGGGGCGCCTGGACCGGTCGCTCGTGCTGGCCTGGGAGAGCGGGGCCGTGCCGGCGGTCGTCCTGACGAAGGCCGACCTCGTCGCCGAGCCCGCGGAGGCCCTCGACGAGGTCGGTGCCGTCGCGCCGGGCGTCGACGTCGTCGCCACCAGCGCCACGACCGGCCTGGGCCTCGAGGAGGTGTCGCGATGGCTGGCACCCCACCGCACCGCGGTGCTCCTCGGGGCGTCGGGGGTCGGGAAGTCCTCGCTCGTGAACCGGCTGGTGGGGACCGACCTCCAGGCCGTGCGCTCCGTGCGCGCCGCGGACGGGAAGGGCCGTCACACCACCACGACCCGTGACCTCGTGCCGCTGCCCGGGGGAGGTGTGCTGCTCGACACGCCGGGCCTGCGGGCCCTGGGTCTGTGGGGCGAGGGGGAGGGGCTCTCCCGGACCTTCGCGGACGTGGAGGACCTCGCCGGCTCCTGCCGGTTCCGGGACTGCCGCCACGCCGGCGAGCCGGGGTGCGCCGTGCAGGCGGCCGTCGACGACGGGCGTCTCGACCCGGGCCGGCTCGAGCGCTTCCGGCGCCTGGAGCGGGAGCTGACCCACCTGGAGCTCCGGCTCGACGAGCAGGCCCGGAGGGCCCGGGACCGCCGCGTCGCGCGGCTCTACCGGGAGATCAAGCGGGAGCGCAGACACCGGCCCCGATCGTGAGCCGCCCGCGGCGTGGCGTGCTGCGGAAGGCGCTCAGCCCGGCGGCGGGGAGCCCGGGGTGGCGTCGAGGAGGGCCCGGGCCTCGGGCGCGTCCCGCTGGCGTACCAGCACCGGCGTGCCCGGTTGCGAGAAGAGGGTCGGGAAGACCGCCTCCAGGTCGCGGTGCTGGGCGAACGCCCGGATGCCGTGGGCCTCGAGCAGGGCGACGACCGTCTCGGCCTCGACGCGCGAGCCCGCCAAGGCCACGGGGACGAGACGGTCGTCGGCGTACCGGTCGTCCCGATCGTCGCGCTCGGCGCTCACCGTCGCCCCGCGCGCGCTCAGCGCTCCGCCGGGACCAGGGGCATCCACGCCGGGCGGGTCTGCTCGTAGCTGGCGATCTCGGACTCGTGGCGCAGGGTCAGCCCGATGTCGTCGAGCCCGTTGACGAGCCGGAAGTGGGAGTGGTCGTCGAGGTGGAAGGGCTCGTCGAGGTCGAGGGCCGGCACCCGGAGCCGGCGCTCGGTGACGTCGACGACGATCTCGAGCTCGGCGTCGACCTCGAGCGCGTCGAGCAGCCGGGAGACGGCCTCGCCGGTCGCCTCCACCGGGACGAGGCCGATCTTCAGGCAGTTGTTCCGGAAGATGTCGGCGAAGCGGGGCGACACCACGGCCCGGAAGCCGTGGTCCTGGAGGGCCCAGGTCGCGTGCTCCCGTGACGAGCCGGTCCCGAAGTTGGCCCCGGCCACGAGGACGGTCGCGCCGGCGTAGCGCTCGTCGTTGAGCACGAAGTCGGGATCCTTGCGCCACTCGGCGAAGAGCCCCGCACCGAAGCCGGTGCGCTCGACCCGCTTCAGCCACTCGGCCGGGATGATCTGGTCGGTGTCGACGTCGGAACGGCGCAGCGGGGCACCCCGGCCCGAGATGACGGTGACGGCCTCCATGGCAGGCTCCTTCAGGTGAGGTCGGCGGGGGCGGCGAAGCGGCCGGCCACCGCGGTGGCGGCGGCGACGGCCGGCGAGACGAGGTGGGTTCGGCCCCCCCGCCCTTGGCGCCCCTCGAAGTTCCGGTTCGACGTGCTGGCGCACCGCTCGCCGGGGGCCAGCCGATCGGGGTTCATGGCCAGGCACATCGAGCAGCCCGCCGACCGCCACTCCGCGCCGGCGTCCCGGAACACCCGGTCGAGCCCCTCGGCCTCGGCCTCGGCCTTGACCCGCATGGACCCGGGCACGACGAGCGCCCGCAGCCCCGGGCTCACCGTGCGGCCCCGGAGCACCTCGGCGGCCGCCCGCAGGTCCTCGAGGCGCGAGTTGGTGCAGGAGCCGATGAACACCGTGTCGACGGCGATCGAGCGGATCGGCGTCCCGGGTTCGAGGCCCATGTAGACGAGGGCCCGCTCGGCGGCCTCCCGCCGGGCGTCGTCCGCCATGCCGGAGGGGTCGGGGACGGCGTCGTCGATCGTGACGGACTGGGCCGGGTTCGTGCCCCACGTGACGTACGGGCGCAGCGTCCCGGCGTCGATCGTCACCTCGCGGTCGAACGTCGCCCCGGCGTCGGTGGCGAGCGCCCGCCAGTCGTCGAGGGCCTGCTCCCAGGCCGCGCCCGACGGGGCGAAGGGCCGGCCCTCGACGTAGGCGAAGGTGGTGTCGTCGGGAGCGATGAGGCCTGCCCGGGCGCCCGCCTCGATGGACATGTTGCACACGGTCATCCGCCCCTCCATGGAGAGGGAGCGTACGGCCGAGCCCCGGTACTCGAGGATGGAGCCGATCCCGCCGCCGGTCCCGACGCGGGCGATGATGGCCAGGACGAGGTCCTTGGCGGTGACGCCCTCGGGGAGGTCCCCGTCGACCGTGACCGCCATGGTCGCCGGGCGGTGCTGGGGGAGCGTCTGGGTGGCGAGGACGTGCTCCACCTCGCTCGTGCCGATGCCGAAGGCCAGCGCCCCGAACGCGCCGTGCGTGGAGGTGTGGCTGTCGCCGCACACGACGGTCAGGCCCGGCATCGTGAGGCCGAGCTCGGGGCCGATCACGTGGACGATGCCCTGGCCGGGGTCGCCCATGGCGTAGAGGCGGACGCCGAAGTCCTGGCAGTTGCGGGCCAGGACCTGCATCTGCTTCGCCGAGACCGGGTCGGCCACGGGCTCGTCGAGGCCGATCGTCGGCACGTTGTGGTCCATGGTGGCGACCGTGAGGTCGGGCCGGCGGACCGGCCGGTCCGCGAGCCGCAGACCGTCGAAGGCCTGCGGCGAGGTCACCTCGTGGACCAGGTGCAGGTCGATGTAGAGCAGGTCGGGCTCGCCGTCGGCCCGGTGGACCACGTGGCGCTCCCACACCTTCTCGGCCAGGGTGGCGGCCATCAGCTCTCCCTCGCTCCCGGCGCCCGGTGCGTCCGCGAGGCCCCGGCGTCGGGGGCTCGTGTCGTGTCCGCGCGCCGCCGTGTTGTGGTGTTGAGTCTCATACTCTGAGACGCTAGTATCGCTACGTGGACAGTGTAGGAGCCTCGGCCGCCGGTCGCAACCCGGGAGCGGCGCCCCGGGAGGGCGCGCCGCGCGTCGTGAGCCGGGTCGGCGTGGTCGACAAGGCCGTGGCCGTCCTCGGCGCCCTCGCCGACCAGGGTCCGGCCACGCTCGCCGAGCTGGCCACCGCCACCGGCCTGGCCCGGCCCACCGCGCACCGCCTCGCCCAGGCCCTCGAGTGCCACGGCCTCGTCGGGCGCGACCCGGCCGGGCGGTTCCGCCTCGGCCTCCGCCTCCTCGCCTGGGGGGCCCGGGCCGCCAGCGGCCTGGAGCTGGTGGAGCTGGCCGGGCCGGTGCTGGCCAACCTGCGGGACGCGACCGACGAGTCGGCCCAGCTCTACGTGCGCGAGGCCGACCGGAGGGTGTGCGTCGCCACCGCCGAGCGGCGCAGCGGCCTGCGCGACACGGTGCCGGTCGGAGCGTCGCTGCCGCTCACGGCCGGCTCGGGGGCCAAGGTGCTGCTCGCCTGGGCCTCCCCCGAGGACCGGCCGCCCGGCCTCGACCCCGACGAGCTGGCCGCCGTCCGGAAGCGCGGGTGGGCGGCGTCGGTGGGGGAGCGCGAGCCGGGGGTCGCCAGCGTGAGCGCGCCGGTCCTCGACGCCGCCGGCCGGGTCCTCGCCGCGGTGAGCGTGAGCGGCCCGGCCGACCGGCTCGCCGGCAGCCCCGGGCGCCGCTACGCGCCGGCGCTCGTGGCGGCGGCGCGGGACCTCGAGCAGCGGGCCGGGTTGCTCGGCCCGGACACCACGGCCACGCGCTGACGTCGGGCCGCCACCGGGCAGGCCCCGTTCACAGGGGTGCAATGAAAGCGAAACCGATTGGTTCTAGGCTCGCGGCATGGACGTGGTGCTCGTGCGATGGCCCGAGGAGCAGGACCGGGTCGAGCGCCTCCGGGCCCGGGGTGCGCCACGACTCCTGCTCGTCGGCTCCGAGGATCTGCCGCCGGCCACGGCGGACTGCCTGGAGGACTGGGTGCGCCTCCCGGCCGACGACCGGGAGGTGCGGGTGCGCGTCGCCAGCCTCATGGCCCGGGCCGAGAGCGAGCACGCCGTCGTCCCCGAGATCGACCGAGACGGCCTCCTTCGGTTCCGGGGCCGGTGGGTCGCCCTGTCCCCCGTCGAGCAGGCGCTGGCCGGGGCGCTGGTCGAGCGCTTCGGCACCGTCGTGAGCCGGGAGGCCCTGGCCGCGCGGGCCTGGGCCGACGGGGCCCCCACGCGCAACGCGCTCGACGTCCACATCCTCCGGCTGCGCCGCCGCATCGCCCCGCTCGGGCTCGAGGTCCGCACGGTCCGCTCGCGGGGCTACCTGCTCCAGGCCTTCGGCCAGGAAGGCCAGCAGTAGCGCACCGGAGCGGGTGACGCCGGCAGCCCGCCGTCCACCGGGACGCGCGAGGCTGGGCGCCCGATGCGCCTGGGGATCGACACCGGCGGCACCTTCTCCGACCTCGTCGCCGACGACGGCCGGGTGGCCAAGGTGCGCTCGACCCCCGACGACCCGGCCCGGGCGGTCGTGGAGGCGCTGCGCGCCGTGTCGGCCCCGGGCGGTGCGGATCTCCTCGCCCACGGCACGACCGTCGCCACGAACGCGCTCCTCCAGCGGCGCGGCGGGCGGGTCGCGCTCGTCGCCACCCGCGGCTTCGCCGACGTGATCGAGATCGCCCGGCAGGTCCGCCCCTCCCTCTACGACCTGTGGGCCGACCGGCCGGAGCCGCTCGTCCCCCGCGAGCTCCGCCTCGAGGTGGAGGGGCGGCTCGACGGCTCGGGCCGGGAGGTCCGGCCGCTCGGCGACCTCCCCTCCGTCCCGCCGGGGGTCGACGCGGTGGCGGTGTGCCTGCTGCACGCCGACCTCGACCCGGGCCACGAGCAGCAGGTGGCCGCGCGCCTCGCCGATCTCGGGCTCGACGTGACCTGCTCGCACCAGGTCTCGCCCGAGTTCCGCGAGTACGAGCGCGCCGTGACCACGGTGGCCAACGCGCACCTGCGCCCGGTGTGCCGGCCGTACCTTCGCCGGATCGCCGCCCTCGCCGACGAGGTGCTCGTGATGACGTCGGTCGGCGGCCTCGTCCCGGTCGTCGAGGCCGCCGACGCTCCCGCCGCCCTCCTCCTCTCCGGGCCCGGCGGCCGGGGTGCGCGCCGCCGCCGCCGTGGCTGCGACCTGCGGCTTCCCCGACGCCGTGTCCTTCGACATGGGCGGGACCAGCACCGACGTCTGCCTGGTCCGAGGCGGCGTCCCCGAGCCCGCCCCGGCCCACGTGGTCGCCGGGCTGCCGATCCGCCTGCCCTCGCTCGACGTCCACACGATCGGCGCCGGGGGCGGATCGGTGGCCCGCCTCGACCCGGGCGGCGCGCTCGTGGTCGGCCCGGAGAGCGCGGGGGCCGAGCCGGGCCCCGCGTGCTACGGCCTCGGCGGCGACCGGGCCACGGTCACCGACGCCGACCTCGTGCTCGGCCGCATCCCTGCGGAGGCCGCCTTCCCCGGCCTGGGCCGCCTCGACGCGGGCGCCGCCCGGGCCGCCCTGGCGGGCGCGGGGGTGACCGCCGAGGGCGTCGTGGCGGTCGTCGACGCCAACATGGTGCAGGCCGTGCGGGTCGTCACCGTCGCGCGCGGGGCCGACCCCCGGGAGCTGGCCCTGGTGGCCTTCGGGGGCGCCGGCCCGCTCCACGCCGTCGCGGTCGCCGAGGCCCTGGGCATGCCGGCGGTGATCGTGCCGCCCCGGGCCGGGGTGCTCTCGGCCGTGGGGCTGGTGTGCTCGCCCCGCCAGCACGACGTGGTCCGGTCGTGGTCGAGCCCGCGGGACCGCACCGGCCTCGACGCCGCGCTCGCCGCCCTGGCCGGGGAGGCCCGGGCCCGCCTCGGCCCGGGACCGGAGCCGGCGGTGGAGACGTTCGTGGACTGCCGGTACGAGGGGCAGAGCCACGAGCTCACCGTGGCGGCCCCCGAGGCCTTCCACGCCGAGCACGCACGGCGCAACGGCTACGCCCGCGAGGACGCCCCGGTCGAGGTGGTGGCCCTCCGGGCCCGGGCCCGCAGGGACGCGCCGCTCGACGTCGACGACCTGCCGGTGGTCGACCGGGCACCGGTGCGCGGCCCGCAGGTGGTGTCGGAGCCCGACTGCACGGTGTGGGTGCCGGGCGGATGGCGGGCGGAGCCGGGGGCGCTCGGGGCCTGGATCCTGCGCCGGGAGGGGTCGTGAGCCTCGACCCGGCCTCCCTCCAGGTCCTGATCTCGCGCCTCACCGGCGTCGCCGAGGAGATGGGCGCGGTCCTGCGCCGCTCGGCCTACAGCCCCAACATCAAGGAGCGGGCCGACTGCTCGGCCGCCCTGTTCACCCCCGAGGGCGAGCTGCTCGTCCAGGCCGAGCACATCCCGGTCCACCTGGGCTCGATGCCCGCGGCGGTGCGCGCCGCGATCGAGGCGTGCGGCGACCGGGTGCGGCCGGGGGACCAGGTGGTGCTCAACGACCCCTTCGCGGGGGCACCCACCTCAACGACGTCACCCTCGTCGCCCCGTGCTTCACCGGCGGGGAGCTCGTCGGGTGGGTGGCCAACCGGGCCCACCACGCCGACCTCGGCGGGATGGCCCCGGGTTCGATGCCGCCCGCGGCCGAGGAGGTCTTCCAGGAGGGCCTGCGGGTCCCCCCGGTCCTCTTCGCGCCCGAGGTCGAGGCCGTGGTGGTGGCGAGCTCGCGCACGCCCGGGGAGCGTCGCGGCGACCTCGACGCCCAGCGCGGGGCGAACGTGCTCGGGGTGGACCGCCTGGCCACCCTGGCCGGGGCGCCCTTCGACGAGGTCGTGGCGTACGGGGAGCGGCGGATGCGCGCCGCGCTGGCGTCGATCCCCGACGGTCGGTGGTGCTTCGAGGACGTGCTCGACTCGGCCGGACCGGCTCCCGAGCAGCACACCCCGACCCGGATCGTGGTGACGCTGACGGTCGAGGGGGACGTGGCGACCTTCGACTTCGGCGGGACCGACGCGCAGCGCCCGGGCAACGTGAACGCGGTCGAGGCCGTGACGGTGAGCGCGGTGGCGTTCGCGGTGCGGTCGGCGACCGACCCGACGATCCCGGCCAACGGCGGGGCGATGCGGCCGGTCCGCGTGGTGGCCCCGCCGGGGACGGTGGTGGCGGCGCTCCCCCGGCGGCCGTCGGGGCCGGCAACGTCGAGGTGAGCCAGCGGGTGGCCGACGTCTGCCTGGGCGCGCTGGCCCAGGCGGTCCCCGGGCGGGTCGGGGCCGCGGGGCAGGGCACGATGAACAACGTCCTGCTCGGCGGGCCGGGCTGGGTGTACTACGAGACGGTCGGGGGCGGGCAGGGCGGCCGGCCGGGACGGGCCGGCATGAGCGGCGTGCACACGGCCATGACCAACACAGATCAAGTTGACTACCGATCAGTCGAACCCCGCCCCGGCCAGTCGGGAATTCACACCGCGATGACCAACACAGATCAAGTTGACTACCGATCAGTCGAACCCCGCCCCGGCCAGTCGGGAATTCACACCGCGATGACTAATACGCGGAATACCCCCATCGAAGCGCTGGAGCGGGCCTTCCCGTTGCGGGTGCTGCGCTACCGCCTGCGACGGGGGAGCGGTGGCGCGGGCTGGTCGTCGGGTGGCGAAGGTATCGAGCGAGACCTCCAGGTGCTCGAGGACGCAACGGTGTCGCTGATCACCGAGCGACGCGTCTCGCAGCCGTGGGGGCTCGCCGGCGGCGAGCCCGGAGCGGTCGGGGAGAACTGGCTGCTCCCTGGCGGGGACGAGGCCCGGGCCGAGCGACTGCCCGACAAGTGCACGATCCAGCTCAAGGCCGGCGACGTCCTGCGAATGCTGACCCCCGGCGGCGGGGGCTGGGGATCGCCTCGGGGGTAGACCTCCCGTGAGGCTTTCGAGCCGAGGTCCGTGGCCCACGGACCGGGAGCGGCGTTCTTGTCACAGGGTCTCCGTACTCTCCATGGAGAGGCAGACCAGAAGGAGACCTCACCCATGGCGCTCGTGCCCGTGTTCATCAGCTTCGACTACGACCATGACCTCGACTGCAAGAACCTGCTCGTCGGGCAGGCCAAGAACCGTGACACGCCCTTCGAGATCTCGGACCACTCCGTCAAGGTGGCGTCGCCGGGCTGGAAAGACGACGCTCGGCGCCGCATCAAGCGGGTTCAGCAGGTCATCGTGATCTGTGGCGAGCACACCCACACCGCCACGGGCGTGAACGAAGAGATCCGGATCGCTCGTTCTGAGGGGAAGCCCTACTTCCTGCTGGACGGACGTCCGAACGGGACGGCCCGGAAGCCCACGGCGGCGCTCGACAGCGACAAGATCTACAACTGGACTTGGGACAACCTCAAGAAGCTGATCGCTGGTGGGCGGTAGCCCGTCGGTCGACCCGGTTGTCCTCGACCTCTACAAGGTCGCGGTCGAGCAGGTAGACCGAATCTCAGGCCGCCGAGCGACGGCGAACAGCTACTTCCTGACGATCAACACCGGGCTCGGAGCGTTCGTTGGCCTGTTGGCAGCCGCGACGGATGCAAGTAGCGAGGATCTGCCCAAGCCGGACGGTGTAGCGCTGTTCGCGACCGCTGGGGTCGGGGCCATCCTCTCGCTGACGTGGTGGCTGCTCCTCCGGAGCTATCGCGACCTGAATCGCGCCAAGTTCGAGGTCATCACGGAGATCGAGAAGGAGCACCTTCCCGTCAGGATCTTCCAGCGGGAGTGGGAGTTCCTCAAGTCCGACGAGTCGCTGCCCTGGTGGAAGGGACGCTACGCCGAGCTGGGGTTCGTCGAGCGCGTCGTCCCGCTGCTGTTCTTCGCCGTCTACCTGTTGCTCGGGGCGCGAGTGTTGATGTCGTGACGTACCTCTCCGATGTCGCTGACGAGATCATGCGCGAGTTGCCGCCCGACCTGGTTCCGTCGGAAGGCGCACGCGATCTCATGCTGCTGTACGCGGTCCTCTGCCAAGCAGTCGGGCAGGCGGTGACCGCAGAGAACGTTCACGATGCATGGACAGCTTGGATGACCGCTCGTGGCCAGGTGCACGATTCGATGGTGCCGTTCGACGAGCTGTCGCCCGACGTGCAGGTCGAGGACGAGCCCTACGTGTCGGCGATCCGGCGAGTCGCCGCCCGGATGGGGACGGCGGGCTCTGGGCCCACTCCCTGAGTGTTTCGAGGGGAGCTGCGGTCGCTTCGTAAGCCCGAGAGGACGCATCTCTCTGTCGCCCGCCAGCCGTATGGGACCACTTGGGAGCGTTGAACGCCAGGCGCATGGGACCACCCCAGCGCCAGTGATGGGACCACCCCGCCGCCAGTGATGGGACCACTTGGGGTCCACCTTCGTCGGTCTCGCTGAGGGTCGACTCGCCGCCGTCGATCAGCGAGCCGGAGGCGGCGATGGCGTTCAGGGAGGTCCGAGTGTTCGAGGTTCGAGAGGTGCTACGGCTGTGGCTGGCCGGTGAGGGATCCGGGCGACGGAACGGCTGGTCGGCTTCGACCGCAAGACGGTCCGCGGCTACGTGGAGGCCGCCGTCGGGCTCGGTCTGGTCCGCGACGGCGGCGACGGGCAGTTGAGCGACGTGTTCATCGGTCAGGTGGTCGAAGCGGTTCGACCGCACCGCACCGACGGTCACGGCGCGCCGTGGCGGCTGCTGCAGGTCCACCACGGCGAGATCGCCGGGTGGGTCAAGGAGGATCTGACCGCGGTGAAGATCCACGAGCTGCTCGAGCGGCGCGGCGTGAGCGTGCCGTGCCGGACGGTGCAGCGCTACGTCGCTGATGTCTTGGGCCGGCGGCGGGGCCGGGGCTCGACGGTCCGGGTCAACGACGGCGAGCCGGGTGACGAGCTCCAAGTCGACTTCGGTCGCATGGGCTTGGTCTTCGACCCGGCGACGGGCCGGGACCGGGTGGTGCACGCGTTGATCTTCACGGCGTGCTTCAGCCGGCACTGCTTCGTGTGGCTCACCCACCGTCAGACCACCGGCGCGGTGATCGTCGGGTGCGAGGCGGCATGGGTGTTCTTCGGCGGCGTGTTCCGGACCCTGATCCCCGACAACCTCTCCGCTGTCGTGGAGGGCGCCGATGCGCTCGAGCCCCGCTTCAACCAGGCCTTCGTCGAGTACGCCCAGGCCCGCGGGTTCCTCATCGACCCGGCCCGGGTGCGGTCCCCGCAGGACAAGCCTCGCGTCGAGCGCCAAGTGCAGTTCGTGCGGGGGTCGTTCTTCGCCGGTGAGACCTTCATCGATCTCGCCGACGCGCAGCGCCGGGCCGAGGCGTGGTGCCGGGAACGGGCCGGGCTGCGGGTCCACGGGACGACCCAGCAACGCCCCGCCGAAGTGTTCGCCGCCGAGGAAGCACCCCGACTGCTGCTGGCGCCGACCTCGCTCTACGACGTGCCGATCTACGTCACGGCGAAGGTGCATCGCGACCATCACATCGAGGTGGCCCGGTCGCTCTACTCGATCCCCGGCGCGCTGATCGGCGCTCGGGTCGAGGTTCGCGCCGATCGCACGCTGGTGCGGATCTTCCACCGGGGCCAGCTCATCAAGGTCCATCCCCGCCAAGAACCGGGCCGACGATCGACCGATCCCGAGGACCTGCCGGCAGCCAAGACGGTCTACGCGATGCGGGACCTCGACAAGCTGCAGCGCATGGCCGCCGAGCACGGCCCGAACGTCGGGGCCTGCGCGTCGGCGCTGCTCGACATCCCGCTGCCCTGGACCAAGATGCGCCAGGTCTACGCCCTGCTCGGGCTGGTCAAGAAGTGGGGCGCGGACCGGGTCGACATGGCGTGCGCGTCGGCGCTCGCCCACGAGCAGGTCAACGTCGGGCTCATCAGCCGCATGCTCGAACGCGGCACCGAGCAAGCAACAACACCGGCGCCACCGGCACAGCCCGAGGTCGTCGTCGCTGGCCGGTTCGCCAGGGACCCCGTCCACTTCGCCATCGCCCGCACCGCCGAGGCCGGCCGATGACCGCGCCGACGGTCACCCCTGAGCTCAAGGCGTTGCTGCGCCGGGTCAAGCTCGGACGCTGTCTCGACACCCTTCCCGAGCGCCTCGCACTCGCCCAGACCGGCGGCCTCGGTCACGCCGAGTTCCTCGAACTCGTCCTCGCCGACGAAGTCACCCGACGCGAGACGACCTCCGCGGACCGGCGGGCACGGGCCGCCGGGCTCGACCCGACGATGACCCTGGACCGATGGGACGACACCGCCAAGGTCACCTACGACCGAGCCACCTGGACCGAGCTGTGCTCGCTGCGGTTCATCGACGGCGGCCACAACGCCGTGATCATGGGCCCCGTCGGCGTCGGCAAGACCTTCCTCGCTACCGCCCTCGGCCACGCCGCCATCCGGCGCCGTTACAGCGTCCACTTCGAACGCTGCGACCGGCTCCTCAAACGACTCCGCGCCAGCCGGCTCGACAACAGCCACGAAGTCGAGATGCGCAAGCTCCTGCGCGTCGATCTGCTCGTGATCGACGACTTCGCCCTCCAAGCCCTCGGCGCGCTCGACACCGCCGACATCTACGAGCTCATCGTCGAACGGCACCGCGCCGCAGCGACGGTCATCACCTCGAACCGGGAACCGATCGAGTGGCTCGGCTACATGGCCGATCCCCTCCTCGCCCAGTCCGCCATCGACCGGCTCCAGTCCGCCGCCCACGAACTCATCCTCGACGGCGAGTCCTACCGGCAACGCCAGAAGCCCACCGTCACCAACGCCCTTGACCCCACCCCCCACCCACCCCGCGATCATCCCGCCGCCGACGATGACACCCCGACGAAGTGGTCCCATGCCACTGGCGCTCGGGTGGTCCCATCGAGCTGGCGCACGACACTCTCGTTGTCACAGCCCCCAGGGATGATGGGAGCTACTGCGAGGTGCCACTCCCGCAGCTCGGCCCGACGGCCCGGAAGTCCCACGAACACAGGAGGCCACGATGGTTCGGCCGACATCTCCCGCGTGGTCCCAGAGCCGGGCCGGGGAGCCGCCTACGTTGTTCGACGTGACCACCGTCGACTCGCCCACCCGTGCGGAGCACGCTGCAGCGGCCGCGGCAGCGTTCCCCCGTCTGCGCTACATGGGATCGAAGTACCGATTGGTCCCCCACCTCGCCAATCTGTTCGGGGAACTCGGGGGCACGACTGCGCTGGATGCCTTCTCCGGTAGTGGCGTTGTCTCCTACACGCTGAAGTCGATGGGTTACGCCGTCACCTCCAACGACTTCCTCGCCTTCCCCGCCGTGATCGCTGCCGGAGCGGTTGCCAACGACTCCGTGACGCTCTCGAAGGCTGACATCGATCGCATCACCGGTCCGGCCGCCGATGGGCGGGACTTCATCCAGACCACCTTCGACGGCCTCTACTTCACGCCTGAGGATCGAGCGTTTCTCGATTCGGCGTGGTCACACATCGACCAGCTCTCGGGAGCGAAGCGGGACCTGGCGATTGCCTCGCTAGTTCTCGCCGCCGCACGCAAGCAGCCACGTGGTGTGTTCACCTTCACCGAGCTCCGGTACGACGACGGTCGACGCGATCTCCACCTCCCGCTGCGGGAGCACTTCGTCGAGACCGCCGCCGAGTACAACTCGGTCGTGTTCGACACCGGCCAGCCATGTCGGGCAGCGCAGGGCGACGTGTTCGAGGTGGACCCGGTCGGCTACGACATCGTCTACCTCGATCCGCCCTACGCCCCGCCGAAGGACGACAACTGCTACATCAAGCGGTACCACTTTCTCGAGGGTCTGAGCGTGTACTGGCGCGGCCAAGAGATCATGGAGAACACTCGCACGAAGAAGCTCGTGAAGCGGTTCACCCCGTTCAGCTACAAGCGGACGATCGTGGACGCTCTACGAGACACGTTCAAGCGATTCCACGAGTCCACGATCGTGCTGTCCTACTCCTCCAACGCCGTGCCGGATGCCACGACGATCGAGGGCCTGCTCCGCGACGTCAAGGACGACGTCGAGGTTCGCGAGATCGATCACCGCTACCACTTCGGCACTCATCGTGCGGCGGCCCGGCGCGAGGCTGTCGAGTATCTGTTCATCGGGCGATGACCTCAGGAAGCTTCGACGACTACGTCGACTCGCTCAGTCAGCTGAGCAACCCGTTCGATCCCACGGTCCCGACGGCTGAGAGCGAGGAGATCCGAACCGTCGCCACGGCGCTGGCGGACCTCGAGGCTGTGGACCGGGAGAGCCTCGCTGCGTTCATCCGAGAGCAGACAGACGCAGTCCCGGTCCTTGGCCTCGCCGTGGGGCTCACCCGGGAGAAGCTGAAGAACGTCCTCCGGCACCACCTCGGCTCGTCAGGTTGGATCACGCTTGCGCGGGATCGATCGGGCGAGGTCATCGCGATGCTCGACGAGAACTATGAGCTCGTCCGCCTGATTGAGGAGCAGCGGGGACGCACGTACGACTTCGGCGACGTACTCGTCGCCCGTGCAGGGACCCGACGCACTGCTACAGACGCCGGGGCGACTGGCCGCCGAGTTGAAGATGAGATCGAGCGCGTCGCCCAGGACCTGGGGCTTCCGGCAGCGACGCGAACCAGGTTCGAGGGCCGCAACGGGCAGACGGCTCCGTGCGACCTGGCCATTCCAGCTGGTGGCAAGGATGCATTGATCGTGGTGGCGGCGAAGGGTTTCGACTCCACGGGGTCGAAGCTGACCGATGCGGTTCGGGAGGTTGAGGAGATGGCGGAGAAGCGCCTGCCGACCCAGTTCGTCATGGCGGCGATCGACGGCATCGGCTGGAAGAGCCGTCTCAACGACCTCCGACGGATCCACGACCTCCGAGCTTCGAACCAGATCGACGGGATGTACACCCTCGAAGGGCTCGGCGACTTCCGTCGCGACCTCGAGGCGGCAGCGAAACGCCTTGGGTTGATCTAGCCAACCCCAGTTGAGTCCTTCACACACTTGCACCGGGGGTGTCCGGTTGGCCGCCGGGTGGTCAACGGGATAGCCAGCGGGAGGCGCGGTGGGAGGTCGCCCGTCGTCTCCGGACGCCTCCCGTCTGAGAAATTAGCGATTGATCGCGCGGTCTTCGGGGCCTTCAGGGGCCTACGTGGATGTGCTGAGCATCGCGAAGTTCTCCGCGGCCCCCGATCCGGCGGCGTACTACCTGGAGGTCATCGCCAACGAGCGGGACGACTACTACCTGGCGTCGGGTGAAGCGCCGGGACGGTGGATCGGTGTCGGGGCCGGCCGGCTCGGCCTGACCGGGGAGGTCGATGCCGACGCCCTCCGCTCGGTGATCGAGGGTGTGGACCCGTCGACGGGAGAGCCGCTGACGAGGTGGCGGAAGATCAAGGGGTTCGACCTGACCCTGTCGGCGCCGAAGTCGGTGTCACTGCTCTGGGGCCTCGGGGACGAGGACCTGGCCGCCGAGGTGGTGGCGGCGCACGACGTGGCGGTGGCTGCGGCGGTGCGGTACTTGGAGGACGAGGCGTGTGTGGTCCGCCGTGGCAAGGCCGGTTCCGCCCGTCATCGGGGTGGCGGGTTGGTGTCCGCCGCGTTTCGGCACAGGACGAGCCGGGAGACCGATCCGAACCTGCATACGCACCTGGTGAGCCACCCCGGGTTTGGTGCAGTGCCGATTCCTGGGCCTTCGGGTCTGGGGAGAGGAGACTGCTGTCATGGGACGTCCGAGCAAGTACAGCGACGAGCTGCGCCGCCGAGCTGTCGATGAGGTGATCGAACGGGGCCGCAAGATCTTCCCCGACGTGGCCCGGGATCTGGGGATCGGCTCGCCAGAGACGCTTCGGAACTGGGTCAAGCAGGCCCGGGTGGACCGGGGCCTGGAAGAGGGCCCGACCACCGAGGAGCTCGCCGAGATCAAGAAGCTGCGCAAGGAGGTGGCCGACCAGCAGCGCACGATCGAGATCCTCAAGGCGGCGACGACCTACTTTCGCGAAGGAGGCCGACCCCCGCTCCAGGTCATGATCGCCTTCGTCGACGAACACCGCGATACCTGGCCGGTCAAGGCGATGTGCGCGTCGATCGAGCTCAACGAGCGCACCTACTACGCGTCGAAGGCGCGGCCTCCGTCGGCCCGGGCGGTCGCGGATGAGGCCCACAAGGTCAAGATCCGCGCCGTGTGGGTCGCCAACTACAGCTGCTACGGGCCGAGGCGGGTCCACAAGCAGCTCCGCCGGGAGGGCTACAGGATCGCCCGCTGCACCGTCGAGCGGCTGATGACCGAGATGGGCATCGGCGGCGTGATCCGAGGCAAGAAGCGCTTCACCACCGTCGCCGATGACAACGCAGCCCGGCCACCGGACCTGGTCGACCGCCAGTTCGTCGCGACACGACCCAACGAGCTGTGGGTGGCCGACATCACCTACGTGTCGACCTGGCAGGGCTGGCTCTACGTCGCGTTCGTGCTCGACGTGTACTCGCGAGCCATCGTCGGCTGGCAGATCGCTGATCACCTCCGCACGGACCTGGTCCTCGACGCCCTCGAGATGGCCATCGCCCGCCGAGACCTCACCGCCGGCCAGCTGGTGCACCACAGCGACGCCGGCTGCCAGGGCGGACTCAACTGGTGGTCGCAACACCTCGATCGTGGAGGTGCGTGCAGATGGCGACGATGCGGGAGCGGCAACGGGAGGTGCAGCTCTATCGGGGGCAGGTTCCGTCTCCGGGTCGGCCGACGGTGGCCTGGCGTGAAGACCGGGTGCGGTTTTGGGCGGCGATCGCTCGTGGGGTGATGACCGAGGAGGCGGCGGTCGAGGCGGGCGTGTCATCCCCCGTTGGGTTCAGGTGGTTCCGTCACGCTGGCGGCGTGAACCCCTGCCTTCCGGCCACGGTGTCGGGCCGCTACCTGTCGTCCTCCGAGCGCGAGGACATCGCTTTGCTCCGCGCTCAGGGTCTCGGCGTACGTGAGATCGCCCGCCGCGTGAAGCGCCATCCGTCGACGATCTCGCGGGAGCTGCGCCGCAACGCGTCGACGCGGACGTGGCGGCTCGACTACAAGCCGTCGACGGCGCAGTGGCATGCCGAGCGTCGAGCTCGACGTCCGAAGGTCGCGAAGCTCGCCGAGAACGAACGGCTCCGCGACTACGTCCAGGACCGGCTCGCCGGCCTCGTGCAAACTCCCGATGGACGTGCCGTGGGCCCGGACGGGCCGGCATGGAAGGGCAGGAACAAGCCTCACCGGAAGGATCGTCGGTGGGTTCAGGCGTGGAGCCCGGAGCAGATCGCCAACCGCTTGAAGGTCGACTTCCCCGATGATGAGTCGATGCGGATCAGCCACGAGGCGATCTACCAGGCGCTCTACGTCGAGAGCCGGGGTGCGCTCAAGCGGGAGCTGGTCGCCTGCCTCCGCACCGGAAGGGCGCTGCGGGTCCCTCGAGGCCGCGCGAAGCGCAAGGCGTGGGCGCACGTGACGCCCGAGGTGATGATCAGCGAGCGGCCGGCCGAAGCGGAGGATCGGGCCGTGCCGGGCCACTGGGAAGGCGACCTGCTCATCGGCCTGGAGCGTTCCGCCATCGGCACCCTCGTTGAGCGCACCACCCGCTACACGAAGCTGGTCCATCTGCCTCGGGAGGAGGGCTACGGCCTGCAGCCGCGAGTCCACAACGGTCCCGCTCTCGCCGGCTACGGCGCTATCGCCATGAAGAACGCGCTCGCCGAGACCATGTCGACGCTGCCCGAGGATCTGCGGCGGTCCCTCACCTGGGACCGGGGCAAGGAGCTCTCGGCGCACGTGGCGTTCAAGATCGAGAGCGGCATCCCCGTCTTCTTCGCTGACCCCCACAGCCCCTGGCAGCGCGGCACCAACGAGAACACGAACGGGCTCTTGCGTCAGTACTTCCCGAAGGGCACCGACCTCTCGCGATGGGCCGCCAAGGAGATCGCCGCCGTCGAAGCAGCGATCAACGCAAGGCCTCGGAAGATCCTCGGATGGAAGACACCAGCCGAGGCCCTCGACGAGCACCTACGCTCGCTGCAACCAGCCGGTGTTGCTTCGATCGATTGAGCCTGGTCAGTACACCTCGATCCGCTACGCCGACCGCCTCCGCGACGCCGGCATTGCGGCGTCGATCGGCAGCGTCGGCGACTCGTTCGACAACGCCATGGCCGAGGCGCTCAACGGAACGTTCAAGGCAGAGCTGATCCACCGCCACGGACCATGGCGCACCCGGACCCGCACCGAGTTCGCCATCGTCGAGTGGATCGACTGGTACAACGCCGCGCGCCTCCACAGCGCCCTGGGCGACACCCCACCCATCGAGCACGAGGCCGACTGGTACCTTCGCAACACCACCCCCGCCGACACCGTCGGCACCAACTGAGACGCACTGCACGAGACCCGGGGTGGCTCAATCGTCGGCCAAGCAGGCACCGGCAAGACCTTCGCCCTCGACGCTGCCCGCGACGCCTGGAACCGCACCGGTCTCCGGGTCCGCGGCGCTGCCCTCGCTGCCAAGGCAGCACGCGGGCTCCAGTCCGGATCCGGCATCCCGAGCCAGACCATCGCATCGCTGCTCCAGGACCTCGACTCGGGCCGAGACCGGCTCTACCGCACCGACGTCCTGGTCCTCGACGAGGCCGGGATGGTCGGCACCCGCCAGCTCCACCGCCTCATCGACCACACCGCCAAGGCCGGAGCGAAGCTCGTGCTCGTCGGCGACCCCAAGCAGCTCGCCGAGATCGAAGCCGGTGGCCTGTTCGCCTCCCTCATCAGGCGCCTTGGACACGCGGAGCTGACCGAGAACCGGAGGCTCACCGACCGAGCCCAACGGGCGACCGCCGCCGCCCTGCGCGACGGCCACGTTGACCGAGCGCTGCGGCGCATGGAGCAGAGCGGGTCTCTCACGATCGGCGACAACGCCGATCGCGTCCACGCCCGGATGGCCGAGGACTGGTACCTCAGCCACACCACCGGCCACGACGCCGTGATGTTGGCGCTGCACCGCAGCGACGTCGCCGACCTCAACCAACGAGCCCGGCTCCACCTCATCGCCAACGACCGCCTTGGGCCCATCGTGCTCGACTCCGAGGACCTCGAGCTCCGCGTCGGCGACCGAGTTCTCGCGCTGCGCAACGACCGCAAGGTGGGCATCGTCAACGGCACCCTCGGCACCGTCAACGGCGCCGACACCGACGCGGTCCACATCGAGACCAGCGACGGTGACCGCCTCGCTCTCCCGATCGACTACATCGCAGCTGGCCACCTGACCCACGGCTACGCCATGACCATCCACAAGAGCCAGGGCATCACCTGCGATGTCGCCCTCGTGCTCGGCGACGACACCCTCCACAAGGAAGCCGGCTACACCTCGATCACCCGAGGCCGCGAACGCAACCACGTCTACGCCGTCGCACCCCAGCAACCTGCCGCCCGGCCAGCCGACGACCTCCGCCGAGCCCTGGCGGTCAGCACCGCGAAGCAGATCGCCCATGATCGTGGAGGCCTTGGGCTGTGACCCGCCGTGCCCGCGGTCAGCCGGATGACCAGCCCGTTCTTGCCCTACAGCTGATGCCGCCTGCCGTGGAGCGGGCTCGTTCGGTGCGCCGAGGGCTGGGGCTGGGTTCGTGGCCCCTGGAGTGGTGGAATTGAGGGCCCCTCTCTGACGCGGTGATCTACCGCTGAGGGGGGCCACCGCGTGGTCCTCAGCGTGACCCAGTGACGGTTCACGCGAAGGAGACACACGATGGCCCTCGACCAGTCTGCTCTGAACGACCTCCTCGACGCGATGCGCGCCGGCGGGAACCTCGACGTCATGCGGGAGGCCATGGAGCTCGTGCTCCAGGCCCTCGTCGACGCCGAGGCCACCCAGGCGGTCGGCGCCGAGCGCTACGAGCGCTCCGCGGAACGCAAGACCCACCGCAACGGGAACCGCTCGCGCCTGCTCTCGACCAAGGCCGGCGACGTCGAGCTCCAGATCCCCAAGCTCCGCCAGGGGGCGTTCCTCCCCACCCTCCTCGAGCCCCGGCGCCGCATCGACAAGGCCCTGTGGGGCGTGATCATGGAGGCCTTCATCCACGGGGTCTCGACCCGGAGCGTCGACGACCTGGTCCAGGCCCTGGGCATCACCTCGGGGGTGTCGAAGTCGACGGTGAGCAGGATCTGCTCCGAGCTCGATTCGGTGGTGGCCGAGTTCCGCTCCCGACCCCTGGGCCACGTCGAGTTCCCCTACGTGTTCGTCGACGCCACCTACGTGAAGGCCCACGAGGGAGCGACGGTGGTGTCCAAGGCCATCGTGATCGCCACCGGGGTCACCGCCAGCGGCGAGCGTGAGGTCCTGGGCCTCGACGTGGGCGACTCCGAGGACGGGGCCTTCTGGACGGCGTTCCTGCGCTCCTTGCGGGCCCGGGGCCTCAAGGGTGTGCGCCTCGTCATCTCCGATGCCCACCAGGGCATCCGCGAGGCCGTCTCCTCGGTGATGATCGGCTCCGCCTGGCAGCGCTGCCGAGTGCACTTCATGCGCAACGTCTTGGCCCGGGTCCCCAAGGGCTCGGCCGAGATGGTGGCGGCCGCCATCCGCACGATCTTCGCCCAACCCGACCAAGAGTCCGTAGCCGAGCAGCTCGACAAGGTGGCCGCCATGCTCGGCCGCCAGTTCCCCGAGGTCGAGCGGATGCTGCGCGAGGCGGGAACCGACGTCACGGCCTTCGCCGCCTTCCCCCGTGAGCACTGGAAGAAGATCTGGTCGACCAACCCGCTCGAGCGCGTGAACCTCGAGATCAAGCGCCGGGCCAACGTCATCGGCATCTTCCCCAACGAGCTCGGCGTCCTGCGCATCGCCGGCTGCGTCCTCATCGAGGTCCACGACGAGTGGGCGGCGGCCGAACGGCGCTATCTGTCCGAGGGTTCGATGGCGAAGCTCTACGAGACCGAGCAAGATGCGCTCGAGGCAAAGGAGGTGGGAGCGAAGGCAGCGCTGCTCGCTTCGTAGCGGGTGGCTCCAACCTCGCTGAGGATCACGTCGGTGCTCCTCTATTTCCACCACTCGGGTGGCCGCGGCCTGGGGCTGGCGGAGTCTCTCGTCGCTCCCGATGTTCTTCTGAACGTGCGGGCGATCCTCGAATCCAGCGTCTATCGCGGGGACCGGCCGATGAGCGACGGCGCTCGCGAGGCAAGTTGACGCTTGGCCGGAGCCGTCCGGGCTACAGCGAGACCTGCGTGTTCCAGTCGCGGATGTGCATCCCGATGCGTTCGACGTCGGGGAGGGACAGCGTGCCGCTGTGCATGATCACGTTCCGTGAGCGTTCCAGGGTCGAGAAGAGCGCGGTAGCCCAGTCGACCCGAGGAACGTACGGTTCGAAGAGCTCCCAGTTCTGCTGCATGATTGAGGGCAGGTGGCCCAACTCGGTGTAGCTGAGGAGGTCGTCGCCGCGGACCCCGTGCCACTTGACCTTCTCCTCGTCCGCGCGCCGGGTGTCGACGAACTTCCGGATCTTCTCGGAGACGCCCTTGTCCCACCAGTCCTCGCCATGGGTGTCCATGAGGACCTTCTTCACGAACCGCCGAACCGCGATCTCGAACGCGGCGATGGCTGTGTACACGGTCGACATGAGCTGCGCTTGGGCAAGCACCTCTTCGTCGAACAACTCGAAGCTGAGCGCTTCAGCCACCTCGTCCGCGCCGATGTTGCCGTTCGGCGATCGTGGTCGACCCGCCACGTCGAGTGCCTCCTCGGTGAGGATGGCGCGGTAGACGAAGTCGTAGTACTGGTCGTGCTGGGACACGCTCACCGCAAGTGCTCCCGAAGCGCCTTGAAGATTGCGTTGTACACGGCCGGGTCTCGCGACTCCGGCAGGTGGATGTTGAGGTTGTACGCCAGGTTCGCGAACGGCGGGGCCGCATTGAGCTGAGACGTCGCCGCCGACGGCGAGTCGTCCTGCTCCTGCCCAAGCGAGGTCTCCTGCGCGTCAACTCCAGCCTCTGCAACGGGTGCCTTCGAGAAGTCCGCGGACTTGACCAGAGTCGTGAAGGTTCCGGCCATCTGGGTGAGGACCCGGTCAGTGTAGGCCCCTTCTGACAGCGTCTTGAGCTTGTTCTTCACCTCTGCCTGCGCCATTTCCTGAGCGTTGCGGTTGACGCGGAACAGATCCTCGTAGGCCTCCCGTATCCCTTCGGCGAGCACCAGCGCAGACTGCGTCTGATCGAGATACCGGTGGTAGCGGGAAGTTGGCACTCCAGCGTCGTCCAAGAACCCGAGCGCCTTCAGGACGTTGATGATGGCTCGATCGTTGGTGCTCGCGAACCCCAGTCCTTCGAGGAACTTCTGGGTGAAGCGCTGTGGTGCCTGTGCTGCCTGTACGGCCTGCAGGATCGGCGCGGTGTTCTTGAAGGACGTGAGGTAGGCGCTCGGCAAACTCATGGGAGATAGCGTAGGCGCGCCCTGTGACAACGCAGCCGCTTTGTGGCGCAGAAGCGGTCTCGGCCCGCAGCCGACGATCATGGAAGGCTGCTCGATCCCTGGCAGGTCTACGACTTTGGCTCAGGCCTTCGGCACGATCTCCAGCCGGCCCGGGTCGAACGCTCGCTTCCTCGTCCTCGCCGGGTTAACGACGATGGGGTGGAGGAGCGCCTCGATCAGCCTCCGCTGGAAGTCGATGCCTCGCTCCTCCCAGGCGGCGACGAGCTCCTCGTAGGTGCCGGGGACCTCCGAGAGGACGCGGGTGCCGGTGCGGTTGGCGATCTGCGCTTCGACCTCGCGTGCTTCGTCGTCAAGGCGGTCCTTGCGGGTGCGGAAGCTGGCGCGGTCGATGTCGCCGTCGGTGTAGAGGTCAATCAGCCGCTGGCGCCTTTCGTCGATCTCCCGCAGGACTTCCAGGAGCGAGCCGTCGCCCTCGTCCTCGTCGCCCGTGTCGAGTCGGGCCATCGCCGCTCGGGTGACAGGGTCCGCGAGCATCCCGCAGATCAAGTCCCGCACGTACTCCTCCAGCTCGGGGGCGCGGATGCTGACCCGGCCGCAACCGTCGAGGCCCGGACCCTTCCGGCACGCGTAGGTACGCCGCCCGCCCTCGCGCTGAAGCGACCGCATGCGCCCACCACAGAGCCCGCAGCGCATCAGGCTGGTCAACGGGTAGGTCCGGCCCTTGCGGGGGCTTCGCCCGCTTCGGAGCGAGCGCTACGACGAGCGCCTGGTGCTGCTCCTCGGTGATGATCGGCGCCCATTGGCCCTTGGCGACGACCACGCCCTTGTGCTCGCGAAGCCCGGCGATCCGGCCAGACGTCAGGATCGACGTGATCGTCGTGACCGTCCACGGGCGACCGGTCACCGTCGGCACGCCATGGGTGTTCCAGTCGGTGCAGATGCTCCAGACGGACTCGCGAGCGAGGACCCGCTCGGCGGCTTCGTGGATGCGGGTGACCTCCTCAGGGACGTGCTCGGTCATGTCGTAGTTCCAGCCGTAAGCCCGCCGTCCGGCGATTCGTGGGACGCCCTCGCGTGCCTCTCGGGCGCGCACGGCCAGCATCCGGTCGGAGGTCTTCTTCGACTCCTCCCGGTCCATCGCCGAGCGGATGCCGATCTCGAACTCGCTCACCCAACCATCGGTGGTTGCCACCGCCTTGTCCGGATCGCGGCCCGCGGCCTCGAAGGCATCGACCAGCGGCGCCTAGCCCGGCCCGCCGCCGCGGGACAGCCGGGCGGTCTTGTGCGCGATCACGCAGTCGACTTCGCCGGCACGGATCAGCTCGAGCAGCTCGCCGAACTTCGGGCGACTCCGTCCCCGGTTCCGGTAGCCGGACGTCGACGGCGGCTCGACCAACTCGACGACGACGTCGACCTTCAGCCGCTGCGCGGCCTCCCGGCAGGCTTCGATCTGCACGTCGAGGGACGCGGAACCGTCGCGTGTGATCGACTGGCGTGCATACAGAGCCGCGCGGCGTCTCGCTGCCATAGGTAGTCAAAGAGTAATGAGTTGACAAACACCCGCGACACGCCGGTGGAGGCGCTCGAGCGGACGTACCCGGTGCGGGTGCGGCGCTACGGCCTCCGGCGGGGCAGCGGCGGCGCGGGGCGGTACCCGGGCGGCGAGGGGATCGTGCGGGAGCTGGAGGTCCTCGCGGACGTCACGGTGTCACTCGTGACCGAGCGGCGGCGCAGCCGGCCCTGGGGGCTCGAGGGCGGGTCCCCGGGCGCGGCGGGGGAGAACTGGCTGCTCCCCGGCGGCCACGAGGCCCGGGCCGAGCGCCTCCCCGACAAGGGGACGATCCACCTGCAGGCCGGCGACGTGCTGCGGATCCTCACCCCGGGTGGCGGTGGTCACGGGAGCCCTTCGGCCCGAGGCGTCTGACCCGGCCGCCCGTTGCCCTCGCCTTGACCCGGGATACCGTCGCAGGGACAGCGGTCCGCGTCGGCCGAGGGGGTGCCGGGCGTCATGACCAGCGCAGACGTGCTCGAGGCGGCCCGGACCGCGTTCGAACGCCGCGACTGGGACGAGGCCCATCGCGAGCTGGTTCGGGCCGACGAGGCCGGGGGGCTCGGTCCCGACGACCTCGAGCGCCTGGCCATCGCCTGCTACCTGACGGGGCACGACGAGGCCAGCACCGCGGCCTGGATCCGCGCCCACCGGGCTCGTCTCGACGCCGCGGAGTGGCCGGCCGCCGTGCGCTGCGCCTTCTGGCTCGGCTTCGGGCTCATCCAGCGGGGCGAGATGGCCCCCGGTGGCGGCTGGATCGGCCGGGCCGGTGACCTCGTCGACGAGCACGACCTCGATTGCGTCGAGGCCGGCTACCTGCTCGTGCCGGCCGCGCTGACGGCCCTCGACGGTGGCGACGACGACGTGGCCGCCGAGCGGTTCGGTCGGGCGCTCGAGATCGGCCGCCGCTTCGGGGATCACGATCTGGGGGCGATGGGCGTGCTCGGGACGGGCCAGGTGCTGCTCGACCGGGGTCGGGCGGTCGAAGGGCTCGCCCGGTTCGACGAGGCGATGGCGTCGGTCACCGCAGGGGAGGTGTCACCGGTGGTCGCGGGGATCGTGTACTGCGCCGTGATCGACGCGTGCCAGCAGTGCTTCGACGTCCGTCGGGCCGGCGAGTGGACCGACGCCCTCGGCCGCTGGTGCGACGACCAGCCCGGCCTCGTGCCCTACCGCGGCCAGTGCCTGGTGCACCGGTCACAGGTGCTCCAGCTCCGGGGTGCCTGGACCGAGGCGCTGGACGAGGCCCACCGAGCCGAGGAGCGGCTGAACGAGCCGCCCCACCCGGCGCTCGGCATGGCCCACTACCAGCTGGGCGAGCTGCATCGCCTCCGGGGTGAGCTGGCCGACGCCGAGGAGGCCTACCGGAGCGCCAACGAGGCGGGACGGCTCCCGCAGCCGGGCCTGGCGCTGCTGCGGCTCGCCCAGGGTCGGGTCGCCGACGCCGCCTCGGCCATCGAGTGGGCGGTGGCGGAGACCCACGACGCGGTGACCCGGGCGCGGATGCTGCCGGCCCGGGTCGAGATCATGCTCGCGGCCGAGCGGATCGACGACGCCCGGCACGCCTCGAGCCAGCTCGACGACCTCGCCGCGACCACCGGCTTCCCGTACCTGCACGCCGCGGCCGCCCACGCCCGTGGCGAGGTGCTCCTCGCGACCGGCGAGCCGCAGCCCGCGCTCGAGTCGCTGCTCGAGGCGGGGCGCCACTGGCAGGACGTCGATGCGCGCTACGAGGCGGCCCGGACCCGGGTGGCGATCGCTGCGGCCTGCGCCGCTCTCGGAGACCATGACACGGCCGAGTTGGAGCGTGAAGCCGCGCGCCGTACCTTCGCCGAGCTCGGGGCCGACCCGACGCCGGCCGGACTCGCCGACCGCCGTCGTGACACCGTGGTCTCGACCCGGGAGCTCGACGTGCTGCGACTCGTGGCGGCGGGACGCACCAACCGTGAGATCGCCGACGAGCTCGTGATCAGCCCCAAGACCGTCGAGCGGCATCTGAGCAACATCTTCACCAAGCTCGGCGTGTCGAACCGGGCCGCGGCCACCGCCTACGCCTACGACCACGACCTCGTGTAGCCCGGCGATGGGGGAGAACCCCCACTCGGTGGGCGTGGCGGAATGCATGGTTGCCCCGAAGCGCCGGGGCACCTCCTCGATCGACCATGGGATCGAGCCCGAAGGAGGAGCCCATGCGCACGGACGTCACGAACGCCACGAACGAGACCGGCCACGCACCGTCGAATCCGAGCCAGGCCATGCTCCGGATCGCCGAGGACTACGAGCGCTGGTTCGTGCCGCCCATCGGCACGCCGTCGGCCCGGCGCGTGGTCGACGCGGCCCGCATCGACGCGGGCGACCGGGTCCTCGACCTCGCCTGTGGCACCGGTGTCGCCGCCCGTCTCGCCGCCGAGCACGCCGGACCGACCGGCAGCGTCGTCGGTGTCGACGCCAACCCGGCGATGGTCGAGGTCGCCGACCGGGCCGCTCCCGAGCTCGAGTGGCACACCGGCGTCGCCGAGGACCTGCCCTTCGACGAGGCGTCGTTCGACGTCGTCGTCTGCTCGCTCGGCTTCCAGTTCTTTGCCGACAAGCCGGCGGCCCTCTCCGAGATCGCCCGGGTGCTCGCCTCCGACGGCCGGGTCGCTCTCGGTACCCCCGGGCCCACCCCGCCGCTCATGGTGGCGATCGACGGAGCCCTGGCCGACCACGTCGGCCCCGAGGCCTCCGGCTTCGTGCACGCCGTGTTCTCCGTCCACGACCGCGAGCAGGTCACCGGCCTGCTCGGCGCGGCCGGCTTCGTCGACGTGGAGACCGACGCCCGGCCCCTCCCGTTGCGGGTCCCGCCACCGGCCGAGTTCTTCTGGCAGTACGTGCACAGCACGCCGCTGGCCATGCTCGCCGCCGGCCTCGACGACGATGCCCGGGCCGCGCTCGAGCGTGACGTCGTCGAGCGGTGCCGGCCCTTCGTCGACGGCGACGGCGCGGTGATGGAACCGAACCTGCTGGTCGCCACCGCCCGCCGCAGGAGAGAGGCCGGTCAGCCGTGACCACCACCCTCGCCACCCACCGGGCCCGCCTGCTCGACGGCGTGCCCCTCACCGAACGCCGGATGACCCTCTCCGGCCTGCCCACCGCCGTGCTCGAGGGAGGATCGGGCCCGCCGATGGTGCTGCTGCACGGCCCCGGCGAATCGGCGGTCAACTGGCGCTGGATCGCCGGCGACCTGGTGACGACCCACCGGGTCGTGGCCCCCGACCTTCCGGCCCACGGCTCCACCGGGAGCGATCCCGACCGCTTGGACGAGGAGGGCGTGCTCGAGTGGCTCGATGCGCTCGTCGAGCGGACCTGCGGCGAGCCGGCGGTGCTGGTCGGCCACGTGCTCGGGGGTGCCATCGCCACCCGGTACGCGGTCGGGAACCCCCGCCGTCTCCGGGCGCTGGTGCTGGTCGACTCGCTCGGCCTCGGCCGCTTCCGACCCGGCATCGGCTTCGCCTCGACCTTCGCCCGCTTCACGGCCCGACCCTCCGAGCGCGGCTACGAACGGTTCATGAACCACTGCGCCCACGACCTCGACGCCCTGCGCGCCGACCTCGGGGCCGACTGGCCCGCCTTCGTCTCCTACAACCTCGGCCTCGCCCGGTCGGAGACGGCGAGCGGCGCCCGGAAGCTCTTCCGCAGGGTCGGCCTGCCTCGCATCGACCCGGGCGATCTCGACCGGATCCAGGTCCCCACCGTCCTGATCTGGGGCCGCCACGACGAGGCCTTGAAGCTGAAGATCGCCGAGGCGGCGAGCGAGCGACACGGCTGGCCCCTCCACGTCGTCGAGGACGCCGCGGACGACCCACCCCGCGACCAGCCCGGGGCCTTCGTCCGGGCGCTCCGCGGAGCGCTCGACGCGACGGGCTGAGCCGCTGCTGCGCCGACCCGCGCTGCTCGGCCGCGACGTGCATGTCGGGTCGTGGGTCACGGCGCGGGCCCGAGCGCGATTGGGAGGCGGGGCGAACACGCTGAACCGACACGAAGGAGCACATGCCCGTCGACACGCTGGGACGCGAACACGCAACTGGTAGCCTGATGGTATGCGAGCAACCATTGACAAGGCAGGAAGGTTGGTGATCCCGAAACCACTGCGCGACCGCCTCGGATTGCGCCCCGGGGAGGTCGAGGTCACGGCCGACGGTGCGGCGCTGCGCGTCGAGGTGATCGCCGAGGGCACCGTCGAGGAGGAGCAGGGCCGGCTGGTGATCCCGGCTTCCGGTGAGCCCCTCAGCGTCGACGACGTCCGCCTGCTGCGCGATGCCGACCAGCGGTAGGGCACCCGACGTTCTCGTCGACACGAGCGTCGCGGTCGCGCTGTCCATCGCCGATCACGAGCATCACGCAGACGTCTTGCGCGCGCTGGATGGTCGCCGGCTCGGTCTGGCGGGTCACGCGGCGTTCGAGACGTTCTCCGTGCTCACGCGTCTCCCCCCACCGGCGCGCCGGACTCCGGCGGTCGTGGCCCGGGTGATGCGCGAGAACTTCCCTGCCACCCGCTTCCTCTCGCCCGACGCGGCCGCGTCGCTCCTGGAACGCCTTGCCGCCGGTGAGATCGCCGGTGGGGCCGTGTACGACGCCCTCGTCGGGGCGGTCGCCTTGGAGCACGGGTCGCCGCTGGTCACCGTCGACCGGCGAGCGCTCGACACCTATCGGGTGCTCGGCGTCGACGTCGAGGTCGCTGCGACAGGCGGTCGGACCGAACCGAGTTGACGAACACGCCCGCGATGCGCCGGGTGGCGGCGCTCGCGTGCTGCGGAACCACGCCCCTGGCGGCGGCTGCGGGGTACTTGGGACGAGCGATCCGGGGAGTCCGGACCCCGAAGTGTCACGCGGCGCGGCTGCGGTCAGCTCGTGAGCCAGTTCTTGCACTGCTGGCGAGCCTTCGCATCGACAGACTCGTACAGCTCCCTGACGAATTCTTGCCAGTCGCCTACCTCCCGCTTGTAGATGCCGCTCGTGGTTGTGGCGGTGTGGACGATCTCGCCACGCAGCGCGACTAGTTGATCAAGTCGCTCGGCGTGTTCGGCAGGGAGGGGATCGATGCCGACTGCGGCGAACAGCTTCCGCGTGTTCCTGGCGTTGGCCGTGTTGAGTCCCCAGTTGCCACCGTCGCCACCCTTCGCCAGCGCGGTCACCCTCTTGACCCAAAGCTGACGCCAGCCTGGGTGGACCGACAGATCCCAGACGGAGGCGCCCTCCTCGATGAACTCACGGACCCGCGGCCTTGTGAGCTGCTCGGGCTCCAAGTCCCTCGCAAGTGCGGTCACGAGCTCGATGGCCGCTTCCTCGACGTAGTTCTCCCACACCGCGTACGTGAACGCGACCGAACTCATGTAGAGCGGCTGCTCTTTCTTGTAGCGGTTCCCTCTCTTGTCGCTCGCGAACTGCATCAGACCGTCGACGATCGTCAGACCCTTGTCGGCGTTCAGAGATGCTGCGGTCCACGAGTCCCAGGCGGCTCCCACGTGAACACGATAGGCCCGGGAGTGGCCACGGTTGTCCGGCCCGTAGCCCGCCACGAGTGCGCAGGTAACCGTCACGGTTCGGGTTCGGGGGGGGGGGGGGGGGGGGGGGGTGGGGGGGGGGGTTCGGGGTGGCGGTGATGGTGCCGTGGGGGGTGCGGGTGAGAGCCCAGCGTCCTTGGTGGACGGCGGTGTGATGGGCCCGGCAGACCAGGGCCATGTTGTCGAGGTCGCCGGGGCCGCCGTGGAGCCAGTGGATGATGTGGTGGGCGTCGCACCAGGGTTCGGGGCGTGTGCAGCCGGGGAAGACGCAGCCGCCGTCGCGTACGGCCAGGGCGCGCCGTTGGGCGGGGGTGACGATGCGGGTGCGCCGGCCGAGGTCGAGGATCTCGGAGGGTCCGCGGGTGAGGACCCGGGCGATGTTGGCGTCGCAGGCGAGCAGGCCGATGAGGTCGGGGCCGATGGGGCCGACGCCGGTGAGGTCGCAGCGCACGGCGGCCGGGTCGGTGGGCGGTCGGCCTTCGAGGGTGTGGACGTCGACGAGGACGTCGAGGTTGACGGTGGGGCGTTCGTCTCCGGCGGCCAGCGCGACGAGCGCGTCGGCGCGCCGTTCGATGGGGCTGCGGGGGTCGCCGGGCCCGTCGGGTCGGCTGCGGGCATCCAGGGCGGCCAGGAGCACGGCACCACCGGCGGGATCGAGGATCCCGTCGACCCGGACCGCCCCGGCGAAGGTGACGGTGGTGCGCAGCCAGCGGCCCGGTTCGGGTTCTCCCCGGTCGTAGAGGTCGTCGGCCAGGACCGCCCAACGGCGGATCACGTGGCGGTACCGCTCGGGGGCCAGGCCCCGAGCCGCGTCGACCAGCCCGTCGAGGTGGTCGACGAAGACCTCCTCGCGATGCGACGCCGCCTTGGTCATCAACCCCACGTGCGAGGCGCTCACCTCCCCGGCGGCCAAGGCCTTTCCGATGCGGGGATGGTCCCGGACCAGACGGGCCCGCCGGACCCACCCCGACGCCTCGGCGCCGGTCATCGAGCCGTGGTGGGCCAGCCAGGCCACCGCACCCACCCCGTCGGCCTCGAAACCCCCGCCGCCTCCCACTCCCCCCACCGCCACCAGCAACTCGGCGTCCAGACGGGCCCGGGCCTCCAAGAGCTCCCGCAACTCCGCCGTGCGCGCCCCCGCCGACCAGCCCGAACGATCCCGACCCGCCAGAGCCTGGAGGCCTTCGCGGACCAACCCGATCCCGTCCGGAGCGTACATACGTTCGTATCCTACCGGCAGGGTACGACAGCCACCCTCCCCACCCGAACCGGGCGAACCGTCATTCCGAGAGGTGGTCGAGCACGGCGGTCGCGACGGCCTCGGGCCGCTCCACGCCGAGGTCGTGCCCGCCGCCGGGGATCTCGACGAGGCGGCCGCGGGCGAGGCGGGACACCACGCGCTCCGCCGTGGCCCGCGAGAGCAGCGGGCTGTGCTCGCCCCGGACGAGGAGCGTCGGCGCCGTGATCGCGTCGATCGCCCGCCACAGCTCGCCCTCGGTGACCCCGCCGGTCGCGAACCCGACGAGCCCGGCGGCGTCGAACCGCCACCGCAGCAGCCCGTCGTCTCCCGCGACGAGGCTTTGCTCGACGTAGTGGCGCACGAGCGGCTCCCGGGCGAGGGGGTTGCCCGCCAGCCACTCGTCCACGGCCTCGTCGGGACGGGTGTAGGACGCCTCGGCGAAGGCGCCGAGCACGGTGGGCAGCTCCTCGGCGAAGCCGGCGCTCAGGCTGTCGGGCCCGATGTCGATCATCACGAGCCGGTCGACGAGGTCGGGGCGCCGGGCGGCGCACAGCGACGCGACCATCCCGCCCATCGAGTGCCCGACCAGGTGGAAGCGGCGGAGGCCGAGGAGGTCGGCGAGCCCCAGGACGTCACCGGCCATCGCCGCCGCGGCGTACTCGGCCGCCCGGTCGCTCTCGCCGTGGCCCCGCTGGTGGAGGCCGATGACCCGGAACCGGGGCGTGAGCGCGGCCGTGAGCGTGTCCCACTCCCGGGGGTGGCCCATGAGCCCGTGCAGGAGCAGCACCGGCATCGCGGCCGGATCGCCCGTCTCGCGGTAGCGGAGCCGCAGCCCGTCGACGTGGACGTCACGCTCCACGGCGGCCCCGGGTTCCATGGACGACGGCGGCACGGTGCACCTCCTCCCGAGGATCCGGGTCGATCCGGCGCGCCGGGATCCTCGGGGAGGTCGAACCGGCTCCGGGGCCCGGTCCTTCCCGGGATTCGCTCCCGGCCCGGGTACGGTCTCCGGGCCGGCGGAACACGGGAGGCCGCACCATGACCGACCGCTACGACGAGTTCCCGAGCCTGACCTTCGAACGCCCCGAGCCGGGGATCCTCCGGGTGGTGCTCGACGCCCCCGGGCTCAACGCGGTCGACGCGGCGATGCACCGCGAGCTGGCCGAGGTGTGGCCGGCCGTCGACCGCGACCCCGACGTGCGGGTCGCCGTCCTCACCGGCGCGGGCCGGGCGTTCTCGGCCGGAGGGAGCTTCGAGCTCCTCGGAGCCATCATCGACGACTACGCGTTCCGGACCCGGGTCCTCCGGGAGGCCCGGGACCTCGTGCGCAACGTGCTCGACTGCTCGAAGCCGATCGTGTCGGCCATCCACGGACCGGCCGTGGGGGCCGGGCTCGTCGCCGCCCTGCTCGCCGACGTCTCGGTGGCGGGCCGGACGGCCCGGATCATCGACGGCCACACCCGGCTGGGCGTCGCGGCCGGCGACCACGCCGCGATCTGCTGGCCGCTGCTCTGCGGGATGGCCAAGGCGAAGTACCACCTGCTCACCTGCGAGACGCTCACCGGGGAGGAGGCCGAGCGCATCGGCCTGGTCTCCCTCTGCGTCGAGGACGACGAGGTGCAGGAGCGCGCCATGGAGGTGGCCCGGAACCTGGCCGGCGGCGCGCAGAGCGCCATCCGCTGGACCAAGCACACGCTCAACCACTGGTACCGGATGCTCGGCCCGGCTTTCGACGCCTCGCTCGCCTACGAGTTCTACGGGTTCGGCGGTCCCGACGCGGCCGAGGGCCTGGCCGCCCACCGCGAGAAGCGCGCCCCCCGCTTCACCGGGCCGACGAGCGAGTAGCGAGGGGGCCTGGCCGCCGGTCCGCTCGGCCGCGAGAGCGCGCCCCCCGCTTCACCGGGCCGACGAGCGAGTAGCGAGGGGGCCTGGCCGCCGGTCCGCTCGGCCGCGAGAGCGCGCCCCCCGCTTCACCGGGCCGACGAGCGAGTAGCCGACGAGCGAGTAGGGCACGGGCACGGCTACCCGTCGAGCGGGCGCACGGTCACGATCTCCACCCGGAAGGTGCGGCGGGGACCGTCGTAGGAGACGACGTCGCCGGGGCCGTGGCCGAGCAGGGCCTTCCCGAGCGGGGGAGGCGGTCGAGAGCACGTCGTAGCTCTCGTGGCGCTCCTCGATCGAGCCGACGAGGTACGTGCTCGTCTCGTCGTCGTCGTCCATGCGGACCTCGACCAGGGTCCCGGGGCCGACGACGTCGGCCGCCGCGCCCTCCACGACCACGGCGGACTTGAGCAGCGCCTCGAGGTGGCGGACCCGGGCCTCGTTGTGCCCCTGCTCGTTCTTGGCCGCGTCGTAGTCGGCGTTCTCCCGGATGTCGCCGTGCTCGCGGGCCCGCTCGATCCACGCCGAGATCTCCTGGCGGTGGGTCGTCGTGCGCCACGCGAGCTCCTCGCGGAGCCGCCCGTGGGCGTCGGGGGAGAGGTGCACCTCGTCCATGCGCCGCAGGGTAGCCGGGCCCCGGCTGCGTCTACGCGGTCGAACGGCCGAAGAACAGGCGCAGCTCGAGCTCGCCCGTGTTCTCGACGGTGAGCATCCCCGCGACGTCGGGCGGGTCGATCGAGAAGTCGGCCAGCGCCACGTCCACCTGGCCGACGACCTCGATCGCGTCGCCGTCCCAGCGGGCGTCGAGCGGGATCTCCACCGGCCTGGTGACGCCATGGAGGGTGAGGTCGCCGGTGGCCACCGCGGTCACCGCCTGACCCTGCTCGGGCGGGGCGCCCAGGTCGATGGGCTCGGTGAGGACGAAGCTCGCCGTCGGGAAGGTGTCGGTCTCGAGCCCGCGGGTCTGCAGGGTCTCGTCGCGGCGGTCCTTGTCGCTCTTCAGCAGGCTCAGGTCCGCGGTGACGTCGACCGCCTCCACCGTGCTCCCCGCGATCGTCAGCGACCCCTCGACGCCGGGGGTGCGACCCACCGCCTCGCTGGGTGTCGGGAGCCGGGCGAACTGCTCGCCGATCCGGTAGCCGACCTCCGAGACGGACCCGTCGGCCCGGGGTGCCGTGAGCACGACCCACGTGCCGTCGGCGCCCGACGCCGAGTCGGCCCCGTCGGTCTCGGCGCCGCCCGGCTCGGCCCCGTCCGCCCCGGTCCCGCCGGCCGCGGTGGTCGAGGGGCTCTCGGACAGCTCGAAGCGCGGCGGCGAGTCCGACCGGATGACGAACCAGTACAGGGCGGCACCGCCCGCGACGACGACCACGGCCGCGAGCAGGACGAGCCTCAGGAGGATGCCGCCGCGCTCCTGCTCCACCGGGTGTCTCCGCCGGTCTCCAGGGTGTCGTCCCACGGGTCGTCGATCTCCTGCCTCGAGCGCTCGTCCGGCCCCCCGGTCGTGGGGGAGGCTAGGCGAGGAAGCTGAGGGGGAGGTGAGAGCGGGCGGGAACCGTACCGTCGGTCAGCCGGGTGGCGGGTCGCGGGGGTGCCGGTCGGGTGGAGCGGCGACGGGCCCGGGGCCACCCTCGACCCGCCGGCCGGGGCCGGGGCGACCGCGACGCCGGGGGTCGGGGCGCGAGCCGGAGCGCGTGGTCGCAGGCGGCGCCACGCCGCCCGCACGGCCCCGGTCACGCCCTCCCGGTACAGGATCGCCGCCACGATCAGGGCCAGGCCGCTCACCGCGAACTGGTAGCGCGACCCGCTGCCGCCCCCCCGGTCGAGGAAGGTCGTCAGCAGCCCCTGCTGGGCCAGGGCCCCGGCCACGAGAGCGCCCGAGACGCTCGCGATGCCGCCCAGGTAGGTGAGGGCGATGAGCGAGAGGGAGAGGAACACCGTGAAGGAGTCCACCGAGAGCCGCTGGCGCTCGTAGGCGAGCAGGGCACCGCCGACCCCGGCGAGGAACGCCGAGACCGCGAAGGCCGCCAGCTTGGCGGCCCGCACGTCGATGCCGGCGGCCGCGGCGGCGCGCTTCGTTCGAGCGCACGGCCAGCCAGCGCAGCCCCCGTGCTGCTGCGCCGGAGGTTGGCCACGCCCAGCGCGGCGGCCACGAGCACCACGAGGACCAGGAAGCCGAAGGCGACCCGCGGGTAGTCACGGCCGGTCGCGGCGATCCCGAGGTCCACCCCGAGGAGCTCGGGCGCGGGGACGTCGGCCCCCCGATGCCTCCGGTCAGCCAGTCGCTCTTGAAGACGACGGCCTCGATGCTCACGGCCGCGGCGAGGGTGGCGATGGCGAGGTGCATCCCCGGACCCGGACGGCCGGGAGCCCGGCCACGACGCCGACGCCGACGGCCACGAGGGCGGCGAGCAGCGGGGCCACCGGGAACGGGATCCCGTGGTCGGCGGAGAGCCGGGCCACGGCGAAGCCGGCGATGCCGGCGAAGGCCATCTGGGCGAGGGAGATCTGGCCGACGAACCCGGTGAGCACCACGATCGAGAGGCACAGGACCGCCCAGACCATCGACGTGATCAGGCCGAGGCGCCAAGTGCTCCCGAGCGTGAGCAGGGCGACACCGACCGCGGCCCCGAGGACCAGGGCCGTCACCGCCGCCCGGCGGGGGTGGGGTGAGCCGGGCAGGCGCCCCTCGACGAGCGCTCCGCGGGTCGGCAGGGAGCGGCCGCGGACCACGATGGCCACCAGGACCAGCAGGAACGGGAGGGCCTCCTGGGTGCCGTCGGGCAGCCACGACCAGTCCGCCTGGAGCTTCAGGAGCAGCGACTGGAGCATCCCGATGCCGAGACCCGCCGCGGCCGTGACCGCGAACGAGGACAGCCCGCCCAGGAGCGCGGCCGCCAGCGCGGGCACGATCAGCAGGGTCGTGGTCACGGGGTCGATCCCGGCGATGGGGGCGAACAGGATGGTGGCAGCGCCGGCGAGCACGGCCGCGACGACCCAGTTCGCCGCGCCGAGCAGGTCGGGGGAGAGGCCGAGCAGGACCGCGCCCTTCTCGGTCTCGGCCGCGGCCCGGGTGGCCAGGCCGAAGCGGGTGAAGCGGTAGACGGCCCACAGGACGGCGGTGGTCAGGACGACGATGCCGGCGAGGTAGAGCCGGTCACGCGGGACCGTCGCCCCTAGGACCGTGATCCGGTCGCTGGGCAGGATCGGCTCGATGGCCAGCAGGGCGCTGCCCTGGCCGAAGCGCAGCTGCACGACGGCCTGCAGGTACAGCATGAGGCCCAGCGACGCCACGACCTTGGCGAGGGGGCGGCCCGCCGGAGCGGGCGGAACACGAGGCCGTAGACGAGGACGCCGACGGCCGCGGCCACCAGCATCGACGCCGTCAGCGCCGTGAGCTCGGTCGGCCGGTCGACCAGGTGGACCCGGGCCGGGAGCCCGAGCAGGGGGAGCACCAGATCGCCCGAGCGGCGCAGCTCGAAGTAGACGAAGGCCACGTACATCCCCGTGGCCCCGTGGGCGAAGTTGATGACGCCCGAGGCCCGGTGGGTCAGGACGAGGCCCAGGGCCAGGGCGGCGACGACCGCGCCGCCGCCGAGGCCGAGCAGGAGGTACCGGAGCGCGTCGATCGCCCCGCCTCCCCTACCGGCGCCGGGCGGCGCCCCGCCCCCGCCCGTCCCGGTCACCCGAGGTAGGCCGGGACGTCGATCCACGCCTCCGTCTCCTGGACCAGGTCGGTGCCGTCGTAGCGCATGAGGATCTGCTGCGGTGCGCACAGGGCCGGGAGGTCCGGGATCTGCTGCCCGTCACAGGTGTAGGGGTGGCCGTTGAAGCTCGGGGTGGCCTCGCTCGCCCGCAGGGCCTCGGTCAACGACTCCGGGCGTGACGTCGTCGGCCCCGAGCTCCCTCATGATCATCCACAGGTTCATGACGGCCCGGAAGCTCACCGTGCCCGCGCCGCGGGGGGCGAGGCCCTCCTGGCCGTACTCCTCGATGACCAGGTCGTAGAGCTCGGTGTCGGGCCCGGCCTGGTCGTCGCCGCTGACCGGGCCCTCGGTGTTGAACAGCCGGCCCGTCGCCCCCGTCCCCGGCCGCCTCGATCTGGGTGGGCCCGGCGCAGGCCCCGACGAGGTAGAGCTGGGCGGTGATCCCCAGGTCGAGGGCCGTCTTCATCACGGGGGCGCAGGCCCGGTCCGCCGCCGCGACGAAGATGGCGTCGGGGTCGCCCTCGGCCGCCGCGGTGAGCGGGGCGACGAAGTCGGTGGCCACGATCGGGAAGGGCACGAGCGTGACGTCCGTGACGCCGAGCTCCTCGAGGAGCTCCGCGCCGTAGCGGCGGGCCGACTCCTCGATGGGGGCGAACTCGCCGTACATGATGCTGACCTTCGTCGCCCCGAGCTCCTCGGCGGCGTGGATCGAGAACGCCGCGAGGGCTCCCGGGGTCCCACCCCCGAAGATGAAGGAGAGGGGGCTGCGCAGCTCGGCGTAGTTGACCGGGATCCCCCCGACGAGCGGGATGCCGTTCTGCTCGAGGATCGGCACCGACGAGTCGCTCGTGACGTCGATGCCGGGGGTGACGGCCACGACGCCGGTCTGGACCATCTGGTTCGCGCAGCGCTGCGACGACTCGGGCGAGAACTCGGTGATGCAGGTGACGAGCTCGATCGGGCGACCGTCGACACCGCCGAGCTCCTCGTTGACGAAGGCCACGGCGGCCTCGGCGGCCAGCCGGACCTCGGGGAACGACCCCAGTGGGGTGTTCTCCTGGTTGATCATCCCGACCTTGATCGGCTCACCGGTGGCCTTCACGGGCTCGGACGGCAGCTCGCCCAGGGTCGTCTTCCCCGAGAACCGCGCCCCGAGGCTCGTGGGCTCGGGTTCGGTGCCCGCCGTGGCCGCCGAGGTGGTCGTCGCCTCCGGGGCCGCGACCTCGCCGTCGCCCTCGTCCTCGCTGCACGCCGTGGCCACCAGGGTGACCGCGGCCAGCAACGCCAGCCACCGTGCCGAGATCCGCTGTCCCACGACTCCCCCTCGCGTCGTCGTCCGGCTCCGGCGGTCCGGTCGCATCGCCGTCGGTGGCCGACCACCCTCTGCGGGCAGAGATGGAAGCAGGCGGGGAGGGGACGGTCAACCTCCGTTCAGCGTCGCCGGCCCGCGCACCGCCGGTCCGGCGGGACCCGACCACGGCCGGGACCGTCGTTGACGAGGGGTGAGACGAGAAGGTGAGTTGACAGCACGACGCCGGGCTGCGACCCTGATTGGCCCATGACGTGGTCTTCCACCGCCGCCGTCGTCATTCCCTAGCGAACGCCGGGCCCCGGCGTTCGCTCCTCGACCGTCCACTCCGGTGGGCGGTTTTTCGTTGGGAGACCGGCACCAGGAGCCGAAGGAACCAGACGTGAGCCACTACCGCATCGGGATCGTCGGGGGCGACGGCATCGGGCCCGAGGTCGTCGCCGAGGGCCTCAAGGTCCTCGACGCGACGGGGGTCTCCTACGACGCCGTCC
Source organism: Acidimicrobiia bacterium (assembly GCA_027494165.1). Taxonomy (GTDB): domain Bacteria; phylum Actinomycetota; class Acidimicrobiia; order IMCC26256; family JAOSJM01; genus JAOSJM01. The sequence goes on along the minus strand of JAOSJM010000005.1, from coordinate 548,009 downwards.
CGTTCGACCTCGGCGGGGCCCGGTACCTGCGCACCGGCGAGGTGCTGCCCGACGGGGTGCTCGAGGAGATCCGGGGTCTCGACGCCGTCCTCCTCGGAGCCGTGGGCACCCCCGACGTCCCCCCGGGCGTGCTCGAGCGGGGCCTGCTGCTGCGGCTGCGCTTCGAGCTGGACCTCTACGTGAACCTCCGGCCGTTCCACGCCCCGCCCGAGGTCGACATGGTCGTGGTGCGCGAGAACACCGAGGGCGCGTACGCGGGGGAGGGCGGATTCCTACGGAAGGGGACCCCCCACGAGGTCGCCACCCAGGGCTCGGTGAACACCCGGATGGGCGTCGAGCGCTGCGTCCGCTTCGCGTTCGACCTGGCCCGGACCCGGAGCCGCCGGCACGTGACCCTGGTCCACAAGACCAACGTGCTCACCTTCGCCGGGGATCTCTGGCAGAGGGTCTTCGACGAGGTGGCCGCCGAGCACGACGACGTGGGCACCGGGTACCACCACGTCGACGCGGCGTGCATCTACTTCGTCCAGGACCCCGGCCGCTACGACGTGATCGTCACCGACAACCTCTTCGGCGACATCCTCACCGACCTCGGTGGCGCCGTCTCGGGAGGGATCGGCCGGGCCGCGTCGGGGAACCTCAACCCGGCCCGGACCGGGCCGTCGCTGTTCGAGCCGGTCCACGGCTCGGCCCCCGACATCGCCGGGACCGGCAGAGCGGACCCCAGGGCCGCGATCATGTCCGTGGCCATGATGCTCGACTTCCTGGGAGAGGCCGAGGCCGCTGCCCGGGTCACCAAGGCGGTCGCCGGGAGCGAGGGCGCGACGGGCACGACGGCGCAGATCGGCGACGCCATCGCAGAAGGGGTCTAGGGACCATGCCGTTCGAGAAGACGTCGAAGATCTGGATGGACGGCGAGCTCGTCGACTGGGACGAGGCGAGGGTCCACGTGCTCACGCACACCCTGCACTACGGCTCGGGCGTGTTCGAGGGCATCCGCGCCTACCCGACCTCCGACGGCCCGGCCGTGTTCCGGCTCGCCGACCACATGCGCCGGCTCCACGACTCCGCGAAGCTGCTCCACATCGACATCCCCTACTCCGTCGAGCAGCTCGTCGAGGCCACGCGCGAGACGGTCCGGGTCAACCAGGTGGAGTCGTGCTACATCCGCCCTCTCGTCTACCTGGGCTACGGAGAGATGGGGCTGAACCCACTGCCGTGCCCGGTCAACGTGTCCATCGCCGTCTGGCCGTGGGGCACCTACCTCGGCGACGACGGCGTCAAGCACGGGGTGCGGGTGAAGGTGTCGTCGTGGCGGCGCATCGACCCCAACGTCAACCCGTCCGCGGCCAAGGGCACCGGCATCTACATCAACTCCAGCCTGGCCAAGATCGAGGCGCTCAACGCCGGCTACGACGAGGCCATCATGCTGAACTCGCACGGCTGGGTGGCCGAGTGCACCGGCGAGAACATCTTCATCGTCAAGGACGGTCGTCTGCTCACCCCACCGCTGTCGGCGGGGGCCCTCGACGGCGTCACCCGTGACTCGGTGCGCACGATCGCCCGGGACCTGGGATACGAGGTCGTCGAGACCGACCTGCTCCGCAGCGACCTCTACCTGGCCGATGAGGCGTTCCTCACCGGCACCGCGGCCGAGGTCGTACCGATCCGTTCGGTCGACGACCGCGAGATCGGCGAGCCCGGGCCGATCGTGCGAAAGATCCAGGAGACGTACTTCGCCGCGGTGCACGGCGAGGTCGAGCGCTACAAGGACTGGCTGGACCATGTCAACGGCTGAGCCGCGCTGGAAGCGCCCCGGACCCGCCGAGGGTGGTTGGCCCGAGCGGGTGGAGGTCTACGACACGACGCTGCGCGACGGGGCGCAGCTCGAGGGGATCTCGCTGACCGTCGACGACAAGCTGCGCATCGCCGAGCAGCTCGACTGGCTCGGGGTGGACTACATCGAGGCCGGCTGGCCCGGCTCCAACCCGAAGGACGACGAGGTCTTCCGGCGGGCTCGTCGCGAGCTGCGGCTCGAGACGAGCACGCTGGTCGCGTTCGGGTCGACCCGCCGGGTGAAGGGGAAGGTCGACTCCGACCCCACCCTGCGGCACCTCGTGGAGGCCGGGGCGCCGGTGGCCTGCATCGTCGGCAAGTGCTGGGACTACCACGTCCTCGAGGCGCTGCAGACCGACCTCGACGAGGGCGTGGCCATGGTGGCCGACTCGGTGGCCTTCCTGCGTGACGCCGGCCTGGAGGTGTTCTTCGACGCCGAGCACTTCTTCGACGGCTACCGGGCCAACCCCGAGTACAGCCTGCGGGTCCTCGAGGCCGCGGCGATGGCGGGCGCGTCGCGGCTCGTGCTCTGCGACACCAACGGGGGCTCGCTCCCCCAAGACGTGGAGGAGACCGTCCGCGCGGTGGTCGGCTACCTCGACACGCCGGTCGGGGTGCACCTGCACGACGACACCGGGTGCGGGGTGGCCAACGCGCTGGCCGGGGTCCGCGGCGGCGCCGTCCAGGTGCAGGGGACGATCAACGGGTACGGCGAGCGCACCGGGAACTGCGATCTCAGCACGATCATCCCCAACCTCGCCCTGAAGATGGGGGTGCGCACGATCCCGCCCGACCGCCTCGAGCGCCTGACGCCGGTCGCCCACCACATCGCCGAGCTCGTGAACGTCGCCCCGGACCCCCAGGCCCCCTACGTCGGGACCTCGGCCTTCGCGCACAAGGCGGGGCTGCACGTGAGCGCCATCGCCAAGCGGCCCGACGCCTACGAGCACGTGTCACCCGAGGCCGTCGGCAACGGGACCCGCTTCGTGGTGTCGGAGCTCGCGGGGAGGTCCACCGTGCTCCTGAAGGCCGAGGAGCTGGGCCTCGAGCTCGACGGGCCGACGGTCAACGAGGTCCTCGAGACGTTGAAGCAGCTCGAGCACGAGGGCTACCACTTCGAGGTCGCCGACGGCTCCCTCGAGCTGCTCATGCGCCGGGCCACGGGCTGGGAGCAGCCGTGGTTCGAGGTCGAGTCGTTCCGGGTCATCACCGACGACCATCCGGGCCCCGCCGGTCCGGTCGGCGAGGAGCACCCGACGGTGACCACCGAGGCGACCATCAAGGTCCACGCCGGTGGCGAGCGGATCGTGAGCACCGCCGAGGGGAACGGCCCGGTCAACGCGCTCGACTCGGCGCTGCGCAAGGCGATCGGCAGCCGCTACCCGGCCCTCGAGCACGTCCACCTCACCGACTACAAGGTGCGGGTCCTCGACACCGCCAAGGGGACGGCCGCGGTGACCCGGGTCCTCGTCGACAGCACGGACGGCGAGACCTCGTGGACGACGATCGGCGTGAGCGAGAACATCATCGAGGCCTCCTGGCAGGCGCTCTACGACTCGCTGGTCGTCGGCTTGCTCCGCGCCGAGGCTCGCGGGTAGCAACACCCCATGCCGACCGATCCCTACGTCCCCGCCCGGCTCGAGGACGCGCCGCGCCAGCAGCAGAACCTGGCCCCCGGGGTCCGCCTGCCCCCGGCCCGGCGGTGGCGGGCCGACCGGCCCGGTGACCTCGGCCCCGGCCAGCCCGCCGGTCCGCTGCTGGGCTCGCCGGGCCCGAACATCGGCTACGCCCTGACCCTGGCCCGCCGGGCGGGGGACCGGTTCCAGCTCCTTCCCCACGAGCACCTCGAGGACGCGGTGTCGGTCGTGGCCGAGGTGGCGATGCGGCGCTCGGCCGCGTTCGGGCGGGCTCCCGTGGTGGGCGACGTCGAGTTCGCGATGGCGCTCCTCGGCTATCTCGGTGACGTGCCCCACGAGCAGGTGGAGTGGCGCGAGCACGTCGTGGCGGGAGCGGCGCACGAGTACGCGACTCGGCGCGAGGTGGTCGACGCGGTCCCCGGCGAGCTCCTCCGCCTGCGGGCCTCCGAGCTGCCGGCCCGCCTGGCCGTCATCCGCGAGTCGTTGCGCCAGACCTGGGTCCGCCGGTCGGAAGCCGCCGCGTCCTGACCGGCCGCTCGGCGACGGCCCGCCTCTAGACTGCGTCCTCCATGGCCGACTCCGTCCGCGTGCGGTTCGCGCCCGCCCCCACCGGCTACCTCCACGTCGGGGGGACGCGCACCGCCCTCTACAACTGGCTCTTCGCCCGCCACCACGGCGGGACCTTCCTCCTGCGGATCGAGGACACCGACGTCGCCCGCTCGCACCCCGAGTGGGCCGAGGGCATCCAGTCGGCCCTGCGGTGGCTCGGTCTCGACTGGGACGAGGAGCCGGTGCTCCAGAGCACCCGGTTCGACCGGTACCGGGAGGCCGCGGACCGGCTGCTGGCCGAGGGGCGGGCCTACGAGTGCTACTGCACCGAGGAGGAGGTCCGGGCCCGCAACGACGCGGCCCTCGCCCAGGGACGCACGCCGGGCTACGACGGCCGTTGCCGGGACCTGTCACCGGGGCAGCGGGCGGCACTGGCCGCCGAGGGCCGGCCCCGATCGGTCCGCTTCCGCACCCCCGACGAGGGCGTGAGCACGTTCTTCGACCTCGTGCGCGGTGAGGTGACGGTCGAGTGGTCCACCGTCCACGACTTCGTCGTCCTCCGGGCGACGGGGGCGCCGGTCTTCTTCCTCGCCAACGCGGTCGACGACGCCGAGATGGGGATCACCCACGTCATCCGGGGAGAGGACCTCCTCGACTCCACCCATCGGGTACTGGCGCTGCGCAGCGCGCTCGGTCTCGGGCGCCCCGACTACGCCCACCTCCCGCTGCTCGTCGGAGCCGACCGGGCCAAGCTCTCGAAGCGTCACGGCGCGGTGGCGATCGAGGACTTCCGGGACCGCGGGTACCTGCCGGAGGCCCTGTTCAACTACCTGGCCCTGCTGGGCTGGTCACCGGAGGACGGGCGCGAGCTCCACTCGCGCGACGAGCTCGTCGCCGCCTTCGACCTCGATCGCGTGACGCACTCCGCCGCCTTCTTCGACCACCAGAAGCTCGACTGGATGAACGGCGAGTACCTGCGCGCACTGAGCCTCGACGACCTCGTCCGGCGGGCCTCGGCGCGGGCCCGCGAGCGCTTCGGCGAACGTCTCGACGAGGACGTGCTCCGGGGGGCGCTGCGGATCGGACAGGAGCGGGCCGTCACCCTCGAGGCGCTCCTCGACCAGACGGAGTTCCTCTTCGTCGACGAGCGCGACTTCGAGATCGCGCCCGATTCCTGGGAGCGGCTCGCCGGCACCGAACGCGTCGCGGAGGTGCTCGACGCCGTCGCCGGCCACCTCGAGACCTGCGACTGGACCGCCGAGGCCATCGACTTGCGGCCGGTCCTCGAGCCCCTGGGCGTGAAGCCGCGCAAGGCCCTGCCGGCCGTGTACGCGGCGGTCGAGGGTCGCCACGCCGGCCTCCCGCTCTTCGACTCGATCGAGCTGCTCGGTCGGGAGCGGGCGCTCCGTCGCGTGCGCGCGGCGCGTGAGAGGCTGGAGTGAGGGGTCCCCGGTCCGACTCGCTATGCTCTAAGGCGATCGCCGGGCCCCCGGGGCCGGGCGGTCGCCCGTTCGGGGGTGGTGTAATCGGCAACACAACAGGTTCTGGCCCTGTCGTTGGGGGTTCGAGTCCTCCCCCCCGAGCCGGTCGACGGGACGGCTGACCCGTCGACCTCCGTGCCGGTCACGGCACACGTCCGGCCCCGTCGTCTAGCGGCCTAGGACGCCGCCCTCTCAAGGCGGAAACGGCAGTTCGAATCTGCTCGGGGCTGCACCGAGGGCCCGGGGTCGCAGTTGCGCCCCGGGCCTCTTCGCGTCCGGCCTCGCGATGTCCCCACTTCGTGCTCGTGTCGGCGGTCGCGCGTGCACCCGGCTCTCGGGAGGCACAGCGAGATCGCGAGACGAGTCGCGCAGGAGACGGCCGACGCGCGACGCGGCACGCGCGCGCGTCGAACGAGTCGCGCGCGCCGTCGCGGTACGGCACGCGCGCGCGTCGAACGAGTCGCGCGCGCCGTCGCGGTACGGCACGCGCGCGCGTCGAACGAGTCGCGCGCGCCGTCGCGGTACGGCACGCGCGCGCGTCGAACGAGTCGCGCGCGCCGTCGCGGTACGGCACGCGCGCGCGTCGAACGAGTCGCGCGCGCCGTCGAAATGCTTGACCTCACGACACGGATGCGTTCTGATGCTGTGGATACACGCACGATTCGCGGAGGTAGGCGTGAACAAGTCAGAACTCGTCGGCGAAGTCGCGGAGACCGCCGGGCTCAGCAAGAAGGACGCTGAAGCTGCGGTCAACGCGTTGGTCGACACGGTCCAACGTGCGGTGGCGAGTGGTGACAAGGTCACGTTGCCCGGCTTCGGCGCATGGTCTCGCACCGAGCGCAAGGCGCGCACCGGTCGCAACCCGCGCACCGGTGAGACGGTCCAGATCCCGGCATCCAAGGGTGTGAAGTTCACGGCGGGCGCGGCGTTCAAGTCCGCGGTGAAGTAGGTCGAGCATCGCGGCGCTCGGCGCCGAGATTCGAGTCCGTCCCGGGGACTGCGAAGTCCTGAGAGCTCCGATGGAAGGGTGGTGATCGTGCCTCCGGCCAAGAAGTCCACGGCCCGCAAGCCTGCGGCCAAGAAGACGGCGGCCCGCAAGCCTGCGGCCAAGAAGACGGCGGCCCGCAAGCCTGCGGCGAGGAAGACCACGAAGAAGGCCGCGCCGAAGAAGGCGCCCGCGAAGAAGAAGGCGCCCGCGAAGAAGAAGGCGCCGGCGAAGAAGAAGGCGCCGGCGAAGAAGAAGGCGCCGGCGAAGAAGAAGGCGCCGGCGAAGAAGAAGGCGCCGGCGAAGAAGAAGGCGCCGGCGAAGAAGAAGGCGCCGGCGAAGAAGAAGGCGCCCGCGAGGAAGGCTCCGGCCAGGAAGGCCACGAAGCGGTCCTGACCGCTGACGCCGCGATCTCGAGCAGCGAGGGGCCCGTACGGGCCCCTCGCTCGCGGTTGGGTCTGCTGGTCAGAGCCGGTCGATGCGCTTGAAGGCCTCCGCCGGCCCGACACCCTCGGCTGCTCCCAGGGACGCCAGGCGCGATCGGACCCGGGCCTCGAACGCGACCCGCTCCTGCTCCGCGTGCGGGCCCGCGGGGTCGATACCCATGGTCGAGCGCCACTGGCTCCGGTGGCACAGGAGGGACCGCACCTTCGCGTCGACGTAGCCCTCGACGCCCTCGAGGTGGTCGACGACGTCGGCTTCGAAGAGCAGCAGGTGGTCGGGACGGTGCGGCGCGCCGCGGCCCGGGAAGAAGTGCGGGTCCCGGGCGGCCACGATGCCCTCGACGGTGAGGAGGCCCGCGTGGCGGTGGTCGGGATGCAGGCGGTACCGCTTCCAGGGGTCGTGGCCCAGGACCACGACCGGGCGGACGGCCCGGATCACCTCGCAGACGAGGCCTCGCTCGGCCAGCCCGCTGTCGAGCTCGCCGTCGACGAGGTGGAGGAACCGGACCCGGTCGGTCCCGAGGACCGCCGCCGCGTCCCGTTGCTCGCGCTCCCGCTCGGCGACCAGGGCGGCGGTGTCGCTGCCCTCGTCCCACGAGCCCTTCGACCCGTCGGTGAGGACGAGGAGGCTCACGTCGGAGCCCGCCGCGGCCCACTTGGCGATCGTCGCGCCGCACCCGAACTCGACGTCGTCGGGGTGCGCGCCGATCGCGAGGACCCGTGCGGGCGTCGGCAGGTCCGTCGTGACGTCGCTCACCGGCTCCTCGCCGCGAGCGGTGCGCCCGGCCGCGGGAAGGCGGCGTCGAGCGCGAGGAGGTCGTCGGGGATGTCGACGTCGAACGCGAGGCGGGCGTCGCGCACGACCCGGAAGCCCAGGCCGAGACGGCGAGCCTCGGCGGCGTGACGCCGGAAGGACCCGGGGCCGTACGAGAAGCGGAACGGGATCTCGACCGGGACGGACAGGACCGGGGTGCCGTCGTCGCGGTGGCACGGCACCGCGGCCACGATCGGCCGTCCCCCGTCCCGGGCGAGCGATCCCAGGGAGCTCGCCCGGGGGAGGTCGGCGTGGGCGACCACGACCCGGCGGACCCCTCGCTCGGCGAGGAAGGACCGCCCGGCGTCGGCGGCGGCGTCGAGCGAGCCGGGGTCGTCGAGGATCGCGAGGTCGAGCTCCACGGACCAGGCGCGAACCTCGGGAGCGCTGCTGACGACGACGATCGGGCGATCGCCGGCGGCCGACACCACCCGCGTGGCCATCGCCCGGGCGAAAGCCTCCCGCTCGCCCTCGCCGAGGTGGGGAGCGAGGCGGGCCTTGCCCATCCTGAAGGCGCGGACGGGGACGACGACGCCGGCCGCGGCCGTCACTCGTCGACCGCCTCGAAGGTGCGGACGATCGGTTCCAGCCGCAGGAGCTGACGGATCCGCACCATCGAATCGGCGACGGCCCGGGACTCCAGCGCCGCGTCCACGTCCGCGGGAGAGCGCCAGCGAGACACCACGACGCCCTCGAGGAGACCCCCGGCGTTCGGCTCGGTGTCGACAAGCAGCTCGACGGAGAGGCAGCCGGGCGCCGCCTGGAACGCGGGCCGGACGTCCTCGGAGAAGATCCGGCGGATCTCGTCGGCGTCGTCGGGATCGACCGCCGAGTAGAAGAAGCGGACGTACATGTCGATCCTCAGGGGTTCCAGGTGGACTTGGTGAACATCCCGGCCAGCTCGGGGTTCGTGCGCAACTGCATGGTGGGGACGTCGAGCTCGCCGGCGGAGCGCTCACCCGCGCCGGGGTAGCGGAACGTGACCCGGACGCGGTCCCGCGTCACCTCCACCAGGTTGTACGACGGTCGCGTGTAGCCCCGGAGGCGGTAGGACGACACGGTCCCGGAGTTGACGATCAGCACGCCGTTGAGCAGCCAGACGAACGGCACGTGCTTGTGGCCGGAGAGCACGATGTGCACGTCGAGCTCGTCGAGGAGGGCGAGCACGTCGCCGGCGTCCCAGATCGTGTTGCGTTCCCGCCCGGTCCCGGGGACCGGGACGAGGTGGTGGTGGAGGGCCAGCAGCCGGAGGTCGGCCTCGCCGGCGAACTGCCGGCGGATCCAGGCGTAGCGCTCACGCCCGATCTCCCCCTCGGCGAGGTCGGGCTTGGTGGAGTCGAGGGCCACGACGGTGACCCGCGCCGGTGCCGCGGGTCCCCGGTCGGAGGTGAGCGTGAGCACGGTGTCGGCCTTCCCCTCCACGTCGCCGATCCCGAACGCGTCGCGGAAGTGGAGGTAGCCGACGTTCTTCGCGTCGTGGTTCCCGGGGATCACGACCGTCGGGAAGCCGGCGTCGAGGATCGGCTCCAGGTGGCGCCGTGCGGTCCGGAACTCGCCGGCGTAGCCCTCGGCCGTGAGGTCCCCGCCCACGAGCACCAGGTCGGGGTCGGCCGCCCGCACCTCTCCGACCGCGCAGGCGAGCAGCTCGGGGTCGAAGTAGGGGGACCCGCAGTGGAGGTCGGAGAGTTGCACGATGAGGAACGAGTCACGCCGCATGTGCGTGCGTATGCTACCCGGACGTGGAGGTCGTCTATCCCGTCGCTCGCAACGTGCTGTGGCCCCCCCTGCGTTTCGGGCTCCGATGGACGATCGAAGGCGCCCGGTTCGTACCCTCCCGGGGACCGGTGATCCTCGTCTCCAACCACCACTCCTACCTCGATCCGTTCACGCTCGCCTACGTCGCCGACACCCGTCACCGGCGGGTCCGCTTCCTGGCCAAGGCCGAGCTCTTCGAGAAGCGACCCCTCGGCGCGCTGCTGCGCGGCGCCCACCAGATCCCCGTGCTGCGGAACAGCCCGAGCGCGGCGGGTTCGCTCCAGGCCGCGGTCGACGCGGTGCGTGCGGGCGAGTGCGTCGCGATCTTCCCGGAGGGGACGATCTCCCTGGACCTCGACCCGATGGCCGGGAAGTCCGGCACGGCCCGCCTCGCCCAGGCCACCGGCGTGCCCGTCACGCCGGTCGGTCTCTGGGGGACCCACCGCATCCTCTTCAAGGGTCGCGACCCCGAGTGGCGGTGGGGGGTGCCCCAGACCGCGGTCGTCGGCCCCCCGCTGCGGATCCGGCCCGACGAGCCCGTCGACGTCGCCACCGACCGCATCATGGCCGAGATCTGCCGGTGCCTCGCCCGGGCTCGCGAGCTCTACCCCGAGCGTCCCGGCGCGGGAGAGGACGACTGGTGGTACCGGCCGCCCGAGACCGCCCGGCTCCGGAGCTGCCGTCGCCGACCGCCCGAGGTCGCGTCGTGAGGGTCGCGGTCGTCGGTGCCGGCTCCTGGGGCACGGCGGTGGCCCGCCTCCTCTGCGGGAACGGCGACGTCGTGCTCTGGGCCCGGCGCGGGGACCTGGCCCGGAGGATCGCCACCGAGCACGAGAACCCCGACTATCTGCCGGGCGTGGCGCTCCCCCGGAGCTGCGCGCCACGGCCGACCTCGAGGAGGCCTGCCGGGGAGCGGACGTGGTCGTGGTGGGTGTGCCGTCCCACGGCTTCCGGGGCGTCCTCGAGCAGGCGGCCCCGTGGGTGGGCGACGACGTGCCCGTGGTGAGCCTGGCCAAGGGGGTCGAGCAGGGGACGCTCCGCCGGATGACCGAGGTCGTCGGCGAGGTGCTCCCGTCCCACCGGCCCGACCGGGTGGGCGTGCTCACCGGTCCGAACCTGGCCCGGGAGGTGGCCGAGGGCCAGCCCACGGCCTCGGTGGTCGCCATGGGGGACGCCGAGGGCTCGAACCGGCTCCAGCAGCTCTTCATGACCCGGACCTTCCGCGTCTACACCAACCCCGACGTCGTGGGCTGCGAGATCGCAGGGGCGCTCAAGAACGTGATCGCCATCGCGGCGGGGACCGCCCACGGGTTGGGCTACGGCGACAACACGAAGGCCGCGCTCATCACGCGAGGCCTGGCCGAGCTGGCCCGGCTGGGGATCGCCCTGGGAGGAGACCCGCTCACCTTCTCGGGCCTGGCCGGCCTCGGCGACCTCGTGGCCACCTGCACGAGCGAGAAGAGCCGCAACCGCCACGTCGGGGTCGAGCTGGGTCGGGGCCGGTCCCTCGACGACGTCGTCGACGAGATGCGCATGGTGGCCGAAGGGGTGAAGAGCACCGCCGCGGTGCTCGAGCTGGCTCGCCGAGCCGGGGTCGAGATGCCGATCGCCACGCTCGTGGGGGCGCTGCTGTACGAGGGTCGCCGGCCCGGCGACCTCGTCTCCGACCTCATGCTGCGCGAGGCGAAGCCGGAGCTCCACGGGATCCGGTGAGCTCGTCGCCCCTTCCGGGTGCCTCCACCCTCGTGGGAGCGCTCGGTTCCCCCCGAACGGCCCGGGTGGCGCCCGAGGGCCTCGTGGTCCCCGAGGGCCGCGGCTTCGCGGTCGACTGGTGGATCGGCGCCGACGACCGCTGGCACCGGCCGGCCGACGAGCGTGAGGTCCGCCAGTCGCTGGTCGGCCGGGCTCCGGTCGTGGAGACCCGCGTGCGGGTTCCCGGCGGCCACGCCGTGCAGCGCGTCTACGGCGCCGGCGGCTACGGCGACCCGGTCGTGGTCGAGGTCGAGAACGACTCGCCGGCGCCGTTCGTGGTCGCGATCGAGGTGCGCCCGGCCCCCGCGGCTCTGGCGACCCGGGCCCCCGGGGTGCAGCGCGTCGAGGCCCGGGGAGGTGTCGTGGCGGTCGACGGGCGAGCCGCCCTGGTCACCGCCCGCCCGGCGGCCCGGTGGTCGGTCACCGCCTCGGGCGACCCGTTCGACCCCGTGCGATCCGGGCACGCCTCGGACGGGCCGGTCCCCGACATCACGACCGCCGCGGGCGCCTCCGGGCGGCGTTCCTCCACCCCGTCGCCCACCGCACGACGTGGCGGGCGGCGCTCGTGCTCGGGCGCGAGCCCGAGGGTCTCGACCCGGCGACGCTCCCCTCGGCCGCCGACGTCGTCCGCGGCTGGGCCGCCCAGCTCGACCGGGGGCTGCGGGTGGAGCTGCCGGACGACGTGGCCGGGACCGCCGATGCCGCCCGGGCCGCGCTCCTCCTGCGCACCGGGTCCCGCCGCCGTCCGGCGCCCGGGGAGGTGGCGGCGCTCGAGGACTGGGGCTTCGACGCCGAGGCCGTCGCGGCGTGGCGGCGCCTCCACCTCGGCGGGCGGCGGCAGGCGGCACGGCGGCCGCGGAGGCCGGGCCGGTGGGCGCCGGTGGCCGCGTGGCTCGGGCGGCGCTCGCCGACCCGGTCGTGGCCCGAGGGCCCCGCCGGCTTCCTCCTCGACCTCCGGGCCCTCCTCGTGCGCGACGCGCCGGACGGCGAGGTCCACCTGATGGGGGAGCTCCCGCCCGGCTGGGCCGGTGCAGGGCTCGGGGTGCGCGGCGCCCCCACCCGGCGCGGCCTCGTCTCCTACGCCATCCGGTGGCACGGTGACCGCCCCGCGCTCCTGTGGGAGGTCGACGGGCCGGGTGCCGTCCTGCGGGCGCCGGGACTCGATCCCGCGTGGGTGAGCGACGCCCGTCGCGGCGAGGCGCTCCTGGCGCCCGTGCCCGCCACGCGCTGAGCGCCCGTGCCCCTTCCGGCGGGTTGGCGCCGAACCTTCCGGCGGGTTGGCGCCGAACCTTCCGGCGGGTTGGCGCCGAACCTTCCGGCGGGTTGGCGCCGAACCTTCCGGCGGGTTGGCGCCGAACCTTCCGGCGGGTTGGCGCCGAACCTTCCGGCGGGTTGGCGCCGAACCTTCCGGCGGGTTGGCGCGCTTTCGGGGTTCTGGGCCCCGATTCCGCGCCGACTCCGGAGGATGGGGCGAGGGCTCGTCCGGGGTCAGGCGGGCTCGTCGAGGCGGAGGGTGGCGATCTCACCGGGCCGGAGCCCCAGGGCCGCGGTGAACGGGCGGACCGGGCGGTCGAGCAGGTCGACCACCCGACCGGTGGCGGGCGCCCCGCGCCAGGTCACCGACACCGACGCCGGTGCCGGCGCCGTCGAGAAGACCCGCACCACGAGCCCCTCCTCGTCGCGGGTCACCGCGGACACCTCGGCTCCCCGCACCTCGAGCTCCCGTCCGGTGGGTGGCCGCCATGCCCCGGTCCAGCCACCTCCCCGGACGCGCTCCAGCGGCACGAGCAGCTCGTCGGCCCGGCGGTGGGACGCCGCGTCGCGCCAGTCGCCCCGGTGGGGGAGCAGGGCGTACTCGGCCGTCCGGGGTCCGGGCATCTGGGCCCCGCGGACGGGGACGGCCGGGCCGGCTGGGTTCGGTCGGTACGCCGGCTCCGTCCGCGACAGGTACCCGGTCGCGCGCAGCAGGGTGAGGGCCAGCTCCGTGCCGTCGCCCGTCACCTCGTACTCGAGCAGCCCGTCGTGGAGGACCGCCAGCCCCACGACCCCGCCCGCCTCACCGGCCCCGCCGGCATCCACGAAGCGCCTCGACACGAACGTGGGGAGCGGGTGCTCATGGGGTCCACCCTCGGCGCTCAGGCCGCGGTGCACGACCGCGAAGGCGCACTCGGCGTCGGACCCGTCGGCGCGCCGGGAGGGGGAAGTGGGCCCGGAGCCGATGGTCCCGGCACACGTTGTCGAGCTCGCAGCGGACGCGCAGGAACGGTTCGCCGGCACGGAGCTCGAGGGTCGTGCGGACCGTCACCGGCGCGGTCTCCTCGCTCCGTCGGCGACAGGACCGCTCGTCGCCGATCGCGTGGGTGGGCCACCGGTAGACGGCCTCGACGAGGGCCCGGGCCCGCACCGGGCCCACCTCGGTGACGCGAGCGGTCACGGACTCGGGTCGGTCGACCAGGACGTCGGCGTCGGGCGGGGAGTAGTTGTAGGTGTCGCCGCCGTCGCCGCCGTCGACGTAGCGGTTCGCGCCCTCGACCCGGACCCCGTCCCTCGTGACGAGCGTGATCGTGCCGTCGTCGGGGTCGACGGTCACGGCGAGGCGCTCGTTGTCCAGCCGGACCCCGCCGCCGGCCTCGGGGCCCGCGGACACCGCGGTCGACGGTCCGTCTCCCTCGACGGGCACGAACGTCCTCCATCCGAAGCCCGGGACCGGCGGGGCGACGAAGACCACCACGCGCGAGGGAGCGTGCTCGAGGCGCACCCGGAACGACGCCCCGGCCTCGCCGAGGGCCATCAGCTCCTCGCGCAGGCCCTCCAGGTCCACCGGCTCGTCGCCGGGGCCCGCGCCCTGCAGCCGCACGTCGACCCGGCCGTCGGCGTCGCGGCCGACCTCGTAGGAGGTGACGGTGGTGCCGGCGAGCTCCGGTCCCCGCATCGTGTCGAGCACCCACCGGATCTTCCGGCCCTCGACCATGGCGTGGAACCCCTCGCCACCGCCGGTGGCCACCACCTGGGCCGGGCACGGCCCACCGTCGAGGTCGCGCAGGTGCACCGGTCCCTCCCCGGGCACCCGGACCTCGACCAGCCCGCCCCGGTCCGCGGCCGTCGGGTTGACGACGACGGTGGAGCCCGGCGGGGCATCCACCTCGGCGGCGAGACGGTGCAGGGCGTCGCGGGTGAGGACGTCGCCGATCTGGCGGGCCTCCCGGTAGCGCACCACGACCTGGTCGACGACGTCGTCGTGGCTGCACGCGCACGACGAGTCGTGGGCGCTGTTCTCCACCAGGCGCCGCCAGGCCTGGCCGAGCAGTCGTCGAGCGGCCGTGTCGTCGGAGGCGAACAGCGCCGTGAGCGGCTCGGCCCGCCGCTCGATCGCCCGCTCGGCGGCGGCCGCGGCCCGGTGCACGTCGACGCGGTTCGAGGCCACGCCCATGAGCACGTTGGCCCGGGCCCCGGAGCGCAGCTCGCCCCGCCAGGTCGGGAGGCCGTCGACGGGCTGGGCGGCGAGGTACTCGGGGAGGGAGGTGACGGCGAGCTCGTAGTCGTCCTGGAGGGCGTTGGCCTCGGTCACGACGCGTCCCAGCCACGGCTGGGGGAGCTGGTGGTCGGTCCCGTTCATGAGCAGCAGCCCGCCACCGGGGAGGGCCACGGGGCCGAGCTCGTGCTCGTACCCGCGCGCCCGGGCCACGAGGGCCACGGCGTCGTCGGGCAGGTCGCGCCCGTTGGAGTAGGAGCCGTAGAGGTACTCGGCCCGGACGCGCGAGCCGTCGGGGGCCTCCCACCAGAAGGCGGTCCGGTCGATCTCGGACGGGACACCCCTCCACACGACCGCGTGGTCGAGGCCGGCCAGGCGGAGGATCTGGGGCATCTGGGCGACGTGGCCGAACATGTCGGGCAGGTAGCCGACGGGCATCGCCCCGCCGAGCTCGGCCGCCCGGGCCGTCCCGAGCTGCAGGTCCCGGACGATCGTCTCGCCCGAGACCATGAGCTCGTCCATGAGGACCATCCAGGGGCCCAGCGAGAGGCGCCCCTCGGCCACGAGGCGCCGGATGGCGTCCTCGGCCTCGGGCCGGACCTCCAGGTAGTCGTCGACGACGACCGTCTGCCCGTCGAGCAGGAACCGGGCGTACGAGCGGTCGCGCTCGAGGAGGGCGAGCAGCTCGTCGAGGAGGCGGACGAGCCGGGCCCGGAACACCTGGTACGGCTCGTGCCACTCGCGGTCCCAGTGGGTGTGGGGGACGATGCCCACCGGTCGGCCCATCCCAGCAGGATAGGGGTGGCGGTGGCGCCGGAGCGCTCCTCGTCGCACGGCCCGCGCCCGTGCCCTGGTTACCATCGATGGCCTCATGACCCTCGATCTCGACCCCGCCCGCCTCTTCGTGCTCGTCGACCTGGACGCCGCGCTGAGCCGGGTCGACGTGCGGCGCCATCTCCTCGAGCGGGCCGGCCGGGCGGGTTGGGAGGCGGCGGAGGACCTCTTCGACCGGGGCGGCTCCACCAGCCGGGAGCGGCTGTCCGACGGGTGGTCGTTCCTGCCTCACGACGAGGAGCGGCTACGGTCGATCGCCCGGGAGGTTCCCGTGGATCCCGCGGCGGGGCCACTCGTCCGTGACCTCCGGGAGGCGGGGGCCGAGGTCCTGGTGGTGTCCGACGGCTACGGCTTCTCGGTGCGCGAGGCGCTCGCCGCCGCCGGGGCCGCAGACGTCGAGGTGCTCACGAACGCGGTGGACTTCGACGCCGGGGAGCTCCGGTTCCCCCACGAGGACCGGTGCTGTCCCTGCACGTCCTGCGGGGTCTGCAAGCAGGCGCCGTTGCGGGAGGCCCGGGCCCGGGGGCGCGTCACCGTGCTCGTCGGGGCGTCGCTCGCGGACCGGAAGGCGGCGTTGCTCGCCGACGTGGTCGTGACGCGGGGGCCGATGGCCGCGTGGTGTGACGCGTTCGGGGTCCCGTGGGTTCCCTTCGAGACCCTGGACGACGTCGGGCGGCTCCTGCTGCCGGCGCGCCGGCCGGGCGGGCCGCTCGTACGATGAGGGCGTGCGGATCGTCCTGGGTTCCGACGAGCGGAGCGCGCTGACCGACGCCGTCGTGGCCGACCTCGAGGGCCGGGGCCACGACCTGGTCCTGGTGGGTCCCCCGGCCCGCGAGCCCGGCGAGTGGGCCGAGGTCGGCCGCCGGGTGGGTGAGCTCGTGGCCTCGGGAGCGGCCGACACCGGCGTGTTGTTCTGCTGGACGGGCACTGGGGCGTCGATCGCCGCCAACAAGGTCCGCGGCGTCCGGGCGGCGCTGTGCACCGATGCGGCCACCGCGGGCGGGGCCCGGCGGTGGAACGACGCCAACGTGCTCGTGATGGGCCTGCGCCTCACGAGCGCCGAGGTCGCCCGCGAGATGCTCGACGCCTGGTTCGCGACCGAGCCCGACCCCGGGGAGGCGGTCAACATCGCCCGCCTCGAGCAGTAGGCTCGCCCTGTGCCGATCTACGTGATGCTCACGACGCTCGGGCCCGACGGTTGGGCCACGGTCCGGGAGAACCCGGACCGGATCCTCGAGGTCAATCGCGAGGTCGAGGCGCTCGGCCTGAAGATCGTCGCCCAGTACGGCCTGATGGGCCAGTACGACTTCCTCAACGTCATCGAGGCGCCCGACGAGGCGGCCATGGCCCGGGCCGCGGTGATGCTGGCGGCGCGGGGGACCATGCGCACGACGACCTTCCAGGCCATCGAGGTGGACCGGCTCGTCGAGACGCTCCGCCAGACCTGAGCGCTAGTACCACCAGAGGTAGGAGCGCTTCTTCTCCTCGCGCACGTCGTCGTCGGCGAAGAGGACCGGGAGCACCGAGCCGTCGGAGCGGCGGCGGACCCGGAAGCTCCGCCCGCGCTCGTCCTCCACGACGTCGACGACCTCGAAGCCCCGGGCCCAGCGGTCGTCGAACCGTGAGCGCACCTCGACGCGCGTCCCGGCCTCCACCGACCGCATCGTAGCGGCGGCCGGTCGGGGAGCCGCTCCGAGCCGCCGCCCCTTGCGAGCGCCGGCGGAGCCCGGTGGATGCCGGTGGTCCCGGCGCCGATCCTGCGTCCGACCGGGTCGTCGTGGGGGCCGGTCGGGGAGCCGCTCCGAGCCGCCGCCCCTTGCGAGCGCCGGCGGAGCCCGGTGGATGCCGGTGGTCCCGGCGCCGATCCTGCGTCCGACCGGGTCGTCGTGGGGGCCGGTCGGGGAGCCGCTCCGAGCCGCCGCCCCTTGCGAGCACCGGCGGAGCCCGGTGGATGCCGGTGGTCCCGGCGCCGATCCTGCGTCCGACCGGGTCGTCGTGGGGGCCGGTCGGGGAGCCGCTCCGAGCCGCCGCCCCTTGCGAGCACCGGCGGAGCCCGGTGGATGCCGGTGGTCCCGGCGCCGATCCTGCGTCCGACCGGGTCGTCGCGGGGGCCGGTCGGGGAGCCGCTCCGAGCCGCGGCTCCTTGGTAGCGTCGGCGGATGCCCGCGGGCCCGGCGCCGACCCTGCGTCTCGAGCGACGCTGCTGGCGTGCCGGCGACCGGATCGTGTGCGGGGTCGACGAGGTCGGACGGGGGCGTGGGCCGGTCCGGTCACGGTGGCCGCCGTGGTGCCGTCGCCGCGACCGCTGCGGGGCGTGCGCGACTCGAAGGAGCTGACCCGCGACCAGCGGGAGGCGCTCTTCCCCGGGTGCTCGACTGGGCGGTGGCGGTCGGCGTCGGCCACGCGGGCCCCGAGGAGTGCGACGAGCTGGGCATGACCGCGGCCCTCCGCCTCGCCGGCCGGCGGGCGCTGGCCGGGCTGGCGCGCCAGGGAGCCGAGCCGGACCGGGTCGTGCTCGACGGCCGCCACGACTACCTCGGGCTCGGTGACCGGGTGATCACCCGGGTGAAGGCCGACGCGTCGTCGACCGCGGTGGCCGCGGCGTCGGTGGTGGCCAAGGTGACCCGCGACCGCCTCATGGTCGAGGAGGCGGTCCACTTCCCGCCCTACGACTTCGAGTCCAACGTCGGGTACCCCGCGCCGCGCCACCAGGCGGCCCTCGCCGGGTACGGACCGACGTCGATCCACCGGCGCTCCTGGGTCTTCATGGAGAGCCTGGTCTGGCGGGCCCTGCCCCCGCCGCCCGGCCGCCTCTTCGCCTGAAGGGGTGCCGTCCGGGCCCGGGCTCGCGCCGGGGCGGGATCTAGTGTGTGGCGCATGGGCCAGGACATCACCGTCTCCGCCCGGGCCGGGGCCTCGCCGTCGGTCCGGATGTTCGATCTCAACCGGTCGCTCACCGGCATGGCCGTCGAGTCCTACGACTCGGCCGAGGCCGCCGCCGGGTCGCGGCCGCCCGACGTGCTGGCCCGTCGGCTCTTCGAGCTCGGGGCGACCCGCGTGACCGTGTACTCGAGCGCGGTCACCGTGGAAGCGCCCGCCGAGCGGTGGGCCGAGCTCGAGCCCCGGGTCGTCGAGGCCATCGGGCACCTGTTCCGCCACTACGGCGAGGGCGCGGCGTGGCCGCCCGAGGAGGCCCCGGTGGCCCCGGCCGAGCCCGAGGCCGAGGTCGCCGCCGCCGGGTAGCGCCGCGTCGGGCGGGTGCGAGCAGGGCTGACCCGGCGGGCGGGGTCAGAGCATCGGCTCTGCCGGGACCAGCGGCTCCCCGGTCAGCCGTGGATGGGCCCATCGCCGTCGCGAAGTCGACCACCCGGACGACCGGTGCGCAAGGCGATGATCTCCGCGCAGATCGCGATCGCGGTCTCCTCGGGAGTGCGCGCCCCGAGGTCGAGCCCGATGGGTGCATGCAAGCGTTCGATGTCCCGGTCCTGCAGACCCGCCTCTCGCAGCCGCTCGATCCGCTGCTCGTGAGTGCGCCGTGAGCCCATGGCACCGAGGTAGCCGACCGCCGTCCGGCAGGCGGTGACGATCGCAGGGACGTCGAACTTGTGGTCGTGGGTCAGGACGCACACCGCGTCCCGCGGTCCGAGGTGGTCGGCGATCGAGGTGAGGTAGCGGTCGGGCCAGTCGACCACGACCTCATCGGCCATCGGGAAACGGGCCGCTGTGGCGAACGCCGGACGAGCGTCGCAGACCGTGACGTGGAAGCCGAGGAGCTTCGCGGCTCGGGCCAGCGCGGCCGTGAAGTCGACCGCACCGGAGATGACCATGCGTGGAGGTGGTGTGAAGGCCTCGAGGAACACGGTGACGGCCGCCCCGCGAGCCTCCCCTCGCTGCCCGTAGCGTCGCACGGTGGTTCCGCCGGCCGCGAGCTGGCCGAGCGCGTCGCGAGCGGCGGCACGGTCGAGGTCCGGATGACCGAGGCTTCCCATCGGCTGCCGGTCGGGGGGTACGAGGAGCCGGGCGCCCGTGGGGCTTCCCTCCACGAGCGTTGCGAGGGCGATGGGTGATCCCCCACGCAACGCGTCGGCCAGCCCATGGAACAGCGCGACGCCGAGCTCGTCGGACGCGTGGATCGGCGCCACGAAGATCTTGATCGTCCCCCCACAGGTGACGCCGACCTCGAAGGCGGCGTCGTCCGCGTACCCGAAGGTCAGCAGACCCTGACCCCGGTCGCCGGCGAGGACAGCCAGCGCCTCCTCGAGGACCGCGCCCTCGATGCAGCCGCCCGACACGGAACCCGCGACCTCGCCCTCGTCGTTCACGGCCATCGTGGCCCCCGGGATCCTCGGGGCAGAGCCAGCCGTCTCGACGACCCGAGCGAGCGCAACCCTGTGCCCGGCCCGGTGCCACCGTTCGATGTCGTGGAGGACCTCGATCATCCCGCCCCAGTCGAGTTGCCGCGCGCCCTATGTTACTCATAACATAAGTACGTTTCATGTTGTGATACACAGGCGTTCGACCGCCAGGAGGACCATGCCCCAGCCCGCGACCCCGGCCGAGCCGCTCCTCCTGAGCGTCGCGATCGGTCAGTGTGGGCCGCAGCCCTGGGAGCGTTCGGGGGGCGGGCACCGGCTCGTTGAGTGGCTTCGGCCGGCGCTGGCGGAGAGCCCGGTCGACCTGGTCGTGCTCAGCGAGCTGGCGACGACCCCGTTCTTCAGCGTCTCCACCGATCGTTCCTGGCTCACCGGGGGCGAGGCGCTGGACGGCGAGCAGGTCGCCGCAGTCGGTCGGCTCGCGGCCGAGCTCGGTGCCCACGTGTTGCTCCCCTTCGCGGAGCGGGACCCGAGGTCGGGAGTGCTCTACAACAGCGTCGCCCTGCTCGGGCCCGATGGGGAACCCGTCGCGGGCTCACTGTGCAGTGGGCCTCACGCGGGTGAGGAGGTCTTCACCTACCGCAAGGTGCACCTCTCGGAGAACCGCAACGTCTCGCCGGGCGTCCACGAGAAGTACTTCTTCAAGGCGGGCGACGGCTTCGTCGTGTTCGACACCCCCTTTGGTCGGTTGGCCCCACTGGTCTGCTACGACCGATCGTTCCCGGAGAGCTGGCGGACGGTTCGGGCTGCCGGGGCTCGGTTGGTGGCCGTGGCGACGGCGACCTCCCGTCCGGAGCGCGTCGCGCTGCTCCAGCGGGAGCTGTCCGTCGCGGCCGTCCACAACGGGGTGTTCGTCCTATCGGCCTGCAAGGCCGGTGAGGAGTCGGCCGGTCCGAACGGCGAGAGCGTCTGCTACTCCGGGGGGAGCGCGGTCGTCTCCCCATTCGGGGAGGCGACCGCCGAGGCCTCCGCAGCCCGAGGTGCAGAGGTGCTCCGGTGTCATATCGATCTCGGGACCTTCGACGACTACGACCGCACATACCACTTCTTCCGAGACCGTCGCCCTGACACGTACGCGTCAGGGTGAGGCGACCGATGCCAGAAAGGATGACCATGGAGCAGTTCGACACCGCGGTGGTGGGAGGCCTGGTGGTAGGCCCCGATCGGATCGAGCCGATCGATCTGGGGATCCGCGACGGTCGGATCGCGGCGCGGGAAGCCAGCATCGACCCGTCCCGGTCTCGCCGGATCATCGACGCCTCGGGCAAGTACGTCCTGCCCGGCGTCCTGGACCCGCACTTCCATCCGCAGTACGGCGACAAGCTCACGCCGGGGTCGATCACGGCTGCGCACGGCGGCATCACGACGATGATCCCGTACGTGTACGCATACAGGGGCATGACCATCCCCGAGGCGATCGAGCAGTTCCTCGAGGGCGACGGCGCAGGATCGGTGCTCGACTACGGCATGCACTTCGCGATCCTCGATCCCCCGAATCAGATCGACGAGCTCCCCACGGCGTTCGAGCGCGGGATCACGTCGTTCAAGTTCTTCATGGCATACCGGCGACGCGGGATGATGGCCGAGGACGACATGCTCATGGAAGGCATGGAGCGGATCGGACGGCTGGGCGGCGTCACGATGGTCCACGCGGAGAACGGTCTGTGCATCGACCGTCTGGAGCAGAAGTTCCAGACGGAGGGGCAGACGTCCATCGACCGCTTCGAGATGAGCCGGCCTAAGCCGCTGGAGTACGAGGCCGTCAACCGCGCCGTGCAGATCGCCGCGCTCGCCGACTGCCCGCTGTACCTGGTCCACCAGACGACCGGTGAGTCGGTGGAGATCATCCGCCGTGCCCGGGAGAGCGGCCAGGCCGTGATCGGCGAGACCTGCCCGCAGTACCTCGTCATGACGAACGACGACCTCCTCCAGCAGGGGCCGATCGCCATCCTGACGCCCCCGTACCGGACGCAGTGGGACAACGAGACCCTGTGGGCCGGCCTGGCCGACGGGACGATGTCGACGATCGGGAGCGACCACTCGCCGCATCCCCGCGCCAACAAGGTGAAGGACAACGTGTTCGAGTCGCCCGTCGGGACACCGCAGGTGGAGACGATGCTCCCGATCGTCTATGACCGCGGCGTGAACGAGGGCCGGATCACCCTCCAGCGCCTCGTGGCCGTGATGTGCGAGAACCCGGCGCGGGTCTTCGGCCTGTACCCGCAGAAGGGGAACCTGCAGGTCGGGGCAGACGCCGACGTGGTCGTGCTGGACCCCACGCGCGAGCTCACGATCGAGGCGTCCGAGCTCCACAGCTCCGTCGACTACAACACCTACGAAGGCTGGAAGGTCGCGGGTCGGCCGGTCCACACGCTGCAGCGGGGCCGGGACATCCTGATCGACGGCGAGGTCGTCGCCGAGGCGGGCCAGGGTGAGTACATCCCGGTCAAGCCGGGTCCCGTGGACGTCGTCTGAGGAGGGGAGCGGCTGTGGCGCTGAGTGCAGGAGGTGGTCCGGCTCCGCCCCGACGGTTGCTCGACCTGTCGCAGCCCTGGTCGGGGGACACGCCGGCGTTCCCGACGGACGAGAACCCGGTGGTCCGCTGGGTCAAGCGCCTCGCGTCCCACGGCACGAACCATCAGAAGATCGAGACAACCCTGCACGTGGGGACGCACCTCGACGCACCGCTCCACTGGCGGGATGGGGGCATGGACATCGCCTCCATCCCGCTGGAGCGGCTCTACGGTCCGGCCGTCGTGGTCGACCTGAGCGACGCGGTCAGCGACTACTCGATCATCACCCCGGACCTCGTCGAGAGTCGCGCCGACATCCGGGATGGGGACATCGTGCTCCTGCACACGGGCTACCACCGGTACTACTTCTGTGCCGACGAGCCCGATGCCGTCCGCTACTTCTTCAAGCACCCAGGGGGCTATCGGGACCTCGCCGAGTGGGTCGTGGCCCGCAGACTCCCGTGGCTCGGCGTCGACATGGCGTCCCCGGACCACGCGATGAACTCCAACCTGAGCCGCATGTGGCCGCACCTGGCGACGGAAGCCGAGGCGGTGCTGGGCCAGCCGCTCGAGGACGCCTTCCCGGTGCGCGACTTCCAGGTGATGCACACGCACCTCTTCAGGTACGACGTCCCTATCGTGGAGAACCTGGGTCCGGGGCTGGAGCAGCTCCTGGGTGCACGGGTCGAGGTCTGCGCGTTCCCCTGGCAGTTCGCCGGGGGAGAGGCTGCGATGGTTCGCGTCGTCGCCTTCCTGGACCGATAGAGCATGGCGCGCGTGGCGTCGGGTGCGGTAGGCGCGCGTGTCGTGTCCGTCACGACCGACGTCGCCTTCCTCGAGACGGCGGACGGGACGTTGGTCGCGGTTCACGCGCCCGACGTCGAGTGCTTCCCGTTCAGCCTCCTCGTCGAGCGCGAGGTGAGAGCGCTCGGCTTGGCCGTGGGCGATCGGGTCACCGTCGGCTCGGACGCACTCGAGATCGGGGGCGAGCGGATCGTGACCACCGCGGTTCGTCCCGAGCCCAGGGCTCACTCGATCAGCCCCATGTCAGTCGCGGCCGTCGCGGCACTCCTCGACGAGTGCGGTCCGTACGTCCCGTGCGAGCCCGTGGTTCGAGGATCGGAGCAGTTCCTCGCGAGCCTGGTCCACGCTGACGGGAACAGAGTCGACCGGGCGATCCTCGATCTCGTGGGTCTGGGACCAGGGCTCACACCCTCGGGCGACGACCTCCTGCTCGGGTTCCTGGCGCTCGAGCACCGGGTGGGCTCGACCTGGACCGGTCACGGTCCGGGCGAGTTGGCGGATCGGATCCGGGCGCTCTCGCCAGGACGCACGACGCGCGTGTCGCGTGCGCTCTTCGACGCGGCGGCCCGGGATCGCTTCTGCCCATCGGTGGAGCGGCTGTGCCGAGCCGTCCTGCAAGGCGATCCGGTGGAGGGGCGCGCCGCGACGCAAGCACTCCTCGAGATCGGAGCCCACTCGGGACGGGACACGCTGGCGGGGATGCGGGCGTACTGCGAGCTGGCCCGGCGGCGCGAGTCGAGGTCGCTGCGCCGGCGTCGTGATCGGCCGTCCGAACGGACGGCGCGACATCGAACGAGAGGGAGTGAGCGAGGATGACGAGTGGTCGGATCATCGGCTTCGCCGCCGGCCTGGATCTGGAGGACGTCCCCGACGCCGTCCGGCACGAGGCGCGCCGCGCGCTGTGCAACATCGTGGGTGTGGCAGTCGGTGGGAGCAGCCTGGACGCATCGCAGATCTCGGTACGGCTGGCGACGAAGCTGGGCGACGCGAGACACGCCCGGGCCGTGGGAACGGGTTGCTGGGCTGCCGTCGACCGGGTCGCGCTCGTCGACGGCATCATGGCCCATGTTCTCGACTTCGACGACACCCACCTCCCCTCCGTCTATCACCCGAGCGCGCCGGTGTTCTCCGCGCTCTTTCCGCTCGCCGAGTGGACGGGGTCGAGCGGCCGCGAGCTCCTCACGGCGTGGGTCGTGGGGCTCGAGGTGGGCATGCGCCTCGCGCTCGCCCTGGGCCGTGAGCACTACGACGCCGGCTGGCACGTGACGGGGACGGCCGGCGTCGTCGGGGCGGCGGCGGCCGCGGGGCGGCTCCTGCAATTGGACGAGGGCCGGATGGCGCACTGCATCGGCATCGCCGCGACGCAGGCCAGCGGCCACCGGGAGCAGTTCGGGAGCATGACGAAATCGCTCCACGCGGGGAACGCGGGGGCGTCCGGCCTCGTCGCCGCGCTCCTCGCCGAAGGAGGCTTCACGGCGGCGGCATCGAGCCTCGACGGACGGAGAGGGCTCTTCCACGTGATGAGCCCGAACCCGGATCCGAAGCAGCTCGACTCCGGGCTCGGGTCGGCGTGGGTCCTCCCGGAGAACTGCATCAAGCCGTACGCGTCGGGGGTCGTGACCCATCCAGCGATCGACGGGGCGCGAGCGCTGAAGGAGGAGTACGGGGTGGCCCCCGAGGAGATCGATTCCCTGGTCCTGCGGGTCAACCCGCTGGTCACCGAGCTCACGGGGAAGGACGATCCGCAGACCGGACTGGAGGGG
Source organism: Acidimicrobiia bacterium (assembly GCA_027494165.1). GTDB lineage: Bacteria > Actinomycetota > Acidimicrobiia > IMCC26256 > JAOSJM01 > JAOSJM01. Next base: position 522,998 of record JAOSJM010000005.1, on the reverse strand, counting down.
AAGTTCTCGGTGCGGCACTGCGCCGCAGTCGGGTTCCTGTTCGGCGCCGCCGGCCCACCGGAGTTCGACGACGCGGTCGTGCGCGCCCCCGACGTGGTGGGTGTGCGGGAGCGGATCCGGGTCGAGCCCGATCCCGCCATCCCCCACATGCAGGCTGTTGTCGAGGCCGGGCTGCGATCGGGGAGGACGGTCCGTGTCGACGTCGTCGACGCCCGGGGGACTCCCGGGCGCCCACTCACCGACGACGAGCTCGCCGCGAAGGTCGACGGGCTGTGCGCGCCGGTCGTCGGTGCCGAGCGCAGCCGGGAGCTGCGCCAGCGGCTCATCGCCGTGGAGGGGGAGGGCTCGATCGCGCCCGTGGTCGACCTCACGGTCGGGCTCTGAGCCCAACCCGCGATACTCAAGCTCGTGAAGCGAAGGACTGGTGGATCGAGCTTTCACATGGTATAAACAGATTTCTGAATCGCATACGGCAGAGCCCGCCGGAAGGTCTCCTCCGGGCGGGGCGCACAGGGGCGAAGGGGTGCTCGATGCGGGCGAAGCGGATCCTGAGCTGGTTGTTCCTCGTGATGGTGCTGGGAGCGGTGCTCTCCGCCTGCGGGGACGACGACTCCGGCGGCGAGAGCGCGCCGACCGAGTCGACCGAGTCGACCGCGGCCGATGGTGGCGGCGGCGCTAGCGACACCATCGCCGTGGGTATGGCGCTGCCGGGCCCGATCAACGACAAGGGCTTCAACGAAGCCGGCTATCTCGGCCTCCAGGCCATCGAGGCGGGTGGCGCGGAGATCTCCTACATCGAGAACGTGCAGGCCGCCGACCAGGTCGAGGCCCTGCGGAACCTGGCCGGCCAGGGGCTGGACCTCGTGATCGCCCACGGCGGCCAGTTCACCGACGCCGCGGTCCAGGTGGCCGGGGAGTTCCCCGACGTGAACTTTGCCGTCTTCAACGGGACCGAGACCGCACCCAACCTGAGCGACTACTTCATCCGCTACGGGACGGGCTCGTACCTCGCGGGTGCCCTGGCGGCGACCATCTCGGAGTCCGGCGTCGTGGGGTTCGTCGGTGGAGCGGAGATCCCGCCGACGCTGCAGTCGCAGGAGGGCTTCGAGGCCGGCGCCAAGCACGTCGACCCCGACGTCGAGGTCCTGTCGACCGTGGTCGGTGATTTCAACGACGCCCCGAGGGCCAAGGAGGCGGCCCTGGCCCAGATCGCGGACGGCGCCGACGTCCTGTACGCCTTCGTCGACGCCGGGCTCCCCGGCGTGACCGAGGCCGCCAAGGGAGCGGACCACTCCGTCCACATGATCGGCTACATCGTGCCCCACTGCGACGCCGACGACATCTTCGTCGCCGACGCGATCTTCGACTCGGTGACGCTCTACAAGCAGATCGGCGACGCCGTGAAGGACGGGAGCTGGAAGGGTGGCGAGCAGGTCTTCACCGGCCTGGAGAACCCGGACGTCGTGTCCGTGCAGTTCTGCGGCGACCGGGTCGACGCCGACACCCAGGCCCTGATCGAGGATCTAGGACAGCAGATCGTTGACGGGAGCCTCGAGATCCCCGAAGGCCTCTAGTCGGGCGATGCCGGTCGGGGCGTGGAGCCGGATCCACGTCCCGACCGGTCACCGGCAGGAGATGTGATGCCCGAGCTGCTGAGGCTGGAAGCGATCACCAAGACCTTCCCGGGCGTGGTGGCGAACCGCGACGTCACGATCCACCTCGACGAGGGCGAGGTGCTCGGGCTCCTGGGCGAGAACGGGGCCGGGAAGACCACCCTCATGAACGTCCTCTACGGTCTGCACCGCCCGGACTCGGGCCGCATCCTCGTCCAGGGCGACGAGGTGCGGATCGGTTCCCCGCGCGAGGCCATCGGGCTCGGCGTGGGGATGGTGCACCAGCACTTCATGCTCGTCCCGAACTTCACGGTGGCCGAGAACGTGATGCTGGGGCTCCGGGGCGCGAGAGAGCCCCTCCTCGACACCCAGGAGGTCGGTCGGAGGATCCGCGAGCTCTCGGACCAGTACGGGCTGGGGATCTCCCCGGACTCGGTGGTCGAGAGCCTCTCGGTCGGCGAGCAGCAGAAGGTCGAGATCCTGAAGCTCCTCTACCGCGGCGCGCGGATCTTCGTGCTCGACGAGCCGACGGCCGTCCTCACCCCGGAGGAGACGAACGCGCTGTTCGCCTCGCTCCGGAACTTCACGCGCTCGGGCCACGGCGTCGTCTTCATCACTCACAAGCTCGAGGAGCTCCTCGGGCACTGCGACCGGATCACCGTTCTCCGGCACGGCGAGGTGGTCGGGACGGTGCGTGCGTCCGAGACGAGCAAGACCGAGCTGGCCCAGATGATGGTGGGCCGGGACATGGCGATCCTCCAGCCGCCGGTCTCGGTGCGGGACGGCGAGCCCCTTCTCGACGTGGTCGACGTGAGCCTCAACGACGAGTCGGGCCAGCGTGTCCTCGACGGTGTCACGGTGCAGGTGCGGTCCGGCGAGGTGTTGGGTGTCGCCGGTGTGGACGGGAACGGCCAGCTCGAGCTGGGCGAGATCGTCACGGGGTCCCGTCGTCCTCGAGGAGGGGAGGTCCGGATCGCGGGGAAGCCCCTCGAACCGCATCCGCGCCGGTTCGTGGAGCGGGGTGGAGCGGTGATCCCCGCGGACCGGCATCGGGACGGCCTCGTTCTCGAGCTCACGGTCGCCGAGAACCTCGTGTTGCGGGACTTCACGGCGAGCCCCTTCTCGCGCCGGGGCGTGCTGGCCCGCCGGGCCATCACGAAGCACTCGGAGCGCCTCGTCGATGACTACGACATCCGCACCAGCCGGACGTCCAGCTCGGTGTGGAGCTTGTCCGGTGGGAACCAGCAGAAGGTGGTCATCGCCCGCGAGTTCCACCGGGGCCCGCGGGTCGTCGTGGCTTCCCAACCCACGAGGGGCCTCGACATCGGCGCGACCGAGTTCGTCTACCGCCAGCTGCTCGAGCTGGTCGAGGCCGGCGCGGCCGTGCTGCTCATCTCGACCGACCTGCAGGAGATCCTGACGCTCAGCCACCGGATCGCGGTCATGCACCGGGGACGGGTGATGGGGGTCGTCACGGCCGAGGAAGCCACGCCCGGCACGCTCGGGCAAATGATGGCGGGCGTTCGGTCCGAGGAGCTCGAGCACGTCGCCACCGCGACCCACCGCACATGAGCCAGGCCGAGCTCGCCATCCCTCGTTCGCGGAGCCGCCTCGCGGTGCCCGTGGAGCTGGGACGAGGAGCGAGGCGGCTCGCTGTCATGAGCGCCGCGGTCCTGCTCTCCCTGGGCGTGAGCGCGATCCTGATCGCCATCGCCGGGAAGTCCCCGACCGCGGCCATGTCTGCACTGCTCGAGGGGGCGGTGGGGAGCAAGGCCGCGCTGAGCAACACGGCAAACAAGACCGCCGCGCTGCTCCTGGTGGCTCTGGGGGTCATCGTCGCGTGGAGGGCGAAGCTCCTCAACGTCGGCGGCGAGGGCCAGATCTACACCGGCGCGCTGGCGGGCCTCCTGGTCGCGGACCTGGTCGCGCTGCCAGGGCTGCTCCACGTGCTCGTCGCGATGGTGGGGGCGGCGGTCGGCGGCGCCCTCCTGGGGCTCCTCGCGGGGGTCCTGAAGGTGAAGCGCAACGTCAACGAGGTGATCTCGACCCTCCTGCTCAACTTCGTCGCCATCAGCTTCGTCTCGTACCTCGTGCACGGGCCGCTCATGGAGTCGAGCGAGGCCTTCCAGCGGCTCCCGCAGTCGGCGCCCGTCGCCGAGTCCGCCCGGCTCCCGAGACCGTTCTCGGGCATGACGTTGCACGCGGGCCTCCTCGTCGCGCTCGCGCTCGTATTCCTCGTGTCCTGGATGCTCCGCCGCACGACCTTCGGCATGACCTTGAAGGTCGTGGGGGCCAACCCCGATGCGGCCCGACATGCCGGCCTCCCGGCCGGGCGGGTCGCACTCGCCGCGATGGCGATCGCCGGTGGCTTCGCCGGGCTCGCCGGAGGCTCGATGCTGCTCGGCGAGCAGTTCCGGCTCCAGGACGGGTTCTCCCCGGGCTTCGGTTTCGACGGCATCGTCGTGGCGCTGCTCGCCCAGGGGAGCCCCGTCGGAGCGGTCCTCGCCAGCGTGCTCTTCGGTGGGCTCCGGGCGGGGGGCGGCCTGATGCAGGCAAAGGTCGGGGTCCCGGCCTCGCTCGTGCTCGTCACCCAGGGCCTCGTCGTCCTGTTCGTGGCGGCGAGCAACTGGTTGTCGGAGCGCCGCTCGGCGCGGGGTTCCTGAGGGATCGGGGAGAGGGGACGAGCGGTGTTCGGGGTGCTCGACGTCGCCTGGATGCAGGCCTCGGTGCGGTCGCTGACCTCGATCGGCTTCGCCTCGGTGGGGGAGACCGTGGGCCAGCGCTCGGGAGTGCTCAACATCGGGCTCGAGGGGGTCATGCTCTCCGGCGCGCTGGCCGCAGCGCTCGGCTCCTCGGGGACGGGGAGCCCCTGGGTCGGCGTGGCGTGCGCGGCCTTGACGGGCGTGCTCGTCACGCTGCTGTTCGCCGTGTTCGTCGTCACGCTCAAGACGGACCACATCGTCATCGGCGTCGGGATCAACCTCCTGGCGGTGGGCTTGACGACATACGTCTTCCGACTCGTGTTCGCCTCCCGCACCTCGGTCACGGTGCCGGCGTTCGAGGAGCTGCCGATCCCGTTGCTGTCCGGGATCCCCGTGGTCGGAGACGTGCTCTTCGACCAGATCCCCCTCGTGTACCTGCTCTTCGTCCTGGTCCCGTTGAGCGTCTTCCTCCTGCGGCGGACGTCGTGGGGTCTGCGGATCCGGGCGGTGGGAGAGCACCCCCAGGCGGCGGACACCGCCGGGGTCCGGGTGGACGTCGTCCGTTACGGAGCCCAGCTCTTCGCGGGTGCCCTGGCGGGCATCGGTGGGGCCGTGCTCTCCATCGGGAACCTCAACCTCTTCGCCGAGAACATGACGGCCGGTCGCGGGTTCATCGCCCTCGCCGCGGTGATCTTCGGTCGGTGGCACCCGGTCGGCGCCTTCGGCGCCTGCGTGTTGTTCGGAGCCGTCGACGCGCTGCAGTTCCGCCTCCAGGGCCTGGAGTCGGGGATCCCGAGCCAGATCTGGCTGGCGATGCCCTACGTCCTCGGGCTCGTGGTCCTCGCGGGGATGGCGGGGAGGAGCCGGATGCCGAGCGCCCTGGGGACCCCCTTCCGTCGCCAGCGGGAGGAGTAGCACGATCGGGTCGCCGGGGGCATCGGTCAGGCGTTCCCTCAGCTTGGTACCGCCGGGTGGAAGTTGTACGATGACGAACATGATTACGGCTAGTGAAATCAACGGGTCGGTGGGCTCGTGAGCACGACGGCGGAGCCGGCGGCGGGCGACGGAGAGCTGGACCTGCTCGTGCGGCGGGCCCGGCTGCGCGACGGACGGGTCGTTGACCTGGCGGTGCGCGACGGCCGGTTCGTGAGGGTCGCGCCCGAGGTGACCGAGCCCGCCCGGACCGAGATCGACGCGTCGGGGCGCCTCGTGCTCCCCGGCCTGGTCGACCCCCACCTCCACGTGGACAAGGCGCTCACGGTGGGCCACGGGACCGCCTGGCCCGAAGGCACCTTCCAGGAGTCGATCGACATGACCCTGGAGCGACGACGGTCCTACACGACGGAGGACCTTCTCCGGCGTGGACGGGAGGTGCTCGAGCTCGCGGTTGCGTACGGCACCACGGCCCTGCGGGCGTTCGCCGACGTCGGGACGGTCGGAGGCCTGCGCTCGGCCGAGGCCCTCCTCGCGCTCCGGGACGAGTTCGCGGACCTCCTCGACGTCCAGGTGGTCGCGTTCCCCCAGGAGGGGCTGGTGCGCGATCCGGGTGCGGGCGCGCTGCTCGTCCGGGCGATGGAGGCCGGCTGCGACGTCGTGGGCGCGTTCCCGTGGTTCGAGCTCAGCTCGACCCACGCCCAGGAGCACCTCGACGAGGCGTTCGAGGTCGCCCGGAGGTTCGACGCGGACGTCCACGCGTTCGTCGATGACGAGCCGGTGGCCCCGCAGGTCCACAACTTGGAGCAACTCGCGCTGTCGACGATCGCAGCCGGTTGGCAGGGGCGGGTCGTGGCGAGCCACGGGTGCGGCCTCGCGTCCTACGACGACCACCTGGCCGAACGGACGATCATGCTCGTACGGGATGCTGGCATCTCGGTGTGCGCGAACGCGCACGTGAGCCTGGTCTCGAAGTGCGAGCACGCGTCCCAGCCGATCCCTCGCGGGATCACGCGGGTTCGTGAGCTCATCGCCGCCGGGGTGAACGTGGTGACGGGCCAGGACGACGTGGCGGACCCCTACTACCCGTTCGGCCGGGCCGACATGCTCGAGGTCGCGAGCTTCCTGGTCCACACGGCTCACCTCTACCGGCCCGAGGACGTCGAGCACGGTCTCGACGCGGTGACCGAGAACGGGGCCCGGGCGATGCGGCTCGAGGACTACGGGATCCGCGAGGGCGCGTGGGCCGACCTCGTGGTCCTGGACGAGGGGAGCACGGCCACCGACGTGTTGCGCCTCCAGCCGGCCCGCCGCTGGGTCGTGCGACGAGGGCGGATCGTGGCCACGACGGAGACGCGCCGGGAGGTCCGACGTGGCCGCGGCTGAGGGTCCGATGGTCCTCCGCGGGCGCGTCCACCCCGGTGAGTACCACGACTCGGTGAGGCTCATGCGCGTCGCGGCCTCCGTACGCGCCCTCGACGGCGTGGAGGAGGTCGGGGTGCTCATGGGATCCCCGGCGAACCGGGAGCTCTTCGTCGAGGCCGGCCTGGGCTTCGACGGGATCGACGGCGCCACCCCCGACGACGTGGTGGTCGCGGTCCGGGGTTCGTCGGAGTCGGCCGTGGAAGCGGCCCTCGATGCCGCGGAGGAGCTGCTGCGCACGCCGCAGGGTTCGCGGCGGGGGATCGTGTACCCGACCGTCGAGTCGGCGCTGCGGGACGCTCCTGGGGGAGCGGTGGGACTGATCACGGTCCCCGGGGAGCACGCGGCCGCCGAGGCCCGGAAGCTGCTCGAGGCGGGGCACCCCGTCATGGTGTTCTCCGACAATGTCGACGTCGCGGACGAGGTCGTGCTCAAGCAGCTGGCGCACGAGCGGGGAACGGTCCTCCTCGGGTCCGACTGCGGGACGGTGATGCTGGGGGGCCTCGGCCTCGGCTTCGCCAACCAGGTCCCGACCGGGCCGGTGGGCGTGGTCGCCGCCTCGGGGACCGGGGCCCAGGTGGTCGCCACGACGGTCGCAGCACTCGGCTCGGGGGTCAGCCACATGGTCGGCCTCGGAGGGCGCGACCTCGACGACGAGGTCGCCGGGATCAGTCTCTTCGACGGCCTGGCGGCGCTCGAGAAGGACCCGACGACCGAGGTGGTCGTCGTCGTGGGCAAGCAGATCGGGCGGCGAACGCTCGGGCGGCTCCTCGAGGTCGTCGGCAGCATGAGGACCCCGGTCGTGACGTGCCTGTTCGGCCAGGGCAACGCCTGGGTCAGCCGGCTGGTGGGGGCGTGGCCCGCGAGCTCCCTCGCCGAGGCGGGCCAGGTCGCCGTGCGCCTCGCGACAGGGGACCTACCCGGCCACTCGGGCGACCCGGTCGATCTCGTCGCGGTCGGCGAGCGGCGCCGGGAGCTCGGTCCGGGCCGGGTCCTGCGCGGGGTGTTCGCGGGCGGGACCCTCGCCCAGGAGGCGCTCCAGGTCGCCCGGGCGGTGCTCGACGAGGTGTCCTCCAACCTGGACGGTGCGGTCGGGACGGCGGGTCACTCGATCGTGGACCTGGGCAGCGACGAGTTCACGAAGGGTCGACCCCATCCGATGCTCGACCCCGAGGCCCAGGCGGAGCGGATTCGCGGGTTCGGGGCCGACGCCACGGTCGGCGCGATCCTGCTCGACCTGGTCCTCGGCCACGGCGCCCACGAGGACCCGGGGCCCCTGCTCGCCGCGTCGGTCGCGGCTGCCCGGGAGCGGGCAGCCGCCGAGGGTCGGGAGCTGCTCGTCGTGGCCTCGGTCTGCGGGACCGACCTTGATCCGCAGGACGCGGGCCGCCAGCGGGAAGCGCTGCGCAGCGCGGGGGTCGTCGTCATGGAATCGGCGCGCGCCGCCCTTTTCGCCGCGCTCTGCGTCGCCGACGAGACCGAGCAGGCCGCTGCCGACGCCCGGGCCGCGACGTGGCTCCGGCGTCCCGAGGCCGTCGTGAGCGTCGGCAGCACGTGGTTCTCGGACGCCGTCGAGGCACAGGGCGCGGACGTGCTGCACGTCGACTGGAGGCCGCCGGCCGGCGGCGATCCCGAGCTGATGGACATCCTCGACCGCCTGGATTGAGCCAGGGGTTCCGAAAGGAACGGCATGCAGGGAAGTGTGGGCAACGCCATCGACGAGGCGAACCGGGAGGTCGTTCGGCGCCTCACCGAGCCGGACGTGACCTGGCGGGGTGTGAGGGCGGCCCTCGACGTCATCCCCGGGATGAAGCCGAACCTCGTCCTGCACTCCGGGCCACCCGTCGGATGGGCCGCCATGGCGGCCGTCCAGCAGCAAGCGGTGATCGGCGCCGCCCTCTTCGAGGGTCTCGCCGACGACGAGGAGTCGGCTCGGTCGGCCATCGAGCGCGGCGAGATCGAGATCGCTCCCTGCCACGATCTCGGTGCCGTGGGCGCGATGGCCGGGGCCACCTCGGCGTCGATGGCGGTGATCGTCGTCGAGAACGACGAGTTCGGGAATCGCGCCTTCTGCAAGGTCGTCGAACGGGCGCTCCAGTTCGGTCAGTTCGACGACGGGGTGTTCGAGAACCTCCGGTGGCTCGTTGACGTGCTGGGGCCGGCGCTCCACACCGCGGTGGAGCACCTCGGTGGCGTACGCCTCGTCCCTCTGATCTCACGCGCCCTCCACATGGGCGACGAGTGCCACAACCGGAACGTCGCGGCCACCGCTCTGCTCCTCCGGACCCTGGCTCCGGCCCTCGCCGAGGTCGCCGAGGGGAAGGACCTGCCGGGGATCTTCCGCTACTTCGAAGAGATCGACCAGGCCTTCCTGGGCTTCGCCATGGCCACGGCCAAGGCGCTCACGGACGCCGCGAACGGCGTCGCGGGGTCAAGCGTCGTCACGACGATGGCCCGCAACGGGGTGGAGTTCGGGATCAAGGTCTCGGGCCTCGGCGACCGTTGGCTCACCGGCCCGGCCCAGGTGATCGAGGGAGCGTTCATGCCGGGCCACGGGCCCGAGGACGCCACTCCCGACCAGGGCGACTCGGCGATCGTCGAGACCGTCGGGCTGGGGGCCATGGCGATGGCGAACGCGCTGACCGCGGGCGCGATCTCGGGCGGTACCGCCCGGGACGCCATCGCCCGGACCCGGGACAACATGCAGATCGCCGCGGGCAGGAGCCGTTCCTTCACGGTTCCCGTCCTCGACTTCGAGGGGACGCCGGTCGGGATCGACGTCCGCGCGGTGGTCCGGACCGGGATCCTGCCCACCATCCTGACCGGGATCGCGGGCTGTCGCCCTCCCTGGGGCCGTATCGGGGCCGGCGTCGTCCGCCCCCCGATGGAGCCCTTCGTCGCCGCGCTCCGGGGCCTCGACGAGGCGCTCCGGGACCATGACGGGGGTTGAGCGCCTCGTCGTCGCGCTCGGGGGAACGCGCTCGCCGCGAGCGGTCACGTGGGCTCGGTGGCCGAGGAGACCCAGGCTCTCGGTGCTGCGTTCGAGGTGCTGGCCCCGGCCATCGGTTCGGTCGACCGGGTCCTCCTCACGCACGGGAACGGGCCGCAGGTGGGGAACCTCCTGCTCCGCTCGGAGCTGAGCGTCGAGGCCGGCGTGCTCCCGGGCCTTCCCCTCGACACGTGCGTCGCGGACACGGCGGGCGGGCTCGGGTACCTCGTGGGGCGCGAGCTGGCCAACGCCCTGGCCCGGGCGGGCACCCGGCGTGAGACGGTCGCCATCGTCACCAGGACGGCCGTGAGGCCCCTCGTCGCCGGCGAGGACGTCCCGCTGAAGCCGATCGGCCACGAGCTCCCGGCGGACCGGCGCCTCGAGCTCGAGGCCCGGGGGTGGACCGTGGTCGAGCTCCCGAACGGGTCGGTGCGACGGGTCGTCCCGTCACCCGAACCGCTCGGCGTGCTGGAGCTCGCCACCATCCGGTCCGCCTTCGAGCGGGGCACGGTCGTGATCGCCGGTGGCGGAGGCGGGGTGCCGGTGTGCACCGCGCCGGACGGGTCCATCGTCGGGGTCGAGGCGGTCGTCGACAAGGACCTCGTCTCCGCACTGCTCGCGCTCGAGCTTCGGGCCGACACACTCCTGATCCTCACCGACGTCGAGTGCGTCTTCCTCGACTACGGGGGGCCGGCCGAGCGTCCGCTCGGCGAGATCGACGTCGCTTCCCTCCGGCGCTTCCAGCGGGCCGGGTCGTTCGGCGAGGGCTCGATGAACCCCAAGGTCGAGGCGGTGGCACGCTTCGTCGAGGGTGGCGGGCGGCGGGGTGTGGTCTGCGCGCTGGGTGACGCCGCGCTCGGCCTGGCGGGCCGGTCCGGCACCCAGGTGGTCGCAGGGTCCGGCTCCTAGGTTATGGATATAGCAACACCGTTGCGCGATGCGCTTTCTCCCGATACTGTGCCGAGGGAATCACGGGGTGGTTCCGGCGAGAGACGAGGTGGGTTCGGGATGAGAGCCATGAGATCGGCACTGGTGCGAGCGGCCCTGGTCGTGGTCCTGCTCGGCGGGGCCCTGGCGGGGTGCGGCGACGACGACGGATCGGACGGCGGCTCGTCGGGCGGCGGTGGTGGGAGCGGATCGTTCAAGGTCGGCATGGCCCTCCCCGGCCCCGTGAACGACAAGGGCTTCAACGAGGTCGGCTACCTGGGCCTGCAGGCCATCGAGGCGCTCGGCGCCGAGATCTCGTACGTCGAGAACGTGAAGGCGGCCGACATGGTCGAGGCCCTCCGAAACCTCGCCAGCCAGGACCTGGATCTCGTCATCGCGCACGGCGGCGAGTTCAGCGACGCCGTGATCGAGGTGGCCACGGAGTTCCCCGACGTGAAGTTCACGGTCTTCAACGGGACGAAGACCGCTCCGAACGTGGCGGCCTACTTCATCCGCTACGGCCAGGGCTCGTACCTGGCGGGCGCCCTGGCGGCCCGCATGTCGGAGACCGGCGTGGTCGGCTACATCGGCGGCGCCGAGATCCCGCCCACGCTGCAGGGAGCGGAGGGGTTCGAGGCGGGGGCCAAGGCCGTCCGGCCCGACATCGAGGTGATCACCACCGTGACCGGTGACTTCGACGACGCGCCCAAGGCGAAGGAGGCGGCGCTGGCCCAGATCGCGGACGGCGCCGACGTCCTCTACTCGTTCGTCAACGCCGGCCTTCCCGGGGTGACGGAGGCCGTGAAGGCCGCCGACCACCCGACGAAGCAGATCGGCTACATCATCGACCACTGCGAGGACGACGAGGTCTTCCTCGCCGACGCCATGTTCGACTCGGTCACCCTCTACGAGCAGATCGGTGCCTCCGTGAAGGACGGCACCTGGGAGGGGGACACCTCCGTGTTCGTCGGGCTCGAGAACCCGGACGTGGTCTGGATGAGCTACTGCGAGGGCCGGGTCGATGCCGACGCGCAGACCGAGATCGAGGAGATGGGCCGCCAGGTCGTGGCCGGGGAGCTCGACATCCCCGAGGGCATCTGACGGTCCTCCCGTGGAGATCCTCCGACCGACGAGCCTCGGGGAGGCGCTCGGCCTGCGGGCCGGGTGCCCCCCGGCGCTCGCCGTCGCGGGCGGCACCGACGTACTGGTCGAGCTCAACGCCCGGCGCTGCCGCCCCGAGGCCCTGCTGGACCTCGGGAGGGTCCCCGAGCTTCGGGGCTGGGAGCGCGCCGGTGGGTCCCTCCGCATCGGCGCGGCGGTCACCCATACCGAGCTCTGCACCCTGACGGCCGCGCTCCCCGGCCTCGCCGCGGCCGCCGGCACCGTGGGTTCTCGCCAGATCCGGAACCGGGGGACCCTCGGGGGAACCTCGGCACGGCGTCCCCGGCGGGCGACACGTTCCCGCCGCTCCTCGCCTCCGGGGCGGAGGTGGAGGTGGCCTCGGTGCGCGGCGCCCGGCGGCTCCCGCTCGCAGAGTTCCTCGTGGGCCCCAAGCGCCACGCGCTCGGCCCCGACGAGCTCATCGCCGCAGTCCACGTCCCGGCGACCACCGGACCGCAGGGCTTCGCGAAGGTGGGGCCGCGCAACGCCATGGCGATCGCCGTCGTGTCCTTCGCGCTCTCCCTCGACCCGGAGGGTGGGACGGTCGGGGCGGCGATCGGCTCCGCCGGCCCCACGGCGCTCCAGGTCCCCGAAGCCGCGAGCTTCCTCGCCGGGGTCCTCGAGGACCGTGCGCTCTGGCAGTCGCGGGCGCCTCTCCGGGATGAGGAGCGGCGACGGTTCGCCGAGCTGGTCGTCGAGGTGTCCCGCCCCATCGACGACCGGCGCGGCACGGCCGCGTACCGCCGCCACGCCCTGGGCGTCCTCGCAGCCCGAGTCCTGGGATGGGCCTGGGACGAGTACCGGAGGAGCCGCTAGATGCGTCTCTCGATGGCGGTCGACGGTCGGCGTCGCGTGGTCGAGGAGGTCGATCCGGCCGAGACACTCCTGGACGTCCTGCGCGAGCGCCTCGGGGTCCTCGGCGTCAAGGACGCCTGCCGGCAGGGGGAGTGCGGCGCCTGCTCGGTCCTGCTCGACGGCACCCTCGTGTGCGCCTGTCTCGTGCTCGCCGCGCAGGCCGACGGATGCGACGTCGTCACCGTCGAGGGCCTCGACGACGGCGAAGGCGGGCTCCACCCCCGTCCAGGAGGCCTTCGTCGAGCAGGGAGCCATCCAGTGCGGCTACTGCACGCCGGGGTTCGTCATGGCGGCCGTCGACCTGCTCGACCGGGTCCCGGACCCCGACGAGGCCGAGGTGCGCGAGGCGCTCGCCGGCAACCTGTGCCGCTGCACCGGGTACCAGAAGATCGTGGCGGCCGTCCGCGTCGCCGCCGGGAGGCTCGGGGGGCGACCGGCGTGACCCGTCCTCCCGTGGTCATCGAGGGTTGCGCCGTCGCGACGATGGACGGCGCCGGGACGGAGTACGCCTCGGGGCACCTCGTCGTGGAGGACGGGGAGATCGTGGCGGTGGGTTCGGGGCCCGCGCCCCAGTTGCCCGGGGCCCGGCGGGTCGACGGTCGCGACTCGCTGCTCACCCCCGGTCTGGTCAACTGCCACCACCACCTGTTCCAGTGGCTCACCCGCGGGCTCGCCCAGCAGCGGAACCTCTTCGAGTGGCTCGGCGAGCTCCTCCCGGTGTGGGGGCATCTCGATCCCGAGCGGATGCACGTCGCGGCCCAGGCGAGCCTCGCCGCTCTGGCCCGGTCCGGCTGCACGACGGCCGCCGACCATCCCTACCTGTTCCCGACCCAGGCGGCCGACCTACTCGCGGCCGAGGTCGACGCGGCGGGCGCGAGCGGGCTACGGCTCCACGTCGCCCGTGGGTCGATGGACCTGGGGACGTCCCGAGGCGGTCTGCCACCCGACGAGCTGGTGGAGGATCGTGACGCCGCCCTCGCGGAGACCGAGGCCGCGATCGATCGCTTCCACGACCCCTCGCCCGGCTCGAGATGTCGGGTGGCGGTCGCGCCGTGCGCGCCGTTCGCCGTCACTCCCGAGCTGATGACCGAGGCCGCCCTTCTCGCCCGCTCTCGCGCCGTCCGTCTGCACACCCACCTGGCGGAGACCGCCGAGGAGGATGCCTTCTGCCGTGAGCGCTTCGGCGTCCGTCCCGTCGAGTACCTGGCGGACCTCGGTTGGCTCGGCGACGACGTGTGGCTCGCCCACTGCGTCCACCTGGACGACGAGGAGGTCCGACTCCTCGGACGGGTGGGGACCGGCGTCGCCCACTGTCCGACGTCCAACTCGCGGCTGGGTGCGGGGATCGCTCCGGTCCGGGCCCTGCTGCGAGCCGGGGCCCCGGTCGGGCTGGGGGTCGATGGCGCGGCGTCCAACGAGGTCGGGGCGCTGGACGCCGAGATGCACCAGGCGCTCCTGGCCGCTCGCCTGCGCGACGGCCCCGCCGCCCTCACGGCGCGGGGCGCGCTCTCGCTGGCGACCCGAGAGGGTGCCCGATGTCTCGGTCGCTCCGGCGAGCTCGGGAGCCTGGAGGTCGGGAAGCTGGCCGACGTCGCGCTCTGGCGCCTCGACGGCCTCGACCATCGGGGGATCGCCGACCCGGTCACCGCGCTCGTGTTCGGGCCGGCACCGGAGGTCGCCCTCCTGCTGGTGGGTGGCGACGTCGTGGTGGAGGACGGGGAGCTGCGCACCTTGGACGAGGCCGAGATCGCGAAGGACGTCGAGCGGGCGAGCCGTGAGATCGTCGAGGCCGCGCGGGACGAGGCATGACGGTCTCGGTGCCGTCCTTCGTGGTCGCCCCGGCCCGGGGAGGCGTCGGCGAGAGCGTGCCCCGTCCCGATGCCGTTCCCAAGGTACGGGGGCGCTTCGCCTACTCGTCGGACCTGTCGGCGGAGGGGATGCTGTGGGGCGCGACGGTCCGGAGCCCTCATCCCCGGGCGCGGATCCGTGCCGTCGACGCGGGCGCGGCCCTCCGATCCCCGGGGGTCCGGGCGGTCCTCACGCACGATGACGTCCCCGGGGAGAAGACCTACGGGCTGGGCGTCCGGGACCAGCCGGTCCTGGCCTGGGACGAGGTGCGGTACGCAGGCGAACCGGTCGCGCTCGTCGCCGCCGACGAGCTGGAGCAGGCGGCCCGGGCCGCGGAGCTCGTGCACGTCGAGTACGAGGTACTGGAGCCGCTCGTCGACCCCGAGCTCGCGCTCGAGCCCTCCGCACCGAGGCTCGACCCGTCGGGGAACCTCATCCGGCACGTCCGCATCCAGTCGGGCGACCCGGACGCGCGGGCGGACGTGGTGGTGCGCGGTGAGTACGAGGTCGGGATGCAGGACCAGGCCTTCCTCGGGCCTGAGTCCGGCCTCGCCGTCCCCCACGACGACGGTGTCGACCTCTACGTCTCCACCCAGTGGCTCCACTCCGACCAGGAGCAGATCGCCGCCAGCCTGGCTCTCCCACCGGAGAAGGTGCGCGTCACGCTCGGCGGCGTCGGCGGCGCCTTCGGGGGCAAGGAGGACCTCTCGGTCCAGATCCACTGCTGCCTGCTGGCCCTCGCGACGGGTCGTCCCGTGAAGATGGTCTACGGGCGGGAGGAGTCGTTCGTCGGGCACGTCCACCGGCACCCGACCCGGATGCGGTACGAGCACGGGGCGTCGCGCGACGGCCGGCTCGTCTACGTCAGGGCCCACCTCGTCCTCGACGGGGGCGCGTACGCCTCGAGCTCCGACGCGGTCTGCTCCAACGTGGCCGCGTTCGCGTGCGGACCCTACGAGGTGCCCAACGTCGGCGTCGACGCGCTCGCGGTGCGGACCAACAACGTCCCGGCCGGTGCGATGCGCGGGTTCGGAGCCGTCCAGGTGTGCTTCGGCTACGAGTCCCAGATGGACCGGCTGGCGGAAGCGCTCGGGATGGATCCCCTCGACCTCCGGATCCTCAACGCGATGGGCACGGGTTCACGACTCCCCACCGGACAGGGCGTGCGCGGGCCCGCCCCGGTGGCGGAGCTCCTCCGGCGCCTCAGGGAGCGGCCGCTCCCCCGACGACCCCGTCCCGCGACCCTCGCGGCCTACCCGGCGGCCTTTTCGGGGTCACCAGGGGTGAGGACGTCGAGCGGGGGGTCGGCTACGCCGTCGGGTTCAAGCAGCTCTGCTATCTCGAGGGCTTCGACGACTCCGCCACCGCCCGGGTGCGGCTCTCCGCCCCGGCCGGCGAGCCTCTCGTCGAGGTGCACACCGCCGCGGTCGACGTCGGGCAGGGGGTCGGCGTCGTGCAGGTGCAGATCGCCCGCTCCGAGCTGGGCGTCGACCGGGTCGAGCTCCTCCCACCGGACACCTCGATCGGGTCGGCCGGTTCGACGTCGGCGTCGCGCCAGACGTGGATGACCGGGGGCGCGGTGAAGGCGGCCTGCGAGGCGGTCCGCGCGGAGGTGGTCGGACGGGCTGCGGAGCGCCTCGGGGAGGACCCGGTCGACCTGCGCCTGGCGGCGGGCAAGGTCGCCTCGGTGAGCGGCGCGGAGGTCGGTCTGGCCGAGCTCCTTTGCGACGCGGCCGTGGAGGCCGTGCGCGAGTACCGGCACCGCCCGACGTCTCCCCTCGACCCCGAGACCGGTCAGGGTGACGCCCACGTGGCCTACGCCTTCGCGGCCCATCGAGCGGTCGTGGACGTGGACACCGCGCTCGGGCTGGTCCGGGTGGTCGAGATCGCCACGACCCAGGACGTCGGGCGGGCGGTGAACCCCTGCGCGGTGGAGGGACAGATCGAGGGCGGGACCGCGCAGGGCCTCGGGCTCGCCCTGATGGAGGAGGTCCGGATCGAGGGCGGTCTCATCCAGAACCCCTCGTTCACCGATTACCTGGTCCCGACGACCCTCGACGTCCCGGGCATCGTCGCCGACGTGCTCGAGCTCGGCGACCCGGACGCCCCCTACGGCGTGAAGGGTGCGGGCGAGCCGCCGATCGTCTCGTCACCGGCGGCCGTCGCCGCGGCCGTCCGGCGGGCGTGTGGCAGACCGCTGACCCGGTTGCCGGTGCGACCGGACGACCTCGTGGGCCCCATGCTGTGAGCGTTCCGCGGGGATCGAAGGGGCCCCAGGGCTGGACGCCTGGGTCGCGCAGTGAGTAATTTGGTTAAGCAGAGTGAAAGTCATCGTCGGTGACGTCGCCGTAGCGACAGGGGCCGACGGAAGGAGGCCGATGTTCCTGAAGCTCAGGGACTTCGACATGGAGTTCCCCTCGACGCCCGAGGAAGCCGTGGCGCTCCACGCCGCCGGTGGCAGCCGGTACCTGGCCGGAGGGACCGACCTGGTCCTGGACCTCCGGGTCGGCAAGAAGCCCACCCCTGCGACGGTCGTCAACCTCAAGCGCCTTCCCGGCCTCGACGTCATCGAGCACGCACGGGACGGCACCGCGATCGGGGCGTTGACCCGGCTCGCGACGCTCGAGCGCGACCCGGGGATCTCGGAGCGGTTCCCCTGCCTGCACGACGCCGTGAGGCTGATGGGCTCCCACCAGGTCCGGGTGGCCGGGACCGTCGGCGGCAACGTGTGCAACGCCTCGCCCGCGGCGGACCTGGCGCCCCCGTTCCTCGTGCTCGACGCCGAAGCGACCTTCCAGGACCCCGAGGGTTGCAGGACGCTTCCCATCGCGGAGGTGTGGGAGGGTCCGGGCGTGCTCTCGCTCTCACCGTCGGCGCTCCTGCTACGTGTCGACGTCCCCGCCCCGCCCTCCGGGCTCGGGTCCGCGTATCTCCGGTTTACGCACCGTGATGCCATGGACATCGCCGTGGCCGGCGTCGCGGCCGCGATCGCGCTGGACGACGGTCGCGTGTCCCAGGCGAGGCTGGCCATCGGTGCCGTCACCCCGGTCCCGGTGCGTGTCGAGGCCGCGGAGCGAGCGCTCGTCGGCGGCTCGGTCGGGCCGTCCGAGGTGGCGGCCGCGGCGGCCGCGACGCGGGACGCGAGCAGCCCCATCGACGACGTCCGGGCCAGCGCGGAGTACCGCCGGCACCTCGTCGGCGTCCTGACCGAGCGCGCGATCGAGCTCGCGGCCACCCGGGCCAGGGCCCGCTGATCGGAGGAGGGCGAAGAATGGGCGATCACGTCATCACGATGACCCTGAACGGCGACCCCGTGCGCCTGACCGTCCCCTCGCACCGGACGCTGCTGGAATGCCTGCGGGACGACCTCGAGCTGACGGGCACGAAGTCCGGGTGCGAGGAGGGGGAGTGCGGTGCTTGCACCGTCCTCGTCGACGGCGAGCCGGTCAACAGCTGCCTCGTCCTGGCGGCCGACGCGGACGGCCGGTCGGTCGTCACGATCGAGGGACTGGCGCGCGGTGGGCGCCTCCACCCGGTGCAGCAGGGATTCGTCGAGGCCGGCGGCGTGCAGTGCGGGTACTGCACGCCGGGGATGATCATGTCCTCGGTGGCGCTCCTCGAGGCGGAGCCGGATCCGAGTGACGACGAGATCCGGTTCCGGCTCGCCGGGAACCTGTGCCGCTGCACCGGATACATGAAGATCGTCGACGCCGTGCACCGGGCCTCGGTCCTCGTCGCCGGCGAGGCCGAGGAGGTGATGGAATGACCGCGGCTCGTGAAGCCAAGACCCATGTCGTCGGAACCTCGGTGCCCCGGGTCGACGCGCTCGACAAGGTCACGGGTACCACGGTCTACGGCTCCGACGTCGTGCTGCCCGGGATGCTGTTCGGGAAGATCCTGCGGAGCCCCCACGCCCACGCCCGGATCGTCCGCGTCGACACGTCGAAGGCGGAGGCGCTCGACGGGGGTGCGGGCCGTCGTCACGGCCGCGGACACCCCCAAGCTCACCTACGGCTTCCAGTCCGGCCAGAACCCTCGCCTGGCCGACAAGATGCCCCTGGAGGCGGAGAAGGTCCGGTTCATCGGCGACGAGGTCGCCGCGGTGGCGGCGGTCGACGCGCTCACCGCGGAGAAGGCCCTCGAGCTCATCGAGGTCGACTACGAGGTGCTCCCCGCGGTCTTCGACCCCGAGTTGGCGCGCCAGCCGGGAGCGCCGCTCATCCACGAGGGCGTGGAACGCAACGTCATCGACGTCTTCGACTACGGCGAGGGAGACGTCGAGCGCGGCATGGCCGAGGCCGATGTCGTCGTCGAGCGGGAGTACTTCTCGCAGGCCGTCGCGCCGACGGCGATGGAGACCCACCAGGCCGTGGCGTCGTGGGATGCCCGTGGCCGACTGACCATGTACGCGTCGACGCAGATGCCGTTCCTCCTCCGGGCCCACCTGGCGGCGGTCCTGGGCCTCGACGAGGGGGACGTCCGCATCCTCAAGATGCCGATGGGCGGGGGCTTCGGCGGCCGCATGGAGATGCACAGCCTGGATCCGATCTGCGCCGTGCTGGCCCGCAAGGCGGGCCGTCCCGTGAAGATCGTGTACTCCCGCGAGGAGGAGTTCCTCGCGTCCCGCTTCCGGCACCCGATCCGGATGCAGGTCCGGCTCGGCGCCAAGCGGGACGGGACCATGACGGCGCTCGACATGGACATGCTCACCGACAGCGGTGCCTACGTGAGCCAGGCCTGCGGCGTGGCCCGGGTCGGCGCCGTCAACGCCCTGACCCTGTACCGCATCCCCGACACCCGCGTGCACTCCGAGATCGCCTACACGAACAACCCCTACGGGGGAGCCTTCCGCGGGTACGGGAACACGCAGGGGAACTTCGCGCTCGAGTCGATCGTCGACGACCTGGCCGAGGCGCTCGGCATGGACGCGGTGGAGCTGCGGATCAAGAACGGGAACCAGCCCGGTCAGTCGACCTACCTCGCCCAGGAGATCGAGAGCTGCGGGTACGAGGAGTCGCTCCGCCGAGGCCGCGAGGCCTCGGGATGGGACTCGATCCGCGGCCGGCACGAGCGCCGGGGCCGCAAGGTCCGCGGGATCGGCATGGCGAGCGTCATCAACGTCGGGGGCGGCGCTCGCGACCAGGGGGACAGCGACTCCAGCGGCGCGGTGGTGATCATGCAGGACGACGGGTCGGTGACGGTCAACACGGGCGGCCAGGAGATCGGCTCGGGCGGCACGACGGTCTTCGCCCAGATCGCCGCCGAGGAGCTCGGCGTGTCGATCGACCGGGTCACGGTGCACAACTCGGACACCGACCTCATGCCGTGGGACATCGGATGCCATGCCCAGCGGAACGTGTTCTGCGCCGGGAACGCGGTGCGGGTCGCGGCGGCGGAGGCTCGGGCGGTGCTCATGGAGGAGATCCAGCGTCAGATCGGGGCGGATCCCTCCGAGGTCGAGGTCTACGAGGACCAGGTCTGGGTGGGCGGGGCATCGGTCGCCGCGATCGGCGAGATCGCCCACAAGGCCCACTTCCGCTCCGGCGGTCGCTACATCTGGGGAAAGGGCTTCTACGATCCGCCGACGGTGAAGACCGACTCCAGGGGGCGGGGCCAGAAGTCGGGGGCCTACTCGTTCGGCGCGCAGTTCGCCGAGGTCGAGGTCGACCTCGACACGGGAGAGGTGGACGTCGTGAAGGTGGTCGCGGCGCACGACGTCGGGCGGGCGATCAACCCGGCGGGCGTTGAGGGACAGATCGAGGGGGAGTCGTGCAGGCGCTCGGCCAGGCCCTCACGGAGCACCTGGTGTTCGACGAAGGGCACCTTCGGAACGCCACCCTCACCGACTACCGGATCCCGACGGCGGTGGACTCCCCGATCGTCGAGCCCATCATCGTGGAGTCCAACGACCAGGAGGGGCCGTACGGCGCCAAGGGCGTGGCCGAGGCGACGATCGTCCCGACGCTCGCGGCGGTCACGAACGCGATCTACGACGCCGTCGGCGTCCGGATCGACGAGCTGCCGGCCTCGGCCGAACGGGTGCTGCTCGGTCTGCAGGCGAAGGCGGCCCGGGCGGGATCGTAGGGGCCACCCCGTTCGTTGTGCTCAGCGCAACGGAGCTGCACGTCGAGATACGATGATGTGTGAGTCCGGACAGGCCGGACACCATCAGGAGAGCGTTCTGTCCAAGAGGGGGACCCCCGCCGCCGACCAAGAGGAGCCCGCGAACCGGTACCAGGTCGGATCGCTGGCTCGTGGTCTGCGGGTTCTCGAGTGCTTCGCCAGCACGCGCTCGCCGATGCGCCTCACGGATCTGGCGAGGGCGCTCGATGACGACAAGGCCACACTGTTCCGCTACTGCGCGACCCTCACGCACCTCGGGTACCTCCACATGGAGCCGCAGACCAAGACGTACACACTCGGACCGAAGGTGCGCGAGCTGGGGTACGCGGCCCAGACCCAGTCGATGTGGTCCGAGCTGGTCCGGGCCTGGCTCCCGGTGATCGTCGGGAGGTTCGAAGGGGCCGCGAGCTTCGCCGTGCTCGACGGTTCCGAGGTCGTGTTCCGGGAACGGGCCGTGGCCGAGCACTCACTGAGCTACAACATCTCGGTCGGGGCACGGCTCCCCGCCGTCCAGTCGTCGATCGGCAAGGTGCTGCTCGCCCACCTCTCCAGGTCCGAGCGCGACGAGATCCTGGAGGGCACCCTGACGAAGAAGCGTCGGGACGCGCTCGAGCGGGAGCTTGCCAGGGTGCTCGAGAGGGGGATCGCCGTGAACGTGGGTGGGCTGCGGCCCGAGCTGAACTCGGTGGCCGTCGCGGTCCACGATCCGATCTCCGGGCAGGTCCTGGGAGGGCTGAACCTGGCGGGGAGCGCCACGCTGTTCCCCGAGGAGCGCCTGGTCGACGAGGTCGGCCCGGAGTTGCTCCGGATCGCCGGGGAGATCGCCGCCAGCCGGTTCCCTTCCCGCCCGGAGGAGTAGCGGGCACCGGAGAGCACGGCCGAACGGGGGCGCGCGTCGCGCCTTGCTGATCGAACGTGTGTTCGGGTACGGTGCGCGGGTGACCCTCGCGGCACTTCCCCGACGCGACGGCCGGGCGCGCGAGCACCTCGAGGCGCTCGGTCGGCAGGCCCGGCCGGTGACGCTGGCCGGCGAGCGGGCCCTCCCGGTTCCCGGCCCGCTGGGCGCCCTGCTCCCAGGGGGCGGGCTCCGGCGGGGGTCGGTGGTGGCCGTCGAGGGAGCGCTGGGCTCGGGGGTCACGTCGGTCGTGCTCCAGCTCGCGGGGGCGGCCACGGCGGCAGGGGAGTGGGTCGCCGCGGTCGACCTCGAGGGGACCCTCGGGGGTGGGCGGCCGGCGAGGCCGGGGTGATGCTGGAGCGGTTCGCCGTGGTCCGGCGGGTCCCGGTCGACCGCTGGGCGGTCACGGTGGCGGCCCTGCTCGACGGGCTGGGTCTCGTCGCCGCCGAGGTCCCGGCGGCGATGCGTCCCGGCGAGGCCCGGCGGCTGACCGCTCGGGCCCGGGAGCGAGGAGCCGTCCTCGTCGCCGCCGGCTCCTGGCCGGCCGAGGCGGCCCTGCGCCTGCGGGCCGAGGGGTCGGGGTGGCAGGGCCTGGGAACCGGGCACGGTCGGTTGGCCGAGCGCGCCCTGCGGGTCCGGGTCGAGGGGCGGGGCGCCGCCGCCCGGGCCCGGGTCGGGGTGCTGGCGCAGGCGTGCTAGCACGAGGCGAGCGGCCGGTGCCGGAGCGGACCTGCTGCCTGTGGTGCCCGGACTGGCCGGTCGTCGCCCTGCGCCGTGAGGATCCCGATCTGCACGACCGACCGGTCGCCGTGCTCGAGCCGGGCGGGGCGCGGAGCCGGGCAACGGTGCGGGCCGCCTCGGTCGAGGCCCGGGCCACCGGCGTCGAGCCGGGCCTGCGCCGCCGCGAGGCCGAGGCCCGCTGCGTCGAGCTCGTCGTCGCCGAAGCCGACCCGGTGGCCGAGGCCCGGGCCTTCGAGGCGGTGGCCCGGGCCGTCGAGACCCTCACCCCGCGGGTGGAGCTGGAGCGTCCGGGCCTCCTGTCGTTCCCCACCCGGGGCCCGTCCCGGTACCTCGGGGGCGACGGGGCCCTGGCCGAGCGGGTACGGGCCGTCGTCGCCGGGGCCGGGGTGCCCGACGCCCGAGTGGGGGTCGCCGACGGACCCTTCACGGCCCGGCTGGCCGCCCGGCGCTCGTGCGTCGTCCCACCCGGCGGGTCGGCCGCCTTCCTCGCCCCGTGGCCCGTCGACGTGCTCGGTGCCCCGGGGCTCGCCGACCTGCTCGTGCGGCTCGGGCTGCCGAGGCTGGGGGACTTCGCCGCCCTGCCCGGCCCGGCGGTGCTGGCCCGCTTCGGAGCCGACGGGTGGCGGGCCCACCGTCGGGCCGCCGGTCTCGACGACCGCCTCCTCGCGCTGTCGGTCCCGCCCCCGACCTCGTCGAGGACCTCGAGCTCGATCCGCCGGCGACCCGGGTCGAGGCCGCCGCGTTCGCGGCCAAGGCCCTGGCCGACCGGCTGCTCGATCGCCTCGAGGCGCGCGGGCTGGCCTGCACCCGGGTGGTGATCGAGGCCGAGACCGAGCACGGCGAGCGGGTGGCCCGGTGCTGGCGCCACGAGGGCGCGCTCACCCCGGCCGCCCTGGCCGAGCGGGCCCGCTGGCAGCTCGAGGGCTGGCTGGCCGGGACGCGGGCGGGACCGATACGGGTCGGAGTGGAGCCCGCGGAGGAGACCGCGGCGGGGACCACCGGGGGGCTGATCCGGCTCCGGCTCGTGCCCGACGAGGTGGTCCCGGCCTCGGGGCGCCAGCTCGGCTTCTGGGGCGGCGACCAGGCCGCCGCCGACCGGGCGGGACGGGCCCTGGCCCGGGTGCAGGGGATGCTGGGCCACGAGTCCGTCGCCACCCCCGTGCCCCGGGGGGGCCGCACACCGGAGGAACGGGTGCGCTGGGTCTCCTGGGGCGAGCCCCGCCCGGCCCGACCGGAGGACGCGGAAGACGGCCCCGGTGGCGAGGTGCCGCCGTGGCCGGGCGCGGTCCCGGCTCCCGCTCCGGCCCGGGTGTTCCCCGCCCCGCTCCCGGCCGAGTTGCTCGACGGCGACGGCCGGCCGGTCACGGTGACGGGGCGGGGCGAGCCGTCGGCGTCACCGGCGGCGCTGCGCTGCCCCCGGCTCCCCGGCGGGGGCGGCGAGGTCACCGCCTGGGCCGGGCCCTGGCCCCACGATCTGCGCTGGTGGGACCCGCAGGCCCGCCGGCGTCGGGTGCTGTGGCAGGTCGTGGCGGCCGGGGTGCCCTGCCTCGTCGCCGTGGAGGGGAGCCGGGCGGGGGTCGAGGCGGTCTGGGACTGAGCGTGGCGCGTGTCCCGAACACCGCCCGATCGTCACCACGGCGCCGCCGATCCTCCACCGGCGCGCCACCGTCCCGTCACGATCCGCCCTTGGCAGCCGCCGGGCCGGAGGCTACCGTCCCCGGTGGCACCGGTCGGTGACACCGCGGAGAGGGGACCATGCTCGACGCACGGCGGCGCGACCCGGGGGGCCTCGGTCTCGAAGTGCTGAGCCGGCAGCTCGCCCGGGCCGGGACCGACGACGACCGCGACGAGATCCGACGGCTCGCCACCCGGCTGCTCGACGAGGTCTCCCGGGGCATCGCCATCAGCCGGGGCGCGCTCGCCGGCCTCCCCGACGTGCTGCGGGACGCGGTGGTCGAGGGCCGGCGCCGGTTGGCCGAGGCGCTCATCGAGCTGGTGCGCTGGCCCGAGGAGGGCGAGCCGCGGCCGAGCATCGTCTCGGTGGCCCGGGTGCTGGCCGCCCTGCGCCGCCAGCGGGTGCTCGAGCAGCGGGTGATCGCCTTCGCGCAGGCCTCCTGAGCTCCTCGCGCCGAACCCCCGCGAGGAGCGCGCCGGCACCGGCCGCCCCGCCTTGAGGGCGAACACGTGTTCGGGTAGCGTGGGCGGCCCCGGGCGGAGGCGCCCCGGGGTCGTGAGAGGCCCGTCGTGCCCTCCTATGCGGAGCTGCACTGCCACACGAACTTCTCGTTCCTCGACGGGGCCAGCCACCCCGAGGAGCTCGTCGAGGAGGCAGCCCGGCTCGACCTCGCCGCGCTCGCCGTCACCGACCACGACGGCTTCTACGGGGTGGTCCGCTTCGCCGGGGCGGCCCGCCCGCTGGGTCTGCCCACCGTCTTCGGGGCCGAGCTGACCCTCGGGGCCCGCCGTCCCCCCAACGGCGTGGCCGACCCGCCCGGCGAGCACCTCGTGGTGCTGGCCGAGGGACCGGTGGGCTACGCCCGCCTGGCCCGGGCGCTCAGCGAGGCCCAGCTGCGCGGGGAGAAGGGCGCGCCCGCCCTCGACCTGTCCACGCTGGCCGACGCGGCCCGGGCCCCGGTGCACCTCCATCCCCGGCGCAGCGCCGCCAACGACCACTGGTTCGTGCTCACCGGCTGCCGGAAGGGAGCGGTGCCGGCCCGGTTGGTGCGCGAAGGACCAGCCGTGGCTCGCCACGAGCTCGACCGGCTCGTCGAGGCCTTCGGGCGCGACCGGGTGCTCGTCGAGCTGTGGGACCACGGTGACCCTCTCGACCGGCACCGCAACGACGCCCTGGCCGAGATGGCGGCCCGGGCCGGGGTGGGCGTGGTGGCCACGAACAACGTGCACTACGCCACCCCCGGGCGGCGCCGGCTGGCCACGGCGCTGGCGGCGGTGCGGGCCCGGCGCTCGCTCGACGAGATCGACGGCTGGCTACCGGCGGCTCCCTTCGCCCACCTGCGGGGCGCCGCCGAGCAGCACCGGCGGTTCGCCCGCTGGCCCGGGGCGGCGGAGCGGACGGTCGAGGTGGCGGGCCGGGCCGCCTTCGACCTGCGGCTCGCCGCGCCCGCCCTCCCCGACCACCCGGTGCCCCCGGGCACAGCGAGATGAGCTGGCTGCGCGAGCTCACCGCCCGGGGCGCGGCGCTCCGCTACCCGCCGACCCATCCGCAGCACGAGGAGGCCATGGCGCAGCTCGCCCACGAGCTCGACGTCATCGAGGCGCTCGGCTTCCCGGGCTACTTCCTGCTCCTCGTCGACATCGTCGAGCTCTGCCGCCGCTCGGACATCTACTGCCAGGGACGGGGGAGCGCGGCGAACAGCGCGGTCTGCTACGCCCTCGGCGTCACCAAGGCCGACGCGGTGGCGCTGGGGCTGCTCTTCGAGCGGTTCCTGTCCCCCGAGCGCGACGGCCCGCCCGACATCGACCTCGACATCGAGCACGAGCGCCGCGAGGAGGTGATCCAGTACGTCTACGAGCGCTACGGGCGCGACCGGGCCGCCCAGGTCGCCAACGTGATCACGTACCGGCCCCGCTCGGCCCTGCGCGAGATGGCCAAGGTGGCCGGCCTGTCGCCGGGCCGGGCCGACGCCCTGGCGAAGCAGGTCGACCGCTGGGCCCGCGGGGCCGGTGCCGCGGGGTCCTCCCGGACGCCGTCCCGGCCGGGGCCGTTCGCGCCGCTCGTGGAGGACGGGCACGCGGTGCCGCCGCTCGTGCTCGACCTCGCCGAGGCGGTGCTCGACTTCCCCCGTCACCTCGGCATCCACTCCGGTGGCATGGTCATGGCCGACCGCCCCCTGGTGGAGTTCTGCCCGGTGGAGTGGGCCCGCATGGAGGGCCGGTCGGTGCTGCAGTGGGACAAGGACGACTGCGCCGCGGCCGGGCTGGTGAAGTTCGACCTGCTCGGCCTGGGCATGCTCACGATGCTGCACCTGGCCGTCGACCTCGTCCGCGAGCACGAGGGCGTCGAGGTGGACCTGGCCACCATCCCCCAGGAGCCCGAGGTCTACGACCTGCTCTGCTCGGCCGACACGATCGGCGTGTTCCAGGTCGAGAGCCGGGCCCAGATGGCCACCCTGCCCCGGCTGCGGCCCCGCTGCTTCTACGACCTCGTCGTCGAGGTCGCCCTCATCCGCCCCGGACCCATCCAGGGCGGCTCGGTCCACCCCTACCTGCGGCGGCGCAACGGCGAGGAGCCGGTCACCTACCCGCACCCGCGGCTCGAGCCGTGCCTGCGCAAGACGCTCGGGGTCCCGCTGTTCCAGGAGCAGCTCATGCAGATGGCCATCGACGTCGCCGGCTTCACCCCCGGCGAGGCCGATCAGCTCCGCCAGGCCATGGGCTCGAAGCGCTCCCGCGAGCGGATGGCCCGGATGCGCGAGCGGCTCATGGCCGGCATGGCCGCCAACGGCATCACGGGGGAGACGGCCGACGAGATCGCCCGCAAGCTCGAGGCGTTCGCCGACTTCGGCTTCCCGGAGAGCCACTCGGTGAGCTTCGCCTACCTCGTCTACGCCAGCGCCTGGGTGAAGCGGCGCTACCCGGCCGAGTTCACCGCGGCCCTGCTCAACGCCCAGCCCATGGGCTTCTACGCGCCGCACACCATCGTCCGCGACGCGGTCCGGCACGGGGTCCAGGTGCTCGGCCCCGACGTCAACCGGTCGCGGCGCGACTGCACCCTCGAACCCCGCACCCCCGAGGCCGGGACGGTGGGCCACCCGAGGCCGGGCTGGCACGCCGACCCGTCCACCCACGCGGTGCGGATCGGGCTGCGCTACGTGCGGGGCCTGAGCGACGCCCTCCTCGAGCGCATCGAGGAGGAGCAGGAGGAGCGACCCTTCGCCGACCTGGAGGACTTCGTGCGTCGCACCGGCGCGACCGTCGACGCGGTCGAGGCCCTGGCCACCGGCGGCGCGTTCGAAGCGTGCTTCGGGGAGGCCCGGCGGGTCTCGCTCTGGGCCGCCGGGGCGCTGCGCGACGCCCGCGTCCGGCGCGGCTCGTCGGTCGTGGAGACGCTGCCGGGCCTGACCGCCGGGGTCGAGGCCCCGCCGCTGCCGGGGATGACCGAGGCCGACGAGGTCGCCGCCGACCTGTGGGCCCTGGGGCTCTCCCCCGGCCGGCACCCCACCGAGCTGGTCCGCGAGACCCTGGCCGTCGGCGGGGTCGCCACCGCCTCCGACCTGCGCACCCTGCCCGACCGCAGCGTGGTGGAGGTGGCCGGGGTGGTCACCCACCGCCAGCAGCCGTCCACCGCCCGGGGGGTGGTGTTCCTCAACCTCGAGGACGAGACCGGCCTGGTGAACGTGGTCTGCACCCCCGACGTCTGGAGGCGGTTCCGGACGGTGGCCCGGGGGGCGCCCGCGCTGCGGATCCGGGGGCTGCTCGAGCGGCACCAGGGGGTGGTCAACGTGCTGGCCCGCAGGATCGAGCGGCTCGTGCTCCCCGTGACCGCACCGGGCTCCCGCGACTTCCGTTGAGCTGCACGCGAGGCCCTCCGGCTCCGCCCTACGATCGGCGACCGCGCTCCGGGCACCGGGGCGGGAGTGGGGGGATGGCACATGGCGCGGTGGGGGAGCTCGAGCGGGAGGCCCAGGAGCTGGCGGCACTCGTCCGCGGTCGCTTCGAGGCCCACGGCCTCGCCATCCTCGCGACGCTCCGCCGTGACGGGTCGCCCCGGGTCAGCGGCATCGAGCCGCTGTTCGCGGCGGGCGACCTGTGGCTCGGGATGATGCCCGACTCCCTGAAGGTCGCCGACCTCCGGCGCGATCCGAGGCTCGCCCTGCACGGCGCGACGGTCGACAAGGAGGTCACCGAGGGCGACGCGAAGATCGGCGGCCGGGCCGTGGAGATCGACGACCCGGCGACGTTCGACGTGTTCCGGCGCGAGTTCGCGGCCCGGACGGGCTACGAGCCACCCCCGCCGTTCGACCTGTTCCGGGTCGACGTCGTCGACGTCTCCCTCCTCCGGCCGGCGGGCGACCACCTCACCATCGACTCCTGGCGGGAGGGTCGCGGGGTCCGCCGGGTCGAGCGTCGCTGAGCCGCCGCGAGGCTCGCGCTCAGTCCTCCGTGGCCAGGGCCTTCAGCGCGTCGCGAGCCGAGATCATGGCGAAGGCGACCCCGTCCTCGACCACCGGCACGTGGCGGATCTCGCACTCGAGCATGAGGTGCACGGCGTGGCGGACCGTGTCGGTGGGGGTCACCGACACCAGCTCCTCGGCCATCACGTCGACGGCGTGGGTACGGTCGGGGTTCGCGCCCTCGGCGAGGGCCATCGCGATGTCACGCTCGGAGACCAGACCCTCGGCGCCGTGCGGCCCGCGCACGAGCACGGCCCCGATCGACTCCTCGGCGAGCGTCTCGGCGACCGACCGGAGGCTGGCGTCGGGCTGCACGTACACGGCCGGCCGGGTGACCAGCGTGCGCACCAGCTCGTCGGCGTGGTTCATGGCCCCGCGTTCCTCCTGCCCGAGCGCCCTCTCCTGCCGGGCGCGACCCGCGCGACCTTACCGACGGCTGCGTCCCGAGGGACAGCCGGGGGAGCGACGCGCCCGGCGTGGGTTCCGCCGGCGCGCGATCGTGGACCCGTGGAACCCCCGGTGCGGACCGGCTCCATCGAGCTGGTCGAGGAGACCCCGTACCGCTGGAGGATCGACCGTCGGGGCGCGATGCGCGTGCCGGCCGTCGTCTTCGCCTCCCGGCGGCTCCTCCCCGACGTGATGTCGGACCGGTCCCTGGAGCAGGCCGCCAACGTGGCGACCCTCCCCGGCATCGTCGAGGCGTCGTACGCCATGCCAGACGTCCACTGGGGCTACGGCTTCCCGATCGGCGGCGTCGCCGCCACCGACGTCGAAGCCGGCGGGGTGGTCTCCCCCGGCGGGGTCGGCTTCGACATCTCGTGCGGCGTGCGCCTCCTCGCCTCGGACCTGGACCGCGGGGCCGTCCAACCCGACCTCTCCCGCCTGATGGACACCCTGGCGGCCCGGATCCCGACCGGGCTGGGTCGGGGGGCGGTGTGGCACGTGGCGGGCCGGCGCGAGCTCGAGCGGGTCCTGCTCGACGGCGCGCGCTACGCCGTCGGGCAGGGGTTCGGGGTCGCCCGCGACCTCGAGCACTGCGAGGACGGCGGCTGGGTCGCCGACGCCGACCCGGTCCGGGTCAGCGAGCGGGCGATGGAGCGCGGCCTGGGACAGGTGGGGAGCCTCGGCTCGGGCAACCACTTCCTCGAGGTCCAGGTGGTCGACGCGGTCTACGACGAGCTCCTCGCCGAGGCGTTCGGCCTCCGCCGGGGCCAGGTCTGCGTGATGATCCACTGCGGGTCCCGCGGGCTGGGCCACCAGATCTGCTCCGACCACGTGAAGGTCATGGCGAAGGCGATGAGCGCCCACGGGATCGAGGTCCCCGACCGCCAGCTCGCCTGCGCGCCGGTCCGCTCGGCCCAGGGTGGGGCCTACCTGGGCGCGATGGCCGCGGCGGCGAACTACGGCCGGGCCAACCGCCAGGCGCTCACCCACGCCACCCGCGAGGCCTTCCGGGAGGTCACCGGGGGCGGCCGGCTCGACCTGCTCTACGACGTGTCCCACAACCTGGCCAAGCTCGAGCACCACGAGGTGGACGGGCGCTCGCGGCTCCTGTGCGTGCACCGCAAGGGCGCGACCCGCGCCCTGCCGCCCCACCACCCCGACCTGCCCGAGAGCCTGCGCGCCACCGGCCAGCCCGTCCTGGTCCCGGGCTCGATGGGCACGGCGTCCTACGTCCTCGCCGGCGTCCCGGGGGGCGGGGCCTTCCACTCGACGTGCCACGGCGCGGGTCGCACGATGAGCCGGTCGGAGGCCAAGCGTCGGATCCGGGGCTCGGAGCTGCGGTCCGCGCTCGAGGCCGAGGGCATCGAGGTCCGGGCCGGCTCCGAGCGCGGCCTGGCCGAGGAGGCGCCGTTCTCCTACAAGGACGTCGACGAGGTCGTGGCCACCTGCGAGCACGCGGGTCTGGCCCGGCGGGTCGCCCGCCTCCGCCCTCTCGGCGTCGTGAAGGGCTGATCGCCGCGCTCCCGGGTGTGGACGCTTCTCGCTCTCGGGTGTGCCCACCCCCGCTGGGCGGGGGTATCGACACCCGGGTCGGAGGTTTCTCGCTCTCGGGTGTGCCCACCCCCGCTGGGCGGGGGTATCGACACCCGGGTCGGAGGGCGCCGGGGCGCGGTCAGACGTCGACGATGGCGTGGCACTCCCAGCGACCGTCGCGCTCCTCGACGACCAGGTCCCCGAGCGACACCGCCTTGGGGATCGCGCCGGTGACCGTGACCGCGCCGACCGGGGCCACGTCGAAGCATCCGCCGACGCCGCCGTCCTCGGTCCCCTCCAGGGCGACGTCGACGGGCACGACGCCCAGCACCTCGAGGACGTAGATGACCTCCTCGAGGACGGTGACGAGCAGGTCCTCGGGGCCCGACGGCTCGATCGACACGGGAACCGTACGGGTGACCACGACGTCGGAGGTGTCGGTGAAGGCCCCCACGAGCGCCTTCACGGCCTCCTCCAGGCACTCGGCCAGCGTCGGTCCCCAGGCCTCGACGACGAGGTCGGCGGTGTGCGGCAGGATCCGGTGACCGGCGGCGTCGGGCTGGGGAGGCGGCACGGCAGGCATTGTCGTCGCTCGTCCCGCCCCGCTCCAGCCGCACCCGTGCTCCGGCCCCGTGGCGCGCCCGCCCTGCCCCCGGGCCCGGTGGTCCCGACGGCCGGTCCGCCTCCCCGTCGGCCCGGCGGGTCCGGCCCTCGCGCCCCGTGTGCCGGGAGCGGGCGGAGCCGCCTGTAGACTGCGCGTCCTCATGGGCGCAGCCACTCCCTCCATCACCACCTCGGTCGAGCCGCTCGAGGGGAACAAGGTCAGGATCCACGTCGCCGTGCCGGCGCCGGTGTTCGAGAAGGCCGTCGACGCCGCGTTCCGGAAGCTGGCCGGCGAGGTCCGCATCCCCGGCTTCCGGCCCGGTAAGGCCCCCCGGCGCCTCCTCGAAGCCCGCTTCGGGACCGAGGCGGCCCGCGAGCAGGCCCTCCAGGAGGCCCTGCCCGACTACTTCGCCGAGGCCGTCGTCGCCGAGCAGGTCGACGTCATCGCCCCACCGGAGATCGACATCACCGCCGGTCGCGAGGCCGGCGACGTCGAGTTCGACGCCGTGGTCGAGATCCGTCCCGTCGTGGAGCTGGCCGACTACGAGGGGCTCTCGGTCGAGGTCCCGACACCGACGGTCCCCGACGAGGCCGTCGACGCCCAGGTCCAGAGCCTCCGCGAGCGCTTCGCCGACCTCGAGGAGTCGCCGAACCCGCTCACCGACGGCGACTACGCCCAGATCGACCTCAAGGGATACGTCGACGACGAGCAGGTCGAGGGGCTCACCGCCACCGACTTCCTGTACGAGGTCGGCTCCGGCATGGTCGTCCCGGGCCTCGACGGCGAGCTCCACGGCAAGCGGCCCGGCGACATCCTGCGCTTCACCGACGTGCTCCCCGAGCGCTTCGGGGACCGCGCCGGCCAGGAGGTCACGTTCTCGGTGATCGTCAAGGAGGCCAAGCGCAAGGTGCTCCCCGAGGTCACCGACGACTGGGTCTCGGAGGTGAGCGAGTTCGACACCCTCGAGGAGCTGCGGGCCGACGTCCGTCACCGGCTCCAGCTCGTCGCCGTCGTCCAGGCCCAGATGCTCGTGCGCGACCGGGTCCTCGAGGCCCTGGCCGACCTCGTCGACGTCGAGATCCCCGACGCCCTCGTCCACCAGGAGATGGAACGCCGGCTCCACGACCTCGCGCACCGCCTCGAGCACCAGGGGGTGACCATCCCCCAGTACCTGGGGGCCACCGGCCAGGACCAGGAGACGTTCGTGGCCGGCGTCCGCGAGGGAGCCACGAAGGCCGTCCGGGCCGACCTCGGACTGCGGGCGGTCGTGGCCCGGGAGGCCATCGGGGCCACCGAGGAGGAGGTCGGCGCCGAGATCGCCCGGCTCGCGGAGCGGGTCGGGGAGAAGCCCGAGCGGGTCCGCCGGGACCTCGAGCGCAGGGGGAGCATCGAAGCGGTACGCTCTGAGGTGGCCCGGGGAAAGGCGCTCCAGTTCCTGGTCGATGCAGCCCAGGTGGTCGATGAGGAGGGGAACCCCGTCGACCTGAGCCTCCCCCGGGGGGAGCGGCGGAGCCGCCCACGGAGGACGAGGGGCAGCACGAACACGAGCTGGCCGACCCCACCGGGACGGCCGAGGAGGAGTCCGAGTGACCGAGCCCATCCGCAACTACCTCGTGCCGACCGTCATCGAGCAGACCAACCGGGGTGAGCGGGCCTTCGACATCTACTCGCGGCTGCTCAAGGAGCGGATCATCTTCCTGGGTACGCCGATCGACGACACGGTGGCGAACCTCGTGATCGCCCAGCTCCTCCACCTCGAGAGCGAGGACCCCGACAAGGACATCTCGATCTACATCAACTCGCCGGGTGGCGAGATCACGGGGCTCTTCGCGATCTACGACACGATGCAGTACATCAAGCCCGACGTGCAGACGATCTGCGTCGGGCAGGCGGCGTCCGCCGCGGCCGTGCTCCTCGCGGCCGGGACGAACGGCAAGCGCTTCGTGCTGCCCCATGCCCGCATCCTCATCCACCAGCCGCACGGTGGTGCCTCCGGGCAGGCCGTCGACATCGAGATCCAGGCCAAGGAGATCATCCGCATGCGGGAGCTCCTCGACCAGATCCTGGCCCACCACACCGGCCAGTCGGTCGACAAGGTCTCGAAGGACACCGATCGCGACTTCATCATGAGCGCCGACGAGGCGCGGGAGTACGGGATCGTCGACGAGGTCATCTCGAGCCGCGAGCTGGCCTCGGTGGCGACGGCGGCCGGGGTGAGCTGACCCGCAGGGCGAGCCGGGGCAGAGGGGAGAGGTCGTGGCGAAGTTCGGTGACGGGGGCGACCTGCTGAAGTGCTCGTTCTGCGGGAAGAGCCAGAAGCAGGTCAAGAAGCTCATCGCCGGGCCCGGTGTCTACATCTGCGACGAGTGCATCGACCTCTGCAACGAGATCATCGAGGAGGAGCTCGCCCAGAGCACCGAGGTCAAGTTCGACGAGCTCCCCAAGCCGCGCGAGATCTACGACTACCTCAACGACTACGTGATCGGGCAGGAGCACGCGAAGAAGATCCTGTCGGTCGCGGTCTACAATCACTACAAGCGGGTGCAGGTCGGCGCCTACGGCGACCCCGACGTCGAGCTGCAGAAGAGCAACATCCTGCTCCTCGGCCCGACCGGGTGCGGGAAGACGCTGCTCGCCCAGACGCTCGCCCGCATGCTGAAGGTCCCGTTCGCCATCGCCGACGCCACCGCGCTCACCGAGGCCGGCTACGTGGGCGAGGACGTCGAGAACATCCTCCTCAAGCTGATCCAGGCCGCCGACTACGACGTCAAGAAGGCCGAGACCGGGATCATCTACATCGACGAGATCGACAAGATCGCCCGCAAGGCCGAGAACCCCTCGATCACCCGTGACGTGTCCGGCGAGGGCGTGCAGCAGGCGCTCCTGAAGATCCTCGAGGGGACGACCGCCTCGGTGCCCCCCAGGGCGGGCGCAAGCACCCGCACCAGGAGTTCATCCAGATCGACACCACGAACGTCCTGTTCATCTGCGGTGGGGCGTTCGCCGGCATCGACAAGATCATCGAGAACCGGATCGGCAACCGCGGCGTGGGCTTCGGTGCCGACATCCGCCGGGCCGACGAGAAGGATCTCGGCACGATCCTCAACCGGGTGCTGCCCGAGGACCTCCTCAGGTTCGGGCTCATCCCCGAGTTCGTGGGTCGCCTCCCCCGTCATCGGGGCGGTCCACAACCTCGACAAGGAGGCGCTCATCCGCATCCTCGTCGAGCCGAAGAACGCGCTGCTCAAGCAGTACCAGAAGTTCTTCCAGTTCGACGACGTCGAGCTGATCTTCACCGACGACGCGCTCGACGGGGTCTCCGACGAGGCCCTGAAGCGGGGCACCGGGGCCCGGGGCCTGCGGGCGATGCTCGAGGAGGTGCTCCTCGACGTCATGTACGACCTGCCGTCACGCTCCGACGTCGCCAAGTGCGTCATCGACCTCGACGTCGTCCGCTCCCGGGTCGCGCCCACGTTCGTGACCATCGAGGACGAGCGGGGCCGGCGCAGCGCCTGACGCCCGCGGCTCGCGCTAGCAGCGGGTGCCGCCGCCGTCGGTCAGGGCCACCGGCAGCTCCGGTGGCGTGTCCTGGGAGACGCCGGGACTCGGCCAGTCCCGCCAGGCCCCGAAGTCCTCGGTCACCCACACCCGGCCGCCGGGGCCGCAGGCCACCCCGATGCCCACGACGGTGAGGCCCGGCTGCACGAGGTTCAGCCGGTGGCCGCCCGAGCGCATGAAGGCGGTGTGGGCGGCGCCGGAGCTCGAGAGCGAGCCGGTCCCCGAGTAGATGTTCTCGCTGAGCGAGTCGTAGCGGCTCGAGTACGTCGGGTCGCGCAGGACCCCCGACAGGGAGTTGTGCCGGAAGCCCGAGCGCGCCATCTCCTGGCTCCAGCCGGTGGCCAGGCCGGCGAGCCGCTCGTCCCAGGCGAGGGGGTCGAGCCCGCGAGCCCGCCGCTCGGCGTTGGCCCGGTCGAACAGCTCCCGGGCGATCGCCGCCTCGGTGGTGCCCATCGCCGCGGGGGCCGGCCGCAGGGTGTCGCTGAAGGGCCGCTGCTCCTGGCCGTACGAGAAGGTGCGGCCGCCGGCGTGGGCGAGCCAGTACGCGCCCCCGAGGGGAGACGCGGCGATGCCGGTCACGAGCCAGCTCGGCGCGCCCGCACCGCTCGCGCTGAGGAGCGGGGCGTCCCCGAACGCGAAGATCCCGCCGCCGGCGGTCACCAGCCAGTAGCCGCGGCCGCTCGGCGACTGCGCCATCCCCACGACGGGCAGCGACAGCGCGCTCCCTCCGGCCGACCCGAGGTAGGGCGCGTCGCCGAACGTGAAGACGCCGCCGTCGGCGGCGACGAGCCAGTAGCCGTCGCCGGTTGGCGTGGCGGTCATCCCGACGATCGGCGATCGCAGCGCGACGTCGCCGGTGGAGCCGTGGAAGCGGGCGTCGCCGAAGGCGAAGATCCCGCCGTCACGGGCGACGAGCCAGTAGCCGTCGCCGGTGGAGGTGGCCGCCATCCCGACGATCGGCTGGTTGAGGGGCACGGCGCCGGTGGAGCCGTGGAAGCGGGCGTCGCCGAAGGCGAAGATGCCGCCGTCACGGGCGACGAGCCAGTAGCCGTCGCCGGTGGAGGTGGCGGCCATCCCGACGATCGGCTGGTTGAGGGGCACGGCGCCGGTGGAGCCGTGGTAGCGGGCGTCGCCGAAGGCGAAGATGCCGCCGTCGGCGGCGACGAGCCAGTAGCCGAGGCCGCTCGGTGTGCTCGCGATCCCGACGACGGGCCGGTTGGGTGACGAGGCGGCAACGGCCCGGGCGAGCCGGCCGTCGGTGGACGCGGTGCCGGCCAGGGGGATCACGGCCAGCGCGACGGCGAGCGCGGCGATCCGGCGGCGAGGCGGGGCTGCTCCGCGAGTCGTCGTCATCGCTCACCCATCCGGCCGGGACCCGGGTCCCCGGCATTCTTGTCGTCGTTCGCGAGCGGTGCCACCGTTCGGGGCGGGTGGGCTCGCCGCCCCTGCCTAGACTGACGGCCCATGTCCGACCCGCCCGGCGCCGCCGAGTTCCCGCGCGCGTACGACCCCGGCCCCGCCGAGGCCCGGTGGTACCCGCGCTGGGAGGAGGCCGGCGCCTTCCGGCCGGAGCTCCACCCGGAGGGCGATCCGTTCGTGATCGTCATACCTCCGCCCAATATTACCGGTTCGCTCCATATGGGGCATGCCTTCGAGCACGCGCTCATCGACGCCACCGTCCGGCGCAAGCGGATGCAGGGCCACGCGGCGCTCTGGCTCCCCGGTACCGACCACGCCGGCATCGCCACGCAGAACGTCGTCGAGCGCGAGCTCACCAAGGAAGGTCTCGACCGGCATCGCCTCGGACGTGAGGCCTTCGTGGCGAGGGTGTGGGCGTGGAAGGGCGAGTCGGGGGGGCAGATCACCCAGCAGATGCGCCGGATGGGCGCCTCCTGCGACTGGACCCGCGAGCGGTTCACGATGGACGACGGCCTCTCGCTCGCCGTGCGGATCGTGTTCGTCCGGCTGTACGAGGAGGGCCTCGTCCACCGGGCCAACCGCATCATCAACTGGTGCCCGCGGTGCCACACCGCGCTCTCGGACATCGAGGTCGAGCACGAGGAGGTCGACGGCGAGCTGGTCCGGGTGCGGTACCCGTTCGTCGAGGGAGACGGCTCGGTGACCGTGGCCACCACGCGAGCCGAGACGATGCTCGGCGACACCGCGGTGGCCGTGCACCCCGGTGACGAGCGCTACGCCGGCGCCGTCGGCCGCACGCTGCGCCTCCCGCTCGTCGGCCGCGAGATCCCGGTGGTGGCCGACGACGCCGTCGACCCCGGGTTCGGGACGGGTGCCGTGAAGGTCACCCCGGCGCACGACCCGAACGACTTCGAGATCGCGCAGCGACACGGGCTTCCCGCCGTCGACATCTTCGACGAGAGCGCGACCCTCACCCACGAGGGCGGCCGGTTCGAGGGGCTCGGAAGGTTCCAGGCCCGCCAGGCGGTCAAGGACGCGCTGGCCGCCGAGGGCGCCCTCGAGGAGGTCGTGCCGTACCGCCACGCGGTCGGGCACTGCTACCGGTGCAAGACGGTGGTCGAGCCCCGCCTGTCGCTCCAGTGGTTCGTCCGGGTCGCGCCCCTGGCCCAGCCCGCGGCGCAGGCCGTGCGCGACGGGCGGACCCGGTTCGTCCCCGAGCGGTGGGAGCGTGTCTACCTGGCGTGGATGGAGAACCTCCGGGACTGGTGCATCAGCCGCCAGATCTGGTGGGGCCACCGCATCCCCGCCTGGTACTGCGGCGACTGCGGCCACGTCACCGTGGCGGTCGAGGAACCGGCGACCTGCGAGGCCTGCGGCTCGTCCGACCTGCGCCAGGACGACGACGTCCTCGACACGTGGTTCTCCAGCGCGCTCTGGCCGTTCACCACGATGGGGTGGCCCGACGAGACCGACGACCTCGCCCGCTTCTACCCCAACTCCGTGCTGCACACCGGCTTCGACATCATCTTCTTCTGGGTCGCCCGCATGATGATGATGGGCCTCCACTTCGCCGGCGACGTCCCCTTCCGTGAGGTCGCGATCCACGGGCTCGTGCGCGACGCCGAGGGCCGCAAGATGTCGAAGTCGTTCGGCAACGTCGTCGACCCACTCGCCCTGGCCGATCGGTACGGAGCCGACGCCCTGCGGTTCGCGCTCACCCGTGCGGCCAGCCCCGGCCAGGACGTCCCGCTCGCCGAGGAGTGGGTCGAGGGCGGGCGGAACTTCCTGAACAAGCTGTGGAACTCGGCCCGGTTCGTGGCCCTCCACCTCGACGGCCGCCCGCTCGCCGACCTCGAGGGGGTCGACGACCCGGCCGCGCTGCCGCTCCCGGAGCGGTGGCTGCTGTCCCGCACGGCCCAGGTGGTCGAGGCGGTCGACCGCGGCTTCGAGCGCTACGACTTCGCGGAAGGGGTCCGCGAGCTGCAGCAGTTCACCTGGGGCGAGCTCTGCGACTGGGGCATCGAGCTGGCCAAGCTCCCGCTGGGCGGGAGCCCGCAGGAGCGGGAGCGGGCCCAGCGGGTCCTGGCGACGGCGCTCGCCGCGGTCCTCCGCCTCCTCCACCCGGTGGCGCCGTTCGTCACCGAGGAGCTGTGGCACCGCCTGGGGGCGGAGGGCTCCTCGCCACCCAGGCCTGGCCCCGCCCGGTCGCGGCGTGGGTCGACCCCGAGGCCGACCGGACGATGGCCGACGTGACCGAGATCGTCTCGGCGATCCGGCGGTTCCGCTCCGAGCACCGGCTCCGGCCCTCGGCCCGCATCGAGGCCTTCGTGCGACCGGCCGACGCCCGGCAGCGCGCGGCGCTCGACGCGCTGGCCACCGAGGTCACGGTCCTCGCCGGGCTCGAGCGCCTCGAGCTCGTCGATCGTCGTGAGCCCCGCGGGGGCGAGCAGCGACTCGTCGCGGCCGGCGCGGAGATCGCCGTGCCGCTGGCCGGCCTCGTCGACGTCGACGCGGCCCGCCGCCAGCTCGACAAGCAGACGGCGAAGCTCGAGGCCGACCTCGCCCGGGTGTCGGCGAAGCTCGACGACCCGTCGTTCACCGCCAAGGCCCCGCCCGACGTGGTCGAGAAGCAGCGGGTCCGCCGAGGCGAGCTGCGGGACGCCCTCGAGGCCCTCCACGCCCAGCGCGAGCTGCTCGGCGAGAGCTGAGGGCGGCGTCGTGCGCCCGGACGAGGCGCTGGCCTGGCTCGACGCCCACGTCGACCTCGAGGCGACCGGGGCCCCTCCGGGCCGGCCCGCGGCGCCGACCCTCGATCGGATCCGCGAGCTCGTCGCGCTCCTCGGCTCCCCGGAGCGGTCCTACCCTGCGGTGCACCTGACCGGGACCAACGGCAAGACGTCGGTCGCCCGGATGGTCACGACGCTCCTCGCCGGCGCCGGGCTGTCGGTGGGCTCGTACACGAGCCCTCACCTGGCGCGGGTCAACGAGCGGATGGCCTGGAACGGCGAGCCCGTCGACGACGAGTCGCTCGCCGAGCTGCTCACCACGGTGGCCCTGGTCGAGGAGCACCTCCCGGCCCGGCCGAGCTACTTCGAGATCCTGACCGCGGCCGCGCTGTCCTGGTTCGCCGACGTCGCCGTCGACGTGGCGGTCGTGGAGGTGGGACTGGGCGGGACCTGGGACGCCACGAACGTCGTGCACGGCGAGGTCGCGGTGGTCACCAACGTCAGCGTCGACCACGTCGAGTACCTGGGGCCGACCCGGGCGCAGATCGCCACCGAGAAGGCCGGGATCGTCGAGCCGGGATCGACGCTCGTGCTGGGGGAGACCGACCCGGCCCTGGTGCCCCTCTTCCTCGACCGGGGCCCCGCCCGGGTCCTGGCCCGGGGCCTCGACTTCGGGGTCCGGGCGAACCGTCCGGCGCACGGCGGCCGCCTGGTGGACCTCCACACCCCCGGGGGGGAGTACCCGGGCGTGTACCTCCCGCTCCACGGCGCCCACCAGGGGGACAACGCCGCGGCGGCGCTCGCCGCGGCCGAGGCCTTCCTCGGCCGGCCGCTGGACCCCGACCACGTGGCCGGGGCGTTCCGGGCGGTGCGGTCGCCCGGACGCCTCGAGGTGGTGGGCCACCAGCCGCTCCTGCTGCTCGACGGTGCCCACAACGTCGCGGGGGCTCGGGCGCTGGTGACAGCTCTGGCCGAGGAGTTCCCGGACGCCCCCGGACCCTCGTCGTGGGGCTCCTGCGGGAGAAGGAGCCCCACGAGATGCTCGAGGCGCTGGACGCCGGCTCGGCCGCCCGGGTCGTCTGCTGCCGGCCCCCGAGCCCCCGGGCCCTCGACCCGGCCACCGTGGCCGCGGCCGCCGTCGAGCTCGGGGTGGTCGTGGACCGGGTCGAGGTCGTGGACCGGGTCGAGGAGGCGGTGGCCCGGGCGCTCGCCGTGACGGCACCCGACGAGCAGGTCGTGGTGACCGGATCCCTCTACGTCGTGGGTGCCGCACGTCACGTGCTCGTCCCCGGCTGACGCGTGGGAAGCTTCACGCCGTGAGCGCGGTGCGGCGGGTCGACGTGGCCACCCGGAGCGGGCAGGTGCGCATCGTCGGAGGGCCGGCGGGCGGCGTGGAGGTCCGGGGCGGGACCGTCGTGCAGGGCGCCGAGGGGCAGGTGAGCGTGACGCCCGACCGCCCGTCGTCACGGGTGGAGATCCGGTGCCCGGCCGGCTGCGACGTCGTCGTGGGCACCGGCTCGGGTGCGGTCGAGCTCGTCGGGCCGCTCGGCGACGTCCGGGTCACCACGGGCAGCGGGAGGATCGAGCTCGAGCGGGCCCGGCGCGCCGACCTGCGGACCCGCTCGGGGCGGATCGCCGTGGGGGAGTGCGAGGGCGACTGCCGGATCGTGACGTCGAGCGCCACGGTGGAGATCGGGCGGGCCGGGAGCGCCGAGGTGGCGGCCCGGTCCGGCGCCGTGCGGGCCGGGCGCGTGGACGAGGCGTCCGTGACCACGGCGAGCGGGCGGGTGGACCTGGGGAAGACCGCGGAGGGCCGGGTCGAGGTCCGCTCGGTCTCCGGCTCGGTGCGCGTCGCCGTGCCGTCGGGGACGCGCCCGAGGGCCCTGCTGCGCAGCCGCAGCGGCCGGGTCCACTGCGACTGCGAGCCCGGCTCCGACGGCGAGATCCAGGTCTCCACGGGCACCGGCTCGATCCGCGTGGAATGCGAGTGATCGCCGACTCCGGCTTCGTCGTCTTCACCGACCTCGTCGGGTTCACCCAGTTCACCGCCGAACGGGGTGACGAGCTGGCGCTCGCCCTCCTCGAGCGCCAGGACCGGATCGTCCGGGACGCGCTGCCCGCCGGCGCGCGGATCGTGAAGGAGCTCGGCGACGGGCTGCTGCTGTGGTTCTCCGGGGAGACGCCGGTCCTGGGGACCTGCCTGGCGCTCCAGACCCGCTTCTCGTGCGAGTCGAGCGACGACGCGCCGCTGTGGGTGCGCATGGGAGTGCACTGGGGGTGCCCGCGCCGGCGTGGCGACGACCTCGTGGGTCACGACGTGAACCTCGCCTCCCGGATCGCCGACGTCGCCGCCCCCGGGGAGGTGCTGCTCTCCGAAGCGGCGCGCGCGCACACCGCGGAGGGCGACGTGGCGTTCGAGGAGCTGGGCCCGGTGTTCGTGAGGGGGGTGCGGGACCCGGTCCGGCTCTTCCGCGCCGTCGGATCCGACTCCGGGACCTCGAGTCGGTAGTGTCCCGCCCATGAGCGAGCGCACGCTGGTCCTCTGCAAGCCCGACGCCGTGGAGCGCGGCCTGGTCGGGGAGATCGTCGGGCGCCTGGAGCGCAAGGGCCTGCGGATCGTGGCCATGGACCTGCGCCGGATCGACGCCGAGCTCGCGGGCCGGCACTACGCCGAGCACCGGGACAAGCCCTTCTTCGGGGAGCTGGTCTCGTTCATCACGCGGGGGCCACTGGTGGCGATGGTCGTGGAGGGCGGCCCCCACACCTGGAAGACGGTCCGGGGTCTCATGGGGGCGACGAACCCCCGCGAGGCCGCCCCGGGCACGATCCGGGGCGACCTCGCCCTGGAGACGGGGGAGAACCTGGTCCACGGCTCCGACGGGCCGGAGTCCGCCGAGCGCGAGATCGCCCTGTTCTTCCCCGATCGGGCCCGCTGAGCCCGACCCCTCCCGCGCGTCGCGTCCGCGCGTCGCGAGACGCTGTCGGTGCGCGCCGTGCCGCCGGGCTGGACCGGGCGGCGTCCACCTCCTACCCTGGTTCGACTCCCGGTCGTGGCGTTCGGGTGGGGCGCGACCGGGGGCGGCCCCTGGGACACACCCATGGGACAAGGAGGCTCGACGTGAACGAGCCGTGGTACTCCTCGATCATCGGCCGCGACATGGCGGTCGACCTGGGCACGGCCAACACGCTGGTGTACGTGCGCGGCCGCGGCATCGTCCTCGACGAGCCGTCGGTGGTCGCCATCAACGCCAAGGACGGGCGACCCCTCGCGGTCGGGGCCGAGGCCAAGCGCATGATCGGGAGGACTCCCGGGCACATCCAGGCCATCCGCCCGCTCAAGGACGGGGTCATCGCCGACTTCGACATCTGCGAGAAGATGCTGCGCTACTTCATCCAGCGGGTGCACCAGCGCCGGTGGGCGAAGCCGCGCATGGTGATCTGCGTGCCGTCGGGGATCACCGGGGTGGAGCAGCGGGCCGTGCAGGAGGCCGCCGAGTACGCCGGCGCTCGCAAGCCCGCCTACATCATCGAGGAGCCGATGGCCGCGGCGATCGGGGCCGGGCTCCCGGTCCACGAACCGACCGGCAACATGGTCGTCGACATCGGTGGCGGCACGACCGAGGTCGCCGTCATCTCGCTGGGGGGCATCGTGGCCAGCGAGTCGATCCGGATCGCCGGCGACGAGCTCGACGAGGGGATCATCAACTACGTCAAGAAGGAGTACTCCCTCGCGCTCGGCGAGCGGACGGCCGAGGAGATCAAGGTCGCCATGGGGAGCGCGTACCCCCTCGAGGAGGAGTTCTACGCGGAGGTCCGGGGACGCGACCTCGTCACCGGGCTGCCCAAGACCGTCGTCGTCTCGACCAACGAGATCCGGGACGCGATCGAGGAGCCGGTCTCGGCCATCGTCGACGCGGTGAAGGTCACCCTCGACCGGACACCTCCGGAGCTGGCCGCCGACATCATGGAGAAGGGCATCGTCATCACCGGGGGCGGCGCTCTGCTCCACGGTCTCGACGCCCGCCTCAGCACCGAGACCGGCATGCCGATCGTGCTCGCCCAGGACCCCCTGTACTCGGTGGCCATCGGTTCGGGCCAGTGCCTCGAGGAGTTCGACGCCCTCAAGCAGGTCCTCATCTCCTCGCAGCAGCGCTGACCCGGGGGTCCGGGGAGCATCGGGCCCGTGGTCGTCCAGCGTCCCACCAGCCGCCGCCGCTCCCTCCTCGTCCTCCTCGTCCTCACCGCGGTCACGCTCATCACGCTCGACCAGCGGGGGAGCGGGCCCATCGACAGCCTGCGCAGCACCGTGCGCGACGCGCTGGCCCCGGTCCAGGACGGGGCCGACCGCGTGCTCTCACCCATCGGCGACTGGATCGACGGGATCGCCCGAGCCGGCTCCCTCAAGGACGAGAACGCCCGGCTGCGCGAGGAGCTCGCCGAGGCCCGGGGCGAGGTCACGCGTAGCCGCAGTGCCCTCCGGGAGAACGAGCGGCTCCACGAGCTGCTCGACCTGCCCTTCGTCGAGGACATCGAGACGGTGTCGGCCCGGGTGGTGTCGTTCTCGCCCGACAACTTCGACGTCTCGGTGGTGATCGACCGCGGCGGCGACGACGCCGTGGCCGAGGGGATGCCGGTCGTCACCGGCAGCGGCCTGGTCGGCGAGGTGACGACGGTGTCCGGGTCACGCGCGACGGTGCGACTCCTCACCGACTCCGACTCGGGGGTGGGCGTGCGATTCGAGCGGTCGGGGGACGTCGCCGTGGTCCAGGGCCGTACGGGCAAGGACACGCTCCGGCTCGACTTCGTGGCCCCCGAGCTGGCGGTCCACCCCGGCGACCGGCTGGTGACGTCGGGGACCGGGAAGTTCCCCTCGGGGATCCCGGTCGGGAAGGTCGTCGACGTCGCCTCGATCCCGGGCCAGCCCTACCAGGACGTCCTCGTCGAGCCCTGGGCCGACTTCGGCCGCCTGGAGCTGGTGAAGGTGCTGCTCTGGGCGCCACCCGCGGGGCCCGAGGGGTGATCGGAGTCGCTCGGCCTGCCGGTCGGGGCAGCGGGTCGTGAGCAGGGCGGTCCGCCTCGTCCTCCTGGCCGTGACCGCGGTCCTGGTCCAGACGACCCTCTTCCCGAGCTTCCGCATCGCGGGCGTGGTGCCCGACGTGGGGCTGGTGGCGGTCGTCGCCGTGGCGTACCGCGAGGGGCCCGACACCGGGGCCGTCATGGGATTCGGGACCGGGCTCCTGCTCGACCTGTTCCTCGAGACCCCGGTCGGGCTGTCGGCCCTGGCGTTCGCGCTCACCGGGTACCTCGTCGGCGTCGTCCAGGGGGGCCTGATCCGCAGCGCGCGCTGGGTGGCGCCGCTGCTCGGGGCCCTCGGCGGTCTCGTCGGGGGCCTGCTGTTCGTGGCCGTCGGCACGCTGGCCGGTCGCGAGGACCTGCTCGCCTGGCGAAGCCTGCGGGTGGTGCTCATCGCCGCCGCGTACGACGCCCTCGTCTCGCCGGTCGTGTTCCCGGTGGCCGGCTGGGCCGCCCGGGAACCCCAGGGTGCCGGAGGCTGGCGCCGGTGAACGACGACCCGAGGGGAGCGGCCGAGCCGTGCGGCGGTAGCCTCGCGCGCCGGTGGAGCGTCCCGCCCCTCGCCGTCGGCGCGCAGGGGACGGACACCTGACCACCGGCGGAGCCCACCTGTGACCGACGGAAGCCGCGTCCGCATCAGCATCGTCGGGGTGGTCGTGCTGGCCCTGTTCAGCGCCCTCCTCACCCGGCTCTGGTTCCTCCAGGTCGCCTCGGGCGACACCTACGCCGCCGCGGCCCAGAGCAACCGGGTCCGGCTCGTGCAGGCCGAGGCCCCCCGGGGGAGGATCCTCGACGCCAAGGGCCGGGTCCTCGTCGACAACCGGGTGGCCACCGCCATCACCATCGACCGCAGGATCGAGCCCGAGGAGCGCGAGGAGTCGGTCGAGCGACTCGCCGAGCTCCTCGGCACGGAGCCCGAGGAGATCCAGGCCCGGATCGACGACCCCCGGATCTCCCCGTTCGCCCCCGTGCCCGTGGCGATCGACGTGCCCATGGACGTGGTGGTCCACGTCCGCGAGCACCGGGAGGACTTCCCGGGGGTCGAGGCCGTGCCCCTGACCATCCGGCGCTACCCGAACGGAGCGCTCGCGGCGCACGTGCTCGGATACGTCGGCGAGCTCAGCGACGAGGAGCTCGAGGAGCACGAGGACGATGGCTACCAGCGCGGCGACCACATCGGCAAGA
This sequence comes from Acidimicrobiia bacterium, assembly GCA_027494165.1. Lineage (GTDB taxonomy): Bacteria > Actinomycetota > Acidimicrobiia > IMCC26256 > JAOSJM01 > JAOSJM01. The sequence goes on along the minus strand of JAOSJM010000005.1, from coordinate 478,113 downwards.
CCGGGGTGGAGCGGTCCTTCGAGCAGGACCTCAGAGGCGAGCCCGGCCTGGAGAAGGTGGAGGTCGACGCCCAGGGCCGGGTCCTGCGCACGCTGGGGAGCCAGGAGCCGGTGCCCGGTGACGACGTCCAGCTCACCCTCGACCTCGACGTCCAGCGACTGGCCGAGGAGTCGCTCGCCCAGGCCATGGAGGCGGTCCGGGAGGTCCAGGACGAGGAGTACGAGCTGGGCTGGCGAACCTACGAGGCGCCCGCCGGGGCCGTGGTGGTCCTCGACGCCCGCGACGGCTCGGTGGTGGCGCTGACCTCCTCCCCGACGTTCGCGCCCGAGGAGTTCGTCTACGGGATCCCCACGGAGCGCTGGGAGTGGCTCAACGACCCCGCCAACGACTACCCGCTCACCAACCGGGCCGTGCAGGGCCTGTACGCGCCCGGCTCCACGTGGAAGCTCGTCACCGCCCTGGCGGGCCTCGAGTCGGACCTCATCTCCTCGGGCACGACGATCGACGACACCGGCCGGCTCAGGGTGGCGGACCGCTGGTTCCGCAACGCCGGGGGGGTGGCCTACGGCCGGATCAACCTGCCCCGCGCGCTCACCGTCTCCAGCGACGTGTACTTCTACACGATCGGCTCGCAGCTCTGGAGCCGCCAGTACCAGGGTGACCCGAGCGGCGACGCCATCCAGTCCACCGCCCGCACGTACGGCTTCGGCGCGCCCACCGGCGTGGCCCTCCCGGGCGAGCCCGCCGGGCGCGTCCCCGACGCGGCGTGGAAGGCCCGGGTCCACGAGGAGATGCCCGAGGCCTTCCCCTACGCGGACTGGCAGCCGGGCGACAACGTGAACCTCTCGGTGGGCCAGGGCGACCTCCTCGTGACCCCGCTCCAGCTGGCCTCGGCCTACGCCGCCTTCGCCAACGGCGGATCGCTGTACAAGCCGAGGCTGGCGAGCATCGTGCTCGACGTCGAGGGTGAGGTGGTCCGGGAGGCGCGGCCGGTGAGCCGGGGGAGCACGTCGCTCTCGCCCGACGACCGCACGGCGATCATGGCCGGGCTCCAGGGCGTGGTCGAGGACCCGAAGGGCACGGCGTCCGCTGCCTTCGCCGGCTTCCCGCTCGACGAGGTGCCGGTGGGCGGCAAGACGGGCACGGCCGAGGTCTTCGGGAAGCAGGACACCTCGCTCTTCGTCGCGGTGACCCCCGAACGCCTTCCCGGGCCAGCCCCAGTACGTCGTGCTGGCCGTCGTGGAGCAGGCCGGCCGGGGCTCGGCGGTGGCGGCGCCGATCGTTCGGCGGATCCTCGAGGGGATGCAGAACCCGCTCGTGCCCCTGCCGCCGGTGCAGCTGGGGGCCCAGGGGAGCGCCGACTGATGGCCACGGCCGTCCTCACCGACCGCCGAGCCCGGCTCCAGACCAGCCCGCTGCGCCACCTCGACGCGGCCCTGGTCGGCGCCACGCTCGCGATCGCCGGCCTGGGGCTGCTCATGGTCTACTCGTCCACCCGGGCCCGCACCGCGGCCGCCGGGGTGAGCAGCCTCCACTTCGTCCAGCGTCAGGCCGTCGCGGTGGTGCTGGGCCTCGTCGTGATGGTCGCCGTCATGGCGGTCGACTACCGGAAGCTGCGCGATGCCGCGGTGCTCGTCTACGGGTCCACCGCGCTGCTCCTCGTGGCCGTGCTCTCCCCCCTGGGCTCGACCGCCAAGGGCACCCAGGGCTGGTTCCAGCTCCCGGGCGGCTTCCAGCTCCAGCCCTCGGAGCTGGCCAAGTTCGGGCTCGTCGTGGGCCTGGCCGCCTACTGCCACCACCACCGGGGCGAGCTCGACGTCCGCCGGTTCGTGGTGGCGGTGGGCGTGGCCGCGGCGCCCATGGCCCTCGTGATGCTCCAGCCCGACCTCGGGACGGCCATGGTGCTGGGCGTGATCGCGATCGGGGTGCTGACCGTGGCCGGCGCCCGGGCCCGTCACCTCGTCGTGCTGCTCCTGCTCGCCCTGACGGCAGCGGTGGCCGTCGTGAACCTCGGGATGCTCGAGGACTACCAGGTCGACCGGCTCACCGGGTTCCTGGACCAGGGCAGCGACACGCAGCGATCGACGTACAACCAGGACCAGTCGAAGACCGCGATCGGCAACGGCGGAGTCCTCGGCCGCGGCTACCTCAACGGGACCCAGACCAACCTCGCCTTCGTGCCCGAGCAGCACACCGACTTCATCTTCACGGCCGTGGGCGAGGAGCTGGGCTTCGTGGGCGGGGCGACGCTCCTCATGCTCTTCGCGCTGGTGGTGTGGAGGACCTGGCGAACCGCGCTGGTGGCCGGCGATCTCTTCGGGACGCTGGTGTGCATGGGGGTCGTGGCGATGCTCGCCTTCCAGATCTTCGAGAACGTCGGGATGGCCATGGGCATCATGCCGGTGACGGGGATCCCGTTGCCGTTCATGAGCTACGGGGGCTCGGCCACCGTCGCCAGCTTCGCCATGATCGGCCTGGTCGGCAACGTGCACATGCGCCGGTTCTCCTGACCCCGTCCCGCGGTCCGCACCGCGGGGGCCACGGAGCGCGCGAACACCGAGCGCGAGCTCCCAGCGGGTAAGCTGGCCTCCGATGTCCACCCTCTGGCCGCGGATCGAGCCGCTCCTGGCCAGGGTCGAGAAGCCCGCTCGCTACGTCGGGTCGGAGCGAGGCAGCCTCCGTCCGGTCCATCGGCCCGGACAGGTCTCCTGGCTGCTCGTCTACCCGGACACCTACGAGGTCGGGCTGCCCAACCAGGGGCTGCAGATCCTCTACGAGATCCTCAACGAGCGCGACGACGCCGTCGCGGAGCGTTCGTACGCGCCCTGGGTCGACCTGACCGCCGAGCTGCGGTCGGCGGGCGTGCCGCTGTTCTCCGTCGACACGCACCGGGACGCCGGCGGGTTCGACGTCCTGGCCTTCAACCTGTCGGCCGAGCTCGTCTTCACGAACGTCCTGGAGTGCCTCGACCTCGCGGGGGTGCCCGTGAGGAGCGAGCACCGGCGGCCCGAGGACCCGCTGGTCGTCGCCGGAGGCCACTGCGCCTTCAACCCCGAGCCGATGGCCGACTTCGTCGACGCGTTCGTGATCGGCGAGGGCGAGGAGGTGGTGGGCGAGGTCGCCGAGGTCGTCGGGGCGTGGAAGCGGGCCGGTCGCCCCGGGCGCGAGGCGCTCCTCCGGGAGCTGGCCACGATCCGTGGCGTCTACGTGCCGGCGCTGTACGACGTCGAGTACGACGGGGCCCGTCTCGTGGGCGTGCACCCTCGCCACCCCGACGTCCCCGAGCGGGTCGAGAGGCGGACCGTCTCCGATCTCGCCGACTGGCCCTACCCCAAGCGCCAGCTCGTGCCGCTCATCGAGGTGGTCCACGACCGCCTCAACGTCGAGATCTTCCGCGGGTGCACGAGGGGTTGCCGCTTCTGCCAGGCGGGGATGATCACCCGGCCGGTGCGGGAGCGGCCCGAGGAGCAGGTGCGCACCATGGTCCGTGACGGCCTCGCGCGCACCGGCTACGAGGAGGTGGCCCTCACCTCGCTGTCCAGCGCGGACTTCTCCGGCATCGACGGCGTGGTGGCCCACCTCGTCAACGAGCAGGAGGGGTGCGGCAACGTCAGCGTCTCCCTGCCGTCCCTGCGCGTCGACGCGTTCAGCGTGGGCGTGGCCAGCGAGATCCAGAAGATCCGCCGCACGGGGCTGACGTTCGCCCCGGAGGGGGGACCTGGCGGATCCGCCAGGTCATCAACAAGCGCATCACCGAAGAGGACATCTACGCCGCGGTGGACGCCGCCTACTCGCAGGGGTGGCGGCGGGTGAAGCTCTACTTCCTCACCGGTCTCCCCACCGAGACCGACGAGGACACGCTGGGCGTCGCCGCGCTGGCTCGCGACGTCGTGGCGATCGGGCAGCGGCACACCCGGCAGGCGAGCGCCACGGTCTCGCTCGGTGGCTTCGTGCCGAAGTCCCACACACCGTTCCAGTGGTTCGGCCAGAACGGCGTGGAGGAGCTCCGGCGCAAGGTCGGGCTGGTGCGGGAGGCGCTCGGGCGGTCCCGGGCCCAGCTCCGCTGGCACGACCCGGAGGCGAGCTTCGCCGAGGGTCTCGCCAGCCGGGGCGACCGCCGGATGGGCCGGGTGATCGAGCGGGTGTGGCGGGCCGGGGGCACCTTCCAGGAGTGGAGCGAGCGCTTCACCCTGGGGCCCTGGCTCGAAGCCATGGCTGCCGAAGGGCTCGATCCCGACTGGTACGTCACGCGGCACCGCCCCGAGGACGAGGTCCTCCCCTGGGACCACGTCGACGCGGGCCTGCACCGTGACTTCCTGTGGCAGGACTGGCAGGAGGCGCTGAGCGCCCACGGTCTGCCCGACTGCCGCTGGACCCCGTGCTACGACTGCGGGGTCTGCACCGGCTTCGCCCTCGAGCACGTGGTCGCCTCGCCGGTCCCGCCGGCGGGGGGCAGCCAGGGGACGGGGCAGGACCTGAGCCGGGGCGGCGAGCACCCGGTGAGGTTCGTGACCAGGGCGGTGAGCTGATGCGGGGCGACGCCGGCTTCCCGGTGCGGCTGCGGTTCGCGAAGCGGGGAAAGGTCCGCTTCATCTCGCACCGCGACGTGGCCCGGGCGTTCGAGCGGGCCTTCCGCGTGGCGCAGCTCCCGCTGGCCTTCACGGCGGGGTTCTCGCCCCGGCCGCGGGTGAGCTTCGGGCTCGCCCTCTCCGTCGGTCACGAGAGCGTGGCCGAGTACCTCGACGTCGAGCTGGTCCGCAGCGTCGATCCCGGCTCGTTGCCGGCGGTCCTGGCCGACGCCCTGCCCGAGGGGATCGACGTGACCGGCGCGGTGTCGCTGGCCCCGAGGGCGCCGGCGTTGCAGGAGGCCGTGAGCGTGCTCCGCTACGAGCTCGAGGTCACGGACCCCGACGGTGGTGTCCTCGCCCCTGACGAGGTCGCTGCCGCCGTCGAGGTCGCGCTCGCCCGACCGTCGATCGAGATCACCCGGTCCCGCAAGGGCCGGTCCGTCACCGAGGACATCCGGCCGGCGCTGCGCCGGCTCGCCGTCCTCGGCTCCACCGACCGTGGTGTGCTCCTCGACCTCGAGGTGTCCACCCGACCCGCCGGAGCCCGTCCCCGTGAGGCCGTCGCCGCCATCGACGACGGCCTCGCGGAAGGGTCGGTGCTCCGCACCCACCAATGGATCGAGCGCGGCGGCGCGCGGCTGGAGCCGCTCGACGCCGACCGGCGCTCCCCGGCCCCGCTCGCCGAGCGCGACGCGGGACCGGTGCGCGTGCCGGAGGCACGTGCGTCGTGAGAGAAGGATTCGATGCCCGACGAGATCGTCCCCGAGGCCGCGACCTCTCCGGCCACCGACCGGCAGCCGGTCCCACCGCCGACCCCGCCACCGACCCGGGAACAGCCCGCCTCCGCCGCTGACGGAGTCGTCGCCGAGCGCACGGGGCCGCCTCGCCGGCGCCGGAGAGGGTCCCGCGGCGGGCGGGGCCGGAAGCGGCCGGCGACCGAGGGACTCCGGGGCGGGGGTGGAGGCGAGGACTGGCACGACGCCGACGCCGACCGGGGCCTGACCGCCGACGACGTGGCCGCCGAGGCCCGCGAGGACGCCGGCCTGTCCCCGGCGACGGCCGCGACGGCCGACCGGCCGCGGATCGGCGACACCCGCCCGGCGCCCAAGCCGAAGATCGGCGACACCCGGCCCGCGCCGCCCGCGACCCGGGAGACCGGCGGGAACGGCGCCGGCAAGGGCGGGGACGGCGCCAGGGCACCCGGCGGTGGCGCCCGGCGGCGCCGTCGCGGGTCCCGGGGTCGCGGGCGGGGCGGCGGTGCCGGCGGTGCCGGGGGCGGTGAGCGCGCCCGTGCGGAGACGACCGCGTTCGTCGAGGCCGATCTCGGGACGGCGGAGGCGCCGACCCCGGCCTCGCGCCCCGAGCTGGACGCCGACGTGCTGCGGCGCCGCCGGGGCCGGACGCGCAAGGGCCGCCCGGCCGGGCGCTACCTGATGTGCGTGCACGTCCAGCCGGGCCAGGCCATGCAGATCGCCGTGCTGGAGGGTCGGAACCTCGTCGAGCACTACGTGAGCTGGCCCGAGGACGACGACACGTCGATCGACGGCAACGTCTACCTGGGTCGGGTGCAGAACGTCCTGCCGGGGATGGAGGCCGCCTTCGTCGACATCGGGACGCCCAAGAACGGCGTGCTCTACCGCGGCGACGTCGCCTTCGACCCGTCCGACGTGGAGGAGAGCCAGCCCCGCATCGAACGCCTCCTGAAGAACGGGCAGTCGATCCTCGTGCAGGTGACGAAGAACCCGATCGGCCACAAGGGGGCCCGCCTCACCCAGGAGGTGAGCCTCGCGGGCCGGTTCGTCGTGATGATCCCCGGCCAACCGCAGACGTACGGCATCTCCAAGCGCCTGCCCGACGACGAGCGCAAGCGCCTGCGGCGCATCCTCGAGGACCTCCGCCCCGCCGACGCCGGGCTCATCGTCCGGACGGCGGCCGAGGGGGCCACCGCCGACGAGCTCGAGCGCGACCTGCGGCGCCTCACGAGCCAGTGGGAGCAGGTCTCGGCGCTGGCGAGGCAGTCGAAGCCGGGCCGGCTCGTCTACAAGGAGCCCAACCTCGTGCTCCGCGTCGTGCGCGAGGAGTTCACCAAGGAGTACCGGGGCATCGTCATCGACGACCGGGCCCTCTACGAGGAGGTCCGGGCCTACGTCGAGGCGATGGCGCCGGAGCTCGCCGACCGGATCGAGTACTACGACGAGTCCGAGGAGCACCTGCCGGTCTTCGAGCGCCACCACGTGCACGAGCAGCTCCACAAGGCGCTCGACCGGAAGGTGTGGTTGCCGTCGGGCGGGTCGCTCGTGATCGAGCGGACCGAGGCCCTCACGGTGATCGACGTGAACACCGGCAAGAACGTGGGGAAGAGCAACCTCGAGGAGACCGTGTACCAGAACAACCTCGAGGCGGCCGAGGAGATCGCCCGGCAGCTCCGGCTCCGGGACATCGGCGGGATCATCGTGATCGACTTCATCGACATGGAGGTGCAGCAGAACCGCGACGACGTGCTCCGGGTGTTCCGCCAGGCGCTGGCCCGCGACAAGACCCGGACCCAGGTCTTCGAGATCTCCGAGCTCGGGCTCGTCGAGATGACCCGCAAGCGGATCTCCGAGGGCCTGGTCGAGTCGTTCAGCCAGACCTGCCCGACCTGCGAGGGGCGCGGCTTCCAGGTCGACGAGTCCCTCCTCCGGTAGCCGATGCACTACACTTCACCGGTTCCCGGGAGCATTCGAGGACGCCACGCGCCATGTACGCAGTGATCAAGACCGGCGGGAAGCAGTACCGCGTCGAGGAGGGCCAGGTGCTCGACGTCGAGCGGGTCCGCGCCCCCGGAGGAGCCGAGCCGGTGAGCGAGCTCACCCTGACCCCGGTCCTCGTGGTCGACGGCGGGACCGTGCTGGCCACCCCGACCGAGCTCGCGGGCGCGACGGTCGTCGCCCGGGTCGTGGGGGAGGCGAAGGGCCCGAAGATCCGGGGCTTCACCTACAAGCCGAAGACGAACCAGCGGCGGCGCTGGGGCCACCGGCAGCGGTACTCGACGATCGAGATCACCGCGATCTCCACCGGCGGCAAGCGTCGGAGGAAGCCCGGGGGCGCCGGCGCCGAGTCGACCGAGTCGACCGAGGAGGGCTGACGTGTCGAAGAAGAAGGGTGCCTCCTCGTCCCGCAACGGGCGGGACTCCGCGGCCCAGCGGCTCGGGGTCAAGGTCTACAGCGGCACACCCGTACGGGCCGGCACGATCATCGTCCGCCAGCGGGGTACCCGCTTCCACCCGGGTGACAACGTCGGCCGGGGCGGCGACGACACGCTCTTCGCCACAGCCGACGGCGTGGTCCGGTTCGGCCACCGGCGTGGCCGTCGCCTCGTCGACGTGGTGTCCACCCCCGCCGGATCCGGCTGACGCCCGGGGCTAGGCCGGAAGGCTCAGCAGGGAGTCGACGAGCGCCGCGGCCTCACCGGCCACCTGGTCCAGGAGCCGCTCCAGAGCGCCGTCGCCCAAGCCGTCCTCCGCGAGGTTCGACGGCATCGCCCGGCTGGCCACGACCTCGTGGATCGGGGCGTTGGGCAGGCGGAGGGAGATCTCCTCGGCCGAGGCGAGCACCCGGGTCATGGGGTTGACCAGGTTGCGGCCCCGGTCGTGGTGGGACCTCACCGCGGCGACGAAGGGCGGCGGGAAGTTCCAGGCCTCGAGGACGCCGGCGGCGGCCTGGTCGTGGCTCGTCCCGAAGGCCTCGATCTCGGCGATCACGAGCGACTGCTCGCCGGCGGCCACCAGGCCGGTGACCTCGGCGTAGGCCTGCGGGTCGACGCGGTGCAGGAGCGCGGCACCGAGGTCGTGGAGGAGCCCGAGGCTGAACGCGTCGGCCCGGTTGCAGCCGACGCGGGGTGCCACGACCGCCGCCGCGCTGGCGGTCGCGGCCGAGTGCTCCCAGAACCCCGGCGGGACCCCGGGTCCCTCGAGCCCCATGGCGACGCTCGTGGCGACGGCCCGCGCGGTGGCGAGGCCGACGATCGTCACCGCCCGGGTGGCGCTCGACACCGGGGTGTTGAGCCCGTAGTACGCGGAGTTGGCGAGCCGCATCACGTGGGCGGTGAGCGCCGGGTCGAGCTCGATGAGCCGTCCGAGCTCCGAGAGGGCGGAGCGCTCGTCGTTGGCCGTGAGCACCACCCGCATGGCGACGGACGGCTGGGCGGGCAGCTCCTGGAGCTGGCGCAGGAGCTGGTGTGCCGACACCTTGACCGGGCGACCTGGGCCCACGGGAACCTCGCACTCCGGGTGTGGACTGTCCCGGGGAGCGTAGGCCAGATCCGGCCACCGGGCGTGGCTGTCGGTCACGGGAGGGAGCCGGCACGCGTCGCGGCGGGCCGCCGCCCCGTAGTCTCGCACCCTATGGCGTTCGTGGACGTCGTCCAGGTCAACGTGCGGGGAGGCGACGGCGGAGCCGGCGCGGTCTCGTTCCGGCGCGAGGCCCACGTCCCGCGTGGAGGGCCGGACGGGGGCGACGGCGGCGCGGGAGGCGACGTGCACTTTCGGGCCGACCGCAACGTGTCCTCCCTGCTGGCCTTCCGGGACCACCCCCACCGGCGTGCCGGGTCGGGGCGCCACGGTTCCGGCAAGCTCCGCCACGGCGCCCGCGGGAAGGACCTGGTCGTCGCCGTCCCGGAGGGCACGGTCGTCAAGACCCGCGACGGCGAGGTGCTCGCCGACCTCGTGCACGACGGCGACACGTTCCTCGCGGCGGTCGGCGGCCGGGGAGGGCGGGGGAACGCGCGGTTCCTGTCGAACACCCGGCGGGCTCCGAGCTTCGCCGAGCAGGGCGAGTTCGGGGAGGAGCGGTGGCTGCGCCTCGAGCTCAAGCTGCTGGCCGACGCCGCGCTCGTCGGCTTCCCGAACGCCGGGAAGTCCACGCTGATCGCGGCGGTGAGCGCGGCCCGCCCGAAGATCGCCGACTACCCGTTCACGACCCTCGAGCCCCACCTCGGGGTCGTGCGATGGCACGACCACGAGCTGGTCCTCGCCGACATCCCCGGCCTCATCGAGGGCGCGGCCGAGGGTCGGGGCCTGGGTCACGAGTTCCTTCGGCACGTCGAGCGGGCCCGCGTGCTGGTGATCCTCCTGGACCTGGCCAGCGTCGAGGGCCGCTCACCGGAGGAGCAGGAGCGCGTGCTCCTCGCCGAGCTCGGCCGCTTCCAGCCGGAGCTGCTGGAGCGACCGCGCCTGGTCGTCGGGAGCAAGGCCGACGTCGCCACCGCCCCCTTCGAGGGCCTGCGCATCTCGGCGGTCACCCACGAGGGCCTCGACGAGCTGCTGGGTCGGCTGTCGAGCGCCGTCGAGGCGGCCCGGGCGGCCGAGCCCGAGGCGGAGGGCTTCGTGGTGCTCCGACCGGCCGAGGAGGGGTTCTCCGTGCACCGGGAGGACGACGGGGGGTGGCGGGTCACCGGGCGGGCGGCGGAGCGGGTCGTCGCCATGGCCGACCTGACGAACCCCGAGGCGATCGGGTACGTACAGGAGCGGCTCCGGCGCATGGGCGTCGAGCGCGCGCTGGCGCGCAGCGGCGTCCGGGCCGGTGACATCGTGCGGATCGGGCCGGTGGAGCTGGAGTTCCACGAGGAAGCGATCGGCAGCGAGGGGCCGGGGAGGCAGCAGTGATCGCGGTCGTCAAGATCGGCACGTCGTCGATCACCACCGAGGCGGGCGAGATCGACGACGCCGCGCTCCTCAAGCTGTGCGCCGAGGTCGCGGCGTCGCGCCACTCGGGTCACGAGGTGGTGCTGGTCACCTCCGGGGCCATCGCGGCCGGGCTCCCGGCGCTCGGCTTCGGGCGTCGTCCCGCCGACCTCGGCACGCTGCAGGCCGTGGCCGCCGTCGGCCAGCCCCTCCTCATGGAGCGCCTCGGCGCCATCCTGTCCCAGCACGGGGTGGTCGCGGGCCAGGTGCTGCTCACCCCGTACGACTTCGTGCACCGGACCCAGTACCTGCACGCCCGGGCGACCCTCCGGCGGCTGCTCGACCTGGGCGTGGTCCCGGTGGTGAACGAGAACGACACCGTGGCCGACGACGAGATCCGCTACGGCGACAACGACCGCCTCGCCGCGCTCGTCTCCCACCTCGTGGGGGCCGAGACCCTGGTGTTGCTCACCGACACGCCCGGCCTGTTCACGGCCGATCCGCGCCTCGACGAGCAGGCCTCGCTGATCGAGGAGATCGTCGAGGTCGACGAGGCGCTCGAGGCCGTGGCCGGGGGCGCGGGCAGCGAGCGGGGCAGCGGCGGGATGGCGAGCAAGCTGGCCGCGGCGAAGATCGCGGCGTGGTCCGGGGTCCGGGTCGTGATCGCCGCCGCGGGCGCCCCCGGCGTCGTGGCTGGCGCCCTGGAGGGGCGGCCGGTGGGGACCGTGGTGCGCCCGCGGGGGGAGCGCCTGTCCAGCCGCCGGCTGTGGATCGCGTTCGCCCGAGGGTCGGCGGGCCGGATCGTGGTCGACGCCGGCGCCCGGCGGGCCCTCGTCGAGGACGGCCGGTCGCTCCTGGCCGCGGGGGTGCGCGCGTCGAGGGCAGGTTCGAGGCCGAGGACGCCGTGGAGGTCGTCGACGAGGACGGCCGACCGTTCGCCAAGGGGCTGGCCAGCTACGGCTCCGAGGTGCTCCGCAGCGTGGTGGGCCGGCGCACCTCCGAGCTCCCCGAGGGCCTCCCGCACGAGGTCGTCCACCGGGACGACCTGGTGGTGCTCTCCTGACCCGATCATGGCGCCGGTGGTCCGGTGCGGGGCGCGCCGCCACGCGGTCTCCGCGGCTTCTGTCAGATCCTCCCAGGGCCCCTTGCCCTCGGCTGTGCCATCCGTCACACTGGGTGCAACGGAGACGGCACGCTGCGTCGTCGACAGCGCCCACGGGGCGCGCCGGTGCAGTCGGGGGAGCCGTTTCCGGGTGAGCAGGCCAGGGGCCACGTGGCGGCGCCGGGGAGCGGTGCCACGGAGCCCATGGTCCTGTGGGCCGGGCGTCGCGGGGCCGCCGCCGCGGGCGGCGGCGCCCGGCGCCGGTCGTTCGTCCCGGCCCACGGGGGGAGGGCCCTCCGTGCAGGGCCCGGGCCGGGTCCGGCCCGCCCCGGTCACCCTCTCCGGCGGCGCCCGGTCTTGACCGATCGGTCAAGGGTTAGACTCGACGCATGGCCAGTGACCTCCAGCAGCGCGTCCGCGAGCTGGGGCGCCGGGCGAAGGCGGCGTCCCGGGTCCTCGCCACCGCGGCGACGGCCGAGAAGGACGCCGCGCTCCTCACCGCGGCCGATCTCCTGCTCGAGCGGGCCCACGACGTGCTCGCGGCCAACGCCGCCGACCTCAGCGCCGCCGAGACGGCCGGGATGGAGCCGGGGCCACTCGACCGCCTGCGCCTCACCGAGTCCCGGCTGGAGGGGATGGCTGCGGGGCTGCGCACGGTGGCGTCGCTCCCGGACCCGGTCGGCGAGGTCATCGACGGCTGGCGGCGGCCCAACGGCCTGCGGATCGAGCGGGTCCGGGTCCCGCTGGGGGTCGTGGCGATCATCTACGAGAACCGGCCCAACGTCACCAGCGACGCGGCGAGCCTCTGCCTGAAGTCGGGCAACGCCGCGCTGCTGCGAGGCTCGGGGAGCGCCCTGCGCTCCAACGTCGCGATCGCCGGGGTGCTGCGCGAAGCCGCGGTGAAGTCGGGCCTGCCCGAGGACGCCGTGATCCTCGTCGAGGACGTCGCCCACGAGACCGCGGTCGAGGTCATGCAGCTCACCGGGCTGGTCGACTGCCTGATCCCCCGCGGCGGCCCTTCGCTCATCCAGTCGATCCGCGACCACGCCACCGTCCCGGTCGTCATCGACGGCGACGGCAACTGCCACGTCTACGTCGACGCCTCCGCCGACCTCGACGAGGCCCTCGAGGTCGCCGTGAACTCGAAGACCCAGCGGCCGAGCGTCTGCAACGCCGCCGAGTCGCTGCTCGTGCACGAGGCCGTCGCCGATGCCTTCGTCCCCGGATCTGCGACGTCCTCGCCGCGAACGGGGTCGAGCTGCTCGGCGACGAGGGTGCCCGCCGGCGCTGGGCCGGGATGGGCCCCGCCACCGACGACGACTTCGCCCGTGAGTTCCTCGCCCTGAAGATGACCGTCGCGGTCGTGCCTTCCCTCGACGCGGCGATCGCCCACGTCAACCGCTTCTCGAGCGGGCACAGCGAGGCCATCCTCACCCGGGACCTCGGCGCGGCGCGCCGCTTCGCCGACGAGGTCGACTCCGGGACCGTCCTGGTCAACGCGTCCACGCGGTTCGTCGACGGCGAGCGCTTCGGGTTCGGGGCCGAGATCGGCATCTCCACCCAGAAGCTGCACGCGAGGGGGCCGATGGGTCTCCGGGAGCTCACGACGTACAAGTACCTGGTGTGGGGAGACGGGCAGGTGGTGGAGTAGTGGCCGAACGTTTCGTGTCCGTCGACGACGTCGTCGCGCGCCTGCGGCACGTCGACTACCTGGCCGACGCCAACATCGCCGGCGTCGTGTTCCTCGCCGACCGGCTCGAGAAGCCCATCCTCGTGGAGGGCCCGGCCGGCGTGGGCAAGACCGAGCTGGCGAAGGCCGTCGCGGCCGTCACCGGCTCGCGCCTCATCCGTCTCCAGTGCTACGAGGGGCTCGACGAGTCGAAGGCCCTCTACGAGTGGAACTACAAGAAGCAGCTCCTGCGGATCCAGGCCGACCGCGAGCACGAGACGAGCTGGGAGCAGGTCGAGGCCGACATCTTCTCGGAGCCGTTCCTGCTCACCCGTCCCCTGCTCGAGGCCATCCGGTCGCAGGAGCCGGTCGTGCTCCTCGTCGACGAGGTCGACCGGGTCGAGATCGAGACCGAGGCCCTCCTGCTCGAGGTCCTGTCGGACTTCCAGGTGTCGATCCCCGAGCTGGGCACGATCGTCGGGCGGCAGCGTCCCATCGTGGTCCTCACCTCGAACAACACGCGTGAGCTCTCCGAGGCCCTCAAGCGCCGCTGCCTCTATCTCCACGTCGACTACCCCGACGTCGAGCGCGAGAAGGACATCGTGAGGGTGCGGGTGCCCGAGATCGACGACGCCCTGGCCGACCAGGTGGCCCGGGTCGTACGGTCGATCCGCCAGCTCGAGCTGAAGAAGGCCCCGTCGATCTCCGAGACCATCGACTGGGCCCGGACCCTCCTCTACCTGGGCCGGAACCACCTGGAGCCCGAGGTGATCGGGGAGACGTTGCACGTGCTCCTCAAGTACCAGTCGGACATCGTGAAGGCCCGCAAGGAGCTCCAGGTCCCCGACCCGACGGGGGCGTGACGGTGGCGGCCACGCCGCCGGATTCGGCCGCGCCGGCCGGCACGCTGCTCGACGTCGTCCAGGGGTTCGTGCACGAGCTGCGGACCGCGGGCCTGCCGGTCTCGATGACCGAGAACCTCGACGCCATGCGGGCGATCGAGCACGTCTCCATGGGCGACCGGGAGACCTTCCGGGCCGCGCTGGGGGCGACGCTCGTGAAGCACCACCACCACCGGAAGGCCTTCGACACCGTCTTCGACGTCTACTTCTCCCTCCTAGGGCCCACCGACGACGAGGGGGGCGAGCTCGACCTGGCCCGCTGGGAGGAGATGGCCGCCGCGGCCCGGGAAGGTGCCGGGGCCGCCGGGGAGCTCTCCCCCAGGAGATGGCCGAGGCACTGCTCGCCGCGCTCATGGCGATGGACCGCGACGAGCTGCGTCGCCTCGCCGGGATGGCCGTGAGCCAGTTCGCGGGGATGGAGCCGGGCCGGCCCGTGGGTGGTACCTACTACCTCTACCGGACGCTCCGGCAGCTCGACGTCGACGGCCTGCTCGCCCGGATGATGCAGCAGGCCCGGGACTCGGGTGCCGTGGTCGAGGGGACGCTCGAGGACCGCCTCCAGGAGGAGGACTACCAGGCCCGCCTGCAGGAGCTGCGCCAGCTCGTCGAATCCGAGATCCGGCGACGTCTCGTGGCCGACCGCGGCGCGGAGGCCATGGCTCGGACCCTCCGCAAGCCGCTCCCCGAGGACGTGGACTTCATGCACGCGTCGCGCGAGGAGATGCAGGCCCTCCAACGGGCCATCTACCCGCTGACCCGGGCCCTGGCGGCCCGCCTGGCCCACCGGCGCCGGCGGCGGAACCGGGGCCACCTCGACTTCCGCTCGACGGTGCGCCACTCGCTCTCCTACGGGGGCGTGCCGGCCGAGCCGAAGTTCCGCCACCCCCGGCCGTCGAAGCCCGAGATCATGGTGGTCGCCGACATCTCGGGTTCGGTGGCCAGCTTCGCCCGGTTCACGCTCCAGTTCGTCTACGCGATGGCGAGCCAGTTCTCGAAGGTCCGGTCCTGGGTGTTCATCGACGGCATCGACGAGGTGACCCGCTTCTTCCAGGAGTCCGACGACATCACCGAGGCCATCCACCGGGTGAACACGGAGGCCGACGTGGTGTGGGTCGACGGTCACTCCGACTACGGCCACGCCCTCGAGGTGTTCCACGAGCGCCACCTCCGCGAGGTGACGCCCAAGACGTCGGTGATCGTGCTCGGCGACGCCCGCAACAACTACCACGCGTCCCAGTCCTGGGTGCTCAAGGAGCTCGGGAAGCGGGGCCGGCACGTGTTCTGGCTCAACCCCGAGCCGCGCTCGTACTGGGACACCGGCGACTCGATCGTCTCCGAGTACGGCGTGAACTGCGACGGCGTCTACGAGTGCCGCAACCTGCGGCAGCTCGAGCGGTTCGTCGCCGCGGTGATCGAGCACTGAGGTGCCGGGGCGGGCCGCACGCGCCGCCCTCCTGGCCGGGCGTCCGTGACCCGGAGGTGGCATGTTCGAGACCCTGACCGTGGAGGCGGGCGGCCCGGTGGGCCGGCTCACGCTCCGGCGCCCCGAGCGCCTCAACGCCCTCAACCTCCGGTGCCTCGGGGAGCTGGTGGACGCGGCCCGGATGCTCGACCGGGACCAGGCCGTGAAGGTGGTCGTGGTGGCCGGCGAGGGCCGAGCCTTCTGCGCCGGCGTCGACCTCGACGACTTCGCGTCGCGGGTCGCCCTCGACGACGCCTCGTCGGGCGGCGACCGCCGGCCGGCCCGTGAGGCTGCCGACCAGGGGCGACGCATGGCCGAGGCCGTGACGGGCATGCGGGCCGTCACGATCGCGCGGATCCAGGGTCACTGCGTGGGGGGCGGGCTGGTCCTGGCGGCCGCGTGCGACCTCCGGGTGGCGGCCGAGGACGCCGTCTTCTCGATCCCCGAGGTCGACCTGGGGATCCCGCTGGCCTGGGGAGGCGTCCCCCGATTGGTGCGCGAGCTGGGCCCGGCGCTCACCAAGGAGCTGGTGATGACCTGCCGGCCGTTCGACGCTGCCGAGGCGGCGGCCCTGCGCTTCGTGAACCGGGTCGTCCCCGCCGGGCGGCTCGACGCCGAGGTCGACGGGTTGGCCGAGGCGCTGGCGGTGAAGTCGACCCTCACCCTCACGGTCACGAAGCAGGCGGTGAACGCGGCCGCGGAGGAGGCGGTGTCGACCAGGGGCGCCGGCCTCGACGCCGACGTCGTGGTGAGCGCCTTCCACGATCCCGAGTCACGGGAGGTCGGGGCCCGGTACCTGGCCTCGCGGGCCCGGGAGCGCTGACGCCGGCGGCCCGGCGGGCCACGGGCCCACCGACGGCCGGGCGCGGGGCACGGCGTCCTCAGGGCCCCCGCTCAGGACCTCGGGGCCCGTTCCATGGTCCAGATCGGGGGGCCGGAGCCGAAGGGCCGGAGCTCCTCGAGCTGGCCGAAGCCGACACCCGAGTACCAGGCGAGGTTGCGCTCCTTCGTGGTCTCGAGCCACGCGGGGAGCCCCGTCGTGTCGGCCTCGGCGAGGGCGGGTCCGATGAGGCGGCGCCCGTGGCCCTTTCCCTGCTCCGACGGCTCGACACCCAGCACCGCGAGGTACCAGTGGGGATGGCGCGGGTGCACCCGCTGGGTGGCGACGATCATCCGCAGGCCGTCGGAGACGACCCTCGGCGAGCGAAGACCGATCCCCGCCATGGTGGCCAGCTCCCGGAGCTGGCGCCGCCGGGACGGCGGGTGGGCCTCCGACGGGAGCCAGGCGGCGACGCCCAGCACGCGGTCACCGTCGGTCGCGGCGTAGGTGTGCCCGAACGGGAGCGCGTCGCGGCACACGGCCCGGTGGAACGCGTGCAGGCAGGCCCGGCGGGTTCGCGGGTGCGGGAACAGGTGCATGGTGAGCGGGTCGTCGTCGAAGGCCCGAGCCAGCGTGGCCGCGGCCGCCTCCACCTGGTGGGCGGCGAGCTTGGCGATCTCGGACATCGGCTCCTCCCCCCTCAGGACCAGCCCTGCTTGGTCTCGTCGAAGCGGAACCGCCAGAGGGCCAGGAGCACGAAGGCGGTGGCGAACGCCAGGAGGGCCGCGGTGGGCAGGAGCACCTCGGGGAACGAGCCTCCGTCCAGGATGACCGAGCGCGAGCCCCGCATGGCCCAGTAGCTCGGGGTCGCCGGCGCGACGGCGCGGGCCCAGGCCGGGATGAGCGCGAACGGCACCAGGGCCCCGCCGATGCCCGCCAGCACCATCGAACCGACGTTGGAGAGGGCGTTCGCCTGCTGCACGGTCCGGCACACGGCGGTGAGCAGGAGCCCCATCGCCCCGAGGCAGAGGGCCAGGCCCAGGAGCAGCAGGCCGAGCGCGGGGACCGAGCCCCTGATGTCGAGGCCGAAGACCGTCACCCCGACGGTCATCACGACGGCGAACTGCAGGTAGGCGACCGCCAGCCGGGGCAGCGTCTTGCCCACCAGGACCTCCAGGGGCCGGGCGGCGCTGACCCGGAGCCGGTCCCAGGTGTGCCACCCGTGCTCGTCGAAGAAGGACATCGCGACCATGCCCACGAGGAAGAACGAGAACGTGACCGTCATCCCCGGGACCACCTGTTCGGCCCCGTTGGCGCCCGGATATCCCTCCTGCACGAGGGCGAGACGCAGCGAGGACTTCATGAACGGCATGAGCGCCAGGGGCATCAGCACGAGGATCACGAGCGGGAAGGGGTCACGCCGCAGGAGCCGGAGCTCGTGGCGGGCGAGGGCGAGGCTACGGTGCGGGGACACGGGCGTCGTCCTCCTCGTCACCGCGGTAGCGCCGGCCGGTGAGGGCCAGGAAGGCCCGGTCGAGGCTCGGCCGGACCACGTCGAGCGACCGGAGCCGGGCGGCGTCGGGTCCGAGCGCGGCAAGGGCCGCCGCGGCGGCCGTCGCGGGATCGTCGGTGACGATGCGCAGCACGTCGCCGTCCCGCACGACCCTCCCGTCGAGCGCGACCTTCCCGTCGAGCGCCACCGCGGGGGCGGTGCCCGCGAACCGCAGCTCGAGCGCGGTGGAGCCGTGCGCCGCCACCATCTCGGCCACGGTCCCCGCGCGATCGTGCGCCCCCGGTCGATGATCGCCACCGACGCCCCGAGGTCCTCGACCTCGGGCAGGTAGTGGGTGGAGTACACGACCGCCGAGCCGTCGTCGGCGAGCCGGCGGACGGCCGCGAGGAGCTGGGCCCGCGTGCGGACGTCGGCCCCGGTCGTCGGCTCGTCGAGGAGCACGAGCGGGGGCGGTGGAGGAGAGCCATCGCGGTGTGGAGCCGGCGCTTCTCGCCCCCGAGAGCGTGCTCGCCGATCGTCCGAGCAGCGGCGTGAGGTCGAGGGCGTCGGCCACCTCGTCGATCCGGGTCGACAGGGTCCGGCCGCGGATCCCCGCCAGCTCCCCGAACACCACGAGGTTCTCGCGAGCCGTGAGCGGGAGGTAGACCGCCGTCTCCTGGGGCGCGAGCCCGATGAGGGGCTGGGCCCGCTCGGGGTGGGCCGCCACGTCGACGTCGCCGACCCGCACCGACCCGGCGTCGGGCCGCCGGAGCCCGGCGACGATCGAGACCAGCGTGGTCTTCCCCGCCCCGTTGGGACCGAGCAGCCCCACGATCTCCCCGGGTCCGACCGACAGGTCCGCCCCGGTGAGGGCGACCGTCTCCCCGTAGCGCTTGTGGAGTCCCTCGACCCGGAGCACGCCGCCAGTCAAGCCGCCCCGGTGGACGGTCCGCCACCGACCGCACCACGTGGCGGGGTCAGCGGGCCCGGTGCCCGAACCGGCGGGCCCGGTACGCGTCGACGGCGTCCCCGTGATCGACGATCGGCGAGGGGTAGCCGAGGCGACGCCGCCGGGCGGGGTCGAGCCGCCACGGCTCGTGCACGGCGCCGCCCGCCACCGGGCCGAGCTCGCCGACGAAGCGGCGGACGTACGAGCCGTCGGGGTCGAAGCGGTGGCCCTGGCGGGTGGGGTCGAGCACCCGGTGGGGGTTGGGGCCCGGCAGGAGCCCCGCCGTCCACTGCCAGTTGAGGTTGTTGCTGGCCAGGTCGCCGTCGACCAGCCAGTCGAGGAAGTGGCGGGCGCCCACCCGCCAGTCGATCCCGAGGTCCTTGGTGAGGAACGAGGCGACGACCATCCGGGCCCGGTTCGGCACGAAGCCGTCGTGGCGGAGCTGGCGCATCGCCGCGTCGACGACCGGGTAGCCGGTGCGGCCCTCCCGCCACGCCTCGAGGCCCTCCTCGTCGTCCCGCCAGTCCTGGTCCGCTCCGTCCGACCAGGCGACCTCGGGCCGCTCGGCCAGCGCCTGGGCGAAGAAGTCCCGCCAGCAGAGCTGGCGGAGGAACGGCTCCGCACCGGGGAGCCCGGACGCCGAGCGTTCCACCTCGAGGGGGGAGAGGCAGCCGAGGTGGAGGTAGGGGGACAGCCGCGAGGTCGCGTCTGCCGCGAGGTCGTCGCGGCCGCGCTCGTAGCCCGCGAGCCCCTCGTCGAGCCATCGTCGGAGCCGTCGTCGCGCCGCCGACTCACCACCGGCCGGGGCGCCCGGGGAGCCGGGGGAGCCGGGGAGCCGGGGAGACTCCCAGGTCGCCAGGCCCGGGGATCGGACCGGGTGCCGTCCCCGGAGGGAGCGAGAGCCGTCGCGGGAGGGGGGCCACGGGGCGCCTCGGCGCCTCGCGCCAGCGGCGGTGGTAGGGCGTGAACACCCGGTACGCGCCGCCACCGGTCGTGGCGAGCGCCCCGGCCGGGACCACCGTGACCCCCGGGAACGGCGCGACCTCGATCCCGACCGACCGGGCCGCGAGCCCGAGGGCGTGCAGCCGGGCACGGGCGTAGCCGGTGACGTCGTCGGAGCAGCAGATGGTCTCGGCGCCGGACTCCCGGGCCAGCCGCAACGCTTCGGTGACCCAGTCGCCCCGCCGGACCAGGAGGCCGGCGCCGCGGCGGCGGAGGGAGCGATCGAGGTCCTCGAGGGACTGGAGGAGGAAGCGGACCCGGTTGGGCGCCGCGAACGGGCCCGAGAGGATCGACCGGTCGAGCACGAAGGCCGGGACGACGTGGTCGGCCCGGGCGGCCGCCGCGAGCGCCGGGTGGTCGTGGACCCGGAGGTCGCGTGTGAACAGCACGAGCGCGGTCCGCACCCGACCATCCTCGCCGCGACCCCTCGCCCCGGGGCCGCGCCCCTCGGCACCGTCCCGTCCCCCGACCTTCTCTCAAGCCGTGCGGCCGTCCGCGCCGATCACGACCACGTGGCGACGGGTGGACGTGCTCAGCTCCCGGGTCGGCCGGCGAGGAGGATCCAGGCCCGGTCCGCCACCCGGGCCAGGCCGAGGAGTTGCTGGCGCTCGCGGAGCCGGAAGGGATGGCCGGCCCGTCCGACGAGCAGGTTCACCCGGTGGGAGAGGAGCCCGGCGAGGGCAAGATCGGCAGGCCAGCCCGCGCCGCCCGCCGGGTGGGCCGACCCGGCCGCCTGCTCACCCAGGGTCGCGAGCGCACCCGGATCCGGCGCCTCGCCTGCCGACGCGAGCACACCGTCGACCCCGACGAGAGCCGCCCAGTCGGCGAGGAACTCCTCACGGATGTGGTCGACGAGCACGCCCCGGAGCTCGTCGACCGACGTGGCCTCGCAGAGGAGGGCAGCCGACTCGAGGGCGTCGAGGCGGGCATCGGGGAAGCGCTCGACGATGCGGACCTCCTCGACGGACGCTCCGTCGACCTCCTCGATCTCGCGGACGAGGATGTCGAGGAGCCTCAGGTCGCCGAGGTCGACGGCGAACTCGTCCTCCACGACGTCTTCGCCCCGCTCGAGCACGTCGACGCCGACGATGTCCCCTCGAACCGCACCGATGCGCGAGGCGACGAGGCCGAGCGCACCGGGGCGGTCGGGGAGCCACACGCGGACGAGGACGCGCGCCGCGCCCCTCTCCGGGCTCGTCGGCGGGCCCGTGGTCACCGGCGGGTCCGCATCGGCCGCTTCGGGGGAAGACGTCGGGTCACGCCCGAAGGGTAGATGGGCGCGGCACCGCGAGCGCGCCTCGGGCCGGAACGGGCACGGCGGGGTCCGGGCCCGGTCCCGGCCGCCCGGTAGGCTCGGGGCGGTGTCCGGCCCCTCCCAGGAGCGGCTCGGCGTGCTCGGCGGCACCTTCGACCCGGTGCACGCGGCGCACGTCGTGGTCGCGGTGAACGTCCGGGCCGCGCTGCGCCTCGACCGTGTGCTCCTCGTCGTCGCGGGCGATCCCTGGCAGAAGCACGGGGAGGTCGCGGCCGCCGCTCCCGACCGGCTGGCCCTCGTCGAGGCCGCGGTCGAGGGGATCGAGGGCCTCGAGGCGTCACCGATCGAGGTCGAGCGGGAGGGACCCACCTACACGGTCGACACGCTCGCGACCCTGGCCCGGACCGGCCGCGAGATGTTCCTCGTGGTGGGCGCCGACGTCGCCTCGCGTCTGGAGACCTGGCGCGACGTCGACCGGGTCCGCGAGCTGGCGACGCTCGTGATCGTGGAGCGCGACGGGGAGGCCCGGGCCCGGCCGCCCGGCCGCGGCTGGCAGGTCGAACGGGTCACGATCCCGCGCCTCGACATCTCGTCCACCGACGTGCGCGCTCGCCTGGCCCGAGGCGCGCCGATCGACGGACTCGTCCCGGCGCGCGTGGTGGCCTTGATCCGGGATCGCGGCCTCTACACTGCGGACGGATGACGCCGGTGGCAGGCGGCACGCTGGTCGATGGTCGAGACGGGGCGCACGTCGCCGGTGCGGGCGACGAGGATCGGCACGCACCCGCGTCGGGGAGGTCACGGGGCGCCGGGCGAGGCGGTCCGCGTGGCACGCGTCGGGAGCGCCGGCGCCGCCGGCGGCGGCGACAGGTGGCGCTCGCCTGTACCCCGATCCTCCTGGTCGGGCTGACGCTGGGGGTGGTCGCGCTCGGGCGCGGCGACGAGGGCACCGTGGCGCCCGCCGACGGACCGCCGCCGGCGGGCGAGCCCGCACCCCCGGTGGCGGAGTCCGCCCGGACCCTGCTGCTCGCGCACCGCGACGCCGACTCCCGGGCCGACGTGATGCTCGTGGCCGGGGTGGGCCGCGACGGTGGAGCCGGCTCCATCCTGCTCGTCCCCGTCGCCACGCACGTCGAGACCCCTTCGCTCGGCCTCCAACCCCTGGCCGCGGTGCCGGCGCTCGCGGACGCCGAGCTGCTCGCCACGACCGTGCAGAACCTGCTGGGCATCGATCTCACCGAGGTCGTCGTCCTCGACGACCTCGGCCTCCTGTCGGTGCTCGAGGCGGCGGGCACGCTCACGGCCGAGCTCCGGCGAGCGGTGCGCCTCGACGACGCGCCGCTGGCCCTCGGGGCCGGAGCCCAGGAGGTCCCGTACACGGACGCCGCCACCCTGCTCACCGGGACGGAGCGGGGCAGCGAGCTGGATCACCTGGTGACCGTCCAGGGCGTCCTCGACGGGTGGCTCGCCGCGCTCCGTGACCCCGAGGTCGCCGCGGCCACGGTGGAGCGGGTCCCCGAGCTCTCCGTGCTCGTCGCCGCGGCGCGAGCCGAGCCCCGGATCGATACCCTTCCTGTCGAGGCGGTCTCGACCGGAGGAGACGAGCGGTTCCAGGTGCGACGTGACGATCTCGACGAGATCCTGCGACGTGGGTTCCCCGACTCGCTCCTGTCCCCCGACGGCGAGCGCGCCCGGGTCGAGATCCTCAACGGCACCGGCGCCGTGGGCGTCACCCGCCAGGCCGCCGCGTGCGTCGTCCCCGACGGCGGCGAGGTCGTCCTGACCGGCAACGTGCCCGGCTTCGGGGTCGACCGCACCGAGGTCGTCTACTACGGCGACGAGGACGCCGCCCCGGCCGCCCGGCTCGCCGAGACCCTGGGAGCGGGAGCGCCCCGGAAGGCCTCCCGCCCGCTGGGCGTGATCGACGTCACGATCATCGTCGGGGCGGACTTCCGGCCCTGCCCATCTCCCTGAGGAGGCCCGTACGGACACCACGCAGCCATCCACCGCACCCCGGCCCGAGAGCCTCGTCCCCCCCGACGACGACCAGGGCCCGGTGCTCCGTCACGCCTCGATCGCCGCGGCCGCCGCGGCGGCGAAGCTCGCCGAGGACACGATCGTCCTCGACGTCGGCGAGATCCTCGGGATCACGGACCTGTTCGTCATCACGAGCGGGCGCAACGTCCGCCAGGTGCGGACGGTCGTCGAGGAGGTCGAGAAGGCCCTCAAGGAGCGGACGGGGCTCAAGCCGATCGGGGTCGAGGGCCTGACCGACGCCTCCTGGGTGCTGCTCGACTACGGGCCGTTCGTCGTGCACGTCTTCCTGGAGGAGACCCGCGAGCACTACGCCCTCGATCGCCTGTGGGCGGACGCGCCCCGTCTCGACTGGGAGTCGGCGGTCCCCACCACCGTGCCCTGAACCGGGGGTGGCGCCCGGCCTCACCCGAGGTCCGGCCCCGTCGACGGCTCAGTCGAGCTCGACCCAGGGACGCATCGGCACCCCCCGGGCGAGGAGCTGCTCCTTGAGCTCCCGTACGCCGAAGTTCCGCTCGAGGCGCGGCGAGTAGAGCATCGAGCTGATGATGGCCGCCTGGGCCTCGCCGTCGGTCAGCCCCTCGGCCACGTGGTCGACGGTGCCCGCCCCGCCCGAGGCGATGACCGGGACGTTCACCGCGTCGGCGACGGCCCGTGTGATCTCCACGTCGTAGCCGGAGTGGGTGCCGTCCCGGTCGATGCTGTTGACGACGATCTCCCCGGCGCCCAGCTCCTCGCCCCGGCGCACCCAGTCGAGCGCGTCGAGGCCGGTGGCGAGGCGGGCGCCGTCGACGAAGACCTCGTAGCCGCTCGGCAGGCCGGGACGGGAGCCGACCCGCTTCACCTGGGTGCTCAGCACGACGCACTGCCGGCCGAACGCCCGGGCGCCCTCCCGGATGATCCCGGGGTTCCGGACCGCCATGGAGTCGACGCTGATCTTCTCGGCCCCGGCCTTGAGCACCGCGAACATGTCCTCGACGGAGCGGATCCCCCCGCCCACGGTGAAGGGGACGAACACGTGGCGGGCCACCGCCCGCACCGTGTCGAGGTCGATGGGTCGCTTCTGCGCGCTGGCCGTGATGTCGTAGAAGACGATCTCGTCGATCTGGTCCTCGTACAGGCGCGTCGCGAGGTCCTCGGCCGGGGCGACGTCGATGTTGTCCTGGAACTGCTGGGCCTTGGTGACCCGGCCCTCGACGACGTCGAAGCAGGCGACGAGGCGCTTGGTCAGCACGAGGTCCCGTCCCAGCTCGCGAAGTTGGCAAGGATCCGGAGCCCGAGGGGTCCGCTCTTCTCGGCGTGGAACTGGGTCGCGGCGATGTTCCCGTGGGCGACCACCGAGCAGAAGTCGACCCCGTACTGGGTGGTGCCGAGCACGTCGGCGGGGTCCGCGGGCGAGGCGTAGTAGGAGTTCACGAAGTAGAAGTGCCCTCCGTCCGGGAGACCGGTGGTGAGCGGGTGGTCGCGCCGGAGGACCACCTCGTTCCAGCCGATCTGGGGTACGCGCCCGGTGTCGGGGAACCGGTGGACCCGGCCCCGCAGCCAGCCCAGGCAGTCGGTGTCGTCCTCCTCGCTGTGCTCGAAGAGGACCTGGAGGCCGATGCAGATGCCCAGGAAGGGCACGCCGTCGTCGACGACCCGTCCCGACAGCGCGTGGCCGAGCCCGGAGTCCTCGACCGACTCGAGGGTGGCCCGGGCCGCGCCCACCCCGGGCAGGACGAGCCGCTCGGAGGTCCGGACCTCCTCGGGGGTGGCCACGAGCCGGCAGGGGAGGCCGAGGCGCTCGAGGGCGTAGATCACGCTCGGCGCGTTGCCGGCCCGGTAGTCGATGACGCCGATCATGCGGAGTCGAGGGTAGCGAACGCCGGGTTCGCCGCCGCCACCGTTCGCGACGCGACCCGCCGCGAGGGGACCGGTGGGAGGCGGTGGCCCGGTCAGACGCCGTGGCGCCGGTACAGGTGGCGGCGGCAGAGGCCGTGGGCGCGGCGGGGCGCGTCGCAGCCGTCGACCGTGCACGGCCGGCGCCGGCGGGCCCGGTGCTCCCAGTGGTCCAGGAGGCGCTCCCGCCAGGCGAGGTACTGCCGGCGCTTGTGGGACGGCGGCAGGTGCTCGTCCATGAACGGGACCACCACCTCCACGAGGTCGCGCAGCCTCCGCACCTGGAAGCAGACCACGTCGTCGTGGTGGGCCGCCCGTCGGGGGGACGAGTGGATCGTCCCCGCCTCGAAGAGCTCCCACAGGATCCGCAACGTCCGGCCGTCCGATGCGCCCAGCGCCACCGCGAAGCCGAACTTCGGGGGGTCCTGTGTCACCGTGAACGTCCCCTCCCCGGCGACGAGACCGGCGACGAAGGCCGCGAGGTCAGTAGCCGGTCGCACGGTAGTAGTGACGCCGGCAGAGCCCTCGTCCTCGCACCGGGCGGTCACAGCCGGGCGCGCTGCAGCGTGACCGGCCGCGCAGTCCTCGAGCCACGAGATCCCTCTCGTAGGCGAGCAGGGCGTCGCGCCAACGCTCGAACTGCCGTCGCTTCGCGCAGGGGAGGAGGAAGCGTTCCGAGAACGGGATCGTGGCGGCGTGATGAGCCCGCCGGGACGCGATCGTGAGCACGGCGACCGGCTGGTGGTGAGGACGCCGCGGCCGCTGCACATGGATCGACCCGAAGCCCAGGACACCACGGAGCGCTTCGAGGAGCGGCCGATCGCGCTCGGCCATCGCGAGCTGGAACACGAAGCGGCGCCTGGGGCTCCCGTCACGGAACCGGGACGAGGTCGCCACGGTGTGGTACGAGCCCTCACCGGCGATCACACCACCCAGCGTGAACCCTACAGTGCGGAGGGTGGAGCTGAGCAGAATCGAACTGCCGACCTCTTGCATGCCATGCAAGCGCTCTACCAACTGAGCTACAGCCCCGGAGTCGCCCAACATACCAGTCCCGAAGCGCCGATCGAAGTGATCGCAGACCGAACACATGTTCGGATCGTACCGGGAGGGTGCGACCACCTCGGGAGGGGCAGGCCCCGGCCGGTACGCTTCGACCCCGATGACCGACGCGAGCGCCCGACCCGACACGCCCCCGTTCCGCTACAGCGCGACCCTGGCCAACGAGATCGAGGCCAAGTGGCAGGACCGCTGGGAGCGGGAGCGCACCTTCTGGACGCCCAACCCCGTGGGCCCGCTGAGCGAGGGCTTCGACCGCGTGGCCGGCCGGGCCAAGCTCTACGTGCTCGACATGTTCCCGTACCCCAGCGGGGCCGGGCTCCACGTCGGCCACCCCCTCGGGTACATCGGCACCGACGTGTACGCCCGCTTCCAGCGCATGAACGGGTACAACGTGCTGCACGCCATGGGCTACGACGCCTTCGGCCTGCCCGCCGAGCAGTTCGCCGTCCAGACCGGCCAGCACCCCAGGGTCACCACCGAGGCGAACATCGCCACCATGGCCCGCCAGCTGCGAGCCCTCGGCCTGGGCCACGACCCCCGGCGGGGCGTGGCCACCACGGACGTCGCCTACTACCGGTGGACCCAGTGGATCTTCCTCCGGATCTTCGACGCCTGGTACGACGCGGAGCAGGACCGGGCCCGTCCGGTGGCCGAGCTGGTCGCCGACCTCGAGGCGGGCCGGCGGGCCCCGGTGAGCGAGGAGAACCCGCACGGGCTCGAGTGGGCCGAGCTCGACGACCTCACCCGCCGCAGGGTGGTCGACTCCTACCGCCTGGCCTACCTCGACGAGGCCCCGGTGAACTGGTGCCCTGCGCTCGGGACCGTGCTGGCCAACGAGGAGGTCACCAACGAGGGGCGCAGCGAGCGGGGCAACCACCCCGTCTACAAGCGGCCGCTGCGGCAGTGGAAGATGCGGATCACGGCCTACGCCGAGCGGCTCCTCGCCGACCTGGACCTCCTGGACTGGTCCGACTCCGTCAAGCAGATGCAGCGCAACTGGATCGGGCGCAGCGTGGGGGCCGAGGCCGTCTTCCCCGTCGAGGGGCACGAGGGCGTCGCGATCACCGTGTTCACGACCCGGCCCGACACCCTCTTCGGCGCGACGTACGTGGTGCTCGCCCCCGAGCACCCGCTCGTCGACACGATCGTGGCCAACGAGTGGCCGGGGGGCGCGGCCGGCGAGGCCTGGGCCGAGACGCCCGCCGCCTGGCGTGGGGTCTTCGGTACCGACGTCTCGCCCGTCGAGGCGGTGGCCGCCTACCGGCGCTTCGCCACCGCCAAGACCGACCTGGAGCGCCAGGCCGAGGGGCACGAGAAGACCGGGGTCTTCACGGGCGCCTTCGCGGTCAACCCGACGAACGGCGAGTCCGTGCCGATCTTCGTCGCCGACTACGTGCTCATGGGGTACGGGACCGGGGCCATCATGGCCGTCCCCGCCCACGACCAGCGCGACTTCGAGTTCGCCCGGGAGCTGGACCTCCCGATCGTCGGCGTCGTGCGCCCGCCCGACGCCTGGCTCGCCGACCGGGGGCTCCACGGCAACACCCCCGCCGACGAGTGGCCCGAGGCCTTCGAGGGCGAGGGCATCGCGATGCACTCCGAGAACGACGACGTCTCGCTCGACGGGCTCCCGACCGCCGAGGCCAAGACGGTCATCGGTCGGTGGCTCGAGTCCCAGGGCCTCGGCCGGCCCACCGTCACCTACAAGCTGCGGGACTGGCTCTTCAGCCGCCAGCGCTACTGGGGCGAGCCCTTCCCGATCGTCTACGACGACGCCGGACTCCCGGTCGCCCTGCCGGAGGACGCGCTGCCCGTCGAGCTCCCCGAGATCACCGACTTCGAGCCTCGCATCGTCGAGGACGACTCCGACGCCCTCCCCGAACCGCCCCTGGCCCGGGCCGGCGACTGGGTGACGGTCGAGCTCGACCTGCCGGGTCCGGCCTGGGCGGGCCGCGGCGGGGGCCCCGGGACCTACCGGCGGGAGCTCAACACGATGCCCCAGTGGGCCGGGTCCTGCTGGTACTACCTGCGCTATCTCGACCCCGAGAACGACGAGGCCCTGGTCGACCCCGACGTCGAGCGCTACTGGATGCGGGGGACCCGGGCCGACGGCACGCCGGCCGCCGGGGGCGTCGACCTGTACGTGGGCGGCGTGGAGCACGCGGTGCTCCACCTGCTGTACGCCCGCTTCTGGCACAAGGTCCTCTTCGACCTCGGGCACGTCTCCACGCCCGAGCCGTTCCAGCGGCTGTTCAACCAGGGCTACATCCTGGCGGCCGCGTTCACGGACGAGCGCGGGACCTACGTCGACGCGTCGAAGGTCGTGGAGGCCGACGGCGGCCACCTCTTCGAGGGCCGGCCCGTGACCCGGGAGCACGGGAAGATGGGCAAGAGCCTGAAGAACGCCGTGACCCCCGACGACATCTACGCCGAGTACGGGGCGGACACCCTCCGGCTCTACGAGATGTTCATGGGTCCCCTCGACGTCGACCGGCCCTGGAGCACGACCGACATCGTGGGCGTGCACCGCTTCCTGGCCCGGCTCTGGCGGAACGTCGTCGACGAGGACACGGGCGTCCTGCGGGTGTCGCCCGACCCCGCCGACGACGCGACCCGGCGGCTCCTGCACCGCACGGTCGACGCCGTGCGGGCCGACATGGCCGACCTGCAGTTCAACACCGCCATCGCCCGGCTCTTCGAGCTCAACAACCACCTCACCGGCGTGGTCGCCGAGCAGGGCGGGGCGCCCGAGGAGGTCGTGACGGCCCTCGTGCTCATGGTGGCCCCGCTCGCCCCTCACGTGGCCGAGGAGCTGTGGGAGCGTCTGGGGCACCGCCACTCCGTCGCCTTCGAGCCCTTCCCGGTCGCCGACCCCGCGCTGCTCGTGGAGGACGAGGTGGAGATCCCGGTCCAGGTGGACGGGAAGGTGCGGGGCCGCATCCGTGTCCCGGCGGGCGCCGACGAGGCGACGGTCGACGCCCTGGCCCGGGCCGACGCGAACGTGGCCGGCCACCTCCGGGGCCGGACCGTCCGGAAGGTCGTGGTCGTCCCGGGCCGGCTCGTGAACTTCGTGACCGGCTGACGGCGCCGGGACCGGGGTGACCCCGCGCCCCGCCCGTGGCAGGCTCGGTCCGCCGTGGACGTCTACCGCCTGAGCCCGGCCGAGCAGGCCCGCCACCGCCACGTCCCGGCCGTGGACCGCGAGCGGGCCCGGATCGTGGTCGTGCCCGTGCTCACCCCGGGGGTCCGCGGCATGACCCTGGGCCGGTGGGTGCTCGTGCGGCGCGGCCACGAGCGCGACCGTGGGCTGCTCGCCCACGAGCTCGTCCACGTCCGGCAGTGGCGCGAGCACGGGGCCGCCCGGTTCCTGATCGGCTACGTCGGCGCCTACCTCCGATCCCGGGTCCGGGGCCTCGGCCACCGGGAGGCCTACCTGGCCATCCCCTCCGAGGTCGAGGCCCGGCGCGTGGCCCGGAGGTGACGGGCGCCTCGCCGGCGACCCTGGCCCGGACCGGCCGCCGCTGGTACCCTGCGCCCGGCCGTCCCGGCCCGCTTCCCACGGCGCTTCCCCGGTGTGCCCGCGCGCCCGTCGGAGGTCGCCGTGTCCGAGCCGTCCCCGCCCCCCGTCGCCGATCGCGCCGGCGAACCCTCCGTCGCCGAGCTGTTCTGGGGCCGGACCCCGCCCCGCCCCACCCTGGCGGCCGGCGTGGCCGACCGCCTCCGCTCCTGGCGGGCCGATCCGCGCCTGGGCGTCGCCGCCCTGATCCTGGTGGCGGCGGTCGCCGGGGTCGTGTGGTACCGGACCGGCCTCGGCTCCCCGTCCGCCGCCGTCCCCGAGGGCCCGCCGCCCGGGGTCCCGGCGTCCGGTGCCGCGCCGGACGTGGCGGCGGACCCGACGGTCGCGTCCTCGACCACGGCCGCCACCGCCGGGCCGGCCGTCCTCGTGGTCCACGTGGCGGGGGCGGTGCTCCGGCCCGGCGTCGTGGAGCTGCCCGCGGGGTCGCGGGTGATCGACGCGGTCGAGGCGGTGGGCGGTGGCCTCCCCGAGGCCGACCTCGACCGCCTCAACCTCGCCGCGCCGCTCGCCGACGGGCAACGGGTGCTCGTGGCGAAGGTGGGGGATCCCCCACGCCCGCCGACCCCGTCCCGCCGGCCGCCGGTGCGGCGCCGGCCGCCGAGAGGGTCCCGGTCGACCTCAACACCGCGACGCAGGAGGAGCTCGAGTCGCTCCCGGGGATCGGGCCGACCCTGGCCCGGGCCATCCTCGACGAGCGCGAGAAGCGGGGCGGGTTCCGCTCCGTGAACGAGCTCCGCGACGTCCGGGGCATCGGGGAGCAGCGCTTCGCCGACCTCCGCGGGCTGGTCACGGTCTGACGTGTCCCCGGACGAGGGCCCCACGGGGACCCGCTCCCCGGCGCCCTCGCCGAGGACCCGGCCGGCTCGCGGGGCGGAGGGGCCCCTGGTCGAGCTCCGCCGGGCGGCCGGGCCGCTGGGCGTCCTCGGGGCCGTCGTCGCCGGAACCCGCCTGGGGGAGTGGCTCGGTCCCTCGTCGGGGCTCCTCCTGCTCGCCTCCGGACTGGTCCTGACCCTCGCCGGGGTGGCCCGCCGGGCCGGGGCGGTGGCGGCGACGGCCCTCCTGCTCGGCGGGGCGCTCCTCGCGACCGCGGCCACGCAACGGGCGCTCGACGGGCTCACCCGCTCTCCCCTGGCCGTCGCGATCGACCGTCGCGACGACGTCGTGGTCCGCGGATCGCTCGTGGAGGACCCGCGGTCCGGCGCGAGGCGCTTCGGTGGCACCCGGGTGCTCGTGCGGCTCCGGTCGTGGGCCCGGCCCGGCGACGGCACGTGGCAGCCGGCGGGCGGTCGCACAGTGCTCGTCACGACCTCCGGCGACCCGGGGGCTCGCCTCCGGCTCCTCGAGGCCGGCGACCGGGTGGAGCTGGCGGGATGGCTGGCGCCCCTGGCCGGCCGCGACCGCCACCTCCGCTGGCGGCACGCCGTCGCCCGACTCGACGTCGTGGACCTCACCGGTGTCGCCGGACCCGACACCCCCCTGTCCCGGGCCGCCAACGGGCTCCGGCACCTCGTGCTGCGCGGCGGCGAGGTGCTGGGACCGTCCGAGCAGGCCCTCGTGGCCGGCTTCCTCCTCGGCGACACCCGTGACGTGCCCGAGGAGGTCGTCGACGACTTCCGAGCCTCGGGCCTCACCCACCTGTTGGCCGTGTCGGGCTCGAACGTCGCCTTCGTGCTCGCCCTGGCGGGTCCGGTGCTGGGGCGCCTCGGGCTGCGGGGCCGGGTCGGGGGCGGGCTGGCGGTGCTGGTGCTCTTCGGGGCCATGACCCGTTGGGAGCCGTCGGTGCTGCGGGCCGTGGCCATGGCCGCGGGGTCGATGGTCGCGCTGCACCTGGGGCGGCCCACCGCCGGGTTGCGGGTGCTGGCCCTGGCCGCCACCGCGCTCCTCCTCGTCGACCCGTTCCTGGCCCACTCGGTCGGCTTCGCCCTCTCGTGCGCCGCCACCGCGGGGATCCTGCTGCTGGCCGGGCCCCTGCGGCGGCGGCTCCCCGGGCCGGGCTGGCTGCGGGAGGGCCTGGCCGTGACCGCCGCCGCCCAGGTCGGCGTGGCCCCGGTGGCGATCCCGGCCTTCGGTGCGATGCCGATCGCCACCCTGCCCGCCAACCTCGCGGCCGCGCCCCTCGCGGCGCCGTTGACGGCCTGCGGGCTCGTGTCGGGCCTCTTCGGGGGTGTGCTCGGCGGCCGGTGGCCGGGCCTCGCCGCCGCCCTGGCCACCCCCACGGCGATGCTGGCCCGCGCGGTCGAGGTGGTGGCGGCGCT
Source organism: Acidimicrobiia bacterium (assembly GCA_027494165.1). Classification (GTDB taxonomy): domain Bacteria; phylum Actinomycetota; class Acidimicrobiia; order IMCC26256; family JAOSJM01; genus JAOSJM01. The sequence continues at coordinate 446,423 of JAOSJM010000005.1, read as the reverse complement.
CGGTGCCCGGGTGCCGGGCTCGGTCGACGGGCGGGGCGCGCTCGGCCTGGTCGCCGCCGGATGCCTCGCCGCGGCCGTCCGGAGGGCGGGATCCGCCGGCGCGATCGGGGCCGGCGGGGCCGGCCGGGCCCGCCGGTGAATAGGCTCGGCCAGTGCCCTCCTTCCGCCTCGGCGACCGCGTCCACGACCTGCGCGCCCGCACCCTGGTCATGGGGATCCTCAACCGGACCCCCGACTCCTTCTACGACCGGGGCGCGACCTTCGCGCTCGACGACCTCCTGCGCCGGGCCGAGCAGCTCGTGGCCCAGGGCGCGGACGTGCTCGACGTCGGCGGCGTGAAGGCCGGGCCGGGGCCCGAGGTCACCGAGGCCGAGGAGCTCGACCGGGTGGTCCCCTCGATCGAGGCCCTGCGCTCCCGGTTCGACGTGGCGGTCTCGGCCGACACGTGGCGGGCGTCGGTCCTCGACGCCGCCTGCGCGGCCGGCGCGGTGCTGGGCAACGACATCAGCGGCTTCGCCGACCCCGACTACCTCGCCGTGGCCGCCCGCCACGGGGCCTCGGTCGTGGCCACCCACATCCGCCTCCGACCCCGGGTCCCCGACCCCGAACCGCGCTACGAGGACCTCCTCGGTGAGGTGGCCCGCTTCCTCCTCGAGCGGGCCCGGGCGGCCGAGGAGACCGGCCTGGCCCGGGAGCAGATCGCCCTCGACGCCGGGCTGGACCTGGGGAAGACCCCGGCCCAGAGCGCCGTGCTGCTGCGGGAGAGCGACGCCCTCGCCTCCCACGGGTACGCCCTGCTGCTCTCGGCGTCGAACAAGCGGTTCCTCGGCGACCTGCTGGGACTCGACGTCGGCGACCGGCGCGAGGCCTCCCTGGCCGCGGTCGCCTACGGGGTGGCCCACGGGTGCCGGATCGTGCGGGTCCACGACGTCGCCGGGACCGTCGACGTCTGCCGGGTCGTCGAGGCGCTCCTCGAGGTCGCTGCCGGAGGAGCGGCCGAGCGATGACCCCACCGGTGTACGTCGTGAAGGAGCGGGACCCGGTGCGCCGGGCCCAGGTGCTCGGCGAGCTCCTCGAGGACCTGCTCGCCGGCGAGGACCGCGGGCTCGCGGTCGAGGAGCGCACGGTGCCGGGGCGGGCCGCGGCGGGGGAGGGCGGCGAGGGCGACGCCGAGGCCCGCACCGAGGCCGTGGCCGCCGCGGTGGCGGCCGCGTCGAGCCCCCCGTTCATGACGAGCCGGCGGATCGTGGTGCTGCACGACGCGAACCACCTCCTCGTCGACGAGGTCGAGCCGCTCGTCCGCTACGTCGCGGACCCCCTCCCGACGACCGTGCTGGTCCTCGTGACCGCCGGCGCGCTCCCGGCCGAGCTCGCCAGGGCCTGCAAGGGGACGGCGGAGGAGGTGGGCTCGGCCGGGGGGACCGCCGACGTCCTCGACCGCGAGCTGGAGGCGGCCGGCCTGACCCTCCGGGCCGACGCCCGCAAGCTGGTCGTCGGCCACCTGGGCGAGGAGGCGGGCCGGGTGCCCATGCTCGTCGAGGTCCTCGCCGCGGCCCACGGCGCAGGGGCGAAGCTGGGCGCCGACGACGTCGAGCCCTACCTGGGCGAGGCGGGGTCGGTCCCCGTGTACCAGCTCACCAACGCCATCGACGCCGGCGACGTCCCGGGTGCCCTCGACGTGGTGCACCGGCTTCTCACGTCCCCCGCGCCCGACCAGCCCCGGCCGATGCACCCGCTCCAGGTGCTCGCCCTGCTCCACTCGCACTACCGGCGGCTCCTGCGCGTCGACGACCCGGCCGTGCGCACCGAGGCCGACGCGATGTCGGCCCTCGGCGGGAAGGTCAAGGCCTACCCGGCCCGCAAGGCCATGGAGCAGGCCCGGGCCCTCGGCCCCGAGGGGATCCGGCGGGCCTACGAGCTGCTGGCCCGGGCCGACCGCGACCTCAAGGGAGGCAGCGGGGCCCTCGAGGACGCCCAGATGTCCGTGCTCGTGGCCCGGCTCGCGGCCCTGGCCGGGCGGTCGGGGGACGCGGGGGACGCCGGCCCCGGCGCTAGCGGGGAGCCCGTGCGCGCCGGTCACGGTGGTCGCACGGTCCCGGACGCGGTCGAGGCGCCCCTCGGGGGCGCCTCGGTGGGGGTGGGTCGGCGGACCGGTCGGGACGAGGGCCGGTCAGGCGCCGTCGGAGCCGCCGGTCGCCGCAGCGGTCCGCTTCATGAGGCGGGACGTCCTCCGCGCGGCCTGGTTCCTGTGGATCGTGCCCTTCGCACCGGCCTTGTCGATCCGCTTCTGGGCGGCCCGGACCTTCTCGGTGGTGTCGTCGGCGCCGGTCTCGACCGCCTGGCGGGCGGCCTTGACCCGCGTCTTGAGCTCGGAGCGGACGGCCTTGTTGCGGAGTCGCCGCTTCTCGTTCTGGCGGTTCCGCTTCTTCTGGCTCTGGATGTTCGCCATGCGCGTGATGCTCCGAGGGACGGTGCCGGAACCCGGTCAGGGTAGCAGCGGCGGCGGCGTCCGTCGCACCGTGCCGGCCCGGAGCTCCCCACCCGCGACAATGTGGGTCCGGACCGGCCTCTCCCGCCGGCGGAGCACCCCGGAGCATCCCACCCCGTGATCCCGACCGACCGCATCCGCAACTTCTCCATCATCGCCCACATCGACCACGGGAAGTCGACGCTCGCGGATCGCCTCCTCGAGCTCTGCGGGGCCGTAAACCCCCGCGAGATGCGGGCCCAGTACCTCGACTCGATGGAGCTCGAGCGCGAGCGGGGCATCACCATCAAGGCCCAGAACGTCCGCCTCCACCACCGCGACCACGTGCTGCAGCTCATCGACACCCCGGGCCACGTCGACTTCGGCTACGAGGTCTCGCGCAGCCTGGCCGCCTGCGAGGGGGCGCTGCTGCTCGTCGACGCGTCGCAGGGCATCGAGGCCCAGACCCTGGCCAACTGCTACCTCGCCCTCGAGCACGACCTGGCCATCGTGCCGGTCCTCAACAAGATCGACCTCCCCGCCGCCGACCCGGAACGCGTCGCCGAGGAGATCGAGCGGGTGCTGGGCCTGCCCGCCGAGGACGTCCTGGCGATCTCGGCCAAGACCGGTGAGGGCGTACCCGAGCTGCTCGACGTCCTGGTCGAGCGGGTCCCCGCGCCGGAGGGCGACCCCGACGCGCCCCTCCGGGCCCTGATCTTCGACTCCTACTACGACAGCTACCGGGGCGTGGTCAGCGCGGTGCGGGTGTTCGACGGCACGCTCGTCTCGGGCGCGCGCCTCCGGTTCCTGCAGGCCGACGCGGTCCACGACGCCGAGGAGATCGGCGTCCGCCTGCCCGCCCCGTCCCCGGTCGCGAGCCTCGGGCCGGGAGAGGTCGGGTACCTCATCGCCGGGATCAAGGACGTCGGTGGCGCACGGGTCGGCGAGACGGTGACGACCGCGAGCCGGCCGGGCGCCCCCCTGCCCGGGTACCGCGACCCCAAGCCGATGGTGTTCTGCGGGCTGTACCCGGTCGAGGGCGACGACTACGCGGACCTGCGCGACGCGCTCGAGAAGCTCCGCATCAACGACTCGTCGTTCACCTACGAGCCCGAGACCTCGGGGGCGCTCGGCTTCGGGTTCCGGTGCGGGTTCCTCGGCCTGCTCCACATGGAGATCGTCCGCGAGCGGCTCGAGCGCGAGTACGACCTCGCCCTCGTCGCCACCGCGCCCAACGTCGAGTACCTGGCCCACACGACCGACGGGCGGGTGGAGGTGGTCGACAACCCGTCGGCCATGCCCCCGGCCAACCAGCTCGAGGCGGTCGAGGAGCCGTTCGTCACCGTCACGCTGCTCACGCCCACCGACCACGTCGGCACGCTCATGGAGCTCTGCCAGCAGCGGCGGGGCGAGATGCAGAAGATGGAGTACCTCTCGGAGGAGCGGGTCGAGCTCGTCTACGGGCTCCCGCTCGCCGAGATCGTCACGGACTTCTTCGACCAGCTGAAGTCCCGCACGCGCGGCTACGCCAGCCTCGACTACGAGCCGGCCGGGTACCGGCGGTCCGACCTCGTGAAGGTCGACGTGCTCCTCAACGCCGTCCCGGTCGACGCCTTCTCGGCGATCGTCCACCGCGACCGGGCCTACGACTACGGGCGGCGGATGACCGACAAGCTCCGCGAGCTCATCCCGCGCCAGCTCTTCGACGTGCCGATCCAGGCCGCGATCGGCGGGAGGATCATCGCCCGCGAGACCGTGAAGGCCAAGCGCAAGGACGTGCTCGCCAAGTGCTACGGCGGCGACGTCACCCGCAAGCGCAAGCTGCTCGAGCGCCAGAAGGAGGGGAAGCGGCGCATGAAGCAGATCGGGCGGGTGGAGGTGCCCCAGGAGGCCTTCGTCGCCGCCCTGCGCCTCGAGGAGTGAGGCCGGGGAGCTAGGCCCGGGAGGGCTCGGGGTCGCGGGGCAGGCCCAGCACCCGCTCGCCGATGATGTTCCGCTGCACCTGGGCGGTCCCGCCCCCCACGGTGAGGGCGGGTGAGAAGAGGAACCCCAGCGGCCAGGTCGGGTCGGTGCTGCCGCAGGGACCGCGGTCGACGAGCATCCCGTGGGCGCCGGCCAGGTCCACGGCGAGGGCCATGACGTGCTGCCCGTGCTCGTCGGCCAGCGCCTTGCGCACCGACGCCTCGGGCCCGGGCTCGAGGCCCCGGACGCGGGCGGACACGGTGCGGAGTCGGATGAGCCGCAGCACCTCGGCCTCGACGTAGAGGGCGGCGAGCCGCTGGCGCAGGAGCGGATCGGCGGCGCCGCCGTGCTCGCGGACCAGGTCGACGAGGTCGTGGGCGGTGGGCCCCATGCCCCAGAGGGCGCCTTCGCCGGACAGCGACACCCGCTCGTTGCCCAGCGTCACCTTGGCCAGCCGCCAGCCGTCGTTCTCCTCGCCCACGAGGTGGTCGACCGGGATCCGCACGCCGTCGAGGAACACCTCGTTGAAGTCGGCGATCCCGTTCATCTGTCGGATCGGCCGCACCGTGATGCCGGGGAACCGCATGTCGCAGACGAGGTACGAGATGCCCCGGTGCGGCTCGGCGTCGGGGTCGGTGCGGGCGAGCAGGATCCCGAAGCGGGCCTGGTGGGCGAACGTGGTCCAGATCTTCTGGCCGGTGACGACGTACTCGTCGCCGTCGCGCACGGCCCGCGTGGTGAGCGAGGCGAGGTCGCTCCCCGCGCCCGGCTCGCTGAAGAGCTGGCACCAGATCTCCGATCCGTCGAGGATCCCGGGGAGCCAGCGCTCCTGCTGCCCGGCCGAGCCGGCGACGAGCAGCGTGGGCCCGGCCCACCCGATCCCGATCTGGTTCGAGGGACGCGGCGCCCGGGCGGCCCGGAGCTCCTCGTCGATGACGAGCTGCTCCACGGGCGACGCCTCGAGGCCCCACGGCCGCGGCCAGTGGGGTGCGACGTAGCCGGCGCGCGCCAGGCGGCGGTTCCAGTCGGCGGGGAACACCCCGCCCGGAGCGTGCTCGGCGAGGAAGCCCCGCACCCGGGCCCGGAGCTCCTCCGCCCCGGGGGGCAGGTCGAGGTCCACGGCGGGCAGGCTAGCGGGCGGTCCTCGCGGCGAGGAATGACGGACCGGAGGCAGACGTCGCGGCGGGCGTCCTCGCCCGGGTCGGTGAGGGGGCGTACGGACAACGGTGGCGCTCCGCGCGAACATCGGCCCATCGACGGTCTCGAGACGTTGGCCGACGGCGATCTCGTCGAGGCCATCGCCGGGACCCGCCAGGACGCCCTCGCCGAGGCCTACCGCCGGCACAGCGGAGCGGCCTTCGGCCTCGCCCGGCGCCTGGTGGGCGATCCGGCGTCGGCCGAGGAGATCGTCCAGGAGGTGTTCCTCCGGCTCTGGAACGAGCCCGGCCGCTTCGACGCGGGGCGGGGCTCGCTGCGGTCCTTCCTGCTGGCCCAGGTCCACGGTCGCAGCGTCGACCTGGTCCGGTCGGAGTCCGCGCGGCGCCGTCGGGAGGAGCGAGACGCTCGGCTCGCCCCCCGGTCCGAGGACTCCGTGGAGCGCGAGGTGTGGGGCTCGGCCCTCGCCGAGCACGTCCGCTCGGCGCTCGAGACGCTGAACCACGGCGAGCGGACCGCCATCGAGCTGGCGTACTTCGGGGGCCACACCTACCGCGAGGTCGCGGTGCTGCTCGGGGAGCCCGAGGGCACCGTGAAGAGCCGGATCCGGTCCGGCCTGGGACGCCTCCGGGACACCCTGGCCGAGGCGGGCGTGGGGTCGTCGTGGAGCTGACGGTCCACGACCTCGACGAGCTCCTCGCGATCCGCGCGCTCGACGCGCTCGACCCCGAGGAGCGGCGGGCCGTCGACCGGCTCGTCGAGTGCGATCCGGTGGCCCGGGCCCGTCTCGACCTCTTCCGCGAGGCGGCTGCCCTCCTGGCGGGCCCGCCGGTCCCGCCTCCCCGGGACCTCTGGCACCGCATCGCCCGGTCCCTCCACGCGTGACCGGGGCGGGCGGCGGCGCGCGCGACCATGACCCCGTGCCCTTCGGCGTCTACGTCCACGTCCCGTTCTGCGCCCGCCGCTGCGACTACTGCGACTTCGCGACGTGGTCCGACCGCGGCCACCTCCTCGACGAGTACGTCGACGCCTGCGTCACCGACCTCCGCCGGAGGGTGGCCGGCGGGCTGCCTCCGGCCACGAGCGTGTTCTTCGGCGGCGGGACGCCCTCGCTCCTGCCCGCCGCCTCGCTGCTGCGGATCCTCGACGAGATCCCCCGCCGCGACGGCGCCGAGGTGACCGTGGAGTGCAACCCCGACGCGGTCGACCCGGCGGGGCTGGCGGCCTACCGGCGGGGGAGTGAACCGTCTCTCCTTCGGCGTGCAGTCGCTGCGACGGCACGTGCTCGCGGGCCTCGGCCGCACCCACGACCCCGACGGCGTGGTCCGGGCCGTCGGCTGGGCCCGGGACGCGGGCTTCGAGGCGCTCAACCTCGACCTGATCTACGGCGGCCCGGGTGAGACGGCGGACGACTGGCGGGCCTCGCTGGAGGGTGCCCTGGCGCTCGATCCCCCGCACCTGAGCGCCTACGCGCTCACGGTCGAGCCGGGCACGCCGCTCGGGCGCCGGGTCGCGGCCGGGGAGCAGGCGGGGCCCGACGACGACACCCTGGCCGACCGGTACCTGGCCGCCGACCGGCTGCTCACCGAGGCCGGGCTCGAGTGGTACGAGATCTCCAACTGGGCCCGGCCCGGGTCCGAGTGCCGTCACCACCTCCTCTACTGGGACCAGGGGGACTACGTGGGCATCGGCTGCGCCGCCCACGGTCACGAGGACGGCCGGCGGTGGTGGAACGTCCGCACCCCCGAGCGCTACGTGGGCCGCGTCGCCGAGGGACGGTCACCCGAGGCCGGCCACGAGCGGCTGGACCCGGCCGCCCGGTCCGAGGAGCGCTTCGCCCTCGCCCTGCGGACCCGGGCGGGTGCCCGCGTCTCGGCCTCGGCGGAGCCCGTGGTGTCCGATCTGGCCGGTTCCGGGCTCCTCGACCGGGACGGGGACCAGGTGCGGCTCACGGTGAGGGGCCGCCTGCTCGCCACCGAGGTGACGGCGCGCCTGCTGCTGGCGGGGGCGGCGACGCAGCCCTCCCCGGCTGGCACTCGGTAGAATCGACTGCCAGCCGCCGGGATCGGGTACCGACCCGTCGCGTGGGCGGCTCCGGGTGGTGGTGGTGACCATGGCGCTGGACGACCGGAAGGCCGCGATCCTGCGAGCGATCGTGGAGCACTACGTCGCCACGGCCCAGCCCGTGGGCTCCCAGACCGTGGCCCGCTCCCAGCGGCTCGGGGTGTCCAGCGCCACCGTCCGCAACGACATGACGTTGCTGGAGCGCGAGGGGTACATCGCCCAACCGCACACGTCGGCCGGGCGGATCCCCACGGACCGGGGGTACCGCTTCTTCGTCGACCACTGCACCCGGCTCGGCGACCTGCCCCGCGGTCAGGCGCGGGCCGTGCGCGACTTCTTCACCAACGCCCACCGGGCCCTCGAGGACCTGCTCCACGAGACGAGCCAGCTCCTCTCGGGGCTCACCCACCACGCGGCGGTCGTGGTCGGCCCCCAGCCCGACGTCGCCCGTGTCCGCAGCGTGCAGGTGGTCCCGCTCCAGCCCAACGTGGTCATGGTCGTCGTGGTCCTGTCGAACGGCGTCGTCGAGAAGGAGGTCGTGCACCTCGAGGCCGACGTCGACGACGCCAGGGCCTCGGCGGCCACGGCCTCGCTGGCGGGCGGGCTGGGCGGTGCGGCCCTGACCGACCTCCCCGTGCCCGACGCCACCGGTGACCCCGAGACCGACCGGCTCGTCGCCACCCTCCACGAGGCCCTGCTGGCGCGAGCCTCGGTCCGCTCGGCCGAGATGTACGTCGGGGGGATGGGTCGCCTCGCGGCCGAGCAGGAGGCCTTCCCCACCGCCGAGACGGCGGCGCGGCTCCTCGAGATGCTCGAGCACCACGTCGTCGTCGTGGCGCTGGCGCGCGACCTGCTCGACCGGGGCCTGACGGTGAGCATCGGCTCCGAGAACGACCTGGAGGAGCTGCGCGACTGCTCCCTCGTGCTCGCCCCCTACGAGATCGACGGCGAGTCCGTCGGGACGGTCGGCGTGCTGGGACCGACCCGCATGGACTACGTGCACGCGCTCGCCGCCGTGGCCGCCGTCTCGCAGCAGCTCGGTCGCACGCTGTCGACGTGATGCGGAGCTGCTGATGTCGACCGACTACTACGAGCTGCTCGGCGTCGACCGGAACGCCACCGAGGCGGAGATCAAGCGCGCGTACCGGCGCCTCGCCCGTGAGCTCCATCCCGACGCCAACCCCGGGGACCACGAGGCCGAGGCCCGGTTCAAGGAGGTCACGAGGGCCTACGAGACCCTGCGCGAGCCCGAGCGCCGCCGCCGGTACGACATGTTCGGCCCCGACGGGAGCCGGGCGGGGCCGGAGGGCTTCGGGATCCAGGACATCTTCGACGCCTTCTTCGGCGCGGACCCCTTCGCGTCGCGCCGGGGACCGGCCGGTCCGCGCAAGGGACCCGACGCCGAGGCGATCGTCGAGATCACCCTGGCCGAGGCCGCGTTCGGAACCTCGGCGACCGTCGACGCCCGCATGCCGGTGGCGTGCGAGCGGTGCGACGGGTCCGGCTGCGAGCCGGGCACGCACCCGTCGCGCTGCGACGTCTGCGACGGCACCGGGGAGGTCCGCCAGGTGCGGCGGTCGCTGCTCGGTCAGATGGTGACCGCGGCACCCTGCGCGGTCTGCGGCGCCCTGGGGACCCGGATCCTGCACCCGTGCCCTGACTGCGGTGGCGAGGGCCGGGTGGTGGCGGAGCGCACGATCGAGATCGAGGTACCGGCCGGGATCGACGACGGGCAGCGGCTCCGGCTGCGGGGCCGGGGACCGGCGGCGGCCAGGGGCGGTCTCCCCGGCGACCTGTACGTCGGGGTGCGGGTGAGTCCCCACCCGACGCTCGAACGGCACGGCCGCGACCTCGTGGCCCGCCTTCGCGTGTCGATGGCCCAGGCCGCGCTCGGGACCCGGCTGGCCGTCGAGACCCTCGACGGTCCCGAGGACCTCGACGTCCCGGCGGGGACCCAGCCCGGGACCGTGCTGCGCCTCGCCGGGCGCGGCGTGCCCTCGCTCCAGGGTCGGGGCCGGGGCGACCTGCTCGTAGAGGTCGAGGTCGACGTACCGAAGAAGCTGGCGCCCGAGGAAGCCGAGCTCCTGCGGCGCCTGGCCGAGCTGCGCGGCGAGGACGTCGCGCCGTCCGACCCCGGGCTCCTCTCACGGATCCGCTCGGCCTTCCAGTAGTGCCCGGCGAGCCGGGCCCCCTCCCCGGCCTGGGCGGCGGCCGACCCCGCCGTGGCCCACGTGCTCCTCGGCGGGCTCGACGACGTCTGCCGGGTCGACGGCGACGAGGGCCACCACCTGCAGCGCGTGCGTCGCCTGCGGGTGGGCGAGCGCGTGACGGCGGCCGACGGCGACGGCCGGTGGCGGGCCTACGAGGTGTCGGACTCGTCGCCCGGGTGCCTGGGCCTCGCGGCGGCGGGGCCGGTGCGGGAGGAGCCGCGTCCGCGGCCGGGGCTCGCCGTGGCCTTCGCCCTCACGAAGGGCGGCCACCCCGAGCTGGTGGTGCAGAAGCTCACCGAGCTGGGCGTCGACCGGATCCTTCCCGTCACCGCGGCGCGCTCGGTGGCGCGCTGGCAGGGGGAGCGGGCCACCGAGGGCGTCGGGCGGCTGCGACGGGTGGTCCGGGCGGCGGCGGCGCAGTGCCGGCGGGCCCGGCTCCCCGAGGTCGAGGATCTCGCCCCGCTGTGCTCGCTGGCCGGGCACCCCGCGGTGGTCGTGGCGGACCGGGCGGGGGATCCCCTTGGCGCGCTCGCCCCGCCCGCGGGTGGGGAGTGGCTCGTCGTCGTGGGACCCGAGGGAGGCGTCGAGGCGTCCGAGGTCGAGGCGCTGTCGCCGGTCGCGACGCTGCGCGTCGGCCCGCACGTGTTGCGGGCGGAGACGGCCGCGCTGGCCGTCGCCGCGGCGCTCACCACGCGAAGGGTGTGACCCCGGTCACCTCGTTGTGACGCACCGGGCCAATTCGCACGCGGATCGCGCGCACGGCGTGACCTTACGTCGCGAAGTTGGTACGCTGAGCGGGGCGAACGGGCATGGGAGCGCGAGCGTGGGAACGAGCGGAACGCGAGTAGGGGAACGGCTTCGGGCGATTCGGCGCCAGAAGGGGCTGTCGCTCCACGACGTCGAGGCCAAGTCGGAGCTCGAGTTCAAGGCGTCGGTCCTCGGGGCCTACGAGCGGGGGGAACGCGCGATCTCGGTGCCGCGGCTGCTGCGGCTCGCGGAGATCTACGACGTGCCCGCCGACCAGCTGCTGCCGAGGGAAGCCGACATCGAGATCAACCTCACCGAGGCCGGGGCCGAGATCCTCGACGCGGAGGGTGGGTTCACGATCGACCTCGTGCGGCTGCACGAGCTCGACGACCCCGACGCCCAGGTGCTGTCGAGGTACGCGTCGACGATCCAGCTCCAGCGGCAGGACTTCAACGGCCGGCTCCTCACCATCCGGCGCGACGACCTGCGGGTGCTCGCCGCGGTCCTGGGCCGGAGCCCCGAGGAGCTCGGCGTCCGGCTGTCGCAGCTCGGCCTGCGCGCCGGGGCCTGAGCGACCGGGGCCGATCGGGCGAGCCGGTGGCTCCGGCGCGGGGGTCACGCGTCCACGCGAGCCGCGGGCGCACCGGAGCGGTACGCTGGCACTCGACGTGACGACCCCGTCGCCTACCCAGATCAAGATCCTCGTCCCGGGCAACCACCTCATGGTCGGCCTGCTCGGGCAGCGCGACGAGCTGCTGCGGCTCGTCGAGGCCTCGTTCCCCGTCAGCATCCACGTCCGCGGGAACGAGATCACGGTCACCGGCGACGAGCCCGAGGCCGAGCGGGTCGGCCGGCTCTTCGAGGAGATGGTGCTGCTCCTCGAGCAGGGCCACGTGATCGACCGCGAGGGGCTCGGGCGGAGCATCGAGATGCTGAAGGCCGACCAGCGCCCCACCGAGGTCCTCACCACCGAGGTGCTGCGAGGGCGCCGGTCCGTCCGGCCCAAGACCGCGGGCCAGAAGCGCTACGTCGACGCCGTGCGAGCGCACACCGTGACCTTCGCCATCGGTCCTGCCGGTACCGGCAAGAGCTACCTGGCGGTCGCCCTGGCCGTGCAGGCCCTCCAGGCGCGCGAGATCAACCGGATCATCCTCACCCGCCCGGCGGTCGAGGCCGGTGAGCGGCTCGGCTTCCTCCCCGGCGACATGCTCGCCAAGGTCGACCCCTACCTCCGGCCGCTGTACGACGCCCTCTACGACATGCTCGAGCCCGAGGTCGTCACCCGGCTCATGGAGCGCGGCACGATCGAGGTGGCCCCGCTCGCCTACATGCGGGGACGGACGCTCAACGACTCCTTCATCATCCTCGACGAGGCCCAGAACACCACCCCCGAGCAGATGAAGATGTTCCTCACCCGCCTCGGCTTCGGCTCGAAGATCGTGGTGACGGGCGACGTCACCCAGATCGACCTGCCCGAGGGGAGGGGTCGCTCGGGGCTGCGGGCGGTGCGGGCCGTCCTCGAGGGCATCCCGGACCTCGCCTTCGTCGAGCTGGGCTCGGGCGACGTCGTGCGCCACCGCATCGTGCAGGACATCGTCGACGCGTACGAGCGCCACGAGCACCGGGGCGACGGGTGACCGGCGATCCCGCGACCGACGACGACCTCGAGGTGTTCGCGGCCGACGAGCAGCGCGAGCTCCCCGTCGACCTCCGCCGGTGGGTGCGGCTGGCCCGGTTCGTGCTGGGCGAGGAGCGGGTGTCCGGCGCCGCCGAGATGTCGCTCCTGTTCGTCGAGGAGCAGGCCGTGAGCGACCTCAACGAGCGGTTCCTCGGCGGGGACGGACCGACCGACGTGCTCGCCTTCCCCATGGACGACGAGGTCGTGGCCGGCGGGCGGCGTCCCGACCAGGGAGGCCGGGGCCCGGGCGCGCCGAGCGACCTGGGGGAGCCGCCCCGCGTCATCGGCGACGTGGTCGTGTGCCCGGCCGTCGCGCGGCGCCAGGCGGCCGAGCGCGGGATCCCTCTCGACGACGAGCTGGCGCTCCTCGTCGTCCACGGGGTGCTCCATCTGCTGAACTACGACCATGTCGAAGAGCGCGAGGCGGAGGCGATGAGGCAGCGCGAGCGCGAGCTGCTCACCCGCTTCCGTGACCTCGAGCGAGGGGGGTGACCCGTGGAACCCGGTCCGAGACCGGCTCGGACGGCCGACGCGGGGGGTGAGCGTTGAAGGGCTCCGACTGGGCGATCCTCGTCGTCGTCCTCGCGCTGTTCTCCTGCGCGGTGGTGCTCGCCCTCGCCGAGACGGCCTTCGTCCGGATGAGCCGCATCCGGGCGCTCGCCCTCGAGGAGGAGGGGCGCAAGGGGGCGGCGAAGCTGGCCCGGATGCTCGAGCGCCCCGAGCAGACCCTCAACGTGGTCCTCCTCGTGGTCCTCGTCACCCAGCTCACCACCGCCACGCTCGTCGGTGTGCTCGTCGACCGCCTGTTCGGGCCCTACGGCGTCGTGGCCGGGATCGTCCTCCAGATCGTGGCGTTCTTCGTGATCGCCGAGGTCGCCCCCAAGACCTACGCGGTGCAGCACACCGACCGGGCCGCGCTCCGGGTCGCGGGCCTCCTGTCCCTCCTCACGAACTTCCCACCCCTGCGGGTGATGTCGCGGGGCCTCATCGGCCTCGCCAACGTCGTGCTCCCCGGCAAGGGCCTCAAGCAGGGTCCCTTCGTCTCCGAGGAGGAGATCCGCCAGATGGCCGACGTCGCGGCCGAGGAGGAGGTCATCGAGCGGGAGGAGCGCCGGCTCATCCACTCGATCTTCGAGTTCGGCGACACCGTCGTCCGCGAGGTCATGCAGCCCCGCCCCGACATGGTGGCGGTGGAGGTCGACGAGACGATCGAGGCCGCGGTCGAGCGGGCGATCGCGCGGGGCTACTCGCGGCTCCCCGCCTACGAGGGCTCGACCGACAACGTCGTGGGCCTCGTCTACCTCAAGGACCTGGTGCGTCGGGCCCGCTCGGGTGAGGGGGGCGCCTCGCTGCGCACCGCGGTCCGTCCGGCGGTGTTCGTCCCCGAGCAGAAGCGGGTCGCCGAGCTGCTGCGCGAGATGCAGACCCAGCAGTTCCACATGGCGATCGTGATCGACGAGTACGGGGGGGTCGCGGGGCTGGTCACCCTCGAGGACCTGCTCGAGGAGATCGTCGGCGAGATCGCCGACGAGTACGACGTGGAGGTGCCCGGGGTCGAGCACCTGCCCGACGGCGCCCTCCGGGTCCCGGGCCGCACGAACATCGGGGAGGTCAGCGAGGAGCTCGGCGTGGAGCTCCCGCACGAGGAGTGGGACACGGTCGGGGGGTTGGTCTTCAACCTCCTCGGGCACGTCCCCCACGAGGGGGAGGCCGTCGTGTTCCAGGGGCTCGAGCTCCTCACCGAGCGGGTCCAGGGGCGGCGGATCCTGTCGGTGCTCATCCGTCCCGAGCACGGTGAGGGGGCGGGAGCGGCCGCGCGCCCGGAGGCCGACCGGACGTCACCGGCGTGAGCGGTCCCGGACCGGGGGCCGGGGCCGGGGACACCCCGTTCCGGTCCGGGTTCGTGACCCTGGTCGGGCGACCCAACGTCGGGAAGTCGACGCTGCTCAACCGCCTGGTCGGGACGAAGGTCTCGATCGTCTCGGACCGCCCCCAGACCACCCGCAACGAGATCAGGGGCGTGCGGACCACGACGGGCTCCCAGATCGTGTTCCTCGACACGCCCGGGATCCACCGCCCCCGGACCCCGCTGGGGGAGCGGACGAACCAGCGGGCGCTCGCCACGCTGGCCGAGGTCGACGTCGTCGCGTTCCTGGTCGAGGCCCACGCCCCGATCGGTCGCGGTGACCGCTTCATCGCCGACCTGGTCCACGGGGCGGGGACCCCGGCGATCCTGGTCGTGAACAAGGTGGACCTCGCCACCCGGGCCCAGGTCGTGGACCACCTCGGCCGGGCGGCCGGCCTCCTGGGTGACTTCGACGCGTACGTCCCGGTGTCCGCGGCCACCGGGGACGGCGTCGACGCCCTCCTCGGCGAGCTCGAGGCCCGGATGCCCGAAGGACCCCGCTACTACCCCGAGGGGGTCGTCACCGACCAGCCCGAGACGTTCCTCGCCGCCGAGCTCGTGCGCGAGAAGCTGCTGGCCACGGCGCGCGAGGAGCTGCCGCACTCCATCACGGTGTCGGTGGAGGAGCTCGAGAGCGCCGAGGAGGAGCCGGCCGCGGGCGAGCCCGGGAGGGCTCGTGGCGACCTGCTCCGCCTGCGCGCCGTGATCCGGGTCGAGCGGGACTCCCAGAAGGCGATCGTCATCGGCCGGCGGGGCGAGAACCTCCGGCGGGCCGGGACCGAGGCCCGACACGAGCTCGAGGCGCTCCTCGGGTGCCGGGTGCACCTGGAGACCTTCGTGAAGGTGGAGCGGGGCTGGCAACGCCGGTCCCACCTGCTCGACCGGCTCGGCTACTGAGGGCGGCGCTCCCTCCGCCGGCCCCGCCCGCACCGTCCCCGGTGGGCCGGACCGGAAGCCGGACCAGAAGTTGTGTCCGGCCGAAGCGCCGGCGGTAGAGTGCGCCGAGGGTTGGCGAGCGAGCGCGGCGACCCGCTCGCCGGGCCCCGCTCGGGGTCCTGCTCGGGGTCAGGGAGGGACATGAGGCATCGCAGCACGCGCCGGAGGTGGTGGGCTCTCGCCGGGCTGCTCGGGGCCACCTCCCTCCTCTCCGCCTGTGGGCCCGAGAACGACCAGAACTCGCTGCGCCCCGCCGGTCCGGCCGCCGACAAGATCCAGGACCTGTTCGTCCCGGTGGTCGTCGTGGCCACGGTGATCGGGGTCTTCGTCTTCGTCGTGCTCGTCCTGGCCGTGCTGCGCTTCCGCCAGCGTCCCGGACGCGACGACGCCCCGAGGCAGGTCCACGGCAACACCGCCCTCGAGATCGGCTGGACGCTGGTCCCGGCTTTGATCCTGGCCGCCCTGGCCATCCCCACCGTCGCCACCGTGTTCGACCTCGCCGAGGACCCCGGCTCCGACGCCCTCGAGGTGAAGGTGGTCGGGAAGCAGTGGTGGTGGGAGTTCCAGTACCCCGAGTTCGGGATCATCACCTCCACCGAGATGCACATCCCTGCCGGGCGGCCGGTGAAGCTCGACATCACCGCCGAGGACGTGATCCACAGCTTCTGGATCCCCTCGCTGGCCGGCAAGAAGGACGCCGTTCCCGGGCGCAACCACGATCTCGTCATCGAGGCCGACGAGCCGGGCGTCTACCTCGGGCAGTGCGCGGAGTACTGCGGGCTGTCGCATGCCAACATGCGGATGCGCGTGGTCGCCCAGACCGAGGGCGAGTTCGAGGCGTGGGTGGCCGGCCAGCGCGAGCGGCGTGCTCCGCTCCTCGACGAGAACGGCGAGCCCGCCGGCGAGGTGGAGGCCCTCATCACCCAGGTCTACGGCTGCACGAACTGCCACATCTTCGACGACCCGAGGCTCACGGCCTACGGCCCGAACCTGACCCACCTGGGCAGCCGCACGACGATCGCCGGTGGCACCCTGGCCCTGCGCGGCGAGGACGGCGAGATCGACCGCGACCTGCTCCGGCGCTGGATCCTCGACGCCCCGTCCTTCATCCCGATGGAGTCCGAGGACTGCCGCCAGCCCCTGGGGCCGGACGTCACGTGCGTCGGCATGCCCTCGTTCGTGGAGGACACCCCCGCGGGCCAGCAGGCCATGACCGAGGCCGACGCCGAGGCGATCGTCGACTACCTGCTGTCCGACCCCACGAGCCGATGACCCGACCGCGCCAGCCCTTCGAGGGGGAACGTCGATGACGACGGTGGATGTCGCAGTCCCGACCCGGCGCCGGGTCCCGGTCCTGCTGCGCCGGCCCCGGGCCACGACCGGTGTGTGGAGCTGGTTCACGACGGTCGACCACAAGAAGATCGGCATCATGTACGGCGCCGGCGCGCTGATCTTCTTCGTCGTCGGCGGCATCGAGGCCCTGCTGATCCGCCTGCAGCTCGCCGGCCCCGACGGCTCGCTCCTCACCGCGGGCCAGTACAACCAGCTCTTCACCATGCACGGCACGACCATGGTGTTCCTGCTGGGCATGCCGCTCGCGGCGGCCTTCGGGAACTACCTCATCCCGCTCATGATCGGGGCCCGGGACGTCGCCTTCCCCCGCCTGAACATCTTCGGGTTCTGGGTGTTCGTCATGGGCGGGGTGTTCCTCTACTCCAGCTTCCTGCCCGGCTTCGGGGGCGCTCCCGACGGCGGGTGGTTCGGCTACACGCCGCTCACCAGCACCCCGCTGAGCTCCGGGTTCCTGCCCGGCCACGGCCCCGACTTCTGGGCCGTGGGCCTCATCCTGCTCGGCATCGGCTCGACGCTGACGGCGATCAACCTGATCGTCACGATCCTCAACATGCGGGCCCCGGGCATGACCCTCATGCGGATGCCGGTCTTCGTCTGGATGATGCTGGTCACGGCCTTCCTCATCCTGTTCGCCATGCCGCCGGTCACCGCCGCGCTCCTGATGGTGATCTTCGACCGCAGCTTCGGGACCCTCTTCTTCGACGCCACCGCCGGCGGCGACCCGCTGCTCTACCAGCACCTCTTCTGGATCTTCGGCCATCCGGAGGTGTACATCCTGATCCTGCCGGGCATGGGCATCGTCTCGGAGATCCTCCCGGTGTTCTCGCGCAAGCCGCTGTTCGGCTACTCGGTGGTCGTCTTCTCCGGCATCGCCATCGGGTTCATGGGCTGGGGCGTCTGGGCCCACCACATGTTCGCCTCCGGCCTCGGTCCGGTCGCGGTGTCCGCCTTCGGGCTCTCCACGATGTTCATCGCCGTCCCGACGGGCGTGAAGATCTTCAACTGGCTCGGCACGCTGTGGGGCGGCTCGATCCGCCTGACGGCCCCGCTGCTGTACATGCTCGGCTTCATCGCGCAGTTCACGATCGGCGGGCTCTCGGGCGTGATGCACTCGATCGTGCCCGCCGACACGCAGCAGACGGACACCTACTTCGTCGTGGCCCACTTCCACTACGTGCTCTTCGGCGGCCTGGTGTTCGCCGTCCTCGGAGGGATCACCTACTGGTTCCCGAAGCTGTACGGCCGCTTCATGGACGAGCGCCTGGGCAAGATCGCCTTCTGGACGCTCGTCGTGGGGTTCAACCTCACGTTCTTCCCCATGCACTTCGTGGGCCTCATGGGCATGCCCCGCCGCACCTACGTCTACGGCGAAGGCCTCGGCTGGGACTTCATGAACCTGCTCGCCACGATCGGGTCCTTCGTCATCGCCGCGGCCGTCCTGGTGTTCGTGGTGAACCTGCTCGTCAGCCGCTCCCGGGGCAAGCCGGCGGGCGACGACCCGTGGGACGCCCGTACGCTCGAGTGGACGACGTCGTCGCCGCCGCCCGAGTACAACTTCGCCGAGATCCCCACCGTGCACTCCCGGGACGACTACTGGCACCGGAAGTACACCGAGGACGAGGAAGGTCGGCTGGTGCGGCTGCCGAGGGGCGGCGCCGACGACGAGGGCCGGTCCGAGGCCGGTACGGCGGTGGCCACGGCCGAGGGCGGCGAGGTGGCCACCGGGCACGGCGGCGGGGACGGCCACGGGATCCACATGCCCTCGCCGTCCTACTTCCCGCTCGTGATGGCGATCGGGCTGCCCGTCATCGGGTACGCCGTGGTGTACAAGAGCATCTGGCTGGCCCTGGCCGGGGCGGTGGTCCTGCTCTACGGCATGTACGCCTGGGCGATCGAGCCGCCGACCGATCCCGCCGCCGAGTGACGGGTCGCAGGACGAGGGACGACGAGGACGACGGATGCAGCAGCTAGCCGTCAGGGGCCACGAGGCCGAGCAGACCGGGACGGGCGTCGGGAACACCAAGCTCGGGATGTGGCTGTTCCTGTCGTCGGACTTCCTGTTCTTCGGCGGGTTCATCGCCGCGTTCCTGCTCTACCGGGGGCGCGAGGGGCAGGCGGAGCCGCTCCTGGAGGACGTGCTCGACATCCCCTTCACGTCGGTGACGTCGTTCATCCTGCTGATGAGCAGCCTCACGATGGTGCTCTCGCTGGCGGCGATCCAGCGGGGTGACCACCGGCGCCTGCGCGTCTGGTTGATGGCGACGGTCCTGTTCGGGCTGACCTTCATCAGCGGGCAGGTCTACGAGTTCACCGAGTTCTACCGGGAGGGCTTCAAGCTCGGCACCAACCTGAGCGCGTCGTCGTTCTTCGTGCTCACCGGCCTTCACGGTGCCCACGTGACCGCCGGGATCGTCTGGCTCATGTCCCTCTGGGGGATGTCGGTCCAGGGCCGGCTCACCAGCGCCGACGCCGAGAAGGTCGAGGTCGCCGGGCTCTACTGGCACTTCGTCGACGTCATCTGGATCGTGATCTTCACGGTCGTCTACCTGGTGCCGCAATGAGCCCGCGACAGGTGGGGCGAGCCGATCGGCCCGGCAGGGGAGGAACGCCACCGATGACGCGGGGTGGAGCCGCATGAGCGACGTCGAGACGACCGAGGGCACCGGGAGCGCGGTCGAGCAGGCCGAGCGGGAGCCGACACCGGAGCCGGCCGCCGAGGCGGCCCCGGCCCTGCTGCCCGGCGAGATCCGTCCGCACCCGAGCCCGTTCCAGTACGTGCTCATCGCCGTGGTCCTGGTCGTCGTGACCGCGATCGAGGTGGGCCTCTACTACCTCGAGGGCGACATCAGCGACGGGCTTCTCGTGGCCCTGCTCCTCGTGATGGCCCTCGTCAAGTTCGTGCTCGTGGCCTCCTGGTACATGCACCTCAAGACCGACATCCGCTTCTACCGCCGGGTGTTCGCCCTCGGCGGGCTCGCGGCGATCGTGCTGTACCTCATCACCCTGGCCTCGCTGCACGTCTTCGACTGACGACCATGGCCCTCCGACCGTCGACGTGCCGTGCCGGGACGAGCCCCCGGCGTCGCGGCCCGGGGACGTGATGGTGGCGACGTCGCTCCCGGCCTGGGAGGCCCACCCCGACGTGTGGCTCGTCGTGGGTCTGCTCGCCGCGGGCTACGCCGTGGCGGTCCAGCGCCTCGGGCCGCGGCACGCGCCGCCCGGGGAGCCGCCGGCCAGCCGGTTCCAGATCGCCGCCTTCTCCCTGGGGCTGCTCGCGCTGTGGCTCTCCTCGGACTGGCCGGTCCACGACGTCTCCGAGGGCTACCTCTACAGCGTGCACATGCTGCAGCACCTCGTGATCCAGCTCGTCGCGGTGCCGCTCCTGCTCCTCGGCACCCCGGGCTGGATGCTGCGACTCGTCCTGCGACCCGACCCCGTGTTCCGCACCGTCCGATGGCTGGCCCGCTTCCTCCCCGCGCTGATCGTGTTCAACGCCGTGCTCGTGTTCACCCACTGGCCGGCGATCGTGAACGCCACCCTCGAGTCGGGCCTCGTCCACCTCGGCTACCACACGCTGATGTTCGTCGCCGGGTTCATCATGTGGCTGCCGGTGCTGAGCCCGGTCCCCGAGATCCCCCGACTGGCGCCGCTGCCCCGGCTGGCCTTCCTGTTCCTGCAGTCGGTGGTGCCCACGGTGCCGGCGTCGTTTCTGACCTTCGGCAGCGAGCCCCTGTATCGTGGCTACGAAGCGCTGCCGAAGCTGTGGGGGCTGACCGCGCTGGAGGACCAGCTGATCGCCGGTCTCATCATGAAGATCGGCGCCGGCCTCCTCCTCTGGGCGGTCATCGCCGTGATCTTCTTCCGCTGGTTCGCGAGCGAGGAGCGGGAGGAGCGGGAGCGCACGAGGCGTGCGCATCGTCTGGACCGGATGGGGTTGACGAGCTGATGAGCACCGAAGTCCAGGAACGGCCGCCGGCCGAGCTCGAACCGGCGGGCGAGGAGCAGCACCCGGTCCGGGACAGGCTGCTCGTGCCGCTGCTGCTCCCGATCGGCGCGGCCGTCGCCGTGCTCTTCTACGTCCTCAACCTCTCGAGGCTGTTCCTGGCGGCCAAGGACAGCGCCGCGGTCGTGGTGGCCGCCGTGGTCACCGTGAGCATCCTCGCCGGTGCCGCGCTCATCTCGGCCCGCCCGCGGCTGCGGACCTCGTCGCTGGTGCTGGTCCTCGCCGGGGTCGGGTCCCTCGTGCTCGCGGCCGGGGCGGTGAGCCTGGGCGAGAGCGAGCCCGAGGGCGAGGGCGCGGCCGGCTACGTCGAGCCCGAGGGCGAGCCGATCTTCACCCTCACGGTCGACGCCCTGCCGAGCCTCGCTTTCCAGGCCGACTCGTTCACCGTGCCGGCCGGGATCATCCAGATCGACTACGTCAACAAGGGCGGGACCCACACGCTCGCCTTCGACCCGCCCGGCCCGACGGAGTTCCTCCTCGGCCCGGTGAACGCGGTGGGCGAGACCGACAGCGGCAAGGTCGAGCTGGCCGTCGGGGACTACGTGATCTGGTGCACCGTCCCCGGGCACCGCGCCGCCGGGATGTGGGCCGACCTCGTCGTCGAGGAGGGGGCCGCCCCCGCCGACGGCGGCGGCACCGAGGGCGGGACCGAGGGGACCGGTGAGGCCCCGTCCACCGGTGGGACGGAGGGCGGGACCGCCGACGCCGAGTCGACGACGACGGTGGCGCCCTGATCCCGGTCGTGTCGTCCCGCCGGGCCATCCGGCGCGCCGTCGCCGTCACGGCCCTGCTCGCCGGCCTCGCCGCCTGCGGCGGCGACGGCGTGGACTACGTGGAGCCGGCCGGGCCCGCCGACGCCACCGTCGAGCTCGACGCCGGCAACTTCTACTTCGAGCCCGAGAACGTCGAGGCGCCGGCGGGGATCGTCGAGATCGAGGTGACGAACGTCGAGAGCGGTGAGCACACCCTCGTCATCGAAGACGTCGACGGCTTCAGGATCAGGGTCCCGGGCAAGGGCGACACCGACGCCCTGAAGGTCGAGCTCGCTCCCGGCACCTACGAGTTCTGGTGCGACATCCCCGGGCACCGATCGGCCGGGATGGAGGGCGAGCTGGTCGTCGAGTGACCGGATCGCCGCGCTCCTTGCGGTGGTCGGCCCCTCGCCCCGGTCAGCCCCCTTCGGGCCAGCGCACCGGCGCCTCCGGAGGCACGACGACGCGCACGGCCGAGGGCACCGCCTCGAGCTCGGCGGGGAGCGGTCCGATCCGCTCGCCGCTCGCGTACAGCTCCAGGGGACTCGACGGATCGAGCGCCGCCACCGAGACGTGACGTCCGCGGTGGACCT
This sequence comes from Acidimicrobiia bacterium, assembly GCA_027494165.1. Lineage (GTDB taxonomy): Bacteria > Actinomycetota > Acidimicrobiia > IMCC26256 > JAOSJM01 > JAOSJM01. The sequence goes on along the minus strand of JAOSJM010000005.1, from coordinate 424,597 downwards.
CGACCAGGGGGTGCTCGACGTGGCGGCCCCGGAACACCTTGGGGAAGGTCCGGAGGAAGTCGAGCCTGGACACCGGCCCGACGACGACGACGTCGAGGAGCCCGTCGTCGACCCGGGCGCCGGGAGCGATGCGCATCCCCCCGCCGTAGGAGGAGCCGTTGGCCACGTTGACGAGCCAGCCCTCGACCTCCCGCGGGGCGGCGCCGTCGACCGTGATGTGGAACTGCTGCGGCCGGTACGTGGCCAGGGTGCGCAGCACGGCCAGCACGTAGAGCGTCGTGCCGCTGACCCGGTCGACCCCGTTGGCCCAGCGGTTGGCCTCGGCGTCGAAGCCGGTGCCGGCCACCGAGGCGAACCAGGTGCCGTTCGCCCGCCCGAGGTCGGCGAGCCCGACGCGCCCTTCCCGCAGCACGCGCACGGCGTCGAGAGGGCGGCGGTGGTCCAGACCGACGTGGCGGGCGAAGTCGTTCCCGGAACCGCTGGGGACGATCCCGAGGAGCCCGCCGGTCTCGGCGGCCAGGCCGGCGAGCTGGCTCACCGTCCCGTCACCGCCGCAGGCGACGACCCCCCGCCCCGCCCTGTGGGCCTCCTCGGCCAGGGCCAGGCCGTCGGCCCCGCTGGATGTGACGTGCACGTCCACGTCGAGGCCGCTGGCGGCGAGCGCGTCGACGAGGCGCGGCAGCAGGCGGCGGGTCCGTCCCCGCCCCGCGGCGGGGTTCACGACGGCCGTCCACGGGATGGCGCGGTCCATGCGGCTCCGGGGTCACGGGTGGGGCGTCGCGGATGCTACCGCCGCGGCCCCGGGGCACGGAGCGGTCGGGTCCGCGACGCGGGTCCACCGGCATCGCCGGTCGCCGCGGGTGACCGCTAGCGTGACGGGCGTGACGGCCATCCCGCGACACGTGGCGATCGTGATGGACGGCAACGGTCGGTGGGCGCAGCGCCGGGGCCTCCGGCGGACCGACGGGCACGCGGCCGGCGAGCAGGCGCTGTTCGACACGGTCCAGGGTGCCCTCGACATCGGGCTCGAGTGGCTCACCGTCTTCGCGTTCTCGACCGAGAACTGGCGTCGCCCGGTCGACGAGGTCCGGTTCCTGATGGGCTTCAACGAGTCGTTGCTCCTCCGCCGGCGCGAGGAGCTGAACGAGCGCGGAGTCCGCGTCCGGTTCATCGGTCGCCGGAGGGGACGGGTGCCGGCACGGCTCCGGCGACGCATCGAGGAGACCGAGGCGCTCACCGCCCGCAACCGGGGCATGACCCTGACCTTCGCGTTCAACTACGGCGGGCGGGCGGAGCTGGCCGACGCCGCCCGGGCCGTCGCGCGGCGGGTCGCCGCCGGCGAGCTGGACCCCGAGAAGGTCGACGAGCGGGTGCTGGCCCGCCACCTCTACGCCCCCGACATGCCCGACCCCGACCTGCTCGTGCGGACCTCGGGGGAGTACCGGATCTCGAACTTCCTGCTGTGGCAGCTCGCCTACGCCGAGCTGTGCTTCACCGACGTCCTCTGGCCGGACTTCCGCCGGGAGCACCTGTTCGAGGCCATCGACGAGTTCCAGCGGCGGGAACGGCGCTTCGGGGCCATCGAGACCTGAGCCCCGACTCCCCCTCACGTCCCCCTCGCCTCCCCGGGTCGGCGCCACCCCTTCCCTCCCCGGGTTGGCGCGTTTTCGGGCTGGGGCCCGATTCCGCACCGACCCGGCCAGGTCGAGCCTGCACCCCCTCGCCTCCCGGTCGGCGCCACCCCTTCCCTCCCCGGGTTGGCGCTCGGGCTGTGGGCCCCGATTCCGCACCGACCGGGCGCAGAGGGCCGGCGAATCACAGGCGTGTCAGTAGACTCCTGGGGTGGCGCTCTACCGGGACCAGGGCGTGGTCCTGCGAACCATCAAGCTGGGCGAGACCGACCGCATCGTCAGCTTCCTGACCCAGGGTCACGGCAAGGTCCGCGCCGTGGCCAAGGGGGTCCGCAAGCCAGGGAGCCGGTTCGGGGCCCGCCTCGAGCCGACCAGCCACGTCGCCCTCCAGTGCTACCAGGGCCGCGAGCTCGACGTGGTCACCCAGGTCGAGACGCTCGACGCCTTCCGCTCGCTGCGCGAGGACTACGACCGGCTCACCCACGCCGTCCCCATGCTCGAGGCCGTCGACCAGGTCGCCCAGGAGCGGGAGCCCGATCCCGCCCTCTACCGGATGCTCGTGGGGGCGCTGCGCACGCTGGCCGAGACCCCGTCACCCGTCGTCGCCCCCGCCTTCTTCTGGAAGCTGCTGAGCCTCGCGGGCTTCCACCCCCTGCTCGACGTCTGCGCACGCTGCGGAGCCGACGGACCGTTCCCGGCCTTCGACCTCGAGGAGGGCGGCGTGCTCTGCGGCCCGTGCGGTCGGCTGGGCGGCTTCCGGGTCGCCCCCGACACCCTGACGTTGCTCGAACGGGTGCTCGGCGGCGGCCTCCGGGGGGCGCTGGCCGAGCCGCCGGGACCGGCTGTGCGCGAGCTGGAGCGTCTGGGGGTCAGGGCGATCGAGCACCACCTGGAGCGGCGGCTGCGCAGCGCAGCCCTGCTGTGACGGCGCGCCGGAGCGTGCTCGCGGCTCCGGGAGGCGCGAACCGGCCCGGCTAGCATCCCACCCATGGCCCGGCCCGACCTCATGGACCGCATCGTCAACCTGTGCAAGCGTCGCGGGCTGGTCTTCCCGTCCAGCGAGATCTACGGCGGCTTCCGCTCCACCTGGGACTACGGACCGCTCGGCTCGCTGCTCAAGCGGAACGTCAAGGACGCCTGGTGGCGCTCGATGGTCCAGCTCCGTCCCGACGTGGTCGGGATCGACGCCGCCATCCTCATGTCGCCGCGGGTCTGGGAGGCCAGCGGCCACCTCGCCACGTTCACCGATCCGCTCGTCGACTGCCGCCAGTGCCACGAGCGGTTCCGGGCCGATCAGCTCCCCGAGTCGGGCGCCTGCCCCAACTGCGGGGCCAGGGACTCCTTCACCGAGGCCCGCCAGTTCAACCTCATGTTCAAGACGTTCGTCGGCCCGGTCGAGGACGACGCCGCCGCGGCCTACCTGCGGCCCGAGACGGCCCAGGGCATCTTCGTCAACTTCACCAACGTCGTCACGACCGCCCGCATGAAGCCGCCCTTCGGCATCGCCCAGATCGGCAAGTCCTTCCGCAACGAGATCACCCCGGGCAACTTCATCTTCCGGACCCGTGAGTTCGAGCAGATGGAGATGGAGTACTTCGTGCCCCCCGAGGAGGGGCCGACGTGGTTCGAGTACTGGTGCCAGGAGCGGCTCCGCTGGTACGTCGACCTCGGCATCCCCGAGGACCGGCTCCGCCTCCGCCCCCACGAGCCCGACGAGCTGTCGCACTACTCGGCGGGCACCGCCGACGTGGAGTTCCTCTACCCCTGGGGCTGGGGCGAGCTCGAGGGCATCGCGAACCGCACCGACTACGACCTGACCCAGCACGCCGAGCACTCCGGGCAGGACCTGAGCTACTTCGACCAGGAGGCCGACCGGCGCTACGTCCCCCACGTGATCGAGCCGGCCGCCGGGGCCGACCGCACGACCCTGGCCTTCCTCCTCGCCGCCTACACCGAGGAGGAGGTGCGGGGCGAGAAGCGGGTCGTGCTGCGCCTCGACCCCCGCCTGGCGCCGGTGAAGGTCGCGGTGCTGCCGCTGTCCAAGAACGAGCGGCTCTCCCCGGTCGCCGAGGAGGTGGCCGCGGCGCTCCGGCCGCACTGGATGATCGACGTCGACCACGCCGGCTCCATCGGGCGCCGGTACCGGCGCCACGACGAGGTCGGGACCCCGTGGGCCGTGACCGTCGACTTCGACACCCTCGACGACCGGGCCGTCACCGTGCGCGACCGCGACTCGATGGCCCAGGAGCGCATCCCGATCGAGAAGCTGCCGTCGTACCTGCGCGAGCGACTCCCGGCGTGAGCCTCGGCGGGGCCCCCGGACCGTCGACCCCCGGCTGGGTGGCATCGCCCGCCGGTTCGGGGCCCGGATCTTCGACGTCTTCCTCGTGGGGGGCGTCTGGACGATCACCGTGCGGGTCTTCACCGACGAGGGGACCGACCCGTCGAGCGGGCTGAGCTACGGGCTGATCCTCGGGGGGTACGCCCTGCTCGCCGCCTACGAGATCCCGTCGACGGCGCTGGCCGGGCGCACGCTGGGGAAGCTGGCCTTCGGGCTGCGGGTGGTCCGCTTCGAGGGCGGGGGCCGCCGGGCTGGCGGGCGTCCGTGCTCCGCTTCCTCACGCCCGTGCTGGCGGGGTTGGTTCCCTTCGTCGGGATCGTGCTCTCGCCCGTGCTCCAGCTCTGGTTCCTGTGGGACCCGCTGCGCCGGAACATCCCGGACAAGGTGGCCGGCACGATCGTGCTGCACGCCGACGCCGAGTGGTCGCACCCGCCGGCCTGAGGTACAGGACCGGCCGTCGAACGGGAATCGGTCCGCCGCGCGACGCCGGCACGGCGTAACCTCACTCGCGCGCCAGGGGTCACACCCTGGACCCCCGGCGGGGCGGGACGCTGCCCTAGTCTCGGGGTCGACCACCGCGACCGGAGGGCTGCATGAAGTACGTCTACGCGTTCGAGGAGGGCTCCAAGGAGCAGAAGTACCTGCTCGGGGGCAAGGGGGCCAACCTCGCCGAGATGACGAACCTCGGGCTGCCCGTCCCGCCCGGCTTCACGATCACCACCGACGCCTGCAAGGCGTACATGGCAGCGGGCGACGCCCTCCCCGAGGGGCTCATGGACGAGGTGGACGACGCGCTCGTCGCGCTCGAGGCGAAGATGGGCAAGCAGCTGGGCGATCCCGAGGACCCCCTCCTCGTGTCGGTCCGCTCGGGGGCGCCCTTCTCGATGCCCGGGATGATGGACACGGTGCTCAACCTGGGCCTCAACGACTCCTCGGTGCAGGGGCTGGCCAAGCAGACCGCGAACCAGCGCTTCGCCATGGACTCGTACCGGCGGTTCGTCCAGATGTTCGGCAAGATCGTGCTCGGGGTCCCCGGCGAGGACTTCGAGGAGGCCCTGCATCACCTGATGGGCGAGCGGGGCGTGCCGGTCGACACGGCGCTGTCGGCCGCGGACCTGCAGGGGTTGGTCGGCACCTTCAAGGGCATCGTCGCGGAGCGGGCCGGGGTCGCGTTCCCCGACGAGCCCCGCGAGCAGCTCCGCTACGCGATCGAGGCCGTGTTCAAGAGCTGGAACGGGAAGCGGGCGCGTGACTACCGGCGGTTCGAGGGGATCCCCGACGACCTCGGGACCGCCGTCAACGTCCAGACCATGGTGTTCGGCAACAAGGGCGACGACTCCGGGACCGGCGTGGCGTTCACGCGCAACCCGTCGACGGGCGAGAACGTCGGCTACGGCGACTTCCTCGCCAACGCCCAGGGCGAGGACGTCGTGGCCGGGATCCGGATCACCGAGCCGCTCGACGCCATGGGCCGGCACTTCCCCGAGTGCCACGCCCAACTCCTCGACGTCATGGGGACGCTCGAGCGTCACTACCGCGACATGTGCGACATCGAGTTCACGATCGAGCAGGGGCGCCTGTTCATCCTGCAGACCCGGGTGGGCAAGCGCACCGCGGCGGCGGCCCTGCGGATGGCCGTCGACATGGAGCAGGAGGGCCTGATCGACCGGAACGAGGCCGTGCTGCGGATCCAGCCGGCCCAGCTCGACCAGCTCCTCCACCCCCAGTTCGACCCGTCGGCGAGCTACGAGGTGCTCGCCACGGGCCTCAACGCCTCGCCGGGCGCCGCCGTCGGGCGGGTCTTCTTCACCGCCGACGAGGCCGAGGCGCAGGCCCAGGCCGGCGAGCGGGTGATCCTGGTCCGGCCCGAGACCTCGCCCGACGACCTCCACGGCATGATCGCGGCCCGGGGCATCCTCACGTCCCGCGGCGGGCTGGTGAGCCACGCGGCGGTCGTGGCCCGGGGCATGGGGAAGCCGGCGATCTGCGGGGCCGAGAGCGTCCGGATCGACCTGAAGGCCCGGCGGTTCGCGGTGGGCGACGTCGTCGTCGGCGAGGGCGACGTGATCTCCATCAACGGCAGCAGCGGCGAGGTGGTCGTCGGAGAGGTCCCCGTGGTCACGCCCGAGCCCACCGGGCCGTTCGGCACGATCCTGGAGTGGGCCGACGGGATCCGGAGGCTCGCGGTTCGGACCAACGCCGACCTCCCCGAGGACGCCGCCAAGGCCCGGGAGTTCGGCGCCGAGGGGATCGGGCTCTGCCGGACCGAGCACATGTTCCTCGGGGACCGGCTCGGCCTCGTCCAGCGGATGATCCTCGCGGCCGACGAGGCCGAGGAGCAGGCCGCCCTGGTCGAGCTGGAGCGGCTGCAGAAGGCGGACTTCGTGGGGATCCTGGAGGCGATGGACGGGCTCCCCGTGACCATCCGGCTCCTCGACCCGCCCCTGCACGAGTTCCTCCCCGACCACGAGGAGCTCATCGTCAAGGAGGCGCTGGGCGAGCTCGACGACGAGGGCCGCCGCCTGCTCTCGGCTTCCGAGGCCTGGCGGGAGGCGAACCCGATGCTCGGCACCCGGGGCTGCCGCCTCGGGATCATCAAGCCGGGCCTCTACCGGATGCAGGCCCGGGCGGTGCTCGAGGCCGCGCTCGAGCGCCGGGCGGCCGGCGGCGACCCGCAGGTGGAGATCATGATCCCCCTGGCGGTGACCCGGCCGGAGCTCGACCTGCTCGAGGACTGGGTCCGCGAGGAGGCCGAGGCCCTGTTCGCGTCCCGGGGGGCCCGGGTCGAGTTCCTCGTCGGCACGATGGTGGAGACACCGCGGGCCGCGCTCGTGGCCGACGAGATCGCCGCGGTGGCGGAGTTCTTCTCGTTCGGCACGAACGACCTGACCCAGATGACGTTCGGGTTCTCGCGCGACGACGTCGAGGGCCGGTTCATGCCCCAGTACCTCGAGCTGGGCCTGCTCCCGTCCAACCCGTTCGAGACCCTCGACACCGAGGGCGTCGGCAAGGTCGTGCGGATGGCCGTGGAGCTGGGCCGGTCGACCCGCCCCGACCTCAAGCTCGGGATCTGCGGCGAGCACGGCGGGGACCCGGCCTCGGTGGCGTTCTGCCACGAGGTCGGCCTCGACTACGTGTCGTGCTCCCCGTATCGGGTGCCGCTCGCCCGCCTCGCGGCGGCCCACGCGGCCCTGGGTGCGGGAGGCCCGGCGGCCTCGGCCTGAGGCGGCGAGCTCGTGGCGCTGGTGATGACCGTCGAGGAGATCGACGCGTTCGTGTGGTCGGTGATGCCCGGGGTCGAGGGCGCGTTCGTGCACGAGGAGGTCGGCGACCGGCGGGCCCGCCTCCGCCTCCCGCTGCGAGAGGACAACCTGCGGCCGGGCGGGACCGTGTGCGGGCCCGCGCTCATGGCGCTCGCCGACCACGCGGCGTGGGTGGTGCTGCTCGCCCACGTCGGGCCCGAGGCCCTGGCGGTGACCGTGAACCTGTCGATCGACTTCCTCCGCAAGCCCCTCCCGGCCGACGTGATCGCGGAGGCCCGGCTCCTCAAGCTGGGCCGGCGCCTGTCGGTCACCGACGTGCTGCTCTACTCGGAGGGGGAGGAGGAGCCGGTGGCGAGGGCCTCGGTGACCTACGCCCTCCCCTCGGCCTCGATCGGCGGCGGCGCCTGACGGGCCGCCCCCGAGGTTCCCCGGCGGGGACCACCGGATGGCGGTCACACCCGGCCGGTATCGTCGGATCATGGGTCACGAGCCGTCCGTCCGCACCGCCCACGAGGGGCGGCCGCCGTCGTGGGGTCCCCGCTCGTCAGCCGGGAGGAGCGCGAAGCCGCGCTCGACGCCTGGCTGGCTCCCGGTGCCACCCGACCCGTCGGGGCCGGCCGGCGGGCCCGGCCCGAGGAGCCGGACCCGTACCGCCTGTGCTTCGAGCGCGACGTCGACCGGGTGAAGCACTCCCGGCCCTTCCGCCGCCTCGCCGGGAAGTGCCAGGTCTTCATCGCCCCCGAGGACGACCACCTGCGGACCCGCATGACCCATGCCATCGAGGTGGCCCAGGTGGCGATGAGCATCGCCCGGGCGGCCCGGCTCTGCGAGCCCCTGGCCGAGGCGATCGCCCTGGCCCACGACGTGGGCCACGGGCCCGCGGGCCACACCGCCGAGGACGCCTTCAGCCCCTACCTCGAGGGTGGCTACGACCACGCGCTCTGGGGCGCGGACGTGATCCTGGCCCCCGCCAACCTCTGCGCCGAGACCCTCGACGGCGTCCGCAACGGCCCGTGGCGCCGGCCCCCGCCGGCCACCCCAGAGGCCGAGGTCGTGTCGTGGGCGGACCGGATCGCCTACCTCTGCCACGACTTCGACGACGCCTGCCGGGCCGCGATCGTCCGGCCCGACGACCTGCCGGCCGAGATCCGCGACGTCGTGGGGGTCGAGCAGCGGACCCAGGTCCGCCGGTTCATCGACGCCGTCCTCCAGGCGATCGACCGCACGGGTCGCGTGGGCATGGTCGAGCCGTACGCGTCCACCCTGCTCGCCTTCCGCGAGTGGAACTACCAGCGCATCTACCTCCGGCCCGCCGCCCGCCGCCAGCACGACCGGGCCATCGCCCTGCTGCGGGGGCTGGTCGAGTACTACGTCGACGCGCCGGGCCGGCTCCCCGACGTCGCGATCGGGAGGGTGGAGCGGCCCGACAGCGGCTCGAAGGAGGCGGCCGAGCTGGCCGTCGCCTACGTGGGTGGGATGACCGACCGGTTCGCGCTGTCCCTCGGCGTCGAGCTCCTCGGGTGGCGGCCCGAGGACCTGCCCCGGGGCGCCTGAGCCCGGCGGGCGCCCGCTCGACCGGTCGAGCCGGCGGTGGCGCCGCCGGCCCCACCCCGGGGGTGGGAGCCGGCCGGCAGGGGCGTAACCTGACGGGTGATGGGCATCCTCGACGACGACGTGGCGCGTGTCCGCGAGGCCACGGACCTCGTCGCCCTCGCCTCCGAGCACCTGGCCCTGAAGCGCGTCGGGCGCCGGTACGTCGGCCTCTGCCCCTTCCATGCCGAGAAGACGCCGTCGTTCTCGGTCAATCCCGAGCTCGGGCTCTACTACTGCTTCGGCTGCAGCGCGCGCGGTGACGCCATCACCTTCGTGCGCGAGGTCGAGCACCTCGACTTCGTCGAGGCGGTGGAGCGCCTCGCCGCGCGTGCGGGCATCACCCTGCGCTACGACGACGCCGCCGCGTCCAGGGAGCGCCAGCGGAGGGCCCGCCTCGTCGAGACGGTCGGGGCCGCGATGGGCTTCTACCACCGACTCCTCCTCGAGGCCCCCGAAGGTGGTGTGGCCCGCCGCTACCTGCGCGGCCGCGGCTTCGACGGCGAGGCAGCCCGGCGCTTCTCGCTCGGGTGGGCCCCCGAGGGGTTCGACGCGTTGAGCCGCGAGCTCCAGCAGCGGGGCTTCTCGCGCTCCGACCTCGTCGACGCCGGCCTGGCCTTCGTGAACCGGGCCAACCGCCTCCAGGACCAGTTCCGCGGCCGGCTGATGTTCCCCGTACACGACGGCCGCGGGGAGCCGGTCGGGTTCGGTGGCCGCTCCCTGACCGACCAGGGACCCAAGTACAAGAACTCGCCCGAGACGGCGATCTACCAGAAGAGCCGGCTCCTCTACGGCCTGCACCAGGCGAAGGGCGAGATCGTGGCCCGCGGGGAGGTGGTCCTCTGCGAGGGCTACACCGACGTCATGGCCTTCGTGCTCGCCGGTGCCCCGCACGCCGTGGCCACCTGCGGGACCGCCTTCGCGGACGAGCACTTCCAGGTCCTCAAGAACCTCGCCCGCCGGGTCGTGCTGGCCTTCGACGCCGACGCCGCGGGCCAGGCCGCCGCCGAGCGCTGCTACCAGTGGGAGCAGCGCTTCGAGGTCCAGTTCCAGGTGGCCGACCTCCCCGCCGGTCGGGACCCGGCCGACGTGTGGCGCGACGACCCGGGCGCGCTGCTGCGGGCCCTGGAGCGGTCGGCGCCGTTCCTGCAGTTCCGGCTCGACCGGCTCCTCGCCGCTGCCGACCTGGGGTCGCTCGAAGGTCGTGCTCGCGCCGCCGAGCAGGCGGCCGGCCTCGTCGCGGTCCACCCCAGCGAGCTGGTCCGGGACCAGTACGTGATGAAGCTCGCCGACACCCTCCAGATCGACGCCGACCGGCTGCGCGAGACCGTGGCCCGGCAGCGGCGCCGCCCCGAGCCGCCCGTCGACGCCGCGCACCGGCCGCCGGACGCCGCCGCTCCGGGGGAAGGGCGGGTGCCGGCGGCTGAGCCCCTCGTCCGTCGCGAGGTCGAGGCCCTCCGGGTGGCGATCCACGCGCCCGAGCAGGTCACGATGCTCGACCCCGGCCTCTTCGCCGGGCCCGTGACCCGGGCGGCCTTCGACGCGCTGGCGTCCGCCCGGACCTTCCTCGACGCGCGCCAGCGTGCCGAGGGGCCGGTCCGTGACCTGCTCGAGCGGCTGGCCGTCGAGGACCTCGACGTCGACGGCCCAATGGAGGCCTATGCCGCCGAGGTGGTCGCGAACCTGGTCGAAGCGGCCGCGCAGCGGCTGCTCCAGGACCTGGTCCGGGCCGGTGACGAGCGTTCCATCGAGGTGAAGCGCCTGCTCGACGAGCTGGTCAGGGGCCGGACCGCGGGCGACTGGGATGCCGCGCGGACCCTCACCGGCCAGTTGCTAGCCTGGGTCGCGCACGGGGCGGCGAGCGAGGGGATCCGTGGCGGACACGACACCGACGCCGAACGCCGCTGACGAGCCGACGGCCACGGGGCACGGACCCGAACCCGGTTCGCCGGTCGCCGAGACGCCCGTGGAGCCGCTCCTCGACCGCGTGAAGGAGCGCGGCTTCGTCACCACCGGTGAGGTGTTCGCGGCCCTTCCCGACCTTGAGCCCGACGCGGCCGAGCTCGCGAGCATCTACGACTCGATCCGGGCCCGGGGCATCGAGGTGGTCGACGAGATCCACGAGGAGCTCCAGCGCGAGGACCAGCGCCGCGCGGGGAGCCCCGCGACGACGCCTGCCTCGTCACGGACGGCACGGCACGGGTCGGGCCGTGGATCCGCCCTCACCTCGCGGGCGGGGCGGCGCGCGCCGACCGAGACCCCGCCGTCCTCCACTCCCCGGATGAGTGGTCGGGTCGGTGCCGAGTCCGCGGCCCGACCCGACCAGTTCGGCTCCTTCGACCCCGTTCGCATGTACCTCAAGGAGATCGGCAAGGTCCCGCTGCTCACGGCGGACCAGGAGGTCACGCTGGCCAAGCGGATCGAAGCCGGCCTCCACGCCGAGCAGCAGGTCCACGACCGGCCCGACATGTCCGGGGAGGAGCGGGCCGGCCTGGATGCCGTCGCCGCCGACGGCACGCTGGCCAAGAAGCAGCTCATCGAGGCCAACCTCAGGCTCGTGGTGTCGATCGCCAAGCGCTACGTGGGGCGGGGGATGGCGCTCCTGGACCTGGTCCAGGAGGGGAACCTGGGGCTCATCCGTGCGGTCGAGAAGTTCGACTACACGAAGGGCTTCAAGTTCTCCACCTACGCGACCTGGTGGATCCGCCAGGCCATCACGCGGGCCATCGCCGACCAGGCCCGCACCATCCGCATCCCGGTGCACATGGTCGAGACGATGAACAAGGTGCTGCGGGTGCAGCGTCAGATGCTGCAGGAGCTGGGCCGCGAGCCGAGCGTCGAGGAGGTCGCGACCCGCGTCGAGATGACGCCCGACCGGGTCCGCGAGATCCAGCGGATCTCCCAGGAGCCCGTGTCCCTCGAGACGCCGGTCGGGGAGGAGGACGACAGCTTCCTCGGCGACTTCGTGGAGGACCCGACCGCGGTCGCGCCGGCCACGGCCGCGGCCCGGGCCCTCCTCACGGAGGCGATCGAGGAGGCGCTCGAGGAGCTCAACGACCGGGAGCGCCAGGTGGTACGGCTCCGCTTCGGGCTCGACGACGGGCAGGTTCGCACGCTCGAGGAGGTCGGCAAGGAGTTCGGCGTCACCCGTGAGCGGATCCGCCAGATCGAGTCGAAGACGCTCGCCAAGCTCCGCCACCCGACCCGCTCGCAGCGTCTGCGCGACTACCTCGAGGAGCCGTAGGCCGCCGACCCCGGGCCGGGACTCGCCCTCTCGGGTGTCGTGACCCCCGCTGGGCGGGGGTGGAGGCACCCGGAACGTGGATCCCTGGCTCTCGGGTGTCGTGACCCCCGCTGGGCGGGGGTGGAGGCACCCGGAAGGGCGGCGCGTGGCGACACGGGCCGTAACCCCTGCCCGCCACCCGCTCAGGGGGCCGGTACGACCTCCGGCGACGGGGCAGAGGGGGCTCGCCGACGTCGGAGAGCGGGCTCCCCGGCGGGCGGGACCGGACCCGTTGGGCCGCCAGCTCCGCGCCCGCCCGGAGCTTCTCCACGGGTCGGGCGCCGCGGAGGCGGGCCAGGGCGGACCGGATCTGCTCGTACCGCTCACGGCCGGCCTTGGCGCCCAGGTAGTACCCGGCGCCGAAGCCCAGCGCGAGCCCGAGACGGAACCTCATCTTCCTGTGATAGCGCATCCCGCCGGGGTCGTGCACACCTCCGGCGCCACGGTGCACGGTCGGCCGGGCGTGTGGCGCTCTCGCGAACCTCGCCGCGCCGGGCCATCGTCCGATAGGAGACCGTGGCGCGCTGGTATCCTGCCGCGTCGGTCCGGGGTAGCTCAGTTGGCAGAGCGAGCGGCTGTTAACCGCTGGGTCGAGAGTTCGAGTCTCTCCCCCGGAGCACGAGGGGCGCCTCGCAGGCGCCCCTCGCGTCGTCCGGGCGTGCCGGCGCCGGGCCGTCACGGCTCCGTCATCCCGGTCGTGTCGCCCGTGCTCGCAGCTCCCGCCGCCGCCCACCGGCCGGCACGTCGTCGCCACATTTGGCCCGCTCCTCCCCACACCTGGTTCAATGGACCACGCTGGGTACCAAGGATGGGCGGCTGGCGTGGGATCGGTCACGGAGCGTGAGCGTACGGCCAGGAGGCGACGGTCGCCGTCCCGCACACCCGGGGAGGGCCTGGCGGTCGCCCTCGGTGACCTCCTGGGTGCCCTCGAGGACCCCTGGGTGTGCCTCGACCACCGCAGCGGACGGGTGGGGTCCTGCAACGAGGCGTTCGCAGGCCTCCTGGGAACGCCGGCCGGGAGGCTCCGGGGCCGGACCCTGCGCTTCCGGGAGAGCGGGCGCGGATCGCCGGCGGCGCTCGCCGGCGACGAGCCCTTCACGGCGACGATCGTCTCGCCGGCGGGCGAGCCGCTCGAGGTGCACGTCGAGGCCGTGCCCCTCGCCTTCCCCGGGGAGGAACCGGTCGCGCTGGCCCTGCGGGTCGTCCCGGTGGGCCAGGAGGCGTCGTGGAGCGTCGCGGCGCTGCGCGACCGGATCGAGCGTCTGGAGGAGCTCCTGACCCGCCTGGGGCGGGAGCTCGAGCAGCTCGGCCTGACCCGGCTCGCGTCCCCGACCGCGGCGCTCGACGACGCCACCCGTCGGCAGCTCGCCTCGCTCACCGGGCGGGAGCGGCAGGTGCTCGACGCCCTCCTGGGCGGGAGGCGCGTCCAGGGGATCGCCCGCGACCTCGCCATCAGCCCCAACACGGTCCGCAACCACCTGAAGGGGATCTTCCGGAAGCTGGGGGTCGGTTCGCAGACCGACCTGCTGGTGAAGCTCCGGCCGCTGCGGGACGGGCAGACCGGCTAGCGCCGGCTCTCGATCGGGTCCTCGGCTGCACTCCGCTCGCCGCCCGGGGACCTCCTCTCGCCCTCTCGCTGCTCCAGCTCGTCGGCCAGCACCAGGTACTCCTGGACGACCGCCGCGGGCATCCCGGCCTGGTGGGGCAGGTCGTCGGGCTCGCAGAGGCGTGAGAGCACGCGCACCCGCTGGAACTCCGCCACGTAGCGCCGGACCGTCCGTTCGGGGAGGAACACGTCGTCGGCCACCTCGGCCGGGCTGCGGCCATCGAGGCAGCGGGCGACGACGGCGGCCCGCTTCACCGGGAACCGGGCGGCGTCCTCCACGTACCCGCGCAGGGGGAGGAACTCCCCCTGCCGCCGGAGGCTGCTCGCCGAGATGCCCACGGCGCTGCGCGACGAGCCGAGCAGCAGGCCGAGGTCGGCCTGTGACAGGAGCGCACCCTGCTGGTAGGCCTCCCGGGCGATCCGCCGCACCCGGATCTCGCGGCGGCGGGCTGCGGGGAGGCCTGCACGCGAGGCGGCCGCATCCTCCTTGGCCAGGAGGGTCAACGTCACGAGCAGCGTCCGGGGGCCGGATCCGTCGCCGTCGTCGCGGGCCGGAGCGAGGTAGAGGAGCTGCCCGGGGAGGAGCGGCTCGGTGCGGCCGTGGCAACGGTCGACGACGTCGCACACGTCCGCGACGACGCGGTCGGCGAGGGTCGGGTCGATCCCGTGGTCGTCGACGAGCAGGGCGCGGACGAGCTCGGGGAGGTCGGTCACCGGCTCGGGGCCCGGCGGCGGGTGGCTGCCGTCGGGCTGCTCGACAGCGGCCTCCCGCGGGGGGTCGCCGCGCGGACCGGGCCGGAGCCGCCGGAGCTGGGCGAGCGGCGGCTCCCCGGTCTCGTCGGCGAGGCGGCGGGCGAGCGAGGCCGCGAGGGTCGCCACCGCGCCGAGGAGCTCGGCGGGGTCGCGCTCCTCGGCCAGGCTCTGGCGGGCCAGGGCCTGCGCGGTCTGCGGGTTGCCGGACTCGGCCAGGGCGAACGCGGCGACGAGACCCACCGCGGTGCGGGCCCGGTCGTCGAAGCTGGTCACGCTTCGTCCCTCCCTACGGCCCGGCTGCCGTCGCCCGACCGGCTCCGGAGCGATTGACGGGTCGTCGACAGGTAGTCGACATGTAGTCGGTTCGGCCACTTGCATAGCCGAAAGAGCTAGGGAGAGCGCGGATCCCCCGCGGTCGCGACGTTCCGGGGCCCGCGGTGGCCCCGGGGCCGGGGTGGGTGCGCCATGATGAGCACCCGTCGGGCCCGTAGCTCAGTGGTCAGAGCAGGGGACTCATAATCCCTCGGTCGGAGGTTCGATCCCTCCCGGGCCCACCCCTGGATCCGCCTGCCGATCCGAGCGTTTCGTCACGATCGTCGCTTCTCTCGGCTTGGTCGGGTTTGCCAGTCCTCCGCGGGCCGGGGGAACCTGGTGTGACCCGGAGTCGACTCCGCTCCACGTGAGGTGCCGGTGCCCGACAAGCGGTGCACGCTCGAGGACGTCGTGGCCGAGATGCGCGACGGGATGACCGTCGGGATCGGCGGCTGGGGATCGCGCCGCAAGCCGATGGCCCTCGTGCGGGCGATCCTCCGGTCCCCGGTCCGCGACCTCACCGTCGTCGCCTACGGCGGTCCCGACGTCGGCTTGCTCTGCCGCTCGGGGAAGGTGCGCCGGGTCGTCCACGCGTTCGTGTCGCTCGACACCATCCCGCTCGAGCCCCACTTCCGCGCCGCCCGCCAGGCCGGAGCGGTCGAGGCGACCGAGCTGGACGAGGGGATGATGGTGCTGGGCCTGCAAGCGGCGGCGTGGCGGGTGCCGTTCCTCCCCACCCGCGCCGGTCTCGGGTCCGACCTGATGCGCCTCGACCCGCAGCTCCGGACCGTCCGTTCGCCCTACGCCGACGGCGAGGAGCTGGTCGCCGTGCCCGCGCTCGAGCTCGACCTCGCGCTCGTGCACGCGAACCGGGGTGACCGCGGCGGCGCCGGGCAGATCCTCGGCGTCGATCCCTACTTCGACGACCTCTTCTGCCTCGCGGCGAAGCGGCGGTTCATGTCGGTCGAGCGGATCGTCGGGACCGGGGACCTCCTGGCCGAGGGGCCCGTGCAGTCGTTGCGGATCAACCGGCTCATGGTCGACGGTGTGGTGGAGGCGCCGGGCGGGGCCCACTTCACGTCGTGCCTCCCCGACTACGACCGCGACGAGGCGTTCCAGCGGGAGTACGCGGGCAGCGCCCGGTCCGACGACGCGTGGGAGGGGTTCCGGGCCCGCTACCTCGACGTCGACGAGGACGGGTACCAGCGGCTCGTCCGGGAGCCGGTCGTCGGGTGAGCGACCGTTCGGGCCCTCCCACCCGCGCCGAGGTGTGCGCGGTCGCCTGCGCCGAGGCGTGGCGGGGTGACGGCGAGATCCTCGCCAACCCGATCGGGACGATCCCCACGATCGGGGGCCGACTGGCGAAGGCCACGTTCGAACCCGACCTCGTCATGACCGACGGGGAGGCGCTGCTGGTCGAGAACATCGTGCCGGTCGGGGTTCCCGGCGCACCGAAGGTGGTCTCGGGCTGGAACCCGTACCGGTCGATGTTCGACGTCGTCTGGAACGGGCCTCGCCACGTCATGATGGGCGCCACGCAGATCGACCGCTTCGGCAACCAGAACATCGCCTTCATCGGGACGCCCGAACGACCGCACGTGCAGCTCCTCGGCTTTCGCGGCGCCCCGGGCAACACGGTCAACAACACGACCTCCTACTGGGTGCCGAACCACTCCCCGAAGGTGTTCGTCGAGCGGGTCGACGCCGTGTGCGGGATCGGCTACGACCGGGCCGGGGAGCTGGGCCCGGTCGCGGCCCGGTTCCACCGCCTCGCCCGGGTCGTGACCAACCTCGCCGTCCTCGACTTCGAGACCTCCGACCACCGCATGCGGCTCGCGTCCGTGCACCCTGGCGTGAGCGTCGTCGACGTGGTGGCCGCGACCGGCTTCGAGCTCGAGGTCCCCGCGCCCGTCCCGGAGAGCCGCGTCCCGTCGGACGAGGAGCTGCGGCTGATCCGTGAGGAGATCGACCCGCTCGGCCTGGGCGAGCGCGAGGTCCCCCTCGTGAGCCATCCCGCCCTGGGCACGCGGGTCTGTGCCCTCTTCGGGGTCGAGCACCCGATCGTCCAGACGGGGATGGGCTGGGTCGCGGGTGCCCGGCTCGCGTCCGCGACGAGCGCCGCCGGCGGCCTCGGGATCGTCGCCTCGGCGACGATGACGTTCCACGAGCTGGAGACCGCGATCCGCGAGGTGACGGAGCGCACCGACCGGCCGTTCGGCGTCAACCTCCGCTCCGACGCCGACGACGTCGTGGAGCGCATCGACCTGCTCGGGCGGGAGGGGGTCCGGGTGGCCTCGTTCGCGATGGCGCCCCGGCGTGACCTGGTGAAGCGCCTCCAGGACCACGGCGTCGTCGTGATGCCCTCGATCGGCGCCAGGCGCCACGCCGAGAAGGTCGCCGAGTGGGGTGTCGACGCGGTGCTCGTGCAGGGGGGCGAGGGCGGTGGCCACACCGGGGCGGTCCCCACCACGCTGCTCCTCCCGCAGGTCGTCGACACGGTCGACATCCCCGTCGTCGCGGCGGGCGGCTTCTTCGACGGGCGCGGCCTCGTCGCCGCCCTCGCGTACGGTGCGGACGGCATCGCCATGGGCACCCGCTTCCTGCTCACCGCGGAGAGCACGGTCCCCCGGGCGGTGAAGGATCTGTACCTCTCGAAGTCGGTGACCGACACGGTCGTCACGACGCAGGTCGACGGGGTGCCCCACCGCGTCCTGCGGACCGACCTCGTGGAGCGGCTCGAGCGCACCGGGCGGCTCACGAGCGTGCCGCGGGCGCTGCGCAACGCGGTCGCCTTCCGCCGCCTCACGGGCACGTCGTGGCGGGCGCTCCTGCGCGAGGCCCGGGGGCTGCGCCGGACCCAGGAGCTGAGCTGGAGCCAGGTCGTCATGGCCGCCAACGCGCCGATGCTGCTGAAGGCGGCGATGGTCGACGGGCGTCCCGACCTCGGGGTGCTCGCCAGCGGGCAGGTCGTCGGCGTGATCGACGACCTGCCGACGGTCGCCGAGCTGATCGGACGGATCGTGACCGAGGCGGAGGCCGTGCTGGCCCGGCTCGACGGAGGGAGGCGAGCATGAGCACACCACGGATCCCCGCGGTCGAGGGCTGGTTCACGACCGGGGGCGAGCCTGCGCTGACCGGCGAGCGCGGCGTCGAGAGCGGTTCGTACTTCTTCCCCAGGGCGGTCGCGGCGTCCGCCAACCCCCACGCGCCCTTCGAGGAGCGCGAGGAGGTCCTGCTCTCCCGGCACGGGAAGGTCTGGTCGTACACGACCAACCACTACGCGCCGCCGCCGCCGTACGTCGCGCCCGACCCGTTCGTGCCGTACACCGTCGTCGCCGTCGAGCTGGAGCGCGAGCAGATGGTGGTGCTCGGCCTGCTCGCCGACGGCGTCGACCCGGCACGGCTGCGGGTGGGCCAGGAGGTCGAGCTCGTCCTCGGGACGCTCTTCGAGGACGACGAGGGAGCGCACGTGGTCTGGAAGTGGCGGCCGGTCGACCCGGAGGTGGGCTGATGCCGGGGGACCGGGAGATCGCGGTGCTGGGCGTCGGGATGCACCCGTGGGGGAAGTGGGGCCGGAACTTCGTCGAGTACGGGATGGTCGCGGCACGTGAGGCCCTCGCGGACGCCGGCCTCGAGTGGCGCGACGTGCAGTTCGTGTCGGGCGGCGAGACCGTGCGCAACGGCTACCCGGGCTACGTCGCGGGCGCGACGTTCGCGCAGGCGCTGGGTTGGCAGGGGGCCCAGGTCGCGTCGTCGTACGCGGCGTGCGCGTCGGGCGCCACGGCCCTCTCGACGGCCCGGGCCCAGATCGTGGCCGGGTTCTGCGACGTCGCGCTCGTGGTCGGTGCCGACACGACCCCGAAGGGCTTCCTCGCGCCGACCGCGGGCGAGCGGACCGACGATCCCGACTGGCTCCGGTTCCGGCTCCTGGGCGCGACCAACCCCACCTACTTCGCGCTGTACGCCCGGCGGCGGATGGACCTGTACGGCGCCACGCCCGCCGACTTCGCCCAGGTGAAGGTGAAGAACTCGCGCCACGGCCTGCACAACCCCAACGCGCGCTACCGCAAGGAGGTCACCGACGAGGAGGTCGCCGCCTCCCCGCTGGTGGCGGACCCGCTGCGTCTCCTCGACATCTGCGCGACCAGCGACGGTGCCGCCGCCGTCGTCGTGTCGAGCATGGAGTACGCGCGGGCCCGCGGGGTCGAGCGACCGGTTCGGATCGCCGCCGTCTCGACCGTCACCCCGGCGTACCCGAACACGGTGATCGAGCTGCCGAACTTCGCGTCCGACTCCGCGGCCGGGATCGGCGGCGCTCCGGAGCTCGGGTTCAAGGAGTCGATCGCCGCGAAGGCCTACGAGGAGGCCGGCCTCGGTCCCGAGGACCTCGACCTCGCCGAGGTCTACGATCTCTCGACGGGTCTCGAGCTCGACTGGTACGAGCAGATCGGCCTGTGCGAGCCGGGCGACGCCGAGCGGCTCCTGCGCGACGGTGACAGCGCGCTGGGTGGCCGCATCCCCGTGAACCCCAGCGGTGGCCTCGCCTGCTTCGGGGAGGCCGTCCCGGCCCAGGCGCTGGCCCAGGTCTGCGAGCTCGCCTGGCAGTTGCGCGGGCAGGCCGGTGCCCGCCAGGTCGAGGGCGCGACGGTGGGGCTCTGCGTCAACCAGGGCCTCTTCGGGCACGGCTCGTGCGTCGTGGCGGTGAGGTGATGCCGGTGGCGGACACCGGGGGGTCGACTCCTTGGACCTGACCTTCGACGAGGCGGAGGAGGCCTTCCGGGCCGAGTGCCGGGCCTGGCTCGAGGCGCACCGCCCCGACCCGCCACTGCCGTCGGGCGACACCCGCGAGGGCTTCGAGCTGCACCGGCGCTGGGAGCGGGAGCTCTACGACGCCGGCTGGGCGGTGGTCTCGTGGCCCCGCGAGTACGGCGGCCGGGAGGCGAGCCTCTGGGAGTGGCTGATCTTCGAGGAGGAGTACCACCGGGCCGGCGCCCCGCAGCGGGTGACCCAGAACGGGATCTTCCTCCTCGCCCCCACCCTCTTCGAGCTCGGGACGAAGGAGCAGCGCGACCGGATCCTGCCCGCGATGGCCTCGGCGGAGGTCACGTGGTGCCAGGGCTGGTCCGAACCCGACGCCGGCAGCGACCTCGCCGCCATCCGCAGCCGGGCCGTGCGCGACGAGACCGGGGGCGGCTGGCGCCTCAGCGGGCAGAAGACCTGGACGACCCGGGGAGCGTTCTGCGACCGGATGTTCGGGCTGTTCCGCAGCGACCCCGAGGCCGAGCGACACCGGGGGCTCACCTACTTCCTCGTCGACCTCCACGCCGTCGGCGTCACCGTCCGGCCGGTGGAGCGCCTCGACGGTGACGAGGGCTTCGCGGAGGTGTTCCTCGAGGACGTCTTCGTGCCCGACGAGGACGTCCTCGGCGGGGTCCACCGGGGCTGGGAGGTCGCGATGGCGACGACCGGCTCCGAGCGCGGCCTCACCCTGCGCTCGCCCGGCCGGTTCCTGGCGACCGCGTCTCGCCTGGTCGAGCTCCACCGTGGCGTCCGCGACGTCGCCGATCCGGCTCTGGAGGACGCGGTCGTGCGCGCGTGCATCGACGCCGAGGCGTACCGCTGGCAGACGTTCTGGACCGTCACCCGGCTCGCCGAGGGCGCACGGAGCGGGCCCGAGGCGAGCCTCGTCAAGCTCTTCTGGTCCGAGCTGGACCTCCGGATGCACGAGACGGCGTCGGAGCTGCTCGGCTGCCGCGCCGAGCTCGTCGAGGGCCCCACCGCCGACTGGATGAAGGGGCTCCAGTTCGCCCTCGCCGGTCCCATCTACGCGGGCACGAACGAGATCCAGCGCAACGTCGTCGCCGAGCGCGTGCTCGGCCTACCCCGGAGGTAGCGCCGTGCGCTTCGCGTTCAGCGACGAGCAGGTGGAGCTGCGCCGGGCCGTGCGCGACCTCCTCGCCAAGGAGTGTCCGCCGGGTGTGGTCCGCCGGGCCTGGACCAACGAGACGGGTCGGACCGAGGGTGCGTGGAAGGCGCTCGTGGGGATGGGCGTGCTCGGCGTGCTGGCGCCCGAGGCGTCGGGCGGGCTCGGCGGCGACGAGGTCGACCTGGTCGGGGTACTCGAGGAGACCGGTCGGGCGGCGCTGCCGGAGCCGATCGTCGAGACGGCCGCCGTCGCGGTGCCGCTGCTGGCCGAGGCCGGAGACCACCGCGCGGAGGGGCTCGTGGCGGGCGGCGGGGGAGCCACCGCGATCGCCCCGACCGACGAGCTCGCGGTGTGGGCCGACACCGCCGACCTCGTGGTGCGCTTCGACGACACCGGCGTTCACGCCGTCGCCACCGCGGAGGTGGGCCTCGATCGGCGGAGCTCCGTCGACGGCGCCCGGCGCCTGCACCACGTCGATGGGCGGCTCGACGACTCCACCCGCGTCGGCGGCCCGGACGTCGCTGCGCTCGCCTTCGACCGTGGCGCGCTCGGGACCGCCGCCCAGCTCCTGGGGCTCGGGTGGCGCCTCCTGGAGGTCACCGTCGACTACGCGAAGCAGCGCGAGCAGTTCGGTGTCCCGATCGGCTCGTTCCAGGCGGTGAAGCACCACCTCGCGAACGTGAGGATGGCGCTCGAGTTCGCCGCCCCGCTCGTCTACCGGGCGGCGTGGTCGGTCGCCCACCGGGACGCCGAGCGATCGGTGCACGTGTCGATGGCGAAGGCGCACGCGTCCGACGCGGCGACCCTCGCGACCCGGGTCGCCCTCCAGGGCCACGGTGCCATCGGCTACACCACCGAGCACGACCTGCACCTGTGGATGAAGCGAGCGTGGGCGCTGCGCGCCGCGTGGGGGAGCGCCGCCTGGCACCGCAGGCGCGTGGGGCGCGCGATCTTGTGATCCGCGAAGGGGAAGGAGTGAGCCCGATGGCCGAGGCCTACATCGTCGACGCCGTTCGCACCCCGGTGGGCCGGCGCGGCGGCGGCCTGAGCGACGTCCATCCGGCGGATCTCGGAGCGCACGTGCTGCGCGCGCTCGTGGAGCGGACCGGGGTCGACCCGAGCGCCGTCGACGACGTGGTCTTCGGCTGCGTCGACACGATCGGTCCGCAGGCCGGCGACATCGCCCGGACGTGCTGGCTCGCGGCCGGCCTCCCCGACGAGGTGCCGGGCGTGACGGTCGACCGGCAGTGCGGTTCGTCGCAACAGGCGGTCCACTTCGCCGCGCAAGCCGTCCTCAGCGGCACGAGCGACCTGGTCGTCGCCGGGGGCGTCCAGCAGATGTCGAGGATCCCCATCTCCTCGGCGATGACCGCCGGGGAACCGCACGGCTTCGAGAACCCGTTCACCGGCTCGGCCGGCTGGGAGGCGCGCTACGGGACCCAGGAGGTGTCGCAGTTCCGGGCCGCCGAGATGATCGCCGAGAAGTGGGACATCACGCGCGAGGCGATGGAGCGGTTCGCGTACGAGAGCCACCGACGGGCCATCCGGGCCCAGGACGAGGGCCGCTTCGACCGCGAGATCGTGCCGTATGGCGACGTGACCGCGGACGAGGGGCCGCGTCGCGACACCTCCCCCGAGAAGATGGCGTCGCTGCGGACGCTCGTCGAGGGTGGGCGGCTCACCGCCGCCGTCTCCTCGCAGATCTCCGACGCCGCCGCCGCGCTCCTCGTGGCGTCGGAGCGGGCCGTGCGCGAGCACGAGCTCACCCCGAGGGCCCGCGTCCACCACCTGGACGTCAGGGGTGCGGACCCGATCTGGATGCTCACCGCCCCGATCCCCGCCACCGCGCGGGCGCTGGGGAGGGCGGGGATGACCCTCGGCGACGTCGACCTGGTCGAGATCAACGAGGCGTTCGCCTCGGTCGTGCTCGCCTGGGCTCACGAGACCGGCGCCGACCTCTCGAAGGTCAACGTCAACGGGGGCGCCATCGCGCTGGGCCATCCGCTGGGCGCCACCGGCGCCCGCCTCATGGCCACGCTGCTCTGCGAGCTCGAGCGGACGGGCGGCCGCTACGGCCTGCAGACGATGTGTGAGGGCGGCGGGCAGGCGAACGTCACCATCATCGAACGGCTCTAGGCTCTGACCGGTGACCCCGAACGCCGCGCCGCCGTCGCCGTTCGAGCCCGCGTCGCTCGGACCGATCACCCTCCGCAACCGCGTGATCAAGGCGGCGACCTTCGAAGGGATCATGCCCCGCGGGACCGTCACCCGGGAGCTGGTCGACTTCCACGTGGCCGTGGCGAGGGGAGGGGTCGGCCTCACGACGCTCGCCTACTGCGCCGTGTCGATGGGCGGCCGGGTCAGCCGGGACACGCTGGTCTTCACCGAGGACCTCATCGGCGACCTGACCCGGTTCACCGAGGCGGTCCACGCGGAAGGGGCCAGGGTGTCGGCGCAGCTCGGTCACGCCGGGCTCGTGGCCCAGGCGAGCTCGAAGCGGTACCCGTCCCTCGCTCCGTCCACCCGCTTCAGCTTCCCGGCCCGGGGCCTGGTCAGGGGGCCAGCCACGCGCAGCTCGACGAGATCGTGCGCGACTTCGAGCGTGCGACCTCCGTCGCGATCGAGTCGGGCTTCGACGCGGTGGAGGTCCACCTGGGCCACAACTACCTGCTGAGCTCGTTCCTGAGCCCCAACCTCAACCGGCGTGGAGACGACCTCGGCGGCCGCATCGAGAACCGGGCCCGCTTCCCGCGTCGCGTCGTGGAGGCGGTCCGCCGGGTCGCCGACGGCAGGATCGCGGTGCTGGCGAAGCTCAACATGGCGGACGGCGTCGAGGGCGGCCTGTGGCTCGACGAGAGCCTCCGGGTCGCCCGGCTGCTGGAGGCCGACGGGCACCTCGACGCCGTGGAGCTGACCGCCGGGAGCTCCCTGCTCAACGCCATGTACTACTTCCGGGGCGACGTCCCGCTGAGGCAGTTCTCGGAGGAGCTGGGCGGGATCAGCGGCCTGGCGTTCCGCTGGTTCGGCCGCCGGATCTTCCCGGAGCTCCCGTTCGAGGAGGCGTTCCTCCTGCCCTTCGCCCGCCAGTTCCGTGCCGAGCTCGACCTCCCGCTGGTGCTGCTCGGGGGGATCAACGAGCTCGCCACCATCGAGGCCGCGATGGCAGAGGGTTTCGAGTTCGTGGCGATGGCCCGCGCCCTGCTGCGCGAGCCCGACCTCGTGAACCGGATGGCCTCGGGCGCGCGGACCGCCGGCCTGTGCGTGCACTGCAACAAGTGCGTGCCCACCATCTACTCCGGCACCCGTTGCGCCCTGGTCCCGTGATCGCCTACGTCGCCCGGGCCCGCTCCCGGAGCTCGTACTTCAGCACCTTGCCGCTCGCGTTCAGCGGGAGGGTGTCGACCACCTCGACCCGGCGTGGAACCTTGTAGTTGGCCATGCGCTCGCGACACCAGGTGACGACCTCGTCGGGGTCCGGGGTGCCGCCGGGACGGGCGACGACGAAGGCCACCCCGACCTCACCCAGGCGCTCGTCGGGCACCCCGACGACGGCCGCCTGCGAGACCTGGGGGTGGCCGAGGAGGACGTTCTCGATCTCGGCGGGGTAGGCGTTGAACCCCCCGACGATGAACATGTCCTTCTTGCGGTCGGTGATGCGAAGGTTGCCGCGGTCGTCCATCACCCCGACGTCGCCGGTGTGCAGCCAACCCTCGCCATCGATCACGCCGGCCGTCTCCTCCGGATCCTCGAAGTAGCCCCGCATGACGTTGTAGCCCCTGACCACCACCTCGCCGGGGGTGCCGCGCGGGACCTCGCCGCCGTCATCGTCGACCACCCGCACCTCGGTGTCGTCGATGGCTCGTCCCGACGTGGACGCGATCGTCTCGGGGTCGTCGTCGGCCCGGCAGGCGGTGGCCATGCCCGAGGACTCCGTCAGGCCGTAGGCGGTGATGATGGTGCGGAAGGTCAGCTCCTCGCGCATGCGCCGGATCAGCTCCACGGGTACGACCGCGGCCCCGGTGACGGCCAGCCGGAGCGACGACAGGTCGAACTCACCCAGGCGGGGATGGTCGAGCAGCGACTGGTAGAGGGTGGGCGGTCCGGGGAGCACGGTGACCCGCTCGGCCTCGATCGTCTCGAGCACGCGCGGGACGTCGAAGGTGGGTTGGGGGATCACCGTCGCCCCCCGCATCAGCGAGGCGATGAGGCCGGCCTTGTAACCGAACGTGTGGAAGAACGGGTTGACCACGAGGTAGCGGTCGCCCTCGGCCAGCCCGACGATCTCGCTCCACTGCTCGAACACCCGCAGGGTCTGCCCGTGGGTGATCATCGCTCCCTTCGGTCTCCCGGTCGTCCCCGACGTGAAGATGATGTCGGACAGGTCGTGGGGACCGAGGCCCGTCATCCGGGCGTCGACGTCCTCGGGCGCCGTCGCGTCGCCCGAGGACAGGAAGGCGTCCCACGACTCGGTGCCCGGGGGTGGCGTTCCTCGCAGCACGACGGTGCGCTCGAGCGAGGGGAGGTCCTCCCCGGCCAGCATCGACACGTAGTCGTTGTCGAGGAACCCCTCGACGGTGAACAGGACCCGGGCCCGGCTCCCGGCCAGCACGTAGCCCGCCTCGGCGCCCTTGAACCGGGTGTTCACCGGGACCAGCACGGCGCCCGCGCTCACGGCGCCGAGGGCCACCACCGCCCACTCGTGGATGTTGGGGGCCCAGATCGAGACTCGGTCACCCCCGGCCACCCCGGCGGCGACCGTCGCCCGGGCGGCCCGCCCGACGGCGCCGGCGAGGTCGGCGAAGGTCAGGCGCACGTCGCCGTCGACCAGCGCCCCGCGCGCCGCGAACCGGGCCCCGGCCGCCCGGACCAGGCCGGCGACGCTTCCCCACTCGAGATCACCCCGCACGGCGCTCCCTTCGCCGAGGCCTGTGCCACGACCCGATGCGCCGAAGGCTAGCCCCGGGTCCGGCGCGCCCACCCGGGGCCGTCACCCGCCACGGACGCCGTCAGACGTCGGCCTCGCGCCCCTCCACGAAGGCCTGGCGGAGCTCGTCGGAGTCACCCCAGAGGTTCAGCTCGAAGGTGAAGCCCTGCTCGAAGCGGTAGCTGCGCTTCACGTCGACGGGGTCGATGGCGTTGAGCGACTCCTTGGCCCGGCGGATCACCAGCGGGCTCTTGGCCGCGATCACCGACGCGATGTCACGCGCGGCCTGCATCAGCTGGTCGCGGGGCACCACCCGCTCGACGGTCCCGAAGGCCAGGAGCTCCTGCGCGGTGACCGTCGTCCCGGTGAGGAACAGCGCCCGCAGCTTGTGCTGGGGGACCAGCCTCCCGAGGTGGGTGGCCGCGCCCAGCGCGCCCCGGTCGACCTCGGGCAGCCCGAACGTGGCGTCGTCGGAGGCCACCACGATGTCGGCGTTGCCCGCGATCCCGATACCGCCACCCAGGCAGTAGCCGTGCACGGCGGCGATGACGGGCACCTCGCAGTCGTAGACCGCGGCGAAGGCCTCCCGGCAACCGCGGTTGACGTCGATCAGCGTCTTCTTCGTCGGGTCGGCGGCCAGCTCCTTGATGTCGACGCCCGCCTGGTACCCCCGGACCTCGGGGTTGGCGGCGACGATCAGGGCCCGGACCTCCGGATCGCGTCCGAGCCTCCGGACGGTGTCGGCGAGGTCGAACCAGCCCTTCACAGGCAGCGCGTTCACCGGCGGGTTGTCGATCACGACCTCGGCGACGTGGTCGCGGACCTCGGAGCGGATCATCGGCCGGCATTGTACGTAGCCCGGTCACGGGCCGTCACCGGTGACCGGGTGGGAGCCGTCGTACCCGGAACGGGTCGTCCTCAGGGGTGCTGGCTGCTCACCGACACGACCTCGCCGGTGAGGTACGACGAGTAGTCGCTGGCGAGGAAGACGATGACGTTGGCGACCTCCCACGGCTCGGCGGCCCGCCCGAACGCCTCCCTCCGGGTGAGCTCGTCGAGGAGCTCCTCCGAGGTCACCTTGGCGAGGAACGGGTGCATGGCGAGGCTGGGGGCGACCGCGTTCACCCTGACCCCCGCCGGCGCGGCCTCGGCCGCCGCGCAGCGGGTGAGCGCCATCACGCCCGCCTTCGCCGCCGCGTAGTGCGCCTGGCCGGCCTGGGCGCGCCAGCCGAGGACCGAGGAGTTGTTCACCACCACGCCCGAGCGGTTCGGGATCATGTGGCGCAGGGCGGCCCGGGTACAGCGGAAGGTTCCGGTGAGGGTCACGTCGAGGACGACCGACCACTCCTCGTCGGTCATGTCCACCAGCGACGCCGTACCGCCGAGCCCCGCGTTGTTCACGACGACGTCGAGCCGTCCCGAGCCGGCCTCCACCGCGGCCGCGAACAGGCGCTGCACGTCGCCCTCCACGGTCACGTCGCAGGGAACGGCGACGGGTGTCGCGCCCCCGACCTCGGCGAGCGCGTCGGCTGCCTCGGCCAGGCGGCGCTCGTGCCGGTCGCTCAGGACGACCCGGGCGCCCTCCTCGGCGCAACGCCTCGCGGTGGCGAATCCGATCCCGGTCCCGGCCGCCGCCGTCACGAGCACGGTCTTGCCGGCCAGCAGTCCGTGGCCGGACGGGTAGGGGGGGACGTTCACGCCGGCTCCTTGGGAAGGCCGAGGACGCGCTCGGCGAGGAGGTTGCGCTGGATCTGGTTCGAGCCCCCGTAGATGGTGTCGGCCGTGGTGAACAGGAACAGCCGTCGCAGCCTGTCGTGCTGGGGCAACTCGACCGTGGGGCCCAGCACGTCCACCGCGAGCCGGCCGAGGGCCCGATGCCAGGTGGCCCAGGCGAGCTTGGAGATCGACGCCTCGGGGCCCGGCTCGCCCTCGCCGCTCATCGTCCGCAGGGCGTTGAAGCGCAGCAGGCGGAGCCCGATCCAGGTCGTGACCAGGCGGGATCGGACGACGGGGTCGGCCACGAGGCCGCGTGCACGGGCGGCCGCCACGACCGCGTCGAGCTCGCGACCGAACCCGATCTGCTGGGCCAGCGTCGAGACGCCCCGCTCGAAGGCCAGCGTCGCCAGCGCCACCCGCCACCCGTCGTTCACCTCACCGACGACGCTGTCGGCCGCGGTGCGGGCTCCGTCGAAGAAGACCTCGTTGAACTCCGACGTCCCGGTGAGCTGGACGATCGGGCGGATCTCGACGCCGTCCTGGTGCATCGGGCACAGCAGGTAGGACAAGCCCCGGTGCCGGGGTGCGGTTCGGTCGGTGCGGGCGAGGACGAAGCACCAGTCGGCCCACTGCGCCAGCGAGGTCCAGACCTTCTGTCCCGTGATCACCCACTCGTCGCCGTCGCGCACCGCGACCGTCTGCACGTTGGCCAGGTCCGAGCCGGCGTCGGGTTCGGAGTAGCCCTGGCACCACAGCTCCTCGCCCCGCAGGATCGGCGGGAGGAAGCGCTCCTTCTGGGCCTCGGTCCCGAACGCCAGCAGTGTGGGACCGAGGAGGTGCTCGCCCATGTGGTTCACGCGGGCGGGGGCGTCCGCCCGGGCGTACTCCTCGGCGAAGATCACCTGACGGACGAGGCTCGCGCCCCGCCCCCCTGCCTCCTCGGGCCAGGCGAGACCGATCCAACCCGCCTCGCCGAGCCGGCGCTCCCACGCGAGCCGCAGGTCGTGGTGCTCGTGCTCGCGTCCGGACCCGCCGAGGCCCCGAGCCCCGGCGAGCTCCCCCGTGAGGTTGGTCTCGAGCCAGTCGCGCACCTCGGCCCGGAAGGCCTCGTCCTCGGGGGAGAAGTGCAGGTTCACCGGCGGCGCGCCACGCGCGCCGGTGCGGCACCGGCGCCGCGCCGCCCTGTCTCGTCCCGGTCACGAGCCACCTTCGGTCCTCCGTGGGCACTCCCGGCCCGGCTCACGCTACCCGCGAGGAGCACCGCCCCTGCACCGGATCTTTCTGACCAACTGGTCAGGAATTCCTACCACGGTGGTAGGCTCCCGCCCGGGCGTTCCCGGAGCACGGGAGGAGTCGCGACATGGCGTTCCGAGTGCAGACCGTGTTGCTGAGCCCGGAGGACGGTCAGCACACCGGGGGAGCCCAGCCTCCGATCGACGTCGCCCGCATCACCGAGGCCGCGCGGGCCGCCGAGCGGGCCGGCTTCGACGGGGTGACGGTGCCCGAGGCCGGCCACGACCCCTTCCTGCCGCTCGCGATCGTCGCCGAGCACACCCGGCACGTCTCGCTGGCCACCAACGTGGCGATCGCGTTCCCGCGCAGCCCGCTCGTGACCGCACAGCTCGCGTGGGACCTCCAGCAGCTCTCGGGAGGCCGCTTCGCGCTGGGCCTGGGCACGCAGGTGCGCAGCCACGTGGAGCGCCGGTACGCGTCCGACTGGACGGAGCCGGCCGGGCCACGCCTGCGTGACTACGTCTCGTGCGTCATGTCCATGTTCGAGACGTTCCAGACCGGTGCCCGGCCCGCCTTCGAGTCGGACCACTACCGGTTCACGCTCATGAGCCCCTTCTTCAGCCCGGGTCCGATCGCCCACCCCCGGGTCCCGATCCAGCTCGCCGCGGTCAAGCCGTACATGGCCCGACTTGCCGGCGAGCTCTGCGCCGGAGTGCGCGTCCACCCCATCGCCACGTTCCGCTACGTCCGCGAGGTGCTGCTTCCGGCCGTCGCCGCCGGTGCCGAGGCTCGGGGCCGCTCCTCGAGCGACGTCGAGATCATCGGCGCGCCGTTCCTCGCGATCGGCCGGGACGAAACCGATCTCGCCGCCGCCAAGGAGGCGCTGCGGGGCCACATCGCGTTCTACGCGTCGACCCCCACGTACCACGCGGTGCTCGAGCACCACGGGTGGCAGGACGTCGGCCACGAGCTCCACCGGTTGTCGAAGGAGCGACGTTGGGACGAGATGCCGAGCCGGATCACCGACGAGATGCTGGACGAGTGGGCCGTCGTCGCCACGTCCGACGACTTCGCGACCACGGTCACCCGGCGGTGTGCCGGCGCCTTCCCGACGGTGCTCCTCGACCTGCCCGCGACGCTGCGCCGCGACGAGGACTGGGTGGCGGCGACCGTCAAGGCCCTGCAGGCGGCCTGATCCATCCGACGAGCGAGGCGAGGACCGACATGGGAGACGCGCACCACCTGTTCGAGGTCGAGGACTCGGTCGGCGTGGTCACGCTGAACCGTCCGGACCGGCTCAACGCGGTGACCTGGGAGCTGGCGGAGGACCTCGTCGACCTGTTCCGCGATCTCCGGCGGCGGGACGAGGTGCGCGTGATCGTGCTCACCGGAGCCGGACGCGGGTTCAGCTCGGGTGGCGACGCCGAATGGCTGGGGGGCGAGGCCGACCGGGGGATCCCGGGGCTCTCGGACGTGCCGCTCGAGCGCTACCAGCGCAAGACGCCGGCCGGACCGATCGCCGAGCTCACGCGGATGATCGTCGAGGTCGACAAGCCGGTCGTCGCCGCCCTCCACGGTCCGGTGATCGGCGCCGGTCTCGCCTACGCGCTCGCGTGCGACCGCCGGTTCGCCGACGAGACCACCCGAATGAGCGCCGCGATGGTCCGTCTCGGATTCGCGCCCGACTGCGGCATCACCTACCTCCTGCCCCGCGTCACCAGCCTGTCCACCGCGCTCATGATGGTGGAGACCGGGCGGATCCTCGAGGCGGAGGAATGCCTCCGCCACGGCCTCGTCGACGAGCTCGTGCCGTCGGGGGAAGCCCTGCCGGTGGCGATGGCCTACGCCAAGGAGCTTGCGGCCGGCCCGAGCGTCGCGGTGGACCTGGCCCGCCGGTTCGTCCACAAGTCGCTCACGTCCACCCTCGACGAGATGCTCGACTACGAGGCGGTGGCGGCGACGCTCTCCGCGCACACGGCCGATGCCCGTGAGGGGACCCGGGCCTTCCTCGAGAAGCGCAAGCCCGAGTTCGAGGGGCGGTAGCGAGCGGGACGGGACGGATCCGTGACCGACGACATCTTCGACCACGAAGCCGACGTCCTCGTCGTGGGGTCCGGCGGCGCCGCCTTCGCCGCCGCGGTCACCGCCGCGGCCGAGGGAGCGTCGGTGATCATGTTCGAGCGCAACGACGCGGTCGGCGGTACCACGGCCCTGTCGGGTGGCACGGCCTGGATCCCCGACAACCCGTCACTGCGCGCCCAGGGCCAGGTCGACGACCGGGACGACGCGCTCCGCTACATGTGCCGGATGTCCCACCCCCAGTGGTACTGCGACGGCCACCCGACGTTCGGACTGCCCGAGGACTCCTACGGGCTCATCGAGGCCTTCTACGACAACGGCTCGCGGGCGGTCGAGTACCTGACCAGCGTCGGCGGGCTCGACGTCGTCGCGGACGACGCGGTCCCCGATCCCAGCCGGCCGGTCGACCTGGGGTACGGGGTCACGCTCCCGGAGATGCCCGACTACGGTGCCGAGCTCCCCGAGGACAAGGTGCCCAACGGGCGCCACTGCACGCCGGGCCCGGGGGCGCCGGCGATCATCGAGCAGCTGGAGCTCGCGGCACGCAAGCACGGTGTCGAGGTCCTCCTCGAGCACCGGGCGGTGAGGCTCCTCCAGAACGCGGAGCGCGCGGCGGTCGGGCTGGAGCTCCGGTACCGGCACCTGACCGTGCTCGCCCGCGCCCGCCAGGCGGTGGTCTTCGCCTCGGGCGGCTTCGCCCACGATTCCGAGCTCGTGCGCCGGTACCTGCCGGGACGCGTGTTCGGGTCCTGCTCGACCGCGGGCGCGCGGGGCGACTTCGTGCGCATCGGGGTGGAGGCCGGTGCCCTCCTCGGCAACATGGGCAACGCCTGGTGGAAGCAGGTCCCGGTCGAGATCGCGTTGCAGGTCACCCTCACCGCCGGGCGTGTGGATCCCGTGGGGTGACGCGATGGTCCAGGTCAACAAGTACGGGCGCCGCGTCGTCAACGAGAAGATGGCCTACAGCGACCGCGCCCGGATCCACGGCGTCTACGACCCCAACCGGCGTGAGTACCCGAACCTGCTCCTGTTCATGCTCTACGACGACGCGGTCGCGCGCTCGGACAGCGCGCACGTCATGCGCCATCCGATCCCCATGCCGGGCGAGGACGCCGACTACGTGATCACGGGCGACACCTGGGAGGATCTCGCCGCCAACGTCGACGGCCGGCTCGCGACGTTGGCGGGGCACGTCGCCGGGACGCGACTCGACCCGTCGTTCGTCCCGAACCTGGTGGCCACGGTCGCGCGCTTCGACGAGCTCGCCCGGTCGGGGGTGGATCTCGACTTCGGGCGCGGCGAGGCCCCGATCGGAAGGGCCTGGCACGGGCCGATCCGCGAGGGGTCGCCGAACCCGACGATGGCCCCCTTCGCCGAAGCGGGTCCCTACCACTGCATCATCCTGGGGGCGGCGACGCTCGACACCAACGGCGGACCCGTCATCGACGCCGGCGCGCGGGTCCTCGGGGTCGACGGCACCCCGATCCCGGGCCTGTACGGCGCCGGCAACTGCATCGCCTCGCCGGCGGGGGAAGGCTACTGGGGCCCGGGGGCCACCATCGGGCTCGGCATCACCTTCGGTCACCTCGCCGGGCTCGGGGCAGCCGCCGAGCCCGTGAAGCCGTTCGACCTCTGAGGGAGGGGACGGCCGGGATGGCTCAGCTCGCGCTCCGCTTCGACCTCCGCAACCGGGCGGAGGGACCCACCGCCACGGCCGAGCTGTACCCCGCGTGCCTGGAGATGTGCGAGTGGGGCGACCGCGTCGGCCTCGACTACGCGGTGATGTCGGAGCATCACGGGACCGACGACGGCTTCCTCCCGGCGCCGCTGGCCATGGCCGCTCTCGTCACGGGGCGGACGAGGAGGCTGCGGGTCTCGATCGCCTGCATGATCGCTCCCGTCAACGATCCGATCCGGGTGGCGGAGGAGATGGCGGTCCTCGATCTCGCCAGCCGGGGTCGGGTGAGCGTCGTGCTCGGTGCGGGGTACCGCCCCGAGGAGTTCGCCATGTACGGGGTCGATCGCTCCCGGCGAGGCGAGCTCCTCGAGGAGTTCGTCCGGGCGCTGCGCAGCGCCTGGACCGGCGAGCCCTTCGAGTGGCGGGGGAGGACGGTGCGGGTCACGCCGACCCCCTGACGAAGCCGCACCCCGTGATCTTCCTCGGCGGCTCGGCCCCCGTCTCGGCACGCCGGGCCGCCCGCCTGCGGATCGGGTTCTTCCCGGCCGTCCACGATCCCGAGCTGGCCGAGGTCTACCGGCGCGAGTGCGAGCAGGTCGGGTTCCGGGGCCTCGTCGTGCTCCCGAACCTCCCCGGCTTCGTCCACGTCAGCGAGGACCCCGAGCGCGACTGGCAGCGGCTGGCGCCCTACGTCGTCCACGACGCGACGACCTACTCGGGCTGGCAGACTCCCGAGGTGCGGTCGGAGTTCGCGGTCTCGTCGGGCGACCTCGAGGGGATCAGGAGGAGCGGCGTGTACGAGGTCGTCACCCCCGACGAGTGCGTCGCGCTGGCGGACCGCCTCGGGGACCTCGGGACGCTCACCCTCCATCCGCTGCTGGCCGGGATGCCCCCCGAGCTCGGTTGGGAGAGCCTCGACCTCTTCGAGCGCGAGGTGCTGCCGAGACTCGACCGGCGCCCCGTCAGCCCGCCCGCCGCTTCGCCCGGCTCCTCTCGAGCGGGGCCTTGACCGTTCGGGACGGGCTCGGTCGCCACTGGCGGACGATCTGGTCGACCAGGTACTGGCGGCGCAGGATCATCGAGTCGACCGAGTAGGGATCGGTGCCCATGAGGCGCTCGAGCAGGGGGCCGTGGCAGAAGTAGGTCATGATCTGCACGTGGAGGTCGTGGATGAAGAACACGGGCTCCACATGGCTGATCATGCCCGCCTCCTCGGCCTCGGCGAGGCGGTTCTTCGCGGGGGTGAACACCCGCACGAAGTGGTCCGCGTACTTCTCGCCGTAGTCGAGCTCGCGCATCAGGAGCCTGGGGATGGCCGGGTTGTCCCGCAGGAACCGGTGGAGCTCGTCGAGGTACCAGCCGAGCCGGTCGGGGGTGAACTCGGTCGCGAGGAACTTCTCCATCATCTCGATGACCGGGTCGAGGGCCCGTTCGAGGACGGCCTCGTACAGGACCTCCTTGCTCGGGAAGTGGTAGAGGAGCGTCGTCTTGTGGGTCTCCGCGGCGTCGGCGATCTCCTGGATCGTCACGCTCCCGCCCCTGGAACCCGCGAAGAGCTCCATCGCCGCGTCGAGGATCGCTTCTCGTCGTCCCCGTCGTGCCAACCCGTCCCCCCTCGCGGTTCGACGTCTCGTGGTCCGTTCGGTCGTCAGTCGACGACGAACAGGTTCCCCGCCTCGCACCAGACGGTATCGCACGGATACCCGCGCGGCGCGCGGGTCAGCTCGGCGAGGAGGTACCAGCGCCAGGGTGGATCCCCTTCCTCGACGTAGTCGCCGGTCAGCGTGCCGGCGTACTCCTCGCGCACGGCGAAGTGGGTGCCGGCGAGCGCATGACCGCCGTCGCACTCCGCCCGTCTCCCGGCGAGGTCCGCCTCGAACCCCGGCACCGCGCCGGCGGGGTCAGGCCAGCTCACCGACCAGCCCCTCGAACGTGTCGAGCGCCTCTTCCACCATGTCCTGCAGGATCTGGCGGGCCGGCTTCATCGAGGTCACGAACCCGACGCCCTGGCCGGCCGCCTCGGTCATGAGGTCCGCCCGGCGGTGGTCGTTGGCGCCCTGGAGGTAGTCGGCGCTCAGCAGCATCTGGTAGGGCGGGGCAAGGGGATCGGGGGCCTCGGTCGCGGCCCACTCCTCGGTCCAGGGGCACTTGAGGACGCGCATGGTCATCCCGGAGATGGACGTGCTGTGGGTGGTGTCGTCGCCGGTCGCGGCGAGGAGCCGCTCCTTGACGATCATGTCGACGTCGGATTCGCGAGACGCGAGCCAGAGCGTCCCCGTCCAGACCCCGGCGGCGCCGAGGCACAGGGCGGCCGCCAGGTGGCGGCCGGTGGTCACGCCACCGGCGGCGATGACCGGGGTGTCCCCGCGATCGCCGCGACCTCCGCGACGATCGAGAAGGTCCCCGTCGACCCGGTGTGTCCGGCGGCGTCGTAGCCCTGGGCGACGATCGCGTCGACGCCGGCCTCGAGCTGGCGCTTGGCCTGGCGCGCCTTGCCGACGAGGCCCCACACGAGCATGCCCCGCTCGTGCGCCGCGTCCAGCAGGAACGCCGGGCTCCCGAGGCCGGAGGCGACGACCGGGACCCGCTCCTCGAGCACGACCTCGAACTGGGCCCGGGCCAGCTCCTGGTTGAGGCCTCCCCCACGTGTGGAGGGCGACGGGCCCCTTCGGGTCGGGGACGTCGTAGCGCTCCTTGATCGTGCGGGCGAACTCCCGATGGACCTCGGGGATCTTGGCCCGGAGCTCCTCCACGGAGCCCGACGGAGGCGCCGACGCCGGGAGCAGGAGGTCGACACCGAAGGGCCTGCCCTCGACGCGCTCCCGGATCCAGGCGATGTCGGCGGCGATGTTCTCGGGCGGGTGCATCGCCTCGCCGAGCACGGCGAACCCGCCGCCGTTGATCACCGCCACGGCGACGTCCTTGCAGTGCGTGAACGCGACCACCGGGTACTCGATGCCCAGCTGGTCGCAGAGCTTCGTCCGCAGGGGATCGTTGGGCATGGTGTCGCTCTCCTCGTCGACCATCGAGCGCACGTCGCGTACCATGTTGTTCTACCAGATGGTCGGAATACTTGACCAGAAAGACGAAGTTGTGGAACCGTTCCCCGGAACGGTGGACCAGCTCCCCGGACCTGCGGCTCCGGACCGGGGTGGGGTGAGGCCGGCCCGGGACCCCGCGGCGGGAGGTGCTCGTGGCGATCGAGAACAGCGCGCGGCTCCGTCCTCCGGGCACGGGCCCGGTCCGGGTGGTCGGCGGATGATCCGCGACGCGCGGCGGCTGCTGCGGCAGCTGGGCCGTCGCATCGCGGACGAGCTCGGCCGGTGGATCGGCGGTCGGAGGGTCGCCGGCGGCCCTTTCGCCGAGCTGAGGTCGTCGGAAAGGTAGGACCCGGCATGGAGCGGTACTTCGTGGCGTGTGACGCCGGCGGGACGATGACCGACGTGATCGTCGTCGACGAGCAGGGACGGAGCGTCATCGGCAAGGCGCCGACGTCACCGCACGACGAGAGCATCGGCTACATGGAGTCGCTCGAGGAGGGCATCGAGCAACTCGGTGTCGACCCGAGGGGACCGGAGGGCCGCAGCTTCGGTCGCAAGGTCGAGACCTCGGTCTACACCGGGACCTCGATGCTCAACACGGTGATCAACATGTCCGGCGTCAAGACCGGACTGCTGGTCACGCGGGGGTTCGAGGACGTCGTCGTCCAGGGGCGTGGCTCGCAGACCTTCATCGGCGCGCAGTGGTCCGAGATCACCCACATGCAGTACCGCAAGCACCGCGTGCCGCTGGTGCCACGTCGGCAGGCGCGGGGCGTGACCGAGCGCATCGACATGTTCGGCACGCCGGTGATCCCGCTGTACGAGCAGGAGGTCGAGCGGGGTGTCCGCGAGCTCCTGGTCGACGAGGCCTGCGAGGCGATCGCGATCGTCTTCCTCCACTCGTACGCGAACCCCGTGCACGAGCAGCGCGCGGCCGAGATCGCCCGGGCGATCATGAGGGAGGTCGGCCGGGAGGTCCCGCTCGAGCTGTCGAGCGAGGTGGCGCCGACCGCCCGCGAGGTGTCGCGGGCGAACGCCACCGTGATCCAGGCCTACGCGTCCAACACCGCCCGGAGGCAGCTCCTGCGCATCGAGGAGGAGCTGCAGAACATCGGCTACTCCCACAGCCTCAAGACCGTGCTCGGATACGGCGGCATCACCGACATCCGCTACCCGAGGCTGTTCGAGGCGGCGATGTCGGGTCCGGTCGGCGGCCTCATGGGAGCCAAGTACCTCTCGACGATCATCGGGGAGGACAACATCGTCTGCTCCGACGTGGGCGGCACCTCCTTCGACGCGGGCGCCATCACCGCCGGCGTGCTCCCCATCGACCGCGAGCCCGGCTTCCAGGACATGTACGTCAACGTCCCGATGCTGGGGATCATGTCGATCGGCGCCGGCACCGGCACCTACATCCGGCTCGATCCGCAGACGAACCGCATCAAGCTCGGTCCCGACTCGGCCGGGGGCACGCCGGGTCCGACCTTCCTCGAGGCGGGCAACACGACGCCCACCATCAACGACGCCAACCTTCTCCTGGGCATCCTCAACGAGCACAACTACCTCGGCGGCAAGCTCGAGGTGAACAAGCAGGTCTCCCACGACCTGTTCAAGGAGAAGATCGCCGACCCGCTCGGCCTCGGTGTCCACGAGGCGGCCGAGACCTGCCTCGACCTCCTCAACCTCATGATGCGCGAGCACCTGGTGCGGAGCCTGATGGTCGGGCACGACCTGCGCGACTACGTCCTGCTGGGGTACGGGGGTGCGGGGCCGATGCACCTGCTCGGCTACGCGGGCGAGCACCCGTGGAAGGCGGTGATCACGGTGCCGCACGCCGGGGCCTTCTCCGCCTGGGGCGGCGCGTGCATGGACTACTCGCACCGGCGCCACAAGACGGTGGCGACCGTGTTGACCCCCGACCTCGACGACGCCATGAAGGTGGCGTACCTGCAGCCCGTCAACATGGCGTGGGACGCCCTGGAGAAGGAGTTGCTCGCGGAGCTCTCGGGCGAGGGCTTCTCCGCCGACCAGATCTCCATGTCCCGGGTCATCTACATGAAGTACATGGGCCAGCTCGACGACATCGAAGTGGCCTCGCCCGTCCACCGCGTCGACACGGTCGACGACATGCGGGCGCTGGTCGGGGCGTTCGAGGACCAGTACACGAAGATGTTCACGCTGGTCGCCAAGCCCGACGTCGGCGCCTACCAGGTCACCGAGGTGTGTGTCGTCGCCAAGGTCGACACGGTCAAGCCGAGGTTGCGCCGGCACGAGCTCGCTTCCCCGCAGCCCGATCGCGAGGCGTACAAGGGCAAGCGACCGGTGTTCCGGAAGGGCGCCTGGCACGACGCCGACATCTGGCGCATGGAGGACATCAAGCCGGGGAACGAGATCGACGGCCTGGCCGTGATCGAGGCCTCGAACACGACCCTCTTCGTGCCCGCCGAGTGGCACGTCCGGGTCGACGAGCACGACATCTACTGGCTCGAGCGGAAGGACGCGCAGAGGTGAGCACGAGCCTGAAGGATCAGCTGCGCGAGAACGACGAGGCCTTCGCGCGGACCGGTCACCTCTTCGGCCTGGAGCGGCTCCACCGCAAGGAGAGCGACCCGGGCACGTACGAGGCGATGTGGCACATCCTCTCGAACATGTGCAACCTCGCCTGGGAGGTGGGCTGCAAGGTCTCGTCGTCGCCGATCGCCGTCGAGGGTGGCGACGCGCTCTGGGCCCTCCACCTCCCCACGGGTGAGGCCATCTGCGTGTCCCGGGGCATCACGGCGCACGTGAACCTCCTCGCCCACACGGTGCGCAGCATCGTCGAGCTGGGCTACGAGGAGTACCCCGGCTTCAGGCAGGGCGACATCTTCGAGAACAACGACCCGCACTACGGCGGCATCCACGCGCCCGACTTCGAGATGGCGATGCCGATCTTCCACGGCGACACGCTGGTCGCGTGGGCGACCGCCGTGAGCCACGTGAGCGACTGCGGCTCGGTCACCCCGGGATCGGTGGGCTTCCTGAACCCCGACTGCTACAGCGACGGTCTGTGCATCTCGATGGAGAAGGTCGGCGAGAACGACCGCCACTACCCCTGGTACGACATGCGCGTCCGTTCCCGGACGCGGACTCCGGAGTTCGTGCTCGGTGACGCCCGGGGCCGGGTGGCCGGTTGCGTGTCGATGCGTGAGCGCCTGACGGCGGTGATCGACAAGTACGGCCTCGACTTCTTCCTGGACGCGACGAGGGAGTACGTCGAGGACAGCCGCCGTTACGCCGTCAACCGCGTCAGGACGCAGACCGTCCCCGGCCGGGCCCGGAAGTCCCAGTTCAAGGACCTGGCGATGCGGGGGAAGCGGACGCTGCTGGGCAAGCAGGACGTCGACTGCCTCTTCAACCTGCCCATGGAGGTGGAGGTCAGGGGTGATGCGAGCGTCCACTTCTCGCTCCGGGGCGCGAGCGGCACCGTGCCCTTCGGGGAGAACATCAGCCCGGTGGCCCTGAAGTCCGGTCTCCTCAACGGGTACTCCCACATCATCGGGTTCGACATGTTCAACTCCGGTCCGGCCTCGGCCTGGGACGTGGAGACCCCGCCGGACGGCTCGTGGGCGAACCCCTTCGAGAAGGACTTCTCGGCGTCGTCCGGCGTGGCGTGGGCGCCCGCGGTGATCTGGATGTCGAACCTCTACGAGATGTTCGGTCGCCTCTTCCAGATGCGCGGCTTCGTCGAGGAGATGGCGGCCGGTGCCGCCACGACGATGACCGCGGAGTTCGCCGGGATCACCCAGCTCGGGTACTACCTGGCGGGCCTGACGCTGGAGCAGGCGAGCAACGGCTCCCCGGCGAGGGGCTTCGGCGACGGCGAGAACAGCGCGTGGTGCATCTACACGCCCAACGCCGACTTCGGCAACGCCGAGGTCACCGAGCTCTACTACCCGATCCTGTACCTCGGCCGGAACGTCGAACCCGACTCGGGTGGCTACGGCCGCTTCCGCGGTGGCCTCGGGCACACGGCCGTCTGGATGGTGCACAACACCCCGTCGGGGATCGACTACCAGTGCGGCGACGCCGGCATGCGCTCCCGGACGGTGGCGAACCACGGCATGTACGGCGCCTACCCGACCTGGACCGACACGCCGAGCTACGCGCACGGGACGAACGTCAAGGAGCTCGTCGAGGCACGCCGGCCGCTCGTGCACGAGCGGGGGCCGGCCGAGCGACCCCACATCTCCGTCAACATCTCGGCCGCCGAGCTCGTGACCGAGGGTGACGCCGCCGTTCGTGACGCACGAGCCCCTGCAGAACTACGACCTGATCGTCCACCCGATCTCCGGGGCGCAGGCGATGGGCGACCCGATCGAGCGCGACCCGGCCGCGATCCAGGACGACCTCGACAAGGGATGGACCAGCGTCCGCGTGGCGACCGAGATCAACGGCGCGGTCATCTCGCAGAACGGCGCCTGCAGCGTCGATCGCGCCGCCACCGAGCGGCGGCGCGCCGAGATCCGTGAGGAGCGCAAGCGCAAGGCCGTCCCCTTCAAGGACTGGTGGGTCGCCGAGCGCCGGAAGATCCTCGCCAGGGAGAACATGGATCCCGCGGTGCTCGCCATGTGGCGCTCGTCGATGGAGCTGTCGCCGAGCTACGGCACCGAGCTGCGTGCGTTCTGGGCCCTGCCCGACGACTTCGATCGAGTTCTGAGGCCGGCGAAGCCTGCATCCTTCGACTACGCGGCTCCCGGCTCCGTCGCCGAGGCGGTGGCGCTCCTCGACCACCCCGACCGCGAAACGACCGTCCTCGCCGGCGGCCAGAGCCTGCTGCCGATGATGAGCCATGCGGTTGGCCCGTCCGGACCTGGTCGTCGACCTCGGCCGCATCCCGGGCCTCGCCGGCATCTCGGAGCGCGACGGCGATCTGGTCTTCGGGGCGATGACGACGAAGGCCACCGTCGAGCGATCGGAGCTCGTCCGGACCCGCCAGCCCCTGCTGCACGCTGCGACCCGGCTCATCGGTCATCCCCAGATCCGGAGCCGGGGAACGGTCGGTGGATCGATGGCCCACGCTGACCCGGCTGCGGAGTACCCCGCAGTTGCCCTCGCAACCGACGGGTGGATGCGCGCGCGGAGCCGGCGTGGCGAGCGCACGATCCGGGCCGCCGACTTCTTCGTCGGCGCCCTCTCGACTGCCCTTGCCGAGGACGAGCTGCTCGTCGAGGTGGGCATCCCCGCTCTGAAGCCCGGGACCGGGTGGGCGTTCACGGAGCTGCCACGCCGTCATGGCGACTTCGCGATGGCGGGCACGGCCGTGACGGTCGACCTCGACCCGGAGGGCTGCGTCGCCGACGCTCGAATCATCGTCTTCGGTGTGGAATCGGCCCCGGCGCGCGTCTCCTCGGCGGAGGCGATGCTGCGCGGGGAGCGCCCTGGCGCGGCCGTCTACAGCCGCGCCGCGGGTGCAGTGTGCGATGCGATCCGCAACCCGCTCGACGACATCCACGCCTCCGGCGACTACCGACGCCACCTGGCTGGTGTGCTGACCGAGCGCGGGCTCGTTGACGGCGTCGGGCGCGCCGTACCCCAGGCGGTGGGGTCATGACGGTGGGCGGCGGGCACCAGGTGCGGCTACGCGTGAACGGTGTGTCCCGCGAGGTCCAGGTGGAGCCGCGCACGACGCTGGCCGACCTCCTGCGCGTCCATCTCGGCCTGACCGGAACACATCTCGGGTGTGAACACGGCGTCTGCGGCGCCTGCACGGTCGTCGTCGACGGTGAGTCGACGCGCTCGTGTCTCATGCTCGCCGTCCAGGCCGATGGTACCGACGTGACAACCGTCGAGGGGCTCACCGGTGCCTCGACGGCGAGCTCCACCCGATCCAGGAGGCGTTCGCGCGGGAGCACGGCCTGCAGTGCGGCTTCTGCACGCCAGGCTTCCTCATGGCTCTGCACGCGTTGCTGAACGAGCACCCCTATGCAGGCGAGGACGAGATCCGAGAGGTGCTCGGCGGCCAGCTCTGTCGTTGCACCGGGTACCACAGCATCCTGCGGTCGGCGATGAGCGCGGCCGCCGATGCGCGGGCGGGGTCTTCGGAGGCGCTCAGATGAGCTTCGACTGCCTCCCCGTCGACAAGCCCCGCTGGATCGGGCAGGACGTTCCCCGCAAGGAGGACCGCGCGCTCCTGACCGGGCGGACACGATTCATCGACGACGTCGTGCTACCCGAGATGCTGCACTGCGCGATCCTGCGCAGCCTGCACCCCCACGCCCGGATCGTGAGCATCGACACCACCGAGGCTGAGGCAATGACCGGTGTAGTCGCCGTCGTGACGGGTGCCGACGTACTGGCCTGGTCGAAGTCGAGCGGGAGCGTGCCGAGGGGGTGGGGTTCGCTCTGCCTCGCCACCGAGAAGGCGCGCTTCGTGGGCGAACCGGTGGCCGCCGTAGCCGCCGCCAGCCGCGCGATGGCCGAGGACGCCCTCGAGTGCATCGCCGTCGAGTACGAGCCGCTGGAGCCGGTGACCGATCCGTTCGCGGCCATGGCGCCGGGAAGCCCCCTCGTCATGGACGACAAGGGCACCAACGTCATGTTGCAGCGCGAGCTCACGTGGGGCGAGGTCGACGCGGCCTTCGCAGCTGCCGCCCACGTGTTCACGGAGCGATTCCGCTGGCACCGGGTCGGTGCCAACCCGACCGAGACGTTCGGCGCCATCTGCGAGTGGGATCCGGTGACCCTCGAGTTGATCGTCCACGGCAGCATCCAGTCTCCGGGGCTCACTGCGCTCGGGCCTGGCGTCGACCCTGGGGATCCCGCCGAACAAGGTCAACGTGAGGAGCATGCCCCACGGGGGCAGCTTCGGGGGAAGGGAGGCGGGCGTGGCATGGGGATCGCCGCCCTGCTGTCCCGCAAGGGCGGGGGGCCGGCCCGTCAAGTGGATCGAGGACCGCACGGAGTACCTCGTCGCCGGCGGCGGCCAGGCCTGGGACCGCCACTACGAGGCCTCGATCGCCCTCGACGACGACGGGCGGGTGACCGCCCTCACCGTCCGGCTCGTCGACGACCTCGGCGCGACGGGCGAGGGCTTCGGGGACTGGGGCGGCCAAGCCGCTGGCGGCGTTCACGGGCCCGTACGCCATCGGAGCCGCGCAGTACGACCTGACGCTGGTGGCGACCAACAAGACTCCGGTGTCGCCGTACCGCGGCATGGGCCCGCCCCCGCACTTCTTCGTGCTCGAGCAGCTGATGGACATCGCGGCGCGAGCGCTGGCGATCGATCCGGCGGAGCTCCGCCGGATCAACTTCATCCCGTCGGATGCGTTCCCCTACACCATCCCGAGTGGCAACGAGTACGACAGCGGCAGCTACGCCGAGGTGCTCGATGCCGCGCTGGACCTGGCCGACTATCCCGACGCTGCGCCGCCTGCAGCAGGAGGCCCGCGGGCAGGGCCGGCTGGTCGGCATCGGTGTGGCCTCCACGATCGAGCCCGGGGTGTTCGACTGGAACTCGTACAGCATCGTGGGCATGTCCCAGACCGGGGTGCCCGAAGGTGCCACCGTGAGCGTGGACGTCGCCGGCGCGGTCACCGTGCGGGTCGGGTTCGCGCTGGAGGGCCAGGGCCAGTACACGCTCGTGAGCCAGCTCGCGGCCGACTTCTTCGGAGTCGAGATGGACGCGGTGCGCGTCGTCCAGCTCGACACGCAGTCGTCACCGCCGTCGTTCGGTCCGGGCGGCAGCCGCCTGGGCGTCGCGATCACGGCGGCGGTGCTCGGCGCGTGCGAGCGCCTCGCCGACCGGATGCGCGCGGTGGTGGCCGGGTTGTTCGGCGTTCCCACCGACGACGTCGTGCTGTGGAACGGCTCGTTCTCCGTGAGGGGAGCACGGAGGGCGCCGAGCTGACGGTCGCCCAGGTGGCGGGCACGATGCTGGCCCCCCCCGCCCCCCCCCCCCCCCCGCCCCCCCCCCCCCCCCGGGCCCCCCCCTGGCCCCCCCCCCCCCCCCCCCCCCCCCCCCCCCCCGGGGGGCGGCCCAGGCCCCCCCCCCCCCCGCGCCGGCGGTCCACGTGGTCATGGTGGAGATCGACCCGCGGACCGGTGTCGTGGAGATCGTCGAGTACTGCCTCGCCGACGACTGCGGTACGCGGCTCAACCCCGCGACCGTCGAGGGTCAGACCGACGGCAGCCTCGCCCAGGGGATCGGTGCCGCGCTGTTCGAGGAGTACGTCTACGACGAGCAGGGTCAGCCGCTCGTCGCGACCCTGGCCGACTACCTGATCCCGACGATCAACGAGGTGCCGGCGACGAGGAAGACCGCGGTGGTGACGCCGTCGCCGTTCACGCCGCTGGGGGCCAAGGGCTGCGGCGAGGGGGCGATCCACGTCACCCCGGCGGCGATCATGTGCGCGGTCAACGACGCGTTGGCGCCGTTGGGTGTCCTGCTGCGTGAGGTGCCCGCCGCGCCCCAGCGGGTCTGGAACCTGATCCGGGAGTCCGCATGACCGAGAGCCCCAGCCACTTCGTCGCGTTGACCGAGTGTCACCTCCTCAACCCGGCGGCGCTCAGCGAGACCATCGGTTACTACCCCGACGCCGAGCGCTGGTGGAAGAGCGTGCAGGGCGTGCTGCGGGCCTGGACCGGTCCGGATCCCAGGCTGGGGGAGCCGCCGATCGCGGACACGCTGATCCGGCACATGGACGAGGCCGACGTCGACGTCGCCTTCTGCCTGCGCGAAGGGATGATGGACATCAGCGGCGGCACGTTTCCCCTGTCGACCAACCAGTGGATGATCGACCAGGTCAAGCAGTACCCGGGTCGTCTGTACCTCGAGGCGATGGTCGGGCCGATCCTGCGGCGGGGGGTGGAGCACGCGATC
Source organism: Acidimicrobiia bacterium (assembly GCA_027494165.1). GTDB lineage: Bacteria > Actinomycetota > Acidimicrobiia > IMCC26256 > JAOSJM01 > JAOSJM01. Next base: position 380,364 of record JAOSJM010000005.1, on the reverse strand, counting down.
TGGGAGCTCGAGCACCTCGTCACGAACCACGACGCGCGGCTGTGCAAGGTGTACCAGCCCGAGGACCTGGCGCCGCTCGACGACAGGCGGATGTGGCCCTTCTACGAGAAGGCCTGCGAGCTCGACATCCCGCTCACCGTGCACACCGGGATGGCGTACGTCTGCCCGCAGCCGAGCTCGCACGCCCACCCCGACACGCTCGACCGGATCTGCCTCGACTTCCCCGACCTCAAGATCATCGCCTACCACATGGGGTGGCCCCACACCGAGGAGCTCATCGGCCTCGCGGGGAAGCACGAGCACCTCTACCTCAGCATGTCGGGCATCGTCGGGTGGTACGAGCGCTCGCCGTACCGCGGGTACCACGCGATCGGCACCGCCCTCCACTGGGTCGAGCCCTCCAAGATCGTCATGGGCCTCGACGTGCCGTTCCCCCACACGAAGCGCGTCGTCGACTGGGTCCGCAACCTCGAGATGCCCGAGGAGCTGCAGGACAAGTACGGGTACGACGAGATCACCGACGAGATCCGGGCGGGCATCCTGGGCCGGAACCTGGCCCGCCTGGCGAAGATCGAGCCCGTCAAGACGCATCCTGCGCAGGGCGACCGGGACGGATGAAGAGCCAGGCCTGCGTCATCGGCATCGGGCAGACCGCCTACTGCCGCGCGCCCGGATCGGGCATGTCCCAGCTCGCGCTGCAGCTCCAGGCGGCGACCCGGGCCATCGCCGACGCGGGCCTGAGGCCGGCGGCGATCGACGGCATCATGCCGTTTCCGAACCTCGCCAACGCCGAGGAGCTGGCGGCCAGCCTCGGGTGCGCCAACCTGCGCTTCGCGGCGACGGTCCACACCGGTGGGGCCGCACCGGTGACGTCGCTCAACATCGCGGCGACCGCCGTGACGAACGGGCTGGCCGACCACGTCCTCCTGCCCGCCGGCTGGAACGGCTACTCCCGGAGCCGGGTCCGCCAGACGGTCGCGAACGACGCCTCGTCGATCCCCGGTGGCGCCATCGCTCGCGACTTCTACCTGCCCTACGGGTTCGTGGCCCCGCCCCAGTGGTACTCGGTCATCGCCCGCCGGCACATGCACGAGTTCGAGACGCGGCCGGAGCAACTCGGCGAGATCGCCGTGGCGATGCGCCAGCACGCCCAGCGCAACCCGCGAGCGGTCATGCACGGCAAGCCGTTGACGCTCGACGACTACATGGCCTCGCCGATGCTCGCCGATCCGTACCGCCTGTACGACTGCTGCCTCGAGACCGACGGCGCGGCGGCGGTGGTCGTCACGACGCTCGAGCGGGCGCGCGACCTGCCGGCGAAGCCGGTCATGATCGTCGCCGGCGCCAGCGGGCAGCCGTACCCGGCCGACGAGATCACGAACCGGAAGGACTTCTTCGCCACCGGCCTCACCGTCGCCGCCCCGCAGGCGTTCGGGCGGGCCGGCATCAAGCCGGCCGAGGTCGACGTGGCGATGATCTACGACTGCTTCACCTTCGAGGTGCTCCAGCAGATCGAGGAGATGGGCCTCTGCCGGCGGGGCGAGGGCGGTGACTTCGTCGAAGGAGGCCGCATCGGGCCGGGCGGCGAGCTCCCCGTCAACACCCATGGCGGGTTGCTGTCCGAGGCCCACGTCCTCGGCATGAACCACGTCATCGAGGCGGTGCACCAGCTGCGCGGCGACGCGGGCGAGCGTCAGGTGCCCGGCGCGGAGGTCGTCGTCGTCACCGGCTGGGGCGACTTCGGCGACGGCAGCATCGTCATCCTGCAGCGAGTCTGAACGTCGATTCGGGAGATCCACATGGCCACGTTTGACAAGGCGGACATCGAGAAGCTGGTCGACGGCGTGCTGCCCTGGCCGACGGTCCAGGACATGATGACGCGTCCGAAGGACGCCGATCGCTTCGACAGGTACGTCGAGATCCTCTCGTCGCGGGTGGGCTGGGACGATCCCATCCTGTTGCCGCTGACCCCGGTGCTCTACGTCGTCGCCAAGGACGGCCAGCGCATCGTGAAGTGCCGGTGCGGGCACGAGCTCGGCGACCACCGCGTGAACTGGAAGCTGAGCTCGCTCATCCACGTGCGGGACACCGACGAGACCATCGCCGAGGTGTACAAGGGTCGCGAGGCCCCGGACGCGAGCTGGGTGCAGCTGCGCGAGTACATCTGCCCGGGGTGCGGGACGCAGCTCGAGGTCGAGGCCGTGCCCCGCGGCTGCCCTCCGGACTTCGACTTCCTGCCGGATCTCGACACCTTCTACCGCGACTGGCTCGGACGCCCGCTGCCCGACCGGGCCGACTTCGAGGACCGGACGCCGTCGGTGATCGCCGAGTGGTCCCGAGAGCTGCCGGACCCGAGCGTCACCCACGGGGCGCCGGTCGACTACGGGAAGCCCCTCCCGACGCTCGACGGGCTCACCAAGGAGTTCTACGACTACTGCGCGAGCGGCGAGCTGCGCTTCCAGCGCTGCTCCGACTGCGGGGCGTGGCGTCACGTGCCCCGTGAGATGTGCGCCGAGTGCGGCTCCTTCTCCTGGACGTGGGAGCGCTCCAGCGGTCGGGGCACCCTGTTCTCGTGGACGGTCGTCGAGCGGGCGCTGCATCCCGACTTCGAGGAGGAGACGCCGTACGCCGCCGTCGTCGTCGAGATGGACGAGGGGGTGCGCGTGATCAGCCGCATGCTCGACACGCCGCCGGCGGATCTCCAGGTCGACATGCCGGTGGAGGTCGCCTTCGACCACGTCACCGAGGGGATCGCGCTGCCCAAGTTCCGTCCGGTGCCGGTCGCGAGCAGGCGCGGGGCGGGACGGTCGGGTCCGGTGCTCGAGCTGCCGCCGACGATCCGCTACGAGACCGAGGACCACGTCGCGATCGTGACGATCGACCGTCCCGACGCGATGAACGCGCTGACGAAGGACATGCTCGCCGCGCTCGACGCCGTCTTCGCCGACTTCGAGAGCGACGAGGAGTCGTGGGTGGCGATCCTCACCGCCAGCGGCGACCGCGCCTTCTGCACCGGGATGGACCTCAAGGAGGCGATCCCGCTCCTCACCGCGGGTGACGAGCTCGGGTACGAGGACCACACGAAGCGCCAGTTCTCCGACGTGTTCAAGCCGATCATCGCCGCCGTGAACGGGTACTGCATCGCCGGTGGGCTCGAGATGCTCGCCGGTACCGACCTCCGCATCGCCGCCGATCACGCGAAGTTCGGGCTCGGCGAGGTGCGCTGGGGCCTCGTGCCCGCCGGCGGATCGCACATCCGGCTGCCGCGTCAGATCCCGTGGGCGGTGGCCATGGAGATGCTGCTGACCGGCGAGCCCATCGACGCGCGACGGGCCTACGAGGTCGGGCTGGTGAACCGGGTCGTCCCCTCCGCCCAGCTCATGGACGCCGCCCGGGAGATCGCGCACCAGATCTGCCGCAACGGCCCGCTGGCGGTCCGCACGTCGAAGGAGATCGCCGTGCGGGGGCTGGGCCTCGAACCCGGGTTCGTCCTCGAGAAGGCGCTGGCGGCGCGCGTCTTCGCGTCCGACGACGCCCGCGAGGGCCCACGGGCCTTCGCCGAGAAGCGGGCACCCGAGTTCACCGGACACTGACGAGGACGGACCGAAGCTCCCACGACATGGCGAACACCACGGACACCGACGCAGCGCCGTCGAGCACGTGGACGGACCGGGAAGCCATCCGAGACCTGGCGAACCGGTACGCCCACCACGTGTGGCGCAAGGAGGTCGCGGCCGTCGTCGAGCTCTTCACCCCCGACGGCGTGCTCGAGACGGCCGCGCTGCCCCCGATCCGTGGCCGGGAAGCCCTGCTCGACGGGTACCGGCGGATGTTCGAGGAGGACGAGTTCTTCCCGTTCGTCCACAACCACGTCATCGAGCTCGACGGCGACGTCGCCACCGGCACCTGCTATATCGACCTGCGGGCCGTCATCCGTGGCGAACGCCTGTCGGCCTGGGGCCACTACGACGACCGCTACGTCCGGGTCGACGGCACCTGGAGGTTCGCGACCCGCACCGTGAACATGAGCACGTACGTGAGGCTCGGCGAGGAGCTCACGGAGAATCCGCAACGCACCTGGGAGGACTGAGGGTCATGGCAGTGCTGAAGGCCGGAACGAGGATGCGCAGCGCGGTCTGCACGACCGAGGTCATCGTCGTGAAGGCACCCCCGAGGGAGGTCACGATCTCGTGCGGCGGGGTGCCCATGCTCGGTTCCGACGAGGCTCGATCGGAGCCGGCGGAGCCGTTGCCGTCCGCCGACGATCCGACGTTGCTCGGCAAGCGGTACGTCAACGCCGAGGACGACCTCGAGGTGCTGTGCACCAAGGCCGGCGACGGTTGGCTGGAGGTCGACGGCCGCCGTCTCGTGATCAAGGACGCCAAGCCGCTCCCGTCCTCGGACTGAGCCGATCGGACGAGAGGGACGGCACCATGACCGACGGAGCGCTTGCGGGGATCCGGGTCGTCGAGCTCGGCCAGCTCGTGTCGGCGCCGTACTGCGCGAAGCTGCTCGCGGACTACGGCGCCGACGTCGTCAAGGTCGAGCTCCCCCCGGATGGTGACACCGCCCGCCGCTGGGGGCCGTTCCCCGGCGACGTCCCCGACCCGGAGCGGAGCGGGCTCTACCAGCTCCTGAACACGAACAAGCGAGGGGTCACCCTCGACGTCACCACGGAGGCCGGTCGCGAGCTGTTCCTGCGGCTGCTCGAGAACGCCGACGTGCTCGTGGAGAACAACCCGCCGGCGTGGATGCGCCAGCGGAAGCTCGACTACGCCAGCATCGCCGGCGCCCACCCCAGCCTGGTGATGATCTCGATCACGCCCTTCGGCCAGACCGGGCCCTACCGCGACTGGAACGGGTGCGACCTCAACGCCTTCCACCTCTCCGCGGCCGGCCACCGCTACTGCGGTCGCCCGGGCGAGGCGCCTCTCCAGCACGGCACGTTCTCGGCCGACTTCTACGGTGCCACCACGGCCGCGACATGGGGCCTGGCGGCGACGATCGGGCGCGGGCGCGTGGGCGGCGGCCAGCTCGTCGACGTCTCGTGCGCCGAGGCGATCGCGGCGACCTTCGTCGGGGGCCAGAACATCGGCGGCTACGCGCAGGACGGTGTCTACGACCGGCGCACCGGGGTGAGCATGGGTCTCGCCGCGCCGGCGGCGATCCTCCCCTGCAAGGACGGCCACGTCTGGATGCTCGTGCTGGAGCCCGGCCAGTGGGACGGCCTCGTCAAGGTGATGGGCAACCCCGAGTGGGCCCAGCCCGAGATGTTCCGCGACATGTTCGTCCGGGGCGAGAACAAGGACCTGATCCACGCCATGACCGAGGAGTGGACGAAGCAGCACACCAAGGCCGAGCTCCAGGACATGTGCCAGGCCGAGGGAGTTCCGACGACCGCGGTGTACACGGTCGCGGAGGCGGCCGAGCACCCTCACCTCCGGGAGCGCGGCTACATCGCCGAGGTCGAGCACCCCGTGCTCGGCCCGCTCCGGACGCTCGGCGCCCCCGCGATGCTCACCGGAACCCCGGGCGGCCCGCGCACCGCGGCACCGCTGCTGGGTCAGCACAACGAGGCGGTCTTCGGCGACGAGCTCGGCCTGGACGCCGGCGAGATCGAGCGGCTGCGCGCCGGCGGCGTGATCTGAGGAGGGTGGGGATGGCCAAGCCCCTCGAGGGGATCCGGGTCGCCAACTTCGGTTGGGTCTGGGCGGGACCGATGGTCGGGCAGACGCTCGCGTTCCTCGGGGCGGAGGTCTACAAGATCGAGTCGCAGGCCCGTGTCGACATGACGCGCGGCCTCCCACCGTTCGGTGAAGGTGAGCGCGACCCGAACCGCAGCCTGAGCCAGCAAGCCTGCTGGGCCGGCAACGGCAGCGTGACCATCAACCTGAAGGAGCCGCGCGGGATCGAGCTCGCGCGCGAGCTCGTCGCCCGGTGCGACGTCGTCGTGGAGAACTTCGGTCCCGGCGTCATGGACCGGCTCGGCCTCGGCTACGACGACCTCGTCGAGCACCGGGCGGACCTGATCATGCTGTCGATGTCGGCCGCCGGTCAGTTCGGGCCGCTGCGCGGGCTGCGGACCTACGGCCTGAGCCTGGCCAGCATCACGGGGCTCGACAGCCTCACCGGCTACTTCGACGGTCCGCCGATGCCGATGGAGAACGCGTTCTCCGACCCGTACAACGGGATCACGAGCGCGTTCGCGATCGTCGTCGCCCTCGCGCACCGAGACCGCACCGCCCAGGGCCAGTACATCGACTACTCCCAGCAGGAAGCCGTCATGCCGATGATCGGGCCGGCCTTCATGGACTACGTGTTGAACGACCGTGTGGGCGGTCCACTGGGCAACCGCCACCCGCTGGCGGCCGCCGCGCCCCACGGGGTCTTCCCCTGCGCCGGTGACGACCGCTGGATCACCATCGCGGTGTTCGACGACGCGGCGTGGTGCGGTCTCGTCGAGGCGATGGGCAACCCGGAGTGGGCGACCGCGCCGCAGTTCGCGACGCACGCGGCTCGGGTGGAGAACATCGCCGACCTGCACGGGAGGATCTCGGCGTGGACGGCCGATCTCGACAACCGTGAGCTGGCGGCCCGGCTGCAGAGGCACCGCGTCGCCGCGGCGCCGGTCAGCAGCGTGGCCGACCTGCTCGACGACCCGCACTTCGAGGAGCGCGGGACGTTCGTCGAGGTCGACCACCGGTTCGGCTTCAGGGAGACGATCTACGGCAGCTACGTCAAGAACAGCGGGTACGAGGCGTCGGTGCCCCCGGGTCCGTGCCTGGGGCAGGACAACGAGCACGTGTTCCTGGACCTCCTCGGCCTGCCCGAGGAGCGCTACCGCCGGCTCGTCGACGAGCAGGTCATCTACTGAGAGCGGTTGGGGACGGCATCGTGGCGAAGGCGCTGGACGACGTCGTCGTCGTCGATCTCACCACCGAGATGTGGGGCGGGTTGGCGTCCGCGCTCCTCGGGGACTTCGGCGCCGACGTCATCCGGGTGGAAGACCTCTCGCGATCCGCACGTGATCCCGACCGCGACGGCCGGCACCCGCCCGAGCCGATCGACCCCGAAGCGGAGCTGATCCACCGGAACAAGCGCAGCTTGGGCCTCGACCTGCGCCGGCCGGCCGGGTCCGAGGCGCTGGAGCGGTTGCTGCGGACGGCCGACGTCCTCCTCACCGACCTCCCGTTCGCCGACCTCGAGGACGCTCGACTGACCTACGACGTCGTCGTCGACCTGAAGCCCGACCTCGTCTACGCGCGGGGATCCGGCTTCGGGCCGCGGGGTCCGGACCGAGACCTCCCGGCGCTGGACGAGCTCGCCGCCGCCCGCACGGGCCTGATGCCCGCCCTGGGGGAGCCGGGCCAGCCCCCCGTCTACGCGGGCCACGGTCAGATGTACACCGCCGTCCAGCTCGCGTTCGGCGTGCTGGCTGCGTTGCGCCATCGGGAGAGGGCGGGCGAGGGCCAGGTCGTCGACGCCTCGCTGTTCGGCGGCAACCTCTACGCGGCGACCCTCACCGTCGACGCCTACCTCGCGACGCGCGACGACCGGCTGTCGGATCCGGTGTCACGACTCGACACCGCGAACCCGATGAGCGGGGCGAGCCTCGCCTACCCGACCTCCGACGGGCGTTGGGTCACGCTCACGATGCCCGACAGCGACCGCTGGTGGCCGGCGTTCTCGACCATGATGGGCATCGACGCCGACGATCCCCGCTTCGCGACGCACGACCTGCGCTGCGGCGAGGGACGCCAGACGCTGATGGCGCTGCTCGACGACCTCTTCTCGAAGCACCCGGCGAGCCACTGGCGAGAGCGGTTCCAGGAGTACCGGCTCTCGGCCGACGTCATCGAGAAGCACGACTACCCGGCCTCCGACGAGGCGGCCCGGATCAACCGCTACGTGATCTCCCTCGAGCGGGCGGGCCACGGCCGGTTCGAGGGCATCGGCTTCCCCATCCACCTCGGCGAGACGCCGGCCGAGGTCGCTCGCATGGCGCCGCGGGTGGGGGAGCACTCCCGCGAGATCCTCCGAGCGTTGGGCTACTCGCCGACCGACGTCGACGAGCTCGAGCGCCAGGGGGTCGCCGGAACCGCGCGGGCCACGGTCCCGGCCACGTGGCGGCGGGGCGGGAGGCCGGCGGCCGCCGAGCCTGTTCCCACGGCGGGGGCCGGGGCGCTGGGTGGGATCCGCGTCCTCGATCTCACGGTGTGGCTGCAGGGTCCTCTCTGCGCGCAGCATCTCGCCGACTTCGGCGCCGAGGTGATCCACGTCGAGCGACCGGGGACCGGCGACCAGGCGCGCGGCGTGCGCAGCATCAACGCGGTGCCGGTCGCCGACTGGAACCAGTACTTCCTCGCCACCAACCGCAACAAGAAGAGCCTGGCCGTCGACCTGAAGTCGGCGGCCGGCCGTGAGATCTTCGACCGGCTGGTGGCCGAGTCCGACGTGTTCCTGTCGAACCTCGGGACCGACAGCCTGCGCGCGGCCGGGCTCGGCTACGAGCGCCTGTCGTCGATCAACCCCCGCCTCGTGTACACCACGAACACCGGCTACGGCCCTCATGGCCCCGACAAGCCGGCGTTCGACCAGACCGTGCAGGCGCTGACCGGGCTGATGACCCGCTCGAGCGAGCCCGGGCAACCGCCCGTCTACCTCGGTCTCGGTGCGGGTGACGCCTACGGCGGGCTCCTGTCGGCCCTCGGCATCGTGGTCGCGCTCCACCATCGCGAGAGGACCGGCCGGGGGCAGCACGTCGACGCGTCCCTCTACGGGGCGCAGCTCCTCCTCTCGGCGCCGACCCTCCAGCCCTACCTCGCCACCCGCGACGCCTTCTACGCCGACCAGCACGCCCGCACGGAGGCGAGGAACCCGCTGTGGAACCGCTACCGGGCGTCGGACCGGTGGTTCTTCCTCTGCCTCGAGCACACCGACGAGAGCTGGTCGCGGCTCTGCCGGGCGATGGGGTGCGACGACCTCGCCGACGACCCCCGCTTCCCCACCCGGGAGCAGCGATGTGAGCACACCCGGGTGCTGGTCGAGGCGCTCGACGCACGGTTCGCGCGACGGGTCGTGGCCGACTGGATGGCGTGCTTCCGGCAGGCGGGGATCCCGGCCGCGGAGATCGGTGTGCTGGCCGACGTCGCCGACGACGCGCAGGCGTGGGCCAACGACTACCTCGTGGGGGCGCACTGCTCGGAGGTGGACCGGGAGGTGCAGATCCGCGGCCTCCCCGTGACGTTGAGCCGGACCCCCGGCCGGGTCGAGGCGCTGGGGCCCGAGCTCGGCCAGGACACCGAGATGATCCTCTTCGAGACGCTCGGGATCTCATGGGACGAGATCGGCGAGCTCAAGGCCGCCGGAGCGATCCCGTGACGCTCGGCGAGCATCGCCCGACCGGCGAAGCGGGGCCGCTCGCCGGTCTCCGGGTCCTCGAGGTCTCGACGATGATGGCGGGTCCGTACGCCGGCACCCTGCTCGGCGACCTGGGGGCCGACGTCGTCAAGGTCGAGTCGCCCCTCGGCGACGACAGCCGGCACCTCGGTCCGGGCATCGGCGGTGAGCGGTCCGCGTTCCTCAGCCTGAACCGCTCCAAGCGCGGGATCGTGCTCGACCTGCAGCGCGACGACGCCCGGGAGGTCTTCGGTCGTCTGGTCGCGACCGCCGACGTCGTGATCACGAACGTGCGCGAGCCGGCCCTGTCGGATCTGGGGCTCGACTACGAGCAGGTGCGCCGGCACCGCGACGACGTCATCTGGGTCGGGGTCACCGCGTTCGGTGCCGACGGTCCCTACGCGGGGCGTCCGGGCATCGACTTCCTCGTCCAGGGCTACGCCGGTCTCCTCGCCCTGAACGGCGATCCGGGCGGTCCGTCGGTCCGGGTGACCGTGCCGCTCGTCGACGCCATGACCTCGGTGCTCGTCTGCACCGGGGCGCTCGCCGCGCTCCACTCGCGGGCGTTGACGGGGGAGGGTCAGCGCATCGACGTCTCCCTCCTCGACGCGCTGGTCCACGCGCAGGCTGCCGGGCTGGGCAGCTACCTCGTCACCGGCGAGGAGACGCCGCGGACGGGCAACCGCAGCCTCTACTTCGCGCCGTCGGGCGTCTACGGCACCAGGGACGGCAAGGAGGTCGTGATCACCTGCCCGTCGCAGAAGTTCTTCCGGAACTTCTGCACGGCGCTCGAGGTCGACTGGGTGAGCGACCCGCGCTTCGAGACGATCGAGGCCCGGCTCGAGCACGACGACGAGCTCGACGAGGTGATCGACGCCCGCTGCCGGTGCTTCGACCGTGACGAGATCATCGCTCGCCTGGTCGCGGCCGACGTCCTGACGGCCCCGGTCAACTCGGTCGCCGAGGTCGCGAGGGATCCGCAGATCCTCCACAACGGGATGATCGTCACCGTCGACCACCGCCGGGTGGGGCCGGTCTCGGTGACCGGGGTCCCGGTCCGCTTCCACGGGACGCCTGCCGGGGTGCGCATCCCGCCGCCGGTGAAGGGCGAGCACACGCGGGAGGTCCTGTCCGAGTTGGGCTACTCGCCCGAGCGGATCGCGGAGCTGCTCGCCGGCGGCGCCGCCGGCGTACCCGGGGAGTGACGCAGGCACGCCGACCGCACGGGTCTCGGGTGTCCCTGGCCCCGCTGAGCGACGGTATCGACACCCGAGTCGCCGGGACACGGGTCTCGGGTGTCCCTGCCCCCGCTGAGCGACGGTATCGACACCCGGGTCGCCGGGACACGGGTCTCGGGTGTCTCTGCCCCCGCTGAGCGACGGTATCGACACCCGGGTCGCCCACGGCGGCGTTCAATCGGGGGCGTCGTCTTCCTTCGTCGAGTCCTCGTACTCGCGCCGGAGCGCGTCGCGAGCCTGCCGCTCCCGCTCGCGCAACGGCCAGAACCGGGGAGGGCGCTTCTCGGTGAACGCGGCGCCGCCCTCCTTGCCCTCGGGCATGTCGAACCAGTCGGGGTGGAGCTGGCTGGAGATGATCCCCATCTCCGCGTACCCGTCCATCTCCTGGTCGAACGCGGCCTTCAGGATCTCGAGGCAGCCGGGGCTGACCGAGAGGAGCTCCTCGCACCACCGGTCGACCTCGTCATCGAGCTGGTCGCGGGGGACGACGGCGTTGACGAGGCCCATCTCGAGGGCCTGCTCCGCGGTGTAGCGGCGGCACAACATCCACATCTCGCGAGCGCGCTTGGCGCCGACCACCTTCGTGAGGTACGGGACGAAGAAGCCGTCGGCGGGGCTCGACACCCTGGGCCCGGCCTGCCCGAACCTGGCGTCGTCGGCGGCGATGGTGAAGTCACAGCAGTACGCCATGTGGTTGTGGCCCCCGAGGCAGTACCCCTGCACCGCCGCCATCACCGGCTTGCGGGACTGGCGGACGAGGCGGTTGTGGGGGTAGCGGTGGTAGAAGGCCTCGCGCAGCCCCCATCGCTCCCACTCGACGTTGCCGCCCGCGCCGAAGTGCTTGCCGGCTCCCGCGACCACGATCACGCCGATCGACGGGTCGTGGTTGGCGTCGTAGAAGGCCCGGAACATCTCGTCGACGGTGGCGAGCGTCATGGTGTTGTACTCGTCGGGCTTGTCGATCGTCACCCGGGCGACCCCGCCACCGAGCCCGGTGTGGAACCTCTTGGCGTAGCGGATCTCGGCGAAGTCGAAGCCCTCGCCCTGCACCTGCTCCCACGCGCTCCAGACCAACGCGACCTTCCCGCCGTGCGCCGCCAGCTTGCCCTTCTTCAGACAAGATAACTAGTCTATCAGACCACTTGGTCGGAAATGCTGACCGACGGGTCCTGGCGTCGCCGCGGCGAACGGGGCCGGGCCGGGACCGGCGGGGAGGGACCTGGGGCGTCATGCGCATCGTGGTCTGCGTCAAGGAGGTCCTGGACCCGGATGCCGTGGGCGCGTACGCGGTCGCCGGCCGCCTCGAGATCGACGACGACGGCCGGCTGGCCCAGACGACCATCCCGCGCCTGATCAACGGGTACGACGAGCAGGCCCTCGAGGCGGCGCTCCGCCTGCGCGACGCCGGTCTCGACTGCGAGATCAGGGTGGTCTCCGTGGCGACCGACGCGATCGCGGTCCTGCGCCACGCGTCGTCGCTCGGGGCCGACGAGGTCGTGGCCGTCGAGCCGCCGGAGGCGGGCGTCGACTGCCACGTCGTCGCCGCGCTGCTCGCCGGGTACCTCCGTACCTGCGGTGGAGCCGATCTCGTGCTCTGCGGGCGCCAGGCGTCCGACGACGACCAGGGTGTCGTGCCCGCCCTCCTCGGCGAGCTGCTCGGGCTGCCGGTCGTGACCGTCGCGCGCGAGGTCGCGCCGGCCGGATCACCCGAGGTCCCCGCCGTGCGGGTCACCCGGGTGACGCCCGACGGCGACGAGGTCGTCGAGGCCCCGTGTCCGTCCGTGGTGACGATCAGCAGCGAGCTCGGCGCTCCCCGGTACCCGACGATGCCGATGAAGATGGCGGCCCGGCGCGTGCAGCCGACCGTCGTGAGGGCCGGCGACCTCGGTCTGAGCGGTGAGGAGCTCGCGGCCAGGGCGGTGCCGGTCCGCCAGTTCGTCCCGGCCGTCAAGGGCGACTGCGAGCTCGTCACCGGGAGCCCCACCGAGGCCGCGGACCGGCTGGTCGAGTTGCTGGTCGCCGAACGGGTCCTCCAGCCACGCCAGAGGCAGGTGACGTGACGAGCGCCGCGGTGGTGGTCTGCACCCTGATCGACCCGACGGGTCGGCGGGCCGATCTCGAAGAGGCCGAGGCGGGCCTGACGCTCGGCCGGCAGGTCGCCGCCGCCACGGGAGGGGAGCTGCGCTGGCTCGTCCTGGGGCCCGAGCCGGACGGCCTGGCCGACGTGGCGGAGCGATACGGCGTCGCCTCCGTCGACCGGATCCGGCACGAGGGGGTCGGCGCCGGCCGGCCCGACGCCGTGGTGGAGGCGTTGGCGCAGTACTGCACCACCCGCCCGGTCGCCCTGTTGCTGTTCGAGCAGACCTTCGACACGCGCCTCGTCGCACCCCGGGTCGCCGGGCGGACGGACGGCTCCGTGGTGATGAACGCGGTCGACGTCGGCGCGAGCGACACGGGAGGGTTCGAGATCACCGCGGCGGCGTACGGTGGCGACACCCGGGTCGTCTACGACGTCGCCGGGGGAGGCTCTGCGTGACCGCCCTCCTCGCCAACGCGGTGTCACCGCGGCCGGTCGAGCCCGCGGCGGCCGCGTCGCCGGTGACCTGCGACGTCGCGGTCGATCTGGACGGGGTCGAGGAGCGGGTCCGGGTCGTCGAGGCCGCGAAGGCCGAGGGGCCCCGCCTCGAGGACGCCGAGATCGTGGTGGCCGGCGGCCGCGGACTGGGCGTCTCGGAGCACTTCGCCCTCGTCGAGGAGCTGGCCGGGAAGCTCGGCGGGCTGGCCGGGGCGTCGCGGCCGCTGGTCGACGACGGGTGGATCGACGCGTCACGCCAGGTCGGGCTCACCGGCCGGATCACCCGTCCCCGGCTCTACCTCGCGGCCGGCGTCTCCGGGGCGACCCAGCACATGGTCGGTTGCTCCGCGGCGAAGACCATCGTGGCCGTCAACACCGATCCCGACGCCCCCATCTTCCGGCACGCCCGCTACGGCATCGTGGGGGACTGCGTCGAGGTGCTGCGCGAGCTGATCCGGGCGGTCGACCAGATGGAGGTCACGTGACCGTGGGCGAACGGGTTCCCGCCGTCGAAGGGCTGTTCACCGAGGGCGAGGACGGCGCGCGCCTGCTCGGGTCGCGCTGCGCCTCGTGCGGGACGCCCTACTTCCCGCGCACCGATCGGTGCCGCCGTCCCGGGTGCGCCGGGAGCGCGATCGAGGACGCGGCGTTCGGTCCGTCCGGGACGCTGTGGAGCTACTCGATCCAGAACTACCCGCCGCCGCCGCCGGCGCGCTACGACGAGCCGTACACCCCGTACGCGGTGGGGGTGGTCGACCTCGAGGAGGGGCTGCGCGTCGTCGGCCGGATGACCGACACGGCCGGGCTGCGGGTCGGGGCTCCGGTCGAGCTCCTCGTGGCACCCTTGTGCCACGAGGACGACGGCGGCGAGCTGGTCACATGGATGTTCCGGTTGCGGTGACGGGAGACGGACGATGAGGGATGTCGCGGTCGTCGGGGTGGGGATGCACCCGTGGGGCAAGTTCACGGACCGCTCCGTCACCGATCTGTGCCGCGTCGCCGTGGCCGCGGCGCTCGACGACGCCGGGATCTCCTGGGGCGACGTCGAGGCGGTGGCCGCGGCCAGCTCCCGCTTCTCCGGCGGCAAGGGCTGGGGCCTCAACGGCAACGACGTCGTCGAGGAGATGGGATCCACCGGCATCCCCGTCTACAACCTCTCCGCGGGGTGCGCCGCGGGCGGGAACGCCTTCAACGTCGGCTTCTCGCTCGTGGCCGGCGGCGCGTACGACGTCGTGCTCGTGGTCGGCGGCGAGAAGATGCCGAAGGGGTTCATCCAGACCTCGGGCGTCGAGGAGGAGACCGACCCGGAGTACCTGAGGCAGCGTTGCGTCGGCATGCCCGGTCCGGCGTTCTGGGCGCTGCTGTGCCGGCAGCGCATGGAGACGATCGGCACGACGGAGGAGCAGCTCGCGAAGGTGGCGGTGAAGGCCCACCAGGTCGGCCGGCACAACGAGTACGCGCGCTTCCGGCAGGAGTTCACCGTCGAGGACGTCCTGGCCTCGAACGTCGTGAGCGACCCGCTGCGGCTCTACGAGATCTGCCCGGTGAGCGACGGCGCGGCCGCCGCGGTGATCTGCTCGGCCGAGAGGGCCCGCCGGATCACGTCGACCCCGGTCTGGGTCGCCGGGAGCGCCGTGGCCACCGCTCACTTCGACGACGGCCTGCCACGCGGGCTGGCCGGCGTGGTACCCCCGGGAGCCACCCTCCACAGCGAGGCCCGGTCGGCCGTCGCCAAGGCCCTCGAGCAGGCCGCCGTCGGCCCGGGGGACCTCGACTTCACGGAGCTCCAGGACAACACCGTGTACTACGAGCTGGCGTTCCCCGAGGAGTGGGGTCTCTGCCAGCCGGGTGAGGCCGAGTACCTGCTCGAGAAGGGTGAGACCCTGCCGACCGGCAGGATGCCGATCAACCCCAGCGGGGGGTTCCTGTGCTTCGGTGAGGCGACGACGGCGATGGGCGTCTTCCAGGTGTGCGAGCTGACGTGGCAGCTCCGCGGTGCGGCGGGGCCGCGACAGGTCCCCGAGGCCCGGACCGGGCTCGCGCAGACGCTGGGGCTCGGCGGGAACGCGACGGCGGTGGTGCTCAAGCGATAGCGGTTCTCTGTCCGGTTTTCCGACGGCCCGGGAGCGAGATGGACTTCGAGTTCTCCGACGAGCAGCTGGAGTTCGTCCGGCAGGTGGAGCAGTTCCTCGACGAGCACGACGATCCGGAGGTGTTCGACCTCACCCGGGAGAACATGGCCCAGATCGTCGACACCCCGCCGCGCCGGAGGTTCATGGCCGAGCTCGGCGGCAGGGGCTGGCTGGGGATCACGTGGCCCGCCGAGCACGGGGGCAAGGAGGGCGACGGCGTCTACGAGTACCTGCTGAACGAGGCGCTCGCCCGGCGGGGGGACCGCAGATCGGCAAGGGCGTCGGCATCATCGGCAAGACCCTGATCCGCCACGGCAGCGAGAGGCTCAAGCGTGAGTTCCTGCCCAAGATCCTGCGCAACGAGGTCGAGTTCGCCGTCGGCTACTCGGAGCCGAACGCGGGGTCCGACGCCGCGTCCATGCAGCTGAAGGCGACGCGCGACGGCGACGGCTGGCGGCTCAACGGGCAGAAGACCTGGACCACGTCGGCCCACTTCGCCGAGTGGTACTGGGTCGGCGCCCGCACCGACCCCGAGGCTCCCAAGCACCACGGGATCACCCTCTTCCTCGTGCCGATGGATCACCCGGGGATCACGGTGAACCCCATCTGGACGATGGGCGACGAGCGCACGAACGAGGTGTACCTCGACGACGTGTGGGTCTCCGACGACTACGTCGTAGGGGAGGTGAACCGGGGCTTCCAGTACATCTCGGAGGCCCTCGACCTCGAGCGGTTCACCATGTTCACGTTCTCGCCCATCGGCCAGCGCTTCGACCTGCTCTGCGAGTACGTCGCCACGGCCGAACGCGACGGCAGGCCGTTGCGGGAGGACCCGGTCGTGCGGCGTCGCATCGCGCGGCTCGCCACCGAGGCGGAGGTCGCCCGGGTCATGGGCCTCCGCTTCGTCGCGGAGGCGTCCAGGGGGGGCGCCGCCCCGACCGCGGAGGCGTCCGAGTACAAGCTCTACGCGACCGAGTTCTCGAAGCGGTTGGCCGACGCGTCCATGGACATCGCCGGGCCCGGGTCGCAGCTGCGGGTCAGGACCGAAGACGCCCCGATGGCGGGTCGTGCGGAGTCCACCTACCGGTACACCGTGATCGACACGATCGGCGGCGGGACCTCGGAGATCCAGAGGAACATCATCGCCCGGCGCAAGCTCGGACTGCCGAAGAGCTTCTGATGACCACACGCGGTGCCGGCGCCCTGGCGGGGATCACGGTCCTCGACCTCTCGAGCGTGGGGCCGGCGGCGCGGGCGACCCGGCTCCTCGCCGACTACGGCGCGGACGTCGTGAAGGTGGCCGCGCCGCCGGATCGCGCCGGCCAGCAGCCGCCGTTCTTCGGCTACGCGGGCCATCGTGGGATGAAGAAGGTGGTCCTGGACCTGCGCGAGCCGGAGGGGCGCGACGCGTTCCTCGCCCTCGCGGCCCGGTCCGACGTCGTGATCGAGAGCTTCCGGCCGGGGACGGTCGAGCGACTCGGGGTCGGCTACGAGGACGTGCGCGAGGTGAACCCCGGCATCGTGTACTGCTCGACCACCGGCTACGGGCGGAGCGGGCCGCGATCGCGCTGGGCCGGCCACGACCTCGACTACCTGGCCGTGGGGGGCTACCTCGCGATGAGCGGTCCCGGGTCCGACGGCCCGCCGCTCCCCGGGGCGACGGTCGCCGACGCGGCGGCGGGGGGCATGCACGCCGCCCTGGCCGTCGTGGCGGCCCTGTTCCGGAGGAACGGCACCGGCGAGGGGGCCTTCCTCGACGTGTCCGTGACCGACGGGGTGCTGTGGCTGATGTCGCTGCCGATCGACGAGCACCTGGCCGCCGGCAGCGCGCCCGAGCCCGGTCACGACGTGCTGAGCGGCCGCTACGCCTGCTACGCGACCTACCGGGCCGGAGACGGCCGGTGGCTGGCGGTCGCCGCCATCGAGCCGAAGTTCTTCGCCAACCTCTGCCGGGAGCTCGGCCGCGAGGACCTCGTCGCCGGGCAGTACGACGACGACGCCCAGGAGGAGATCCGCCACGCGCTCGCCGTGGCCTTCGCGACCGCGGACCGCGACACCTGGGTCGAGCGCCTCGCGGGTGCCGACACCTGCGTGGCACCGGTCCTGAGCGTGGCGGAGGTCGCGGCCGACGAGCCTCTGACCGCCTCGGGAGCCTTCGTGGAGGCCCGCTCCGGGCCGCGCCGGTTCCGTCAGGTCGGCGCCGTGCTGGCCGGGATGCCGGCCCTCGACGAGCCGGTGGAGCTGCCCGACCCGTCGGTGACCGACACCGACGACCTGTTGGTGGCCGCGGGGTACGACCCCTCGGAGGTCCAGGTCCTGCGATCACGGGGAGTCGTCGCGTGAAGCGGCTCGACGGTCCGGCCGCCGACGCCCTCGCCCGCGTCCGGGCGATGGTGGGGGAGGCGCAGTACGAGGAGACGGGCGAGTTCCCGGTGGAGCACGGCTACATCTGGACCTCCTGCTCGTCCGTCGAGAACGCCAACCCCCTCTTCTGGGACGACGCCACGGCCGAGGCGATCACCGGGGGGCCGATCGCCCCCCCCACGATGCTGTCGGTGTGGTTCCGGCCCCATCACTGGGCCCCGGGTCGGGAGAAGGTCCGCCTTCCCCTGCAGGTGCACTTCGACCTCAAGGACCTCCTCGGTCTGCCCGAGGCGGTCATGACCGACAACACCATCGTGTTCCACGAGCCGGTGCGGGTCGGCGACGTCCTCCGGACCCGCCAGATCCTCCGCTCGGTCAGCGAGGAGAAGGCCACGAAGCTCGGGCCGGGCCGCTTCTGGGTGATCGACGTGGAGTACACGAACGAGCGTGGCGAGCTCGTCGGTGTGGAGAGCTACACGGGTCTCGGGTACCGGAGGGGCCGCGACGCGGATGCCGGCCGCGGGGAGGTCCCCGCGGCGACCGGCACGGGCACCGGTTCCCCCCACACCCCCGCCGGGGACGCGGGCGGCATTGGCTCGGCCGCGAAGTGGGGGCCCGACGGAGCCCTGCTCCTCCTGGCGGACGTCGCCGAGGGCGACCGGCTCCCGAGCCTCTCGTACGACGTGACCGCGACGACCGTGGTGCTCGGTGCCCTGGCGAGCCGCGACTGGCGTCCCATGCACCACGACAAGGACTTCGCCGTCCACCGCAACGGGACGAGGGACATCTTCCTCAACACACCCAACCAGGCGGCCTGGTTCGAGCGCTACGTCACCGACTGGACCGGGCCGTACGGCCGCCTGGGCCGGATGCGGTTCCGCATGCGCGGCTCGGTCTTCCCGGGCGACACCATGGTCTTCGACGGCGTGGTGGACGAGGTGGGGGTCGACGACGCCGGCTGCGGCTGGGTCGGGCTCTCGATCACGCTCTCGGTCGAGGGTGACGTCAAGACGGCCTGTGACCTGCGCGTCGCGATCCCGGTGGAGGAGGGCGACAACCCCTGGACCCGGCCTTCGGACCGCTGGCGGCCGTGACCGGCCCGTCCCCTGGCCCGGGCCCGACGACCTCCACGTCGAGCCCCGAACCGCGGAGGAGTGCGTGACCCGTGCTTGATCTCGAGTTCAGCGCCGAGCAGGAGATGCTGCGCCAGACGGTGCGGGGGTTGTGCGAGTCGTACTCGCCCCTCGGCGTGGTCCGCGAGCTGGAGGACGACCCCACCGGCTACCCGATCGACCTCTGGCAGCAGCTCGCCAAGGCGGACCTGATCGGCCTCCTCCTCCCGGAGGAGTACGGGGGCGTCGGCATGAGCGCCCTCGAGGGGCTCGTGCTGTACGAGGAGCTGGGTCGCGCGCTCGTGCCCCTTCCACACCTCGTCAGCGCCGTGCTCTGCGGAGGAGCGCTCGCGAGGGCCGGGTCGCCCGAGCAGCGAGGGGAGTGGCTCCCGCGCATCGTCAGCGGGGAGGCCGTCCTGGTCCCGGCCTGGTTCGAGCCCGGGAACACCTGCGCCCCGGGCGGCGTCCGGCTGCGGGCGGTCCCCGAGGGCGATGGCTACCGGCTGACGGGCACGAAGCGACACGTGGCGTTCGCCGCCTCGGCGCAGCGGTTGACGGTGCTGGCGCGGACGGGTGAGGCCCCCGAGGACGTGGACCTCTTCCTGGTCGACCCACAGGCGAGCGGCGTGACGCTCACCCAGCAGCTCTCGATCGCCTCGGACACCCAGTACCGGGTCGACCTCGACACCTGGGTCCCGGAGTCCGACCGCGTGGGGGCGGAGCGGTCCGGCTGGGCGACCTGGGAGGAGGTGATGCACGACGCCTGCATCCTCCTCGCGGCCCAGGCCGTCGGCGGTGCCCGTTACGCGCTCGACATCACCGTGCAGTACGCCAAGGACCGCCGCCAGTTCGACAAGCCCATCGGCGCCTTCCAGGCGATCTCCCACGACCTCGCCGACGCGGTGACCGGCCTCGACGGGGCCACGACCCTGGTGCGCGAGGCGGCGTGGGCGAGCTCCGTCGGGTGGCCACTGGATCGGCTCGCTCCCATGGCCAAGCTCTTCGCCTGCCGGACGTACCGCGACATCACCGCCATGGCCCAACAGGTCTTCGGCGGCATCGGGTTCACGGTCGAGTTCGACATCCAGCTCTACTTCCGCCGGGCCAAGCAGCTCCAGATCTTCTGGTGGGACGAGCCGTACCTGGAGGAGCTCGTCGCCCGCGCCGTCCTCGACCGGCGCATGCACCGGACCGGGACGGCCTAGGGATCTCCCCGGGACACCGTCTCACCGCCGGCCGAGGGTCGCGATCCTCGGCGTCGACCGGTGAGGCGCGCTCCCGGCTGCTCAGCCCGTCGCCTCGAACCTGATCTCGCCGAACGTCGGCGTGGAGAGCGAACCCGTGAGCGTGCCCGCGGAGTACGAGGCCGTGACGGCTCCCTCCTCGGGCGGCCGGTCGACGAACTCTCCGCAGTCGCCCTCGACCACGACGATGCTCTCGAGCGGGACGTGGAACGACATGGTGCCGGTGACCGTCCCGGGATCCAAGCCGTCCCAGGTGCCCGTGAACGTCACCTGCTGGGGGCTCTCGAACGTGCAGCGACCCTGGGCCTGCCGGATGAGGCGGTTCACGACCCCCTCCCCGGTCACCGGCCCGGGACCGTCCGGCATCCGGAACGTCAGGCGGTTCTCGAGCACCTCGATGACGTTCAGCTCCAGGTTCCCGCCGCTCGTGACCCGGCCCTCGAGGACGGATGGGGCGGCCGGCGCCGTCGTGGTGGTCGACGTGGCCGGCGCCGTGGTCGTCGGGCCCACCGGCTCGATGACGGTCGGCTCGAAGGTGGCCTCGGTGGCGTCGCTGCCCGGGAGCCGGTAGAGCGGCCGGCGGCTCACGACGTCGTCGAGCACGAACTCGACGACCTCGTCCACCGGGCTGACCACGACGACGGCGGTGACGTCGAAGCCCACCCACACGGTCCCCCGCACCTCGGGCTCCGCGACCGGTCGGGGCGGGAGCAGCGGGTTCCCGCACTGGCAGCGCACGACCGGTACCCCGAAGATGTCCACGAGCACCGCGGTGCCGGCTTGGAGGACCGACTGGAACCCGTTGGCCCTCCCGTCGCGGAACCCGTGGTTCGTCACCCGGGTGTCGACCTTGAGGATGACGTCGGTGAGGCCGGCGACGTAGTCGGGGATCTCGTCGGCGCGCAGGCCGAGGACGCCCGCCCATGCGGCCGCCTTGCCGGGGTTGTCGAGGAGGAAGTCGACGAGCTGCCCGGGGTCGCAGACCGACAGCTCGTTCGTGCCGCCGTAGAGGCCGGGAACCGATCCGTCGATGCTGGGGACCTCGCCCTCCTCGGTCGGTGGGAGTGCCTCGGGGTCCAGGGTGGGGAGGGCTTCCGCCAGCTCGCCCAGCGGCGTGAGCAGGTCCGACAGCGCCGGTGACGCGCCTTCGAGCTCCTCCTCCCCTGGCGACACGGACGCGGTGAACGGGTCGACGCCCAGCGAGGAGATGGGCTCGGCGAAGATCTCGGCCGCCTCCGGGGCGTCGCCCTCACCGCCCGTGAGCGCCACGATGCCGGCGACGACGAGGGCCATGGCGGCGGCCACGGCCACGACGGCGAGCAGGGTGCGGCGACGGCGCCGGGGTGGCGGAGGCGGAGGGCCTGCCGGGGGAGTGGTGGGCGGGAGACCGGGTGGGGGACCCGAGGGCGGCCCGGGCGGCGGTCCCGGAGGCGGTCCGGGGGTCGCGGGCGGCCCGTCCGGCGGGGGGACCGCGCCCTCGGCGCCGGCCAGGTCCTCGGGGCCGAGCGTGGCGGCCAGGGCTGGAGAGGCCGCGCGCGTGCCGAACCGGGCCGCCTGCAGCGCGTCCGCCCAGGCGCGTGCCGTCGGGTACCGGCGCTCGGGCTCGGCGGACAGGCCGGTGTGCACGACCTCCGCGAGCGCGGGCGGGACGTCGGGGCGGAGGGAGGCGATCGGGGCGGGGACCTCGGTCGTCTGGGCGCGCAGGAGCTGGGTGACCGAGTCGTAGGGGGTAGGGGACCCGACCGGCGAGCAACTCGTAGAGGATCACGGCCGCGGAGTAGAGGTCGCTGCGCTCGTCGACCCGGCCCTCGGCTTGCTCGGGGGCCATGTAGTGCGGTGTCCCCGTCGAGATCGTGGGGCCCCGCGACCGGGCGAGCGACTTCGCCATCCCGAAGTCGGCGAGGAGGTAGCGCTCGTCGTGCTCCGTGCCGAGCCGCGAGCGGATGCTCTGGATCATCACGTTGGCTGGCTTGAGATCACGGTGGACGATCCCGAGCGCGTGCGCCTCCTGGAGACCCTCGGCGATCTCGAGGCTGATCCCCACGGCCTCGTCGATCGTGAACGGCCTGCGGGCCGCGGCCCGCTCGGCCATCCGGTCGGCCAGGGTGCCGCGATCCGCGAACGACATCACGAAGTACGGGCGGCCGTCGGGGAGCTCGTCGACCGCGTGGACCGGCACGATGTGGTCCGACGCCGCCCGCCTCAGGATCCGGGCCTCCTCGAGGAACCGGTGGCGGACGTCCTCGTCGCGGGACCAGTTGTCGGCGAGGACCTTGATGGCCACGAACGCGTCGAGGCCCTCGTCGTACGCGAGCCAGACGGTCGAGAACGCTCCGTGCCCGAGGAGCCGCTCGACGCGGTGGTGACCGATCTGCTCAGCCAAGAACCGTTCCCTCGAGCGCTCCCGTCGGACGGGGCAAGGCTAGCGTGGGATCGACGGTTCTCCATGGGGCCCACGTCGCGTCTCCGGGTGCAGCTCGACGGCCGGCAGTTCGCCGTCGGACCCGGCGCGCCGGTCGACTTCGGCCGCGACCCTCGATCGGCGGTTCGGTTCGACGACCCACTCGTCTCGCGCCACCACCTCCTCGTGCGCTGCGAGGGCGACGGCTGGGTGGCGGTCGACCGGGGGAGCCGCAACGGGACCTTCGTCGGCGAGCGCCGGATCACGCGGGAGCCGATCGACCGGCCCGTCGTCCTGCGACTGGGTGACCCGGCCCGGGGCCCGTGGGTGCACCTCGCGCCCGAGCCCGACACGGCGCCCCCCACCGGTCCCGACGGTCGACCGTCGACCACGCCGACGGCGACGCCGGCGCCGCAGACCGGCGGGCCGACCGACCGGAAGGGGCCCGCGCGCGAGCTCGTCCGGATCGGCCGGGGATCCGACAACGACCTCGTCGTCGACGACCTCCTGGTCTCCCGGTCGCACGCCGAGATCCGCACCGAGCCCGACGGTACCCGGATCCTCGTGGACCTCGACAGCCACAACGGCACCTTCGTCAACGGGCGACGGGTGCGGCGGGCACCGCTCGCCCGCGGCGACGTCGTGAGCGTCGGTCGCCACCGCTTCCGTGTCGTGGCGGACGGCCTCGAGGAGCACGTCGACGTGGGCGAGGTCGCGTACGCGGCGCTGGGGCTCACCGTCGAGACCCGCACGGGCCACGTGATCCTCGACGACGTGAGCCTCGCGCTCGACGAGCAGTCCTTCCTGGGGGTCGTGGGGCCCTCGGGCTGCGGGAAGTCGACGCTCCTCACGGCTCTCGCCGGCTTCCGCCCCGCGAGCCGGGGCTCGGTCCTCTACGCCGGGCGGGACCTGTACGCGGACTACGAGGATCTCCGACAGCGAATCGGGTACGTCCCCCAGGACGACGTCCTGCACCCGGAGCTGACCGTGACCGAGGAGCTCGAGTACGCGGCCGCGCTCCGCTTCTCCCCGGACGTGTCCGGAGCCGAGCGTTCGGCGCGGGTCCGGGAGGTCATCGCCGAGCTGGGGCTGACCGAGCGCCGCGACACGCCGATCCACCATCTCTCCGGTGGGCAGCGCAAGCGGGTCAGCGTGGCGCTGGAGCTCCTGACCAAACCAACGCTGCTGTTCCTCGACGAGCCGACCTCCGGGCTCGACCCCGGATACGAGCGGACCTTGATGGAGCTGTTCGGTCAGCTGGCGAAGGGGGGCCGGACGGTGATCGTCACGACCCACAGCGTGGCCAGCCTGGGACTCTGCGACCGGGTGCTCTGCCTGGCCCCCGGGGGGAGGACGGCCTACTTCGGGCCGCCCGAGCGGACCGTCCCCTACTTCGGTCGGGCCGACTACCAGGACGTCTTCCGGGAGCTGGCGTTCGACACGTCCGTGGACTGGAAGCACCGGTTCGAGGCGCACCCCGACCACACGACGTACCTGGGGACGCCCCTGTCCCGCGTCGCGGCCGCGCGGTCGGGCTCCCGGGCGCCCGCGACGCCGGCCCGGGGCGCGTGGTCACGCCAGCTCGCGGTCCTGACCCGGCGCTACGTGCACGTGCTCGCCGCCGACCGTCGCAACCTCCTGCTCATGGGCCTCTCGGCTCCGGTCCTCGGCGTCCTGATGCTGGTCGCGCTGCCCACCGGAGAGCTGGGGCCCCTGCCCTTCGGCCAGATCCGGATCGTGTCCCAGGCGTCGGTGGTGCTCTTCGTCCTGGCCCTCGGCATGACGGAGATCGGTCTCGCCGTCTCGGTGCGCGAGATCGTCAAGGAGCTGCCGGTCTTCCGGCGCGAGCGGGCCGGCGGGCTCTCGATCTCCGCCTACGTCGCGTCGAAGGCGCTGGTCCTCGGAGTGGTCGTGGCCGTCCAGGCCGTCGTCCTGACCCTGCTCGCCACGGCCCGGCAGGGCGGGCCCCGGGACGCCGTCCTGCTCGGTTGGGGCCGTGGTGAGCTGATCGTGACGGTGGCGCTGACCGGGCTCGCGGCCGTCGCCCTGGGCCTGCTGCTCTCGGCCACCGTGAGCACCGCCGACCGGGCGATGACGCTGCTGCCCGTCGTCCTGATCGTCCAGATGGTCCTGGCCTCGGGGGCCGTGTTCCCGGCCGTGGCCGAGCGGCCGGGGCTCGAGCAGGCCCAGTACCTCTCCAGCGCGCAGTGGGGCTTCGCCGCCGGGGCCTCGACGGCCGAGCTCAACGAGCTCCAGGTCCTCAACAACCTCGCCTCCGAGATCCCCGTCCTCGACCTCACCGAACCCGGGTCGGCGCTCGAGACGCTCCTGGAGGAGCACCGTGGCAACCCCCGGTGGAACCACGAGAGCCGGGCCTGGCTCGGGAGCGTGACCGCCCTGGTCGTCCTCACGACGGCGCTGCTGCTGTGCGCGGGGCTCGCGCTCCGTCGCTACGACCCCGGGGGGTGGTGACGGACCGGACGCTCGCCGGGGCGCTGCTGGGGCGCCCGCGCGTCAGGGACAGGCGGTGGTGCCCGCGTCGCCCCGGACGACCGGGTCGGCCGGCGGTGGCGGCGGTGCCGGGCCACCGGGACCGGTGGCGACGAAGTCGACGGTCGCCCACATCGTCCGGTCCGGCCCGCAGACCACGCCGATCCCGACCTGGTCGTAGGCGGGCGACAGCATGTTCGCCCGGTGGCCGGACGAGCCCATCCAGAGCACGTGGAGCGACCCGGCGGTGAACGTGCCGCCCTGGCCCCGTCCGACGTTCTCCGCGACGGCCCCGTAGGTGGCGAGGAGGTCCGCGTACGGGCCGTGGCGGAGCCCGTTGGCGGCCATGTCCCGGCTCCACGCCCGGGCCCGGAGGGTCACCGACTCGTTCCAGGCCAGCGCCGGGAGCCCCCGGGCCGCCCGCTCGTCGTTGAGCCGCTGGAGGAGGTCCTGCTCCACCGCCCTCGCCGCGGTGTCGGCGGGCGAGAACGCCGCCTGGGGGACCGCCCGCCGGGAGCGGCGTGCAGGCCACGAGCAGGGGGAGGAGTGCGGCGGCGGCGGCGATCAGGGTCTTCCTGGTCATCGGCATCCTCCGGTTCCTGGACGGCGGGGACCCTCCCCGGCCGGCCCCGACGACCGCCACCCTCGACCCGGCCGCGCGAGCCGGAGGTCGACGGGGGAGTCGTGCCGGGCGGCGCGCCGGAGACGGGACGGTGGCCGGGCACGGAAGGCATCCTAGGGGCTGCGGAGCGTCGAGGCGTGGTTCGGAGCGGCCCGGAGGGCGGCGGCGCGGGCGTCGAGGGTGGCCGGCGCAGGCGTCAGATCCGGGCCAGGTCGGGGGCGGGCAGGCCCGGTGCCCGGCGTGGTGGCGGGCGGTGCCCGGCCTGGAGCAGGCGGGCCACCCGGGCCCGCTGTCCCCGGAACGGCTCGAGGAGCTCGAGCATGCGGGCGTCGTCGGCGCGCCGCTCGCCGGCCAGCGCCCAGGCCACGTGGCCGGGGAGGTTCCAGTCGCCGACGGTCACGGCGTCGGGGTCGCCCAGGGCCGCGTGGACCACCTTGGAGGCCGTCCAGGGTCCGACCCCCGGGAGGCTCAGCAGGGCCTCGTGGACCTCGGCCGCCGGTCGCTCCGCCAGCCGGTCGACGGGCCCCGAGCGGGAGCAGACGTGGCGGATCGTGTCGGCCCGTCGGCGCTCGACGCCGCAGCGGTGGTACTCCCAGCTCGGGAGGGCGGCCAGGGTCGCCGGTTCCGGGGGCAGCCAGAGGTCCGCGGGTCCGGGGGCCGGCTCGCCGAAGCGGCGGACGAGGTGGCCGTGGGACCGGTGGGCCTGGGCGCTCGTGACCCGTTGCCCCAGCACGGTCGCGACGAGCGCCTCGACCACCGCGGCGCTCCGGCCGATCCGGAGGCCGGGCATGCGGCGATGGAGCCGGGCCACGAGCGGGTGATCGGGGGCGAAGCCCCCGGGGTCGTCGTGGAACCCCAGGAGGGCCGGGGCCGCCTCGACGGCCCAGGCGGCGCCGGGGCCCCAGGCCCGGACCCGGATCCCCTCGTCGGTGTGCTCGAGCCGGGTCGTCGCGGGGCCCCGGGGGGTCCGGGTGGCCCGCCAGGCCTCCCGGTCCGCCAGCCGCACGCACGGGTCGTGGGGACCGTGGCGGAAGGGGCGGAGGGTCGGGGTGAGGTCGACCGGGAGCGGCGGGACGACGAGGTGGTCGAGCACGACGCCATCCTGGCCGACCGGCGGCTCCCGGGCGGGAACCCGCCCGGCCCCGGGGCCGGTGCCCGGTCGCGCGCCGGGTGGCGGGCCGTCCCCCGGCGCACCCGTCACCGGAGCATCAGCTACCGTCGGGCTGCGATGAGCGCCGACGTCCCACCCGCACCCCCGCTGGCCCCCGAGCTGGAGCCGATCGCCTTCCTGCTCGGCACCTGGGTCGGCGAGGGCCAGGGTGCCTACCCCACCATCGAGTCGTTCGAGTACGGGGAGGAGGTGGTCTTCCGGCACACCGGCAAGCCCTTCCTCGTCTACGGCCAGCGGACCTGGGCGCTCGACGACGGCCGGCCCCTCCACGCCGAGACCGGCTACTGGCGTCCCCGGCCCGGGGGGCGGGTCGAGCTCGTGCTCGCGCATCCCACCGGGATCGCCGAGATCGAGGAGGGGAACCACGACGGGGGCGCATCGTCCTCTCGAGCAGCCACGTGACCCGCACGGCCTCGGCCAAGGAGGTCACGGAGCTGCGCCGGGTGCTCGAGGTCGAGGGCGGGGAGCTCCGGTACCACGTCGACATGGCGGCCGTGGGTCAGCCCCTCCAGCGCCACCTCGACGCCACCCTCCGACGGGTCCCGGCGCCGTAGGTCCCGGGGCGCAGGACGGCCGATCGTGGTGGAGCCGCTGCGCAGCGAGGGCGAGCGAGCGTCGCGGGCAATGCCCGGGCGGCTCGTCCGTCACGTGCTGGCCCTCGACGACGGCCACCGGGTGGGGGTCGCGGTCGCCGGGCGGGGCGTCCCGCTGGTGGTGGTCCACGGGTTCGGGGTCGAGGGTCTGCTCTACGCGCAGCCCCTCGGTCGCCTCGCCGCGCTGGGTTTCCGGGTGGTCGCCGTCGACGCCGCCGGGCACGGGGCCACCGCCGGCCTCGGTGAGCAGTTCGACCTGACCCCGTCCGCCGAGCTGCTCGGGAGGACCCTCGATCACCTCGGGATCCGGCGCGCGGTGCTGGCGGGTCACTCGATGGGCGGGCGCCTCGTGGCCGAGGTCGCGGCCGATCGGCCCGAGCAGGCCATCGCCGTGCTGCTCCTCGACGCCATCGTCGGGGAGCCCTGGGACCGGCTGCAGGCGCGCCTGCGATGGTTGCCTCCCTGGTTCGCCCTGTTCGCGCTGGCCTTCGCGGCCGACGCGATCGCGACGGTGCCGCTCGTGGACCCGGGCCAGGCCCTGAAGCTCGGGCGGCGCGTGGCCCGTTCCGTGCTGCTCCACGCCACGCGGCCGTGGCGTTCGATGACCCCCGGGCTGTCCGTCTGGTGGGCCCGCCCGAGCGTGCCGGTCCTCGAGGCGCTGGGTGACCACGGCGTACCCGTCGTCGCGATCCATGGTGACCGTGATCTCGTGGTGCCGCTGGACGCGTCGCGCGACGCCGCGGCCCGCACCGGCGGGGAGCTGATCGTGGTGCGGGGCGCGACGCACTCGTGGATGCTGCGCTGCCCCGAGACGTTCCCGTCGATCGTCTCGGAGCTGCTGGGGACGACGCTCGGCGCGGCCTGCGACCGCGCCGTGTCCGAGGCCGGGCTCGACCCCGTGACGGCCAGCCCGGCCCAGGTCGAGGTCGCGTGCTGCGAGCCGGGGGCCGTCCTCCCCCAGCTCGGGCCCGACGTCCCGATGCTCCGTCCGGCGGCGGACCGGCGGGCGCCGGAGTACGACTGGGACTGGGTCCCCGTCGAGTCGTCCGGGCCGCTCGCCTGACCGCCGTCCCCGCCCGCCGCGACGGGACGAGGTCGATCAGGCGGCGGGGTCGGTCGGGTCGGCCAGGTCGACGAGCACCGGGGCGTGGTCGGACGGCTGCTGGCCCTTGCGGGCGTTGCGGTCGACGAGGGCGTAGACCACCCGTTCGGCCACCGGTTCGGTGACGAGCACGAGGTCGATGCGCATGCCCCGGTGCTGGTGGAAGTCGCCCCGGCGGTAGTCCCAGTAGGTGAAGAGCCCCGCGTCCTCGTAGCAGCGACGGAAGGCGTCGACCAGCCCCCACTCGCGCAGCCCGGCCACCGCGGCCCGCTCGGGCCCGGTCACGTGGGTGGATCCGACGAAGGCCTCCGGGCTCCACACGTCGCGGTCCTCGGGGGCAACGTTGAAGTCGCCGAGCAGGGCGAGGGGCTCGTCGGGCGCATGGTGGCGGGCCAGCCATTCCCGCAGGCATCCCAGCCAGGCCAGCTTCCGGTCGTAGAAGTCGCTGCCGACCTCGCGACCGTTCGGCACGTACACGCACACGACGCGGACGCCTCCGCACGTCGCCGCCACGAGGCGGGCGTCGCCCTCGTACGGGTCGGGGAGGTCACCGAAGCCCCGCTCGACGTCGTGCAGGCCGACGCGGGAGAGCACGGCGACGCCGTTCCACCGACCCTGGCCGTGGTGCGCCGACTCGTAGCCGAGCGCCGAGAAGGCCATGGTGGGGAAGGCCTCGTCGGGAAGCTTGGTCTCCTGGAGGCAGAGCACGTCGGGACGGGCGTAGGCGAGCCACTCCTCGACCCGGGGCAGTCGAGCCTTCAGCGAGTTGACGTTCCAGGTGGCGAGGCGCACGGCTGCTCCTAGCGTCGACGTCGGCGGAAGGCCAGGGCCAGACCCGCGGCGACGCCCACGGCCGCGCCCACCGCGATCGCCGTGTTGCGCGCGACCCCGTCGCCGTCGCCGTCTCCACCGTCGCGGTCGCCGTCACCGTCGTCGGAGGGCCGGCTGGGCTCGCGAGCCTGGCCGCGGGACTCGAGCTGCACGACCTGCTGGAAGGTGGGCCGGTTGACCCAGTGCATCGGCGGCAGCCCGACGAGGAGCGAGGAGTACCGGATCTCGTCGTCGGCCGGGACCCGCTGCCAGGCGTCCACGTCGGGACTCGCGAACTCCGCCTCGAGCATCCCCGCCGCCTCGTCGAGCGACGTCCAGAGCGCTGCCCGGCACGCGGCGAGGTCGCCGCCACCGCAGTGGGCTCGTCCGGAACCGGTCCCGCTGTCCGGCGCGCTCCCCTGGGTGATCGACCGCAGGTCGCGCTCGACCTGGCCGTAGGCGCCCGAGAGCCAGGAGGAGCCTCCGTGCGAGCGCGGGTGGTTCTCGATCGGGAGGCCGAGCGTCTCGAACGGGTGGCCGGCGGCCTCGCCGAGCACCGCTCCCACGAGGAGGGGCCACCACGCGTCCAGGATGGCGGGGGCCTGGGGATCGTCGTACGCGCCGTCGCGGTCGCGGTCCAGGCGGTGGGCTCCCTGGGAGGCCCACACCTCGAGGCGCTCGCGCACGTCCAGCAGGCGCGGATCCACGCCGGCCGGGGCGTCGGTGCCCATCACCTCCAGGACGAGGGGGAGCACCTCCTGGCCTCGCAGGTCGACGGTCGCCGCGTCCATCACGATGTCCACGACCGCGGCCCGGTCGAGCCGCTCGCCGCCGGCCACCGCCGTCGCGAGGCGCGTGTTCAGCAGGTCGACCCGGTGGACGGGCCCGTACGAGAACTGGTCGTCGGAGGCCCGGAACCCCGGTGCCGGCTTGTTGTTCCAGGACGTGATCCATCCCTCCTCGGGGTTCACGTCGAAGGGCTGGTCCTCGGGGGCGAGGAAGCTCTCCCAGTCCCACTCGCCCGTCCCCCACGCCGGGAGGTCGGGGTCGACCCCCGCGGCCCGCACCGGGCAGCGGCACGAGTGCTGGTAGCCGATCGTCGTCGCGTCGACGTAGAACCAGTTGAACGTGTAGTCGACCCCTTCACCGACCGCCTCCCGGAAGGCGTCGAAGCCGCCGTCCATGAAGCCGGGGTCGTTGAGCTGCTTGAACCCGATGGCCGACCGGATCTCCGCGCCGTACGTCGACCGCTTGCTCGCCACGGCCACGGGGGTGCCGTCGCGCAGCCGTCCCCGGTGCGAGATCGGCCCGTAGTCGGCGGTGCGCTCGATGGTCCAGGTGAGGGTGACCGGATCGCCGGCCCCGAGCCCGGACGTCGTCTCCACGACGTGGTCGTACGACTCGATCGGCTGACAGGCACCGTCGTGCTCGTAGCCGGTCGACTCGACGGTCGCGTCGCCGCCGGCCGGGTCGCACAGGGCCAGGACGAACGTGTCGACGTTGTCGGCGCCGGCCGAGGTCGCGGACCAGGCGAAGTCCCGGCCCCGTCCGAGGAGCACGTAGAGGTCGATGCCGAGGAAGCCGACACCGCGAGCGTCGATGTCGGGGCCGTGGACGTCCTTCTCCACGAGCAGCTCGGGGACGGAGTAGCCGACCTGGGGCCCGAACACGGCGATGGGGCGGTCGCCCTCCGCGTGCTCCGCGCCGACGAGGACCGCGTTGCTGGCCCCGGCCGGGGCCTCTCCGTGCGGCACCAGGTCGAGCAGGCTCCCGAGCCAGGCCGGGTCGGGAGCGAGCGGCCCCGGCCCGGCGCCGAGGCCCCCGGGCGCCGCCTCCACCGGGTCGCGGTAGCCGCCCACCGGCACGAGGCTGGCGCAGTCCAGGTCGGGGACCGCGGCCGGGTCGGGGAGCGCGTCGGCGCCGTAGGGCGCTTCACGCCGGGAGGTCGTCGGGGCCCCGGGGTCCTCGGCGAGGTGCACGGCGTCGAACACGGCCCGGGCGGCGACCGGGTTGCCGAGGCGCTCCTCGAGGCGGCGCAGCCCGCAGAGGTTGTCGAGCTCACGGCCCCCGCCCCGTCCGAAGATCCCGCCGATGTTCGCCGCGATGGCCACCGCGTCGGTCGTCTTCCACGGCGCCGGCTCCTTCCCGAGCAGGGCGTACTCGGCCGGGAGCAGCGACGGGTCCGCGGCGGCGTCGTCGAGGAACGCGTTGACGCCGTCGGTGTAGGCCTCCAGGTCGGCGACGATCGTCGCCCCGTCGGTGCCCGACTGCTTCAGGTCCTCGAGCTGGGCCTCGAGGTCGTCCTCGGTGTAGGGGGCGTCGCGCAGGGCGTCGAGGTCGCGCGCCGAGCCGGGGGCTCCCACCAGCTCGGCCAGCCGGCCCCGCCCGACGTGGCGGAGGACGTCCATGAAGAGGAGGCGGTCCTCGGCGGTCGTGTAGCCCTCGGCGAAGAAGGTCGCGGAGCGAGTGCGCCCGTAGATGTGCGGGACGCCGGAGCTGGCGTCGCGCACGACGGTGACGTCCGGATGGGGCTCGTAGACGCGCCCGACGTCGTCGTCGGCGACCCCGAACGAGGCGTCCTTGAAGTAGGTGGTGAGGTCGGCCTCGGTGAGGCCCGGGCTGGCGTAGACCAGGTCGTCGTAGCGGATCCGCTGGTCGGCGAAGTGCGCCGGGAACCCCTCGGGGGGTCCCCGGCCCGGTCGGCCTCCTGCGCCGCGGCCAGCTCCTCGGCGGTCAGGGAGGCGTCCTGGCCCGGCGGCAGGATGTTCAGGAACCCCCCGGCGTCGCCGAACTGGCGGTACCGCCCCTCGTCCTCGGTCCCTTCCTGGGCGCCCGCGACGCCGGACCACACGACCGCGGCCGCCACCGCGATCGCGCCGAGCCGAGGACCCCGCATGCTCACTCCCGTCACGACCGGCCCGCGTGCAGGGCCACCGACCTCGTCACCCCCGGGCGACCCTAGCTCCTGACCGACCGGGCATCCCTCCGGCGGGGCGTGCCGGCGCCGTCCGGTAACCTCCCGGCCCATGGCCGAGCACGTCCACACCGAGCGACGGGCCGGCGGGGTCGCCCTCCTGCGGCTCGACCGCCCCCCGATGAACGCCCTCTCCACGGCGCTGCTCGACGAGCTCGCCGAGGCCGCCGGGGCCCTGGCCGTCGACCCGTCCGTCAAGGCGGTCGTCGTCGCCGGGGGCGAGCGGGCCTTCGCCGCGGGGGCCGACATCTCCGAGCTCTCGGACGCGCCCGCCGCCCGGCGCGTGGGCGCGACGTTCCGCCGGGCCTTCGACGCCGTGGCCTCGGTCCCCCGACCGGTGATCGCGGCGGTGCACGGCTTCGCCCTGGGCGGGGGATGGAGCTGGCGCTCGCGTGCGACCTGCGGGTGGCCGGCGACTCGGCGCGCCTCGGGCAGCCCGAGATCCTCCTCGGGATCATCCCCGGGGCCGGCGGCACCCAGCGACTCACCCGTCTCGTGGGGCCGGCCCGCACCAAGGACCTGGTGTGGAGCGGCCGCCAGGTCCGGGCCGACGAGGCCCTCGCCATGGGGCTCGTCGACCGTGTCGTTCCCGCGGCCGGGGTGGTCGACGCCGCCCTCGAGTGGGCGTCGAACCTCGCCTCGGGAGCCGTGGTGGCGATGGGGCTGGCCAAGGCGGCGATCGACGGCGGACTCGACCGGCCGCTCGCCGAGGGCCTGGATCTCGAGGCCGAGCGGTTCGTGGAGGTGTTCGGTACCGAGGACGCCGCGATCGGCGTGCGGAGCTTCCTCGAGCACGGCCCCGGCCAGGCGGAGTTCCTCGGCCGCTGACGACCGGTCCGGTCAGCGGGCCGCCCGGCCCGTCTCGCAGCGGGCCCGGAGCCGGCGGAGGTTCCCCCGCCAGATGCGCCTGAGCACGGGCCTGGCCGCGCGCTCGCCGACCGGGCCCCCCATCCACCAGGGGAAGGCGAGGCGCTCCTCCCAGCAGAAGCGCGTGCGGCCGCCGCGACGCCGGTGGAGCGTGAAGCGGCCGGTCCCCGTCACGACCCCCCGGTGCACGATCCCCATGGCCCGGCGGGGCCGCCACTCGGTCACCACCATCACATCGGTCGTCCGCAGGGGCCCAACCCGCGTCTCCACCTCGAACTCCGCCCCGACCCCTCCGGTCCGGGCGCTCCGGAAGGAGATCGACTCGGCGTCGGCCATCCACTCGACGTGCCGGTCGATCCGCTCCACCTCGCCCCAGACGTCGGCGGGGGAGGCGTCGATGGTCGTGCAGACCCGGATGCGAACGGTCACGGCTCCGCCTCCCGGAGCGTGCGGGCCGCGAGCTCCGGCAGCACGGTGTTCACGTACACCCCGGTGCCGAGCTCGAACCCGGCCAGGATCGTCGTGCGCGGCTGGATCTCCACGAACCACCGGAACGGCCCGGCGGCGTCGCGCGGGGCGGTGAACAGGAGCAGGTTGTAGGGCACGTCGCCGAGGGCACGCTGGATCCTTCCCAGCACGTCGCGCACCGACGCGGCGACCTCGGCGACCTCGCGGTCGCCGGCCTCGTCGAAGCGGGCACCGGCGTCACGATGGGTCACCCGCACCTCGTAGGGGAGGGCCGAGGCGTACGGGCACCAGGCCGGTGCCGGGCCGCCGAGGACGCCGAGCACCCCTTCGCCGGCCTCGGCGAGCTGGTCGGCGACCAGGTCCGTGCGGGCCCGCGCGAACCGGTCGAGCATGCCGCCGATCGCGGGTGGCACGAGGTCGAGCGCGACGAGCTGGGCGTGGGGGTGGTCGATGGAGGCCCCGGCCCGCCGCCCGTGGTTCACGATCGCCTGGACGTGACGGCGGCCCGCGCCCAGGTGGCTCCCGATGCGGGCACGCCACACCGCCAGCACCTCCGCCACCGTCGCCTCGGGCAGGGTGGCCAGCGACCGGCGGTGGTCCGGGTCGAACACCACGACCTCGTGGGCCCCCGTGGCCCCGGGCCCGGCCTGCTCCCCCCCGACCATGGGGTAGAGGTTCGGGAAGACCCGGATCCGCCACCCCGGCGTGTCGGGCGCTCCCTCGCCGGTCCGGAGGACCTCGGGCGGGGTCATGTGCTCGTGGCCGGGGCAGAAGGGACAGCCACCGGCGTCGTCGCCGGGCTCGGCCTGCCAACGGGTGGTGTGGGGCCGGCCGGCCCGCTCGGGCGCGACGAGGACGGGGCGGTCCGTGACCGGGTCGTGACGGAGCTCGGGCATCGGACCGAGGCTAGGCGCGCGATCCGCGGGTGTGACCGGCGGACGCGCCGGGGCGCGTACCCTGGGACCATGCCCCTGCGACTCGTGATCATCGGCGGCGGCCCCGGCGGGAACACCGCGGCCACCGTGGCCGCCACCCTCGGTGCCGAGGTCGTGCTCGTCGAGAGCGACCTCCTGGGGGGCGCGGCCCACCTGCGTGACTGCATCCCGTCGAAGGCGATGATCGCCACCGGCGTGGCCCTCGAGGAGCTGGAGCGGGCCCGGGCCATGGGGTTCGCCGCCGAGGGGAAGCTCGACCTCACCGCGCTGCGCGAGCGGGTCTCCTCCATCGAGGAGCGGCTGCACTCGTCGGTCCACGACCTGCTGACGTCCCAGGGGGTGCGCATCGTCCACGGCGTGGGCCGGCTCAAGGGCCCGCACGAGGTGGTCGTCGAGACCCCGGCGGGCCTCGAGGAGATCGACGCCGACTTCATCGTCCTGGCCACGGGGTCACGCCCCAGGATCCCCGACTTCGTGACCCCCGACGGCGAGCGGGTGCTCACCACCCGCCAGGCCTACCCGCCCCCCGACGTCCCCGAGCATCTCGTCGTCATCGGCTCGGGGGTCACCGGGGTCGAGTTCACCCACATGTTCGGCGCCCTGGGCTCCCGGGTGACCCTCATCGTCTCGCGCCAGCAGGTGCTCCCCCTCAAGGACCCGGAGGTCGCCGCGGTCCTCGAGGAGGAGTTCCTCCGCCGCGGCGTCCGGCTCCTCAAGGGGGCCCGGGCGAGCGCGGTCGAGCGTGACGGCGACGTGGTGCGGGTCCGCTGCGACGACGGTCGCGTCGCCGAGGGCTCCCACGCGGTCCTCGCGGTGGGCTCCGTGCCGAACAGCGAGGGCCTCGGGCTGGCCGACGCCGGGGTGGAGGTCGACGAGCGGGGCTACGTCCCCATCAACCGACACGGCCAGTCGAACGTCCCGCACATCTACGTGGCCGGCGACCTCGCGGGGAAGCTCCCGCTGTCGTCGGTGGCGTCGATGCAGGGTCGCAAGATCGCCGAGCACGTCATGGGCCTGCACACCCGGGAGCACCGCCACCTCGACTACGACAAGGCGGCCTCGGCCATCTTCACCGACCCCGAGATCGCCGACGTCGGCCTCGCCGAGGCCGAGGCGTTCTCGCTCGGCCGCAAGATCCGGGTGACCAAGGTGCCGTTCTCGTCGAACGCCAAGGCCCTGATCGACGGCGACCCGCGGGGGTTCGTGAAGATCCTCTCGGACCCGGCCACCGGGGTGGTGCTGGGGGGCTCGATCGTCGGGCGGAACGCGGCCGAGCTCATCAGCGTGCTGGCCGTGGCCGTGACCTGCCGCCTCACCGTGGTGGACATCGTCGACTCGCTGCTGGTCCACCCGTCGCTCGCCGAGTCCCTGACCGAAGCCGCGTCCTGAGTCCGAGGCGACCGCCTACTCCATCACGCGCAGGGTGGACGGGATGTCCATCCGCCGGAGCTTCCGCAGGGTCAGCAGCGGTGCCAGCCCCACGGCGACGACGCCCATGAACACCGCGGTGGCGAGGGTCGTCGGGGCGACCGAGGTGACGAGCCCGAGGTCGGGGATGGTGTCGGGGATGAGACGCTCGACCATCCACCGCACCAGCAGCAGGCCGGTCACGAACCCCACCAGGGTTCCGATGACGCCGATCACCAGGCTCTCCACGATGGCGACCCGCATCGCCGTGCGGACCGGCAGCCCGAAGGCGAACATCGTCGCGTTCTCGCGGGCACGCTCGTCGGCGTTGATGCTCGTCGAGTTGAACGCGATGAGGAGCGCCAGGAGCAGCACGGCCGCCTGCACGATCGTGAAGATGCTCGTCACCTGCTCCAGGACCTCGCGGATCGACTCGGCCGATGCGGCCACGGGCTGCACCGACGTCACGCCCTCCTGGCCGAACAGGGCGCGCTGCACCTCCTCGGTGCTCACGCCCTCGGCCGGCTCCACGGACAGCGTGTTCGTGATCCCCTGGAGCTCCATGAGGCCGGCGTGCCGGACGTCCATGTAGGCGAGGAACCGGTAGGGGTTGGGGTGGATCGCGAGCACGGGGAGCTCGGTCTCCTCGAAGCGGTAGGAGGTGAGGCCCTCGCGGACGGGATGGCGCACCACCACGCGGTCTCCGGCCGACAGGTCGAGGTCGTCGGCGGCCTTGCGGGCGATCACGACGCCGGGCTCGTCGGTGCGCAGCTCCCCCTCGACGGCCGTGGGACGCCACAGATCGCTCTCGAAGTCGAGGAGGGACAGGAAGACGTCGACCTCCTCCTCGGTCCCCGGCGCGAGCGAGCCGAACACCCGGAGCCCGGGCTCGGCCTCGGCGAGCAGTGGTGACGTGGTGATCGCGCGCACCGGCTCGGACTCGACCGGCAGGAACTCGAGGTCGACACCGATCCGCTCGGGGTGGTCCTGGAGGACCTCGTCCTCCCCGCGGTCGACCGTGGCGAGGAACGAGTCGATCATCCCGATGACGCCGATGAGCACGGTGATCGACGCCGCGATCCCGAGCGCGGTCAGCAGCGTGCGGCGGGGGGCCCGTAGCGAGTTGCGGAACGGGAGCTGGTCGATGCTGTCGCCGGGGACGGGGATCCGCTGGAGGATCGGGGCCAGCCCTCCGCCCCGGGCAGCCCGGTGACCGGTCTGGATGGCCTGGACCGGGGGGACGCGCACGGCCCGCCGGACCGGGAGGGCCGACGCCAGGAACGGGAGCACGAAGCCGAGCGCGGCCCCCCGGAGGAACGTGGCGGGCTGGAAGGCGGTGTCCCACGCCGGCAGGGGGACGAGGTCGCGCAGCAGCGCGCCCATGAGCGCCTGGATCACCAGACCGACTCCCAGACCGAACGCCACCCCGAGGAGGGCCACCTGGGCGGCGAAGAGGAGGGGGCGCAACGCGATCTTCGGCGGTGGCACGCCCAGCGCCATGCCGATGCCGATCTCGCGGCGCTGGGCCTCGACGATCCGCCCCACGAGGTTGAACGCCGCGAACGCCGCGCCGGCCAGGATCAGGGCGGCGAAGATGTTGAACATCCGCTGGTCGTTGTCGATGTCCTTGTAGAGCGAGCTGTACACGAGGTCGTCCTCGCGTCGCAGCAGGTCGAAGCCGACGTCGGGGAAGGTCCCGGTGAGGGCCCGCTCGACCCGGGCCTCGACCGCGTCGAGGTCCGTGCCCTCCCCGGCGAGCAGGACGAGGTCGTTCGCCTGGCCGGGGTGGTCGGTGAGGCGCTGGACGGTGTCGAGCGGGGTGAAGAGCACCGCGAAGTTGGCCTCGCCGAGGAGGCCTCCCTCCTCGCTGCGCACCCGGTAGTACTCGGGGGAGAGCCCCTCGCCGACGTACTCGATCGGGACGTCGCCGGCGACCCGGACGGTCCCCTGGGGCGGGAGGTCGTAGTAGCGGCTGAAGTGGAGGTCGATGACCGCGACGTCGCGCCCGGCGTCCTCGGGGGTGAGGTCCCGGCCCGCCTCGGCCTGCACCTGGTTGACCCGTGGGCCGCCGTCGGTGACGTCGACGCCGACGAGCCGGCCCGGGACGAGGATCGTCTGGTCGGCGGTGGACGCGTCGACCTGGGTGGGCACGACGAGGCGGGCCTCGGCCACCGCGACGCCCTCCACCTCGGCCACGGTGGTCCGCAGGGTCGGCGCGTCGACGAAGCTCCCCCGGGCGAGCTGGACCCGCAGGTCGTACATGGCCTGGCCCTCGTAGCTGGCGTCGTAGGAGACCCGGCGCCACTCGGCGGTGCTGCTCAGCCCGGCGTACGTGCCCGAGCCGAGTCCCGCGATGAGCGCGATGGCCGCGACCTGGAGCCAGCGGGCCCGGAGGTCCCGCCACGACCATCGCAGCCAGAGCCGGGCCCGCCGCATCGGCTACCAGTGGAGCGAGGCGATCTCGGCCCGCCCGCCGGTGGGAGGCCCATCGCTCACGACCCTGCCGCTGCTCAGCTCCACGACCCGGTCGGCGATCCGGGAGATCTCCCGGTTGTGGGTCACGACGATCACGGTCGTGCCGCCGTGGGAGTGCTCGTGGAGGAGCTCGAGGATCTGGACGCCGGTGTGGAAGTCGAGCTCGCCGGTCGGCTCGTCGGCGAGGAGCACGGGGTTGCCGGTGGCGAGGGCCCGGGCGATGGCCACGCGCTGCTGCTCGCCGCCCGAGAGCTGGTGGGGGAAGTGGTCGAGGCGCTGACCGAGACCGACGTCCTCCAGGACCGCGGCGGCCCGGGTGCCGTCGGGGGAGCGCCCGGTCACGTCGACGGCGAACTGGACGTTCTCGAGCGCGGTGAGGCCCGGGAAGAGGTTGAAGGTCTGGAACACGAAGCTCACGTGCTCGCGCCGGTACCGGAACAGCTCCCTGCGGGACGCGCCCGTGATCCGGCTCCCGGCGATCGTGATCTCGCCCTCGGTGGGCGTGTCGAGAGCGCCGATCATGTTGAGGAGCGTGGTCTTGCCGCTCCCCGAGGGCCCGAGCACCACGACGAACTCGCCCGCGTCGACGCCGAGGTCGACCTGGTCGAGCGCGACGACGGTGCCTCCACCGATCGTGTAGTGCCTCGACACGCCGGTCAGCTCGATCACGGCCATCGGGAGCTCCTGGTGCAAAACGGACCCGTCATGCTCGCGCGACCCGGTCGCCGGGGGACAGCCGGGAGCGGCGTGCACGCGCCCCTTCCTCCCCGGGTTGGCGCGGAAACGGGGTCGAGGGCCCCGAAACCGCGCCGACCCGGCGGGGACAGGACCGGCGGGCCGGGGGCGGCGGCCGGGGCCGCGGCCGCGACGCAGGTCAGGACCGGACGTCGAGGAGCTCGCCCCGCACGACGGTGACCGCCCGGCCCCCGAGGTGGACCCGGTCGCCGGCCACCCGCACCGTCACCGCACCCCCGCGCTCGGACGCCTGGAAGCCGACGAGATCGCTCCGGCCCAGGCGGGGAGCCCACCAGGGTCCGAGGGCGCAGTGGGCCGACCCGGTGACGGGGTCCTCGGGGATGCCGATCCGGGGCGCGAAGAACCGGGACACGAAGTCGAAGCTCGCCATCGCGGCCCGGGCGGTGACGATCACGCCGCGCCCGTCGACCTGCTCGAGCAGCGCCAGGTCGGGCGTCAGCGCCTGCACGGTCTCCTGGTCGTCGACCTCGACGAGCCAGTCGCGGGCGCTGCGGGCCGTCGCCCGGATCGGGACCCCGAGCGCCCGGGTCAGCCCGGACGGTGGGTCGGCCGGTTCCGCGGGGTCGGCCGGGAAGTCCATCTCGATGCGCCCGCCGGTGCGGCGGTCGGCGAGGTGGGCGGTGACGAGACCGGCCCGGGTGCGGAACCGGGCCACCGCGTCGGGCGGGAGGCTCCGCTGCTCCCAGAGGACGTGGGCCGCCGCCAGCGTGGCGTGACCGCAGACGTCGACCTCGGTCCGGGGGCTGAACCACCGCAGCGACCAGCCGTCGTCCACCGGTCGCAGGAAGGCCGTCTCGGACAGCTGCATCTCGGCCGCCACGGCCTGCATCCAGCGGTCGTCGGGCTCCTCGTCGCCGAGCACGCACACCGCGGCCGGGTTGCCCGTGAAGGGTGTGGCAGCGAAGGCGTCGACGTGGAGGATCGGCACGCCCATGCCGCCGGTGCGCTCCCTACTCGATCACGACCAGGACGTCGCCGGTCCCCACCGTGTCGCCGGCGCCGACCCGCACCTCCTTGACGGTACCGGCCCGCTCGGCGTTGATGTGGTTCTCCATCTTCATGGCCTCGAGCACCAGGACCGCCTGCCCGACCTCGACGGCCTCGCCCTCGCTCACGAGGACCTTGACGATCGTGCCCTGCATCGGGGCGCTGATGGTGCCGTCGCCGGCGACCGCGGCGCCGGCGCCCGCGCTCACGGGCCGGGGCGCGCGCCTCCCCGCCGGGGCCGTGCCGGCGGCCGGGGCCGGGGCCTCCGGCAGCCAGAGGCGCACCGAGAAGCGCTTGCCGTCGACCTCGACCGGGACGCTGCGCTCCGCCAGCGGCGCCTCGCCCTCGGCGGGGGTCGGAGCCGCGGGCGCGACCGCGGCGGCGGCGGAGGCGAGGACCTCGGCGTCGAGCTCCTCCTCGACCCACTTCGTGGAGTGCTCGCCCGCCGCGAAGTCGGGGTGGGCCAGCAGGGCCTGGTGGGCGGGCGCCGTGGTGTGGATCCCCACGACCTCCAGCTCGTCGAGGGCCCGGAGGGCCCGCCCGCGGGCGGTCTCGCGGTCGGGACCCCAGACGACGAGCTTGCCGACGAGGTTGTCGTAGTACTGCGAGACGGTGTCGCCCTCCTCGTAGCCGCCGTCCCAGCGCACCCCCGGGCCACCGGGGACCCGGAGGCGGGCGATGGTGCCCGGCGAGGGGAGGAAGTTCTTGCCGACGTTCTCGGCGTTGATGCGGCACTCGATGGCGTGGCCCCGCCGCTCGATCGTGTCCTGGGCGAACGACAGCGGCAGCCCCGAGGCGACCCGGATCTGCTCGGCCACGAGGTCGGTCCGGGTGACCATCTCGGTGACGCAGTGCTCCACTTGCAGGCGGGTGTTCATCTCGAGGAACCAGAACTCGCCGTCCTGGTAGAGGCACTCGACCGTGCCCGCGTTGACGTACCCGCAGGCCCGGGCCACCCGGACCGCGGCCTCGCCCATCGCCGTCCGGGTCTCCTCGGCGAGCCCGGGCGCCGGACTCTCCTCGACGAGCTTCTGATGGCGCCGCTGGGTGGAGCAGTCCCGCTCGCCCAGCCACACGACGTTGCCGTGGGTGTCGGCGAAGATCTGGATCTCGACGTGGCGGGGGCGGGTGAGGTACCGCTCGAGGTACGCCTCGGGGCGGCCGAAGTACGCCTGGGCCTCGCGGGTGGCCGACTCGAACGAGGACTTGGCGCTCGACGGGTTGTGCACGACCTTCATGCCCTTGCCGCCCCCGCCGTGCGCGGCCTTGATGGCGACGGGGTAGCCGTGCTCCTCGCCGAAGGCCAGGATCTCGTCGACGCTCGTGATCGGCTCGAGGGTGCCGGGGACCGGGGGCGTGCCCGCCTCGGCGGCGGCCTTCCGGGAGGCGATCTTGTCCCCCATGATCGAGATCGCCGTGGGGGGCGGGCCGATCCACGTGACCCCGGCCGCCGCGACCGCGTAGGCGAAGTCCGCGTTCTCGGCGAAGAAGCCGTACCCGGGGTGCACGCCGTCGGCCCCGGAACGCCCGAGGACGTCGAGGATCGCCTCGGTGTTCAGGTAGCTCTCGGCCGCCGTCTGCCCGCCGAGCCCGAAGGCCTCGTCCGCGTAGCGCACGTGGAAGGCGTCGCGGTCGAGGTCGGAGTAGACGGCGACGGTGGCGATGCCGAGCTCACGGCAGGTCCGCATCACCCGGACCGCGATCTCGCCACGGTTCGCGATCAGGATCTTCGAGAGCACGGGCAGCCTTCCTTCGATGATCGTCGCCGTATCCTACGGGCGATGCCCGGCTCCGCCGCCACCCCGGACCGCACCGCCGCGGTGGCCGCGCGCCTGGGAGGTACCCGCTTCGCCGACCTGCGGTGGTTCGCGCAGATCGACTCCACGAACCGGTACCTGCTCGACGAGGCCCGCGCCGGCGCCCCCGAGGGCGCCGTCGCCGTGACCGACTTCCAGACCGCCGGGCGGGGCCGCCTGGGCCGGTCCTGGGAGTCGCCGCCCGGGGCCTCCCTGCTGGTGTCGGTGCTCCTGCGGCCGGCCCTGCCGCTCGAGCGGGTGCACCTCGTGACCATGGCGGCCGCCGTGGCGCTGGCCGAGGCGGTCGCGGACGTCGCGGGGTTCGCCCCCGACCTCAAGTGGCCCAACGACCTCGTCGTCGACGGCCGGAAGCTGGCCGGGCTCCTCGCCGAGGCCGACACGTCGGGGGATCGGCCGGCGGTCGTCGTCGGGGCCGGCCTCAACGTCGCCTGGGAGGAGCTCCCGCCGGAGCTGGCCGAGACGGCGACGGCGTGCAACCTCGAGATCTCCCGCCGGCTCCCCGCCGACGCCGCCCGGGTGCCCGGCCGCGAGGACCTCCTCGTCGCGTACCTGCACCGCCTCGAGGGTCGCTACCGCGGGCTCGAGGACGCGCGGGCCGAGTACCGGCGGCGGCTCGCGACCCTGGGCCGGCGGGTGCGGGTGGAGCTCCCGACCGGCGCGGTCACCGGGGTGGCGGCCGACCTGGGGCCGGCGGGGCAGCTCCTGGTCGACGCCGACGGCGGCGCGCGGGTCGAGGTCACGGCCGGGGACGTCGTGCACCTGCGCCCGGACCCCGGCTCCCCGCCGGCGCCCTAGGGGTCCGGGTCGCGCCCGACGAGCTCGGTGAAGGCCCGGGCGAGACGGGCCGTGACCGGTCCCGGAGCGCTCGGGAGCGCCGTGCCGTCGACGGCGGACACGGGCTGGACCTCACGGGTCGAGGACGTGAGGAACGCCTCGTCGGCGCCGGCCAGGGCCCCGAGGGGGAGGGCGGGCTCCCCGGCCGGGATCCCGAGCCCGGCGCAGAGCTCGAGCACGAGCGCCCGGGTGACCCCGAGCAGGCAACCCGAGGAGGCGGGCGGCGTGGCCACGAACCCGTCCTTCACGACGAACACGTTGGAGCCGGTCGCCTCGCACAGCTCGCCCCGCGTGTTGGCGAACACCGCCTCGCCGGCCCCCGCTCGTGGGCGAACGCCAGGGCCCGGACGTTCTCGGCGTACGAGATGGTCTTGAGCCCGGCCGTGGCCCCCCGCTCGTTGCGGGGCCAGGGGACCGTGACGACGGGCGTGGTCGGGGGCCATTCGCGCATCGGGCCGGCCACCACGAGCACGGTCGGCGGGTGGTCGCCCCGCTCCGACCCGAGCGGAGAGGGACCCCCGTGACCGTGATGCGCAGCCGCCCGTCCTCCAGGGCGTTGGCGGCGAGGACGGCGTCGGCCGCCGCTCGCAGCGATGCGGGGTCGGGGACGGCCAGCCCGAGACCGGCGGCGGAGTGGGCGAGGCGGTCGAGGTGGCGCCGCCACGCGAAGGGGACCCCCGAGTACACCCGGAAGGTCTCGAACACGCCGTCGCCGACGAGCAGCCCGTGGTCCGAGGGCGAGATCCGGGCCTCGGCCTCGTCGAGCAGGGTCCCGTCCAGCCAGACCTTCACGCACCCACCGTCGCGAGCTCGGGTCGGGCGCTCGCGGCC
Source organism: Acidimicrobiia bacterium (assembly GCA_027494165.1). Taxonomy (GTDB): domain Bacteria; phylum Actinomycetota; class Acidimicrobiia; order IMCC26256; family JAOSJM01; genus JAOSJM01. Next base: position 336,760 of record JAOSJM010000005.1, on the reverse strand, counting down.
GCCAGGAGGCGAGCCGCCTTCAGCTCGGTCTCGGCCCACTCGGCGGCCGGGTCCGAGTCGGCGACGATCCCGGCGCCGACGCCCAGGTGGGTCCGGCCCCCGAGGACCGTGAAGGTCCGGATGGCGACGGCCAGGTCGCCCTCGCCCCGGTCGGCGTCGATCCAGCCCACGGCCCCGCAGTACACGCCGCGGCGCACCGGCTCGAGGTCCTCGATGGCCTGGAGCACCCGGGGCTTGGGCGCCCCGGTCACCGAGGCCGGTGGGAACGTGGCCGAGAGGAGTCCCCCGAGGCCGACCCCGGGGCGCAGCCGGCCCCGAACGGTCGAGACGAGGTGGTGCAGGCCCGGGTGCGCCTCGAGCTCGCACAGCGCCGGCACGTGCACGGAACCCGGCTCGCAGACCCGGCCCAGGTCGTTGCGGGCCAGGTCGACGATCATGACGTTCTCGGCCCGGTCCTTGGCGCTCCCGGCCAGCACCGCCGGGTCGGCCGCGGTCCCCTTGATCGGCCGGGTCTCGACGGCGGGACCCCGCCAGCACAGGAAGCGCTCGGGGGAGGCCGAGACGACCGCCAGGTCGCCGGCGTCCCCGACCCCGCGGAGGTGGAGGAGGGCGGCGTGAGGGGCCGGGTTCACCTCCTGCAGGCGGGCGAAGAGGGCCACGGGGTCCGCGGGCCGCTCCCAGGTGAGGCGCCGGGTGAGGTTCACCTGGTAGCAGTCACCGGCCTCGATCAGGGCGATGATCGTCCGGACCCCGGCCTCGTACCCGGACCGACCGAGGCTCGAGCGACCGGGGCCGAGCACCACCGGTCCGGGCGCTCCTCCCGGCACGCGCTCGAGCGCGCGGGCGAGGCGTCGCCGGCCCGGGCCCCCGCCCTCGAGGTGGGCGCCGCCGGTGGCCCCGTCCAGCACCAGGCGGGCCGGGAACCGGGCCAGCACGAGGTCGGGGAGGCCGAGGTCGTCGACCGTCCGCGGGGCGACCCGTTCGACCGCCCGGCCGAGGTCGTAGGACAGGTAGCCGGCCCACCATCCCGACCGGAGCCCGTCGAGCCGGGCGAACGCGTCCGGGCCCGAGGCCACGACCACCTCGTCGGGTTCGACGGCCACGACGACGCGTCCCCCGTCGCGCACGACCGCCACGGCGGGACCCGGTCCCAGGGCGGTGAGGAGAGAGCTCGCTTCCACTGAGAGGCAGGCTACCGCTACGCTCCTGCTCAGCCGTGGGCCGGGTCGCACGCGCTCGGCACCCGGGACAGGGTGCGGTGCAGAGGGGGGGATCGTGGGGCGATACGGCAGGATCTTCGCCGCCGAGCTGATCGGGACCATGATCCTCGTGCTGGGGGGACCGGGCACGGCCGTGCTGGCGACCGGCGCCTTCGGCCCCAGCGTCGAGGTCCTGGGCGTCGCGCTGGCCTTCGGGTTCGCGCTCCTCGTCGCCGCGTACGCCGTCGGGCCCGTCTCGGGGTGTCACATCAACCCGGCCGTGACCTTCGGCTCGTGGCTGATGCGCAAGACCGAGGGTCGCCAGGTCCCGGCCTACGTCGGCGGACAGCTCGTCGGGGCGGCGCTCGGCGGGTTGGTGATCTTCGTGTTGGCCTCGAGCATCGACGGGTTCGACGTGAGTCCGGAGACGTTCGCCGTGAACGGCTGGGGGAACCTCTCGCCGGGCGGCTTCGGCTTCGGCGCCATGGTCCTCGCCGAGCTCGTGATGACCGGGCTCCTCGTGTTCGCGGTGCTGAGCACCACGAGCCGGAGGTTCGCGGCGGGTCAGGTCGGGCTCACGGTCGGGATCACGCTCGCCCTCATCCACCTCATCAGCATCCCCGTCGACAACACGTCGGTGAACCCGGCGCGCAGCTTCGCCGTGGCCATCTACGCCGGAGGGGACGCGCTCGAGCAGCTCTGGGCCTTCGTCGTGTTCCCGCTGCTCGGCGCGGTCCTGGGTGTCCTGGCCTGGCTGGCGGTCGACGAGTCCCGCCTGGAGGACACCGAGCTCGGACGGGCCGGCGTGCTCACCGGGGCGCGGGACGCCGCCGACCGGGTCAGCGACCGGGTCACGGGGCGCGCCGACCGCCCGGAGTGACGTCCCCGACCCTCCGGGCCGGCACCTCCGACGTCGGGCCCGATCCGGCGGTTCCGGGACCGGCGCGGAACCCCGGCGGCGAGCACGCCGGGGTCGAGGGCTCGGCGGTAGCGTGCAAGACGTGAGGAGGGTGCAGGAGGCGAGGCGTCGCCCCGAGAGCGGTCCATGGACCTCGAGCTGACGCGCGAGCAGGAGGCCTTCCGGGGGTCGTGCGCGAGTTCGCCCTGGCCGAGATCGCTCCGCACGCCGAGGCATGGGACCGCGAAGCCCGGTTCCCAGTCGACGCCGTCCTGAAGATGGGGGAGCTGGGGCTGTTCGGGCTCCCGTTCCCGCCCGAGTACGGGGGAGGGGGCGCCGACCTCCTCACCTACTGCCTGGCGATCGAGGAGCTGGCCCGGGTCGACTCCTCGATGGCCATCACCCTCGAGGCCGGCGTGAGCCTGGGAGCGGCCCCGTTCCACCACGCGGGCACCGAGGCCCAGAAGCAGGAGTACCTCGTGCCGATGTGCGAGGGGAAGGTGCTGGGGGCCTTCGGCCTCACCGAGGCCGGCGCCGGCTCGGACGCCGGGGCCACCCGGACCCGGGCCGAGCTCGATCCCGCCACGGGGGAGTGGCTGATCGACGGCCAGAAGAGCTTCATCACCAACTCCGGGACGCCCATCACCCGGTGCGTGACGATCACGGCCCTCACCGGGCCCGGCGAGATCAGCAACCTCGTCGTCGACGCCGGCACGCCCGGCTTCGAGGTGATGCCCCCGTACCGCAAGATGGGCTGGCGGGCGAGCGACACCCACGAGCTCGTCTTCTCGGGCTGCCGGGTATCCGGGGACCACCTCCTCGGCGAGCGGGGGACCGGCTTCGCCACCTTCCTGCGGATCCTCGACGAGGGACGCATCGCCATCGCGGCGCTCGCGGTGGGGCTGGCCCAGGCCTGCCTCGACGCCTCCGTGGCCTACGCCCGGGAGCGCCAGGCGTTCGGAGGGCCCATCGGCCGGTACCAGGCGGTGGCCTTCAAGTGCGCGGACATGGCGGTCGCCGTCGAGAACGCCCGCAACCTCACCTACAAGGCGGCCTGGCTCCGGGACCGTGGGAAGCCGTTCCGGCGGGCCGCGGCGATGGCCAAGCTCTACGCCAGCGAGGCGGCGGTGACGGCGACCCGCGAGGCGGTCCAGGTGCACGGTGGCTACGGCTTCGTCGACGAGACCCCGGTGAGCCGCTTCTACCGGGACGCCAAGATCCTCGAGATCGGCGAGGGGACGAGCGAGATCCAGCGGCTCGTCGTCGCCCGGGACCTGGGCCTCCCCGTCGAGGGGTGAGGCCCGTGGCTGCACCGGATCTCCACGCGATCCTCACCCGGTGATCACCGAGCGCGGCGGGTCTCCCCGTAGAATCACCGACTCGTGAGCGCCCGCTCCCACCTCCGGGCCTGGTCCCGCCGCTACCTCGTCGCCCTCGGCCTCGCCACCGTCGTCACGGTGAGCGGCGTGGTCGGGGTCAACGCGGTCATCGACCGCAAGATCAGCGGCATCGAGCGCGTCGACGTCGAGGTCACCGAGGTCGACCCGGGGGAGCCGGCCAACTACCTCGTCATCGGCTCGGACACCCGCCAGTTCGTCGAGAGCGAGCAGGAGGCCGAGTCCTTCGGGAGCGCGTCCGAGGTCGGAGGCCAGCGCTCCGACACGATCATGGTCGTCCACGTCGACCCGCGGACCAAGGAGGGGCTGCTCGTCTCGTTCCCCCGCGACCTGTGGGTCGACATCCCCGGCGTCGGCGAGTCGAAGATCAACGCCGCGTACAACCACGGCGCCCAGAAGGTGGTCGACACCCTCCAGGCCAACTTCGACATCGAGATCAACCACTACCTCGAGATCGACTTCGCCACCTTCCAGGGGATCGTGGACGCCCTCGGTGGCGTCCCCGTCTACTTCCCGGCCCCGGCCCGTGACGCCAACACCGGCCTCTCGGCGGCCGGGTTCGGGGCGGGGTGCTACCGCCTCGGCGGTGCCGACGCCCTGGCCTACGTCCGGTCCCGGGAGTACGAGCAGTTCGTCGACGGTCGCTGGGTGTCCGATCCCACGGGCGACATCGGCCGGATCCAACGCCAGCAGAGCTTCCTGCGCCGCCTGGCCAGCGAGGCCGTCTCCCAGTCGCTGCGCAGCCCCCTCACCGCGAACCGGGTGGCCAACGAGGTCCTCGACGAGCTCAAGGCCGATGCGAGCCTCGACCGCGACAGCGTCTTCGGGCTCGTCAACGCCTTCCGCAACGTCGACCCGAACGACGCCGAGCGCTTCCCGATGGAGACCATCCCGTGGACGGCGGGAACGGCCGGGAGGCAGTCCGTGCTGTTCGTGGACCGCGAGGCGGCCGAGCCGATCCTGGCCCGGCTGCGGGCCCCGATCCCCGAGCCCGAGGACGAGGCCCTGCCCGACGTCGTGCCCTCGAGCGTGCGGGTCCGCGTCCTCAACGGCGCGGGCGTCCAGGGGCTCGCCGGGGACACCCTCGCCGCGCTCCAGGCCGAGGGCTTCGCCCCGTCCGGCGTCGGCAACGAACCGATCGTCGACGCCGCCACCGAGATCCGCCACGTCCCCGGGGCGCAGGACAAGGCCCGGCTCGTGCGCGCCTACCTGGGGGTGGGCGAGCTGGTGGAGTCGGCCGGTGTCGTCGACGCCGACGTCGAGGTCGTCCTGCGGGCCGACTTCGAGGGACAGGTCACCGCGCCGGGCGGGGGCACCGCCTCGACCGACACGACGGCCGGCCCGGCGGCCCCGGCCACCCCCGCGCCGCCGGGCACCGAGGCGCCGGCCACGACCGGGGAGCCCGCGCCCCAGACCGAGTGCTGACCCGGCCGGTCGGGGCCCGCCGTGACGGGGGTTCCGGGCGGCTGCCGTAGGATTGGGCGCTGTGCGCATGCTCGTGACCGGCGCCGCCGGCTTCATCGGGTCGAACTTCGTGCGGTACTGGGTGGAGCACCACCCCGACGACCACGTGGTCGCCCTCGACCTCCTCACGTACGCGGGCAACCGGCCCAACCTGGCCGACGTCGAGGATCGGGTCGCGTTCGTCCAGGGCGACATCGGCGACCTCGAGCTCGGGGAGCGGCTCCTGCGCGACCACGCCGTCGACGTGGTCGTCAACTTCGCCGCCGAGTCGCACAACAGCCTGGCCGTGCTCGACCCCGGTCGCTTCTTCCGGACCAACGTCATGGGGACCCAGACGCTCCTCGAGGCGGCCCGGCACGCCGGCCTGTCCCGCTTCCACCACGTCTCGACCTGCGAGGTCTACGGCGACCTGGCCCTCGACGACCCGGGCGCCTTCACCGAGGAGTCCCCCTACCGCCCGCGCACGCCGTACAACGCCTCGAAGGCGGCCGCCGACCACGCGGTGCGGGCCTACCACGAGACCTACGGGCTGCCCGTCACCATCTCCAACTGCTCGAACAACTACGGGCCCTACCAGTTCCCCGAGAAGGTGATCCCGCTCTTCACCACCCGGGCCCTCGACGACCAGCCCCTCCCGCTCTACGCCTCCACGCAGAACCAGCGGGAGTGGCTGCACGTCGTCGACCACTGCCGGGCCGTCGAGCGGATCCTCCTCGACGGGGTCGACGGCGAGACCTACAACGTCGGCAGCGGGGTCGAGAAGAGCATCGAGGAGATCGCCGACGGCGTGCTCGGCGCGCTGGGGAAGCCGCGGTCGCTCAAGACGGTCGTGCCCGACCGGCCCGGCCACGACCGGCGGTACCTCCTCGACTCGTCGAAGATCCGCCGCGAGCTCGGCTGGGAGCCCACCGTGGCCTTCGACGACGGCCTCCGGGAGACCGTCGGGTGGTACGCGGCGCACCGGGGCTGGTGGGAGCCGTTGCGCGACCGGGCTCCGGTCGTGGAGACCGACTGGCGGTAGGACGGAGCCGATGCGGATCCTCGTCACCGGTGCGGGTGGTCAGCTCGGCTCGGCCGCGGTCGCGCGGCTCGGGGGGCGGGAGGTCCTCGCCGCCGACCACGCGGTGCTGGAGCTGGCCGACCGGGAACGGGTCGAGCAGGTGGTCGGCGCCTTCGCCCCCGACGTCGTCCTGAACTGCGCGGCCCTCACCGACGTCGACGCTTGCGAGCGCGACCCCGACCTGGCGTACGCCACCAACGCGCTCGGCGTCCGGCACCTCGCGGTGGCCGCCGAGCGACTGGGGGCCCACGTGGTCCACGTGTCGACCGACTACGTGTTCGACGGCTCGCAGCGCCGCCCCTACCACGAGTGGGACGACCCGGCTCCCGTCTCCGAGTACGGCCGGTCCAAGCTCGGCGGCGAGCTCGAGCTCGCCCGCCACTGCCGGTCCTGGGCCGTCGTCCGAACGTCGTGGGTGTTCGGGCGGCGCGGGAGCGACTTCGTCTCCTGGGTGCTCGACGCCCACCGGCGGGGTGAGCTGCGGGGCCTGGTCGACGACCAGACGAGCTGCCCCACCTACGCCCCCGACCTCGCCGCCGCCCTCGTGCGGCTGGCGGCCGGGCGCCTCCCCGGGCTGTTCCACGTGCGCAACGAGGGCGCCTGCAGCCGACACCGGTTCGGGGTCGACGTCCTCGAGCTCGCCGGCCGGGACCCGTCGGGCGTGGGCACCATCACCAGCGCGGAGCTCGGGCGACCGGCGGCCCGCCCGGCCTACAGCGCGCTCGACGACCGCGCCTGGCGGCTCGCCGGCCTCCCTCCCCTGCGCCACTACCGCGAGGCCCTGGCGGAGTACCTGGGCGACGGCGGGGAGGCTCCGTGAGCCGGGTCGCGGTCGTCGGCACCGGCTACGTGGGGCTCACCACGGCCGCCTGCCTCGCCCGGCTCGGTCACGTGGTGTGCGGCGCCGACGTCGACGAGGAGAAGGTGGTCGCGCTCGCGAGGGGCGAGGTGTCGATCCTCGAGGACGAGCTGCCCGAGCTGGTGGCGGAGGGCCTCGCCTCGGGGCGGCTCGGGTTCGTGGTCGGCGCGGCGGAGGCCGTGCCCGACGCGGAGTTCGTGTTCCTGTGCGTGCCCACGCCCCAGGGCGACGACGGGGGCGCCGACCTGTCCCACGTCGCCGCCGTCGCCCGCGAGATCGCGCCGCTGCTGGCCCCCGGGACCGTCGTGGTCAACAAGTCGACCATGCCCGTGGGCTCGACGCGCCTCGTCGAGCGGATCCTGGCCGAGAACGGCGCGTCGATCGACGAGATCGGCGTGGCCTCCAACCCCGAGTTCCTGCGCGAGGGGACGGCCGTGCGCGACTTCCTCCAGCCCAGCCGGGTCGTCGTGGGCGCCGACGTCCCCTCGGTGGCCGTGAGGGTGTCGGAGCTCTACCGGGGCGTGCAGGCACCGGTGCTCGTGACCGACCCGGCCTCCGCCGAGATGATCAAGTACGCCTCCAACGCCTTCCTCGCCACGAAGATCTCGTTCATCAACGCCATCGCCAACCTGTGCGAGTCGCTCGACGCCGACGTCCGCGAGGTCGCGCTGGGTATGGGCTACGACCCCCGCATCGGCTTCGACTTCCTGTACGCGGGGCCCGGCTACGGAGGCTCCTGCTTCCCCAAGGACACCGCCGCGCTGCTCCACACCGCCAGGGAGGCAGGCTACGACTTCGACCTCCTCGACGGGGTCGTGACCGTGAACGCCCGCCAGCACGAGCGGATGGTGCAGAAGATCCGGCGTGCCGCCGGCGGCGACCTCTCCGGGGTGCCCGTGGGCGCGTGGGGCCTCACCTTCAAGGCCAACACCGACGACCTCCGGGACTCCCCGGCGGTCACGATCGTCCGGAGGCTGCTCGAGGAGGGCGCCGCGGTGCGGGCCTACGACCCGGTGGCCGGCCCGGCGGCGGTCGAGGCCGTGCCCGGGCTCGACGTGGTCGAGGACCCGTACGCGGCGTGCGCCGGCGCCCGGGTCCTGACCGTCCTCACGGAGTGGGACGAGCTGCGCTGGCTCGACTTCGACCGGGTCCGGGACGCGATGGCGAGCCCTACCGTGGTCGACTGCCGCAACCTCCTCGACCCGGCCGGGCTGCGGCGGCGCGGCTTCCGTTACGAAGGGGTGGGCCGCTGATGCCGCTCGCCGTCGTCACCGGCGCGGCGGGGTTCCTCGGCTCCAACCTGTGCCGCGGCCTCGTCGAGGCCGGCTGGGAGGTCGTCGGGCTCGACAACCTCCTCACCGGGCGGCTCGAGAACGTCGAGGACCTCTTCACGACCGGGGCCTTCACCTACGTCGACTACGACGTCACCCACTACGTCCACGTCCCGGGCCCCGTCGACGCCGTGCTCCACTTCGCCAGCCCGGCCAGTCCCCGCGACTACCTGGAGCACCCCATCAAGACCCTCAAGGTGGGGTCGCTCGGGACCCACCGGACCCTCGGGCTGGCCAAGGAGAAGCGGGCCGTGTACCTGCTCGCGTCCACCAGCGAGGTGTACGGCGACCCGCTCGTGCACCCCCAGCCCGAGTCCTACTGGGGCAACGTGAACCCGGTGGGGCCACGTGGGGTCTACGACGAGGCGAAGCGCTTCTCCGAGGCCATGGCGATGGCCTACCACCGGGCCCACGGGCTCGACGTCAAGATCGTGCGCATCTTCAACACCTACGGGCCGGGCCTCCGTCCGGGGGACGGCCGGGCCATCCCCAACTTCCTGTCGCAGGCCCTCGACGGGCGGCCGATCACGATCTTCGGGGACGGTCGCCAGACCCGCTCGTTCTGCTACGTCGACGACCAGGTGCGCGGCATCATGGCCCTCCTCGGGTCGGCGTGGATCGGGCCGGTGAACATCGGGAACCCCGACGAGCACACGGTGCGCGAGCTGGCCGTGACCGTGCTCGAGGTCACCGGCGCCGACTGCGAGCTCGTGTTCGAGCCCCTGCCCGCCGACGACCCGGCTCGCCGGCGACCCGACATCTCCCTGGCCGAGCGGGTCCTCGGCTGGCGGCCCGAGACCGGCCTGCGGGAAGGGCTCGCCCGGACCCTCGAGTGGTACCGGGGTGAGCGAGAGCGGGACCGTGCCTGAGGCGAGAACGGGGCACCGCAAGCTCTCGGTCATCGTCCCCGTCTTCAACGAGCGCAACACCCTCGGCGAGATCCTCCGCCGGATGCGGGCGGTGGAGCTGCCGGTCGAGCGGGAGATCGTCGTCGTCGACGACGGGAGCACCGACGGCACCCGGGCGGTGCTCTCGCAGCTCGGCGACAGCACGGTACGGGTCGTGCTCCACCCCCGGAACCAGGGGAAGGGCGCGGCGATCCGCACCGGGCTGGAGCACGTCACCGGGGATCTGGTGCTCATCCAGGACGCCGACCTCGAGTACGACCCCGAGGACTGGCCCAGGCTCCTCGCCCCGCTCCTCGGGGGGAAGGCCGAGGTCGTGTACGGGTCGCGCTTCACCGGTGAGCGCCGCAACATGCTCTTCCTCCACTGGGTCGGGAACCGCTTCCTCTCCCTCGTGACGAACGTGCTCTACGACTCGACCCTCTCCGACATGGAGACGTGCTACAAGCTCTTCGACCGGGAGGTCCTCGACGGCATCGAGCTGCGGGCGAAGCGCTTCGACTTCGAACCCGAGGTCACGGCCAAGGTCCTGCGTCGCGGGATCCGGATCTACGAGGTCCCGATCTCCTACGCGGGCCGCGAGTACCACGAGGGCAAGAAGATCACCTGGCGGGACGGGGGTGGTGGCGCTGTGGACGTTGGTGAGGTACCGGTTCAGCCGGTAGCGCCCGGGCCGGCCGCGTCCCCGCCCCGTTGGGCGGCGGTCGTCGTGAGCTACCAGGCCGGGCCCCACCTCGAGGGGTGCGTGCGGTCGCTGCTCGCCGACACGAGCGCGGGGTCGTCGCCCGAGGTCGTCGTGGTCGACAACGGCTCCACCGACGGGTCGCCCGAGGCGCTCGAACGGTCGTGCCCGGGCGTGCCCGTGCTGCGGCCCGGCGCCAACCTGGGCTACGCGCGGGCCGCCAACCTCGGGATCGCCGCCACCCACGCGCCCGTCGTGGCCGTCTGCAACCCCGACCTCGTCGTCGAGGCCGGCACCGGCGCCGCGCTCGTCGACCGCCTCGACCGGGACCCCCGGCTCGGCGCCGTCGGGCCGCGGATCCGGAACCCCGACGGCTCCGTCTACCCGTCGGCCCGCCGGGTGCCGTCGCTGGTCGACGCGGTCGGTCACGGCCTCCTGGGGCTGGTGTGGCGGTCGAACCCGTTCACCCGGCGCTACCGGGAGCTCGACGCCGACCCCGACCGGTCCCGCGACGTCGACTGGGTCTCGGGGGCCGCCATCTGGCTGCGTCGGGAGGCTCTCGACGCGGTGGGCGGATGGGACGAGCGGTACTTCATGTACGTCGAGGACGTGGACCTCTGCTGGCGGCTCCGGCAGGCGGACTGGCGCGTGGCCTACGAGCCGGCCGGCGACGTCGTCCACGTCCAGGGGGTGAGCACCGCGGCACGGCCGTTCCGGATGATCGTGGAGCACCACCGCTCGCTGTGGCGCTTCGCGGCCCGCCGGTGGCGCGGCCCGAGGCGGCTCCTGCTCGTCCCGGCGGCCGTGTACCTGGCCGTCCGGGCCGGCCTCGCGATGCTCGCGAACCTCCTCCCGGGGAAGCGCAGAGCACCTCGCGTGAGCGGCTAGCCTCGCCCGCGATGGCCACGGCGAGCGCACGAAGGGGACCGGCAGCGCGACGGGACGCCGTGCCGGAGGGGACGCCACCCGGCCTCGCGGCGATCTCCACGCCGCCCCCGCCGGGGGCGGGCACGATGCCGTGAAGGCCGTAGTCCTCGTCGGCGGTGAGGGGACCCGCCTTCGCCCCCTCACCTTCACGACGCCGAAGCCGCTCCTGCCGATCGCCAACCGGACATTCCTGGAGCGACAGCTCGAGTGGCTCGGGGCCCACGGGGTCGACGAGGTCGTGCTGTCGCTCGGCTACCTGCCCGACGCGTTCCGGGACCGGTTCCCCGGCGACCAGGTGGCCGGCGTCCGGTTGCGCTACGCGGTGGAGCCCGAGCCCCTCGGGACGGCCGGAGGCATCCGGTTCGCGGCCGAGGGAATCGACGAGCGGCTCGTGGTCTGCAACGGCGACGTGCTCACCGACCTCGACCTCGGGGCCCTCGTCCGCTTCCACGAGGAGCGGCGGGCCGAGGCCACGATCGCGCTCACCCGGGTCGAGGACCCCTCGGCCTTCGGGGTCGTGCCGACCCGGCCGACCGGGGAGGTGATCGCCTTCGTGGAGAAGCCACCTCCCGGGAAGGCGCCGACCGACTGGATCAACGCCGGGACCTACGTGCTCGAGCCGTCGGTCCTCTCGCGCATCCCCGCCCGGCTCAACGTGAGCATCGAGCGGGACACGTTCCCCCGGATGCTCGACCGCCCGGGGCGTCTCTACGCCCTGCGCAGCGACGCCTACTGGCTCGACATCGGGACCCCCGAGAAGTACCTGCAGGCCCACGCCGACGTCCTCGCCGGGCGTCTGGGACGGCCCCCCGTCCCCGGGGCGAGCGAGCGCTGCCCGGGGGTGTGGGAGCAGGGGGAGGTCGACGTCGACGCGGGCGCCCGGTTGGAGCCGCCGGTCCTCGTCGGTGCGGCGAGCCGGATCGGCCCGGGAGCGCGCATCGTCGGCTCCGTGCTGGGGGCGGGCTGCGTGGTCGGTCCGGGTGCCCGCGTGCGGCGCTCGGTGCTCCTCGACGGAGCCCGGCTGGAGCCCGAGTCCGAGGTCATCGACAGCGTGCTCGGCGCCGGTGCGCTCATCGGCGCCGAGGCCATCGTGGCCGACCACAGCGTCGTGGGGGCCGACGCCACCGTGGAGCCGGGGACGAGGATGTCCGGGGCCCGCGTCCACCTGCCCGCGCCCCCGCACTGACCCACGCAACACGGACCCCGTCGAGGTTGGCTCGCGTCGCGAGCCGGGAGGAGACTGTCGGTCATGCGGGCACTCGTGACGGGCGGAGCGGGCTTCATCGGGTCCACGCTCACCGACCGGCTCCTGGCCGAGGGCCACGAGGTCGACGTCGTCGACGACCTCTCGACCGGGTCGCTGGCCAACCTGGCCGAGGCACGATCCGCCCGTTCTCGACGGTTCTCCTTCCACCGGATGGACATCCGGTCGCCCGCGATCACCGACCTCGTCGTCCAGCGCCGTCCCGAGGTCGTGTTCCACCTCGCGGCGCAGGCCGACGTCCGGGTCTCGGTGGCCCGGCCGGCGTTCGACGCCGAGGTGAACATCCTGGGGTCCCTCAACGTGTTCCAGGGCTGCCTCGCGGCCGGCACCCGCAAGGTCGTCTTCACGAGCTCCGGCGGCACGATCTACGGCACCCCCGAGGATCTCCCCGTGCGGGAGGGGCATCCGCAGCGGCCGGAGTGCCCCTACGGGGTGGCGAAGAAGGCCGTGGGCGACTACCTCCACTACTACCGGGAGGTCCAGGGCCTCGAGTACACGGCGCTGGCGCTCGCGAACGTCTACGGGCCGCGCCAGGATCCCCACGGCGAGGCCGGGGTCGTGGCCATCTTCGCCGGGAAGCTGCTCGCCCGCGAGCGTCCGACGATCTTCGGTGACGGCGAGCAGACCCGGGACTTCGTGTTCGTCGACGACGTCGTGGACGCCTGCGTGCGGGCGGCCGAGAAGGGGAGCGGGCTCCTCGTGAACATCGGGACGGGCGTCGAGACCAGCGTCCAGCGGCTCTTCGACGTGATGGCCCGGGAGACGGGGTTCCGGGACCCGGCCCGCTACGCCCCCGCCCGCCTGGGCGAGCTGCGGCGGTCGGCGCTGGACCCGGGCCGGGCCGAGATCCACCTGGGCTGGAAGCCCTGGACCCGGCTCGAGGACGGGATCGCCCAGACCCTCGAGTACTTCCGCACCGCCCGGCAGGGCCGCCGGTAGGGACGTCCGGGTCGCCGGGGGTCGGGGTCGCAGGACGTCGGGTCTCGGGTGTCGCTACCCCCGCTGGGCGGGGGTAGCGACACCCGGATCGCAGAAGGTGGGGTCTCGGGTGTGTTCACCCCCGCTGGGCGGGGGTAGGGACACCCGGATCGCAGACGGTGGGGGCGGTCAGCGGTGCCGGCGCAGCTCGTCGAGGGGGCCGGCGGCCGGGAAGGGGACCGGTGCGCCGGGTCGGGCCGGCCCACGAGCACGAGGGCCTGGGGCAGCCACCCGGGCGGGAGGTCGAGGGCGTCGCGGGCCTCCTCGGGGCAGAAGATCGGTGCGGCCACCCAGCACGTGCCGAGCCCGGCCCCGGTGGCGGCCAGCATGAGGTTCTCGACCGCGGCCCCGAGGGACAGCAGGGCCATGCCCCACTCGGCCCCACGGCGCCGCTCGTCGGGGTAGCGGTCCAGCCCCTCCCAGGTCAGGCACCCGACCACGAGCGCCGGCGCCGCCGTGAGGCGCCGGTACGAGGCCGCGACGAGCTCGTCGGCCCGGGCGACGCCGTCGGACTCGAGGTCCTCGCGCCACCGCTCGCCCATCCCGTGGGCCAGGGCGTGCTTCCCCTCGGGCGTGTCCACGACCACGAAGCGCCAGGGCCGCGAGTGGTGGGGCGAGGGGGCGGTGCAGGCCGCCTCGACGAGCCCGTCGAGGACGTCCCGGTCGACCGGTCGGTCGAGGAAGGAGCGGACCGAGCGGCGGGTCGCGAGCAGCTCGGGGATCACCGGAAGAGGTCCTCGGCCGGCGGCCGGATCAGCTCCCGGGCCGACCCTTCCCGCCGCCAGGAGGGGTCCAGCCCGCGCACGATCGCGGCGGGGACCCGGCGGCTCTTGCCCATGACGAGCTCCGCGGCCGCGGCGACCTCGTCGGCGACGGCCACCTCGGTCACCTGGAGGGTCCGGCCGGCTCCGTCGGAGCTTCCCCGCAGGTCGACGACGGCAGCGAGGCCGCTGACGCCGATGGCGACGTCGGTGAGACCGTGCCGCCAGGGTCGGCCGAAGGTGTCGGAGACGAGGACCGCCACGTCGACACCGGGGCGGGCCCTCAGCGCGTCGCGGATCCAGCGGGCCGAGCGGTCGGGGTCGGTCGGGAGCAGCGCCGCGTATCCGTCCTCCACGTTCGAGAGGTCCACGCCGGCGTTCGCGCACACGAGCCCGTGGCTCGTCTCGCTGATGACGAGGTCCCCCCGGCGCCGCAGCACCCGGACCGACTCCTGCTCGACCAGCCGGCGTCGAGCCGAGGCGTCGTCGGGGTCGAGCGGGACGAGCCGGCCCTCGGCCTTCGACACGACCTTCTGGGTGACGACCAGGCAGTCGCCGTCCCCGAGCGGGGTGCCCTGGGCGCCGGCCGCCTCGGCCACGAGGCCGGCCAGGTTGTCACCGGGCCGCACCTCGGGGATGCCCTCGACCGGGACGACGGTGAGCGCGGAGGGCCCCGACACGCTCAGGCCACGGCGTCGAGGGCGTAGCGGGCGAGGGCGGCGGCCACCCGGGCGTCGCGCATGACCGTGTCGGTGACGACGGGGCGCACGCCGGCCGCCTCGACCTCCGCGACGCGCGACGCGTCCCCGGCGTCGACCACCAGCGTGGCGCAGACGTCGGCGTAGGCCCGGGCGACGCCCACGCAGGACACCTCGATGCCGAGGGGGCCCATGAGCCGGTCGGCGGGGCCCTTGAGGGGTGCACCGGCGACGATCGGGCTCACGGCCACGACCCGCTCCCGCCGGCGGGTGAGCACCTCTCGGATCCCGGGTACGGCGAGGATCGGCCCGATGGAGATCACGGGGTTCGACGGGCAGATCAGGATCGTCTCGGCCACCTCGAGCGCCTCGAGCACGCCCGGTGCCGGGGCCGCCCGGGCGGCCCCCTCGAACCGGACCCCCAGGACCGGGGGTTCGGCTCGCTCCCGTACGAACCACTCCTGCATCCGCAGCACGGCGGGGCCCTCCGGCCCGTCCACCTCGATGCGGGTGGCGACGGGATCGTCGGACATGGGCAGGAGGTGGATCCGCAGGCCCCACGCCCGCGCGATCTCGGTCGTGACCTGGGACAGGGTCGCGCCGGCCCGGAGGCGCTCGGTGCGGAACAGGTGGGTCGCGAGGTCGCGGTCACCCAGCCGGAACCAGGTCGGCGCGCCGTACCGGGCCATCGCGTCCATGCAGGCGAAGGTCTCGCCGGCGAGGCCCCACCCGGTCTCCGGGCTCTCCACGCCGGCGAGTGTGTAGGTGACCGAGTCCAGGTCGGGGGCGACGTGGAGGCCGTGGAACACGTCGTCGTCGGCCGTGTTGCCGACCACCGTGACCTCCTCGGGAGCCACGACGCGCACGAGGCCCCGTAGGAAGCGGGCCGCTCCGACCCCACCGGCGAGCGCCGTCAGCACGGTCGGAGCGTACCGGTGTCCGGGGGCGCGACTCACGCTGGCCAGGACGCGCCGCGGCCCCCGTGCGGGGGCTGCGGCGACGAGAACCTCGGGGTGGGCGTGGCGCGACGCCCGCGCGCTCAGGCGGCGCGGCTCACGAGCCCTTCGATGCGGGCCCGGCCCTGGTGGAGCGCACCGGACACCTGGTGCTGGAGGCGGTCGACGAGGGGCTCGACGCGCGCGCGGACCTCGCGGGCGTGCGTTCCGAGCCGGCTCTGCGCGTCGCGGGCCGCGGTCCCGAGCCGGACGCGCGTCTCCTGCAGCCGGGCCCCCGCCTCGCGGCGGCGGACCTGGGCCTGCTGGAAGCTGATCACCGCCAGGCCGACGGTGACGTAGGCGGAGTCCTGGAGGGTCTTGCGGAGGTCGATCTCCATGGCGCGCTCCCCCTTCGGTGGGCGGTCCGGTTGCTCGTCACGGTAGCCCTTCTGTTAAACAGTTGCAAGCACCCTGCCCCGACGGGCGTGAGGCCAGTCGGGCACCCTGCCCCGACGGGTCGGACCCCGGGGGTCCGGGGAGGCGGTTGGTATGCTCCGGCCGCCCGATGAAGAACACGCAACCCCCCGAGCCGACGCTCAGCGAACTCGCCTCCGAGGGGGTGCCTGCGGAGCCGGCCGCGCCGGCCGCTCCACCGGCGGTCGTCGCCGTCGTCGTCACCAAGGACCCCGGGCCCTGGTTCGAGGCCACCCTGGCGGGGCTGCGTGACCAGGACTACCCGAACCTGGCCGTCCTGGTGCTCGACGCCGGCTCGGCCGAGGACCCCACGGCCCGCATCGCCGCCGTCCACCCCCGGGCGTTCGTCCGGCGCCTCGACGGCGACCCGGGGTTCGCGGCGGCCGCCAACGAGGCGCTCACCGCGGTGGAGGGCGCCGCCTTCCTCCTCCTGTGCCACGACGACGTGGTCCCCGACCCCTCCTGCATCCGGCTGCTCGTCGAGGAGGCCTACCGGTCGAACGCCGCGGTCGTCGGCCCCAAGCTGGTCGCCTACGACGACCCCGAGGTGCTCCTCGAGGTGGGCCTCACCATCGACCGGTTCGGGATCCCGTACTCGGACATCGAGCCCGGCGAGCTGGACCAGGAGCAGCACGACGCCGTGCGCGACGTCTTCCACGTCTCGAGCGCGGTGATGCTCGTGCGGGCCGACCTGTTCCGCGCGCTCGACGGCTTCGACCCGGTGACGTTCCCCGGCGGTGAGGACCTCGACCTGTGCTGGCGGGCCCGGCTGCTGGGGGGACGGGTCATGGTGGTCCCCGACGCCCGGGCCCGCCACCTCGAGGCGGCCGACGAGCGCGAGCACGCCGGGCACGCGGCCCTCGGCGTCCGCAACCGGTTGCGGGTCGTGCTCAAGGCGTACTCCGCTCCCACCCTGACCTGGGTGGCGCCGGTCGCCTTCCTCCTCGGCCTGCTCGAGGCGGCCGTCTTCGCCGTGACCCGCCGGGGCCGGCGGGCCCGGGCCGTGCTGGCGGCGTGGGCCTGGAACCTGGGTCACCTCCCCGACCTCCGGCGGAGCCGGCGCGCCGTGCAGGCCGGCCGAACCGTGCACGACCGTGACCTGAGCTTCCTCCAGGTGCGTGGGAGCGCGCGGATCCGGGCCTTCGTGACCCGGCGGCTCCACGCGGATGACCGCCTGCAGACGATCACCACGGCCGGTCGCGACGTCGTCGAGGCCGCGACGACCCGCCTCCGCCGGCCGCTCGTCCTGGGGGAGCCGCCTTCCTGGCCCTCGTGCTCGTCGGCTCGCGGACGCTCGTCTCCGGTCACGTGCCGTGGATCGGCTCCCTGATCCCCTGGCCCGGCGTCCGCGACCTCGCGTCGGCCTACGGGTCCGGGTGGCGCTTCTCCGGACTGGGCTCCACCGCGGCGGCTCCACCGGCCCTGCTCCTCGCGGCCCTGTCGGGCAGCGCGCTCCTCGGCTTCGTCGGGCTCGCCCAGACCGTCGTGGTCGTCGGCGCCATCCCGTTCGGCGCCTACGGCGCGTACCGGATCGCCCGCCCGATCACGATCTCGCCCCTCCCGGCCTTCGCGGCCGGGCTCGCGTACGGCGCCAGCCCGGTCGCCCGCAACGCGATCGGCACCGGTCGCCTCGGGCCCCTCGTCTTCTTCGCGCTCGCCCCGCTGCTGCTGGGTCTGGCGCTGCGGGGGGCCCGACCCGCGGGGACCTCGCCCACCGACGGGGAGTCCCGGCCCTGGCTCCGGTCCGTGCTCGCGCTCGGCGGCCTGCTCGCGGTGGCGGCGGCCTTCTTCCCGCCCGCCCTGGTGCTGGTCCCCCTGGGGTCGGGAGCCTGTTGCTGGCCTCGCCGCTCGCGGGCGGGGCTCGCTGGGCGGTCCGGGCGCTGGGCGTGGCCGCCGCCGCGGTCCCCGTCGCCCTGCTCCTGCTCGTGCCGTGGCCGTGGTCCCTCGTCGGCTCCGGGACGCGCGGGCCGCTCGGCGTGGTCTTCCGGCCGGACCTCGACGTCTCGGAGGTGCTCCGCTTCGAGACCGGTCCCGCGGGGGCCGGCTGGACCGGCTGGGGCCTGCTGGCGGCGGCCGCCCTCCCGCTCGCGGTGGCGAGCGGGCCCCGGCTGGCGTGGGCCACCCGGGCGTGGTCCCTGGCGCTCGTGGGCTTCGCCGCCGTGTGGGTTCCGTCCCGCTTCTTCCCCGACGAGCTCGTGCCGGCGCCCGAGGGCGCGCTGTCCCTCGCCGCGCTCGGTCTGGCCCTCGCGGTGGGGCTCGGTGTGGGGGCCGTCGTGGAGGACCTGCGCCGGGCCCACTTCGGGTGGCGCCAGCTCGCCTCGGTCGCCGCGGTCGCCGCGCTCGCCGCTCCGGCGCTCGGGTTCCTCGCCGACGCGGGTGACGGCCGCTGGCACGCCCCCGGGCGGGACTGGGTGGAGGAGCTGTCCTGGATGGACACCGAGGTCGCCGGGGCCGGCGCGTTCCGCGTCCTGTGGCTCGGCGACCCCTCGGTGCTCCCGCTCGACCCCGCCGTGCGGCCCGACGGTCTCGGCTACGGGCTCACCCGCGACGGGCCGGGTGACCTGCGCGACCTCTGGCCCGCACCCGTGCGGGGCACCGACCGCCTGCTCGCCGAGACGGTCGACCTCGCCGCCCAGGGCCGGACCAGCCGGCTGGGCCACGCGCTGGCCCCGATGAGCGTCCGCTACGTGGCCGTGGTGGAGCGGCCCGGGCCGGAGGCCGGGGCGCGCGTCGCCGCACCGCCGCTCCTCCTGGGGTCGCTCCAGGAGCAGCTCGACCTGGCCCGGCTCGAGTCGGAGGCCGGTCTCGTCCTCTACGAGAACACCGCCTGGGCGCCGACCCGGGCCGTCGTCACCGGTGACGACGAGACGGTCCCGCTCGACACCGACGACCCGAAGGCCGCCGCGATGCGCACCGAGCTGGACGGGGCGGTGCCCGTCCACGGGCCCCTCCGGGGGTCCCGGCCGGTGCCCTCGGGGATGCTGCTGTGGAGCGAGGCGTACGACACCCGGTGGCGGGCCGGGCTCGAGGGCGATGCGCTCGAGCACGTGCGGACCTTCGGGTGGGCGAACGGCTACGAGGTCCCGGCGGGCGGTTCGGTGTCCCTGCGCTTCGACGGTCAGTGGGCCCGCTACGGCCTGCTGACCCTCCAGGTGGCGCTGTGGGTCGGTTGGGCGGTCCTGCTCTCCCTGGCCGGGGGCCGCGATCCGAGCAGCGGCGCGGTGGCCGGGCCGGCCGGCCCGGCCACTCCGCACGAGCGGGGGACGGGTGACGTCCCGGTCGTGGGCGCGCCTGGTCCTCGTCGTGGTCGTGGCGCTCCTCGCCGCCGCGGCCGTCCTCGACCGGTCACGCCCTGCCCGCCCGACGGCGGCTCCGGAGCCGCCGCCCGCGGGTCCGGCGGTCCCGCTCCCGGGCGCGGCGTCGACGGCGTGGTTCTGCGCCGCCGGCTCCTCGACCGACGAGGGGCGGGCCGACGAGGAGATCGTCGTGGCCAACCTGGGTGACGCGCAGGCCGAGGCCCTGGTGACGGTGATGCCCGGCGCCGGCCAGGACCCGGTGGTCACGACGCTGGTCCTCCCCGCCCGCTCGCAGACCCGGGTCCGGGTCGGCGACGTGCTCGCCGTCCCCGACCCGGGCGTCGTGGTCGAGGTGTTCGGTGGCCGACCGGTGGTCGAACACCTCCTCCGCCGGGGTGACGACGTCGCGCTCGGACCCTGCGCCCGGGAGCCCTCGACCCGACGACTCTTCGCCGCGGGGACCACCGTGAAGGGGGCGGAGCTGTGGCTGGAGCTCTTCAACCCCTTCGAGGAGGACGCGATCGTCGACGCCACCTTCTTCACCGAGGGCGGCTTCCAGGCGCCCGAGGCCCTCCAGGGCCTGGGGGTGCCGCGACGCTCCAAGGTGGTCGTACCCGTGCACGACCACGTCCGGCGCGAGGCCCACGTGGCGACGGAGGTGCGCACGCGGGTCGGGCGCGTCGTCGCCGAGCAGACGATCGCCTTCGACGGCACCGACGGGCGTCGCGGCCTGGGGCTCTCCGTGGGTGCGGGGGCACCGGGCGAGTCGTGGACGTTCCCGTACGGACGGCTCGTCGAGGGCGCCGGCGAGCTCGTGGCCGTCGTCAACCCAGACCTCGGGACCACCGAGGTCGACGTCGTCGCCCACCTCGAGGGGGACGCGGTGGTCGAGCCCCAGACCCTCGCGGTGCCGGGGCGCTCCGTGGCCGTCGTGAACCTCGCCGAGTGGCTCCCGGTGGAGACGCTGCACGCCGTGGAGGTCCAGGTCACGGGTCGCCAGCCCGTGATGGCCGAGGGACTCTGGTCGTACTCGGCGTCCTCGGGGGAGGCGGGGGTCGCGCTCGCCGGGGAGCGGTCGCGCCGGCCCTGCGGTGGGCCTTCGCGCCGGGCCGGGTCACCGAGGGCGCCGCCGACTGGCTCGCCGTGCACAACCCCGCCCGGACCGAGACCCGGGTCGCCCTCCGGGCGGTGGAGGACGGTGCCGAGGCGCTCCTCGTCGAGACGACCGTCCCGCCGTCGGCCCCGGTCCTCCTCGACCTGCGCGAGCTCGAGGTCTCCACCGGAGCCGTGCTCGTGCTCGAGGCCGGCCAGCCCGTGATCGGGGAGCGCCTCGCCTTCGGGGGGCTCGCCTCGCTCGGTCCCGGCGTCCCCTTCGCCGAGTAGCCTCCGACCGTGGTCCTGCGGATCTCCGTCGCCGGCGCGCTCCTCCTGCTCGCGGTGGCCGTCGCCTGGCTCGTCGAGCGGCGTCGCCGACCCCAGGCACCCGCCCGCGACGCGTACCCGGTGCCCCGCCAGCTCGACCGCCAGGACTTCCCGCGACCCGACGCCCCCTGGCTCGTCGCGCTCTTCTCGTCGGCGACGTGCGCCTCCTGCGAGGTGATGGCGGCGAAGGTCGCCGCGCTGGAGTCGCCCGAGGTGGCGTCCTGCGACATCGAGTGGTCGGACCGCCGTGACCTCCACGAGCGCTACGCCGTGCCCGCCGTGCCGCTCGTGGTCGTGGCCGACTGCGAGGGGGTGGTCCGGGCGGCGTTCGTCGGCGCTGCGAGCGCGACCGACCTCTGGGCGGCGGTGGCCGAGCTGCGCCGGCCCGGGAGCACCCCGGAACCGGAGCTGGGCCGTCTCGACGGTTGACCGACCGGCGGCCGGACCGTCAGTCGGGCCGGGTCGGCCAGGCCGGCGGGGGCTCGCCCAGGCTGTCGAGCTCGGCGAGAGCCGGGGCATCGGCCGGGGGCGGGATCTCGACCTCGGCGCCGTCGGCCCGGGCGACCACCCGGGGGCCGCCGGCCTTGTGCCCCATGGCCTCGTCGACCAGGCGCCCCACCTCGTCGCCGTCGAGCGTCTCCCGCTCGAGCAGGTTCCGGGCGACGGCCTCGAGGCCCGCGCGGTGGTCGGAGAGCACCTTGCGGGCCCGCTCCTCCTCGTCGCGCAGGATCCGCTCGACCTCCTCGTCGATGACCCGGGCGGTCTCGTCGGAGTAGTCGCGGGTGTGGACGAGGTCCTCGCCGAGGAAGACCGCGCCCTGCGAACCCCAGGCCATCGGGCCGATCCGCTCGGACATCCCCCACTCGCGGACCATCTTGCGGGCCAGCTCGGTGCACCCGACGAGGTCGTTCTGGGCCCCGGTGGAGATGTGGCCGAAGACGACCTCCTCGGCCATCCGGCCGCCGAGGCGCACGGCGAGCGAGTCGGCGATGTACTCCTGGCGGTAGATGTGGCGCTCCTCGAGCGGGAGTTGCTGGGTGACCCCCAGGGCCATGCCGGTGGGGAGGATCGTCACCTTGTGCACCGGATCCGCGTGCTCGAGGACGTACGCGAGCACCGCGTGGCCCGCCTCGTGGAAGGCGACGACCTCCTTCTCCTCCTCCGTGAGGGCCATCGACTCCCGCTTCAAGCCCATGATCACCCGGTCGCGCGCTGCGTCGAAGTCCTGGGCGTGGATCTCGTGCGCGCCACGCCGGACCGCGAAGAGCGCGGCCTCGTTCACGAGGTTGGCGAGGTCGGCACCGCTCATCCCCGGGGTGCCGCGAGCGACGATCATCGGGTCGACGTCGTCGCCGACCTTCTTGCCCCGCAGGTGCACGCCGAGGATCTGGAGCCGCTCCTCCTGGCTCGGCAAGGGAACGAGGATCTGGCGGTCGAAGCGGCCGGGGCGCAGGAGCGCGGGGTCGAGCACGTCGGGGCGGTTCGTGGCGGCCATCATCACGATGCCCTCGGTGGCCTCGAAGCCGTCCATCTCCGCGAGCATCTGGTTGAGGGTCTGCTCGCGCTCGTCGTGGCCGCCCCCGAGCCCCGCCCCCCGCTTGCGGCCGATGGAGTCGATCTCGTCGACGAAGATGATCGCCGGGGCCTGCTTGCGGGCCGTCTGGAAGAGGTCGCGCACCCGGGCGGCGCCGACACCGACGAACATCTCCATGAAGTCCGAGCCCGTCACCGACACGAACGGCACGCCGGCCTCGCCGGCCACGGCCCGGGCGATGAGCGTCTTGCCCGTGCCCGGGGGCCCGACCAGGAGGACGCCCTTGGGGATGTGGGCCCCGATCTCCCGGAACTTCCCGGGGTTCTTGAGGAAGTCGACGACCTCGGCGATCTCCTCCTTCACGCCGCGGTAGCCGGCGACGTCGGAGAAGAGGGTCTTGGGCTTCTCGGTCGAGTAGACCTTGGCCCGGCTCCGGCCGATGTTCATGACCGCGCCCATCTGGCCCTGGGCCCGCCGGCTCATCCACAGGAAGAACCCGATGAGCAGGGCGAAGGGGAGCAACCACAGCAGGAGCGTCCCGAGGAAGTTCGAGGACTCGGGCTTGAACTCGTAGTCGACGCCCTCGTCCTCGAGCTGCTGGACGACCGCGTCGGGGAGCTGGTCGGGGCCCTGGGTCTCGAACTCCGTGCCGTCGTCGAGGACGCCGGTGATCTTCCCGCTGGCCTTGTCGATCTCGACGCTCTCGACGTTCCCGTCGTCGACGGCGGCCCGGAACTCGCTGAAGCTCAGGCTCTCGCTGTCGGAGTCGCCGGGGGACAGGTTCGTGAGCAGCAGGGTCCCCACGACCACGGCGATGACGATCCAGGGGATCCAGCGGGGCCAGCTCGGCGACGTCGGCGCCGGGGACGAGCCGCCGGGGCCGCCGGGTCGGGGGCCCGACCCGGGGTGCGGGGGTCGGGCGGGGGTCATCGGTGTGCTGCTCCTGATCGTCGTGACGACGCCGATGGCGCCGTTCGTGCTCCATGCTATGGCGGGATCCACCACGGCGTGCTTCGGATCCCCGGGGGGCGTCCTCTCGGCCGGTAGCGTGCGACCGTGACGATGACGCCTCCCCGGCTGGACCGGCTCTGCGTCCGGCCCGACTGCCCGGCCCCGGCCCGTGCCTCCCTGGCCTACGAGTACGGCGCCCGCACGGTCTGGGTCGACGAGCTGGTCGCCGAGCCGAGCCCCTCCTCCTACGACCTCTGCGAGCGGCACGCCGCGTGCCTGCGGGTCCCCCACGGCTGGGAGCTCGTCGACCGGCGGTCGTCCCCTCGGGCCTGACGCCGGCCGAAGGGGCAGGGCGCCGAGCCGGTTACGCTGCGCCGCGTGGAGCCGCACGCGCGCCGCCGCCCCCCGAGACCCGCCGGCGGGTGGTCGTCGCGCCCCGGGGGGTGACCGTGGACCGCGGCTGGTCACCGCAGGGAGCCGCCCGGATCGGGAGGCCGCCGATCGGTTGGGGTCTCCCCGACACCCTGCTCGCCTGGGTGGCCGGCCTCGTGGCGAGCGCTCTGGCCGTGCTCCCGTGGGTGGACCCCGACGAGGGGACGGTGGAGGGGATCGTCCCCCTCCTCGTGGCGCTCGTGGTGCAGTCGGCGGCGATCCTCGCCGTCCTCGTGGCCGTGAGCCGCACGAAGGGGCGACGCCGCCTCCGGCTCGACTTCGGGCTCGTCGTCCGACCCCGCGACGCCGCCTGGCTCGCCCTCGGCGGCCTCTTCGGCCTGCTCACGAACGTCCTGCTCCTCCCGATCGTGCACCTCGCCGACCTCGACGAGTCGCCCCAGGAGGTCACCCGTCGTCTCGAGGACGCCGCCGGGCTCGAGCTGGCGTTCTTCGCGCTGGCGGTGGTCGCCGTGGCCCCGGTCGTCGAGGAGCTCCTCTTCCGAGGCGCGCTCCAGCGGGCGCTCCAGCGGCGGACGAGCCCGGGCCGGGCCGTGTTCGCCGCCGCGGTGCTGTTCGGGGCGGTCCACCTCACCGACCCGGGGTCCTACCCCGTGCTCCCGGGTCTCGTGGGCCTGGGGATCGTCACCGGGGTCGTCGCCGTCCGCTCGGGGGACCTGTCCCGACCGATCCTCCTGCACGCGGGGTTCAACCTGCTCACGGTGCTCGGCGTCCTCGCCGACCGCTGAAAGATCATCCCCGGATCATCCTCAAGCGATCTGCGACGGCGACCGTTCCCTGCCGACGAGGGGTCGAGAGGGAGGTTGCCGGAGATGCGTTGCGACGTGTGCGGTCACGACGACCTGGTCGAGATCCGGATGCGGGTCGGCGAGCGCGAGGTGGCGTTCCGCCGCTGCAGCCGGTGCGAGGCCCAGGCCTGGCGCGGCGACGAGGGGGACCTGCCGCTCGCCGGGGTCCTCGAGCTCGCCCGCGCCCGCTGAGCGACAATAGGCCGTTCGGCCCATTGTCGTCCGGATCGCGGTATTTCACAATTCGAAGCATGATGGCCACTTCACGTGGTACCACGGAGGTCGCGGCCCCTCCGGTCGACGGGGACCGCGGAGACCACCGCCGCCCCGCCGGGGTGTCGGCCATCGTGGCCCGGATCCTCGGGTCGATCTCCGGTGCGTCGCTCGGCGGGCCCTCGCCGGCCCTCGTGCCCGGGGCGGTGAGCGGGTGGACGGCACCGCGCCGGGCTCCGCAGGCTCCCCCGAGCGCGCAGCGGGTGACGCCCCGGATCCGGGCGACGGATCGGGGGCCTGCCGGCCTCCGCGTCGCGCCCGGGTCCCCACCCTGAACCCGCGCCGCCCGTCTGGCATGCTGAGACCCGGTCCGGGGTCGTGTCGTCGGGGGACCGGTGCGGCCCGATCGACGGAGCCGGTGCCGGGTCGGCCGGGAGTCGGGAGGAGCGCGGTGGCGACGACGAGGGACCTCGTGCCCGAGGTCGACGCCGGCCCGTCGGAGCCCGAGGCCGAGGACGGCGCCCTGGCGTGGTGGCGGACCGCCGCACCCTGGGTGAGCCGGCTCGTCGTCCTGGCCTGCAGCGTCTACGTCCTGGCCCAGCTGCACCCCGAGCTGCTGCTGCGCGACACGACGACGAACGGTGGCGACACGGGGGCGCACGTGTGGTGGCCGGCCTTTCTGCGCGACCACCTCCTACCGAGCTGGCGGATCTCGGGGTGGGCGCCCGACTGGTACGCGGGGTTCCCCGTCGGGTTCTTCTACTTCCCGCTGCCGGCGCTCTTCGTCGTCCTCCTCGACGTCCTCCTGCCGTACAACGTCGCGTTCAAGCTCGTGACCGCGGCCGGGCCGGTGCTCCTCCCCCCCGCCGCGTACGCCCTCGGGCGCGGCCTCCGGGCGCCCCGGCCCGCTCCGGCCCTGTTCGCGGTCGCGGCGCTCGTGATGCTGTTCTTCGAGGGCGATCCCGGGACCGACCCGGGGTCGGGGACGATCGCCTTCAACCAGCGGATCATGGGGGGGACGCTCCCGAGCAACCTGGCCGGCGAGTTCTCCTTCATGCTGGCCCTGGTCTTCGCGCTCGCGTTCCTCGGGGCCCTGGCCGCGGCGCTCGACACGCGGCGAGGCCTCGCCCTCCCGGCCGCGCTGCTCGCCGCCACGGTCACGAGCCACATCGTGGTGGCGGCCTTCGCCGCCCTCGGTGCGGTCGTCCTGGTCGCCGCGCACCTGCTCGCGCAGCGCCGCACCCGCCCCGTCCTCACGGCGGCGACCCTCGTCGCCGGGCTGGCCGGGGGCATCGCGCTCGTCGCGGGCCCGAGCGGCCCGGTCCTGGTGGTGGCCGGGGCCGCCGTCGCGGTCGCGGTGCTGGCGGTGGTGGTCCACGTGGTGCACGACCGGGGGGCGACGCTCGGCCCCGCGCTCGCGATCGGGTTCGTGGGCCTGGCGCTGACCGCGGTGTGGACCGTCCCGCTCCTGGCGCGCTTCGGGTACACGACCCCGATGCGCTACGAGAAGCTCACGGCCTACCGGACCTACCTCTTCCCCTCCTACCTGTGGTGGGCGTTCCTCCTGGCGGTCGTGGGCGTCGCGGTCGGCGTCGTGCTCGCCCGGCGGTCGACGCTGGTCCTCCTCGCCCTCACGGTGTCGTTCGGCGTCTGGTTCGCGGTCTGGCCCGAGGGTCACGCCTGGAACCTCAGGTTCCTGCCCTTCTGGTACCTGGGGGTCCTCCTGCTGGCGGCGACGGGGGCGGCCGAGGTCGTGCGCGGGGCCGGCGCCCTCCTCGGCTCGGCCGTCGTCGGTGCGTCCGTGGCCCCCGCGGCCGCGGGCTCTGCGGCCCGCTGGTGGGGCTCCTCGGACCCGCCGGCCGAACCGGCGCCGGAGACCCCGGTCGCGGCGGACATGCGGGGCCCCGCCGAACCGTCTTCCGGGCCGGGCCCGGACGCCCCGGTCGCGGTGGGCCCGACCCGGGCGCCGTCGGCGACCCGGAGGCTCGTGTCGACCGCGACCGTCGCGGTCCTGACGGTGGCCCTCGCGGCGGGGGTCATGTGGCAGATCGACCGGACGATCGACATCGTCGACCACTGGGCCGAGTGGAACTACACGGGCTACGAGGGCCGACCCGCGTACCCCGAGTACCGCCGGGTCATCGAGACGATGGACTCCCTGCCGCCCGGGCGGGCCCTGTGGGAGAAGGCGGTGGAGAACGGGTCCGACACGCTCAACACCTACGGCTCCGACTTCGCCCTCATGGTCCTGCCCTACTGGACCGACGGCCGGATCGCGTCGATGGAGGGTCTCTACTACGACGGCGCCGCCAGCACGCCGTACCACTTCCTCATGGTGGCCCACCTGGCCCGCAACCCACCCAACACGGTGCGGGGCCTGACCTACGTCCCCGCCCTGAGCGCGTTCGACCACGGCGTCCGCCAGCTGCAGGCGTTCGGCGTCCGGTACTACATGGTCCAGACCCAGGAGGCCAAGGCGCTCGCCGACACCGACCCCCGCCTGACCCTCGTCGCGGAGGTCCCCGACCTGGACGGCCAGCCGCCTCGGGGCTGGTGGGTGTACGAGGTCGCCGACGCCGCCCTCGTCGCGCCCCTGCCCTACGAGCCGGTCGTCCTCGACGGTGCCACCACCGGCGACGCCTGGCAGGAGGTCGCGGCGTCGTGGTGGGAGGACCCGGGCGCGATCGACCGGCCGCTGGCCGCCGGAGGACCGCCATCGTGGGTCCGGGCCGAGCCCGACCGGGCCGCCGACGAGCCCTTCCGCGAGCTCCCGCCGGTCGAGGTCACGGACGTCGTCGCCGGGACCGACTCGGTCTCCTTCCGCGTGTCGCGGCCCGGTGTCCCCGTCGTGGTGCGGGCCTCGTACTTCCCCAACTGGCGGGTCCAGGGCGCCGAGGGCCCCTGGCGGCTCACCCCGAACCTCATGGTGGTCGTCCCGACCGCGGAGCAGGTCGTGCTCGAGTTCGGCCTCACGCCGATCGACTGGCTGGGGTTCGCCGGCACGGTCCTCGGGATGGTGGGGCTCGTCGCCCTCTTGCTGTGGCGGCGCGGGGCCGCCGCGGGTCGGGCCCGGCTCGCAGCGGGCGGTTCCGCCGACCGCACCGGCGGCGGGGGAAGGGGCCCGGCCCGGCGAGGACCCTCCGCTAGCATGGCGATCCCGCCCACCGGGCGGTGAGGACCCGGGGACCGGCGTGTCGCTCGACAGCGTCTTCAAGGCCTACGACGTTCGGGGCATCTACCCCGACGAGATCGACGAGGACCTGGCCCGGCGGGTCGGGAACGCCTTCGTCGCCTTCACCGGGGCGGGGCGGGTCGTCGTCGGGCGCGACATGCGGCCGTCGTCGGTGCCGCTGGCCGCGGCCTTCGTCGAGGGCGTCGCCCAGGCCGGTGCCGACGTCGTCGAGCTGGGGCTCGCGTCCACCGACCTCGTGTACTTCGCCTCCGGCCGCCTCGACGCTCCCGGCGCGATGTTCACGGCCAGCCACAACCCGGCCGAGTACAACGGCATCAAGCTCTGCCGGGCCGGTGCCGCGCCCATCGGGCAGGACACCGGCCTGGGTCAGATCAAGGCCATGGTGGCGGGCGGCCTCACCGAGCGGGCCGAGGAGCCGGGCCGGGTCGAGGCCATCGACCTCCTCCAGGAGTACGCGGCCCACGTCCGCTCGTTCGTCGACGTGGAGGAGCTGCTGCCCCTGCGAGTCGTGGCCGACACCGCCAACGGCATGGGCGGCCTCGTGGTGCCGGAGGTGTTCGCCGGCCTCCCCTTCGACCTCACGGTCCTCTACGCGGAGCTCGACGGGACCTTCCCCAACCACCCGGCCGACCCCATCCAGCCCGAGAACCTCAAGGACCTCCAGGCGGCCGTGCTCGACCGGGACGCCGACGTGGGGCTGGCCTTCGACGGCGACGCCGACCGCGTCTTCCTCGTCGACGACCGGGCCCAGCCGCTCTCGGGATCCCTGACGACGGCGATCGTCGCCCACGGCATGCTCGAGCGCCATCCCGGTGAGACGATCGTCCACAACCTCATCTGCTCGAAGGCGGTACCCGAGATCGTCCGCGAGATGGGGGACGCCGGTGCGCACGCGGGTGGGCCACTCCTTCATCAAGCAGGTGATGGCCGAGACCGGCGCCGTCTTCGGCGGCGAGCACTCCGGGCACTACTACTTCCGCGACAACTACCGGGCCGACTCCGGGCTGATCGCCGCCCTCGTCGTGCTCGGGGAGCTCTCCCGGGCCGATCGACCCCTGTCGGAGCTGCGGCTGCCGTTCGAACGCTACGCCGCCTCGGGGAGATCAACACCCGCGTCGACGACCAGCAGGCCGTCCTCGAGCGGGTGGCCGAGGCGTTCTCGCAGGCCACCCAGGACCGACTCGACGGCCTCACCGTCGACCTGGGGTCGTGGTGGTTCAACCTGCGGCCGAGCAACACCGAGCCGCTGCTGCGCCTCAACCTCGAGGCGGCCGACGACGACGCCTGCCGCCGGCACGTCGAGGACGTCCTCGCCCTCGTACGGGGCGAGGCCTGAGCACCGGAGGGAGCATGGCGCTCGACCCCAAGCTGCTCGAGATCCTGGCCTGCCCCGAGGACAAGGGGCCGCTGCTCTACTTCGAGGACGAGGAGAGCCTCTACAACCCGCGGCTGCGACGTCGCTACGCCGTGCGCGACGAGATCCCCGTGATGCTGATCGACGAGGCCGAGACGGTCGACGACGCCGAGCACGAGCGCCTGGTCGCGAAGGCCGAGGCCGAGGGCATCCACCCGACCTTCGAGGCCTGAGCGCGTGGTCCCCGACAGCCTGGGCTTCGTGGACGCGGTGCGGTCGCTGCCCGAACAGCTCGCGGCCGCCCACGAGCAGGCCGGCACCCTCGACCTGACCGGGCTCCCCGAGGGTCGTGACGTCGAGCACGTCGTCGTCCTCGGCATGGGGGGCTCGGGGATCGTCGGTGACGTGCTCGCCGCGGTGGCGGGTCCGGTGCTCCCCGCACCCGTCGTCGTGGTGAAGGGCTACGAGCCGCCGGCCTTCGTGGGCCCGCGGACGCTCGTCGTCGCGATCTCGTACTCCGGCGATACCGAGGAGACGGTCGCCGCCGCTCGCCGAGCCCTCGACGCGGGAGGCCGTCTCCTGGCGGTCTGCTGCGGCGGCGAGCTGGGACGGCTCGCCGAGGCCCGGGGGGCGACCGTCGCCCGCTGCCCCCAGGGGTACATGCCGCGGGCCGCGCTGGGCGCCCTCCTGGCGCCGGTGCTCGTCGCGCTCTGCGGGCTCGGCCTGCTCCCCGAGGGGCACACGTGGCTGGTGAAGGCCCAGGAGCAGCTCGCCCACCGGCGCGACCGGTGCCGGCCCGAGGTCGAGGGTCCGGCCAACCCGGCCCGGGAGTTGGCCCGGCGGATCGGGCGAACGGTCCCGCTCGTCTACGGGGGCGGCGCCCTCGGCGCGGTGGCGGCCATGCGGTGGAAGGCCGACGTCAACGAGAACGCCAAGGCCCCCGCCTTCTGGAACGCCTACCCGGAGCTGGACCACAACGAGATCTGCGGGTGGGGCCAGCACGGCGACCTGACCCGCCAGGCCGTGACCCTGGTGGAGCTCCGCCACGGCTTCGAGCATCCGCAGGTGGAGCGGCGGTTCGCGCCCACCCGGGCGATCGTCGAGGAGGCGGTCCACGACGTGCTCGAGGTGCAGGCCGCCGGCGAGGGACCGCTCGCCCAGCTCCTCGACCTCATGTACGTGGGCGACTGGATGAGCGTCTACCTCGCGCTCGCGAACGAGGTCGACCCCGGCCCGATCGAGGCCATCCAGCGGCTCAAGGAGGCACTCGCGCCCGGCCGGCCGTCGACGGCGCGGTAGCATCGGGCCCGGTCGGGCCGCACGCGGCTGTCATCCAGTGATCTGGGCCGACTCCCGCATCGCCGTCGCGCGCCCGCCGGCGCGCCACGAGAGCCGAGGAGTCCCATGACCACGACCACCGACCGTTCCGGTACGTCCTCGCGGGGTCCGCTCACGGACTTCGAGGTCGCCGACCTGACCCTCGCCCGCCTCGGCCGCAAGGAGATCGAGCTCGCCGAGCACGAGATGCCTGGCCTCATGGCGCTGCGCGAGCGCTACGGACCCGGCCAGCCCCTCGCCGGCGCCCGGATCACCGGCTCCCTCCACATGACCGTCC
Organism: Acidimicrobiia bacterium; assembly: GCA_027494165.1. Lineage (GTDB taxonomy): Bacteria > Actinomycetota > Acidimicrobiia > IMCC26256 > JAOSJM01 > JAOSJM01. The sequence continues at coordinate 306,112 of JAOSJM010000005.1, read as the reverse complement.
AGACCGCGGTGCTCATCGAGACGCTCGTCCACCTGGGGGCCCGCGTCCGGTGGGCGTCGTGCAACATCTTCTCGACCCAGGACCACGCGGCCGCCGCGGTCGTGGTCGGGCCCACCGGGACACCCGACGCCCCCGCGGGCGTCCCCGTCTTCGCGTGGAAGGGCGAGACCCTCGAGGAGTACTGGTGGTGCACCGACCGGGCGCTCCGCTGGCCCGAGCCCGACGGCGGCCCCAACATGATCCTCGACGACGGTGGGGACGCGACGCTCCTCGTCCACAAGGGGGTCGAGGTCGAGCGGGCCGGGTCGGTCCCGGACCCGTCGACCGCCGACAACGAGGAGATGGCGGTCGTCCTGGCGCTCCTCGGTCGGATCCTCGCCGAGGACCCGCGCCACTGGCACCGGATGGCCGAGGGCCTCAAGGGCGTCACGGAGGAGACCACCACGGGGGTGCACCGCCTCTACCAGATGCAGGAGGCGGGCACGCTCCTCTTCCCGGCCATCAACGTCAACGACTCGGTCACGAAGTCCAAGTTCGACAACCTCTACGGGTGCCGTCACTCGCTCGTCGACGGTATCAACCGGGCGACCGACGTGATGCTGGCCGGCAAGGTGGCCGTCGTGTGCGGCTACGGCGACGTCGGCAAGGGCTGCGCCCAGGCGCTCCGGGGCCAGGGGGCCCGGGTGGTGGTCACCGAGATCGACCCCATCTGCGCGCTGCAGGCCGCGATGGAGGGTTACCAGGTCGTGACCGTCGAGGACGTCGTCGACGACGCCGACGTCTTCGTCACCGCGACCGGCAACGCGAACGTGATCACCGTCGAGCACATGGCCCGCATGAAGCACAACGCCATCGTCGGCAACATCGGGCACTTCGACACCGAGATCGACATGGCCGGCCTGGCCCGGGTACCGGGGATCGAGCGGACGACGGTCAAGCCCCAGGTCGACGAGTGGCGGTTCCCCGACGGCCACGCCGTCATCGTCCTCGCGGAGGGGCGGCTCCTGAACCTCGGGTGCGCGACCGGGCACCCGAGCTTCGTCATGTCGAACAGCTTCTGCAACCAGGTCATCGCCCAGGTGGAGCTCTACGGCCACACCGACTTCTACGAGCGGCGCGTGTACACGCTGCCGAAGCACCTCGACGAGGAGGTGGCCCGGCTCCACCTCGACAAGCTCGGGGTCCGGCTCACCCGCCTCACCGAGGACCAGGCCGCGTACCTGGGTGTGCCCCAGGACGGACCGTTCAAGCCCGACCACTACCGGTACTGAGCGATCGATGGGCGCCTCGACCCGGCCGCGGCGCCCCGCCCGGGGACGGGGCGAGGGCGCCGACCCGATCCCCCGACCGTGGCCTGGCGAGGCGGGCGAGTGCGCCTGGTCGACCAGCGGGCCCTGCCCCGGCGGCTGCGCTTCGTCGAGTGCGGGACCGTGAGCGAGCTGTGCGACGCGATCCGCTCGCTCGTGGTGCGGGGAGCCCCCGCGCTCGGCGTCACGGGCGCGTTCGGTGTGGCCCTGGCCGTGCGCACCGAGCGGGGTGTCGCCGCGGTCCGGCGGGCGGCGGCCCGGCTCCGGGAGGCGCGCCCCACCGCGGTGAACCTGGCCTGGGGCGTGGACCGGGCCCTGGCGGCCTGGGAGGCCGGTGGGTCCGAGGCCGCGCTGGTCGAGGCCGAGCGGATCGCTGCGGCCGACGTGGCCGCCAACCGGGCGCTCGGTGCCTTCGGAGCCGAGCTCGTGCCGGCGGGGGCGAGGGTGCTCACCCACTGCAACGCCGGGGCCCTGGCCGCCGCCGGGTACGGCACCGCGCTCGGGGTCGTGCGGGCCGCGTTCGAGGCCGGGAAGGCACCGACCGTGTGGGTCGACGAGACCCGGCCGGTGCTCCAGGGGGCGCGGCTCACGGCGTGGGAGCTCGACCGGCTCGGGATCGAGGCGACCGTGATCCCCGATGCGCTCGCGGGGTCGCTCATGGCCGCGGGCCGCGTCGACGTCGTCGTGGTGGGAGCCGACCGGATCGCGGCCAACGGCGACGTGGCCAACAAGGTCGGCACGTACCCGCTGGCGGTGCTCGCCCGCGAGCACGACGTGCCGTTCTACGTGGCCGCGCCCACGTCGACGATCGACCTCGCGACGCCCGACGCCGGGGCGGTGGTCGTGGAGGAGCGTCCGCCCGAGGAGGTGCTGCGGGTGGGGCGGGAACGCATCGCACCGGCGGGAGCCCGGGCCCTCAACCTGGCCTTCGACCTCACGCCGGGCCGCCTCGTGACCGCCGTCGTGACCGAGCAGGGGGTCGCGCGCCGACCCTACGGCCGCTCGCTCGCGGCGCTCGTGCGCCAGGCCGGGGCCTGACGGCCCGCGGAGGCCGGCCCGGGCCCCGGCGGCCCGGAGCGCGTCACCGGGCGCCGGTAGGGTCGTCCGGTGTCACGGTCCTCGCCGCCCGGTGGGCTCGCCACGCTGCTGTTCCCCGTGCCCTGCCCCGCCTGCGGCCGGCCGGGGGAGCCGCTCTGCCGTCCGTGCGCGGCGAGGCTCCGGCGCCCTCCTCCGGGACCGCCGCCGCCCGGGCTCGACGCCTGGGTGGCGGTGGCCGCGTACGAGGGCCCGGCCCGGGTCCTCGTGGCCGGGGTGAAGTACCGCCAGGCCCGGGCGGCCTTGCCGTGGCTGGCCTCGGCGCTGGCGCGGGTCGTCCGGGCCGAGGCCGGCCCGGTCGACGCCGTCACCTGGGCGCCCACGACCCCGGCCCGGCGCCGGGCGCGGGGGTTCGACCACGCCGAGCTGCTCGCCCGGGGGGTGGGTCGCGACCTCGGGCTCCCCGTGCTCGCGCTGCTGGCCCGCCGGCCGGGGACGCCCCAGACCGGGCTCCCGGCCGCTCGTCGCCGGGAGGGGCCGGTCTTCGCCCCGTCGCGCCGTGGCGTACCCCACCGACTGCTCGTGGTCGACGACGTCGTCACGACCGGGGCCACGCTGCAGGCCGCGGCGGCGGCCCTGCGCGTGGCGGGGGCACGGGTCGTGGTGGCCGGCACCGTCGCCCGGACGCCGTGACCGGAGGGTCAGGGGTCACGGTCCGTGGCAGCCCGCCCCGGATTACCACCATCCGCGCGCGCTCGTGAGACAGGATGAGGTATGGACACAGAGCGTGAGATCAGGGCTCAAGGCCACCCGGGTTCCGCCCGAAACCTCTGGCAGGGCGGCGACCAGAGCGAGGAGTCGAGGGGCACGATGAAGGATCCGGGATCGTTCCGGCCGGGGGTCGCCACGGGTGGCCACAGCGCGCGCCGTCACGGGTCGCCCCTGCGCGCCGAGGTGCTCCGCAGCGTCCGCGAGCGGATCCGGGCCGGGCGCTACGAGCCCACGGTCGAGGAGGTCGCCGAGCGCCTGGCGACCGTGCTCTGCGTCGAGGCGGACCGGCTCGTCGACGCCTGACAGACCCCCCGGAGCCCGAAGCCTCCCGCGGCGGGGGCGCCGGGTGACCACGGCTAGACTGTTCCGGTCCCGATGGGCTACGCCTTCGTGGTCCTCCGGCCGATGATGACCATGACAGGATCCTCCGGAATGGTGAGTCGTGGCCGGTCGCGCGGGGTTTCGTGCGCGACGTGGGACGGGAAGGCGACGGGAAGGTGCCGGTGAGCCCCGAGGACGTCTTCGTCGACGAGCGGCCGATCCGGGTCGTCATCGTCGACGACCACGCCCTCTTCCGCCGCGGCCTCGAGCTCGTGCTCTCCGAGGAGCCCGGCCTCGAGGTGGTGGGCGAGGCCGAGGACGGCGTCGAGGCCGTGGCCCGGGTCGCCGAGCTCGAACCCGACGTGGTCCTCATGGACGTCCGGATGCCGGGGGCCACCGGCATCGAGGCGACGCGGGCCATCCGCGAGATGGGCTCGGAGGCCCGGATCGTCATGCTCACCGTCTCCGACGACGAGCAGGACCTCTACGAGTCGGTGAAGGCCGGGGCCAACGGGTACCTCCTCAAGGAGGTCTCCATCGAGGAGGTCGCCGACGCCGTCCGGGCGGTGGCGCGGGGGCACGGCCTGATCTCACCCTCCATGGCCTCGAAGCTGCTCCAGGAGTTCAACGTCCTGGCCCGCCGGGCCGAGGAGCGACAGCGCTCCGCGTCGCCCCGCCTGACCGACCGGGAGCTCGAGGTCCTCAAGCTCGTCGCCCGGGGATGAGCAACCGGGAGATCGCGGCCGAGCTGTTCATCGCCGAGAACACCGTCAAGAACCACGTCCGCAACATCCTGGAGAAGCTGCACCTGCACTCCCGGATGGAGGCCGTGGTGTACGCCATGCGGGAGAAGCTCCTGGCGGTCGAGTGACGCCGCTCGCGGCGAGCGGGCCGGCGCGGTCCCGGCCCGGTCCGAGCCGGCGCCCTCGACTGCGAGCCGAGCCGGGCGTGGGCCGCCGGTAGACTCGACGTGCCATGGGTCTGTTCCAGAGAGTCCTGCGCGCCGGCGAGGGCCGCAAGCTCAAGCTCGTGCAGTCCTTCGTCCCCGAGGTCGCCGCGTTCGAGCCCGCGATGCAGGCGCGCTCGGACGAGGAGCTGCGGGGGCTGACGGCCGGGCTCCGGCAGCGGATGGCCAACGCCGGCGACCGCTGGGAGGACGCGCTCGACGACGCGCTGCCCGAGGCCTTCGCGGCGGTGCGCGAGGCGGCCGTGCGGACGCTGGGCCAGCGCCACTTCGACGTCCAGGTCATGGGCGGCGTGGCCCTCCACCTCGGCTGGGTCGCCGAGATGAAGACCGGCGAGGGCAAGACCCTCGTCGCCACGATGCCCGCCTACCTCAACGCGCTCGCCGGGCGGGGCGTCCACCTCGTCACCGTCAACGACTACCTCGCCCGGCGCGACGCCGAGTGGATGGGGCAGGTCTACCGGTTCCTGGGGATGGACGTCGGCGTCGTCGTACCGGGCCTCGACGACCCCGAGGCGAAGCGCCGCGCGTACGCCGCCGACATCACCTACGGCACCAACAACGAGTTCGGCTTCGACTACCTGCGCGACAACATGGCGCCGACCAAGGCCCAGCAGACCCAGCGGGGCCACTACTTCGCGGTGGTCGACGAGGTCGACTCGATCCTCGTCGACGAGGCCCGCACCCCGCTCATCATCTCGGGCCGGGCCGACGACGCGCAGGACCTCTACCACCAGTTCGCCCGGGTCGTGCGGGCGCTGCAGCGGGAGCGGGACTACGAGGTCGACGAGGCCAAGCGCACCGTCGTCCCCACCGAGGAGGGGATCGGCCGGGTCGAGGAGATGCTCGGCGTGGCCAACCTCTACGAGCACGTCAACCAGAACTTCGTCCACCAGCTCCAGGCCGCGTTGCGGGCCAAGGAGCTGTTCAAGCGGGACGTCGACTACATCGTGAACGCCGGCGAGGTGAAGATCGTCGACGAGTTCACCGGCCGGGTCCTCGAGGGCCGCCGCTGGAGCGAGGGGCTCCACCAGGCGGTCGAGGCCAAGGAGGGCGTGAGGATCAAGGAGGAGAACCAGACCCTCGCGACGGTCACCATCCAGAACTACTTCCGCATGTACCGCAAGCTCTCGGGGATGACCGGTACGGCGCTCACCGAGGCCGGCGAGTTCGCCCACACCTACGACCTCCAGGTGGTGCCGATCCCGACCAACCGCCCGATGGTCCGGGACGACCAGCCCGACCTCATCTACAAGACCGAGGACGCCAAGTTCGACGCCGTGGTCGAGGACATCGGCGAGCGCCACGAGCAGGGCCAGCCGGTCCTCGTGGGGACGATCTCGGTGGAGAGGTCCGAGCGCCTCTCCCGGGCGCTCGAGAAGCGGGGCATCCCCCACGAGGTCCTCAACGCCAAGCAGCACGAGCGTGAGGCGAGGATCATCACCCAGGCCGGTCGTCCCTACGCGGTGACCGTGGCCACGAACATGGCCGGCCGCGGGGTCGACATCCTCCTCGGCGGCAACCCCGAGGGTCTGGCCGCCCAGGAGCTGGCGGCCTCGGGGACCACCGTCGAGGAGTCGCCGGACAAGCACGCGGAGCTCCTCGATACGTTCCGGGCCCAGTGCGCCGAGGAGGGCGACCGGGTCAGGGAGCTCGGTGGGCTCTACGTGCTGGGCACCGAGCGCCACGAGAGCCGGCGGATCGACAACCAGCTCCGGGGCCGGTCGGGGCGCCAGGGCGATCCGGGTGAGAGCCGGTTCTACCTCTCGCTCGAGGACGACCTCATGCGCCTCTTCGCCACGGGGGCCATGAACTGGGTCATGGACCGGGCGTTCCCCGACGACGTCCCGCTCGAGGCGAAGATGGTCACGCGGGCCATCGAGCGGGCCCAGCGGACCGTCGAGGACCGCAACTTCGCGATCCGCAAGGACGTCCTGAAGTACGACGAGGTGATGAACGAGCAGCGCAAGGTGATCTACCGGCGCCGCCAGCAGATCCTCGACGGGGGGGACCTGCGCGACGAGGCGACGGCGGCGATCGAGGCGGTGCTGCGCCGGTCCGTCGACACGTTCTGCGTCGCGGACTACCCCGAGGAGTGGGAGATCGACGATCTCCTCGCCCAGGTGCAGACGTACGTCCCCACCACGGTGGAGAAGGCCCGGATCGAGCAGGTCGGCTCCCGCGACGAAGCCCTCGAGCTCCTGCTGAGCGACGCCCTCGCCCAGTACGAGGCGAAGGAGGAGTCCCTCGGTGCCGACACCCTCCGCCAGATCGAGCGGCGGGTGATGCTCTCGGTGATCGACCAGCACTGGCGCGAGCACCTCTACGAGATGGACTACCTGCGGGAGGGCATCAACCTGCGGGCCATGGGTCAGCGCGACCCGCTCGCCGAATGGCAGCGCGAGGGCTACGACATGTTCGAGGCGATGATGGGGGCCATCCAGGACGACTTCGTCCGCTACGTGTCCCATCTCAAGGTCGTCGCCGACGAGGCCCCTCGCGCCGCCGCCCGCAACCTGCAGTACTCCGCGGCCGAGGGTCCGGTGCAGGGTGCGGGCGCCCTCCGCGCGGCCGCCGCCGGAGCCGTCCTGGCCGCACCCGCAGATGGGCCGGGGCCGGTCGCGACCCCCGCGACCCCCGCGGCCCCCGGCCCGGCGCCCGGGCCCAGGCCTTCCGAGCCCGTCGCGCAGCAGCCGGTCCGGGTGGAGAAGACGCCGGGTCGCAACGAGCCGTGCTGGTGCGGGAGCGGGAAGAAGTTCAAGCTCTGCCACGGGCGCTGAGGCCCGATGCGCGACTTCACCGACGAGCTGGCCGACCTGCGGCGTCGAGTCGGCGACGCCCGCGCGTACCTGCACGTCGACCGGGCCCGGGCCCGGACCGGCGAGCTCGAGGCCGAGGCGAGCCGCCCGGACCTCTGGGACGACCAGGACGCGGCCCGCGCCGTGACCACCGAGCTGGCCCGGCTCCGCGGCGACGTCGAGGTCGTCGAGGGCCTCGAACAGCGCCTCTCCGACTGCGAGACGCTGTTCGAGCTGGGCCGGGAGGAGGGTGACGAGTCGGTCCAGCCCGAGGTCGCCGCCGGGATCGCGGAGCTCATCGCCGAGCTCGACCGTCTGGAGCTGCGGGCGCTGTTCACCGGCGAGCACGACGAGCGCGACGCCATCTGCATGATCCACTCCGGGGCGGGCGGCACCGACGCCCAGGACTGGGCCAACATGCTCCTGCGGATGTTCCTCCGCTGGGCGGAGCGGAAGGGGTTCGCGGTCGAGCTCGACGAGGTCCAGCCGGGGGAGGAGGCGGGGATCACCTCGGCCACCTTCACCGTCAAGGGAAGGTACGCGTTCGGGCTCCTCACGGGGGAGAAGGGCGTCCACCGGCTCGTGCGCATCTCGCCCTTCGACGCCCAGGCCCGGCGCCACACGGCGTTCGCCTCCTTCGACGCGGTCCCGGCCCTCGACGAGGCGGAGGCGCCCGAGATCGACGCCAACGACCTGCGCGTCGACACCTACCGGTCGTCGGGCGCGGGTGGTCAGCACGTCAACGTCACGGACTCGGCCGTGCGGATCACCCACATCCCGACCGGGATCGTCGTGTCGTGCCAGAACGAGCGCTCCCAGACCCAGAACCGGGCCCGGGCCCTGCAGATCCTCGCCGCCCGCCTCGCCGAGCGGCAGCGCGAGGAGCGGCGCCGGGAGCTCGAGGCCCTCGCCGGGGAGAAGAAGGACGTGGCGTGGGGGAGCCAGATCCGGTCCTACGTCCTGGCTCCGTACCAGCTCGTGAAGGACCTGCGCACGGGGTACGAGACCGGCAACGTCCAGGCGGTGCTCGACGGCGATCTCGACCCGTTCGTCGAGTCCCACCTCCAGTGGCGTCGGCGGGAGCAGCAACCGGCGAGCCCGTGACCCGACGCCCCCCGCCCATGTGCGGGGGGCGGCGCCCCGGCTGGTACCCTCGCCCGAGCCGATGATCCGCTTCGAGCACGTCACGAAGACCTACAAGGGGGGCGAGGTCGTCGCCCTGCGCGACGTAACCCTCGAGGTGCAGAAGGGCGAGTTCGTCTTCCTCGTGGGGCCCTCGGGCTCGGGGAAGTCGACGTTCCTGCGCCTCCTCCTGCGCGAGGAGCTGCCCTCGGAGGGGCGCATCGTCGTCGCCGGCCGTGACACCTCGAAGCTCGGGTCGTGGAAGGTGCCCCAGCTCCGGCGCAACATCGGCTGCATCTTCCAGGACTACAAGCTCCTGCTCAACAAGACCGTGTACGAGAACGTGGCCTTCGCCCAGGAGGTCATCGGCCGGCCCCGGCACGTCGTGCGGACCCAGGTGCCCCAGATCCTCGACCTGGTCGGGTTGACCCGCAAGGCGAGCAGCTTCCCCACCGAGCTGTCCGGTGGCGAGCAGCAGCGGGTGTCGATCGCCCGGGCGTTCGTGAACCGGCCGCTCATCCTCCTGGCCGACGAGCCCACCGGCAACCTCGACCCGGCGACGACCGTCGGGATCATGCGACTCCTCGACCGCATCAACCGCACGGGCACGACGGTCGTGATGGCGACCCACGACGAGCGGATCGTGGACGCCATGCGCCGGCGGGTCGTCGAGCTCGACCACGGCCAGCTCGTGCGCGACCAGGCGCGCGGCGTCTACGGCGGCGTCGGAGGCTAGGGGCCCCCGTGTTCCAGCGGATCGGCTACTTCGCCCGGGAGACCCTGGTGTCGTTGCGCCGCAACCTCCTCATGACCCTCGCCGGGATCATCACGATCACGGTCTCGCTCTCGGTGTTCGGGGCGGCCCTCCTCGTCGGGCGCCTCGTCGACAACGGCACCCAGAAGTGGAAGGAGGGCGTGCGGTTCGAGATCTTCCTCAACGTCGACGCGACCCAGGAGCAGGTCGAGGCGCTCAGCCAGGAGCTCAGCGACTCCCCCGACGTCAAGAGCTTCCGGTACCTCACCAAGGAAGACGCCTACGAGGAGTTCAAGCGGCTCTTCGCCGACGAGCCGGACCTGGTGAACAGCATCGACCCGTCGGTCCTCCCGGCCTCCTTCCGGGTCGCCCCCCACCGACGCCGGGCTCACGGACACGCTCGTCGAGCGGTTCGAGACCCGTCCCGGCGTCGACGAGGTCGAGACCGCCGAGAAGGTCCTCAAGGGCATCCTCTCCTTCTCGAGCTGGATCCGTGGGGCCTTCTTCGTGACGGCGATCCTGCTCGTCGCCGCGTCGCTGTTCCTCATCGTCAACACCATCCGCCTGGCGACGTTCGCGCGCCGCCGGGAGATCGAGGTGATGAAGCTCGTCGGGGCCTCGAACTGGTTCGTGCGCCTCCCGTTCATGGCCGAGGGACTGGTGCAGGGTCTCATCGGCGCGGGCCTGTCCGTGGGAGTGGTCTTCGGGCTCCGGAAGGTCCTCTCGAACGCCCTGGAGCGGGGCTCGGGGGACTTCATCCGCTCGTTCTACGTCACGACCGGGGATGCCAGGACGGTGGCTCTCGTGGTGCTCGTGGTCGGGGCCGTGGTCGGCGTCTTCGCGTCCTGGGTCGGTCTCCGCCGCTTCCTCGACGTCTGATCCCCGGATCTCCCCCGGTCCCGGGTGTCTCTACCGTCGCTGGGCGGGGGTATCGGCACCCGGTTCGGTGGATCCCTGTCCCGGGTGTCTCTACCGTCGCTGGGCGGGGGTATCGGCACCCGGTTCGGTGATTCCGGGCTCCTCAAGCGCACCGGCCGCCCGGTCGATCCCTCCGGTGGCCCCTGAGGCGCGTTGTTGTCGATGTTGCCAGTGTTCTCTACGATGCTCGTGATGCGAATGCGTGCCTTCGCGGCGCTCGCGGTGGCGCTCGTCGTCGTGGCCGCGCCCGGGGTCGGTGCCGCTCCCGACCCGGCAGGGCTCGACGCCCGGATCGCGGAGCTGCAGGGACTCGTGGGCGAGGCGTCCCGGGAGGAGGCGGCGGCCCTCGCCGACCTGGGGGCGATACGCGCCCGCCGGGCGGAGCTGGACGCGACCGTCTCGGCCCTCGACGCCCGGGTGGCCGAGGCCACCGCCCGGATCGAGGCCGCCCAGGCCGAGCTCGAGCAGGTCGCGGCGCGCTACTTCCAGCTCGGGGTGGAGCTCGACCGGATCGAGACGGCCGCGAGGGCGGCCCGGGAGGCCGTCGACGACACGGCACGCGACCTGTACCGGCGCGGCGGCGACCGGGCCCTCGCCGCGGTGGTGGCCGACGCGGACAGCCTCGAGGAGGTGGCGTCCGCCACCCGGTACCTCGAGGCGGTGTCGGAGGACCGGCGCGGGGGGCTCGACCGGCTCCTCTCCGCCCGGGACCGGGCCGAGGTGCTGCAGGACGAGTTGGAGGAGCAGCGGGACCGGGCCGAGGAGCTGCGCGCCGCGGCGGAGCGTGAGCGCCTGGACCTGGCCCGGTTGCGCGCCGAGGAGGCCGCGGCTCGCTCGGCGGTGCTGACCGAGGAGCAGGCCGAGGCCCGGCTCGTCACGTCGGTCCGAGCCCGCAAGGACGAGCTCACAAGCGAGCTCGCGCAGCTCAAGGCGGAGTCCGACGCCATCGCGCGGATGCTCCGCGAGCGGCAGGCCGGCCGGGCGGGTGGGGGGACCGGCCAGCTGCTGGTGCCGGTGCCGGCTCCGGTCTCGAGCGGGTTCGGTCCTCGCGTCCACCCGATCTTCGGCGACACGAGGATCCACACGGGCATCGACTTCTCGGCCGCGAGCGGCACGCCGATCAGGGCGGCGGCGGCCGGGACCGTCGTGGAGGCCGGGTACCGGGGCGGGTACGGGAACACCGTGATCATCGACCACGGTGGTTCCCTGGCCACGCTGTACGCGCACCAGTCGCGCGTCGCCGTGTCCGCGGGGGAGACCGTCGCGGCGGGGGACGTCATCGGCTACGTCGGCTCGACCGGGTACTCGACCGGCGCGCACCTGCACTTCGAGGTGCGGGTCGACGGCGTGCCGGTGGACCCGATGCCCTACCTGTAGGCGCCCGCAGCCGGTCGTCGCGCACGGCCCCGACCGTCGCGGGCCGGGGCCGTCACGCGACCTGCGCGCTACCGGTTCGGCTGGGGCGTGATGCGGAGGTAGTCCTTGAGCTTCCGGAAGCCCTTGGGGAACCGCTGCTCCGCCTCCTCGTCGGAGAGCGCCGTCGCCACGATCACGTCGTCCCCGTCCCTCCAGTTCACCGGGGTGGCCACGCGGTACTCGTCGGTGAGCTGGAGCGAGTCGATCACCCGCAGGATCTCGTCGAAGTTGCGGCCCGTGCTCGCCGGGTACGTGATGACGAGCCGCACCTTCCTGCCCGGGTCGATGACGAACACCGAACGGACCGTGAGGTTGTTCTCGGCGGCCGGGGGGACCATGTCGTAGAGGTCGGCGACGCTGTGGTCGGGATCGGCGATGAGCGGGAAGTTCAGCGCGGTGCCCTGGGTCTCCTCGATGTCGCCGACCCACCCCCGGTGGGACTCGATGGGGTCGACGCTCAGCCCGAGGACCTTGACGTTGCGCCGGTCGAACTCGGGCTTGAGCCTGGCGACCATCCCGAGCTCGGTCGTGCAGACGGGGGTGAAGTCGGCGGGGTGCGAGAAGAGCACCCCCCAGCTCTCGCCCAGGTACTCGTAGAGGTTCAGCTTCCCGTCGGTCGTCTCGGCGGTGAAGTCGGGCGCGACGTCACCCAGGTGCAGTGCCATGTCCACCTCCCCGTGGAGGGCCCCGGGGCTCCACCGAACCCCGACGGTCGGGCCTCCTGCGGCCAACCTAGCGGGCGTCGCCACAAAAGTCGAGTCAATTGGTCGGGAATGTGACGGGGCCCGGTCCGGGAGTTGACGCGACGCCGGCCCAGGCGAGAAGGTGGGAGGGGCGTCCGCGGGGAAACGGGGTGGAGATGAAGGACGGGCGGGCGGCCGGTGCGCGTGCGGCCGACGGCTACTCGGGCACGCCGCTGGCGCGCAAGCTCGGCATCATCGAGCACGCGCGAGTCGCCTTCGTCCGGCCCCCCGACGGCTTCGCCGACAGCCTGGCGCTGCCACCCGGCGTCCGCGTGCTCGGCCAGGCCCGGGCCCCCCTCGACGTCGTCGTGCTCTTCGTGACCCGCCGCTCCGAGCTCGCCCGGCGGTTTCCCGGTCTGGCCGGCGCGCTGCGGGCCGGTGGCGGGCTCTGGGTCGCCTGGCCCAAGCGGGCGTCGAAGGTCTGCACGGACCTGACCGAGCAGGTGGCGCGCGACGTCGGCCTGGCCGCGGGCCTCGTCGACAACAAGGTCTGTGCCATCGACGAGACCTGGTCGGGGCTCCGGTTCGTGCACCGGGCCGGTCGCGGCTTGCGCCGGTAGGGCGACACCCGCGCCGGGGCGATGTGCGGCCGCTTCGTCTCCGCCACCCCGCCCGACCGCCTCGCTGCGCACTTCGGCGCCGAGCGGGTGTCGGCGGGCGAGCCGGGTCCCGACTACAACGTCACGCCCCGCAGCCCGGTGCCGACGGTCCGGGTCGACGGCGGCCGGCGCCTGCTCGAGCGAGCCCGCTGGGGGCTCGTACCCCCCTGGGCTCCCTCGGTGGCGGTGGGGGATCGCCTGATCAACGCCCGGTCCGAGACGGCCCCCGACCGGCCGGCGTTCCGGGAGGCCTTCGCCCACCGGCGCTGCCTCGTCCCCGCCGACGCCTTCTACGAGTGGCGGGCCGGGCCCGGGCGCAGGAAGCAGCCGGTCGCCGTCCGCCGGCGGGACGGCCGGCCGATGGCCTTCGCCGGCCTGTGGGAGGTCTGGCACGACCCCGGAGACCCCTCCGGCGGGGTCGTCCGCTCCTGCACGATCCTGACCACGACCCCCAACGCGCTGCTGGCGCCGGTCCACGATCGGATGCCGGTGCTGCTGGGCGAGGAGGGCTGGGACGCCTGGCTCGACCCGTCGTCGGACCCCGGCGGCCTGCGCGCGCTCCTCGTGCCGGCGCCCGACGACCTGCTCGAGGCCTTCCCCGTTCGGACCCTCGTGAACGATCCCCGGCGGAACGGTCCGGAGCTCCTCGAGCCGGCCGAGCCGGTCGCGATGGACGAGTTGCCCCTGGAGATCCCGCCGCGCTGAGGAGGAGCCCGATGGACTACGAGGAGCACGTGGCGACGATCGAGACCGAGGGTCGGGCGCTGACCGCCGCGGCCGAGTCCGTGGGGACCGAGCGCGACGTCCCCTCGTGTCCGGGATGGACGGTCGGCACCCTCCTCGGGCACGTGGGCGGAGCCCACCGATGGGCCGCCGCCATCGTGGGCCGGCGCTCCCAGGAGGTGGTCGACTTCCGCGAGCTGGAGCGACCGCCGGACGGCCCGGCGCGGATCGCGTGGGTCCGTGAGGGGATCACCGGGCTGCTGTCGGCCTTCGCCGAGGTCGGTCCGGATGCCACCGTCTGGACCTGGGCGGGCCACCACCCGTCGGCGTGGTGGGCGCGGCGGATGGCGCACGAGACGGCCGTCCACCGGTGGGACGCCGAGCTCGCGGCAGGGACGCCGCGACCCCTCGACGGGCAACTGGCCGTGGACGGCATCGACGAGCAGCTCGCCAACGTCTCGGCCCGGTCGTGGGGGAAGGTGACGGGCGCGGGCGAGACGATGCACCTCCACTGCACCGACCGTGAGGGGGAGTGGCTCGTTCGGTTCGAGCCCGACGACATCGTCGTGGAGCGGGTCCACGCCAAGGGCGACGTGGCGGTGCGCGGGACGGCCTCGGACCTGCTCCTCCTCCTCTGGGGGCGCCGGCGGCCCGGGGAGCTCGAGGTGTTCGGCGACGCGGCGATCGTCGAGCGCTGGCAGGAGCAGACCAGGATCTGAGGCCCGGTTCGCCCGGTCGCGCCGGGGCCGCGATCAGCCCGGGGGCGGCTCGAGGGCGTTGCGGAGGACGTCGATGACGTGCTCGCGGCGGCGGGCCAGGACGTCGGGAGCGAGCGGGTCGCCGTCGATGAGCGATCCGATGAGCGGGGCGTCGGACAGGTAGGAGAGGATCGCCCCGTAGCCGGTGAGGAGGAGCTGGCCGGGGTCGTAGCGACGGAGCCGGCCGGCGTCCATCTCCCGCTGGAGGAACGCGACGCCGCGCTCGAAGACGGGGCGGAGGGTGGCCCCGAGCTCCTCGGAGAGGAGCGGGCCTCCTTCGAGCGCCTCACGGCGGGCCAGGCGCACGAAGTCGGGGTGCTCCTCGAAGAAGCGGAACGCGGCGCGCAGGACCCGTTCCACCTGGGGCCAGCCCTCCCGGGGCCCCTGCACCGCCTCCTCGACGAGCGCGAACCAGTCGGCGAAGGCATCGAGGAGCACGGCCCGGTAGAGCGCCTCCTTGGAGGGGAAGTGGTGGAGGAGGCTGGGGCGGCGGATGCCGACCTCGTCGGCGATCTCGTTGAGGCTGGTGCCGGCGATGCCGTGATCGGCGAACCGCCGCCGGGCGACCTCGAGGATCTGGTCCTTCGTGCTCGAGCCGTTGGCGGCCACCTCGACCATGGGTCGAGGCTATTCGGTGGCCGGGGTCGCAGCACGGCTCCGTGCCGACCAGCCTACCGACTGGTCGGTAGGATACAGTCTCGGAAGACCGTCGTCTCCCGGAGCCGCCATGCACCTCCTGCTCGCCGTCGCCGCCGGCCTCGCCGTCACCCAGCTCGCGGTGGTCGTCACCACCGTGTACCTCCATCGGGGCGTCGCCCACCGGGCGCTGCGCGCCCATCCCGCCCTCGCGCTCTCCTTCCGCGCGGTCGTCTGGATCACGACGGGGATGCGTCCCCGCGAGTGGGCCGCCGTGCACCGCCGCCACCACGCGGCGACCGACACCCCCGACGACCCCCACAGCCCCGCCCGCATGGGCGTCTGGAAGGTGCAGCTCGGGAACGCCTGGCTCTACCGGCGGGCGGCCCGCGACGGGGAGACGGTCCGGCGCTACGGCCGGGACCTCCGGGCCGACCGGCTCGACCGGGCTCTCTTCGACCACGCGCTCCTCGGCCTCGGCCTGGGGATCGGCGTCCTCTGCCTCGCGCTGGGGTGGCGGACGGGCCTGGTGGCCGCCGGGGTCCACGCGGTGAGCTACGTCGGCCTGAGCGGCGCCGTCAACGCGGTCGGCCACACGGTGGGGAAGCGCCCCTATCCGGGCTCGGCGACCAACGGCCAGGTGCTCGCCCTCCTCACCGCCGGGGAGGGCTTCCACAACAACCACCACGCCGCTCCCACGTCGGCCCGGTTCTCGCTCCATCCCGGAGAGATCGATCCCGGATGGTGGCTCGTGGCCGCGCTCGCCCGCCTCCGCCTGGTGCGGGTCCGCCACGAGCGCGCCCCGCTGCGGCGCGCGGCCTGAGGCCGGCCCGGCCCGTCAGGCCGACGGCGCGAGGTCGCGCAGCGCCTGACGCAGGTCCACCCCGACCGGGAAGATCGACGGCGCCGGTGTCGTGACGCCGTTGGCGACGTACCGGGCGATGTGCTCCCGGCACTCCGCCGGGGAGCCGTGCACGATGAGCGAGTCGACGACGTCGTCGGGGATGGTCTCCAGCGCCCGCGCCCGGTCCCCGGCCTCCCAGGCGTCCCACATCGCGCGGAGCGCGGGTCCGCGTCCCAGCCACTCGTGGAAGGCGCGGTAGACGGGCACGGTGAGGTAGGCCGCGATGGCGCGTCGGCCGAGGGCCCGCACGGTCTCGGTGTCCTCGGACGGGCACACGAAGATGCGGGCGACGACCTCCTTGCCCTCGCCGACGTGGGGGACGACCCGCCGGACGTCGTCAGCCGAGAGCCAGTTGATGATGGCCCCGTCGGCCTCGCGGCCGGCCAGGCGGAGCATCCCCGGGCGCAGGGCCGCGACGAGGATCGGCGGCGGATGCTCGACCGGTACGCCCAGCCGGAACCCCCGGACCGAGAACGTCTCGTAGTCGGCGGTCACCTTCTCCCCGCCGAGCGCCGCCTTCAGGAAGCGCACGACGTCGCGTGTGCGCTCGTAGGGCCGCTCGAAGGGGATGCCGTTCCATCGCTCGACGATCACGTTCGAGGACGAACCGATGCCGATGGCGACCCGACCCGGTGCGGCCTGGGCCAGGCTGGCCGCGCACTGGGCCAGGGTGGCCGGCCCCCGCGTGAACGCCGGGACGATCGCGGTGCCCAGGCGGAGGGTGGGCGCCCAGGCCGCCGCGAGCGCCAGGGGTGTGAAGGCGTCGTGCGCCACCGACTCGGCCGACCACAGGTCGGTGTAGCCGAGCGACGCGGCTTCCTCGTACCACTCGCGGTGCTCGTGGAGGGGGACGCCCTCGAAGGGGACGGTGATCCCGTAGCGCTCGCTCATGGTGTCGCGGCTCCCTCCCGGTCGGGCTCGTCGGCGCTCTCGTCGGCCGGTTCGTCCCGCCACGCCCGCACGATCGCCGACTGGCTGGCGGTGCCGAGGAGCGTGCCGTCCTCGGCCCACAGGTGCACGAGGCCGTGGCCGAACCCGTCGGCGACGGCGTGGGCGCGCACGTCGGCGAGGATCCACTCGGTCTCGTGGCGGTGCGCCACCCTCAGCGTGTTGTCGAGGCTGTTGCCGCCGGCCCGCTGCCCCAGTGCCTGCCCGATGCCGAACGGGACGTAGTCGCCCACGATGGCGAGCGCGGCGGCGGACATGTCGAGATCGGGGAGCCGGACCCACAGGGCGCTCCGGCCGTCGCCGGGCGGCCCGGGGAGCTCGTCGGGTGTGCGGGCCCGGGCCAGGCGCACGTCGAGGCGGTCCATGAGCGATCCCCGGTGCCGGTGCTGGAGAGGCCGGGGTGGGCACTCCCCGGGCGGAGGCACCTCGGGACGCACGGCCCAGGAGCCGTCCCAGGGCAGCGACCGTCGGCCGAGCGTCGCGGCCACGAAGAGGATCTCCTCGCCGTCGGCCGTCGCCGTGAGCCGGGCCTGCGAGGTGTGGTGGCCACGTACGGTCTCGTAGACGCTCAGCTCCACCACCGCGGGAGGCCGGGCGAAGGAGAGGAACTGGGCCGTGGCCCACACCGCGGGGCGGCCGGTCGTCTGCTCGAGGACCTCGACGGCCGCTCCGAGCCCGGCCCCGCCGAAGAGCGCCCCCGTCCCCGAGCAGAGCTGCCGGGTCACCGGGAGCCTCCACACGCACGGGTCGTCGGTCGACTCGAGGCCGAAGAAGCAGACGGGTTCCACGGGCGGCCATCGTAGGGGTTGGCGGGGGAGCGGCCGGGATACCGGCGGCGGCCCGGGCGGGTCAGGGCCGCACGGCCCGGACGAGGGTGTCGATGGCTTCGACCTCGCCGGCCTCGGTCGTCACGGGGCGACGCACGCGCTCGGCCCGGACCACCTGCAGGGAGCCCAGCTCGGCGACGATGTCCTCGGGGGTGTAGAGCACCGAGGGGTCCTGGGGCCCGCCGTGGCCCTCGGTGAGGTTCGTCAGGTCGTGGCCGACGACGAGCAGGGTCCCCCCCGACGCGAGGGCGGCGGTGGCCCTTCCCAGCACGCGGCGGCGCTCGACGGTGGGGAGCTGGACGTAGGCCACGAGGACCAGGTCGAACGCACCCGCGCCGGGCTCGAACTCCAGGAGGTCGGCCTGGACCCACTCGACGGTCACGCCCCGCTGGTCGGCCAGGCGGCGGGCCTTGTCGAGCGCCACGTGGGAGAAGTCGACCGCGGTGACGAGCCAGCCCTGCTCGGCGAGCCAGACGGCGTTGCGGCCCTCTCCGCAGCCGAGGTCGAGGGCGACGCCCGGCTGCAACCCGGAGATCTCCGCGACGACGAAGCGGTTCGCCTCCGCGGTCCAGAGCAGCTCGCGGCCCTCGTAGCGTCGGTTCCAGTCCTCGCGGTCCATGGTCGTCAGGGGGTGCCGGGGTGGAGGGTCGCGGAGGGGCCGCCAACCGGCCCCGGTCCCGGCCGGGTGGCCGGAGCCGCGCGGCGTCCTCTCCTTCCATGAGGCGATCGTAGATGGCCTGCCCCGCCGGTGGGATCACCCCCGGACGGGCCGTGCCGGGGTCGGATCGGGACGTCACGTCCTACGAGCGAAGACCTCGGCCAGCGTCGTTGCGTCGGTGACGATCAGATCGATCCCCGCTTCGCCGAGGACGTGGGCGGGCGCCTTGCCGTAGAGCGCCTCGCGGGTGACGACGACGTCCACCTTGCGGGCCACGAGCCACTCGGCGACACGGAGTCCCTTGCCCCGTGCGATGTCCCGGTGCGGGTTGGCGACGACCTCCCGGCTCTCGACCGCACCGTCGGAACGGCGAACGGTCACGATCGCGAACTGCCCGGCTCGGCCGAAGTGCTCGCTCAGCCCACCGGCGGCGTCGGCCAGCGGCACCGCGTACCTCAGATGGGGCGACGTCGGTGGTTCGACCTGGATCACGACCCGGTCGACGTGCGGCACGGCTGCCTGCACGGTGGCCTCGATCCGGTGGATCGCCGCCTCGACGGCCTCCAGGTCCGGTGCGCGGATCGCGACCCCGGCCTCGACGAACCGGAAGCGACCGGCGTTGCGTCCCGTGACCCACTTGACCTCGCTGACCGCCGGGTCCGCGGTGATCGTCCGGGAGATCCGGTCCATGGTGCCGCGGTCGAGGCTCGCGTCGAGGAGGACCCGCATGGCGTCCGCGAGCAGATCCCAGCCGACCTTCGCCACGACGACCACGATCAGCGACGCCGCGATCCGATCGAGGGGCAGGTCGACCGCGGTCGCGAGGAGCGCGGCGAGGACGAGACCGGTGCTCGCTGCGTGCACCCGGTACTCCCTCGCGTCCGCGAGCAGCGCCGGTGAGTTCCCCGCCCGGGCCACCCGAAGCTCGAAGTGGCCGAACGCGAGCGGGGTGATGGCGGTGATCAGGACCATCGCGACCATCCACGGGTCGACCTCGACCGACGTCGTGGGGCCGGACAGCGACTGGCGGCCGATCTCGTAGGCGGTCAGGAAGACGAGACCGGCCACGCCGGCGGCGATCACGTTCTCGACCTTGTGCAGTCCGTACGGGAATCGCTCGCTGTGGCGGGTCGCGAGCTTCAGCCCGACCAGGACGGCGGCCGCCGAAGCCAGGTCGACGACGTTGTGGGCCAGTTCGGCCGTCACCGCCAGGCTGCCCGATGCCAGGGCGACCAGAGCGTGCGCAGCTGCGAGGCCGGCGTTGAGGGCAACCGAGTACCACGCCCACCGTTCCAGCCTCGCCGACCCGGTGGCCATCGCGGTACGGCGTACCGTCATGACCGGCCCGCGACCCCTGGAGCCGATGGCGGTGCAGCGCGGGCTCGTCCGCTATCCATCGTCGGCGGTCCGAGAACGGTCGGGGAGCGGGCAGGCGTTGGAGACCGTGGCGACGAGCACACAACCACCCGTGGCCGCAGCGACGAACGCGTCGTGCAGCACTGCGAAGACCGTGGCGCTGGGCCCGACGACCAGCGTGCTCATCGAACCCACATCCGGGTCGAGGCCATGGCCGCGCACAGCAGCGACGGCCGCCGATATCGCGGGGCCGATGCCGGTCTGGCCGAGCGGGTAGATCGCGAACTGGGCGCTCACGTCCATCGGCTCACCTCCGTCGCACCACCAGCACCTGGAACGCCCCCCAGCGTGGAAACCGACGGCCGACTCGTTCCAACACCGGACCGACGCGGCGGAGCCCCGGGATGGGTCCGGGCGCCCACAGCGCGCCGGACACGGCCACGTCGTCGCCGTAGCGGGCGCCCAACGAAGCGAGATCGCTCGGGGAGAGGAACCGTGCGCCGGCCCACGGCTCGCCCCGCCGCCGGTGGATCATCCCCCAGAAGCTGCGAGGGTTCAACGCCCCGACGACGACTCGCCCGCCCGGGCGGGTGACCCGGACTAGTTCGGCGAACGCGCGGTCGGGATCGGGAACGAACTCGAGCACCGTGATCGCGACCGCGGCATCGAACGCTCCGTCGCCGAACGGCAGGTCCCCGACATCGGCGACCACGAAGGGAACGGAGAGGCGGCGGGCGGCGACGACGAGCATCGACCGGTCGATGTCGAGACCGACGACCCCGCCACCGGCACGGGCGAGCTCGAGGGCGAACCGGCCGGTCCCACAGCCGGCGTCTAGCACCAGATCGCCGTCGACCGGCCCCATCCCCTCGCCGAGGCTCTGCGCCTCGATCGCGAAGGCATAGCGGCCCCACGGCTCCTCGAACCAGCGGTCGTAGGCATCGGCCCTGGTTGCCGTGTCACGCCCCATCGAGCCTCCCGATCACCGCAGCCACCGCCCACGGTGGGTCATGCCTTTCGCGTCCCGAGCTTCGCCGCGGCCGGCGCGTCCGTCACCACGATCGCGCCCGCGAGGCGACGTGTGGGGCTTCGTCACCCGAGCTGGGTGGCCGCGAGCAGGATGCCGAGCCCGCACGCGAGGGCGATGGTCGTCTCGACCTTGTCGCGGGTGTCGGCCTGGGAGGCGAGCAGGGGAAGCAGATCCGCGGCGCCGATGTAGACGAAGTTGCCCGCCGCGAACGGCAGCAGGTAGGCGACCTCGACCCGCTGGGCGAGTCCGTAGGCGACGAGGGCGCCCACGAGGAAGGTCAGGGCGGAGGCGAGGTTCCACGCCAGCGCCGAGGTGCGGCGCCAGCCGCTGTGTACGAGCACGCCGAAGTCGCCGAGCTCCTGGGGGACCTCGTGGGCTGCGGCGGCCAGCCAGGTGACGATCCCGACGCGGATGTCGACGGTGAACGCCCCGCCGACGGCGAGACCGCCGATCAGGTTGTGCAGACCGTCGGCCAGGAGGATCAGATAGCCGAGCGGGCGGTGCTCGTCGTGGTCGGCGCGGTGGCAGTGGTGCCAGTGCAGGAACTGCTCCAGCACGAAGAACACCAGGAAGCCGGCCACCAACCAGACGTACACCGCCAGGTCGTTCCCCAGGGCCTCGATCGCCTCCGGGAGCATGTGGAAGAACGCTCCGCCCAGCAGCGAACCCGCCGCGAGCCCGACGAGGGGCAACAACAGCCGTTGCAGGGTCGCCTTGGGCAACACGATCGTGACGGCACCGACGAGCGCGAGCGAGCTCATGGCGAGCCCGGCCACCACGATCCACGCGAGGGTCGACATCAAGCCGTCCCGGGCCAGGCCGACGACAACGCGGTTGGACCATGGATCGGTTTCATCCGTCGCCGCTCGGTACCGCCACGTCGGTTCGGCGTCGTCCCCGTGTCATGGCCGCCCCGCCTCCGCCGCTCGGCGCGTCGGCGGAACGCGAGGAGGTGGTTCTCCGGGCTGCCCGCATCGAGCCCGGGTACGCACCGGGCAGGTCCTCGCGCTCGGTGCGTACCCCGCGGAACCTCTAGACGGCGGTGTCGTCGGTCGTCGGCGCACGCAGGACCATGCCGGTCGACGCACCCGTCGGCGCGGGTTCGAAGGGGTGGATGATCGATTGGAGCTCGACGTACTCGTCGAGACCCTCGGGCCCGAGCTCTCGGCCGATCCCGGACTGCTTGAAGCCGCCGAAGGGTGCATGGAAGTCGAGGAGCACAGCCGAGTTGATCGTGACCGTGCCGGCCTCGATGCGGGCCCCGACCTCGGCGCCGTGGTCGACGTCGCTCGTCCAGACCGACCCACACAGCCCGTAGGGCGAATCGTTGGCGAGCGCGACGGCCTCGTCTTCGTCGGTGTAGGGGATGACGCACACGACGGGGCCGAAGATCTCCTCCTGCGCGATGCGCATCGAGTTGTCGACGTGGTCGAAGACGGTCGGCTCGACGAAGAACCCCCGGTCACGATCCGATCTCCCGCCCCCGGTGGCGGCCCGGGCGCCTTCCTGGTGCCCGATGTCCAGGTACTGCTGCACACGATCGCGTTGGCGCTCGTTGGCGAGCGGGCCGAGATCCGTGTCGGGATCGAGGGAGTCGCCGACCCGTATCGCCCGGAACGCCGCGACGAGCGCCTCGACGAGCTCGTCCCGCCGTCGGCGTGGCACCAGGATCCTCGACTGGGCGCCGCACATCTGGCCGTTGTTCATCAGGCTGGAGTCGACGAGCGCGGCGAGGTGGGCTCCGATGTCGGCGTCCTCGAGGATGATCGCCGCCGACTTGCCTCCGAGCTCCAGGGTCACCCGCTTGACCGAGTCCGCGCAGAGGGCGGCGACGTGTCGGCCGACCGCGGTGCTTCCGGTGAAGCCCACCTTGTCGACCCCGGGGTGGCGCACGAGATGCTCACCGACGTTCGAGCGCGCGCCGAGGATGCTGACGAGCCCGGCGGGCAGGTCGGCCGCACGCACCGCCTCGGCGAGGAGGTAGCCGTGCAGCGGCGTGTGGGACGACAGCTTGACCACGATGGGGCAGCCCGCGGCCAGGGCCGGGGCGAGCTTGGTCACGGCCAGGAACAACGGGACGTTCCATGGGACGACGGCCGCCGCGACCCCGACCGGCGCGCGCCGCACCGTCACGGTGTTGCCCAGCACACCGACCCGGTCGGTGCGGTAGGGATGTTCGGCCGCGAGCTCGGCCATGGCGTCGAGCGCCATGGTCGCCGACAGGACCTGGACGGCCGGCGAGGAGGCGACGGGACAGCCGTTCTCCGCCGAGATGCACCCGGCGATCTCCTCACCGCGCTCGGCGATCGCCCTCGACAGGCGCGACAGGCCCTCGGCGCGCTCCCCCGGCGCCAGTCGCGGCCAGGGCCCCGCCAGCGCGTCGCGGGCGGCCGCGACGGCAGCGTCCATGTCCTCGGCGGTCACGGCCGGGACCCGGCCGATCACCTCACCGGTGTTCGGGGAGATGACGTCGATCGGGTCACGACCGCGCGCATCGGCCCACCGGCCGCCGATGAAGAGCCGGTCGTGCACCTGCGTGCCGGCATCGACACCCATGCGCCCTCCTCCTCGGACCGCTCGACGTGGGGGCTCCCATCTTCTCCGAAGACAAGGTCCGGGTCGTTGATGTGGGCGTCGACCCACCCTTGCCCGGGCGGCGCCGCGCGGACCGTCAGGGGCCGAGTCGGACCGGGAGGCGGTCGAGGCCCCGCAGGACGACCCGGCCGTTCCACGGGGGGTCGTCGGTCGTCGCCTCGATCGCCGGGAAGCGCCGGACGAGCGCCCCGATGGCCGCCCGAGCCTCGATGCGGGCGAGCGAGGAGCCGAGGCAGTGGTGGACGCCGCCGCCGAACGAGAGGTGCAGGCCGGCGTCGCGCCGACCGAGGTCGAGGTCGTCGGCCGTGGGCCCGAAGCGGTCGGGGTCGCGGTTGGCCGAGCCGAGGCACACGAGGACGAGGCTGCCCGCCTCGATCGTGAGCTCGTCGAGGTCCACGTCCTCGAGGGCGACCCGCCGGGAGAACTGCACCGGCGCGTCGTAGCGCAGCAGCTCCTCCACGGCGTCGGCGTCGAGGCCGTCGTCTCCCACGAGGCGCTCGAGCTGGGCCGGGTGCCGGAGCAGGGCGAGCATCCCGTTCCCGATGAGGTTCACGGTGGTCTCGTGGCCCGCGACGTAGAGCAGGATCACCTGGTCGAGCAGCTCCTGCTCGCTCCGCAGCTCTCCCCGGTCGGCACCGGCCAGCAGCGCCGTGAGGAGGTCGTCGGCGGGGTGGCGGCGCTTCCAGGCCAGGGCGTCCCGGACGAAGGCGGTCATGGCGTCGGACGCCTCGCGCTGGGCGTCGAGTCCGGCGGGATCGGTGACCGGCTCGAGCGTGCCGGCCAGGACGTGGGCCCAGCGCCGCAGCTCCTCGCGCTCGCCGCCGGGCATGCCGAGCAGCTCGGAGATCACGGTGAACGGGAGCGGGAAGGCCAGGTCGGCGATCACGTCCATCTCGCCCCGCGGGGTGACGCGGTCCAGGGCCTCGTCGACGAGGCGCGCGATCCGGCTCCGGAGGCGATCGACCGCTCGGGGGGTGAACGCCGGGGCGACGACGCGGCGCAGCCGGGTGTGGTCGGGCGGATCCACGTTGAGGATCGCCGAACGGCCCCGGGGGGCCCGTTGCGGGTCGCGGTCGGCGAACCGCGTCCGGGGTGTGGCGGCCCGCCGCTCGTCGACGCCGAAGCGGGGGTCGCGCAGCACCCTGGCGACATCGGCGTACCGGAACAGCGACCAGTGGCCCATGTCGGTTCGCTGCCGGGGCATCTCCTCGCGCATCGCCCGGTAGCGGGGGTAGGGGTCGGCGGAGGTGCCCGCCTCGCCGGGGTCGAGGGCGCTGGGCCGGTCGCCGGTCCCCTCGACGTCGCTCACGAGTCGAGGTTACCGGACGCCTCCGCGGGATGTTCCGGGCCGGCGGGGCCCGCGGGGCCGGGCTCCGGCGCGGGGAGCGGCACGGGGTGGCGGTAGAGGCGACGCCACGCGTCGGCCGCCGCGAGCTCGCGGGCGACCACCTGGAGGACCCACCACAGGCCGAGCGCGAGGGCGCCGGCCGCGGCCGCGGTCGCGACGTCGAGGTGGGCGAGGACGGTGAGCAGGGGCCAGGCGCCGAGGCCGGCCACGGCCAGGAACCGGGCCAGCGCGGCGAGCTGGGCGCAGCGGGAACGCGCCCGGTCGGCGAGCTCCACCGAGCGGGCCGCCCAGCGCACGCCGTTGCGCTCGGCCGTGCTCTGGGCCGCCCGCAGGGCCGTCGCGACGGGATCGAGGCCGGGCACCTCCCGGGCGAGGGTCTCGTGCCACGCCGTCGCCGCGGCGAGGAGCCGGCCCCGGACGGCGGCCCACGATCCCAGGTCGGCGACGGCGTCGTCGTAGAGCGAGGCGAGGTGCGACGCGAGCTCGTGCCCGATCGTGGTGGCGGCCCGGGCCCGGGCCCGGGCCGCCCGGGCCGACAGGAGCTCGAGCTCGTCCTCCTCCACCTCGTCCCCGAAGGCGGTGCGCATGTGCGCCGTCCACTGCGCCAGCTCCCGGAGCCGGGCGAGCAGGTCGCGCTGGAAGGTCACCGGGTCGCGGTCAGCCGCGGCGGCGAGCCGTTCCAGGTCCTCGGTGAGGGCTCGGCCCACGACCCACTCGGCCCGGTGGGCCACCTCGGTGATCGCCGAGTCGCACAGCAACGTGGCCAGGTCGGCGTCGACGGTCCGCTCGGCCTCCTCGACGAGGTGGCGGTCGACCAGCTCCTGGGACGCCGGGAGCCACGCGAGGTCGCGAGCGGCTCGCACCTGCTCGGTGGAGAGGCCCAGCCCGATGAGCGCCGCGAGCTGGCGCTCCTCGTCGCCGACGGCCGAGGCGACGTCGACGGCCCGGAGGCCCATCCCGGCGAGCGCGACGTCGTCGGCCAGGAGGCGCTCGAGCTCGGCCACGGCCGGCTCGAGACCCTGCCGGGCGTGCCGGACCACCGACCGGTACTGCCGCTTGGCCACGGCGAAGAGGTAGGAGCGGGCGCCCTGGGGAGCGGCGGAGGCGTGCGCCGCGGCGGTCGCCGCGCTCGCGATCGCCTCGTCGAGCCGGTCGCGGGCCGCCTCGACCACCTCGGTGGCGTCCTGCTCGGACAGGGTCTCGTCGTCGGCCACCGGGGACGAAGCGGCGAGGATCTCCGCGACGAGCGCGCCGAGGACGTCGTCGCCGGTCGAGCGGCGCAGGCGACGTCGTTCCTCGATCTCGTCGGTTGGGCGCATCCGTGCTCCGGTGGGGCGCGCGCGGGCGCGACGGCCGTGCCTCCGGCCGCGCCTCCTCGCCGCTGTCCGATCGGCGGTTCCGGACAGGGCCTGAGCCCTTCCCGGCTGTTCGCACGGTGTGTGCGAGAACCCGCGAGGGCCCGGTCCCCGGCACCGAGCGCGCCGCGCGCGTACGGTTGCGGGCGGTGACGACGACCTCGCAGACGCGCACCGCCGGGGCCCGGGCCCCGGCGAGACGGTCCCCCGCCGGTCCCTGGGCCCGGTGGTGGGGCCTGGTCGGGCACGTCCGGGACGAGGCCGACGCCGAGTCCGACGCCTACCGGGCCGTCACCCCCGCCCGGGTCGCCGACCGGAGGGTCGCGGTCGTGCTCGTGACGGCGGCGCTGTGCCTGACCGCCGCCAACTTCCTGGGCGCCTCGGCCCGGTCGGGTTGGGTCGCCTCCCTCCTCGACGCGGTCGGGCTCGACGCCCTGGCCGGACGGTTCACCCACGCCATGGAGACGTCGAGCGCGGCCCAGCTCAACCGGCGGGTCTTCTGGGGCGTGGGGCAGGTCGTCTGCTACCTCGTGGTGCCCCTGCTCGTGATCCGCCTGGTGCTGCGGGAGCGGCCCCGCGAGCTCGGCCTGCGGCTCCGGGGCGGCCTGTCGGGTGGCGGCACCTACCTGGTGCTCCTCGCCCTCGTGCTCCCGCTGGTCGTGGTCGCGTCGTTCACCGAGGCCTTCCAGGCCAAGTACCCCTTCTACCTGCCCCCGGCGGGCGAGTCGCTGTGGCCCCGCTTCTGGGCCTGGGAGGCCCTGTACGCGCTGCAGTTCCTCGCGCTCGAGTTCTTCTTCCGGGGGTTCCTCGTGCACGGGCTCCGGCTTCGGCTGGGCTACGCGGCGGTGCTCGTCATGCTCGTCCCCTACAACATGCTCCACTTCGGGAAGCCGATGGCCGAGGCGCTGGCGGCCATCGCCGGCGGCTGGGTCCTGGGGACGCTGAGCCTGAAGACCCGGGCCATCTGGTGGGGCGTGGCCCTCCACGTCGTGGTGGCGACGAGCATGGACTCGCTGTCGCTGTGGCACCACGGCGTGCTGGGCTAGGCGGGCCCGCCGCAGCGCGGCCTCTCAGCCCCGGTCGAGCCGGTCGAGGAGCTCGGTCGGGCCGCCCACCCGGGCCCCCAGCGCCTCGACGCGACGGCGCAGGGCGCGGTCGGCCGTGACGACCACGAGCGAGGCGGGGTCGGGGTCCCCGGCCACGAGCTCGACCACGAGGTCGTCGGCCGCGTCGGCGCCCGAGTGCCGGGCGCGACGGACGAGCACACCCCCGTGGTCACCTTCGGGGAGCCCGCGCGCGGCCCTCCCCTCGACCACCAGGGTCACCTCCTCGCCGGAGCGGGCGAGCCCCTGGAGCCGCTCGAGGAGGCGGCGGGTGGCGGCCGCGCGGTCGCGCCACCAGCCGTCGGGCCGGGACCCGACGACGTTCATGGCGTCGACGACGAGCCTCCCCATCGCCCCAGCGTGCTGGTCCCCGTCGCCGGGGGCAAGCGCCGGTGCCCTCCATCCTCCGCCGCTCAGCGCTTCGCCAGGTCCAGGACCTCCTGGTAGGCCGCCCGGGCTCTGCGCAGGACGGCCAGGTTGGCCCGGTTGAGGTACGAGGCGAGGTGGAGCCCCACCACCTCGCCGGCCACGTCGACGACGGGGAGCGTGACCATGCCGCGGGAGTCGGCGTGGGGGTGGTTCGGGGCGAAGGCCTGCCGGGGCTCCCCCTGGGCCCGCCGGACCACGGCCTGCACCCCGCCGTCCCCGGTGGCGGTGGCCAGGACGGAGGCGGCCCGGAAGGGCTCGGTGTCGGCGGGTCGCACCGTGGCGAGGTTGGCGACGTTCTCCGCGGTCGTCGCCAGCATCATCTGGGCCAGCGACAGGCCCGATCTGGCGGCCGCCAGGACTCCGTCCATGGAGCACTCGTCCGATCCGTCCGGCGCGCGGGCGCGCCACCTGGTACCTGGTGGGTATCGGCACCGCCGCCCGCGGACTTGAGCGCGGATCGCGCGGCTCAGGGACCGGCGCCCGTCGCGCCCGCCGTGGCGCTCGTGGCGGTCGCCGCGGCCGTGGTGGTCGTGGTGGAGGTGGTGGAGGTGGTGGTGAGGACGCGCCGCTCGGTGAAGCGCACCCGCACCGGGAACGGCGACCCGAGGCTCTCCTGCACCGCCACGACCAGGCCCTCGACCGTGTCCGGAGCGGCCGGCCCGGCCAGGTCGACCGTCACGGCGTCGTCGGTGACGCGGGCCCCGGTGACCTCGAGGTCCGCGAACGGCGCCGCCCACCGCTCGGCGGCGCTCCGGACCCGGGCCTCGAGGGTCAGGTCGGGTTGCTCGTGGCCGGGTGACGTGGCGAAGTCCCGGCGCTCCGTCCAGCGCACCGTGACCCGGGTCGGGCGACCGAGGCGGTCGGCGAGGGCGTCGGCGAGGGCCTCGGGCGGGGGAGGCGCCGACGGTCCCGAGACGTCCACCACGAGCTCCGGCCCGGCGGCCGTGTCCCGCTGCTCGATGCCCTCGATCTCGAGGGCGGTGCCCTCGGGGGTGGAGTCGAGCCACTGCCGCACGAGCGGCCGGAGCTCCTCGTCGACGTCCTGCGCGGCCCCGGTCGGCCCGGGAGCGCCGTCGGCGGATGGCTCCTCGACGTCGATCCGGCTGCGCTGGGTCCAGTGGACCTCGACGACGGCCTCCTCGCCGAGGTCGGCGCTCAGGGCCTCGACCAGGGGTCCGACGGAGGGCGGTTCCGCCGATCCCGCCACCTCCACGGTCACCCGGGCCCCGTCCAGCCCCACGGCGAGGAGCTCGAGGTCGGTGGCCGTGCCGAGCCAGTCCTGGACCCTGGTCGTGACCTGCTCGGCGGTACGGGCCCGCTCGACCGCGTGGATCGAGCGGACGCCCAGCGGGATCGCCACCGCGATCGTGGCCAGGACCGCGGCCGCGACGCCTGCCAGCACCCTCGGGGTGGCCCGGGCCAGGCGCGGGAGGGGGACGAACCCGGTGGCGAGGAAGACGACGATCCCGGCGAGCACGATGGCGACGAGGTTGGCCACGTAGAGCAGCAGCGCCCCGGTGAGGAGGTCGGCGTGGCCCGCCTCCAGCTCCACCCCGACCGTGGCGAGTGGGGGGACCAGTGCGACGGCCACGGCGACGCCCGGGAGCGCGGTCGAGACGCGCTCGTCGACGGTGGCGTAGGCGCCCGCCGCCCCGGCCGCCAGGGCCAGGGCCAGGTCACGGAAGTCGGGGGAGGTGCGCAGCAGGGCTTCGCTGGTGAGGCTCGAGTCGCGCAGGGGGGTCGCCACGACCCAGGCGAGGAGCGCGGACCCGGCCGAGGCCACGACGACGACGGCGGCCGAGGAGACCATCTTGCGGGGCCAGGCCATGGCCGCGGCCGCGGCGAAGGCCATCACCGGGGTCATGAGGGGAGCGATGAGCATGGCCCCGATGACCACCGCCGGGGAATCGGCGGAGATCCCCATCACGGCGATCACGACGGAGAGCGCCAGCATGAAGCCGAATCGGAAGCGCCACCCCTCCTCCCGGGAGGGGAAGAGCGTCCCGACGATGCGGTGCCGCTCCTCGGCGGTGTAGCGGTGCCGGAAGAGGGGGCGGCGCACCGGCGGGGTGGGCGGCGCGTCCGGGGATGCGGGTCGGCGGGCCGGGTACCGGCCCGCGGGCTGCTCACGTCGTCGGCGGTCCGCTCGTCCATCGTCCCGGTCCCGGGCGAGGCTAACGGGTCGGGTCCCGGACCGGGGCGATGTCAGCAGCGCCCGGCGCCGGGAGCGAGGGCGGCCACCTCGGCCGCCACCGCCTCGGCCTCGACGCCGCCGAGGGGCACGGGACGACCGGCCCCGTCGATGCGGGCGGGGACGAACCGGTGGGCGACGACCCCGCGGCGGTCCAGGCTGGCGGTGAGCACGCCGGTCGTGCTGCTCGGTGGCCGGCTGTGGTACCAGACGAAGTTACCCAGGCTGTACGCGACCAGCCCCCGTCCTCGCCGGGCGATCCCCTGGAGCACGTGCGGGTGGTGGCCGGCCACCACGTCGGCTCCCGCCCCGAGGAGCAGGTCGGCGAGCCGGCGCTGGGCCGGGTCGGGGCAGCGGTCGAGCTCGACGCCCCAGTGGACCGTCACGACCACGTGGTCGGCCGCGGCCGCGGCGGCCCGGACCGCCGCCACGGAAGCGGCCTCGTCGAAGGCCGAGGCCACGCCGGGCCCGGTGGCCGTGGCCGCCCACCCCGGCGGGAGGACCCGCGTGAGGCCCACCACGGCCACCCGCCCGTGGCCCGTCTCGACGACGGCGGGCGCGTACGCCTCCGCGGCGTCACGGCCGGCGCCGACGACCGCCAACCCGGCCGCCCGGGCGTGGTCGATCGTCTCCAGCAGCGCGCCGGGCCCGTGGTCGAGGGCGTGGTTGTTGGCCAGGTTCACCACGTCGACGCCGCCGGCCCGGAGCGTGTCCACGAGCGAGGGCGGGGCCTGGAAGACGTAGGTCTTCGCCGCCGGCCGGCCGGTCCACCCGACCGCGGTCTCGAGGTTGACCACGGCGACGTCGGCGGCGGACAGGATCGGGGCCACGGCCCCGATCGGGTTGCCGCCCGCGTCGAGCAGGCCCCGGACCCGACCCTCGCCGTGCACGTCGCCGGCCAGCGCCACGGTCACCGTCGACGGGGCGGTGACGACCCAGTACCCGCCGCCCGTCGGCGTGGGGTCGACGGACGTCGCCGCCACCCCGTCGGGCATCGAGCCGGCCAGCGAGCCGTGGAAGGCGGCGTCGCCGAAGGTGAAGATGCCGCCGTCGGCGGCCACCAGCCAGTAGCCGTTCCCGGTGGGGGTGGGGGCCATGCCGACGACGGGCTGGCTGAGTCGTAGGCCCCCGGTGGATCCGTGGAAGGCGGCGTCGCCGTACGTGAAGATGCCGCCGTCGGCGGCCACCAGCCAGTAGCCGTTCCCGGTGGGGGGTGGGGGCCATGCCGACGACGGGCTGGCTGAGCCGCAGGCCCCCGGTGGATCCGTGGAAGCCGGCGTCGCCGAAGGCGAAGATGCCGCCGTCGGCGGCCACCAGCCAGTAGCCGTTCCCGGTGGGGGTGGGGGCCATGCCGACGACGGGCTGGCTGAGTCGTAGGCCCCCGGTGGATCCGTGGAAGCCGGCGTCGCCGAAGGCGAAGATGCCGCCGTCGGCGGCCACCAGCCAGTAGCCGTTCCCGGTGGGGGTGGGGGCCATGCCGACGACGGGCTGGCTGAGTCGTAGGCCCCCGGTGGATCCGTGGAAGGGGGCGTCGCCGTACGTGAAGATGCCGCCGTCGGCGGCCACCAGCCAGTAGCCGTCGCCGGTGGGGGTGGGGGCGAGGTCCACCACCGGGCGGCGCAGTGGGGTCGTGCCGGGCGCGCCGTGGAACCCGGCGTCCCCGAAGGGCGCCACCGAGACCCCGTCGCCGACCGCCGCGCCGGCCCCGGCGTCGTTGACGAGCGCCGGTGGCAGCGACAGCAGGGTCAGGACCACCGCGGCGATCGCGGCCCTCGCCCGGGCGTCAGGGGCGGAGACCCGACGCCGTGGCGGGCCCGCTCGGTTCAACGGGCCGGCGCGGGCTCGAGCCGCGCGAGGACCCGGGCGGCCGCCTCCTCGCCCTGGCGGATGCAGGCCGGTACCCCGATCCCGCGGTAGGCGGCGCCGGCGAGCTCCACGCCGGGGATCGCCTCGCGGACCCGGGCCTCGATCCCGGCCACCCGGTCGAGGTGACCGGGCGGGTACTGGGGGAAGGCGTCGACCCAGCGGTTCACCCGCACCGCCGAGGGCTCGCCCGACAGCCCCATGACGAGCCGCAGCTCGCCCAGGAGCCGGTCGAGGAGCTCGTCCTCGTCGAGCCGGAGGGGCCGGTCGTCGCCCAGCCGGCCGGCGGACACCCGCAGGAGCACCCGTCCGGGCTCCGCCAGGTGGGCCCACTTGCTCGACGCCCACGAGCAGGCGGTGTGGAGGAGGCCCTCGCCCCGGGGGACCAGGTAGCCGCTGCCGTCGAGCGGGCCGGGCAGGGCGCCGGCGTCGATCGCCAGCGTGACGAGCACGACCGACGCGTGCTCGATCCCGGCCAGGCCGCCGGCGGCGGCGGGCGCGGCGCCGGCGAGGAGCCGGCTCGAGACGTGGGCCGGGGTGGCGAGCACGACCGCGTCGGCGCCGAGTGGGGCCTGGCCGTCGAGCGTGAGCCGGCAGCCCGGCCCGTCGGAGGCGACCGCCTCGACCCGGGTGCCGAGCCGCAGGTCGACCCCCTCGACGGCCGCGGCCAGCCGATCCACGAGGCGCCCGAGCCCGGCGGGGAGGGTGTGGAAGACCGGCTGGGTCGGGTCGGGAGGGTGCTCCCGGCGATGGGCCCGCAACCCCAGGATCAGGCTCCGGTGCCGCCGGGCGACCGCGACGAGTTGGGGCGCGGCCATGGACGCGCTCAGCCGGTCGGCGTCACCCGCGTAGATCCCACCGAGGAGCGGGTCCACGAGGCGCTCGCTCACGGTACGCCCGAGCCGTCGGGTGACGAGCGACCCGATCGCCTCGTCGCCGCCGGGGGCGTCGGCGGGGAGCACGAGGTCGAGGCCGGCCCGGACGAGGCCCGGGATCGGCACGATCCCCGACCGTGCGAGCGGCCAGAGCGCCGTCGGGACCCCGAGCACGAGGTCCTCGGGGAGGGGCCGGAGCCGGCCTCGCGACCAGACGAAGGCGCGGCCGCGAGCCGGCGAGACCAGCTCGTCGCCGAGGCCGAGCCGCCGGCACAGATCGGTGGCCCACGGCACGCGGGCGAGGAAGGCGTCGGGTCCGGCGTCCACCGGGTGGCCCGCGATCTCGGTGGTGAGGATCTTGCCGCCCAGGCGGTCGTCGGCCTCGAGGAGCGTGACGCGCGGGGGCCGGGGGCGTGGGCGAGGGCGTGCGCGGCCGCCAGACCCGTGATCCCGCCCCCGACGACGACGACGTGGCGTCGCTCGGCCGTCACGTCTGGTCTCACCCGGGGCCGATCGTGGTGAGCAGCCGTTCGGCGAGCGCCTCGAGCACGCCCGGGTCGTCGTTCACGGACGGGGTGCGGGCGAAGGCGAGCCCGGCGCCCTCGGCGACCGCCCGCGCGTCGATGTCGAGGTCGTAGAGCACCTCGAGGTGGTCGGCCACGAAGCCGGCCGGACAGACCAGGACGCCCTCCACCATGCCGGCGAGGTCGCGCAGCACCTCCCGGACGTCGGGCCCCAGCCAGGGCTCGGGGGTCGGCGCCGCGCTCTGCCAGGCCAGCGACCACTGGCTCCCCTCCCGGAGGTCGAGCCGGCCGGCCACGGCTTCGGCCGTCTCGCGCATCTGCACGGGGTAGGGGTCGCCCTCGTCGAGGATGCGTTCGGGGAGGCTGTGGGCGGTGAAGAGGACCCGGCTGCGCGCGGGGAGCCGGGACAGGCCGGTGGCCACCGCCCGCTCGAGGAACGCCAGGTACGCAGGCTCGAGGTGCCAGTCGTCGATCGGGACGAGCTCGACGCCGGCCGCGTCGCCCGCGGTCCGGGCCCGCTCGTGGTACTCGCCCACCGACAGGCGGGAGTAGTGGGGCGCCAGCACCAGCCCCACGGCCCGGCGGACCCCGGCCCGGGCGAGGTCGGCGACGGCGTCCTCGATGAACGGTGGGGCGTGCTTCTGTCCGAGCACGACCGCGAAGCGGCCCGGGGCCCGGTCGTGGAGGGCCGCTTCGATCCCGGCCCGCTGGGCCTCGGTGCGCCGGGCGAGCGGCGAGATCCCCCCGATCGCCTCGTAGCGCCGGCCGAGGTCGGCGAGCAGCTCCGGGGTGGGTGGCCGCCCCCGGCGGATGTGGGTGTAGTAGGCCTCGACGTCCTCGGGCCCTCCCGGGGTCCCGTAGGCCATCACGAGGACGCCCTCGGTCACGCGCCGCCCCCGGTGGGCGCCGGACCGGGGACGTCGGCCCGGCCCTCGGCGTGGACGAGCTCGACCAGGCGCTCGAGGACCACCGGGTCGGTCTCGGGCAGCACGCCGTGGCCGAGGTTGAAGACGTGGCCGGGCTGCCCACCGGCGCGGGTCAGCACGTCGCGAGCCTCGTCGGCCACGACCTCCCAGGGGGCCAGGCACACCGCGGGATCGAGGTTGCCCTGGACGGCCCGGTCCGGGCCCACCCGGCGGCGGGCCTCGTCGAGGGGGACGCGCCAGTCGACGCCGACGACGTCGGCCCCGGCCTCGGCCATGAGGTGGAGCAGCTCGCCGGTGCCGACGCCGAAGTGGATCCGGGGGACGTCCAGGTCGGCGAGGCCCTCGAGGACCCGCCGGCTGGCCGGCAGGACGAAGCGCTCGTAGTCGCGGGGGCCGAGGGCGCCGGCCCAGCTGTCGAAGAGCTGGACCGCGGCGGCCCCGGCGTCGACCTGGGCCCGCAGGAACGTCACGGAGAGGTCGGCCAGCCGGCCCAGGAGGCGGCCCCACAGCGTCGGGTCGGCGTGCATGAGCCGCTTGGTGTGGACGTAGGAGCGGGACGGGCCTCCCTCGACGAGGTAGCTCGCCACCGTGAACGGTGCCCCGGCGAACCCGATGAGCGGCACGTCGAGCTCGCCGACGAGGTTGCGCACCGTCTCCAGCACGTAGGGGATGTCCGCCTCGGGCTCCAGGGGCCGGAGGCGGTCCAGGTCCCGCTCCTCCCGGAACGGGCGGTCGACGACCGGGCCGACCCCCCGGGCCACCTCGACGCCGAAGCCGATCGCCGCCACCGGCACGACGATGTCGGAGAAGAGGATCGCCGCGTCCACCCCGTAGCGACGGACCGGTTGGAGTGTGATCTCGGTGGCCAGGTCGGGCCGGCGGATGGCGTCGAGGATGCTGCCGTCCCCGCGCACCGCCCGGTACTCCGGGAGGGCCCGGCCGGCCTGTCGCATGAACCACACCGGTACCCGCCCGGCGGGCTCGCGGCGGCACGCGCGCAGGAAGGGCGAGTCGAGCAACCGGCCGGTCGGGGCGGTGGGGACCATCGGCGGCGACTGTACCCCCGGGTCCGGGCGGGCCCGGCGGTCGGGGCACCTTTGCGACCGCGGGACCCGGGGAGGCGAAGAAGGCAGGGCGGATCGGGACGGGTATCCAGGAGGGTCAGGGCGATCCCGACCCGCCCTGCCGTCGGCGGGGCTTGCACCTGGTACAAGGCCCCGCCGGTCCTGCCTATTCCTGGTTCCCGGCCCGGCCGTCGCCCGTCTTCACAGAACCCTCGCGTCCTGACCACGGCGGCATCACCGGAGGGACCGATGCTGATCCCGACGGAAGGAGGTCACCATGACGAACCGGGCCGCGCGCATCTCCGTGGTCGTGCTCGCCCTCGTGCTGGGCGGGGCGGCCTGCGGCCGCGGCTCGTCCGACGGAGCCGGCGCCGAGGTCGGGGCCACGTCACCGGAGGACCGTCGACCGGGCGCCACCTCGACCGCGGCGGCCCCCACGACCACCTCGACGGTGCCACCGGCGTCGACGACCACGCCGACGGCGGCCGCGGCCCCGGTCTCCCCGGCGGCCGGATCCGGCGGTGCGATCCCCCGACCGCCCCGACTGCCCCGGACCTCACGGCGGTCGAGCGCCAGCTCGACGCCATCGAGCAGGACCTGGCCCGGCTCGACGCCTCGCTGCAGGCGGTCGACGAGGGCCTCGCCAAGGAGTGAGAGGAGATCCGATGAACACCCGCTTCCGCACGTCTCTCTCGGCCCTCGTGGTGGCCGGCGCCCTGGCCGTGCCGCTGGCCGGCGTCGCCGCCGCCGAGGGCGACGCGCCGCCGACCGAGGCGCCGGCCGGGGCGCGCTTCGACGAGGCGAAGGCCAGGTGCCTGGCCGCCATCGACGAG
The DNA here is from genome assembly GCA_027494165.1 of Acidimicrobiia bacterium. Taxonomy (GTDB): domain Bacteria; phylum Actinomycetota; class Acidimicrobiia; order IMCC26256; family JAOSJM01; genus JAOSJM01. The sequence continues at coordinate 270,418 of JAOSJM010000005.1, read as the reverse complement.
CGGCTCGCCACGCTCGCCGACCTCGAGGGGAAGGTGACGTCGCACGAGCACGTCACCGACGCCCACCGGGCCGCCCTGCTCGCCGAGGTGACGGCGGCGTCGGCCGGCCTGTCGGACCTCCGGCCCCAGATCGAGGCGGCCGCCGACGCCGCGACCCTGCGCGAGCTCTGCCCGAAGATCGTCTTCGACTACCGGGTGTACGTGCTCGAGGTGCCGACGGTGCACCTGACCCTGGGGGCCGACAAGGCGGACTTCGTGGTCGGCAGGCTCACCGACGCCTCCACCCTCCTGGCCGACGCCATCGCCGCGGCCCAGGCCGCGGGCAAGGACGTGGGTGACGCCCCCGCCCTGCTCGCCGACCTCGACGCCAAGGTGGCCCAGGCCGACGACCTCGCCGCCCCGGTGGCCGACGCGGTGATCCCGCTCGTCCCGGCCGACTGGAACGGCGGTGTCGCCGAGCCGATCGTCGAGGGGGCCCGCAACGACCTGGTCCAGGCCCGCGACCTCCTGCGCGGGGCGATCGCGAACGCCCGCCAGATCGTCGAGATCCTCGGGACCGCCTGACGCCGACACCGGCTCCGCCCCGAGCGTGACGGCCGCCCTCCCACCGGGCGGTCGTCACGCGTCCGGGGAGTGTCACGCGTCCGGGGGTCCTTCCATGCCGTCTCGGGTGTCGTCACCCCCGCTGAGCGACGGTATCGGCACCCGAGAGCCGAGGCACCTTCGTCTCGGGTGTCGTCACCCCCGCTGAGCGACGGTATCGGCACCCGAGAGCCGAGGCACCTTCGTCTCGGGTGTCGTCACCCCCGCTGAGCGACGGTATCGGCACCCGAGACGGGAGACAGGGGCTCGGAGCAACGGGGGCGAGCGAGCGCCCCGTGCCAAGCTGGCCGCCGTGCCGACGCCCCCGTCCCCCGACGCCCCGCCGAGGCGCCAGGGCCGGCCGGTGCCGGCCTCCCGGGGCTGCGACGTGCGGTCGGGCCCGGTCTCCTCCTCGTCCTGGTCGTGGGGGACATCCTCGGGGCGGGCATCTACATCCTCGTGGGCGAGGTCGCCGGCGAGGCCGGGGGCGCGCTCTGGCTCCCCTTCCTGCTCGCCTTCGGCGTGGCCGCGGTGTCCGCCTTCGCCTGGGTGGAGCTGGTCACGAAGTACCCGGGCTCGGCCGGCTCCGCCCTCTACGTGCGCCGGGCCTTCGGGTCGCCCTTCGTCACCTTCCTGGTGGGGACGGCCGTCGCGGCGGCCACGCTCGGAGCGGCGAGCACCGCGGCCCGGGCGATGGGGGGCGAGTACCTGGAGGCGTTCGTCGACGTGCCGGCCGGCCTCGCCGCGGCGACGGCCCTCGCGCTCCTGGGGTTGCTCAACTTCTGGGGGATCTCCGCATCCGCCCGGGCCAACGTCGTGATGACGGTCGTCGAGGTGGCCGGCCTGCTGCTCGTGATCGCGGTCGGGGTGGCCGCCCTGGCGCGAGGCGACGGGGACCTCGGGCGGACCATGGAGCTGGGGGACCTCCTCTCGGCTCCGGGAGCCCTGCTGGGCGCCACGGCCCTGGCCTTCTTCGCCTTCCTCGGCTTCGAGGACTCGGTCCACGTCTCCGAGGAGGTCCACGACCCGGCGCGCAGCTACCCGCGGGTGCTGTTCTGGGCGCTCGGCCTCACCGGGGCGGTCTACGTCGCGGTCGCGTTCCTCGCCGGCGCGGTCGTCGACCCCGAGCGGTTGGCCGGCTCGAGCGGCCCGCTGCTCGAGGTGGTGGAGGCCGGGTCCCCGGGGGTGCCCCCGCGGCTCTTCTCGGCCGTCGCCCTGTTCGCGGTGGCGAACACGGCGCTGCTCACGATGGTCACGGCGTCCCGGCTGCTCTACGGGATGGCCCGCCAGGGCGACGTGCCCGCCGTGCTCGGGCGGGTCCACCGCGGCCGCCGGACACCGTGGGTGTCGGTCGTCGCCACGACCGGCGTGGCGGCCGTGCTCGCCGTCACCGGGGACCTCGGGGGCTCGCCCGCACGACGGTGCTCCTGCTCCTCGCCGTCTTCGCGCTCGTCAACGTCAGCGCGCTGGTGTTGCGGAGCGACCGGGTCGAGCACGCACACTTCCGGGCTCCGCCGGCGTTCCCGGCGCTCGGGGCGGCCGCCAGCGTCGTGCTGGTCCTGCACGAGTTGTCCCGGGGCGGGGTCGCGGTCGCGGGGCGGGCGGGGGCGCTGCTCGGCGCGGGCGTGCTCCTCTTCTGGGCCAGCCACCGGCTCCGCGGCCGCCGGCGTCGGGCTCCCTAGCTCCCCGGGCTCTTTCCTCCCGTTCCCGGGCTCCGTCCCCTCCCGTTCCCGGGCTCTGTCCCCCCGTCCCCGGGTTCCTCCGAAGCGCCCGGTTGGCGCGGTTTCGGGGTTGTGGACCCCGCTTCCGCGCCGACCCGGCCTTGGCTAGGATCTGACGGTTCGTCAGATTCGGGGGGACGGGGTGCGGTGAGCACGACCGAGCTCGGCACCGCGGCGGTGTCCACCGCCCGCGAGATCCCGCGGATCGTCAGCGTCGACGATCACGTCGTGGAGCCGCCCCACCTCTGGCAGACCTGGCTCCCGGCCCGCCTGCGCGACCGTGGCCCCCGGGTCGAGCGCCACCGGCTCGGCGACCTGCGCTTCGTCGGCGGCACGCAGTACGAGTACACGCTCGACCAGGGCGGGCCGGAGTGCGACATCTGGTTCTACGAGGACCTCGTCCACCCGCACAAGCGGCACGTCGCGGCGGCCGGGTTCGCCCAGGACGACATGACGCTCACCGCGATCACCTACGACGAGATGCGTCCCGGCTGCTACGACCCCGGAGCGCGGCTCGAGGACATGGACCTCGACTGGGTGGAGGCCTCGCTGGCCTTCCCGACCTTCCCCCGCTTCTGCGGCCAGACCTTCCTCGAGGCCCGGGACCGCGAGCTCGCGATGGCGTGCGTCCTCGCCTACAACGACTGGATGGTCGACGAGTGGTGCGGCGACAGCGGGGGCCGTCTGGTCCCGCTGGGCCTGATCCCCCTCTGGGACGTCGACGCGGCGGCGGCCGAGGTGCGCCGCAACGCCGCCCGCGGGGTGCGGGCGGTGGCCTTCAGCGAGATCCCGCCGCACCTCGGCCTCCCGAGCATCCACACCGGCCACTGGGACCCGTTCTTCGCCGCCTGCGCCGAGACCGGCACCACGGTCTGCATGCACATCGGCTCGTCGTCGAAGATGCCCGCGACGTCGCCCGACGCGCCGCCCGCGGTCCAGGCCACGCTCAGCTTCGGCAACGCCATGGCCTCGCTCAGCGACTTCCTCTTCTCCGGCGTGCTCGTGCGCTTCCCGACGCTGAAGCTGGCGTACTCCGAGGGTCAGATCGGCTGGCTGCCCTACATCCTCGAGCGGGCCGACGACGTGTGGCAGCAGCACCGGGCATGGGCCGTCGACCGTGTCGCCGTGCCCGAGCCCCCGTCGACCTACTTCCACGGGCGGGTCTTCGGCTGCTTCTTCCGCGACCGCCACGGTCTCGAGTCGCTCGACGTGATCGGCGTCGACAACGTCACCTTCGAGACCGACTACCCCCACACCGACTCGTCGTGGCCCGAGACCAAGGCGGTGGCGACCGCGATGACGGCGGACCTCCCCGACGACGTCGTCCACAAGGTCCTGCGCGCCAACGCCATCCGGATGCTCGAGCTCGACCTCCACTGAGCCCCGACCCGAGCCGGTTCCAGGAGACGGGAGCGGTCACCGAGGTGCGCCGTCGCGACCGCATGGCCCGACCGTGTCCACGTCGAGGGCGGCGTCGGGCCGGAGGCGAACCCCGGTGGGGGAGGCCTACCAGCGTCCCCGGTGCACGATGTCGTCCAGGCGGCGGCGCGGCAACGGCGACGAGCGGACGGGAGGCTCCGGGAGGGCGTAGCCGATCGTGATGCCACCGAGCGCTCGGTGGCCAGGAGGTACCCCGAACGCTCGGAGGATCTCGGCCTCGTTCACGAACAACCCGAACAGCGACGCGCCGAGCCCGCTGCCCACCGCCGCGAGGAGCAGGTTCTGGACCGCGGCACCTCCGTCGATCCACCAGTACGGAGCCGGCCACGCGTCGAGATCCGCCAGGCCTGTCGCCGCCCTGTCGGGCAGCGCGTACCGCCGGGCATACGCGTCCGGTTCGACGAGCGGGATCACGATCACCGGCGCGTCGAAGAGGTGAGGCCACGGGTAACCCTCACGCACCGGGAACGCCAGGTCCCAGAAGGCCGCTCGGTCCGCCTGCTCGGCGAGCACGAGCAGGTCCACCGGTTGACTCGATCCCGCCGATGGGGCTCGACCGGCGGCATCCAGCACCTGCTCGAGCAGTGCGTCCGGGATCGGCCGTAAATCGTACGCTCGCACCATTCGGCGTCGTCGGATCGCGTCTGTGACCTCCATCGGCCCGGAACGTAGCAGTCCGGCATCCAGGATCGGTCGGCCCGGGCCTCGGCGTGCCGTGCGGTGGTCCCGCCCACCCACGGGTCGCGCGCGACGTGACAGGACGAGCCCCGACCCGAGCCGGGCCCGGCCGAGCCTCGGTCAGGCGGGGCGGACCGTGGCCGCGGCCAGGGCCACCAGCGCGTCGCCGCGACCCGTGTCGTGGGCGGTCACGCGGACGAGGTGGCCGTCGCCGCGCCGGCCGAGGACCCGGCCCCGGGCCCGAAGCGGCCCCACCCGACCGGGGGACAGGAAGTGGAGGGCGAGGTCCGTGGTCGCCGCCGGGCCTCCGGTCCCGACGGTGACCGCCCGTTCGGCCGCCGCGTCGACGAGCACGGCCACGGTGCCGCCGTGGGGGATGCCCCACGGGTTGCCGAGGTGGGGCGCGAGGTCGAGCTCGACGGCCGGCCCGCGCTCGTCGTCGACCGGGCGGAGTCCGAAGAACTCGTCGAGGCCCGGGGGAGGGTCGTCGGGTGCGGGGCCGGGCGGGATGTGGACCGGCCGCTCGAACGCCGGTGGGCCGTCCGCCGGCTCGATCACCGCGGAGGTCAGCACGCCGTCGGCCACGAGGGCGTCGTCACGACCCTCGTCGACGAGGGTCGTCTCGCTGACCACGGTGGTCCGGCCCCGGCGCAGCACCCGGGCCTCCGCCCGCAGCGGACCCCGGTGGTCGAGCCGGTGGACGCGGGTCAGGACGTTGGCGGTGACCGACCACCGGGGGAGCGAGCCCAGCCCGCCGCAGAGGCCCCCGACGCTGTCGAGCAGGGTGACGAGCCCGCCCGTGCGCATCGCCCCGGTCGGACCGCGCAGGTGGTCGCCGAGGGGGACGGTCCCGACCATCCCGATCTCGGTGTCGCCGTCGCCGGTCTCCCTCCGGTCCATCCGGAGGTAGGTGGGGACCCCGAGACCGGATCCCTGCTCGTAGCGGAACGTGCTCACCGGAGACCCCCGGTGGCGACCACCCGGGCCAGGGCCACCAGCCGGTCGTCGAGCCCGGTGTCGAGCACCTCGACCCGGGCGCAACCGCCGGTCGGTCCGGCGGCGAGCACCTGGGCCCGGGTCCGCACCGGTCCCTCCCTGGCGAGGGCCAGGTAGGTGAGGTGCAGGTCGGCGGGGTCCACGGGAGCCCCGCACGCGGCTCGCAGCAGGTGGCGGGCCGAGACCTCGGCCACGGTCGCGACCACACCGCCCTGCAGGGCCCCGAAGGAGTTGACGACGTAGCCGTCGATCGGGAGCTCGACAGCACCGCGGTCCCCGTCGACGACCCGCAGGCCGATGGCCTCCTCGAGCCCGACGTCGAGGCCCGATCCGGGCCCGGCCATCGACACCCGGCCGGGCGCACGCGGGGGGAGCTCGACGTTCTCTTCGCGCCGGGGTAGCACCGAGAAGCTCATCGTGGCCATGCCGAGGGTGGGCGCGTCGGGCCCGGACCCGTCGGCGAGCTCGACGTCGACGACGACCGAGGAGCGGCCCTTCCGGGCCACCCGGCCCCGGGCCTCGACCGCCCCGGACCGGACGGGCCCGACCCGGTGGAGGGTGAGGTCGGCCGTGGCGATCCAGTCGGGGCGGGCGGCGTCGGCGGCCAGGCCACCGCCGATCACGTCGACCAGCGTGGCGACGGCCCCGCTCGAGACCGCGCCACCGGCCAGGACGCCTCGCGTGACGGGGAGCCGGCCGAGGCTGGTCCCGTCCTCCCGGTGCTCGATCTCGACCAGGAGGTCGCGCAGGACGTGACGCTCGGGTGGGTAGCCGGCGGGGACGGTCACGCCGGCGCACCGTAGCGGCGGTGCCCGGCGGGACGACAGCCGGCCGGCCGTCCCGCGATCCGGCGCCGAGCGCGGGAATGCGACGGCGCACCGCCGTGTTGCCATACCCTGTGGGGTATCCAGACCCCACGGACGACCCACATCGGACGGAACCGAGGAGAGGGAACCCAGCATGCCGACGGTGGAGCTGACCAGCGAGAACTTCAAGGAGACGGTCCTCGGGCACGACATCGTGCTCGTCGACTTCTGGGCGTCGTGGTGCGGGCCCTGCCGCATGTTCGCCCCCGTCTACGAGAAGGTCTCCGCGGAGCACCCCGACGCCGTGTTCGGCAAGGTCGACACCGAGGCCCAGCCCGACCTCGCCGGGGCGTTCCGGATCATGTCGATCCCCACGCTCATGGTGTTCCGGGAGGGGATCGTGGTCTTCGCTCAGCCGGGGGCGCTCCCCGAGCCGGTGCTGCGGGACCTGCTGGCCCAGGTGAAGGCCCTCGACATGGACGAGGTGCGCAAGGCCGTCGCCGACCAGACCGAGGCCGCCGCCTCCTGACCTCGTCCCCACCTCGGTTCCCCGCCCCGGCCCGGGCCGTTGGGCGGCGGTCGCGCACCCGGCCGTCGTGCAGCGGCCCGGGCCCCCTTCCGACCGGAGCCCGTCAGTTGACCGACGGGTCGGGCGGGCTCGATGGTCGGGGCGACCGGGTCGCCCCACTCGGTTCGGACCGAGTGGAAACGAGCCGTATGATTCGCAGGGATCCCCGTGCGGTCCGGCTCGCACCTCGGGACGCGCACCGGGTGCACGCCAGGAAGGAACCGAGCTGCGAATGAGCCGCGATGGACGGATGGCCGAGAGCGGCCTCGCGCTGGGGGATCGGGCCGAGAAGGTGGCCGAACGTGTCGCCAGGGCCTTGATCCAGTACATCGTCGACCGCGGCCTCCAAGCCGGCGACTCCCTGCCCAACGAGAAGGAGATGAGCGAGACGTTCCGCGTCGCTCGAGGCTCGCTCCGGGAGGCCCTACGACTGCTCGAGACCCAGGGGGTCATCGTCATCAGACCGGGTCCGGGAGGAGGTCCAGTCGTTCGGGAGCTCCAGCCCGGCGACCTCGTCAACAGCACGTCACTGATCCTTCAGGTGATGCGCGTCCACTTCGGCCGGGTCATCGACGCTCGCCGGACCCTCGTACCGGAGATCACCCGGGCCGCCGCCCGCCGGCGGACGGTGGAACAGCTGGGCGAGCTCCGAGGGTACGTCGACGAGCTGGAGGCCGCCGTGGGTACGTCACCGGATTTCTGGACCGCGTACCGCCGGACGCACGAGACGATCGCCGCGATGACGGGGAACGAGATCCTCGAGGTCATCCAGGCGACGTTGCTCGAGATCTCGGGTCCCTTCGAAGCCCATGCCTCGCCTCCGGCGCGAACGGCCCGCACGTTGGTGCGACAGCACCGTGGGGTCCTCGAGGCGATCGAGCTCCGAGATGGCGAGGCGGCGGCGGAGCTCGTCGCCGCCCACCTCGACGCACACGAGAGGTACATCGCGCGCCACCGCCGGGAGGACTTGGACGAGCCGGTCCGCTGGACGCGACGCTGACGGGGTGCTGACGGGGTGCACCGGACCGACCGGGCCCGTCACGGTGCTCCGAGCTGTCAGCCGGTGTTCGAGACCGGAACGGCGTCGTCGGGGAGGGCGGCGCGGACGAGGTCTCGAAGCGCGTCTTCCACACCCCGATCCGAGGCGAGTGGCGAGAGGATCGCGGTCTCGATGGCGTCGCGCTCGTCGACCCCGGCGACCAGCAGCTCCGCGGCGAGCACGAGCGACCGGGTCGACGGCGGGTCCACGACTGCCTCGACCGCCTCGGATCGCAGCGCGGTGGCGAGACGAACGAGCCGCTCCGCGCTCGCCGGCCCGACCGTGGTCCGGGCGACCAGGAGCTCGGTCTCCCGCTCGGGCGGCAGGTACTCCATCGGGATCGTGACGAACCGTTGGCGCAGCGACGGCCGGAGCTCCTTGAACGCGCCTCGCCCTCTCGGGTTGTAGGACGCGACGAGCATGAACCCCTCGGCTGCCTCCACGGTCTCGCGCCTGCGGTCGACGAACAGGGTTCGCCGCTGGTCGGTCACCGAGTGGAGGAGCGCCAAGGTGTCGCGTCGGGCTTCGACGACCTCGTCGAGGTAGCAGATCGCCCCGTCGCGCATCGCTCCGGTCAGCGGCCCGTCGTGCCATTCCACGTCGCCACCGAAGACGAGGAAGCGCCCGACCAGGTCGGCCGTCGTGAGGTCGTCGTGGCACGACACGGTCACACAGGGACGCCCGAGCCGGTCCGCCATCTCCTGGACGAAGGTCGTCTTCCCGCAGCCGGTCGGCCCGGTGAGCATCACGGGAAGCGTCCGCTCGAACGCGGCGCTGAACACGTCCATCTCTCGTCCCTGGACGACGTACGTCTCGATCATCAGTCGTGGTCCTCGAGCTGTCGGAAGATGCGGGCCAGGCCGCCGCGGAGGTCCGCAGACCTCCTGACGCGGACGTTGTGTCGTGCGCCGAAGATCTCGTCGGCGGTCGCGGAGGTCCTTCCCGCGACCGAGAGGTGGAAGACGAACGCTCCTCGCTCCCTCGCCTCGGTGGCGGCGTGAGCCGCGTCGGCGATCGCGTACCGTCCCTCGTAGCCCTCGTCGTACGGTCCCGCGTCGCCGAGGGACAACAGCACGTGACGGCTCGCGTGTGTCTCGACGAGACGGTGGGTGGCGTGCCGGATCGCCGCCCCGAGGCGGGTGGAGCCACAGGGTCGGAGCCCCTCGAACGTGGGCTGCGTCCGTCGATCGTCGAAACCCTTCAAGACCCGGACCTCGACCCGTTCCCGCGAGAAGCTGCGGAACGCGTAGACCGCCCAGGGATGGCCTTCGGCCGCGAGGAGCTCGCCGAGCAGGGAGACGATGCGAGCTTGGGCACGGAAGGGCTCACCCGAGCGGACCCCGAGGGAGGCGGACGCGTCGACCAGGAACGCGACCGCGAGGTCCGAGCGAACGCGCGCCATCTCGGCGAACACCTGCCAGTCCTGCTCGCGGCCCATCCGGACGTCCGTCACCGCCTCGAGGTAGGCGTCCACGTCGAGGTCGGAACCCTCTGCCTGACGGCCGACCCGGTGGCGGGTCGGGTACGGGGGGAGCTCGACGACGCGTGACGTCGCCATCGAGGCCAGCGTCGTCGTGTGCCGGGCCGGTACCTCCAGCACCCGGACCCAGTTCCGGCGATGGGATCCACGGCGGTGGTCCCACTCGTCGTAGGGCAACCCGACGGCGCGCTCGTCGAGGGCGGCTTCGTCGGGATCGGACGACATCGCGGCGTCCGCGCGATCGCCGCCCTGGTCTCCGGACAGCGGCACGGAGTGGATCATCGACTGGCGCGCGGGCTGCTTCGTCGACCAGGGGAGTCGCGCTTCGATCCGCCGTACCTTGGATCCGTTGGGTCTTCCGAGCACGATGGCCGGCAGCGTCCCGAACAACCACGGGACGTCCTCGGTGCACCCGTGACCCCGGGCGAGAGCGGCCTCGAGCAGCTCCTCGGGGTCGTCGAGCCCCAGGAGTCGGAGTCGCGAGGCCTCGATCGGCAGGAACTGGCGGAGGGGTGCGCCGAGGCCCGGCCAGCGGTCGAGAGCCCAGGCCGCCGCTGCCTCCCCCTCGGTCCACGCGAGCGCGCGCCGCAGTCGGGCCGAGCGTCCGATGCGGAGTCGGGTCACGGACTCCTTCGTGGGGCTGCACTGCAACGCGATCGCGCACGCCAGACCCTCCTCGGACCTCGCCAGCACCGCAGGTACGAAGACGGTGCCGAGGTCGGTCCGCGAACCGCCGGCCGGGGACTCGACGACCATCGCCTGACCTCGGCGTCCGTCGGAGAAGGCGGCTGCGAGGATCGAGGCCCGGGCGCGGAGCGCGTCGATCTTCGGGAGCTCCCGTCCTGGCGACGTGCGAGCCGGGGACGTGGATCGAACCGTTCCGTGCACCCGGTGTCTCCTGCGCCCCTACTCCGTGAACAGCTCGCGGTCGACGGTGTAGAGGTACGGCAGCATCACGAACGCCCCGGCGTAGGGCAGCACGAAGGCCCACCATCCGGTCACGCCGTACACGCTCGCGCCCATCCGAGCGTTGAACACCACGTACAGGTTGACGACGTAGGCGATCCAGAACCCGACGTACAGCCACGACGAGATGATCAGCGCCTGGAGTCCCCACCGCTTCATGCGCAGGAGGGCGGTGGCGGCCACGATCCGCAGCGGGAACAGCAGCCCGATCGCGAGCACCTCCAGGGTCTTCTCGCTGATGTTGGCCAGGCCGCCGATGGAGGCGCTGTTGTAGTCGATGTAGTAGGCGCCGTCGAAGAGCTTGCCGTACCCCGACCACACCGTCTGCACCAACGGGGTGTCATGGCTCGGCAGGAGGTCGAGGCCCCACGCGAAGTAGTTCACGCTGGCGTCGATGAGGGTGAGGGTCACGATGATCGTGATCCCCCACGGCCGGTACAGCTCCCCGCGCTTCCGAGCCCGGTTCATGAGGATCAGCGCGTAGAGCAGCACCGGGAAGCCGATCGGGCCGAGCACCCACGAGCCCGCGAGAACGATCGCCACGAACATCCACTTGTCCGCGCGCCGCATCAGGGGAGAGCGGGGATCTTCGTCCACCTCCGTCAGAGAGGGACGGGCGTTTCGGCTCAGCAGCTTGGCCATGCGACACGTCTCCTCAGCCGACGGTGTAGCCCCAGCCCCACCGGACCAGCAGGTACGGGAGGATGAACAGTGACTCGATGAACAGGATCACCATGAACAGCGCCGCGACCGCGATCAGGACCTGGTGCAGCCGGGGCATCTGCCTGAAGTCGCTCCAGAACCCTGGTGAGGGGCCGGACGGTGCCGCGTCGACTTCGAGACGAGCGTCGAATGGGTCCATGCCGATCCCTTCTCAGAAGGTCCCGAGGTTGCTGAACAACCACCACCAGAACCGCGCGTAGGCCACGAGCAGGCCGAAGGAGAGCACGATCCGCCAGCTGTCGGCATAGAAGTCGCCCCACGAGACGGCTCCGATCAGGTCCATCTCAGCCTCCCTCTCCGACGGCCTGGTCGGCTCCCTCGGGGTTGCCGGGCACCGACTGGTCCTGGTTCTTGATCTGCGACGAGAGGCCGTGCGGGCACGTCTGGAGCTCCCGGGGAACGTGGCTCACGTAGTAGGGCCCTCCTGGCGTCCAGCAGCTCGCGACGGTGTAGCCGTCGCCCAAGCCGGAACCGCGGCCGTTCTTGGCCGCGAGGACGTACCCGGCTGTGATCGAGATCGTGAAGAAGACGACCGTGAAGGTCACGAACGCCCAGGCGGCCCTGAGGCGGCGTCTCGGGATCTGGAAGGACTCGTTTAGCATTCCAGTATTACTATCATCAGAGATTGCCCCGGTCAACGGCGCGTGGGAGCGGCGGCCGGCGGTGGCGCCGTCAGTTGACGGAGGGGTCGGGCGGGCAGTGGGCGAACATCGCGAGGCGCCCACCCTGGCGGCGGAGCACGGAGGGCCAGAGATCCCCGGGTCAGCCGAGAAGGCGTCGTCGGGCTCGGCGTCGACCACGAACCACGAGCCGCCGGCGATCTCGCCCTCGAGCTGGCCCGGCGCCCAGCCCGCGTAGCCGGCGAAGACGCGAACCTCGTCGAGGGTCGTGCGGACCAGCGCCGGGTCACGGTCGAGGTCGACCGTACCGACCGGCCCGAGCACGGGCTCCCACCCTTCGGCCGCGTCCGCGGCGCCCCGACCGAGGGCGATGGCCGATCCGGGGGAGACCGGTCCGCCGACGAAGAGCACCGCGGGTGGGGCCGCCAGCGCCTCCCACGCGGGAAGGGGCTCACCGACCGAGGTCTCGGACGGCCGGTTGAGGACGATCCCGAGCGCGCCGTCCTCCGAGCGGTGCTCGAGCAGCAGGACCACGGTCCGCTCGAAGTTGGGGTCGAGGAGGATGGGGGTGGCGACGAGCAGCCGCCCCTTCAGCGACGGCTCCGGCAGGTCGCTCGGCTCCGGTGACATGACACGATCATCCCCCAAGGGCGTCGGAGGGGCCACGTGCTCGCGCGCTGGAGGTCCCCCTCCCGGAGCCGGTCGGATCGTCGCCGGAAGCGTGGCGGGGAAACTACGACGCCTGGTTCCGGGGGAACTACGGGTGACCGAAGTCCGGCCGGTGCCTATCGTGCGAGGTCCGTGTCGCGACGCGGCCCGCCGATGGAGTGCACGCGGGCGTGCACGAGCGGGTCCCCGGGGATGGCGGGGTCGTCGAAGGGGAACCCGGCTGAGGGGGTCCCGGTGCAGAGGGTCAGGGTCGAGCCGATGGTCGAGCGGAGTCCGGGGCCGTGACGACGAGCGGGGATGGTGCGGGTCGTCGGGCCTCGGAAGGGACCGAGGAGCGGTACCGGCGCCGGTGGCGTTGGGATGGGGTGTCGTGGGGGACGCATTGCTTGAACTGTCTGGCGACGTGTCCGTATCGGGTGTACCGGCGCGACGGGGAGGTGGCCTTCGAGGAGGTCGGCGGCGTCCTGCCCCCGGTGGAGGAGGGCGTGCCGGATCTGAACCCGCTGGGTTGCCAGAAGGGCAGCGGGTGGAGTGTGCAGCTCTCGGGCGAGGACCGGGTCACCCATCCGTTGCGGCGGGTGGGTGAGCGGGGTGGGGGTGAGTGGGAGCGGATCTCTTGGGACGAGGCGCTCGAGGAGATCGCGGAGGCGGTCGTCGAGGCGATCGACCTGGAGGGGCCGGAGTCGATCCTCTTCGAGGAGACCGTCGAGGGCGGGTTGTTGACCCAGTCGCCGTTCCTGCGCTTCGCCGGGTTGTTGGGGGCGGTGACGCTGGACGCGAACGGTCTGGTGAACGATTTCCCGACGGGTCATCACATCACGTTCGGCAAGTTCTCGTGCGCGAGCACCGTGGATGACACGTTCCACTCCGATGTGGTGCTGTTGTGGCACTCGAACCCGGCGTACACCTCGATCCCGTACTTCCACTACGTGACCGAGGCCCGCTACCGGGGCGCCCGGGTGGTGACGATCGCGCCGGACTACAACGCGTCGGCGGTGTTCGCCGACCAGTACGTCCCGATCCGGCCGGGCACGGACGCGGCGTTGGCTCTGGGGATGTGCCAGGTGATCATCGAGGAGGGGCTCTTCGACGAGGGTTTCGTGTGCTCCCAGACCGACCTGCCCCTGTTGGTCCTGACCGGGACGGGGCGGTTCCTGCGGGGCGCGCGACGTGAGGGCGGGGGACCGGGAGGACCAGTTCTTCTGTTGGGATCCCGAGGAGGGCCTTCGCCCGGCGAGCCGGGCCACGCTCACGCTCGAGGGCGCGCGGCCGGTGTTGCAGGGACGGTGGATGGTCAGGTTGCACGACGGTTCGGAGGTCGAGGTCACCACGGTCTTCGAGTTGTTGCGGGCCCGTCTCGACGGTGAGTACCGGCCCGAGCAGGCCGCGGCGGTGTGCGGGGTGCCTGCTGGGGTGATCGGGGGTCTGGCCCGTCTGGTGGCGGGGGGCCGCTCGAAGATCCTGGAGGGGTTCAACGCGCCGAAGTACTACCACGGGGACCTGATGGAGCGGTCCATGTGCTTGCTGTTGGGGTTGACCGCGAACTGGGGCCGGCCGGGCACGGGGATCCAGGGGTTGGCGCTGGCGGGGCTGGACGGTTTCTTCTTGTTCCCGATGAAGACCCGCCGGGGGGTGGACGAGACGGCCCGGATCCTGGACGGGATCGACGGGGCGATCGCCGCGATCAAGGAGCAGGATCCCGACGCGAGCGACGAGATCGTGGGGAACCAGCTCCTGCAGATGGCGGTGGTGTCGGGGACGTCGACCCCGCCGGTGTTCTTCAACTACCACCATTGCGGGTATCGCGAGTCGTGGAACAACCCGGAGTGGTCGGATCCGTCGATGACGCGCAGTTTCGACGAGTACCTGAACGACGCGGTGCAGCGCGGCTGGTGGGGTGGGTTGACCCGGCCGGGGGCGGGGGTGGAGCCCCAGGTGCTGTTCACGGTGGGGACGAACCCGTTGCGTCGCTCGCGGGGGCCGGGCCCGGCTGCTGGGGAGTTGTGGCCGAAGCTGGAGAAGGTCGTCGCGGTCGATTTCCGGATGTCGACCACGGCGTTGCACGCCGACATCGTGTTGCCCGCCGCGATGCAGTACGAGCGGCCGAACCTGCAGTACGCGGTGACCTTCACGTTCCATCTGGGTTTCTCGGAAGCCGCGGTGGAACCCCGGGGGGAGGCCAAGACCGAGTGGGAGATCTTCCGGCTGCTGGCCGAGAAGGTCCAGGAGAAGGCGGCCGAGGAGGACGTCGTGGAGTACCTGGACGGTCGGCGCCAGCCCCGCCGTCTCGACGGGCTCGTCGACGCGTTCACCTCGAGCGGGAGCTTCGAGGCCGAAGAGGATGTCATCGACGAGTGGGTGCGCGACTCGGTGGAGTGCGGCACTCTGCCGGTGGGGACCTCCCTGGAGTCGCTGCGCCGTGACGGCAGCGTCCGGTTCTCGGGTCTGGGGATCTTCGCGCCGGGGCTGTCGGTGGCCGGTGAGGTCTCACCGGACAAGGTGCTCACCGCGTACACCTGGCATGTCGAGCAGGGCGTGCCGTTCCCGACGCTGACTCGACGGGCCCAGTTCTACATCGACCATCCCTGGTTCATGGAGGCCGACGAGGCCCTGCCCCGCCACAAGGAGCCGCCCAAGGCCGGCGGCGACCACCCCTTCGTGTTGACCAGCGGCCATTCCCGCTGGACCGTGCATTCGATCGCGATGGGCAACAAGGTGCTGTTGGAGACCCACCGGGGCCAGCCGCTGGTGATCCTCAACGAGACCGAGGCCACCGGGCGGAACATCGCCGACGGCGAGCAGGTCCGGGTGTGGAACGACCACGGGAGCTTCCAGGCGATGGCCCGCCTCACCCGTCGGGTCCGACCGGGCCAGCTGATCGTCTACAACGGGTTCGAGCCGCACCAGTTCCCCGACTGGGAGGGCGGCAACGAGGTCGAGCCGGGGATGGTGAAGTGGCTGCACCTGGTGAGCCGCTACGGTCACCTCCGCTACCTCCCGTTCGGTTGGCAGCCCGTCCCCGCCGACCGTGCGGTGTTCGTCGACGTCTCGAAGGTCTCGAAGATGGAGTCCTGATGCCCGACCTGTCCTACCAGCCCGACGCGCCCGCGACCCCACCGGCGGCCTTGACCCCCAGGAGCAGGCCCAGGTGGCCCGGGCTTTCGAGTCGACCCCGTCGCTGTTCGGGTTGCTCTCGACCCTGCGGACCCGCCGGATGGGGTTGGGGTACCGCTGCGAGACCGGTGAGGCCGAGACGTTCTCGTGGTCCAGTGGACGGACCCTGACCCAACCCGCCGGCCCGCTCGCGTACGCCTCGACGGCCGAGCCGGTGCGTCTCAGCGAGGTCGAAGAGGCCCTGGTGGCCTGGGCCGGGCTGGGCCCCAACGGGGTCGCGCTGCGCGGACGTGGCGGTCCACGGGGCGCTGTCCACGCTGGTGAGCTGGGCGGGCCGGACCGTACCGGCATCCTCGAACGACCTGTCGGTCGACCTGTTCGTGATCAACGACGACGGGGTGTGGCTGTACCGCCCGAGTCCCGAACGTCACGCCCCCCTGGAGATCGCCGGGCCCCAGGACTACGCCAAGATCCTCGCCTGGTACCGCCAGGACCGCCGCTTGGTGATGGACCACCGGCCCGACATCGGCTGGTTCTCGGCCCCCGAAGGCACCCACAACGTCAACGCGATGGGCCCGGCCCAGTACAACCTCAACCGGCCCGGCAGCACCTGGTTCCTGCCCGTCGGCGACGTCGGCCTGGAGTGGTTCAACCTGCTGCTCTCCAGCTACGAGTGGTCCGGCTTCTACCTCCAGGACACCGACAGCGGAAAACCCGCCGGTTGCGACGAGTGGATCCGCCCCGGCTTCTTGGAGGTCGGGTTCCCCATCCCGATCTTCGACGAGCTCGCGCTCATGATGCACGCCTCCCCAGGCCGCCTGTGTGGTCCAGAACATCCGCTTGGCCTGCGAAGCCCTCGGCCTGGGCGCCTGGCCGATGGGCTCCTATGCCGACGACTTCGTCCTGGGCGCCTACCCCGAGATCTCCCA
The DNA here is from genome assembly GCA_027494165.1 of Acidimicrobiia bacterium. Taxonomy (GTDB): domain Bacteria; phylum Actinomycetota; class Acidimicrobiia; order IMCC26256; family JAOSJM01; genus JAOSJM01. Next base: position 254,087 of record JAOSJM010000005.1, on the reverse strand, counting down.
GGGTCTGGGCTGCTCGTTCCTCGAGCGCGACCCCGACACCAACCCTCCAAGACCTTCACCTGCCTGGGCCTCCCCGGCGTCAAGGAACCCGTCGTGGTGCCCTCACCCCAGTTCCCCACCGCCCAAGACGCCATCACCTACGTCAAGGAACTGCGCTACCAGCACGGAGCCCCACTCGCCGCCGACGCCAACTACACCGAACGGGCCGGCGGCCCCTACCGGCCCGAAGTGATGCGCGAGATCCTCGAGCACCCCAAGACCCACATCGCCGACTGGGTCGAAGCCGCCGCCGTCCAGACCGTCGAGTGGATCGTCGACCGCTACGGCGTCTGCCCCGCCTGGGTCAGCCCCATGCGCGCCAAGTTCTCCGTCCAGGCCCACCACGTCGACACCGGCTTCTACCGCCGCTTCCAGACCGGCGACGACCAGCCCTACGCCCTCACCCCCGCCGTCATCGACCACTTCGCCACCTGGCACCCCGACCAGCCCGACCCCACCCGGAGCACCCCATGAGAACACCCGCCGTCCTGGCCCTCTTCGACGGCAAGAACTGGATGGTCACCGCCGCGTACCTCCATGCCCTCGGCGTCTCCATCTACCTCGGCGGCGCGCTCGTCATGGAACTCGTGTTGGTCCCCGCCCAAAAAGCCATCCCGCCCGCCCAAGCCCAAGTCATGGGCCAGAAAGCCGCCGACCGCTACCTCATCCTCGCCTGGAGCGCGCTCCGGACTCATCGTCGCCAGCGGCGTCATGCGCCTCTACTCCATGGGCAACGAGCACTTCCTCAAAGGCGAACGCCTCTTCGACACCATGTACGGGCGCACCCTCTTCACCATGATGATGCTCTGGCTCGTCCTCGTCGCCAACGGCGCCATCATGACCTTCGTGCTCCGCCCCCGCCTCGCCGGCAAGATGAAGGCCCAGGTCTCCGCCGCCCAGGTCCAGGCCCGCCAACAACAGATGATGCGCGCCGCCGAACACCTCACCCTCATCACCCGCATCGACCTCGCCATCGCCTTCCTCGTCGCCCTCCTCGGCGCCTCCCTCCGCTTCGGAGGCCTCTTCTGACCATGGCACCACACCATGCGCTGGGCGACCATCCGGGGCCTGTGACGACGGCGATGGTCTCCGCCGCCGGGTGCGGGCGCGGCGACCACTGGGACTGGTGACCGATGCCCAAGACGATCGCGATCACGCCGTCGTGGTACTGGCCCGCGGGGGTTCCCCGGGTGGCCGGGGTGCCGCCGTTCCTCGTCCACGAGATGCTGGTGGAGCGGCGGGCCCGCCTCCGGCCCGACGAGCCCGCGGTGGTCTCGGGATCCCTGAGGCTGACCGGCGCCGAGCTGGCCGAGCAGGTGACGACCGCCGCGAGCGCGCTGGCCGGCCGGGTCGAGCCGGGTGGCCGGGCCGTGCTGTCGGCGGGGGCCAGCGTGGAGGGCGTGGTGCTCCTGCTCGCGGCCCTCGCCGCCGGGTTGCCGCTGCGCCTGCACGGCGGATCCGACGATGCGGGGGTGGGGGCCTTCGGCGCCGCCGTCGGCCTGGCCGACGACCACGGTGCCGGCGCGCTCGCGTCGACCGGTCTGCCGGTGGTCCGCCTCGCGGACCTCACCACGACGGGCGGCGCCCCCCGGCCACTGTCCCAGCGCGAACCGGCCCTGGCCCTGGCGGCGGGGACGGAGACGGTCTGGCACTCCCACCGGGGCATCCTCGGCGGGGCCATCTCCCTCCAGACGTTCCTGCAGGCCGGCCCCGAACGTCCCTGGCTCAGCACCTTCCCCCTGTCGAGCTGGCAGGGCCTCTACGGCAGTCATCGTCCCCCTCATGGCCGGAGCGACCCTCGTGCTCGCCGAGCCCGGCGAGCCACCCCTCGACGCCATCGTGCGCGAAGGGGTCGGCTACGCGTTCATGGACCTCGACGCCGCGTTCACGCTCACCCGCGAGTCCAAGCGCGACGTCAAGAGCGTCCGCGGGGTGCTCACCGCCCTGCTGCTGTCGGTCGACGGCCCCTTCGACTCCGACCAGCGCCGACGGGTCGGGCGGCTCTTCGAGGCCCCCGCCCTCACCGTCTACGGACGGCCCGAGACCGGACCGATCTTCGCGTCCCATCCGAGCTGGTACCTCGACGAAGCAGTGGGCATCCCCCTCTCCAACGCCCACGTCGTCCCCGTCGACCCCCGCTCGGGAAACCCCATCCCGACCCTCTGGGAGCTCGTCGAGTCGGCCATGGTCACCGTGTGGTCACCGATGCTCACCGTCGGCTACGAAGGCGACGCCCACCCCGAACGCTTCCGCGACGGCCGCTTCCTCACCGGCGTCATCGCCTCCTCCGACGCCAACGGCATGATCTACATCCTCCCCGACTGATGGCGCGTCGCCGTTCCACCACGCGAGTGAGCGGCGGCTTCGATCCGGATGTCGCACGACTCGTCGCGCACGCGATCGCGGGGCACCCGATGCGCGTGGAGGCGGTGAGGGGTGGCGAGCCCACGACCACCGACGGCCGGACCATCTTCGTCAGGACGGACGCCCAGGAGCCCGAGGCCCTGGTGGAGGTCGTCGTGCAGGCCGGCCTCGTGGGTGCGGGAAGTCTCGACCCACGCCTGATGCGGAGCCTCGCCCGGCGGCGGCGGGTGGCGGAGCGGTACCTGGCGCTCGAGGGGGGCCGCATCGTCGCGGACCTCGTCGAGAGGTTGCCCGGCCTGGCCGATCGTCTGCCGGCGCCTTCCGGCGAGGAAGCGGTCTCGCGGTCTCCCGAGGAATCACTGCGTCGGGCGCGGTCGAGGGCTCCGGTGGATCCACCGCCGCCCGAGCTCGGCGCCCTCCGGGCGGGGCGGGTCCTGGCCGCGGCGCGTGCGGTCGCCCGGGCCCCGGCGCCCGGCCGTTCGGAGGAGGAGGATCAGCTCGAGGTCCTGGAGATCGGGCGTCTCTGTCCGGACGCGGACGAGGATGTGCTCGACGTCATCGAAGCGACCCTCCGGGACCTGGGGTCGAGCGGCTCGAACGGCGACGTGGGCGAGGAGTCCCCGGGGCGTGACCGGGAGCGGTCCGGCCCGCTCGAACGGGTCCTCGAGTCGCTGCCCCGTCCCGAGCTGAGGAGCCTCGTGTCCTGGTTGCTCCGACGGTTCCGGGCGCCGGTCGATGAGCACATCGGTGGGCCCCAGCGGGATCTCCCGACCGGCGACGGAAGACGTGGTGCCGGGACGGCCGGCCCCCCCACCGTCGCGCTCGCCGATGCCGACCGCGTACCACGGGGACCCCAGGAGCGCGAGGTGGGGGTGTACCCGGAGTGGGACGCCGACGCGGGCGTGTACCGCAGGAGATGGTGCACGGTCACCGAGGCTCCGTCCCCCGAACGAGCGAAGACGATGCCCTGGGCCCGTGGCGATGGATCCCTGCGCCGGAGGCTGGGGCGGCTCGCACTGGGTCTCGAACGCTGTCGGCGGCAGCCCCAGGGGGACGACATCGATCTCGACGCGGCCGTGGAGATGCACGTGCAGCTCGCAGTGGGCTCTCCCCCCGACGAGCGCGTCTACCACGAGGAGCAGCGCCGTCGTCGCGACCTCGCCGTCCTCGTCCTCCTCGACGCGTCCGGGTCCGCGTCCGAGCCGAGCCCTCTCGGTGGAACCGTGCACGACCACCAGCGCGCCGCGGCGGCAGCACTCGTCGAATCACTGCACCTGCTCGGGGACCGCGTCGCCTGCTTCGCGTTCCACTCCCGGGGCCGTGCCAGGGTCACGATGTTGGGGGTGAAGGGGTTCGAGGAGCCCTTTGGCGGCCTGGTTCTCCGACGACTCGGGGGCTCGAGCCCGAGGGGTTCACGCGGCTCGGAGCCGCCATCAGGCACTCGACGCGCGTCCTCGAGAGAGATTCCGGTGTCGCCCGACGCGTCCTCGTCGTACTCTCCGACGGGCAACCCTACGACTTCCACCGCTACGAGGGTTCGTACGGGGAGGCGGACTCCCGGCGTGCTCTGGCCGAGGCCCGGTCAAGGGGCGTCGGGTGCTTGTGCCTCACGATCGGTGGAGCCGAGGATCCCGCTGCCCTGAGGCGCGTCTTCGGGAGTGCCACCCATGCGTGCGCCGCCGACGTGTACCAGATCAGCGATCAGATGGGCGTGCTGTTCCGCCGCGCCCTGCTGCTCGCCGAGCAGGCCAGGAGCCGTGAACCCCACCAGCGTGCCACCGGAGCGCGGAGATGACGCGATGACAGGCAAGGAGCCGAGGCCCTACTACCTCGCGGTCGCCGACGAGGCCGAGGTGTTCAGGGCTGCGTTTCGCCGGGGGCTCTCCGTGCTCCTGAAGGGACCGACGGGGTGCGGCAAGACGCGCTTCGTCGAAGCGATGGCCCACGACCTGGGACGGCCGCTGATCACCGTGGCCTGTCACGAGGACCTCACCGCCGCCGACCTCGTCGGTCGCTTCCTCCTGAAGGGAGGCGAGACCGTCTGGATGGACGGGCCCCTCACCCGGGCCGTGCGCGAGGGCGCCGTCTGCTACCTGGACGAGGTCGTCGAGACCCGGCAGGACACGACCGTGGTGATCCATCCCCTGGCCGACCACCGGCGGCAGCTCCCCCTCGAGCGACTTGGCGTCACGATCGAGGCGCCGCCGGAGTTCTGTCTCGTCGTCTCGTACAACCCCGGCTACCAGAGCGTGCTCAAGGACTTGAAGGACTCGACGCGCCAACGGATGGTGGCGATCGAGCTCGGGTTCCCACCTGCCGACGTGGAGGAACGGGTCGTCACCCACGAGTCCGGTGTCGCACCCGAGCGTGCCGCCGAGCTCGTGCGGCTGGCGGAGGCCATCCGGCGCCTCGAAGGGCACGGCCTGAGGGAGGTCGCGTCGACGCGTGTGCTCGTGGCGGCAGGCCTGCTCATCGCGGAGGGCGTCGCACCTCGCAGGGCCGCGCTGGCGGCGATCGCCGGGCCGCTCACCGACGACCACGCGCTCATGGCGGGGTTGGCCAGGCTGGTGGAGGCCTACGTCAGCGACGGGAGCCCGCTCCCTCGGTAGAAGCTACGGACCCGCACGGTGCAGGTAGGGGACATCCTCACGATGTCCCGGAGAAGGGACGTTCATAGGCTGCATCCCTCCGGTGAGGACGGGACGCAACCGATGATCGCAGACCAGGAGCGCGGGAGGGAGACCCTCTCGTCGGGCGATGCCGGCTGGAACGTCTCCGCCCTCCTCGAGCGGCGGGCGCTCGAGGCTCCCACCGCCACCACGCTGCTGTTCCAGGGTCGGACGTGGACCTTCGGCGAGCTGGCCGACCAGGCCGCGGAGCTCGCCGGCCGCCTCGAGGCGGCGGGCCTGGCGCGTGGCCAGGCTGTCGCCGTATGCCTGCCCAACTCCCCGGAGCTCGTCCTCTCCTTCTTCGCGGCGTGGTGGCTCGGCGCGGTCGTCGTACCGATGAACCCGACGCTGACCGAGCGCGAGATCGCCCACGCGCTCGAGGACTCCGGGGCCTCCGTCGTCGTGACCACCGGCGAGGTCGCTCGCCACAACCATCCCGACCGTGTCGTCGGCGCGGACCACGTGTTCGTCGTCTCCGGTGATCCTCCCGGAGACGGGTCCGGCCACGTGCTGCCGCCCGCCCGGCGGCACCCGCCGGTGGCCGCCGTCGAGCCCGAGAGCCCAGCCGTCGTCATGTTCACGTCCGGGACGACCGGGCGGTCGAAGGGAGCCGTGCTCACATGGCGGGCGGTGAGCGAGGCGAACGCGACGCTCGGCGTCGCCCTCAAGGGTTCGGCCGGTCCGTACCCGGTCTCCGCGAAGCGCAACGAACCGACCATGATCGTCCTGCCGCTCACCCACGTGGCCGGCCTCACCTCCCTCCTGTTCGCCCTCTACGCGGGACGGTCCGTCCTCCTCATGGAGCGCTTCCGGGTCGAGCCGTTCGTCGAGGAAGCGCGGCGCCATCGCGTCCATACCTTCGTCGCGACCCCCGCCATGCTCCAGATGCTCGCCAAGCACGAGCACGAGATCGAGCTGCCTTCGCTCCGCTTCGTGCACTCGACCGGTGCCGCGCTGCCACTCACGGTCAAGGCCCAGTTCGAGCGCCGGTACGGCGTGCCGATCTTCCAGAACTACGGACAGACCGAGACCCTCCACGTGGCCGGCTGGACACGCGACGACCTGCGATCGGGGCGCTGGAAGCCGGGTGCGGTGGGCCGAGCCTACGAGGGTGTGGAGCTGAGGATCGTCGACGACGAGGGCGACGATCTTCCCGCGGGTGAGCCGGGGGAGCTGCTCGTCCGCTCCCGGCACACCATGCAGCGGTACATCGGTCAGGCCGCCGGGAGCGAGGCCCCGCTCGACGCCGAGGGGTGGCTCCACACGGGGGACATCGGCTTCCTCGACGAGGACGGCGACCTCTTCCTCGTGGACCGCAAGCGCGAGGTCATCATCGCCGGCGGCTTCAACGTGTACCCGGCCGAGGTGGAGAACGTCCTGCTCGAGCACCCGGGAATCCGCGAGGTCGTGGTGGTGGGCCTGCCCGACGATCGGCTCGGGGAGGTCCCGCACGCCTTCGTCGTCCCGATGTCGAGTCCGGGGCCCGCCGAGGCCGAGCTGGTCGAGTTCTGTCGCGACCGGATCGCCCACTACAAGGCGGTGCGGGGGGTGACGCTGGTCGACTCGCTTCCCCGGACCGAGTCCCAGAAGATCCGCCGCCAGCAGGTGAAGGCGATGGCGCTCGAGAAGGTGAGCGGAACCGGACCGGTCCACGGTGAGTAGCCGCCCTTCCCGGCCGTGCACGAGGTCGCGGGTCGTGGTCAGGAGGACCGGACCGTGCTGAGGTCGGTCGCCGTCGCCGGTGTGGGGGAGTCCGAGTACGGCGTCGTCCCTCACAAGACCGCGCTCCAGCTCCACCACGATGCCGCCGCGGCTGCGCTCGAAGACGCGGGGCTGACTCCGGGCGACGTGGACGGTCTCTTCAGCGCCTCGTTCGACACCGTCGACCTCCACATCGTCCGGCTCGCGGAGTACCTCGGCCTCGCGCCGACGTGGTTCGACTCGACGATGTCGGGGGAGGTGCATGGGAGACGCTGGTCGAGCACGCCGTCGCCGCGATCGCGTGCGGGATGTGCGAGGTCGCGCTCCTCGTCTACGGCAGCACCCAGCGCTCCGACACGGGGCGCAGGCTCGGGACGGGCGCACGCGGTCGGGCAGTCGGGCCCCGCCAGTTCGACGTGCCCTACGGCCCGCCCATCGTGGCCGAGTACGCCCTGGCCGCCCGGCGGCACATGCACGAGTTCGGGACCACCCCCGAGCAGCTCGCCGAGATCGCGGTGACGACCCGGGCTCACGCCGGTCACAACCCGAACGCGATGTACCGGGACCCGATCGGCGTCGACGACGTGCTGTCCTCCCGGATGGTGGCCGACCCCCTCCATCTTCTCGACTGCTGCGTGGTCTCCGATGGCGGTGGTGCTGTCGTCCTGACGTCGTTGGACCGCGCCCGTGACTGCCGGAAGGGGGCGATCCAGGTCCTGGGCGCAGGCAGCGCGCTCAGCCACATGAGCGTCTCCCAGTGGCCGGACATGACCGTCTCGCCGGCCCGGCGCTCGGGCGAGATCGCCTACGCACGCGCCGGCCTCGGGCCCTCGGACGTCGATGTCCTGCAGGCGTACGACTCCTTCACGATCACGGTGCTCCTCACGCTCGAGGCGCTGGGGTTCTGTCCGAGGGGCGAGGGCGGCCGCTTCGTCGAGGACGGGGCACTGAGGGTGGGAGGTGCCCTCCCGACCAACACCGACGGCGGGGGGCTCTCGTCGAACCACCCGGGGATGCGGGGGATCTTCCTCCTCGTCGAGGCGGTCCGCCAGCTCCGGGGCGAGGCGCTGCTCCAGGTCCCGGGCGCCGAGGTCGCGCTGTGCAACGGCACGGGCGGGGTCACGTCCGCGTGCGGGACCGTGCTCCTGGGGGTGGATCGTTGACCGAGCCCGAGACGCGCCACCTCCCGGTCCCCGACGCCGATACGCAGCCCTACTGGGACGCGGCGTCCCGCGGCGAGCTGGTGTTCATGCGCTGTAGGGCGTGTGACTCCGCCTACCTCTACCCGCGCGCCCGGTGCCCCCGGTGCTGGTCGACCGACACGGATTGGGAGCACTCGGCGGGGACGGGCACCGTCTACTCGTACACCGTCGTGCACCAGAACCTCGCCGCGCCGTTCCGGGAGCGCGTGCCGTACGTACTGGCCGTCGTCGAGCTCGACGAGGGTCCGCGCCTGATGACCAACCTCGACGTCGCCCCGCCTGCCGTACGGGTGGGCCAGCGCGTGGAGGTTCGGTTCAGGGAGGAGGCCGCCGGGATGCGCGTCCCCGTATTCGTGCCCGCGGTCTGACCGGATACCCGAGCGGGAGGGAACGTGGCCGAGCCCGAGCCAGCAGGGACGTCGCACCGGCAGGTCTCCGGTGCGGATCTCGCGGCGTTCGAGGAGCTCTATCGGCTCCAGGCGACGCAGCGCGCCATGCGCAGACTTCACCCCGACCCCGTGCCGAGAGAGCACCTCGAGCGGCTCGTCGCGGCCGCGACGCGAGCCCCGAGCGGCGAGAACGCGCAGCCCTGGGCGTTCGTCGTCGTCACCGACGCCGAGACCCGGGCGAGCCTCGGGAGGCTCTACCGCCAGCTCACCCGTCCGGCGCTCTGGATCGTCGCCCGGGTGGCCCGGTCGGAGAGCGCGCGGCGGATCCAGCGGTCCGCGTCCCACCTCGGCGAGCACATGGGGGAGGCACCGGCGATCGTCGTCGTCTGCATGCGTCAGGCCTACCCCCGGTGGCTGAGGGCGACCCGCGTGGGCCAGTGGGGCTCCATCTTCCCGGCCGCGCAGAACCTGCTCCTCGCGGCGCGTGCGCTCGGGCTCGGCTCGACCCTCACGACCATGCACCTCATGCGGCACCGGAGGCTCAAGCGGATCCTCCGCATCCCCCGCCGCTACCAGGTGGTGGCCGTGATCCCGGTCGGCTTCCCCAAGGGACGCTTCGGGGAGGGGGAGCGGCGGCCCGTCGAGGAGGTCCTCCACTGGGAGCGGTGGTGAACGGGCCAGGGCTCGTCCCGCCGACGCTCCTCGTCGGCGGGACGACCCATCTCGGCGGTCCCGATCCGGCTGCCGCGTAGTTCTCCGCCCCGGGTCTCGTACTTAGTCCTGATGCGGGCACCCGAGGCGCTGGCCAACATGGCGACACGTTGCCCCGGTGGCCCGGACGCGGGCCTGCCCCAGGTGCCGAGGAGGAATCCGTCGTGAAGAAGCGTGACGTGGACCTGATGGCCAGCCAATGGGACCACGAGGGCATGCTCACCGACGAGAGCGAGATCGAGAAGATCATCCTCTACGAGAAGGACCCCGAGCGGTCGATCGCCCGGATCATCTTCGACGACCCTGAGCACCTCAACGCCTTCCCGGTCGCCGCCTGCGAGCGCGTGGGCGACCTCGTCAAGGAGGCCGAGGCCGACAACGACGTCAAGGTCATCATCTTCAAGGGTCGGGGCCCGTGCTTCGGCGTCGGCGGGGACGCCCGAGAGCTGGGCCACTACATCGGCTACAAGCGGGGCGTCACCAAGGAGGAGCGGAGGCGGCCCGCCCAGAGGCAACGGATCCTGCCCGACCGGAACCTGGCCTTCGGAGCCTTCGAGCGGACGATCACCGAGTGCCTCAAGGCGACCATCTGTCAGGTCCACGGCTACTGCTACGGCGGCCACATGATGCTGGCCCTCGCCGCGGACATCGTCATCGCCTCCCCGGATGCCCGATTCGGCCATCCGGCCTTCCGCTACCTCGGCCCCGCTCCGCAGGACCTGTACCTGTGGATCGAGAACATGGGCATCAAGAAGATGAAGGAGATCATGCTGACCATGCGCCCCCTGACGGCCGAGGAGGGCCATCAGGCAGGCTTCGTCACCAAGGTCGTCCCGCGTGACGAGCTCGAGCAGTGGGCCGAGGACTACGCGGACGCCATCACCCCGATGCCCCTCGACGCTCTCATGATGGGCAAGGCGATGTTCCAGTTCATCATGGAGGCGCGGGGGAAGGGCGTCGGCAGCCTCACCGGCTGGGTCGGCCACGCCTGGAGCACCAACCTGGTCTTCAACGAGGGCGAGTGGAACTTCGTGAAGGAGCGCCGCGACAAAGGCCTGACCCGGGCGTTGAAGGAGCGGGACCAGATGGTCGCCCCGTTCTTCCGGATGGCGCCCGCGGCCGACGAGGCCTAGAGCGACCGGCGTTCGAGGCGCGATGGCTGTCGACTTCTCCCTCACGGCGGGCCAGGAGACCCTGCGTCGCGAGGCGCGGCGGTTCTTCGCCGAGCACCTCACGGCGGAGGTTCGGTCCGAGCTCGCGGAGAGGGGCGACGAGCACGTCCCGTCGTTCCACCGCCTGCTCGGGGAGCAGGGATGGATCGGGCTCCAGTGGCCCCGCGAGTACGGCGGCCGGGGCGCGGGGTTCGTCGAGGGCGCGATCTACCAGGAGGAGGCGGCCCGGGCGGGTGCCCCCGTGCTCGCCTCGAGCATCGCAGCCATCATCGGGAACACCCTCATCCGGCTGGGCAGCGACGAGCTGAAGGCCCGCTTCCTCCCGGCCACGGTCCGGGGTGAGCTCGTGTTCTGCCTCGGTTACACAGAACCGGAAGCCGGAAGCGACCTGGCGTCCCTCCGAACCCGCGCCACGAGGCGCGACGGAAGCTGGGTCATCAACGGCTCGAAGATGTTCACGAGCCTGGCGCACGTCGCCGACTACATGTTCTGCGCGGTGCGTACGGATCCCGACGCCTCCCGGCACCGCGGGATCTCCGTCTTCCTCGTCCCCATGGACCAGGTCGAGGTCCATCCCGTCCTCACCCTCGGGGGCTTCCGGACGAACGCGACGTTCCTCGACGACGTCGTCGTCGGGGACGACAACCTCGTCGGCGAGGTCGACAGGGGCTGGGATGTCCTGGCCGTGGCCCTCGACTACGAGCGGTCCGGGACCCAGCGCGTCGGCCAGTGCAAGCGGATGCTCGCCCTGCTCGCACGCGCGGTCGGAGGAGACGACACCCTCCTCGACGACGTCGTCGTCCGTGAAGCGCTCGGGCAGCTGGAGGCGGAGGTGCGCTCGGCGGAGGTGCTCGCCTACTCGGTCGCCTGGATGCAGGCGCAGGGGCTCGTCCCGAACACGGAAGCCTCGATGAGCAAGATCGTGGCGACCGAGCTCGTCCAGCGGATCACGGGAACGGCCCTCGACCTCCTCGGGAGCCGGGCCGCCCTGGCGCGGGACGCGCTCGGCGCCATCGCCGAGGGCGAGCTCGAGGAGGAGTTCCGGAACACGATCCGCTTCACGGTGACCGGCGGCACGAGCGAGATCCAGCGCAACATCGTCTCCCAGCGCGGACTGCGACTGCCGAGGGGTGCATGAGGATGGACCTCCGCCCGTCCGACGACCAGGAGGCTCTGCGGAGCACGCTCAGAGCGCTCTTCGCCAAGCACAGCTCGAGCCAGGCGGTGCGCGAGACGGAGGCGGCGGAACCCGGGTGGGACCGCGCGCTCTGGGGACGGCTGGGCGAGGCCGGGATGCTCGGCGCGACCATCGCCGGGGCGCAGGGCGGGAGCGGTGGGACACCACTCGACGCGGCCTGCCTGGCCGAGGAGGCCGGTCGAGCCCTCGCGCTCGTGCCGCTGGTCGAGGCGGACGCGATCGCCGGCCGACTGCTCGCGGAGGCTGCCCCGACGGGCACGACGACGGAGCATCTGGACGCCATGGTCCGGGGGGAGCGCGTCGTGGTCGCGACCGTCCTCGACCACGTCGCCTTCGACGGTCGGCTGCTGCACGGAGAGAGCCCCTCGGTCCCGTACGGAGCGGCCGCCGACGCGTTCCTCGTACCGGTCGGGAGCGAGGTCGTCCTCGCGACCCGGGGGACAGCCACGACCGTCGGGCGCCAGCCCGTGCTCGGCCCGGCCCCGGTCGGCCACGTCCGCTTCGACGGGGAGGCCGGCGAGCTTCTCGAGCTGCCCGAGGGGACCGTCGAGCGTGCCTGGCTCGCCGGAGCGCTCTCGGCGGCCGCGGTCGCGGCCGGAGGGATGGCCGAGGTGCTGCGCTACGCGGTCGACTACGCGACGGGCCGGCAGCAGTTCGGCCGTCCGATCGGGAGCTTCCAGGCGCTCCAGCACCGGATGGCGGACATGGCCGCCGATGCCGAGCGGGCCCGGCTCCTCGTGTTGCGGGCCGCCACCGAGGCCGGGCCGATGTCCGAGCTGCGGGCGGCCACCGAAGCGGCCCTGGTGTTCAACCTCGACGCCTACGTCCGGGCCAGCGCGTCGGCCTGCCAGGTCATGGGCGGTTACGGGTTCATGGTGGAGCACGACGCCCAGCTCCACCTGCGGGCGGCGAAGTCGTTGCGTCTCGCCTGGCCCGTCCGGCCCCTTCTGCGTCGGCTCGGGGACCACGTCCTCGCCGCGTCCCGGGACCGGGACGGTGGGGGAGGGTTGCGTCAGAGGACGGGCGACGTGCGACAGGCCAATCGGAGGTGACCGTGCGATGAGCGATCGAATGCCCGGATCGACGGTTCAGCCGGACCAGTGCCGCTTTCCCGCCTTCCCGTCGGAGTACCGGGAGCGCTGGATCGCCTCCGGCTGGTGGCTGGACAAGACCCTTCACGAGTACTTCGACGAGGTGGCGCAGGATCGCCCCGACGCCCCGGCGATCGTCACCGTCGATCGCACGGTCACGTTCGGGGAGTTCAAGGAGACCTCGGACCGGCTCGCGGCCGGTCTCCTCGACCTCGGTGTCAAGGCGGGCGACCTCGTCACCGTCCAGCTCCCCAACGTACCGGAGTTCTGCTTCCTCCAGATCGCCCTGTCGCGCATCGGTGCCGCCATCCACCCGATGCACCTCGTGTTCCGCGAGCGGGAGATGCGGTCGCTGCTGAGCTTCTGCGAGACGGACGTCGCGGTCGTGGCCGGTGAGGTGTCGGGCTTCGACTACGCCGAGGCCGTTCGCTCCATGTGGGGCCACCTCCCGAGCCTCCGCAACCTCGTGGTCATGGAGGGGGCGACCCTCGGGGAGCGCGAGGTGTCGCTGACCGAGCTCGCCGAGCGGGGCGCGTCACGGCTCGAACGGCTGGCCGAGCTCCCACCCGACCCCGATGCCGTCTTCTACATGAACTTCACGTCGGGCACCGAGGGCGATCCGAAGGGGTTCATGCACACGCACAACAGCCTCATCTCCTTCGTGAAGCTCATGATGGTCGATCCGGTCGCCAGCGCGATGCCGGACGCCGTCGTGCTGACGTGCTCGCCCATGACCCACAGCTTCGGCCACGCCATCACGTACTACGCCGCGATCGGTGGCCTCCGGGTCGTGCTGGTGAACAAGTACCGACCCCTCGACGTCCTCCAGCTCATCCAGCGGGAGAGGGTGGACTTCATCGCCGGGACGCCCGCGCACCTGATCGGTGTGCTCCAGCACCCCGAGTTCTCCGACTACGACACGTCCAGCATCAAGAGCGTGATGGTCGGTGGGGCGAGGTCGGCGCCCGAGTTCATCGAGATGCTCGAGCGGACGTGGGGTATCACCCCCAACAACTCCTACGGCCTCGGAGAGAACGGGATCCACGCCCGGACCACCGCAGCCGACCCGCCCGAGAAGCGGCGTGACACCGTGGGGAAGTTGGTGCCCGGGACGGAGCTGCGGATCGTGGACCCCGACGACCGGACCAGGGATCTCGCCTCCGGGGAGGTCGGCGAGATCGCCTTCCGGGGGCCGGCGCTGTTCGTCGGCTACTACCGGCAGCCCGAGCTGACGACCCGGACGCGCGACGACGACGGGTGGTTCTACACCGGGGACCTGGGCTTCCTCGACGAGGACGAGTACCTCCACTTCGCCAGCCGGAAGTCGGAGGTCGTGAACCGCGGCGGGACGAAGATCTACCCGAAGGAGATCGAGGATCTCCTCTACCTCCATCCCAAGGTGCACGAGGTGGCGGTGGTCGGGATGCCCGACTTTCGCCTGGGCGAGCGGGTCTGCGCTTACATCGTGCCCGAGGAGGGCGAGACGGTCACCCTGGAGGAGCTCGCGTCCTTCCTCGAGGAGCACCACGTGACGAAGCACAAGATCCCCGAGCGGCTCGTGCTTCTGGACGAGCTCCCGATGACCCCGACCGGGAAGGTGCGCAAGGCTGCTCTCCAGGACGACGTCGCCGAACGGGTGCGGGCCGAGACCCAGGCCGAGTAGGGAGACACCATGAGGTTCGGACTGAGCTGGGACGTCGGGTCGGACGAGGAGCCGGCCCCGGTGTGGCGTGCGATCCTCGGGGAGATGAGCGCGGCCGACGGTATCGGCCTCGACAGCGCGTGGGTCGACGAGGCTCGTGACGGACCCGCGTCCTGCTCGCAACCCGCGATGTTGCTGACCTTCGCCAGCCGGCGGACGGCGTCCCTCCACCTGAGAGCTCGCCGAATGGTCGGAGGCGCGAACGTCGTCCGGGTCGCGGAGGAGATGACGGTGCTCGACGTCTTCTCCCGCGGCCGTGCCGGGATCGTCGTGTCGTCCCCCGGCGCCGAGGGGATCGACCCGGCCACCGTCATCGAGCGGGCCGACTTCCTCCTCCACGCCTGGTCGAGGATGGACTTCCGGTACCGGGGCCGGTCCTTCCGGTTCCCCGCTCACACCGACGACGAGGCACCCGAAGGAGCCAGCGAGGCCCCGCCCGGTCGGGTGTTCCAGCCCCAGTGGGACTGGGGGCCGATCCTCCCCGACTACCTCGCGGTGACGCCGCGTCCGTACAGCCAGCGCCTTCCGCTCTGGGTGGAGATCGACCACCCGGAGGTTCGATCGTGGGCGGCTCGGAACGGAGTCTCGCCCTTCGTGGGGGCGGACGTGCCGTTGGCCGAGGCCGTTTCGTTCCTGACCCGCTACCGGGACGAGGCCCGCACGACGGCGACGGCCGAGTGGCAGGTCGAGCCGGTGCTCGAGCGACGGATGGTCCTCGACGGCGCCGCCGACGGGGAGGGGATCGAAGGGTGCGCGGGCGAGATCGCGCAGCAACTCTGGGACCTGCGCCGCGAGACGGGCGTGAGCCATGTCGTGTGGCGCCGGACCCGGCAGCAGCGGGGCAGGACCCTGTCGCTCTCGCAGTTCGCCTCGCAGGTCCAACCGCTCTGCCAGGCCTAGGAGGACACGAGCCGATGGAGTTCTGGACCGGCGTACAGGGGACCATCAAGACCAGGAAGATGCCGGGGTCGCTGGCGACCGGCTACGACTCCTTCGTGAACGGGGCGAAGGAGGCGGAGGCACTGGGGTTCGACGGGTACGGCGCCGGCGAGCACCACTTCATGTACGACAGCACCATGCCGCTCGCCGTCCAGGCGCTCGCCGCGGCGGCAGCGGTCACGAGCCGCATCCGGTTCGTCACCGGGGCGATGCTCCTGCCCCAGTACGACCCCCTCGAGGCGGCGGAGCTGGCGGCCACGGTGGACGTCGTCTCGGGGGGCCGGGTGACACTGGGTCTCGGCATGGGATACCGCCCGTACGAGTTCGACGGGCTCTCCATGGAGAAGAAGGCGCGAGGCGCCCGGCTCGTGGAAGGGATGAAGGTCTTCGAGCAGGCCACCTCCGGGGAGAGGTTCAGCTTCGAGGGTCGCTACTACTCCTACGACAACGCCTGCGTCCGGCCGACGCCGATCCAGCGTCCGATCCCGACGTGGTTCTGCGGAGGGACGTCGGTGAGGGCGGCTCAGAGGGCCGGGAAGGCCGGCCTCCCGTACTGGATGGCCAACGCGAGCTTCGAGCAGGCGAGCGCGATCGCCCGCGAGTACCGCGAGGTCGGCCGGGCCGCGGGGTGGCCCGAGGAGCGTCTCCGGCTCGCCGCGTTCAAGGACGTCTGCATCGGGGACACCGTCGAGGAGGCCGAGGAGCTGAAGCAGCTCCTCCTCTCCGACCTCTACGAGGAGCACATCCTCTGCTTCGGGTACCTCGTCGACGACGAGGGAAACCACCTCTACCACCCGCCGAAGGACCACCCCGTCTACCGGCGCTTCGTCGACAGCATCTACACCGGCACCGTGGAGATGATCATCGATGAGTTCAGACGCTACGAGGGCATGGGGTTCGAGGCGCTGTTCCTCATGACGGCCCAACGCGAGCTCATCGCAGAGCACATCATCCCCGAGTTCAAGTAGCCGATGGAAGAGGGGAAGAGGCAGTGAAGATCATCGCCGGTCCGTTCGGGATCCAGAGCCCGGGTTCCTACCCGAGGTCGCTCCCCGACCTGTACGAAGCGCAGATCGAGTACGCCCAGGCCGCCGAGGAGCTGGGCTTCGACGGGATCGCGCTCACGGAGCACTCCTTCTGGTACGACGGGTACTGCCCCTCGCTCCTCCCCACCGTCGCGGCGATCGGCGAGCGGACGAAGAGCATCGGGCTCATGATCGGTGCCCTCCTGTTGCCCCAGCACGATCCGCTCAAGGTCGCGGAGGAGTGCGCGGTCGTCGACCGCCTGTCGGGCGGCCGGTTGATCCTCGGCTTCGGCGCGGGCTACCGGCTCGAAGAGTTCCTGGGGCACGGAGTACCCGAGGGTCGGTGGGGCGCGAGGCTCTTCGAGGCGATGGAGGTCGTTCGCCTGGCCCTCACGCAGGAGCGCTTCTCGTTCAGCGGCGAGTTCTATCGGTACGAGGACGTGTCGGTGGCCACGCGACCCCTCCAGCGCGACCCGGACCTCTGGGTCTGCGGCGGCGTGAAGCCATGGGCCGCGCGCGGCGCCGGGCGGCGAGGCTGGCCCCTCCTCATCGCCGGAGGGGGCTCGAGAACGTCGACGGGGCCGTCTTCGACGAGTACCACCGGGCGGCCGACGAGGCCGGTCACGACCGGACCGCCCTGAAGCGCGGGATCTTCCGAGACGTGGCCGTCATGCCCAGCGAGCGGGACGCCGAGGCGGCGATCGAAGAGGACTTCTGGGGGATCATGCGTGACCAGCTCCTCGGCTTCGGCTTCCTCGAGGTCCTCATGGGCCAGAAGGTCTACGACGTCCCACCGGAGATGAAGCCGATGCTGCTCCGCAACCCCGGGGTGTGGGCGGGGAACCCGGACCAGGTGAGGGAACAGGCGGCCAGCGTCCTCGACTTCGACCTCGACCTCCTCATGGTCCGCACGATGTGGACCAACTACAAGCTGGACCGGGCGCTCCGGAACCTGGAGACGTTCGCCAGGGAGGTCATGCCGATGTTGCGAGCGGAGGAGGCTCTCCGATGAGGATCGGTTTGCTCTACGGGCTCGGACCCGACGCGATCGACGCCATGGGAGGCTCGTACCGGCCGGCTCTGGAGCAGATCGAGGAGGCCGACCGCCTCGGCCTCGACTCGGTGCTGTTCGAGGAGCACCACGGTGCCCGGGGTTGCCCGACTCCGGGCGCCCTGGCCGGTGCCGCCGCGGCGCGGACGCGGACGATCCGCGTCGGCTCCCTCGATCGCCAACCGGTGCTCGAGTTCCCCGTCGGCGTGGCCGAGGACTGGGCGGTGCTCGACAACCTGTCCCGAGGGCGGGCCATCCTCGGTGTCTCACCGGGGGAGCGACCGGGCGAGCTGCGCGCCGCCGGCGTCCCGTGGGACGAGCGCGAGGGCAGGTTCCGCGAGGCCGTCGACCTCATTCGCACATCCTGGACCCAGACGACCTTCCAGTTCACAGGGGAGCACTACCAGTTCCCGCTCGGCGCGAGCGGGCCTCCGGGGTTCCGCCGGGAGCCGGCTGACGCGTGGGTCTCGCCCGACGCGGGGTTCGTCGAGCAGTGGCGCCGGGGCCGGGTCTCGCCCGAGTTCCTGTCGGTGACCCCGCGACCCGTCCAGCTGCCACACCCCCCGATCTGGGTCACCGCGTGTCGACGGGAGACGATCGAGTGGGCGGCGGGACGCGGCTTGCCCTACGTCGCGCCCGCCTTTCTGACCGAGGACGAGGTTCGCAACTCGATCGACTGGTACCGGGAGGCGCTCGAGGCGGCCGGTCGGCGGCCCGAGGAGGTCGACGTCGTCGTGGCGCGCAGGCGTTCGTGACCGACGACGTGGAACGGACGCGGGAGAGCGTCCTCCCCCTGCTCGCGCGACACCTCGCGTCCATGCGGGCGGAGGCGAGCGAAGAGCATGCGGAGCTGACGCTCTTCCGTGAGGATCTCGACGAGGCGAAGTTGCTCGACACCTGCCTCCTCGTGGCCTCGCCGGCCGAGGTGGCCGACAGGCTGCGGGAGCTCCGGTCCGGGTGCGGGGTGACCCACGCCCTGTGCCGGGTGTTCCTACCGGGTCGGGCCCACCTCGACGCCATCGAGTCGATCCGGCTCCTGGCCGGCGCGGTGAAGCCTCGGCTGGCTGCCTGAGCGCAGGAGCGCGTGTCGCGGTGGAGCGTCGGGGACGGCGAGAGGAAGGTGGGTGACCGATGACTGATGTGTCCGAGTACTTGAGGGGTCTCTTCGGCCTCGAGGGCCGACGGGCACTCGTGACGGGGGGAGGGCGCGGGATCGGCAGGGGCCTCTCGCTCGCTCTGGCTCGGGCCGGTGCTGCCGTCGTCGTGACTGACGTCGACCGCGATGGGGCGACGGAGGTCGCCCGGGCCATCGAGGACGCGGGCGGTCGAGCCGTGGCGCTCGAGATGGACTGCATGGAGGAGAGCTCCGTCGTGCGCGGGGTCGCCGGGGCCGCCTCGGAGCTCGGTGGGCTCGACATCCTGGTCAACAACGCCGGGGTCTACCCGCTCCACACGCTCGAGGACATGGAGCAGGAGCTCTTCGATGACGTCTACCGACTCAACGTTCGGGGAACCTTCCTCTGCACGCGCGAGGCGGTCAAGGCGATGCGCGAGTCCGGGGGTGGAGGGGCGATCCTGAACCTGGCGTCCGGCGCCGGCAAGCGAGGACTCCAGCCGGGCCTGGGCGCGTACGGACCGTCGAAGGCCGCGGTCATCCAGTTCACACGCAACGCTGCCGTCGAGTTCGCGCCCGACGGCATCAGGGTCAACGCGATCGCGCCGGGCTTCGTGCGGACGGAGGGAACGGACCCGCTGTTCGCCGGAGGGCTCGGCGAGCAGCTGCTCGCTCATCAACCGTTGAAGATCATCGGGACTCCCGAGGACCTGGTCGGGATCGCGATCGCGTTGCTCAGCCAGGCGGGCTCGTTCGTCACCGGGGCGACCTACGTGATCGACGGTGGGTTCCTGCTCCTCTAGGACGTCTGGGACCTCGCGCAAGGAGGAACGATCGATGGGAACCGACGGCCGACCGGAGGGTGCGGTGAAGCTGGACCTGTTGTTCTCGCCCCTGCAGGTGGGGCCGATGACGGTCCCCAACCGGATCTGTGAGACCACGAACACGATCGGGGCCGGCCGGCTCGACTTCCTCGCCGACGACGTCTACACGGAGCACCACGTCCAGAAAGCACGCGGCGGGGTCGGCTGGATCGGGGGAGAGGCTTGGATCCTTCCGGCGCCGATCCCCGACGAGGCGCCTCAGGAGCTGACCGACGGAGGGTTCGCGATCCGCATCCCCGCCTACTACATGCCGGGTTTCGTGGAGAGGCTGCGGTCGTTCGTCGACGCCGTGCACGAGGCCGGATCGGTGGCGGTGTGCCAGATCGGTCACGGCAACGTGCTCTTCGGGCCGTCGGCAGTGCCGCTCCTGGGGAGCCAGCACTTCGTACCTCACGAGCTCGACGACGACGAGATGGAGTGGATCATCTCGAGCTTCGCCGACGCGGCAGAGCAGCTCGTGGCCGCGGGAGCCGACGCGATCGAGGTCCACGCCTCGCACGAGACCCTCCCGCACTTCTTCCTCTCGCCGGCGACGAACCGGCGGACCGACCGGTGGGGCGGGGACACCGAGGCCCGGACCCGCTTCGTCGTGGAGATCCTGCGCCGGGTGCGTGACCGGATCGGTGACACCGCCGCAGTCGGTGTGCGCGTGTCGGGTGGCGAGTACCGGCCGGGCGGGTACGACCTGCTGGAGGCCCAGGAGATCGCCGGCTACATCGCCGAGGGCGCCCGACCCGACTTCTTCAGCGTCGACGTGGGCCACCTCTGGGGCGACCCCACGTACGTCGCACCCTCGTACGCCCCGCCGGCGCTGGGAGCCGCGCACGCCAAGGAGATCCGCCGGATCGTGGCTCCGATCCCGGTCCTCTACGCCGGCCGGGTCTTCGATCCCCTTCTTGCCGAGCAACTCCTGGCCGAGGGCGCCTGCGACCTCGTCGGGATGACACGGGCCTCGATCGCCGACCCGGAGTTCCCCAACAAGGCCCGAGAGGGCCGCTTCGACGAGATCCGGGCCTGCATCGGCTGCAATCGCTGCATCGACAACGCGGTGCACGGTGTGGGGACCGGGCTGGCGAACGTCATGCAGCGCGCCATGTGCTCGGTGAACCCTGTGATCGGCAACGAGCTGCTGTGGCGGGCGAGCTACCGCCCCGCGGAGACGAGGCGGCGCGTCGTGGTCGTCGGGGCGGGGGCCGCGGGGCTCGAGGCGGCCCGGGTGGCGGCGATGCGCGGCCACGAGGTCATCGTCCTCGAGAGGTCGGGGAACATCGGTGGCCAGGTGAGGCTGGCCAGCCTGGCCCCCGGCCGCGACCAGTTCGCCAACCTGCCCACCTACTACCAGACCCAGATCAAGCTGCTGTCGATCGACCTCCGGCTGGGTGTGGACTGCGACGCCGAGGCCGTCCGCGCCCTCTCGCCCGACGTCGTGATCTGCGCGACCGGCTCCATCCCGCTCGCACCGGAGATCCCCGGAGTCGACGGCCCGAACGTGCACCAGGCGTGGGACGTGCTCGAGGGGACGTGCTCGGTGGGCCACCGGGTCGTCGTCCTGTCGCAGGAGGACGGGATGGAGACCCCCAGCGTCGCGGACGCCCTCGCGTCGCGGGGCCACGAGGTGGAGGTGTTCCACCATTGGGCCGGGATCGCCGGCAACGTCGGCCGGTACGCGATCGCCACCGTGCTCAGGCGGCTGGAGGCCGGGGGTGTGAAGACCCACGCCTACCAGCGGGCCGTGCGCATCGACCGGGACCGTGTCGAGCTCGTGTCCTCGCTCACCGGGTTCTCCTCGGTCGTCGAGGGTGTGGACTCCGTGGTCCTCTCGTGCGGATCGCGACCCGCCACCGACCTGTACCGCGCCCTGAAGGGAACGGCTCCGGAGATCCACCTCGTCGGCGCGGCGTGGGCTCCCCGAGGGATCCACGAGGCGACCGAGATGGGGATGCTCGTCGGTCTGGCGCTCTGAGGGTTTCGGTGCTCGTACGCGACCAGCGAGGACGGAGCGGACGGTGAGTGGAGGGGCTCCCCTGGCCGGGGTCCGGGTGCTCGAGGTCGCCGAGGAGATCGCGGCCTCCTTCTGCTCGCGTCTCCTCGGGGACCTCGGCGCCGAGGTCACCAAGCTCGAGCCGGCGCCCGGAGACCCGATCCGCTCCCTGGGACCCTTCGCCGGAGACGAGCTCGATCCCGAGGGCGGCGCGCTCTTCCACTACCTGAACGCCGGGAAGCGTGCCTGCGGGATCGACCCCGACGACCCCGAGGATGCCCACCGCCTCGAGGACATGCTGGCCACGGTTGACGTCCTCGTCGAGGGCGTCGACGTCACATCCCGGAACCACTGGAGGCTCGGCCATCCCGATCTCCGCGAGCGCCATCCGACCCTCCTCGTGGTGTCGGTGTCCCCGTACGGGCGCACGGGGGTCCTCGCGGACGCGCCCGGGACGGACCTCACCGCGTCGGCGCTCAGCTCCCTCTGCGACGGCCTCGGAGCACCGGGCCGCGAGCCGCTCCGCCTTCCTTACGACCAGGCCTCGTACCAGGCCGGCCTCCATGCGGCGGCCGCGACGCTGTGCGGGCTTCGCGAGCGTGACCGGTCGGGTCGCGGCCAGACGGTCGACGTCGCCGTCGCGCAGGTCATGGCCTACTGCGTCGGTGGGATGCACCTCTTCCGGGCCAAGCGCGCCGGCGGGTGGCACCGTGGCTCGGGGGCGGGCAGCTTCCCGTACCCGACGGGGCTGTTCGAGTGCGCGGACGGCTACGTCTGCATCCTCTCCCAGTCCCCCGGGCAGTGGGGGGTCTTCCTGCGCCTCATGGGCGAGCCCGAGTGGGCTCGTGACGAGAAGGCCCGCGACTCCATGTTCCTCGGGGCGCACCCCGAGCTCGTCGACGGGCACTTCCGGGCATGGCTCAAGGGTCTCACGAGAGCGGAGGTCGCCCGGTTCGGGGCCGAGGAGGGGCTGACCCTCGGGCCGGCGATGGCCTTCGACGAGATCCTCGACGACGAGCACCTCGCCGGGCGGGACGCCTGGGGCACCGTCGCCGTCGCGAGGTCCACGGTGAGGGTTCCGAACCCGGGCTTCACTCTGACCGCGTGGCCGGTCAGGGTGGGGGGACCGGGGCGATCGGCGGCCCGACCGTCGAGCTGCCCGAGCGGAAGTGGCGTCGGGGCGCCGGGATCGGGAGACGTGGAGCGCCTGCCTCCGCTGGAAGGCGTCCGAATCCTCGACTTCACCTGGAACTGGGCCGGCCCCATGTCGACCCAGCTCCTCGCGGACATGGGAGCCGAGGTCATCCGGGTCGAGACCGGCCGGCGCCAGGACCTCATGCGCTTCCTTCCCTGGACATCGTGGTTCTTCTCCCACAACAACCGGAGCAAGCGGTCGGTCGCGCTGGACGTGGGGAGGCCGGAGGGTGCACGCCTCGTCCATCGGCTCCTCCCCCTCGGTCGACGTCGTCGTCGACAACTTCCGGCCCGGGGTCATGGATCGTCTGGACCTCGGGTACGAGTCCCTGCGTCGGACCAGGCCCGACGTCATCTGTGTCTCGATGAGCGTCGCAGGCCACAGCGGTCCACTGCGATCGATGGGGGGCTTCGCCTCCATGGGTACGGCGTTCGCGGGGCTCGAGACCCTGGTGGGCTACGAGCACGAGGAGCCGATCGGTCTCATCAACTTCGGTCTCGGGGACCTCAACCTCGCGATCAACGGGGCCATCGGCACACTCGCGGCGCTGCGGCATCGCGACGTGACCGGGGAGGGTCAGTTCGTCGACGTGAGCATGATCGAGTCGGCGCTGAGCGGTCTGGCCGAGCCGATCCTCGACTACCAGCTGAACGGGCGCCTCCCCGGCGTCCAGGGGAACCTCCACCACGCCTGGTTCCCCCACGGGACGTACGCGTGCAGCGGTGAGGAGCGGTGGGTCGCGGTGTCGGTCAGGAACGGGTCCGACTGGGCGGGGCTCTGCGAGGCGATCGGGCGCACCGAGTGGGCGGCTGACCCGAGCCTGGCGACCGTGCCGGGACGTCGTCGACGAAGGGCAGAGATCGACGGCGCGGTCGCGTCCTGGTGCGCTACCCAGGAACGGGACCAGGCTGCGCGGCGGCTCCTCCGGGCGGGCGTCCCGGCCATGCCGGTCCTCGGGATCCAGGAGCGCGACGGGCACGAGCACTTCCGGGCGCGAGGTCTCGTCCTCGATCACGATTCCCCGGGGGGCGAGCACAGCCACGTCTACGCCACGCCGTGGCTGTTCTCGGACACGCCGGCCCGGGTGAGGTGTCCGGCCCCGGTGCTGGGCCAGGACGACGACTACGTGCTGCGGGACCTCCTCGGGCTGGCGGGCGACGAGATCGACCGGCTCGTGCGGGAAGAGGTGGTTCGGTGATCCCCCGCGGCGACCAGCGGTTCCGAGACGGGTTCCCCCGGAGCGATCCCTTCCGACCGATACGACCGTCGCGGTGAAGCCGCGACCACGAGAGGAGTAGCCACCATGGCGATGTACCTGAGCGACGAGTGGGGCCGCGAGATGGAGAAGGCGGTCAACGCCGACGAGGAGTTCCAGCAGGCGACGTCGGGCATGTCCCTCGTGCTCCAGCACGTCGTGAACAACGTCCCCGGGAGGGAGACGGTGGAGTACTGGTTCGAGTTCGAGGACGGGTCGATCACGTACCACCCCGGGAAGGCGGAGCGGAAGCCCGACGGGACGGTGACGCAGAGCTACGAGACCTCGGCCGCGCTGAACCGGGGCGAGGTCAACTCCCAGGTCGCCATCTCCCAGGGGAAGGTGAAGATCACCGGGAACCTCGGGAAGATCCTCCAGGCGGCGCCCGCGCTCGACTCCATGGTGCCGGTGCTCCAGGCGCTGCCGACCGAGTACTGAGCGAGAGGGAGGGGTTCGAGGCGGACCCGGGGTGCGCGCTCCAGCGAGCCGAGGCCCCGGTGTCCGCCCCGCTCCCGCTCGCGGCCGGGCCGGTCAGGCCCGGGGAAGGCCGAGCAGCCGCTCCGCCACGACGTTGCGAAGGATGCTGCTGGTCCCGCCCATGATCGAGTACGCGGGGGCGTAGCAGGCGGCCCGGGCTACCGGTCCCCACACGAGTGAGCCGGGACCGAGGACTCGGGCGCAGAACCCGGCGACCCGCTGCTCCAACTCGGTGCAGAAGACCTTGGTCGCGGCCGAGAAGTGGCGCGGCGCCTGTCCCAGGGTCTCCCGCAGGACGAGCAGGCGTCCGACCCGGAAGGCGCCCTCGAGCGCGGCGACCTCCTGTCGCACGAGCGCGTCGGACGTGTCGACGTGCTCGAGGACGTCGAGGAAGAGCGCCCGGTTGCTCACGAGCCGGTCGATCCCGCCCCGCTCGTGCTCCAGCTGCCGGGTCACCTGCCGCCAGCTCCCGTCGACCGTTCCGACGAGGTTCTCGGCCGGGACGTGCACGCCGTCGAACTCGACCTCGCAGAAGTGCGCGGCCCGGGTCGCGTCGACGATGGGTCGCGCGACGACCCCGGGGCTCTGCATGTCGACGACGAGCTCCGACAGCCCCGCGTGAGGAGGTGCCTCGGCGTTCGTCCGGGCGACGAGGTAGCAGTGGTCGGCGAGGGCGCCGAAGCTCGTCCAGATCTTGCGTCCCTCGACGACGTAGGAGTCGCCCCGTCGGACGGCCCTCGTCCGGAGGGAGGCGAGGTCCGATCCCGAGTCGGGCTCGCTCAGGCCGAGGCACCAGCTCGTCCTCCCGGCCACCATGTCCGGGATGTACCGCCGCCGCTGGTCGACGGACCCGAAGGCCAGCAGTGTCGGTCCGATCTGGCGGTCCCCCACCCAGGACGCGGCGATCGGCGCTCCCGCGGTGATGAGCGCCTCGGTGACGACGAACCGTTCCAGCGGCGTGCGACCGTGGCCTCCCTCCGAGACCGGCCAGGTCATTCCGAGCCAGCCGCGTCGCCCCATCTCGAGCGAGAACCCTCGGTCGAAGCCGATGACCCAGGAGTCTTCGCGAAGGGGCCGCTCGCGCGCGACGATCTCTCCCACCGCCCTGGCCTCCTCGGCGAGTGCCTCGATCGACGCGGGCATCTCGAAGTCCATCACTCGCCTCCTGCGGCCCGCCCCGGCCGGTCGTCCTGTCTCGCCGCGCCCGGTCGGCGGAGGTCACCGCCCCAGTGGTCGAGCAGAGCCGCCCCGCGCTCGACGTCGTCCAGACCCCGGAGATCGACCCACCCCCTCTCGGTGACCACGACGTCGACGTCGTGGCGCGGTGTGGTGATCGGGCCTTCGATGCGTTCCACGAGGGTGCTGTGGCCGTCGTGGCTGCTCGGAAGGGCGACGATGCTCGACCCCCCGGGGCACCTCGCGGCGGCGGCAGCGTAGTCGGAGTGGCCGCCGACCCCGCCCACGATGCTTCCCGCCGAGCGCTCGACGTTGACCTGACCGGTGAGGTCGATCTCCAGAGCAGCGTTCACGGCGACGAGCGGGTGAGGACCCGCGGCCAGCCGACCGAGGTCGTGGGTGTGCTCCACCCGGTGGAGGACGGGCCTCCCGTCTGCCCAGCGGTAGAGGCGCTCGGTGCCCGAGAGGTACGCGGCCGTCGCCTCGCCGACGAGGAGGCCGCGCGAGTCGAGATCGACCACGGCGTCGGTGACGAGCCCGGAATCGACGCGCACCGGGACCTCGAGGGCGGTGGCGATCGCGTCCCCGAGCGGGCCGGGGCCGTGCTGGAGTCGCGCGCCCTCGGGGATCAGGGAAGCGACGTGGGCGCCGATCCGCCCGAAGACCGGGCTCGCTCCGACGGAGGAGCGGGCGACCGGTGGGCGTGACTGCTCCGCGACCACGGCCGCGTCACCGACGGAGAGCGGGCCGTCCGCGTCGGAGACCGGAAGGGCGTCGTTCAGCACGAGAGCCACCCTGGCCCCGACCTCGATCGCCGCCCTCGCCCACCCGACCTCGGAGCCGAGGAAGTACCTCCTACCGTCCCGGCGCGCGGCCACCACGAGCACGTCGGGCCGGAGAGGGCCGGCCAGGAGCGCGGGGACGGCCCCGAGCCTGGCCGGAACGTAACGGACGCGCCCCGAGTCGATGGCGGTCCGCAGCCCGTAGCCGCCCATGACCGTCCGGACGTCGGTGAACGCCTCGAAGCACAGACCGTCGACGGGGGCAGGGCACCATCCGAGGAGGAGCCGTGTCCCCGGGCGGGCATGGGCGGTCCTCGTCAGGGCGGGGCCCATCCCGAGCGGGGCGCCGCAGCCGTCGGCGACCGCGACGAGGTCACCGGCCCGGACGACGGACTCGAGCGAGGGCATCAGCTCGCCATGTGGAGGCCGCCGTCGACGCAGAGGACCTGGCCGGTCACGAAGGCCGCCCTGCTGGAGGCGAGGAACAGGAAGGCGCCCACGATCTCCTCGGGCTCCCCGAGGCGACCCATCGGCACCCGGGCGAGGAAGCGGTCGCGCAGCTTCTCGTTCGTGCGAAGTGTCTCGGTCATCGGGGTCACCACGGACGGGGCGACCGCGTTGACCCGGATCCGGTACCGGGCCAGCTCCTTGGCCCCTGACTTCGTCATCGCCGCGATGGCGCCCTTGGCGGCGCTGTAGTTCACCTGGCCGATGGTCCCGGCCAGCCCCGCGGCCGACGTGAGGTTCAGGATCGCGCCGCCCCGATCAGCGGCGATCATCCGGGTCGCGGCCGCTCGCATGCCCAGGAACGTACCGCGGGCGTGCACCGCCATGACCCGGTCGAAGTCGTCGACCGACATCGTGGTCAGCATCGCCGGTCGGGTGATCCCGGCGTTGTTGACCCACACGTCGATGCCTCCGGACCGCGCGGCCGATCGGTCGGCGAGCGCCTCGACGGCGTCCTCGTCGCTGACGTCGCAGATCTCGTGGCGGATCCCGTCGCCGGGATGGTCCGTGAACGCGAGGTCGGCCGCGACGACCTCGGCCCCGGCGTCGGCGAAGGCCCGGGCCAGGGCCCGTCCCAGGCCCTGCGCGGCGCCGGTGACGACGACGGTTCCCTGGAGCTCAGTCACGTTCCCTCCCGAGGATCGTGACCGCCGAGACGGCGGTCGGGCCCCCGATGTTGTGGGCGAGGCCCACCCGCGGCTCGTCGACCTGGTTGGCGGCCTCGCCGCGGAGCTGCTCGAACAGCTCCACGCACTGGGCGACCCCGGTGGCGCCCGGTGGGTGCCCCTTGGCCTTGAGGCCGCCGCTGGGGTTCACGGGGAGGCGGCCGCCGACACAGGTGTCCCCGGCCTCGACGAGACGGAAGGCCTGCCCCCGCTCGCAGAACCCGAGATCCTCGTAGTCGATGAGCTCGACGCCGGTGAAGCAATCGTGCACCTCGGCGACGTCGACGTCGGCGGGGGTCAGGCCCGCCATGCCGAAGGCCTGCTTGGCGGCACGGACGGACGCGGGAAACGTCGTCATGTCCTTCTTGTGCGCGTGCATGACCCGGTCCAGGCCGAGGCCCACCCCGCGAACCCACACGGGCCGGTCCGTGTACCGATCGACGACCTCCTCGGCGGCCAAGAGCACCGCCGCCGCCCCGTCGCTCTGAGGCGTGCAGTCGAGGAGCCCGAACGGCTCGACGACGATCGGGGCCTCCAGGACCTGCTCGACCGTGATCTCGTAGCGGAGCTGCGCCTTCGGGTTGGGCAGCGCGTGGCGGTGGTTCTTGACCGCGATCATCGCCATGTGCTCGCGGGTCGCCGGGGTCTCGTAGAGGTAGCGGGAGACGTGGAGGGCGAAGTTGGCCGGCGCCACGAGCCCGAGCGGGAAGTCCCAGGCCATGTCGCGGTTGCCACTCATCCACTCCCAGAAGGTCTGGCGGGCCGAGCCGTCGCGAACCTTGTCGGCACCGACGGCGAGGACGACGTCGAACGCGCCGCTGCCCACGGCGAGTGACGCGTTCCTGATGGCGTCGTTGCCGGTCGCGCACGCGTTCTCGAGCCGGGTGACGGGGACGTCGAGCAGGCCGCAGCTGTCGGCGAGGATGCCGCTGGGGAAGCCGTCGGTGGCCGTCACCTCCCCGAACCAGGCGGCCTCGATGTCGCCTCGCTCCATTCCCTTGTCGACGGAACGGAGCGCCGACCGGAACGCCTGCGGCAGGAGATCCTTGATCCCGAGGTCGAAGTGCTCGGCGAACGGGGTCATCCCTCCACCGACGATCGCCACCCGCCTCACGCCGTCACCTCCGGCCAGAACGCGTACCCGTAGTCGGGGACACCGCTGCGGACCAGGATGCGCCGGAAGACGAGCGTCCCCCGATCACCGATCCGCGCCGTTCCCGGCTCCACGCCCGTCACGGGGACCAGCGTCCGGACACCCGTCCCGTCGAGCTCGACCACCGCGAGGGAGTACGGGGTGGCCAGACCCGGGACCGGGACCCGCACCGTGACCACCGAGTAGATGACACCGGTCCTCGCGAGCGTGACGTCGGGGCCCTCGACGGGGCCGCCGCACGACAGGCACATCGAACGAGGCGGGTACGAGAGCTCCGCGCAGGTCGGGCACCGCGCTGCCTTCAAGTACAGCTTGGACTCGAACGCGCGGTCGTACGCCGGGAGCGAGACCCGTGCCGCCATCGGCCTTCCGGCCGACCGGGCCGGCCGTGGCCGGCCCGGAGCCTCGTGGCGGAGCACGGTGGCCTCGCCCGGCCGGGTGAGCATCCCGGCCACGAGCGTCGCCTGCTCGACGGCGGCCAGGGTACCGCTGGCCCTCCGTTCCACGAGCGAGGCCAGAGCGAACACAGGGGAGCTCGCGCCCGACGTGGGCATGGCGAGATCCCCGTCGGCACCCAGGGAAGCGGCCGTCCGGCCGTCGACACCGGCAACGGCGCGCAGGTCCGAGCCGAGTGCCGCGTGGCTCATGGCCGTGCGCAACCCGCGGTCGCGCTCCAGGCGTGCGTCCTCGTAGTCGAAGGCGCTCCCGTCCGGCCAGCGGGTCCTCACCGGTAGGCTCCGGCGGACCTGGGCGCGGGGCTCGAGCGTGGCCCCGTCTCCGGCGAGGAGGACCGCGCCCGCGCCCGCGCCGCCACGGGTCGGGTGGTCGACGCCGACGACGAGGGTTCCGTCGCCTCCCGCGAGGATCGCGTCGAGCGTGTCGGGGGCCCCGCCGAGTCGGTGCTCGACCGATCGGTCGGAGGGAGCCCGAGCCCGGCGAGGGTGACGGCCCCCGAGTCGCCCTCGAGGAGCACCGGGTCGCGGGTCACGATCACGACTCGCCTGACCGCATCGGGTCCGACCCGTGCCACCACGGGGGCTCCCGCCGCGATCCCCAGGGTGACGGAGTCCTCGTCCTCGTCGAGGGTGCGCACGCCGTTCCCGTCGGTCCACGGTGGCAGGTAGGTCGCCAGGAGATGCAGGCTCAAAGTAGGCCCCTAGAAAACTGTAATGGCTGTGGTATGTTTACCCGGCACGCTCCCCAGGCCGCAAGGCGTGATATTCGCGACAAGTAAGTCCGTAGTTTACCCCATGATTGGAGGAAATTCCCCGAGATGAACGTCGCCGTGTGCGTGAAGCAGGTCCCCGATCCGGCGGCTCCGGGGGTGCTCGATCCCGCCACGCGCACCCTCGTCCGAGGGGGCAAGCTCCTCCTCGACGAGTCGGACGCCTGCGGAGTGGAGCTCGGCCTGCAGCTCGTCGAGGCGGCGGGCGGCGGGGAGGTGTCGGTGGTGTCGATGGGCCCCGCCGGCGAGACGACCGGGCTCCGGAACGCGCTGGCCATGGGAGCGGACCGGGCGATCCTCGTGGCCGACGAGGCGTTGCGCGGCAGCGACGCGCTGTCGACGGCCAAGGTGCTCGCCCGGGCGATCGCCCGCACCGGGGCGGATCTCGTGGTGACCGCCACGGAGTCGGTCGACGGGTGCACCGGCACCGTCCCCGCCCAGATCGCGGAGCTGCTCGACCTGCCGATGGTCACGTTCGCCCGCAAGGTGCGCCTCGTGGAGCGCACCGTGGTGGCCGAGCGGCAGACCGAGGTCGGCTACGACGAGGTCGAGTGCCCGCTACCCGCGCTGGTGAGCGTCACCGCGGGGGCGGTCGAGCCGCGCTATCCCTCGTTCAAGGGCATCGTGGCGGCCAAGGCCAAGCCGATCGACGAGCTCACCGTGGCCGACCTCGGCGTCCCGGCGGGCGGCGTCGGGTGGGCCGGTTCCCGCCAGCGGATCGTGCAGGTCGCCACGGCGGAGGAGCGCACCGCCGGTGCGGTGATCGAGGACGACGGCGACGCCCACCTGCGGATCATGGAGCTCCTCGAGCAGCGGGGGGTCGTCTGAGAGGGGTCCGGCCCGCGCCGGGCTCCTGGCGCGGCCGCCCGGGTCGTCGAGTAGTTCTCCCGGATGGGATCAGGGTATTCCCCTGATCATCGGCCGACAGCTTCGCGCAGACCTCAGGATCGTTTCTCCCATCGCGACAACCGCATCGTTGGACCGATCACGTAGTTCACCCGGATGCATGGCTCGTCGACGCTGGGCTAGTTCTAGGTGCCGACGTCCCGGCACGGACGGTGCCGGCACCGAGCCACAGGGGAAACCCCATGCGAACGAAGGTCTTCGCCGCCCTCGCCGTGGTCGCCCTCGCCGCGGCGACCTTCGGGTGTGACGACTCGTCCGACGACGACGCCGACGGAACGGCCGGCACCGCCGCGACGACCACCGAGGCGACCGAGGGCACCGATGCCCCGGAGTTCACCGGTGAGCCCGTCGTCCTCGGGGTGTCCTCCGCGCTGGACCCGCCGATCCCGCCGTCGGTGCCCGACCACGGGAAGGCCGCCACGGCCGCCGCCATGACCCTCAACGCCGAAGGCGGGATCACCACGGCCGACGGCCTCACCCACGAGATAGAGATCGTCCACTGCGACAACGACAACGACCAGACCCAGACGGCCGAGTGCGCGCCGCTTCGTCGACGAGGAGGTGGACGCCGTGGTCGGGTCGTCGGTGGTGCTCTCGGACGTCCTCGTCCCGCCGCTCGCCGAGGCCGGCATCCCCTACTTCATGCCGGTGATCATGAGCTCGGGGATGCCCGAGATGACCTCCCCGAACTCGTTTGCCCTGTACGTGACCCCGGTGCTCTTCGTGGGGGCCGCCATGGATCTCGCCGCGGCCGGGTACACGAAGACCGCGGTCGTCTACCTCCCGGCCGGGGCCCCGTTCATCCCCGCGGTCGAGGCCGGCCTCGCCGCCCAGGGCGGGAGCATCGCCAAGAGGGTCGAGGTGCCCCAGGCCAACCCCAACTGGCCGACCATCGCCGCGGAGGCGACCGAGGGCACGGACAGCGCCATCCTCATCGTCGACCAGGCCAACGCCACCCCCGTTCATCGCCGCCGTCGGCCAGATCGGCAAGGAGCTCCCGATGAGCACGGTGGCCGCGATCGTCAACACGGAGACGATCGACGTGACCGGTGGAGCGGGGAGCGCGCTGGTGGGGTCGCAGGTCGCCGGGCCCTGGGCCACCCCGGACCACGAGGCGTGGGCCGACTACCGGGCGAGCATGGAGGAGTACGCCCCCCGACGTGCAGCTCACGTCGACGACCCAGGACGCGTGGCTCTCGGTCGTGGCGATCGCCTCGGTGATCTCGGGGATCGACGGGCCCGTGGACCGGGCGTCGGTGCTGGCCCAGCTCAACCAGACCACCGACCTGGGGACCTTCGGGGGCAAGCTCCCCGAGGGCATCGACCTCACCACCTCGCGGTCCGAGACGCTGCCGCGGGTCTTCCACCCGAGCTACTGGGGTCCGATCGACGTGACCGCCGACGGGCTCACGGACTCCGACGGTGCCGAGTTCAAGAACGCGTTCGACCTCCTGCTCGAGTCCATGGGCCTCGCCTGATGGCGGAAGGGCCGGCGAGTGGCGGAAGAGCGGGGTGTACGCAGACCGGCGGGTGAGGAGGTGACGGCGTCCGAGGCGTCGCCGACGAGTTGGCGAGGGAGTGGCCGCAGGCCCTTCTACCGACCGGTGGGCAACGAGGAGCGCGCCTTCCTGGCCGCCATGCATCGGGGCCTCGCGGTGCTCCTCAAGGGCCCCACGGGGTGCGGCAAGACGCGCCTGGTCGAGGCGATGGCCCACGACCTCGGCCGTCCCCTCCACACCGTTGCCTGCCACGAGGACCTGACCTCGTCGGATCTCGTGGGGCGCTTCCTGCTCCACGGCGACGAGACCGTCTGGCAGGACGGTCCCTTGACCCGGGCCGTTCGCGAGGGTGGCATCTGCTACCTCGACGAGATCGTGGAGGCCCGCCAGGACACCATCGTCGTCCTCCACCCCCTCGCCGACCACCGACGGATCCTCCCGATCGAGCGGCTCGACACCGTGCTCGAGGCCCCCGACGGCTTCGGCCTCGTGATGTCGTTCAATCCCGGCTACCAGAACGTGCTCAAGGACCTCAAGGACTCCACCCGCCAACGGATGATCGCGATCGAGCTGACGTTCCCCCCGCCCGAGATCGAGACGGAGATCGTGGCCGTCGAGGCGCGGATCGACGCGGAGGTGGCCGAGCAGCTCGTCCAGCTCGGCCAGGCGATCCGGAGCCTCGAGCACCGGCCGGGCCTGCGCGAGGTGGCGTCGACCAGGACCCTGGTCGCCGCCGGAACCCTCATCAGCGAGGGCCTGCCCGTTCGGGAGGCCGCCCGCCTGGCCGTCGCCAACGTCCTCACCGACGACCCGTCCGTCAACGCCGGTCTCGGCGAGCTCGTGGACGCCTACCTGCGAAGCTGACGTCGGGACGGCCGTGGAGCTGCGACCGGCACCGGACCCCGACCGGGGAGGTTCGATGTCGCTCCTCGCCGAGGTGCCGGACGTCGCAGCGCTCGCCTTCCTGGCGTCGGCGGTCGCGGGCCGGCCCGTCGACGTGTCGACCTCACCGGTGGGGGAGGCGTTCACGGACGGGCACACGATCTTCGTGCACTCGGGCGTCGGGGAGGATGCCCGCCGTCAGGTCGTCGTGCACGCCGGGCTCCTGCGCGTCGGGAGCCTGGAGGCGGCCGGCCTCGGAAGGGTCCGCTGGCGCCGTGACGTGATCCAGGCCTTCTTCTCGCTCGAGGCGCGTCGTGCGCTCCACACCCTCGCCCCGAGCCTCCGTGGCCTCGACCTCGCCGCCTGGTGGCCTCCCCCGTGGCCAGCTCTGACCGATGGCGCGGACCGATCGCTCTCGCTGGCCGCCGCGGGCCGGAGTCGGATCGCTCCCGCGCCCCGGGAGTGGGGCACCATCCGCCCGTCCGACGTGAGAGTGTGGCGCCGGCCGTCCGAGCGCGTCGGGCGATCCCCTCGACCCGATGCCGGGGACACCGAGCCCGAGTCCGCGCCCGAGGAGACCGCTCCCGACGTCGCGGGCCGCAACCCCCTCGCCCGGCTCCTCGGTCGGCTGGGGTCGGCCGTCCGACCGGGGAGCGCGGACCATCGCAGCGCCCACCTCGTCGCCCACGGGGCCGTCCGCCTCGGAGGGAGCGTGGGGGCCGGGCCGGCGGTGATGTCATGGAGCGCGAGCCGCCCCGGGACGTCACCGACGGCGCGGGCAGGATGCCGCTACCCGGAGTGGGACGTGTTCCGGTCCTCCTACCGGCCCGACTGGTGCCAGGTGGCCGAGGTCGAGGTCCCGGCCTCCCTGCTCGTGGCGACGCCGGGGCGGGTCCGGGACCCGTGGATGCGCCACGAGCTCGCCCGGGTGGGCCTGTCGCGACGGCCCCGGCGGCACGAAGCCGTGGGCGACGACCTCGACCTCGACGCGCTGGTGGAGTCCCGGGTCGACGCCCGGACGGGCCATCGGGTCGACGAGGACGTCTACGTCGGCGCAGCCCTGAGGAGGCCCGACCTGTCCGTGCTGTTGCTCGTGGACGTGTCCGACTCGATCGGGGACCGGACCGGCGCCGGGCCGCCCGTCCACGAGGGCCAGCTCGACGTCGCCGGCCGGCTCCTGGACACGCTGGGCGCCCTCGGTGTCCGGGTGGCCGCCTACGGGTTCCACTCCGACGGGCGCGAGAACGTGCAGCTCGCTCGATGCAAGGACTTCGACGATCCCTACGACGTGCACGCCCAGCGGCGGCTCTTCTCGACCCGTCCCTCCGGCTTCTCCCGCCTGGGCGCGGCGATCCGGCACGGTACCCAGCGCCTGGAGCGCGACGGCGGGACCCGGTGGCGCCTCCTGGTGGTCGTGTCCGACGGTGTCGCCTTCGACGACGGCTACGAGTCCCGTTACGGGGAGGCCGACGCCGCCCGGGCCCTCGACGAGGTCCGGGAGCGAGGCCTCGGCTGCGCGTGCATCACCGTCGGTGCGGTTCCGGAATCGGTGCAGCGCGTGTTCGGGAGCGTCGCCCACGTCGCCGACGTGGAGCTCGACCGGGTCCGTCGGCGGGTCCCCGCCCTCCTGCGAGAGGCGGTCCGGGGGCGCCCCCTCGTGGATCGAGCGGGCTCGAGCGCGCTCGGGGCGCGTGTCGCGCGATGAACGCTCGATGTGGCCGGAGGTTGACAAGCCGCGACTGCTCCACCACGATCGCGGCCCTGGAGCGCGATCCGGTCGGCCAGCCGGCGTCTCGGACGGGCGAGCGCCGATGGCCGGCGGGGAGCGGTGGCCCTGGAACCGCCATGGACGCAGTCGTCGCCGGCCGCTCGAGGCCGCACTTCCGGGGGTCGCGGATCCACGAGTGGGAGCGCGCGGCAGCCTGGAGCGACCGGTGAGCATCGCCGCGCCGGACCTGATCCTGGGTGACCGCTACCAGTGCCTCGAGTTGCTCAGGGCGCACCGGGGGATGGTGACGAGCCTCGGCCAAGACCTCCGCGACGGCGCGGAGGTCGTCCTCAAGGTCGTGCACCCCTCGCTCGTCTCCTCCGGCGCGCGCCAGCGGCTCGAACGGGAGGCGGCCGTCCTGCGTGAGCTCGGGGCGCCGTGGCTCGCGCCCATCCTCGACGTCGGCAGCGACGCCGATCGGCTGTGGATCGTCCAGCCCTGGATCCCCGGGGTGCCCCTCTCGACGCACCTTCCGGAGGGCCGGAAGCTCACCGTCGACGACGTGCTGACGATCGCGCGCTGCGTCTTGACGGCGCTGGTCCAGGTGCACGAGCACGGGATCCTGCACGGCCACGTTCGACCCGGACGGGTGATCGTCGACCCGCAGTTCCCGATCACCGGGGCGACCCTGATCGGCTGCGGCCTCGCCCGGAACACCCTCCTGGGGACGTCGCCCGGCAACGAGCCCGCGCAGACCGTCCGGTACCTGTCACCCGAGCGGGTGGGGCTCCTCGACCGGGAGGTCGACGAGCGGTCGGACCTCTACGCGGTGGGCATCGTGCTGTACGAGTGTCTCGCGGGGAGAGCACCCTTCACGGGCCGGACGGTGCACGAGGTCCTCCTCCAACACGTGGCGGCCCCGCCGGCCCGCCTCCACGAGCTCAACATCGACGTGCCCCCGGTCTCGAGGACATCATCCACCGACTGCTCCGGCAGGATCCCGAGGAGCGCTACCCGGCGGCTGCCGCGGTGCTGGTGGAGCTCGAGGACCTGGCCGGGAAGCTGGACCGGCAGGCGGTCCCGTCGGGCGGGGTCGCCAAGATCCCCGACAGCCTCCCCCGGATCACCGAACCCTCGCTCGTGGCTCGCGACGCGGAGCTCTCCGCGCTCGAGATGTTCCTGGAGCGGGCGAGGTCGGGGGCCGGCGGCCTGGTCGTCCTCCAGGGGAGTCGGGCGGGGGCAAGACCCGACTCATGGACGAGTTCGCGCCGGGCGGGCGAGCGGGGGCGTGGGTGCTCCGCGGGCAGGGGGCCGACCGGGTGGGCCAGCGGCCGCTCGGGCTCCTCGCCAGGGTCGTGGGTGACGTCGTCGCCCGGGCGAAACGAGACGACGACCTCCTCCGCCGGCTCCGCCGGCAGCTCGGAGATCACGCCCAGACCATTCGCGAGGTCCTCCCCGAGCTCGGCGGCGTGCTCCTGCCCGGTGAGGCCGGCCCTTCGGGACCCGAGGACCTCCGCGAAGGTCGAACTCTCCGGGCGCTCGCAGCCCTCGTGGAGGCGTGTGGGACCGAGGAGCACCCGGCGCTGCTGCTCCTCGACGACTGCCAGTGGGCCGACGAGCTGTCGAGAGCGCTCCTCTCCGCCTGGTCCGAACCTTCGAGGCGCCGCCACCACCACGTGCTCGTCATCGCCGCGTTCCGCGTCGACTCCGACGAGCACGTGCTCCACCCCTGCCGGACATCCGGAGCGAGACCCGGATCACCCTGTCCCGCCTCTCACCCGACCAGATCGGCCGGCTGGTCGAGTCCATGGCCGGACCCCTCCCCTCCGACGTCCTCGACGTCGTGGCGCGGACTTCGGATGGCAGCCCGTTCATGGCCGGGGCGATCCTCCGGGGCCTCGTGGAATCCGGGGCCCTGGTGCCGACGCCGGCGGGCTGGCAGGCCCGGCTCACCGAGGACCACGAGGTCCGCTCCTCCCGGCGGGCGGCGTCGTTCCTCGCCCGGCGCGCCGACCTGCTCCCTCCCGCCTGTGTCCGGCTGCTCTCGATCGGCGCCGTCCTCGGGCGTGAGTTCGACCTGGGACTCGCGAGCCGCCTCGCGACGGTCCCGCCCGAGGCCGCGACCGCGTCGATCGAGGAGGCGCGGCGCCGACACATGGTGTGGCGCTCGGAGTCAGGCACCTCCTTCATCTTCGCCCACGACCAGCTGCGCGATGTCTTCCTCGGGCGTCTCACCACCGAGGAGCGCCGCCGCTACCACAAGCTGGCCGGCCTCGAGCTGGAGGCTTCCGGGCCGGCGACGCCGTTCGACCTCTCGTACCACTTCGACGCGGCCGACGAGCGCGACCTCGCGTTCCCCCATGCGCTGGCGGCGGCCGAGGAGGCCCGCTCCCGGTACGCGCTCGCGATCGCGGAGCAGCAGTACCGGCTCGCGCTGCGGAGCGCTCCCGACGCGGACCTGGAGACCCGGCTGCGGATCGCCGAGCGCCTCGCGGACGTGCTCGCGCTGCGAGCGCACTACGGCGAGGCCACCCGGCTCCTCCGCGAGGCGCTCAGCTTCACCGCCGACGACCTGGCGCGGGCGCGCCTCGAGGGCAAGCTCGCCAGCCTCGCCCACAAGCAGGGAGACATGGTCGGGGCGCGGGAGCCGCTCGAGCGTGCGCTGCACCTCCTCGGTCGTCCTGTGCCCCGCCACCGGGTCGTGTTGGCGGTGCTGATCGTCAAGGAGGTGGCCACCCAGCTCCTCCACCGCCTCCGTCCGGGGCGGGCCCGGGACCGGCGTCCAGCTCCCGGTCGGGAGGCGGACCTGCTGGTTGCCCGGCTCTACGAACGGCTCGGCGCCGTGTGGTGGCACCAGGGCGGCGCGTTCCGCACCCTCTGGGTCACGCTCCGGCAGCTCAACCTGGCCGAGCGCCACGGGCCCAGCCACGAGCTCGGGCAGGCGTACGCGACCTTCGGCGTCGTCCTGACCCACCTCGCCCCTCGGCTCCACCGCCGGGGGCTCTCCTACGTGGGTCGCTCCCTGGAGGTTCGCCGGCAACTCGGAGATCCGTGGGGTGAGGGCCAGGCGCTCAGCTTCCACGGGCTCGTCCACTACGTGGCCGGCGAGTACCGAGCCGCCCTCGACAGCCTGGAGGAGGCTTCCCGCCTGCTCGAGCGCATCGGGGACCCGTACGAGCTGCACACCGTCGTCTGGCACGTCGCGCTCTGCCGGTACCGGCTCGGCGAGCTGCACCGGGCGGAGACCGAGAGCCGGCGGCTGTACTACCAGGCGGCCCAGATCGGCGGGCTCTCCGCTCGCTTCGCCGCCCTCGAGATCTGGGCCAAGGTGGCCCGCCGGAGCTTCCCCCGCGACGTCCTGGTCCGCGAGCTGAAGAACCCGCCGGAGCCGGTGCACTACCTCGCCAGGCTGCTGCAGGCGGAGGCGATCGTCGAGCTGGACGAGGGTCGTGCCCTCCTCGCGGTCGACCGCCTGGAGCGCGCCCGTCGTCTCGTGGTGGCGACGAGGAGGAGGGACCCCTACCTGTCTCCTGTCTTCGTCTGGCTCGCCTCGGCGCGCCGCCGGGCTGCCGAAGCCGCGCCTCCGTGGTCCGTAAGAGAGCGGAGGAGGCTGGTTCGGCGGGCGAGCCGGGAGGCCCGGCGCGCGCTCCGGGTCGCCCGCTCCTACCGCAACGACCTCCCCCACGCGCTCCGCGAGGCGGCCCTGCTCGCATCGATGCGGGGTCGGGTGAGGAGGGCTCGCCGTTGCCTCGACGCCAGCATCGACCTCGCCCGGCGCCAGGGGGCCCGGTGGGAGTACGCCGAGTCACGACGCCTCCGGGGCGAGGTGGGGATGGCGCACGGTTGGCCCGGCGCGGCCGAGGACCTGGCCGTGGGCGAGCGGCTCCTCGCCTTGGTCTCGGCCCGAGCCGATCCCCGGGAGGAGGACCAGGGCGAGAAGGTCCTGGGTCTCGTCGACCGGTTCGAGACGATGCTCGACGTCGGACGGAGGATCGCCTCTGCCGACAATGACCGGGACATCTGGGAGAGCGTCACCGGAGCATCCAAGGACCTCCTGCGCGCCGAGGAGTGCGCGATCATCGAGGTCTCACCGGATTCGGCCTTCCTCGAGGTGCTCGCCGGATCGGTGACCTCCGCGTGCAGTCCAGAGGTCGCTCGCGAGGCCCTGGCCAGGGGATCCCCGGTCGTGTGCCCCGACGACGTGGGCGTCACGGCGTGCGGGAAGCCTCTGGACGGCTGCGGTGCGTACTCGGGCCTCTACGTGCCCATGACGGTCCAGGGCTCGCCGGTGTGCCTCTTCGTCGCGCACCGGAGGATCCGGGGCCTGTTCGGCGCCGAGGAGGCCCGCCTCGCAGAGTTCATCGCCAGCGTGGCCAGTGCCGCCTCGGAGCGGATCCTCAACGAGCAGGAGACCCTCGTTCGCGAGATCGCCGCCCGGGAGGCCGAGCGAACCCGCCTCTCGCGGGACCTGCACGACGAGGTCGGGCAGAGCTTGACGTCGGCGCTGCTGAGCCTCCGACTCCTCCACGATTCACTCGACCAGGACGGAGCGCAGCCGACGGAACCGGTCGAGCGGGCCGCCCAGGTGCGGGAGATCCTGACCTCCACGCTCCGGCAGGTCCGCGGTCTCGCCTTCGAGCTCCGGCCGACCGTCCTCGACGACCTCGGCCTGGTCGCGGCCCTCCGGAGGCTCACGAAGGATCTCGCCGCCCGTCATGACCTGGTGATCGACCTGGTGGTCGAGGGCCTCGACGGCCGCCGCCTGCCCACGGACATCGAGACGGCGACCTACCGCGTCTGCCAGGAGGCGCTCGCGAACGTGATCCGTCACTCCGGTGCCGTGTACTGCCGCGTCTCCGTGCGCCTCTCGGACCGGTCGCTGCAAGCGGTGATCCGGGACCAGGGGAGGGGGTTCGACGCCGCAGGGTCGAGGGACACGCTCGGGCTGAGGGGGATGGCGGAGCGGGCGGCTCTGGTGGGCGGATCGTTGACCGTCGACTCGTCGGCCGGATGCGGAACGACGGTCGTACTGGAGGTGCCCCTTGGGTAGCATCCGCGTCGCGCTCTGCGACGACCACGCCCTCGTCCGGAGCGGGCTCCGGATGATCCTGGAGCGCCAATCCGGCGTCGAGGTCGTCGGCGACGTCGGCACGGGCGGCGAGGCTGTCTCCCTCGCCGAGCAGGAGCAGCCGGACGTCTTCGTCGTCGATCTCGCCCTCCCCGACGACAGCGGAGTCCACGTCGCCGGTCGGATCCTGGAGGTCAGCGGGGAGACGAAGGTGCTGATCGTCACCATGTTCGACGACGTGGAACGCCTGAGGGCCGCCTTCGACGTGGGTGCGCACGGGTACCTCGTCAAGGAGGCGGCGGACGTGGAGCTCGTCCTCGCCGTCCAGACGGTGGCGGCGGGGCATCGGTACGTGCATCCCTCCCTCGGGGCGGCGCTCCTGGGCGATCAGGAGGTCCGGGAGGGTGGACAGCGCACGGCGGGACCCCAGCTCTCGAAGCGGGAGTTCCAGGTCCTGCGCCTCCTCGCACTCGGTCACACGAACGCCGAGATCGCTCGCGAGCTCTACCTCTCGGTGCGCACCGTCGAGACCCACCGGCTCCACATCCAGCAGAAGCTCGGGCTGCGGCGACGGGCCGAGCTGGTCCAGTTCGCCCGTGACGAGGGGATCCTCTAGACCGCGGTCCTCCTCCAGACGGGAGCCCGCTTCCCGGCGAAGGCGGCCAGCCCCTCCCGGAAATCGTCGGTCGCCGTGAGCGACTCCAACGAGGCCAGCGCGTCCTGGCGCGCCCACGCCTCGGCCGTGCTGGGCGCGTCGAGCGTCGCCCGCAGGACGCGGCGCGTCGCCTCCACGGCGACCGGACTGTTGCGGCAGATCCGGTCGGCCAGCCCGAGCGCCGTCTCCAGAGCGGTTCCCGGCTCGCAGAGGATGTTGACCAGGCCGTGGTGGTGCAGCTCCTCGGCGGTCCTCGGCTCGCCGGTGAGCGCCATCTCGGTCGCGATGCGGTGGGGGATCGCCCGGGGGAGGCGGATCAGGCCCCCGCCCAGGGCCACGAGGCCGTGGCGCACCTCCGGGAGGCCGAAGCGGGCTCCCCGGGCGGCCACGACGAGGTCGCACGCCAGCGCGAGCTCGCACCCGCCGGCGAGGGCGAGGCCCTCCACCGCGGCGATGAGCGTCTTGTCGGGGACCTCTCGCACGAGCCCGAAGAGGCCCCGGCGCGCGGTCTCGGGCATCCGGCCGGCGAGCACCTCGGAGAGGTCCGCTCCCGAGCAGAAAGCCCCGCCCGCGCCGGTGATCACCCCGACCTGGAGCCGGGGATCGTGCTCGAGCGTGTCCATCGCGGTCTCGATGCCCGCGGCCACCGCCGGCGAGGCCGCGTTGCGGAGCTCGGGGCGGTTGAGCGTCACCACCAGGACGCGGTCCCGACGCTCGACCAGCACCGCGTCGTCGGACGGCTCGTGTGCGTCGATGGTCAAGCCACTCCCCGTGCGTCTCGGCGAATCGTCCCGGGCGGGGGAACCGCGCCGCTCAGGGGACCCAGGTCCCGTTCCCGAAGTCGGTCCACTCCCTGATGGCGACGAGGGGGACGATCAGGAACAGGAAGTAGAGGACGTTCATCATGAACGCCCACGACGCCAGCCGCGCCATCTGGCGCCGCCAGCCCTCCCGGAGCCGGTGGGCCCCGAGCAGGACCTCGAACCGGTGCCGCCCGAGGTCGTCACGCTGGTCCATCACCCAGACGGTGATGAGCCCGTACGCCACGAAGATGAGCAAGGGGTGCACGAGCGGGAACCTCATCGGGAACCCGTTCGCCGCGGTCTTGCCGAGCGTCGGACCCCAGGGCTCGGTGTAGCTCCACCAGCCGATGTAGGCCGCCGTGCCCTCGAGGGCGAGGTCGAAGAGGTAGAAGAGCGGGAGCACGATGGCGACCAGCGGGACCCACCGGGGCCACGACGGCTTGCGGACCCGGATCCGGTCCATGAGC
Organism: Acidimicrobiia bacterium; assembly: GCA_027494165.1. Lineage (GTDB taxonomy): Bacteria > Actinomycetota > Acidimicrobiia > IMCC26256 > JAOSJM01 > JAOSJM01. Next base: position 212,432 of record JAOSJM010000005.1, on the reverse strand, counting down.
CCCAGGATCGTCGGGTACACCGCGACGTAGTACCAGCCGTAGCAGGCGAGGAGGGACCACGGCTTGTTCGGTGTGGTCCAACGGGACGCGTCCCAGGGGAGCAGCTCGAACGCGGGGTTCCAGAGCAGGTAGACGCCCCAGTCCGCGAAGAACTCCTGGGGCCACATCGCGAAGCACCCGAAGAACACCAGGCCGTAGGTGGAGAAGCGACGGGTGCGGACGGCCTGGACGACGAAGTACACCGCGAGCACGAAGAAGGTGATCGGCCCGACGATCTCGAAGATCCATCGGGCGTTGGGGGAGGGCATGGCGGCCGCGCCGGGATCGGGCTCGCCGCCCGAGCCGGAGCCGTACAGGAAGAAGGCCACCATGGCGACGAGGAGCGCCACCACGACAGCCGGGACGAGCCAGCCCTGTCGTCGCGGTGCAGGCGGCTCGGGCCGCAGTTCGACGCTCTCTTCGGACAGCGTGGTCCTGCTCATCTGTGCACGCTCCCGGCCCTGTCGGATGTTTCCAGGAAGATCGAATCTGTCCGACCGGTGAAGATCGAACCGCGGCTCGACGAGCCTCGGCATCCGAAGGAACTACGTGTTCGTCGTGCCGGGGCGCGGAACGACTCAGCCGGCGACGAGCCCCTTGACGTGGTCGGCATCGGCCGCGACGAAGCGGCCCAGCAGGTCGGTGGTCCACTCGAAGAAGACGTCGGGCTGCCGTTCGGCGATCTGCTCGACCATCCGTGGCACCCAGACCGTCAGGTGACGGCCGAGGAACGCCCACCCCGCGCGTCGGAGCACCTGGAGCGAGCGGTTCCCGACCGCCGTCGCCTCCCGCCTGGTGACCTCGCTCATGAACGCCAGCTCCGTGGCGAGATGGTCGAGGGGGAGGTCGCGAGGGTCCTCCACGGAGAGGCCGAAGTGCGCGTAGTACTGCTCGACCTCGCGAACGACCTGGTCGTCGAGGTGGGCCCGCGCCTCGATGATCGGGACCTCGCTCGCTCCCGGGGCGACGAGCCGGGCGAGCTCCGCGTCACGGCTCTGGCGTGGGTGGGGGGCGGCGGGAGGCCCGCTGATCTCGAACGGGTAGGGGAGGTCCCCGGATGCCTCCTGGATCCGGGCCGTCAGTCGGTCGTCGTCGAGGGCGTCCGGCGGCCCGTCGGGGCCACCGAGGAACAGGCGCGCCAGGCAGCCGTAGAGCGTGCTGCGCGCCGCCGCGCCGGGCTCACGGATCTCCTCGGATCCCTGGCCGCCCAGGAGGGCGTCGCCGGACAGGGCCACGGCGAACATGGGTGTCTCCTCTCGTCAGGACGGCGCGCTCGGCGCCGCCAGGCGGATCTCCACCCGCGTGTCCCGATCGTTCGAGCCGGGCGAGCCGGAGAACAGGTCCCAGGTCAGGTTGGGATGCTCGGCGAAGGTCACCGGCGCGAACTCGATCGGGTTGAACGGGCTCGGCATCACCTGCTTGAAGTGGTTCCCGTCCCGGAACTGCGCGTTGGTCCACTGGTGGTAGACGGCGGCGAAGCCCCGGGGGACGCGGGGGGTCACCGCCGCCTGGATCGTGAAGCGGCCCACGTCGTTGAACACCTCGACGAGGTCGCCGTCGGCGATGCCACGCTCGCTGGCGTCCTGGTCGCCGAGCACGATCACCGGCTCCCCCCGCTGCAGACGGAGCATCAGGGGGTTCTCCGCCCAGAGGGTGTGGATGCTCCAGCGAGCGTGGCCGCCGCTGAGCACGATCGGATGGTCCCCGCCCGCGCGCGGCGGGTCCTTGTGGCACGCGAGCGCCTCGCCCAGCTCCAGGTACCAGTCGTGGTCGACGTAGGTCTGGATCCGACCCGTCGAGGTCGTGTAGGGCTCCTTGCCCTGGACGTGACGGGTGAGGGGGAGCGCGGGCTCCCCGGGACGGAGCCCGCCGGGGTGGTCGGCCGAGAACGGTTCCCGGCCGGGCGACGTGAACGCGACCCACCCCCGGTTCCGGAGCTCCTCCCAGGGCCCCTGGACGACGTTGACGGTCGACTCGTAGAGGTCGCGGGCCACGGCTTCCTCGTCGTCCTCCGAGTAGCGCCCGTTGTCGGTGATGAGGTCGTCGATGTGGTCGAGGCGGTGCTCGCCGCCGGTCACCGGGTCGCTGAACGCGCCGATCTCCCGTTCCCGCGCCCGGGCGGCGAGCTTCTTGAGCAGCATCACCCCGATCCAGAAGTCGGACCGGCTCTCGTACAGCGGGTCCGCGGCCTTGAACGAGAAGTGACCGATCGGCTGGGTGAAGAGCGTGAAGGCGACGAACCCCTTGGTGTGCTCGTAGAGCCCGCACGCCGGCAGGACGTAGTCGGAGTAGGCCGCCGTCCCGGACCACCGCCAGTCGGTCGTGACGACGAGGTCGAGCTTCGGGAAGAGGTTCTCGACGAGGAGCTGGTTCGCCCGGGCCCGCCGCATCGGATCCCCTCCCCAGACGAACAACGCCTTGGGGTCGGTCCCGGGCGCCGGTTGGACGGGACGCGTCCCCGACGCCAGGGCCTCGTCGACGTACTCCTGGACGGTCCGCTTCAGGTACGGGTCCCAGCTCCCTTCCCGCGCGCTCAGCTCCAGCAGCCCGGTGTGGAAGTAGTAGAAGAGCGAGGTCTCCTGGATGAACTGCGAGACCAGCTCGGCGAACAACTCCCGCCGGATCCGGTAGTCGCTGAAGTTCCGTTCCTGCCACTCCTCGTAGCGCGGGTGGAAGATCGCCGTCTCGGCGATGGCGTCGAGGAGGGACCCCTCGGCGGACTCCGGCGTGATCAGGGCGCCGAAGGCGTTGTAGTTGGCGCCCGGCCGCCCGATGTGGCCGCACAGGACCCAGTTGTAGATCATCGCCCGCTCGATCAGGTTCCCGTGGTAGTGGCGGCCCGTGTTGTAGTGGATGAGGTTCACGACACCATCCGCCGCGGCGAACTCACGGGCGAGGCGGCGGATCGTGTCGGCGGGGACGCCGCAGATCTCCGAGGCCTGCTCGGGCGTGTAGTCACGGTCGAGCATCTCGGCGAGCAGGCCGAACACGGTCCGAACCTCGACGTCGCCGTCGACGGTCGTGGCCGTCCACGCGCCCTCGAGCTCGGGGTCGAGGCCGTCGAGCGACAGCGTCCGGTGGGGAGCTTCCACGATCGCGCCGGACCGGCGGTCGACGACGTAGAACACGTGGTCCCGCCCGCCCTCCTGGAGATCCCGCTGGCGGAGGAACTTTCCCGTGTCGCTGCGGACGAGGAGCGGCAGGTCGGTCTGCTCCCTCACGAACGCCTCGTCGTAGCGCGACTCGGACACGATCACCTGGCTCATGGCGAGCCCCAGAGCGGCGTCGGTGCCGGGTCGGACCGGGACCCACTCGTCGACGTGGATCGCCGAGGCGTTGTAGTCGGGCGAGATCGAGACGACCTTCGTCCCGTTGTAGCGGGCCTCGGACAGGTAGTGGCACCAGGTGAGCTGGGTGTACGCGGGGTTGGTCCCCCACACGAGGATCATGTCGGCGAGGTACCAGTCCTCGGCGGAGCTCACGAAGTCCGAGTGACCGAAGGTGACCAGCGCGCCCTCGTGGTCGTCCCCGATGTCGGAGTTGGGCATCGAGGCGAGCACCCCGGCGCCGCCCATGAGCGCCGCCCAGGCCGACTTCCCGAACCCGCCGCCGGCCTCGCCGTGGGTGCCTCCGGCGTTGACCACGGTCTTCGGCCCGTGCTCGACGAGGACGTCGATCAGCCGGTCGGCGATCTCGGTGAGCGCCTGGTCCCAGGTGATCCGCTCCCAGCGGCCCTCTCCACGCTGCCCGACCCGCTTCACCGGGAACTTGACCCGCTGGGGGTCGTACATGCGGTGCGAGTAGCACACCCCCATCTGGCAGCCCCGAGGATTGCGGTCGGGGATGTCCGGGTCCGTCGGCGGCTCGTAGTTGGCCGACTGCTCCTCGCGCAGCACGACGCCCTTCCACGTGTACGCGGCGAGCGAGCAGCCGATGTTCATCCCACAGTTCACGGCGTGGCTCACCCGCGTCACGGAGTCCCACTCGATCGGGCGCGCGCGCATCTCGACGAGGTCGTAGGACTCGCTACCGCGACGCTCGCCGTCCTGGGTGGTCAGACCGTGGAGGGACAGGGAGACCCTGCGCATCGTCGCTCCTTGTCGAAGCCGGGGCGCTCGTCGGCCTTCCCGGGCCCGGGTCGGCTCAACTCAGCGCCTCGAGATCGTGGGCGCAGACCCACCGGGCCAGGGCGGTGAGCGCCGAGTAGAAGGGGACGTCCCTCGGCTCGATCCTCTCGGAGATCGCCGTGACGACGTCGAGCGCGTGGAACCGGAGGAAGTCGCGTGCCGCGGCTCGGAAGGGTGTCGGGTCGTTCCCCTCCTCCAGGGCCTTCGCCTCCCGGAACCCGAGGACGTGGAGGAACTCGAGCTCGGTGGCGACGTGGTCGGGGCGGTCGCGCCAGGCGGGTCCTCGAGCCGGGTCGAGGCCGAAGTGGTCGTAGAAGCGCAGCACGTCCTCGAGGACCTTCAGCCGCCCGCCCCCGTGCTCGGCTTCGTACAGGACCGCGGGAGGGCCGGCCGGGCCGCCGAGCTCGAAGTGCTCCAGGTACGCCTGCTCGAGGGAGATGTCGGGGCCCACGTCGAGGCGCTCGAACGGGAAGGGTGGCCACTGGGCGCCCTCGAAGGCCTCGCGGAGGGACCCGAGGAGGGTGCCGGTGGCGATCGCCGTGCGCAGAGAGGGGTCCGGGGCGCGCAGGCAGGCGGCGAGCAGGGCGTACACGGCGCTGCGGCAGGCGGCGCGCTCCGCGGCCGGGTCGTAGACCTCGAGGGAGGTCATCGGGTCGGCTCCCTGGCCGTGGGGTCCTCCTGGAACGGGCCGAGCAGCTCGGGCCAGCGCTTGGCGATCAGCAGGTCCATGAGCGCGGACGGTTCCTTGGGCCGCCGGCGGCGCTTGGCCATCTCCGCACGGAGGGTCGCCAGCGCGGCGTCCACCTCGGGGCCGAAGAGCGACCGCAGGTACTCGGTGGGGATGCGGGGCTCGTCGAGGCCGGGCCGCCCGTCGGGACCCAGGCGGGGGGGCGAGATCGGCGGCACGTAGTAGACGTTGGGCCGGTTGCCGAAGTCGGGCCGCAGGGGCAGGGCCACCTTCCAGCGCTCGACGAGCTGGTGCACGGGTCCCTCCTCGTCGTCGAGGAACCCGACCCAGATGCAGCGGGCCGGGCACATGCGGACGCAGGCCGGCGCGACGCCCACGTCGATCCTCGGAGCGCAGGCGTGGCACTTCGTCGCGTGCCCCGTCGTGCCGTGGTGGAAGATCTCCTTGTACGGGCAGGCGGCCATGCAGGGGGTGTCGGCGCAGGTCTCGCAGGCACGGGGGTCGGACACCTCGACGACACCGTCCTCGGGTCGCTTGACGATGGCCTGGCGTGGACAGGCGGCGACGCAGCTCGGCCAGGTGCAGTGGTTGCACAGCCGGGGCAGGTAGAAGAAGTACGCGTTGGGCCACTCGCCGGCCCCGATCTCCTCGTCCCAGTTCGGTCCCCAGGTCGGCCGGGAGACGGGAGCGAGCGGCGGCCGTTCGGTCGCGCTCCGGCCCCCGAGGAAGACCTCCTCGAAGTTGAACTCCCAGCTGCCCCCGTAGTCGTCGAGGTCGGGGACCTTGCCCAGCACGATGCCGCCCTCCGCGTCGTGACCCCCTCCCATCTCCGACCAGTCCCTCGGGTACCCGCGGCCGGGCATGGTGCTGACGGTCATCCACCAGTGCTCGTCCATCCCCTTGTCGTTCGTCCAGTCGACCTTGCACGCGACGACACAGGTCTGGCAGCCGACGCACTTGTTGAGATCGATCACGAAGGCGAGCTGTCGACCGGCCATGCCGTCCTCCCCGGCCGGCGCGAGCCCGCCGGCCAGCCGTCGCGTACGTTCCGCGCCCGCCGTGGGAGCCGGCGCGGCCGCGGCTCGCGACACTACGCCGGCGCCGTGGTCCCCGAACCCGTAGTTCTTCCCCAATCGGTGGCGCCGACCGGCGCGAACGGGCCCAGAGGTCTCGTAGTTTCTTCGGATGCCCGGGGCCGACCTCGGCCGGTTGGATGGGATGACGACGCCGGCGTCGTCTCGCGTGGTCGTGCTCCGGAGGTTCCCGTGCGAATCAGGTCTCTCGCCCCACTCCTCGTGATCGCCCTGGCCTCGACCGCGGTCGGGTGCGGCGACGAGTCGGAGGGCTCCTCGTCCGGGACGACGGGGACGACGGCACCGAGCGGGAGCACGAGCTCGACGGCGCCGGCGGTCGAGTTCACCGGTGACCCGATCGTCCTGGGCGCCACCACCTCGACGGACGCGCTCATCCCGCCGAGCCTCGGCGGGGTCGAGGAGGGCACGACGGCCGCCGCGGCGACCCTCAACGCCGCGGGTGGCGTGACCACGGCCGACGGCCTGACCCACGAGGTGGCGATCGTCTACTGCAACAACAAGAACGACAAGGCCCAGACGGCCGACTGCGCCCGCCGCTTCGTCGACGAGGGCGTCGCGGCGGTCGTCGGGTCGGCGGCGATCTTCCCGGAGGAGCTCGTACCGATCCTGCAGGAGGCGGGCATCGCCTACTTCTCGCCCACCCTCGCCAGCCTCGGCCTGGTCGAGATGACGACCCCGAACTCCTTCGTCATCTTCGGTACCCCGGTGTTCTTCATCGGGGCCGCCCTCGAGCTCGCCAAGGCGGGTTACGAGGAGACCGCCGTGATCTTCGTGACCAGCGGGGGGACCGTCCTGCCTGCCGTCCAGGCCGCCCTGGAGTCCCAGGGCGGGAGCATGGCCAAGACGGTCGAGGTCCCCGCGGCCAACCCCAACTGGCCCCAGCTCGCGGCCGAGGCGGCCGACGGCACCGACAGCATCATGATGATCATGGACGAGGAGACCGTCACCCCGTTCGTCGCCGCGCTCCGCCAGATCGGCAAGGAGGTCGCGATCGGAGGCCCGGCGATCGCCATCACCAACGAGACGTTGGCGACGACCGGCGGCGCCGACAGCCCCCTCGTCGGAGCCAGGGCCGCCGGACCGTGGGCGATGCCCGAGCACGAGTCGTGGGCGGACTACCGGGAGAGCATGGCGGAGCACGCGCCCGGGACCCAGCTCGAAGGGGTCAGCCAGAACGCCTGGCTCTCGGTGGTGGCGCTCGCGTCCGTGATCTCGCAGATCGAGGGCCCCGTGGACAGCGCGTCGGTGATGGGCCAGCTCTCCCGGACCACCGACCTCGGGAGCTTCGGAGGGAAGCTTCCCGACGGCATCGACCTCACCCGGTCCGACTCCGAGGTCCTGAACCGGCTCTTCGACCCCTACTACTGGGGGCCGATCGAGGTCACGGCCGACGGTCTGGTGGACGCCGAGGACGCCGCCTTCCAGAACGGCCTCGACATCCTCCTCGAGGCGCTGAACCTCTGACCGCGAGACGGCTCCGAGCTCGACAGGCGAGGGGAGGGGACGGATGAGAACGACCGGGACCAGAGTGGTCGGCGCGGGTGCAGCTACCCGGCCGGGGCGGTCCGGCGCCGAGGTCCCCTCGCTGCTGGAGCCCCGGAGGCAGCGGCCTCCGATCGTCCGCTGGGCCCTCGTCGGGGCCTTCTTCCTGGCGGTCGAGATCTTCGTCATCACGACCTGGTTCACGAGCGGGGAGGCGACCCCCACCTCGACGGGGGCCGACCCGGTTCCCGGCTACATCAAGGGCTGGGCCATCGCCCTCCAGATCGTCTGCCCGCTGATCTTCGTCGCCGCCCTCGTCTACGTCGTCCGGCAGTGCCGCCGCGAACGGCGGCTGACCTTCGACGCGGTCCTGCTCATCGCCTGGTGCCTCGTGTACTGGCAGGACCCGATGCTCAACTACCTGCGACCGATCTTCTCCTACAACAGCTACCTCGTGAACCTGGGCTCGTGGACCTCCCGGACACCGGGGTGGATGAGCCCCCGTGGGCACCTCATGCCCGAACCGCTCGTCCTCGGGGGGACCGTCTACGGCTGGTTTCTCTTCGCCAGCATGATGACCTGTGCCGCCATGCGGTGGGCCAAGCGGCGCTGGCCCCACCTCGGGTCGACGGGGCTCGTCACCGTGGGCTTCGCCTCGATGATCCTCTTCGACTTCGTGCTGGAGGTGTTCTTCGTCAGGACCCACATGTACATCTACGCGTCGGTGGTCAAGGAGCTCACGATCTTCCACGGGACGTGGAACCAGTTCCCGATCTACGAGTCGTTCCTCTGGGGCGGGATGATGGCCGCCACCGGAGTCCTGCGGTACTTCCGCGACGACCGGGGCCGCTCCGTCGTCGAGCGCGGCGTCGACCAGCTCGAGGCGACCACGACGAAGAAGAACATCCTGCGGATCCTCGCGGTCTCGGGGTGCCTGAACGTCATGTTCATCTTCACCTACAACCTGCCGATCCAGGTCTTCAACCTCCACGCCGACGACCCCCCCGAGCTGCCGACGTACCTGCGGAACGACCTCTGCGGCGAGGGGACGCCGTACCGGTGCCCGGGCCCCGACACACCGATCTACCTGAGGGGTCAGGAGGGAGATGTCCGGGGTGGCGGCGGTGGTTGACGGGTCGAGCCGGGTCGGCGCTGCGTCACTCGGCAGGCGGGCCGATGCCGACGGGGGAGCACCGGCCATGACCCTGCTCGCCGCGCACGGCATGAGCGCGGGGTACGGTCCGGTCCCGGTCGTCACCGACCTCGATCTCCACGTCGGCGAGGGGGAGATCGTCGCGCTGCTCGGGGCGAACGGGGCGGGGAAGTCGACGACGCTCATGTCGCTCTGCGGGCTGCTCCCCCCTTCGTCGGGGACGGTCGAGTGGCTGGGCCAGCCCGTGCGCTCACCCCTGCACCGGCGGGCCCGCGCGGGGCTGCGCTACGTCTCCGAGGAGCGCTCCATCGTCCGGGGCCTCTCCACCCTCGGCAACCTCCAGCTCGGCCTGGGACCCATCGAGGAGGCGCTGGAGCTCTTCCCGGAGCTGCGACCGCTCCTGAAGCGGTCCGCCGGCGTGCTCTCGGGGGGCCAGCAGCAGATGCTGGCCCTCGCCTGCGCCCTGGCGGGTGAGCCGCGAGTCCTGCTCGTCGACGAGCTGTCGCTCGGCCTGGCCCCCTGATCGTGGCGCGCCTCCTCGACGCGATCCGCGCGGCCGCCGCCCGGGGCGTCGGTGTCCTCCTCGTCGAGCAGCAGCTCCGCGCGGCCCTCGCCGTCGCCGACCGGGGGTACGTGCTGCAGCGGGGTCGGGTGGTCCTCGAGGGGACGGCCGAGGAGCTGGACCGCAGCCTCGACCAGATCGAGGCCACGTACCTGGCGGGCGTGGAGCCCGAGCGACCGTGAAGCTCGGGTGAGAACCCCGGGACCCGATCGCCCCCGGAGGGCATCGCGACCCGACGGAACCGGCCACGAGAGGAGCGACTGATGACCGAGGAGCTGATCCCCGGGGATCCGGGAGCATCGGCGCTGTTCCACCGACTGGGGATCCGGGGCCGGGTGCCGAGCGGTCACCCGGCCACCGAGGTCCTGGTCGCGATGGGGTACGCCTCGGAGCGCTCCGGGTGGTTGGTCAGGACGGCAGAGGGTCTCTGCGCTCACCGTGAGACGGCTCGCCTCACCGACGGGAGCACCGAGCACCAGGCGACCGAGCGGGCGTTCGAGGGGTTCTTACCCCTGAACGCCCGCCTGCTCGCGGCGTGCACCGCGTGGCAGATCCGGGACGGCGCCCCCAACGACCACACCGATCCCGTGTACGACTGGGAGGTCGTCGATCGCGTCGGCGTGATCGACGACCGCGCGGCGCCGTTGCTCCGGGGGCTCGGCACGGTCGTGCTCCGCTTCGGCGGCTACCCGGGGCGCCTCCGTGGCGCCCGGCAGAGGCTGGAGGAGGGCGACCACGCGTGGTTGGCTTCTCCCCGCTGCGACTCCTACCACACGGTGTGGATGGAGCTCCACGAGGACTTCCTCGTCGCTCTCGGACGGGACCGGGAGGAGGGGGTCGGCGGTCCTGCCGCCTGACGATCCCGACCCCGGCGGTGCTCACGTGCGCCCCGAGACGAACTCGCTGTGTCGGAGGGCGTCGGCGAGGAACGGGTCCCCGTGGTTCAGGATCCCCGACATCCCGGCCTGGTCGGATCGGACATGATGGTCGAAGCACGTGATCGCGATCGCGGTGCCGTCGAGGTCCGGCTCGAAGAAGGAGTAGAGGATCTCCGCCACGTTGCGGAGGTCGGGGGCGACGACGGAACGGCCGTCCGAGAAGTGGAGCTCGAGGGAGCTCGGGCGACCGTCACCCCCCCGGAGGTAGCGACCCGAGGTCGCACCCACGATCGTCTGATCGTCGGCCCACCAGGCGGCCGCGGGGACGAGTGACGAGGGATCGACGTCGGGATGGCGCCAGGCGAGGAGGCCCATGCCGGCCGGCTCCGGTCCCTCGAGATGGAGGCCTCCGAACAACGTCCCCCCGGAGAACATCCGCTCTGACTTGCGGAGCCCCCACGAGCGGTCGCGGAACCCCCGGCCCGCGACCGGGCGCGTGGGACCGCCCGTCCAGCGCACCTCGCCCTGGAACCGGACGGCCTGCTCGGCGTGGTGCAGGAGCTGCCCGTGGTACCCGGCCGGCAGGATGCCCGGAGCGAGCGCTCCGAGGTCCACCCCGAGGAAGCAGCCCGTCACCTCAAGGTCGGCGGTCACCTGGTCGTGCCGGACGCGCAGTCGGAGGCACTTGGAGGCGTCCCACGCCGGCTCGACGATCTCGAGACCGAGGACCGGGGTCCCGATGAGTGGCCCAGCGACGGGGGACGTGGAGGTGACGTCGACGAGGTCCCGGTCGCCGTCCCGGATCACGACCGAGGTCCGGCAGCCGGGTCGGCGGTTGGGGCTCAGCGTGATGTGGAACGCCGCGACGAACGACTCGTCCTCGTCGCGCAGACCGAACCACCACGTGTCCTTCCAGGGGAGGCCGTGGTCCTCGAGCGGCAGCGGGTGGGGGAGCTCGTCCTCGGCGGCGGGGATCGGAAGATCATTCACGGCCACTCCTCGAGGCTGTCGCGGGTTCGATGACCTCGACGGAGCCTGTCGATCCGTCGACCCGGACGAGGTCGCCGGTGTGGAGGCGTCGGGTCCCGTCGACCGTGTTGATCACGCAGGGGATGCCCATCTCGCGAGCGACGATCGCTCCGTGGCTCAGGACGCCGCCCACGTCGATGACGACTCCGGCCGCGAGCAGGAAGAGCGAGGCCCAGCTCGGGTTCGTCGTCTCGCACACGAGGATCTCGCCCTCTTCGACCCAGCACGAGTCGACGTCGGTGACGACGCGGACACGCCCTTCCACGACGCCCGGTGACGCCCCGATCCCGGTCACGGGACCGCAGCCGTCGCCGCCGTCTCCGCTCACCGAGTCGAGGAGCGGCGGCGCCCCGGTGAAGATGTCGGGGACGTCGTGGCGCTCGTAGTGGGCGCGGCGCGACCGGCGCTCCTCGATGACGCTCCGGTCCACGGGCCGGTCGGCGAGCAGCTCCTCGAGCCGGAGGTACATCACGTCGGCCTGGTTCGCGAGCGCGCCTCGTCCGGCCAGGTGGTCCCCCAGGGCCCACGCGGCCGCGCGCGCCACATCCGTCGCCATGAGCATCAGCGATCGTCCCAGCTCCCGCAGGATCATGAAGTCGTCGGCCAGGCGGATCAGGATCCGGGCTCGGACACGGCCGACGGGACCGAGCGCTCCGATCAGGGCGTCATGCGCGACCCGGCGCGCCTGCGAGCGTCCGGCCCCGGTCGTGTCGGCGCGGGAGAGCCGCTCTCCGTCCTTGAGCGATTCGACGATGCGGACCACCGGCGTGGGGTCCATCCGCCAGGAGGGCACCGAGAGCTCTCCCTGGACCGGGCCGTGGTGCCCGTGCGCGGCGAGGAAGGATTCCATGGTCCGCGTGCCGCGCGCGACGTCCGACAGCTCGGTGGCCATGCGGAGCTCCTCGGTACCCTCGGCGGTCGTGGTCAGCGCGCGCTCGCTCCCTGGCAGACCCGCGCTGGCGCACAGCTTCGTGAGCTGCTCGTAGCAGGCCTGGGCGCCGATCGTCACGATGCACTGGAGGGCCGTCAACTCGACGAAGCGCTCACGGGACGCGACGAGGACCGCTCGGGCTGCGGCCTCGTCGCCGAGTCCTCCGGCCGAGAGGGAGCTCTGCCACCACTCCCGGCACGGTCGCTCGAGCCGGCGCAGCGCCCGGCGGGACCGGAGCAGCGAGCCGGGCAGCAGCGCGGCGATCGCCGCGTAGCGACGCCGGGTGGGTCGGTTCGTGGCCTCTGGCCTCGTCGTGCCGAAGAGTCCCTGCTCGACCGCGTCGCCCGAGTTCCCCGGCATGCGGTCACCGATCTCGCGCATCAGGTCGACGCTCAGCACGGGACGGCCGTAGCCGATGGTGACGAAACGGTCGCCCGCCGACGAAGGCGTCCTCGTGATCCGCCGCGGGAACACGCCCATCCTGACCCAGGCCCGTCGGAGGCTCTCGTCCCATGCCGGACCGCACCAGGTCCACGTGAGGGGTGTCGGGACCCCCGGGATCGCCTCGCCGATGTTGACGCGCGTCCACGTGCCGCTCCCGTCGAGCTCCTCGTGCAGCGGGTCCGGCGCGCCGATCTCGGGGACTTGGCTGCCGTCGGGGCTCGGTGCGTGCACGGGTGGCCTCCTACCGGGCGTCGTGCGTCTCCCGAGGCTCCTTGGGGAGCCCCAGGACGGTCTCGCCGAGGATGTTGCGCTGGACCTGCGACGTGCCGGCGTAGACGGTCCCGGCCCGGGCGTTGAGGAGGAAGATGTTCGCCCACGACGCGCTCGAGTCCGGGACGCCCGGGTCGTCGGTCCGGTAGGGCCGGATCGGCCGGCGGCCGCTCGGGACGAGGCCGTGGGGCCCCAGGATCGCCATCGCCAGCTCGCTCAGGCGCTGGTGGTACTCGCTCCAGTAGAGCTTGGAGATCGACGCCTCCGCTCCCAGCGTCCCGTCCCGCAGGTACCGGGAGAGGATCCGGTAGCCGAGGAACCGCATCGTCTCGACCTTCATGTAGCACCACGCGAGCCGGTCCCGGACGACGGGGTCACGGTCCTTGCCGCGTTCCCGAGCCAGGCGGACGAGCCGGTCGAGCTCGTCGCGGAACAGGATCGGGTTGATCGCCGCCTCCTCCCCCCGCTCGTGGCCGAGCAGCGTCATGGCCACGGCCCAGCCGCCGTCGACCTCACCGACGACGTTCTCGGCGGCCGTCCGGGCGTCGGTGAGGAACACCTCGTTGAAGTCGTCGCCACCGTTGAGCATGCGGATGGGCCGGACCTCGACGCCCGCCTGGTCCATCGGGCACAGCAGGAACGTGATGCCCCGGTGCCGGGGCGCGTCGGGATCGGTGCGGGCGAGGAGGAACATCCAGTTCGCGTGCTGCGCCCGTGACGTCCAGATCTTCTGGCCGTTCAGCACCCAGTGACCGTCGACGAGGCTCGCCCTGGTCGCGAGGCTCGCGAGGTCGGATCCGGCGTCGGGCTCGGAGAACCCCTGGCACCAGCGGTCCTCGCCCGAGAGGATGCGCGGGAGGAACCGCCGCCGCTGCTCCTCGGTGCCCCAGCGGAGCAGGGTGTTGCCGACCATCTTGATGCCGAAGGTGTCGCTGGGGTCGCCGCTCGGGACCCCGGCCCGTGCCAGCTCCTCGGCCAGCACCACCTGCTCGATCTTCGTGAGCCCCGCGCCGCCGTACTCCTCGGGCCACGAGACGGCCAGGAGGCGGTGCTCGTGCAGTGTCCGCCGCCACGAGGCGAGGAAGTCGCGTCCTTCGTCGTCGCCGAGGGCGCCGATGCCCCGCCATCCGGACGGGAGATGCTCGGCGAGGAAGGCCCGAACCCGCTCGCGGAAGGTCTCGGCGGCGGGCGGGTAGCGGGGATCCATGCGATCGCGTGTCGCGGTCACATCGTGGTGTAGCCGCCGCTGACGCTCAGCGTCTGGCCCGTGATGTACCCGGCCCGGTCGGAGGCCAGGAAGACCACGGCGTCGGCGACGTCTTCGGGGGTCCCGAGGCGGCGAAGCGGGTAGAACCTCTTCGCCCGCTCGAGCTGCTCGTCGGTCATGGGAGGTGTCGTCCACATGCTCTGGTTCCCGACCCGCTCGGTCGTCGCCGGGGTGAGTCCGGGGCACACGGCGTTCACCCGGATGCCGTTCGGCCCCTCTTCCTTGGCGATCGTCTTGGAGAACGCGATCACGCCGGCCTTGGCGCCCGAGTAGACGGCTTCGTAGGGCTCGCCGATGCGACCGGCCTCCGATCCGAGGTTCACGATGACGCCCTGCCCGCGCTCGCGCATGTGGGGGAGGACGGCGGCGCTGCAGTTGAGGACGCTGAGGTAGTTGAGCGAGATGACGCGCTCCCAGAACGCCGGGTCCGTCTGGGAGAACAGCCGCTGTTGGTCCCAGCCCACGTTGTTGACCCAGACGTGGATCCCACCGTGCGCGTCGACCACGGCGTCGACCAGCGCCTCCACGGAGCACGCGTCGGTGACGTCGAGCGCGCGCGCCTCGGCGCGCCCGCCTACAGCCTCGATCTCTTTCACCACCTTCTTGCCTTGGGGTAGGTCGAGCTCCCCGATGACGACGAGGGCGCCCTCGGCGGCGAGGGCGAGCGAGATGGCTCGACCGACGTTCGATCCACCGCCGGTGACGACGGCCACCCGGCCGGTCAGCCCGAGCTCCACCGGAGACCTCCCTTGGTCGATGCTGGCGTCTAGGAGCCCTGCTCTTCGCCCAGCTCGAGGAGCACCCGCTCGCGGAACTCCTGCTGCAGGTCCGCCTCGACGTTGCGGACCCTCCAGAACCGTGGCGTCCGCTTCTCGATGAAGGCGCGCTGTCCCTCGCGAACCTCGGCGCCCTCGAACCAGTCGGGATAGAGCATCCGTGACTGATGGCCCCACTGCCCGGCCAGGTAGTCGATGTCGGCGTCGAACGACGCCTTGAGCACCTCGACGCAGCCCGGACTCAGCCTGAGGATCTCCTCGCACCACCGGTCCACCTCGGCGTCGAGCTCGTCGAACGGGACGACGGTGTTCACCAGGCCCATGGCGAGCGCCTCGTCCGCGCTGTACTTCCGGCAGAGCATCCAGATCTCCCGGGCCTTCTTCGCGCCGACGACGCGGGTCAGGTAGGCGACGATGTAGCCGTCGGCCGGGCTGCCGACACGCGGACCGTTCTGGCCGAAGCGCGCGGTGTCCGCGGCGATCGTGAAATCGCACATGTACGCCAGGTGGTGGGACCCCCCGATCACCCAGCCCTTCACGGCCGCGATCACCGGCTTCCGGCAGGCCCGCAGGAGCTGGTTCGGGGGGAACCGCCAGTACACGTGGACGCGAAGCTCCTTCTCCTCCCATTCGACGTCGCCACCGGCTCCGAAGTGCTCGCCGGCTCCGGTCAGGATCACGGCGCCCACGCGGGAATCGTGGCTCGCGTCGTAGAAGGCGTGGAACATCTCGTCCATCGTCTCGGCCGTGAACGCGTTGAGACGGTGGGGGCGATTCACGGTGACCCGCGCGATGCCGCCCTCGAGCTCGAGATGGCGCTTCTTCTCGTAGAGGATGTCCGAGAAGTCGAAGCCCTTCACGGGTTCCCAGCTCGTCCAGCTCACGTCGGAACCTCCCGGCGAGGGTCGCGGATCGCCCTCGGACGCCTGCGGTCGGGGTCGGATCGTAAGGCTGGCGCCCCGTCCCGGTAACCCGTAATCCTCCACAGTTCTTGACGTAGTTCACCCCGATCCCGGCCGCGGAGAGCCCTTGCTAGCGTCCGGATCGGGCGACGGTCGTGGTGGTTGTCCACCATGTGGCGGGTGAGGCCCGCCGGGCTCGGGAGGACCCGTCCGAGACCGCATCCAGACGAGACCCGCCGCCCCCGATCGAAGGCCGGCCAGCCCGTGATCCCACGCTTCGCCATGTGCATCCGAACCCCGCCGGGCCGTCCGTGACCGAGCTCGTCCAGGCCGCGGTCTTCGGCCTCGGGGCCGGAGCGCTCTACGCCCTCGCTGCGCAGGGCGTCGTGCTCATCTACCGCGGCTCGGGGATCATCAACTTCGCTCAGGGCGCCATGGGGATGGTCGGGGCCTACGTCTTCTTCGAGCTCCGCTACGACGGCGGCGGCGCCAGCCAACCGATCCCCACGAACGACCACGGCTTCTGGTTCGCCCTGATCGGAGGGGTGGTCACCTCCGCGCTGCTGGGGTTCCTCACCTACGTGCTGGTCATGCGGCCCCTGCGCAACGCCTCGCCCCTGACCCGCCTCATCGCGACCCTCGGGGTGTTCACGATCCTGACCTCGGCCGCCGTGCTCGAGTACGGCACCGACCCGATCTTCATCCCGAGCTTCTACCCCTCGGGGCAGGTGAAGCTCGGGAGCGAGATCGTCGTCGGCGTCGAGCAGCTCGTCGTGCTCGCCGTCGTCACGGGCCTCACCCTCGGGCTGTGGCTGCTGTACCGATACACCCGCTTCGGGCTCGCCACGACCGCAGTGGCGGAGAGCGAGCGGACGGCGGCGGCCTTCGGATGGTCGCCCGAACGGATCGCCGCGGTGAACTGGGCCCTCGGCGCGGCGCTCGGAGGGCTCGCCGGCATCCTCATCATCCCGATCTCCTTCGCGCTCCAGGTGAGCACCCTCACGAACCTGGTGCTCGCCGCGCTCGCCGTCGCCCTCGTGGCCCGCTTCACGTCCTTTCCCGTGGCCCTTGCCGCCGGGATCGGGCTCGGAGTCGCGAAGTCGGTGCTGGCCCACTACGTGGACCAGCTCGGCGTCGCGGACTCGACGCCGTTCCTGATGATCATCCTCTACATGGTGTTCCGGGGCACCGCGCTCCCCGTGCGTGGCTTCATCTTCGATCGGCTCCCGGCCCTCGGCTCGGGTCGGGTCCGGTGGACCGTGTTCGTGCCCGTCATCGCGGGAACCGCGGGTCTGATCGCCGTGCTCTCCGACACCTGGGTGGGCGCGATCACGACCACGATGATCGTCGGCGTCATCCTGCTCTCCATCGTGGTGCTGTCCGGCTACGCCGGCCAGCTGTCCCTCGGCCAGTGGGCGGTCGCCGGGATGGGCGCGTACATCGCCGGGCGACTCGTGGGCGCGGCCGACGTGCCCTTCGAGCTCGCCATGCTCCTCGGTGTGATCGGCACGATCCCCGTGGGGGTGCTGTTCGCGCTTCCCGCCGTCCGGACCCGGGGGGTCAACCTGGCCATCGTCACGCTCGGCCTCGGGTTGACCCTGCAACAGGTGCTCTTCCAGAACCCGGACTACACCGGTGGCTTCACCGGCACCGTGGTCGGGCGCCAGTCGTTCCTGGGGATCGAGATCGACTCCGTGAGCTACCCGGAGCGCTTCGCGCTGTTCGTGCTCGCGGCGTTCGCCCTGGCCGGGCTGATGGTGGCGCGCCTCAGGAGAGGGAGGGTGGGCCGGCGGCTGATCGCGGTGCGCGACAACGAGCGGGCCGCCGCCTCTCTCGGCATCGGGGTGGTGGGCGTGAAGGTGTACGCGTTCGCCGTCGCCTCGGCCATCGCGGCGCTGGGCGGCGTCCTCTTCGCCTTCCGCTCGCGATCGGTGAACTTCTTCTACTTCAACAACTTCGAGTCGATCACGTATGTGGGCCTGGCCGTGATCGGCGGCATCGGCTTCGTCATCGGCTCCGCGTTCGGGGCGATGCTCGCGGTGGGTGCGCTGGCCGCCGTCTTCGTGGATCAGGTGTTCGCGGGGGCTCTGCTGTTCGGGCGACCGGTCGTCGACTACACGCCGCTCGTCGGTGGGTTGGCGCTCATCGTCGTCCTGGTCTCGGACCCCGACGGGATGGCCAGCCAAGTATCGGGCCTCGGCCATCGCCTCACCTCGCGACTCCGGAGGGGAGGCCGTCGCGTCGCAGCCGAACCGCTCCCCGAGATGGAGCGGCGCAGGGTCGCCCCGCGGGCGCTGCACGTCGAGGGCCTCCAGGTCCGCTTCGGTGCGTTCACCGTCGTCGACGGGCTCTCCTTCGACGTCGGACCCGGGGAGATCGTCGGTCTCATCGGCCCCAACGGGGCCGGGAAGACCACGGCCATCGATGCCGTCACGGGGTTCGTGTCCGCATCGAGGGGCATCGTGCGGCTCGGCGAGCAGCCGATCGCCCACTGGTCCGCGGCCCGGCGAGCGCGTGCGGGCATGACCCGCTCCTTCCAGTCGCTGGAGCTCTTCGAGGACCTCACCGTGAGGGAGAACCTGCGTGCGGCCTCCGACGGGCACGACCGGCTCGCGTACCTCACCGGCCTGGGATGGTCGGTCGATCCGCCGCTCCCCGCCGCCGCGGTGGCCGCCGTGCACGACTTCGGCCTGGAGGAGGACCTCGATCGCGGGCCTCGCGAGCTCTCCTACGGACGTCGGCGGCTCGTCGGCATCGCCCGAGCGGTCGCCACCGAGCCCTCGGTGCTGCTCCTCGACGAGCCGGCGGCCGGTCTGGACGAGCTCGAGACGGAGGAGCTCGGGCTGCTCGTGCGTCGCCTCGCCGAGGACTGGGGGATCGGCATCCTGCTGGTCGACCACGACATGCGGTTCGTGATGACGGTCTGCGACCGGATCGTCGTGCTCGACTTCGGGCAGGTCATCGCGCAGGGATCCCCCGACGAGGTGCGCACCGACCCGGTGGTGGTCGCCGCCTACCTGGGTGAGGGAGACGTGCTCGACGCCGCCGGCACCGGGCGGCCGCCCCTCATCGACCAGGCCGGTTGACACACCCCGCGAGGCGGCCGGCGGATCGCCTCACCGCCGACGGCCTCCGGAGCGGTCGACCGCTCGCGGGGGAGGACGGGGTCGGTCGGGCGCGTGGCGCCTGGACGCGTGGAGCGGCCGGGACCGGGCTCGACCTGGCCCTCGCGCCGGCGTCGTTCCCCTCGCTGGTACGAGCCGATCGGCGGCCACGGGGATCCTGGCGAAACGGTCGATTTCCTGCCTAGCATCACGATGGTCCCCGCACCGGGCCGGCGACGAGCGCCGGCTCGGCCGGCCCCCGAGCGCGGAGGTCCGCGGATGACGACGGTCGAGCAGTCCCAGCCCCAGCGGACCTTCGAGGGGCGCTACCGCGAGCGCATCGGGTTCGACGGCGTCGCGTGGGGCTCCCACTGCGTCGACTGCTACCCCGGGGGGTGCCGCTACCGCGTGTACCTGCGGGACGGCAAGGTCGTGCGCGAGGAGGTCGCCGGACCGATCCCCGGCGACGGCCGGTCGGTCGCGGGCACCCCCGACCACCACCCGATGGGCTGCAACAAGGGGGCGGCCTGGAGTGCTCAACTCGAGGCCCCCGACCGGCTCCTGTACCCGCTGCGCCGGGTCGGCGAGCGGGGCAGCGGGCAGTGGGAGCGCATCACCTGGGACGAGGCGCTCGACGAGATCGCCGACGCGGTGCTCGACACGATCGAGGAGGAGGGCCCCGAGTCGATCCTCAAGGAGGGCACGCCCGAGATCGGCGCCGGGGTGATGGCCGTCGACCGGTTCCTCGGCCTGCTCGGCGGCACCATCACCGACCTGAACGGCTCCATCAACGACTTCGCCCCCGGGCACCACCTCGTGTTCGGGAAGTTCTTCCCGTGGCAGGACGAGGCCGAGCTCTTCAACTCCGACGTGCTCGTGTTCTGGCACGTCAACCCGGCCTACACGACCATCCCGTTCTTCCACTTCTTCAGCGAGGCCCGCTACAAGGGCACCGAGCTCGTGCTCTTCGCTCCCGACGTGAGCCCCAGCCACAGCCACGTCGACTACCACGTGCCCGTGCGGTGGGGGACCGACGCCGCGGTGGCCCTGGCGATGTGCCAGGTCGTCGTGGAGGAGGGGCTGGTCGACGAGGACTTCGTCCGCACCCAGACCGACCTCTCGCTGCTCGTGCGGAGCGACACCCAGCGGTTCCTGCGCCGGTCCGACCTGGTGGAGGGTGGGCGCGACGACCAGTTCTTCCACCTCGACCCCGACCGCGGCCCGGTCGAGGCCAGCCGGGCCAACCTGCTCTGCGACTACGAGCCGGCCCTGTCGGGCTCGGCCACCGTGACCCTGCTCGACGGCTCCACGGTCGAGGTGCGCCCCCTCATGGAGCGGCTGCGGGTGCTCCTGGCCGACTACACGCCCGAGCGGGTCCAGGAGATCGCCGGGACCCACCCCGAGGTGCTGCGCGCCCTCGCCCGCAAGATCGGTGGGGGCCGCACCCGGATCCTCATGGGGATGGGGGCCAACAAGGCCTACCACTCCGACCTGTACCAGCGGACCATGAACCTGCTGCTCGGGCTCACCGGCAACTGGGGACGCCACGGCGCCGGGATCAACTGCTGGGCCACCACCCAGATCGACGGCCAGATGATCACGGGGGCCAAGCCCGCGGTCGGCGCGGCGGCGGCCGAGCAGGTCCTGGCGGCCCTCGACGAGATCGAGGCCCAGCTGCGCGCCGACGACCCGACGATGACCGACGAGCTCGTGTCGCTGGAGATGTGGCGGGGGGCGGTCACCGGAGGGCAGATGGCCCCACCGGTGTTCCTCTGGTACTGGCACTGCGGGTTCGCCGAGCGCTGGAACGATCCCCGGTTCAACGACCCGGCCATGGCGCGGCGCTTCGACGAGTACTTCCAGGAGGCGCTCGAGGCCGGGTGGTGGGACCGGGTCGCCCGGCCGCGCCCCGAGACGCCGCCGCGGGTCCTGTTCGAGTGCGGCGGGAACATGCTGCGGCGCACGCGGGGCGGTCGCGGGATCGTTCTCGAGCACCTGTGGCCCAAGCTCCGCAAGATCGTGACGATCGACGTCCGGATGTCGGCGACCGCGCTGCAGTCCGACATCGTGCTCCCGGCGGCCCAGCACTACGAGAAGGTCGGGATGGACATCCCGATCATGGCCCTCGTGATGTCCGACGCGGCGGCCGCACCGCTGGGCGAGGCGATGCCCGAGTGGGAGATGTTCGCCGAGCTGTGCCGGGCCGTCGAGCGGCGGGCCGCGGCGCGCGGCATGGAGAGCTTCCGCCACCGTGACGGCACGATCCGGCGCCTCGACGACCTCTGGGACCGCTTCACCCTCCACGGGGGCTCCCCACCCAGGAGCGGGTCGCCGACGAGGTGATCCGCGACGGGGCCTTCGCCGGGGTCCTGCCCCCCGGGACCGATCTGGAGCGGCTGCGCGAGCGGGGCGTCATCCGCTTCACCAACTGGGGGCGCCTCGCCATGGCCAAGGGCCAGGCGTCGCCCTGGCCGGCCGAGGACGAGGCCTTCACCGCCTTCCGCTACCACGTGGAGCGGGGCGACCCGTACCCGACCCTCACCCGCCGGGCCCAGTTCCTCATCGAGCACCCGTGGTTCGTCGAGGCCGGCGAGGACCTCCCGGTCCACAAGGAGGCCCCGGCCATGGGCGGCGACCACCCGTACGCGATGACCACGGGCCACAACCGCTGGTCGATCCACGCCATGAACATGGCGAACCCGCACCTCCTGCACACCCACCGGGGAGAGCCCCACGCGGTGCTCCACCCCGACGACGCCGCCCGCGAGGGGATCGCCGACCACCAGCGGGTCCGGGTGTGCAACGACGTGGGGTCGTTCGTCGTCCGGGCCAAGCTCTCGCCCGGCCAGCGGCCCGGCGGGGTCACCGTCTACAACGGATGGGACCCGTTCATGTTCGAGGGCTGGGCGGGACCCAACGACGTCGAGCCGGGCATGGTGAAGTACCTCGGCCTGGCGGGCGGGTACGGGCACCTGCGGTACGGGCCCATGGAGTGGCAGCCGGTGCCCACGGACCGCTGCGTCTTCGTGAGCGTCGAGCCGGTGCCCTAGCTTCCCCTGCTCTCGGGTGTCGATACCGTCGCTGAGCGGGGGTGGAGGCACCCGGATCGCCGGGCTTGGTGTCTCGGGTGTCGATACCGTCGCTGAGCGGGGGTGGAGGCACCCGGGTCGGGGGCGGGCCGCCACGTGCGGCGCCGGGCGCCGCCGACCGGGTCCTCTCGCCCTCCGCGGCAACCCCGTCACGTGGCGGCTCGGCCACGCCACGAGCGCGGCGCGGGCCCGTCCGTGGGCCACAATGGTGGCGTGACCGCCCGGACCCGCGCCGGTCCCCCCGACGCGCCTGCGCTACCAGCCGGGCGTCGACGGCCTGCGCGCCCTGGCGGTCGTCGCGGTCCTCCTCTACCACGCCGACGTCGCGGGGATCCCCGGCGGGTTCCTGGGCGTCGAGGTGTTCTTCGCCGTCAGCGGCTACCTGATCACCTCGCTGCTCCTCGCCGAGCGGCGGTCCACCGGGCGGGTCAGCCTCCGCCAGTTCTGGGTCCGGAGGGCGAGGCGGCTGCTGCCGGCGCTGTTCGTGCTGCTCGGGGTCACCGTCGCCTACGCGCTCGTGCTCCTGCCCGACGCGCTCGACCGGCTCCGGGGCGACGTCGCCGCCGCGCTCACGTACGTCAGCAACTGGTGGCAGATCGTCCGCAACGAGTCCTACTTCGTCGACGCCGGCCGGCCGCCGCTGCTGCGCCACCTGTGGTCGCTGGCGGTGGAGGAGCAGTTCTACCTGCTGTGGCCGCCGGTGCTCGTGGCCGCCCTCCACCGGTTCGGCCGGAAGCCCGTGCTCCGGGGCGCGCTCGTCGGAGCGGCCGCTTCGGCGCTCCTCATGGCGGTCCTCTTCGAGCCCTACGCCGACCCGTCGAGGGTGTACTACGGCACCGACACCCGGGCGTCAGGGCTCCTCATGGGCGCGGCCCTCGCCATGGTGTGGGCGCCCTCCCGCCTCCGGGGCCGGCCGGGGCGCGGGGCCGGCGCGGTGCTCGACGCGGCCGGGCTGGCGGGACTGGCCGTCCTGGCGTGGTCGTTCACGCGGGTCAACGAGTTCGACCCCTTCGTGTACCGGGGCGGGTTCGTGCTCGTCTCGGCGGCGACCCTGCTGGTCGTCGCGGCCGCGGTCCACCCGGCGGCCCTGATGGGGAAGGTGCTGGGCTGGCGCCCGCTGCGGGCGGTCGGCCTGCGCTCCTACAGCCTGTACCTGTGGCACTGGCCGGTGTACGCCATCACCCGGCCGGGCCTCGACGTGCCCCTCCACGGCACGCCGCTCCTCGTGGCCCGGCTCGCTCTCACCGCGGCCCTGGCCGAGGCGTCGTACCGGTGGGTCGAGCGCCCGGCGCGCGAGGGCGCCCTCGGCCGGTACTGGGCGGCCCTGCGCCAGGCGGGAGGGCGACGCCGGTTCGCGCTCGCCCGCCAGGGGCTGGCCACGGTGACGGCGGTCGCGGCCGTGGTGGCGCTGCTCGGCGTCGGGCTGATGGCGTCGAGACCGCGACCGGCGACGGCGGCGGCCTCGATGGACCCGACGCTCCTCGCGCTGGCCGACGGCGACCCCTCGGCGCCGGTGACCACCGCGCCGGCCGGGGGAGCGACGCCCGGCACCGGGTCGACGCCGGAGACGAGCGCGACGACCGCGTCGACGGCCGCTGCGGCCTCGGCGACGACCCAGCCCTCGACTCCCGCGCCCGAGACGACCCCGCCCCCGTCGGGCGTCCCGCCCGACGCCACGGCGGCCAACGCCGGCGCGCCGGCCGTGCCGGAGCCGCCGCTCCTGCCGCCCCTGGCCATCGGTGACTCCGTGATGCTGGGCGCCCAACGGTCGCTCGAGGCCGCCGTCCCGGGCATCCGGGTCGACGCGGTGGTGAGCCGCCAGTTCTCCCACGCCATCGAGGTGCTGCGCTGGTACGCCCTCCAGGACCTCCTGGGCCCCGTGGTCGTCGTCCACCTGGGTACGAACGGGGCGTTCAGCGCCGAGCAGTTCGACGAGATGATGCGGGTGATCGGCGACCGGAAGGCCGTGTTCCTGACCGCCCGGGTGCCCCGCCCGTGGGAGGGCCTCGTGAACCAGCGGCTGGCCGAGGGGGTGGCCCGCTGGCCGGGCTCGGTGCTCGTCGACTGGCGGGGGCTGGCCGGCTCGCACGACGACTACTTCGCCGGCGACGGCCACCACCTCACCGCGGCCGGTGCCGCCTACTACGCCGAGGTCGTGAAGGCGAACCTCTGAACGGCGGGCTCCGCCCGCCCGGTCAGAGCACCCGGACGGCGTCGCGGGGGTCGCGCTCGCGCCGGGCGAGGGACCGGAGCACGGCGAGGTCACCGGACCGCTCCCGGGCGGCGCCGACGAGGACGTCGACGGCCACCGCGACCGCGGCCGGTGGAGGGGCCGGTGCGAGGCAGGCGCTCAGCGCGAGGTCGTCGAGGTGGACCGCGAGCTCCACGCAGCGGGTGCGCAGGTACTCGTCGAGGAGCAGGACCCGCCCGAACGCCTCGAGGCGCCGATCGGGCGGCTCCCGACGGAGCCGGTCGGCGAGGCGGTCCCGGGCCGCGGCCGCACGGTCGTGCAGCGCGACTGGGCCCGCGGACGCGGCCTCCTCGCTGCGGGACCGGACGCCGGCGTCGAGGGGCGACCCGGGGTCACGGGTCCCCTCGAGTCGCGCGTAGTAGGCCTCGGCCGTGATCGGCTCGCCGTCGGGGAGGGGCGCGTCGAGGTACCACTCGACCTGGAGGACCGAGCGGGCCAGGTGCCCGGCCAGCAGGCCGACGCTCATGCCGTCGAGCACCGAGGGCTCGTCCCATCGCCGGGCCACGGCCTCGTCGCCGACGAGGGCGACGGCCGCGGTCGCGGCGGCGAGGTAGGCGTCGCGGACCACCCTCGAACGGTAGCGGCGACCCGGCGGGCGGGTGGCGAGCAGGTGAGCCCCTCGTTGACGGACCTCCGAGGGACGTCTAGCTTGACGTTCAACGGTAGATCCATGATCTCCGACCGGGGGAGCTCGATGGGTGGTACAGGTCGAAGCGGCGCCGGCGGTGCCGCCGTCGTGGTCGGGTCGGCGGGGGCTGTCGGGGGAGCGATCCTGCGCGGTCTCGCCGCGGATCGCCCCGAGCTCGTCCCGTGGATCACGTACCGGAGCGACCCGAGCCCTCTCGAGCGGCTCGGCGAGGAGATCCCCGGCCTGCGCTCCGCCCGATGCGACCTGGTCGAGCCGGACTCCCTGGCGGGTCTCGTGTCGCAGGTCGAGGAGACCGCCGGCGCCGTCAGCGTCCTCGTCCACGCGGCGGTCGCGCCGCGACTGGGGCCGATGCTCGAGGTCGGTCACCGGGCGGTGTCCGAGAGCGTGGCGTCGGGCGGGCTCTCGCTCCTCGCCCTCGTGGAGGCGTTCGACCGGCTCCTGGAGCCGGGCTCGGCCGTGCTCTACCTGACGAGCATCGGCTCGCAACGGGTGATCCCCGGGTACGGGTCCGTCGGGGCCGCCAAGGCCGTGGGCGACACGATCGTCCGCTACCTGGCGTCGGAGCTCGCTCCCCGCGGGATCCGGGTCAACGCGATCTCGGCCGGCCCGTTCCTGTCGAAGGCGGCCGCCGCCGTCGTCGGCGACACGGGAGCGCTCATGGCGGCCACCGCGGCGGCGACGCCGAGGGGCCGGGCGCTGGACCTCGAGGAGCTGGCGAACGCCGCGGTCTTCCTGGCCGGTCCGCGCGGCACGGGGATCACCGGCCAGGTGGTCGTGGTCGACGGCGGGATCTTCAACCGGTGGGTGCTGTAGAGGGCTCGAGAGGAGCGACGAGATGACCGAGGGGCAACCGGCCCGCCTGACCATCGAGCGCGACGCGGGGGTGGCGCTCGTGACCCTGCGACGCCCCGAGCGCCGCAACGCCCTCGACGACCGGTTGCTGGTCGACGAGCTCGGCGGTGCCTGGGCCGAGCTGCGCGACGACCCCGACACGGCCGTCGTCGTGGTCACGGGTGAGGGGAGCGCGTTCTGCGCCGGGGCCGACCTCGAGCACTGCAGCGGGTTCCGCCGGCCCGAGGTCGCCGACGCCGAGGACTTCACCCGGTCGACGCTCGAGCCGGTCGTGGCGCTCCACCGCCTTCCCCAGCTCACGATCGCCGCGGTGAACGGGGTGGCGGTGGGGGCCGGTTTCGGGATGGCGCTCGCCTGCGACCTGCGGATCCTGGCGCCGACCGCCCGGTTCATGTCGCCGTTCGTGCGCATGGGGCTCGTGCCCGACTACGGGCTGTCGTGGTTGCTGCCCCGCCTGGTGCCGATGCACGCGGCGCTCGACATCATGCTGACCGGCCGGTTCGTCGAGGCCGCCGAGGCACTCGAGCTGGGGCTGGCGGCCCGGATCGTGGAGGACCCGCTCGCGGACGCGATGGACTACGCCCGGCGGGTCGCCACCGGTCCGAAGCGAGCGATGCGGGTCACCAAGCAGGCCCTCTACCGGGCCCTCGACCTCGACATCGAGGAGGCGGTCCTGATCGAGGAGGCGCGCTCCCAGGCGATCGCCCTGCTCGGCCCGGAGTTCCCCGAGCGGTACGCCGCCTGGCGCGGGGAGATCACCGGCTCCTCGGGCTGATCCGCGCGACGGGCCCGGGCCCCGTCACGACGGGAGCCCGGCGAGGAAGCGACGGACCTCGGCGTCGAAGGCCTCCGGCGCCTCCAGGTGGGCCATGTGACCGAGCCCCGGCAGGACGACGAGGCTCGACGTCGGGATGGCGTCGTGGAGGGCCCGGGCGACGTCGAGCGGGGAGCGCTCGTCGGCGTCGCCGTAGAGCAGCAGCGTCGGTACGTCGATCCGGCCGAGGACGTCGCGCAGGTCCGCCTCGGCGAACGAGTGAGCCATCACCCGGGTCCCGGTGGGGCGGATCTCCGCCATGACGGCGGCCATCTCGGCGGCCCGCTCCTCGGGCAGGGCGGCGGAGAAGAGGCCCGGCACGGACCCGGGGTCGAACCCGTCCGGCAGCCGGTCCGCGACCTGCAGGGTCAGGCCCAGGCGCGCTTCGACCTCCTCGGCCGGGAGCGAGCCGGCCCAGCCCGCGTAGGCGCCCGCGAGCAGCAGCGTCGACGGGACCGTCGCGTGCCGCCGGAACAGCTCGAGCGCGAGCCCCGACCCCCACGAGTGACCGAGCACGTGCGGCCGCCCCATGCCCAGCGCGTCGACGAACCGGGCCAGGCAGTCGGCGTAGTCGGGGAGCCGGAACGTCTCGGGCGGGTCGGAGGAGCCACCGCAGCCCGGCGCGTCCCAGGCCACGACCGTGAAGTCGTCGGAGAGGTCGTCGAGCTGGATGCGCCACGTGCGGCCGTCCGTGACGCCCCCGTGCAGCAGGAGCAGCGGCGGTCCCTGCCCCCGGCGCCGGAACGCGACGCGCAGGCCGTCGATCTCGACGTGCTCCATGGCTCGCGCCCCTCCTGTGGTCCACCCCTCGTCGGCTTCGTCGGGCCGTTCCCGGGCTCCAGCGTCGCGCGACCGGTGCGAGGCGGATCGTCGGCCCCGCGTTCCGGTGCCTCGTCCTGCTCGTGACCGTGCTCGGCCGCTCGGCTCCCCGCTCGCCGTTCCCGGGAGGCCTACGCCCGTACTCCCGACGACCACTCGTGGTGCGAGCCGCGGTGGAGGGCCGCGTAGATCCGGTCGCGCAGCGCGTTGGCGTCGGTGTCGGTGAGGGTGCGGTCGAGAGGCCGGAGCACGACGCGGACGAGGACGTTCTTGTGACCGGTCGACATCCCCATCCGGGCGATCGCCGACTCCGGGAGCTGCTCGTACGCGGTCTCCGAGAGCACGTCGACCTCCTCGACCGCCTCGGCGTCGTCGCCCAGCGCGTCGCGGACGCGGTCGCCGAGGTCCTCCACGTCGTCGTCGCGCTCGACGGCCACCGACAGGTCGCGGACGATCGGCGGCATCGAGGACACGGGCCGGTAGGGCTCCAGGTCGGTCATCTGGGAGGCCACCCGGGGGTCGGACGAGCGGAGGAGCCGGATGTCGGGGATCGCCTTGCGGAGCATCAGGAACCGGTCGAGGCCCATGCCGAGCGCCAGGCCGTGCCAACCGTCGAGCCCGGCGCGCGCGAGGACCTCGGGGTGGGCGAGGCCGCACTCCCACACCTCGACCCACCGGCCGTCGGACTCCACGTCCACCTGTCGCCCGTCGAGCGTGTAGGGGTGGACCCGGGGCTCGGTCCGCCAGGGCCGGCCCGGCGACAGGGCTCCGAGGAGGAGCGACGTCATCTCGTCCATGTCGTCGTTCCCGAGCGGGTGCCGGGCGATCCGCCAGAGGTCGAGCTGGTGCGGCGTGCCCGTGTGGAGCCGGTCGATCGCGTCGCGGCGGTACACGACGCCGGGGCAGACGAGCAGGACGTCGTCGACGGGGTCGGCGGCGAGGGCGCGCAGGGCGGGCGGGATCATCGCGCTGGCGTGGCTGCGGAGCATGCGGTGCTCGTCCACGTAGCGCGTGTACCGCTGGTCACGGCTGGCGGCCTCGGCGGTGAACCTCAGGTGGTCGTAGTTGTCGGCGATCGGGATGACCCGCGGGCCGGGGCAGCGCCGCCGCTCGCATCCCCACGCGCCGGTGAGGGCATCGACGGCCCGGTCGACGAGCATCTGGAGGGCGTGCGGTCCCTCGCCGGGATCGGTGAGGTCACGCAGGGCGAGGTCGCGCGCGAGCTGGTCGGGGGTGAGGTGGGTGGGCACGATCGACTCCTCTCGGTCGAGCGAACGGGGTGAGGGGGAAGGCCCCCGGCCCCGTGGCTCGGACGAGGAGTCAGCCGTGCAGGCGTCGAGCACCCCTCGCAGCCCAGGCGGGCCGGGGGTCGGTAAATCGACGCGTCACGGCGGTGTGCACGAGGAGCATGGTAGCCCCCTTCCCCGGTGAGGCGGCACGAACGTGCTTGATACCCGAACGTGTGTTCGTGTAGGGTGTGGGGAGCGCTTCGTGGCCGGGCGTCGAACGGCCTCTTCCCTGCGGAGGCCCTCGCCGTCTCCGGGCGGTGGGGTTGCCCACGAGGAAGGCCGGGATGTCGCGAGCCGCTGCGCTTCGATCCACCACCCGGTGACGGCCGATGGCGCCGGACGGTGACGCGCCGGGGTGGTCTCGGGGGCAGGTCGCGGAGCTGGCCCGCCGGGCCGAGGAGCTGCTGGCGGCGCTCGACTCCGAGAGGCTCGAGGGCGACGAGGTGCTGGCGGTGCTGGGCGGTGCGTCGCGGTTGCGGCGAGCGGCCGCGGCGCTGGAGGTGCTGGCGGCCCGGCGGGTGGAGGAGCTGGGGGCGTATCGGCGGGCGGGGCACGGCTCCACCGCGCGGCTGCTGGCCGCGAGGGGCGCGACGTCGCTGGTGCGGGCCGGGGAGGTCGTGGAGACCGCGAAGCGGCTCGGGTCCTGCCCGCGGACCGAAGCGGCGCTGGTGGCCGGGGAGGTGTCGGTGGAGCAGGCCCATGTCATCACCGGTGCCGTCGCTTTGGTGCCCGGCGCCGAGGGGGACCTGCTGGCCGTGGCGGGGACCGGGAGCCTGCGGGCGCTGCGGGAGCGGGCGAGGGACGTGCGCTTGGAGGCCGAGGAGGACCGGTTGGGCCGGTACCGCCGCCAGCACGCGGCGCGCGGTCTGGTCCACGGCCGTGACGACGAGGGGATGGTCTGGGGCCGGTTCCGCCTGCCCCCGGACCTGGGGGCGGCGGTCGTGAGCCGTCTCGAGCACCAGGGCGACGCCGAGTACCGGACCGCCTACCGGGAGGGGCGCCGGGAGGCCCACGACCGCTACCTCGCCGACGCGCTGGTCACCCTGGTCACCGGGGCCGTTGGCGCGGCGGTCGCCGAGAAGTTCCGGAGGCGGGTCGGACCGGGCTGAGGCGACGACGACCGACGATCGGACGCGGCGGCCCGCGAGGGCCCGAGGAGCCGGCGAGATGCCCGGGACCGCCGTCACCGGCGGCGGTGTCCCGGGCGAAGCCGGCGAACCCGTCCACCACGGCGAACCCGCCGAGACGGGCAGGTCGAACGCCAAGCGCGGCGCGGGCGGAGCCGTCGACGGGCTCCGGGCCGGGCTCCGGCGGGCTCCCCGGGTCGACATTGTGGTCCACGTCTCCTACGAGGCCCTGCGGCGCGGCTCCGTGGAGCCCGGCGAGACCTGCACGGTCCAGGGGGTCGGGCCGATCCCCCTGGAGCGGGCCCGGGAGCTCGCGGACGGCGCGTTCCTCAAGGGCGTGCTCGTCGACGGCACCGAGGTCACGAGGGTCCGCCACTTCGGGCGGCGCATCCCCGCCGAGCTGCGCACGGCGCTCGAGGTCCGCGCGGTGCTCAGCGACGGCGACGCGGTCTGCTCGGTGCCGGGCTGCGACCGCCGGGCCGGCCTCGAGTGGGACCACCGCGATCCCCACGCGGTCGGTGGCCCCACCAGCTACCAGAACATCCAGGCCCTGTGCCGGGACCACCACCGCGAGAAGACGTCCCGTGACCGGGCCCGCCCCGGGCGCCCGCGCCCCCGTGCGACCCGCACCGGCCCCGACCCACCCTGAACCCTTCTCCCGGCCGCCGCTCATCGGGGGTGGACGCACCCGGGGCACCGTACGAGACGGCGTCGAAGGCCGTCCATCGCCGGCGAGCGCGGACGCGCGGCGACCCGCGGCGGGGCGCGGCGAGGCGTACTGCGTGCGACGGGCTACGTGCTGCGAGGGGCGTGCTGGCGGCCGAGGTCGAGCGCGACCGCGAGGAGGAGGAACCCGGCCCACCAGTTCACCGGATCGAACCTCAGGGGCTCGGGCTCGCCGACGATGTTGGCGATCAGCCAGACCACGAACCACAGCAGCGTCATGGTGCCTCCCTCCGCCCGGACGGCGTCGTGCGCCGACCTACCACCTACTCGCGGCCGGCCATCGGCGTCCAGCACGGGCCGGGCGCTCCGCGAGGGTTCGGGACGCGACGAGAGCCGCTGCGCCCTGTGACATCAGGACGGTCACGGCCCTCGGATCGGGTTGGCTGGTCGGTGGAGGTGGCGGGAGTCGAACCCGCGTCTTCCGCGTCCTCGGCGGGGCTTCTCCGAGCGCAGCCGATGGGGAGATCTCGGGTCGTCACCGGTCATCGGCACCCGATGGCGACCCCAGCCCGGTCAGGTGTCCCGCCGGGGGCCCGGGCACGCCCCGACGGTGAGCCGCTCTGCATGACGCCTGCGATCCGGCCGAGCGGCCGGGCCGGAACAGACGCGCTAACTGACTAGGTCAGGCAGCGAGTGCGAGGTTGTCCTCGGCATGTATCGGTGTTCCCGGCTCTTTGACGACGATCCGGGGACGTCGGCTCGCTTCCCCCGCCTCGATCCACAGAATCGAAGCCACGCACCCCCTTGTCAATGCGCCGCGCCGGTGCGCCGGAGCACGGCCTCACCAGGATACCGGGCTCACCACAAGGACAGCTCCTCCACCCGGGCCAGGGCCGCCTTGAGCCGCAGCTCGGCCCGGGTCCGCTCGTCGAGGACGGTCGCCGGGCCGGGCCCGCCGTCCCCGTCGGCATCGGGGGCCGGCTCCGGGCCGCGGTCCGTGTCGGGTGGTCGGGAGCCCAGGCCGGGCGCGCCCGGCGGACCGGGCGTCGAGAGGCGGGCCACGGCGGTCATCACCGGATCGAGCCGCTCCCTGGCGTCAGCGGCACTGGGCGCCGGACGGTCGAGGGCGGCCCCTCCGCCGCGAGGCCCGGCACCCACGGCGACCTGGCCTCGCGGCGGTTCCGCTCGGCCGGCCGGGGCCTCGTCCTCGACGACCTCGGCCAGCTCGAGCTCCTCGCACTCGTCGCACTCGTCGTCGCGCCCGGTGCCCCCGCCGTCGGCGGGTCCGTCCGGCTCGCCGTCCACGATCTCCGCGTCGGCTGTGCCCTCCGGGTCCCCGACCATCGGGACCGTGGCTTCGTCGGCTTCCCCGGGGCCCGGGACGGTACCGGACGTCCCGGCGGCACCCTCGGCCACCGGTGGGGTCCGCGGGGCGGGCGGCACGGTGCGGGCATGCAGCCGGTGGTAGGCATCGGCGGCCTCCCACAGCTCGCCGAGGGCGCTCAACCAGTCGCCCAGGGCCTCGCCGTGGAGGCTCTGGCGCACCAGCTTCGCCTCCTGGCACAGGTAGTGCTCCCACACCAGGGTTCCGGGCGGGTCACCCTCGAGCGTCGACTCGTCGTCGAGCTGGTGGTCGGCCCACCCGGCCAACCGGGCCGACGACCGGGCCTGGGCCTCGAGCGCCCGCAGCACCGTCGCCCGGAGCGCCTGCTCGCGCGCGGCGGCCGACAGACCCCGCGAGCGGTGGACGAGGTCGTCGTAGAGGAGGCGGGCCACGAGGAGCCAGTCGTCGAGGTCGTGGTCGGGGCCCGCCTCGGCCATCCCGATGACGTGGGCGGCCACGCTCGGGTACGTCTCGGTGAGCACCGACCGGAACGCGGCCCGCCGGCGCGCGGCGGCCGGATCGACCCGCTCGCCGGCGGACCGGATCGGGACCGGTGCGGTCACCACCACGCCGACCCCGGTCCCGGGTGAGCGGCCCGGCGGGGATGGCACCGGAGAAGAGGGCGGCCGCGGAGGGTCGAGCCGGGGCGGGGGTTCCCAGGGAGCCGCGGCCGGAGGGCCCGGGGGCTCCTCGACGATCTCGCCGTCGACCGTGTCCGGGGCGCGGCCCAGCCGGCGGAGACGGCCGAGGGCTCTGGCTCTCCAGGCGCGTGGCGCCGGCGAATCGTCGAGGGTCACCTGGTCCCGCTCTGGTCCGGTCTCGTCCGCTCTGGTCCGGGCCCGCCCCGGTCCCCCTCTATCGGACGATCCGGGCCCCGCTCCAGCCCCGGAGCGCAGCGGAGACCGTGGAGTCGAGGGTGGGCGGCGGGGCCCGTCAGTCCCGGGCCGCTCGGTCCCGGGTCGCGCCCTTGAGGGCCCGCTCCGCCTCGCGCCGGGCGTCGCGCTCGGCGATGGCCTGGCGCTTGTCGTACCTCCGCCGGCCCCGGGCCAGGGCCAGCTCCACCTTCGCCCGGCCGTCCGTGAAGTAGACCTGGAGGGGCACGAGGGTCAGTCCCTTCTCCTGGGTCCGCCGGGCCAGCTCCTCGATCTCGCGGCGGTGGAGGAGCAGCTTGCGGCGCCGGACCGGGTCGAGCTCGCCCCGGGAGAAGGCGTAGGGCGAGACGTGCATCCCGTGGAGCCACACCTCGCCGCCCTCCACCCGGGCGTAGGAGTCCTGGAGGTTGGCCCGGCTGTCGCGCAGGGACTTGACCTCGGCGCCGCGCAGGACGATCCCGCACTCGAAGGTGTCGAGCACCTCGTAGTCGTGGCGGGCCCGGCGGTTCCTGATGACGACCTGGTCACCACGGCGGGACATGGCCCGAAGGTAC
Source organism: Acidimicrobiia bacterium (assembly GCA_027494165.1). GTDB lineage: Bacteria > Actinomycetota > Acidimicrobiia > IMCC26256 > JAOSJM01 > JAOSJM01. The sequence goes on along the minus strand of JAOSJM010000005.1, from coordinate 179,320 downwards.
CCGGGGAGGGGGAGGGGCGGCGCTACGGGCCGGGTCGAGCCTCCGGCGGTGCCCCAGGGGTCCACTGCATCCTGGTGCCCACGAGGGCAGCGGCGTGGGGTCCACCACCACGGCGTGGGGTCCACCACGACGGGAGGAGCCATGAGCAGGCTCCGTCCCTCGGCCTGTCGACGTGCGGCGCAGCGGTGCCGGGCCGGAACGTGGGCCGCGAGCACTAGATTGCGGCACCGGCGACCGTCCCACGACCGTCCCAGGGGAGGAGCGACATGGTCGGTTCGGGATCGATCCTCGGCAACGCGGTCCGGCGGGTCGAGGACCCCGGGATCCTCCGGGGCGAGACCCGCTACCTCGACGACGTCCCCGTCGAGGGCGTCGCCCACCTGGTCTTCGTCCGCTCGACGATCGCCCACGCCCGTCTCGAGTCGGTGGACACGTCCGAGGCCGCGGCCATGCCCGGCGTCCTGGCCGCCCACGCGGCCGCGGACCTGGGGTTGGCCCCGCTCCAGGCGTTCGTGATGATCCCGCCCGCGATGTCCCGCCCTCCCCTGGCCGAGGGAGTGGTCCGCTTCGTGGGCGACTGCGTGGCTGCCGTCGTGGCCGAGACGCGCGCCCAGGCCGTCGACGCCGCCGAGCTGGTGGTGGTCGACTACGACCCGCTGCCGGCCCTCGTCGACCCCGAGGCCGCTCTGGCCGACGACGCCCCGGTCCTGTTCCCCGAGCACGGCAGCAACGTGGCCGTGGCCTTCGACTTCGGCCAGGATCCCTCGGTCCTCGAGGGCGCCGACGTGGTCGTGTCGGCCCGCATCGCCAACCAGCGCCTGGCCCCGGTGCCCATGGAGGCCAACGGGATCGTCGTCGAGCCCCGGCCCGACGGCGGGCTCACCGTGTGGGTCACCACCCAGAACGCCTTCGCCGTGCGGGACCCGCTGGCCGGCGCGCTGGGGCTCGAGCCTCGCCAGGTCCGGGTGATCGCCCCCGCGGTCGGTGGGGGTTCGGGGCCAAGATGGTCTGCTACCCCGAGTACGTCGTCGCCGCCGAGGCGGCCCGGCGGCTCGGACGCCCCGTGAAGTGGGTCGAGACCCGTTCGGAGAACCTCCTGGCCATGGGCCACGGTCGCGGGCAGATCCAGGACGTCGAGCTCGGCCTGCGCCGCGACGGCACCATCGTGGGTCTGAGGGGGCGGATCGTGGCCGAGGCCGGTGCCTACCCGGGCATCGGGGCCTTCCTGCCCTTCATGACCCGCCAGATGGGCCAGGGGGTGTACCGGATCCCCAAGGTCGAGCTCAACGCCTGGAGCGTGGCGACCAACACCACGCCGATCGGGGCCTACCGCGGCGCGGGCCGGCCCGAGGCCACCGCCATGCTCGAGCGGATCGTCGACATCGCCGCCGCCGAGCTGGGGATGGACCCGGCCGAGCTCCGCCGGCGGAACCTGCTGCCGGCCGAGGACTTCCCCCTCACCACCGTCACCGGCGCCAACTACGACGTCGGCGACTACGCCGGGGCGCTCGACGAGGCCCTGGCGCGCAGCGGCTACGAGGAGCTGCGGCGCGAGCAGGCCGCCCGCCGCGAGCGCGGTGACGTGAAGCAGCTCGGCATCGGCATCTCGGTCTACGTCGAGATCACCGCCGGAGGTCTGTTCGAGGAGTACGGCAAGGTCGAGGTCGAACCCGACGGCACCGTCACGGCCACGGTCGGCACCTCGGCCCACGGGCAGGGCCACGAGACCGCGTTCGCCATGGTGGTGTCGGAGCTGCTCGGCGTGGGGGTCGAGGACGTGAGGGTCGTGCAGGCCGACACCGACGTGGTCCCCCGGGGGCGGGGCACCGGCGGGTCCCGGTCCCTCCAGATCGGCGGCAGCGCCCTCTACCGGGCCGGCGAGGGGGTGCTCGACAAGGCCCGGCAGCTCGCGGCCCACCTCCTCGAGGCCGACGTCGACGACATCGTGCTCCACGACCACGGCGCGCTCGGCGTAGCCGGGGTGCCGGCCGGCGCCCTCTCCTGGTCGGAGCTCGCCGCCGCGGCCGCCGACGACACCCGCCGGCCCGAGGACATGGAGCCCGGTCTCGCGGTCGAGCTCGACTTCAACCAGGGTGAGGCCACCTACCCCTTCGGGGCCCACGTCGCCGTGGTCGAGGTCGACACCGAGACCGGGGCCGTCGAGCTCCTGCGCCACGTGGCGGTCGACGACGCCGGGCGCATCGTGAACCCCATGCTCGTGGCCGGCCAGCAGCACGGAGGCGTGGCCCAGGGGGCGGCCCAGGCGCTCTTCGAGCAGGTCGTCTACGACGAGGACGGCAACCCGCTCACCGCGACGCTCATCGACTACACGATGCCCAGCGCCGCCGAGCTGCCGAGCTTCGAGGTGGCCAACACGGTGACGCCCACACCGTTGAACCCGCTCGGGGCGAAGGGCATCGGCGAGTCCGGGACGATCGGCGCCACGCCCGCCGTCCACAACGCCGTGGTCGACGCGCTCGCCCCCTTCGGGGTGCGCCACCTCGACATGCCCCTCACCCCCGAGAAGGTGTGGCGCGCCGTCCACGCGGGCGCATGACGTTCGCCACCCCGACCCTGCGGCTGTCGGTCGGGCAGTACGAGCAGATCGTCGCCCACTGCCTCGACGGCCTCCCCGACGAGGCCTGCGGGCTCCTCGCCGGCCCCGTCGCGACCGACGGGCAGCCCACCGGGGAGGTCGTCGCCGTGTACCCGGCGGTCAACGCCGACGCCTCGGCCCGGACCTACACGGTGGACTCGCGCGACCTCATCAAGGCGATGCGCGACGCCGAGGGGCGAGGGTTCGAGCTCGTGGGCGTGTTCCACTCCCACACCCACACCGACGCGTACCCCTCGGAGACCGACGTCCGCCAGGCCATGGAGCCGTCGTGGCTGTACGTGCTGGTGTCGCTGAGGGCGGCGGATCCCGTGCTGCGGGCCTACCGGATCCGCGACGGCGGCATCGCCGAGGTGCCGGTCGTCCTCGAGGAGCGCTGAGCAGCCAACGGGTCGAGGGAGGAGTCCGAGGGAATTCCGACCCTCCAGGTCGGACTTGTACACTGCGCAGGTTCCCCCGAGCCGAGAAGGGGTCGTGTCGTGCCCGTCGAGATCCGCCTCCCCACGCTCCTGCGCCAGCACGCGGACGGCGCTGCCTCGGTGCGCGCCGAGGGCGCCACGATCGGTGAGGTCTTCGCCGAGCTCGCCGGCCGGTTCCCGGGCCTCGCCGGCCAGCTCGTGGACGACACCGGGTCGCTCCCGCGGTTCGTCAACGTCTACCTCAACGACGAGGACGTCCGGTACCTCGACCGGCTCGACACCAAGCTCGGCGACGGCGACGTCGTCTCGATCCTGCCCGCCGTCGCCGGCGGGTGACGGCGATGCCGCGCCCGGGCGTGGACGCGGCCGTCGGGTCCGCGGGCGGGACCATGCGGCACGACACCATCCTCGGCCTGATCGGCGACACCCCGCTCGTGGCGGTGCACGCCCTGTCCCCGAACCCGGCCGTGCGCGTCTTCGCCAAGCTCGAGGGCCAGAACCCGGCGGGGTCGGTCAAGGACCGGGTCGCGCTCAAGATGGTCGAGATGGCCGAGCAGGACGGCCGGCTGGGCCCGGGGGCGACGATCCTCGAGCCGACCTCCGGCAACACGGGCATCGGCCTGGCGCTCGTCGCCCGCCTGCGCGGCTACCGCCTGCGCGTCGTGATGCCCGAGAACGTCTCGATCGAGCGCCGGCAGCTCCTCGAGATCTTCGGCGCCGAGGTCGTGTCGTCGCCGGGTGACGAGGGGAGCAACGGGGCCATCCGGATGGCCGACGAGCTGGCCGCAGCGGACCCCGACGCGGTCATGCTCTTCCAGTACGGGAACGCCGCGAACCCCCTGGCCCACTACGAGGGCACCGGGCCCGAGATCTGGCGCGACTGTCCCGAGGTCGACGTGTTCGTCGCCGGCCTGGGCACGAGCGGGACCCTCATGGGGGTGGGGCGCTACCTCAAGGAGCGCAAGCCGTCGGTGCAGGTCGTGGCGGTCGAGCCCCCCGCGGGGGAGCTCGTGCAGGGGCTGCGCTCGCTCGGCGACGGCTTCGTACCGCCGATCTTCGATCCCGACGTCCTCGACCGGAAGTTCATCGTCCGGCCGCGCGAGTCGATCGAGTGGACCCGTCGCCTGCTCGATCGCTGCGGCGTCTTCGCCGGCATCTCGTCGGGCGCGGCGATGGCCGGCGTCGCCCGGATGGCCGAGACCATGGACTCGGGGACCATCGTCACCCTCCTCCCCGACGGGGGCTGGAAGTACCTGTCGTCGGGGGCGTGGACCGACGACCTCGACGTCGTCGAGGAGCGGGCCACCCGCATCAACTACTGGTAGCGGCTCCGGGCGGCGGCGCGATCCGGTGGATCACCCGGGCCATCGGGGACAATGAGCTCCTTGCCGGAACCCGATGCGATCACCCGAGCGGCCGAGGTGCTGCGTCGCGGCGGGCTCGTCGCCTTCCCCACCGAGACCGTCTACGGCCTGGGCGCGGACGCCGGGAGCCGCCGGGCGGTCCGCCGCCTGTACGCCGTGAAGGGTCGCCCGCCCGAGCACCCGGTGATCGTCCACCTCGGCGACCCGGGCCAGCTCGACCGGTGGGGCCGGGAGGTCGGCGACGACGCCCGGACCCTCGCCCGGGCCTGCTGGCCGGGGCCGCTCACGCTCGTGGTCCGTCGCGCCCCCCACGTGATCGACGAGGTCAGCGGGGGCTCGACACCGTCGGCCTGCGCGTCCCCGACCAGCCCGTGGCCCTCGCGCTGCTCACCGCCTTCGGCGGCGGGGTGGCGGCGCCGTCGGCCAACCGCTTCGGGCGGGTCAGCCCCACGACCGCGGCCGACGTCCGCGAGGACCTCGGCGACGACGTCGACGTCGTGCTCGACGGCGGACCCTGCCGGGTGGGGGTCGAGTCCACGATCGTCGACTGCTCCGGTCCCGACCCCGTGGTCCTCCGGCCCGGTGGCGTGCCGGCCGAGCGGCTGGCCGACATCCTCGGGCGCCCGGTGCCCGCGGACCGATCCGGGGCGGGGCGGGCGCCCGGCACGCTCCCGTCGCACTACGCGCCCCGGGCCACGGTGGAGCTGGTCACGGCGGCGGCGCTGCCGGACCGCGCGGCGGCCCACGCCGTGGCGGGACGATCGGTCGGCGTCCTCGCCCTCGGGCCACCGAACGAGCTGCCCGCCGGCGTCGTCGTGCTGGGCCCGCCCGACGACGTCGAGCGCTACGCCCACGATCTCTACTCGCACCTGCGGGAGGCCGACGCCCGCGCCCTCGACGTGGTCCTGGCCGTCGCCCCGGGGGAGGCCGGCATCGGCTCGGCCGTCGCCGACCGCCTCCGTCGGGCCGCGGGCGCCCGCGAACGGGCCCGGACCCCGGAGGGGCCGTGAACGACCGGCCGATCGGCGTCTTCGACTCGGGCCTCGGCGGGCTCACGGTGCTCCGGGCCCTCGTGGACCTCCTGCCCGGCGAGGACGTCGTCTACTTCGGGGACACCGGTCGGTTCCCGTACGGGCCCAAGCCGGGTCACGAGGTCCTCGAGTACGCCCTGGAGATCTCCGACCTGCTCGTCGACCTCGGGGCGAAGATGATCGTGGTCGCCTGCAACAGCGCGACCGCCGTGGCGCTCCCCACCCTCAGGGCTCGCCACGACATCCCGGTGGTCGGGGTCGTGGAACCGGGGCTGCGGGCCGCCGTGCTCGCCACCCGTACCGGCCGGGTCGGGGTGATCGGGACCGTGGGGACCGTCGGCTCGGGGGCGTACCAGCGGGTCGCGGCCGAGCTCGCCCCCCACGTCGAGCTGACGCTCGCGGCCTGCCCCGGCTTCGTGGAGCTGGTCGAGGCCGGCGACGTCGACTCCGACCAGGTCCACGTGCTCGCCGAGCGCCTCCTGGCCCCGGTCAGGCGCGCCGCCGTCGACACGCTGGTCCTCGGCTGCACCCACTACCCCCTCCTCGCCCGTACCATCGGCGACGTCATGGGTCGCGAGGTCGTGCTCGTGTCGAGCGCCGACGAGACCGCCTTCGAGGTGCGTGCGATGCTGAGGGCGGAACGGCGCCGGGAGCGCGCGAGGGGTGGCGATCCGCCCCGCCACACGTTCCTCACGAGCGGCGACGTGGAGCGGTTCCGTGAGTTGGGCACCCGGTTCATGGGACCCGAGGTGCAGGCGGTGCAGGAGTGGCGGTGGTGACGACGGGCGGGACCCGATGGACCTGATCGTGCTGGGGTGCTCGGGCTCGTACGGCTCGCCGGCGGGAGGCGCGTGCAGCGGGTACCTCGTACGGGCCGGGTCCACCGTCGTCTGGCTCGACTGCGGGAACGGGACGTTCGCCCAGCTCCAGCAGCACGTCGCGGTCGAGGACCTCACCGCGGTCGTGGTCACCCACGAGCACCCCGACCACTGCGTCGACCTCTACGGCCTGCACGTCCTGCTCCGCTACGGCTTCGAGCGCGGAGGGATGCCGGTGTACGCGGCCGAGGGCGTGGAGACCCAGCTCGGGTCCCTCGTCGGAGGGTGGGGCGGCACCTTCGAGTGGCACTCCGTCCGCGACGGCGACGCCCTCACCGTCGGCGATCTCGCCCTGGCGTTCTCCCGGACCGACCACCCGCCGCCCACCTACGCCGTGGAGGTGCGGGGCGACGGCAAGCGGCTCGTCTACACCTCCGACACCGGGCCGGGCTGGACGGTCGGCGCCTTCGAACCCGGGGCCGACCTGGTGCTGTCCGAGGCGACCTACCAGGAGGGCCGGCGGGGCTGGCCGCACCACCTCACCGCCCGCGAGGCCGGCGAGGCCGCCCGGGAGGCCCAGGCCCGCCGGCTCGTGCTCACCCACCTCTGGCCCCGGCTCGACCCGGTCGCCTCGGTGGAGGAAGGATCGGAGGCGTTCGGCGAGTCCGTGACGCTCGCCGCTCCGCACCTGGTCACCCGGGTCTGACCGTCGAGAGGAGCATCGTGGGTATCCGCAAGGACGGCCGGGAGCCGCACGAGCTGCGCGCCGTGCGGTTCACGCGCGACTTCACCGAGCTCGCCCTGGGCTCCGTCCTCGTCGAGATGGGCCGGACGAGGGTCCTCTGCACGGCCTCGGTCGAGGAGCGCGTCCCGCCCTGGTTGCGGGGCAAGGGGCGGGGCTGGGTCACGGCCGAGTACTCGATGCTCCCCGGATCGTCCGCCGAGCGGGTGGAGCGCGAGGCCACGCGGGGCCGGCCGTCGGGGCGGACCCAGGAGATCCAGCGCCTCATCGGCCGGTCGCTGCGGTCGGTCACCGATCTCGAGACGATGGGCGAGGTCCAGGTCACCGTCGACTGCGACGTCCTCCAGGCCGACGGAGGCACCCGGACCGCCTCGATCTGCGGGGGCTACGTGGCCCTCCACGACGCGTGCGCTCGGCTCGTCCAGCGTGGGACCCTCGCCGCCCACCCGCTCACCGACCTCTGCGCGGGCGTGTCGGTCGGCGTCGTCGACGCCCTGCCGTGCCTGGACCTCGACTACTCCGAGGACGTCCGGGCCCACGTCGACATGAACGTGGTCATGACGGGGGAGGGCCGCTTCGTCGAGGTGCAGGGCACCGCCGAGGGGCTGCCCTTCAGCCGCTCCGAGCTCGACGACATGCTGAACCTGGCCGAGGACGGGATCGCGCGGATCTTCGAGGTGCAGCGGGCCACGCTCGCCGAGCCGCCCCCGCCCCGACGCCGGTGAGCGGCCCTCCGACCCTCGTGCTCGCGACCGCGAACCCCGACAAGGCGCGCGAGATCTGCGAGATCCTCGCCGCCGCCCTGGAACGTCCGCTCGTGACGACCGGCCTGGAGGTCGGTGACTCGACGGTCGCGTACCTGGTGTCGCCCCCGGGCCCGGGCCCGCTGCCCCCTCGCTCGACCACGCGCCCGACGTCGCCGAGACCGGGGCCACGCTCGAGGAGAACGCGCGCATCAAGGCCGCGGCCCTGACCCGGGCCACGGGCCTCCCGGCCGTCGCCGACGACACCGGGCTCGCGGTCGACGCCCTCGGGGGTGCCCCCGGCGTCCGGTCGGCCCGGTACGCCGGCGACCACGCGACCTACGCCGACAACGTGGCCAGGCTGCTCCGGGACCTCCACGGCGTGCCGCCCGCGCGCCGGTCCGCCCGGTTCGAGACGGTGGCCCTGGCCCGCTGGCCGGACGGCCGGGAGCTCGTCGCCCGGGGCGTGGTCGAGGGCCGGATCGCCGAGGGACCACGAGGCGACGGCGGCTTCGGCTACGACCCGGTCTTCGTCCCGTCCGAGGGCGACGGGCGGAGCTTCGCCGAGATGGACCCCGGCGAGAAGCACGCCGTGTCGCACCGCGGGCGGGCCTTTCGCCGGCTGGGGTCGATGCTGCGCGACGCTGGGGTCCTCGGGCACGCCGTCGAGCAGAGGGAGGGGTGACGAGGTGCCGCTGGATCCCCGGGCGCGAGCCATGGTCGAGGCGTTGAACGGCAGCGGGCTCGCCCTGCGACCCGACAGCACGCCCGAGGAGACCCGGGCGCTCATGGTCGACCTCGTCGACGCCTCGGCCCGGCGGGCCCGCCGGGTGGAGGTCCACCGGGTCGACGACCGGCACATCCCCGGGCCCGGCGGTGAGCTGCCCGTGCGGGTCTACCGTCCCTCCGGCGGAACCGGGCTCCCCGTCCTGGTCTGGTTCCACGGCGGCGGGTGGGTGCTGGGAGGCCTCGACAGCCACGAGGAGCTGCTGCGGCCGCTCGTCAACGCCACGGGCTGCGTCGTCGTGTCCGTCGACTACCGCCTCGCCCCCGAGCACCGGTTCCCGGCCGCGGTGGACGACGCCTTCGCCGCGGTCTCCTGGGTCCACGACCACGCCGAGGCGGTGGGCGGCGACCCGGAGCGGGTGGCGGTCGGCGGCGACAGCGCCGGGGGTAACCTCGCCGCGGTGGTGAGCCTCATGGCCCGAGACCGGGGCGGGCCGCCGGTGGCGTTCCAGCTCCTCGTCTACCCGGTCACCGACCACGAGTTCGAGAGCGCCTCGATGCGCGAGAACCGCGGCTACTTCCTCGAGGCCGACGGGATGCGCTGGTTCTACCGGCACTACCTCGGGGACGCCGATCCGGGCGACTGGCGGGTGTCACCCCTCCGGGCGTCCGATCTCGGGGGGCTCCCCCCGGCGCTGGTGATCACGGCCGAGCTCGACCCGTTGCGGGACCAGGGGGAGGCCTACGGGCGCCGCCTCGGGGAGGCCGGGGTCGCGGTCGACGTCCGCCGCTACGACGGGATGTTCCACGGGTTCCTCGGGTTCCGGGACGTCCTCGAGCCGGCCCGCGAGGCCTTCGACGACGTCGCGGTCGCGCTGCGGCGGGCCCTGGGGTCCTGACGATGGCGGTCATCGACGTCGCGGGCTTCGTCGCCGATCTCAAGGACCACGCCGTCGAGCACGGCTTCCACGTCCACGACGAGCGGCATTTCGTCGAGAGCTACTCGCTGCGCCAGACCTGGGAGGTCGACCTGCACCCCGAGGAGGGCTGCGAGGGGCCGGTGGACCTGTACCTGTCGCTCGACGTCGACCCTCGGGTGCTGCTCGGGTTCGAGGACGTGGTCATGGGTCTCGAGGAGGCCGAGGAGCCTCCCGACGAGTTCCACTTCCCCCTCAGCTTCACCTGGGCCCTGCCTCCGCTGACCGCGGGGCCGGACCTGCTCCTCCTCGCCACGGACCTGGCCGGCCTCGGGGGGCCCGACCTCCCGCTGGAGGTGTCGGCCATCGACTCGATCCCGGCGGCCACCGAGGCGCCCGAGCGGAGCCTGCGGGTCGTGGCCCACCAGCGCGTCTCGCTGGTGCGGATCCGTGACGGCGAGGAGGTGCCCTGCGACGTGCTCGACCGCTGCCTGGCCGTGAGCCGGTACCTCCTCGACCACGCCACCGACTGGATGACCTGACGGGGCCGTGCCCCGCGGCCGGCGGCGCAGCCCGTCAGGCCGAGGCGGCCAGCGGTCCCCGCCCCGTGTCGCGGCCGGCCGGCGCGTCGGGATCGAACAGGACGGCGCGACTCCGCCCGTCGTCCTTGGCCCGGTACAGCGCCACGTCGGCTTGCCGGAGGAGGTCCTCGACGTCGCGCTGGCCGTCGTCGACAGCGACGCCCGCGCTGGCGCCGATGCCGACCCGGCCCGCGGCGAGGACGAACTCGCGGCTCAGCGCGGCCACGATCCGGTTGGCGATCTCGAGGACCTCCTCACGGTCTCGCAGGCCCTCGGCGATGACCACGAACTCGTCGCCCCCGAGGCGGGCGACGGCGTCGCCGTGGCGGACCGCCTGGCGGAGACGACGGGACACGGCGAGGAGGAGCTGGTCGCCCGCGTCGTGGCCGAGCGTGTCGTTCACCGCCTTGAACCGGTCCAGGTCGACGGACACGACGCCGAGGAGATCCTCGGGGGAGCGGCGGCTCCAGGCCTCGTCGAGCAGCCGCCGGAACCGGGCCCGGTTCGGCAGCGCCGTGAGAGGGTCGTGGTAGGCCTGGTGCTCGAGGCGGGCCTCGGCCTCCTTGAGCGCGGTGATGTCGTGGGCGATGAGCGACACGATCTCGACGCTGTGGGATTCGTCCTGGTGACCGTGCAGCGTGACGGCGGCGGGGATCTCGACCCCGGGGGCGCCCAGCATCGTGAGCTCGCCGCTCCACAAGCCGCGCCGCAGGATCTCGGGGAGGACCTCGGCGGCGAGCCGCTCCCTGCTCTCGGGGACGAGCAGTTGGGGGAGCCGGAGGTCGCCCGCGTGGCGCGCTCCGAAGAAGTCGGCGGCGACGCCGTTCAGGTAGGTGATCCGGCCGTCGGCGCGGGCGAGGACGACGAAGTCCGAGGTGGACTCGAGCACCGCCGCGAGCCGCGCTGCCTTGCGTTCGGCCGCCTTGCGCTCGGTGACGTCGCGGGCGTTGATGACCACCCCCGCCACGGCCGGGTCGTGGAGGAGGTTGGTCCCGACGGCCTCGATGTCGCGCCATTGGCCGCCGGCGTGGAGCATGCGGAGCTCCAGCGTGGCCTCCGAGCCGGGTGCCTCGACCCCCGACGAGAACCTCGCCAGGACCGCGTCGAGGTCGTCGGGGTGGACGAGGTCGAAGGCCGACGTGTGGAGGATCGTCTCCTGGGAGCGGCCGAGGACCCGCTCGGCGGCCGGGCTCACGTACCGGACGGTCCCGTCGCCGTCCAGCACGACGGTGATGTCCGACGAGCCCTGCACGAGGGCTCGGAACCGCTCCTCGCTCTGTCGTAGGGCCTCCTCGGCCCGACGTCGCCCGGTGACGTCGCGGGAGTTCAGGACGACTCCCCGCACGGACGGGTTGTCGACCAGGTTGGTGAACACGGTCTCGAACCAGTGCCAGTCGCCCTCCACCGCGCGCACGCGGATCTCCACCGGCTGGCCGGGTTGGCCCGGCCCGCGGCGCAGCGCCCGGCGGAACGCCACCTCGACGGCGCGGAGGTCGTCGGGGTGCACGAGAGCGCGGAGGTCGCCGTCGGGGAGCTCGCCGCTCGGGTGTCCGAGCAGGCGCGTGGCCGCCGGGCTCGAGTAGCGCCAGGTCCCGTCGGGATCGAGCACGGAGACGATGTCCGAGGAGGCGTGCACGAGGGCGTGGAACCGCTCCTCGGAGGCGTGGAGCGACTCCTCCACGGCCCGGCGAGCCAGGGTGTTCGCGACGAGGTCGCCGGCGCCGTGGAGGAGGGCGCGGATCCTGGGCGACCAGCGGGGGTCGGAGCGGACGGCCTCCAGGCCGAGGATCCCGAAGAGGCCGCGGCGGTCGACGAGCGGGACCGCGACCATCGCCCGGGCACCGAGCGCGTCGAGCACCTCCTGCTCCTCCGATCCCGGTTCCAGGTCGTCCACGCGGACGACCTGGAGGCTCTCCACCCGGCGCACCCGCTCCATCCACGCGCCGAACACGATCGGGAGGCTGCGCGCGGTGTCCCGGCGGGGTTCGATCCCCTCGGCGCACCACTCGTGGGTCGTGGCGAGCGTCTCGTGCTGGACGTCGAGGCGGTAGACGCACGCCCGGTCGACCCGGAGGAACTCGCCGATGGCCCGCAGGGCCGCCTCGATGCCCGGGTCGATGGACTCCGGCGAGAGCCCGGCGAAGTGGGTCGAGAGCACGAACAGGAGGTCCTGGAAGGCCGTGACCTCCTCGAGCTCGGCCTCGGTCGCGCGGGCGGCGGTGACGTCGGTGAAGGTGGCGAGCACGGCGTGGGGCGCCGTCCCGGCCGCGCGGACGAGGGGCCGGGTGTTGACGGTGAGCCACACCAGCCTGCCGTCCGGGCGGTGCACGCCGACCGGCACGTTGTCGAGCGCCGTCCCGGTGCGGAGCGTCACCGCGGCCGGGTGCTCGACGGGCGGGAGGGGGGAGCCGTCCTCGCGGACCGTGCGCAGGCCCCTCCATGCCGGCGAGAACCCGGCGAGCTCCGCCGCCGGCAGGCCGAGGATCCGCAGAGCGGCACCGTTCCAGGTGACGACCCTCCCGGAGGCGTCCTGGACCACGATGCCCTCGTCGAGGGCGTCGACCACGGATCGGTGGCGCTCCTCGCTCTCACGCAGCGTCTCCTCGGCGGAGTGCCGCCCCGTGAGGTCGACGAGGGTGCCGAGGTACAGGGACGGGTGGCCCGTCTCGTCGCGGATCGCCCGGGCCTCGGCGTCGACCCAGGTGACCTCGCCGCCGGTTCGCTGCACGCGGAACTCGAGGTGGAACGCCCGTCCGTGCCGCGTGGCCTCGTCCCAGCGGGCCAGGACGTGGGCCCGGTCCTCGGCGTGGATGGCGGCCGCCCACCCGAAGCCGTAGGCGTGCTCGGGCCGCATCCCGAGGATCTCGCAGCCGCGACGGTTCACGAACGTGCAGGCGCCGTCGGGCCCGGCCTCGAAGATCCCGACGGGGACGCGCTCGACCAGCTCCCGGTACCGGCGGTCCTCGCCGGGGGTGGGTCGTTCCGCGTGCAGGTCGCGATCGCGCGGCGATCGTCTCGGTTCGTCCATGACGTCCAGGCTCGTGCCGGGGCCTGGGGGTGGGCCCTCGCCCCGCCCCATCGGTCGAACGGCGGCGGGCTGAAGGCGAAGTCGCACGCGGGGTGCGAGATTCGCGGGGGATCGCGGGGTCCGGCGCGCCACAATGGCGGCATGCCGATGCGAACCGACTGCAGGCACTACGAGAGCCGGACCTACGCCTCGGGGGAGGTCGTGCGGAAGTGCCGGCTCGACCTGGCGCCCGAGGCGCCCTGGCGGTGCCCCGACGACTGCCCGTCGTTCGAGCTGCGGCGGATCGACGCCGGCTGGCAGTACGGCAGCCTGGGCAACACGGCGGGTGCCCCGAGCCCGAACCCGAGGGGGAGGACGTCGCCGCGCTGCTCGACGCCGCCGAGGACATCGTGAACGCGGCCGCACCGGAGATCCTCAGCGAGATGGACGCCCGTTCGAAGCGTGGACGGCGGCGTCTCGGGCGGCGGCGTAAGCGGCGCTGACCCGGGCGCCCTCAGGGCAGGTGGTCGCGACCGAGGAGGCCCTCGGCGGCGAACGCGGGCAGCGGGTCCGCGAAGTAGGGGCCCTCGGCCTCGTCGCAGCCGAGGTTCAGCAGCGCCGCCACGTGCTCGATGTCCCTGACCCCCGAAGCCACGACGGTCATCCCCAGCGCGTGGGCGAGGTTGATGACGGCGGCGGCGACGGTGGTGCCCTCGGCGCTGCACCCCAGCTCGTGGGTGAGCGACGCGTCGAGCCTGATGCTGTCGACGGGGAGTCGTCGGAGATAGCTGAGCGACGCGTAGCTGGTGCCGAAGTCGTCGATGCTGAGCGTCACCCCGGTCGCCTTCAGCCGGGTGAGCGTCCCGATGCGGTACCGGGTGTCGTCCATGAGGTCGCGCTCGGAGATCTCCAGGCGCAACAGGGCGGGTTCGACCCCGGCCGCGTCGAGGAACCGGGCGAGGTCCCCGTCGAGGCCGGGGCGGGTCAGCTCCCGGGCCGGTAGGTCGACGACGACGCGCGGGATCGGGGTCCCCGGGGGGCAGGCCCGGGCGAACCGGGCGAGCTGCTCGCAGGCGCCCTCGAGCGCGAAGAGGCAGACAGGGGTGCCGAGCCCTGCTTCGCCGGCCAGGGGGAGGAACTCCTCGGTCGGGACCACCCCGCGCTCGGGCTGCTCCCAGCGGATCACGGCGTCGAAGCCGGTGAGACGGGACGCCACGATGTCGACGACCGGCCGGAAGGAGAGCTTCAGCTCGCCGTGGTCGAGGGCTCGACGGAGGGACTGCTCCGTCTCGACCCGCCGCTGGACTCCCGCTCGCATCTCGTCGTCGAAGAGCTCGTAGCGCTTGCGCCCGTTCTCCTTGGCCCGGTACACGGCGACGTCGGCGTCACGGAGGAGGGTCTCGGGGTCGCTCGACCGGTGGGCCACCGCGATCCCGACGCTGGCCGAGGCGTAGACGTCACGCCCCATGATCCGGAACGGTTCCTGGAGGGCTTGCTCGATCCGGGAAGCGACGCCCAGCGCGTCGGACGGCTCGCGCAGCATCTCGCAGAGCACCACGAACTCGTCGCCGCCGAAGCGGGCCACGACGTCACCGGGCCGGGCGATGCCCCGGAGTCGCTCGCCGATGCCGCGCAGCAGCTCATCCCCCGCGTCGTGACCCAGGGTGTCGTTCACCAGCTTGAACCGGTCGAGGTCGACGAACATCACGGCGACCGACGACGGCCGGCGGATCCCGCGCACGAGGGCCTGCGCGAGCCGGTCGCGCAGCAGGGCCCGGTTGGGCAGGCCGGTGAGCGCGTCGTGGGTGGCCTCGTGGACCAGGTTCCGCTGGGCCTCCTTCAGCTCCGAGACGTCGTGGGCGATCATCGAGACGAGGGTGACCGAGCCGGTCGTGGGGTCGCGGTGGGCCATGACGCTCGCGGCGACGGGGAGCGGCGCGTCCGCGGCCGCCGGGCCCAGGGCGAGCTCGCCCGACCAGACGCCCGTCTCGGCGACGGCCGGGAGCACGTCCTGGCGGAACTGGATGGCGGACTCGGTCGCGAGGAGGTCCTCGATCCCGTGCTCGCACGGGTCGTCGGGCCCGAGGCCGAGGAGGCGCCGCACCGCCTTGTTCGCGTAGCGGATCGGACCGGCGGGCTCGGCGAGGACGACGAGGTCGGCCGTCTCCCGGAGGATCTCCATGAGCTGGGCCTCCCGCCGCTCCGCCTGCTTGCGCTCGGTCACGTCGGTGACCAGGCCCACGAGGTGGAGGGTCCGGCCGTGCTCGTCCCGCACCGCCGCGATGTCCGCGAGGACCCACCGCGGGAGTCCGTCGGGGCGGCACAGCCGGAGCTCGGACTGCCAGGAGTCGATGTCGCGGGCCAGCACCCGAACGCTCCGTTCGACCTGCTCGGCCCGATCGTCGGGGTGGACGGCGTCGAGGAAGGCCGTATCGAGGATCTCGGCCTCGGGGCGTCCGAGGATGCGGCACAGGGCGGCGTTCACGCGGATGGCGCGGCCGTCGGGGCTGACGAGGGCCATGCCCACGGTCGTGCTGTCGAAGGCGCGCCGGAGGGACTCGGCCTCCTGGAGCCGCGCCTCCTCCCCGCTCGGGGGTGCGGGCCCGTCGCCGGGCGCGTTCGTGAGCACGGGTCTCCGATCGGTTCGATCGGCCCGGCGTTGAGGAGCCGAGCGGGGCTCCCGACGGCTCCGGGTGCTCTCCGAAGCGCCAGGTGGCGCCCTATCGGGTGCTCAACCCGTGCATCAGCCTGCCGAAAGGAACGGCGAGGACGCACGGGTCCCCTCCCAGCCGAGGTCACTGCCATGACGGCCAGCACCGCGACCGACTCGCTCACCGAGGAGCTGCGCCTCCTGCCCATGCGGGAGGCGGTCGCGTCGCACCTCTTGTCGCTCATCAACGACGAGGCGTCGGCCGAGGCGGTCGGGCGGGCGGCGGCCACCGACCCGTCTCTGTCGGCCCGGCTCTTGCGGATGGCGAACTCCGCGTACTTCGGCCTGCCGGGCCGGGTGAGCAGCATCCACCGGGCGGTGGTGGTGCTGGGCATGTCGGTGGTCCGCTCGATCGCGGTGAGCGCCCTGGCCGGCCTGTTCGCCGACCGGACCCGCTCGATGCCGCCGGACTTCTGGAGCCACTCGATCGCGACGGCGGCGGGATCGGAGCTCGTGGCCGGATCGGCTCGGGTCCCGCCGGGCGATGCCTTCAGCGCCGGCCTGCTCCACGACCTGGGTTGGGCCCTGCTGTGGAGGCGCGATCCCGAGACGTGCAAGGCGATCGTCGGGGCGACGCGCGGGGACTCGGCGGCTTCGGTGGCGGCCGAGCGCGAGGCCTTCGGGATCGCCCACCCCGAGGCGGGTGCCATCGCCCTGGAGCTGTGGGGCCTCCCTCCCGAGCTCGTGCAGGCGATCCGGAACCATCACGACGAGGAGGGGACCCTCCCGCTCGCCAGGTGCCTCGTGGGCGGCGAGGCCCTCGTCCGGGTGCTGGACACCCGGGCCCACCTGGGGACCCGACCGCTCGAGCCGGAGCTGCGCCGCCCCCTGCAGGCGGTCGGGCTCGGCCCCCTCACGCTCCCCGCGACGGTGACGAGGCTGCGGAACAAGATCGACGGCCTGTCGAGCTTCCTCGCCGCGCTGGGCTGAGGCCCGCCGGGCGTCCCCGACCACGCGCCCCCTGAGCCACGTCTCGGGTGTCTGTACCCCCGCTGGGCGACGGTAGCGGCACCCGGGACGCAGGTCCTGGCCTCTCGGGTGTCTGTACCCCCGCTGGGCGACGGTAGCGGCACCCGGGACGCAGGTCCTGGCCTCTCGGGTGTCTGTACCCCCGCTGGGCGACGGTAGCGGCACCCGGGACGCAGGTCCTGGCCTCTCGGGTGTCTGTACCCCCGCTGGGCGACGGTAGCGGCACCCGGGTCGAGCAGGGATCCGGGGCAGGATCGAGTGGGAACGCACGAGAAGCTCGGGAATCAGGGGCAATCCTGCAACAGAGCTTGCAGATGCGAGGTTCGCTGCGGTAACGTCGGGCCGTGCCCACCTACCGCCTCGGACACGTGGCCGAGCTCCTCGGGGTCAGCCCCGACACCGTGCGCCGGCTCGTCGACAGCGGGCAGCTCGCCGCCACCCGGTCCGAGGGCGGCCACCGCCTCGTCGAAGGGGCCGAGCTGGCCCGCTTCCTCGCCGCGCAGCCCGCCACGCCCGAGCCCGAGGTGATCGTCGGGCGGTCGGCGCGCAACCGGTTCCCCGGGATCGTCACGAAGGTGGTGAAGGACCGGGTCGCCGCGCAGGTGGAGATCGTCGCGGGACCCCACCGGGTCGTCGCGCTCATGACCGCGGAGGCGGTCGACGAGCTCGGTCTCGAGCCGGGCGTCGAGGCGGTCGGGGTCGTCAAGGCCACCAACGTCGTGGTCGAGGTCCCCGCCCGGTGACGATCGGGCGCGTCGTGGTCGGCGCGCTGGCCGTCTCCCTCCTCGTCCCGGCCTGCGGAGGCGACGACGCCGGCGGAGGGGCCCCCGGAGCCGGGGCGACGGAGGCCGAGGCGGGCACCGTCACGGGAGGGATCACGGTCCTCGCCGCCGCCTCGCTCACCGAGGCGTTCACGGAGCTCGGGGAGCGCTTCGAGTCGGCCCACCCCGCCGCGTCGGTGACGCTGAGCTTCGCGGCGTCGTCGGCGATCGTGGCCCAGATCCAGGAGGGCGCGCCCGCGGACGTGTTCGCCTCGGCGGACGAGGCGAACATGGGCAAGGTCGTGGAGTCCGGCGACGTGCGCGGCGAGCCGGTGGTCTTCGCGGCCAACGCCCTGCAGATCGCCGTCGAGTCCGGGAACCCGAAGGGGATCCGCGCACTGGGGGACCTGGCGGCCGACGGCACGGTGGTGGTGCTGTGCGAGTCGCAGGTGCCCTGCGGGCGGCTCGCGGACCAGGTGCTCGCGAGCGCGGGCGTGTCGGTGACCCCGGCGTCGCGCGAGGCCAACGTCAAGGCCGCGCTGGGGAAGGTGGAGCTCGGCGAGGCCGACGCGGCACTCGTGTACGCGACCGACGTCCTCGCCAGCGACGACGTCGAGGGCGTCGAGATCCCCGAGGACGTCAACCTCGCCACCCGGTACCCGGTCGCGGTCCTCGAGGGGGCCGGGAACCCCGAGGGGGCCCGGGCCTTCGTCGAGCTCCTGACCTCCGACGACGGTCAGGACGTCCTCCGGCGGCACGGGTTCGCGGGGCCGTGACCCCCAGGGGCCGGCGACGGGGATGGGCCCGGCCGCCCTGGCCGGTCCTGGTGCTGGGGGCGTGGGTCTCGGGGCGTTCTTCCTCCTCCCGCTCGTGGGCTTCCTCCAGCGCGCCCCGTGGAGCGACATCCTCGACCGGCTCGGCTCCCCGGAGGTGCGGACCGCGCTGCGGTTGTCGGCGGTCTGCTCGGTCTCGGCCGCGGCGCTCGCCGTCGTCCTCGGGGTCCCGATCGCCTGGCTGCTCGCCCGGGCCGACTTCCCGGGTCGCTCGATCGTGCGCGCGCTCGTGTTGCTGCCGCTGGTCCTGCCGCCGGTCGTGGGTGGCGTGGCCCTGCTGCTCGCCTTCGGTCGCCGGGGCTTCGTCGGCCAGTACCTCGACTCCTGGCTCGGGATCCAGCTCCCGTTCAGCACGGCCGGGGTGGTGGTCGCGGAGGCGTTCGTGGCGATGCCGCTGCTCGTCATCACCGTCGAGGGAGCGCTGCGATCGCTCGACCCCCGCTTCGAGGACGCGGCGGCCACGCTGGGCGGACGCCGCTGGCTGGTGTTCCGGCGGGTGACGCTCCCGATGATCGCCCCGTCGCTCGGGGCGGGCGCCGTGCTGGCGTGGGCCCGGGCCCTCGGCGAGTTCGGGGCGACCATCACGTTCGCGGGCAACTTCCCCGGGCGGACCCAGACCATGCCCCTGGCGGTGTTCCTCGCCCTGGAGACCGACCGAGAGGAGGCGATCGTCCTCGGGCTGGTGCTGCTCGTGGTGTCGGCTGCGGTGCTCGCCGCCGTGGGGAGCCGGGTGTTCGCGTCGCGGGCCGGCGTTCCCGGGCGGGACGCCGAGCGACCGCCGGCCGGGGTGGGGGGCGTGACCGGGGCGACCCCGGCCGAGGGGAGCGAGACCGGCCTGCGGGCCGACCTGCGCGTCGCCCTGGGCGCGTTCGACCTCCAGGTCGAGCTCCGCGTGGCGCCCGGCGAGCTGGTCGTGGTCGTCGGTCCCAACGGATCGGGGAAGTCGACGTTGCTGCGCTGCCTGGCCGGGCTGCTCCCGATCGACGACGGGGCGATCGTCCTCGACGGGCGGGCGCTCGACGATCCCCGGGCCGGGGTGCTGGTGCCGCCCGACCGGCGGGAGGTCGGCGTGGTGTTCCAGGACGGCCTGCTCTTCCCGCACCTCGACGCGGCCGAGAACGTGGCCTTCGGGTTGCGGGCCCGGGGGGTCCCGCGCCGGCGGGCCCGGGCCCGGGCCGGCGAGTGGCTCGGCCGGGTGGGGCTCGCCGGGTTGGACCATCGGCGGCCCGGCCAGCTCTCGGGCGGGCAGGCCCAGCGCGTCGCCCTGGCCCGGGCCCTCGCGCCCGAGCCGCGCCTGCTGCTCCTCGACGAGCCGCTCGCGGCGCTCGACGCGACCACCCGGGTCGAGGTCCGGCGCGAGCTCCGCCGGGTCCTGACCGCCGCCGGGGGTCCCCGGGTCCTCGTGACCCACGATCCCCTCGACGCGCTCGCCCTCGCCGACCGGATCGTGGTCCTGGAGGGTGGGAGGGTCGTCCAGGCCGGGACCCCGGCCGACGTCCGGTCCCGCCCGCGCTCCCGGTACGTCGCCGACCTGGTCGGCGTCAACCTCGTGGCGGCCCGGCGCGAGGGCGACGAGCTCGTCGTCCGAGGCGGCGGGCGGATCCGGGCGGCCGAGCTCCCGCCCGGTGCCACCGAGGTGCTCGTCGTGGTCCACCCCCGGGCCGTGGCCCTCCACGCCGAGCGTCCCTCGGGGAGCCCCCGCAACGTGTGGGAGGCCACGGTCGTCGAGCTCGACGACGAGGGCGAGCGGGTCCGGGTGGGCCTCTCGGGGGCGGTGCCGCTGGTCGCCGAGGTGACCCCGGCCGCCGTGCGCGAGCTCGAGCTGGTGCCCGGCCGGCGGGTCTGGGCCAGCGTCAAGGCCACCGAGGTCGACGTCACGTCGGCGTGAGGCCCGGACGTCACGGGTCGGTCGTCGCGACCTCGCCGTGTCGGGGCGGGGCCCTCGGGTCCTCAGATCTCGAGCCCGACCCTCATGCCGTGCTGGGTGGCCTCGGCGATCTGGCGGGGGACCCAGGCCGAGCCGACGAGGAACCGCCGCGGCACGAGGCCCCGGAGCCGGTCGTGGAGGTCGGTGTCGGGCGCGGAGCCGTAGACGAGGACGACGGTGTCGTAGCCGTCACGGGTCGACGGCTCGCCGGTCCAGGGTGAGACGAGCTCGAGCCGATCGCCGTCGACGCCGGTCAGGACGAGGCCGGGATGGATCCGGACCCCGCCCTGCTCGAGACGGCACATGACGGTCCCGAGGGTGTAGCGGTCGACCTCCCGGCCGACGGCGGTCCACCGGTGGAGCAGGTCGACGTGGTGGCCCCTGCGGGCGAGGTGGTCCGCGACGGAGGGGGTCTCCATGTGGTCCTCCTGGGACACGACCGCGACCCGTTCCCCGACCGTGACCCGGTCCTCGAGCACGTCCCAGCCCTGGACGACGTGGGGGGCGTCGACGCCGGGCAGGTCGGGGAGGATCGGGACCGACCCGGTGGCGCAGACGACGGCGTCGGGCTCGAGGGCGAGCACGCCGTCGACGCTGGCCTCGACCCCGAGGTGGACGTCCACGCCGAGGATCTCCATCTGGTGCTCCTGGTAGATGACGAGGTCCTCGAAGGAGTCCCGGCCGGGTGCCCGGGCGGCGATCCGGACCTGCCCGCCGAGCGACGGGTGCCGCTCGATCAGCGTCACCGCGTGGCCCCGCATGGCCGCGACCCGGGCCGCCTCGAGCCCGGCCGGTCCGGCCCCGACCACGACCACCCGCCGCCGGGGGTCGGCCGGCCGGAACCGGGCCTTCAAGAGCAGCTCGTGGCCCACGACGGGGTTCACCGAGCAGGTGGGCTTGGCCAGGGGCACCGGCCGGTAGCCGTGGACGGCCTCGCCGATGCAGCGGTTGCACGCGATGCAGCGCCGCATCTCCGCCAGGCGGCCCTCGCGGGCCTTGGTCGGGAAGTCGGGGTCGGCGATGCCGGCGCGGGTCATCCCCACGAGGTCGCACACCTTCCGGGCCAGCAGCTCCTCGGCGACGACCGGATCGTTGACCCTCCCGGAGAACACCACCGGGACGTCGACGTCGGCCTTCACGGCCCGGCCCGCCTCACGGAGCTCCCCCGGGGCCCAGTACGACGGCGGCACGTACGAGGGGACCCCGTGCGACGAGCCCACGTCGACGTTCACGAAGTCCAGGAGGCCGGTCTCCGCGACGTGGGAGAGCATCTCGCGCATCTCCAGCAGCGAGTAGCCGCCCCGCCGGGTCTCCCATCCACCGATGCGGATGCCGAGCGCCACCCCGGCGCCGATCGCCTCGCGGACCCGGGCCAGGACCTCCCGCACGAACGCGGTCCGGCTCCTCGGGTCCCCTCCCCACCGGTCGGTCCGGTGGTTCGTGGCGGGGGACAGGAAGAGCTGGGGGAGCGCCTCGTGAGCGCAGTGGATCTCGACCCCGTCGGTGCCCGCCGCGCGGAGCCGGCCCGCGGCCGCGGCGTAGGTGCCCACCACGTGCTCGATCTCCTCGTCGGTGAGGGCGTGGGGCACCCAGTCGTAGCCCTCGCCGGGGGGGAGGGACGACGGACCGAACGTGAAGCTCACGTGGGTGAGCTGGGAGACGACCACCGCCCCGGCGTCGTGCACCGCGTCGCAGAAGCGGCCCACGCGCTCCACGAAGTCCGGTCGCCGGTAGACGGCGGTCCGGATGGACGCGGCGGCGGGGAAGTGCTCGTCGGCGGCCCCGGCGGGCAGGGGGGAGTCCAGCAGCCAGGTCTCCGCGCCGATCCATCCCGTCCCGCCCCGGGCCTTGGCGAGGTGGTGCTCCACGAAGGGCTCGTCGGGCAACCCGTCGAGGCGCCCCGCGCCGATCGTGTTCGTCGTCTCGCAGATCCGGTTGGGGACCACCATCGGGCCCACCGTCAACGGCGAGAACAGCCGCTCGAAGGTCGAGCTCGTCACGCCGTCGTACCCCCGTGCTCGGCAGTCTGACGTCAAACGTTGTATCAGGGCCGAGCCGTCGGACGCGTCCCGGCGGCGGCCTCCCCGGGGGGTGCGTCGCGGCCGGTCCCGTGGGATGATGGACGTGGCGCGATCTCGGGCGACGCGCGAAGGGTCGCTGAGCATCGGGGGCTTCCGATGGTCCGGGGGGATCGCGCGTGGTCGCGTCCGTGGTGGGCGCTCGACGGGGTCCGGCCCAAGGTGGTCGCGCTCCTCGACGACCTGGGGAGGAGCGCGAGCCCGGTCCTCGGTTGGGCCGGAGCGGGTGTCGTGCTGGCGCTGGTGCTCGTCGACCTCGGGGCCGGTCCGGGGCGAGTGGTCCCCCTCGGGTACGCCCTCGTCGTGGGGACCACCGCGTGGGGTGCGGGATGGCGCGCCGGGGTCGCCGGGGCGTCGCTCGCCGCGATCGGCACGGCCGCGACCTCGTTCACCCGCCCGCCCGGAACCGGTCTCGGACGGGCGCTCGGGCTCGGGTCCGCGACGCTTGGCGCCCTGCTGCTGGTGGTCTGGTTCGTCGGGGTCCTCGCCGATCTCCTGGCGCGCGAGCGCCGGCTGGCCCGGCGCGACCCGCTCACCGGGTTGCCCAACCGGAGAGCGGTGCTGGAGGCCGCCGAGGCCGAGCTCGCCCGGGCCCACCGCACGCGCGCCCCGCTCACGGTGGTGGCGCTCGACGTCGACGGGCTCAAGCGCGTGAACGACGAGCACGGCCACCCGGCGGGCGACGCCCTCCTCGTCGCCTTCGCCGCCACCGTTCGGGCCGAGATCCGGGTGATCGACGTCCTGGGTCGGATGGGCCGTGACGAGTTCGTCCTGCTCCTGCCCGAGTGCGACGCCGGGGCCGCCGCCGAGGTGATGGCGCGCGTCGGGGAGCGGCTGGCCCGGCGCGGGCCGGCCGGCGAGCTGTCGGCGTGCGCCGGGTGGGTAACGTTCCCCGCTCCGCCGCCCTCGGTGGACGTGCTCCTCGCGTCGGCGGACCGGCTCGTCGTGGCCGCGAAGCGGCAGGGACCCGGGACCGTGCGCGCCGAGGTCGTCGCGGCCGAGGTCCCGGCGCGCCTCCCGCAGCGTCCGGTGGCGCCCGACGCCGCCTGACGCCGGCCCCGCCCCGGCGTCCGCCGGGGCGGGGCCGCTCGGCCCTGCAGGCCACGGCTCCCGCCCCCACGCGCGAGGATCGGCGCGGCTTCCGGCCGGGAAGGAGCGCGAGGAGCACGGTGAACGTCGCGACGATCGTCACGGCGGGGGAGAGGGACGCCCTCGCGCTGGAAGAGGCCTGGTCCGGGCGGGTGTGGTCGCACGGGGACCTCCGCCGGGCGGCCGGCTCGGTGCAGGCCACGCTCGCCGCCCACGACGTCGATGTCGGCGACCGCGTCGCCGTGCTGGCCGGGAACGGGCTCGAGCTCTTCTCGGCCTGGCTCGGGACCACGGCCCGGGGCGCCTCGGTCACCACCGTGAACCTGCTCCTCGGCCCGGTCGAGACGGCGGCGATCCTCGACAACCTCGACCCCGCAGTCGTGCTCGCCCTGCCCGAGCACGAGGAACGCGCCCTCGCCGGTGCCGGCGGGCGCCGGGTCCTCGACCTCGTCGAGGCGTCCTCGGATCGCGACGCGCCCTTCGCACCCGTGGAGCGGGCCCCCGGGGATGCCGCGGCCGTGGGGTACACGTCGGGGACGACCGGGCCCCTCCCGAAGGGCGCGGTCCTCTCGCACGGCGTGCTCGCCGGGATGATCGAGTCCACCGCCGCCGGGCTGGGATTGGAGGCGGGGGACCCGATCCTGGCCTTCCTGCCCCAGTTCCAGCTCCCGGCCATGATGTGCTCGCCGGCCACCGCGCTCGCGCTGGGCGGCTCGTGCCTGCTCTTCGAGCGCCTCGACGTGCCCGGGGTCGCCGACGCCGTCCGTGAGCGGGGCATCCGCTACTTCTCGTCGGTGCCCACCGCGCTCTACGACCTCGTCGTCCACGGCGAGGGCCAGGCGCTGCGCTTCGAGTCGCTGCGGGTCGTGACCGTCGGCGGCGCGCCGGTCCCACCGGCGTTGCGCGAGCGGGCCCGGGCGGTGGGCATCCCGGCCGCGACCGTCTACGGCTGCACGGAGACCGCCGGAGGCGTGGCGGTGGAGCGGATCGACGGGAGCGAGGGCCCCGGCTCCTGCGGGCCTCCGGTCCCCGGCGTCCGGGTGACCGTGCGCGACGAGGCGTCGGCCGAGTGCCCGCCCGGCGTGGACGGCGAGGTCTGCGTCGAGGCCTCCCGGGCCCTCACGGAGTACTGGCGGAACCCCGAGGCGACCGCGGCCGCCCTGCGGGACGGCTGGTTCCACACCGGGGACGTCGGCCGGTTCGACGACCAGGGGCGGCTCCACGTCGTGGACCGGATCAAGGACATCATCATCCGGGGAGGCTTCAACATCTCGCCCGCGGAGGTCGAGCGGGCCCTGGTCGCCCGCACGGACGTCGCCGAGGCCGCGGTGCTCGGGCGACCCGACGAGCGGCTCGGGGAGGTGCCCGTGGCCTTCGTCGTCGCCGCGTCGGGGGCATCGCTCGATCCCGACGAGCTGCGCGCGTTCGCCCGGGGCGAGCTCGGACCGTTCAAGACCCCCGCCGCGGTGGAGGTCGTCGACGCGTCGTTCTTCCCCCGCACCGCGCTCGGGAAGGTGCAGAAGGTCGCGCTCGCGCAGCGGCTGGGCTGGAGGTAGGGGCCCGGGTGGGCCCGGGTCACGCGGTCGCGCCCCCCGCCCACCAACGCTCGAAGGCCGGCCGAAGGCGGGACGCGACCGGCTCCAGGAGGAACCCGTCGGGGGAGCGGACGTAGGTGAACGAGCCGTAGCCCTGTTCGGGCGGGAGCTCGGCGGCCTCCAGCACCCAGCCCGCCGCCACGAGGCGCCCGGTCTCGCCGGCCACGTCGTCGACCCATGCGCCGGTGTGGTGGATCCCGGTCCGGTCGCCCGGGTCCCACACCGAGCCGGGTGGGCCCTGGAGGAGCTCCACGTGCAGCGGCCCCGAGGTGGAGTACGTGAACCGCAGCTCGGCGACCTCGGGACCCCGGCCGGGCGCCCAGACCTGCTGGCGAGCCTCGATCGCGGGGCACCAGGTCAGGCCGAGGCGCTCGCCCAGCTCGGCCATGGCCGCGTCGACGTCCCGGACGCGGACGCCGACGTGGTAGAGGAGCCGGGGATCGAGCACGGGGGCCTCGGGTGGCGTGGTCGAAGAGGTCGGTGGGGCATGTCCCGCGGCGGGGCCCTCGGTGGTCGTGGCCGGTCCGCGGGTCGGCCCGTCACGGTACACCCCGTCCCGCGCCGGGAGGGCGCCGCGCCGCCGGGATCGGACGGATCGGAGGACGGGTCAGACGGAGGGGTCGACGAGGACCTTGACGTCGGCGGAGCGGCCGCCGGCCAGGTCGGCGAAGGCGGCCTCGAGCCCCTCGAGGCCCACGGTCCGGGTGTGGAGCGGGGTGACGCGGACCCGCCCGTCGGCGATCAGCCGCATCGTGGACGCCACGTCCTCGTGGGCGAAGCCCAACGAGGCGACGACCCGGACGTCCTTCCCGATCCAGGCGCCCGCGTCGATCGTCGCGGTTCCCTCGACGAAGCCGATCATCGCCATCACGCCCCCGCGACGAGTGAGGTCGACCGCCGTCTGCACGAGCGGGGCGGCGCCGGCGCACTCGAACACGACGTCGGCCCCGACTCCTCCGGTGACCTCGAGGACGGCGCGGGCTGCCTCCTCCCCGGGGGGGACGGCGACGTGGGCGCCGAGCTGGAGGGCCAGCTCGCGCCGCGACTCGGCCGGCTCCACGACGACGACGGTCCCGGCGCCGGCGGCCCGGGCGACCTGGAGCGTGAGCAGGCCGATGGGACCGGCTCCCTGGACGACGGCCGTGTCGCCGAGCCCGACGCCGCTGCGACGCACCGCCCGGAACGCGATCGCGGTGGGCTCCACCTGCGCCGCCTCCTCGTCGGTGAGGGCCGGGTCGGCCTTCACCACCCGGCCGGCGTCGACCGCGATGGCCCGTGCGAACCCCCCGTGGGGTGGGGCCGCCGGGTCGCGGCCGAGGAGCATGGCGAACGCGACGCGACAGGTCGCGGACCGGCCGGACGTGCACTCCGGGCAGCGGCCGCACGGGGGGGCCACGCCCACCACGACCCGGTCGCCCTCGCGCAGACCCGTGACGTCGGGGCCGACGGCACGGACGGTCCCGGTCCACTCGTGCCCGCAGACGGCCGGGTTGAGCAGGTGGCCCGTCCGGTAGGCCGCCACGTCGCTCCCGCAGACCCCGCAGTAGCGCACCTCGACGACGACACACGAGGGCGCCGGTCGGGGCTCGCCGACGTCGACGAGCTCCAGGCGCCCGGCCCCGGTGACCAGTGCGGCTCTCACGTCAGGCCACCTCGGGGGTCTCGGGTTCCCGCACGCGGGCGCCGTGCGGGCCCACCGGTCGTGCCGGACGGGGTGCGAGCGGGGGAGTCGAACCCCCAAGACCCGAAGGCCACCGGGACCTAAACCCGGCGCGTCTGCCGGTTCCGCCACGCTCGCGCCCGGCCAGTCTCGCGCTCAGATCGCGGTGAAGCCGCCGTCGACGCAGAGGACCTGACCGGTCACGTAGCTGCTGGCGTCGCTGGCCAGGAACAGCAGCGCGCCGTCGAGCTCGTGTTCCCGGCCCGCCCGCCCCATGGGGTCCTTGTTGCGCAGCCAGCGCATCGACCGCTCGTCCTCGAACATCGACGTCGTCATCTCGCTGGGGAAGTAGCCGGGGGCGAGGGCGTTCACCCGCACCCCCGGCGCGCCCACTGGGCGGCGAGCTCGCGGGTCAGGTTCACGAGCCCTCCCTTGGAGGCGTGGTAGCTCGCCTCGGGGATCTGCCCGTTGCCGACCAGGCCGAGGATGGAGGCGATGTTCACGATCGAGCCGCCCTCGGCCTCGATCATCGCCCGTGCCGCGTCCCGGGCGAGGGCGAACGGTGCCACGAGGTTGAGCTCGCAGATCCGGCGGAAGTGGTCGGTCGACTCCTCGAGCGCCGGCATCACCTCACCCACGCCGGCGTTGTTGACGAGCACGTCGACCCGGCCGTACCGCTCGAGGGTCTCGGGTACGACCCGCCGGGCCTGGTCCTCGACGGTCAGGTCGGCCGCGACGGCGTGGGCGTCGGACAGCTCTCCGGCCAGCGCCTCGAGCCGATCCTTCCGGCGGGCCACGAGCACGACCCGGGCGCCGGCGCCGTCGAGCACCCGGGCGAAGCGGGCTCCGAGGCCCGCGCTGGCCCCGGTGACGACGGCGACCTTGCCGTCGAGCCGGAAGGCGGCGAGCG
Organism: Acidimicrobiia bacterium; assembly: GCA_027494165.1. GTDB lineage: Bacteria > Actinomycetota > Acidimicrobiia > IMCC26256 > JAOSJM01 > JAOSJM01. The sequence goes on along the minus strand of JAOSJM010000005.1, from coordinate 151,826 downwards.
GATCGAGCGGAGTCATGGCGGAGGAGTCTACGGGGGATGCCAGACTGTCCCGCCGACCGAAGGGGGACGTGCATGAACATCGGCCCGACCGAGCTCCTGATCGTCCTGTTCGTCGCCGGTCTCGCCGTCGTGCCGCTCGGGCTCGGCATCTGGGTCGCGGTCGACGCGAGCAGGCAACCGGAGGGGGCCTTCGAGGCGGCCGGGACGAGCAAGACCCTCTGGATCGTCCTGCCGATCGTCGGGGTCGTCGCCTGCGGGATCGTGGCGCTGGTCGCCGCGCTCGTGTGGTTCTCGTCGACGAGGGCGCGAGTCCTCGCCGCCGCGGGCGGGTCCCCGTCCGGGGGTCCGCCGCCACCGGGGGCCTCCCCGGCCCGCCGACCTCACCCCCGCGGTCGCCGCCCTCGTGAGCGGGGCGTCGCGCCGGATCCCGAGCCCGGCCGGCCCGGTCAGCCCTCGGTCGGGACCGTGCCGCCCAGGCGGTCGAGGACCGCCGCCAGCGCCTCCCGCCGGTCCCGGAGGGTGGCCCGGAACCTGGCGTTGTCCGTGTCCGCGATCTCGTGGCTCAGGTCGCGCACGTAGGCGCTGAGGACCTCGCGCACGAGCTGGACCTCGTCGGGCTGGAGCTCGAGTCGCATGGCCGCACGGTATCCGCGCCGTGTCGGCCAGTGGCCTCGCTGGTACGAGGTCGCCGAGGCGATCCCCCGTTCACGATCGGGAGAGATCCTCGAACGCGAGCGGCGCGCGGCCCACGATCCCGCGACCGTCGATCCGCTTCCCGAACGGCCGTGAAGGGCCAACGGCCGGGCCGGAGGTCCGTCAAGATCACTTCTTGACGTTTAACGGAAACTTTGCTGTGATGAGGGTCACGGGGGACGTGCCCTGGGGAGGGATGCTCGTGCGTACCAAGAGCGTGTGGAAGATCCTTGTGCTGCTGTGCGTGCTCGCGCTCGTCGCGGCCGCGTGCGGCGACGACGACGACGACGGCGACGGGGGCGGCGCCACGGCCACGACGGCCGCGGAGGGCGGTGGGGAGCAGGCCACCGGCGAGCCGATCGTGATCGGCATGATCAACCAGGAGGACAGCCCGGCGGGCTCGTTCCCCGAGCAGAGCGCCTCCGCCATGGCGGCCGCCGAGTACATCAACAACGAGCTCGGTGGCGTCGACGGTCGCCCCTTGCAGATCGACCTCTGCACCACGGTCGGGACGCCCGAGTCGTCCCAGACCTGCGCGAACGAGATGGTGGAGAAGGGCGTCGTGCTCGTCACCTCGGGTACCGACTTCGGGACCTCGGCGTCGATCCCGATCATGGAGCAGAACGACATGCTCTACGTGGGCGGCGTGCCGCTGCTCCCGCCCGAGTACACCTCGCCGAACGCGTTCTTCTTCGTCGGCGGGAGCATCGCGGCGTTCCCGGGTCAGGCCAGGTGGCTCGGCGAGCAGGAGGGCGTCGAGACGGTCGCCATCATCTACACCGACAACGAGCCGGGCCTCGCGGCGGCCACGACCTTCCTCGAGGGGCCGCTGAACAAGCTCGGGGTCACGGACGTCAGCCTCATCCCCGAGAAGGCCGACGCGACGGACTTCACCGCGTCGGTGACCGCGGCGGTCGAGGGTGACCCCGACGCCGTCATGGTGCTGTTCGCCGCGGCCGGATGCTCGAACATCATGAAGGCCAAGGAGGCGATCGGGGCGTCCGACGACATCATGTTCGTCTACCCCGGGTCCTGCTCGGACGACACCGTCATCGATGCCGGCGGGGCCGGTGCCGACGGCGCGTTCTTCAACATGGAGCTCCTGCTCTTCACCGAGGAGGACGACCCCGAGGTCGCGACCTACCTCGAGAAGCTCGAGCAGTACGGCACGGGTGACGTCCGGGTCTCCATGTACTCGCAGGCGACGTTCTCGGCGATCATGAACATCAAGACGATCTTCGAGGAAGTCGGGGTGGACAACCTGAGCACCGACACGATCAGGGAGTTCCTCCTCGGCGCGAAGGACCAGCCGAACTTCATGGCCCACCCGTACTCGTGCGACGGCACGCCGGCCCCGGGCTTCGCGGCGGTGTGCAACGCCCACGTGCGGATGGTCCAGTACCAGGACGGCGACTTCACCGACCTCCTGGGTGAGTGGATCTCCGGTACCGATCTGGTCGGCTGACGACTACCGAGAAGAGCGACCATGGGCCCGTGGGGTGGCGACGGAATCCTCGTTCTACCCCACGGGCCCGCTCGCTTCGTGACCCCGACGTGCGCGGGGTCACGGTCCGAGGGGTGAGCGGCGATCGAGAGCTACATCACCTTCCTGCTGCTGGGCCTCGGGGCCGGGGCGGTCTACGGCGCCCTGGGCCTGGGCATCGTCCTCGGCTACAAGGGCTCGGGGTCATCAACTTCGCCCACGGGGCGATGGCCGGGTACGTGGCCTACGTGTACTCGGAGCTGCGCCGGACCGGTGACCTCGTCTTCCCGGTGATCGGTCTGCCCGACCGGCTCGACCTCGGCGACTCGGTCTCCTTCTGGCCCGCGCTCGTGATCGCCCTGGCCTGCGCGGTCCTGCTCGGCCTGGCCGCCCACTACCTGGTGTTCCGACCCCTGCGGCACGCCCCCTCGCTGGCGAAGGTCGTGGCCTCGGTGGGACTCATGATCGTGCTCCAGTCGATCATCGTGCTGCGCTTCGGCACGACCAACCGGACCGTCTCGACGATCCTGCCCGCGGAGCCGTTCGAGATCTTCGGGATCAACATCCCCCGCGACCGGCTCTACCTGGCCGCGCTGGCCATCCTCGTGAGCGCCGTCCTGTGGGCCGCGTACCGCTTCCTCCGTTTCGGCCTGGCCACCCGGGCCGCGGCCGAGAACGAGAAGGGGGCGTCGCTGCTGGGGTACTCGCCCGAGAAGCTCGCCGCGACCAACTGGGTGATCGCCACGGTGCTCGCCGGCCTGGCCGGCATCCTCATCGCCCCGATCTCGGGTCTCAACCCCCTCAACTACTCGTTGTTCGTGGTCCCGGCCCTCGGGGCCGCCCTCGTCGGTCGCTTCAGCTCCTTCGGGCTCACGATGGCCGCCGGTCTCGGGATCGGGATGCTGCAGTCCGAGGTCACCAAGTTCCAGGCCACCTACTCCTGGTTCCCGAAGGTCGGGGTCAAGGAGGGGTTGCCCTTCCTCATCATCATCCTGGTGATGTACCTGGCCGGGAAGTCGCTCCCCACCCGCGGGACCCTCGCCGAGGGCCGCCAGGCGAGCGCGCTCAGGCCCGGCCCGCTGATCCCCTCGACGCTGCTCCCGGTGATCGGGGTGGTGGCCCTGCTCTTCACGATCCAGGGTGGCTACCGCTTCGCGCTCATCGTGAGCATGATCGGGGCGGTCATCGCGCTGTCCCTCGTCGTGCTCACGGGCTTCGTGGGTCAGATCTCCCTGGCCCAGATGGCCTTCGCGGGCACGGCCGCCTTCACGCTCAGCAAGTTCGCCGACAAGGTCGGGATCCCCTTCCCCTTCGCGCCTCTGATGGCGGCGGGGGTGGCGGCGCTCCTCGGGCTCCTGGTGGGCATCCCGGCCCTGCGCGTGCGCGGCGTCAACCTGGCCGTGATCACGCTCGCCGCCGGCGTGGCCATCGAGGAGTTCGTCTTCAAGAACCCCAGCTACAGCGGGGGGTTCAGGGGGAGCCCCGTGCCGGAGGCCGGCCTCTTCGGCCTCGAGTTCGGGCGGGGCAACGACATCTCGTTCGGGATCTTCGTCCTCGTCGTGCTCACCCTCGTGGCGCTCGGGGTGAGCAACCTGCGCCGGAGCACCACCGGCCGGCGGTTGCTGGCGGTGCGGTCCAACGAGCGGGCCGCCGCGGCGTCGGGGGTCAGCGTCGCCTCGGCGAAGCTGCTCGCGTTCGCGATCTCGTCGTTCATCGCCGGGCTCGGCGGTTGCCTCATCGCCTACCAGCGGGGCCAGGTCTCCTTCGAGTCCTTCGGGGTGTTCGTCTCGCTCAACTACCTCGCCATGGCCTACCTGGGCGGGATCGCCGTCGTCTCCGGCGCGATGGTGGCGGGCGCGCTGGCCTCGGGCGGCCTCGTCTTCCTGTCGCTCGACCGGTGGATCGGCTTCGGGAAGTACGAGCTGCTCGTCGCCGGCATCGGGCTCATCATCACCGCCATCCTGAACCCGGAGGGCATCGCGGGTGGGATGCGGTTCATGGTGGGCCAGCTCCGCCAGCGGTTCACCGGGGCGAGGGCCCCGGTGCCGATCGGGGAGGCGCCGGCCCCGGAGGCCGCCCACGGTTCCGGCGGCGAGGCCCGCGAGAAGGAGAGGGTCAGCGATGCGACGGGGTGAGGTCTCCTCATGAACACGACGCCGCTCCTGCAGGTCACCGACCTCTCGGTCACCTTCGGTGGGCTCAACGCGGTCGACCACGTGACCCTCGACGTCGAGGAGGGAGGGTCGTCGGGCTCATCGGGCCGAACGGGGCCGGGAAGACGACGTTCATCGACGCGGTCACGGGGTTCGTGCCCATCTCGTCGGGCCGGGTCGCCTTCGACGGGACCCCCTGCGACCACCTGGCTCCCCACCGGCGGGCCCTGCGCGGGCTCGCCCGGACCTTCCAGTCGATCGAGCTGTTCGAGGACCTCAGCGTGCGGGAGAACCTGCTGGTCTCCTCGGAACGGGTGCACTGGTGGTCGGTGCTGCGCAACCTCGTGCGTCCCGGCGGCGTCTCGCACGTCGACCAGGTCGACTGGGCCCTCGACCTGCTCGGGCTGGGCACCGCCGCCGAGAAGATGCCGTCGGAGCTGTCGCACGGGCAGCGGAAGCTGGTGGGGGTCGCCCGCTCGCTGGCCGCCCGACCGAAGCTGGTGCTCCTCGACGAGCCCGCCGCCGGGCTCGACAGCAAGGAGAGCCACGTGCTCGGCGAGCACATCCGGGAGCTGCCCCGCCACGGCATCACGGTCTTCCTCATCGACCACGACATGCACCTGGTCCTGGGGGTGTGCGACGAGGTGTACGTGCTCGAGTTCGGGGAGCTCATCGCCCGCGGCTCGCCGGCCGAGATCCGCAACGACGAGCGGGTGGTGGCGGCCTACCTGGGCGAGCAGGCCCGGGAGGTCCTCGAGGGCGTCGACGGCGCCGAGGTGACGCGATGACGACCCTGCTCGAGATGCGCGGCCTCCACGCGGGCTACGCGGGGGCGGCCGTCGTCCGCGACCTCGACCTCCACGTCGAGGCGGGTGAGGTCGTGGCCCTGCTCGGACCCAACGGCGCCGGCAAGACGACGACCCTCCTCACCGTGTCGGGGATCCTGCCCGCCATCGAGGGGAGCATCACGGTGCTGGGGGCTTCCCCCGAACCGGGCCGGCCCCACCGGGCGGCGCGCCGGGGGCTCGCGCACGTGCCCGAGGACCGGTCCCTGTTCTTCGGTCTCACCACGGCGGAGAACCTTCGCCTGGGCCGGTCGGGGAAGGGCGCGCTGCCCGTCGAGACCGTGCTCGAGTACTTCCCGGCGCTCGAGGGCCTCCTCGACCGGCCGGCAGGGCTCCTGTCGGGGGGCGAGCAGCAGATGCTCGCGCTCGGGCGGGCCCTCGCCGCGGCGCCGCGCCTGCTCATGGTCGACGAGATGAGCCTGGGGCTCGCGCCGGTGATCGTCGAGCGCCTCCTCCCCGTGCTGAGGCGCATCGCCGACGAGACGGGAGCGGGTGTCCTGCTGGTCGAGCAGCACGTCCACCTGGCGCTGGGGATCGCCGACCGGGCCTACGTGCTGAGCCACGGCCGTCTCGCGCTCGAGGGGCCGGCGTCGGAGCTGGCCGAGCGCAAGGACCTCCTCGAGCTGAGCTACCTCGGCGAGGTGGCCACGATCTGAGCTCAGCTCGCGGCGCCGGCCTCGGCGTCGAGCCAGCCGATGTCGAGCAGGCGGCTGAGGCGCTCGACCCCCGGCTCGCCGGAGCCCTCCTCCTGCTCGTGCAGGATCTCGCGGAGCCGGGTCAGCACGTTGATGCGGTGCTCGAGCATCCGCATCTTCTCGCGCACGATCTCGGCGGTGTGGTCCCGCTGCCGGGCCGACATGGGACGCCCGAGGGCCAGGCGGCCGAGGAGCTTGATCTCGTCGAGGCTGAAGCCCAGCTCCTTGAGGGCGAGGGCGCCCTCGACGTAGAAGCGGTACTCCTTCGGGTAGCGGCGGGTCCCTCCGGGCGAGCGCGGCGGCTCGGGGAGGATGCCGAGCTCCTCGTAGTAGCGGATGGTCCGGCTGCTGACGTTGGTCGCGGCGGCCAGCTGGCCGATGCTCATCAGCTCGCCGTCGTCGTCACGGTCGATGGGGCGCACAGGCGATCGTCCTCGTTCTCCGGGCCCCCGGGGGGTCGGGGGCCAGGTCGGTGGTGCCTCACCGACACGTACATCGGCCGTAGCCGGGCCGGCTGCAGCTCCCGGCCATGATAGGTGACCCTTGACGTGAGCCGGTCGATCCGGGCCGTGACCCCCGTCACCGTGGTCGCGGCGGGTCGCCGGTCTCGCCCGGGGTCGTCAGTGGATGGTGTGGACGTCGACGACGGCGAGCCGGGTCGCCATGGCCCGGAGGATCTTGCGCTCGAAGCCCGGGAGCTGGTCGAGCAGGCTCGAGAACTCGCGCCGGTTCAGCACGAGCGCGGTCATGGGGGTGGTCGCCGTGACCGTCGCGTTGCGCGCCCGGTGCTGGAGGAGGGCGAGCTCACCGGCGAAGTCGCCCGGTCCCAGCGTGGCGACCTCCTGCCCGTCGCGCATGACCTTCGCCTGGCCCTCGAGGATGACGAAGAACTCGGCGGCCGGGTCCCCCTCGTTCATCAGCACCTCGCCCTCGGCGAAGTTGATCTCGGTGCTGTTGCGGGCGACGAGCGCGAGGTCGTCGCGGTCGAGCTCGGCGAACATCGGTACCCCGGCCAGGTGGTCCAGGTACCGGTCCCGGTGCCTCAGTTCCATGACGTCATCCTTCTCCCGGTGGTCCCGATGGGCGACCTTCTCCCGGTGGTCGGCGATCTCCGGTCCGGCGCCGACCCGGGCGACCCACGCCTGTCGTCATCGTAGCGTCACCGCTGCTACCGGAACCGGGGCATCACGAGCTCGGCGAAGCGGCGGAGCGCCCCTTCCTGGTCGGCCTCGCGCACGATGAGCTCGAAGTAGCTGCACCCGGCGTCGACGAAGGAGCGGAGCATCTCGGAGGCCCGGTCGGGTCCGCCGAAGATGGTCCCCTGGCTCTCGAGCAGGGCGAGGTACTCCTCCACCGAAACGTCGCGCTTCTTCGCCCGGTCGGCCGCGTAGGCGTCGAACTCGTCGTCGGTCTCACGCAGCAGCAGCGACGGGTTCAGCGACCGGCCGAGGGTCCCCGGGTCCCGACCGAGGTCCTCGCAGTGCGCGTCGAGGATCTCCATCTTGCGGCGGAACTCGGCGAGCGGGGTGACGACGAGGTTGTGCCAGTCGGCGTGGCGGGCGACGATCCGCAGGGTCCGCTTCTCGCCGCCGCCCCCCACCCAGATCGGGGGGCGGGGCTGCTGGACCGGCCGGGGGTGTTGCGGGCCTCGTCGAGGTGGTAGTGGTCGCCGTCGTAGGAGAACGAGCCGTGCTCGAACATGCCGTGGAGGATCTCGAGCGCCTCCTCGAGCTGGGAGAGCCGCACGGGTCCGGGCGGGTAGGGGATGCCGTACATGCGGAACTCGTCCTCGTGCCAGCCCGCGCCGATCCCGACGTCGACCCGGCCGCCGGAGATGACGTCGAGCGAGGTCACCATCTTCGCCGTGATCGACGGAGGGCGGTATCCGTTGCAGAGGGTCATGAACCCGATGCGGGCCCGGCTCGTCGCCATGGCCAGCGCGCCGGCCGCGGTCCAGGCCTCGAACGTGTCGGCGTCGTAGCGCCCCGAGATGGGGTCGGGCACGAAGTGGTCGTTGAGCCAGAGGCCGTCGAAGCCGAGCTCCTCGGCCAGCCGTGCGGTCGAGAGGAGCTGCTCCCAGGTCGCGTCGTACTGCTCGACCCTGTACCCGAAGCCGATCGCCATCTGCACCCACCTCCCGCCGCCGGCGGGACCGAACCTAGCAGGAACTAACGTTGAACGTCACTTGGAGATCATGCGGGCGGTCAGGCGAGGTCGCGGGCGGCCTCGATGACGTCCGAATACCCGGCCGGTGGCGCGTCGCTCTGGGACAGCACGTCGCGCAGCAGGTTGAGCACCCGGATCCGCCGCTCGAGCACGCGGCCCTTGCGACGCAGGATGTCGTGGGCGTCCTCGCGCTCCCGAGCGGACAGCGGCCCGCCGAGCGCGAGCCGGCCGATGACCCGGATCTCGTCGAGGTTGAAGCCGATCTCCTTGAGGGCGAGGGCGCCCTCGACGTAGAAGCGGTACTCGGTCGGGTAGCGGCGGGTCCCGCCCGCGGTCCGGGGCGGCGGGGGGAGGATGCCGAGCTCCTCGTAGTAGCGGATGGTCCGGCTGCTCACCCCGGTCGCGGCGGCGAGCTGGCCGGTGCTCAGCAGGGGCCGACCCTCGCTCTCCGTGTCGTCGCCGTTGTCCATCTCCAGGCCTCCTGGTGACCGTCGGTGCCCCGGTCGCCGATCGCCCTCGGCCCCGAGCCTGATGGATATGACGTTTTACGTCAAGTATGCTGCCGCGCGCCAGCGATCGGCCCTTGCAGCCTACGGCTCGGATGGCTTACGTTCAACGTAAGCCTGAACCAAGGGACGGAGGGCGGCAGCGGCCGGACGGGCGCAGCGGGGCAGTAGCGGGGCAGTCGGAGGGAGCGACGTGGGATCCAGCATCAACATCGACACCGGTGGGACGTTCACCGACGGCTACTTCACCCGGGGCGAGCAGTCGCTCAGCGTCAAGGTCGACACGACGCCGCACGACCTGACCGAGTGCCTGGCCCGGTGCATCGCCGAGGGGGCGACGGGCCTGGGATACCCGAACGTGCAGGCGCTCCTCCTCGACACCGACGCGGTCCGCTTCTCCTCGACGATCGGGACCAACTCGATCATCCAGCGGACCGGGCCCCGGATCGGGCTCCTCGTGTCCGCCGGGGCGGCCGACTCCCTGTACGGCGACGGCGAGTCGTCCCTCTACGAGTTCTTCCTCCGCAAGGACCTCGTGGCCGAGGTGGCCGACCCGACCGACGAGGAGGAGGTGCGCGGCCACATCCGCCGCCTCCTCGTGGGCGGCGCCCGCATCCTGGTCGCGAGCCTCCGGGGCTCCGAGGACGACCCCGGCGGCGAAGAGGCCGTGAAGAAGGTCGTGCAGCGCGACTACCCGCGACACTACCTGGGGGCCGTGCCCTGCCTCGTCGCCTCCGAGGTCACCCCACGCCCCGGAGCGGAGCTGCGGACCTCCACGGCCGTGATCAACGCCTACCTCCACTTCGACATGGTCAAGTCGCTGTACAAGGCCGACGAGGATCTCCGGACGGGCGGCTATCCCCACCCGCTCCTCATCGTGCACGCGTCGGGCGGCGTGGCCCGGGTGGCCAAGACCAAGGCGATCGAGACCTACAACTCCGGTCCGGTCGGGGGCGTCTACGGTGCCGCCCGGCTCGCGGAGCTCTACGGCCTGCACCACCTCGTGACCATGGACGTCGGTGGGACGTCCACCGACGTCGCCGCGATCACCAGCGGCGTCGTCCCCTTCGACCGGCGCCCCACCGTGGCCGGGATCCCGGTCCACACGCCCATGGTCGAGGTGCACGCGATCGGGGGCGGGGGCGGATCGGTCGCCCGCCGGACCGGCGCCGGCTACACGGTGGGACCGGACTCCATGGGGGCGACGCCGGGACCGGCGTGCTACGGGCTCGGAGGTTCCCAGCCCACGGCGTGCGACGCCGAGGTCGTGCTGGGTCACATCGACCCGGACTGGTTCCTCGGAGGCCGGCGCCGGCTCGATGCCGCCCGGGCCCGCAAGGCCCTCGAGTCCATCGCCGGCGACGACGGGGTGGAGACCGCGGCGCTCGGCGTGCACCGGGCGCTCGTCAAGGTGGCCGGGGACGAGGTCGCCCGGGTGATCGAGGCCAGCGGCGTCCCCGCCACGCAGTACGTCCTGCTGGCCTTCGGAGGCGGAGGCGGTCTCTACGGGGCCGAGGTCGCGAAGGCCTGCGGGATCCCCACGGTCATGTCGTCCCTCCGGTCCTCCGTGTTCAGCGCCTTCGGCATCTCCGGGATGGACCTCAGCCACGTCTACGAGCTGCCGCCCGACCGCGAGCTCGCGTCCCGGCTCGCCGTCCTGCGCGACCGCGCCGCGCTCGACGCGGCCGGTGAGGGCTTCGACCCGGCGGCGCTCCGGTTCCAGGTCGAGGTCGAGAGCGACGCCGGGCTCGAGATCTTCCCGATCGACCCCTCCGCCGACTGGGACGCGCTGCGCATCCAGGTCCCGAGCGGGGCGCGCGCCGCCCGGCTGCGGGCCACGGTGCCCATCCCCCACGCGCCGATCGTGGGCGGGACCCGCGGCGAACCCGACCCGTCCGCGGCGAAGAAGGGGGAGCGAGAGGTCGTCAGCCCCGACGGTGTCGTCGAGGCGACCGTGTACGACCGTGCCCTCCTGCGGCCCGGCCACGTGGTCCACGGGCCGGCCCTGGTGGAGGCGGTCGACACCACCATCGTCGTCCCCGCAGGCTCGACGTTCTCCGTCGACGACTACGGGACCGGGATCATCGAGGGGGCAGCATGACGCGCGTCCGCATCACCGAGTACCTCGACATCGACGTCGACCGCGAGATGTGGGTCTGCCACGTCTGCGACCACGAGCTCATCAGCGCGCGGGAGATGTACAAGAAGGGCTGCGTCGTCCACGAGCGCGACCCCAAGGAGATCTATCCGCCCATCTACGAGGGGGCCGAGTTCCCGCTCACCGTCGCCGAGGGCTACGGCGTCTTCGTCGAGTTCTACTGCCCCGGCTGCGGGACGATGATCGAGAACGAGCTGCTCCCCGAGGGCTACCCGCCGACCCCCGACATCCAGATCGACCTCGAGGCCCTGAAGGCGAAGGTCAAGGGAGGGAGCTGACGATGACCGTCACCGACGACCGCATCGGCGCGGGTGCCGAGCAGGGCCGGGTCACGCTCGAGAACACCATCAGCATCGACATCGGCGGCACGTTCACCGACTGCTTCGTCTCCTACGAGGGGCGGAGCGGCTCGGGCAAGGCCCCGACCACCCGCCACCGGCTGGCGGTGGGCTTCAACCAGGCGATCGCGGACTGCGCCCGCAAGCTGGACGTGGACCCCGACGAGCTGGTGCGCAACACCGACATCGTGCGCTACGCCACCACGCTGGCCATGAACGCGCTCATCGAGCGCAAGGGCCCGCGGCTCGGTCTCGTCACCAGCGCGGGGTTCGAGGACACGATCTTCATCGGGCGGGGCGCGCAGTGGCACGACGGTCTCCCCGTCGAGCGCAAGCGGCTCACGGCGCGGGGGCAGCGTCCCGAGCCGCTCATCCCCCGGCACATGGTGGTGGGGGTCAGCGAGCGGATCGACGACGAGGGCAAGGTCGTCATCCCACTCGACCGCGACGAGGTTCGCCTCCGGGTGCGCGAGCTCGTGGATCGCGGGGCGATGGGCTTCGTGGTCGCCCTGATGCAGAGCCAGCGCAACCCTTCCCACGAGCAGCTCGTGCGCGACGTCATCATCGAGGAGTTCCCCGACGTCTACCTGGGGAGCCAGCCGATCCTGCTGTCGTCCGAGGTGCTCCCGAAGCAGAACGAGTACCAGCGGGACATGACGGCGATCCTCGCCGCCTACCTGCACCGCACCATGGCCGAGGAGCTCACCGAGCTGGGCGTGTCGCTGCACGAGCGCGGCTACCGGCGCCCGCTGTTCATCGTGAACGCCCAGGGCGGGGCCAACCCCCTGCACCGCACGAGCGCGGTGGAGACCTACAACGCCGGCCCCGTGGCCGGGGTCATCGGGGGGCCCGGGTCGCCGACGTGTACGGGATCCAGAACGTCATCCTCACCGACATGGGTGGGACCTCCTTCGACATCGGCACCGTCGTCGAGGTCGGGAGCCGGGCCGACTCCTTCGAGGGTCGGCACTTCTACACCTACGTGCCGATGATCGACCGGTTCCGGGTCGGGATCTCGATGATCGAGACGAAGTCGATCGGGGCCGGTGGCGGATCGATCGCCCACTACAACGAGCTGCTGAACCTGGTCGACGTCGGCCCCGAGTCCGCCGGGTCCAACCCGGGTCCGGCCTGCTTCGACCTCGGTGGCGAGCGGCCCACCGTCACCGACGCCGACGTGGCCCTCGGGCTGGTGGACCCCGACTACTTCCTCGGCGGTCACATGGCGCTCAACAAGGAGGCGGCCGAGGAGGCGATCCGTCGACACCTGGTGGAGCCGCTGGGCACCAGCGTCGAAGAGGCGGCCTTCCTCGTGAAGACCATCATCGACGCCAAGATGGGCAACGAGGTCTTCAAGGAGACCAACCTCAAGGGCTACGACCCCCGCGAGTTCACGCTCTTCGCGTTCGGGGGCGCCGGTCCGACCCACGTCTGCGGGTACGCCAACTACGTGGAGACCCCGCGGATCATGACCTTCCCGTTCTCGTCGGTCTTTAGCGCCTTCGGGGTCGCCAACACGGACTTCATGCGGACGTACGAGCGGAGCTGCAAGATCCCCCTCTACACCGCGTACAACGACCGCTGGCTCGAGGACTTCGACGAGTTCAACGCGATCGTGCGCGACCTCCAGGTCGAGGCCCTGCGCGATGCCGACGACCTCGGCGTGAAGGACGTGTTGTGGGGGCTCGAGCTCTACCTCCGCTACGGGATGCAGCCCCACGTCACCCGGATCCGCTCACCGCGGATCTTCGTCACCGATCCCGACGACGTGCGCGAGGTCTACCGGGCCTACGAGACCGAGTACTCGCGCCTCTACAGCAAGGCCGCCACGTTCCTGGCCGGGGGAGTCGAGATCACGGGGATGACCCTGTGGAGCGTCGTGCCGACCGGCAAGCAGGATCTGCCGACGCTCCCGCTCGAGGGGCCCGACCCCTCGGCGGCCCGGCGGGGGAGCGGGCCACGTTCTGGGGGCCCGACCGCGGCTGGCTGGCGACCAACGTCTACGACCTCGAGCTCCTCAAGCCGGGGAACGAGGTGGCGGGCCCGGCGGTGATCGAGGCGGTCGACACGACCGTCGTCGTCGACCCGGATCGGGTGTTCCGCATCGACGAGCGCGGCAGCGGCCTCGTCGAGAAGCTCAACGACTGAGGAGGGCCACATGCCGCGCGACTGGAACATCACGAAGCGCTGGCGCCCGGAACCGGCCACCAACCGCGAGGAGCGGGCGATGGAGGGCCTGGAGCGGGGCGACTTCGAGATCTACCGCAACAAGATGGAGCTGTCCTGCTGGGAGGCCTACCAGACGTTCTCCCGGATGGGGATCAGCCCCATGATCGAGGCCGGCGACGTCACCGTGGGGGTCTACACCCGCCAGGGCGACATGGCGGTGGGGATTATGGGGACCCAGCTCCACCTCATCAACGCCTCGATCGGCATCAAGTGGATGATGCGGTACTTCTACGAGGAGCCCTCGGTGGGGATCCGCGAGGGCGACATGTTCTACGGGAACGACAGCCTCTACGGCGGGATCCACTCCCCGGACCAGATCCTCTTCATGCCGGTGTTCTGGGAGGGGGAGCTGGTGGCCTGGGTCGCGGCGGCCAGCCACGAGACCGAGACCGGGGCCAAGGAGCCCGGTGGGAACCCGCCGTCGGCCGAGAGCCGCTACGACGAGGGCATGATCCTGTCGCCCATCAAGATCGGCGAGGGCTACCACCTGCGCGCCGACCTGATGGAGATGATGGAGAACATGGTCCGCGACCCGCGGATGCAGACGCTCGACATCAAGGCGCGGGTGGCGGCGTGCCACGTGCTCGAGACCCGCGTCCACGAGATCATCGCCAAGAAGGGCGTCGACTTCCTCGTCGGGTCGCTGCGGCGGATGATCGAGGAGGGCGTGGCGGCGGCCCGCCAGAAGCTGGCGACGATGAACGACGGGGTCTACCGCCAGGACATCTTCCTCGAGAACGCGGGCGAGGGGAAGTACGGGCTCCTCAACTGCCGGGTGGAGGTGGAGAAGCGGGGTGAGGTCTGCACCATCCGCTTCTACGGAAGCCCCCGGGTGGTCATGGGGAACTTCAACATGTTCCCCCACATGATGATCGCGATGTTCGCCTGCTACCTGTTCCAGTACCTGTTCCACGAGCTGCCGGCGACCACGGGCTACTACGAGCCGTTCCGCTTCGAGTTCCAGGAGGGGACGTTCTTCAAGGCCGAGCCCGAGGACGCCACGTCCCTCGGGGTGGCGACGCACGCCCAGGTGATCACGGCGCTCCACAACTGCATGGAGAGGCTGAAGTTCGCGTCCCCCGAGCACGACAACGTCGTCGCGAGCTGGCCGGGGACGTCCAACACCGTGGCCATCGGCGGGGTCGACGCGCACGGCCAGCCGTTCTCGGCGTGGGACCAGGGGATCCCCAACGGGGTGGGGATGGGGGCCCGCTGGGACTCCGACGGGATCGACGTGGGCGGGTTCATCTGGTGCGCGATCGGGGAGTTCCTCGACTCCGAGCAGATCGAGCACAACTACCCGATGCTGCCGATCTACCGGAACGTCTACTGGAAGGACGCGGCGGGCTTCGGCAAGTACCGGGGCGGCCGCTCGATGAACGCCATGTACCAGATCCACGGGGTGCCGGGGGTGGCCGTCGTCTCGATCGGCGGCTCGACCGGGAGGCCCATGGCCCCGGGGCTGTTCGGGGGCTACCCGTGCCGTCCCGTCGCCTTCGCCATGGTGCACAACCACAACCTCGAGGAGCTCAAGGCCCAGGGCCGGGTGCCGCGCAACGTCTACGAGGCGGCGGAGCGGATCGAGGGCGACTGGGTGTTCAAGCACCAGAACTCGGGCATGGAGATGCTCGAGGGGGGCGGCCTGTTCCTCGCCTGCGCCCCGTCGGGCCCGGGCTACGGCGACGTGCTGGAGCGGGACCCCGAGCTGGTCATGAGGGACCTGCGCGAGGAGACCATCTCGCACCGCACGGCGAGGGACCTCTACAAGGTCGTGTACCGCGAGGCGAACCTCGTCGTCGACGAGGAGGCCACCCACCTGGCCCGCAAGGAGGAAAGGGAGGCCCGGGTGGCCCGGGCCCGGCCCTACGGCGAGTGGATCGACGGCTGGCTGGAGCGCCGCCCGCCGGAGGGTGTCATGAGCCTCTACGGCGAGTGGCCCTGGGGCGTGCCCCCCGAGGCCCCGATGGCCGAGTGGGAGATCGACGAGGACCTGGTCGACGAGCACGTCCGCGAGGGTGGCGCCCCGCGCTGGAAGGAGCGCCGCTACTAGGCGTCGGGACGGTCCCCGCCGCACGTACCGCCGGCTGGTGCCGGTCGCGCTGGAGGCCCCGGGTCACCGGGGCCTCCGCGCGTCGCCGATCGCCCTCCCACGGCCCGGGCCCGGCGTCCGGGAGCTCACGGGACCCCACTTCCGCTACGAGGAGGAGTCGCTCTACCCCGACCTCGTGGGGATCTTCGATCCCGCCTACGTCGACTCGCTCCTCGACGACCACGACGGCGTCGTCGCCGGGGCGAGGCGACTCGTCGAGCTCGCGGGCGGTGCGCTCGACGACGCCGACGTGGCGGAGGCGGTCGCGGTCGTCCGCGGCATCCTCCCTCACGTGAGCGACTGCGACGGCCTCTCGATCATGGTGGAGCGCCTCGACGACGCGACCGTCCGGGGGATCCTCGACGCCCGGGACCGCTCGCTCGAGGCCGGTGTCGACCTGCTCCGGTGGGCCGACGAGATCCGGCGGCGCCCCCGTGCTCAGCGGATCCTCCTGAGGCGTCCCGCCCGGCGAGCGTGCGCCGGGGCGGCCGTCCGGTCTCCCCGGCGCGGCGGCGGGCCCGGCGGGGCCCTCCGGACCTCAGCCCTCCTGGGTGCCGGTGGTCCGCCGGGCCCAGGCGGGGAGGTCGGGACGCCGGCGGGGGGCGCCTCGGCCACCGCGTCGGGCACGTCGACCTCGAGGCGCAGGAGGGCGCCGCCGAGGGTCTTCCCCAGGTTGTCGGAGCGCAGCGAGCGGGGACCGCCCCCACCCAGGGCCCCCTGCATGACGAAGTTGAGCCCCCACACGTTCGGCGCCTCGTAGCGGACGACGTCGCCGGTGACCATCCAGCCGAAGTGCTCCTTGACCCGCCCGGCGGTGACCGCGTCGCGGATGGCGGCGTACGCGTCGTCGTCGTAGGCGAAGATCGCCACGTTGGCGATGTCGCCCTTGTCGCCGGCGCGGGTGGCGCAGAGGTCGCGGAGCTGGATCCTGGCCATCAGACCTCCTCGATGTCGACGCGGACGCCGGGGTCGACGAGCTCCCGCTGCACGAGCACGGGCCACAGGCCCAGGAGCTGGGTGGGCGAGCCGATCATCGCCCGGCCCTGGCCGCTGAGGCCCCACGGCGGCGCGGACAGCCCGAGCGGGACGAGCTCCCGGCCGATGCGGCCGGCGGTGCCGGCGTCCTGGCAGCGCCACGAGGCCCGCAGCACGACCTCGGGGGCCTCGTCGGCCTCGTCCATCGGGACGGTCGGTCCGTGGAGGGCGTTCACGCCCCAGTACTCCTCGTACCACTCCTCGGCGTCCAGCCCGGCCATCCGGACCCGCTCCCGGAAGATGCCCGCGGTGGCCCGGGCCTTGGCGTAGGCGTCGGGCCAGCCGAAGGCCACGCGGGCCTCGCTGGCGTAGCCGTACGGGTAGGCGACGAGAGCCTTGTAGGTGGGCGTGGCCGGCGCGCCCCGGGCCCCACCGAGCCGGACCCGGTCGCCGCCCAGGTCCTCGAATCGCAGCGACGTGAAGTCGGCGACGACGTCGGGGGTGACGTAGGCGGCGGGGTCGTGGACCTCGTAGAGGAGCTGCTGGCGGACGGTGTCGAAGTCGACCCGGCCGCCGGTGCCGGGGGCCTTGGTGAGGACGGCGCTCCCGTCCTCCTCGCACTCGGCGATGGGGTAGGCGAACCTCCAGGGCTCCTCGATCGTCCACCACTCGCCCGAGAAGTTCCCGCCCGTGGACTGCCCGGAGCACTCGCAGAGGTGACCCACCGCGATCCCCGCGGCCAGGCGGTCCCAGTCGTCGGCGGCCCAGCCGAACTCGTGGACGAGCGGGGCGAGGAACAGCGACGGGTCGGCGACCCGGCCCGTGATCACGACGTCGGCCCCCTGGCGGAGGGCCTCGACGATCGGCCGGGCACCGAGGTAGGCGTTGGCGAAGAGGACCTCGCCGGGGAGCTCGTCCCAGGGACGGCCGGTCTCGGCGTTGGGGAGCCCGCCCTGGGCCTCGCGGACCTCGTCGAGGCGGGCGTGGAGGTCGTCGCCGACGACGGTGGCGATCTTGACGCCCGAGATCCCCAGCTTCTTCGCGGTGGCGACCGCGGCCCGTCCGGCGGCGACGGGGTTGATGCCCCCGGCGTTCGTGATCACCTTCGTCCGCCCCTGGGCCACGAACGGCAGGGCCGCCTGCAGGTAGCGCGGGAGGTCCTTGGTGAACCCCGTGGCCTCGTCCTTCTGGCGGTCCTTCTGGAGGATGGCCAGCGTGAGCTCCGCCAGCGCCTCCAGGCAGAGGTAGTCGACGCCGGCCTCGAGCAGCGTGGTGGTGGAGGGGCGTGGTCGCCGTAGAACCCCTGGCCGCCCGCGACCCGAATCGTCATCTGCGCTCCTCTCGTCACCGCCCCCGTGGTCCGGGGCCCGTTCGTCCGCCCGACCCGGTGCCCCGTCCCGGTCCTGTCCCGGCATATTCTTGACGTTGAACGTCAATACGCTACTCCACGGGCCTCCCGGTCGCCCGGGACGTGCCCAACTTGACGTTTTACGTCAGATCTACTGCAATCGGGGACATGGACTTCGCCCTCACCGACGAGCAGGAGGAGCTCGCGCGCACCGTGCGAGGGTTCCTCGAGTCGCACTGCACCAAGGAGTGGCTCGACGACCTCGAGGCGAGGGAAGCGTACCCCTTCGACCTCTTCAAGGGGCTCGCCGACCTGGGGCTCTACGGGGTGGGCGTGCCCGAGGAGGACGGTGGCTCCGGCGGGGGCATGGTCGAGATCGCGGTCATCTGCGAGGAGCTGGGCCGCTTCGGCGGCTCGGTGAACATGACCTACGTGCCCACCGCGGTCTTCGGCAACCAGACCCTCCTGGGCGGGGCCGACGCCGACATGCGCCGGCGCTTCCTCCCCCGCATCGCGGAAGGGGAGCTGCGCACGGCCTTCGCCCTCACCGAGCCCGAGGCCGGCTCCGACGCCGCCGCCGTGCGGACCCGCGCCGTGCGCGACGGCGACGAGTGGGTCGTCAACGGCTCGAAGATCTTCTGCACCGGTGCCCACGTGGCGGACTACCTCGTGGTGACCGCCCGCACCGGCGGTCTCGAGGAGCGCCACACCGCGATCACGGTCTTCATGGTCCCGGCCGACTCACCGGGGCTCACCATCAGCGGGATCCCCAAGCTCGGCCACCACGCGGTCAAGACCTGCGAGGTCGGCATCAGCGACGTGCGCGTGCCCGCCGACGCGGTCGTCGGGGAGGTCGGCCGGGGCTGGAAGGCGCTCGTGCGCGCCCTGGACGCCGAGCGCATCGCGGTGGCGGCCCTCTGCACGGGGCTGGCCCGGCGCTGCACCGAGCTGGCGCTCCGGTACGCGCTGGAGCGCCATCAGTTCGGGCAGCCGGTCGCGGCGTTCCAGGCCCTCAGCCACATGCTCGCCGACATGGAGACCGAGACCGCGGCGTCGCGTTGGCTGACCTACGACGCCGCCTGGCGGACCGATCGGGGCCTCCCGGCCTCGAAGGAGGCCTCGATGGCCAAGGCCTACGCGACCGAGTGCGGGACCCGCACGGCGACCCGAGGCATGCAGATCCTGGGTGGCTACGGGTACACCCGGGAGTACGAGATGGAGCGCTTCTACCGGGAGGCGAAGCTGTACGAGGTCGCCGGGGGCTCGACCCAGATCCAGCGAAACATCATCGCCCGCCAGATGGGGATCCCCCGACTCGCAGGCGGCCGCCCGGACCGCGGGACGGGACGGGGCGTAGACCGACGGGCTCGGCGACCGTCGAGCCGACAGGAGGGAGACGACAGCATGAAGATCGGGGCGACGGGTGTGGTCGTGCCGCCGGCGAAGGGCGTCGTGAAGACCGCGCAGCAGCAGGAGGCGGCGGGCTTCGCCTCGACGTGGTGGCCCGACCACCTCATGGCCTGGCACCCGCAGAGCATCTGGACGACCGAGTTCACGCCGCTCGCCCACCGCCAACCGAACGCCCACGTGTTCCTCGACACCGTGGCGTGCATGACCGCGGCGGCGGTCAGCACCGAGCAGATCCTCATCGGGTCCTCGGTGACCGACCCGGTCCGGCGCCACCCGGCCATGCTCGCCCAGGAGTTCCTCTCGATCGACCACTTCTCGAACGGCCGCTGCATCTTCGGCATCGGGACCGGCGAGGGCGAGAACGCCGTCCCCTACGGTCTCTCGATCGACCGGCCGGCCAGCCGGCTCGAGGAGGCGCTCGAGATCGTCCGCCGGCTGTGGGGGAGCGAGGGGCCGGTCGACTTCGACTCGCAGTTCTGGCCCCACCGCGACGCGGTCATGGGGCTCGGCCCCGTGGCCGAGGGGAGGTTCCCCCCGATCTGGGTGGCCGCCCACGGGCCCCGGATGCTCGACATCACCGGGCGGCTCGCCGACGGGTGGCTGCCCACGCTCATGGGGGCCGACGACTACCGCCGGCGGCTCGGCCGGATCCTCGAGGCGAGGGCGAAGGCGGGGGTGGAGCGCCCCTTCGAGGCCGGCCTGTGGGCCTACACGTGCATCGGCGAGTCCAAGGAGGACTGCCTGCGCCTCTTCGAGTCCCCGATGTACAAGGTCATCGCGCTCCAGCTGCCGGCCCGGGTCTTCGAGGAGCACGGGGTGGCGCCCCCGCTCGGCGAGGGCTCGTACGGCTTCAACGACTTCATCCCGTCCCGCTTCGACCGGGAGCGCATCCTCGAGGTCCTCGACGGCGTACCGCCCGAGGTCGTCGGCCAGGCTGTGCTCCACGGGTCCCCCGACGACGTGGTCCGCGAGCTGCGAGACCTCGAGGCGGCCGGATGCCAGCACGCCGTGCTGTGGAACATCTCGTTCCTCACCGACGCGGACCGGCTCGGTCCCAGCTTCGCCGCCCAGGCCGAGATCCTGAAGGCGCTGCAGACGTGATGGCGGTCGTGTGCCCGATCGGTGGCGCATGAGCGGCTCGGTCCTCGTCGTCGGAGCCGGCGTCGGCGGCCTCTGCGCGGCAGCCCGACTGGCCGAGCTCGGCCGGCGGGTGACGCTCGTCGAGCGGCTCCGCCACGTCGGCGGCCGCTGGAGCACCCGCGAGGTCGACGGCTTCAAGCTGCCGACCGGCGCCTTCCTCATCGCCATGGACGACCCCCTGGCGGCGACGTTCGCGGACCTGGGCCTCGAGTTCCCCGTGCGTCCGATCGAGGAGCGCACCGTGTACCTCGTGGAGGGCGAGCTCGTCGGGACCGGGGAGCGCGGGGGCCTGCGGGCCCTGCTCGGCGCGGCCGCTCGCCACGACGGCTCCGACGCCGACGCCGTGCTGGCCGCGATCCGGGGCGCCCTCGGCGACGGGGCCGGGACCACCGACGAGCCGCTGCCGGAGTGGCTCGCGGCCCGCGGTGCCGGTCCCTCGGTGAGGGCCGCCCTCCACGCGCTCACCCAGGCCTTCATGGGGCTGAACGCCAAGGAGGTCCCCGCCTCCGCGTTCTTCGACTACCTGCGGGCGTCCGCCGGCCGGGGCCGGCACGGGATCCCGCCCCGGGGGTCCCGGCACCTGGCCGAGATCCTCGCCGGGCACGTCACCGCCCGGGGCGGGGAGGTGCTCCTCGGGACGTCGGCCCGCTGCGCTCTCGTCGAGGACGGTCGCGTCGCCGGCGTCGTGCTCAGGGACGGGCGCGAGCTCCGAGCCGACGTCGTGGTCTCCGACGTCGGGCTCGACGGGACGGCGCAGCTCCTCGACGGCACCGCTCTCGAGGGTCGGGTGCCCGGGGGGGAGGACCGGGCCGGCGCGCCGGGCATCACGTGCTTCGTGGCGTCGCGGGAGCCGTTCTTCCAGCATCCGGCCGTCGTGGTCACGGGCACCCGCTGCGTGTGCCTCGTGACCACCCCCCACCCTGGTGGCGCCCGAGCTGGCCCCCGACGGGTGGCACTACACGGAGACGATCAGCACGTTCGCGTCGTCGTCGGACGACTCCGACCCCAAGGCCGAGATGGAGCGCCACCTGGCCGACGTCGACGATCTGCTGCCCGGCTGGCGGGAGCGGGGTCGGATCCTCCAGACCGCCACCTACCGGGGTTCCTGGCCGGTGTACCGGTCGTGGCCGGGACACGATCCCCAGGATCGCTTCCCGGCGCCGGGGCTGGTCCTCGTGGGCGACGCCGTGAAGCCGCACGGTTGGCCGGGTACGGGGGCGTCGGCGGAGGGCGCCCGCCTGGCGGTCGAGGGGATCATCGAGGGACGACACCTGTCGGTCGAGTGAGGGAGAGGGCATCATGGGTCTGATGGACGGCACCTACTACGACCGCGAGCTCGAGACCATGCCCTGGTCGAAGGTCCAGGCCATGACGTTCGAGAAGGCCCAGCGCCAGATCGAGCGGGTCTACGAGGTCTCCCCCTACTACCGGCGAAAGCTCGACGAGGCCGGGGTGAAGCCGGCCGACATCCGCCACCCCGACGACCTGGCCCGCATCCCCTTCTTCGAGAAGGAGGAGGAGCGGACGAGCCAGCAGGAGACCCCTCCGTACGGAGGTCACCTCTGCGTCGACCCGACCGACATCGTGCGGGTCCACGCGTCCTCCGGAACGACCGGCGTCCCCACGTTCTTCGCCCTCACCGCGAACGACGTCAGGACGTGGGACACGATCATGGGCCGGTGCTTCTACACCGTCGGCATGCGGGCCACGGACACCTACGCCCTCCTCGGCAACCTCTCCATGTTCGTGGGCGGGATCCCCGCCGTGACGGCCTCGTCCTCGATCGGGGCCACCGCCCTGCCCATCGGGGCGACGGCCGGGACCGACAAGACCCTCGAGCTGGTCCAGGCGCTGAACACCACGGTCATGGGAGCCACCCCGAGCTTCGCCGGCTACCTCGGGGAGCTGGTCGAGAAGTTCCTCGGTGTGAAGGCCACCGAGCTCGGGATCCGGCTCATGACGGTCGGCGGCGAGCCCGGCGGGCAGATCCCCGCCGTGCGCGACCAGATCCGCTCGGTCTGGGACTGCGAGATCCGCGACGTGATGGGCATGGGGGAGATGGCGGGGGCCTGCTGGGCCGAGTCCGACGACGAGTCCGGCATGCACTTCTGCGGCCTCGCCGAGGTCCACCTCGAGCTCATCGACCACGAGACCGGCGAGCCCAAGCCGTTCGAGGACGGGGCCGACGGCGAGCTCGTGTACACCGCGGTGGAGCGTGAGGCGACCCCGCTCCTCCGGTTCCGCAGCCACGACCACGTCCTGGTGCAGATGTACGAGACCCCGTCGGGGCGGACGGCCCCGCGGATCACCACCCTGGGTCGCACCGACGACATGCTCCTGGTCCGGGGCATCAACGTCTTCCCCTCGGCGGTGCGGGACGTCGTGGCGTCGTTCGTGCCCGAGACGACCGGCCACATCCGCATCGTCCTCGAGAAGCCCGGCCCGCTCGTGCAGCCCCCGCTGCCCGTCGAGGTCGAGGTGGCCTCCGCCGTGCCGGCCGGGGAGCGTGAGGACCTGAGCCGGCGGGTCGCCGAGCGCATCAAGAGCCGGCTCAACTTCACCCCGCAGGTCCGCCTCGTCGAGGAGGGGGCGCTGCCCCGCACCTCGCTCAAGACCCAGTACATCCTCAAGGCCTACGAGTCGCAGGAGTCGTGACCCGGCCGTGACCGCGTCGGTCGACGAGCAGGTCCGCGACCTGGCCGAGCGCATCGTCGCCGGGCACCCGGGCGCGGTGGCGCGGGGGATCAGCTGGTGCGAGGAGGGCGGGGAGCGCGCCGAGGCCCTCCTCGCCGCCCTGCCGTCCCGGGTGGCACCGGTGGTCGGGCTCACCGGGCCCCCGGGGGCCGGGAAGTCCACCCTCGTGAACGCCCTGGTACGGGAGTACCGGGCCGCCGAGGTGCCGGTCGGCGTCGTCGCGGTCGACCCCAGCTCACCGATCTCGGGTGGCGCGCTCCTCGGCGACCGGGTCCGGCTCGACCACGACCCGAGCGACCGCGGGGTGTTCTTCCGGTCGCTCGCCTCGCGGGGCGCCACCGGAGGGCTCTCGAACGCGGCCCGGGCGGCCGCCCGGGTGCTCTCGGCCGCGGGCTTCGGTGTCGTGGTCATCGAGACGGTCGGCGCAGGGCAGGCCGAGGTCGAGATCATGCGCGTGGCCGACACGGTGGCGGTCGTGCTGCACCCGGGGGCCGGCGACGAGATGCAGGCCCTCAAGGCCGGGATGATGGAGATCGCCGACGTCTACGTGCTCAACAAGGCCGACCGGCCGGGCATCGGCGACCTGAAGGCCCACGTGGCCGCCCTCCTGCGCCTGGGCGAGCACGCCGAATGGGTTCCGCCCGTCGTCGAGACGGTGGCCAGCGAGCGGCGCGGCATCGGCGATCTCGTCGAGGCGATCCGCCGGCACCAGGACCACCTGGCCGGTGGGGCCGGGGCCTCCCGGGCCGCCGCGGGGGCGCGCTCCGAGGTGCGCCGGCTGGCCCGGGCCGCCTTCGACGCCGCGGTGCGCGAGGAGGAGGGCGGGGTCTTCGCCCGCCTCGACACCGGAGAGCTGGGCGAGGTCGAGGCCGGCCGCCTCCTCGCCCGTCTCGCCGCCGGACGCGTGGCCTCGGAGGCGGGCGAGCGGGAGGGGTGAGCTCGTTGCGCTCCCTGCCCCTGTCGGTCGGCTACGCGAACTACCAGCCGGCGCTCATGGACGCGGGCGGCCTCCGGGCCTTCGCCCGGGCCCTGGAGGACCTCGGCTACGCGGGCATCCAGGTCCAGGACCACGTGGCGTACCCGTGGGACGAGAACGCCTACACCTACTCGGCGGGCGGGCGCGTGAGCCACCACCCGGGCCAGGAGGTGCTGGAGGCCCTGACCTTCCTCGCCGCGGCCTCGTCGGCGACGACGACGCTGGGGCTCGAGACGTCGCTGGTCGTGCTCCCCCAGCGGCATCCCCTGGTGGTGGCGAAGCAGGCGGCCACCATCGACCGCCTCTCCGGGGGCCGCCTCCTGCTCGGCGTCGGCCCGGGCTGGCTCGAGGCCGAGATGGCGGCCCTGGGCTGGGACCCCGCCACCCGTGGGTCCCGGATGGACGAGGCCCTCGAGGTCCTGGTCCGGGCCCTCGACGACCCCCGGGTCGCGTTCGGGGGCGAGCACTTCGCCGTCCCCGAGGTCTCCCTCGAGCCCCGGCCGGCCCGGCCGGCCCGGGAGTTGGTCTGGATCGGCGGGGGCGAGGGCGGCGCGCTCCGCCGCGCCATGACCCGGCTCGGCCGGTGGGGTCGCGGCTGGCTGGTGAACCCGA
This sequence comes from Acidimicrobiia bacterium, assembly GCA_027494165.1. Lineage (GTDB taxonomy): Bacteria > Actinomycetota > Acidimicrobiia > IMCC26256 > JAOSJM01 > JAOSJM01. Next base: position 127,316 of record JAOSJM010000005.1, on the reverse strand, counting down.
GGCTGCCGACGGAGGCGATCCCCGGCGCGCTCGAGCTCGCCCGGGAGGAGGCCCGGCGGGCGGGGAGGGGTGAGATCGAGCTCGGCGTCGACCTCGTGCTCCTGTTCGACGGCGACGAGGAGCGGGCCGGTGCCGCCCTCGAACGCCGTCGCGCCGCGGGGGCGACCCGGGTGTCCGCCTTCCTGGGCGGGCTCGATCCGGCACCGTCGGTCGACGCGCTCGTCGACCTGGCCGAGCGTCTGGCCTCGGTGGCGGGGCTCGCCGGCTGAGCGCGCCGTCGGCGCGCCGAGCGGCGGGTCAGCCCGTGAGGACGGTGCCGAGCGCGGCGAGGGCCTCGGGGCTGGCCCCGGGGTCCACCTCGGAGGCGAACGACCAGAAGAAGCCGGCCGGCCGGGGGCACACGGGAGGGGCGCCCCCGAGGTGCGAGGCGTCGAGCCCGCCTCCGACCACCCCGGGCTCGTCGCCCCGGGGGTGGGCGACGATCGCGCCGTGGAGCCCGAGGTCGGCCGCGACCCGGGCCCCGTCCTCGAGCGAGGGGTCGGCGAGCACGGCGCCGGCCTGGTAGAAGCCGCACGCGTTGGCGATCGTCTTGAACCTCGACGCCGCCGATCGGTCCGGCTCGACGAGCACGACCATGTCGACGCCGGCGTCGCAGTAGGCCCGCACCCCCGCCACGTCGGGCTCGGCGAGGCACGCGGCCACCCCGCGGCCGGCGAGCAGGGGCCTGAGGCGCTCGACGACCTGCACACCCACGGCCGGGTCGGTCCCCATCCCGACCGTCACGACGTCGGCCCCCAGGGCCCCGGCCGTCTCGGCCAGCGCGACCGCCTGGACCTGCGGATCGGTGACGAAGGCCGTCGCGTCGACCTGGCCGAGCACGTGGGCGACCCGGCCGAGCAGCGGCACGTAGGGCGGCCGGGCCGGCTCACGCCCGGCGAACACGTCGGCGATCAGGTCCTTGCCGCCCACGGCTGTCGTCCCCCTACCGCAGGGACGCCTCGGCGCGCTGCCACTCGGCGTCGAGGATCCCCTGGAGGTAGGCGAGGCGGTCCTTGCCGGCGACGAAGTCGAACTTCACGGTCCCGTAGGGGTCGATCTCCTCCCGCAGCAGGCGGAGCTGGTCGGCCGTGGGGACCGCGGTCGTGGGCACGTCGCCGGGCACGTCGAGCGCGAACCCGGTGTTCTCGACGACCGTCTCGACGTCGACCCCCGGGTGGACGCTCTCGACGCGGAAGGGCCGGTCGTCCTCGTCCTTCACGAGCACGGCCAGGTTGGTGACCACCACGATGGGGCCGGGCTGGAGGTGGGCGGCCTCGCGCGACTCGGGCCCGACCTTCCAGCGAGTGCCCGTCACGAAGCCCACCTTGTCGACGAGGGTCCGGCTGTTGTGGTTGCCGAAGTAGGCGATCATCTTCCGGTACATCTTGATCACCTCGGCCGCGCCGGCCCCGCCGGGCAGGCGGACCTTGGGCTGCTCGAAGGGCCCGATGACCGAGAGGTTGATCGCGCCGTCACCGTCGAACTGGGCCGACGACACGGCCTCGACCCCTCCGTGGTTCGAGAGGTGGATCGAGTTGATCTCGGTGAGCATGCCCCACCGGCAGACCGCGCCCTTGTAGGCGGCGGCCTCCGCTCCCGTGAAGGCGAGCTGGACGGGGGCCATCCCCACCGCGTCGAAGCCGGCGAGGTACGCGTCCCGGGCGTGGGTGAGCTTGGCCAGCATGTACGCCGCGTAGGCGAGCGGGGTGAAGGAGCCCATGACCACGACGCCCTCGTCGTCGACCTCGGCCGCGACGCGGCAGACCATCAGCTCGTGGACCTCGTAATCGTTCACGATGCGGGAACCTCCAGGATGCGGGCCTGCTCGACGAGGGCGCGCAGGACGCGGTCGCGACCCCCCTCGAAGACGCGGGCTCGGTACTCCTCCTCCGACTCCGACCGGATCCGCTCGATGTAGTCGCCGAAGCCCTCGGACGCCGCGGCACCCGCGTACTCCATGATCTGCCACGCGTCGAGCGCGTACGAGGGGACGTGGGACGTCGGGTGGGCCCCGAAGGGCGTCGGGATGACGGCGTCGACGTAGTAGCCGGGGAGCTTGGTCATGTGGGCCGTCTCGACGATCGTCGAGCGGGGCACGACCTCCTCGCAGGTGACGATCACCTTCTTGGCCGACTTGGCCATCTCGACGTCGGGTCCCGAGGTGCCGTCCCACTGGGCGTTGCCCTCGGCGTCGCAGCGCAGCGCGTGCACGATCGCCACGTCGGGCTCGATGGCCCGCACCGCGGTCATCTCCTCGCCGGTGAACGGGCAGGTGACGGTGGCGTAGATGCCGGGGTAGCGGGCCGGGATGTCGGATCCGAACGGCCCCCGGTAGGCGAGGAACGGCACGCCCCGCCCCTGGGCCTCGAAGCCCAGGAGGATCCCCAGGCCCGTGTACTCGGTGAACGGCAGGGTCCCGCCCTCGACGCCCTTGCGGACGTTGGGAGCGAGGCCGAAGGCCTCGAGCGTGACCATGGAGAACGCCAGGTGGCCGAGCACGCCGGCGCCGGCGAGCAGGTCGACGTCGATGGAGCCCACCACCGTGTACACGTGGAGGTCCTCGCGCCCGGCCCTGATGAGCTGCCGGACCGCGGCCATGGGGTGGTTGGCGAACCATCCGCCCCCGAGGGCCACCGAATCACCGTCGCCGACGAGGCCCCCGAGGTCCTCGAGGGTCGCGACCTTGTCTGCCATCAGGCTTCCACCTTCACTCGCTCCCGGATGAACTCGACCACGTCGGCCGGCTTGGTGCCCGGGCCGAAGACGCCGCCGACGCCGAGCGACCGGAGCTTCTCGTGGTCCTCGTCGGCGATGACGCCCCCGACGACGAACAGCCGGTCCGCGATCCCGGCCTCGCGCGCCGCGGCCATCAGATCCTCGGCGACGACGAGGTGCCCGCCGGTGAGCGAGGAGAGGGCGACGACCTGGGCGTCCTCCTGGACCGCCGCGCCGACCAGCTCCTCGACCAGGGCGAACCGGATGAAGACGACCTCCATCCCGGCCTCGACGAGCTTGCGCATGATGTAGCGCGCGCCGACGTCGTGGGCGTCGAAGCGCTTCTTGCCCAGCACCACCTTGACCCGGGGACCGGCTCCCGACGGGGTGGGCGAGTGGAGGGGGGTGCCCCTCGTGACCTCACCCACGTGCGACGTGTTCTCGCTCACCCTGTGCCCTTCCGTTCGGTCGCCCGGCGTCGCGCCGGCGGGGCCGCCTCGACCCGTGCGTCGCTCCTAGTTGGTGACGAAGCCCCAGCCGTAGACGTCCTTGAGGACGTCCATGATCTCGCCCTGGGTGGCCTGGGCCCGAACCGCCTCGAGGATCGCCGGCATCAGGTAGCCGTCGGCCTCACCCACGCGATGCAGCTCGTCGAGCGCGCGCCGGGTCGCGGCCTGGTCGCGATCGCGCTTCCACTCGGTGATCCGGCGGACGGCCTCCTGCTCGATCTCCGGCGGCACCGTGAAGACGTCGGGACGGGACTCGGGGGCCTCCTCGACCTGGTACCGGTTGAGGCCCACGCGGACCAGCTCCCCGCTGTCGATGGCCTCGTGCTTGCGGATCAGCTCGTCGACGATCTGGCCCTTCACCCACCCGGACTCGATGGCGGCGACGAACCCGCCCTTCTTGTCGATCTCGTCGATCACGTCCCAGGCCGCCTGCTCGACCCGGTCGGTGAGCTCCTCGAGGTACCACGAGCCGCCCATCGGGTCGGCCACCTTGGGGACGTTGGTCTCGTGGAGGACGATCTGCTGGGTCCGCAGGGCGAGCCGGGACTGCTCGGGCGTGGGGATCTGGACCGACTCCGTGTAGGCGCAGGTGTGGATGCTCTGGACCCCGGCCATGACGGCGCCCAGGGTCTGGAGGGCGACCCGGACGATGTTGTTCTGGGGCTGCTGGAACAGCAGGGTGTCGCCGGCCGTGTGGATGTGGATCCGGGCCTGCATCGACTTCTTGCTCTCGGCCCCGAAGCGCTCGCGCAGGATCTTGGCCCACATCCGCCGGTGGGCCCGCAGCTTGGCGACCTCCTCGAAGAAGTCGTTGTGGAAGGCCATCTGGAAGCCCAGCCGCGGGGCGAAGTCGTCGACGGCGAGGCCGTACTCGATGCACTGCTCGATGACCGCGATGCCCCACGCCATCGTGAACGCCAGCTCCTGGATCGCGTTCGACCCGGCCTCGCGGATGAGGTACCCGGAGAGGTTCGTGGTGTTCCAGGAGGGCATCTGCTCGGTGGAGTACCGGATGAGCTGGCCCGTGAGCTTCTGCGCGTTGCGGGGCGGGAAGTCGGGGTTGTCGACGCAGAAGCTCTTCAGGAGCCAGTTCATCGAGTTCCCGCGGAGCTGGTCGGGGTGTACCCGCGCTCCTCGGCCGCGACCACGTACATGGCGAGGGCGATCAGGCAGGTGTCCCCGGTGATGAACGAGAAGTTGGTGCGGGTCAGGTCGTAGCCCTCGATGAGCCGGCGCATGTCCCCGAGGTTCGAGAGGTTCCAGCCGCCCACGCCGACGTGGCCGCGTGCCTCGGGGTGGTCGGGGTCGATGCCCCCCTTCGTGGGGTTGTCCATCACGACGTTGAAGACGTGGTGGCCGAAGTACCCCTCCATCCCCTCCGCCACGAGGTGGTCGATGATGTCGCGGGTCTCCTCGCTGAGACCGGCCCCGAGGACCTGCTGCATCATCCAGGGGGTCTTGTTGTAGGCGGTCGCGTGGAGGCCACGGGTGAAGGGGTAGGCGCCGGGCTCGCCGATCTCCGCGTGGTCCTTCCCGGCCCGGTCCTCGGGGCCGTAGCTCTGCTGCAGGGGGAGGCCGGATGCGGAGAACAGTTCGAGCTGGTCGGCCATGGCCCCTCCTCCGGGATCCAGCGGCTCCCGCCACGGTCGGGGCGGGAAGAAACCTGCCGTTCAACGTTAAATCTTACGGTCCGGGATCGCGGACCGTCAACGCGGGCCGCGCACTCCCCGCGTCGGGACGTCGGGGGCCCCGGGGAGGGCCGGATCCGTCCCAACGCGCACCGCGCCGTCGGCGATGGGACGTCGGGGGCCCCGGGGAGGGCCGGATCCGTCCCAACGCGGGGAGGATGGGTCAGCTCGACCGGCGGAACACGTAGCGGCACGCCACGCCGTGCGGCTCACCGGGGGCCGGGAGCTGCTCCACGGTGAAGCCGCCCGCGGCGCGCACCCAGCCCTCGTACAGGGCCCGGATGCCCCCGCACCCGGGGAGCTCCCCGGGGACCGCGGTCCCGTAGCCCGCCGCGGCGCCCATGTCGAAGATCGTGCACCGCCGGTGGCGCAGCTCCCAGACGTCCGGCTCGTCGCGCACGACCTCGAAGGCGTCCTCCCACGAGCCGTAGAGGCTGTCGAACACGTCCCGCACGAACCGGCCCAGCGTCCGGCAGTCCTCGATCCGGTCCACGCCGGTCAGCTCGCACCACACCCTGACGTGGAGGCGGCCCAGGCTCCGGCACACGTCCTCGTCGATCTCCTGGGCCTCGCCGGCGCCGCGGCGGTCGCGGACCTTGAGGTACCAGCGACCGTCGAGGCCGTAGTAGGCCTGCCGGAGCCAGGCGAGGCGCGCCCGGTCGTCGCCCAGGCCCGCCAGCTCCACCGCGGGTATCTCGCCTCCGGGGCCGGTCATCGGGTGGCGGGGCGGATCGTGATCGGAACCCCCGACTGCAGCACCATCCCCGTGAGCGGGTCCGTGCGCAGCGTGCCGCTCGTGAGCATGCCCACGTTCGGGTCGGCGAACCCGTGGGGCACCGACACGCCGCCGCGACGGATCGAGTCGTCGACGCGCGCCGTGCCCTCGAGCTCGCCGCTCGAGCTGGCGACCACGACCCTCGTCCCGTCGGCGACGCCCGCGCCGGCGGCGTCGACGGGGTGGATCAGGATCTCCGGCGGGTCGAGCTTCCCCCGGGGCGCCGCCACGTCGCGCAGCTGCGAGTTGAGGTGGCGGAGCTGGCGGCGCGGCACGAGCACGAGCGGGGCCGGTTCCCCCAGCGACGCGAGCTGCTCGACGAGGGGCGCGGGGGCGAGCCGCCACCGGCCGTCCGGGAGCACTCGCTCCTCGACCCAGCCGAACACGGCCTCGTCGGCGACGAGCCCGGTGGGCGCGTCACGCAGCTCCTCGAAGGAGGCCCGGCTCCGGTCGGCGAGCACCCGGATGAGGTCGTCGTCGCTGCACCGGTCGGCCGGCGTTCCGGAGGGGAGCACGGACATCCCCATCCGCTCGGCCAGCGCGGCGAAGACCCACCACATCGGCTTGCGCTCGGCCGCCGGCGCGAAGACCGCCGGGGTGTACTGGCTGGCCACCGCGGGCTGGAACTGGTCGATGTAGTGGGGGACGTCGGCGCGCTCGAGCTGGCCGGCGCAGGGCAGGACGTGGGTGGCGAAGGCGGTCGTGTCCGTGGCGACCACGTCCGCGACCGCGAGCACGTCGAGCCGCTCGAAGGCCTTCACGAGGCGCCCCGTCTCGGGCAGCGAGGTCACGGGGTTGCCGCCCACGACGAGCAGGGCCCGCAGGTTCCCGGCGTCGACCTCGTCGGCCAGGCCCGCGCAGGGGAGCTCCCCCCACCGGCCGGGGAGGTCGGGGCGGCTGGACGGGCCCGGGCCCGGCGTGGCCTCAGCGGCCTGCCAGTCGCGGCGGTCGAGCTGCTTCATGAAGCCGGGCTGGAACCACATGCCGCCGGGCCGGTCGTAGGAGGCGGTGACGACGTGGAGGGCCCAGGTCAGCCACTCGGTGACGTTGGCGGCGGCCGACATGGTGGTGCCGGTGCCGGTCTGGGCGGCCACCCGTCCGTGACGGCGGACGGCCCCGAGCAGGTCGGTGAGGTCCTCGGCGGGGAGGCCGGTGTGGGACGCCGCGGTCTCGAGGTCGAACGGCTCGACCGCCGCGGCCAGCTCGTCGACCCCGGTGGCGTGCTCGGCCAGGTACCCGTGGTCGGCGCCGTCGCGCAGCAGCTCGCGCACGAGGTAGGCGAGCAGGGCGTGGTCGGTCCCTGGGCGCTGGGCCAGGTGGCGGGTGGCGAGGCGCGCCGTCTCGGTGCGCCTCGGGTCGACGACCCACAGCTCGCCCTGGCGGGCCAGGGCCCGGAGTCGGGTCACCGGGTCCGGGAAGGCGTTGAGGTGCCCGTGGGACACGACGGGGTTGGAGCCGATGAGGATCGTGAGCGTGGCCCGCTCGTGGTCGAGCGCCGGCACGAGCCCCGGGTGACCCGACATCATCTCCGACACCAGCGGCTTGCACGGGGTGTCGACGGTCGTGGAGGTGTACTTGCTGCGCGACCGGAGCGACGCGTGGAGGCGCTCGGCGGCCCGGCGCCCGTTCACGTCGAAGGCCGAGGCCGTGGCCAGGTACATGCCCACCGAGTCGGGCCCCGACTCGTCGATGATCGACGACAGCCGGCCGGCCAGGTCGGAGAGGCACGCGTCCCACGACGTCGGGGCCAGGACCCCCGTCCACCCGCACGAGCGGGTGGTCGAGCCGGTCCGGGTGGTGGTGCATCTCCCCGAGGGACCGGCCCTTGGGGCACGTGTAGCCGCGGGAGAGCGGGTGCTCCGGGTCGCCCTTGACGGACACGACCCGGTCACCCTCGGTCGTCACGATCACGCCGCAGAGCGCGATGCAGAACCGGCAATAGCTGCGATGCTCGACGGTCACGGGGCTCCCCCCTCTGCTCGGTGGTGGTCAGCGCGCCAGCGTGCCTCCGTCGACGGGCAGGACCACGCCGTTCACGTACGACGCCCGCTCGGAGAGCAGGAACTCCACGACCTCGGCGATCTCCTCCGGCTCGGCGAGGCGGCCGAGGGGGACCTGGCGCACGAGGCGTTCCTCGCCCCGGGGGGTGCTGCGCAGGAGCTCGCTCATGGGCGCACGCACGAACCCGGGCGCGAGCAGGTTCACCCGTACGTCCCGGGGCCCCAGCTCGCAGGCCAGGGCCCGGGTGTAGCCCTCGAGCCCCGCCTTCGTCGCGCCGTAGGCGGAGACGCCGGGCGCGCTCCCCGATGCGGCCGCGATGCTGCCGATGTTCACGATCGCCGCCGGGGCCCGGAGCGCCGCGGCGGCCGCCCGGCAGACCCGCATGGTCCCGACGAGGTTCACCGCCACGGTGGCCTCGACGTCGGCCTCGGCGGTGCCGTCCACGGGGGTGGAGCGCAGGAAGCCGGCGCAGTTCACGAGGGCCCGGAACCGCCCCCGCTCCGCCGCCGCGGCCACCGCCGCGGCGACGTCGTCGGGGCTGGTGACGTCGAGACGGACCGGGTGGACGCCCGGTCGCTCCGGGCCCGGGTCGGCGACGTCGCCGGCCACGACCTCGTAGTCCGCCTTCGCGAGGCGGTCGACGATGGCGGCGCCGATGCCCCCGGCGGCTCCCGTGACCAGGGCGACGTCGCTCACGGGCGGAACCCCTTCAGGCCCCGGCTGGCCATGAAGCCCTCGACCTTCTCCCAGACCTCGTCCTGGCGGAGCATCACCTGGTCGGCGATGCCCTCGAGGTCGGCCGCCCGCCGGGGGTCGAGGTGGGGCCCGCTGTCGATGGCCACGACGGCGAAGTAGGCCGACGGCCAGGGGAGCTCGGCGACCTGGTCGGCGAGGGCGTCCACCTCGGCGCCGAGCTCCTCGTGCGGGACGACCCGGCTCACGATGCCGCAGCGCAGCGCTTCCTCGGCGTCGATCACTCGGCTGGAGAGGACGAGGTCCTTGGCCACGGCCGACCCGGCGGCCCGGGCCAGCCGGCTGGTCCCGCCGGCGTCGGGGACGATGCCCATGCGCATCTGGGGCATGCAGAAGACGGCCCGGTCGCTGGCGATCCGGAGGTCGCAGGCGAGGGCGATCTCGAAGCCCGCGCCGATGGCGGGGCCGTTGATCGCGGCGATGGTGGGCTGGGCGACCCGCTCGAAGTGGTCCGCCACGCCGGCCCAGCGGCGGATGAAGCTGGGGTACTGCTGCTTCTCGACCCCCAGGGAGCTCCCGATGGCGTCGAACGAGACCCCGGCGCAGAACGCGGGGTCCTCGCCCGTGAGCGTGACGACCCGCACCTCGTCGTGACGGGCCACCTCGAGCATCACCCGATCGAGCTCGTCCCACGTGGTGAAGTCGAGGGCGTTGCGGCGCTCGGGCCAGGAGATCGTGATGTCGACCCTCCGGTCCGTCTCCCGGACCTTCAGTCGCTCCCAGGGCTGCTCCGACAGGGACACGGCGTCCTCCTCTGCAGCGGTCGTGCATAACATCTTACGTCCAAGGTAAGTTTTCGCCATGGGCAGGGGATGGTCGAGGAGCCGGGGAGGGGCGCGGGGTGCCTGACGTGGGCATCGCCATGGGCCCCACGCCTCCGTTCGACGCCATGGCCCGGCGGGTGTCCAGGCTCGCCGCGTCGGGCCTGCGCTCGTTCTGGTGGCCGGACCACCTCGTGGCGTTCCACTCGGCCGAGCTGTGGGCCACCGGGGGTTTGGGGCGGATCCAGCCCGACCCCCACGTGTACGCCGATCCGTTCGTCTGCATGGCGGTCTCGGCCGGGGCGGCGGGCGACGCCCTCGTCGGGGTGTGCGTCACCGACGCCATCCGGCGCAACGCGGCGACGCTGGCCCAGACCGTCCTCAGCCTCGACCACCTGGCGCCCGGGCGCGTCGTGCTCGGCCTGGGGTCGGGGGAGTACGCCAACTACGGCCCGTACGGGGTCGAGGTGCCGTCCCCGGCGCGGGTCCTCGACGAGGCGGCGGCCCGGATCCGGCGCCTGCTCGACGACCCGGGTCCCGACGAGCAGGGTGCGGTGATGGGCCTGCGCCCGCCCGAGGGGTCGCCCGGGCCCCGGCTCTGGCTGGCGGCTCACGGGCCCAGGGGGTTCCGGACCGCGGGGCGGTACGGGGACGGCTGGATCCCCAACTTCCTCACCGTCGACGCCTGGCACGCCGGGAAGGAGGCCGTGGCGTCGGCGGCCGCGGAGGCCGGCCGTGACCCCTCGGCGCTGACGTACGGCCTCTCGGTCCAGGTCGTGCTCCAGGACGACCACGAGGCCGCCCACCGCCTGCTCGAGCACCCGGTCCTCAAGGCGTTCGCGCTCCTCCTCCCGCCCGAGCGGTACGAGGCCGTGGGTGCCTCGCACCCCCTCGGCGGGGGCGGGCTCCACCACATGGTGGCGAGCCGGGCCGGGGCGGACCAGCTGCGGGCCGCCGAGGCGGTCCCCTTCGAGGTCGTCCACGACCAGATGCTGCACGGCACCCCCGAGGAGGTGGCCGAGCAGATCGGCCGGTACCGGGGCCTCGACCACGTGGTGCTCTGGGACCCGGTCCCGCTGGCGGACCTCGACGCCGCCAGGTCCGCCGCCGCCGGCTGCGTGAGGCTGGCGGCCCTGCTCCAGGAGGAGACGTGACGACGCTGTCCGGGGTCGACGGGAAGGGCATCATCGTGACCGGCGGCGGTGGGGGGCTGGGGTCGGCCATGGCCGCCGAGCTCTGCCGGCTGGGTGCCTCGGTGCTGGTGTGCGGGCGGACCGAGGAGTCCCTGGCCCGCACCGTCGACGCGGTGGCGGCCGAGCTGGGGGAGGGCCGCTGCCACCTCGCGATCTGCGACGTGCGGGACCCGGCCGCCGTGGCCGCCATGGTCGACGCGGCCGAGGCGGCTCTCGGGCACGTCGACGGGTTGGTGAACAACGCGTCGGGGCTCTTCCCGGTCCACGCCGAGCAGCTCAGCCCCAACGGGTTCCGGGCCGTCGTGGAGATCGTGCTCCACGGCACGTTCCACTGCACCCGCGAGGTCGCCACCCGCTGGCTGGACGCCGGGAGGCCCGGCGCGGTGGTGAGCGTGCTCACGCCCTACGCCTGGATGGGGGGCCCGGGGATCGTGCACAACGCGGCGGCCAAGGGCGGCGTGCTCAACATGACCCGCACGCTCGGGGTCGAGTGGGCCGGCCGCGGGGTCCGGGTCAACGCCGTCGCCCCGGGCTGGATGCCGGTCGGGGGGACCGAGGCGCTCGTGCGGACGCCCGAGGACGAGGCCCGGCTGCTACAGGCCATCCCGGCCGGGCGGCTGCTGCGCCCCGAGGAGACCGCCCGGGCCGTCGCCTACCTGCTCTCCGACGACGCCGCGTACGTCACCGGCCACTGCCTGACCATCGACGGCGGCCACCACCTCTCGAAGGGCCTCTTCGAGTTCGTCGAGGAGCTCCCCGGCCGCTGAGCCGGGACCGCCGAGCGTGACGCTCGGGAGGGGGATCAGCCGGCCACCGGGCCGCCGTCGGTCCCGGTGCGCCGGGCGATCCCCTTCAGGAGGATGTCCCAGAACTGGTAGGCGATCTCCCGGCCTCCCAGCGGGCCTTCGACCCGGTACCACTGGTAGGACCAGACCGCCATCCCGATGAGGGCGAAGGCGGTGATCCTGGGGTCCACGGGCTCGAGCTCACCGCGTTCGATCCCGGCGCGTATGACGTCCTCGACCATCCTCGTGTACTGCACCCGTTCGGCGCGGATGACCGCCTGGTACTGCTCGGGGAGCTCACGGTAGTGCTCGAGGAAGACCCGCCCGTGGGGGGAGCCGCCCTGGCCGGTCACCTCGAGGATGTCGGAGATGATCTCCAGGAGCTGGTGGCTCATCGGCATCGAGGTGCGCTGGCGCGCCTGGTGGCGCGCCACGAGGACGCTGATGGCCTCCTTGTGGATGAGGAAGAGGATCTCCTCCTTGCTCGACACGTAGTGGTAGAGCGTGGGCTTGCGGAGCCCGATCGCCGTGGCGATGTCCTCCATGCTCGTGGAGTGGTAGCCGTTCCGGTCGAAGAGCACGGCCGCCTGGAAGATGATCTCCGCGCGCCGTCGATCGGCCGGGGCCTCGGCGGTCGAGCCGGCGACCTTCGCCGGAACCGGGTCCATCCTGGGTCCTCCTGTCGTCACGGAGCGAAGCTTCCCACGGGGCCGACGGGAGCGTCTCGGCGTCCTCGGCCGCATTGTGGCTCCGGTCGGGCGGCGCGGAGTCATCGCTCGATCCCCTCGGGCCGGGCCGGTGCCTCCGGATCCGGGGCGGCCCCGATCCGCACCGGTGGTCGCTCGTCCATTAGTCGACCAACGGTCGGTGAGGGCCGCATTCCTCCGGCCTCCTCATCATACCTGGTCAAGACCTCTTGTGGGAGAGGCGATCACTCGATATGCTCCGGGCTCCCGACGCTCGACCGACTAGTCGGTCGAGCATTCGGCTCGACGAACAGGGCGTCTCGAGCGGTGCGGTCTCGAGGTCGCCTCCGAGACCTCCGTCCGCCCGGGCGTGGGTGGGGCGACGGCGATGGGAGGGCACGTGCGACGCGTGAACGACGGGACAGGGAGGCGGCTCCGCGGGGTGCCGGTCTGGGCTGCGCTGCTGATGACGCTCGCCCTGGTGGCCAGCGCGTGCGGCGACGACGACGACGGCGGCGAGACGGCGGCGCCGGCGAGCACGAGCGGCTCCGCCGAGACCACCACCAGCAGCGCCGGACAGAAGGCGACGGGTGAGCCGATCAAGATCGGGTCGATCGTCGAGGTCGACTCCAAGATCTTCTCGTCACCCGAGGTCGTGGCCGCCCACGACGCGTACGCCGAGTACGTCAACGAGGAGCTCGGTGGCGTCAACGGACGGCCGATCGAGATCGTCAACTGCGACGACCACGGCGATCCGGGCCAGAACGCCGGGTGCGCCCAGCAGCTCATCGACGACGGCGTCGTGGCGTTCGTCGACAACACGACCTCGCAACTCGGCTCCAACGGGATGCCCCTCATCGAGGCGGCGGGGATCCCTGCCGTCGGGGGAAGCCCGCAGTCGGGCGCCGAGTACTCGAGCGACTACAACTTCCCGACGATCGGTGGGGGAGCCGGTACCTATCCGGCGATCTCCGTCTACTTCGCTGAGAACGGCGCGAAGACGATGAACATCGTCTACCCCGACATCGCGCCCGGGAAGGCGTCCGCCGAGGGCGCGGCGGCGGCCTTCGAGGCGGCCGGCGGCGAGGAGGCCTTCCTCGTGGCCTTCGACCCGGCCGCCCCCGACTTCACCCCGGCGCTGACCACCGCGACGGCCAACGGCGCCGACGTCACGGTCCTCCTGACCAGCCAGAACTGGGCGGTCCGTCTGGTCCAAGCCGCCGACATCGCCGGCCTCGAAGGCGACCTCGTGCTCCCCGGGGCCGCGAACACACCGGAGGTGATCGAGGCGGCCGGCCCGGCCATCGAAGGGGCGTTCTTCAGCTCCGCCTTCCTCCTCCCGACCGACGACGATCCCGAGGTCCGGGAGTTCGTGGAGGTGATGGAGCGCTACGCGCCCGATCTGGAGATCCGCGAGAAGGTCCAGAACAGCGCGGCCAGTGTGGACCTGCTCGTCCGCATGATGGAGAGGGCGGAGGAGGAGGCCGGCGAGATCACTCCGGCCTCGATCCTGGCGGCGCTGAGCTCGGTGGCCGAGGAGTCGCTGCTCATGGCCCACGCCTGGGGCCCGGAGCTCGCCCCCGCGCAGCTGCCCAAGGTGTGGAACCCCTACTACGTCATCGTCAGGTACCAGGATGGCGAGTACTCGCAGGTGAGCGACTGGGTGGCCGGACTGTGACCGGGTTCCTCCCCAACCCTTGATCCCCGGCTTCCGAGGCGAGCCTGCGTCGGTGCCGGCTGCCCGGGCGCTCCGGGCAGCCGGCACCATCCATCGACGACCACCGAGTGACCGACCGATCCGGAGCCAGGATGAGCGAGAGCGAGGACGCCGAGGTCGATCCGAGGGTCCATCGGGTCCGTGACCTGCGTGACCGGCTGGAGGACGCCCGCCGGCCCGACACCGTCCGGCGGGCGCGCGAGCGGGGAACGCTCACCGCCCGGGAGCGGGTGGCGGCCCTGTGCGACCCCGGGACCTTCTCGGAGCACGGCGGGCTCGTCCGCGACTACGACGCCGACGACTCCGCGTACTCGTCCTCTCCGGCGGACGGGCTGATCGCCGGGACGGGGTCGGTCGACGGCCGCCCGGTCGCCGTGGTGGCCAGCGACTTCACCGTCGAGGGCGGCTCCGACGGCCGGCTGGGGATGGAGAAGCAGTACCGGATGGCCGACCTGGCGCTGCGGCACGGCCTCCCGCTCGTCATGCTCCTCGAGGGCGGGGGGCACCGGATCACCGAAGGGCTCGACGCGAGCGGGTTCGGCAAGCACGCCATGCCCTTCTTCGAGGCGGTGGTGCGGCTCTCGGGCTGGGCCCCGGTGGTCTGTTCCATCATGGGCCCGGGGTTCGCCGGACCGGCGAACTCGTCCAGCCTCGCCGACTTCGTCCCCATGGTCCGGGGAACCTCCTCGATGGGCATCGCCGGCCCCGCGCTCGTCCGGGCCGCCACCGGGGAGGATCTGACGAAGGACGAGCTCGGTGGGGCCGAGCGCCAGGCGAGGTCCGGGAACGCGGACCTGGTGTGCGAGTCGGACGAGGAGTGCCTGCACGCCATCCGCCGGTACCTCTCGTTCCTGCCCACGAACGCGAGCGCCCCACCTCCACGCGGGCCCACCCGTGACGACCTCCTCGATCCCGTCCCGGAGCTGCGGACCGTGGTTCCCCGGGACCGGCGGCGCGGGTACGACGTCAGGGGGGTGCTGCGCCTCCTCGTCGACGACGGAGAGCTCTTCGAGCTCCGGCCCGAGTGGGCCCGGAACATGGTGACGGGCCTGGCCCGGATCGACGGGCGGCCCGTCGGGATGATGGCCAACCAGCCGATGCACCTCGCGGGGGCGATCGACGCGTCCGCGGCCGAGAAGGCGGGGCGCCTGCTGTCGCTCTGCAGCGCGTTCGGGCTCCCGGTGCTCTCCCTCTGCGACACCCCCGGGTTCCTGCCCGGCTCCGGTTCCGAGTCGGCCGCGCTCGTGCGCCGCTCGGCCAAGATGCTCCAGGCGCTCGGCCACCACGCAGCCGGGCTGATCACCGTGGTCCTCCGGAAGGCCTACGGGATGGGGATGGTGGCCATGGGGGCCCAGCGCGGGCTCGGGAACGACCTGCTCCTCCTCTGGCCGGAGGCCGAGATGAGCGCCATGGGCATCGAGGGGGCGGTCGACGTCGCCTTGCGCGAGCACTGGGCGTCGGCCGACGACCCCGAGAAGGCCCGGCGTGCGCTCGTCGAGCGGCTCCTCGAGCGGTCGTCGGCCGAGCAGACCGCGGCCGGCTTCACGGTCGACGACCTGATCGACCCGGCCGACACGCGGCGCCGGGTGGTGCTGGCCCTGCGGGTCGTCTCGTCGAACCCGAGCCGGCTGTCCCTGCCGCCCAAGCGTCACCCCGTGGCGCCGATCTGAGCCGAGGCCGTGCGGACCCTCCAGTTCGCCCTGCTCGGCATCGGCGCGGGGGCGGCCTACGCCATCCTCGCCACCGGTGTCGTGGTCGTGTTCCGGGGCACGGGGATCCTGAACTTCGCCCAGGGCGCCATCGGCACGTTCTGTGCCTACCTGTTCTTCGAGCTGCACGAGCGGAGGTCGTGGCCGCTGGCCGCGGCCTTCGCCGCCGTCCTTGTCCTCGGTGTCGTCATCGGGGCGGCCATGCACCTGCTGCTCATGCGACCCCTCCGACGTACGGGCCTGCTGGCCAAGGTCGTGGCGACCCTCGCGCTGGTGGTGCTCCTCGAAGCCCTCGTGGTGTGGATCTTCGGCGGTGGCGTGAGGATCCCCTCCTCGGTCCTTCCGGTCCGCGTCGTCGAGGTTCTCGGGGTCCGGGTGGGTTTGGACCGGCTGTACCTCGGGGGCATCGCCGTGGCCGTGGCGGGCGTCACCGCGTTGCTCGTCGGCAGGACGCGGACCGGGCTCGTGATGAGGGCGATGAGCGACAACGAGCGCGGAGCCCAGCTCCTGGGGTTCTCGCCCGACGTCGTCGCCGTCCAGACGTGGGCGTTCGGCAGCGCCCTGGCCGCGCTCGCCGGGATCCTCGTCACCCCGATGGTGGGGATGGACCCGCTCGCGCTCACGCTGATGATCGTCCCGGTCTTCACCGCCGCGTTGATCGGCCGCTTCTCGTCGATCGTCGTCACGACCGTGGCGGCCTTCGCCATCGGGATGGTCCAGTCGGTCATCACGAGCTACGGGGGACCACGGGCCGGGGATCGCCTTCCTGTGGCAGGGGCAGGGGCGGGCCGACGCGTTCCCCGCGGTCGTCGTCATCCTCGCCATGATCGCCTTCGGGCGGCTTCTCCCGGGCCGTGAGGGATCGCGGGCCCGCTGGACTCCCCGCAGCCCGAGTCCGCGGCGCGTGCTCGTTCCGGCGGCGGCCGCGCTCCTCGTCGGCGCACCGGTGCTGGCGCTCGCCACGGCGACGTGGACCAGGGCCGCGACGATCTCGATCCTGATGGCCGTCGTCGCCCTCTCCCTGGTCGTGGTCACCGGGTACGTCGGGCAGGTGTCGCTGGTCCACATGGCGTTCGTGGGGGTGGCCGCGTTCGTCGTGTCGAAGCTCTCGAGCGACCTGGGCTGGCCGTTCCCGTTGCCGATCGTGGCCGGGGCGCTCCTGGCCACGACCCTGGGCCTGGTCCTCGGGTTGCCCTCGGTCAGAGTGCGGGGGCCGAGCCTGGCCATCGTGACCCTGGCGGCCGCCCTCGCCCTCGATCGGGTCCTGTTCCAGAACCCGTCGGTGACCGGCCGGTTCGAGGGGAGCCGGGTCGCGGCCCCCTCCCTGTTCGGCTGGGAGCTGGGCCCCCGCTGGTTCGCGATCCTGAGCCTCGGCGCCCTGGTCCTGATCGCCTCGCTCGTCGCGAACCTGCGCCGCTCGGCGCTCGGCCGACGGTTCATCGCGGTGCGGGAGAACGAGCGCGCGGCCGCCGCGGCAGGCATCGGGGTCGCGCAGACGAAGCTGACCGGCTTCGCGGCCTCGGCCTTCGTGGCCGGGCTGGCCGGCGGGCTCCTCGCCTACCACCTGCGGATCATCGGCTTCGAGCGCTTCGGTCCGATCGCCTCGCTCCACGTCGTGCTCCAGGCCTACCTCGGCGGGATCGGGATGATCAGTGGCGCCGTCGTCGCGGGCCTCCTGGCCAACGGCGGCGTCTTCTCGAACGTCGTGTCGCGGATCACGGCGATCGAGAGCTTCGAGTCGGTGCTCATGGCGGTCCTGCTGCTGGTGACCCTCACGACGCACCCCGACGGGATCGCGTCGCTGTTGCGGGACCGCGTCGGGCACGTCCGGAGCTCCCGACCCCGCCCACATCCGGGTGGCGTGGGGACCGCCACCAGCTCGGGACCCGCGAGCACGAGGCGACCGTCGGCGATGGACGATCAGAGTGAGGGGAGGAGCCATGCTCACACGTGACGAGATGATGCCGGGGTGCCTGGCGCGTCGTGCCGCCGAGCACCCCGACCGCGTCTTCATGCGGGAGGTCGGCGGGGGCGAGGTGACCCACCGCCAGCTCCACGAGGCCGCGCTCGGGTGGGCGGCGGCCCTCCGGCGGTTGGGCGTCACGTCCGGGGCCACGGTCCTGACCATGCTCCCCACGCGGATCGACACCTACGCGACCTGGTTGGGGATCGGCTGGTTGAGGGCCGTCGAGGTCCCGGTGAACACCCAGTACCTGGGGGCGATGCTCGAGTACGTCGTGAACGACTCGAAGGCCCGGGTGATCGTGATCGCGGCGCGATGGCTCGAGCGCCTCGCCGCGGTGGCCGACCGGTGCCCGAACCTCGAGACGGTGATCGTCCCCGACGACGACGGCGACCCGTCCGTCGCGCTGCCCTTCCGGGTCCTGGGCCGGGAGGATGTGTTCGAGGGGGTGTCCCCGACTTCCGACCTGGAGCCACCCGATCCCTGGGACCTCTGCGCGATCCTCTACACGTCGGGGACGACCGGGCCCTCCAAGGGCGTCCTCGTCCCGTGGGCGCAGCTCCATCGCACGGCCGTCGGTATGGCCCCACTGGAGGACTTCGACGAGCACGACGTGGGGTACGTCCCGTTCCCCGCGTACCACGTCTCGGGGAAGTCCCCGGTGGCCTTCATGCTCGCGGCGGGCGGGTCCTGCGTCGTCCGGGACGTGTTCTCCACCGACGAGTTCATGGACGACGTCCGCACCTACGGCTGCACGTTCGCCATGCTGATCTTCACGATGGCGGCCTGGCTCCACCAGCAGCCCGAGCGCCCCGACGACGCGGAGATCCCGCTCGAGAAGGCCATGGTCGTCCCGCCCATCCCCCAGGTGGAGGAGCTGGCCCGCCGTTACGGCATGAGGGTTCGGACCGTCTACAACATGACCGAGGTCAGCAACCCCATCGCGACGCAGGGCTGGGGGATCCCCGACCCCAAGAGCTGCGGCCAGGTGCAGGCCGGGTACCAGTGCCGGATCGTCGACGAGCACGACTACGAGGTGCCGCCGGGGCAGGTGGGGGAGCTGGTCGTCAGGGCGGACGAGCCGTGGGTGCTCAACGCGGGGTACTACGGGATGCCGGACAAGACGGCCGAGGCCTGGCGCAACGGCTGGTTCCACACCGGGGACGGCTTCACCCGGGACGAGGAGGGCAACTTCTTCTTCGTCGACCGCTTCAAGGACACGATCCGCCGCCGGGGAGAGAACATCTCGTCGATGGAGGTCGAGGCGATCGTCAACTCCCTGGTGGAGGTGGCCGAGTCGGCCGCGGTGGCGGTGCCCTCCGAGCACGGCGAGGACGAGGTCAAGCTGGTCGTCGTGCCCGCGCCAGGGAAGGACGTCGACCCCGAGGCGCTGGTGCTGGAGCTGGCGGCGCGGATGCCGCGCTTCATGATCCCGCGCTACGTGGAGGTGGCCGACGCGCTCCCCAAGACCCCGACGGCGAAGGTCCGCAAGGTGGAGCTGCGCCAGGCCGGGGTCACCGAGCGGACCTGGGACCGCGAAGCCGCGGGGGTCCGGCTGCCCAAGGGCTGATGCTCAGCCTTCCGGCAGGGCGACGCCGAGGGCGTCGGCGGCGGTGGCGCGGGCCCAGCGGTACCGGGACTTGCCGGCGGGGCTGCGCTCGATGCGGTCGACGAAGACCCAGTGCTTGGGGACCTTGTAGCCGGCCAGGTGCTCGCGCAGGAGCGGTTCGAGGTCCTCGCCCCGCACGGACGCTCCGTCCCTGGGCTGCACGACGGCGGTGATGGCCTCGCCCCACCGGTCGTCGGGAATCCCCACGACGTTGCAGTCGTCGACGTCGGCGTGGATCTTGAGGATCTCCTCGACCTCCTCGGGGTAGACCTTCTCGCCGCCGGTGTTGATGCACACCGAGCCGCGCCCGAGGAGGTGGAGGGTGCCGTCGGCGTCGACCTTGGCGTAGTCGCCGGGGATCGAGTAGCGGATCCCGTCGATGACCCGGAAGGTCCTCGTGGTCTTCTCGGGGTCCTTGAAGTAGCCGGAGGGGACCGGCTCGGCCACGGCGAGGACGCCGACCTCGTCGGAGCCCCAGGGGATCTCGGTGTCGTCGTCGCGCAGCAGCTTGGCGCGGGGCCCGATGGTGAACGTGGCCGTCTCGGCCGAGTCGCCGGGCTTGAGCATCGAGACGCCGAAGGGCCCGCCCTCGCTGGCCCCCAGCATGTCGGCCAGGAGCATGTTGCCCCGGTCGAGGAGGGCCTGCTTCACGGGGGCGGTCCACATGACACCCGAGCTGACGATCTGGGTGACCGAGGAGATGTCGTAGGGCGCGCCGCGCTCGGCCGCCTCGTCGAGGGCCTTCACCATGGGCTTGGCGAACGCGTCGCCGACGATGACGATCTGGGTGACCTTCTCGCGCTCGACGGTCTGCCAGAGCTCGTGGGCGTCGAGGTGCCGGCCGGTCAGGAAGACCACGGTCCCGGCGAGGACGAGGGTGGTCTGGGCCAGGAAGAAGGCGGTGCCGTGGATCATGGGCGACGCCGGCATGGTGATCGGGGTGTTGCCGGCCTTCTCGACCTCGAGGGCCTTGGGGGCGACCTGGTCGAGGGTGTCGGGGGGCTCGGTCCCGGAGAGCACGTAGGTGGCGGTGAGCGTGCCGAAGAGCTCGTCGTGGCGCCACACCACCCCCTTGGGCATCCCGGTGGTGCCGCCGGTGTAGAGGACGTAGTGGTCCTCCTCGCCCGACCGGGGGATGCGGGGCATCGGCTCGTGGGCGGCCAGCAGCTCCTCGTAGCCGAGGGCGTCGTCGCGACCCGTCCCTCCGTCGTCGACCTGGATCAGCACGAGATCAGGGAACCGCTCCCGCACCCCGGCGATCCGGTCGGCCAGCGAGCGGTGGAAGACCAGGGCCTTGGCCTGCGAGTCCTCGAGGACGTAGGCCAGCTCCTCCTCCACGTACCGGTAGTTGATGTTGATCGGGACCGCACGGCACTTGAAGGCGGCGTGGGCGACCTCGAGGTACTCGACGCAGTTGTAGAGGAAGGCCGCGACCATGTCGTCGTGGCCGACGCCCCGATCGGCGAGCGCGGCGGCCAGGCGGGCCGAGCGGTCGTCCCACTCCCGGTAGCTCACGCGCCGCTCGCCCTCGACGATCGCGATGCGCTCGGGGAAGGCATCCGCGATCGCCTCCCAGATGCTGGCGTAGTTCTCGTTCACCGGAGGGGGCCTCCTCGTCGCGCCGGGCGGGTCAAGCCTGCCACGGCTCAGTAGCTGCGCGGGAGGCCCAGGGTCTGGGTGGCGATGTGGGCCAGGATCAGCTCCTCGGAGATCGGGGCCACCTTCGCGATCCGGGCGTCCCGGAAGAGCCGCTCGACGTGGTACTCCTTCGAGTAGGCCATGCCGCCGTGGGTCTGGAAGGCGCGGTCGGTGGCGTCCCAGGCCGCCTGGCACGCCACCAACTTGGCCACGTTGGCCTCGTGGCCGCACGGCTCGCCCCGGTCGAAGAGCCACGCGGCCTTGTGCGTCATGAGCCGGGCCAGGTCGGCGTGGGCCTTGGCCTGGGCGAAGGGGAAGGCGACGGCCTGGTTGGCCCCGATCGGCTTCCCGAACACCACCCGCTCGCGCGCGTAGTCGCAGCCGACCCGCAGGGCCAGCTCCGCGTGGCCGACGGCCCCGGAGGCCGCGAGGATCCGCTCGGGGTTCAGCACGTCCCACAGCACGGAGAAGCCGTGGTCGACCTCCCCCAGCACCCGGTCGGCGGGCACGCGCAGGTCGTCGAAGTAGACCTGGTTCGAGTGGACGAGGTTGGAGCCCATCTTCTCGATCGGCTGGGCCTGCAGCGAGCCGTTCGCCAGGGCCTCCTTCACGTCCACGAGGAACAGGGTGAAGCCGGCGGTCCGCGGCTTGGCCTCACCGGCCGGGATCGTGCGGGTCACGGCGATCATCCAGTCGGCCCGCTGCACGCCGGAGATCCACACCTTCTGGCCGTTGACGACGAAGTCGCCGCCGTCGCGCTTGGCGAACGTCGTGATCTCGAGGGTGTTGCTCCCGGCGTCGGGCTCGGTGACGGCGAAGCAGGTCTCGACCTCTCCGGTGGCGATGCCGGGGAGGATGTCCCGCTTCTGCTCGTCGGTCCCGTGGCGGTGAGCGTCATGGCCCCGAAGCCCGGAGTGAGGACGTAGAGGAAGGAGGCCGAGGACCCTCCACCCCAGGCGGCGAGCTCCTCGTTGGCCACGGCCATCTCGAGCAACCCCTGGCCGGCGCCCCCGTACTCCTCGGGGATGCAGAGACCGAGCCAGCCTCCCTGGGCCAGGTCCTGCCAGACCTCCTCGGGGAAGCGGACCGCCTTCTGGCAGTCACCCCAGTAGTCGAGGTCGTACTTCTGGGCGATCCGGCGCACGCCCTCCTGGACGGCCTGGGCGCTCTCGGGGAGGTGGAAGTCCATGGTCGCTCGTTTCGGTCGAGGCCGGGCTCGGCGGTGTCTTCCCGAGGTCGGCGGGTAGGTCGGCGGGTGACGTAACCTGACCTTCAACGTAAACGGTCCGACAATCACCGGACAAGTGGTCGCGGGCACGCTCGACCCGGTCCCGTCCACGTCCGGCCCGGAGGGTGGCATGATCCTCACCGACGAGCACGAGGCCCTGCGCGCGTCCGTCCGCCAGTTCCTGGCGCGGGAGATCACGCCGGAGCTGGTCCGGGAGATCGACGAGCGGGACGAGGTGCCGGGGTGGGTGGCCGACCGCATGGTCGAGCTGGGCTACCTGGGGCTCCCCTTCCCCGAGGAGTACGGCGGTGGCGGCGGTGACGTGCTCGACCTGCTCGTCCTCATGGAGGAGCTGACCGCGGTGTCCGCCGGGCTCTCGGGCGTCGTGGGCACGACCATCCTGTTCGGCGGGCTCAACGTGCTCCACAACGGGACCGACCGCCAGCGCCGGGAGCTGTTGCCCGGGATGTGCGCCGGCGAGGTCCGCTGCGCCATGGCGATCACGGAACCCGACGCGGGCTCCGACGTCGCGGGGATCACGACCCGGGCCGAGCGTGACGGCGACGTGTGGCGCGTCAACGGGCGCAAGGTGTTCATCACCGGCGCCCACGAGGCCACGCTCGTGCTCGTCGTCACCCGCACCAGCCGCGAGGAGCGCCGCCACGACGGCCTGACGATCCTGCTCGTCCCCCGGGACGCGCCGGGGTTCGGGGTACGCAAGCTCGACAAGTTCGGGACCCGGGGGATGAGCGCCTGCGAGCTGACCTTCGACGACGTCGAGGTGCCCGCCGACGCCGTGCTCGGGGGGCGTGGAGGCGGTCGGGCGCGGCTGGAACCAGGTGATGGGGACCTTCGAGCTGGAGCGCATCATCATCGCGGCCCAGTCGCTCGGGACGGCGCGCGCCGCGCTCGACGAGGCGATCACCCACGCGAAGGAGCGACACCAGTTCGGCCAGCCGATCGGGCGCTTCCAGGCGGTCGCGCACATGGTCGCCGACATGGCCACCGACCTCGAGGCGTGCCGGGCCTTCATCTACTCGGTGGCCGACCGCCACCGGCGTGGTGAGCCCTGCGCCAAGGAGGCGGCCATGGTGAAGCTCTTCGTCACCGAGAAGGCGAAGGAGATCTGCCTCCAGGGCATGCAGATCCTGGGGGGGTACGGCTACATGCTCGAGTACCCGATGCAGCGGCACCTGCGCGACTCGCTGCTCAACCCGGTGGGGGCCGGCACCTCCCAGATCCAGCGCAACATCATCGCCAAGCAGCTCGGCCTGTAGGCCGCCGGCCGCCGCTCTGCGACACGCCCGGGTTGGCGCTCCCCTGGACCGCCCCTGGACCGCCCCCTGGTGGACCGCCCCCTGGACCGCCCGGGTTGGTGCGGTTTCGGGGTCGTGGGCCCCGATTCCGCGCCAACTTGCCGAGGGAATGGCCGCCGACTCGGCGAGGCGAGGGGTCGGTGCTCCGGGACATGGCCGGGTTGGTGCGGTTTCGGGTTCGTGGGCCCCGATTCCGCGCCAACTCGCCGAGGGGATGGTCGCCGACTCGGGGGGCGGGGAGAGGGGAGGGGCTCAGGTTCCCGAGCCGAGGCGCTCGCGGTGGCGCTCGCCCAGGTAGGCGGCGATCACCGCCGGATCCTTCTCCACCTCGCCGGGGGTCCCGTCGGCGATGACCTCGCCGAAGTCGAGCACGACGACCCGGTCGGCGATGTCCATGACGACGCCGAGGTTGTGCTCGACCAGCACCTGGGTCAGACCCCACTGGTCGCGCAGGTCGAGCAGGTACCGGGCGATGTCCTCGGTCTCCTCCTGGTTCATCCCCGCCACCGGCTCGTCGAGCAGCACGACCCGGGGCTCCATGCAGAGGGCCCGCCCCAGCTCGACGCGCTTGCGCCACCCGTAGGGGAGCGACGCCACCGGGGCGTGGCGCATGGCCGCCAGGTCCAGGAACTCGATGATCTCCTCCACCCGGGCCCGGTGGGCCAGCTCCTCGCGCCGGGTGGGCCCGATCCACAGCAGCCCGGCCAGCGAGCCCCGCTTCATGAGATGGTTCCGGGCGGCCATGAGGTTGCCGAGGACCGACATCTCCTCGAACAGGGCCAGGTTCTGGAACGTGCGGGCGAGCCCGGCGTGGGCCCGCCGGTGCGGCGACCACCGGGTGATGTCGACCCCGTCGAGGAGCACCGTCCCCTCCTGGGGCCGGTAGACGCCGTTGACGCAGTTGAACAGGGACGACTTGCCGGCCCCGTTGGGTCCGGAGGATCGCGAGGAGCTCGCCCCGGCGCACCGAGAACGTGACGTCGTGCAGGGCCGTGAGCCCTCCGAAGCGGAGGGTCAGCTCGCGGACCTCGAGCAGGGGCGCGGCCTCAGGAGAGCCACCGCTTGCGGCGCCGGTAGTGCTTGACGTCGGCATAGCTGCGTCGCTCACCTCCCTCCTTGACGCCCAGGTAGAACTCGAGGATGTCCTCGTTGCGGCGGAGCTCGGCGCTCGGCGCGTCCATCACGATGCGGCCGTTCTCGACCACGTAGCCGTGGTGGGAGATGTCGAGCGCGACGGCCGCGTTCTGCTCCACGAGCAGCACCGTCGTGCCGAGCTCGTTGATGCGCGTGATGAGGTCGGCCACGACGTCGACCAGCTTGGGCGCCAGCCCGAGCGACGGCTCGTCGAGCACGAGCAGGCGGGGGTCGGAGACCAGCGCGCGGGCCATGGCCAGCATCTGCTGCTCGCCCCCGGAGAGGTAACCGCCGGGCTGCTGCCGCCGCTCGGCGAGCACGGGGAAGAGGTCCCAGACCTTCTCGAGGGCGTCGGGCCGCCGCCGGCCCCCCGTGCCGACCTTCAGGTTCTCGTCGACGGTCAGGGTGGGGAAGATCCGCCGGCCCTCGAGGACCTGGGCGATCCCGCCGGAGACGAGGCGGGCGGCCGACGCGGTGCTCACGTCCTCGCCGTCGAAGTGGACCGAGCCCTTGGCGATCCGGCCCTTGTGGAAGTCGAGGAGCCCGGTCACCGCTCGCAGGGTGGTGGTCTTGCCGGCCCCGTTCGGGCCGAGCATGGCGACGATCGCGCCGTGGGGCACCTGGATCGACACGCCGCGGAGGGCCTGGATGACGTCCTGGTAGACGACCTCGAGGCCGCGGGTCTCGAGCAGCACGGGGCTCCGGTCGGACGCTTCCCGGTCCTCGGCGGTGCTCGTGGTCGTGTCGGTCACGGGTCCTCGGGGTCGGTCCCGGGCCGGCGCCTCCGCAGGAAGGGGGGACCGGCGGCCGGCTCGGAGGGCGGTACTTTACATATCCTCAACGTACAACGTAAAGTCCCGACCTCGAAGATGGACCGGGGACGGAACGGTACCCCAGGTCGGCACCAGAGGGGGGCGAGCGTACCGGGTCCCGGACCGGCTCGCTGGGCCAGAATGGCACGGGCGGGCGAGCGAGGTCTCGAGCACACGTTGAGCACAGGCACGGTGTCCACGGCGACCGACACGGAGGCGCCGCCGGCGCGACCGGCGGGCGGTCTCGAGACGGGTGTCCCGACCCTCCCCCAGCTCCTCGTGCGCTGGGAGCGGGCCGCACCCGGAACCGTGGCCCTGCGCGAGAAGACGCTCGGCCGCTGGAAGGAGATCACGTACGGGGAGTGGGCCCGGACGACGCGGATGGTCGGTGCGGGGCTCGCCGCCCTGGGCCTCCAGCGCGAGGACCGGCTCGGCATCCTGTCGGAGAACCGCCCCGAGTGGTTCCACGCGTGTCTCGGAGCCCAGGGGCTCGGGGCCATCGCGTTCGGCGTCTACCCGACGAACGCGGCCGCGGAGCTCGCCTACCAGGTGGAGGACTCGGGGGCCCGGGTGCTCGTCGCCGAGGACCAGGAGCAGCTCGACAAGGCCGTCGAGATCCTCGACCGGTGCCCGTCGCTCGAGCACGTGATCGTGGTCGAGCGGAAGGGGACCGTCGGTCCCGCGTACGCCGACCCCCGGATCGTGCACTGGGACGAGCTCCTGCGCCGGGGCGAGGAGGCGCTCGGCGCCGACCCGCAACGCTGGGACCGCGAGCTGGACCGGGCGGGGCCCGACGACCCCGCGGTGATCATCTACACCTCGGGGACGACGGGACCGCCCAAGGGGGCGGTGCTCACCTGGCGGAACATCGTGGCGGCGATCCGGATCCACGCGTGCTACTTCGGGGTCACGCCCAGCGACGAGGTCCTCTCCTACCTCCCCCTGTGCCACGTGGCCGAGCAGGTGATGAGCCTCTACGACGGGCTCGGCTGCGGGGTGAAGGTCAACTTCGCCGAGTCGGTCGACACCGTGAACGAGGACCTGCGGGAGGTCCGGCCCACCCTGTTCTTCGCCGTGCCCCGGGTCTCGGAGAAGATCCTCGCCAACGTCGAGATGAAGGTCGCCGACAGCTCGTGGTTCAAGCGGGCGAACTACCGCGTCTGGCGGCGGGTGGGGGAGTGGCTCGCCCGGCGGCGCCTGGCCCGCCGTCCCCACCGCCTGGCCTGGTACGAGCAGCCCGTGTACCTCCTCGCCTGGCTGTTCCTCTTCCGCTCGCTCCAGGCCCACACCGGCCTGAGCCGGGTCCGGATCGGCCTCTCGGCCGGCGCGCCCATCGCGCCCGAGGTGCTGTTCTTCTTCCGGGCCATGGGGGTCCCGATCACCGAGGCGTACGGCCAGACCGAGTGCACCGGGATGGCCACCGCCAACGACGTCGACGACTTCGTCCTGGGGACCGTCGGCGCCCCCTTCCCCGGGGTCGAGGTGCGCCTCGCGGAGGACGGCGAGATCCTCGTCCGGGGGGACAACGTCTTCGCCGGCTACTGGTGCCGCCCCGAGGCGACCGCCGAGACCGTCGACGCCGACGGGTGGCTCGCCACCGGCGACGTCGGCGAGTGGGTCGCCGACGGCCGGCTCAAGATCACCGACCGCAAGAAGGACATCATCATCACCTCGGGCGGCAAGAACCTCAGCCCGTCCGAGATCGAGAACAAGCTCAAGGTCTCGCCGTTCGTGAAGGAGGCCGTGGTCATCGGGGACCGGCGGAAGTTCGTGTCCGCCCTGATCCAGATCGAGCTGGACACCGTCTCCGACTGGGCCAAGCGTCGCGGCCTCCTCTTCACGACGTACCGGGACCTCGCCGAGAAGCCCGAGGTCCACGAGCTGATCGAGGGAGTGGTGCGCGCGGCGAACGACGAGATGGCGAGGGTCGAGCAGGTGAAGGCCTTCCGGATCCTGCCTCGCGAGCTCGACCAGGACGACGGCGAGCTCACCGCCACCCAGAAGGTCAAGCGGAGGATCATCGCCGAGCGCTACGAGGATCTCATCGAGGAGATGTACGGGGCATGAGCGAGCAGGTCGCGCTGGTGGTCGGCGGGCTCGCGGTCGGGGCGATCTACACCCTGATCGCGCTCGGCTTCGTGATCATCTTCAAGTCCTCGAGCACCCTGAACTTCGCCCACGTGGCCGTGCTCCTCCTGGGGGCCTTCCTCGTCTTCCAGGGGACGAGCAGCTGGGATCTGGGCTACTGGCCGGCCGTCGGGCTCTCGGCCCTCCTGTGCGGCGTCGCCAGCGCCGTCGTCTACCTGCTCGTGGCCGCCCCGCTCGTGGGCCGGTCGATCTTCGCCATCGCCATCGCCACGATCGGGGTGGAGACGGCCATGCGGACCGCCATCGGCTCGTACCGTCCCTGGTCGGGCGACAACATCGAGGTCGGCTCGCCGTGGCAGGCCGACACGACCGAGATCTTCGGGGCGAACGTCTTCACGTCGCAGCTCTGGCTCATCGGGACGGCGGTGGTCGTGGTGACCCTCCTCGTCGTGGTGCTCAGTCGCTCCCGCTGGGGGCTCCTCTTCCGGGCCATCGCCGAGGACGAGGAGGCCGCGGCGGCCAACGGCGTCAACGTGAGGACCGTGCTGGTCGGGGCCTGGTTCGTGGCGGGCATGCTCGCCGCCGTCGCCGGGGCCTTCACCGGTACCTTCCCCCGCCTCCTCTCGCCGACCACGCCGGAGATCGCGCTCCGCAGCCTCCCCGCCGTCGTCATCGGCGGCATGGACTCGGTGCCCGGGGCCATCGTGGGCGGGACGGTCATCGGGCTCGTCGAGGTCTACGCCGCCCGCTACGCGCCCTCGGCGCTCGGCGAGAACTTCCATCTGGTGGTGGCCTACGTCGTGATGATCCTCGTGTTGCTCGTCCGGCAGCAGGGTCTGTTCGGCAAGCCCGAGATCCGGCGGGTCTGATGGCGATCGACACCTCGGTCCACACCCGGGCCCCCGTCCCCGAGGGGTTCTCGTTCCCGCCCCGGCCCCGCCGGCGGCTGCCCCGGCTCCGTCACGCCAACTTCCACACGAGCTGGAGGTCCGAGACGGCGCTGCTGAACTCGACCGCGAAGAGGGTCGCGTGGGCGCTGCTCCTGCTCGTGCTCGTCGTGGCGCCGTTCCAGGTCAGCGCCGACGTCACCCGGATCATGGTCCTGGCGCTCCTCGCGAGCATCGGCGCCATCGGCCTCAACATCGTCGGCGGGGTGGCCGGGCAGCTCTCGCTGGGCCACGCCGGCTTCCTCGGCGTCGGGGCGTTCACCGCCGCGTGGGTCACGAGCAACCAGGGCTGGCCGTTCTGGTGGTCGCTCCCCCTGGCGGCGGTCCTCGCCGGGCTCCTCGGCCTGGTGCTCGCCCCGGCGGCCCTGCGGCTCCGGGGCCTCTACCTCTCGGTGGTGACCCTCGGGTTCGTCTTCTTCATGCAGCACCTCTTCCGGACCCTGAAGGGCCTCACGGGGGAGTCGGCGGGAACCGGGTCGTGACCCCGGAGCTCTTCGGGGTCGACATGATCCGGGGCGGGGAGCTGGCCGGCATCGAGCTGGGCCAGAACGTGCCCTACTACTTCCTGAGCCTCGTGTTCGCGCTGCTCGCGATCCTCGTGGCCAAGAACCTCCTCCGGTCCCGCACCGGCCGGGCCTTCGCCGCCATCCGCGACCACGACATCGCCGCGGGGGTCGTGGGGGTCAACGTCTTCGCCGCCAAGACGCGCGCCTTCGTGATCTCGTCGGCCATGACCGGGGTCGCCGGAGCCCTTCTCGGCGGCTTCTACAAGTTCGTCACCTTCGAGCAGTGGGACCTGCTGCTCTCCATCCAGTACCTCGCCATGATCGTGCTCGGAGGCCTCGGCACCGTCGTGGGCGCCGTCCTGGGTGCGGTCTTCGTGACCGCCCTCCCCGAGATCGTCGACGGCCTGAGCGGCGTCCTCGGGTTCGTGAGCCAGCAGCCGGGATTCGGGCTCACCTCCGAGCGGCTCAGCACGATCGTCTACGGTCTCCTGATCGCCGGTGTCATGGTCCTGGAGCCGCTCGGGCTCTACGGCCTCTGGATCAGGGTCCGCCGGTACTTCTCGTTCTGGCCGTTCCGCCACTGACAGATCCCGAATACCAGGAGGGGAAACGTGACGAAGCACATCAGACGACTGCTGATCTTGCTGGTCGTCCTCGTCATGGTCGCGGCCGCGTGCGGCGACGACGACGACGGCGGCGAGGCCGACGGCACGACGGGCACGACGGCGGCTCCCACCGGGACGACCGCGGCGGACGAGGGTCCCGACCTCGAACTCCCGGCGTCGTGCGACAACGAGCAGGGCGTCACCGACGACAGCATCACGATCACGGTGCTGACCGACCTCTCGGGTCCGATCTCGACGGTCGGCGGCATCGAGCACGGGCAGGCGTTCAAGGCCTACTTCGACGCCCTCAACGCGGCCGGCGGCATCGACGGCCGGACGGTCGAGGTCGACATCCGGGACATGAAGTACGACCCGGTGACCGCGGCCGGGGAGTACGAGCAGGTCCGGACCGAGACCGCGATGGTCGCCGACATCCTCGGGAGCGCGGCGATCGACGCCGTCGCGGCCGACATGGAGCAGGACTGCCTGATCACCTTCCAGGGTGCGACCAACGGCGTGCTGGCCCAGACGTACACGTCGGTGTTCTCGCCGGCCACGAGCGCCGGGCACGACGTGGTGAACGGGGTGGCCTACGCCCTCGAGCAGAACCCCGACGCCACCTTCGCGGTGGCGTACCAGGGTGACGCCTACGGCGAGGCCCTCAAGGCGGCCGGCGACTTCGCGGCCGAGACCGAGGGCTTCGAGTGGCTCGAGCAGGTCACCTTCGGGCCCCGCGACACGGACCTGACCGCCCAGACCCAGGCGCTCCTCGCGGCCGACCCCGACTACGTCGTGTACGGCGGCCTGCCCACGCAGCTCGCGGCCCTCTCGGCCGGCGTGGCGGCAGCGGGGAACGACATGGTCTTCCTGATCCCGACCGGGGCGTGGTCCCCCGCGCTCCTCGGGACCCCGGCGGCCGACGCCATCGTCGCCAACGTCATCGTCATCACGCCGTACGCGGCCTGGGGCGGCGACGAGGAGGGCGTCGTGCAGATGCGTGAGGACATCGCCGAGCACGCGCCGGACGTGAAGCCGGGCTCGCCGGCCCAGACCGGCTACAACGCGGCCACCGTCGCGGGCGCCGTCCTCCAGACGGCCTCGGAGAGCGGCGACCTGACCCTCGGTGGGATCTACCGCGCCGCGGCCACGCTCGAGCTCGACAACGGCGGCATCGTCCCGCCGCACGCGTACGGGTCCCGGGCCGAGGAGCCGCGCATCCCGTCGACCGAGACCCGGATCTGGACGCCGAGCACGACGGCCGAAGGTGGTGTGGAGCCCCTCGTCGAGGGCACCGTGAGCTACGACCTCAGCCAGCAGTACGTCGAGAGCGGCGCCTGATCGAGCGTCGGGGGCCGGGTTCGCCCGGCCCCCGATCCGCTCCGCGGGGCGCGACGAGCCCGCGGGTCGCCCCGTGGGGGCCGGGTCCACCGGCCCCCACGGGACGGGGTCCGACCGGGAGCACGCCGTGGAGCACCTGCGGTACGAGCAGCGCGGTCGGGTCGGCTGGCTCACCCTGCACCGGCCCGAGCGCCTCAACGCCTTCACCCACGCCATGTGGGCGGAGATGCGGGCCCTGGGCGCCCGCCTCGTGGCCGAGCGCGAGGTCGGGGCCCTGGTGGTGATCGGGGCCGGTCGCTCGTTCTCGTCGGGCGTGGACCTCGCCGTGCTGTCGGAGGCCACGGCCATGGAGCGTTCGCCGGCCGAGGTCGCCCTGGAGACCCAGGAGGCCTACACCTGGCTCGAGGAGGCGCCCTTCCCGACCGTGGCCGCCGTGCGCGGTGCCTGCATCGGCGGCGGCCTGGAGCTCGCGCTGGCCTGCGACCTGCGCGTCGTGGCGCGGGGCGCCCGGCTCGCGCTCCCGGAGGTCCGGATGGGGTTCGTCCCCGACATGGGCGGGTGCATCCGGCTCCCGCGGGTCGTCGGTGCGGCCGCGGCGAAGGACCTGATCTGGACGGGCCGGGAGCTCGGGGCCGAGGAGGCGGGCCGCCTCGGCCTGGCCGACCGGGTGGTCGACGACGGCGACCTCGAGCGGGTGGCCGGCGCGCTCGCGGACGAGCTGGCCGGCCTGCCGCCCCTGGCCGTGGGGCAGGCCAAGCACCTCGTGGACGGCTCCTTCACCGGCACCGTGCGCGACGGGCTCCGGGCCACCGCGGCGGCGCTGGAGGCGTGCCTGCGGTCCGCCGACTGCGCCGAGGCGGTGCAGGCGAGGGCCCGTGACCTGGGGGTGGCCCCGGGGTGAGCCGCCGGAGCACCGGTTCCGCCGGTCCAGGTGCAGCATCTAACGTAAGACGAAAGACTTCGGGAACCCCGCGGAGGAGCAGGGTCATGCTGGTCAGCGACATCGTGCGCCGCAACGCCGACTTCTACGGCGACCGGGAGGCGGTGGTGGTCCCGGGGCGGGGGAGTCTCACGTGGGCGGGGTTGGAGGAGCGGACGAACCAGCTGGCCCGGGCGTTCCTGGGTCTGGGGTTGGGCAAGGGCGATCGGGTGGCGACGTACGCGCCGAACTGCGGTGAGTACATCGAGTTCTTCTTCGGGTGCGCGAAGTCGGGGGTGATCGGGTCGACGACGAACATCCGTCTGGCGCCGGCGGAGCTGGTGTCGTACCTGAACTACGTGGAGCCCTCGGCGATCCTGGTCCACGCGGACCTGGTGGGTCAGGCGGGTTGGGTGGCCGAGGTGCCGTCGATCCGTCACGTGATCGGTGTGGGGGAGGGCCACGGGTTCGACCTGGACTACGCGGGGTTGGTGGAGGCCCAGGAGGGCGGCGATCCGGGGTGTGCGGTCGACGACACCGACACGTACCAGCTCGGGGCGACGAGCGGCACGACGGGGATCCCCAAGGGTGCGGTCCTCACCCACCGCAACGCCATCGCCGCCATGCTCAACTGGATGGCCGACATGCCCTACCCGCCCGAGGGCACGAACCTCCAGAACATCCCCCTGTTCTTCAACCCCGGCGGCCCGGCCGGGATGCACCCGGTGCTGATGAAGGGGGGCCGGACCGTGATCTTCCCGGCCTTCGAGCCGGGGAACTTCCTGCGGGCGGTGCCCGAGTACCGGGTGACCCACTCGATCCTCGTGCCGACCATGGTCGGGATGGTGCTGGCCCACCCCGAGTGCGAGCAGCACGACCTCTCCTCGATCATGGCGGTGAGCATCGGCGGCTCGCCGCTGCCGAGGGAGGTGCTGGCGAGGGCCCGCGAGGTGTTCGGCGACGTCTTCTTCCCGATGTACGGGATGGCCGAGAGCTACTCGTCCGGGCTCATCCTGCGCCGGGAGGACCAGCACACCGAGGGCACCGAGGAGCAGGTCCGGCGGCTGGGCTCCGCGGGCAAGCCCATGGTCCTCAACCAGGTGCGGGTGGTCGACGAGCACGGCGTCGACGTCCCCCGGGACAACGCGACGGCCGGTGAGGTCTGGCTCAAGGGAGACACCCTGTCGCCGGAGTACTTCCGGATGCCCGAGGAGACGGTCGCGGCGCGCTCGGGGGAGTGGTTCAAGTCGGGGGACCTGGCCACGGTGGACCCGGACGGGTTCGTGACGATCGTGGACCGTCTCAAGGACATGATCATCACGGGCGGGATCAACGTGTTCAGCGTGGAGGTGGAGAAGGCGCTGTACGGGCACCCGGCGGTGGGCCAGGTCGCGGTGATCGGGGTGCCCCACGACAAGTGGGGGGAGGCCATCCACGCGCTGGTGGTGCCGGCGCCGGGCCAGGAGGCCACGCCCGAGGAGCTGATGGCCTTCGCGGCCGAGCGCCTCGCCGACTACAAGAAGCCGCGGTCGCTGGAGATCGTGGACGAGCTTCCCGTCGGCGGGACCGGGAAGATCCTCAAGAAGGAGCTCCGGGAGCGCTACTGGACGGGCCACGAGCGCCCGGTCTGAGGCGAGGCGCCGTGAAGTGTGTCATATAACGTTGAACGTGAGATCGGTCGGATCAGCCTCGCGGGAGAGGTCATGCTGATCAGCGACATCGTGCGCCGCAACGCCGACTTCTACGGCGACCGGGAGGCGGTGGTGGTCCCGGGTGGGGGAGTCTCACGTGGGCGGGGTTGGAGGAGCGGACGAACCAGCTGGCCCGGGCGTTCCTGGGTCTGGGGTTGGGCAAGGGCGATCGGGTGGCGACGTACGCGCCGAACTGCGGTGAGTACATCGAGTTCTTCTTCGGGTGCGCGAAGTCGGGGGTGATCGGGTCGACGACGAACATCCGTCTGGCGCCGGCGGAGCTGGTGTCGTACCTGAACTACGTGGAGCCCTCGGCGATCCTGGTCCACGCGGACCTGGTGGGTCAGGCGGGTTGGGTGGCCGAGGTGCCGTCGATCCGTCACGTGATCGGTGTGGGGGAGGGCCACGGGTTCGACCTGGACTACGCGGGGTTGGTGGAGGCCCAGGAGGGCGGCGATCCGGGGTGTGCGGTCGACGACACCGACACGTACCAGCTCGGGGCGACGAGCGGCACGACGGGGATCCCCAAGGGTGCGGTCCTCACCCACGCCAACGCCATGGCGGGGATCCTCTGCTGGGCCGTCGAGATGCCGGTGCCGCCCGAAGGCACGAACCTCCAGAACATCCCCCTGTTCTTCAACCCCGGCGGGGTCTCGGGCCTGCACCCGGTGCTGTTGAAGGGGGGCCGGACCGTGATCTTCCCGGCCTTCGAGCCGGGGAGCTTCCTGCGGGCGGTGCCCGAGTACCGGGTGACCCACTCGATCCTCGTGCCGACCATGATCGGGATGGTGCTGGCCCACCCCGAGTGCGAGCAGCACGACCTCTCGTCGATCATGGCCATCGGTTGCGGTGGATCCCCCATCCCCCGCGAGATGCTCGAGCGCGGGAAGCAGATCATCGGTGACGTCTTCTTCCCGATGTACGGGATGGCCGAGACCTACTCGGTCGGCATGCACCTGCGCCGGGAGGACCAGCACACCGAGGGCACCGAGGAGCAGGTCCGGCGGCTGGGCTCTGCGGGCAAGCCGCACGTGCTCATGCAGGTGCGGGTGGTCGACGAGCACGGCGTCGACGTCCCCCGGGACGACGCGACCGGGGGCGAGGTGTGGATGCGCGGTGACAGCGTCTCGCCGGAGTACTTCCGGATGCCCGAGGAGACGGTCGCGGCGCGCTCGGGGGAGTGGTTCAAGTCGGGGGACCTGGCCACGGTGGACCCGGACGGGTTCGTGACGATCGTGGACCGCCTCAAGGACATGATCATCACGGGCGGGATCAACGTGTTCAGCGTGGAGGTGGAGAAGGCGCTGTACGGGCACCCGGCGGTGGGCCAGGTCGCGGTGATCGGGGTGCCCCACGACAAGTGGGGGGAGGCCATCCACGCGCTGGTGGTGCCGGCGCCGGGCCAGGAGGCCACGCCCGAGGAGCTGATGGCCTTCGCGGCCGAGCGCCTCGCCGACTACAAGAAGCCGCGGTCGCTGGAGATCGTGGACGAGCTTCCCCGTCGGCGGGACCGGGAAGATCCTCAAGAAGGAGCTCCGGGAGCGCTACTGGACGGGCCACGAGCGCCCGGTCGGATGAAGGGACGTCTCGAGGGTCGCACGGCCGTCGTCACCGGCGCCGCCCGGGGGCTGGGCCGGGCGGTCGCCGAGGGCCTCGCCCGCGAGGGTGCCCGGGTGGCGCTCGCGGACCTCGACGGCCCGGGAGTCCGACGGGCCGCCGCCGAGGTGGGTGCGCTCGGCCCGGCGCTCGGCGTGGAGGCAGACTGCGCCACCGCCGAAGGCGTCCGGGCGGTCCTCGACGCGGTGGAGGCCGAGTGGGGCGGACCGGCCGACGCGCTCGTGAACAACGCCGGGATCCTGTCGTCGACCCGGGTCCTCGACCTCGACGACGAGGAGATCGACCGGATCCTGAGGATCAACGCCATGGGGCCGATGATCGCCACCCGGGAGCTCGCTCGCCGGCTCGTCGCCGCGGGCCGTCCGGGCTCGGTGGTGAACATCACGTCGACCACCGCCCACGTCGCCTCCCTGCCCGGCCTGTCGGCCTACGCGGCCTCGAAGGGGGCTCTCCTCGCCTTCACCCGGGGGGCCGCCACCGACCTCGCCCGCCACGGGATCCGGGTGAACGCCGTCGCTCCGGGCTGGATGCGCACCGACATGGCCGCCTCCCTGGAGGGCGGCGAGGGCGACGACGACCCCGGTGGCCTGCGGCCGCGGATCCCGATGCGCCGCCCGGCCGACCCCTCGGAGCTCGTGGGCGGGATCGCCTTCCTGCTCTCCGACGACGCCGGCTACGTCGACGGCACCACGCTGGCCATCGACGGCGGCTGGATGGGTTACTGATGGCCCCCGCGCACCGCCCGGTCGGACCCGGGGCCCGGTACTTCGAGGACTTCCGGCCCGGCGAGCGGATCGTGACCCAGGGGCGCACGGTGACCGAGGTCGACGGCGGGCTCTGGGCCATGTTCACCGGTGACATGAACCCCATGCACGTCGACGAGGTGTACGCCACCGAGCACGGCCTCTTCGGCGGTCGCTTCCCGCCCGGCCTCATGGCGGTGGCCATCGCCTCGGGGCTCAAGGAGCGCCTCGGCCTCTTCGCGGGGACGGGTCTGGCCATGCTGGAGCAGACGATCCGCTACCACCAGCCGGTCCGCTTCGGCGACACGATCCACGTCGAGCTGACCGTCGAGGAGACCGAGCCCAGGCCCGGCAAGCCGCGCGGGGTCGTGACGTTCCACTACGAGATCGTGAAGGACGACGGGGTCCGGGTCGCCGACGGCCGCTGGGTGATGGTCGTCGCCGCCCGTCCCGCCCGGGAGGATCCGGCGCCGTAGCCGCCACGGGCCGGCCGGACCACAGGAGGTCGCATGCTGAAGCGGTACCTGGACATCGTGTCGGGCGCAGCCCGCCGGACCCCCGACGCCACGGCCGTGGTGGGCTCGGACACCCGGCTCACGTTCCGGGAGCTCGACGAGCGGGTGGGCCGGCTCGGCGCGGCGCTGCGCGGGGCCGGCCTGGCGCCGGGGGACCGGGTGGCGCTGCTGGCGGCCAACGAGCTCGAGTACGTCGAGGTGCAGGCCGCCTGCGCCCGGTCGGGGTTCACGCTCGTCCCGCTGAACTTCCGGCTGGCGGGGCCCGAGCTCGACTACATCGTCGGGGACTGCGCCCCGGCGGTGATCGTCGGCGGACGGGGTGAGCACGAGCGGATCACCGCCCTCGGGCGCGAGCGCGGGTGCCGGCTGGTGGGCCTCGGCCCGACCGACCCCTCGGGGGACGTGGAGCCCTACGACGCCTTCCTCGCCTCGGCCCAGCCGGATCCCGACGCCGACCCGCTGGACCTGGACCTGAACACGACCTTCCTCTACACCAGCGGCACCACGGGTCGCCCGAAGGGCGCCATGATCGACCGGGCCGGCCTCACGGCCCGGGTGTTCGTGAACGCCCTCGAGATGGAGGCCCGGGCCGACGACCGCTTCCTCCACAGCCTCCCGATGTTCCACATCGGGGCCTTCCTGACCTACGCGATCGTGTTCCGGGGCGGCGCGACGGTGATGCTGCACAGCTTCACCCCCGAGGGCTGGTTCGAGACGCTCCAGCACGAGCGGTGCACTGCCACCGTCCTCGTGCCCACGATGATCCAGATGCTGCTCGAGTCGCCGGCGAGCGCGACCCACGACAGCTCGAGCCTCCGCCTCATCGTCTACGGCGGCTCGTCGATCGAGCCTCCCCTGCTCCGCCGGGCGCTCGAGCGCTTCCGGTGCGGGTTCCACCAGCAGTACGGCATGACCGAGACGGGGGCCCAGACGATCCTGCACCCCGAGGACCACGATCCCGACGACGACGAGGCCCTGGCCTCGGGAGGCAGGGCCGCGGTCAGCTTCGACGTGGAGGTGTTCGACGAGCACGATCGGCCGGTGCCCCAGGGCGAGGTGGGCGAGATCGTGTGCCGGGGCCCGGCGGTCATGTCGGGCTACTGGAACCTCCCCGAGGCCACCGCGGAGACGCTCCGCCACGGCTGGATGCACACCGGCGACCTGGGGCGCTTCGACCCGCGGGGGTTCCTCCACGTGGTGGACCGCCGCAACGACATGATCGTCACCGGGGGCGAGAACGTCTACCCGCGGGAGGTGGAGGCCGTGCTCACCGAGCACCCCGGGGTGAGGGACGCGACGGTGATCGGTCTCCCCGACCCGAAGTGGGGCCAGGTCGTCACCGGCGTCCTGGCGGGCGAGGCACCACCCGACGACGAGCTCGACGCGTACCTGCGGGAGCGGTTGGCCTCCTACAAGGTCCCCAAGCGCTGGGTCCGGGTCGGCGAGCTGCCGCGCAACGTGACGGGGAAGGTGCTGAAGGTCGAGCTCCGCAAGGAGCTGGCCGATCCCTCGTGACGGGACGCCGGCGCGGTGCGCCGGGGCAGGATCTGACGTTGTACGTTAGGGGCGCGCACGGACCTCGCGAGGAGGACCCACGATGGACTTCACGATCTCCGAGGAGCACCAGGAGCTCCGTCGCACGCTCCGGGCGTTCTTCGAGAAGGAGGCCCCGATCGAGGTCGTGGCCGAGCTCGACCGGGAGGAGCGCTTCCCGTCCGAGATCTACGCCAAGATGGCCGACCTCGGGCTCTGCGGCATCGCCATCGACGAGACCTACGGCGGGAGCGCCGCCGACGAGATCTCGATCTGCATCGTCGCCGAGGAGGTGGCCCGGGCGGGCGGCAGCATCGTCTACTCCTACATCCCCACGGTGACGTTCTGCGCCAAGGGCATCAACCGCTACGGCACCGAGGAGCAGAAGAAGGAGCTGCTGCCCGAGATCGCGGCCGGTCGCCTGCGCGTGGCGATGGGGCTCTCGGAGCCCGACGCCGGATCCGACCTGGGCCACCTGTCCACCCGGGCGACGCGCGACGGCGACGACTGGGTGATCCGGGGCCAGAAGATCTTCACCACCGGCGCCGACACGGCCGGGTACATCTTCACCTTCGTGCGGACCGACCCCGACGTCAGTGGACCCCGCGGCCTGTCGGTCCTGCTCGTCCCCACCGACGCCGAGGGTGTCACCATCCGGCCGCTGCGCAAGCTCGCCGGCCAGGGCACCCACACCTGCGAGGTCTTCCTGGACGACGTCCGGGTCCCCACGCCAACCTGGTGGGCGAGCTCCACCACGGGACCCAGATCATCTTCGGCCTGCTCGACGCCGAGCGGATCACCGTCGGCGCCCAGGGCTGCGGCATCGGGCAGCGGGCCCTGGACCTCGCGCTGCGCCACGCGCAGGACCGGGTCCAGTTCGACCAGCCCATCGTCGAGTTCCAGTCCGTGGGGCACATGCTCGCCGACATGGCCATCGAGATCGAGATGGCCCGCCTGCTCACCTGGAAGGCGGCCTGGAAGCTCGAGCACGGCCTGCCCTGCTCCATGGAGGCGTCGATGGCCAAGGTGGCGGGGTCCGAGATCGGCACCCGGTGCGCCAACCGCGGCATGCAGATCCTCGGTGGCTACTCGTACATGGTCGAGTACGGCATGGAGCGGCTCTGGCGCGAGACCAAGCTCAACGAGATCGCGGGCGGGACCAACCAGATCCAGCGCAACATCATCGTGAAGCACCTGCAGCGGGGCGACCCGGGCCCCTACTGATGGGCGCCGGCACGGGGGAGGAGCGGTGACACCGGCGGCCGGGACCGTCGAGACGTCCCGGGCCGCGCTCGACGAGCACCTCGCGGCCTCGGCCGAGCTCGACCTCGAACGCCTGGCGGGGGCTACGCCCCCGACGCCCTCCTGCGCACCCACGAGGGGGAGGCCATCGAGGGTCGCGAGGCGATCGTGGGCTGGTTCGCCGCCCGCCGCGACTTCTTCGAGCCGCTCCGCCTCCGGGTCGAGCGGATCGAGTGCCGCCCCGGCCTCGCCGCCCTCGAGTGGTGGGGGAGCATCGGCGACCGTGCCTTCGAGGGCCGCGACGAGCTCGACGTCGACGACCGCGGGCTGGTCACCGAGCAGCGGGTCGTCCGCGTGCGTCGGGCCGACCGGCCGACCCTCGGCCTCCGGCTGGAGGTGGAGCCGCCGCTCGCCCGGCTGGTGCTCGACCGGGACGAGAAGCGCAACGCGGTGAGCCAGCCCATGCTCGCCGCCATGACCCGCTTCGTCCGGGAGGTCCGCGACGACCCGACCCTCCGGGCCCTCGTGCTTCGGGGCGAGGGACGGGCCTTCTGCGCCGGCGAGGACGTCGGTGGCTTCGACTTCCCCGACGTGGCCACCTGCGAGCGGTTCCTCGACGGTCCGCTCGGCTTCTTCACCGCGATCGAGACGCTCCCCCAGCCCGTCGTGGTGGCCGTGCACGGCGCGGCCCTCGGGTTCGGCAGCGAGGTGCTGCTCGTCGCCGACTGCGTGCTGTCCGCCCCCGACGCCCGCTTCGGCTTCGCCGAGATCGACCACGGCGCCGTGCCGTCGGTCCTCGTGACCCGGGGCCTCGACGTCGCGCTCCGCCGCCGGGCGCTCCTCCTCGCCCTCACCGGTCGCCGGGTGGGCGCGACCGAGGCGCTCGAGGCCCGTCTCGTCCACGCCGTGGTCGACGACCCGGTCGGCGCGGCCGAGGCGGCCGCCCGCGAGATGGCCGGCTGGGCGCCCGGCGCGGTGGCCCTGGTCAAGGGGCTGCTCGGCCACGACGCGGCCGACGACCACGCCCGGGCCCGCGAGTTCATGCCGGCCGTGCTGATGCAGGTGGAACCGGCCCTGTGAGGCGGCACCGGTGACGACCGAGACGGTGCGGGTCGAGCGGCGCGGCGACGTCGTCGTCGCCACCATGGACCGGCCGGACAAGCGCAACGCCGCCGACCTGTCCGTGTACCACGGGCTCGAAGCGGCGCTGGGCGAGGACGCCGCCGCGTACGTCCTCGCCGGGGCCGGGGGCGACTTCTCCGCCGGCGACGACGTGGCCATGTTCGACTTCGAGGGGGTCGAGGCCGCCGACGCGTTCATCGTCGAGGTCGAGCGGATCTTCCGGGTCATCGAGGGCCACCCGAGGCCGGTCGTGGCCGCCGTCGACGGCTACGCCCTCGGGTTCGGGTTCGAGCTGGCCCTGGCCTGCGACCTCGTGCTGGCGTCTCCCCGCGCCGTCCTCGGCCTGCCGGAGATCACCCACGGGGCGGCCCCGCCCAACGCCATGGTCCGCGCCGTCGACGTCCTGGGCCGGGGGCTGGTCCGCCACCTGGCCCTCTCGGGACGGCGCTGGCTCTCGGGTGCCGAGGCCCACGGGTACGGGATGGTCGCCGAGCTGCACGAGCCGGACCGGCTCGTCGACGCGGCGGTGGCGCTGGCCGCCGAGGTGGCGGCGACCCCGGCGAGCGGGCACGCCAAGCGGTTGCTCACGCTCGGGGCCGAGGCGGGGTACCGGCTCGCCCCGCTGATCATGCCCCGGCTCATGGCGTCGGGGACGGTGGCGGCCAGCCGCAGGAGGTACGCCGGTGACCGCTGAGCTCGTGACCGGCCCGCCGTGGCCCGAGGGCACCCTCGTCGTCGACCTCGACCGGCTGGGTCCGGTGACCCTCGAGGACCTGGCCGGCCTCGAACGGCGCGACGAGGCGAGCGTGGGGGTGGTGCGCGGCCGCTGCGAGGGCGCGGCCCTCGCGGTGGCCGTCGCCGTCGACCTGCTCGTCGCGACCCCCGGGGCCACCTTCGGCCGGGCCGGTGACTGGGTCGACGTGGTGGTCCGGAGGGGCACCGGGATCGTCGGGCGGAAGGCGGCGGCGTACCTGACCATGACCGGGCGGGCGGTCGACGCCGACCTGGCCCGCCGCTGGGGGCTGGTGTCGCTCGTGGCCGACGACCCGGGCGCGGCGGCGACCGGGCTCGCCGAGGAGGTGGCGGCGCGCTCGCCGGTGGCGGTGGCCACGATCCTGCGCCAGGCCCACCGGGGTGCCGCCCGCGAGTACACCGACGCCCGGTTGACCGGACCACCGTCGCCCGGGCCCTGATCCCCGGGTCCTGGCGGGCACCGCGACACGAGGAGGAGGAGGACGACCGTGGCCATGATCGCCCGCATGCTGCTCGTGAACGCCCGCCACCACCGGGACCGGGTCGCGGTGGTGGCGGGCGACCGGAGGACCTGGGGGAGGTGGCCGAGCGGGCGGCCGGGCTCGCCGGCGGGCTCCGGCGCCGGGGGCTGGCGCCGGGGGACCGGGTGGCGCTCGTCTCCGACAACGTCCCCGAGATCCTGGAGTCCTTCTACGCCGCGGCCGGCTCGGGCCTGGTCGTCAGCCCGTCGAGCACGCGGTCGCACCCGGCGGAGCTGGACCGCTACTTCGGCGAGTACGTGCAGCCCCGCGGCGCCCTCCTCGGCCCCGGCTCGGAGGCGTGCCTGGGCGGCTGGCTCGACCGGTGCGACGCGGTGGTGGCCCTCCCCGGGGGCCCGGCCGGTGAGCCCTACGAGGAGGTCGTGGCCGGGGGAGGCGAGCTGCGCGACGACGTCGACCCCGACGCCCCGTTCACGATCGGCCAGACGAGCGGCACCACCGGCCGGCCCAAGGGGGCCGTCATCACGCAGCGGAGCGCCGCGTCGGCCATCTTCTCCTTCGTGGCCGAGATCCCCATCGCCACCGGGGACGCCTACCTGATCCAGCACCCCATGGCCAACGTGCCCGGCGGCCCCGGCCAGCTCTTCCCCCTGCCCGAGGCGGCCCGGACCGTGCTCCTGCCCCGCTTCGAGCCCGCCGCCTGCCTGGCCGCCATCGAGGAGCACCGGGTCACCCACACGGTCCTCGTCCCGACCATGCTCCACGACGTGCTGCGCCACCCCCGACCGGGCGGGCTTCGACACGTCGTCGCTGAAGCGGGTGATCGTGGGCGCGGCGCCGGTCCCGCGCCGCCTGCTCGAGGAGGCCGTGGAGGCCTTCGGCGAGGTGTTCCGGCCCATGTACGGCATGACCGAGTCGACCTCGGTGGCCTGCGTCCTGCGTCCCGACGACATGTACCCGGTGGCGGCCCAGCCGCCCGGACGGCTCCTGTCGGCAGGCACGCCGTCGGCGGGCGTCGAGGTCCGGGTGGTGCGCGACGACGGGTCGGAGGTCGCCCGCGACGGGGTCGAGTTCGGGGAGATCCTGCTGCGGGGCGGGAACGTCGTGCGTCGCTACTGGGGGGACGTGCCCGAGAACGCGACGTCGTGGGACGGGGAGTGGTTCCGAACCGGCGACGTGGCGACCGTCGACGGGGCCGGCTTCCTCACGATCGTCGACCGCACGAAGGACGTGATCATAAGCGGCGGCACCAACGTGGCCTCCCGGGAGGTGGAGGAGGTCCTCGGAGGCCACCCGGCCGTCGGCCAGGTGGCCGTGGTCGGCGTGCCCCACGAGCGCTGGGGCGAGGCGGTCACCGCCGTGGTCGTCCGGGCCCCGGGGCACGAGGCCATCACCGCCGAGGAGCTCGTCGAGCACTGCCGGGACCGGCTCGGCGGCCCGAAGGTCCCCAAGGCGGTGCACTTCGTCGAGGCCCTGCCGACCAACCCCATGGGCAAGGTCCTCAAGGCCGAGCTGCGCGAGCGGCTGGCCGAGGGCACGCGCCGG
Organism: Acidimicrobiia bacterium; assembly: GCA_027494165.1. Classification (GTDB taxonomy): domain Bacteria; phylum Actinomycetota; class Acidimicrobiia; order IMCC26256; family JAOSJM01; genus JAOSJM01. Next base: position 84,642 of record JAOSJM010000005.1, on the reverse strand, counting down.
GCCTGAGGGGCGGGGCGCCGGGCCGGGACCCGGCGGGGGTTGCGTTCGAGAGCGAGAAGCGCGACACTCCGCGCAGAGTTTCTACTATATAGTAGATATCCACCGAGGAGGCCCGGTGATGGTCGATCGAGTGCTCAGGGCGCGGCAGGTGAGGCGGCGGGTACCGCTCGTGGCGCTGCTCTGCGTCGTCGCGCTCCTGGTCGCGGCGTGCGGGGACGACGACGGCGGCGAGGCCGAGCCGGGAGCCACCACGACGGCGGCCGGGGGAGACACCACGACGACGGCCGCCGGCGCGACCAAGGCTTCCGGGGAACCGATCGTCATCGGGATGATCAACCAGGAGGACACCCCGGCGGGATCGTTCCCCGAGATCCGGGAGGCGGCGCAGGCCGCGGTCGAGTACGTCAACCAGGAGCTCGGTGGCGTCGGCGGGCGGCCGCTGGCCCTCGAGGTGTGCGCGACCGTCGGGACGCCCGAGTCGGCGGCCCAGTGCGCCAACGAGCTCGTCGAGAAGGGCGTCCTGCTCGTCGCCGGGGGCCTCGACTACGGCACCGAGGCATCGCTGCCGGTGCTCGAGCAGGCCGGGATCCCCTACATCGGGGGCGTGCCGCTGCTGATGCCCGAGTTCCGGTCGCCGGTCTCGTTCCAGTTCCAGGGGGCAGCGCGGCTGCCTTCCCGGCCCAGGCCGTGTACCTGGCCGACGTGGTGAAGGCCACCAAGGTCAACATCCTCTACGTCGACAACCCGCCCGGCCTGGCCGCGGCCGACGCCTTCGGCAGGCAGGTCCTGGCCAAGAAGGGCGTCACCGACGTCCGGCTCATCCCCGAGAAGGCCGACACGGCCGACTTCACGGCCGCGCTCACCGCGGCCAGCGAGGGGGACCCCGACGCCATCATGGTGCTCTTCCCGGCCTCGGGCTGCGGGCGCATCATGCAGGCCAAGCAGGCCCTGGGTGTCGACGTCCTGACGTTCTATCCCGGCTCCTGCCTCAACAGGGACGTCCTCGAGACCGGCGGGGAGGGGGCCGAGGGCGCCTACTTCAACTCCGAGCTCCTGCTCTTCAGCGACGAGGTGGACCCCGAGGTGGCGACCTACCGGGAGAAGCTGGAGCAGTACGGACCCGGGACCCACGAGCTGTCGATGTTCTCCCAGGTGGGCTTCCTGACGGTCATGAACATCGTCGAGGTCCTCAACGAGGTCGGCGACCCCGCCGGGCTCACGTCGCAGGCCGTGATCGACCACATGAGGACCCTGAAGGACCATCACAGCTTCATGGCGCACCCCTACACGTGCGACGCGAAGCAGGTGGCGATCCTCCCCGCGATCTGCAGCACCCACGAGCGGATCGTCCAGTACCGCGACGGCCAGGCCGTCGACGTGCTCGGGGAGTGGCTCACCGGCGCCGACCAGATCGGCTGATCGCATCCCCCCCGGGGCGCCGAGAGGGAGCGACGGCTCCGCCGCCGCTCCCTCCGGGGCCCGACCGAGACCACGAGAAGGAGGGGCCGTGGAAGTTCCCGACCTCGTCCGCAACGCCGCCAGGCGATCTCCCGATCGGACCTGCGTGGTGGAGGGTGACCGCGCCCTCTCGTTCGCCGACGTCGACGCCCGCGCGAGCCGGACGGCCTCGGCCCTGACCCGGGCGGGCCTCCGGCCGGGGGACCGCGTGGCACTGCTGGCGCACAACGAGCTCGAGTACCTGGAGATCCAGGCCGCGGTCCAGCGGGCCGGGATGACGCTGGTGCCGCTCAACACGCGCCTGTCCGTCCCCGAGCTGGAGTTCCTCGTGGCGGACTCCACGCCTCGCCTGCTGATCCACGGGCCGGACCTCGCGGGGGCGGCCGGTGCCCTGGGGGTCGAGCGGAAGTGGTACCTGGGCGGCGACGGCGTCGGTGAGCCCTACGACGAGGTGACGGCGGCCGAGGACGCGTCGGCGGGGCCCGGGATGCTGGTGGCCGGCGCGCCCGCCACGATCATCTACACGAGTGGCACCACCGGCCGTCCCAAGGGAGCGGTGATATCGAACGGGGCGTTGTGGGCCCGACTCAACGTCACCGCCGTCGAGCTCGGCGTGCGGCCCGGTGACGTCTTCGTCCAGGTGCTGCCGATGTTCCACATCGCCGCCCACCTCTGCTACGGCTTCTCCCACCACGGAGCCACGACGGTGATGGTCAAGGCGTTCGATCCGGCGAGCCTGATCCGCACGATCGAGGAGCGGCGGGCGACCCACGTGATGCTCGTCCCGACCATCATCAACCTCCTCGGCCAGGAGCCCACCCTGGAGGCCGCGGATCTGAGCGCGCTCCGCCTGATCTCCTACGGCGCCTCGCCGATCGCTCCCGACGTCCTCCGGCGGGCGATCGCCGCCTTCCCCCGGTGCGAGTTCATGCAGCTCTTCGGGATGACCGAGACGTTCTGCGCCTCCATGCTCCGGGCCGGGGACCACGATCCCGACGGCCATCCCGAGTGGCTCGCCTCGGCGGGCACCGACGCGGTCTCCTTCGAGACGCGGGTCGTCGACGAGCAGGGTGGCGACGTCGGGCCCGGAGTGGTCGGGGAGATCCTCAGTCGCGGTCCCTGTCTCATGGACGGCTACTGGAACGCTCCCGAGGCGACGGAGGAGGCGCTGGCCGGTGGGTGGATGCACACCGGGGATCTCGGGTACCGCTCCGAGGACGGGTACCTGTTCGTCACCGACCGTCTCAAGGACATGATCGTGAGCGGTGGGGAGAACGTCTACCCGCGGGAGGTGGAGGACGTCATCTACGGGCACCCGCAGGTCCTCGAGGTCGCGGTCGTCGGCATCCCGGACGAGCGTTGGGGGGAGGCCGTCCACGCAATCGTCGTCCCGAAGGAGCCGGGGGCGCTGGGCGCGCGGGAGCTGATCGAGCACTGCCGCCCCCGGCTCGCGGGTTACAAGATCCCCAAGTCGGTCGAGCTGGTCGAGGAGCTGCCGAAGAACCCCACGGGGAAGATCCTGAAGCGCCTGGTCCGCGAGCGCTACTGGGAGGGGGCCGTCCGGCGCGTCGGGTAGCCCCGGGTAGGCTGGACGCCCCGCAGGTGACCGGAGACGGACGTGGGCGCCCAGGAGCGAGCAAGGGAGAACCGGGGGATCGGCCGGCCGCGCGTCAGCGCGCGGGAGGCGGAGCTGAGCCCCGAGGAGGACATCCTCCGGGTCGCGGCCGACCTCTTCGCCACCTACGGCTTCGAGGGCACGTCCGTACGGGAGATCGCGCGCCGGGCCGGGCTGCGCGGTCCCTCGCTGTACTACTACTTCGACGGCAAGGAGGAGATCCTCGAGCGGATCCTCGACTACACGCTGAACGTCTCGAGCGTCTACGCCGTCGGGATCATCGCCGAGGAGGGATCGCCCGCGTCCCGCCTGTACCGCCTGCTCCACCAGCAGATCCGCCGGATCGTCGACAGCCCGTACGACCTGAGCTGCCTCGTCAACTCCCGTGAGGTGCGCAAACCCCGGTACCTGGCGTGGTGGCGGAAGATGCAGCAGTGGAACGCCGCGGTCGAGAAGCTCATCCGTGAGGGGATCGAGGCCGGGGAGCTCGCGCCGACCGACCCCTCGCTCGCGCTCGCCTCGATCATCGGATTGGTCCACTCGGTCCTGACCCGCGTGCACGGCCAGCGCGACCTGGCGGCGCGCGATGTCGCCCACTACGTCGCCCGGTTCGCGATGCGGGCCCTGCTGGCCGATCCGGACTGCCTGGACGAGGTGTGCCGCGACGCCGTGGAGGCGGCTCCGAGCGGCTGACCTCGCCCTCGTGACGGGACGGCCGCCTCGCCGGTCCCACCCGAAGGCCGCATCTTGACAACGTCCCCGACGGGGGTGATACTGCGCCCATACTTTCGACACAGGCGTAGAAACCCCGGGCGCCGCCGCCGGTGGCGGAGGCCGGCGTCCGGGCCGGAACAGGAGGAGGCCCGATGGCCGAGGACCACGACGTCGTCATCGTCGGTGCGGGGCTGGGGGATGATCACCGGGGCGATCCTCGCCGGGGTCGCCGGGATGAAGGTCCTCGTCCTCGAGAAGGAGCCGATCATCGGCGGCCGGGTGGTCTCCTTCGGCGGGCCCCACGGCACGTACTCGGCCACCGAGTACCGGGACCTCCTGGCCGGCTGCGCCGGGTTGCGGATCGTCGACTCGGAGCCGTCGCTGGCCCAGATCGTCGACGGCGGCCTCTTCGAGCAGCACATCCTCGACGGGGGATGGCACGGCGTCTCCGCGGGTGACCGGTGTCGCTACTCGACCCTGGCCCGGTACTTCGGGAAGCGCATCGACGTCGACCCGCAGGTCGGCCTCCTCTACCACCGGGACGGCGACTGGGTGGAGATGCGCGACGTGGCCGACCGCTGGCCCAAGGAGTCCGTCCGGGAGCGGACCCGGGTCGCGGCCGAGCGGGCGCTGATCTCGAACGCGGAGGCAGCCGAGTTCAACCACGTGGGCCTGCGCTCCTACCTCGAGCTCGTCACCGACGACGAGAACGTCCGCGACTACTACGCCGTCCTCGCCAAGTTCCAGATGGGGGTGAACGACGTCGAGCGGATCTCGGCGGGCGACTGGATCATGTGCAACAACATGACCTCGGCGTCGGGTCGCCACCTGAGCCTGGGTGGGGGCATGGGCGACGTCCGGTCGGGCTTCAAGAGCGCCGTGGACACCTTCGCCGAGGTGATCCGGGAGAGCGGCGGCGAGATCCGGACCGGCGCCCGGGTCGACGAGGTGATCATCGAGCGGCACCGGGCCCAGGGGGTCGTCGTGGAGGAGGCCGGGCGGCGGAGCCGGGTCGACGCCCGCTTCGTCGTGTCGAACCTCCCGATGAACCGGGTGTTCCGCATCGTCCCGGAGGAGACCTTCCCCGCCGAGCTCGTCGAGCGGATCAAGGCCATCTTCCCGATGCCCGGCCTCCTCGGGCACGTGAAGCTGCGCCAGCCGATCGAGACCCGCTTCCCGAAGGGCATGTTCGTCCTCGACGGCCTCGAGGGCCCGAAGCTGCGGGGCGACGCCACCGTCTACGGGTTCGAGCAGACGAGCATCATCGACCCCACCCGCCAGCAGGGCGCCGACGGCTGCCTCCTCCAGACGTGGGTGGGGATGTCGGCCAAGGACCCCGACGAGATCCACGACCAGGCCGTGGTCCGAGAGGTCATGGACGCCAAGTTCGCCTTCATGCGCGAGCAGTACCCGGGCTTCGACGACCTGGTCGAGTGGTACATCATGGTCGCCGCTCCCGCCGTCTACGGCGTCCACCCCGGGCCCGGCCTCACCGGCGACCGCAGGCCGCCGGTGCGCCACCCCCTGGTCCGGAACCTCTTCTTCACCGGCGACACCGTGACCCAGACCGACGTCGGGACGAACGGGGCCGCCCACGGTGCCGTGCTGTGCGCGAGCGCGGTGGCCGACCGCGACTTCCGGGTCCTCCTGCCGCCGGCGATGCGCTGACCGATGCGGCCGACGGTCTTCCGCGACGGCCTGTTCGACGGGCAGGTCGCTCTCGTCTCGGGAGGGGGGACCGGCATCGGGCGCGTCATCGCCACCCTCTTCGCGCGCCTGGGCGCCCGGGTGGCGATCTGCGGCCGGCGCGAGGGGCCTCTGCGGGAGACCGCCGGCACGATCGAGCATGCGCTCGGTACCGAGACGCTCGTCCGGCCGATGTCGATCCGCGAGCGCGACCAGGTCGACGCGCTGGTCGCCGAGGTGTGGGACCGCTGGGGTCGTCTCGACCACCTCGTGAACAACGCCGGGGGCCAGTTCCCCACGCCGTCCATCGACCTCGAGGACCGCGGCTGGCGGGCCGTCGTGGACACCAACCTCAACGGGACCTGGTACATGATGCAGGCCGCCGCCCGTCGCTGGCGCGACGAGGGCCACCCGGGGAGCATCGTGAACATCGTCCTCAACACCGAGCGCGGGACCCCGCAGGTCGTGCACTCGGGCGCCGCGCGGGCCGGCGTCGTGTGCGCGACGAGGACCGTGTCGACCGAGTGGGCGCCGTACGGCATCCGGGCCAACTGCGTGTCCGCCGGGGCGATCGAGACCGAGGGTCACGGCGTGTACCCGGCGGAGGCGGCGGCCCGCTTCAGGGACAGCAACCCGATGCGCCGCATGGGGGAGTCCCTGGACGTCGCCGAGGCCGTGGCCTACCTCTCGGGACCGTCGGGGTCGTTCCTCACCGGGGTCGTGCTCACCGTCGACGGTGGCCAGCACCAGTGGGGCGACCTCTGGCCGTCCGGGATGCCCGGGCACTTCCGGCTCGACCACTGACCGCCGGCGCCCGGCCACCGGGGCGACCGCAGAGGATGAGCGGTGGGTGACGCCCGCGGGCCTCGCCGGTCGCCTAGCCTCGGCCGGGGGAGCTCGGGGGAGCTTCGCGGACCGAAGGGGGGACCCGTGCCGCGTGATCCGAACCTGCTCAAGCACTGGCGTCCGGAGCCGGCCACCAACCGCGAGCTGCGGGCGATGGAGAGCGTCGAGCGGGGTGACTTCGAGATCTACCGCAACAAGATGGAGCTGTCCTGCTGGGAGGCCTACCAGACGTTCTCCCGGATGGGGATCAGCCCCATGATCGAGGCCGGGGACGCGGCCGTCGGGATCTACACCCGCCAGGGGGACCTGGCGGTGGGGATCATGGGGACTCAGCTCCACCTCATCAACGCCTCGATCGGCATCAAGTGGATGATGCGCTGGTTCTACGAGGAGCCCTCGGTGGGCATCCACGAGGGCGACATGTTCTACGCCAACGACGCGCTCTACGGCGGGATCCACTCCCCGGACCAGATCCTCTTCATGCCGGTGTTCTGGGAGGGCGAGATCGTGGCCTGGGTGGCCGCCGCGAGCCACGAGACCGAGACCGGGGCCAAGGAGCCGGGCGGCAACCCTCCCTCGGCGCAGAGCCGTTACGACGAGGGCATGATCCTGTCGCCCATCAAGATCGGCATCAACTACCAGTTGCGGGCCGACATGATGGAGATGATGGAGAACATGGTCCGCGACCCGCGGATGCAGACCCTCGACATCAAGGCCCGGGCCGCGGCGTGCCACATCCTCGAGACCCGATGCCACGAGATCATCGCCAAGAAGGGCGTCGATTTCCTCATCGGGTCGATGCGGCGGATGATCGACGAGGGCGTGGCGGCGGCCCGCGAGAGCTGGCGTCGATGAACGACGGGATCTACCGCCAGGACGTGTTCCTGGAGAACGCGGGCGAGGGGAAGTACGGGCTCATCAACTGCCGGGTCGAGGTGGAGAAGCGGGGCGAGGTCTGCACGATCCGTCACTACGGGAGCCCCCGCGTGCTCCTGGGGAACTTCAACATGTTCCCCCACATGCAGATCGCGATGTTCGCCTGCTACCTGTTCCAGTACCTGTTCCACGAGCTTCCGGCGACCACGGGCTACTACGAGCCGTTCCGCTTCGAGTTCCAGGAGGGGTCGTTCTTCATGGCCGACCCCGAGGACGCCACGTCCCTCGGGGTGGCGACGCACGCCCAGGTGATCACGGCCGTGCACAACTGCATGGAGAAGATGAAGTTCGGGTCGCCCGAGCACGACAACGTCGTCGCCGGCTGGCCCGGGACCTCGAACACGGTGGCCGTCGGCGGGGTCGACGCGCACGGCCAGCCGTTCTCGGCGTGGGACCAGGGGATCCCCAACGGGGTGGGGATGGGGGCCCGCTGGGATTCCGACGGGATCGACGTGGGCGGGTTCATCTGGTGCGCGATCGGGGAGTTCCTCGACTCCGAGCAGATCGAGCACCAGTTCCCGCTGCTGCCCGTCTACCGGAACGTCTACTGGCGGGACGCGGTGGGCTACGGCAAGTTCCGGGGCGGCCGTTCGATGAACGCCATGTACCAGATCCACGGCGTGCCCGGCGTCGCCGCCGTGTCGATCGGCGGCTTCTCGGGCCGGCCCATGGCGCCCGGGCTCATGGGTGGGTACCCCTCCCGTCCGGTCGCCTTCGCGCTCGTGCAGAACCACAACCTCGAGGAGCTGAAGGCGCAGAACCGGATCCCCCACGACCTCTACGAGGCCGTGGAGCGGATCGAGGGCGACTGGATGTTCAAGCACCAGAACTCGGGGATGGAGATGCTCGTCGAGGGCGACCTGTTCCTCGCCTGCGCCCCCTCCGGGGCCGGGTACGGCGACGTCCTCGAGCGTGACGCCGAGCTGGTGATGGACGACCTGCGGTCGAAGACGATCTCGCACCGGACGGCCCGCGACGTCTTCAAGGTGGTCTACCGGGAGGACAACCTGGTCATCGACCACGAGGCCACGGAGCTGGCCCGCAAGGAGGAGCGCGAGGCCCGCCTGGCCCGGGCCCGCCCGTACGGGGACTGGATCGAGGGCTGGCCGGAGCGCCGGCCGCCCGAGCACGTCATGACCCTCTACGGCGAGTGGCCGTGGGGCCTGCCCGAGGGCACCCCCCTCGTCGACTGGGAGGCCACCGACGAGCTCCTCGACGAGCACGTGCGCGAGGGGGGCGCCCCCCGCTGGAAGGAGCCCCGCTACTGACCGCCGGTTGATCGTCCCGCGGCGCGTCGCGGGAGCCGGTCCCGCGACGCGACCCGCGGTCAGGCGGTGTCGCCGTCTCCGTCGGGCTCGACCACCACCAGCACCTGGTCGTGGGCGACGGTGTCACCGGGCGCGACGAGCACCCCGGTCACCGTGCCGTCCTCGGGCGCGGCGATCTTGTGCTCCATCTTCATCGCCTCGATGACCACGAGGGTCTGCCCGGCGGTGACCACGTCGCCCACCGCGGCCGACACGGCGATGACCGTGCCGTTCATGGGGGCGGTGAGGCTGCCCTTGGCCTCGGCGGCCTCGGGACGCGGGTAGCGGGGCAGCTCGGACAGGCGTACCTCGTCGGTGGGGCCCTGGACCCAGACCGACCGGCCGTCGTCACCGGGTCCGAAGGTGACGCTGACCCGCTCGCGCACGCCGTCGACCTCGACGTCGAGCCACGGGTCGTCCCAACCGTGGAGCCGGGCCGTGAAGCCCTGGCCGCAGGCGTGGCCGGCGACGCTCCCGTCGCGCGCCTCCCAGAAGTCGACGGTGAGCGGCTCGCCCCGGTGCTCGTAGACGCCGGTCTCGCCGACGTGGCGGAGGTTGCGCCAGCCGGGGCGATGAGGGGGACGGCCGGCTCCTCGGCCAGGCGGGCCGCCCGGGCGCCCAGGGCGGCGGCCACCGCCGCCCGCCGCACCACCTCCGGGTCGGGCCGGGCCGACGTGCGGGGGCGGTGGCGGTCGATGAAGTCGGTGGTGGTGTCGCCGGCGAGGTAGGCCGGGTGCTCGAGGACCGCCACGAGGAAGTCGCGGTTGGTGGCCAGCCCGTGCACCCGCAGCTCGCGCAGGGCCCGGGCCAGGCGGCGGGCCGCCTCCTCCCGGGTGGGGGCGTGGGCCACGAGCTTGGCGAGCATGGGGTCGTAGTGGACGCTCACCTCGTCGCCCTCGGCGACGCCCGAGTCCACCCGGACCCCCTCCGGCTCGCTCCAGCGCACCAGGCGGCCGCTGGCCGGCAAAAACCCCTGCTCGGGGTCCTCGGCGTACAGCCGCACCTCGATGGCGGCGCCGCTCAGCTCGAGGTCCTCGGGGAGGGTGATCGGGTGGCCCTCGGCGACGAGGATCTGCTCGCGGACGAGGTCGACGCCGGTCACCATCTCGGTCACCGGGTGCTCCACCTGGAGGCGGGTGTTCATCTCGAGGAAGTAGTGGTTGCCCTCGGCGTCGACGATGAACTCGACCGTGCCGGCCCCCTCGTAGCCGACGGCGCGGGCCGCCGCCGTCGCGGCGGCGCACATGTCCGCCCGGAGCTGGGGGGTCACGAACGGCGACGGCGCCTCCTCGACGATCTTCTGGTGGCGGCGCTGGATCGAGCACTCGCGCTCGAACAGGTGGCGGACGTCGAGGTGGCGGTCGGCCAGCACCTGGATCTCGATGTGTCGGGCGACGTCGAGGTAGCGCTCGAGGTACACGACGTCGCTGCCGAAGGCCTTGGCCGACTCGCGCCGGGCCGCCTCCACCGCCTCGGGCAGCTCGCCGGCCGACCGGACGATCCGCATGCCCTTCCCGCCGCCGCCGGCCGAGGCCTTGACGAGCAGCGGGAAGCCCACCTCCTCGCCCGCCTTCGCCAGCGCCCCGGCGTCGGCGTCCCCGAGGGTGGCCCGGGGGAGCGTCGGCACCCCGGCCCGACGCATCGCCTCGAGCGCCGTGAGCTTGTCGCCCATCGCCGCGATGGCGTCCGGAGGCGGGCCGATCCAGGTCAGGCCGGCGTCCTGCACGGCCTCGGCGAACGTGGCGTTCTCGGCGAGGAAGCCGTAGCCGGGGTGGATGGCGTCGGCGCCGGTCGCCCGGGCCGCGGCCAGCACCTTCTCGACGTCGAGGTAGGTCTGCGCGCTGGTGGTGCCACCGAGGGGGACGGCCCGGTCGGCCTCCCGTACGAACGGCGCGCCCGCGTCGGGGTCGGAGTAGACGGCCACGGTGTCGATGCCCATGGCCCGGGCGGTGCGGAAGACCCGGCGGGCGATCTCGGCCCGGTTGGCCACGAGGATCCGGCGGATGGTCGAGGTCGTGATGGTCATGGCTCGCTTCGGGGTCAGAGGCGGACGGGGCCGAAATCGGTGCTGCCCCTCACCGGGCCGTTGTAGGCGGCCGAGAGGGCGATGCCGAGCACGGTGCGGCTGTCGCGAGGGTCGATGATGCCGTCGTCCCACAGCCGACCAGTCGAGAACAGCGCGGTGGACTCCCGGTCGAGCTGGTCCTCGACCTGGGCCCGCATGGCCGCGTCCTGCTCCTCGTCGTACTCGCGCCCGGCGGCCTCGGCCGCGGCCCGGGCGACGATCGAGAGGACCCCGGCCATCTGCTTCGGACCCATGATCCCGACCCGGTGGTTCGGCCAGGTGAAGACGAAGCGGGGCCGGTAGGCCTTGCCGCTCATCCCGTAGTTCCCGGCGCCGTAGCTGGCGCCCATCATCAGCGTGATGTGGGGGACCTCGGAGTTGGAGACGGCCCGCACCATCTTCGAGCCGTCCTTGGTGATCCCGCGCTGCTCGTAGATCGTGCCCACGACGTAGCCGGTCGTGTTCTGGAGGAACAGCAGCGGCGTGTCGTGCTGGTTGCAGAGCCAGATGAACTGGGCGGCCTTCTCCGACTCCTCGTTGGCGAGGTAGCCGTTGTTGGCGACGATCCCGACGGGGTACCCGAAGAGCGAGGCGAAGCCGGTGACGATGGCCCGCCCCCACAGCGGCTTGAACTCCTCGAAGCGCGAGCCGTCGACGATCCGGGCGATCACCTCGCGTGCGTCGAAGGGCTCCCGCAGGTCGGCCGAGGCGATCCCGAGCAGCTCGTCGGGGTCGTGGACGGGCGGGTCGGCGGGGAGGGTCGGGTCGCCGCCGAGCTTGCGCCAGCGGTAGTGGGCGACGACCTGGCGGGCCATGCGCAGGGCCTCGATCTCGTCGTTGGCCAGGTAGTCGGCGACGCCCGAGACGGTGGCGTGCATGTCGCCGCCGCCGAGCTCCTCCTCGTCGGCGTCCTCGCCGGTGGCCATCTTCACCAGCGGCGGGCCGCCGAGGAAGACCTTGGACCGCTCCCGGATGAACACCGTGTAGTCGGACATGCCGGGGACGTACGCCCCGCCCGCGGTGGAGTTCCCGAACACGACCGACAGGGTGGGGATGCGGGCCTTCGAGAGCTGGCTCATGTCGTAGAAGACCTTGCCGCCGTCGACGAACGACTCGGCCTGGGTCGGGAGGTCCCCACCACCCGACTCGGTGAGCTGGATCATCGGGAGCCGGTTCTGCTGGGCGATGTCGAGCGCCCGCAGCCACTTCCTCGACGTGAACGGGTTCATCGTCCCGCCCCGCACGGTCGGCTCGTTGCCCGAGATCACGCACTCGACGCCCGACACCCGGCCGACCCCGGTGACGATGCTGCCGCCCACGTGGAAGCGGCTGCCCCAGCCGGCCAGCGGGCTCAGCTCGAGGAAGTAGCTGTCCCGGTCGAGCAGCAGCTCGATGCGCTCCCGGATCAGCAGCTTGCCCCGCTGGCGGTGACGGGCGACGTACTTCTCGCCCCCGCCGGCGAGGTTCTGGGCGTGGAGCTGCTCGATCTCGGCCAGGCGCTCGAGCATCGTGGCCCGGTTGTGCTGGTAGCTCTCGGACGAGGGCTCGACCCTCGTCGACAGGACGTCCACCGGTGGTTCCTCCCTCCGGACCGCCTACCGGCCCTGGATCTTCCTCGTCCACGCCGCGAACCGTTCGGGGAACTCCGAGCCGAACAGGGCCACGGCCTGCGACCGGGGCTCCTGCTCCAGCACCTCGGTCTCGAGGTCGAGCTCCATCGAGCGGTACACGTTGGCCCGGGTGATGCCGGTCGCGTGGGGAGGGTGGGCCGCGATCGTGATGGCCAGCTCGACCGCGGCCCCGACCACGTCCTCCTCGACGCGCGACACGATCCCCAGGGCCCGGGCCTCCTCGGCGTCGACCATCCGGCCCGTGAGGAGCAGCTCGAGGGCGGTCGAGGTGCCGACCACCCGGGGCAGGAAGTACGAGACCCCGTAGTCGGGCACGAGCCCCATGGCGATGAAGGTCGCCCCGAACCGGGCGGCCGGCGACGCCAGACGGATGTCGCAGGCCAGGGCCAGGCCGAAGCCGGCCCCGATGGCGGGGCCGTTGACCGCCGCGATCGAGGGCTTGCCCATCTTCCGGACGTTCACGGGGGGTGCGGTGGGTCCCCCGCACGAAGCGTTCACCTTCGGTGGGCGTGGGCTGGCGGAAGCCGGAGCAGTCGAGGTCGGCCCCCGACGAGAACCCCCGGCCCGCCCCGGTGACGACCACCGCCCGGACCGAGTCGTCGCCGGCCAGGTCGGCGAACGTGCGGGGGAGCAGGTCGGTGAGCAGCTCGTCGTCGAAGGCGTTGAGCCGGTCGGGGCGGTTGAGGGTCAGCAGCGCCACCCCGTCGGCGGGCTGCTCGACGAGCAGGCCGGACATCAGCGTCCCCCTTCCAGCTCCGGGAACGGGTAACCCTTCCCGGGCATCTCGGTGCGGCCCCGGTAGAGGAAGTCGAAGCGTCGCCGGGCGAAGCGCCACTCCCCGCCGACCTTCACGTGGCGGTCCTGGTAGACGCCGACGAAGTGGACACCCTGGCCCTGCGCGTCCCGGCCGACCTCGCTGAGGTACCAGCGGGCCGAGGCCCGGTCGCCGTCGACCCGGACCTCGCCGCTGTGCACGAGCTGGACGAGGAGGTCGAAGCCGGAGAGCAGGGTCTCGAGCTGGGCCGTGACGGCCGCGGGCCCGACCGTCTCGCCCATCCCCGGTACCACCCACTCGCCGTCGGGCGCGAACAGGCCCCCCAGCGTCGCGGGGTCACGGCGGTTCACGGCGTCGGTGAAGCGGGCGGTGAGGGCCCGGATGGCGAGCTCCTCGGCCGGGTCGTTCGGGTCGTTGCTCAGTAGCGCCATGTCCCCTCCAGTCCCTGCACCCGGCGGCCCAGCACCAGCTCCGCGCAGGTGAGCCCCGAGCGGGCCGCCCGGTCGATCCCCACGGAGCGACCCCGGAACGTGTCGCCCCCGAACAGGAGCCCCTCGACGCCGGGGGGCGACGTTGTGGGGTCGCAGGGCGCCGACCAGGCCGGGGCGGGCCTTGAGGCCGAAGTTCGTGATGACGTGGCGGACCTTCCAGCGGGCCGACCGCAGCGCCGGGTACATCTCGTCGATGTCGGTCTCGAAGTCGGCCATGAGCCGGGCCAGCCGCTGGCGGTCGCGCACCGCCGGCAGGTCGCAGGCGACCCCGCAGACGAAGAGGTGCTCGCCCTCGGGCGCGGTGCCGGGGTCGAGGCTCGAGTGCAGGTAGCCGAAGCCCGGGAGGCCCGTGCGCGGCGTGGTGAACCAGGCCGCGAGCTCGTGCTCGGTGAAGGCGTAGGCGGGCTCGGGCAGGCCGGCGTAGAAGCCGATCCAGCTCCCGCGCGCGTCGATCCCGCAGAGTCGCTGCATCAGCTCCAGGTACCACCCGGGCAGCGCGCCCTCGGGGAGCAGGTCGAGGACCTGCCAGACGGGGAGGGTGAGGATCACCGCCTCCGCGTCGATGCGCTCGAGCGGCAGCACCTCGTTGGCCATCCGCCGCTCACCCTCCTCCACGTAGACCCCACGGGCCCGCCCGCCCTCGATGGCGACGGAGGCCACGCTGACCCCCCGGCGGACCTCGGCGCCGTGCTCCTGGGCGATGGCTCCGACGGTCTCGAAGAGCTGGTCGAACCCGCCGACCGGGCAGTACGAGTAGCCGGGCTTGCGCCGCTCCCGCAGGTGCAGCGAGCGCATGAACAGGTTGTCGCTGGCCGAGTGGTCCTCGGGGGCGCCGGTCTGTCCCTCGAGCACGGCCATGAACTCGAAGAGCCCCATGACGCCCTCGTGCGACGTCCGCTCCGACAGCCACTGGCGGAGGGACTGCTGGTCGTAGCGGTCGAGGTCGTCGAGGTCGAGACCGGCGATCTCGGCCGCGACCTTCGCGAGCTCCTCGCGGCCGGAGCCGTACACCTCGCCGGCGGCCTTCCAGCCGTCGCCGTCCCAGATCGCCATCCCGTCGTTGGTGCGGCCGTGCTCGAGGTCGTGGCCCAGCCAGCCCAGGATGGCGGTGATCCCGCTGCCCGGATCCTCGAGCAGGTGCGGGCCCCACTGCAGCTTGTACCCCTCGACGTCGAAGTACCGGGCCCGGCCGGCGAGGACCGGGTCGCGCTCGAGCAGGAGGACCCGCTTCCCCTCCTTGGCCAGCACCGCGGCCGCGACGGACCCGGCGGCACCCCCTCCGACCACGATCACGTCGTACGCCACGGTGCACCCTCGCCAGCTCGACGATTATCGACCAATGAGTCTATTCGTCGGGGCCCGGCCCGGCGAGCCCCGCGCCCCGTGGGGCCCGGGAGCTCAGCGACCGCCGAACCGGGGCCGGCGGCGCTCCCGGAAGGCGGCGAACCCCTCGCGGAAGTCGTCGCTGGCGAACAGCGACGGCTGGATCATGCGCTCGAAGGCCTGCACCGTCCACATGTCGGTCTCGAGCCCCTTGTTCATCACGAGCTTGGCCGCCGCCAGGGCCCGGGTCGGGCCACGGGCCAGGTCGAGGGCGTAGCCACGGGCGGCCTCGGCGAACCCCTCGGCCGGGAGCACGCGCGTGCAGAGGCCGAGCCGGTCCGCCTCGGCGGCCTCGACGACCCGCCCGCTGAGGATCAGCTCCTTGGCCGCGAGGAGACCGATCTGGCGGGGGAGGAACCACAGCAGGGCGTGGTCGGGGAGGATCCCCCGCTGGGTGAAGACGGGCCCGAAGCGGGCGCGCTCCGAGGCGAGCACGACGTCGCAGGCGAGGGCCAGGGCGCACCCGGCGCCGAACGCGGGCCCGTCGACCGCGGCGACGACGGGCTTCTCGGCGTGGAAGATCAGCCCCGCGACCTCCGTGGAGATCCCGGTCCAGCGGTCGACGGTGTCGAGCACGTCGTGGCCCGCGATCCCCGTGAGCTCGTCGGGGTCGCCGCCGGCGCTGAACGCCTCGCCCTCCCCGGTGAGCAGGACCGCCCGGACCGACCGGTCGGACGTCGCCTCCCGCACCGCCCCGAGGAGGGACTCCAGCATGGGCGTGTCCATGCCGTTGAGCTTGCCGGGCCGGGAGAGCACGAGGACCCGGAGGCCCTCCACGTCCTCGACGTCCACGCGTCCGTCAGCCACGAGGCCTCCTCTCGGGATGGGGGACGACGAGCCCCTCGAGGAAGATGGCGGCGAAGCCGGCCGCGACCTCGACCGGGTCCCATCCCCCGGCGGGCTCGTAGCGGATGGCGAACCAGTTGCACATGCCGACCAGGGCCGCCACCGCCGTGGCCGGATCCTGGATCCGCAGCGACCCGTCGCGCATCCCGTCGATGACGATCTGCCTGAGCCGGGCCGAGTACTCGCGGTCGAGCTGGCGCATCTCCTCGGGCACCGGGAGGTGGCGGTGGCTCTCGAGGTAGATCGAGATGGCCGGGTAGTGCTTCACGACGTTCGAGAGGTGCCGCCGGATCACCTCCTCGAGCCGGGCCGGGACGGGGAGGTCGGAGGCCGCGACCTCGGTGAGGTGGGCGATCGCCTCCCGGTAGGGCGGGAGCACGATCTCGAAGAGCAGGTCCTCCTTGGTGTGGACGTAGTAGTAGAGGCTGCCCTTGCTCAGCCCGAGCGCGGCGGCGACGTCGTCCATCCGGGCCTGGTGGTAGCCCAGGCGGCGGAAGACCCCGGCGCCGGCCTCCACGATCTCCTGGCGGGTCTTGGCCGGGCGGCCCCTCGGCCGTCCCGGCGCCCGGCGGGTCGCCATCGGGGCCGCTCCTCCCAAGAATCGACTTGCGCGACGATAATGCATGGACGAGGAAGGGAGGGCACGCCATGAACATCCGCTTCGGCATCCCCGGCTCCCAGCTCCCCGCCCGCGACGCCACCCGGGCGGTCCGGGCGGCCGAGGAGGCGGGGTTCGACTCGATGTGGTGGGCCGACCGGCTCATGGGCTGGCTGCCCGAGGGCCCCCACGCGCTCCTCGACCCGTTCCCGCTCATGGGGGCGGCCGCCGTGGCCACCGGCCGGATCCACCTGGGGACGGCGGTGACCGACCCCCTGCGGCGCCACCCGGCCCAGCTCGCCCAGAGCGCGGTCACCCTCCAGCAGCTCTCGGGGGGCCGCCTCCTCCTGGGCGTCGGGTGCGGCGAGGTCGCGGGTACCCGTCCCTACGGCATCCCCTACGAGAAGCCGGTGGGCCGGCTCGAGGAGGCCCTCCAGGTGATGCGGGCGCTGTGGCGCGACGGCCGGCCGGTCGACTTCGCGGGCGAGCACTACCACCTCGACCAGGCGCTCTGCGGCCTCTCCGCGGTCGTCCCGGCGCCGCCGGTGTGGGTGGCGGCCCACGGGCCGCGCACGCTGCGCATCACCGGCAGCCGGGCCGACGGCTGGCTGCCGACCGCGTTCGGTCCCGAGCCCTACCGCGAGGCGCTGGCGGCGGTGCGGGCCGCGGCCGCGGACGCCGGCCGCGCCCCGTCGGCGGTGGAGGCCGGGGCCTTCGTGTGGCTCGTCGCCGGGGCCGACCGGGAGGTGGCCCGGCGGCTGCTCGAGGTCCCCGCGCTCCGGGCCCTCGGGCTGCTGCTCCCGCAGGGCGCGCTCACCCGGACGCCGCTGCCCGAGGGTCCGTGGGGGAGCCTGGTCCCGACCGACCCGCGGCTCCACGACCTCGTGGCCGGCATCGACGTCGACGAGCTGGCCGGCGTGATCCCCCACGGCAGCCCCGACGACATCGCGGCGACCCTGGCCGCGTACGTCGACGCGGGGGCCGAGCACCTGGTGCTCTGCGACATGAGCGCCGCGTCCGGCCGGGACAACGGGCTGGGTCTCGGCTACCTCGAGACCCACGCGGCCATCCGCGACGCCTGCCGGGCCCGGCTCGGGTGACGGGGCCTCCCCGGCCGGTCAGGGGCTGGGGACGCCGGTGCCGTTGTCGCCCCGCCCGGCCAGCACGTCGTCGAGGGTCTGGCGGCCCTCGGCGGGCCGCGGGAAGCCCGCAGCGGCCTGGGCGAGCTGGATGAGGACGCCGTGCGACTCCTTGGGGTGGAGGAAGACCTCCTTCCAGTCGCGGTCGGCGGTGTAGATGCTCGTGGGGGTGTACCCGGCGCGCTCGACCGCGGCGATCGCGGCGTCGATGTCGGGGACCTTGAACGTGAGGTGGTGCAGCCCCGCGCCGCGGCTCGCGAAGAACCGGTCGAAGAACGTGGAGCCGGGGTGGGGCTCCATCAGCTCCATCTTCCCGCCCCCGGGGTAGACGATCTGCACGGCCCGGTACCCGACCCTGGAGTTGTCGCCACCCTGGTGGAAGGTGCCTCCGAGCAGGTCCAGGTAGATCGGGAGCAGGTCGCGGATGCGGGGCGCGGCGGCCGCGGCATGGTCGAACACGGCTTCGATGCCCAGGTCGGGCAGGTCCCTCGCGGCCTGGTCGGTCATCGGCCCTCGCTCCCTTCGAGGTCGAGGAGGCCCCGCCGGCACACCCAGTCGAGCACGGTGGAGACGAGCGCCTCACGGTCGTCGTAGTAGTGGTCGCCGGGCAGGACCACGAGCTCGGCGTCGGCAGCGGCGTCGGCGACCCGCTCGGCCCGCTCGCGGTAGGCGGACGGCTCGCGGTCGCCGACGGTCACGAGGACCGGGATCGACAGCCGGGGCACGTGGAGGGTGGGGTCGGCGAGCGAACCGGGCCCCCACAGGGACAGGACCGTCGCCGCCTCGGCGACCATGGGGACCGGTGCCGACGACGACAGCACCACGAGCCGGTGGGGCTCGCCGGCCGCGATCGCGGCCGCCGCCCGGGCGACGTGGTGCTCGAGCGCTCCCTCCACGAACCACCGGGTGGTCGTGGCGAGGGCGGGGGCCGGGCTCACCAGGACGAGCCCGGCGGCGCCCGCCGGTCCCCGCTCGGCCAGCCAGTAGGCGACCTTGGCGCTGCCGAAGCTGTGGCCCACGACCACGTACCGCTCCGCCCCGGCCGAGGTCAGGACGCCCGCCGCGGCGTCGAGGTCGAGCGGAGCGTCCTCGAACCGGTCCCGGATCAGCCCGATGCACGGCTCGCCGTCGCCGAGGCTCCCCAGGTCGTGGGCCCGCCCGTTCAGCGACAGCGCGACGAGCCCGCGCCCGGCCGCGGCGGGCAGCAGGTCGAAGACCGGCGTGCCGTAGAAGCTGCCCCAGGCGCCGTGCACCGCGAGCACCCCCTGGCGGGCGCCCCGGCCGACGAGGGCGCCGTGGAGCAGCACGCCGTCCGCGCTGCGCGTCCGGACCAGCTCGACGGGCAGCGCGTCGCTCACGTGCCCAGGTACGCGGCCCGCACCGCCTCGTCCCGGAGCAGCTCGGACGCCGGGGCCTCCTTCACGAACCGCCCGAGCGACAGGACCAGCCCCCGGTCGGCCACCTGCAGGGCCAGGTTGGCGATCTGCTCGACCAGGAGGATCGTCGTGCCCTCGCGCTGCAGCTCCCGGATCTCGGCGAAGATCCGGCGGACGATGATCGGGGCCAGGCCGAGGGAGGGCTCGTCGAGCATGAGGAGCCGGGGCCGGGCCATGAGGGCCATGGCGATGGCGAGCATCTGCTGCTCCCCACCCGAGAGCGTCCCGGCGGGCTGGTCGCGCCGCTCCCCGAGGATCGGGAACTTCTCGTACATCCGCTCCATGTCGTCGGCGATCCCGCGCCGGTCGCGACGCCGGACGAACGCGCCGAGGCGCAGGTTCTCCGCGATGGGGTGCTCGGGGAAGACCCGGCGGTTCTCGGGGACGTGGGCGACGCCGAGCGCGTTCACCCTCGCCGCCGGCGTCTTCGTGATGGGCGCGCCGTCGAGGATCATCTCCCCTGCGAACGCCCGGTTGATCCCGGCGATCGTGCGGAGCAGGGTCGACTTCCCGGCCCCGTTCGCCCCGATCACCGTCACGAGCTCGCCCTCGTCGACGTGGAAGTCGAGCCCGTGCAGCACCGGGACCCGCCCGTAGCCCGCCACCAGCCCCCGGACCTCGAGCAGGCTCACGGCTGGGCCCCTTCGGGGGCGGCCGCCCCCGTCTCGAGCGGGTGCTCGCCGTCCTCCGCGGTGCCGAGGTAGGCGGCGATGACCCGGGGATCGTGGCGCACGTCCTCGGGAGGTCCGTGGGCGATCACCTCGCCGAAGTCGATCACGGTGACCACGTCGGCCAGCCGCAGCACCATCTCCACGTGGTGCTCGACGAGCAGCACGGCGATGCCGGCCTGCCGCAGCGACCGGATGACCTCCTCCAGCTCCTCGATCTCGGCCCCCGACAGGCCAGCGGCGGGCTCGTCCATGAGCACGGCGCGGGGCTCGAGCGCCAGCACCCGGGCGAGCTCGAGCAGGCGGCGCTCACCCGGCGGGAGGCTCCCCGCCGAGGCGTTCGCCCGGGTGCCGAGACCGACCGCGTCGAGGATCTCCTCGGCCTTCCGGTACCGCAGGCGCTCCTCCCGCCGGGCGCCCGGCCAGCGCACCGTGAAGGCCAGCACGCCGTGGCGGCGGTGGCCGTCGAGCGCCGTCATGACGTTCTCGAGGCAGGTGATCCCCTCGAACACGAACGGGGTCTGGAAGGTCCGGGCCAGCCCGTCGCGGGCCCGCAGGTGCGGCGCGCGGGTCCCGGCGTCCCGCCCGAAGAGCTCGACGGTGCCCTGGTCGGGGGTGAGGTAGCCGGACACGACGTTGAGGAACGTGGTCTTGCCCGAGCCGTTGGGCCCGATGAGCGCGTGGACGGTGCCCGGCTCGAGGGTCAGGTCGAGGCCGTCGAGGGCCCGCACGCCACCGAGCGTCTTCACGACGCCGGTGGTCTCCAGGACGGGGCCCGCCGACACGGGCACCGGGGTCGTCACCGCCGTGACGTCCGCCCGCTCCCGCTCCTCGACCACGGCCGCCTCGCGGGCCAGCCAGGGGATCCGGGCCCGGACCCACCACCAGGCGCTCATGAGGCCCTGGGGGAAGAGGTGCACGGAGGCGAGCAGGACGGCGCCGTAGATGAGCAGGCTCCAGTCGCCGGGCTGCTCGGCGACCCGCTCGACCTCGATGGGGATCCGGAAGAGCAGGAGCGTGCCGATCACCGGGCCGGCGACCGTCCCCGCCCCGCCGAAGAGCACCATGAGGAGGAGCAGGATGGCCAGGTTGACCGTGAACGAGTCGGGGGCGACGAAGCCGATGAGCGGGGCGAAGAGCCCACCGGCGATCCCGGCGAACACGCTCGAGATGCTGAAGGCCCGCAGCTTGGTGACGTAGAGGCTGATGCCGAGCGACTGGGCCGCGACCGGGTTCGAGGCCACGGCCTTCGACGCCCGCCCGGCGGGGGAGCGCAGGAGGTTGTGGCCGACGACGTAGGCGACGACGACCACGATCAGGACCAGCCAGTAGTAGGACTCGAGGGTGTCGAACGGGGCCGGCTGGCGGACCCCGCGGAAGCCGTCGCCCCCGCCCGTGATGCTGCGGAACTCGATGGCCATGTCCTCGAACACGAACGCGTAGCCGACGGTGACCATGGCCAGGGTGAAGAGGCCGAGGCGCAGGGCGGGGACGCCGAGGGCCAGGCCGACCACCCCCGCGAGCAGGCCGGCGGCGGGGAGCGCGACCCAGAGGCTCCAGCCGTGCTCGACCATGGCGATGGCGACGAAGTAGCCACCGAGGCCGAACAGGGCGCTGTGCCCGATCGACATGAGGCCGCTCTGGAAGAGCAGGTTCAGGCCGATCACGGCGATCAGGTAGATGAGCAGCAGCTCGGCGTTGAAGATCTCGAAGCGGTTGCTCGCGGTCCGCAGCTCGCGGGTGAACGGCCAGGTCACGATGCTCGTGAGCAGGCTGATGACCTTGGCCACCGTCTCGGGGCCGAGCAGCAGCACGCCGAGCGTGATGAGGTGGGGGCCCAGGTCCGCCGTGAGCTCCCGACCGACGTCAGCGGCTCCATCAGACCGACCTCACCGCGGCCCGGCCGAGCAGGCCGCCGGGGCGCACGGCCAGCATGGCCAGCAGGGCGACGAAGACGACCGCGTCCCGGAACCCGGCGCCGATCCAGTGGACGCCGAACGCCTCGATGAGCCCCAGCAGGAGACCGCCGACGAGCGCGCCGCGGATCTCGGGGATGCCGCCGACGGCCGCGGCGATGAAGCCCTTGAGCGCGAAGCCGAAGCCGATGGTGGGGAAGGCGGCGGTGATGGGCCCGGCGACGAAGCCGGTGAGGCCGGCGATGGCCGAGCCCAGCGCGAACGAGATGGTGGAGAGCCGGCCCACCGGGATCCCCCGCATGGCCGCGGCCTCCGGGTCGGCGGCCACGGCGCTCAGGGCCTGGCCCAGGAGGGTCCGGCGGTAGAGCACGTGGAGGAGGACGGCCATCGCCAGCGCGACCCCGATCACGAGGAGCTGCTGGGGGTTCAGCAGCACGCCGCCGACGTCGACGGGGTCGTCGGACACGAACGACGGGAAGACCCGGATGTCGGGTCCCATGATCAGCGCGAACGCCGACCGGAGGATGATGGCGAAGCCGAGCGTGGCCAGCACCCACCCGAGCGCGCCGTGGCCCCGGGAGGTCGCCGGGCGCACCGCGGTGCGCTCCTCGACGGCCCCGAGCGCACCGGCGAAGAGGACGGTGGCCGTGAGGGCGATCAGGACGGGCCAGCCCCGGTCCCCGAAGAGGCCGACGCCGACCATCGTGCCCACCATCATCAGCTCGCCGTGGGCGAAGTTGAGCACGCCGGTGGTGGCGAAGATGACGTCGTAGCCCATCGCGAGCAGGGCGTAGATGGCCCCGGCGGTGAGGCCGGCGAGGGCGATGTTGATCGCTTCGGTGAGGTCCATGGCGAGGCGGCCCGGGGGCTCCTGTGAGGCCGGTGGGGGTCAGGAGGGCGGTGGGCTCCCCCGGTCGCCCGGGGGAGCCCACCCGGCCCGCTACTGGTTCGGCGCCAGCTCGAGGGTTCCGTCCTCGAAGGAGTCGGCGACGATGAACACGAGGTCGTCGAGGCCGATGCCGTCGTGGCGCTCGGCGTCGTACTCGTAGGTCGCCTTGACCCCGTCGTAGCCGTTGGACTCGAGGTAGTCCTTCACCCCGTCGGGGTCGATCTCGCCGACCTCGTTGATGGCCAGGGCCATCATCCGGTACGAGTCGTAGATTCCCGAGGCCTGCTGGATGTTGACCTCCAGCGGGTCGGCGCCCAGGAACTCCTTGTACCGGTCCTTGAAGGCGGCGGCCGCCTCGCCGATGGGCTCGTCGCTGCCGGGCTCCCGGTTGAGGAGCCGGTAGGCCTGGCCGCCATAGACCAGGTCCATCTCGCCGGGCTCGAAGGCGTCGGTGATGGACGTGTTGGCGATCGAGGAGAACCCGAGCGCCGGGACGTCCCAGTTGAGCGAGTTGCGCCCGCTGATCGTGGCCACCGTGTCGGGCCCCGCGGTGTTGAACACCAGGAGCACGTCGGGGTCGGTGCCCATGAGGTTCCGGAGCTGGGTCGTCTGGTCGACGGCGCCGCTCTCGTGGAACTCGGTGGCCGTGATCTCGAGCCCCTCGGCCTCGGCCACGGGCGTGAAGGCGTCGACCACGGAGGTGCCGAGCGCGTTGTTCACGGCGATGATCGCCGCCGAGGTCCAGCCGCTGGCCTTCATGTACTCGGCGAAGGTCTGACCCTGGAGGGTCGCCACGACCTCGGACCGGAACACGTGCGGGAACGTGGCCGCGTCACCCGCGGTGGGGAGCACCCCGGCCACGACGTGCAGCACGTTGGCGGGAGCCGTCACCTCGATCGCGGCGCCGATCGGGGAGCTCAGGAACGGGCCGACGACGAAGTCGACCTCCTCCTGGTCGACGAGCTCGCGCATGACCTGCGCGGCCCGGGTCGGGTCGCCGGTGTCGTCCCTGAGGACCAGCTCGACGCACCGCCCGAGGATCCCGCCCTCGGCGTTGATGTCCTCGATCGCCATCTCGGCGCCGTCCTGGGCCAGGGCGCCGATGTCGGCCGCGGGCCCGGAGATGCTCAGCGATGCGCCGGCCTTCACCGGGTCGCTGTCGTCGCACTCGGCGGCACCGTCACCGTCACCGTCGGCCGCCGCCGTGGTCGCCGGGGCGGCACCGTCGCCGTCGTCGTCGTCGTCGCCGCACGCCACGGCCACGAGAGCCAGGACGAGAAGCAGGATCAAGAGCGGATGGAACCTTCGCACCACGACCTCCTCGGGCTCGGGGACACGGCGGCAGGGGCAACCTCCCGTGCCGCCGGGCCGCCGGGGTGACACGCCATCAGGCAGAAGTTAACGTACAACGTCAGAAGTAAGGCGGCAAGCAACGTCGCGAAGCGGGACGCGAGCGGTCCCGGTACGGGAGGTGGTGGAGCGATGAGCCTGGCTCGGCGGATCGAGGAGGTCGTGGCCCGGGTGCCCGACAAGGTGGCCCTCCGGACCGAGGACCGGGAGCTCACCTTCGCCGAGCTCGACGAGCTGGCCTCCCGGGCCGCCGGTGGCCTGCGGGCCCTCGGGGTGGGGCCGGGGGATCGCGTGGCCATCATGGCCGGGAGCCACCCCGAGTTCGTGGCCAGCGTGGTCGGCACCTGGAAGCTGGGGGCCATCGTCGTGGCCGTCAACGCCCAGCTCGGCCCCGAGGAGGTCCTCTACCAGCTCCGGAGCTCCGGGGCCCGGGTCGTCCTGGCCGATCCCGGCCGCAGCCGCGAGGTGATCGACGAGGTCGCCGCGTCGGCGCCGGACCTCGCGCACGTGGTATCGATCGGTGAGCCGTCGGGCGAGCCGGTCCGGGCGGTCGACCTCGACCCCGGCGCCGACGCCACCATCTTCTACACGTCGGGCACCACCGGGCTCCCCAAGGGCGCCACCCACACCCACCGCGCGCTGCTCGTGCAGCTCGACATGGTGCGGGAGCACTACCGGGTCACCGAGGACGACGTCTTCCTGTCCGTGCTGCCCATCTACCTCCTGTCGATCCTCATCCTCGGGCCGCTGTCGTCGCTGCTCGCCGGGAGCACGTGCCGGCTCCTCTCGAAGTACGACCCGTCGACCTTCGCCACGTTCGTGCGCGAGGACCGCACGACCATGATCGGCGCCAGCATCCCGATGATGTTCTCGGACCTGCTCGACCTCCCCCCGGAGGAGGCCGAGCGGGTGGACCTGTCGAGCATCCGGGTCGCGAGCTGCGGCGGCTCCCCCATGCCCCCCGAGATCCGCAAGGCCTTCGAGGAGCGCTACGACTTCCGCTTCATCCACGCCTACGGGGGGACCGAGGGCCCGGCCATGGTGTCCACCGATCCCTTCGACCGGCCGCGGAAGTTCGACTCGGTGGGCGTCCCGATGGCCCACATCAAGGTGACGATCGTCGACGACCAGGACCGTGACGTCCCGGTGGGCGAGATCGGCGAGATCTGCACCGGGCCGTACGAGGAGGGGCCCTACGCCGGGCTCTACGAGCCGATCCGCTGCTACTGGGGGATGCCCGAGGAGAGCGAGGAGGCCCTCCGGGGAGGGAGGCTCCACTGGGGGGACATCGGCTACTTCGACGAGGACGGCTTCCTGTACCTGGTCGACCGCAAGAAGGACATGATCATCCGGGGCGGGATGAACGTGTACCCCAAGGAGCTCGAGGCGCTCCTCTACGAGGACGACCGCATCGCCGAGTGCGCGGTCGTGGGGGCCATGCACCCCCGGTACGGCGAGATCCCGTTCGCGTTCGTCCGCCCGGCGCCGGGGGCCGAGCTCACCGAGGACGACGTGAAGGCGATCGTCAACGAGCGCACGGCGAGGTTCAAGCACCTCGAGGGGGTGCGCTTCGTCGAGGAGTTCCCCCGCAACGCCCTCGGCAAGATCCTCAAGCGGGAGCTGCGCAGCGGCCTGGAGCTCTGACCCGCCGGGCCGGGACCTCCCGGCCCGGCGGTCGTCCGGGTCGCGCCGGTCAGGCCTCGGCGGCGGCCAGCGTCGGGATCTCGCAGTCGACGTTCATGGCGTCGATCACCGCGAACATGCGGCCGATCCCGATGAACTGCGCGACGAGGACGCACAGCTCGACCATCTCCGGGACGCTGTAGTGCTGCGCGAGCCGGGCGAAGTCCTCGTCGCCCACCGACCAGTGGTCGGAGGCCATCTTCTGGCCGAAGCGGATGCCCGCCTTCTCCCGCTCGGTGAACAGGTCGGAGCGCTCGACGAGCGGGAGTTGGGCGACCATCTCCTCGGTGAGGCCCTCGTCGATGGAGTCCTGGTAGCGCCCGTTGAGGCAGTTGGCGCACTGGTTGATCTGGGCGATGCCGAGCCGGACGAGCTCGACCTCCTTGCGGCCCAGCAGCCCCTCGGTCTGGAGCGGCCAGTAGAACTGGACGAAGCCCCGGACGATGTCGGGCCGGTGGGCGAGCACCCGCATGGCGGTCGAGTCGCCGGTGGCCTCCTCGATGCCGGTGATCATCTCGGCGATGTCGGGCTCGACGCCGCCGAGCTCGGCGAGCGGGATCCGTGCCATGTGCGTCTCCTCTGTCCGTCGTGCTGTCCGTCGTGCTGTCAGTCGCGGACCCGGTAGGCGATCCGGGTGAGCATGCCCGTCGACCGGGAGTGGTCGATGAACCGCTTCTCGTCCTCGAGGGCGTCGGCCGTCACCTCGGGCTTCGCCATGATCCCGAGGAAGTCCTCGACGTCGGCGTAGTACGCCTCGGCCACGCCGTCGAAGTCGTGCACCCCGACGCCGGCGGCCGCGGCGGCGGCCTTGGACGCCTCGGGGTCGGCGTGGACCTGCCGGTAGCCCCGCAGCCCCGGGACGGCCCGTCCGAGCTCGGCGTGCCGGTGGAGCCAGTGGTCCCGGAAGCCCTCCGGGTCCAGGGTCGGGAGGCGCCGCAGGGCGTAGAAGAGGGCCACGGGCTCCTCACCGGGCACGATCACGTGCTCCGTGCCGATCAGGGCGGCCGAGGCGGTCGCGTCGATCCGGGCCCCGAGGCCCTCGAGGCGCTCCGCGCAGCCCTCGACCGCGTCGATCAGCGGTTGGGCCCCCGCCTCGTCGGGGACGGCCAGCTCCATCATCGCCGCGAACCCGGTCACCACCTCGGCGCCGTGGGCCGTGGTCGCGAAGGGGTCGTCGGGGAGACGGATGGCACGCCGGTGGAGCCGGCCCGGGACGTCCAGCCGGCTCCGGAGGGCCTGGCCCTCGGCGACCAGCCGGGCCTCCAGGAGGTTGAGCGACTGGCCCTCCGCCGGTACGAGCAGGAGCTGGAGCTTGCGCATGGTCCCTGCCTTCCCGCATCCGCGTCCTCGTGACGACGCGTTCCCTGCCCTGGATACCCGGCGAGTGCGTGAGCGTCAAGCAGTTTGACGGATTACGTGAGATCTGAGGGCCCGGGCGCCGCCAGGGTGCTCCCGGCGGGCGCGCCCCGTTCCGACGGCGGCCGGGTCGTGACGTGAGTAGAACGGCGTCTACTTCGCGTGGGTGGGGGAGCACGGCCCGCGCTCATCCCGAGACAGCGCCCGGCTGCCCGGCGACGACCGACACGGGCCGCCCCGGGGGATGGCCCGAGGAGCCGGAACTGGAACCGGTTCTTGACCCGGTCGGGAGGCCGTCGTAGCGTTCCTGTATCGGGAAACTCGATGAAGGGGAGCGGCCGGGCCGCGTCTTCGACCCTCCGCGAGCCGTCACGTCGTCCGCGTGATCACGGGACCCGAGCGGAGAGGAGCCCCACATGGCAGCGGGAGCACAGGGATCGGCCCTCGAGGAGCGCTCGCGGCGCACCCGTGAGGCGGGCAGCGGCGACGGCCTGGCCCGCAGGAGCGTCTACGACTACGTCGTGGTGGGAGCCGGGCCCAACGGCCTGGGCATCGCCGCCTACCTGTCGCGCTGGGGGTTCTCGGTGTGCGTGCTCGAGGCCCGCCCCGAGATCGGTGGCGGCGCCGAGAACGCCGAGCCCGTCCCCGGGTACTCCATCGACCCCCACGCGGTGTTCTTCTACGGCGGCGCGGCGCCGGGCGTGGAGCAGCTCGAGCTCGGCAAGTACGGGTTCCGGCTGTCGCCGCTGACCGAGAACATCAGCATCCGGCCCGACGGGGTCGCCATGTACCAGCGGCGGGAGCTGTTCGACGGCTCCATGTCGCCCGAGTCCCTCCTCGAGGGCCTGGGCGCGTCGCCCGACGCGGCGAAGTTCTACATCGAGTTCATGACGAACCTGGGTCCGCACAAGATCGACTTCCTGCGCTCGATCTACTGGACGCCGCCCTACGACCACCGGTGGGGCGTCGGCAAGGCCGACCTCCCCGAGGTGAAGATCTTCAAGGAGTTCGTCCCGATCTGGGACGACGCCCTCCTCGAGATGTCGCTGTACGAGTGGGCCGAGGAGATCGGACTCCCCGACCCCATCCGCTGCGGGATGATGATCGGATCCTGGGGCAACGGGCCGCACCCGTTCTTCAAGGGGATGCTCATCCCGTGCTTCGGCGTCAGCCAGCTGATGTCGGTGACCAACGCGTCGCCCGTGGGCGGGATGCACTCCCTGGCCCACGCCCTGGTCCGCAGCGCCCTGGCCGCCGGTGCCCGCGTCTACGTCAACGCGCCGGTGAGCGAGGTCATCGTCCGCGACGGCCAGGCGGTGGGCGTGCGGGTCGCCGACGAGGGCGTCCTCGAGGAGAAGACGATCCACGCCAACCTCGGCGTGATCATGGGGACCCACGTCAAGCAGCTCCCCGGCCTCGTCGGGTCCGGCGCCCTCGCCCCCGAGTTCGTGCAGCGGATCGAGGACCTCAGCCTCAAGGGCGGGGGCCTGTACGTGGCCAACTTCCTGACCACCGAGACCCCGGTCTTCGCGGCCGCCCCCGACGCCTTCAAGGACACCGCCGAGCCGACGGTCTTCGTCCTCAACTGCGACACGCCCTCGCTCATCGACGGGCTCATGCGGGACATCCACACCTTCCGGACCCACCCGACGAGCCTCGACCACTACGCGGGCGTGTGGTTCCTCAACAACGGGGTGCACGACCGGTCGCGGGTCCGGGGCGGTGAGTACCACGTCATCGGGATGAACCTCCAGGTGCCCGCCCCCGAGGAGCACCGCGACGGCCCCGACGCCGTGAACCGGGCGAGCGACGAGATCGTCGCCAACATCAAGGAGCTGGTCCGCCAGTACGCGCCGAACATGACCCCGGACAAGTTCGTCCACACGTTCGTGAACACCCCCTACGACTCGTCGTTCCGCAACCTGGGGTTCGTCGGGGGCAACTGGATGGGCCTGCGGGAGTCGGAGAACGAGTGGGGCCCGCGCAAGCCGCTCCCCGAGCTGGCCCGCTACCGCACCCCGATCGACGGCCTGTACCTCTGCAACCAGACCTCGCACCCCGGTGGCCTGTGCCTCATGGCCGTGCCCTACAACCTCATGCACATCCTCCACGAGGACTACGAGGAGGTGGCGTCCACCACGCCCGACTGGTGGTACCCGTCGCCCTGGCACATCACCGACAAGGACGCCGGCACGCGGTAGCGCTGCTCGCGCGTCGGACCTCGTCGGGGCGGGAACGGCTGTGGGGTGGTGGCGGCTGCGGGGTGCGCCGCCTCCTCCCGGCGCGTTCGCGACGGTCGTCGGCGGCGACGCCCGCAGCCGCCTTCTTCCGTTCCGGTTCCCGGGTGTGATCACCCCCGCTGGGCGGGGGTAGGGACACCCGGGCCGCAGGGGAGGCCGGTCCGGCGGTCGCAACCCTCCACCGAGCAGACGACGTCGCCGTCGGCGAGCACCGAGCGGACCTCCAGGGCGGTGCGCAGCTCGGCGGGGATGCGCCGCCCGAGGTGGCGGACGGTCTCGACCCGGGTCCCGTCGACGAGGACGGCCTTGAGGAAGGCGTCGTCCAGGAGCTCCCGGGCCCGCTCCAGGGGGATCGGGCCGACGCCCTGGACCGTGCACAGCTCGCCGGGCTCGACCGACCCCCGCCGCAGCGCCTCCCGGGAGACGTGGACGACGACGTCGACCCGGGGCGCCGGCCGCACGGCGACCGTCGATCGACCCGCCCCGTCCGCCTCGCCCGGCCCGCTGCTCCCGGCCGTCCCGCCGGGTCCGAGGAGCGCCGGCTGGCGTTCGGCTCCGCCGGTCGTGCTCATTCCACGCCCGCCGGAAGCTGCCGTCACGAGCGTGACGAGCGCGTCGGCGAGGTAGCGGTCGTGGCCCTCGGGCCGGCCTTCCCGGTCGGCGGCGCGGTACTCGCCGTCGGTCTGGTGCTCGAGCCGGTTGACCACCGCCGCGCCCAGATCGGGGGCAGGCGGAACCGTCCCCAGACCATCCCCTCGTCGTCCCGGCCGTGGGTGAGGCTTCGCGCCGCGCGCTGTCGGCGGTACCAGCCGAGCCGGTCGACCTCGGCCTCGAGGCGCACGTCGCGGGCCCGCTCCTGCAGGGTCCGCAAGGTCTCGCGGTCGGCCAGCTCCAGCAGGTGGGCCTCGGCTTCGGGTACCACCCGGGCGGCGGCGGTGATGGCGTGGGCCTGTTCCACCGACACCACCCCCGAGACGAGGGCCTGCTTCGTCCGGGGGCAGGTGCCGAGCCGCTTGGCCGTCTCGACCGGCTCCCCGGCCCGGGCCGGCGACGTGCCGGTCCTCGCCGCGATCAGCGCCGCGGTCGAGCGGTGCCCTCCACGGCGGTAGGCCCCGACCTCCTCGACCCGCCGGGCCAGGAGCACCTCACCGGCCGCACCGGCGCGCCGCAGCCGGGAGAACCACCCCAGCACCGCCAGCACCTCGTCGCCGTCGAGTCGCTCGGGGTCCACCCGGCCCAGCAACTCCTCGGCGCGGGCGGCCAGCTCGGCCAGATCACTCGACACCGCCGTCGACCCGGCGCGTGACGTCTCGCCGGTGGTGGAGCGAGGAGCAGCGGCTCGGCGCATCGGACCTTCCTCACGAGCATCCCCGCCGCGCACGGGCGGCGGGTGCCTTCGGATGCGAGGAGGCCGTGCACGCCCGGCCACGAGGCTGCGCTCAGCCTATACGAACACCTGTTCGTAGTCAAGTAGGATTCGGCGTTTCGTCAAATCTCGACCTCATCGGCGCTCGACCGTAGAGTGAGGAGCATGATCCGTCGGACGATGATCTGCGTCGCTGGACACTGGGTTTCTTCTCGGCGCTGGCTACCTTTGCCGGCGTCCTCGAGTGGCCCCTTTGGCCGTGGCGCCTGTCCGTCGGCGCGATGTTCGCGATGATCGTCTACGCGTCGATCGGGACCGTGATCCCCCAACTCGTGCGCGACGGCGGGCGTCGACACCCGCCGAAGGCCTCGGACCCTGCGACGCATGTCCGCGACGGATGACGACAGGGATGTCCCGTGGAGACGAGTCCGTCTCCTCGGACGGCTCCGCTCGGTACTCCGTCTCCCCGTCGGGGGACTGCTGCTCGGCGCCGCTCTCCTGACCGATGCGGGGGTCTCGGTCGGCTTGGACGGCGAACGATCGGGTAAGCGGCCGAGACAAGAGGACGGGAAGTGGTGGGCCGCTGCCGACCTCATGGTCGCGTACTGCTCCGGCGATCCACGGGAGCGGCAGGTCGAGCTGTCACGGCCGCTGATCGGGCGTCTCGTCGCGGCCTTCCCCTCGCTGCTGGCGGTCGAGGGGTGTTGACGGTCTCGGACGATCATGCGTGCTGGCAACCTCGGTCTTCTGCGTCGGAAGGAGGCGCGCAAGGTTTCCTCTTTCGTCGAGAGGACGTCGGACAAGTGCACGCCACACGAGTTGGCCGACGAGCACTCGGCATGACCATGGTGTCACCGGGTGCTCGACTGGTGATGTACCTACGCGACGCGCGGGGATTCCCTGCCCATCAGGTCGCGAGCTGGGGAGCGGAGAGGCCGTGAGCGGAGGCCTCCGCAGGCCCGGCGTCGGTGAGGCGGGTCAGCCCGGCACCGAACGCTCGGGCCACTCACCGGCGAGGAACGCCCCGACCGCGCGGGCGAACGCGTCGGGTTGCTCCAGGAAGCACTTGTGCCCGGCTCCCTCGAGGACCAGCAGGCGCGCGCCGGGCAGCCGGTGGGCCAGCTCGCGGGCGTAGCGGAGGGGCATCTCGGCGTCCTCGTCGCCGGCGACCACGAGCGTCGGCACCTCCACCCGCTCCAGCTCGACGCCGTCCCATGCCGGAGGCGTCGCCAGGGCCCGGCCGAACCAGGCCCGGCCCCGCTCCTCCAGCTCCCGCCGGGCTCCGGCGATCTCCCCGGCGTGCGCGGCGAGGTGCAGCTCGCCGGTGGCCAGGACCGTGTTGAGGTCGAAGAGCAGGGCCGGGTCGCCGAGCTCGGTGACCCGGCCGAGGACCTCGCCCATCAGGCGCAGCCGGGGACCGATCCGGGGACCGGTCCCCACCAGGACGAGGCGCTCCACGAGGTCGGGGCGGTCGACCGCGAGCTGCTGGGCCACCATGCCCCCGAGGCTGGCGCCGACGACCGCGGCCGGGCCGAGGCCGAGGTGGTCGAGCAGGGCGGCGGCGTCGAGGGCCAGGACCGGCACCTCGATCGAGGGCGCCGGGGTCGAGCGCCCGAAGCCCCGCTGGTCGTAGGTCACGACCGTGGAGCGGGTGGCCAGCACCGGGGCCAGGCTCCCCCAGTACCCCGCCGCGTCCCCGGTCGCCCCGTGCACGAGGAGGACGGGACGGCCGGTCCCGGTGACCTCGTGGTGGAGCTCGGCGCCGTCGACGGCGAACCGGGGCACGGGCGGATCCGGTCGCTCGGGTCGGCGGCTCAGATCCTCCCCGACCGGGCCCTCGGCGCGCCGCCCTCCCGGACGTGCTCGTCGAGCAGCTCGTCGGTCGGCTCCCAGTCGACGAGCGGGGTGTCGAGCCGGTCCGGCCACTCGCCGTACCACTCCAGGAGCGCCTCGGGAGGCCGGCGGGCCAGCCACCCGTCGACCCACTCGGCGTAGGGCGTCGCCCGGGCGAGGCGGGCCCGGCGCTCCTCCTTGCGGGCCAGCTCGGTGGCCTCGTGGTCCACGACCAGGTTGTCCTCGCGGTACACGACCTTGTAGACGTCGCGAGCCGTCCGGTGGCTGATCGTGTCCTCCCGGAGGTCGTCCATCACCATCTCGGGGTCGCGCTCGAGCACGTCGCCGTAACCGGGACCCGACGGGGCGACGCCGATGTAGAGGTCACCCTCCTGGAGGGGGAAGAGCCCCGAGTTCTGGTGGACGACGGTCCAGCTCCCCTCGAGCCGCTCGGCCGCCTCGCGGACGTTGCTCGGCGTCCGACCGGCGGCGATGAGCTCGTCGAGGTTGTGGCCCTGGACGAACGCGGTCGCGACCGGCCGTGACGGGTAGCCGCCGAACAGGCCCGGGACCACGGGCCGGCCCGAGTTGGCGCCCATGGAGACCGCGGCCACGAACGGCACGCCGTGCACGCGGTACATGGCGTTCATCGAGCGGCCGCCGCGGAACTTCCCGAAGCCGACCGCGTCCTTCCAGTAGACGGAGCGGAAGATCGGCAGCAGCGGGTAGTTGTGCTCGATCTGCTCGGAGTCGAGGAACTCCCCGATGGCGCACCAGACGAACCCGGCGGTGTCGGTGCCGTCGGAGTCCCACCGGGCCCCCGTGCCCACGCCGTTGGGCTGGCCCTGGTCCCAG
The DNA here is from genome assembly GCA_027494165.1 of Acidimicrobiia bacterium. Taxonomy (GTDB): domain Bacteria; phylum Actinomycetota; class Acidimicrobiia; order IMCC26256; family JAOSJM01; genus JAOSJM01. Next base: position 51,560 of record JAOSJM010000005.1, on the reverse strand, counting down.
GCCGCGAACGGCATGCCGTGCTTGTCGACGCCGGCGGCGAGGACGCTGGCGCTGCACCCGGGCCAGGCCCCGGCCACGTGGTCGTGGAAGGGGGAGGCGAACTTCATCTTCTCCATCGCCACCTGGACCCCGGTGATGATCTGGGCCTGGGTGGCCACCCCGAGGCAGGTGGCGTCCTCGGGGTCGGCCATGAAGAACGACCCGTCCTGGAACTCGAAGTGGAACGGCTCGTAGTAGCCCGTGGTCGCCGGCAGCTCCCAGAAGAAGAACTGGAAGAGGTAGCAGGCGAACATGGCGATCATCATGTGGGGGAACATGTTGAAGTTCCCCATGATCACCCTGGGGCTCCCGTGGAAGCGGACCCAGCACTCGTCGCCCCGCTTCTCGATCTCCACCAGGCAGCCGAGGAGCCCGTACTTGTTGGCTCCCGCGTTGTCGAGGAACAGGGACTGGCGGTAGATCCCGTCGTTCATCGAGGCGAGCTTCTGGCGGGCCGAGGCGATCCCCTCGTCGATCATCCTCCGCATCGAGCCGACGAAGAAGTCGACGCCCTTCTTGGCGATGATCTCGTGGACGCGGCGCTCGAGGATGTGGCAGGCCGCGGCCCGGGCCTTGATGTCGAGGGTCTGCATGCGCGGGTCGCGCACGCGGTTCTCCATCATCTCGATGAGGTCGGCCTTGAGGCGGTAGTCCTCCCCGATCCTGATGGGGGAGAGGAGGAGGCCCTCGTCGTAGCGGCTCTCGGCCGAGGGGGTTCCCGCCCGCCTCCTTGGCGCCGGTCTCGGTCTCGTGGCTGGCGGCGGCCACCCACCCCACGAGCTCCCCCTCCCAGAACACCGGGAGGAAGAGGATCTGGTCGGAGTTGTGGATGCCGCCGTAGAGGGGGTCGTTGGCGTAGAACATGTCGCCCTCGCGGATCCCCACCGAGGGCTCCTCGTAGAAGTGGCGCATCATCCACTTGATGCCGATCGAGGCGTTGATGAGGTGGAGCTGGGTGCCCATGATCCCCACGGCCAGGTCGCCCTGGCGGGTGTAGATCCCCACCGCGGCGTCGCCGGCCTCGATCATGGGGCTGATCCCCATGCGGGAGAACGTCTGGTAGGCCTCCCAGCAGGACAGCTCCATCTTGTTGCGGTAGATCTCGAAGTCGCCCCGCTCGAGTCCCTCCATGGCCCGGGTCTCCCGGTTCGTGGCGGGCTCGGGGCGCCAGTGTCGCAGGAGCGGGAAGTCGCGAGGCATCTGGGTCCTCCTCAGGCCTTGAGCTCGACGACGCCGCTGGCGCGCTCGTCGATCCGGAAGGTGCGGTCGGGGTCGACGACGATCGTGGTGTCGAGGGCCTCCACCACCGCCGGGCCGGCCACGACGTTGCCGGGCTTCAGCAGGTCGAGGTCGAACAGCGCGGTGTCGAGCCAGCCCCGCTCCGGCCCCCAGAAGGTCGGTCGGCGGCCCTTGGCCGCGGCCGACGGGTCGGCGCCCTCGAGGGGGTGCACGGGGAGGTCGAGCTTCTGGGTGCGGACGAGGCTCCACAGCGTGAAGCCGACCACCTCGACCCCGCCCTCGATGAACGTGGCCGACGGGCTGTAGATGCGCCCGTACTCGCCCTCGAAGGCGTCGTAGACCGCCCGGACGTCCTCGGGCCCGGCCAGGGCGAGGCGGGGGGAGCGGATGCGGGTGACGTGGGGCTGGAGGCCGTAGCGGAGCTCGAGCTCGAGCCCCCAGGTGATGTGGCGGGCCCCGAGCTCGCCGGCGTCGCGCAGCGCCTCGGCCTGGAGGCCGGCGACGACGTCGTTGTAGGCGTCGTAGTCGTCGAGCCAGTGGTCCGAGTGGGCCTCGTAGAGCTTGAGGGGCCGGCTCTGCTCGTAGCTGCGGACGAAGTCGGTGTTGGCGATCCCGAAGGCGCTGAAGACCGAGGCGACCGGGAAGGTCATCACCGCCCGGGCGTCGACGTACGTGCCGTAGCCGCAGGCGTGGGTCGGACCCGCGCCGCCGAAGGCGAAGAGCACGAAGTCGCGGGGGTCGTAGCCCTTGAGGTTGGTCTCCTTGAAGACCTCGTTGCCCATCTTGGCGTCGATGAGCGTCTTCACGAGGAAGGCGGCCTCCTCGACGCTCACGCCCAGCGGCTCGGCCAGGTGGGTCCGCACGGCCTCGGCGGCCGCCTCGGGGTTCAGCTGCATCCGCCCGCCGAGGAACCACTCCGGGTTCACGTACCCGAGCACGACGTCGGCGTCGGTGACCGTCGGCTGCTCCCCGCCCAGGTCGAAGCACGCCGGGCCGGGGTTCGACCCCGCGGACTGCGGGCCGACCTCGACCAGGTTGAGCAGGTCGTCGTAGCGGGCGATGGACCCGCCCCCGGCGCCGATGGACTTGGTCTCGATCATCGAGATGCCGACCCGGAACCGGTCGATCATCGGGATGTGGGAGTAGAAGTGGCGGCCCCGGAACTCGTCGACCCGGCTCCCGGCCTCGACGACCGTGCCGATGTCGAAGGAGGTGCCGCCCATGTCGGTGAGGATGATGTTGTCGATCCCGTAGAGGTCGGCGACGTGCGCTCCGCCGATCACCCCGGCGACGGGGCCGGCGTTGTACGTCTCGACCGCGCTGGTCCGCTGCAGGGGGTTCACGCCGCCGCCGCTGTTCACGATGAACAGCGGTCGCTTGTAGCCGTGCTCGTGGAGCTCGTTGCCGAGCTCGGTGAGCTCCTCGGCCATGGTGCGGTGGAGGTACGCGGCGAGGATGGCGGTCATGTCCCGCTGGTACTCGTTCTGCTTGGGGAGCACCTCCGAGGACAGCAGGACCGGCTGGCTGCCGAGGTAGGTGTCGGGGAACTCGTCGGCGATGACGTCTCGCACGGTCCGCTCGTGGCTCGGGTCGCGGTGGCTCTGGAGGAGCGCGACCACGAAGCCCATCGCCCTGCGGTCGACGAGCAGCCGGACCTTCTCCCGGACCTCGTCGACGTCGACGGGGATGATCTCGTCGCCGTCGTCGTCGATCCGCTCCCGCAGGCCGACGACCATGGACCGGGGGATCACCGGCTCGGGTCGCCGGCCCCGGGCGGTGAGCCGCTTGAGCTCCACCGGGGTGCCGTCGTGCCACTGGGCGCCGCGACCGATGAAGATCGTGTCCTCGAAGCCGGCGGTCGTGATGAGCCCGAGGCGGGGGCCCTTGCGCTCGATGAGCGCGTTCATGGCGAGGGTCGTCGCGTAGCGGACCATGTCCGTCCGGGCCACGAGGTCGCCGGGGTCGACCCCGAGCTTGTCCGCGCAGTCGGCGATGGCCTGGTTGAAGCCGACCGCCAGCCGGTGGCGGGTCGTGGGCGCCTTGCCCGACGCGGTCCGCCTGTCGTAGGCGACGAAGCAGTCGGTGAACGTCCCGCCGATGTCGATGGAGATGGTGTTGCGCAGCTCCACCTCGCCCTCGGCGGTGTAGGTCGTGGCGTCGTCGGTGACGGGCATCGGCCCCCCTGTCGTCCTGTCCGTGGCGGTCAGCCCGCCGGTGTGATCACCGCACGTCCCGAGAGCGTCCCCCGGCGCATCCGGTCGTAGGCGTCGGCGACCCGCTCGAGCGGGAACGTCTCGACCTCGGCCCTCAGGTGGCCGTGCTCGGCCAGGGCCAGCACGTCCATCAGCTCGACGACGCTGCCCCAGTAGGTGGTGGCGAGCGACGCCTCGTAGGGGACGCCGAAGAAGTTCCAGGGGAAGGTGCCGAAGCCGAGACCGACGACGGTGAGGTTCCCCTTGGCCCGTACCACCGAGGCCCCCAGGGCGATCGTGTCGTCGGAGCCGACGATGTCGAGGACGAGCTCGGCACCCCGGCCCTTGGTGTGGTCGAGGATCTCGGCCGCGGCGGTGTCGCCGGCCCGGACGCCGGCCTCGGCGCCGAGACGGCGGGCCTGGTCGAGGCGGTCCTCGGAGACGTCGACCGCGATGACCCGGCTGGGGGCGAGCGCCGACAGGATCTGCACGGCCATGTGGCCGAGGCCGCCGGCCCCGATGACGACCGCGCTCGACCCCGGGACGAGCAGGGGGAGCGACCGGCGGACGGCGTGGTAGGGGGTGAGGCCGGCGTCGGTCAGCGGGGCGGCCTGCACCGGGTCGAGGTCCCCGAGCGGGACGAGGCGGCGGACGGCCACGGACATGAAGGGGGCCATCCCGCCGTCGTGGCCGAGCCCGGCCCCGGCCGCGGCGAGCTCGGCGGCCCGCTCGCAGTAGTTCTCCTCGCCCGACCGGCAGGTCCGGCAGCGGGCGCAGCCCCAGGGCCCGTACACCGCCACCGGGGCGCCGACCTCCCAGCCGGTGACGCCGGGGCCGAGCGCCTCGATCCAGCCGGCGTTCTCGTGGCCGAGCGTGAAGGGCAGGGGGTAGGGGAGCTGGCCCTCGGGGAACTCCATGATGTGCAGGTCCGAGTGGCAGACACCGGCGCCGCCGACGCGCACGAGCACCTCGCCCGGCCCGGGCTCGGGGGTGGGGACGTCGCGCAGCTCGGGCGGCTGCTGCCATCCGACGAGCTGGTACGCCTGCATGGTGCTCCTCTCCGTGGGGGCCGCCCAGGATCGGCAGTTCCACGTCCAACGTACAGAACCGTCCCGCCCCTGATCAACGGTCGCCCGCCGCCCGCCCGGACCGGGTGGTCACGGCCGGTCCCTCTCCACCGGGCCGCGCGGGTCGCGGCGCACCCCGCCGGCCCTGACTTGTGGAGGGGGTGGGCCAGGCATCAGATTGTCGGGCGTGATCGCCCGGCACCCCCTCCCCCCGCTCGCGAGGACGCGTCCGTGAGGGCGCTCGTCGTCACCGGCGTCGGTGGTCCCGAGGTCCTCCAGTGGCAGGAGGTCGACGATCCCGTCCCCGGCCCCGGCGAGCTGCTCGTGCGGGTGCACGCCTTCGCGGTGAACTGGGCCGACCTGCTGATGCGCGAGGGACGGTACCCCGGCGCCCCCGAGCCTCCGTTCGTGGGGGGTCACGACCTCGTCGGCGAGGTCGTCGGCCACGGGTCCGGCGTCGACTCCCCACCGGTCGGTACCCGGGTGTTCGGCGTGCTCGGGCACCCGGGGGCCTGCGCCGAGCTCGTGACCGCACCGGTGGAACGGCTGTACCGGGTCCCCAACGGCCTCACCGACGAGGAGGCCGCGGGGGCGGCGGCTCCCTACCTCACCGCCGACGCGGCGATCGTCACCTTCGGGCGGCTGGCCCCGGGCGAGACGGTCCTCGTGCACGCGGCCGCCGGCGGGTTCGGCAGCGCGGCGGTGCAGCTCTGCCGGGCCTACGGCGCCGGCACGATCGTGGCCACCGCGGGGAGCGAGGAGAAGCTCGCCCGGGTGCGCGAGTGGGGGGCCGACGTGGCGGTGGGCTACGACGACTTCGTGGCCGCCGCTCTCGAGGCCACCGACGGCGCGGGGGTCGACCTCGTCCTCGAGTCGGTCGGCGGCGACGTGCTCGGGCGGAGCTTCGACTGCATGGCCCCGCTGGGGCGCCTGGTCAGCGTGGGGGCGTCGTCGGGGCGCAGCAGCGACCGCTTCCGGCTCCACACCCTCTTCGAGAAGGGGGTCTCGGTGGCGGGCTTCACCCTGGGGCAGTGGGTCCTGCACCACCCCGAGCTCGTGCGGCCCTCGGCCGAGCGGGTGCTCGGCGCGCTGGAGCGGGGCGAGGCGCGCCCGGTGGTGGGCGGTGTCTTCCCCGCCGACCGGGTGGCCGACGCGCACCGGTTCCTGGCCGAGCGCCGCTCGATCGGCCGCACCATCGTGGTGATGGCCTGAGCGCGCGATCTCCCCGGCCGCGCCCGATCCGATAACCTCCCGTTTGACGTCAGGTTTCCCCGCGGTGGCCCCGACGCCGCCGGCCCGGGAGGACGGAGGGAGGCACCCATGGCCGAGGCCTACATCGTCGACGCGATCCGCACGCCGGTCGGCCGTCGCAACGGCGGGCTGAGCCAGGTCCACCCCGCCGACCTCGGCGCGCACGTGCTGAAGGCGCTCGTGGAGCGCAGCGGGATCGACTCCGCGGAGGTCGACGACGTCATCTTCGGGTGCGTCGACCAGATCGGCGCCCAGGCCGGGTGCATCGCCCGCACGGCCTGGCTGTCGGCCGGGCTCTCCGAGGACGTCACCGGCGTCACGATCGACCGCCAGTGCGGCTCGTCCCAGCAGGCCGTCCACTTCGCCGCGCAGGCCGTCCTCGCGGGCGTCGACGACCTCGTCGTCGCCGGCGGGGTGGAGAACATGAGCATGGTCCCCATCGGCAGCGGCGGCATCGGAGGCATGCAGCTCGGCTACGGCGACCCCATGGGGGGCGAGGGCTGGCGGGCCCGGTACGGGGACCAGGAGATCTCCCAGTTCCGCGGGGCCGAGCTCATCGCCCAGAAGTGGGACGTCAGCCGCGAGGACATGGAGCGCTTCGCGCTCGAGAGCCACCGGCGTGCGGCGAGGGCCCGGGAGGAGGGGCGCTTCGACCGCGAGATCGTCCCGCTCGGCGACGTGACCCGCGACGAGGGCGTCCGGCCCGACACCAGCCTCGAGAAGATGGCCTCGCTGCCGACCCTGGTCGAGGGTGGCCGGCTCACCGCCGCGGTCTCGAGCCAGATCTCCGATGCCGCCACCGCGATGCTGATCGCCTCCGAGGACGCGGTGAAGCGCCACGGCCTGACGCCGAGGGCCCGGGTCCACACCATGGTCATGGCCGGCGCGGACCCCGTCTTCATGCTCACCGGCCCGATCCCGGCCACCGAGAAGGCCCTGCGCCGGTCGGGCCTGGGTCTCGACGACATCGACCTGTTCGAGGTCAACGAGGCCTTCGCCTCCGTGGTGCTCGCCTGGTCCAGGGAGACGGGCGCTCCCCTCGAGAAGACCAACGTCAACGGAGGCGCGATCGCCCTCGGTCACCCCCTCGGGGCGACCGGGACGCGGCTCATGATCACGCTCCTCCACGAGCTCGAGCGGACCGGCGGCCGCTACGGGTTCCAGACCATGTGCGAGGGCGGCGGCATGGCCAACGGCACGATCATCGAGCGGCTCTGACCGCCCCCACCGCGACGTGACCGCTGCGCCCACCGCGCCCGGGGCCTCCGGGTCTCCGGGGCGGTACCCGCTCGAGCGGGAGACCGCGGTCGTCCCGGTCGAGGGAGGCGCCTTCGAGGGCGCCTTCGGGACCGGCTGGATCGGCGACCGCGGCCCCCACGGCGGTTTCGTCGCCGCCGTGATGCTCCGGGCCATGCGCGAGGCGGTGGCGGACCCGCAGCGCCGGCCCGTGTTCCTCACCGCCAGCTACCTCGAGCCGCCTCGGGCCCCGGCGCCGTACCGGGTGGACGTCACGGTCGAGCGCCAGGGCCGATCGGTCTCCGTCGCGACCGCCCGTCTGGTCCAGGAGGCCCGCCCGGTCGCGCTGGCGACGGCGACCTTCTCCGCGGCGCGCCCCCGGGTCGAGTTCCGGGACCCGGAGATGCCCGACGTGCCCCCGCCCGAGGAGTGCCCCCCGCTCGACTTCGGCGAGATCTTCGGGGCCTGGCGCCGGCTCCCCCTCAACCGGAGGTTCGAGTGGAGGCTCGCCGCCGGGGCTCCGCTCGCGGGCGGGGACCGGGCCGACACCGTCGGCTGGGCGCGCTTCGTCGAGCCCCAGCCGGTCGACCACCTCCTCGGAGCGGTGCTCGCCGACATCTGGATGCCCTCGGTGCTGGCGCGGGTGCGGGAGCCGGTGATGGCCCCGACCCTCCAGCTCTCGGTCTGGTACTGCGCCCCCCTGCCCCCGCCCGGGGCCGACGGCGGCGGGGACTTCGTCCTCTGCCGCTTCTACTCGCCGGTGGCGGCCGGCGGGTTCGTGGAGGAGGACGGCGAGGTCTGGAGCCGCGACGGGCAGCTCCTCCTCCGATCCCGCCAGCTCGCCACCCTGACCGCGCCGCTCGAGGGGCGCTGAGGGCGACCGGGCGAAGGCGGCGCGCTCAGCCGATGGGGGCGTCGGGGACCGAGGGCACGGTGAACGAGAGCACGGCGTGGGCCACCAGGTCCTCGTCGCCCGCGGGGTGGATGCGGGCCTCGCCGATGGCCAGGCGGCGACCGACCCGCAGGACGATCCCCTTCCCGACGAGGTCGGTGGGGGGCGCGGGGCGCAGGAAGTTCAGGGTCATGCTCGTCGTCACGAACCCGCTGGTGGCGGTGCGCAGGTGCGACAGGATGGCGATGCTCACCGCCGCGTCCGCGAGTCCGGCCATGGCCGGTCCCGAGATCACGCCGCCGACGCGGGTGAGGTGCTCGGCGTAGGGGAGCCGCACCACCGAGGTGCCGTCGACCGCCTCCTCGATCACGAAGCCGTGGGTCCGGGCGATCGGCGACTGGAAGATGAGCGCGCGGAGCTCCTCGGTCGTGGGGGCCGGGTGATGGCTCATGTCCGTCCTCTCACGTGGCCCGGAAGCGGCCGGGCTCGACCTCCCGGACCCGGCCCTGGCGGCGGAGCCGCTCGAGGTGCTGGGTCATGGAGCGTTCCTCCACGTAGTCGACCCAGGGCAGCTCGACCCCGGGGCGGTAGACGAAGCGGTGGGCCACGATCTCGGCCGTGGTGCGGGGCTCGGCGAGGTGTTCGAGCAGGGCCACCTCGCGGCGGCCGATCACGGCCTCGTAGACGTCGAGCAGGTCGAGGAACCGCTCGCGACCCTCGACGACCAGCTTCTGGTGGAAGGTGGCGTACCACCGGGCCTCGATCCGCCGGCAGCGCTCCAGGGAGCGGGCCCAGTCCTCGAGGCTCGACCACGCGTCGCCGTAGTAGGGCCCGAAGCCCGTGAGGTCGATGTCGCCGAGGTAGCAGACCCCGTCGGGCTCCACGAGGAAGCCGGAGTGCCCGCGGGTGTGGCCGGGCAGGTGCACCGCCCGCACGACGACGCCGCCGAGGTCCCACTCGTGCCCGTCGTCGAACCCGAGCGCGTCGGGTCGGGGCCGGTAGTGGAACTCGTCCTGCAGCACCGGGACCCACGCCTCCTCGACGTCGGGTGGCATCCCGTAGATGGTGAGGAGCCCTTCGAGCGAGACCAGCCCGAGGCGGTCGGCCGAGGGCACGTGCACGGGCCGATCCGGGAAGCGGGCCAGGCCGGCGAAGTGGTCCTCGTGGACGTGGCTCAGCACGACCCGGTCGACGCGCGGGAGCTCCCGGTCCGGCGTGGCGAGGGGCAGCGAGGGGTCGACCAGGAGGGTCTCGCGCTCGCCGACGACGAGGAGCGAGTTGCCGTTCGGGTACCGGCCCCGGTCGGGCCCGACGAGGACGCGGACCCGTCCGAGCTCGATCTCGTCGGGGACGGCGGTGCCGTGGACGACGGCCTCACCCACCGACGGTCCCGGGCTCCTGGACCGCCTGCCACATCTTCATGGCGTCGTAGGTGATCCACATGAGGGGCTCCAGCTCGATCACCACCCGGTCGGTGCCGAAGAGCATCTCCTCGAACCGGGCCTTCTCCGCCGGGTCGTGGCCCCAGGCCCGCTCGGCCAGCGCGGGGAAGAACCACGCCTTCGTGGCGTCGTCGTCGTGCACGGTCGCCCGCGTCTTCGCGGTCGCGGTGCGGGCGGGGCCGAGCTCGGTCCCCGCGCTCGAGACGACCACGCAGCTCTCGGGCCGGGACCGCAGGGCCGGCACCCGCTTGCGTTGGGGGGTGCTCGTGACCCAGAACCTCCCGTCGTGCCACACGAACCAGTGCGTGACGGCCACGGGCCAGCCGTCGCGGTTGGTCCAGGCCACGACGCACTCGAGCTGCTCGCGGCAGAGCCGCTCCCGGACCTCGTCGTCGAGCGGGAACTGCTCGAGGTGCTCGTAGGCGTCGAACCTTCCGGCCATCACCCTTCCTCCCACGTCCGGGTCCCTCGCGTCCCCGGAGTCTCTCGCGCGCGACCGCCGGGCGCAGCCGGGGGAGCGCCGGCCCGGCGGGGCGCACCTGGGGGCTTCCGACGCCCCGACCCTGGGGAGCGGCGGCGCTCACCCCGGTTGCTGACATCTATCGTAAGACGTGAGGTATACGCGCGCACGCGCACCCGGGTGCGTCCGAGGGAGGAGCCCATGTTCGACCGCTACTACGACGAGATGGAGGTCGGGGACCGGCGGGTGTTCCGGGGGTCACGATCACCGACGCCCACATCCTCGGGTTCGCCGGGGTCACCGGCGACCACTACGTCCTGCACACCGACGAGGAGTACGCGAAGACCACCCCGTTCGGCCGCCGGATCGCCCACGGGCTCCTCGTCCTCTCCTGCGGGGCGGGGCTGATCCCGCTCGAGCCCGGGAGGGTCGTCGCCTTCCTCGGCATGGACCAGGTGCGCTTCACGGCCCCCACGTTCATCGGCGACACCATCCGGCCGGAGATGGAGGTGGTGGCCAAGAAGGACCGCGAGCCCGGCGGGGTCGTCACCGTGGAGGAGACCATCAGGAACCAGCAGGGCGAGGTGGTGTGCAGCGCGACGATCCAGGTGCTCGTGGCCCGCCGTCCGGCCGAGGGTTGAGCGCGAGATGGGAGCAGGGATGGAAGCGGGAGGGATGGTGCCGATCGTCGCCGAGCTGAGGGCGGAGCAGGCGGTGCTCGACGAGCTCGTGGCGGGGCTCGCTCCGGACCAGTGGCTCCTGTCCACCCCGGCGCCGGGCTGGGACGTGCGCGACTCCGTGAGCCACCTGGCCGCGATCGACGAGCTCGCGCTCGAGTGCGTGGAAGGGCGTCACGAGGCCGCCTTCGCCCGGGCCGGAGCGGCGGAGAGCCCCGAGGCGTTCGGCGAGGCGCTGATCGAGCCCGGCCGCAGCCGCTCGCCCGAGGAGGTGCTGGCGTGGTGGCGGGCCGCCCGTGAGCGCCTGAGCGACGCGCTCCTCGCCCTCGACCCGGCCGACCGGGTGGTCTGGGGCGCGGGGCCGATGGCCGCCCGGTCCTTCGCCACCGCCCGGATCATGGAGTGCTGGGCCCACGGCCTCGACTGCTTCGCCGCCGTGGAGGTCGAGCCGGCCGAGACCGACCGCCTCCGCCACGTCTGCCACCTCGCCTACCGGGCCCTGCCCTACGCCTTCCGCGTCGCCGGGCGCCCGATGCCGGCACCGCTCGAGGAGCTACGGATCGACGTGGAGCCGCCGGGTGGTGGCGAGCCCTGGGGCTACGGGCCCGAGGACGCTCCCCAGCGGATCACGGGGTCGGCGGGGAGTGGGCCCGGGTGGCCGTGCAGCGCATGCCGGCGTCGGCGGCCCGTACCCTGGAGGCGACGGGGCCGCTGGCCGAGCAGGCGCTCGAGGTGGCCCGGGCCTTCGTCTGACCGGGTCCGAGGGAGCCAGAGGGGGAGCGATGACGACGCACCAGTCGTTCGGATCGGGGTGCAGCCACACCGCCGTGGGCGATCCGCATGCGGAGGAGCGGCTGCGCGGCGTCGCGGATGTGCTCTCGGCCGCCTTGCGCGCCGAGGACCGCGCTGATCTCGACGCGGCCGTGGCGGCGGTCCGGGACGAGGTCGCCCGCGACGCCCTGGATCTCAACCCCAGGACGCGAGCCCAGGTGCGGGGCCTGGAGATGGTGCTCCGGCTCCTCGACGCGGGCGACGAGGGCGCGGCGCTCGACCTCCTCGACGGGGAGCTGTCGCGGTCCTTCACCGGTCGGGCCGACCTCTCCGTCGCCGAGCGGCACCCCGGCCCCACCGGGCGCTGACCCCGACCGCCGTCCCGGCGGTCAGCCGGCGTGGGCCCGGCGCGGCGTCGGCCCGGGCCCGGCCCGGACGTCGCGCGTGAAGCGGTCGAGGTCGGCCGGGCACGGCTCCTCCTCCCAGACCTCGACCTCCCCGAGGATCCCCGCGTGCCTCCGGGCCTGGTCCGGTCGGCACCGCACCCTGATGGGGAGGTTCGGCCCGGCCAGGGTCCGGTAGCGGAGCAGGATCGCCCGATGCTGGGGCCGGTCGAGGTCGAGCGCGAAGACGATGCCGTGGGCCCGCTCGAACCGCCGGCACCCGGTCTCGCCGAGGACCGGGCAGAGGAACCCGATCCCCGGGCCGTGGCAGACGACCACGTCATGAGCGTCGCCGAGCAGGGCCCGGAGGGCCTCGGCGCCCTCGACGGGGACGTCGACGAGGACGGTGCCCCGCTCCACCGCCCCGGCGAACCCCTCATCGGCTCGGTCTGGCCTGCCCACGGCGTGGCTCCCCGGACGTCGGATCGGCCCCTGCCATTTGGGCACGCGCAGCGCGCGGGCGCCAGAGGCGAAGGTCCCGCGACGTCGTCGTGGGTCCGCCGACGGACCCGGACGAGCTCCCGGGTCCTCGGCTCGGCGCGACGATCAGGTGCTACCGGAGCCGGGACGGGGAGGGACCGGGATCGTGCGGTCGACGAACTCGATCACGGACTCGTTGAACACGTCGTTGCGGTCGCCGGCGACCATGTGGCCGGCGCCGGCGACGTCGACCACCTCGGCGTGGGGGACGAGCTCGCGCAACTCGGCCACCCCTTCCTCGCTGACGATGTCGCTCATCCGCCCCCGCACCAGCAGGGTCGGGACCGTGATCCGGGCCGCGGCGGCCGCGAGGCGGTCGTGGTTGACGGGGCCCTGCTGACCGTCGATCCCGATCCGGCTCCTGATGAAGCGAGGGTCCCAGTGCCAGTGCCAGCGGCCGTCACGCAGGCGCAGGTTCTTCCGGAGGCCGGACAGGTCGCTCGGGCGCGGCCGGTTCGGGTTGAAGGCGGCGATCGCGTCGGCGGCCTCATCCAGCGACGCGAACCCGTCCATGCCCCCGAGCATGAAGCGCCGGATGCGCAGGGCGCCGTCCATCTCGATCGTGGGCGTCACGTCGACGAGCACGAGCGCGCTCGCCACGGGCTCGGCCGACTCGCCGATGGCGATGAGGGACGCCAGCCCGCCGAGGGACGCGCCGACGACCACGGGGAGCTGCGTCAACGCTTCGGCGACGGCACGCACGTCACGGGCGAACGCATCGATCCCGTAGTCGCCGTCGGGCGCCCAGTCGCTGTCGCCGTGACCCCGCAGGTCGACCGAGAGGGCGTAGCGGCCGCGCCGGGCGAACGCCTCGCCCGCCGTGCCCCAGGCGTGGCGGGTCTGGCCGCCGCCGTGCAAGAGCAGGATGGGAGGGTCGGTGGGGTCGCCGTACTCGGTGGCGGTCAGCTCGATGCCGTCGCCGCGTAGCCGTCGCTCGTTCATCGCTGCTCCATCCGGTGACGCCGGTCGTCGACTCGCGCCGAACAGTACCGGTCGTTCACGAGGGCCCCCGGTGCCGGTGCGGCGAGGCGCCGGTCACCGGGACGCCGGCGAGGGCCCGGAGGGCGTCGTCGGGGCGTGCGCTCACGACCGCGGGCCGAGCTGCTCGGCGACGGGGACGAACTCCGGCATCTGCAGGCCGCGACGGAGCCAGTTCGCCCCGTCGAGCACGAGCGTGTGCCCGGTCAGGTACGCCGCGAACGGCGAGCAGAGGTACGTCGCCGCCCATCCGAGCTCGTGGAGCTGGCCCACCCGGCCCGCGGGGATGCGCCGGCCCGGGTCGTCCCCGGGAGCGTTCCTCCCGCGCAGCGCCGCGGGCAGGTCGTCGTGCGGGAACAGGCCGGGGGCGAGCCCGTTGACCCGGATGGCGTGGGGTGCCCACTCCACCGCGAGCGACATCGTCAGGTTCCAGACGGCCGCCTTCGCCGCGGCGGAGTGGCTCGTCCCCGGACCGCCGGTCCAGGAGTACGTCGCGCCGATGTTCACGATCGCGCCGGGCCGTCCGGCCGGGATCGAGCGACGGGCCAGCTCGGTCGAGCAGAAGAACGTGCCGTCCAGCACGATCTGGGTCACGGCCCGCCAGGCCCTGGGGCTCAGCTCCTCGGCCAGGCCGGGGAAGTTCCCGGCGGCGTTGTTCACGAGCGCGTCGACGGGCCCTGCGGCCTCCTCGACCGCGTCGAAGGCCTCGCCGACGGAGTCGGGCTCGCGCACGTCGCAGCGGGCGACGACGGCCCGGCCGCCGGCGGCCTCGACGGCCTCGACGCCGGCCTGCAGGTGCTCGGGCCGGCGGCTGACGACGGCCACCGTCGCGCCGAGGCGGGCGAACTCGACGGCGATGGCCTTGCCGATGCCGGTGCCACCTCCGGTGATCAGCACGACCCGGTCCTCGAAGGTGCCCGGCGGCAGCATGGCGGTGCCGAGCGGCGGCGGGGCAGGCAGGCCGGTCATCGCGTCTCCTTCGGGAGGGATAGAGGCCACTCTATTCCCGCCGGCGGCCCGGCCGGCGACCTCCGTGAAGTGCGAGCCCACGAGCGCTCACAGGTGGCCGACACCGCCCACGTCGGCCTTCGTGAGGAGGTGACCCAGGCCTTCCTCCGAGCACGACCATCGCCGCCGGCACCACGGAGGTCGTGATGAGCATCCTCGCCGAACGCGTGCTCGGGCTCCGAGGGGCTGGGCGAGCCGCTTCGTCGTCGGGCCGGAGGCCTCAGATGCAGCCGCGGTTCAACGCGCGGGCCACGACCTCGTCGGTGGCGTGGTCGGCCACCGCCGCGTTCGCGTACCCGAGCGTCCGCTCGATGTGGTGCTGCTTCTGCAGGCCCGGCCAGAGGACCGTGATGACGTTCGCGTCCCACGCCTCGAGGAGGAAGAAGCGATACCGCTCCCAGGCCTGGTCGAAGTTCGGCGGCTCGACGCCGCGGTCGCGCAGCGCGTCGAGGTAGAGGCGGACGAGCGGCTCCTCGTGCTCGCGCCGCAGCTCGGGTGCGAGGGCGGAGCAGATGAAGTACGAGAGCTCGCGAATGTGCGGGCCGCGAAAGGCGACCTGCCAGTCGAGCAGCGCGGCGCGTCCGTCGGCGTGCGCGTAGCTGTTGCCGACGTGGCAGTCGCCGTGGAGGAGCGTCAGGGGCCCCTGCTCGAACAGCTTGTAGATCTCCCTCTGCCGTCCGTTGAGGATCTCGCCGAGCCGGCGGGCCGCCGGTGGCAGCTCGTACTCCTGCGACCGCAGGATCTTCACCCGGGCTCGCCGCTGTGTGTACGCGAGGTAGGCGAGCCCGGAGCGTCGGGTCTGGACCTTCGCCCACCTCAGGTCGTTCCGGAAGCGCGGGCTCTCCCAGAAGGTGGCGTGCAGCTCGGCCAGCGTGTGCATCATCCCGCGGGCGTGCCGGACGCCACGCTCGCCACGGAACGGGGGGTGCTCGAACCCGTCGCCGAGGTTCTGGAGCACGAGCGTGAAACGGGCGCCCGGGTCGGCCGAGGCGAAGTAGCACGTCGGTGCGATCTCCCCGAGGTCCGCTCGCGCGGTCCGGTAGAAGTCGACCTCGTGGACCGCCATGTCGAGGGCGCCGACCATGGTGCGGTTCTTCGCGGACAGTGGCGTGCTCTTGACGAAGAGCATCTCCGGGAGCCCCGCGTCGCGACCACTCGCGTTCCACGTCACCTCGATCCGGCGCCGGTTCGTCGTGCCCGCGTGCCCGCCCACGTCCTCGGCCGCCTCGGCGACGGCGCCCGGAGCCCGCTCGCGGAACACCCTCGAGAGGAACGCGGCGTCGATCTCGTCGGCCCGATGCGGTCCTCGTGTCGGCACCCACGGGGAGTAGGAGAGCGCGGTCTTGAGGAGTGACCTCGCGACGTCGATCGCCTGCCGCCCGACGGTCTGGGCGCGTTCGACCGGTGCGCCGCCGGTCATGAGCGCGCCGGCTCGACGCGCTCGCCCGTCATGCGGTCGTAGGTCTCGCCCTGGCCGGCTATCGGCTCCTCGCGCAGCGTCGCCTTGAGGAAGCGGCCCACCGGGTTCTTCGGGATCTGGTCGCGGAACTCGACGTAGCGCGGGACCTTGAACTCGGCCAGCCGCTCGGCGCACCAGGCCCAGATCTCGTCGGCCGTCACGTTCGAGTCCGGCGCCCGCACGCAGAGCGCCTTGACCTCCTGCACGCGAACCGGGTCCGGTACCGGGTACACCGCCACGTCGACGATCCCCGAGTGGTCCTCGATCGCCTCCTCGATCTGCTTGGAGGCGATGTTCTCGCCGCTCCGCCGGATCATGTCCTTCGCGCGGTCGGCGAAGTAGAACGCGCCGTCGGGTGCACGCGCCCCGAGGTCCCCGGTTCGCAGCCACCCGTCGATGATCGGGCGTCCACCCTCTGGGGTCCCCAGGTAGTCCTTCATCGTTCCCGGCGACCGGACCGCGATCTCGCCGAGCTGCCCGTCGGGGACGTCGTCGCCGTCGTCGTCGACGATCCGGATCTCGGTGCGCGGCGCCATCGGGAAGCCGACGTAGTTCCAGCCCGGGTTCCAATCGCGCCTTCGTTGTTCGACGTGGGTGTCTCCGAACGGGTCCGTGGCGAGCACGATCCCGATCTCGGTCATGCCGTACGCCTGGATCGTCACGAACCCGAAGCGCTCCTCGAGCTGCTTGAGGAGCTCACGGTGACCGGCCGTGAGGATGCGCGGCACGCGGTGCCGGCGCTCCTCGTCGGACTCGGGCATCTGGAGCAGGATGATGCCGATCGTCTCGACGATCACGAAGAACGTCACCTCGTTCTCGACGATCTCCTTCCAGAACGTGGCCGGGTGGAAGCCGTCGGGCAGGACCACATGGGCGCCGGTGAGGAGCGCGACGAGTGCCCCGTAGCGCATGCCGGCGGTGTGGAAGAGCGGCGTCGTGACGTACCAGGTCTCCTCGGGTACCAGCCGGCAGTAGTCGCGCCACGACTGGAGCTGGTAGAGCATCGACGCGTTGTCGAACACCGCGCCCTTCGGGTTGCCCGTCGTGCCGGACGTGTAGAGGATCTCGAAGTCGTCGTCGCGGCCCGGCCGCGGCCCGGGATCGCCCTCACCCCGGAGCAGGTCGCTCCACGGGCGGGTCCCCTCGGCCTCGCCGTCGACGAGGAAGACGGGGACGTCGAGGCCGACCGCG
The DNA here is from genome assembly GCA_027494165.1 of Acidimicrobiia bacterium. GTDB lineage: Bacteria > Actinomycetota > Acidimicrobiia > IMCC26256 > JAOSJM01 > JAOSJM01. The sequence continues at coordinate 34,735 of JAOSJM010000005.1, read as the reverse complement.
TCGACCGAGGCCTTCGCGACCTCGAGGTGCTCCTGGTCGGTCACGACGACCTTGGCGGCGAGCTGCCCGACCACCCAGCTCAGCTCGGCCTGCTTGAACATGAAGTTGATCGCGCTCGGCACCGCCCCGATCCGGGCGGCCGCGAGGTAGTTGACGATGGTCGTCGGATGGTTCTTGCAGTAGATGGCGATCGTGTCGCCCTTGCGGATCCCGAGGTCCCGGAACGACGCCGCGACCCGCTCGAGGTCGCGATGGAGCTCGCGGTACGTCCAGCGCTGGCCTTCCGACGTCAGCGCGGGTGCGTCGGGGCGACTCGCCACCTGCTCCTCGAACCACTCGATGATCGACGGGGACATCTCGGTCCTCCCGCGTTCGGTTCCTCGAGCTCGTCAATCCTGGTTCTCGACGTGCCCGGTCGTCCAGCACGGCCCGGGCCCGCGCGCCTGGCGCGCCCCGTGCGGGTGTGCCGGTCTGTCCACGGACGCGCGCCCCGTCCGGGTGTGCCGGTCTGTCCACGGACGCGCGCCCCGTCCGCGGCACGCTCACCGACCCCGCGCACGACCGGTAACGATGGTCCGGCCGGCTGGCGGTCTACTGACTGGTCGCGGGGTACCGAGGGTCCGGTCACGGTCGGCGAGATCGCCCGGGCGACCGGGCTGCATCCCGGCGGCATCCGGCGGATCCCGGCCCGGCTCCTGGCCGATGGTCTCGTCGTACGTGACGGCGATGGCGGTCTGTGGTCCCGACAGCCCATCCGACGAGCGCCGGTGGACTCTTCTCGGTGAGCCGTGCGAGCGTCCTCGGCTCGAAGTGCTACGATGTAGCACATGGAGCGGGTCGGGATCCGTGAGCTGAAGCAGCACGCGAGCGCGGTCCTGCGCCGTGTCCAGCGCGGCGAGGCCCTCGAGGTCACCGACCGTGGACGGGCGGTGGCGCTGCTCGTGCCCATTCGTGAGCCCGCGGATCCGATCGCACGCCTCGTCGAGACGGGGGCCGCCACCGAGCCCTCCGGCGATCTTGCCGCGCTTCCGGCTCCGATGGAGCCGGCGCGGGACCGGCCGCCGCCGTCGGCCGTGCTCGCGGAGATGCGAGCCCACGAGCGCTGACGGGTGGCCGACACCGCCTACGTCGACACGTCGGCCTTCGTGAAGCTCGTCGTGCGCGAGCCGGAGTCCGCGGCGCTGCGGCGCATGCTCCGCCGCTACCCGGTCCGGGTTGCCTCGGCGCTCACGCGCGCGAGGCGCTCCGGGCGGTCCGCCGTTCCCAGCCGCTCGCCGTACCCCGGGTGCACGAGGCTCTCGACCGCCTCGTCGTCGTCGCGGTGACCGACGACATCCTCGTGGCGGCCGGTGGCCTCGAGCCACCGTGGCTCCGCACGCTCGACGCGGTCCACCTCGCCACGGCGCTCGCCGTCCGGGCGCGCCTCGGCGTCCTGGTCACGTACGACGAGCGGATGCAGGACGCCGCCACCGGTCTCGGGCTCGCGGTCGCCGCCCCCGCGTGACACCGGCCGGGCCCCGGCGACCGTCGACCATTCGGCGCGAGGACGGGCCGGCGCGGGGTGTCCGGCCGGCCCGTCAGGGGTACGCCCCCAGGGACTCGAACCCTGAACCCGCGGATTAAGAGTCCCCCATAGGCCCTCGGCGAACATGCTGGTAGACGGCCGATCTGGCCTCTGACCTACCGAAACGGCCCGGGACGATACGGACTCTGGTGCCTCCTGTGCAGGCCGTGTAACGGCGGGCGTTTGCAGGGCGTTACACGTCGGGGCCCGGGAAGGGGTACGTAGGAACGACGAAGGAACGGCCGATGGAACGACGAAGGAACGTTCCATCAACGGGGGGCGATCGACGGTCAGGCGAGGGGGAGCGGGTACCCGCCGGCCATGCCGCCCATGATCGTGTCCCCGGTGGCCACCGCGGTCGAGCCGGCGATCGGGACGACGTGGAGCGTCGGGATCTCGGGGCCGTCGAGCATCGATGTCGTGGCGAGCGACCGAGCGACGTCCCGGCACCCCTCCGACTCGCACAGGACCGACGCGAGGACCAGGCCGCCGCCGATGGTGATGAGGTTGGTGGCGGCGACAATCTGCCGGATCGTGGGCCAGGACATGAGGGAATCGTAGCGCCAAGAATTACGACCGTGTAAGATCGACAGCAACGGGTGACGCGTAGGACCGGTACCCCTAGTCACGGCCGCCGCGTGGTGGCCGGTCAGGAGGAGCCGTGTCCACGCCTGCGGCCGACATCATCGGTGAGGCGCTACGCCCGTACACCGGTCGCTCGACCATCACCATCGTGGAGGCGGGCCAGATCCTCGGGATCGGCCGGAGCGCCGCCTACGCCGCCGCGAACCGGGGGCAGATCCCGACCATCGTGATCGGCCGGAAGCATCTCGTCCCTCTCGGGGCGCTCGCCGAGCTTCTCGCCGGGAGGACGCCATGACGCGGCTGAGCGCCCCGAAGGGCGCCCAGACCACGACCATCCCAGTCGCCCCCAACGGTAGCCGACAGCGTGAGCCGATCCGGTCGGCGGGCCCGCGCCGGTACGCGCAGATCCCGGCGTCGCTTCTCGCCGGCGACGTCTCCGACCGGGCGATCCGGGTCTACGGCCTCCTCGCCACGTACGCGGATCGGGACGGGATCTGCTGGCCATCCCGGGAGCGGCTCGCCCAGGGGGCGCGCTGCTCGACCGACTCGATCGACCGGGCGCTCCGCGACCTCGAGACGGCCGGCATGATCGAGCGGGTACGTCGTGGCCGCCGCCTCGCGAACCGGTACCGGCTGCTGGTCACCGACGAGAGTGACTCCGCACCGGTGCGGAGTCATGAGCCCGGTGAGTCCGCACCCGTGCCGACTCATGAGCCCGGTGAGTCCGCACCCGTGCGGCTAGGTGAGTCCGCACCAGTGCGGCCCGAACCAAAAGCAACAGAACCAACGCGCGCGCGGCCCCTCATCGATGACAACACCCTGTCGAAGGCCGTGGACTACTTCGGCGACGCGACCGCGGTCGAACAGTGCATCGAGCGGCTCAACGCGGAGGGGATCTCCACCGCGTCCATCGCGGCCGCGCTCCACCGGGCCGTCGAAGCGCGAGCACATGGTCTCGGCCTCGTCGTCACCGCGGCCCGAGACGGCTCCTGGCGGCGTGATCCACCACCGCGGGCCGTCGGGGTGCGATTCGGGAGGACGGAGCTGTCCACATGAGTCGACGCTCTGAGCCTCGCGACGTCATCGCGTTGATGACCGCCTACTTGTGGATGGATGAGGCATCCGTCGACGCGATCCTCGACGAGGTCGACACCCGTCACCTGGCCCGGCGGCTCACCGGCGTCGCCCTCCAGATCGCGTCTCTCGCGACGTCGCGAGGCGCGGCCACAATCGAGCAGCAGCTCCAGTCCGTCGGGATCACCTGGGCGTCGGAGAGTCTCCGGTGAGCCGGCGCCTCGACGATACGCGGGCGTGGCTCGCTGAGTGGCGTGCCGAGCGGGATGCCGACCGGGCCAGCCGACTCCCCGGCCTCGCCGACCCGTCGCCGGATGAGACCACCGACGTGATCGAGCGGTCGGCTCGGCGCGTCCCCGACGAGTTCTTGGCCGATGCTCACGCGGCGGTCGAACGGGTCGCACGTCGGCATGAGCGCCTCACCGTCGACGACGTGCGCGACGAGCTCGAACGGGCCGGGCAGCACGACGGGTACGACCTCCGGGCGCTCGGCGCCGTCCTCCAACGCGCGGCACGACGCGGGCTCATCGAGTCGACCGACCGGTACGCCCCCTCACGGCGACGGCACTCCAGCCCGCTCCGGGTCTGGCGCTCCCGGCTCTACCGGGCCGAGGAGGCGTCGTGATGCCGGGCCTCATCCTCGGCGATCACCTGCTCAGCCGTGAGTCGGAGACGGCCGGCACGACGACGAGTCCCACCACCCGCACCACCCCAGATCCCATCCAGAGTCTGCGGCGGGAACGTCATGGCGTACCGGAGGCACTCCAGCCTCACCGGACACGTCCGACAGACCTGCTTGGCCTCGCTCCCCGAGTCGCCACGGTCAGGGAACCACAGCCGACGATCACGACCACGACATGCGGCCTGCACCTGCCATCTCGGACGCCATCCGAGCAGCGCCAGCTCTGGCAGGTCTTCCTCCAGCACCTCGGCAGGCATGCTCACCACCGCGACCGTAACGCTCGCGGACGCCAGCATCGGGGACCTGCCGGGCGCGTCCGTGTAGGTGCCGGGCTGGAAAATCCTTCCAGGTCCTCGAGCCGGGCCCGGGGGGACCTCCGGATTCCGAATCCGCCCGGGGCCGCATCGTCGCAGGTCAGAGGCCATGCCGGTAACGGCCTGCAAACGCCCGGGGCGTGGCGGGGGGCGTGGCGGGATCGTGGCGGGCCGGGCGTGATGCCACGTCACGCCACGGGAGGTCACGGTCGGTGAGTGCTCGGCCACGACGTCGACCGCGGTACAGCGCGTCAGAGAAGCGGGCGGCGGTCGAGCTGGCCGCCCGGATCGGCGCGGCGGACGCCGGCCGGAAGTTGGGGATCGGGGCGGCGACGATCCGGTCATGGCGGGCCCGTGCCCGGGCGGCCGGCCCGGAGACGCCCGTGCCGGTCCCGGACACCGGCCCGGGTGCTGTCGAGCCGGAGGCGACGCCTGAGGTACCGATCCTGCCTGAGGAGATCGGCGCTTCGGCCCGCCAGGCCCTCGGGGAGCTGACTCGGGCGCTCGACGAGGGACGGGGCACGGAGGCCCGGAACCTTGCGGTCGTCCTCGGCATCTTGATCGACAAGCTGTCGAAGCTCCAGGCGGACGCCGAGGAGGCCGCGATTCGTGCTCCCCGGGTCGCCCAGGCCCAGGGTGCCTTGATCGCCGAGGTGTTCGGCGGGGTGTTCGGCGACCCGGATCTCGACCTCACCGCGGAGCAGCGCCAGCTCGGCCCGTCACTCGTCCGCCGGCATCTCGCGCGGGTCCGCGGGGAGAAGCCCGACCCGGCAGTCGAGGACGAACTGTCGGCCCGGCGTGCAGCCCGGGCAGTCGAGCCCGAGCCTGAGCCGGGTCCCGAGCCGGTGGAGCGTCCCCGGGCTGCGTTGGAGCAGCGTTACGAGCGGGTGCGGGCCGACCGGTATGGGGAGCCGGCGGTGCCGGCGGTCGAGGTCGTGCCGGTCGAGGTCGTCGAGCCCGACGAGATCGTCGAGGACGCGGAGATCGTCGAGGACGAACCGGTGCCGGTGCCGGAGCGCGCGGTGGTGCTGTCCCCGCCGCGCCGGGCACTCCCACGGGCCTACTCCAGGGACGTGTACGGACGGATCGCCGGGCGACGACCCGGCATCGACGAAGGGGTGAGCTGATGGACGAGCCGTGGGGGATCGACGGCATCGAGGAGATCTGCGAGTGGGCCGGCATGAGCCCGGACGAGTACCGCTGGATCGCCGAGTTGGCGGCGCTCGACGCCGCGGAGTGGTTCGGCCTCCCGGTCGGTGATCCGGATGGCAGGCCGGGGTCATGACCACGGTCGAGTCGTTGCTGGTCGAGTTCCCGGCGTTGCGGGCGGTGCTCGACGAGGCCCGGGCGCTCGGGGTCGCGGCCCGGGACGATCCTGGCGAGTGGTGCATCGTCGAGCGGTGGTTGGGCGGCGTGGACGGCCTGTACGCCCGGTGCCTGTTGGCGCTCGGGATCGCGGTGGTGCGGCTCGACGAGTCGGGGGTGCCGGTGCGGGCGGACCCTCGCGACCCGGCATCCCTCTGGCTCGATACGACGGCGGATGAGGGGTGTGTCCGGGGCCGGAGTTGGCCGCGTCGGCGGACATGGCGGTCGAGGCGTTGGTGCGGTGTTTCCCGGGGTGCAGGCCGGCCCGGTGTTCACTCGCGTGCTTCGGCCGGGAGGGGTGATGGCCGGTTACGTGGACGCGGTGCTCGCGGTGCTCGACGACTGGCGGACGGTCGATGAGGTGTGGCGGCGGTCGGGGGTTCGCCGGCGGACGGTCCGGTACCACCTTGGTCGTCTCGCCGAGGAGGGGATCGTGGAGGTGGATCGGTCGTGTGGGCGGTGCGGCCGTGCGGACTGTGAGGGGGCGATGCTGGCGGGTGGGCCGCGGTACCGGCGTCGGTCCACCATCGCGGTCAGTGCCCGCGGGTAGACTGCACGACGAGATGCCAGCGCGCGGGCTTCGTACGCGCGACAAGTAGCCGCCGGCCCCGACCAGGGTGACCGGCACGGCGGACCGGAGGGGCCCGACCAGGGTGGCCCGGTGGCCGCAGGCGTATCGACCCGATCAGGGATCATCCGAGCCTGCCGCGCCCCTGGAGGGTCCTGTGAATCCCGAGATGCTCGCTCTGCTTCGCCGGTTCGGTCTGCTGGAGGCCGAGACGTTCTCGGCCCTCGAAGGGCTCGCCGATCTTCCTGACGGCGAGCTCGACGGGCTCGAAGCGCGTCTGGTCGAGGTGGGGGGAGGCGCAGACCGCCGCGTTCGAGGAGTCGCAGGACCCCGAGCGGGTCGCGGTCCTGGAGGCGGTCGCGGATGCGGTCGAGGCGGTCCGGGCGGAGCGTGCCGGCCGGCCGGACCTCGCCGAGATGGTCTCGTCGATCATGTCCCGGATCTCCCCCGCCTGCCGGTCAATCCGAGGCTGTGCACAATGGCGGCGGGGACGGTGGCGGCGCCCCGGAGGGTCTCTCGTCCAGTCCTCCGGGGCGTTCGTCGCTCGCGCAGCTCCAGGCGCGCCGTCCGGCCCGTCACGCACCCCGACCCTCGGCCGGGGCGAGGATCGTCACCGCGTCGGGTCGGGAGGTCGACCGGTCCGGTCTCGCCCAGGAGTTCGTCGAGCAGCTCCGGTCGATGCAGGGGTCGCCGTGGTCGGGGCGGCGGTCGTTCGCGACGATCCATAGCGTCTTTCCGGAGGAGCGGCGGCTCGGTCAGGACCCGACCGAGACGAGCCGCCGGATCGGGGAGATCACGTCGCCGGAGGCGATCGTCGCCTCAGGTGGTGTGTGCGCGCCGATCGCGGCCCGCTACGCGTTGGAGCAGGTGTCGTCGCAGGCACGGCCGGTCCGTGACGCCCTGGTGGGCTTCCAGGCCGACCACGGGGGGATCAGGTACGTGCCGCCCCCGGTGCTGTCCGACGTGCTGGCGAACCAGGTGGGCGCCGCGATCACCGTGGTCACCGAGGCGGAGGACGAGGCCGGCCCGACGAAGACCGTCCAGACCGTGTCCTGCGGTACCGAGACCGAGGTGCTGGTCTCCGCGATCGTGCAGCGGTTGCGGTTCGGGAACATGGCCGGCCGCTTCTACCCCGAGCAGGTCCAGACCTGGCTCGAGTTGACCGGCGCGGCGCATGCCCGGACCGCCGAGGCGACCCTGCTCACCGGCATCGCGGCCGGGTCCACGCCGGTGAACAACGCGGCGGCGCCCGCGGGCATGGGGTTCCTGCGGTCGTTGGTCGGCGAGGTCGCGGTCCTCGCCGCCGGGATGCGCGACCGGCACCGCATCCCGTCCGAGCAGCCGCTGCGGATGCTGCTGCCCCGGTGGGCGATCGAAGCCGGCCATGTCGACGTGGCGTGGCAGGCGCCGGGTGACGGGACGCTCGCGGCGACCCGCGCCGAGATCACGTCATGGCTCCGAGCGCACGGCAACGTGACGCTCACCGAGACGTTGGATGTCGAGGCGGGCGGGACGTTCGGTGCGCAGCCGGTCGACGGGGCCGGCCTGGACTTCCCCCAGGAGGTCGTCTGGTACCTGTTCCCGGAAGGGTCCTGGTTGTTCCTGGATGGTGGGACGCTCGATCTCGGTGTGGTCCGCGACTCGACGTTGAACACGACGAACGACTTCGAGACGTTCGCGGAGACGTTCGAGAACGTCGCGTTCGTCGGTGTCGAGTCGCTCAGGGTCCGCACCGCCGTCTGTGTGAGCGGCATCGCGCAACTGCCGGCGGACGTGAACGTGTGCGGCGGGATCGGCTCCTGACCCGAGAGGGGTAGCGCGGTGAGTATCCGCGAAGACCTCGAGCTCGATCTACGGCCGGCGCTGTCCGCCGTCGATCGGCTCGACCGCGCGCTCGAACAGGTCGCCTCCGCGTTCAAGACCGGGCTGTCCCGCGCCCTGGAAGCCCTCTCCGGCGTCGTCGTCCGGGATGTCGACGCCCGCCAGGTCACCTCCGCGATCGACGCGGCGGTACAAACCGCCGACACCGCGGTCGAAGCGACCGCGGAAGCTTCGGAGGTCACCGGCAGCATCGACGCCGCGGTCGACGCGGCCGACACCGCGGTGGAGGTGACCGGCGAAGCCGCGCAGGTCACCGGTGCGGTCGACGCCGCGGTTGACGCGGCGGATACCGGAGTGGAGGTCACCGGTGAAGCCGGCCAGGTCACCGGTTCGATCGACGCCGCGGTCCAAGCCGCGAACACCCATGTGACGGTCACCGCGGACACGTCCGGGTTGGACCGGGCGGTTCAGGCGACCGGCGAGTTGAGCGACGGGTTGGGGGCGCCGCGGCGGGTGCCGGGGCGTTGGCGGGGGCTGGGGAACCTGGGGGATCGTCAAGGGTGCGGGTGTCGCGCTTGGCGGCGCCGCGATCGTCGACTTCGGCCGCGACGCGATCGAAGCGGCGTCCGCCGCCGAAGAAGCCGCGAACAAGGTGCAGCAGGTCTTCGGCGACTCCGGTCAGGCCGTCGAACTGTTCGCGCAAGACGCGGCGGTCAACCTTGGTCTCTCCTCCCGTGCCGCCCTCGAAGCCGCAGGGACGTTCGGGAACCTGTTCGTCGCCCTCGAACTACCCCAGGGCGAAGCCGCGGCGCTCTCCGAGGATGTCCTGCAGCTCGCCGCGGACCTCGGGAGCTTCAACGACGTCGACCCCACCGAGGTGCTGGAACGGCTCCGGTCCGGGTTGGTCGGCGAGATCGAACCGCTCCGCCGGTTGGGGGTGAACTTCAACGCGGCGCAGGTCGAAGCCAAAGCGTTCGAGCTCGGACTGACCGACGCGTCCGGCGCGGTGTCCGAAGCCGCGAAGGTGCAGGCCCGCTGGGCTCTCATCCTGGAACAGACCGTCCCCGCGCAAGGCGACTTCGCCCGGACGAGCGACAGCCTCGCGAACGCGCAGCGGACTCTCGCCGGCTTGTTCGGCGACGTGCAGGAACGGCTCGGCGACGAGTTGCTGCCGGTGATGAAGTCGTTCGTGACCATCACCGCCGACTCGTTGCTGCCGATCCTCGAGACGGTCGGGGACCCCTCGCGTCGCTCTCGGCGACGGTGCTCGACAGTCTCACCCCCGGCTTCGTCGGTCTCGCCGACGCGATCGAGCCGCTCGGCGCGCCGTTGGGGGAGTTGGCGGAGGCGGTCGGTGGGGTGGTGGTGGCGCTCGCGCCGCTGCTCACCACGGTGATCGAGGGGTTCGGTGCGGCCGCCGAAGTGGTCGGCCCGCTGATCAGTCTGCTCGCCAGGCTGTTGGAGGTGCTGACCCCGCTGATCGGTGTGCTGGCGGACGTCACTGCGGTGGTGTTGGAGTGGACGAACCCGTTCAGCCTCGCCACGAAGGCCCTCGATCTGTTCGGGTTCGGCGCGTCGGATGCGGAACAGCGGGCGGAACGGCTCGGTGAGGCGCTGTTCGGCGCCGCGGAAGGCGCCGGGGAGGTCGCCGCCGCGTTGACCGACGCGGACGGTGCCCTGAGCGCCTATCTGGAGACCGAGTCGCGGTTCGAGTCCCGCCATCAGATCGACGATCTGGCCCGGCTGGGCACCAGCTACGAGGAGTTGGGCCGCCAGTTGCGTGACGGCGAGGAAGGCTTGCGGGACTTCACCCGTGAAGCGATCGAAGCCGGCGAGGTGCAGGGCCGCCTGACGAAGGCCGGTTACGAGCTGACCGGCGGCAACCGGGACCTCATCCGATCCTTCGAGAAGGAACAGGCCGCGCTCGAGGATGTGGCCCGCGAACAGTTGGATCAGCTTGTCCTGCGGGGGAGATCACCGCGGCGGCCCGTGACGAAGCCGTCGCGGTTGCGGGTGCCACATCGGAGACCGGCGGGTACGTCGTGGCGCTCGAAGCGGTCCTGGAACACCAGGGGGCGCTCGGGGCGCAGACACCGGTGCTGTCCGAGTCGCTGCGAGGACAGGCAACGACTTGGGATGAGTTGGCCCGGGCGATCGTCGCCGGTGAAGTCGCAACGGACGATTACACGCTCGCGGCGGCGGCGTTGGGAACCGAGATCGGCAACGTGGAGTCGTTCGCGGAGACGATCGGTCAGGCGATCGACGAGTTCGCCTCGACGGCAGCATCGCAGTTGCCGTCGGTCGCGGATGCGTTGGAGGGATCGAGGAAGCCACCGATCCGCTCACCATCATCGCGAACCTGCAGGAGCAGCAGGACACGATCCAAACCTACGTGTTCAACGTCGGGGTGTTGTTGGACCAGGGGTACACCGAAGCGGCACGGATCGCCCTGGAGAAAGGCCCGGTGATCGGCGGGACACTCGCGAAGGAACTGGTCGCGGCGACCCCGGAGGTTCGGGCCCAGTTCGAGGAGCAGGCCGCGGCGACCCGGGAGACGCTCACCGCCGCGGAGGTCTACATCCGTGAGGTTGCGACGCCGGGGCTGATCGGCGCCGAAGGTGACCTTGCCCGGGCCGCAACCCAGGCGTACGCGTACAACCTGAACTTGGATGCGGCGACGACCTACGGGTTGGGGTTGGCCGCGCAGGTTCTGGCCGAGAACCGGGCGGTCGACGAACAGGCATCGGCTAGGGGCCGGGATGTGGGCCGGACGTTCACCGAAGGCATCTCGGCCGGGATGGCGTTGGCGTTGGAAGGACTCCTGGCGACCGTCTCCGCGACCGTCGATGCGGCCTACCTGGAAGCGCGACGGGCGTCGCGGTCTCGTAGCCCGTCGCTGCTGTTCGCCGGGTTGGGTGAAGACTGGATGGCTGGTCTCGCATCCGGGATCGACCGGTCCTCGACGATGGTCGACGACAGTATCGGCCGGGTCGTCGCGACCGCCGCGACAACCCCGACCGTCACCCCACCGATCCCGAACGTCGGTGACACCTACGGCGACGTCAACATCGGCCCCATCACCGTCAACGTGCCCGAAGGGATGACCGCCGGGCAGGCCCGCACGCTCGGCCGCGAGATCGGCCGTGGTGCCGCCGCCGAGATCAGCCGTGCCGGTCTCATCCGCACCCAGATCAGGGCGCTGTGATGAGCTTCAATCCGTCGTCGCCCGACTGATGGCGAACATCCTCGATGCTGTCTACGCGGACAACGAGGGAGCATCCGCGGCATGGTCGAACACCTGGGGTTCATGCACGCTCTCGAACGAGGCCGAGTACGCCCGGACGGGCAGCAAGTCGCTACGGGTCGTCTCCGACGACTCGTCACCGTTCACCTTCGCGGTGCCGTACGCGGACCGTCAGGACTGCGACGCGTCGACGGAGTACGACTTCTCGTTGCCGGTCCGCGGTAACGGCGTCAGCCGATGGGTCACCTTCACCGTCGAGTGGTACACGTCGGGTGGCGCGTGGATCTCCTCTGATGTCATCGACCAGGGCAACTGCAACAACGGCAGCTACGGGCTGTACGAGGGTGCTGTCACATCCCCCGGGACCGCCGCGAGCTACACGCTCAAGGTCGACATCAGCCCGTCGGCCGGTAGCGAGCAGTTCAACCTCGACGAGATCGCGGTTGACGACGGGACGGGATCTCCCCAGACCATCGCGGTCGGCCAGGCCGTAGAGACCGACACGGCGCAGCCGATCACGGCCAGGAAGACCATCCCGGTCGGCCAAGCCGTCGAGACCGACACGGCGTTGCCGCTCTCTACCTCCGACGAGCAGACCATCACCGTCGCCAGCTCACCCGACGACGGCTACATCGACACTGCCGGCTACTACACCGCGACCGAAACCGTCATGCTCACCGGCCGCGACAGCGCGAACGTCGGCGACTGGCAGACCTGGGCCCGCTTCGACGGGCTCACCATCCCCCAAGGCGCCACCATCGTCAGCGCCTACTACCGACCCGTCGCCAAGCAAGTCGGCACCCCGTTCACCGAACTCCGCGCCTTCGCCCAGGACGACCCCGCGGCGCCGACCAGCCTCTCCGACTACACCTCCCGTCCCCTCACCACCGCGACGGTCAACTGGGACCCCACCGGATGGGCCACCTTCGACCGGCGCACCTCACCGAACATCGCCACGATCATCCAGGAGATCGTCAACCGGGCCGGATGGGCCTCCGGCCACGCCGTTGTCATCGCGCACCGCAACCGCGGCACCGGCGTCGCCGACGACGCCATCCACGCCTACACCTACGACCAAGCTCCCGCCTCTGCCGCCGAGCTCGTCGTCACCTACACCATCGGGTCGGTCGCCCACGAACGCATCATCACCGACGATGTCGGCATCACCGACCCGGGGATCAGCACCTGGAACGAGATCGACCTCATCGACGACCTCGGTATCACCGACAGTCTCGAAGGCGAACAGGACCTCACCCCCGGCTTCCACGACACAATCGGCATGGGGGACAGCATCGTCGTGGTGACCACCGCGACACGCGCCTACCGGCCGGTCCGCACCAACCGTTGGACCCCCGGCCGTCGTCCGACCCGGATGATCGCACCCCCTGCCCCCACCTACGATCCCACCACCGAGTACCGGCCCGGAGGCAAGTTCTGATGCCGGTTCGGGATCAGTCGAGCCGTGAGGTCTTGCGGGCCCACCGCTGAACGTCCCGCCAGTCCCACACGAACCCCTGAGTGAGCTTCGCGACCGGTTCGGGGAAGTCGGGGTACCGGCGGCGCCACAGGTGGACGCTCTGAGGATGGGAGAGACCGAGACGCTGCGCGATCTCATGGCTACCGACGAGCTGGTCCACGTCGATCCTCCTTCCCATCGAGAGCGGAGCCTACCCGTACGACGACGATTGTAGACGGACCCGGCCCGAGAGGTCTACAATCGTAGACGTTCCCCCGAGGAGGAGGCAGGACCATGCACGAACACGACGACTGGACGGCTGAAGCGATGCTCCACGACGCGGCCGTTCGACTGATCCACAGCACGCCAGGGGCACAGAACCTGAACGACGTCTCCCGGCTTCATGGGCGGCCGTTCGAGGAGTTGCTCGCCGAGGAGACCGCGCTTCCCATCGATCAAGTCGTCCGTATCTGCGCTATCCCGTTCGAGCTGCCGCCCGAAGGCCGGTGACCAAGACGGGAGTTCCCCCCGAGGAGGAGGCAGGACCATGCAGACCATCCCGATCGACCGGGCCGAGGTCGACGAGCTCCACGCCAAGGCTGTCGAGGCGCTCGCCGGGCTGGAGGCCCTAGAGCCGAAGATCACCGACGCGATCGGCCGTGCCCATGAGGTCGTGCTCGCGGTCGAGGAACTGGCCGGCCGGGCCGCCACAGAGGCCCCCACGGGACAGCAGGACGGCATCGCCGAGACGCTCCGGTGCCTGTGCGGCTCCGATGCCCTGTGGGCCGCTGTCGAGCGTCTGGAGGCGCTCTGCAAGGGCTTCGAGGCCAACACCCCGGTCGGCTTCGACCAGAAGATCACCGACACCGCACAGACGCTCCGCGACGCCGCCGAGGAGGAGTCGTGATCGGCCATGTGCGCCGGCGGGGCCGCTCCTGGGCGTTCGTGACTGATGTCGCCCCCAGCCCTGCCAGCGGTGCCAGGAGTGCGCCAAGCGCCGGTTCGTCGACCGGGCGGGCCCCGTCGAGCGGTGCGGCTGCGGCGGTCCGCTCGGACCGGTGCATCCGGAACGGCGGCAACGCTGGCAGTCCGGCTACCGGACGCGGAAGGCGGCGGAGGAGGCCCTGCGGGTCTACCTGCGGGGCCTCGACACCGGCGGCGACCCGTTCCCCGAACAGATCACCCTCACCGCCTACCTGGACCGCTGGTTGGACCATCACGGGGCCCGGGTGCGACCCCGGACGCTCGCCCGGTACCGGCAGTTGCTCGATGGCTACGTCCGGTCGACGATCGGGACCTTGCAGCTCACCGCGCTCCGTCCCGCGCATGTCCAGGCGTGCTTCGACGCGGCCCGTGAGGCCGGACGGAAGCCGGCGACGATCGTGCAGCTTCGGGCCTGTCTCGGCGCCGCGCTGAACCAGGCGGTCGCATGGGGACTCATCCCCGCGAACCCGGTCCGGGCCGTCAAGCGTCCCCGGATCGAACGGCCCGAGTTGAAGGTCCCTGACGCGGCGCAGATCCTCGTCCTGATCGACGCCGCGAAGGTCGACGACGAGTGGGCGATCCCGGTGCTGCTGTCGGCAACGACCGGGGCACGGCGCGGCGAGATCCTCGGGCTGCGCTGGGCCGACTTCGACCCCGACCGGGCCCGGCTGCGCATCACCCGATCGCTGCAGCGCATCGACGGCGAGTCACGGTTCACCGAACCGAAGACCCCGAGAGCCCGACGTGAGGTCGCCGTCCCCGGCTTCGTCGTCGATGCCCTGCGCGCCCACCGGACCGCCCAGGCCCGGCGTCGCCTCGCCTGCGGGGGAGGACTGGACGGATCTCGACCTGATCGTCGAACGGGGCGACGGCCAGCCTGTCGACCCCGGCACCTACGGTCATGCGTTCGTCCGCATCGCCCGCAAGGCCGGCCTCGCCGGGGTTCGCCTCCACGACCTGCGCCACGCCTACGCGACGGCGCTCCTCGAAGGCGGGGTGCATCCCGGGGTCGCATCCGCGGTGCTCGGCCACGCCAGCCCGGCGTTCACCATGAGCGCCTACCAGCACGTCATGGACCATCAGGCCGACCGGGCCGCCGCCGCTCTCGAGACGGTCCTCGACGCCGCCCGCTGACCCGTTCGTTTGCAATCCGTTTGCAAGAGGCCCCCGAGACGGTCGTCCCGGGGGCCTCTCTCACGGCGTTTCTGCTGGTCACGCCGGTACGCCCCCAGGGACTCGAACCCTGAACCCGCGGATTAAGAGTCCGCTGCTCTAGCCAGTTGAGCTAGGGGCGCGTGAAGCCTCATGCTATCCGGTGGCGCACGCCACCCGCCCAGCGTCGTCCGGAGGGCGCCGCCGCACCGAACAACGAGCGGGAGGGCCTCATGGACGTGCTCGTCAGCGGATCCACCGGGCTCATCGGCTCCGCGCTCGTCCCCGCGCTGGAGCGCGCCGGCCATCGGGTACGGCGCCTGGTCCGGCCCGACTCGTCGGAGGTCGACGGTGGCGTGCCCTGGGAGCCGGCCCGGGGCGTCCTCGACCCGGCTGCCCTCGAGGGTGTGGACGCCGTCGTGAACCTGGCCGGCGCGGGTCTGGGCGACAAGCGCTGGAACGAGGAGCGAAAGCGCGTCCTCGTGGAGAGCCGCACCCTCTCCACCGGCCTCCTCGCCCGGACCCTGGCCACCCTGGACCCGACGCCCGCGGTGATGGTGTCGGCCTCGGCCGTCGGCATCTACGGGGACCGGGGCGACGACGTCGTCACCGAGGGCAGCGAGCCGGGAGACGACTTCCTCGCCGACCTCTGCCGGAGGTGGGAGGACGCCGCGTCGCCCGCCGCCGCCGCGGGGATTCGCGTCGTGCACACCCGCTCCGGCGTGGTCCTCTCGGCCCGCGGGGGGCTGCTGGGCCGGCTCCTCCTGCCGTTCAAGCTCGGGCTCGGCGGGCGCCTGGGGTCGGGCCGCCAGTACATGAGCTGGATCACGATCGACGACGAGGTCGCGGCCGTCCTCCACCTGCTCGAACGGTCCGACGTCGCCGGCCCCGTGAACCTCACGACCCCGAACCCGGTCACCAACCGCGAGTTCGTCGAGGCGCTCGGCCGGGTTCTCGGGCGGCCCACGCTCATCCCCACGCCCCTCTTCCCGCTCAAGCTCGTCTACGGCCCGGAGCTGGTCGAGACGCTCTCGCTGGCCGGGCAGCGCGTGCTCCCCACCCGGATCGAGGCGAGCGGCTTCCGCTTCGCCGAGCCGGAGATCGAGGGGGCCCTGCGGGCCGTGCTCGGGAAGCGGGCCGGCTGAGCGGTGCGCCTCTGGGTCGACACCGACGTCGGTACCGACCCCGACGACGCCGTAGCCCTGCTCGTCGCGGCCGCCCACCCCGAGGTCGTGCTCGGGGGAGTGAGCACCGTCGGTTCCGACGCGGCGCGCCGGGCCGAGGTCGCACGGGAGCTCGTCGACGTCCCCGTCGTGGCCGGCGGGGACGTCCACGCGCTGCGGGAGGGGCTGGACACCGCCCGCCCCGACGCCCTGCTCGCCATCGGTCCCCTCACGAACGTCGCGTCCCTGCTGGAGGTCGGCGGGTTGCCGCCCCGGCTCGCGCTCATGGGCGGGGTGCTCCGGCCCGTCCGCCACCGCGGGGCCGTGCGGGCCGTCGAGCACAACCTGGGGACCGACCCGGCGGCCGCGGCGACCGTGCTGGCGCGATGCCCCGGGGCACGGGTGGTGCCGCTCGACGTGACGGTGGCGCTCCGGCTCACGGCCGGCGAGCAGGAGGTGCTGGTGGGAGCCGCTCCGGTCCTGGCGCCGGCCGTCGACGCCTGGACCTCGGCCCAGCGCGGCGCGGGCGTCCCGGCCGACGAGGCGCAGCTCTGCCTGCACGATCCCCTCGCCCTCCTGGCCCTGGCCGGTGAGCCGGTCGTGACGGTCGAGCCCCGCCGGCTGGCCGTCCTCCCCGACGGCCGTCTGGTCGAGCGACCCGACGCGCCCGAGCACGCCCTGGTCGTCGGCGTGGACCGCGACGCCGCCCTGGGCCGGATCCTGGACCTCCTGGCCCGGTGAGGCCGGGTCGGGCGATGGCCTGGTCACGGCCCGGTCCGGACGCGACGGCGGCGCAGGCCGTCCGCCTGCGCCGCCGATCCGGGTGACCGAGGGGACTCGAACCCCCGACTTTCAGGACCACAACCTGACGCTCTAACCACCTGAGCTACGGTCACCACACGGGCCGGCACCAGGGTGGGACACCACGGTGCGGCCCCGCGCGCCCGGGAGGACTCGAACCCCCGACCCGCTGCTTAGAAGGCAGCCGCTCTGTCCAGCTGAGCTACGGGCGCTCGACCTCGCCGGAGGCGCTCGGCGGCAGTGTACCGGCTCCCGCCTCCCATCCCGGTCCCCGGGCGGGGCTCAGAAGCTCGGGGCCAGGAAGGCGGGGAGGAACATGGGCTGCTCGCGGGCGAGCTGGCGGCGCAGGTAGGTGCCGAGGCGGTCGAGCCCCTCGGCCCGGACGGCCGGGTCGACGTCGGCGCCGTGGAGGGCCCGCAGGGCACGGTCGGCCAAGTCCCGCAGGGCCTCGCGCTCGGCGGCCAGCGACGCGACCGTCGGGTACGCCCCCGATTCCCGCCAGGGGTGGTCGAGGGCGTGCTCCAGGTCGGCGCGCCACGCCGGCCACGGCTCGGCGTGCGCTCCGACCACGAGGTCGGCGAGGTCGGGGAGGACGACCCGCAGATCGGCGACGTCGTCGTGGAGCACGCTCCCTTCGAGCTCCACCCGCTGGGCGAGGTGGTCGAGCAGCACGCGGATGCTCCGCAGGGAGCTGCGCGCCCAACGGTCTTCGACGGCCGGCTCCACCTTCTCGTCAAGCGCCCGTCGGATCGCCTCGAGAAGCTGGCGTGCCGTCGGATCCATGGGTTCCCTCCCGGGTCCTGGCCGGGATCAGCCCCGGCCCTCGCCGCCGGCCGCCGGTTCCGAGAGGCGGGACCCCTCGAGGGCGGCGACCAGCTCGGCCGCGGCCGCCAGGTCCATCGTCACCATCGTGGCCAGCAGCGACTCCATCACCTTCACGCCACCGAAGCCCATCGCCGGCAGGGCAACCCGCGGGTCGCGCCCGTCGAGGAACCCCCGGAGGCCTGCCGTCACGCAGCACAACGCCTTGACGACCGTCCACACCCGGTAGAAGGCGAGGTTCTCGCGGACGAGCGTGAACCCCGCCACCGACTCGTAGAACCGCAGCGTCTCCTCGGCGTCGGCCAGGGCCAACATCCCCTGCGAGAAGGCCCAGTCCTGGGCGGGGTCCCCCAGCGACGCCAGCTCCCAGTCGCTGAGGGCCACGATGCGCCCGTCGCGCCAGATCTCCTCGCCGAGCCCGTTGTTGCCCTTCAACAGGGCGACGCAGGGAGCCGCCCTCGGGAGCTGGTCGTGCAGCCAGTACAGGGCCTCGGTGACCACGGGCATGGGTCCGGGGCGGACCTCGTCGAAGATCCGCCACCACGTCTCGACCTCGTGGCGGGCGGCGTCGGCGGGCCCCGTCGGCGGGTCGAGCACCTCGCCGAGCCCGAGGGCCTCCCAGTCGAGGGTGTGCACGGCCGCGAGGGCCCGGGCGTGCTCGTGCGCCACCGCTCGGCGGAGCGCGGGATCGTCCTGGAGCCCGGGGACGTGGGTGCTTCCCGGCACGAGATCGCGCACGAAGAACGGACGACCGCCGAAGAGCCCGCACGCTCCCTCGTCGAACCACAACGGCGTGGCCACCGGCACCGGGCTCCCCGTGAGGCGCCGGTAGACCTCCCACTCGCGTCGTAGGGGGAACGGCACGATCCCGCCCCCGGGTGGGTTGCCGCGCAGCACGAACCCACGGGGCTCGCCGTCGACGGTCGCATCGACGAGCCACGTCTCCTGCGACTGTCCCGGGAACGTCTGGTGCAGCGACGTGACGAGGACGGGGCCGGCGCCGAGGCGCTCGGTGAGGTAGCGGCAGACGGCGCCGGGGTCCATCAGCCCTCGCCGAGGCCGTAGCGGCGGATCCGCCCGACGTTGATCACCGGGAGGTGACCGAGGCCCGGACGGCCGTCGAAGGTGAGGCGGACCGGCTGCTCGCGGTGCACCGGCCGCACGACCCGCCCGTCGGGGAGCCCGACGTCCTCGGGGTGGCTGACGTCGTAGACGTCGTGCTCGACGACGAGGTCGCCCCGGAACGCGCCGAGACCCCGGCCGTCGTCGAAGCCGCCGTCGTAGCCGGTACCCAGGTAGGCCCAGGCGGTCACGAGCGGCTCGGCCTCGAGGACGTGGGAGCCGCCGTCCTCGGTGTCGATCCGGAGGCGAGCGTGACGGTAGGCGCGCGTCCCGGGGACGAAGTCGAGCTCGTGCGCGACGTCCACGACCCGCACCGGCTCGCCGGGCCGGTCGAGCCGGGTGAGCGCGCCGTCGAGCATCCGTCGGCGACCCTCGCCGTCTTCGTGCAGCTGGAGCTGCCCGCCGACCTCGTCGGTGGTGAAGGCGAGCCAGAGGAACAGGTAGCCGGCCGCCTCGGGGGGAAGCGACCCCGTGAAGGGCTCGAACCCACCGACGCCGCGCCGCACGCCCCACGAGTGGTCGCGGGCCCCGAACCACCCGGCGGCGTCGAAGGTCTCCCCCTCGACGCGCAGGGTCCCCCGGACGGCCCCGACCTGGTCGAAGCGCCGGTAGTCCGAGACCCGCCGCCCGTCGAGCACGTCGAGGTGGTGGGCTTCCTCGGTGGGGGGCAGCGCCCCCTCCCAGTGCAGGTCGAAGGCGGTGCCTCCCGGCGCGTCGCCGTCGAGGACGAGCCGAAGGGCCCGGAGCGGCTCGAGGACCTCGACCCGCAGGGGGCCCACCGCCAGGTCGTCGATCCGGGGCCGCAGGCAGCGGGAGAGGCGGAGGTTGTGCTGGCGCCCCCGGTGCGAGACGGCCGCGAAGCCGTCGAGGACGTTCATGTTCGTGTAGCAGCCCATCCCGGTGATGAGCGCCACGTCGCCCTCGGGGTGGTAGGCGCAGAACCACAGGCGGTCGAAGAAGCGGTGGTCGCTGGGGCCCACCTCGCAGAACGTGGCCGCCACCTGGTGGCGCAGGGTCTCGTCGAGGTGGCTGAGCACGGCCCACTCCTCCCACCCGGGTCACCACGGCCCGGGTCGCTTCCCCGAAGCATATTGAACCGTTAATATGCCAGTCGACCGCAGGCCGCTGCGGCCGCGGGGACCCCGGGACGGAGGGCGGGATGGACCAGGCGGATCGCGACTGGGTGGAGGAGGTCTCCGGGGGCACCGTCGCCGGCCTGCAGCGGACCGCCCAGGGTGGCTCCCGGGCCACCTGGCTCCTCGACGTCGAGCGTCCGGGCGGGGAGCGGCTGGGTCTGGTCCTGCGACGGGACTCGGGCGACGGGCCGTTCACGGGGACCGAGCTCACGCTCGAGCGCGAGGCGACCGTGTACCGGGCCCTGGCCGGCACCGGGGTCGCCGTTCCCCGGCTGGTCGCGCTCTCCCCGGACGGGCAGGCCATGCTCACCGAGCGGGTCGAGGGCTCCGACGACTTCGACGCCATCGCCGACGTCGACGAGCGGGATCGCGTGGCGGCGAGCTTCGTCGAGGAGCTGGCGGTGCTGCACCGCGTCGACCCCGCGGCCCTCGACCTGCCTGGCTTCCCCCGGTCCCCGACGCCGCGGGACGCGGTGCTCGGCGACCTCGACCTCTGGGAGCGCGTCTTCGAGCAGCGCGTGCGCCGCCCGGCCCCGATCGTGCGCTTCGCGCTGGGCTGGGCGCGCCGCAACGTCCCCCTCTCGATCGACCGGACGGTGCTGTGCTGGGGCGACGTGGGTCCCGGGAACTTCCTGCACCGGGACGGACGGGTGAGCGCGCTCCTCGACTGGGAGCTGGCCCACCTCGGTGACCCGATGGACGACCTCGCCTTCTTCGCGCTGCGGGCCAACCTCCTCTTCGAGGGGCGGTTCGGCGACGTCGACGCACGCCTCCGCCGCTACGCCGAGCTGGTCGGTGCCCCCCTCGACCCCGGGCGAATCCGCTACTACCAGCCCGTCGTGCTGACGCGATGGCTCGTCGCGTCTCTCGCCGGTCTCGACGGCCGGACCGAGCACACCATGCCCGGGATCACCTACCTCTTCCTCGTCGTGGCGGTGCAGAAGTGGCTGGCCGAGGTCCTCGCCGACCTGGTGGGCGCGCCGCGTCAGGACGTGACCGACCCCGACCCCACGCCGACCCCCGATCGCGACCGGTCGGAGGTCCTCGAGCTCCTCATGGGGGACCTCACGACCGCGATCCTCCCGGCCGTGGCCGGGGATCCCGCGGCCGCGCGGCGGGCCATGGGCATGGCGGTGATGCTCAACCACCTCCAGGCCGACGACGTCCTCGGCCCGGCCGTCGAGGAGGCGGGGCGGGACGACCTGGCGACGGTCCTGGGGCACCGACCCGACAGCGTCACGGCCGGACTGGCCCAGCTCGACGCCGTCGTGGCGGAGGCCGGTCCCGAACGCGACGCCGAGCTCGCCGCCTTCTTCGTCCGGCACGCCGGCCGTACGGGCGCGCTGTGGCCCGCCGTCGCGCCCTACCTGGCCAAGCGGGTGGACCCCGTCGGCACCTAGGAGGCGCCGTGCTCACCCGCTACGACGAGTACCCGGTCCACCAGTCGCCGTACCCGTTCAGCGAGATCCCGGTCACCGACTACAACTGGGACGACGGCTACTACTTCGGCGTCTTCAGCGCCGAGGCGCGCTGCTTCCTCTTCACGGGGATGCGGGTGAGCCCCAACTCCGACGTCCTCGGAGGCTACGCGGCGGTCTGCCTCGACGGGCGGCAGTACACGGTCCGGCTCAGCCGGGTGTGGCGACCCGACTGCGACACGGCCATCGGCCCCCTCCGCTACGAGTTCGTCGAGCCGTTCCACGACGTCCACGTCGCGCTGGGGGAGAACGACTCGGCCCTGCGCTTCGATCTGCACTGGCTGGGCCTCGCCGACGCCCACGAGGAGGCCCATCACCTCTCCCTCACCCGCGGGCGGCGGACCACGGACCAGACCCGCTACGTCCAGGCCGGGACCGCCCGGGGGTGGATCGAGCTCGAAGGCCGGCGGTTCGACGTGGGCGGCCCGCCCCGCTGGTACGGCGCCCGCGACCACTCCTGGGGCCTCTACAGCGAGCGGCCGCCGTTCGGGGGCCACCAGCGGTGGCTGCCGCCCGCCGATCCCCCCGCGGCGCGGCGGGCCCTGAGGTTGTGGACCGTGTTCGCCGACCCGACCCGCAGCGGCTTCTACCAGCTCCACGAGAACGAGGACGGCGAGCAGGTGGTGATGAACGACATGTTCGGCACCCCCTTCGAGGGTGGGATCGACCACGGCTTCGGCACGCGGGTCCGCCTCGTCTCGGGGAGTCACGAGCTGGCGTTCCTCCCGGGGACCCGTGCCCTCGCCGGGGGGACCGTCCGCCTCGCCGACGAGCACGGGCGCGAGTGGGTGCAGCAGCTCGAGCTCGCCGACCCACCGTGGTTCCCCCTCGAGATCGGCTACCACCAGGGCACCTGGAACGACGGCGGCTCGATCCAGACCTACCACGGTCCCGGCGTGTACCTGGAGTACGACGAGCTCGACGTGTCGAGCCAACCGTTCGACTACGACCTCGGCGGGTTCGTCCTCCAGGGCGTGAACGGGACTGAGCACCTGGTCCGCGTCCGGACCACCGGACCGGACGGGACCGTCACCGAGGGGCTCGGGCACGTCGAGATGTTCGTCGAGGGCCCCTACGCGCCCTATGGCTTCGAGTAGGCGGGGGAGATGGTGCCAGCGCTCGACCGGGAAGTCCTGGCGACCTACCTGGCGAGGCGACTGCCCGACGACGGGGAGGTCGTCGTGGCCGACCTGGTCCGGTTCCCCCGCGGCGTGTCGCGCGAGACCTGGTTCGTCCGGGCCCTCACCCGAGAGGGCGAGAGGGAGGAGCGGCTCGTGATCCGCCGCGACCTCTCCTCGGGGAGCGTCTGCCCCACGACGCTGCGCTTCGAGTACGAGGTCTACCGGCGTCTGGCCGGGACCGGGGTGCCGATCGCACCCGTCCGGTGGTACGAGGACGATCCCGAGGCGCTCCCGGGAGGGCGCGAGCTCTACGTCCGCGACGAGGTCGACGGGAGCTGGGAGATCCCCGGGCTCACCGACCCCGACCCCCGCTTCGACGAGCTGCGGGTCGCGGTGTCCAAGGAGCACCTCCGGGCGCTCGCCAGGGTGCACTCGCTCGACTGGGACGCCCTGGGGTTCGGGGAGATCATGGAGGTCCCCGCGAGTCCGGAGGCGTGCGCGCTCGCCGCGATCGACCGCCTCGAGCGGACCCTCGAGCGGCTGCGGGTCGAGCCCCTCCCCGTCCTCACCGAGGCGGTCCACTGGCTCCGCGAGCACGTCCCGCGTGACGCCCCGTGCGTGGCGCTGCTCAAGGGCACGAACGGTCTCGGTGAAGAGGTGTTCAGCGACGGCCGGATCGTCGCGATGAGCGACTGGGAGCTCGCGAGCCTGGGCGATCCGGCGTCCGACTTCGCCCACCTCCAAGACCTCGTGCCGGGTCTGGTCCCCACCGTGGACGTCCCGTGGGCCGGGGTCGAGGGCTGGGGCCTGGACGAGGCCCTCGCCTTCTACGAGGAGGTCGGAGGCGTCCCGGTCACCCACGAGCGGATCGCCTTCTACCAGCTGCTCACCGCCTTCGAGACCGCGGTGCTCTCGCACCACGCCGCGGTACCGCTGGTTCGTGGGCACGACCGGTCGGCCCGCCTGGCGTGGGTCTCGACCGAGGTCTTCTCCTGGGCCCAGTACGTCCTGGCGGTGGGGACGGGCATCGTCACGTCGCCGTCGGCGCTGGTGGCTGCGTCAGGAGCAGGGTGAGATGCGCCCCCGGGCCGACGAGGTGCTCCGCAGCGCCATCCAGACCCTCGACGAGGAGGTCCTTCCCGCGGTGGCCGAGCCGTACGCCCGGAGCCTGGCGCTGACGGTCTCGAACCTCCTGCGGCACGTGCTCGTGCGGCTCGAGCGCGAAGGTCCCGTGCTGGCCGAGGAGCTCCACGACCTCCGTGGCTCCCTCGCCGAGGTCGCGGACCTCCTGCGGGAGGCCGAGGGCGCCGAGATCGTCGGAGAGATCGACACGGTGCTCACCCGGACCTGGCGGGAGCCCGGCGAGCATCCCACCCTCGCGGGCCTCGACGGGGAGGCGAGCGCCCTGCGCGCGGTCGTCGACCGGACCCTGCGGGCGCTCCACACGGGTGGGGCCCGGCCGGGCGGCGACGACCCGAGGGGCCTGGCCCTCGGCGTCCTGCGCGCCTACCTCGCCCGCCACCTCGATCGCGAGATGCCCTTCGTGGTCGAGGCCTTCACCGGGGAGCGCCGATGACCCGTGAGGGGAGCCGACCGGCAGCACGTCCGTAAACGCGCCCGGCGGCGGGTGGCCGCCGGGCCCGAGCCCGGGGAGAACCGATGATCCGCTACGACGTGTGGTTGGAGGAGCCGACCCTGGACGAGTACCGCCGGGGGTACTCCCCGCGGGAGGACTACGTGCTGGCGGGGATGTGGCCGGGGGCGGTGCTCACCGGCGCGTCGGGCCGCCGCTACCACGGGATGCGCGGCTTCGACGAGCTGGCGGTCGGCATGGCCCACACCTACATGTTCATGGACCTGAGCCGCGGGAGCCTGTCGGAGTTCTCTCCCGAGCTCTACCCCGAGCTGCCCATCGACCAGGTCGAGGCCTACGAGTACTCGGAGTCGGCGGGGGCGGTGCACTTCGTGGGGGAGCACGTGCGGATGGACGTGGCGGAGGGCTGGTTCGACTGGTCGGACGCGGGGGCCGGTTCCGCCTGCACGTGGAGCAGGTGGGGGTCGGCGTGCACGTTCTGGGTTCCCGAGCAGGAGGGGATCGAGCATCCGATCCAGCACCGGAGCCAGATCGGCCGGGCGACCGGTGAGGTGGACGGGGACCCGGTGGAGGGGTTCTGCTTCCTGGACTGGAGCTACAGCCACCCGGGTCGCCTGTACTTCCAGCTCCCGTTGATCCGGAGGTTGGAGAAGCAGTGGTCGATGTGGCTGGTGGAGTACGTGGACGGGGAGCTGGACGGGGGTTCGTGTGGAAGGGGCGGGGGAGACGGGGTTCGCGGCGTCGCACCTGATCGTGGGGGGCCGTAGCGAGGCGCATCGGGTGGGGGTGACCGAGACGACCTATGACGATCGGGGGACGGTGTGGCGGACGCGCCTGGAGGTGGGGGACCAGGTGGTCCACCTGGAGCAGGACACCTGCGCCGACTGGCCGGCGCACACGTTCGGTCCGGTGGTCTCGACGTCGCGCAGCGAGGGGGGGAAGGAGACGGCGAGGAGTTGGAACTACTGCGAGTGGATGCCCGACAACACCGAGGAGCTCCTCGGCGTGTACCTGGCCGGGGGCATCGCCGTGCGCCAGAGCCGCCTGGCCCGGATCGTCGACGAGCGCATCGTGTTCCCCGAGGACGTCCTCCCCGGTGGGTCGGGTGGTCCCCGGTGAGGTCCTGTGCGTGCCGCGGGTGGGCATTCCCGCGTGGCGGAGCGAGGGTAGCCTCCTCGGAGGCGAGCGGTCGGAGGACGTCCTGATGGCGAGGTCAGCGGGCGCGCGACGCCGGCTGGGTCGACCGCCGGCGTCGGAGAGCGCCGAGACACGCGAGCGGATCATCCGGGCCGCGCGCGACTGCTTCGGTCGCTACGGCTACGACAAGACGTCGAACCAGGTGATCGCCCGCCGCGCGGGCATCACCAGCGGGGCCATCTACCACTACTTCGAGTCCAAGCAGGACCTGTTCCGGGCGGTGGCGATCGAGACCCAGGCCACCGTGCTCCAGCGGTTCCGGGCCGCGCTGCGCGACGACATGACCGTGGTCGAGAAGGTCGGCTCGCTCCTCGACGCGGCCGTCGCTCTGCACCGTGAGGACAGCTCCATGGCCAGGTTCGTCTCGACATCCCCGATGGAGATCAGTCGCCACGAGGACTTCCAGGACCTGGCCACCGGGCCGCTCCTCGAGACCCTCCGCTTCTTCGAGGAGATCGCCCGGGAGGGTCGCGAGCGTGGGGAGGTCGCGCCCGACGTCACCGACGCGGCCGTCGCCGACATGCTCATGGCCACGACGACGGGCATCGCGCTCTTCGGCGGCTTCGTCGAGGACCTCAGCGCCCACGCCGAGACGACCGCCGCGTTCCGCCGGCTGGTCGAGGGGACCCTGCTCCGCGCCCGGACGTCATGAGTCCCGCCCTCTCCGCCGCCGACGACCGCTTCCACCCGCCCCCCGACGCGGACCCGTGGTGGACGGAGACCTCCTGGTTCAGTTTCTGGGTCCCGCAGCGGCGGCTGTCGGGGGCCCTCTACCCCTTCTTCCGCCCGAACCTGGGCGTGTGCGCGAGCGGGGTCTTCCTCTGGGACGACACGGCCGACGAGCCCTGGGCGGTCCCCTACGCGCGAAGCCTGTGGCACCTGCCCATGCCCTCGCACGACCTCACGGAGCTGTCGTTGCCGGACGGCCTCTCGTACGAGTGCCTCGAGCCGCTGCGGCGCTACCGGTTGCGCTACGCCGACGGCGACGAGGTGGAGCTCGACCTGCACTTCGAGGGTCTGTTCCCGCCCCACGCCCCGCTTGCCACCCCCGAGCGCGGCCACCTCGACCAGCCCGGTCACGTCACCGGGACCCTCCGCCTCCACGGGGAGGAGCTCGTCGTGGACTGCCTGGCCATGCGGGACCGCTCGTGGAGCCACCGGCCCGACACGACCGGTTTGCGGGCCGGCTACTGCTACGCGTCCGCCTCGGCCGGCCACGCCTTCCACGCCATGTCGATGTTCGCGGGGGACGAGGACCTCGCGGTCGCCGGGTACCTGGTCAGGGACGGGCACTTCGCCCGGCTCACGTCGGGGCGTCGGCGGGTGGCCGAGCGGGACGATCGCGGACGCCCGGTCCGCGTCGAGGTCGTGGTCGAGGACGTCGAGGGCCGCAGCCTCGAGGCGGCCGGCCGCTGCGTCAACCACCTGGCGTTCCAGGCCAACCCGGGCACGTTCGCCTGGATGAGCCTCACTCGATGGTCCTTCGACGGGGTGGAGGCCTGGGGCGAGCACCAGGACATCTGGACCCCGACGCTCCTCCGGGCCGCGCGGTTCGGGGCCGCCCGGGGCACCGGCCGCCGGACCTGAGCGCAGGAGACGGCGGGCTGGCGGCACCTCGACAGCGACATATTGAACGGTTAGTATGTCGCCGGGCCGAGCTTGCGGTCGTGCGGGCCCGGCCACGGCGACGGACCGGCTTGCAGGAGGGACACGTGGAGACCCGGACCTACGACGCCGTCATCGTCGGCGCGGGCCACAACGGACTCGTCCTCGCGTGCTATCTGGCCCGAGCCGGGCTCTCGACCGTGGTCGTGGAGCGGCGCCACGAGGAGGGTGGTGGCGCGAACACCGAGGAGCCGGTGCTGCCCGGCTTCCGTCACAACATGCACGCCAACTACATGGCGTTCATCGACCTGATGCCCGTCATCGCCGACTTCGGTCTCGAGGACCTCGGGCTGCGCACGGTGATGCCCGAGGCCCAGCACGGCATCGCGTTCGCCGACGGCCGGCCCCCGATCATCCTGCACCGCCCGGACCTGCTCGAGCGGACCCACGCGAGCATCGCCCGCTACTCGAGGTCCGACGCCGACCTGTACGTCGAGCTCAAGCGCCGGTCCCAGCGCATGGAGCAGCTCTTCGCCGTGGGCTTCTTCAACCCTCCCGACCCGGCCTTCGTCGAGGGGCAGTCCGGGGCCCTCGAGGGTCTCTACGGCGACCTCGGCATCACCAACGACTTCGCGGCCAAGACCGCCAAGGTCGTCATCGACGAGCTGTTCGAGAGCCCGGAGATGCGCACCCTCCTCTACCAGGACGCGGTGGAGTTCGGTCTGCCCGTCGACACCTCGGGGCTGGGCTTCGGGTTCCTGACCTTCATGATGTGGACCACGGGCAACTGGAAGCTCCCCGTCGGCGGCACCCACACCATCGCCAAGGTGCTCACCCAGGCGTGCTACCGCGAGGGGGTCGAGCTCCTCGAGAACACGGCCGTCGAGCGGATCGTCCTCGAGGACGACCGGGCGGTCGGCGTGGTGGCCCGGGGGTGCGAGCTCCGGGCGGAGCGCCTGGTGGCCTCCAACGCGGACGTGAAGCAGACCCTGCTGGACCTGGTGGGCGAAGAGCACCTGAGCCCGGCGTGGGCGCGCCGGGCGAACGCCTTCCGCTACGGGCCCAGCCACACGGTGGCCAGCCCGATGTTCTGCCTGTACGACGCGCCGGCGTACCGGTCGGCCCGATGGGATCCCGAGATCGACCGCTGCTACCACACCGTGGTCGGCTTCGACGGCCCCGACGACACGATCCGCAACATCCGTGACGCGTACACGGGCCGACTCCCCGAACCCGGTGGCGGCACGTGGGTCAACAGCCTGTGGGACCGGAGCCAGGCGCCACCGGGCCGCCATGCCGCCGGGGCGTGGTACTTCTTCCCGAGCGCCTCCTACCTGAGCGCACCGGAGTGGGCGGAGGTCCGCGAGACCTACAACGAGAAGTTCCTGGCCAAGTGGATCGCGGTCATAGTCATCGCATTCAATATGAGCAAAACTGGTGCACAATTTAGTACTGATATCTATCCAATAGATATTACCATTTAGATATATGAATACTAGTGTACAAGTATCAAAGATCTCCACGTGCTTGCATAACTTCGAGTGGGAATCGCAGGAATGATCGCAGGAACTTGAGGTCACGTCGCCGTCGAGTAGGTGCTCTTCGGTCAAACGCCCAACAGTAAACTCGCCCCACCATATTTGTTCCTCGTCACATTGAAAGCGGACAAGTTGTTTGTTCGTCTCAAAAAAGTCATTTCCGTTTGTGTTACGTTGCAGGCACTCCTCTCCGCATGAACACCACTTGTCGTAGTGTATAATTTGAAGATTGTGGTCAACGCTGTCAGTGAGCGTGGCTTTAATCATCACACTTCCTGCAATTCACGTCTTCTTCGACTAATCGAATAGGCATTCACTAGTTTTGCACTAGTCGGAGTATGGCTCTCAAGGTCGCTGTTATTCAACGTCGCATCGTGGGCACCCTTGACGTATCCATTCCCGGATTCCCTTGGCATCCCACAGCGTCCTACCGCCCACCTTTAGCCGGGATTTCCCAAATAGGCTCCGCTCGGATACGCACCGAGCAGCAAGATCTCCTCGACATGTTAACAAAACGGCTTGCGACTTCCCACGGTCGCGCCGATTGGCCGTCCAAACTCCGAATGTCTCAGGTGATTTTGACACCCGTCAACCCCTCCACAGTGGTGGCTTGGGCATGGTTCGTTGTCCTCAGGCCATGCCTTCCTTTCGATTGATCGTGTCGTGCCCCGTGCCACCTCGGATGTAGCTCTTGCCGCTTCCGCCGGAAAGAATTGCAGTTCCGCCGCCACGATAGATCCCTTCAGCGATGCTCGTTCTGTTGGAGAACTTGGCGTCGAGATGGCTGCCCGTGACGTGCATTGTCCGCACCCGATCGCGGCCGAAGTTCCCTGGCCGAGCCGTTACCCCAACTGTTGTAGGGCTCTCGCCGCCGGTACCCGGCCCAGCGGATGAAGCTGCCTCCGTAGCCCGCGTGCGGATAGGCGTGGAAATATTCGTGAAACAGGTCGACGTAGTAGCCGCCGTGGAGAAGCTTGTCGGCCACCGCAACCGTCAGCACCGTATCGTCCGTAAAGCAGCTTTCTTCGATGAAGAGCGGGAAGTCTTTCGTCTTCGTGCCCGCCCCCTCGTGAACGGATCCAATAATGTCTCCGGCTATAGCACCGAGCATGATGGCTCCGTGTTCAGGTAGAAGATGACGAGTCCTTCGGGCTACCAGTCTACTGCAAGTGAGCCGGCCTTTCCGGTTTAACGCCGGCTCAAGTCGTTGCCCGTCGTACAGGAGTGTCCCACTCTTCCTGACCGATCCCATACGGAAAGAGGGCGATACCGGCACATCTTATGGCAACGACTCGGGCCGGGCAATCAGCCCTGACCGGGAGCCTTCCGGCGGGGCCGCGGTACGGCTTCCGCCTCCAACTGCAAACGCAATTGCTGTCGCAGCGTGTTCAATTCCCAACGGGCGGCGCCGTGCTCCTCAGACACCAGGTACCGTTGGGCGTTCTGGAGACGAACGCATGCCAGTCCGAACTGGTCGGTCGACAGGGGCAGCGTTTCGAGGAGAACCTGCAACTCATACAGTTCCCCGTCGTCCATACGTTTCAGGCTGACCTGGTTCACCACTCTTCCCAGAGCGGTAAGCACAGGACTAAAGACCTCGTGCAAAGGACGGAGGGCTTCGGTACGCTGAAGTCGAGTCATCTTGGGCTCCTTGTGGCGAAGTTGCCTTCTCAGCCGCCACAGTGGCGACTGTCACTGAGATTGAACTAGCAATCTTGCCAGGGGCCCGCCAGGATTGCTTTTCAAAGCAAAAATGGAACGGAGGGATGCGGCGGAAGGCGACGCCAGCCGTTCTCGGATTTCGCCCCCTGCTCCGTCAAACAGGGGACTTCGAAGGGCTAGTCAGCTACCAAAGAACCGAAGAATGTCGTGACCTGCAGAAGAGCGGTCAAGAGCGATCAGAAGATGGGCGATCTCTGTGAAGAGAACGCGATCTGCCAGCCGTTTCACGCGACCTGAAGACGAGGCGAGCTGCCGAGATCGAGCAACACGCAGGCAGGATGCACGCATGGATGTGCCGATCTGCTTTCACAGATCAGCGGTCACCCTGTTTGGGATCCGGAGATCGTTGCACTGGGGGCTGAGCGGCCGCTCTCGAAGGAATAGGCATAAAAGGTCCGGCCGCTCCAAGCTGGATTTCGACTCGGTGGCGGATGTACTCATCAGGGTGCGAACGTGCGATCTGGATGACAACAGGCACCAGGGAGCGAAACGCCTCAGGGTAGCTCTCCGGTTTCAGGCTCAGCAAAGAAATCAGGTGACGGCGGACCTGCAAGTCTGTGTTGACGACAAATTCGCGGAGCATGTCGCATTCGCTTTGTGGCTCATATCCAATCCAGCAAAGCGCGTCCGCAGCTCCGGCCTTTCGACATCGGTGCCCTCCTCAAAGTACCGCAAGATTTCCTTGCGAACTCGTTGAATGCCGAATGATCGCACCAGCGGCTTCAGGTAGTATCGATTCATGCTCGGATCTTGAATCAACACCGCCGCACGCAGCATGGCGGCAGCCAGCCGCTTTGGCACCTGCTGGAATTTGAACAGGTCAACGACAAACCAACTCTTGCGTCGGTCGGCTAGTGCCTCTTCCAGCCATGCCGCCAATCCTCTGACTGTTCAACGCCACTCGCTTGCGCGCCTCCTGCATTTGCAGGTGAGCACTTGGCCCGCGCTTTTCGCAAGCCTGACGCCACAATTGGTAATGTTCGTCCCAAGTCATGACCATAGCTTGCCCCGTACCTATTCTGCCTGATCGGACCGGCGGCTCGTGTAGCTTACCAACTGCAAACCCCGAGCGTAATCAGGAAAAGGACAAGTGAGTCATCTTCGGCAACGCCAGAGGTGACTCACGCCGTAGGCCGGACCGCCGAGCGTTACTTGGTGTGAGCGATTCCCTGATACGGAATCCGATACGGAATCGCTGGCAAACCCATCGAAAAGCTGTAAGATATGGAAAGTACAGCCAGCCCGAGAGACGTGCCTCGTTTCCGCAACTCCTGTTTTAGAAAGATCATAGGCAACTCGCCCTTCCCTGGACACCGCGACAACCGATGACCTACGGAACCGAAGGTCCACGCTTTGGTGCGAGGCGTAATACAACAGCGTCAAGTCGCAAAATGCCACTATATGTTGGGGTGACGGCAGCGACAGCAACCCAACCCATTGTATGAAAGTCGCGAGTTAGCGCTGTCGTACTAAGTGAACTGGGAAGGAGAACGCCACGGCATGAAATAGAAACGGGATTCGGTGAGATGTGGCTCGTGATGGCCGCATCCCAGCAAGATAGATGCGTGCTGTGGCTGAGCACTTAATTTCGCACTCGGGGGGTGGTCGAGATTACCCTTCGCGGTCCTGGGGACAAACTGGGGACAGGGTTGGCGACGTAAGACCAACTTGGGGTTACAATTCAAATCACACTTCGTTTTTTCTGTATCAAACACAATGGAAGGAACTTGCAGCACATTTCCCACGCGAAGGCGATCCAGATCCAACGGCGTTAAGTAGTCTTAGGATCCAGTGGTGAAACCGTGCAGGTTCAAATCCTGTCTCTCGTATTTCGTGACGCGGCTTGGTGAATCTCATCGACCGTCGCCCTGCGGGGGCGCGTGAGGGCTGGGCGGGGACCGTCCGTCGAGGGAATCGAGTTCCTTCTGGAAGGTTGTCAGCCTCTTCTGGGCGATGAAGTGCAGTATCTCGAAGGCCTCGTTGGTCACGGTCTGGTCGTTTTCGTCGTCGCAGGCCATTCCCCGGCACACGTCGGAAGAGAGCACCTCGGTCGGCAGGAAGTGTGTGCGTGCAAACGTGCTCTTGCCCGAGCCGCTGGGACCGATGAGAACGACGAGGGAGAGGTTGGGGATCTGCATTTCCACGGTCGTCAGCTACCTGGGACATTTCTCTCAATGAGTTCTCGGATGAAATCGCTATCGCAGAATCTCTGTTTGAAGAAGGCAGACTTTCCCGAGGCTTGCAGACCGATCAAGAGTACGACTTCCATCCAGAACACTCCGTCCAAAGGTCACATTTCTGCTGCTTGTCGCTCTCGCAGTCTCCAGTCTCACCAGCAGACCATTCAGCGCCTCGCCGCCGGGAAGGCCTGTCCGGCAGGCGGCTCTCTTCGCATGCTCGTTCAAGCTCGGCACGCAGTCGTTCGTACTCCGCCCGATGAAACGTCAAGTCGGCGGCCGCCACGCCGCCCCTTCTCGGTCCCTTTGACCTTTCGTTCGATGAGTTCCGGCAGGTAGGGAGTCTTGCCGACTCGTTCAGCCGCACAAGGTTGGCTTCGACTTCGCCCGTTCTCATCAGGTGAATCCCGGTCAGCAACACCCGATAGACGTAAAGCAGAGGCTTGACCTTCGGCGGGTTTTCTTTCTGGAAAAGCTTCCACTGTGTCTCCGCAAAGCCGAGGTAATGGTGGGCGTGATGACGCGTGATACAATCCGCGGCGATGACCTTCAATTCCTCGTGTTCCGGGGTCGTGTGGATCACAAGCGGCGACAGGAGTTGCTCCAGCACGTATCCGTTCTTCTTCAGCATCAAGCCGAAAAACTTCCGAGCGTCGTGGGTCACCAGGTCGATTTCGAGACCGTCGTAGACCCCCGACTTCTCCACAGTTTCCGGTCCCACCTTCATGCCGACGACCTTTTCGAGCGGCAAGAGGTGAACGCCCCGCAGGTCGAAGTCGGAGTCGGGCGATGGGAACCCATAGAGGTGCGCCCCGCTGATCGTCGTAAACAGCAGCGGAAAGGGGTGCTGCTCGACGTGCTTCTTCAGTTGGTGCTCGGGAATCATTAGCCTTCTCGCGTCTCGCCTCTGAACTCGTGGAGCAGTTCCTCCCCAACGGCACTTCGCCGCGCCTTGATGAGGAACCGGTTGGCCCTTTCGTAATCGGGCCGTTCCGGCAAGTTGGTTTCTTCGAAGGCCTTCTCGAAATCCTTGTGCAGGCTGAGACGCCACTTCTCGACGTCCTCCCACGGCACCTCGCCCTTCTTGATCGCGATGAGTTGGTCTCGATACTCGTCGACTCGAATCGGCACGAAGCCGTGGCGCAGGACCTGCGTGCCCGAGATCAACAGCCGGACCAAGTGCATCACGTGCTTCCATTTGAGGGTCCCATGATTGCGGATATGCGCCTGCATCCGCTTGAACTGCGACATGACGTAGCCGTTGTAGGTCTGATAGACCAACCGGGAGAGGAACGACGACCGCATCTGGAGAAGCTCCTCGCCCAGCGGCGTCACCATTTCCACCAGCGGCGTGTAGAGGCACTCCAGCACATTGGGATTGGCCTTGAGGGCCAGGATCAGGAACTTCCTGAGTTCCCAGTACACCTCTTCCGTCTCGTCGTTCTCCAATTGCTCAGGGATACCGTACAGCGACCAGTGCAGTTCGGCGGGCGGCAGGTAGACGCCGCGCCGGTCGGTGTCCGACTCGGCGTCGTCCAGGCCGTAGGCCCGTGAGCCGACCACGCAGCGGTAGATCACCCGATCGTACAGGTTGCAGTGCTTCGCCGCCATTTCGGCGTCACCGATTTCCCCCTTCCTTGTACCTGGCCAGCGAGACGATCTCCGGGTGGGACAGAGTTGCCTCGACCTCGTCGGGGAAACGAACGCGGTAACCGCCCTGGTTGGTCTCCGGTGAGCGCACGACGACGCCGACCGCCCCCGCGGGTGCAGAATCCGCCCGGTGCTGCCGAGAACGTCCTTGAGGGTGACCACTTGGGTCCCCGGCGAGTAGATCAGGTTTGGATGGTGATGGACTCGTTCAGTCACGACAAAAAAAGTCCCAAAGGGTATTTTACCGCCGCGATAGTGCAGCAGCAAGACGAGCAATGCAGTATGGCGAATCAGCGATTTCCCAAACAACTCAACTCCAGAGCGCCGGCTACGGCAATCGCGTACACTCTCCGCACAGCCTTCTTCCCGTTGATCCCAGGGACACAAGGGGCGAACGAGAGGTTCAGCAGCGAATTGACCGATCAACAATACTAGCGACAGGTGGTGATGAACCCCTGCAAGGCTTCGTGGCGACCTTGGAATCGATGGAGGACTTCGGCCGTGCTCCCCGATCGTCTCGCCGAGGTATCGCACGACGGAACTTGGGTGGATTTCCTGTTTCCGTACCGAAGAGGCAACGACGTCCCAACCCAGGGACAGCCCGGGGGGGTGGACGTGGCAGTCGATGACCAGTTCGGTGATTCCGCGTAGTGTTGCAGTCAACATTTCTGAACAGTCATGCGAATAATTGGGGGGGCGTGGTTTCGGGCAGTCCATTGAGATCTCGCACCTAACCCAAGTTCGCCAGCGGTGGCGAGGAAACCGTTTTTCCGGAAATATTTGGGCCCAAACGGGGTCGC